>CAWDVJ010000001.1:0-445707 GCA_963805725.1 uncultured Gemmatimonadales bacterium
TCGTACGCGACGACTTGGTCGAAGACACTTGCGTGCCGGGACGAGTCGAGCTGAAGGAGGAGTTTTTTCATGCTGGGGAGCAAGCTTCGGACCGGGCAAGGTCGGGGAAACAGCGGCGGGTTCGGGGTCTGGGCGACGCTTCGCGCCCGAGAAGGTAGACCTGCAGAAAGTAGAAGTAGACGACGGCATAGGCGCTAAGCCCGCCTACTCTCCACTTCTGCCCTGCTACTCTCTCGGGCGCGTAGCGCCCGCCCCAAACCCGCCCCTTGGCTTAACCCTTAGCCCTCGGCGAGCGCCGCTGCCACTGGCCCCTGCTTACTTGTCCGCGCCGCCCGCGAACGGATGGTGAGCCGTCTTGGCGCCCTGGATGACCGTGTCCACGGTTGGCAGACGCTTGAGGGCCCGCTCGATGGATTCCTTGGTCGCCCGGTAGTTGTAATCGAAGATTTTCTTGTCGTCCTTGGCGTCCCAATGAATGAACACGCCGACGCAAATGCAGTAGTCTTCGACCTTATCCCGCGGGATGACGCCACTGGATACCGAGTCTACGACAGCGCGCGCGACCGCCGCTTGGGCTGGTCCAAACATCTGCACGGCCTGTTTGGCCCCCTTGATGGTCACCTTGTTGTACAGGATCGTGTCGGGCTTCGCCGGAAGGTTGGGCGTTACGACCGCGAGAAGCGTCGTGAAGCCATCTTTGTTGTTAGTCAACGCATTCGCGAACGCCGCGCCCGCATGCCCGCTCTTGGCACCGATGATGAGGTCGATGTGGGCAACTTCATTGCCGTCGCCGACTAGCGACTCGCCGAGAAAGAAATCCGCCGCCATGGATCCTGCCTCCGTCCTTTGGGTGGGGGGACTACCGCAGAGACCGGCGCGGGCGTGGCCACCGGCCAATCCAGACGAGCAGCCCTCGCGGGGCGCGGACGCACTCCCCGCGAGGGCAATCCCGCGACGATCGCGGGTAGCTCGTCGAGTTTTGGAGAATGCCCCTACCGGGATAGGGTGTCAAGGGGCGTAGACGGCGGGGTGAGCCAATGGGGGTCGAGCCTGCGCGAGGCGGCCGTGCCCGAGGACCGCGGCGCGGGGACCCCAGTTAGTTTCAGGGGCGCAGATGCTGCGGTACGCCCCTGAACTAGCCCGGCAGCTTGGCTTCAGCGCTCCGATCTTGGCCCCGAGTTTGTCCAACCGGAACACGAAACCCGGCCGTTGCCGTTCCCTCACCCCCTACTTCCATTCCCGGCCCTTTGCACCTCCCAGTCGAGACGTTTCGCCTTGCCAACGGCCTCTTCGTCACGGTCTCGGAAGACCACACAGCGCCGATCGTCGCGGTCAATCTGTGGTATCACGTCGGGTCGGCAAATGAACGGGCCGGGCGGACTGGCTTCGCCCACTTGTTCGAGCACATGCTGTTTCAGGGATCTGCTCACGTCGAGGCCAACGAACACTTCGAGTTGATCGCGCGAGCCGGTGGGACTCTCAATGGCTCGACGTGGCTCGACCGCACGAACTACTTCGAGACGGTCCCGTCCAATCAGCTTGCGCTCGCGCTGTGGCTCGAGGCCGACCGGATGGGGCAGCTATTACCGGCTATGACCCAGCAGAAGCTCGATACGCAGCGCGACGTGGTGAAGAACGAACGACGCTGGTCGGTGGACAACCAGCCGTACGGCACCTGGTGGGAAAAGCTGCCGGCGCTGGCGTTTCCATCGGATCACCCATTTCACCACTCGCTGATCGGATCGATGGAGGACCTCTCTGCCGCGAGCCTGGACGACGTCGTCGCGTTCTTCTCGACATACTACGCTCCGGACAACGCGGTGCTCTCTATCGCCGGCGACGTCGACTTGGCCGAGGCGCGCCGGCTGGTCGAGTACTATTTCGGGCCTATTCCACGGGGCGGTCCACGGCCGCCCCTGCCGCCCATGGAATTGCCGCCGCGCTTCGGTGCGTCTCGTCGTGAAGTCGTCGCCGATGACGTTCGACTGCCGCGGCTGTACCTCGCGTTTCGCATCCCTCCGTTCGGTACCGAACTGAGTATACGGCGGGAGTGTGCGCTGCTGTGTTGGGGGTGAAACGGGGCAGTCGGTTACATCGCGCGTTGGTACGGGAACGCCAGGTGGCCGCTGAAGCGAACGCGTTTACCTTCGACCTCGCGAAGGGCAGTGACCTGCTGATCGTCGACGTCACGGCGAGACCAGGCGTCAGTCCCGACCGGATGGAGTCCGAGGTTGGGATGGAGATCGATCGGCTCCAGCGCGAGGGCGTCACCGCTGGTGAGGTCGAGCGCGCACTGGCCCTGATCGAGACGGATTTCACCGTTTCGCTGCAGTCCGCATCCGAGCGCGCTGACAAGTTGTCACAGTTCGCCACCTACTTTGGTGACCCCGACTTGATCAATACACACGTCGATCGGTATCGCGCCGTGACGCGCGAGCGCGTCTCGGCTTTTGCTCGCGAGTGGTTGGGTCCGGACAACCGGGTCAGCCTGGTGTACGTGCCGCAGGATTCCGTAGCGGAGGCGGCCGAGTTGACGGCGACCGTCGCTGCAAGTGTCTGAGGCGCGTGCGTCCGTGAACGGGTCCAACGCGGGTGATATGACCGCGCGCGCGGCGACGCTCGAGCGACCCCGCCCCACGCCGGGCGACCCGCGCCCGTACGCGTTCCCGAGGTTCGAGCGACGGTCGCTGTCCAACGGGTTGCGCCTGGTCGTTGCGCCGGTCGAGAAGCTGCCGGTCGCTACGCTGCTCGCGACGATTAACGCGGGCGCGGTCGCCGACCCGCCTGGTCAGGAGGGATTGGCGCTGCTCACGGCGCGCGCTCTGAGCGAGGGTGCGGGCAAACGCGATGGCGCGGCGCTCGCTGACTACGCCGAACGGCTTGGCGCCGGCATCGAGTCTCGCGCAGACTGGGACGTCGCGACGGTTCGGATGACGGTCGATGACATCGCGTCTCGCCGACGCGGTTCCGCTGCTGGGCGACGTGTTGATGGCACCCACTTTTCCGGCAGACGAGATCGCGCGCCTGAAGGGTGAACGCCTCGCGGAGCTCCTGCAGATCCGCGCGGAGCCGCGCGGGCTCGCCGATGAGACGCTCGACCGCGTGGTCTACGCGTCTGACGCGCGCTACGCGCTACCCGAGGGAGGCACGGAGAAGTCGGTCAGCAGTCTGTCGCGAGATGCTGTGGTCGCATTCTACGGCGCACGGTACCACCCAGCTGCAGTCACGATCCTGGTGGTCGGCGATGTCCGCGCGCGCGAGGTCGAGCGCCTCGTGGAGGCGACATTCGGAAGTTGGCGAGGCTTGGCGCAGCAGGGGACGTTGGTGCCCGACCAGCGGACGCCGGCCGGGCGGGCGGTCCACATCGTCACCAAGACGGGTTCACCGCAGTCGGAGCTTCGGCTCGGGCACGTCGGACTTCCGCGGACATCGCCCGACTTCTTTCCGGTGACCGTGATGAACGCCCTGCTGGGCGGCCTATTCTCCTCGCGCATCAATCTCAATCTGCGCGAGGCGCACGGCTACACCTACGGAGCGCACTCCGGGTACGAGTGGCGCCGCTGGGCCGGGCCATTTTCGGTCGACGCGGCGGTTGGGCGCGATGTGACCGCGGCGGCCGTGCGTGAGGTGCTGACCGAGATCGATCGGATCCGCGCAGAGGCGGTGACGCCAAGCGAGCTGTCGTTGGCGACGAGCTACCTGGACGGAATATTCCCGATCCGTTACGAGACCACGACGGCGATCGCGGCCGCGCTCGCCAATCTCATCGTGTACGATCTGAGCCCGGACTACTACGATAGCTATCGCGCCAACGTGCGGGCGGTGACTGCGGCCGACGTGCTCGCGGCGGCCCGCGCCCACATCCATCCGGAGCAGTTGCAGCTCGTGGTCGTGGGCGATCCGGCGGCCGTGCGCGGTCCGCTCGAAGAGATCGGATTCGGCGCCGTGACCGTCTACGACGATCATGGAGACCGCATCGGGTGAGCAATCGCGTCGGATCACAGCGGATCTACACCGGCCGCATCTTCAACCTCGACCTCGACCAGGTCCGATTCCCGGACGGCTCAGTAGGCGAGCTCGAGATGATTCGCCACCCCGGCGCGAGTGCCGTTCTCCCGTTCCTGAGCGACCCACGCAGCGACGATCCGCAGGTGCTGCTCATCAAGCAGTATCGATATGCCGCGGAGGGATACCTCTACGAAGTACCGGCGGGGCGACTCGAGCCGGGAGAGCTGCCCTTGGCCTGCGCAAAGCGGGAGTTGCGCGAGGAGACCGGGTGCGAGGCGGAGATGTTCACGCCGCTCATGACGCTCTACACCACGCCAGGATTCACCGATGAGCTCATCCATCTTTTCATCGCCGCCGGCGTCACCCGTGGTCAGGCCGCGACCGAGCCTGACGAATTCCTGACGATCGAACCGATGTCCCTCTCGCATGCGCTGGACCTGGTGCGGCAGGGAGAGATCCGCGACGCCAAGACGGTCGTGACTCTGCTGTTCGCTGCGGGATTCGTCGCCGGGCGCTGACACACCGCACGTGCGCGTCCTCGTTCTCGGCAGCCATCGGACCGAGCGTATCGAGCGCGGCGTCGAGCGCGCCTTCCGGCGAGCCGGCCACACGACACTGCTGATCGACGACCGCAGGCTGCGTCGCAACATCGGACTCGCACTGACTCAGAAGTGGGTGCTCGCGGCGACGCGACGTTTCCGCCCCGACTTCATCTTCTTCAGCAAGGCGCTGGGGCTCACCCTGGAAACCGTAGCAGCCCTCGTGCGTGATCGGCCGACCGTGCTCTGGTATCAGGATCCACAATGGTATCGCGACGAACATCTGCCAGACATCTCGCACACGATCAGCGTCGGTCGCCACGTGGGCACCTTCTTTGTGACCGGGTTCGAGCGACAATGGGGTGCCATGGGGCTGAACGCGAAGCTCCTCCCCTCGGCCGCGGACCGCGACATCAAGCCAGTGCCGCCCGGACGCGCGCTTCGGTGCGGACGTCGCATTCATCGGGACCGGACCGGGCATTCGGCACGGTGGGACGGGGTTCGCGCCAGAGCGCGCCGAGTTTCTCGTCACGCTTGCCGATGCCGTCGGGTCGACGGTGCGCATTCGCGTCTGGGGCGGCGGGTGGCAAGGCTATCGAGACCGTCTCGAATGGGGCGGCCGGCCGGTATTCGGTCGCGACCTGTCTCGCGTGTGCTCCTCGAGCGGCGTCGTACTCGGGATCAATCCTGCACGCGCCGAAGGGGCCACGTACTACACGTCAGATCGCATCTGGATGATGATC
This sequence comes from uncultured Gemmatimonadales bacterium, assembly GCA_963805725.1. GTDB lineage: Bacteria > Gemmatimonadota > Gemmatimonadetes > Gemmatimonadales > Gemmatimonadaceae > Palsa-1248. The sequence goes on from CAWDVJ010000001.1 coordinate 5,291, forward strand.
CTGGGCGGCGGCTTCTACCTCGGCCGCCGCTCGCCGGGGCTGGATCAGCTGTTGGAGGACGGACAGCACTGTGCGTGGTACGACAACCCACAGGAGTGCGCCGCGAGAGCCCGCTACTATCTCGCGCACGACGCGGAGCGCGAACGGATCCGTGCGTCCGGCGAGGCCCGCGTGCGTGATTGCCACACGTTCGATCAGCGGGTCGGGCTACCTGCTGTCGGGAGAGGAATGGAGGCCATGAGGGGCTCGACGTTCGACGTTCGAAAGAAACCTCGGGGCCAGCTGCGGTGCACGTGCTGGCCCCGAGGTTTGTCGTCGAACGTCGAACGTCGAACGTCGAACGTCGAACGTCGAACGTCTTAGCTTCTGCCCTTCAGTACCCTCTCATACACCTCCGCCGTCCGCTCCGCGGTGCGCGCGATGCTGAAGGTGTCCGCACGGGTCCGGGTCGCCGCGGCGTAGGCGGCTCGGCGCTTCGGATCGGTTCGCACCTCGAGCATCAGTGAGGCGATCGCATTGCCGAGGGCTCGAGCATCGCCTACTGGAGCGAGGCGCCCACAATCCGCCGTAACGATCTCCGGGATGCCGCCGGCCGCGGTTGCGGCGATCGGCTTCCCGAGCGCGAGTGCGTCCAGGAGGACCGTGCCAAGGCCCTCCTCGCGGGAGCTGAGGGCGACGACATCGGCGGCGGCGAGCAGGGCGTCTGCATCGGTGCGGTAGCCTGTCAAATGCGTCGAGGCTGCGAGTCCGAGCCGGTCAATCGCTCCGCGCGCAGCTTCGCGCAGGGGGCCGTCGCCGACAATGAGCGCCTGGATGTCGGGAACATGCGCGCGCGCGGCGGCCACCGCACCCACGAATGTCAGTGGATCTTTGTGCGGCACCAATTGCGCGACTTGCACGACCAGCGGCGCCCCCTTCGGCACTCCGATCGCGGCAAGGACATCGTCCGAGGCACGGTCCACGCGACGGGTGAGATCGAGGCCACTGGGGATCACCGCGATCCGGGATCGCGCGATGCCACCGGCCGCCATCACGTCCGCAACGGCGCGCGAGATCGCGATCAGTGCGTCCGCCCGAGCGTACTTCCATCGGCTTGCAGCCGTGTCGCGAAGAGGGAAATCGACCCGGCGTGTGACGACTACGCCAACTCCGGTGCCGACAGTCGCCAGCGCGGCCAGTGCGACCGCGTGCGCCGTATGTGCATGCACGACTGCAACATTGTCCCGCCGCAGCAATGATCGCAGTCGCCACGCCGCGAGCAGGTCGAATTCGCCGACGGGCCGTAGTGGAACGACGGGGATGCCGCATGCACCGGCGCGTGTTGCCAACGGCTCCCCAGGACGCGCGCCGATCACCGATCGATAGCGCGTGGCGTCCAGCGCCTGTGCCAACCACAGCACCTGACGCTCCCCGCCTCGCCACCCGCGCTCCGTGTCCAGGTGGAGCACAGTCATCACCGCGTCACCGCTCGCCGACGTGATCACAGGTGACGTTGTAGTCGTTCGAAGAACCGCTGCGCCGCCGCCTCGATGGTTAGCGGGGCGAAGTGTTCAACGGGCGGCGGACCGCTGGTTAGCGCCTGCCCAATCGCTGTCGCCATGCTGTCGTCGTCATCGAGCTGGAAGAAATGGGCAGCAGGGCCAAGAAACTCGCGGTGCGCAGGAATATCGGAGGCTACGACCGGCACGCCGCACATCGCCGCCTCGATACCGGTAAGGCCAAGGCCCTCAAATCGGCTCGGGCACACGACGACCGATGCGCGCCGGTACGCGGCGACGAGCTCGGCCGTAGACAAACCGCTGCGTATCTCGCAGGCTACGCCGAGTCCCTCAGCCAGCTTCTCCAATTCAGCCTGTGCAGGCCCGCGGCCGATGAGCTCGACTCGTGCCCCTATGCGTGCAGCGCCCCGTAAAACCGACTCATGGTTTTTGGGCGGCGTCAGCCGGGACACCGACAAGAGAATGGTCGGGGCCTTCGGTCCACCCCGCGCACGGGGCTCGTCCCGGATTGAGGGGTTGAACAACTCGGAATTGAAGCAGTATGGCACCGGGTCGGCTACCACGCCGAATCGGCGGACCACATCGGCGGCCGACGCCGCGCTCGGCGTCCACACGGCTTCAGCGTGCCTCGCGGCATATCGAAGACGGCTGTAGTACCCTCTCCGCGTAGTGTATCGCCCTCTCAAGCGGGGTAGCCGCAGGAGGTGGCCACGCACGGACACAACGTAATCCGCCTCCCCCTCGCCCAACCGAAACGGCGGCAGGTCCCACACGTAAGTCACCAGCGGGACCCGGCTCCGTCGCGCATACCGCCACGCGGCGTCCGCCAGGTCATGATTCATGGACAGCGCGACCGCCGCGGGCTCCGTTCCGGTGGTCGCGATGTCCAGCCCCATGCGCCGGAGGTCGGGGAGGACGAGTTGCTCGTAATCGTTTTGAGCGAACCAGCGAACGCGCGTGCTCGGCACGCGACAAACTACCAAAAAGACAGGGGTTAGGGATCAGGCGCTGGTGTTTCGGATCGTAACACACCGGACCCTTTGTCAACAAACCGCCGGCTGATTCGCTCCTGTCCTGGGCGCCCGACAGCTGCAGCGCCGGTGCACGGCTCTTTCGAGGTCAACCATTGCCGGACCACCCCGTGTCATACCTAGGGGTAGCTGGCGGTAGTCGCGTCAGTATTGCTTCGTGATTCGACTGGGGTTTAGCGGCGGGTTTGACGCCCTTACTGTGGCCAGGTGTCTCAGGATGGACATTAAGAGTGTAGCCGGAAGTAGACATCTCGCCGAAGCTTCGGTATATTGTCGGCGCCGGTCAATAGGTGTAAGTAACGGCTGCACAATCACATGTACGTCGCAATGTCACCACGTTTCCCAAGGCATGCGGCGTGCGAGATCGTGTGCTCGGACAACGGGTCCGTGCGGCCTGATTACTCGAAGAGGGATACGAGGCGAACATGGCTGACGTCGCGCTGAAGCGAGCGACTTCCCAGGTACCGCCAACCGAACGCTTTGGTGAGAAGCCTGCCTCTCGGACTACGACGTCCGCGGGGGAGGCCCATCAGCTACGAGAGTTGCTGCGGAAGCAGGACGATGCCGCAGTGGTCGAGGCGTTTCTGGGGGGCGAGGAGCGGGCGTTCGAAGAGCTGGTTGAACGGTATCAGGTCCGGTTGCTCAACTTCGTGTATCGCACAATTGGCGACCGCGAGCGGGCGGAAGATCTGGTGCAGGAAGTGTTTATCCGGGTGTACCGTCACCTGCACCGATTCGACCGGTCGAAGAAGTTCTCGACTTGGGCGTACACGATCGCCTCCAATCTCGCCAAGAACGAGTTGCGGAATCGATCGCGGAACCCACTGGTTCTATTCCAGGCGATCAAGAAGACCTGGGATGACGATGAGCGGCCACTCCAGTTCGAAGACCATGGGTCCCGCCCCGACGATCTGTATCGGAAGCGGCACCTCCGCGAATTGGTCGAGGCGTCGGTGGCGCGACTTCCCGCCCACCACCGCCAGGTCTTCGTGCTGCGTGAGCTGGAAGGCAAATCGTATGAGGAAATCGCCGAGATCACTGCCTGCAACCTCGGGACGGTGAAATCCCGGCTGAATCGGGCGACGGACCTCTTTTGCCGAGATCATCGGGCCGGGGTTGAAGTAGCGCGACTGCGTGTTTGCGGTTTGGGGTCGGGGAACAAACTGCGGGGGCTGGTTGCGGATGCGCCGTGACCGGCCCCTTGGCGTTTGTTCCCCAGACCCCGAGACCCCAGACCCCAAACCCGCCGTTCGGCCCTTTGGCCCAACCTTGCCAGGCCCCCTGGAACTAGCCCCAACATCTCGTGTATTCTCCCGCGTCACTACCTCAGGTGCGCCGGGCACGCCATGGACTGTAGGACCTTTCGAGAGAACCACGCGGAATTCGTAGACGGGCTCGTTGTCGACCAGGAGCTCGTGACGATGCAACGACACATTGCGGAGTGCGTCGCGTGCGCGGCCCATGACGCGATGATTCGGCGAGCGTTGTTGCTGTTCCGCAATATGCCCAGCATCGAACCGTCGCCCGAATTCGCTGGCCGTCTTCAAGCACGCTTGCGTGCAGAGCGGAAGGAGCAGCGCGCTCGTGCGCAGACAGCGGGGTACGGCGGGCACGGCGCTCGGACCCTCGCGGTCGCGGGAGCTGGCTTGCTCGCCGCGGGCTTCGCTGTTTTCGCGGTCCTGGGAGTAGGTGGCCATATGTCGGCGCCGATGTCGACAGTGTCTGTGGCCCCAATGCTGACCTTATCGCCCGTCGTCGTGGCTGCTGCGAGCGCCCGCTCGCGTCCTGAGCGTGTCAGAACAATCGTCGGTGCGGGTGCGAGCGCGGCTGTCCTGGTTCGTGACTCAGGTGTGCCTCGTCTCGATCCTCCGGATCCGTGGAGCTCGCTCACCGATCCGGCGTTCGCGGCCTCCGTGTCGGCTGGCATGCCCGTGTGGGCTGCCGCCGCCCTGGCAGCGCATGCGCCGACTGCATTGGGCTCTCCGATGAAGTTGACGAATTTGGAGAGATAGGAAAAAGACAGACGTTCAACGTCGAACGTCTGTCTTTTCACCATGCCTGCCTCTAACGACTGGGTCTCACCCAGCGACATCGCCACCTACACCTACTGCGCACGCGCGTATCTGCTCGAGCGGGTGCAGCAGATCGCACGAACGGGTGAGGGGATGGGCCGGCTGGAAATCGGACATTTGGAGCACAAGTCGCATGGCCGTCGAGTGTCAATCCAACGGTGGCTGGTGCGACTCGCAATCGTACTGCTGATCGCAGCAGTGGCTGCGATGTGGGCGGCGAGCCGGTAGACGAAACGGCATTGCGACTCGTGGTGATGCTCGTCGGCGGTTTGGTGGTGCTCGCCATCGTGCTGCTCGTCTGGGCGCGTCGCATCGGCGCGGCGACCGGCGTACGGATCGGCGCGCACATTGTAGCGTCGGATGTCGGCGTGGAATCGTCGGTCGTGCTCGAGGCGCGCACCCTTGGACTTCGAGGTCGGCCGGACTACCTGCTGCGCGAGCGCGGACGGGGCCGGATCTATCCAGTGGAGGTCAAGCCCACGCGTGACTCTACGCTGCTGTTCGAGGCGGATCTCCTGCAGCTCGCGGCCTACATGCTACTGACTGAGTCTACATATGGGCGCGAGTTTGCAGGGTACGGCGTCGTTCGCTATCGATCGGCGGAGTTTCGGGTCACACTCACCCGCGACCTCAGGCGACGATGTCTCGCCGCCGCGGAAGGCGTACGTGCCGCGCGGCGCGCGACCGACGTGCATCGCAGTCATCAAGTCCCTGGACGATGTGCAGGGTGTGCAGTGCGGAGCCAATGCGACGAACGATTGCGTTAGCGCCCGCCCCCTGATCCCTTGTACTTTCCATCTATGCCGACCGCCAGCGAGCACGCCTTCCGGAAAGCCATGACGGCTCGGTCATTCGCGCCTGTGTACTATCTCCATGGGGACGATGATTTCCGGAAGGATGATGCCATGTCAGCGGCGCTCGCGGCGGCGGTGGCGCCAGAGTGCCGTGGATTTGACCTCGACGTTCGGCGCGGGCAGAATCTCGACGCGGAGTCGATCGTCGCTCTGCTGGAGACGCCACCGTTGGCGGGACCTCGTCGGGCCGTGGCGATTCGCGACGTGCACGGCCTGAAGAAGGACGCTCGACGCGAGCTGGAGCGGTATCTCGAGCGGCCGGCCGCGGATTTGCTGCTCCTGCTTGTCGGAGTCGGGGGCGAGAAAGTCGACCGAACGTTGAGCGAGCGCACCGTCGCCGTGCAATTTCCGCTGTTGTCCGGCGATCGCCTGCCAAGGTGGATCGCGCACCGCGCGAACGAGCTGGGCGTGCCGATCACGCCGGGGGCGTCGGCGCTCCTGCAGGAAGCGGTCGGGACCGACCTGGGCGCGCTCGCCTCCGAGCTGGATAAGCTCGCCAGCTTCGCGCGCGGCGCTGCGGCCACCGCCAGGCGTGAGCCGAGTGAGGGGGAGCCAGTCGAGATCGATGAGGCAGCTGTGACTGCTGTCGTGGGGATTCGCCGAGGAGAGACATTGGGCGATCTGCTCGACCGAGTCGCCGAGCGCGACGCGAAGCAGGCCCTCGCATTGGTCGAGCCGGTGCTGGCTCAACCGAAATCGAGCGCCGTCGGCACCGTCATGGCGCTGGCGACGCAGACGCTCGCGCTGGCGTGGGGTCGCGCGAGACGCGAGCAGGGCATTTCTCACAATCGGATGACGTCCGAGTTTTTCGCGTTGCTCAGGGAAACCGGTGCGAGCCCGATGCGCCCCTGGGGTGACGCGGTGGCAGCGTGGGTGCGCGCCGTCGATCACTGGACCCCCGACGCGCTGGATCGCGCTCTCGACGCGTTGGCGATGACAAATGCCGCGCTGAAGGAGACGCGGGCGACGAGCGACGAACAAGCCATCGCCGCGCTCGTGCTCGCGATGTGCGTCGACATCGACCAGCGCGAATCGGCGCGTCGCCGCGGAGTTGCGGCGTGAGTCTCTCGCGGGCGAGCGACGGGCGCGCACAATCACGCGCGGCGCGGCGTTGCTGCCGCTCGGCGCGGAACCGGGCGTCTGAGACGGTGGTGGCCGTGCTGCTTGTCGCCGCGCTCCGTGTCGTGGTGCTCACATCACCCCTCCAAGCCCAAGGGACGGACACCGGACGCGCAACGCGAGGCGATACTGCGAAGCCGACCATGTCTCGCGACACCGGGCAGCGCGTTATTGCTCCGGCCACCCCTTCCGCGGATGCTGCCGGCGCGGAGCAATCTGCACAGGTGCGTGATACTAGCGGCGCGAGCAGCGCTCCAGCGGATACGGCGGTCCAGCGCGTGCGTGCGCTCGTGGCAGAGGGCCAGACGACGGCTGCCCGCACGCTGGTCGATTCTCTGCTGGCATCGACGCCGCCGGCCTCACTAGCGTATCCATCGATTTTGTACACGCGAGCCACGCTGGCGACCAATGCCGACAGCGCAGAGAACGATTACCGTCGCGTCATCGTCGAGTATGCCGGATCGCCGCAAGCCGCTGATGCCCTCCTGCGGCTCGCACAACTCGAGTTGGCCCGCGGTGACCGCCAGCAGGCGGCGGCGCACCTTGCACGACTCTCGCGCGAGCAACTGCCGAACCAAACAGGCATCGCATTCGCACGAACCCAGCTGCAGGTAGGGTTGGCATACTTCGACCTGCAGGATACGACACGAGCGTGTGTGGCACTGGCTGCCGCGAGCGGCGCGGCGCCCTCGACCGACGTCGAGCTCCGTAACCGGATCGATTACAACACGAAGCGGTGTGTACCCGCGGGTGGCGGCGTTGCGTCGAATGCGTCGGCGGACAGCACGCGCAAGGCTGGCGGTGCGCCTCCTCACGGGGCGGACTCCGCCAAGACTAAATCGGCGCGGGGGGCAACGCCGCCCGCAAAGGGGGCGAGCCACGCAGCGCCGCCTGCCGCAGCGCCTGCCGGCACACCGCCCGCAGGCACACCGCCCGACCGGCACACCGCCCGCCGGCACACCGCCCGCAGGCGCTAACGCACCAGCGCGACGGGTGCGAGCGCCGGGATTCACGGTACAGGTCGCCGCCTATCAGACTCAGAGCGCAGCCCAGGCATTGGTCGAGCACCTGCGCGCGCGGGGTTTCGTAGCGCGGATCTACGGCAGCGGCGCGCCGTTCCGGGTCCGCGTCGGTCGATTCAGCAGCGAGACTCAGGCCGATTCGGCGGCACGCTCACTCAAGAGCAAAGGCATCACAGGGTTCGTGACGCCAGCCGAGATGACGGAGTAGCATCGGGATTTCGGACTGCGGCCCAAGTCCAGATCGCCGCTGAGACCAGGACTGCGACCGGAATGATGAGGACGGCGCGTGCCAGCGTCGCGCGATCTGACACCCACCCGATGATGGTCGGCGAGATGCCGTCCCCCAATGCATGAATCGCGAGAATCGATGCGGCCATTGCCGCCGCTCGCGCCATCGGTGCGACGTCTGCGACGATCACCGCATTGATCGGGCTCGTCGAGAGGAAGAGCAGGAAATCTGCGATGGCCAGAGCGGCCCAATAGACACTCGGTGACGGCGCAGTGAGCGCGACGTACACGAGAGGTGTCGCGACGAGCATCGAGATCGCGCTGAGCCAGAGATAGCCATGCCGGATGCGTCTCTCGAGTGCGTCTCCGATCACGCCGCCGAGAAAAGTCCCGACAAATCCGGTAACGACGACGATCAGCCCCAGCCACTTGTTGGCGGTGACCGCGTCAAGGCTGCGCACCCGGATCAGGAACGTCACCATCCAGATGCTGATGCCGCCGAACGCGAACGTGTATGCGGCATATCCGAGTACGGTGAGGATGTACTCTCGGTTGCGGGTGAGGGAGAGATACGATCCCAGCCCATGCACGTCGACCTGCGCCGGAGCGTGCGGTCCGCCCGTCATCTTGCGGCTGTCGTGTGCCCCCGGAGCGGGGTTCCGCAGTATCAGCGTCAGAGCCGCGACCACCAGACCCGGGAGTCCGACAACGAAGAACGCGGCGCGCCAGCCTGCACGATGGTCGACATATCCGCCGATCAGAAAACCAAGCGCGGCACCGATCGGGATGGCAGCGTAGAAAATGCCAAACACCCGACCGCGGAGCCGCGCGGGGAAGTAATCTGCCAGCACCGCTGGCGCGATCGCCGAGTACGCCGCCTCGCCAATTCCCACCGTTGCGCGCGCGCCCACCAAGGACCCGTAGCTCTGCGCGAGTCCCGCCGCAGCGGTGGCCAGGCTCCACAGCGCGATCCCTGCGGCAACCAGACGCAGCCGCCACGAGCGGCTGCCGTAAAAGCCAAAGACTGGTGCAGTGAGCATGTAGACCCAGAGGAACGCAGTCGCCAGGAATCCGATCTGGACATCGGATAGCTGTAGCGGCGAGTGCTTGATGCTCTCCTGAACGGCCGGTACGACGAAGCGATCAATGTAGTTGAACAGGTTGATGAGCGTGAGCACGATGAGCGCCGCCCACGCCGCACGCGGTGGGTCGTCGCGTTCGCGATCTTGCATAGGCGCTGGGGCGAGGGCTGCCATCGTGGGGCCAAAGGTCGGCATCCACCCTTTGAACGGCAACGGGTAGGTCGGTTCCGTCGCGAACCGTCCCCCGGCGGGTAGGGGCGACGCCATGCGTCGCCCTCCATCCCCGTACCGGATGCATCGGCGTCGACGGGGTGCCGTCCCCGGTGTGGGCGCCATCCCCGACGTGGCCGCGCCCGATGTTGTGGTATGCGGTGGCCGGCGAACGGCGGGCGACGCATGGCGTCGCCCCTACCCGCCGCGATCGTAGGTCGGTACGGGCGGCGCCCTCCTCGCGGGCGACGCGATGCGTCGCCCCTACCGGTCCGCGAACGTAACGTTGTTGTCGTCCCCTGACTCCCGACCCCCGACCCCCGACCCCCGACCCCTGCCCCTTGATCCTCGACTGCCACGTTCACACCGCCGCGTTGCTCCCTGGGCACGGTCGCATCTCCGAGCGGGCACGCACGAGTATCGCGTTTCGCATCCTGCGGCGGCAGCTGGGACTCGCGGCGGACGCCGATGACGCGGCGACCGAACGGGCGCTGGAGCGGACACTCCTCGACACGTTGGCGGGCGCACCTGAGCTGGATGCGGCCGTCGTCCTGGCATTCGATCGTGTCTATACCCGCGATGGACGAGCCGATGACGCGGCCACGCATTTCCATATAGCGAATGAGTACGTGGCGAGCCTCGCGGCACAGCATACCAAGATCCTTTTCGGCGCATCGATTCACCCGTTTCGGTCGGACGCCGCCCAGGAGATCGAACGCTGTGTCAAAGCGGGTGCGGTGTTATGCAAGTGGCTGCCGATCACTCAGCGCTTCGATCCCGCCGACCCGCAGTGCATGCCGGCGTACGAGGCACTCGCGCACTTCGGGCTACCCCTGCTCAGTCATACTGGATGGGAGCATGTGCTCCCAAAGCTCGACCGCACTGTCGCTGCCCCAGCACGTCTCATCCCGGCGCTCGAACGAGGAGTAACGGTCATCGCCGCCCATTGCGGGACCGGCAGAGTCCCGGGCGAGGGAACGTATCTGTCCCAGTTCATGCAGCTCGCACACGAGCACGAGCGACTGTACGGCGACACAGCGGCGCTGAGTCTGCCGAATCGCTGGGGTGCTTACGACGCCCTCCTCGGCGACGATGTCGTGAGAGCTAAGCTCGTGCATGGCAGCGATTGGCCGGTCCCCGCGTACCCGCGTCCGTGGCGACACGGATGGCGGGCGGCGTGTGCACTCATGGCCGAGCGGAACCAGTTGCGGCGCGACGTGCTGATTAAGCAGGCTCTGGGCTTCGACGACGCGTATTGGGGACGTGCAGCGCAGGTCCTGCGAGTGAAGGATGGCCCGAACACATCAACGGCCGATCGCGCACCCCGTACCTCGTAACCGGGGTTTGCGGGGCGGTGCCGCACCCTGGGCGACGCATGCGTCGCCCCTACCCGGCCTCTCCGGACGCCCTTGTGCGACCCTAGATTTGCTGGCTCACCGCCCGTGTTCCGTCATTTCGAACCCCTGCACCCCCAACCCTAGCCCCCTGCCGCCCGCCGTGTTGCCAGTCACGCCCCTCATGCAGCAGTACCGGGAGATCAAAGCCCGGCATCAGGACGCGATCCTGTTGTTTCGCATGGGCGACTTCTACGAGATGTTTTTCGAGGACGCGGAGGTCGGCGCGCGTGCGCTGGGGCTGACGCTGACAGCACGAAACAATGGCGCGGCGGCAGCAGTGCCGCTGGCCGGAGTCCCGGTCAAAGCCGTGAGCGAGTACGTCCGCCGCTTGATCCAGCAGGGGTTTCGAGTCGCGGTCTGCGATCAGGTCGAGGATCCGAGGCTGGCAAAGGGCGTCGTCCGACGAGAAGTCGTTGAGACGGTGACACCGGGCGCGGCGTTCGCCGATGAGTTGCTGGAGCCGGTGCGCAACAACTTTCTCTGCGCAATCGCCGTGGCCCCTCTCCGCCCGCGAGACAGGACGCATCCGGCACGACCGGATCAGGAGCCACAGCTGGGCATCGCGGGATGCGATCTCTCGACTGGGGAGCTCAGACTGACCACGGTAGCCACTGCAGATGCGACCGCCGTGTTGGCGCGATTGGCGCCTCGGGAATTGTTGCTCGCCCGTGGCACCGCGCTCCCGGCCGAGATGACCGATGGGGTGCTTCTGACCGAGCGCGAGGGATGGGAGTTCGACGCCGGGATGGCAGCCGACGGGCTCACGCGGCAGTTCGGCGTTGCGTCGCTCGAGGGGCTTGGTGTCGGTGAGGCCGATGCAACCGCGATCGGCGCGGCCGGCGCCCTTCTCCGCTACCTCCACGAGCTACAACCGGCTGGCCTTCCACACCTCGCGCCGCCAATCATCGAGCGACCGGAAGGCATCGTCCCACTCGACGACATGACGCGTCGCAACCTGGAGCTCGTCGAGTCGCTCCGCGGTGGCGACCGAGACGGCACGCTGATCGATGTGCTCGACGACACGTTGACGCCGATGGGAGCTCGGCTCCTCCGTCAGTGGCTACTTGCGCCCCTCACAGGCCGGTCCGCGATCGAACAGCGGCTCGCTCGCGTTGCAGCGCTCGTCGGCGATCCGCTTGGCCGCGCCGCACTCCGCACCGCGTTGGATGGCGTTCGCGATCTGGAACGCCTGGCCGGGAAGGCCGCTGCCCAACGGGCAACCCCGCGCGAGTTGCGAGCGCTCGGCGATTCGATCGCACGCCTGCGCCAAGTGGCGGACGCCGTCGGTCGGGTCGGCCGCGGGCCGGGCACAAGCGGTGAAACGGCCTTTGCCGATTACCTCACCGACTGGGATGATTGCGCCGATCTCGGGGAGCCCATTTGTCGCGTCCTGGTGGAGCGCCCGCCCGTCGCCATCGGCGAGGAACCGGCGATCGCCGTCGGAGTGGACACCGCGCTCGACGAGCTTCGGGCGTTGCGCGATGGTGGCCGAGACCAGATCGCGGCCATGCAGAGCGCCGAGCGCCAGCGGACAGGAATCCCGTCGCTCAAGATCGGCTATAACCGCGTCTTCGGCTATTACATCGAGATCACCAACGCGCACCGAGCCTCCATTCCCGCAGACTACCAGCGACGTCAGACCCTCACTGGGGCCGAACGGTACGTGACGCCCGCGCTCAAGGAATACGAGGAGCGGGTGCTGACTGCGGCCGAGCGCATCGAAGCACGCGAGCGCGAATTGTTCGAGCGGCTTCGCGAGGCCGCGGGCCGCGGGGCCGCACGACTGCAACGGGTTGCGCGGCTCGTCGCGGAGATCGACGTCCTCGCCTCGTTCGCCCAGGTGGCGCAGCGCGAGCGCTACACTCGACCGGCGATCACCGAGGACTTCGCGCTCGAGATTCGCGGCGGTCGCCATCCCGTTGTCGAGCGCATGATGCCGCGCGAGCAGTTCATTCCTAACGACGTGTCGCTCATCGAGTCGGCGCGCGTGATCGTCCTGACGGGCCCCAACATGGCCGGAAAATCGACCATCCTGCGACAGGTCGGGCTCATCGTCCTCATGGCGCAGATCGGCAGCTTCGTCCCGGCAACCGCTGCGAGGGTCGGTATCGTCGATCGCCTCTTCACCCGCGTTGGAGCGAGTGACAACCTCGTCCGTGGGCAGTCGACGTTTATGGTGGAAATGGCGGAGACCAGCGCGATCCTCCGCACCGCAACGGCCCGCAGTCTGGTTCTTCTGGATGAGATTGGCCGCGGGACTTCGACCTACGACGGCGTGTCGATCGCGTGGGCGGTCACCGAACACATCCACACCGTGCTCGCGTGCAAGACGATCTTCGCGACCCACTACCATGAGCTCACACAGCTCGCCGAGGACCTGCCAGCTGTGCGCAATTTCAATGTTGCGGTCCGCGAGGTGGGCGAGCGAGTCCTCTTCCTTCACCGCATGGAGCCCGGCGGCGCTGATCGCTCGTACGGGATCGAGGTCGGACGGCTCGCCGGGCTGCCCGACACGGTGCTGACACGTGCGCGGAGCGTCCTGGCGTTGCTCGAAGCCGAGCAACTCGCGACATCGCGGGCCACAGCAGGGCCGGGGCACTCACGGGAGCGGCGGCGGCAAGTGCCTCGTGAGCAACTGGGCTTGTTCGCGAACGGTCAGAGACTGCGACACGAGGGAGATGGGGCCCCCGAACCTCCGGCCTCCGAGGCCTAGGGACGAGGATGGTGGGTGATGTCTAGTTTCTACTTTCACTCGGTCCACTCTCTCGGGCGCGCGGTGCCCGGGGCATATTTCGACGTTTGTAGGCACGGTGCGTGTCGGCGCATGCCCGCGACCGAGCTCCGAGCCTGTTTCGCTCACCCGTTAGCCCCGACGATCGGCGAGCGGCCAGTCGACCACGACTGGCTGTCGCGGCTCTGACGCAGGACCCCGGAACCCGAACCCCGGCAGCCTCCATGTCCGACACCTCCACGGCCAGCGTGTCCGCGACCGCCCCCGCCCACGCGGCCCCCGAATCGCTCCGTCGCACGCCGCTGACGGACGTCCACGTCGCGCTCGGTGCCAAGATGGTGCCGTTTGCCGGCTATCTCATGCCCGTCCAATATCCGACGGGCATTACGGCCGAGCACATGGCGGTCCGTACAGCGGGTCGGTCTGTTCGACGTGAGCCACATGGGTGAGTTCGAGGTTCGCGGGCCGCAGGCGCTCACGTTTGTGGATTACGTGACCACGAACAACGTCGGTGGGCTCGCCATCGGTCAGGTCCACTACTCCACGATTCTCAACTCGCGTGGTACGATCGAGGATGACTGCCTCGTCTACCGCTACGCGGACCACCTGATGCTCGTGGTCAACGCGTCGAACCGCGAGAAGGATTGGAGGTTGCTCGAGACCGCCCGGGCAGCACGCGGGTTCGCGTGCGAGTTGACCGACGTCAGCGATCAGGTGGCGCTGTTGGCGTTGCAGGGGCCGGAGGCGGTACGCGTCCTGGCGCCGCTCACTGCCACGAATCTCGATGGCATCGGGTACTATCATTTCGCGGTTGGAACTGTCGCAGGCGTGTCGGCGACGATCTCGCGGACCGGATATACAGGTGAGGACGGATTCGAGCTGTACGTGCCGGCAAGCGACGCCGTTCGTCTCTGGCAGGCGCTCACGCGTTCGGACGCGGACAAGCCGGTGGTAACGCCGGCCGGCCTTGGGGCCCGTGACTCCCTTCGGCTCGAGATGGGGATGGCGCTCTACGGCAACGACATCGACGACACGGTGACGCCGCTCGAGGCCAACCTGGGCTGGCTCGTCAAGTTGAACAAAGGCGAGTTCGTCGGACGCGATGCGCTCCTGGCGCAACGAGCCGCGGGCGTGCCACGCAAGCTCGTGGGATTCACGACGGAGGGCCGCACATTTCCGCGGCCTGGATACGCAGTGACGCAGGACGGACGGGCGTCGGGCATGGTCAGGAGCGGCACCGTGAGTCCCGTGCTGGGCATCGGGATCGGCACCTGCTACCTGCCGACTGCGGTCGCTGCGCCTGGGACCACGATCGAAATCGACGTACGCGCAAAACCGGCGGCGGCAACGATCGTCCGTATGCCGTTTTACACCAAAGGCAGTCACAAATGACTGGCCACGGCGCTCTTCGAAGAGGCTACCGCACATGACCGAACTTTCCCCGGAGCCGGGTCGCGCTCCGTTGACTGACCATCACAGCTTTGTCTCGCGCCATATCGGACCGACCGCTGTCGACGCGACCGCGATGGCGCGCGCGCTGGGTTTCGACTCCCTGGATGCGGTGATCGACGCGACGATCCCGGAAAGCATCCGACTCCGCCGGCCCCTCGCGCTCGGGGCGGGCCAGAGCGAGCTCGAAGCGTTGACTGACTTCCGGCGTGTCGCCGGTCGCAACGACGTGTTCCGCTCGTTTATCGGGCTGGGATACAACGACTGCCTCACGCCCCCGGTGATTCAGCGCAATATCCTCGAAAACCCGGGTTGGTACACCGCCTACACTCCGTATCAGGCCGAAGTCGCGCAGGGCCGGCTCGAGGCGTTGCTGAATTACCAGACGATGGTGAGCGATCTCACCGGTCTTCCGGTGAGCAACGCGTCGTTGCTGGACGAGGCGACGGCGGCCGCAGAAGCCATGGGCGTCGCCTGGGCTACACGCGCATCGGCTGATCGCTCGGTGTTCTTCGTCTCGCACGACTGTCATCCGCAGACCATCGAGGTCGTGCGGACTCGCGCCAAGGCCCGCGGCATCACCGTCGTCGTAGGGGACCATCGCACATTCGCGTTCGGTCCGACCGTCTTTGGCGCGCTCGTACAATATCCCGCGAGTGACGGGGCGGTCTACGATTACGCATCCCTGCGCTCAACCCTCGGCGAAGGGGCGTTGTTGATCGCCGCCGCCGACCTCTTGAGTCTCACTCTGCTCGCGCCTCCGGGTGCGTGGGGCGCGGACATCGCCGTGGGGAGCAGTCAGCGGTTCGGCGTCCCGTTGGGCTTCGGCGGACCGCACGCTGCGTTCTTCGCATGTCGCGAAGAGTTCACACGCCAGGTGCCGGGCCGTGTGATCGGCGTGTCACGAGACGTCGATGGGCGACCGGCGCTCAGAATGGCGCTGCAGACGCGAGAGCAGCACATCAGACGCGAGAAGGCGACCAGCAACATCTGCACGGCCGAAGTCCTGCTCGCAGTCATGGCCGGGATGTATGCGGTGTGGCACGGTCCCGACGGGCCTTCGTCGCATCGCGGGGCGCGTCCACCGATTGGCCGGCACGTTTGCGGAAGGGGTTCGCCGTCTCGGCTACGGCGTCGCCCACGAGACGTTCTTCGATACCGTGCGCGTGGAGCTTCGCCGGCGGAAGCTGGGCGAGCTGCTGCGAGAGGCCCGGGCGCAGCACATCAACGTGCGCGTCTTCGCGGACGAGGATGGTCCTCCCTCCGTCGGCGTCTCGATCCAGGAAACGACCACACTCGAGCGATCTCGCGGATCTCTTCACCGTCTTCAACGGCGGGGAGCCTGCGCCGTTCACACCAACGGAGCTCGCGCGGACGATCGAGGACGGTTTCCCGGAGCCCATTGCGCGACACACGCCCTATCTCACGCACCCGGTCTTCAACAGCTACCACTCCGAGACGGAGATGCTGCGCTTCATCCGCCGCCTGGAGGCTCGTGATCTCTCGCTCACGACATCGATGATCCCGCTCGGCTCGTGCACGATGAAGCTCAACGCCACCGCGGAGATGTTCCCGGTTACATGGCGTGAGATCTCGCAGATCCATCCTTTCGCGCCGGCCGAGCAGACGAACGGATATTCGGTTCTCTTCGAGCGCCTGGAGTCGGCTCTGGGCGAAATCACCGGCCTCCCTGGCGTTTCGTTGCAGCCGAACGCAGGCTCGCAGGGCGAGTATGCCGGACTGCTCGTGATCCGTCGCTATCACGAGGCGCGGGGCGAAGGTCGCGCGCGCACCGTGTGTCTGATCCCGCAGTCCGCGCACGGCACCAATCCGGCGAGCGCGGTCATGGCGGGTCTTCGCGTCGTCGTCGTGAAAACCGACGCGCGGGGCAACGTCGACCTCGCGGATCTCCGCGCCAAGGCGGAGCAGCATCGACAGGAGCTGGCCGCGCTGATGATCACGTACCCATCGACCCACGGCGTCTTCGAGGAGAGCATTCGCGAAGTCTGCTCGATCGTGCACGCTGCGGGGGGCCAGGTCTACCTCGATGGGGCGAACATGAACGCTATGGTGGGTCTCTGTCGTCCCGGCGACATGGGTGCCGATGTCTGTCACATCAATCTGCACAAGACGTTTTGTATTCCGCACGGCGGAGGCGGACCGGGCATGGGCCCCATCGCCGTCGCGCCGCACCTCACGCCTTTCCTGCCCGGGCATCCGTTGAGCGACGTGGGTGGAGGCGTCGGAGGCCATCGGTCCCGTATCGGCTGCGCCATGGGGCAGCGCCAGCATCCTGCCGATCTCCTACATGTACATGCAGATGATGGGACGTGACGGGCTGACCGAGGCAAGCAAAATTGCGATCCTCAACGCCAACTACATCGCTCATCGGCTCGACGCGCATTTCCCTGTGCTGTACAAGGGAACTCGGGGCCTCGTCGCGCACGAGTGCATTCTGGACTGCCGTCCGTACAAGGCATCGGCCGGGGATCGAGGTCGAGGACATTGCCAAGCGCCTCATGGACTACGGCTTCCACGCGCCGACAGTCTCGTTTCCCGTCGCCGGCACGCTCATGGTGGAGCCCACGGAGAGCGAATCACGCGCCGAGCTCGATCGGTTCTGCGACGCGATGATCGCGATCCGCGGCGAGATCCGGGAGGTCGAGGAAGGCCGTGCGAGCCGCACGGACAATGTGCTCAAGCGAGCACCGCACACGCTGGCGCAGGTCGCCGCGAACGAATGGAACCGTCCCTACGGCCGCGAGACGGCGGCGTTTCCGGCGCCCTGGACCCGCACGCACAAATTCTGGCCTTCCGTCGGTCGTATCGACGCCGCCTTCGGCGATCGCACGCTGGTGTGTGCCTGTCCGCCGATCGAAGCGTACACGGCGGCCGCATCCGCTCCCGCGGGCGGATCTTCGGCGATCGATGGCCGAGCGACGGTCCACGGCTCATCGTGATCGAGACGTGAGCGCGCGTCGAGCAGCCACTGCGGACCAACTGCGCGGGGCGGTGCGCCGAGGACGGTGCACAAATGTGGCGCGGTGCGTCGGCCGCATCGTCGGGATCGGCCTCGTCGTCGCGGGACTTGCGGCGTGCGTGACCAAGGACGAAGCCAAGAAACTGGTGGAGGCGCTCCAGTCATCGCAGCCGACGCGGCCTGATGTGCTGCCCGTGATGCTGAGCCGCGACGTACCTGTGCGCTACCCGCCGGCGCTGTACGGCAAAAAGGCGCAGGGCAATGTCGTGCTGCGGATCTTCATCGATTCGGCCGGGCGCGTGCGTCCCGAATCGACCGTTGTTGCAGAAACGTCTGGCGAGGCGGCATTCGATTCTGCGGCAGTCGCGGGGGTCAAGGACGTGCACTTCAGCCCAGCGCAGAGGCACGGGGCACCGATGGCCGTGTCGATTCTCTTTCCCATTTACTTCCGGCATCCCCAGGGGGCGCCAGTGCCCGGAGATAGTGTGTTGCACCACGGTGCCGACAGCGTTGCGGCACGCGCAGACGCCGGGGTGCAGCCGACGGGCGGGCGCGGGCGGCAACCGGACAGCGCAAGGAGGTAGGGTGGCGCGCAACGGAACCGGCCGTCGGTCGACGCGTGGGACGTCGCGCGCGACGCAGCGAGCGGCGCAATCGCCAAAGGCCCCTCGCAAGAAGACACCGAGCGAGGATCACCTCGCTACCACGGCGCCGTCTCGGAACACGCGTCCTTACGAGAGCGTGCTCGAGACGATAGGCTGGACACCGCTGATTCGTCTGCACCGGGTGACGCGCGGCATTCGTACGCCGGTGTACGGTAAGGCCGAGTTCTTCAATCCCGGCGGATCAGTCAAGGACCGGATTGGCATGCCGATCATCGAGCGGGCGGAGCGCGAGGGTCGGCTCCGGCCCGGTGGCACGATCGTCGAGGGCACGAGCGGCAACACAGGTGTCGGTCTGGCCATCGCGGCTGCGCTCAAGGGCTACAAGTGCATCTTCACGATGCCGGACAAGATGTCGCAGGAAAAGGTCCGCCTTCTCAAAGCGTTCGGCGCGCAGGTGATCGTAACGCCGACCGCGGTGCCCCCTGATCATCCGGACAACTACGTGGTGATGGCGCGGCGGATCGCTTCGGAGACACCCAATGCCATCCTCGCCGACCAGTTCTACAATCCCGCCAATCCCGAAGCGCATTACGAGACGACCGGTCCCGAGCTCTGGGAGCAGACCGGCGGGCGCATCACGCACTTCATCGCGGCGGCCGGCACGGGCGGTACGGCCACCGGGGTTGGTCGATACCTCAAAGAGCGGAATCCGGCGATTCGGGTGATCCTCGGCGATCCACAGGGATCGATCCTGGCCGAGAAGTGGCGTACGCATGGAAAGGCCGCGGTCGAAGGCACGCCGTACAAGATCGAAGGCGTCGGACAGGACAAGATACCGGGGACGCTCGACCTGGCCATCGTCGATGAATTCCACACCGTGAGCGACCGAGACAGCTTCGCCATGGCTCGGCGGCTGACCAGGGAGGAAGGGCTCTTCGTCGGCGGTTCTTCGGGATTGATCGCGCACGTCGCACTCGACGTCGCGCGCCGCGTCAATGATCCGTCCGCCTTCGTGGTGACGTTCCTCTGTGACACTGGCGAGCGCTATCTCTCGAAGTTGTACAACGACGAGTGGATGCGCGAAAACCAGATGCTGGAGCCCGATCGTGTAACGCTGTTCGAGGTCCTGCGCGGCAAGGACGCGACTGGGCCGGCGGTGGTCGGCGCAGCTCCGGGATCGACCGTGCGGCAAGCGTTGCGGCTCATGAGCTTGCACGATGTGTCGCAGTTGCCAGTGATGGATCGCGAACGGTGCGTGGGGTCGATCTCCGATTGGGCGTTGTCGGCGAAGAGCCTGGCGGATCCCAAGGTGCTCGACGCGACCGTGAGTGATGTCATGGAAGCGCCATTCCCGATCGTGGATTCGAACCGATCCGCAGATTCGGTCGTCAAGTTGCTGTCGAAAACGAGCCCCGCCGTGCTGGTCACGGATCCGGGTGGGACAACCGTTCGTGGTATCGTGACTCGATCGGACCTGCTGCACTTCCTCATGGCGCGATCTTGAACATTACAGTCCTGTTGGGCGGAGCCTCTTCCGAGCGCGATGTATCGCTCGCGAGTGGGTTCCGAGTCATCGACTCGTTGCGCTCATCGGGGCACGTCGTGAAGGCAGTGGATCCCGTCTCCGGGTTGTTGGCGCCGTCCGCGGAGTTGGCGCTGCGCGCTGCCGGCGTGCGCCGTGAGCCACCATCCTTGGAAGAGCTCGCGGGACTCAGTGGCTCGCACCGACGTGAGCTCTCCCCTGATCTGGTGCTGTTGCCAGCGATTCGTGACGCGGATGTCGTGTTCCTGGCGCTGCACGGGGGGCGCGGTGAGGACGGGACGATCCAGGCCATGCTGGACCTCGTCGGCGTGCCGTACACAGGCAGCGGCCCCTTGGCCAGCGCACTCGCGATGGACAAAGACCTCTCGAAGACACTGTTTCGCGCCGCCGGCGTGACGACCGCGGATTGGACCATGGCTCCGGTCCGAGACGAAGTCGTGGAGCACAGTCTGGGGTGGCCGACAGTCGTGAAACCATCGAAGCAGGGATCGACCGTGGGACTGACCGTCGTCCGCGAGCGCGCCATGCTCCAGACCGCCATTACACAGGCATTCCAGTACGATGATGAGGTGATGGTCGAGCGCTACGTCCCAGGTCGGGAATTGACCGTCGGCGTACTGGGCGATGAAGCGTTGCCCGTGGGCGAGATCTTTCCCACACACGACGTCTACGATTACGAGTGCAAGTACACGGCCGGCATGGCGCGTGAAGAGTTTCCGGCGAAGTTGGATCCGCGCGAGACGGCACTCGTGCAGGATCAGGCTCTGCGAGCATTCGCTGCGCTCAAGCTCCGTGGTTACGCCCGCATCGACTTCCGTCTGTCGCCCGATGGGATTCCGTACTGCCTCGAGGCGAATACGCTTCCGGGGCTGACCGGCACGAGTCTCATTCCGCAGGCTGCGGCAGCTCGGGGCATGGGCTTCGGCGAGTTGTGTGAGCGGATCGTGCAACTGGCACGACGGCGCTAGCGTGTCGCCGTGTGCTCTGTTCTCCTCTGAGCGGCCACGTTAGCGGCCGTCGTTACGCACGTACCGTTCGGCTCGTCGGCCGACGGACGATCACACGCTCGAAAAAAGGACCTGCAGAAAGGAGAGGAGGCGTTGGCTCAGGACCTGCAGCGTAAACGAGCGTTCTCCTGTCTCCTCTTTCGGGCAAGGCGCGCCCGTGTGTTAAACTTCCGGATGGCTGTCGCCCGCTGACGCGCCCGCGACTGAGCGCTCTGAACCACCCGCTTTGAGCCCATGTCCTTCTCTTCCGCCGAGACGCACGACGAACGACCGCGACTAACGCCGGCGGTGCAGTGGTTGATCGGACTCAACGTCCTGATCTACTTCCTGCAGGTCACGCTCGTTGGCCAGAACGACATGCAGCGGTGGCTCGGGTTCAAGTTCCACGATCTCGCGGCCGGCAGCATCTGGACGGTCTTCACCTACATGTTCGTGCATGCCGGCTTTTGGCACATCGCCGGCAACATGCTGTTTCTGTGGGTGTTCGGACCGCGCGTGGAGCGCGCGTGGGGCTCGGGCGCCTTTGTCCGCTACTATCTAATCTGTGGTCTCGGCGGATGTTTGGCGCAGTCGCTGTTGAATCGCGACAGCATTCTCGTCGGCGCCTCGGCTGCGATCTACGGAGTGATGCTCGCGTACGCCGTGCGGTGGCCTGACGACGAATTCCTGCTGTGGTTCGTCGTGCCGGTCAAAGCGAAGTGGCTCGTGGCCGGCTGTATCCTGATCGATCTCGTGTTGGGCGTGTCGACGTTTGGCGGAGGCGCACCCGGCGTCGCACACTTCGCGCATCTCGGTGGACTGATCACCGGTTGGCTCTATCTCCACACGCCGCCGTCGAACGCGCTCGAGCGCTTCCGGCAGCGCGTAGCTGGAGCTCCCGACGTTCCCGACGAGCCACCCCGTCCGATTCCGCGTGGACTGCCGCGTGGCCGCGAACCGAGGCGCGAGGTCGACGAAATTGTGGCGAAGAGCAAGGCGGCTGTTGCGAAACGACCCGCGGCTGTCCAGGCGCCGCGCAACCAGCCCCGGCCGCGCCGCGGCGAAGAAATCAACGCGCTGCTGGACAAGATCTCGCAGTTCGGGCTCGACAGTCTGACGAGGGACGAGCGGCGGATGCTCGAGGAAGCGTCGAAACGGCTGAGGGAGGACTGAGAATCCCCGACCCCCGACGCCTGACCCCGCCCTTCGCCCCTACCGCTTCCCCATCGCCGCCCTAACGACCGACTTGATTCCGCCGCGCACGTTAAAGTCGCCCACGACTTCGATCCATCGCGGCGCCAGCTTGGCGTGCAGATCATCGAGGATGCGGTTCACGGCGCGCTCGTAAAAGATCCCGTCATTGCGATAGCTCCAGAGATACAGCTTGAGACTCTTGAGCTCGACGCAGAGCCGGTCCGGGACGTATGTGATCACGATCGTGCCGAAGTCGGGCGCGCCGCCCTTGAGCAGGGCGAGCTCGGCCGCATCGCTCTCGATGCCGCCAAGCGGACACAGCGACGTGAACTCCGCGCATGTCATGTGAACCTCGTATTCCCGTCCGGGATACGGATTCGCAAAGGTCTCGAGAAGCTCGGGCTGAGGCATAGGGGCAAACTAAAGGGAGGTTGGACGTTGGACGTTAGACGTTGGATGTTGGACGTTCGACAATCGACGATCGAAGCCCAACCTCGAGGCCGGTGGCGGTGCTTTGCAGCTGGCCTCGAGGTTGGGCTTCGAACGTCCAACGTCTAACGTCCAACGTCTAGCGGTCGAGCTACCACTCCCGACCGGCCCTCCATACGTTTCTCGCGCGGCAGTACGTGGCCGCGGCGGGCCGATATTGGCGGAGGTGCCGCGTCCCAAACTCATGCACCGGCGCACATCCATTCGGATCTGCATTACCACTGGTGATGGGCTCACTTTAGCGGCGTGGAGGTGTTTGCTCATGAGCGTGCGATCAGCTTTCGCAGTTGCGGCTGTGCTCGGGGGTCTGGCGGTCGGCGGGGCATGGACAGCGTCGAAGCCAGCGAGTGCGAATCCCGCGCAGGGGATGAAGTGGACAGCCACGTTGAATTCGATGGGCGGCGGCACGATCAAAGGGACCGCATCGCTCGCGCCCGGCACGGGCGGCGCATCTTCAGTCGCCATGATTTCGATCACTGGCGGTAAGGCCGGCACTGCGTACCCGTGGCACGTGCATACCGGGAAGTGCGGTGTGGCTGGCGGCGGCAGCGTGTTTGGCTCCGGCGGCGCCTACAAGCCGGTGACGGCGGGTGCCGATGGCTCTGGCAACTCGACGGCCAATCTCAGCGTCGCGGCGCCCACCACCGGCGATTACCACGTCAACGTGCACGCGTCCGCGACCGACATGAAGACGATCGTCGCGTGTGGCGATCTGAGCATGGGGATGTAGGGGACGGCTAGACGTTCGACGTTCGACGACAAACCTCGGGGCCTGCTGCAATGCACCGCTGCTGGCCTCGAAGTTTGTCTCGAACGTCGAACGTCGAACGTCGAACGTCGACCGTCTAGCGTCCAGCCTCTATCAGTCCAACAAACACCCCCGGATCCACGTTCCCGCCGCTGACCACGCAGCACACCCGCTTTCCCTGGAAGCGGGAGGGGTCAGCGAGCAGTGCGGCCACCGAGACGGCTCCGGTCGGCTCGGCTTTGACATTGGCAAGCTGAAAGCACAGGCGAACCGCCTCGGCGATGTGATCTTCGCTTACCTCGATCGCCCCGGCGACGCCAGTCCGAAGGACGGCCCAATTGTGCGCGCCAACGCTGCGCGTCCGCACGCCGTCGGCCATCGTCTGCGGCTCTTGTTCATGCACTACGAGGTGACCCGCGGCGAGCGAGCGGACGAAATCGTTGGCCAGCGTTGGTTCCACCACCCACACGCCGGTCGTGTCGTCCGCGGCGCGCAGACCGGTGATGACCCCTGCACTCAGACCGCCGCCTCCGACCGGCGTCAGAATGGCGTCGAAGCGGCCCTGGGTGGGACGCCGGGTGGCCGAGCCGTCGTCGCCCCGCCCGTCCGCCGCACTGTTGATCGCCGCCAGCTCGCGTCCGAGACTCGCGTTGCCCTCGATCACCAGCGGGTCATCGTAGGCACTGGCGACATATGCCCCCGGTTGTGCGGCCGCGAGGGAGGCGACCCGGGCCTCCCGGCGAACGACCGTCGTGTCGATCAGATCGACCGTGGCGCCGTAGCCCCGGACGGCTTCGATCTTGACTCGCGCCGAATTCGCCGGCATGACCACGGTGCATTGTTTGCCGGCGAGTCGGCAGGCGTAGGCGATCGCCTGCCCGAAGTTGCCCGAGCTCGCCGTGATGATCGCCGGATTGGGTACCGAGCGCACCACGTTGGACGCTGCTCGGTATTTGAAGCTGCCGGTCCATTGGAACGCCTCACTTGCCAGGACGACATCCGCGCCGAGGCGTTCCGACAGGCGGGCGGATTCGATCAGAGTGGTGGGCCGCGGTTGTTTCATGTCGTTAATTTTCTGCCGTGACCAGCAAAGCCGCCACTTTTTGGCCTGTCATGCTAACCTTGCTCGTGGCGGACTGCACGACCAAGGAGCTGGCGGTCGGACATCTCGTACCCCCCTACCTCCCGCACAACGTTCTGGGCGAGGTCGTTCGCTTCACGCTCGCCTACAATCCGGGCGCCGCGTTCAGCATGAGCCTCGGAAGCGCCTCCCGCTGGGGCTTTACCTTCCTGGCGCTCATCGCGCTCGCGACCCTGGCCGTCGTCTACCACTCGGCCGGCAACGAGGATCGGCTACAGGCGTGTGCAATCGCGCTCATCGCTGGCGGTGCGCTCGGTAACCTCGTGGACCGAATCCGTTCCGCGCGCGGCGTCGTCGACTTCATCGATATCGGACTCGGCGACCGCCGGTTCTGGACCTTCAACGTGGCCGACGTGGGCGTCACCTGCGGCGCGCTGCTCCTGGCCTGGGTGCTGTGGCGGCGATCGGCTGACGTCCCTGGGGTCGAGCAAGAGGAAGTGGGGGAACATTAGGGACGGGTGACGGGAGAACAATCGCGACGACAAGGCTGGGCGGCCTAAAGGCCGCGCCCACATGTCGGTATGGACGGTGACTCTCCGAAGCGCCACGGCGACTTTTGCAGAATCGGTCGACGAATCGGGATCTTGACGCTGTCCGCAGCAACTTGTAGGGCCGGGCTTCAGCCCGCCCTGGTGTTTGCAGCAGACGTTGGAGTTCCCGTCACTCGTCCCTTCTCACCCGTTGCCCGGCTCTCTTCCCCCTACTTCACCTCTACTTTCCTGGCTTTCGCCTGCACGCGCTTCGGAATCGGGATGGTGACCTCGAGCACGCCGTCCTCGAAATGGGCCTGTGCATGGTCCGCGTCTGCTTCTTCGGGTAGTGGGATCGCGCGGTAGAAGGAGCCGAACGTTCGTTCGGAGCGGTAGGTGTCGCCGCGGTCGTCCTCGTTGTGCTGCTCGCGTTGGCCGGAGAGCGTGAGCCTCCCATCGTTGACTTCGACGTCGATGTCGTCGCGCTTGATACCGGGCAGCTCGGCGTGCACGATGAGGGCGTCGCCTCGTTGGAAAACGTCGACCGTCGGCACCCATCTCGGAGTTTCGACGCCCGATAGGAAGCCGCTGAGTCCTCCATGCGGACCGCGGCCGGCTCCGAGGCCTGGAAGCAAGCCGAGTCCGCCGTAGTCGCCGAACAGGCGATCCATGTCCTCCGAAAGACGCCGCATCAACGCGAACGGGCTCAGCGAGCTTCGGATGCCGCTCGCTCCGGCCGGATCTTGCTTCGACTGCCCCGCGCCCTGCGGGCCTCGACCGCCGGTCGCAGGCGCTGCGCCCCGCTCTCGGCTCGTTGTGATCCCCACGTCACGATCACTTTGAGAGCTACTCGATCCGGTTCCTGCTCCGCTCGGCGCGGACTGGAGGCCACCCGTAGCAGGGTTGGTCCCCGTCCCCGGTGCAGCGGCGCCTGGCGTGGATGGGCGATTACCAGAATGGATCAGGGGTCGACATAGCGTCTCCGGGTCAGGGGTGACGGATTGTTTGGGAGTGCGACACGCGGCCGCAAAGTGGGGGCCACCCGAGAGAGCGCCCGCCCCGTTACCCGATTAACGGTCGGGGCTGGCCGCAGCCGCGTTACAAGGCGCCTTTGCGGACGGCTACGATTTGCGCGGCGATCGCCAACGCGATTTCCGCCCCCGTTTGTGCGCCGATCTTGAGCCCGATCGGGATGTGAATGCGGTCCAACGTCGCCCGGTCGATCCCTTCTGCGGCGAGGAACTCCTTGAGCGCGCGGGCCCGCGCGCGTCCCGCGAGCAGGCCGACGTACGCGGGCCGCTTCGACAGCACTGTCCGCAAGATCGGGAGCTCGAATTTGTAGTCGTGGGCCACGATCACGACAAACGTCGAAGCATCGTATCGCTGGCGTTCGGCGAGCATCGCGACGTTACCCACGAGAAGCTCTTCCGCATCGGGGAAGCGCTCTCGCGTCGCGAACCGCTCGCGGGCGTCGATCACCGTCGCGCGCCAGCCGAGCACTGCACCGTACGAGACGAGAGGCATCGCGACGTGCGTCGCGCCAAAGACCAGAAGGCGCGGCGGGGGCGCGTACAGCCCGAAGAAGAGCTCCACGTCCGATCCCTGCACCGCGACATGCGCCGTTGACGACACGCCGCGCGCGACAACTTCCAGCGCTTCGACACGTGCTGCGGCGTCGAGCGCCGCGTCGCCCAAGGTACCTGTCGTGCTCCCGTCCTCGCGCACGACCAGGCGATCAGCGCTACCGGGAAGCTGGGCGATCAACACGACGCGTTGGCCAGAGCTAATGGCGCGGCGGACCGCATCATAGCCCGACCTGATGGCGTTCGTCTCGGCGCCCAACCGGACAGGCTCCACAAGCACGCGTAGTGTGCCGCCGCAGGTCAGACCGAGGTCCCACCCTTCCTCGTCGCGTAGCGTCAGCGAGAGCAGAGCGGGTCGCTCCGTTCTCAGCACCTCGTCGGAGGACGCAACCACCTGGGCATCGACGCACCCCCCGATCGTCACAGAGCCGAGGATCCGTCCTCCCTCGCCAACCCACATTGTTGCCCCGGACTTCTGTGGAGTCGTCCCCTCAGTAGACACAAGGGTCGCCATCGCCGCTCGGCGCTCCGTCCGGGCCATGCGGTCCAACTCACCCAACGCGTCGTGGAGGTCGGGAACGCGAGGCATTGCAGTTAAGATAAAGGCGGAGATGCAGGTCGGTCCCGGCTTTTGTTCGCCCCCTAATGCCTCGTCCGTGCTTGTATTACCATGGATGTCGTGACTGAACCGATTCAAGCGTTGCCGGCCGACGATCGTCGGCTGCGTCCCCACGAGGTGCTCACCGCCGCGTACCTCGTGGTGACCGGCCTCTTGGGCGCCGTGTTCGGCTCGCTGTCCGACTGGTGGCCGGTGATCTGCACCCACGCGGTAGCGGTGGCAGTCATTGTGTTTGTGATACCGCGTTTGCCGCAACGTCGAATGGATCGATGCACTCCGCGACTGGTTGCCCGTCCTCGTGCTGCCGCTCCTCTACGCGGAAGTCGGTCGTCTCGACCGACTGATTAGCACGGGATACCACGACGGGACGATTTCCGCAGTCGACCAAGCGCTCTTCGGGCGGCCGGGAATCGCGTTGCGCGAATATCTGCCGTGGGGCCCATTCGTCGAATACCTCCATTTCAGCTACGTCGCGTACTATGTGCTCCTTCCATTGCTGGGAGGCGCGCTGTATCTGCGCGGACGTCGCCGAGAGTTCCGGTACGTCCTCGCCGTGGTCCTCGGCACGTTCTACGTCTGTTACGTCTGCTTCATCCTCTTTCCCGTGGCCGGGCCCTGGTACCGCCGCCCGCACCCCTCGTATGCGCACATGAACTTGTTCTTCCCGGGTGTCGTGCAGCAGGTGCTCGAACATTGGGCTTCGAAGGGCGCCGCCTTTCCGAGCTCGCATGTGGCCGTGGCTGTGGTGATCTGGCTCCTCGCGTGGCGCTGGCGCGCCGCGTATTCTGGCTGCTCGCGCTGATCGTACCCGCGCTGGCGCTGGGTACCGTCTATGGCGGCTTCCACTACACCATCGATGCAGGCGCTGGGTTGCTGGTCGGGATCGCCGGGTTTTTGGTCGGCCCGCGGATCGTGCGATGGCTTGGGGACACGCGCCAGGTGATCCCGAGTTGGGGGTCGGGGACTAAGGGCAACGGGGTCAGGGGATGGAGTCAGGGGAAACAGCCATCGCGACGGACAACGACGGACGGGCTGAAGCCCGCCCCTAAATGTCGGCGTGGGCGGCGAGTCCGCAGCCACGCTGACTTTCCGTTGCGCGTCGACGAATTCGATTCTGACATTGTCCGCAGCGACATATGGGGGCGGCCTTGAGGCCGCCCTTTTTGTCGTTGCGGTTGTCGTCCCTGCTCGCCCGACCACGACCCCTGACCCGCCGTTTTGAGACGACATCCGTTCCCTCGCCCGCACTAACCGTCCATCTCACGGTTAGCGCCACGCACGCCGATCCCTGCCGCACCCCATGTCTCTCCCCCCGTTCGGAATGATCACTGGCGACGCCGCGACCACCGAGTGGCTTCGGCGGTCCGACCGCGCCCGCGCGTGGGCGCTGGCCGCGTTCCTTGGCTTGACACTGCTCATATCAGCCGGACGGGAGCGCGCGGAAACGGCCACGTTCGTGTCGCTCGGGCTGTGGCTGGGGACCGCGATCGTGGCGGAGCGTGTATTGCGACACCGGCGAAACGGCGACCGCCTGCGGGCCGGCTTGCTCGCGGCAGACATCGCGTGGATCACGGTGATCCTGCACCTCACCGGCGTCGCACAGCGGAGCGGGGTCGCCGCGTACATGTTCATCGTCGCGATTGCCGCGGGCGCATTGTCGCGGACGGTGACGATATGGGTCACAGGTTGGGCCGTTGCCGCGTACGGTGCGCTCCTCGCCACCACGGCGACCCCGTACCTGCAACCAGATCCGTTGGGGGAAGGGCCAGCGGTCGTGCTGCCGCTATCGGCCCGCATCGCCGCGTGGATCCTGGGATCGGCGGCATTGATCGCCTTCGCCTATTCAATGCGCACGCTCGTCTCGCTGCTCGCGCGAGGGGACGCTCGGCACCGCCTGTTGTTCTGGGCGAGCCCGCGCCCAATGTACGTCTACGAGACCGAATCGCTTCGTTTCCTCGCGGTCAACGACGCCACGGTGCGCGAGTACGGGTATACGCGCGACGAGTTGCTCGCGATGACCGTGGCTGACATCAGCGTTCCGGAGGAAGGCGACCCGGCACACGCCGCGGTCGCGGCGCCCGGCCCCACAAGCACGCTGGCACCTGGCGTCATCGACGGCGCGACGGATCACTGCTCGATGTCGAAATCACTTCGCACCCGATCGCGGTCGACGGACGCGATGCACGGCTCGTGATCGTCACCGATGTCACTGAGCGAACCCGGCTCGAGGCTCGGCTCCGGCACACTCAGCGCCTCGAGGCGCTGGGACGCCTTGCCGGCGGTGTGGCGCACGAGTTCAACAATCTGCTCGCGGCCGTGCTTGGCCACGCCGAGTTGCTCGCGGGCACGCTGCCGGCCGGTGCGGAAGGACGGGAGAACGCGGACGAGATCATGCGTGCTGCGCGACGCGGGGGCGATTTGACGCGGCACATGCTGGCGTTTGGCCGGCGTCAGCTCCTGCGGCCGGAGGTGGTCAACGTCAGTAGCGTCGTGCGAGACATGGAGCGGCTCCTTCGACCGCTACTCGCAGCGGACATGCGCGTCGCGCTCGCTCTGCCAGAGCCCTGTTGGGCGCGTGTCGACCGCAGCCAACTCGAGCTCGTGATCATGAACCTCGCCGTGAATGCGCGCGACGCGATGCCTCGAGGCGGATCTCTCGCGATGGAGACCACCCTCGTGACACTGGGCGTAGCTGAAGGGAAACGCCATCCGAACGTCGCGCTGTCCCCAGGGCGATACGTCCGCCTGTCGATCAGTGACAGCGGAATGGGCATCGCGCCCGAAGTCCGCGAGCGCATCTTCGAGCCGTTCTTCACGACGAAGCCTGTCGGCAAAGGAACGGGACTCGGCCTGTCCACGGTCTACGGGATCATCAAACAATCCGAGGGATACATCTGGGTGTACAGCGAGGTCGGGCACGGGACGACAATGCACGTCTATCTCCCCGCTGCGCCGCCGCCCGAGGAGACATCCGGGATTGACATCAAGGCCATCGATGAGTCGGTGAGCAGTGCCGAGCGCATTGGTCGCACCGACTCGGACACTCAAGTAGCGGCGGCTTCGCGCGATGTGTCACATCGCGTTGGCCGACCGCGGGTGGCTTCAGACAACTCCTCACCGCCGCCGATGGTGCTCGTGGTGGAGGATCGGATGCGTTGCGAACCATGGCCGTCCGCGTGCTGCGGCGATGCCGGTTATCGTGTGGTTGCTGCCGAGTCAGAGGAGCGCGCCCTGGCGCTCGCGAGTGAGGAGGCGATCGACGTCCTGCTAACGGATATCATCATGCCAGGCATCGGCGGAATTGCGCTGGCCGACCGCATTCGCGACATGCAATCCACGACGCGGGTCGTGTACATGTCGGGCTATCCTCGCGCGCACCTCATCTCGAACGGGCAGCTTCAGGAGGCGTAGGCCTTCGTGGCGAAGCCGTTCATGGCGAGCGAGCTTCGAGAGGCCGTCGAGAACGCCGTAGCGGGATCGGCTACCGGTCGTACCTCACGAGAGAGGTCTCGCCGTCGTGAGCCAGGATCCGGAGGATCGCGTGGGAGCGCTCCTCGATCCAAAAGTGCTCCGTGATCCCACCGGGGAAATCGAGCCGAGACCAGCCAGCAGTCGGCTGACCGTCCGGCGCGCGTCGTGATGTGCTCTCGCCCGATGACGCGTACTCGGAGCGGACCGGCATAGTCGTCGGCCGGGAAGTAGATCGGCAGTGACGCGTGAAACCCGGGTGCGAGCGGCAAGGCTCGCAGTAGCAGATCGATCGCGCCCGAACTGTACACCGTGTCGGCCACAGGCGCCGCGAAGTAGTGCGGTGCCCGGCCAGGCGCTGGTCAATGCCCAGAAGGTGCTGCCCGGTGTACAGCAGGATCACGACTTGGCCGGCGTCCAGTTCGGCCCGCTGGCGGATCGGTAATAGCGAGCTCGCGTCGACCTGTGTGGTCGTTCGGGCGACGACGGTCGTCGTATCGCGCTCTTCGAATGACACTTCCAGCACGGTTCGTCCACCGGCAAGCGTCCTGCGACGCATGGTCTCGATCGTCATGCCGACGATCGTCCGGTCGCCGGATCCGAGGCGCGAGACTGGGTGGACGTCGGGGGCGCGTGACATGAGCATGGTGTCTGTGCCCGGCTGCAACCACTTCGGGTCGAGAACGCCGCTGCGCACCGCGGTGACCGGGGCGTCGGCTCGTGCGCCAGCGTCGGGAACGCTGCTCGCGGACCCCAGCTGGCTCGGCGTGACGGAGCGGCAGGCTCCCACAAGTCCGGCAATGACTACGAGTTGACCGGCACGGGGAAGTCGGCGCATTGGCGGGCCCGGGTAGCGGCGCGGGGGCGCGCGGTACCATGTCGCAGGTGTCGTGAGATAGACGACGAGCCGGTTTGAGCGGTAATCATTCATAGCCGGTTTCGCCCCTCATGCTTACCGGCGTACCTTCGCCGCCACCTACCGACGGTGCCGTTCATGTCTTCCGACCTCCTCGCGCGGTGCCGCGCGATAGCGACCAGCACATGGAGTGACGCTCTTGACCAACTCGGCTTCCAGGTATTCCCGAGGGCCTCGTGATCCGCAGCGGCAGCGGCTCAATCGCCGGGATCGCCGTCACAGTCCGAGAGACCCCGGGCGAGCTGGGTGCGTACCCTGCCAGGCTTTCAAGCCCAGCTCCTTTCTCGACGCTGCGGGGGCGCAGTCGGTGATCGTCATAGACATCGGAGGCGCGGCGATCTCGAGCTGCGGCGGACTCGTCGCACAGGCGGCCGCGCAGCAGGGGGTCGCCGGCATCGTGATCGACGGCGGCTGTCGGGATCTCGCCGATGTGCGGGCGACCGGTCTTTGGGTTGCCAGCCGGCACGTCGCGGCGACCTCGGGGCGTGGACACGTCCGCATCGAGGCCGTCAATGTGCCGGTCATGATCGGTGGCATCAGGGTCGCGCCCGGCGACTATATCGTGGGCGACGAGACCGGTGTGGTGTGCATCCCATCGGCGCGCGTGGAAGAGGCGCTGACGATCGCGGAGGAGTTGACCGTCAAGGACACGCGGTTCTCCAATGCCCTTCGCGAAGGGCACACGTTCGCCGTCGCGTCTGCGCATCTCGGGCAGTGTGATGGAACCGCAGGATGACGGCCGGTTCATGACCAATGTCGGTGCGGAAACTGCCGCCGCTGAGGCGCACGCGCGCCCCGCGTCCCGTCCGGTACGACGGGGCGTCAGCGCCACCTACGCGGCTGCCGTGGTCGACGCGCTGGTGGCGGTGGGCGTGCAGAGGCTGTTCGGCATGCCTGGCGGGGGCAGCAATGCTGATCTGATCGAAGCGGCGACGCAGGCGCATCTTGCCATTCTCGCTCCCCACACGGAGTCGGCGTCGGCATTCATGGCGACCGCCCAGGCGGAGCTGACCGGCGCGCCCGGTGCATGTCTCGCGACTCTTGGCCCCGGTGCCGCCTCGATCGTCAACGGCGTCGCCAACGCGCACCTCGATCGCGTGCCGCTCGTCGTGATCACGGACTGCCGCACCGAGGAAGTCGCCACGGTGATGGAGCATCAAACGCTCTCCCACGGCGCCATATTCTCGTCGATGGTGAAATCGAGCTGCCGACCGAAGTCCGGTGCCGGACTTCAAGCGCTGCAGGCCGCCATGGAAGCCGTCGCGTTCCGCCGCCGGTCCCGTGCATCTCGATCTCTCTGTCGAGTTCACCTCGGCGGCCGTCGAAGAGGGCGATCTCGCGGTGCGGCCGTCGCTGCGCCCGACGCGCGCTGCCAGGCGCTGCCGCCGGATATCGAGCGGGTACTGGGCAGCGCTCGCCGGCCCGTCCTGCTGATCGGGCTGGGGGCGCGCGTTCCCGCAGTGGCCTCGCAGCTCCGCGACCTCGCTTCGCGTGCCCGCATGCCCGCCTTGGTGACCTATAAGGCGAAAGGTGTCGTGCCTGATAGGCATCCGTGGTTTGCGGGCGTGCTCACCAATGGCGCTCTGGAACGCGAGGTGCTCGAGCGCGCGGACGTCTTCGTGGCCGTCGGACTCGACCCCGTGGAGCTCCTTCCCCGGCAATGGGAATGCCCGCAGCCTCTCGTCGCGATCAACGGCTGGTCGTTGCATCAACACCAACTGCCGCTGCGACACGAGATCGTCGGTGATCTCGGCCGTGGTCTGGCCGTGGTCGAAGCACAGCTCAGGGCACCGAGCGATTGGGACGCGATCGATGTTCGCCGGCTGGCGGACGGTCAGCGAGCCCGCATGCGTCAGACTGAAGCGATCGGGCTATTGCCGTACCGCGTCGTCGATCTCGTCGCGATGCCTATCCCGCCGCTCGCGTGACGGTCGACGCGGGCGCCCACATGTTTCCCGTAATGTCGTTGTGGCCGGCGGATGAGCCACTGGGCGTGCTCATCTCCAACGGGCTAGCGACCATGGGGTTCGCGGTGCCGGCTGCGATCGGGGCGGCCTGCTGGAGCGAGATCGCCCAGTAGTCGCAATGACCGGTGACGGCGGGCTGCTCATGTGCGCGGCCGAGCTCCTGACCGCGGCTCGCGAACGGCTGCCCGTGCGCGTCGTCGTCTTCAATAATGCCACGCTCAGCCTCATCAAGGTCAAACAGGAGCAGCGAGGATACGAACCGCGGGGTGTCGCGATGGGGCGGACCGATTGGCGGGCCGTCGGTGCCGGCTTCGGTGTGACGGTGCGTGAGGCGGACGACGAAGCGACCCTCGTCGAGGCGCTGGAGCACACGCATGCCGATCCGGCCCAGTCTTGATCGCCGCGCGCATCGCGGCCGAGACGTACGGTCCGACAATGCGAGCCTTGCGTGGGTGAGCGCCCTCTCGTGACGAACCGGGACGAGTCGTGTCTGCGATAGCAACGCGGGCCGATTCGGTCACGCGGCAGCTGGCCGACATGCTCGCGACGACGACGATCGCGGATGTCCCGGCACCGGTGCAGGAGCATGTGCATCGTGCCACGGTGGACTGGATCGGCTGCGCGATCGCTGGCGCCATCGAGCCGCCAGCGCGAATGGGCCAGCGGCTCGTTGCGGGACTGGGTGAATCGACCGAAGCGACCGTCTTCGGCTCGGGCCGTCCTCTGCCGCCGGCGCGGCACTGGCGAACGGCGTTGCTTCGCACATGCTCGAGCTCGACGACATGCACAAAGGCTCGACGCGTCCACGCCGGCGCGCCGGTGATTTCCGCGGCGCTGGCGGTTGCCGAGCGCGAGCATGCCGACGGGCCCGCATTTACCTCTCGCCGTCGCGCTCGGCTACGAAGCGGCGCTGCGGATCGGCGAAGCAGTCAATCCGAGCCACTACCGCTACTGGCATCCGACCGGTACCGCGGCGACGTTCGGCGCGGCGGCAGCGGCGGGTCGCATCTCGGTCTCGACGGCAGCGCAGATGCTCGACGCGCTCGGGAGCGCCGGCACGCAGGCCGCCGGGCTCTGGGAGTTCAACGCCGACGGCGCGATGAGCAAGCACCTGCATCCGGGCAAGGCGGCGTTCAACGGCATGCTCGCCGCCGACCTGGCGCGCAAGGGCTTCACCGGCGCGACGCGGATCCTCGAAGGCGACGCGGGTTCTTTCGGGCGACGAGCTGCGGCGTACGATGCAAGCCGCATCACCGACGGACTCGGTGAACGAATGGAAGATCGCCGAAAACTGCTACAAGCTGCACTCGTGCTGCGGCGCACACGCACACCGCCATCGATGTCGCGCTCTGACGCTGCGCGCGACACGCGCTTGCCCGGGGAGCGCTGCATCGCATCGCGGCGATCGAGATCGAGACCTACGGCCCCGGGTTCGAGATCGTGAAGGAGCCGAATCCGCGCACACCGTATCAGGCGAAGTTCAGCCTCGCCTACTGCGTGTCGCGATGCATTGCTGGAAGGACGGGTGATGCTCGAGCAGTTCGCGGCTGAGACGGTTCAGCTCGGACGGTGTCCGCGACGCGGCCGATCGCGACACTGCTGCGGGCGAACGCGCATGACCGTGCGGGACGATCTCACCGCGAAGTATCCGGCGGCGTGGCCGGCGCGCGTCTCCATCACGCTCGACGACGGCGCGGTCTTGCGCGCAGCCGAGCGACTATCCCGCGCGGCAATCCGGAGAATCCGGTCACGACCGCCGTGCTGGAGAGAAAAGTTCAGCACGCTGGTGGATTCGCGTTCGGCGCGAGCGTCGCGCGCCGCGTCGCGAGCGGTCGGCGAGATTCGCTCATCCGACGACATGGCGCTGACCCTGCGCGACATCGTGCCGACGCGAGTCGCGCAGGACGGGCGATGACGGACATCAATCCGCGTTCACGGCGCTTCGAGGAGTACCGCGAGGCGTCCGCGAGCTGTGCGCGCCGATTCGACAGCGCCTACTGGCAGCGCGTCGAGCGGAAGGCGCGCTATCCCGAGGAATTCGTCAAGGCGCTCGAGCGAAGCGGGATGGCTCGCGGCGCTGATTCCGACCGAGTACGGCGGCGGCGGGCTCGGCGTCACGAGGCGTCCGTGATTCTCGAAGAGATCAATCGCTCGGGCGCCAACTCCGGCGCATGTCACGCGCAGATGTACATCATGGGCACGCTGCTGCGGCACGGATCGGCTGAGCAGAAGCGCGATATCTGCCGCGGATCGCATCGGGCGAGTTGCGGCTGCAGTCGTTCGCGGTCACCGAGCCGACGCCGGCACGGACACGACCCGGATCAAGACGTTCGCGCCGACGACAGGGCGACCACTACGTAGTCAACGGACAGAAGGTCTGGATCTCGCGCGTCCAGCATTCGGACCTGCATGCTGCTGCTCGCGCGCACCACGCCGCTCGGCCGAGGTCAAGAAGAAGATCCGACGGGCTGTCGGTGTTCCTCGTCGATCTGCGGGACGCCGAGACGCGGCATGAGGCTGCGGCCGATCCGCAACATGGTGAACCACGAGACCAACGAAGTTTTCTTCGACAACTTCGTGGTCCCGGCCGAGAACCTGATCGGCGAGGAGGGCAAGGGATTTCGCTACATACTCGACGGCATGAACGCGGAGCGAATCCTGATCGCCGCCGAGTGCATCGGCGATGGCTGCTGGTTCATCGAGAAGGCGCGCACGCTACGCCAGCGAGCGCGTGGTATTCGACCGGCCGATCGGGCAGAATCAGGGCGTGCAGTTCCCGATCGCGCGGCGCTACACGAACGTGCGAGGCGGCCGATCTGATGCGCTACGAGGCGGCGCGCCTGTTCGACGCGCGGCGAGCCGTGCGGCGCCGAGGCGAACATGGCGAAGCTGCTCGCGGCGGACGCGTCGTGGGAGGCGGCGAACGTGTGCCTGCAGACGCTCGGCGGATTCGGGTTCGCGGCCGAGTATGACGTCGAGCGAAAGTTTCGCGAAACGCGCCTGTATCAGGTGGCGCCGGTTTCGACCAATCTGATTCTGTCGTACATCGGCGAGCACGTGCTGGGCATGCCGAGATCGTTCTGACGCGAAGGCGAGGCCAGTCGCGCGTGGAGTAGGCGGCGGCGATGCTGCCGAGCGAACTGCCGCTGACGGCGTCGTGTCGCGCTCGAGCAGGCGGTCGCCGCGCCGTTTTGTTCGCGGCAGCTCGCCGATCTCGGCGCGGACGTCATCAAGGTGGAGCGCCCCGACGGCGGCGATCTCGCCCGCGCGTACGACGGCGCGATCAACGGCGTCTCGGCGTACTTCGCCTGGCTGAACCGCGGAAAGCGGAGCATGGTGCTCGACCTCAAGCGCCGCGCGATCGCTCGATGCCTGTCCGGCGGCTCGTCGACGCGCGCCGACGTCTTCGTCCACAACCTCGCGCCCGGCGCGGTCGAGCGCCTGGGGTTCGGGTACGACGCCGTATCGGCGCGAACCCGCGTCTGATCTGGTGCGGCATCTCGGGGTACGGGCCCGATGGCCCGTATGCGCGACAAGAAGGCCTACGACATGCTGGTGCAGGCCGAAGTCGGGCGTGGTGAGCGTGACCGGCAGCGCCGACGCGCCGGCCAAAGTCGGCGTCTCGATCGCGGACATCGCGGCGGGCCTGTACGGCTACTCGTCGATCCTCGCCGCGTTGCTACAACGCGGGACGAACGGGCCGCGGGCGAGCGCATCGACATCTCAATGCTCGAATGCCTGACCGAGTGGATGATGCCGCCGCTCTACGTGTGGCACGGCACCGGAACGAGTACCGGCGCGCGCCGGCGTGCGGCACAACATGATCGTGCCGTACGGCGCCTACGCGTGCGCGGACGGCGCGGTCATGCTCGCGGTGCAGACCGATCGCGAGTGGCGGCGCTTCTGCGCGGACGTGCTCGGCGACGCCATCGCTGGCCGACGACACGCGATTCGCGACGAACGCCAGCGCGCGTCGCGAATCGCGTCGCGCTCGAGCGGCTATGATCGATGAACGGTTTCGGCGCGTCCACTCGGCGCCGTGATCACCGCGGCGCTCGAGCGCGCCGACATCCCCACCGGTGTCGATGAACGACGTTCCGGCCGTCGCCGCACATCCGCAGCTCGCGGCGCGCGGGCGATGGGCGACCGTCGCGACGCCGGGCGGACCGA
The DNA here is from genome assembly GCA_963805725.1 of uncultured Gemmatimonadales bacterium. Taxonomy (GTDB): domain Bacteria; phylum Gemmatimonadota; class Gemmatimonadetes; order Gemmatimonadales; family Gemmatimonadaceae; genus Palsa-1248. The sequence continues at coordinate 42,864 of CAWDVJ010000001.1, forward strand.
TGCCCGCGCTCGTCCCACCGCACAATCTCCGCCACGCCCCTGCGCGAATGGGCGCCGTGCCCGCGCTCGGCGAGCACACGGAGGAGGTGCTGGCGGAGCTGGACGGTGGACGTTAGACGTTTGGAGCGGTGAGTTCAACGCCTGGTTGCAACAGTTTCGGCCAACTTCTCTGCCGGCGTCATGAAGCCGAGCGTTTTGCGCGGCCGCGTATTGAGCTTGAGCGCGATGGCGTTGAGCTGCGCTTGCGTGAACGTCGAGAGATCGGTGCCCTTGGGCAAGTATTGCCGCAGGAGCCCGTTCGTGTTCTCATTGGTCCCCCGTTGCCACGGACTGTGCGGATCGCAGAAATACACCACGACGTCCGTGGCGACGGTGAAGCGCTGGTGCTCGGCCATCTCGAGCCCCCGGTCCCACGTCAGCGACGCCTTGAGCCCCTCCGGCAAGCGCTGCACGTGCCGCGTGAGTGCGCGGGTGACCGTCGGCGCATTCCACTGGGCGATCTTGATGAGCTGGACGAAGCGCGACTGCCGCTCGACCAACGTCGCGACGTGGCTCCGCCGGGCCGCCCCCGGCCAAGAGGTACCCCTCCCAGTGCCCGGGCACCGCCCGATCCGCCACGCTCGCCGGCCGCGCCGCGATCGGGACGGCGGCGGGGATCTGGGCCCGCAATTGCCGGTGGGTCGAGTAAGCGCCAACTCCGGCACACCGCGTGCGACCGCCTGAGGTGCTCGAGGAGCTCCTTCTTCAGAGCGCCCCGCGCCTGGACATACAGCGTGCGATAGATCGTCTCGTGCGACACGTGCATGGCCGGGTTCCGAGGGTACGTGCGCTTGAGCCACCCTGCAATCTGGGCCGGCGACCAGTCCCGCTGCAGCTTCGCCGTGACGAGCGCACACAGCCGCGGCGCGCGCGCGAGGCGGCAGCGCTTCGGGCGCGCGGTCGTGCGCCACATGCGGGCCTCCGCTCGCACCGCGCGATACTGGGTCCGTCCGCCATTGCGGGCGACCTCGCGACTGATCGTGGAGGCGGGGCGGCCGAGCTCGCGCGCAATCGCCCGGATCGCCTGCGCCACGGCCACGCCACGACTGATCTGCTCGCGCTCCGTGGTCGTCAACGCCCGCGCCGCGCGGTGACGGGGCGGCCGAACAATGCCACCCTGGATCGCGAGGAGCACGAAAGATCGACCCCGAGTCTTTGCCCACCGCGCGGCCGATCTTGAGCGTGGATTCCCCAGCCTTCCACCGGGCCCACACTTCAGCTCTCTGCGCCGGTGACCACCCGTACTCCTGTGCGGCCTAATGTCGCGCCATTCTACCACCTGCAATGAGAGCATCATGAAGCAACTCCAATCAACTACTGTTGCACTCACCGGTTGAACCGAAGGCACTAACCGGGAACAGTCGATAGTGCGCAGCGACAGGCCCCTCGGTAAGTTCTCGCAACGTCGAACGTCGAACGTCGAACTCCTGCCTTCTATGCCTGGCCGCTGCTTTGAGGATTTCACTGTTGGCATGGTGCTGCGGCATCCCCTCGGGCGCACCGTGACGGCCACGGACAATGCGTGGTTCACGCTCCTCACCGTGAACACGAATTCGATCCACTTCGACGCGCACTACGCCGCACAGACCGAGTTCAAACGGCCATTGGTGGACTCGACGCTCACGCTGGCGATCGTGACCGGACTATCAGTGGCCAATGTCTCTCAGTACGGAATCAACCTCGGGTGGTCGGACGTCCGGATGCCGGCGCCTCTCTTTGAGGGCGACACCCTCTACGCGCAGTCCGAGGTGTTGCAGACGAGGGACTCGACATCACGTCCGCACATGGGGATCATCGAGATCAAGACGACGGGCTTCACCCAAGTGGGCACCGTCGTGATCGAATGCCGGCGTACGATCCTGGTGTATCGGCGGGGACACGTGCCGGTTATCCCGCTGCCGGAACCGAAGAAAGTAGGCTGACCAGAACAGCGGCTCAGGGTCGGACCCGGGCACGAACTCGAGACCCGGCGGGTAGGGGCGACGCAATGCGTCGCCCGCCGTTTGGTGGGCCGTGCATGGTGCCCGCGCGTTGGCGTTCGGGGCACCGCCGAATCGTTCCTGGTATCGTCGCATTTTGGGCGACGCATTGCGTCGCCCCTACCAGCCGGATGGCAAACATCGTTGCATTTTCCCGCGGCCTTGGGTCTCCTCCTCGACATCCCCTGCCGCACTCGCTATCCTCGCGCCATGCGTGTGATACGTGCGGGGGTCGTTGCGTGTATGGCGGTCGGCGCGATCGGCTGCGGGCCGGACGGCCGGGGCGGGCCAGGCGCGCCGACCGTCGACGGCGCCAGGATTGGCGTGCCCGCCGACGGCGCGCCCGGTGAGTGGGCGATGCCCGCGAAGGACTACGCGGGCAGTCGCTTCAGCACGCTCAGCGACATCACGCCAGCCACGGTCGCACGACTCGCGCTGACCTGGACTTTTTCCACCGGCGTGCTCGTGGTCACGAGGGGGCGCCGCTGGTGATCGGATCCTCGATGTACGTGGTGACTCCGTTCCCGAATGTCGCGTACGCATTCGATCTCTCGAAGCCTGGCGCACCGCTGCGGTGGAAGTTTCGACCAGACAACTCGCAGGCCGCGAAGGCCGAAGCGTGCTGCGACGTGGTGAATCGCGGGGCGGCATATGCCGACGGCGCGTTGTATTACAACCTGCTGGATGGGCATACCGTGGCGGTCGATGCGGCCACAGGAGTGGAACGCTGGCGGACGCATGTCGCCGATGTGAACCGAGGCGAGACCATGACCATGGCCCCGCTCGTGGTCCATGGGAACGTGATCGTGGGGCCGAGTGGCGGCGAGATGGGCGTACGCGGGTGGATCGCTGCGCTCGATGCGAGGACGGGCCGAGAGCGATGGCGCGCATACAACCTCGGCCCTGACAGCGACGTAAAGATCGGTCCCCGATTCCAGCCGTTCTACCAGTCGGAGCGCGGTCGCGACCTCGCTGCGACCAGCTGGCCAGCGGGCGGTTGGGTGCACGGAGGCGGTGCCGCGTGGGGATGGCTGACCTACGATCCTGTGCTCAACCTGCTGTACTACGGGACCAGCAATCCCGGGCCCTGGATCGGCGAAATGCGGCCCGGCGACAACAAGTACACGAGCTCCATTCTTGCGCGGGACCCTGATACCGGAGAGCTCACGGTGGGCGCTGCAGGTCACGCCCGCACGACCTCTGGGACTATGACGCGGTCAATGAGAACATTCTGGCGGACCTTCCGATCCGCGGCGCCACTCGTCACGTCCTGGTGCACTTCGATCGGAACGGATTCGCCTACACCATCGATCGGCAAACCGGTGAAGTGTTGGTCGCGGCGTCCTTTGTTCCAGTCAACTGGGCGAGCGGCATCGACCTGGCGACCGGGCGCCCACGCGTGAACCCCGACAAGGTCACCGGCGCGGGACGTACAACTCGCGACATCTGCCCGAGCCTCGAGGGCGGGAAGAATCAGCAGCCGGCGGCCTTCTCCCCAGTGACCGGCCTGTTCTACGTGCCCACGAACAACCTGTGCATGGATTTCACCGGACGTCACCCGACATACATCGCCGGCACGCCCTACATCGGAGCCGACGCGCCCGAGACTGGCGGGCCGGGGGGCTACCGCGGCGAATTCATCGCGTGGGATGCGACGACAGGGCGGAAGGTATGGGGCATCAAGGAGCCGTTCCCGGTGTGGAGCGGGGCATTGGCGACGGCTGGCAACGTCGTGTTCTACGGGACACTCGACGGGTGGTTCAAGGCCGTGGACGCGCGGACCGGTTCGGCGCTCTGGTCAGCCAAGGTCAGCTCCGGGATCATCGGCAATCCGGTGACCTACCGTGGGCCCGACGGTCGGCAGTATGTCGCGGTCTTTGCCGGCATTGGTGGCGACATGGGGTGGCTCATCGGCGGTGATGTGGCATCAGACGCGTCGTTCGACGTCCGCGAGCGCGGCACAACGCTTCCGGAACTGGCACGGTACACGAGTCTGGGTGGCGCGGTGTTCGTCTACGGGCTCCAGGGGCCATAGACGGTCCAGCGGGGAGGGAACATGCCTGGGAAAACTTGGATGCTTCTTGCTGGGCTCGGCGTCGTCGTGGCCGGAGTCGGCGCAGCGCGTGCAATGCAGGGTGGCGGACAGGGAGCCACGCCGTCGTCTCCGTCGCTCATCGCGCACCCCGAGCACGTGCAACTCGGCCTACTCGTCGCCCGTGCCCAACAGTCGCTGGTCAACCCTCGGGAGCATGACCCGAAGGCTCTTGCGGAGGGCAAGGCGTTATTCGTTTCGTATAACTGCGCCGATTGCCATGGCGCGGAAGGATCTGGTGGGACGGGCCCGAGCCTTCAGGACGGGCAATGGCACTTTGGCGGCGCCGTCGGCGAGGTGTACGAATCGATCGAGGAGGGGCGTCCCGACGGTATGCCCGCTTGGGGTGGCCGCATCCCGGAGTCACAGGTCTGGGCGCTCGTCGCATACGTGCGGACGCTCGCAGCCGGCAAGGACGTCTCGACCGAAAATTTCGAGGGGGCAACGATCCAGCGAGGCGGCCACTAAACGGATCGACACGTTAGTAAACGACCATTGACTTATGTTTGATACCCCCGCAAACTTGATGGCCCTATGGCGCCGCTGACTGGGAAGGTCGCGGTTGTCGCCGGGGCGACGCGAGGCGCCGGCCGGGGGATCGCCGTGATGTTGGGCGAGGCCGGGGCGACCGTCTACTGCTCCGGGCGGAGCGTCCGCGGACGACCCGCGACCGGGAACCGGCCGGAGACGATCGAGGAGACTGCCGACCTCGTTTCCGCCCGTGGTGGTCGAGGGATCGCGGTCCAGACCGATCATACACAACCTGACCAGGTGGCATCGCTGGTTGCGCGCATTCGCTCGGACAGCGGGCGTCTGGACATCTTGGTGAATGACATCTGGGGCGGGGACGAGCTCACCGAGTTCGGAAAGACGTTCTGGCAGGTTTCGGTCGACAACGGGCTGCTCATGCTCCAGCAGGCCGTCGCCTCACACCTCATCACCAGCCGCTACGCCGTACCCCTCATGCTCGACAGTCCCGGTCCCGGACTCATCGTCGAAGTCACCGACGGTGACGGCTTCTGGTACCGCGGGAACATCTTCTACGACCTCGTGAAGACGTCCGTGATCCGCCTGGCCTTCGCGATGGGCCGGGAGCTTCGAAGGCGACCCATTACCGCCCTGGCCATCACCCCAGGATTCCTGCGCTCGGAAGCGATGCTCGAGCGGTTCGGGGTCACGGAAGCCAATTGGCAGGAAGGGGGTAAAAAGGACCCGAATTTCCTCGCCTCGGAAACTCCGTATTTCGTTGGGCGCGCGGTCGCGGCGCTCGCGGCCGACCCGCACGTGTCTGCCAAGACGGGGCGTGTGTTCAGCAGCTGGGACCTGAGCGACGAATACGGCTTCATCGACATCGACGGCCGCAGCCCCCACTGGGGCAGACACGCTGCCGCCACCTTTGGCCAAGCCTTCTCGCGCTGCGACGACGGCTTCTACGCTTACTGCAGCGGTGGTCCAATGGACACGCTGTTTGCGGAGTGGCCCTAACCCTTCGACGTTGGACGTTCGACGTTGGAAAACAAACCCAGAGGGCCAGCCACCGTGTGCCGCAGCTGGCACTCGAGGTTTTCGAACGTCGAACGTCGAACGTCTAACGTCCAACCTCCGTTGTTCCTTACTTTCGTGTCCATGAAACGGCCAGGAACACCCGAGGGGAGTCGCGAGTCGAGGCACGGCGAGGCCAGTGTCGGCGGCGCACTCGAAGCGGTACGCCGCCTTGTGCGCGCGTTGCGCCTCAGTGCGAATCGCGCGCGCGATACGGTCGGTGTCAGCTCTGCTGAGCTCTTCATCTTGCGCGCGCTGCACGAGGGCGGACCGGTTGCCTCCCTCAACGAATTGGCCGACCGCACCTTCACTGACCAGAGCTCGGCCTCGCCGGTCGTGGAGCGACTGCGCCGGCGTCGACTCATTCGTCGGCAGCGCTCGACGCTCGACGCACGACGCGTCACGATCGAGTTGACCGAAACAGGTCGTGCATTACTCGAGCGCGCACCGCTCCCGCCGCAGGCCGGCGTAATCACGGCACTGCGGCGCATGCCTGCTGCGGAGCGCGAGTCATTGGCGCGCGGGCTGAGCCGTCTCGTCGCGGAAATGGGACTCGCTCGCGGGCAGGGCGCCATGCTCTTTGAGGAACCGCCGAAGGGACGAGCCAAGCGCGCCGGACGCTAGCACGACGCGTCTTCGCCTGTCGCCAATGCCGCAGGCGCGAATGCGTCGCGCTGAATGGATTTGATCCCATACATTTCATCCGGGTCGCTTCGCCCAGTACATTTCATCCATGCTTGGGCACGCGGTAGACCCCGACCCGACCGACGGGGCCGAACGCATGGCGGCCGGGACTGCGGTTGAGGGGCGTGAGTGGGTCGCGGGATTTAAGACACGCGTCGCAATGGTTCGGAGTGCGATTGCAGAGGCGTGGGCCAGGTTCGTTCGGTGGTTCAATCGACGCGGACTGAGCGAAAACGCCATTCTGCTGGGCTTCGCCGTCGCGATCGGCGTACTGACCGCGCTCGGCGTCGTTTTGTTTTATCGGGCCATCGATCTGGCCTTTGCGGCATTCTTTCGGTGGTCAGCGGTCGCTCTGCCGCAAACCGCGCGCCTCGCGTACCGGCCGGTCGTCACGGGTGCCAGCATCGCCCTTGCGTGGCTGGTCATGCGTCGCCTCGCTGGCGGACATGACGGCATGAACGTGCCCGACGTGCAACTCGCGGTCGTCCGCAGAGGCGGCAATGTGCCCGTGCGGCCCGCGCTGGCGCGTACGCTGGCGAGCGCCATCACGATTGGTGGCGGAGGGTCAGCAGGTAGCGAAGGGCCGGTCGTTGTGCTCGGGGCCGCGATCGGATCGTGGCTTGGGCGCACGTTTCGGTTCACGCCGGAGCGCGTGAGCGTCTTCGTCGGGTGTGCCAGCGGCGCCGCGATTAGTGCCGCGTTCAATGCGCCCCTGGCCGGCGCTTTCTTCGCGCTCGAGGAGATTCTCGGGTCACTGTCAGTGGCTTCCTTCTCGCCTGTCGTCGTCGCGAGTGTTATCGCGGCGGTCGTCTCGCGGGCGTTCTTCGGCAACCACCCCGCGTTCCCGATTCCGCAGCAGTACGGGTTCGGCTCCGTGGGCGAGGTGCTCGTGCTGTATCCGGGTCTCGGGATTCTGACAGGTCTCGTGTCGGTGATGTACGTGCGCATTTATTTCGCGGCAGATCAAGCGCACCAATGGGCACGCAAGCGACTCTCCGGCGCCTGGCTCGCTTGGCTGTCTGGTGCGCTGGTTGGCCTGCTGGTATGGGTGTCTGGCGGCTTGCTGGTCGGGTACGGGCACTTGGCGCTGCATGCCGAGATGTTCGGCCGGCTCGCCTGGTATGCGCTGCTCGCGTTGGCGCTCGGCAAGATCCTCGCGACTGCGATCACACTCACGGGCGGCGGGTCGGGTGGCGTGTTCACACCGTCGCTGTACATCGGAGCCGCAACGGGTGGCGGATTCGGTGCGCTCCTCGCGCACGCGGCTCCAGCGCTCGGAGTCAGTCCATCCGCCTACGCACTCGTTGGGATGGGCGGTGTGATCGCCGGCGCGACCGACGCGCCGATCACTGCCGTCCTGCTGGTCTTCGAGATGACCAACGACTACGGACTGGTCCTCCCGCTGATGATCACAGTCGTGCTTGCGCACGCGGTCGCGCGGCGGTTCGAGCCTGATTCGCTGTACAGCGGCTGGCTGCGCCGTCGCGGCGAATCGATCGTGCATGGCGCCGATCGCAATGTGCTCGCGGGGGTCCTGGTGCGCGATGCCTATGAGCCTTCACCGAGAGTCATTCCCGAGGACGCCCCGCTTCCGGTACTGCTCGACTACCTCGCCGCCACTGATCAGCCGTGCTTCCCGGTGGTGGATGCCGCCCAACGGTTGGTGGGAGTGATCACGGTGACGGAGCTCGGCCGCCTCGCCGCTGAGGTTCACGGAGTGGGGTCCCTCATCCGGGCCGTGGACGTCGCCGAGGCCTCGGAGGTCGTCGCCCCGACCGATTCGCTGTACGAGGCCGTCCGACAAATGGGCGTGCGCGGTGTGGGCGCGTTACCGGTAGTCGATCCCAGCAGTGGCCGCATCTTCGGCCTGATCACTCGCGGGCACATCGTCACGGCCTACGACCGCGGACTGGCCTCTCTGCCCGCCGACGGCGGGGTCTGGGGAGGCCGCTCTGCGGGTGAGAAAGCTGATGGCAGATAGCCGAAGAAAGCCGGTGGGTGCTCACGAGGCCCCCGGGGCAATCTACGGCGGGCCACGGGACGGCTGAGCGGGGCCCGCCGGGAATCCCGGCTACCTTTCAGGAACAGGGCTGGCAGTCGTCTTCTGGGTATGTCGCGTGAACGCGATATCCCCGAGCAGGTCGGGTAATCTGAAGGACGAGGAGGCGGCAATGAACGACAGGCCGGTGCGCGTACGGAATGATCGATGGGATCGGAGTGGGTTGGCGCGGGGGACGGCAGCAGTCGGAATCGCCATCCTCCTCACCGGCATCATGACAGCCGGAATGCGGCGCACGGTGGGGCGTGCTGTCTCACCTGCTCGCTTGGCAGCGGGTTCAGGGACCATCTCGGATACGAACCCGCCCGCTACCACGGGATCGCCGGCGCCACATACATCAGCCACACCACGCGCGGAGAAGACTGCGATGGATTGGAAGCAGTTTCAGAAACCGAGCGACACCGATCTCCAGCGCAAGCTGACGCCGGAGGAGTACCAGGTGACGCAGCACGAAGGGACTGAGCCGCCGTTCCGGAACGAGTATTGGGACAATCATGCCGACGGCATTTATGTCGACATTGTGTCAGGGGAGCCGCTGTTCAGCTCGAGGGACAAATTCGAGTCAGGGACCGGGTGGCCGAGTTTTACGAAGCCACTCGATGCGAGCAACGTGATCACCCGGACAGACAACTCGTTGTTGATGAGCCGAACTGAAGTACGCTCAAAGCACGCTGACTCGCATCTCGGTCACGTCTTCGACGATGGTCCAGAGCCGACCGGCCTTCGCTACTGCATGAATTCAGCGGCGATGCGCTTCATCCCAGTCGATAGCCTGGCAGCCGAAGGCTATGGCCAATACCTCGCACTCTTCGGGAAGGCAGGGGCGAAGAAGTGACTGCTGAGGCATCATCAGCCTCAGACGCGCCACTCGCTTCAGACCCGCCACGCGTCGTCGAATCGCCAGTGGCCACGGCACCGGTGCCCGAACCTGGGCATACGGTGCTGCGCCACCACTGGATCGTACGCACGACGCACTGGGTCGCCGTCGTTGCCATCCTGATCATGGCCGGATCCGGGCTCCGGATCTTCGACGCGTATCCGGCGTTTCATCGGAAGGGCGACAGCTTCTGCTGCTATCCGTTCGAGGGACGTCCCATCCCCGCGTGGCTCACCTTCGGTGGGTGGCTCGGTGGAGCGCGCAATTGGCACTTCGCGATGATGTGGGTGCTGCTGCTCAATGGCCTGGTCTACCTGGGCTTCGTCTATTTGCATGGCGAGTGGAGGGACCTCGTTCCGCGCCACGGCGATATCCGCGATAGCTGGCAGATGGTGCGCTTCTATCTCTTCCTCCGACCGCGCCATCCGCACCAGGGCAAGCACAACGCCCTCCAGAAGGGAGCGTACTTCGCCATGCCCTGGATCGGCGGCTTCATCGTGGTCACAGGGGTCGCCATCTGGAAGCCCGTCCAGCTCGCGCCGCTCACGGCGCTGTTGGGCGGCTATGTCTGGGCGCGCTATTGGCATTTCCTCGGCATGGTCGCGCTGCTTGCGATCGCCGCCGTCCATGTCTTCATGGTGTTCGCGGTCGATCCGTACTCTTTGCCGTCGATGATCACTGGACGATACGACGAGGCGTACTCGCCGGAAACGCGCAACGCCCGTCCCCTGTACCACGTGCTCCCGCACTGGGCGCGAAACGGCCGCCCTTCTCCTCCCGGGTCTCCGGCGTCTGGCACGACGACAGGCACGACGACAGGCACGACTGAGCCCGCGCCGGCCGCGCCGTCGCCCGCAGAATCAGATGGAGATGCACTGTGAGTGACGAGCGTGAGCTCGAGCGGCGTGTCCGGCACTTGATCGAGCGCCTTCCCGATCCACGACTGTCTCTGGAATCCCGAGATCGCATCGATCGGCGACGGTTTCTGCTCATGACCGGCGGCACGGTATCGGCCGCTCTGCTCACGGCGTGCAACAGCTACGGTCCACGCAGCGCGCAGGGCATCCTGCGGTTCGCCGAACGAAGTAACGAGCGGCTCGAGCGCGCCCTGTTTCATGACGGGTCACGCGATCGGCCGCGTGCTCGATGGCGCGAGGCCGGCAGTGCGTTGCCGGTCTACTACATCGCGGACTCGATCCCGATGTGGGACGAGAAGATGCAGGGGGCGTGGACGCTCGAGGTCAGTGGGCTGGTCGGACGCCCGCTTCGCCTGTCGCTGGACGAGTTGATGCGGCTCCCGCGGACGACGCAGCGGGTCGATCACTTCTGTGTCGAAGGCTGGACAGCGGTCGCGTCGTGGACCGGCGTCCGCCTCCGCGACCTCGCGGCGATCGTTAACGTGTCGCCCGCGGCACGGTACGTCGACTTTCAGTCCTTTGACAAGGACTATCACGAAAGCTGGGACATCGAGAGTGCCATGCATCCCCAGACGCTGATCGCATACGGTCTGGACGGCCACATGCTCGGCCCCTCGCACGGTGCCCCCGCGCGAGTGCATTCGCCGGTGAAGCTCGGATACAAAAACACCAAGTACCTCACCCGTATCGTGTTCATGCCGACGCGCAACGGCGGCTACTGGAGTGACCAGGGGTACGAGTGGTACGGGGGTGTGTAGCCGAGCGGCCGAACAGGGCAAGGCTACGATGCACATGTAGGGGCGGCATTCATGCCGCCCACGAGCGATCCGAGGTCGCGGTGCCTGCTCAGGGCCTCAGCGCCACTCGTCCTGCCTCAATGGCGATGAGCAACGCCACGGCGCCGATCGCTATAAGGAGCAACAGCGGCCCGTGATCGTCCGCCGCGCCGGAGATCGCGGCCGACATGGGCGCGGCCTCGGCGTACGCGGTCCCGGTAATGGCCGTGGGTCGCGTCGAGTGGGCGACACTCGATGGTTCGCGCGATTGCGGCGCCCTCGCACGCGCCAGCGCCGAGTCGGGGGAGTCCCGCGGGGCGCCGGTGGACCACGATTTGGTGACCGAATCGATCCAAGCACCATTGGAGATCTCTGGCGGAGCGATGACCGCCATTGTCTCAGTGGGCGGCTCGGGCTGCGGACGCCCCCGCCGCGCCAGCGGCCCATGACAGGCCATCGCACTCGTGATACACAGCGCGACAGCCAGCGCCGCCATCTGCCGCTTCATGAGCGTACGGTGTTGCAAGTTGCCGACCGTTCCGCTCCTAGTATCTCCAGCGCGCACCGTCGCCCGGCGGGGCATGCTTGCCAACTGCGTTGGCCATCTCCCGAACGAGGTCAGCTGCATTGATGTGCTGCCAGCCGTGACCCTTCTCGGGGCGGCCGAACCGGAACGAGGCGGCAACGTGCGGGTGCTGCGCGGAGTCGAGAAAGGCCTGGAAGTCGTATACGCCGAGGTTCAGGTAGAAATTGTCCATGTCACCGACGTCGATATGGAGCTTGTCGGTCAGCAACGGGCCAATCTTTGCCCAGTGCTGCTGAGCGTACGCGGTCAAATCGTATCCCCGATCACGCATGTAAGTCGCGACATCGCGGTTGATGTGGCCCGTTCGCTTGTCCCAGAGTGGAACCGGGTAACCGTCGGGGCCCACGGGTCCGTAGACCGCTTCCCAGATCTCCAGTTGCTCGCCCGAGCGGCCGTGACTGCCCAGCACGTCCTCGAATCGGCTCAAATCGCGAACCGTCAAGAGCGGCTGACCATTGTTACTGCGCATGATGTAGCGTTCAGCGTGAAACCAGCGATTGATGGGCGAAAACGTTAGTTGCGGGTCCGGGGCCACAGTGAACGCATTGGTGTCCTGATATGCGTTGACCAGGGCATAGTGATGAAAGTCGATCGGGTCCGGATACAGCGTCCACGTCCCACCAAAGAAATCCGGGTGGTAGAGTTGCAGCGCGAGCGATTCCCACCCGCCCGTCGAACCTCCAGTGAGCACACGCGCGTACGCATGTGGGATGGTGCGGAAATGCGATTCGATATACGGGATCAGCTCCGTCATGATTGCGTCGCCGTACGGGCCGTTGTTCGCCGAGTTTACCGCGTAGGAGTCGTCGAAATACGGAGTCGGATGTTGGAAGGTGACGGCGATCATGCGCGGGAAGGCTGGTCCGCTCCACGCACGGTAGAGGTCGTACCCGGGCTTCAGGTTGTACGCAGTGAGCAGCTCACGGAACGGTGGGGGGACCGGGACCTGCAGGGTGTCGAAGCCCAGTGGTGGCGCTAGACCGAAGTGCCCCTGCTCGTAGATCACAGGATATCGCGAGCCCTGATGCGCGTCGTATCCGGCGGGCAACAGGACCGTCGCGCCGACATACATCGGCTGGCCCCAGAATTTCGTCAGCAGGGCACTCCGGATCTTGATGTGCTTAACCCACTTCGAGTCCTGTGGCATTGCCACGGGCGGCAGTGCTCGCGACACCGCGATGGGCACACTGTATCCGGCCGTCGGGTCGAGGTGTACGCGCTGCACCGTGCTGACGAGCGTGCCGGCGGAGGTACCGAAGTGTTGTCCCTCCCACTGATCCATGTGGGCCCAGATCGTGTGGCCATCGGATCGGTGGAACTGGGTGTAGACGGCGACGACTGCCTGGACGTAGTAGTCGCCCGCAGGAATATCTCGAAGCGACGCCACCGGGTAGCCGAGCGTCGTATCGGAAATGATCGCCGCGCTCCCCGGGGCAAGGCCCTCGACGTCCGTAGCGAACAGCGGGATGCTCGCCGTGAAGTCGTCCGCGGCCAAGTGGGGCTCGTGCGCCGAATCGCCGGAGTCGGTAGTGATCAGCACATAGGCGCGGCCGGTGATTGGATCGGCGTGCACCGAGGCTGGCACCGAGATCGAGATTCGCAGAGAGCCGGGGCGGCTCGCCGACGGGGCACACGTCGCGCACACCAGCGCGATGGTGAGGGCGAGGACAGCGCGGGCGTGGGGCATGAGGGGGATTGGGGTTAAAACGTTCGACGTTCGACGTTCGACGTTCGACGCTCGACGCGGTAGTGGGCCCAGAATTGTGCAGCGCCCGAGGCCCAACGTCCATGGTCTGACCCCGAACGTCGAAGTCGCACGTCGAGCGTCCAACGTCCAGCTACCCTCGATATTGCTCCATCATCTCCACGAGCTCATCGTACATCGCATCAGCTGCGCGCGGCGTGTCCCGAATGGCCTGCGTCGCACAGTGCTTGAGGTGATTGCGCATCAGCTCTCGACCGACGGCGCGCAACGCTTCGTGCACGGCCGAGATCTGGGTGAGCACATTGGCGCAATATCGATCGTCCTGAACCATTTTCTGCAGCCCGCGAACCTGGCCCTCGACCCGGCGGAGGCGGGTGAGGTTTTGCTCCTTGCTGCCAGCGTCGACGCCGACGGCCTTACGCGGCGCCATGGAACCCCCGCAGTCTCAGGCTGTTGGACACGACGCTCACGGAGCTGAACGCCATCGCACTGCTGGCGAGGATCGGGCTCAGCAAGATGCCGAAGGTGGGGTACAAGACGCCCGCTGCAATGGGGATGCCGACCAGGTTGTAGACGAGCGCCCAGAACAGGTTCTGGCGCATGGTGCGCATGGTGCGCCGGCTCAGGCGGATCGCCTCGGCGACGCCTGTGAGATCGTTCCGCATGAGCGCTACGTCACACGCCTCCAGCGACACGTCCGCCGCGCTGCCGATGGCGATGCCGACATCTGCCTGCGCCAGTGCGGGAGCATCGTTGATGCCGTCGCCTACCATGGCGACCGTGTGACCAGCGTCTTGCAGGCGTTTGATGGCAGCGACCTTGCCCTCGGGCAACACGCCGGCCACTACCTCGTCGATGCCGACCTCACGAGCCACGGCGCGCGCGGCACGCTCGGTGTCGCCACTCAGCATGACCACGGCAAGATCCATTTGTCGCAGGCGCTCGATGGCTCGCGTCGAGTGGGCGCGGACGGGGTCTGTGATCGCGATGAGGCCGCGGAGCATGCCGTCCACCGCCACATACACGACCGTCCGGCCCGCGCCTGCCAACTCATCTGCACGAGTCGTAAGCGGCGTCGCATCGATCGCCCACTCCGCCAGCAACGCGCGATTGCCGACCACGACCGATCGACCATCGACGACGCCGAACGCGCCGCGGCCCGGAACCGCTGCAAACTGCTCGACGACGGGCAGCGCGAGGCCCTGGGCTCGAGCGGCTCGCACGATCGCCTCCGCGAGCGGGTGTTCCGACGCATGCTCCACCGCCGCCACTATCGCCAGCAGCGCATCCGTGGGTGCGCTCTCACCGATCCACGACGCGTCGCGTTCCGCGTTCAACGACGGCGCTTCGTCGCCGCCCTGAACGGCCACACCAGCGACGGCTGCGACCGGCATGGCTTCAGCGGCCAATTCAATGTCGGTAACCGCCGGATGCCCCTCGGTGATTGTCCCCGTCTTGTCCAGGACCACCGTGTCCAGCGCGCTGGTCCGCTGCAACGCCTCGGAACCCTTGATGAGCACACCCAGCTCCGCCCCTTTGCCCGTGGCAACCATGAGCGCGGTCGGCACGGCCAATCCCATCGCGCACGGACAGGCGATCACCAGGACTGCCACCGCGGCCGCGAGGGCACGGACAATCGCCCCGGGACCACCAACCATCACCCAGACGCCGGCCGTCAGCACGGCGATCGCGACGACTACGGGGACGAACACCGCACTGACGCGATCCGCGAGCTGCTGAATCGGCGCGCGAGTGTTCTGCGCCTCGCGCATGAGCTGGACTATCCGGGCGAGTGTGCCTTCGGCACCGAGGGTGGTCGCGCGATACTGAAAGGTCCCAGTGCGATTGACGGTGCCCCCGACGACGCGTGACCCGACGCTCTTCTCCACCGGCATAGGCTCGCCCGTGAGCATCGACTCGTCCACGAAACTGGCGCCGCTCATGATCTCGCCATCTACCGGGATGCGCTCACCGGGTCTCACAACGACGATCGTCCCGGGTTGCAGGGATTCGACCTGCTGCTCGCGCTCGCCGCCTTCGTCGACGACGCGCGCGGTCGGCGGCTGGAGCATGATCAGATGGCGCAGCGCGGCCGATGTCTGTCGAGTGGCGCGCGCCTCGAGCAGGTTGCCAGCGAGAACGAGCGCGATGATGATGATCACCGCTTCGTAGTAGACGTCGGGCGCCACGTGATGCGCGATGAAGAACTGTGGGACGACAGTCGCCACCGCGGAGTACAGAAACGCCGCGCCAGTTCCCAGGGCCACTAGCGTGTTCATGTTCGCCGTGCGACGTCGAGCAGCTGCCCATGCACCCGCGTAGAACCGCCTGCCGGCCCACACCATGACGACCAGTGTCAGCGCCAAAAGCCCATATGTCACGAGAGCGTCCGGTATTTCGGCAAGCCACGGCGCCCACCGTTCGATCATCGGCGCGAATATCCGCATCGTCCAGCGCATGAACGGATCGACAGTGCCGATCCCGTGCGCCTGCGCGTGGAGCATCAGCGGTATCGACGCCACCATTGCGATGATGCCGGCCGCAACGCTGACCAGCACCTGGCGACGGAGTACGGCGATCGCTGCGTCGTGCGTTCGTCCCTGGTCGATCAGTTCGTCGGCGGCGGATGAGTTGTCGGCAGGAACCTCGGCCCCATAGCCGGTCGCCTGAACCGCTTCGACCAATCGATCGCCCGACGTGATGGCCGGGTCAAAATCCACGTGCGCCGTCCCGGTCACGAGATTGACGACCGCGTCGACGACGCCAGGCTCCTGCGCCAGCGCCCGCTGGACATGCGCCTGGCACGACGCGCAGCTCATCCCGGTCACGGGGAAGGTGATGGAGGAGGACATGCGGGTAATATACCCTTGGGGGGTATCGGGGGGCAAGCTGCAGGACGTTCGACGTTCGACGTTGGAAGACAAACCTCGAGGCCAGCCGTGGTTGCTTGCAGCTGGCCTCGAGGTTTGTTCTCGAACGTCGAACGTCGAATGTCTAGCCTTTCACTGCCCGCCCACAAAATTCACAGTCGGGTCCTGACAGCCGTTCCACGTGATCGTGATGTACGCGGACCCCTTGGGGCCGTTGAAGGAAGCCTGCAGGACGCCGGCGGTGAGCTGCGATGCCGTGCCGCACGTGGGGTCGTAGGTCAGCGCCGTCGGCGTCGAGATCGCCAACGCGAAGGACTTGCCGTTGCCGGCGTAGTTCGTCGTGCCGGTAATGCTGAGCGTGCCCTGCGGGAGCGATCCGCTGCCAAGGAGCTCGCTGCCGCTGTAGGAAAACGTGGCCATCCAATTCTGCGCGTACGACGCGTTGACTGTGTCGGTGCCGGTATGGGCCAGCGAGAGCGTCATTCTGGTTGCTCTGCGACAGCGAACCCGCCGTCTCGGTGACGGTGGCGCCGCCGTTCAGCCCGATGCTGCTGGAATCGGCTCCCGAGCTCAAGCTGATCACCAGATTGTTCGCCGCCGCCATGTAATCGGCGTCGGGCGTCGTCGGGGTCGGATCACCCTCGGTCAGGCTGCCGGAAATCGAAAACGTGAGACTGTCCTGCGTGAATGTGCAGTTCGCGCCGGCGGTCATGGAGACCGTGTCCGGGATGCCGTCGGAATCGTCGTCGGCCGGGATCGCCGGCACGAGAGTGATGCAGGACGGCAGGCCCCCCCGCGTGGTGGTCCCGGTCCGGACGCGATGCATCCGCGTGCTCCGAACGAGGTCGAAGGGCACATGCGCGAGGCGTAACAGGGGTGCCGTCGCCGGTGTGCCAACCCGGTTGGCAGTTTGGATGGGAGGGTTCACCCCTCCGAGGAAATTGGCGATGGCTGACTCGAGCGATGCCTCGACGCCCTCATCCACGAGTGCGGCATCCGCCGCCGAGGGCGCCGTGCTGGGCGCCGAGGAACCAGCCAGACTGCAGCCGACGACCGTGATCGCGGACAGACCAGCGGCCACCACGGCCGCCATGGAACGACGCATGAAGGGCTCCCGAGCGAGTGGAGAGGTAGTTGGCCGTTCGCGCGTCGTACACTCGCGTCCCCTGCCGTGCGAACGTGACCGATCTGCTCTGACGCCCCTTCTGACGAACGCCGCCGGGGAAGCGAAACGAACGGATCCGCAACGAGAACGGATGCCGCGTCCCTCCGGTGTCCTTTCTATGGCCGCGGCGTGGTCGCTACCAGCCGGTCGCCCCGGACTGCAGGTACTCGAGTCCCAGCCGCAAGTGTTCGAGCACGCCAGGCCGCGGACCTGCCTCGCCCCAAAACGGCGTCTTGTTGACGTCGATCGGGACGACCGCGCCCTCCGCGTCCATCACGCAATCCGTGCCATGGAAGTCGACCTGCATCGCGGACGCGGCGCGGCGAGCGATACTGACCGCCAATGCGACGTCTGTGGTCACTTCGCCAAGGGGGATGTGCTCGCCTCCAATGGTCCAGAAAAAGAAATACTCTCGACGGCGCGCGGGAGAGAGCAGCTTCTTGATCGTGAGGTCCGTCCAAATCTGCGCGACGACTGTTGCAGGGCCAACGCCGTACACCCGGTAGAACGCACCCTCCGGGTTGTCGATGTATCGCTCGATCGCCAAGGTGCGATCGAGCCATGCAGCCTCCGGCACTTCGTCGCGTCGACAGACGCGATACCCTTCTGGATCGCACATCTCCGCGTTCAGATCACGGGTGAACCGCTCCGCCGTCAGGCCGCCACGCGCGGCCAGCCGTCGCTCCGGCACGCCGGCCGCATTGAGTGTCGTCTTGATGATGACCCGTTCGTCAGCAGGTCCCGCACGGGTTGCCGCTGCCGATGGCAGGTCGAACTCGGCGCACCGCTCATGTAGTGTCCGCTTCCGCAAGTCGGTCGCGCGGGTATTCAGCGTGACTACCCCTCGCGCAGCGAGGCTCTCGTACAGTTCCCCTTCCCCGTCGAGGAAGCCATCGGTTCGACTGACGTCGATATGCATCAGAACCACCCGGGCTGCGCGCCCGATGGCGTTGCCGACTGGTGCGGCAGCCTCACCGGGATGGATCGAGATGCGGGTGGCATTGGGGTACATTGCCTGAATCAGGAAGTTGTCCCAGGCGTTGCACTCGCAGACGGCAACCGGCGCAGTCCCCAAGTACCGAATGACGCGGCGGCGCACGTCGGTGCGGAGAGTTCCTAGCAACGACACCCGTCTCCCGGAGTCCTTTCGTGGTTGTTCAAAGGATTGCAGCCCTCGCGTGCCCCACCCGAGTACTGCACGTGCTGTGCGAGGCCGGGCATGCTGAAAAACCGGTGGCGGCAGATGCAACTGTGGCAGCGAGACGACATTGCACGCGTCATTCTGTCGCTCTCGGTCGTGCTCGGATAGCCGACCATGTGTCATATTGCGAGACGCTCGCCCGCTCCTGTAGACGTTGCATTACGATCAACAACGGGGTGACCAGGCGACCATTCGGTCACAGGTGTCGCCTGTGTGTGATGCTGCCAAGCTGGACTGATGGCGCGCTGCGGTAGGAGCACCCGAGTCGTCCACCAGTAGCATGAAGGTATCGAGCGATACGACTGAGGGCGTCGGCCACCGTAGCTGCCCCTGATATTCGGATGCCCAATCGGGCGACCAAGCGTCGGCGGCGGCAGACGCGTAGGTAGCAGCAGAGGCGCTCACCATTGCGGGGAAACGATACGTGCGGTGTATACAGCAAATCGGATTGATCGTGTGTCTCGCTGCGATTGGCGGGTGCGGCGGTTCGTCGAAAACGACCGGACCCAACGTGACGGTCACGAGGGCCTGCTCCCCGTCGGACACTGTCACGATCGCGCCGCTGCAGGCCGTGACCTTCGACTGCTCGAATGGCGGCAATGGATTTACGCTCGCCGGCGGTGCAGCCACGTATATCGTCGTCCCGGAGTTCGCCACCGGGGATGTCCCCTATTCCTCCCAGAGCTACGTCCTCGGCCGCTTTAGCACGCCGAGTCTGAAACCGGTCGCGCCTTTGGCGAATCGCTTCACACCGCGGGGCCCGCTGCTCCGCGCGGCGAGCGTATCGAACCGTCGCCAGGCGGTGTTCGATCTGCGGATGCTCACAGCTGGACGCCAGCGCGCGTCAGGGTTGGGAAGTGCGCTATCGGCACGTCCGCCCGCACCGATTACGACCCGGGGTGGGCCACCGGACAGCATTCGGAGCTTCCGAGTCGTTGCCGACTCCTCCGGCCGGACGTACAAGACCAGCGTCGCTCGGCTCTCCTACGCAGGCACCAACGTCTACGTATACCTCGACACGGCCGCCCCCAAGGCGCCCGGCGGATTCAGCACGGCGCAACTACAGAAGTTCGGACAGTACGCCGACCAACTACTGTATCCACTCGACCTCAACACCTTCGGCCCACCGACGGACATCGACGGCAACGGGCATGTCATCATGCTGCTCACACAGATCGTCAATGGGCTGACGCCAAAATCCGAGTGCGCGACGGAAGGCTTCGTCGCAGGATTCTTCAATTCGTTGGACCTCGACGACGCATTGGACGGCAACTCCAACGCCGGCGAAATCTTCTATCAATTGGTTCCCGATTCGCTGGGGAAGTTCAGCTGCGGTCACAGTGTGAGCGAGATCGAGTCGGTCACGCCCGGCACATTCCTGCACGAGCTGCAACACATGATCAACAACGGCCAGCACGTGCTCATCCACCATGGGCAGCCTGAAGAAGGATGGCTCGACGAAGGCGAGAGCATTGTCGCGACGGAGCTGGGCGCGCGACATTACGATGTCATGTTTCCGCCGCCAACCGGACGAACACAGGCGGGGCAGCTCTTCCCGGATTCCGCAGAACCGTTCATCACGGAGCAGCTCTACGACTCCTACAACTGGCTGACGGCGCCCGACACCGCCTCCGTGACCCTGCACTCAGACGCGGATTGCTGTCTCGCCTGGCGCGCTGGTGACTGGCTGCTTCTGCGCTACGTCGGCGACCAATTCGACTCCACGGTGTACGCGCGGCTCGACCAGAGCAACGTGACCGGGACCGCGAACCTTGCCCACGCCACCGGGATCCCCTTCGCGCAGATGTTTGCGAATTTCGGCCTCGCGCTTTACACGGACAGCCTCCCCGGCGTCGCCCGGGCGTCGATCCCGACGGCCAACCGCTACGTGTCGTACAACCTGCGGGAGTTGTATGAGCGCCTGTACACCACGTGTCAACCGGGTGGGTGTAGCGCCGGCATCGACAGCCCCTTCCCAATCGTCACCCAGACTCTCATGCCGCCGAGCACGCTCTCTGGTTCGATGGTCCCCGGAACGATGAGTTTTTTTCAACTGACCGCGTCGGGATCGAGTCCGGTAAGCGTCGCGTTCGCGCCTCCCAGCGGCTCGGGCTCGAGCTTGCCAGCGTCGCTCAAGCCACAGGTGGCGGTGTTTCGGGTGAAGTGAGGCGGAGCAAACCGGGACCGCGGAGGTCCCGAGTAGGGGCGACGCAATGCGTCGCCCCCGATTGTTGCTTCTCAGGGCGTGCCAACGCCTGCTCCCTCCACCTGCCAATCGGTCGACAAAGCGCTCGAGCCCCACATGACGATGAGCTTCCCGTGCAAACTCGTGTCGCCCTCGGCGCGACCTGGAATCCACGAGGGGACGAGATAGACGGTGAAGGTGTCCATTGGCTCGGCCAGCGCACGGCGGGTGAGCGTGGTGCGGCCGAAATCCTTGGACGCGTCATAGTCCGTGCCCCATTGGGCCGTTTCCCGGCTCACAATGAGATGCCACCCGTCGCTCCCGTTGAGGAGGTACAGGGTGTAATCACCGTGCGGTACGTGGAGCGACCCCAATGTCAGATCGACGTCCGTGTGAAGTGCGGCCGCCATGTTGGAGCCGAACCGCCAGACTTTGTCCTTCGGAATCAGTCCATCTTCGACCGCCCGGCCGCGGGCGTGGGGCTGGCCGTACGTGATGGCAATGCGCGCCGGACCGCTGTAGCCAGCGTCCTGGGCGAACCATTTCCCGGCGACCGGTCGGGAGTTCACGTGTACTTCGACAGACGCGAATGAGCTTGGAGCGAGCATCGGCCGCGGAGAGGCGGGCGTCTGCGCGTGTACTGCGAAAGGCGTCAGCGCAATGGACGCGGCCACGCTCATGACGGCGACATGGGGACGCATGGCAGACCTGAAAGGAGATCGAGGATGACGAACGCTGGGAACGGCGGTGTGTGAACTCACAGGATCCTGGCGCCGAACGCGCTGACGACGAGATCGACCGCGAGCGTTGCGGTTTGATTGCGATCATCGAGGACGGGATTGATCTCGACCATGTCCATCGACACCAGTCGTCCGGAGTCGGCGATCATCTCGAGCGCCAGGTGCGCCTCGCGAAATGTGGCGCCGCCACGCACCGGGGTGCCCACGCCAGGCGCATCAACGGGATCAATCCAGTCCGGATCGCACGAGACGTGGATGCCGCCGGTGCCGCGCCCGGCGATCGCTATCGCATCGGCCATCACGCTCATCAGTCCGCGCTCGTCGATCTCGCGCATCGTGTAGGCGGCGATGCCGAGGTCGCGGATGTGCCTCCGTTCCGGCGGATCGACATCGCGAAGCCCCACCATGACCAGATGCTTCGCCTCCACCGCCGGCGGGGGGACGGCAATGGTCGATAGCCGCGGATCGCCCAACCCGACGAGGTGTGCGACGGGCATGCCATGAACGTTGCCACTCGTGCTCGACGCAGGTGTGTTGATGTCACCGTGCGCGTCCAGCCAGATCACACCGATTCGCTGCTTCCGTTCCGCGAGCGCGGTCGCAACACCCGCCACAGATCCCATGGCGAGGGAGTGATCGCCTCCAAGCACGAGCGGTGTCACGCCCGCCCGCACGGCGTTAGCCGTCACCTCGGCCAACTCTCGACAGACGGTTGCGATCGCGGGGATCGATTCCGGCCCACAATCCGTTAGCTGCTCGCGCTGTGACACAATCAGGTTCCCCACATCATCCACTTCATGTCCGAGTGTGCGCAGCCGCTCGGCCAGTCGCGCGATGCGGAGCGCAGAGGGGCCCATGTCGACCCCGCGGCGGCTCGCCCCCAAATCGAGCGGCACGCCAATGATCCGCACCGTTCGGGGCACCACACGCGGCGCAAAGGGTGCTGTCGGCGGCGACGTCATGGGAGGCCCGGGGTCGGCGAGTTGGAAGGACGCGTCCCGTGCATGAAGGCAATCTATGAACGGAGGGGTCAGGGGGTAGACGTTGGACCCTAGACGTTCGACGCTCGACGTTGGGCGTTGGAGGCTAGAGCACTAACCGGGAACAGTCGATAGTGCGCAGCTACAGGCCCCTCGGTAAGTTCTCGAACGTCGAACGTCTAGCCGCTCGAACGTCGAACGTCCAACGTCCAGCCTCTCATGATCGACCTCACCAACAAGACTATCCTCGTTACCGGCGGCTCGCGCGGGATCGGGGCGGAGATTGTACGAGTCGTGGCGCGAGCCGGAGCGCGCGTTGTCTTGCACTACGGAAAACAGCGCGACGCGGCGGTCGCCGTCGCGGCGGCGGCGGGCGGCGCGGACCGGTGTCATCTCGTCGAGGGCGACCTCGATCAACCCGGTGCCGGCTCCCGCGTATGGAGCGAAGCGCTCGCGTGGCAAGGCCACATCGATGTACTGGTCAACAATGCCGCGGTCGCGCTCGACGCGGGCGTGGATGACGCGGCGGCCTGGGCTGACGCATGGCAGCAAACGCTGCGCATCAACGTCGTCGCGGTCGCGGATCTCTGTCGCGAGGCCATCCTGCATTTCCGCGGGCGTGGCGGTGGCATCATCATCAACATTGCCAGCCGGGCAGCGTTCCGCGGCGACGACCCCAACATGTTCCACTATGCGGCGTCGAAGGGCGCCGTGGTCTCGTTGACGAAGAGCATCGCGCGGGGCTACGCGCGCGACGGCATTGTCGCGTACGCGGTCGCGCCGGGTTGGGTCCTGACGGAGATGGCGCGCCCAGCCATCGCGTCGCGCGGCATTGAAGCGCTCACCCGAGACATCCCAATGGGGGCGTTGGCGCCGCCGCAAGAAGTCGCCAACATCGTCGCGTTTCTCGCGTCCGGGTTGGCCCGCCACGCCACCGGCGCCACCATTGATATCAATGGGGCGTCGTATGTGAGGTGAGGGACGACTGGGGTCCGGGGTTTGGGTTTGGGGTAACCCAACCGAAACGCGAGGGCCGGTCACCGCGGATCGTGACCGGCCCTTTGTGTTTGTTGTAGTTAGCCCAAGCCCCAGACCCCAAACCCCTAACCCCAGCCGTTCCTCACATCGCGCACTTCGAGCTGACCATTTTCATCTTGGTGACCGTCTGCGGCATCGTGTCGTTGGACATAGCCATGCCACTCGTGGTGAGCGTGACCTCGTGCCCAACGTGGCCGCCGAGGCTCACCGCTGTGCTCGTCACGGCGACCGCCTGGCCGCTCTTCTCAACCAGCTTGAACACGGAGGACGTCGTGCCCTTCTGCAAACACCCCGTTACGGTGTCAGCGGGGACAGCAGTTGTGGGGTTCATTGCTCGAGCCGACGGCGTCGCGCTAGCAGCCGCGACTGTTCCCAGAGCGAGCCCACCAGCAATGGCAATCAGTGACGCGATGGGACGGCGCATATCAACCTCAGGTGTGAAGGGGGTGAACTGACCGGCGCCCCATCAACTGAGAAAATCGTGCCCCCGACCACAGCGCGCCCGAGAAAGGAGAGTCGTGAGGGGAGGCGAAAGCAAGATTCGCGAGCCTCCATTCGTTTTCTTCTCTCGAGCGAGCGCGGAACGCGCGTATGTACTCTAGCGCCCGAATATCAGCTGAATCTCGTGCGTGCTCGCTCGCTGCGCCGCCGGGAACTGCCAGTGGAGCACGCGTTCGCGAATGCAGGATTCGACTTGGTCTGCGCCATGTCCCGACCAGTGGTGCTGCGGCACCGTGACCTCGGACACCGTCCCCTCTTGCTGAATGACGAGACGCACCTGGATCTGACCAGCGAGCGACGGGTCCTTTCGCAGACCGAATTCCGTATAGCAAAACTGCAGCAGCTGCTGGCGCTGCCGGACTACGTCGCCCAACACGGATGGGGGCAGCCGCCCCTCGGTGCTGAGGGCTCTTTCCGCAACGGAGTCGCCCGGGCTGTCCGAGTCAACATCCGTCGTTTTCTTACCCCCCGTGGTACCCGCAGCCGGCGCTCCCTTCGAAGGCTTGCCGTCGCCGGCGCCCTTCGCAGGGGGGGTTGCTCGAGCAGCGCTATCCGCCTTCGCGCCAGCGCCCTGCGCGTCCGAGCCCGCGCCGATCCGAAGAGACAGCGGCTGTCCCCCTGCGTACTCAATGTGCGAGTCCGGGGCGTTCGCGACATGACCGATTTCAGCCCGCGCGCTATCACTCGGCGTCGTCAGCGAGTGAGCAGTCGTCGGCACCTTCATGGTCAGCGGCGGCGCATGCGTGCGCACTTTCGCCACCGAGTCCGCACTGAGCGCCACGGGCACAACGAGCGTGGGCTGCGCGGAGCTGCTGCCTGTCGCCGCCGGCGCCGCGGGGACGACCTGACGGGAGATGGGCGGTGCTACCGCAGTCGATTGGCGGGCCGCAGCAAGGCTGTTCTGGACCTTCGGCGAGGGCTTCGCCGGGGCCCCAGTTTCCCCTGCCGCGGCGGGCGATCCCCCCGGGTGCTCTACTGCCGGCGCGGTCGCGGCCGGTAGTCCGGCCGGGGTCGCAGGCCCGGTTGCCGGTATCGGGCTAGCCGGCGGGACCGCGGCGGCGGCCGCCGCGCGGTGGATCGCCTGGATCTTCCTGGCGATTTGGGCTGTCTGCCGCAGCGTCGGGATGATCGGACGTAGCCCAATCGCGTGGTACACGGCGGAAACCGGGGCTGGTCCTGTCGCCCCAAATCGTGCGACCAACGCCAGGGCCTGACCGAGGGTCTGCTCTTCGAGCGTCACATCGCCGCCCGCCAATGCCACACGGACCGTTGCGCTGTCGACGCCTCCGCGGCCCCCAGCAGCGCTATCGGCGGCGATAAAGGCTGTCAGTGCGTCGGCCCAATGGTCGGTCTCTTCGGGTGTGAGGACGGTGGGATGCGCAAAGGCCGACCGAAAGCCCTTCGCCGCGAACACCAACACGGTGCCCTCGTCTGTGACACGGAGCCAGACGATGGTGCCGCCGCTGGAAAACTGGCCGGTCTCCTGGGCGAGCGAGGGTCCCCCGCCAGCGCGCGGCTGCTGCGCGCCGAGCAGGTCAGGGCCGATAACGCCTGTTGTGGCAGCGGCCACGATGATGAACAGCACGATCGCCCACCGAATCTGGCCAGCAGACGATATCGCGCGTGCGCTCGGAGCGCGATCTCGCATCCGCAACCGACGAACCGGAGCGATGGGTCGTCACGAACGGCCGCCTGGCGCACACGCGGACAAGGTGGCGCAGTGAGACTTTCGAGCTGTGTCCGACGTGTCACCTGAGTGGGCGTCTTGCGCGCCAGAGTAGTGCGGTCTGCTCTCGTACAGGGGTGTGACATGACCAGGTGGAGCCCGATCGTCGTTTTCGGACTGGCTGCCGCGGCTGCGCCGCTTTCGGGTATCGGGGCGCAAAGCAACCTCGCATCCACGATGCCAATGCCGGGTCAGCGACTAGGCGTGGGGCGGGGGCCCAAACTGCGCGTCGGCGTCATGGACCTGACCGCGTCCGCCGCCGGTGGGCAAATGGGCGCGCCGATGATGGGTGCACCGATGATGGGCGCGCCAATGACGGGCGCGCCGATGACGGCCGCACCAATGGCGCAGCCAGGCCTCCCGGTCTCGGGGGTCGGCGTGCCACCCGGGCCACCGATGGCTGGCGGCGCTCTCCCCGTTGGGACAGCAATCCAGGGCGCGCCGACCGGCGTGCCCCTTCCACCACCGCCCATGGCCGGCGGCAGCCTTCCGGTTGTCAGCAACACAATGGGGGCTATGGTGCCGCCGCAAGCTGCTCAGATGATGCAGCAGCCCCAGATGCCCCCACAGCCGCAGATGGCTCAGGCCATGTCGCCGGGATCCATCCCAGCGCCGCCCGGTTTGGCAATGGGACTCACGGAGATGCTGACCACGGCTCTGACTCAGCAAACGCAATTCGTCGTGCTCGAGCGCTCGAAGGTCGACCAGGTGCTCAACGAGCAGAACTTCGGCGCATCCGGCCGGGTTGACCCCGCATCAGCGGCGCAAGCTGGGAAAGTCCTCGGCGCGCAGGTCCTGATCTTTGGTGACATCACTGAGTACTCGGAGCACCAGTCGTCCGTGGGCGGAGGGCTCAACGTGCTGAAGGCCGTGACCGGGCAGGTCGGCGCGTCGATCAGCAGAGTGACGGCGCAGGTCGCGCTCGATCTGCGACTCGTCAATGCGAATACCGGTCAGGTCGTCTCCTCCGTGCGGGGCGAGGGGAAGGCGAGTGCGACGGGCATTGCCGCGAACTTTCAGACGATGGACAAGAACATCGGCGCGGGCGGATCGGCTCAGACCCCGCTAGGCCAGGCGTCGCGATCGGCAATCGCCAACGCAGTAGCAGGCATTGTCCAGGGTATCCAGAAAATCGCCTGGAGCGGTCGCGTCGTCGACGTGCGTGGTACACAGGTCTATATCAACGCCGGCGCGACGCAGGGTGTCACCACCGGGATGACGTTCGACGTGTTCAACCCGGGCGAGGCGCTCGTTGATCCCGAGACGCATCTCTCGCTGGGTACGCCCGATACGCGGGCGGGTGCTGTGACAATCGTCAGTGTCGCGCCCCAGTACGCCGTCGGCCAAATCACGGACGGAAGTGGCATGAAGCGCAACGACGTGGTGCGTTTCAAGGGAGCTGGCAACGCGCCGTAACAGCTGAAACGGCTGGGTTCGCCCCGGCCGTTCTCCTCCTTTCCAAACCCAACTTTAATCTGCGCCTAACACGATACCCCGGTTCCCATCGTCTTTTAGTGGCATGGTCGGGGTAGAGCGCTAGTGCGCAGTCCGATACGTCGTTTGTCGTTTTCGGTTCGAGAGCTCGCGCAAGCCGGATGCGCCGCCCTTGTGGCAGGCAGTTGCGCACCGCATCGGCCGACGATCGCAGTAGCCGCGCGCCCGGGTAGCCAGGCCGCATTGTGTCAGTTGGTCCCGCCGCCGCAGAGGATGGCCGACTCACTCTGGATCGTGGCGACGGACAGAGTCACTCCCATGTATGCGCCGACCGCCCACACGCTTGCGGAGCGTGTTGTATTCCCCTTGCTCTACTCGATACCAATTGCGCCGCACTGCGATAGCATCGTCGCTCGACCAGTGGTTGCCGCAGCTTTTCCAGATCGTGCCGAATTGGTTAATCGCGACACCATGAGCTCGCAGCCATTTGTCGCGGACTCGTTCCACGTCGGAGGGACATGGAGCCCGAGGACGGGCCCATACGAGATTGCCGCGGCAAGCGACACCGCACTCGATCTGCTGCCTCGGCGGGCGTCGACTGGGCCGAACGTTCACTTCAGCGCCATCGACGACCGGCAGGGACGTGACGCGATCGACGCCGGAGCAGACATCGTCTTCACCTCGGACGCCAGGACAATCGCCTACGCGGCCGCGCAATCCGATCTGACCAGCATTCCTCTCATGTGGGATCGGGTGTACGTGCTGATCGAGCCGACACCGCGGAATCACGGAGATCGGGATTCGGTGCTCGCAGTCCAGAGGGATCTCGCCACCAACACTCTAAAGGTCGAAGCACGCCCCGCGACCGACAGCGTGTGGGGGGAGAGCTGCTGCCCTGCCCAATGATCAGAAGATGACCTCACCACCACGCCCGCACCCGCATCCTCCACACCCGGCCAAACGCCGAGCCCACGGGTT
This sequence comes from uncultured Gemmatimonadales bacterium, assembly GCA_963805725.1. Taxonomy (GTDB): domain Bacteria; phylum Gemmatimonadota; class Gemmatimonadetes; order Gemmatimonadales; family Gemmatimonadaceae; genus Palsa-1248. Next base: position 70,938 of record CAWDVJ010000001.1, read on the forward strand.
GTCTACGAAAAGGACGACGGCGTGGCGCGAGCGATCAGCGAGCGATTGGTCGCACTTGCTGATGCTCGCTCGCGACGACTCGCCGCGCTCGAGGGCGTACTGAGTTCCGGCGGTGCAGCGCGGGCAACTGGCCTCGAACGGCCGGCCTTCCGGCAAGCGCTGCGGGACGGAAATGAGGCGGCATATGTGACGGCCGTGCCATTCGACATGGGCGGACAATGTAGCACGGTCAATGGACTCGCGTTTGATGTCCCGTGGCTCTCGCATAGAAGCAATAACCCCATCGAAAGCCACATCGCGCCGCTCGTCGAGACTCGAGCCCGCGCCCTCGTAAGGCGGGGGCGCGTCGGACTCGCCCTCGATGGGGTCGGCAACGTGTATCTGTTGTTCGGCTCGCGCCCCACGTCTTGATCCGCGAGGCCATCGGGATGCGCTTCCGAACGCGAATGCTGTTGGCGCTCATCGCGCTCGCAGTCGCCCCTCTGGTCGGCATCGCCTTTGGCATTCGACACGAAATCGAGCGTCGCCTTGCCGCGCAATACGATGCCCGCGCTGCGAGCCTCGCCGGGCGCGTCAGGGACGATTTGGCCAAGCAGAGCATCGAGATTGCCGACCGACTCGCATCACTGCGCGAGACGATGGTCGAAGACAACCGGCTGCGATTGGGGCTCACGCAGCGCGATCTGTCCGACCATGCATACGTACTGGATTATGCCGCGAGCGCGATGCAGCTCGCAGGATTGTCGAATGTTGCAAATCCAGGATTCGACGGGCCGTATTCTGAGCTCCGGCCATTTCCGCAACGAATTTGATCGGCTCGAGCCCGATCTGCCTGCGCTGCTGGTCGCGGCTCCGCGCGGCACTGCCCTCGTCGACGCGCGAACACCCAATGGCCGTCTGCGCGTGATCGCGCGGGTCGATTCGCTCCGAATTGCCGGGCGGAGAGTCACGTTGATTGGGGGGATGGCCGTCGACTCGCCATTCGTACGCGCGCTGGCCCAGGACACCGAGTTCGCCGTCAGGCTCATGACGGATTCGGGCGGAGCCTCTCCATCTGCCAGCGAGATCTCATTCCCCTTCATCGCGGGGGGAGACCCAACCGATACCGGGCAACGATCCCTGAGCCACGCGGCGTTCGTGATCACGCACTCCGACGCGCAGCTCGTCGCGCTCAAGGGAAGCGTGGACCGATGGTTCGCCGGGGCGTTGCTCTTCGGCATCGTCACCGCAATCGTTGGTGCAATGTGGTTGGCGGGACATGTCAGCCGACCGCTGAGTCGTCTCGCTGATCTGACGACCAAGGTCGATCTCGATCGGCTAGACGTCGCGTTCGCTACCGAGCGGGCGGACGAAGTTGGCGATCTGTCCCGCCTCCTGGATGCGATGACGCGGCGGCTGCGCGCGAGCGCAGCGAAGGTGCGCGAGGCCGAGCATCGGGCGACGGTCGGTGATCTCGCCCGCCAAGTGAACCATGACGTGAAAAACGGCCTCGTGCCCATTCGACACGTGCTGCGACACCTGGCGCAGGTCGAGCGCGAGAATCCGCAACAGCTCGCCGCGATTTTCACCGAGCGTCGCTCGACCCTCGATGCGAGTGTCGAGTACCTCGACGCTCTCGCGAGGAACTACGCACGGTTGAGCCGGCCGATTGTTCGCGAGCCGTGCAACCTCAACGCCCTGGTCCAGATCGCCGCCTCGAGTGCGGCTGCCAGCGATCGCGTGCCCGTTCTGCTGGAGCTCGATGCGCACGCCCCCATCGTGTCGACCGACGCGTTGGTGGTGCGCCGAATCCTCGACAACCTCGTGCGCAACGCGATCGATGCGGCCGGATCGAGCGGCGGTGGCGTGACCGTCGGTACGCGCGACGGCGCATCAGGCGGCGCGCGCATCGTCGTCTGTGATACGGGACCGGGCATGACGGAGGCGCAACTGGCCCATGCGTTCGATGACTTTCACACGACGAAGCCGGCCGGCACCGGGCTTGGCCTGTCGATCGTTCGGCGGCTCACCGGCGATCTCGGTGCGACGCTGCGTGTCGAAACGGCGCCAAGCCGTGGCACGACGGTGGAACTCGTCTTCCCGCCTGGTCCCGAACGACCACCTGTCACCGGTCATTAGAGTCTCTTTCATGTCGACTGTCCTCGTCTGCGACGACAACGCCCCCCTGGCCGAGCAGTACGCGTACGATTTGCGCCGACTCGGCGGATATGACGTGCTGGTGACGGCGACGGGAGATGCCGCCCTCGACGTGCTGACGCGGGAAGGGGTGGATTGCGTCATTCTCGACCTCGAGATGCCAGGGATCGATGGATTCGCGGTGATGCGCAGCATGCGGGAGCGCGGGGTGGACGTCCCCGTCATCGTCTATACTGGCACAGGCGACTTCGACCGCTGCGTGCTAGCGATTCGTGCTGGCGCGTACAGCTTCATCGACAAGGATGAACCGGTCGAGCGAATCGTCCGCGAGATCGAGAACGCCATCGAGCGGCGCGCGATCCTCGGAGAGGTCGCGCTGCTACGCCGCTACGCGGCGGACGCCAGCGCGCTGAGTGGCACGAGCGGCCCGATGCGCTCTTTGAAGGATGCCATCGCTCGGATCGCGCCGATCCCCAGTCCCGTGCTCATCGTGGGAGAGAGCGGATCGGGCAAGGAGCTGGTGGCTCGTGACGTGCACCGCCTGAGTGGTCGCGCCCGGGACGCTTTCGTCGCGGTGAACTGCGCGGCGCTGCCAGAACAATTGGTCGAGAGCGAGCTGTTCGGTCATGAGCGGGGCGCCTTTACGGGTGCACAGACGATGCGAAAAGGCGCATTCGAGAGCGCCGGACGAGGGACGCTGTTTCTCGATGAGATCGGTGAGCTGCCGCCGTCTGCGCAAGCGAAGTTGCTGCGTGTTCTCGAGAACAGACAGATCGTGCGACTCGGCAGCACACGCGCCATCGATGTGCCGGCGCGGGTCATCGCGGCCACCAACCGGGATCTGGCGGCCGATGCCCAAGCTGGTCGCTTCCGGCGCGACCTGCTCTTTCGACTCAACGTTCACCAGCTGACGGTGCCGCCGCTGCGCGATCGTCTGTCCGATCTTCCAGAGATCATCGACCAGATGCTGGCCGTGACATGCGAGCGGTTCCGGCTCCGACGCAAGCAGCTCGCCCGCGACGTCCTGCCAATCCTCATGGGCTACGACTGGCGTCAGAACAATGTGCGCGAGCTGCGCAACGCCGTGGAGCGCATGGTGATTGCGGCCGATGGCGACGTCATCGGAGCGGAGCACGTGGGCGCGGACATTCGTGACCACACGATTCCGCAGTCGATGGTGCCCGCGCGGAGCTTCATCGCCCGGAAGGCCGAAGCCGAGCGGCGCATTGTCGTTGAGGCGCTCGAGCGCAACGCCTGGCACATCACTCGGACCGCGCAGGATCTGGAGCTCGCCGATCACGCGAGTCTGCTCAAGATCATGCGGAGGCTCGGGATTCAGAACGAACGTTGATGCGTCGTACGGCGCACCGGAAACACCACGAACGAATCCCGATCGCTGAACAGTGGGCGGGTTGAAGCCCGCCCTCGGCTTGTGTCGCACATTGATCAATCCAGCCGTGGTGCACCGAACCGCCGTGTCCATGCGATCACAATCGGCATAACGGATCGTGTCCATACGCACACGAATGGCACTCCATGAACCCGGGGACCGCTACGTCGTCAATCTTGTAAGCACCGTGTTTGCAACGATATATGATCTCCGCCTCCGACCTCCTGTGGACCGGTCGGCGCCTTGCCTTTCCGGGGGCGTCCACTGGCATCACCGACTCGCGCCTCCGGGCGCGCCACAAAGGAGGTCCGTATGTACCGCTCCACGAACGCATCGCGCTATCCCTTCAGCCGGCCTTCGGGGCCGGGGCCAGCTGCCCTTGGCAGCCTTGTCGCCGCGGCGGCAATCGTTGCCATTATCGTCGCGTGCGAGCACGGCCGCGCACCGCAGCAGGCGAATGGCGCGATTGTCAACGCACCCCCGGCCGAGCCGGTGGCGCTGACACCAGCCTCGATCGGCGCTTCGCCGGCGGCGCCAGTGGTGCCGCCGGACGTCTCGTACGCGACCGCGGAATCCGCCTTCAGAACGCGTCACTATCCGGTTGCGACGGAGATGTTCACCGCGTACACGGCGCGGCGTCCAGAGAACCCGTGGGGCTACTACATGCTGGGTCTGTCGGCGTGGCACGCCGGGCAGCTCGATCGCGCACAGCACGCGTTCGAGGGCGTTCTCTCACGAGACCCGCGACATGTGAAAGCGCTCGTCAACTTGGCCCGCGTCCTCCTCGAGGAAAACCAGGCGCCGGACGCCCTCACGCGAATCAACGAGGCACTCGCGATCGATTCCGGGCTTGGGGAAGGCTGGCGGCGTGCTCGGTCGCACCCAGGCGCAACTCGGTCACACAGACTCGGCAATCGATGCCTACCACCAAGCGCTGACCATCGACTCGTCCGACGTCTGGGCCATGAACAACCTGGGTCTCGTGCTCATCGACGCCGATCGATTCAGCGACGCCGTGGAGCCTCTCACCCGTGCTGTTCAGCTCGATAGCACTATGCCGGCATTCAGCAACAACCTGGGTATCGCACTCGAGCGGAGCGGCCAGCTCGACGCTGCGGCCAAGGCCTATCAGCAAGCGCTGTCGGCAGATAGCGGGTATGCGAAGGCCAAATTCAGTCTCGAAAGGCTCAAGGCCAAGGGAATTGGCGGGTGCTGAACTGCGGGTTTGGGGTCTGGGGTTTGGGGTTTGGGGTAACGGCAAACATCTGAGGGCCAGTGGCCAATCACGGTCGCTGGCCCTCGATCTCTTGTCCACCCCAGACCCGAGACCCCAACCCGCCGTTTAGGCACTTGCTCTTACCGTGAAAAACAGCGCAATCTCCGGATAACGCCACCGGGAGTGACTATGCGCTCGTACGGCACTGAAGGAATCCGCAACGTGGCTGTAGTCGGTCACGGCGACTCTGGGAAGACGCAGTTAGTCGCCGCCTGCCTGTACACCGCGGGGATGACGCCGCGACTTGGCAAGGTGAGCGACGGGTCGACCGTGACTGATTGGGACGAAGAGGAGATCAATCGCAAGATCTCCATTCAAACCGGCGTCGCATATCGCTGAGTGGACGCCGAAGGGCGGCGGCGAGCCAACGAAGGTGAACCTGCTCGACACGCCCGGCTACTCGACCTTCATCAACGACACGAAAGCCGCGATGATCGCCGCCGACGCGGCGCTGATCGTCGTGGACGCGGCGGCCGGGGTACAGGTCGTCACAGAGAAGGTCGGCGAGTTCGTCTCCGAGTACGATCTGCCGCGCGCATTCGTGTTGAACCGGATGGACCGCGAGCTGGCGGGGTTCGAGCGGTCACTGAATTCCGTGCGCGAAGCGTTCGGGCGCGGGGTCGTCCCCGTACATCTGCCGATCGGCGAGGAAAAGAAGTTCCGCGGGGTCGTCGACCTCGTGACCATGCAGGCACTCGTTTACACCCCCGATGGTGACGGCAAGCCGACGGTGCAGGATATCCCCGACGAGATGGCTGCCGCCGCGAAGGCAGCGCATGAGGCCCTCGTAGAGATGGTGGCCGAAGGCGACGACGCCCTCATGCAAGAGTTCTTCGACGAGGGGACGTTGCCGGTCCCCGATCTGAAGAAGGGTCTTCGAGACGCCGTGCAGAGCAAGCGCTTGCTCCCCGTGCTCATCGCGTCCGGCGTGCACAACATCGCCGCAGACGCCCTGCTCGACCTGGCCGTCGAGGTCCTGCCCGCACCGTCCGTGCGCGGGACCACCATGGCCACGACGCAGCTCGAGGACGGCGAAACGCTGCGGCGCCCGATTCGAGACAGCGAGCCGCTCTCACTCTTCGTGTACAAGACGCTGGCTGATCCCTTCGCGGGACGCATCACCTATTTCAAGGTGATGTCGGGGGTGCTGAAGAACGATGCGACTGTGCAGAACTACGTGCGCAGCACATCGGAGCGTTTCCAGCACCTGCAGATCATGCAGGGGAAGACCGCCACGCCCGTGACCGAGTTGCACGCGGGCGATCTCGGCGCGGTCGCGAAGCTCAAGGACACGGTGACCGGTGACACACTGGGGGACAAGCATGCCCCGCTGTTCTATCCGCGGGCGCGCCTCCCGGAGCCCTCGATCACTTTCGCCGTCGAGCCAAAAACGCGCGCCGACGAGGACCGCATCGGCACCGCTATCCATCGCATCCTCGACGAGGATCCGATCCTGCGCTTTTCACGAGACCCCCAGACCAAGGAGTTCCTGTTGGCCGGGGCGAGCCAGCAGCACATCGAGGTCGTGGTCGCCAAGCTGCGCAAACGCTACCACGTCGAGCTCACGCTCCATCCGCCCAAGGTCGCCTACCGCGAGACGATTCGCGGCAGAGCGGACGCCGAGGGTCGTCATAAGAAACAGAGCGGCGGACACGGACAGTTCGGCGTCTGCAAGATCAAGCTGGAGCCGCTGCCCCGTGGGAGTGGCATCGAATTCGTCGACGACATAGTGGGCGGCGCCATTCCGCGAACCTGGATCCCGTCCGTCGACCGTGGAGTGCGCGAGGCCGCGGAACGCGGCTACCTGGCTGGCTTCCCAGTCGTGGATTTCCGCGTGCGACTGTACGACGGGAAATACCACGACGTCGATTCGTCGGATATCGCCTTCCAGATCGCCGGCTCGATGGCGTTCAAGGAGGCGATGAGCCAAGCACGCGCGGCCCTGCTCGAGCCGCTCATGCAGGTCGAGGTGCGAGCGCCCGACCAGTACTCGGGTGCGTTACTCGGTGATTTGAGCGGGCGGCGCGGCCGTATCAGCGGCAGCGAGGTGCGTGGCCACACCGTCATCATCAAGGCGCTCGTCCCACTGGCCGAAATGCTCAGTTATGGCACGGATCTCACCTCGATCACGCAGGGACGCGGCAGCTTCTCGATGGACTTCTCGCATTACGACTACGTCCCCACCGAGATCGCCGACAAGGTCGTGTCCGCCCACAAACCGCATGCGCACCACGAGGAAACGGCGGACGCGCATGTGAGGTGAGGGATAGACGTTCGACGTTCGACGTTCGACAACACACCTCGAGGCCAGCGAACTGCACCGCTGCTGGCCCCGAGGTTTTTTTCGAACGTCGAACGTCGAACGTCTAGCAGTCCACCAACTCAATCTTGTCCGGCCCATTCGGCACCACGCACAGGAACTCGAAGTTTTCACCCTCGTGCGCTTTGTACCAGTGCGGAGTGCCCGCCGGGATGTAAAGCACGTCACCGCGGCTGACCTCGACGGTCCGGTCACCAATGCCGATCGTGGCTTGGCCGGCCAGCACATACTGCTCGTGCTCGACGGTGTTGGTGTGGGGCGGCATCCCGCCGCCGGGCTGCATCACGAACCGGCGCATGGCGAAGTGCGGTCCTTCATCGGGCCCGATCAGGACCTGCCGCGTCGTCTTGGTGCCGGCGGTGACGGTCTCGTGGGCCACTTCCGCTGCGTGTCGGACGGACATGAGGGAAAGATAATGGACGGGCGAATGGACGTTGGACGTTGGAGAGAAACCTCGAGGCCGGGCACGGTGCGTCCGGCTGGCCTCGAGGTTTGTGGTCTAGCGTCTAACGTCCAGCGTCTAACGTCTAGCCCCCATAGCAATACGTACAGCCCTTTTCCTGCGCACGGTTCACGGCCAGGACGCCCACCGGCACGAGCGTCATCCCGGGCAGCAGATTTTGCGTCCAGTCCTGTTTGGCCGCATCCGCGGTCACGCCGGCACCGGGGGCCGCCATGCCACTCAAGACGGTCAACGCGACGTTGCATACCGTGAAGATCACGCCGCGGCCCGTCAGCGTTGGGATGTCTGAGCCGGGCGCTCTCACGCCATCCGCATGGGCAAACGGATTGCGTACGGCCGCCGCCTTCGTGGCAGGGTCGGTGACCTTGAACGTCTCGCCGATCTTGTACTTGGCCCACATGGCGTCAGGAAGCGCCATTGGCATCGCGAAGTGCCGGAAACCGACGACCGCGGTCAGATCCTTGTCAGTCAGCCCGTAAGCTTCGTGGTTGAGGTTGAGGAAGGCCATCGCGAACGCGAGAGCGAACCCGTCGTTGTACGTGACAGCGTCGAAGAATTGCTTGTGCTTGCCCGTGATCTTGTCGAGCCACGCGTCGCTCCACGGAGTGCGCGCATGGCCAGCCGTTGTGAGTGGCGCACTCATGCTCGCGAATGCCTCAGCTGGGGCGAATGGAATCGCCGCTGCCGCGAGTGCAACGGCACCAACGCCAAGTTGCTCGAGAAACTCGCGCCTGCGCGCGGGCGCGCCGGACAATCCGACGCCGCCACCTGGTCGTGCTCGAGACTGCTCTGCATGGTCAGACCTCCACGTGAGAGAGCGGCGGAACAATGCGTCTTCTGTCTCTCCATCTGGCGCGAGGAAGCGCCCCCCTACAAGCCGGCAACGTTGCTGATTGCCGCCTGCTGCTTCGACCCGGACCGACCTGCTTCGAGGTAGTCCACTGCGAGGTGTGCGAGCACCTGCATGCCGCTACCGCCTGTCGCGGCGTGTGCCACTGGCCTAATCGCTGTTGCAACCATAAACCCGCCAGTCTGAACAGCGCCATGCGCCGAATTACGGACTCAACTCTGGCGAGTAGTACAACGCGAACTCAACAAACTTCGACACCTCAACCATATCGCGTCCGACGAATTCGATCGAGTGCGAGGAGGTGCGCTGGACAATGGGCAGATAGGTCAGGGCCTCGGCAGGACGATAGTTCTTGAACGTCAAACCCAGGTGGATCGGTGCCTTGGCCACATAGGGCCGCAACTCGCCGCGACGTGCGACCCCGGCCTTCACTTTCTCGCGAATCAGTGCCTGGGCGGCCTGCGGGCGTCATCGTCGCGGCCGAGTGAAAGCTGATGGCTCGCTTGACCACGGCCCCTTCGATGGGGCCGATGATACGCTGCGCTTCGGCCACCGCGTAATTGTCGCCCGAGATCGCAACGACGGGGACACCGAACTCCCCGGCGATCGCGGCGTTGAAGCCTGCTTCATCCATGTAGATGCCATTCAGCTGCACACCCGCGAGATTGGCGCTGGAAAACGTGTGGGCGCGAACGCCGGCCGGACTGGTCGTCGATGCGTGGTATCCGATGAAGACCGCTGCCGCGAACGAGGAATCGATTCCTTCCATCATGCCCAGCGGGCGCGGCGAGGATCGAATGATGGTCACGTCCTGCGGGAACTGCTCGATCAGCAGGTTCTCCTGATTGCCGTGCGAATCGCTTACGACGAATTCGGTCGCACCGGCATCCCGCGCCCCTTGGATCGCCGCCAACGCCTCTGAGGTCATGAATTGCCGGAACCGCTCGTACTCGAATCCACTCGGCAAGAGCTGGTCGGCAGTCACGGCTCCCGCGACGCCTTCCATGTCGACGGAGATGTAGACCTTGATCGGGCGCTGAGCCATGGCCGAAGCCAGAGGGAACAGCGCGATGGCGGTGGCAAGACGAAACGAGCGAAGCATCATCAATGGGCTGCGGTTGAGGTGGACCGCGAAGTTACCGATGCCACGACGAAGCGACCAGGGCGAGTCAGCCCGTCAGCCCACGCCTCGCACGGCCACTATCGGCAGATCGCGCTCCGCCGCCCACCGCTCCCACTCCTCAGCCGCCTTCGCTCGGAAGATTGCGCCAAGTGTTTCGGTACTGGCACTGTCTGCGCTCAGGTCCAGTGCATCGAGCAGTGCGCTCATGAAATGCGGCTCCAACGCCGCCAACGCGACCCAACCATCCGCGGCCGCGTAGAGACCATAGCCAGGAAAGCTGCCGCCCAACACGTGGCCAGGGGCGGTGACTCCAAAGCGAAATGGGTCCGCAAAAGCGTCGACCGCGTCAGACAGGGCAACGTCGTGTCGGGACGTCCCCTGCCCACGCTCGCGGCCCAGGAGCGCCGCCAGCGCGGCTTGGGCCGCGCGTTCCGCGCCAGCCAGGTCCGCGATCAAGCTCCGGGGCAACGCGGGCGGATCCAGGAGGCCCGCTTGCGCCTGATACGTCAGGTCATGCCCAGGCTCATTGTCGCGGGGAGCCGGGTAACCCACGATCGCGACGTGAGACAGGCGCGGATAGCGCTGGCGCAGGGCACTCCACCCCAATCCGAGCCGGTCCAACGCGGCTGGACGAAGCGCCGTCACCAGCAGATCCGCCGACTCGAGCAGCGCGCCCAGCCGCTCGCGCCCGGCGGGGGTCTTGAGATCCAGCGTGGTCGTCGCCTGGCCAATGCGCAGCGCCTCGAACCATGGCCGACACATGTCCGCCAACGGATCGCCGCCTGGCGGCTCGACGATCATCACGGATGCACCGTAGACGCGAAGGCGCTGAGCAGCGACGAGCGCGGGGACGTAGACCGCAATGCACACGACGCGGATGCCATGCAGCGGAGAACTGGTCATCGTCCGGATAGAGTTGGAGGAATGGCGGACGACGGCAGGGTCTTGCGACGCGCCCGCGCCGACCAGCAATCTAGGCGACTCTGGTCTACTCCTACGGCGACCCTTCCAGGTTCGATGGTCGGTCGCTGCCGTGTGCTCTCTTGTCGGAGGAAGTACCGTGGGTGCCTGCTATCGCCGCCCCAACCCAGTCGCGGTGCACCATCTCACCATTGCTCTCATCAGTGCCGGACTGCTCATGTCCACCCACGGGCGCGAGGCAGCCGCCCAACCAGCGGCGAGCTACGACACGCTCCTCTTTCGGGCGCTGACCTGGCGCAACATCGGCCCCTATCGCGGCGGCCGATCGGTGGCGGTCGCGGGATCGCCCAGCCGACCGTACGAGTATTGGTTCGGCACGACCGGCGGCGGCGTGTTCAAGACGACCGATGGCGGCATTCACTGGACTGCGCCGAGCGACAAGTACTTCGGCGGCACGGTCGGCGGCGATCGGCGTCAGCGAATCCAATCCCGACATCGTGTACGTCGGTACGGGAGAAGTACGACATTCGCGGCAATGTGTCGCACGGCGACGGCGTGTACAAGACGACCGACGGCGGGAAGACGTGGACCAACGTCGGGCTCGCCGACACGCGACAGATCTCGCGAGTCCGCGTCGATCCGCACAATCCGGACATTGTCTACGTCGGCGCTTTCGGCCACGTGTGGGCGCCGAACCCGAGCGCGGGCTCTTCAAGACGACCGACGGTGGAAAGAGCTTGGGCGAAGATCCTGTTCCGGAACGACTCGACTGGCATCTCGGACGTGGTCCTCGACCCGACGGACTCGCGCACGATCTACGCAGCGTTCTGGCAGGCCGGCCGCAAACCGTGGATCCTGGTGAGCGGCGGAGCGGGGAGCGGCATCTTCAAGAGCACCGATGCGGGCGCCACGTGGACCGAGCTGACGCGCAATCCGGGAATGCCGCACGGCATTATCGGCAACATTGGGCTCGCGGTCTCACCGGCCAATCCGCGGCGCGTCTGGGCCCTCGTCGAGGCCGACTCGGGCGGCGTCTTTCGCTCGGACGACGGCGGCCAGACGTGGACGCGAAACGAACAGCGAGCGCAAGCTGCGTCAGCGCGCGTGGTACTACACGAAGATCTTCGCCGATCCAAAGGACGCCAATACCGTTTACGCCCTGAACACGAATTTTTATCGAAGCACCGACGGCGGAAAGCACGTTCAAGAACATTCCGGTGCCGCACGGCGACAATCACGACCTGTGGATCGCTCCGAACGACCCGCAGCGGATGATCGAGGGAAACGACGGCAGCGCGAACATCTCGTTCAACGGTGGCAAGTCGTGGTCGGAGCAGGACAACGCGACTGCGCAGTTCTATCACGTGACGACGACGACGGACTTTCCCTACAAGGTGTGTGGAGCGCAGCAGGACAACACGACGCTCTGTGGGCCGAGCGCGGAGACTGGCGGCGATCGACATCGCTGACTGGAAGGAAGTCGGCGGTGGCGAGAGCGGATACATCCAGGTGCGGCCCGACAACACCGACATCGTGTACGCGGGGAGCTACTCCTACCTGTCCCGCAAGGACATGCGTACGGGACTCCAGAAGGAGATCACTCCGTGGCCCGAGAACCCAATGGGCCATTCGGCCGAGGATCTGCAGATATCGGTTCCAGTGGACGTTCCCGATCCAGATCTCACCGCACGACCCGCATACGCTGTACGCCGGCTCGAATGTGCTGTTCAAGTCCGACGACGGATGGGCAGATCGTGGCAGGCCATCTCGCCGGATCTCACCCGACACGATCCGGCGACGCTCGGCGCCTCGGGTGGGCCGATCACCAAGGATCAGACGTCGGTCGAGTACTACGCCACGATCTTCTCGATCGGCGAGTCGCCGGTCCGCGCGGGGCTCATCTGGACGGGCAGCGATGACGGCGTGATCGAAGTGACGCGGGACGGCGGCACAACCTGGGCAAAGGTCTCGCCGACGCAGTGGGGCGAGTGGATGCGCATCTCGAGCATCGAGCCCTCGCACTACGATCCCGGCCACCGTCTACGTCGCCGGCAATCGCTACCAGATCGATGACATGCGCCCGTATCTGCTGAAATCGACCGACTACGGGCACACGTGGACGCTGATCACGAATGGTATTCCGTCGACGGAGTTCACGCGCGTCGTCCGCGAGGATCCGGTGCGCCGCGGGCTCCTGTATGCCGGCACCGAGCGGGGCGTGTACGTGAGCTTCGATGACGGCGCACATTGGCAGTCGCTTGCAGCGCAACCTGCCCCCGGTGCCGATTCACGATCTGGCGGTCAAGGACAACGATCTCGTCGCCGCGACGCACGGGCGGTCGTTCTGGATCCTCACCGATGTCTCTCCCCTTCGGCAGATGACGGCTGCGACCACGCACGACGCGGATGCACCTCTTCAAGCCCGCGACGGCCTATCGCGTGAGCTGGGTCAATCCGGGACCTGGCGCGAGCGGACCGCATCCGCGCGGCACGAATCCGCCCAACGGTGCGGTGATCTATTACACGCTGCGCCGATTCCACGCAGGCCGTCACCATGGAGTTTCTCGACTCGGCCGGGCATCTCGTGCGGCGGCTGAGCTCGCGCCTCGACAGCGCGGGCCTCGCCGATAGCGTGGAACACGCAGACAGCGTCAAGGCCGTGCGGCGCGACAGCCTCACGAAGGCCGGCGTGCCGCGCTGATAGCATCGCGAAGCTGCTCGCGATACCCGACACGACGCACGCCGACGAAGCCGCGTTCGGGGATGAGGATTCGCACCACATGCCCCGGCCGCCGCGTGTGCCCGCCAAGACGGGACTCAACATGTTCGCGTGGAACATGCGCTATCCGGACGCGAGCGGCTTCGACAACCTCATCATGTGGGCGGCCAACGTCAACGGGCCCATCGCCCCGCCTGGGCGCTACACCGTGCGGCTGACAGTCGGGAGCGAAACGCAGTCGCAGCCGCTCATCATCAAGGCGGACCCGCGGAGCACAGCGACGCCCGCCGGGATTGCAGGCGCAGTTCGCGCTCCTCATGCAGATCCACGATCGCTTCAGCGCCGCCAACGACGCGGTCAAGACGATTCGCAACGTCACCTATCAGATCCGGACCGACAGTGCCGCCGGAGCGGCATTCGTGACGGCTGCCGCGCCGTGTCGTCGATCACATGAGCGCGATCGAACGGCGAGCTCTATCAGGTCAAGAACCAGAGCGGGCAGGACCCGCTCAACTTCCCGATCATGCTCAACAACAAGATCGCGTCGCTCGCCGGCACAGTTGCGAGCGCGGACGGGCGGCCCACGGCGCCGTCGTACGCGGTGTTCCGGGTGCTGTCGGCACAGCTCGATACCCAACTCGTTGCGCTCAAGGCGGTCCTCGCCACCGACATCCCGAAACTCAATGCGATGCTGCGCGCCGCTGGCCAACCGGAGATCGTCCCGCGAGCCGTGGAACCGCCTGCCGGCGAAGCCGGCGAAGCCGACTGCGGTAACGAGCGTGATGGAACAATGATGAGAACAACAAGGGGTCCAGGGATGAGAACGACAAGGGGTCAGGGATCAGAGGTCAAGGGCCAGGGCACGGCAACGGCCATGGCCATCACTGACCGCAGCGGTTCGAATGATCGGCCGGTGGGGCGACGCATGCGTCGCCCTTTGCCGCCCGCCGATCAGTGGCGATCGCGATCTTCTGGAGCGCGTGCACCATCGTGCCAATCGTGGCATTCGCCCAATCAACGACCGGCCCCATCCCCGACGCGGCGTACGCGGCAATGCGGTGGCGGCTCGTCGGGCCCTCTCGCGGCGGTCGCGCGCTCGCGATCGAGGGCATTCCGGGAGATCCCTCGACCTTGTATTTCGGTGCGGTTGCGGGCGGGGTCTGGCGCACACGCAACGCGGGCAACACCTGGCAGCCGATGACCGACGGACAGCCCTTCGCATCCGTCGGCGCGCTTGCGATCGCGCCTTCGGACCCGAATACGATCTATGTCGGCTCAGGCGAAGCCGACATGCGCTCCGACATCACGTACGGTCAGGGCATGTGGAAGTCGACGCGATGCCGGCGCGCACTGGCAATCGATCGGCTTGTCCGACTCGCGGCAGATTGGTCGCATCCTCGTTGATCCACACAACGCGAATGTCGTGTTGGTCGCGGCGCTCGGACATGCGTACGCCGGCAATGCGGAGCGAGGGGTCTTCCGGTCGACCGACGGCGGGCAGAGCTGGACAAAAGTGTTGTATCGGGACGAGCATACCGGTGCGATCGATCTCGCCTTCGACCCGACCGATCCTCGCGTGGTCTATGCCGCGCTCTGGCAGGCCCAACGAACGCCGTGGAGTCAGTATCCCCCTGCCGAGGGTCCCGGGAGCGGGCTTTTCAAGTCGACCGATGAAGGCGTGACATGGACCGAGATCACCGGTCACGGACTTCCTACGGGCCAACTCGGTCGCATCGGACTCGCGGTGGCGCGTGGATCGGGCGGTGCACTGGTTTATGCGCTCTTCCCCGAGGTGCGCGATAGTGCGGCGGGACTGTATCGCTCCGACGATGGCGGGGCGACGTGGCGACGCGCGGGAGGGGATCCGCGAATCGGGCGCGGATGGTACTTCGGTCAGGTCTTCGTCGACCCGACCGATGCGAATGTGCTCTATCTGAACGGGCAGTCCATCCTGAAGTCGGTCGACGGCGGGCGGACATACACCGCGATCAAGGGGGCTCCGGGCGGCGACGACTATCACTACGTGTGGATCGATCCAACCAACGCGCGCCACCTCGCATTCGCCAGCGACCAAGGCGTCGGGGTCAGCCTCGACGGCGGTGAGACGTGGAGCAGCTGGTACAATCAGCCGACGGCCCAGTTGTATCACGTGATCACCGACGACCGCTGGCCATACTGGATCTACGGTGCGCAGCAAGACGCCGGCGCCGTCGCGATCGCGAGTCGCAGCGACTACGGTGAGATCACGTTTCGCGACTGGCGACCACCAGGCAACGGCGAAAGCGGCTATCTCGCGCCCGACCCGCGCGACTCGACGATCATCTACGGTGGCGGACCGTACGGTGAGATCGTGCGCATCGATCGGACGACAGGTCAGGTGCAGGACATTCGACCGTGGCCCCTGGGTTCGTTCGGACAGCCGATGCCCGCGCGACGATACCGCTTCACGTGGACATCGCCGATCGTCTTCGACCCGGTCGACAAGCGCACGTTGTACTTCGGGTCGCAAATCCTGCTGCGCACCGTCGACGGTGGCCTGCACTGGGAAGAAGCCAGTCCTGATCTGACGGGGGCCGCGCCTGCGGCTCAACGTCCCAGCGGCTCACCGACTGTCGCTGACGCCTCCGCGAAGGGGTGGGGTGTGATCTACGCGGTGGCGCCGTCCCCGATTCGCGAAGGACTCATCTGGGTCGGGACAGACAACGGAAAAATTCAGATCACGATGGATCGCGGCCTCCACTGGCGGGACGTCACGCCGTCCGGACTCGAGCCGTGGAGCAAGATCAGTATCATTGATGCGTCGAAGCTGGATACCGGTACTGCCTACGCGGCGGTCGACCGTCATCGACTCGACGATATTCGACCGTACATCTATCGGACACACGACTTCGGCCGGCATTGGACGCGAGCCGATGAGGGGATCCCGGCCGGGGCCTACGTGCGCGCCGTGCGCGCCGACCCCGTGCGGCGTGGTCTGCTCTACGCGGGGACCGAGCTCGGCGTGTACGTCTCGTTCGACGACGGTGACCACTGGCAGTCGATCCAGCTCAATCTGCCGCACACGCCCGTCCACGATCTCGTGGTCCACGGGGTCGATCTCATCGTCGCTACGCACGGTCGCTCCTTCTGGGTGCTGGACGACATTGCGCCGCTGCGGCAGCTGACCTCGGCGGTTGTGCAGGCTCCGGCCAGGCTGGCGCGACCAACGGCCGCGATTCGTCTGCGACAAAGCGAAAACAGCGATACGCCGCTTCCGCCTGAAATCCCACACGGCGACAACGCGCCGACGGGGGCCCTCATCGACTACTGGCTTGCGTCGCGACCGAGCGGGCCGGTGCGACTCGAGATTCTCGATGCGTCCGGCCGTCTCGTGCGCAGCTTTGCGAGCGATCAGGCGACCGATACGGTCCGCGGCTACGAGCCCGGCGCACCACCGTATTTCATGACGCGCTGGTTGCCACGGCTCGAGCCGCTCACGGCGGACCCGGGTCACAACCGATTTGTCTGGGACCTGCGTGTGCCGCGTCCTTCAGCCCGGATCTATGAGTACGGCAGCGGGGTCGTACCTGGCCGCGGTGCGGAGCTGGAACCGGCCGGGCCACTGGTGGTACCGGGCCAATATCAAGTACGCCTCACTGTCGGCGGACAGACGCAAACGCAGCCGCTGGTCGTCGCGCTGGATCCGCGTGAGCGAGTCCCGGCGATCGCGCTTCAGTCCCAGTTCGTCCTCGCCTCGCAAATCGCGGCCGCGTTGAGTGAAGCGACTGCGCTGGATCGTTCCGTGCGGAGCACGCACGACTCCCTGGCGGCGCGACAAGCCGGTGCGCCGGCAATGGGCGGCGCCACGGCGAAGCTGCAAAGCACGCTCGATTCACTGGACGTCGGCGAAACAGTGGCCAGCCTCGCTGCTCTGGAAAAGGCCGTCGAAGGGGCGGATCGCGCGCCCACCGCGCCGATGCAGGCGGTCTATACGACGCTCCGAGCCGAGCTCACCTCACAGGAGAAGAGAGTGGCAGAAGCGAGACGTTAGACGTTCGACGGTCGACGTTGGAAAGAAACCTCGGGGCCAGCGAAGTGCACCGCTGCTAGCCCCGAGGTTTATCGTCGAACGTCGAACGTCGAACGTCGAACGTCGAACGTCGAACGTCGAACGTCTAGGGTCTATCACACGTTACCACGCGCTCCGTATCCGGTCGCACGTGATCGGCCGACGTCTTCGGCTGCTTCTTTGGCTGGCCGACGTACACGACGCAGCTCTTGCCGGGCAGGTCGGACGTCGTCGCACGCGCAGCCCAGCCATGATCGGTCTGGTCGAGTAGCGTGATGCGGACCGGGGCAGTGGGATGGTATCCCACAGTCGTGAAGTCCTTGGAGTATTTGCCGGTCTCCGAGTGATATGCTAACTCGGCACTGACAAGCCCGCCGAGCTCGCGACGCATCACCTCGGCAATGTCGCCGGGCGTTGCCGGCGCCGCGGTCAGGTCTCGCTCCCGGTGTGCGGCATCGATCAACCTTGTAGCGTCGGCCATGAGCTGCATTGCGCGCGCAAACACCGCTCCGGTGGTCACCGGGTGAATCGTGCGCCCCGGATCGACCCACCGCACCAGATAGCCGCGATAGAAGTAGAACCGCTGCTCGGGATCGTGTGGTGTCTTGCCGTCATCGGTGCGTAGTCGAGCGCGGATCTCGAACGGTGCCCCTTCCCAGAAGTAGTAGGACACGGTCGAGTGCCCGCTGGGCCCGGCGTAGCTGGCCACGATCGAGCGCAACGTGTCCCCTTCGAACGCGGCCGTGAGGCGCCCGCGACCCACGGGCCACCGCTCGAGGCCGATGCTGTCGAGGCTCGTTTCGTATTGCTGGTAGTGGAGCGTGTTGTCGTTGATCCGCTTGTAGCGCGCCCGAAGGATCCGCATCGCGGAATCAGCCCGCTGGGCCGTCGCGGCCGACGGCTGAGCGGTCAGTGTGACCGAAGCGACAATGAGAAGCGCGACTCGGCGGGGCATGCTTCATGGGGACGAACGGGGGGCATGGGGGATAACGGCGAACGGCGGGTTTGAGGTCTCGGGTCTGGCGAAGGGGAACGACAACGCCCACCGCAAAAAAACGGGCGGGCTGAAGCCCGCCCGTCTTGGCTTTTGTCGTTGCCGTTTCTCAAACCCCAGACCCAGACCCCAGACCCCGCCACTTCAATCCCTACTGCTTCACCGCCGTCTCTTTCGCCGCCATCTGAATCGCTGCATACGCATTCACGATGCCCCCGGTCGCGGAGAGTGAGCCGAAGGGTACGTGCTGCCCGTCCGTCGAGCCTGGGCGCACGACCATGCGGTCCGGATATCGGGTGGCGGAAGCGAGGATGATGCGCTTTACATCGGCAGCCGTCAGCGACGGGAAATACGCGAAAAGAAGCGCGGCGAGCCCGCTGACGACCGGCGAGGCCATGCTGGTTCCACTTTCGCGCTCGAAGCGGTTGCCCGGCACCGTCGACAGGATGTCGACACCTGGTGCAAAGACATCGACGCGGTCATGACTGTAGTTGCTGAATGACGCGGCCAAGCTGTCTCCGCCGCGCCACGACGACGCGCCCACCTCGATCCAGTTCTGTGCGCGACCTCCATCCTCATATCGCGGACTCGGAAAGTTCGGCGTGTCGTCTTCGTTATCGCCCTCGTTGCCGGCGGCGTGGACCATCAGTACGCCATGTGCATCGGCATAGCGGACGGCCGCATCGACCGCTGGCTTCTCCGGCGAGAAGCCTTTCCCGAAGCTCATGTTGATGACCCGAGCGCCGTGATCAACAGCAAACCGGATGGCGTTCGCGATATCCTTGTCCCGCTCATCGCCGTCCGGTACCGCGCGCACCATCATGATCTTCACGGACGAGGCGATGCCATCGACACCGTGCTGGTCGTCGCGGACCGCGCCGATGATGCCCGAGACGTGTGTGCCGTGTTCGGCGTCCGGTCCCATGACATCGCCGCTTCCGTAGTTCGACTCGGACACGTCCCGGTAGTGGTCGCCCACGACAGAACGCGGGTCGAATGACGGATTGAGTCCGTGCTCCAGGTCCGATCGGAGTTGTGTCTCGGCCTCGCCGATCGTGCTCGACGTGAGCCCATGCGACGCCAGCGCCAGATAAATCCGACGTGCTTGCGCCGTCGTGCTGTCGGGTGGGTGGAATGCCTCGACTCGTGCCGGCGTCAGGGAGTCGTTGCCGACGGCGGTATGAAGTATCTGTGTGGCTCGGTTCAGCGCCTCGGCAATCTCGCCAGCGCGGTCGAGCTCCTGCTGCACGGTCACGCGGCGTGCGGTGAACTCCGAATCGATCGCCGGGCAACGTGCGACGATTGCAGCCGGCAAGGCAGCGGACGAGTCACTCCCCTGGTTCTTGCAGCGCGCTGCCACTCGCGTCAGCTCGTACGTGTCCCAGTGGACGGCGCCCCCCGTGCCGGCGATGAAATCCCAACCGTGCAGATCGCCCGCGTGGCCGTCAGATCCCGGATGCGGGTTCATCCACAGGCTCGCGTGGAGGTCGACATTGGCCGTGTCGATCCCGCCGTCGATGACGGCAACTACTACGGGCTGCGGCGTCTTCCCACGCAACAGCTCCCGCTCCGCACGGTCTAGGCTGATCCCGGGCAGATGATCGGCGGTCATATCGAGGCGCTGCCATTCGGCGGGCGCTTGGCCCGGTGCGGTGGCCACCGAGGCGGCTGGGGGAGGCGACGTCGGCCCACCCGTCGCGGTTGGCGCCGGACTCGGAGGGGCACCCGGGCGTCCAGCCCCGCCCGTGCTGCAACCCGCAGCCGCAAGGAAGGCGACGCCGATGGAAAGGCGAAAATGCATAGGGCGAAGGTTAATCGGCAGAAAGGGGCGAACAACCGTTAAATACGGGAGACAGGTAGGAGGTAGATACGGAGACAGGTAGGACGCGGAGAGGAAGAAACAGGCCAGTGTCAGCGCAGTGTTAGGTGGTGGCGCACTATGGAAACGCTCAAACGGTCGGTCAGCCTCTAAGCTCGAAGTCGCGGTGTGGCTGCTTGTCCACCTATAGCCCGGTCCCCTATGCTCAACTCGCGCTTGTTCCACTCAGCTCTCGTCGCTGCCGTCGGCTTTCTGCCGGCGTTTGCCAGCGCGCAGACGTCCAACACCTCCAACGGTCAGAGCGTGCCCAACAGCGCGGACGCGGCCGAGGTGCGGAAACAGTTCATGGACGATCTGGATACGTTGCACACCAAATTCGTGGCGCTCGCGAACGCGTTTCCCGCCGACAAGTTCGCCTGGCGACCGCAGCCGGGCGTTCGATCGGTCGGGGAAGTGTTCATGCATGTGGCGAGTGAGTATTACGTGTACACGCCGATGGCCTATGGCACTACACCGTCACCGGTCGTTGCGCCCAACGATGGCGCGATGAAGCAGTTCGAGGCGACGTCCACCAAACCCGAAGTACTCAAGCATCTCGCCGACGGATTTGCTTACTGCAAGCGCGTGCTGTCGGCCGAAGAGCCGACGGCCATTGCGGGTGAGCACAAGCTGTTCGGTGGCCAGCACACCGTGATCGAAACCTCCTTCGGCATGGGTGGTGATCTCCACGAGCATCTGGGACAGCTCATTGCCTATGCGCGCATGAACGGCATCGCGCCACCGTGGAGCAAGTGATCGCGCGAAGCTCGTAGTCCTATGGAGCACCCGACACGCCCAACTGTACTTTGGTTGGGCGTGCAGGCTGTTGTGAGCCGACCTGGAGGGTGACTCCTCGAAGGAAGGGATTCGCGGAGTCTATCTGACAACAAATCTTGGCTGTGTAGCTTCCCCTGCGGGCGGGCTCTGAAGGAGAACGCGGAGACGGGAGGCACCATGCCAGACATCATCATGCAGTTTCCGGTCAAGGCGAGCGCGGTCCGGGTGTTTGAGGCGGTCAGCACGCCGCAGGGTCTCGACACGTGGTGGACCAAAGGCTCTACGGGAGAGCCGAAGCTGGGCGCCGCGTACGAGCTCCACTTCGGTCCCGGGTACGACTGGCAGGCACGAGTCACCAAGTGCGCCGCGCCGCACGAGTTCGAGCTCCAGGTGGGCGAATCGCACGAGGACTGGGTGAACACCCGGGTCGCGTTCCATCTGGCCGAGCAGGACGGCACGACGACCGTGCAATTCTCCCATACCGGCTGGCCATCTGCCAACGAGCACTGGCGCATTTCGGCCTACTGCTGGGCAATGTATCTGCGGATAATGACCCGCAACATCGAGTACGGCGAGTCGGTACCGTATGAGAAACGACTGAGCGTGTAAGTGCGCGAGGACGCTCGACACCCGACAGGTCACCGGTCCGCAGCTAGCCCGTGGGCACGCCCGGACGAGTCGGTACGACGATGCCCAGCACAGTGAGATAGATCGAGAGTACCACGACGGTCATCCACTCCCAAAAGGCGAAGCTGAGATACACCGGTACGCCGCGCGTACGCCATGCGAGTCCCACCCAGTGCAGTTGCGGCATCAGATAGAACACGTACGCCTGTGCGAGACCGGCGAAGACAATCGGCGCTACCAATAGCGACGCGAGGACGAGACCAGCGCGTCCGGCCCGCCAGGTGTCTTTCGTCGCGCGGCTCGTGCCGTAGCCAACCCGATCCAACGTGAGTCGGAGCAGACCTACACACAGCCCGGTGAATGCGAGCAATGTGAGGATCTCGTGTCCCTTGGCCAACCCAGGGAGGCGAAGCGGAAGAAGAGCAGCGCCGAGCATGCAGGCCGAGCCGAAACGCAACCAGTAGAGCCCTCTCGGCCGTGATGCACGGTCAGCGTTCGTGTCTCGTGCCGGAGTCAGTGCGGCGGTCCAACACAAAACCGCGAGCCCGCACAGACCGATCCCGGCAGCGGCCCAGGCGCGACCGGACGGATTGTCACGCGGAGACAGCAGCACCGACATCGTCATGTAGCGCCAATCGAGCTCGGTCGGGAATCGTCGCGCCGACGTGATGATGCCGGTCCACAACGCGAGGACGCCGAGCGGGGCGAGCGCTCCAGTCGCTGTCCCTGCGCGCGGCAACCGCCCCCAATCCCTACCGGGCTGTCATGCGGACCATCGCGACGCCGTGCGGTGGCACCGCGACCGCAAACTTCTTTCCAAACGCGCCGAGGTCGGCGTGCGACCAGAGGTCACGCACGAGAGCCGTGTCCTTGCGAATCCCGACGCGTGCGAAAGCCGCATTGATGGTCGCTTGCGTGTCGGCACGGTTGAGAAGCGCCACCGCAACCGCGCCGTCCTGGAGCGGCTTCGACCACACCTGCAGCGCGGGCGGCCCTTCCCAGACAAGGATCCCCTGCTTGCCCAGCGGATCCTGATCGACGGCGATCACCTCGCGGTTCGTCAGGATTGCCTGTGTGGCTGGAGACATGTCGCGGAGGTCGTTCCCCGCAATGAGCGGCGCGGCCATGATCGCCCACATGCTGAAATGCGCACGGTACTCGTCCTCAGTCATGCCGCCATTCCCGACCTCGAGCATGTCGGGATCGTTCCATGCGCCCGGCCGCGCGACGCTCGCGTGTTGCGCGGACTGATCGAGGTTGGCCAACATCGACTGCCAGGTGTCTTTGATGTCCTGTGTTGTCCGCCACAAGTTGCCGACTGCCGGCGCCCACTCCCACGGCAAGTTGACGCCCCACTCGCAGATACTGAGCACGATCGGCCGCTTCGTGCGCGCGAGGGCGTCCCGAAACTTCTTGTACTGCACCTGCACATCGAGCCCTTCGGCGTGACACCAGTCCTCCTTCACGTAGTCGACGCCCCACGCAGCGTAGGTGGCAGCATCCTGCTGTTCGTGCCCCAGCGTCCCGGGCCGCCCTTTGCAGGTCTGCGCTCCCCCATCCGTGTAGATGCCGAACTCGAGTCCACGACTGTGCACATAGTCGGCGAGCGCCTTGATCCCGTTCGGGAACTGCGCAGAGTCCGCGTCGATCGCGCCGTGCGCGTCGCGCGATGTCTGCCAGCAGTCGTCGATCACGATGTAGCGATAACCGGCCTCGCGCATCCCGCTCGCGACCATCGCATCGGCCTCGCCGCGGATCATCGAGTCACTGACGTTGCAGCGAAAGTGATTCCAGCTGTTCCAGCCCATCGGTGGAGTTTGCGCACGTTGACTCGGAGCCGGCGCATTGAAGGCCACGATGCAGACCAGGGCCGCGCCGCTAGCTGCCGCCGCCACAATGGCTCGTCGCCGCTTGTGTCCGCTCACTTTTCTCGTATCACGTCGCATGTCAGCTGTGCTCCTCCGGCTCCTCGGCGTGCCGTCGAGGGTGAGTGACGTTGGATTGACGTCGTGCATGCCGCCAGCTGGCGGCCAGCATTGCGAGACCAAACAGCAGCATAGCCGAGCCCCACCAGGTATCGAGTGCGAAAGGGCCAGCGGCCCGCGTATGTGCCACGCCGTAACCGAGCAGGAGCGCTCCGATGACGGCACTGAGCACACCAATCGGCAGCCGGACATCCAGCATGGGGGTCATGTCGCCGTCGGCCGTCAGCGGAAAATGAGATTCAGCGCCAGAGCGAGCGCCAGCACGATGCCCGCGAGGACTGGCGGACGGTGGTACCAGCGCTGGCTCGTCTCGTCGATCTTGGGCGTGAGAGCGTACACGAGCCCCCGAAGCTGCGTATCGGGTCGCGGTGTTGTGAAAAGGCTCACGGCGATCGTGACCGCGAAGCAGGTAACCCACGCCACGATGGCCGTCCAGAAAGACTGGGCAAGCTCGCTCGGAAATATCCAGAGCGTGCCGAGGTAGCCGCCTTTGACGCCGATCGGCGCACCGGCTGGCAGCGAGAGTCCGTGATGCACGGCGGCTGCGAGCGTACCTGCGACGAGCCCGGTGAAAGCGCCGTGACCCGTGGTCCGCTTCCACGACATTCCCAGCACGAATGTCGCGAAGAGCGGCGCGTTGACGAACGCAAATACCAGTTGCAAGAAGTCCATGATGTCGTTGAACGACGCCGCGACATACGCCGTCGCGATCGACAGCCCAACACCGGCGACGGTAGCGGCCCGCCCCATCTGGAGATAGTGTCGGTCGGAGGCATGCGGGCGCAGGTAAGTCTGATAGAGATCGTAGGTCCAGACGGTGTTGAACGCGGTGACGTTCCCCGCCATGCCCGACATGAATGACGCGAGGAGGGCGGTCAGTCCCAGTCCGAGCATCCCCGCGGGAAAGAGATGGACCAGCATCATGGGCGTTGCGAGATCATAGTCCAGCACCGGGTGCCCGCCCGGACCCAGGACAACTGCGCCTGTGCTGGGATCGGTCTGTGGCGGAATCAGGCCGGCGCCCGCGAAGGGTGCGGCGTGCGTGTTCGTGAGCACGAGCGCGATCATGCCCGGGAGAATCACGATGAACGGCATGAGCATCTTCGGCAACGCGGCGAGGAGCGGTGTGCGCCGCGCGGCGTTCATCGAGTCCGCAGCCATCGCACGCTGGACCACGAGAAAGTCCGTACACCAGTAGCCAAACGACAGCACGAAGCCCAGCCCCATCACGAGCCCGATCCATTCGACGCCGATGGGATTGGAGGCGGTGTGGCCCAGTCCCGCCCAGGCGTGCGTGTAGGCACCCGGAGCCAGGCCACGGGCGCTCGCGACTACGGCGAGTCTCGATTCGAGACCCGACCACCCGCCAACGGCGCGCAAACCCACGTACGACAGTGGCAGGAACCCGAGCACGATCAAGAAGAACTGCAGCACTTCGTTGTAGATGGCGCTCGTCAGTCCGCCGAGCACGATGTACCCGAGCACGATCGCGGCGGAGACCAGCACGCTGAGGTCGAAACTCCATCCGAGGAGGAGATGGAGCAGCTTGCCCATCGCGTCCATCGAAATGCCCGAAGAAAAGATCGTCATCACGGCGAACAATGCGGCATTGAACGTGCGCGTCTTCTCGTCGAAGCGCAGCCGTAGGTATTCCGGGACCGAACGCGCCCGCGATCCGTAGTAGAATCGCATCATGAACACGCCCACGAAGACCATCGCGGGGATTGCCCCGATCCAGTAGAAGTGGCTCGTCGCGATTCCGTACTTGGCCCCGGACGCGCTCATCCCAATGACTTCCTGGGCGCCCAGATTGGCGGAGAGGAACGCCAGCCCCGTCACCCAGGCGGGCAGCGAGCGACCCGACAGGAAGAAATCGTTTGCCGTGCGCGTCGACCGCCGGAGGCCCCAGCCCACGCCGAGCACCACCACGAAGTACGCCGCCATGACGGCGTAATCGATCCAGACCAGGTGGGTGTTGGGGACGGGCAACGGACGCGTGACAGGTTTGGGGTGACAGGTGGCAGGGAGCTACAACGATGACTTGCACCGCGGCGGGTAGGGGCGACGCAATGCGTCGCCCTGCGATGCGAGGTGCGTGACATGGCCTATTGCCCCGCCGCGGGGGTTGAATAACGCTCGTGTCGCCCGATTAGGCGAGAGGCGCATCGGCCGTTCGTGCGATACCCGCGGCAATCGCCCTCCCGCCATCATGACAACGTCGCCACGTCGGGTTCCGTGTGGACGGTGCGGCGTCGCAGGGCGACGCATTGCGTCGCCCCTACCCGCCGGATTGCACGTGTCGTTGTAAGTCCCGTTTTCCCGTCACCCGTCACCCGTCACCCGTCACCCGTCACCCGTCACCCGTCACCCGTCACCCGTCACCCGGCTCTTGCCGTTCCCCCCATGCCTAGCTCCCTCGAAGCCCTCTCCAACGATCTCGTTTCCGCCGTCGAACAGGTTGGTCCGTCTGTCGTCGCCGTTCACGCCAGGCGGCGCATTCCGTCAACGGGTGTGCTCTGGCAGGCGGGAGTGGTCGTGGCCGCCGACCATACCGTGCGAACGGACGACGAGGTGGCAATCACGCTCGCGGACGGGTCAGAAGCCCGTGGCCAGGTAGCGGGCCGCGATCCGACCACCGATCTCTGCGTGCTCAAGCTGGCCGCTGGCGCCTCGGCGGCAGGTCGCCCCGCAACGATCGACGACAACCCCGTGCGCGTCGGCCTCCTCGCGTTGACGGTCGGGCGTCCGGGGCGCGAGGCCACAGCCGCCATGGGCATCGTGTCGGCGGCGGGACCGGCGTGGCGCACCGCGAGTGGCGGCCGCGTCGACCAATTCATTCACCTGGACGTATCGATCTATGACGGCTTCTCCGGCAGCCCGCTGGTGACGGCATCGGGACGAGTTGCGGGGATCTGTACGTCGGGGTTGGCGCGTGGCGCTCCTCTCGTCGTGCCGGCCGCGACGGTACGCCGCGTGGTGGACGGTCTCCTCGCACATGGAGGCGTGACGCGACGAGGCTTCCTCGGCGTCGGCACGCAGCTCGTCCCGTTGCCCGATGCGATCCGCCAGCAGCTGAACCCGATCGGGGGCCGTGTGCCCAACTCGGGATTGATGATCGTATCGGTGCAGCCGGGAACTTCTGCCGACCGTGGCGGCATGCTCTTGGGGGACGTGCTCATTGGCCTCGGCGATGAGGCGATCGAGGATCCCAGAGATGTCCTGGCTGCGCTCGGGCCCGAATCAGTGGGACGTGAGCTCCGCGCCACAGTCATCAGGGCCGGGCGGACGCTGACGCTCCCTGTCACCGTGAGCGCCCATCCGTCCCGGAGTTGATCGATGCCTTCCTTGACCGACTACGCGATCGACGACTTAACCGGTGTGGCAGAGGCGCTGCGCCGCGTTACCGTGGTGATCAGCATCGAGTCCACGTCACGTCGCGGCGGGCCCAGCGGCCGCGGCTCGGGGATCATCTGGTCGAGCGACGGCACCATCGTGACAAACGCGCATGTCGCGACCGCGGACCGCGCGGTGATCACCCTTGCCGATGGGCGCCGAGCGAACGCGCGGGTCGCTGCGCGTGACGTGCGCCGCGACCTTGCGCTCTTACGGCTCGATCGCAACGCGTTCTCAGATCCCCTACCGGTACCCGTGCTCCGGCGTCCCGAGACCTTACGGCCTGGCGAGCTCGTACTGGCACTCGGGCACCCTTTTGGAGTCGAGCACGCGTTGGCAATCGGCGTCGTGCACGTCGCGCCCAGCGG
Source organism: uncultured Gemmatimonadales bacterium (assembly GCA_963805725.1). Classification (GTDB taxonomy): domain Bacteria; phylum Gemmatimonadota; class Gemmatimonadetes; order Gemmatimonadales; family Gemmatimonadaceae; genus Palsa-1248. The sequence goes on from CAWDVJ010000001.1 coordinate 98,186, forward strand.
AGAACGGTCGCCGTACGTGGCGGCCGACATTCGCCTGGCGCCGGGCAATTCCGGCGGGCCACTGGCTGACGCGAGGGGCCGAGTTGTCGGCGTGAATGCCATGATCGTCGGCGGCTTGGGTGTTGCGATCTCGACTGACGTCGTGCGCCGTCTCGTCGCCCGCGAGGCCACTGCGAGGCGCGTGCGTCCCTCAGTGAACCGGGACGCAGCCTAGGAGCGGAGACCGCCAGTGATCCGGGTCGCTCTCGTGGCGGACTCGCCAGTCGTCCACGCCGGTCTCACGGCGATGCTCGCGTCGGAAGCGGCAATCGGCGTGGTCGAATGGCGTGGTGCATCGGACCATGCTGGCCCGCTCTCCTCTGTGCGAATGGCAGCGCCGGAGGCGGAGATAGTGGTGTGGGCGCCGGCGCATTTCGATTCGGCCGACGGGGCGGACGCGCTCGAGCCAGGAGAGTTCGGCGCAGGTCCGTTCAATCCTGCACTCATTGTGCTGCTGCCTATCGTTGATGTCGCCACTCTGGGTGAAGCCGTGCGCACGGGTGCGCGCGCCGTGTTGCCCGCCAATGTGGACCGCGATGAGTTGGTCGCCGCGATTCACGCGGTCGCGGCGGGCCTCAGCGCCGTGCCGCGCGAACTGCTGCCGGAGCTGATCGGCGGACCTGCAACACGCGAGAGTGCCGGTGTCGCGTCGGATGCGATCACGCCTGCGCTCACGCAGCGCGAGCGCGAGGTGCTCGCGCTGCTCGTCGACGGCCGGGCAAACAAAGTGATCGCGGTCCGCCTCGGCATCAGCGAGCACACGGTGAAGACGCACATCGCGTCGCTGTACGAGAAATTGCGGGCCCGGAATCGTGCAGAGGCCGTCGTGGCTGCGGCGCGCCGAGGGCTCGTGATACTCTAATTCGGCACCGCTCCGGGGCCCCGGCGGGAGGCACTCCCTAACCGAGCGCCTGATCCTCTCCGATCTCCCTTTCGCCTTTCGCCTCTCTCGGGCGCCCAGGCACCCGCGGGCGCCTCATTGTCCGCCTCGGACACGAACAGATTCAACCCCATCCGTTGAGCGAGGAATCGTGCAACGAGTTGGCCTTTGACGCTGTTGCCTGCCTTGTCGAGCTGCGGAGCAAAGGTGCCCAGCGCGCCTTTGCCTGGGCGCGACCGCAACGATCCCCCCGCCGATCCCGCTCTTGCCAGGCAGGCCGATGTCGAACAGCCAATCACCGGATGTTTCGTACAGACCGGCCGTTGCCATCACGGCAAGCGCGTATCGACAACTGTCGGCGTCGACGACCCGCTCTTTCGTCAAGGGATTCACGCCGCCGTCGGCCAGCGTCGCGCCCATTACCGCAAGATCCCTCGAGGATACATTCAGCGAGCATTGCTTGGTGTACAGGTCTGTCGCCTCGGCAGCGTCCATCTCGATGCGGCCGTAGCTTTTCAGCAGGCGAGCCATGCTCTGGTTCCGATCGTTTGCATCAGAAGCCGAATTGTACACCTCGGCGTTGAGCGGCAGCGTTCGGCCAGCAAATTGAGAGAGGCCGTCGTGGATGAACCGCCACTTGGCATCCAGGCTTGCGCCGGGGACCAGACTCGTTGTCGCGATGGCGCCGGCGTTGACCATCGGGTTCGTCCTGCCAGACGGGTTACGCTCGATCGCGGTGAGTGAGTTGAAGGGAAGCCCCGTGCTGTTCACGCCGAGTTTGTCGCGGGCTTGGTCGGCCCCGAGTGATTGACAGACCAGCGCGAACACGAAGGGCTTGGAGACGCTCATGATCGCGAACTCGTAGTCCGCGTCGCCGACCGGGTAGATCCTTCCGCTCGTGCCGACTATGCAAACTCCAAACAAAGTTTTTCGCACGGCAGCGAGAGCCGGGTAGACCTGTGAGTTCGCGCCCTCGGTATTGGACTTGAAGCGGTGGTATGCCTCCTGAACGAGTGCCTGCACCTGCTCGGGAGACGGCAGATGCCCAGTCGATACATAGGGAGTTTCGATGAGCGCTGGATCCCGTACTCATTGGCTGCTCCTGACCGTTTGCTGCTTCAGGCTCCTCTGACCCAAGCTCTGCAACCGGATAGTCACCCGCGCGGCCATTCAGCGGCTATTGGACAAAAGCACTGCTTGAAAACACACAACTTCGGCCGGGCGTCACAGCAGCGTTAACGAAGCCGCGACCATCGAACCCCGATGGGGCCCAGCGCCGCCTCGGACTGCGTCCGCAGGCGTTCGTTCGATAGTCTGGACGGATGCGCGCGGAGGCTGATCCCGCACGGGTAGCGGGCGCACGCCTGCTTCCTGGGTCGGGTGGCAAATGCGGCGGCCACCCGTCAGGAGAACGGGGCGGCCTCGCCCAGTGGCGCCCATGCCATCCCGGCCGTCAAATTTGACCGTTCGCGCAATCGAAGACATTGGCGCCGAGAGATTCCAGTGACGTGTCTGCGTCTATCGAGGCCACGTATGGGAATCTGTTACGTGCGGTCGGTCATCTCGAGCGAGATCACGATGATCAACGACGCCCTCGTGGGCGACCCACGAACACCTCGGACACTGGTACGCTCAGATGGTCGAAGGCTTGAAGCACTACGACAGCTCACGCGATGCGATCGACCGGATCCCCGACGAACCCGTGAATGCGCGAGAGCATGGGGCGCCGCACGGCAACGGTCTTCTTCGAGACGCGCGTCATCGTGCATCGGTCAGCCGGCGCCCTGACGCGGGGATGAGGGCGCCCGCTACGGTCCGTTTCACGCAAGGCGCCTCGCTCGCGACGGCGCGCGAGGCCATGCAGGAAATGAAGGCACGAGTCGCCGACTACTTCGCGACTCGTGAGATTTCGTCCAAGGCCAACGCCGCGATGGTCGTCAAGGGCCTGTGCCTTGTCGCGCTGGCCGTCGTACCGTACGCGCTCATCCTCTCCAACCGGTTCAACGCTTGGAGCGAGCTGGGCCTCGCGATCGTCATGGGCATTGGGATGGCCGGGATTGGGTTCGGGATCGCCCACGATGCGCTCCACGGCGCGTACACCTCCCACGCCCGCTTGAACGATGTCCTTGGCCTCTCCTTCGACGCCCTCGGCGCGAGCAGCTACCTGTGGAAGATCACCCACAACATCGTCCACCACACGTACACCAACATTCACGGCGTGGACGAAGATCTTGCGGTCTCACCTCTGCTCCGGCTCTCGCCGAACGCCGAGCGACTCTGGTTCCACCGGTTGCAGCATCTGTACGCGTTCCCGCTGTACGCCTGCACGACGCTCTACTGGGTGTTCATCAAAGACTACCAGCAACTCCTCGAGCGGGATCTGGGCCCCTACCGCGACAAGCAGCACGACCACTGGCAGGTCGCGTTGCTCTGTGGCGCCAAATGCGCTTACTACGGCTACGCTCTCGTCATCCCCCTGGTGATTGTCCATCTCCCCTGGTGGCAGATCCTGCTCGGGTTCTTGGCCATGCACCTGACTGCGGGCCTGATTCTGGGGATGGTCTTCCAGCTCGCGCACATTGTCGAAGACACCGCGCACCCGATACCCGACGACGATGGGCGTATGCCCACCGACTGGTGGCTGCATGAGATGCACACCACGGCCAATTTCGGTCAGCGCAATGGACTACTCTCGTGGTATGTCGGTGGTCTCAACCACCAGATCGAGCACCACCTGTTCCCGAAGGTCTGCAGCATCCACTACCCGGCGATCAGCCACATCGTGCGCGACGTTGCCCAGTCGCATGGCCTTCCGTATCACGCCCAGCCGACATTCCGAGCCGCCGTCGCCTCCCACTATCGCATGCTGCGGCGGCTAGGATCAGCCGACGCCGCCATGGACGAACGAGTGGCATGACCAACGGCCACGGCCGCTGTCGCGGCCGAATAAGGTGCTTCTACCAGATAAGCCACTGTAACCCAACTGTCTACTGTGTTCAGTTGAACACCAGGGATGGATCCCTGCTGTAGCCGCAGCCAACACGATCAGACATCCGACCCGGAGGCAGGCAGATGACACGCACACGGATCCACAACCTCTCCATCTCGCTGGACGGCTTCGCCGCCGGTGAGGGCCAGAGCGCGGACGCGCCAATGGGTCACGCCGGCAAACGGCTGCACGAGTGGATGTTTGCCACTCGCTTCGGTGCCCCGATCCTGGGACGCAAGGGCGGCACGGCCGGCGTCGATTGCGCGTTCGCTCAGCAGCACGAACCGGGTATCGGCGCCGAGATCATGGGTGCGGGGAAGTTCGGTCCGCCGGGCTGGCAGGACGACGCCGACTGGAGAGGGTGGTGGGGTCCCAACCCGCCCTTCCACACGCCGACGTTCGTGCTCACCCATCGGCCGGGTCCCCCGATCGAGATGGCGGGCGGCACCACTTTCCACTTCCTCGACGCCACACCGGCCGAGGCGCTTGCCGTCGCCCGCGAGGCGGCAGGCGGGAAGGATGTGCGGATCGGCGGTGGGCCAACCACTGCACGCGACTTTATCGCGGCGGGCCTCGTCGACCACATCCACCTGGTCCAGGTACCGATCGTGCTCGGCCGCGGGGTGCGGCTGTGGGACGGCCTCGAAGCGGTCGAGGCGGACTACGCCATCGAGGTTGTGTCGACACCCAGCGGCGTCACGCACCTCACGTTCACGCGATGACCCCTGCGGTCAGAGCGGTATGTCGGCGCGCCGGTCCTCCTCCCGTGGCCTAATTCACTTGTCAGTCGGACCCTGATCCGGCCTCTCAGTGACGCCGGTGAGGTCCGCTTCGACTTTGTGCTGCGTCGCGAGCGGCCGGTCGACCACGCGACGCCGCGCACCATGGGGGACTACGTCGGCGAGTACGCGGCGCCCGAGCTGCACGGCGACACGGTCCACGTGGCGTGGCGCAAGGGCGGCTGTTCGCGATCTACGGACGGGACGACGTGGCTGAGCTGCGGCCGGACAGCGCGACGCGGCTGTTCGCTCGCGAGTGGGATGCGCAGTTGACGTTCGTGCGCGATGAGCACGGCATGGTCGCCGAGATGCACGGCGATCTCGATGACGGCCGCAACGTCCGCCTCGAGAAGGTGCGCTGAGGCGATTTGTGCGATGGCCAGGGGCAGAATCGAACTGCCGACACGCGGATTTTCAGTCCGCTGCTCTACCAACTGAGCTACCTGGCCGCCAAAGCTAAATACCACGACTACATAGCGTTATAGCTCTCTCCGCACCTCGCGGGCTCTGCCGTGCGTATCCAAATCCGGCGCGGCTCGTCGAAGAACGAGAGCGGGAAGGTAATCGCACCGGCGGGACGCGAAAACCCCTGCCGGACGATGGCCGTTCGTAACGATGTCGCACAACGAGGATACTAACATGCGTCACCGAATCCGGGCCGTGGACATGCTGCTGGTGGTAGGGTCGGTCGTGTCAACGATGACGCTCGCGGGATGCTTTCATCACGGGCCGCCTAACCCGTGGCTGAGCGTCGAAGAGCCACGATACGAGCGCTGGGAGCACGCGACGCATTGTTCGCATGCGCAATTCCAGATGCGTGGCGAAGACGAGCAGAAAGAGTACTGGTCGTGGAGAAGCAATAATTCCTGAGGGCTAGACGCTGGACGTTCGGCGTTCGAAGAAAAACCTCGAGGGCCAGCCGGACGCGCCCGGCTGGCCCTCGAGGTTTTTCTTCTTCCAACGTCCAACGTCCAACGTCCGTCCAACGTCCAGCCACTCATTTGTATCCATGGAAGGGTCGAGGTCGACGCAGCCAACAAAACGCTCGCGCAACCAAACGGCACGGATGCTGCTTTAAGGCATGCATTCATTGCAGCCCGCGGACGCAATACTGGCACGATCGCCGGGCGCGGTCCAGCGGTCACCCTTGCCCCCAAGGAGGAAACGCCGTATGCGCGCACGCTTTCATGGTCTCACGTTGACAGTGTTGTTCGCCGGACTCGCGTCAGTGGCGACGGTCGGTTGCTATACGCATCCCCATCACGACTACGACCAGGTCTCGGTTCGTTGGTCCACCGGCGAAGAGCCGTACTACGAGCGCTGGGAAGGCGAGACCCATCGCGACCACAAGGACTGGCAGCAACGCAACTCTGACGAGCAGCGCGACTATTGGTCGTGGCGGCACAACCATCAGAGCTGAACCGGCGAGGTCAGGGGACCGGGAACGACAACCGGGCATGACCGGTGCCATGCTGGGGGCGGCCTAAAGGCCGCCCCTACATGTCGGTGTGAACCGCGGGATTCCGGCGCCCTACCGACGTTTCGTTCGTGCGCCGACGAATTGATAGAAATGCCGTGCGCAGCAACATGTAGGGGCGGGCTTCAGCCCGCCCCGTTGTTGTCCCCGGATCTCGGATGCGTTCGTTCCCGCTCTCTCATTGCGTGCCCAACAGGACCGTCCCGTTGTCCCCTACCACATACACGTTCGATGCGGACGTCCCAAAGACCGCGAGCAGATTTCCTGCGCTCGACGGCGTCGGCATGTTGAGCCAGGCGCTGCCGTTGTAGTGCTGCACGGTGCCGGCGTCGCCGACGGCGTACGCGTCGGCGCTGTAGCCACTTGGTGGCGAGTCCGCCCACACACCGCGCAACGTCTGGTTCGTGCCACTCGTCATGCCGGTCCAGCTGCCGGAACCAGCGTAGTGCACCAGACTACCGTTCGTGCCCGCTGCATACACGTCCGACGCAGAGCTACCGAACACCGCATCGAGGTTCGTAACCCCCTGTGGCATGGTCATCGCCGTCCACGTCGAACCAGACCCGATGTAGCGGTACGCTGAGCCGTTCGACGTGACCGCAATCACGTTACTCGCGCTACTCCCCCACACGCCTTGCGCGGTCGTATTTGACGGCAGCGACAGGTCCGTCACCGATGCGCCATTGTAGTGGCCGACGGTGGCGCTGGCCGCACCGCCGTAGACGTTGGTGCTCGATGTGCCCCACAGGGAGTGCAAGTGCAAGTTGAAGGCAAATGGCGACCAGCTGTTGCCGGCGTAGACTGCGGCATCGCCCTGCGAACCACCGACGTAGATCGTATCGGTGGCGCCGGTTCCCCAAATCGCCGTCATGCTGTCGCCGGGCGCCACGTATGCGTTGGTCCAGCCCGTGCCGTTGTAGTGCAACACGGTTCCCAGCGTCGCGACCCAGACGTCCGCCGCGCTCGCGGCCCAGACCGCGTTGAGACTCAGCCCGCTCTGCGTCGAGACTTGCCACGCGGTCCCGTTGTACGACAACAGGCTGCCCTCGGCGCCGACGGCCCATGGCGTCGCGCCCCCCGCGGTGACCGAGGAGAGCGGGATGCCGGTATGTGGACCGACCACTGACCAGCTCGACCCGTTGTAATGCAGAGTCGTGCCATTCTCGCCGACGGCCCAAACATCAGTGCCGGAGCTGCCGCCGACTCCACTCAAGGGTGCGGTCACGCTGGTTGTTTGATTTGACCAGCTCGTGCCGTCGAAGTGGAGGACCGTACCATTGGCGCCGACCGCAAACACATCGGTCGCGGCATGACCCCACACGCCACTGAGCGTCTGAGATGTGCCACTTGACTGTTGCACCCATGACGCGCCGTCGTAGAACAGGATCGTGCCTCCGTCGCCGACGGCCCACACGTGCACGCTGTCACTGCCCCAGGTTCCATAGAGTGTGCTAGACACGCCGCCGGGTGTGGACATCGTGTTCACGTTGCCGTTCGTGACTTGCAGGATTGCGGTCCCCGACCCGACAGCGAACGCGGTGCCCGCACTGGCACCCCACACCCCGTAGAGATTCGTGTGCTTCAGACGCGTCTTGATCGAGCTCCACGTACCGGCGGTATCGTGGAGCAACGCACCTGCGTCACCGACGACCCACACCGACGCCACGGCTGCGCCGGCTTGTCCGGAGACCGCCCGATAGTTGTTCGACGTTGACCCAGTGGTCTTGGGCCCGGTGACTGTGCTCCACGCCGTCCCGTTGTACTCGAGCAGCGAGCCGCTCAAACCGACCGCGTACACATCGCTGGCCGAACGCATCCAAACGCTCGTCAACGAATCGTTCGTCAGTCCTTGCCACAGCGTGACCCAGCGCCGGATGCTTTTCTCGGCCGGAAGGGCCGCATCCACTTCGACCGCAAACGTGAAGTTGGTTACGGTGCCTGTGATCTTGAGTTGCCAGGTTTTCGCCGCGGTCGATGCGCCGGGCGCGATGGGCGATGTGTACTGATAGTAGGGTTGCGGCTGCGACTGCGTGAAGAATCCGGTGCCGTCCGCGTTGTTGACTGTGACGGTCCCAACTCCCTTGGTAACGGCGGGCAGCGTATAGAAGAAGACGCGAGTGGCCGTCGAGGTGGAATGAACTCCGTCCGTTGTCCCCAGCGGTTGATTGAGAAGATTCGTCACGACGGAATTGAACTGGAAAATGCCGGTGGTGGCCGAATAGCTGAAATTCGAGAGCGCCAGGTTCACGTCGATGTTCTGACGCCCAACGATCACGTCGGATGGAGCGATGCGACCGCCGCGTGCGCGTGATGCGCTGCGGCCCGCTGTACCGCCTGAGGAGGCAGTCACGCAGGTCACGAGCGGCTGGCTCAACCCCGACAGCGTGGCGGTGCATGCGAGAACCGCACGCGCGTTGGGCGTCGGTGTGCCGTTCTGGTCCGCGCCTGCCGGCGGCGTTCGTGGGGCGACAGCCTCCCGCGAATCCGCGCACGCCACGGCCGATATCATGATCCCAGCGAACGCGAGAACCTGCCAATCGTTGGTGCGCGCCATGAGGCCCTGTCGACGCGTCGACCGCACGAACGCGTTCGACGCCAGAAATCAGTGCGTGTTTCACCGCTGTAGAAGGCCCATTCTCTCGGGCGGTTCTAATGTGAGGACTGGCAGGGGATGTCCCACGTGACAGCGCTCACGGAGTGGTAGACACCTTCGGCAGCGAGGGCGTCACGCCGTGACGATTCAGCCTGGTCCGAAACGCAAACGTGCGCTGGCGCGCGTGCGGAAAAGAGCCGAAGATCTCGCCTAACGGTCGGCCGAGAGGACGCCGGACGGCTTCACCGTCTGGTCAGATGTTTGGATACGGTCCGCTTCTGCGAAAGTCTCGCTGAGCGGCCTTTGGTGGCTGGTTTGCCAATCGGGTCCATGAAGAACATGCCGGGTGGCCCACCCGTGACTTTCATCTGCCCTACGACAAGCCCCAACGTGCGGGCGAGCCGCCGACAGTCAGCAGGCGGCAACGCGCGCAGCGCAGCGATCAACCGCGTCTGTGCGGGCGGCGGTGCACGGCGCAGCGCCGCGCGACCGGCCGCCGTTAGCGAAAGCTCGACCTGTCGTGCGTCTGTCTCCGAACGGATCCGCCCTACCAGGCCACGCGAAACGAGCCGGTCGACCACGACCGAGACCGTGCTCTGGTGCGTGAAGGTGCGGTTCGCGAGGTCGTTCAACGAATGCGCAGGCGCGTCCCGCAACTGCTCCAGGACGAAGAGCTGCGCCCCGGTAACGCCGGCCGACCGTTCGGCGGTCCGCGCCGAGATCCCGAGCGCGCGCACTATCCGGCGGAGCGCGTCGAGGGCCATGAAAGCTGGTTCGGAATGGTCGGTATCCGAGGCTTTGGGACGCGTGCGCTCGGTGACGGAGCGGGATGCCGAATGAGGCATGAGGAGCGGGCGAGGGTTAACGGGCCGCGGTCGATTCGCGGGTCTTGCCAATAGGCCACAGATGCTGCGCTACATCGCGCTGCGCGGCAAGACGCCGGGCGTGAACACCCAGCACATCGCTGCGGGAGATGACCCCGAGCACCTGCCGTGGGGCTCCCCTCGAGACGACCGGCAATCGGCCGACGCCCTCGTGCACCATCTGGTCCACAGCGTCGCGCATGGTGTTGTCATCGTAAACGACGACGGGGGCACGTGTAATGAGATCCCGCACAAGGGCCGTCATCGGTAGCTCGAGGTCGAGCAGGTCTCGCCTGGTCACCACCCCGATCAGCGCACCGGTGTCATTCACGACCGGATATCCCTGATGCTCGGAGCCCGGTTCGCGCGACACGATCCAATCTCGCACGTCCTCGATGGGCTGGCTGTCGCGCAGCGTGACGGGGTTGCGGGAGGCAACATCTGCGACCCGGACCTGGGAGAGGATGTCCGCCTCATACTCAGAGGGAATGCGAGTTCCCCGGCGAGCCAACTTCTCCGTCATGATCGACGACGACATGAGCCGGAGCGAGATAAGGTACGCGGCGCTGCAGCCGGCTAGCAGTGGCAAGAGTCCCATCGGCTGCCGAGTCGTCTCGAACGCGAAAACCACGGAGGCCAGCAACGCGTGGGACGCACCGGCAAAGATCGCAGCCATCCCCACCAGCGCGGCGATCCGTGGATCGATGTGCAGCCCCGGCGCGATACGCGCCGCCATGGTTCCCAGGAGGGCGCCGAGGCCGCCGCCGATCGTGAAAAGGGGCGCCAGCGTACCGCCAGAGGTGCCGCTTGCGAGCGAGACCACCCAGGAGATGAACTTGAAGATGACGAGAAGCAGGAGGGCGCGGCCAGTCAATGTCCCGGCGAGCGTTTCTTCAATATTGCCGTATCCGACGCCCAAGGTCGCCGGCGCGATCCAGCCGACTACCCCGACCGCGACTGCACCGATTGCGGGCCACCACATCCAGTGTATTGGGAGATGCTCGAACCGATCCTCCATGGCGTAGAGGGCCCGGGTGATCCACACTGCCATGAAACCAATCAGGGCCCCGAGGACGACGTAGCTCGCGAGCGCCGAGGCGGTTGGGGCGCCGACGATCGGCATTGGGAAAATCGGGCCCGTCCCCATGAGCGCCATTCGCACTGCGGTCGCCGCCGCAGCAGCGAGCGAGACCGGAATGAGCGATCGGGCTCGGTATTCGAACAGTAGGAGCTCGACGGCGAGAAGCACCGCGGAGACCGGCGTGCCAAAGGTGGCTGCCATGCCAGCGGCCGCGCCTGCCGCGAGGAGGATCTTGCGCTCGTCGGCGGTCGTGCGCAGGAGCTGTCCAACCACCGAACCGAGTGCGCCGCCAGTCGCGATGATCGGCCCCTCCGCCCCGAACGGGCCACCGGTCCCAATGGCGATCGCTGCGGACAAGGGCTTGAGAAAGGTGACCCGTGGCGGAATGCGACTGCCGTTGAGCAGTACTTGCTCCATCGCCTCCGGTATACCGTGACCGCGGATCGCCGGAGAGCCGTAGCGAGCCATGAGGCCCACAATCAGCCCGCCGATCACTGGAATGATGATGACCACCGCGCCTAGTCGATTCCCGGCCGGACTGGTGAACGCGTCGGACACCCGACCATAGAACGCGATGTTCGTAATGAGCCCGATCAGCGCGATCAGGAGTCGAGCGGCGAAGGCAGCGAGCACTGCCGTAACCACCGCAAGCCCGGACAACAAGAACACACGATGCGTGCGGGCATCGTTGCGCGGCCCCTGCACGGTGGCAAGGACGACATCCATCGACGGCGCAACGGGGATCGGTCCGTCGGCCGGAACATTGGTACCCATGTGCCTTAGTTTAACATGCGCGGGGTCGGAACGGCTGTCCGCCGTCCGCCCCCCGCCCCGTGACGCGGTCTTGCGGGAGCTCGGGTGGTGCTAGCCCAGCATGTCGGCTACCGGCCTGCGTGGCGGCCCGTCGGGTGGGTGAGCGAAACCAAGGCCGAGCAGGACATGAGCCTCGCCGGCGTGGCCGGCGACGGCCCGCACCCACGGGCGCAACTCAGCGATCCGGAGCGGCTGATTCGCGTACGTTGCAAAAACCCCGTGCGAGGCTGCACGCAGCAGCACGTGCTCCAGAGCCTCTCCCGCAGTGACCCATGCGCTCGTGTCGTCGCAGTCCGTCCCCAGGACGGCGACTACGGGTGCGTCCCGAAGGGCGTGGCCGGCCCGCCGCGCTTCGGCAACCGCGATCACGTGGGCGAACCGATCCGCGTCATCGTTGTTCTTGCCGGGATCTACGGGCGCATCGAGACCATCCTCGCTCCAAAGGTGACCAGCGGCCGCCTCGTACTTCTCGCCAGCCTCGAACACCAGATCGGCGAGGGCGCACTGGTCGGTCGGCGATGACACGACGCGGAGCCACGCACCGGACGCTCGGGCGGCCGCCGTCAAATCCTGAACGACGGCCGTCGGCACGGGCCGACGCTCGAACGCATCACGCCGGGCCCGGACGGTGTGTCGGTACGGGATGGCGCGGAACAGTGTGCGGTTGTACTCGGATTCGGGAATGGCCGGTCCCGCTTCGATGTGTGCAATGCGGTGTGGATCGGCAGGATCCGGGCAGACTCGGACGAGGTCCCGGTAGCCAAAGTGTCGCAGCGCGACTCGCGCGTTGAACAGCGCCGCACCGCACGCAATCACTGGCTCCCGTTGCGCCGCGTCGCCTATTGGGCTGCCGCGAGAGGTGTCGACCCAGATGTCGAGTCCGCGCACCGACGCGCGAAATTCCCACGGTTGCGCGTTGTAAGAAGAGGGCGCAAGCGCTCCGTACGCGGCAAGCAGCGGAAGAACGCCACTCGGTGCGGCCTGCTGCGAGGCGGACGTTGCAGCCTCTGCAGTGGACGAGAACTGGCGCATGGTGTTCAGGAGCTCGCGAATCGGCGACGGCATAGACAAACGCACCGACCTTCGGCAAAGGGTGAGTCGTTCCAGGTAACTGACGTACGACAACCCGATACTCGTAGTATGACGGCCGCGTAAGCGAACCGCTGCCGCCCACAAAGGTTGATACGACGAACAAGCGCCATCTGTTGTCGAACGGGCTGCGCATTGGCCGAGCTCAGCCGCGAGCGAGCGGCGCTCTGTCCGTTGACTTTCGGGTTTTCTTCGGCTACCATGAGAAGAAACTCGCACGGCCCCTTTCTCCTCCCTTCTCCTATCTGCGGCCGCGGTCGCTGTCGGGGGCAAAAGTGCAACGGACGATGGGACTGGAAGCCAAGATCGACCTGCTGATGTCGCTCGCGGTCGATGACCAGGACGGCGTACCCACGGGGCGCCCCGACCCGAACAACCAGGCGGTCGCGCGCGAGCTTCCGCCGCGCCTCCGGCATGCCCGTGAGGTCGGCGCGCTCCGGCCCCTGAACATCCGGCAGGTGCGGCCAGGCAACGGTCCGCGCACGTCGCTTTTACGCATCCTGATGACGAACGCGTGCAGCTTCAATTGTTACTACTGTCCGATGCGTCGAGATCGGGAACTCCCGCGGACGTTGCTCAAGCCGGAGGAACTGGTGCGCATTTTCCTCGGTGCGCACGCTCGCGGGTGGTGTCAGGGGCTGTTCATCACGACCGGGATCCCGGGGCGGCCGGTCAAAGTCATGGACGACCTGATCCAGGTGCTCGAGTCGCTGCGACTGCGGCATCGGTTTGCGCGGATATATCCACGTCAAGATGGTGCCGGGTGGGGAAGCCGCGCAGGTCGAGCGACTCACGACGCTGGCGACCCGCGTGTCGCTGAATCTCGAGGCGCCGTGCGGGTCGAGTCTCGCGCAGATCGCGCCGGATAAGAGCTACGAGACCGCGCTCGTGTCGCTGGAGCGCGCCCGTGGGTACGTGAACCGTGAGCGCGCGGAGGAGCGCTCGGGCCGACCGCGCGATCGCTTCCGGCCCGGGGGGACGGCCGGCATGACAATGCAATTCGTCGTGGGCGCGACGCCGGATACGGACCGCACGATCCTCGGTTCGGTTACGGCGCTCTATCGAGGCGGCGGGATCCATCACACACAATTCAGCGCGTTCCGTCCGATCCGAAACACCCCGCTCGAGGACGCGCAGGCGGCGCCAGCGCTTCGCGAGCACCGCCTGTACCAGGCCGACCACCTCCTCCGCCAGTACGGCTTCGCCGCCGATGAGATGCCGTACGACACCGGAGGCAACCTGCCGCTGGCGTTGGATCCCAAATGCGCTTGGGCGCTCGCCCATCCCGAGCTCTTCCCGGTCGAGATCCGCACCGCGGCAGCTGTCCGAGCTCGTGCGAGTTCCGGGGATCGGACCGGCGACCGCCAAGCGATTGGCGACCGAACGCGGCGCGACGGTGATCCGAGGCCTCGCCGACCTCCGCAAGCTGGGCGTGGTCACCAACCGAGCCGCCGGCTTTCTGACTCTGGCGGGGCGCCGTCTGCAGACGACTCGGTGGACGCAGCAGTTGGGTTTCTGGCAGGACGACGAGGAGGTGGGCCGACATCACATGGTGTATGACGTGAGTCCGGGGACGTTCAGGTGAACGGCCGAAGGTCAGAGTGCTTGACGTGCGAGTCAAGGGTTAGGGGAACGACCAGGATATTCGACATGGCGGGTAGGGGCGACGCAATGCGTCGCCCTCGGGTGCGGCGATGCGACCGACGAATCGTCGGTGCGACGAACCCAACGCGCGGGCACCGTGTCCGATGCGGCCAACGGCGGGCGACGCATTGCGTCGCCCCTACCCGCCGGGTGGCAAGCGCAGTGGTCATTCCCTTGGCCCCCGACCCAGACTTCGCCCATTCAGGTTAGGCGGCCGGGCTAGCTTTCAAGCAGACAACTCCGGAGATCCGTCATGGCCACCGCTGTCGAAACGCCGACTGGCAAGGCTGGCGCACCGGCGTCCGAGCGCGAGGCTCGCGACGTCGCCGAGGCGGCGCGCGAGACCGAGTGGGCGCACCCGAGCTTTGTCCGCGAGCTGTTTCTGGGCCGGTATCGGTTGGACTTGATCCATCCGCATCCGCGACCTGATCCCGAAGCGATGGCGCGTGCCGCAGCCGTTTCTGGCGAAGCTGCGAGCGCTGGTCGAGCGGATCGATTCGGACGAGATCGACCGTACGGGCCAGATCCCGGACGAGATCGTGGACGAGCTCCGCGCGATGGGGGCGTTCGGCATCAAGATCCCGCCGAGAGTACGGCGGCCTTGGGTTGTCGCCGCTCGCCTACGTGCGCGCGATGGAGCTGGTGACATCCAAGGACGGCTCTCTCACCGCGCTGCTCTCGGCCTCGCAGTCGATCGGCGTACCACAGCCGCTGGCCCTCTTCGGGACCGAGGAGCAGAAGCGGCGATTTTTCCCGCGCCTCGCGAAGGGTGCGATCTCCGCGTTCGCGTTGACGGAGGTGGACGCCGGCTCGGACCCGGCGAACATGACGACAGCCGCCACTCCGTCAGACGACGGATCTCATTTCGTGCTGAATGGCGAGAAGCTGTGGTGCACGAACGGCACGCGAGCCGAGTTATTCGTCGTCATGGCCCGCACGCCGGACGTCATCGTCAAGGGGCGGCCTCGCAAGCAGATCACGGCGTTCATCGTCGAGCGCGACATGCCAGGTGTCGAAGTCGTTCAGCGCCTGCGATTCATGGGACTCAAAGCAATCGAGAACGGCCTCATTCGCTTCACCAACGTGCGGGTCCCGCGCGAGAACATTTTGTGGGGCGAAGGAAAGGGGCTGAAGCTGGCGCTGACGACGCTCAATACGGGGCGATTGACACTCCCGGCCGGCTGCGCCGGCGTCGGGAAAGCCATGCTGCAGGTCGCGCGTACGTGGGCGGTGGAGCGGGTGCAGTGGGGTCAGCCAATCGGACGACACGAGGCGGTCGCGCACAAGCTCGCATCGATGGCAGCCACGACGTTCGCGATGGAGGCGGTCGCCGAGCTCTCGACGCTGTTGTACGAGCGCGGCGGATACGACATCCGGCTGGAGGCGGCGATCGCAAAGCTGTACAACACCGAAGCCGGATGGCGCATCGTGGACGACACGCTGCAGATCCGTGGTGGACGCGGCTACGAGACGGCCGAGTCGCTCGCGCGCCGCGGCGAGCGCGCGTATCCCGGTCGAGCGGGCGATGCGCGACTTTCGCATCAATCTGATCTTCGAGGGGTCCTCGGAGATCATGCGCCTCTTCATCGCGCGCGAGGCCGTCGACTACCACATGCGCACCGCGTTCGCGCTCGTCGAGCCCGGCGCCACGGCCGGCGAGCGCCTGCGTGCGCTCGGTCGCGTCGTTCGCTTCTATCCGGCGTGGTACGCCACGCGATGGATCGGCCGCGGACAGCTTCCCGCGTTCGGCGAATTCGGTCGGCTGGCCCGCCATCTGCGGTTTGCCGAGCGCGCGACGCGCCGGCTCGGCGCGTTCGATCGTGCACGCGATGGTGCGGTTCGGACCGAAGCTCGAACGCCGGCAGATGGTGCTGTTTCGCGCCGTCGACATCGGTGCGGAGTTGTTCGCGATGTCGGCGGCCTGCGTGCGTGCGCAGATGCTGGCAGGCGAGGGACAGCCGGAGGCCATCACGTTGGCCGACGCTTTTTGCCGTCAGGCCCGCGGCCGCATTCGGTCGCTATTTCGCCGAATTCTTCAGACCCGACCGATGCCGCGACTGTCACGACTCGCCCGGCAGGTGCTCGACGGACGGCACGCGTGGCTGGAGCAGGGGATCGTCGGGGTGATGGGGCAAGCGGACAGCGGCGAGACGTTCGACGTTCGACGTTCGATAGGACACCTCGGCGGTCAGCAACGTGCATCTGCTGCTGGCTCCGAGCTTTGTCGTCGAACGTCGAGCCGCTCTACACCATTCGCCGGCAATTTCGCCAATCGTTCGGCGGCCGCCTCCAGCGTCTCCACCTTCTTGCAGAAGGCAAAGCGGACGTAGCGGACAGCGCTCGCTGCGGTCGTGATAGAAGCTCGAGCCGGGACCGTCGCGATGCCACCTTCGCGGGCGAGCCAGATCGCGAACTCCGTGTCTGACAGCGTCGCTCAATTCGCTGAAGTCGGTGAGGAAGAAGTACGCGCCTTCGGGCATCGTGAACCGAAAGCCGGCTTCGCTCAGCGCCTGGGACGAGGAGGTCGCGGCGCACGCGGTAGTCCCGCGCCAGGTGATTGAAGTACTCCGCGTCGAAGGCGAATCCGACGGCGGCCGCGGCTTGCAGCGGCGCCGGCGCGCCCACGGTCAGGAAGTCGTGCACCTTGCGGATCGCGTTCGTGGTCTCGGGCGGCGCGATCGCGTAGCCGAGGCGCCACCCGGTGCACCTGAACGTCTTGGACAGACTCGAGATCGTCACCGTGCGCTCGCGCATTCCCGGCCACGTCGCGATCGGATGATGCCGGCCCGCGTAGGTGATGTACTCGTACGGATCATCCGTGAACACCGTGATGTCGTGCTCGATGCACAGGGCCGCGAGCTCGCCGATCTCTTCGCGCGTGAAGACGCGGCCGGTCGGGTTGTGCGGCGAGTTGAGGATCACGGCGCGTGTCCGCGGCGTGCACGGCTCGACGAATCCGCTCGACGTCCAGCCGCCAAGCCGGCGGGTCCAGCGGCACGAAGACCGGGTGAGCGCCTGCCAGGATGCCATCCGGGCCGTAGTTCTCGTAGAACGGCTCCGGGATGATGACTTCGTCGCCCGGATTGATGAGTGCGAGGAACGTCGCAGCCATTGCCTCCGTTGCGCCGCACGTGACCGTGATCTCGCGCTCTGGGTCGACCTCGAGGTCGTACATCCGCCGATACTTCTCGGCGATGGCGAGCCGCAACGCCGGGTTGCCCCAGGTAATGGCGTACTGGTTCACATCGCCACGCACCGCCGCGCACGCCGCGTCTTTCATAGGGTCCGGCATCGGAAAATCGGGGAATCCCTGCGCCAGGTTGATCGCCCCGTGGGCGCGGGCGACCCGCGTCATCTCGCGGATGACGGACTCCGTGAACGTGTTGGTAGCGTTGGGCGCTGTGCATGTGTTCGATCCGGGTGAGAAACGGTTTGGTAAAGGTGCGAAAAGGTCGCGACGGGCCGCAACTGCCGATCATATTTCCTCGGTTGTCGCTCGCCCGACACCGCCGACCGTCATTCCATGCTAACGTCTGCACCTCCCGCCGTTCCGGTCGAGATCACCGATCCCGTCAACGCCCGCATCCTCGCGGTGTCCGAGGATCGGATCGCCGGCTTCTTGACGGACCCATTCGCCGAGATCGCGGCGAGGTCTGGCGTGCCGGTCGAAACGGTGCTCGAGCGGCTGCGGGCCATGCTTGCGGCTGGCACGATTCGGCGTATCCGCCAAACGCTAATGGCCACCAACCTGGCGCCGGGCGCGTTGGTCGCGTGGCTGGTCGCGCCTGAGCGCCTCGACGCCGCGTTCGACCTGCTCGTACGCGACGATCCGTTCTCCGGCCACGTGGTCATCCGCTCGACCGACAGCGAAACGCAGGCTCGGTGTACCGGCTCTGGTCGACGCTCAAGGTCCCGGTGGGCTTCGACATGGCTGACCACTGCGACTACCTCCTGCGACGGATGGGCGGCGTCCGGTATCGCGTGATGCCGGCCAAGCGACTCTTCGCCCTCGGCGTGGGCCACGTTCGGCGCAAGACGATCGAGCCCGGCGCGCCGCGCCGAGACGCTGGGCGACGTGATCGACACGGCCATCGTGGAGCTCTCGCCCCTCGAATGGCGGGTCCTGGAGCCACTCAAACGGGAGTTCGCCGTCGAGGAGATTCGATCCGATCCGTGGCGAGACCGTGCGCTGCCGCCGGTCTGTCCCTCGACGAGTTCTGCCGGGAGGCCCAACAGCTCGCCGACCGTGGCGTCATTGGCCGCTTTTCGACCTTTCTCGAGCACGTGAAGCCCTCGATCGGCGGCACACGCGTCACGCGGTACAACGCGCTGTTCCACTGGCAGGTGCCGCCTGGTCGCGAAATCGATGCGGGCCGCGAGGTGGGGCGCCACTTCATCGTGACGCACGCCTACTGGCGCGAGGGAGGCCCGGAGTTCGGGAACGTGAACGTCATGGCGGTGGTGCACGGGACCGACAAAGCGACTGGTGATGGCTCATAAGTCAGCCATTGATAGGCACTTAGCAGAGGCGGGCATCGACGGTCGGATACACCAACGTGTTCTGGGGCGGACGCAGTGAGATCAAGCCGTCGGAGGTGTCGCCGGTGGCCTATGCGAAGTGGTTGGGAGAACGCGCCGCGAGTCCTTGAGACCTGACCTCTAGTCGCTGGCAAATTGGTCCAGGGCCCCTGTAGTTACAGCCGCTATCTGTTCGTCCTGTTAAGGGCACGGCCGCGCCGGGGAATCCCCCTCGGCGCGGGCCATATCGCGTGGGTCTCACTAGGCGGTCACCCTACGTCCGAACCGGTTACCGGGCCACATCCGCGATATCGCTCCCTGAAGCAGTGGTGGCGGGACGACGAGGCTGCCAGGGCGATCACGGCCGCGGCGGTGTACCTGGCTGGGTACGTCGTCCTCCGCATGCTGTGGTGGGGGTCTTCGCACCGGCAAGACGTTGTGACGACGCTGTACTACCTGCCGGTGTACGCTGTCGCATCGGTCTTGTCTTGGCGCGCATCCCGTCACCCGGCGCTCGGGCCTGCGACGAGGCGCGGGTGGCTGCTTTTTGCGATCGCCTCGCTCTGCATCTTCACCAATGACGCGCTCGGCACGTACCACGAGCTCGTGCTCCGCGACGAGTCTCCGCACGTCTGGATCGATCTCTTCAGCCTGAGCGCCTACCCGTTCTGGATCGCGGGTCTACTGGCCTTCCCGGTTGCGCCCAGGGCCCGGGATGAGCGGGCGAAGTTCTGGTTCGATGTCGCGACCGTGCTCGTGGGCGGCACGATGCTCACGTGGTACCTCGTGCTGCGCCCGACCGCGATGGCCGCAAGCAGCCCGTGGAGCGACCGGCTCATGTCGGTTGCCTTCCCGGTTGCCGATCTGGTGCTGCTGCTCGCGGCGGCCACGATCCTCTCGCGCGCGCCGGCTGAAGGATCTCGCCGTGCGTTGCAGATCGTCGTGGTCGGTATCGTCGGACAGTTTGTGGCTGATATCGTCTACGGTCACCTGCGGCTGGTGGGCGACTATCACACCGGCGACGTCATCGATGGTCTCTGGCTGATCGCGGGCCTCGCGTTCGGTGTCGCTGCACGGGTGCAGGCGGTCGTGGCGACGCAGGGACATGCGCGGCAACGGGCGGATCTCGCCCCTCAGCCGCGAGTGGCGTTGCTGCCGTACTTCTCGGTGGTCGCTGGCGTCGGACTCCTGTTGTATGTCTCGCGACCGGTCTGGAACCAGCCGCTCGGGCAGATCATCGTCGGCGCACTCCTGCTCACCGCGCTGGTGGTGATGCGACAGATCGTCGCCGCACGAGAGAATGTGCGACTGGTGAAGGAGCGGCTGCGTCAGGACGCCCGATTCCGGTCGCTCGTGCAGAACGCATCGGATCTGATCACAGTCGTCGATGCCGGGCATCGCATCTCGTATCAGAGTCCGTCGATCGCACGCTTGTTCGGACATCAGCCAACCGAACTGGAAGGGCTCGCCCTCTCGGAGCTCGTCCATCCGGACGATGCGAGCAGGGTGCAGCTTTTCTTGCACCGCACGATCGCCGAAGGCGGCACGCTGGCGACGGTGAAGTGGCGCATGTGGCACCGCGACGGCAGCTGGCGATCCGTCGAGAGCATCGGCATGAACCTGCTGCACGACGCATCGGTTCGCGGGATCGTTTTGAATACGCGCGACGTGAGCGAGCGAACGGCGCTCGAAGCCGAGCTGACGCATCAGGCGTTCCACGATCCGCTGACGGGACTCGCAAACCGGGCATTGCTGCGCGATCGCACCGCGCACGCATTGAGTCGATCGCAGCGTCATGGTCAGCCGCCACAAGCGCTGCTTTTCCTCGATCTCGACAACTTCAAGATGGTGAACGACAGTCTGGGCCACGCCGCCGGTGACTCGCTGCTGGTCGAGGCTGCCCGCCGACTCCTCGCCTGCGTACGCAGCTCGGATACCGTCGCGCGACTCGGCGGAGACGAGTTCGCGGTATTCATCGAGGATCCGGCGGACGATGCCGCGTGCACCGAGGTGGCCGAGCGCATCATTGCCGCGCTCGCGCGCCCCTTCTCGATCGGCCGGCGCGAGGTCTTCGTCGGCGCGAGCCTGGGGATCGCGACTGCGCGCGACGGCGACGGGGCCGACGGTCTTCTGCGCAACGCCGACATGGCAATGTACCTCGCCAAGACGCGTGGCAAGGGCCGATACGAGCGCTTTGCTCCCGAGATGCACGTCACGGCCATCGAGCGGATCGAGCTGGAGTCCGACCTGCGCCACGCGATCGAGAGCGGAGATCTCGTCCTGCACTACCAGCCGATCGTCATGCTCGAGACGGGAGCGATCACGGGCGTCGAGGCGCTCGTGCGGTGGCAGCACCCGCGACGTGGCCTGTTGGCGCCGGGCCAGTTCATCGGGCTCGCCGAAGAAACCGGGATGATCCTGCCCGCTCGGCGCCTGGGTACTGCGCGAAGCCTGCAAGCAGGCACAGTGGTGGCGAGAGCGGCGCGGGCCGGACGATCCGCTGGCTGTGACGGTCAACGTCTCCGGCCGGCAAATTCAAAGCCCACAGTTCATCGCCGACGTGCGCGCCGCGCTCGTTGAGTCGGGCCTCGTGCCCCACGCGCTGATCCTGGAGCTCACCGAGAGCGTGCTCACTGCGCATACGGAAACCGTCCAGACGACACTCCAGGCGCTGAAAACGGTGGGCGTGCGACTCGCGATCGATGACTTCGGAACGGGGTACTCGTCGCTGAGCTACCTGCAGCGCTTTCCCGATCGACATCCTCAAGATCGCCAAGCCATTCGTGGACGACGTCGTCGCCCACGCCGCTGGCGCGTCCGGCGTCGGGAACCGGCGGGCGCTCGCGCAGGCGGTCATCACACTCGGCACGACGCTCTCCGTGCGGACGATCGCGGAAGGGATCGAATTGCCGCAACAGCTCGATCGCCTCCGGGAGCTCGGGTGCGACCTCGGTCAGGGCTTCCACTTCTCGCGGCCCGTGCCCGCACCGGAGCTGGAAACGCGCTTGTTCGGCCCCGACGCCGGATTCCAGATCGACGGTCGCGGCGGCCGGAGCCGGCGAACGACGGCGGTGGAGCCATTGTGAAGGGCTGGACGTTGCGCTAGCGTTCGACGTTGGAAAGAAACCTCGGGGCCAGCAGGAGTGCACTTCGCTGGCCCCGAGGTTTGTCGTCGAACGTCGAACCTCGAGCCCCTTTCAGTCCCCTTGCGCCGGCAGCGGCATCGGTCCGGCACCGCCCAACACTTCCTTGCGGTGACGGCGGCGTTCGGCGCGGGTCTCGAACCAGGTCTGCAGCTCGTCGAAGTAGGTGTAGAACACCGGCGTGACGTACAGCGTCACGAGCTGGGAGAAGGCGAGGCCGCCCACGACGACCACGCCCAGCGGACGACGGGCCGCCGCACCGGCGCCCCAGCCAAAGGCAATCGGGATCCCGCCCATGAGGGCCGCGACCGTGGTCATCATGATCGGCCGGAACCGAATGCTCGCCGCCTCGAGGATGGCATCCTTGGGCGTCCGGTTTCCCGCGCGCTCGGTCTCGATCGCGAAATCGATCATCATGATCGCGTTCTTCTTCACGATGCCGATGAGCATGATGATCCCGACGAACCCATAGATATCGAGATCCATCCCGAGTGCCATGAGCGTGCCCAGCGCGCCGAAGGCCGCGAAGGGCAGACCGGTCAGGATCGTGATCGGATGCACGAAGCTCTCGTACAACACGCCGAGAATGATGTAGATCACGAAGATCGTCAGGGCGAGGAGGAGCGGGAGACCGTCCATCGACTGCTCGAACGCCTGGGCCGTTCCCGCGAAGTTCATCGTGATGGCCGGCGGGAGCGTCTCCTTGGCGAGCTGCTGGACGGTGCTCACGGCTGTGCCGAGCGAGGTGCCGGGCCGCAAGTCAAAGGAGATCGTGACCGACGGGAGCTGGCCGGAGTGGTTGATCGTCACCGGGCCCAGATCCGACACGAAACGCGCGACCGTCGACATTGGGATTTCCTGGCCGCTGGTCGACTTCACGTACTGTGAGTTGAGGGCGTTGATGTCTCGCTGATACCGAGGCAACACCTCCATGATGACCCAGTACTCGTTGGTCGAGGTATAGATCGTCGAGACCTGGCGCTGGCCGAACGAGTCGTAGAGCACATTCTCGATCTCCGCGGCCGAGACGCCGAGCGCGGCCGCCTTGGGCCGATCGATCTGGATCGTGACCTGCGGATTCTCGATCAAGAGATCGCTCGTGACGCCACTGAGCTGAGGCAGCGCCTTGAGCTTGGCTTCCAGCACACGCGCGCTGGAATCCAGGACGGTGATGTTGCCGCTCTGCATGGTGAACTGGTACAGGCTCTTCGACTGCAGGCCGCCGATCGAGATGGCTGGCGGGTTCTGCACGTAGACGGAGATCCCGGGCACGCCGGCCGCATCCTGGGTAAGCACGCGGGTCAGTTGGTCCGCAGTGTATTTGCGTTCGTTGACCGGCTTCAGGTTGATGGTGATCTGCCCCTGATTGGAAGCCGCGAGCGTGCCGACCGACGACTGCACGGACGCCACATCGGGGTTCTGCGCCATGAGCTGTGCGACTTCCTGTTGATGGGCGATGAGTCCGTCGTACGAGACGCCTTCTGCCGCCTCGGTCGTCGCGATCAGCTGGCCGGTGTCGTCGGTTGGGAACAGCCCCTTGGGAATCGCATAGAAGAGCCACCCGGTCACGACCAGCGTCATCACGGAGAACGCCAGCGCCTCGAATCGGTGGTTCATCACCCAGGCGAGGCTGTCCTCATACGCCTTGAGCACGCGCTCGTAACCGCCTTCGACGCGTGTTGTACAGTCGTCCGTGCACCACGCCATGATCCGATCGGAGGAAACGGCTGCACAGCATGGGCGTAAGACTCAGGGACACGACGCCCGACACGAGGATGGAGACGCCGATCGTGACCGCAAATTCGTGGAACAGCTTCCCGATGATGCCCTGCATGAAGAGCACGGGGATGAACACGGCGGCGAGCGACAGCGTCATCGACAGAATGGTGAAGCCGACTTCGGCCGACCCGTCGAGCGCCGCTTGCATGCGCGGCTTCCCCATCTCGAGGTGGCGCACGATGTTCTCGAGCATCACAATGGCATCGTCGACCACGAAGCCCACGGCGAGCGTGAGCGCCATGAGTGACAAGTTGTCGAGGCTGTATCCCAGGAGATACATCACCGTGAACGTGCCGATGATGGACATCGGCAGGGCCAGGCTCGGAATGAGCGTCGCCGACACGTTCTTGAGGAAGACGAAGATCACCGCGACGACAAGTACCAACGTCAACAGCAGCGTGAACTTCACGTCATCGACCGAGGCTTCGATGGACTGCGACCGGTCGTACAAGGTCTGCACGTTCACCGTGGTGGGGATCTCGTTGTGGATGCGGGCGAGCGCGGCTTTGACGCCGTTCGCCACCTTGACCGTATTGGTGCCGGGCTGACGCTGTACCGCCAGCACAATGGCCGGCTCGCCGTTGACCCAACTCGCCGTCTTGTTGTTCTGCACGTCATTGGTCACCCGTCCGACGTCCTGGAGTCGGACCGGTGCGCCGTTGCGATACGCGATGATCATGTTCGCGAACGAGGACGCGCTCGGGAGCTGCCCACTGGCCTGCACGGTCAGCGCCACGCTCGGACCCCAGAGGATCCCGGTCGGGATGTTCACGTTTTCGGCGTTGACGGCCGTGTTGACATCCTCGAGGTCGATCCCCTTCGACGCGAGGAGCTGCGGATCGAGCTGGATGCGCACCGCATACTTCTGCTGGCCGAACACGAGGACCTGGGCCACGCCGCTCACGGTCGACAGGCGCTGCGCAATGGTCGTCTCCCCGTACTCGTCCAGGGTCGACAACGGCAGCGACGGCGACATGATCGCGAAGTACAGGATCGGCGTCGCCGCGGGGTTCGTCTTCTGGTACGACGGAGGGATGATTCCCTGCGGCAGCGTGCGCAGCGTCTGGGTGATCGCGGCCTGGATGTCCTGCGCGGCCGCGTCAATGTTGCGATCGAGCACGAACTGGACGACGATGCTCGTCGTGCCGATGCTGCTCGTCGACGTCATGTTGTCAATGCCGGCGATCGTCGAGAACTGCTTCTCGAGGGGCGTGGCAACCGTCGACGCCATCGTCTCGGCGTTCGCTCCCGGCAGCGTCGCACTGACAGTGACCGTCGGGTAGTCGACGTTGGGCAGATCGCTCACCGGCAGCCGCGTGTACGCGATGTAGCCGAAGAACACGATGGAGATCATGACGAGAGTCGTCATGACCGGGCGAGTAATGAAGAGGCGTGTCATGAGAAAGACAAAGCGGTGTCAGTCGCCCGCGGGGGCGGGGGCGGGGGCCGTCAGTGGAACTCCGGCCGGGATCGAAGTGGTCACGTTGCGTCCGAGCCAGGCCTGGAGCTCGTCGAGATACGTGTAGAACACCGGGGTCATGTAGAGCGTCACGATCTGTGAGATCGCGAGCCCGCCGACGACCACGATACCGAGACCCTGTCGCGATGCTCCAGTGGCACCCAAACCGATCGCGAGAGGGAGGCTCCCCATAATGGCGGCAGCGGTCGTCATCATGATGGGCCGGAAGCGGATGCTTGCGGCCTCGACGATCGCCTCGGGCGCGGCCTTGTGCCCCGCTCGCTCGGTCGCGATCGCGAAGTCGATCATCATGATGGCGTTTTTCTTCACAATGCCGATCAGCATGATCATGCCGACGTAGCCGTAGACGTCGAGGCTGTGCCGCGTGACGAGCAACGCGATGAGGGCGCCGACGGCTGCGAAGGGAATGCCAGACAGGATGGTGATCGGGTGGATGAAACTCTCGTACAGGATCCCGAGCACGACGTATATGACGAAGATCGACAGCAGGAGGAGCACGACCAGGCCTTGCTGTGATGCCTGGAACGCCTGCGCCTGTCCGGCGAAGCCGGCGGTAATGTGGGACGGAACGACCTCATGGGCGATACGCTCGACGAGACTCACCGCTTGGCTCAGTGCCACGTCCGAAGACACGTTGAACGAGATCGTCACCGACGGAAGTTGGCCGGAGTGATCGATCTCGAGCGGTCCGACGGACCGCTGCAGTCGAGCGATCGACGTCAGCGGCACGATCTGCTTGGTGCGCGGTGACTGCACATAGAGTTCGCGCAGAGAATTCTCGTCACGCTCGTACTGGGGCAGCGACTCCATCACGACCCAGTATTCGTTGGTCGCCGTGTAGATGGTCGATACCTGACTCGAGCCGTACGCGTCGTACAGCGTCTGCTCGATCTGGTTCGCGGTGATGCCGAACTTCGACGCGGCAGTCGCGGTCGATGAGGACCTGGATCTCGGGATTCTTGATCTGGAGGTCGCTGGTCACCCCCTCGAACTCATGGCGCGCTTCGAGTCTCTGCTGGAGTTGCTGCGCGACATTCTCGACCTCGTGGAGATCGGGCGCGAGCAGCGTGTACTGATAGAAGCTCTTGGAGCCTCGGCCACCGACACGGATGGACGGCGGGTTCTGCACGAATGCCGCGATCCCCGGGACGGTGTTGAGCTTCGGCATGAGCTCGCTCACGACCGAATCCGCGCTGAGATGGCGATCGTCGGGCCCCGGTCCCAGCGGCTTCAGCACCATGTACACACGCCCTTGATTGGCGGAGCCCTGGGAGCCGACCGAGGGCATGATCGACTTGATGTTGGGATCTTTGAGCAGGATGCTATCGATGCGCTGTTGGAGCGGGAGAATCGCCTGGAACGAGATCCCTTCGGCGCCCTCGGTCGTCGCCATGAGCTGTCCCGTGTCGTCGCTGGGGAACAGTCCCTTGGGCGTCGTTTCGAAAAGAACCACCATGATCACGAGCGTGAGCGCCGAGAGGCCCAGCATGACGGGCCGGTGGCGCATGACCCACACGAGACTTCGCTCGTACGCGTGCAACGCCCCGTTGAACGCCGCCTCGGACCAATTGTAGAGCCAGCCGTGTTTGGCGGTGTGTACCGGACTCAGGAACCGGCTGCATAGCATCGGCGTCAGGGTCAGTGACACGCACCCGGAGACCAGAATCGCCACAGCAATCGTGACGCCGAACTCGTGGAACAACATCCCCATGAGTCCGCCCATGAACATGATCGGGATGAACACCGCCGAGAGCGACGTCGTCATCGTCACGATCGTCGACCCCACCTCGGCGGCGCCGTCCAAGGCCGCCTGCATGCGGGGTTTGCCCATCTCCATGTGGCGGACGATGTTCTCGAGCACGACAATGGCATCATCGACGACGAAGCCCACGCAGAGCGTGAGCGCCATGAGCGACAGGTTGTCGATGCTGTAGTGGAGCAGGTACATCACCGAGAAGGTGCCGATGATGGACATCGGCAGCGCGAGGCTCGGGATGATCGTCGCCGACACGTTGCGCAGGAACATGAAGATCACGAGGACGACCAGCACGAGCGCCGCCGCGAAGGCAAACTTCACGTCGTGCACGCCGCGGCCGATCGACACGGCGCGGTCGTAGGTGACGCGCAGGGTGACGTCCGGCGGGATCTCTCCCTTGATCTCATCGAGCAGGACGTTGACGGCGCGTGTGACGGCGACCGTGTTGGTGCCGGGTTGCCGCAGCACGTACAACCCGACCGACCGCTCATCGTTGTACCAGGCAGCGGTGCGGTTGTTTTGCACGTCATCGGTGACGTGGGCGACATCGCGCAGTAGGACCGGCGCGCCGTTACGGTAGGCAACGACAATGGCGCCAAACTCGCGCGCGTTGTAGAGGTTGCCCGTCGCCTGGACCGTGATGCGTCTGTTGCGCGCCCCACATGACGCCCGTCGGCAAATTGACGTTCTGCGAGTTGACGGCCGCGGTCACCTGGTCGACGCCGATCCCGCGCGACGACGAGCGCCTCGCGGGTTGAGCGCGATGCGGACCGCGTACTTCTGCTGACCCCAAACGCCGACTTCCGCGACACCATCCACCATCGACATGCGTTGCGCGATGGTCGTCTCGGCGATCTCATCGAGCACGGACAGCGGCTCGACGCTTGGACGTCAGCGCCATGAACATGACAGGCGCGGCCGCGGGATTGGAGCGATGGAAGCTGGGCGGGATGATGCCCACGGGCAGGTAGACCATCGACTGCGAGATCGCTGCTTGGACGTCCTGAGCCGCGGCGTCGATCCTTCGATCGACGTTGAACTGAATGACGACGTCCGTCGACCCCAGGTCGCTCGATGACGTCATGTTGTCGATGCCGGCGATCGTCGAGAACTGCTTCTCGAGCGGCGTCGCGACCGCGGCCGCCATCGTCTCAGGGCTCGCGCCAGGGAGTGAGGCGAAGACGTGGATAGTCGGATAGTCGACGTTCGGCAGATCGCTGACCGGCAGCTTGGTGTAGGCGATGATGCCAAAGGTCAGCACGCCGATCATGACGAGCGTCGTCATGACCGGGCGGATGATGAAGAGCCGCGGGATCGAGAAGGTCATCGGGGCTCAATCACCGGCCGGGGCCGGCGTCGGGAACGGCGCAGGCGCACCGGCCGTCGAGGCTGCGGCTAAGCCACGCCTGGAGCTCGTCGAGGTACGTGTAGAACACGGGCGTCATGTACAGTGTCACGACCTGCGAGATGGCGAGCCCACCGACGACCACGATGCCGAGTCCCTGGCGTGATGCGCCGGTCGCTCCGAGACCGATCGCGATCGGGAGGCTCCCCATGATCGCGGCCGCTGTCGTCATCATGATGGGCCGGAATCGGATGCTCGCGGCCTCGATGATCGACTCGGACGCGGTCTTGTGCGTGCTCCGCTCGGTCGCGATCGCGAAATCGATCATCATGATGGCGTTCTTCTTCACGATCCCGATCAGCATGATCATCCCGACGAATCCGTAGATATCGAGCTGATTGTGGGTGATGAGCAGCGCGATGAGCGCCCCCACGGCGGCGAACGGGATGCCCGACAGGATCGTGATCGGGTGGATGAAGCTCTCGTAGAGAATCCCGAGCACGACGTAGATCACGAAGATCGAGAGCGCCAGCAGGACGAACAGTCCCTGTAGCGATGATTGAAACGCCGCCGCCGTACCGCCAAAAGCCGAGCTGATCGTCGCGGGCAGCACCTGGCGAGCTTCGTTCTGCACGAGGCTGACCGCCTCACTCAGCGCGACGGTGCCCGCGACGTTGAAGGAGATCGTTACTGACGGGAGCTGGCCCGAGTGGTTGATGCTCAGGGGGCCGACGGTCCGCTGGAGCCGCGCGATCGTTGACAGCGGCACGACCTGGTTCGTGGCCGGGGCGCGGACGTAGAGCTGGTCGAGCGCCGTTTCGTCGCGCTCATACTGCGGCATGGATTCCATGACCACCCAGTACTCGTTGGT
Organism: uncultured Gemmatimonadales bacterium; assembly: GCA_963805725.1. Taxonomy (GTDB): domain Bacteria; phylum Gemmatimonadota; class Gemmatimonadetes; order Gemmatimonadales; family Gemmatimonadaceae; genus Palsa-1248. The sequence continues at coordinate 127,325 of CAWDVJ010000001.1, forward strand.
CGGGGTATAGATGGTCGACACTTGCCGTGAGCCGTACGCGTCGTAGAGCGTGTGCTCGAGCTGGCTTGCCGTGATGCCCAACTGCGGTGGCACGGTCGCGATCGATGAGGACCGTGACCTCGGGATTCTTGATCTGGAGATCCGTCGTCACGCCCACCAACTGGTGGATCTTCTGGAGTCGCCCCTGGAGGGTGAGCGCAGCCTGATCGAGCGCTGCCAGATTGGGGCCATAGAGCGTGAACTGATAGAGACTCTTCGACTGTCGGCCACCGATGCGGATCGAGGGCGGGTTCTGAATGAACGTCGTGATGCCGGGGACCGCGTTCGCCTTGCGCATGAGCTCATTGGTGATGGCATCCGCGCCCAGATGGCGATCGTTCGGCCCTTTTCCGAGCGGCTTCAGGATGATGAACACACGCCCCTGATTGGCCGAGCCCTGAGAGCCGACCGACGGCATGATCGATTGGACATTGGGATCCTTGAGAAGGATCGCGTCGACCTTCTTCTGAAGCGGCAGAATGGCTTCGAATGAGATGCCTTCCGCCCCTTCAGTGGTTGCCATGAGCTGGCCGGTGTCGTCGCTCGGGCAGGAATCCCTTCGGGATCGCCGAGAACAGGGCGACCATGATGACGAGCGTCAGGGCCGAGAAGCCCAGCATGATGGGCCGGTGACGCATGACCCACACGAGACTTCGCTCGTACGCGTGCAACGCCCCGTTGAATCCCTTCTCCGACCAGGTGTAGAGCCGGCCGTGCTTGGCAGTGTGTACCGGACTCAGGAACCGGCTGCATAGCATCGGCGTCAGGGTCAGTGACACGCACCCGGACACCAGAATCGCCACAGCAATCGTGACGCCGAACTCGTGGAACAACATCCCGATGAGTCCGCCCATGAACATGATCGGGATGAACACCGCCGAGAGCGACGTCGTCATCGTCACGATCGTCGACCCCACCTCGGCGGCGCCATCCAGGGCGGCCTGCATGCGGGGTTTGCCCATCTCCATATGGCGGACGATGTTCTCGAGCACGACGATGGCATCATCGACGACGAAGCCCACGGCGAGGGTGAGCGCCATGAGCGACAGGTTGTCGATGCTGTAGTTGAGCAGGTACATCACCGAGAAGGCGCCGATGATGGACATCGGCAGCGCGAGGCTCGGGATGATCGTCGCCGACACGTTGCGCAGGAAAATGAAAATCACCAGGACGACGAGGACGAGCGCAACGACGAGAGTGAACTTCACGTCGTGCACCCCGCGCTCGATCGACTGCGCGCGGTCGTACGCCACGATGAGATTGACGTCGACCGGGATCTCGCCCCGGATCTCGTCCAGGATCTTGCGGACGTTGGTCGTCACCTCGACCGTGTTGGTGCCGGGCTGCCGCATGACGGCCAGCATGATCGCGCGCTGGTTGTTGTACCAGGCCGCCGTGCGATTGTTTTGCACGTCATCGGTGACATCGGCCACATCGCGCAGCAGCACGGGCGCGCTGTTGTGGTAGGCGACGACGATCTGCTGGAATTGGGCAGCGTTATAGAGATTGCCCGTCGCCTGGACCGTAATCGCCTGATTGGGTCCCCACATGACGCCGGTCGGCAGATTCACGTTCTGTGCGTTGACGGCCGCGGTCACCTGGTCGACGCCGATCCCGCGTGATGCCAGCGCTTGCGGGTTGAGCCCGATGCGGACGGCGTATTTCTGAGACCCCCACACCATCACCTGCGACACCCCGTTCACCATCGAGAATGCGCTGTGCGATCGTCGTCTCGCCAAGCTCGTCGAGCACGGAGAGCGGCTCGTTGCCAGACGTCAGTACCATGAACAGGATCGGCGCCGCGGCTGGGTTCTGGCGAAAGAACGACGGCGGGATGATGCCCGTCGGCAGGTTCACCAGCGCCTGCGAGATGCCGGCTTCGACGTCCTGCGCGGCGGCATTGATGTTTCGATCGAGATTGAACTGAATCGTGATGGACGTCGATCCCAGGTTGCTGGACGACGTCATGTTGTCGATGCCGGCGATCGTCGAGAACTGCTTCTCGAGCGGCGTGGCTACCGCCGCCGCCATGGTCTCCGGACTCGCGCCGGGCAGACTCGCGTTGACGTTGATCGTCGGGTAGTCGACGTTGGGCAGATCGCTCACGGGCAGCTTCGTGTACGCGATCATCCCAAAGATCAGGACGCCCAGCATGACGAGGGTCGTCATGACTGGGCGTCGAATGAAGAGGCCGGTGATGTTCATCCAGAAGTGCTGGGTTGCGCCGGAGTGGCGCCGCCGTTACCCGCGGGAATGAGCCCGCGGATATTGACCTTGGCGCCCGGCGTCAACCGGGATTGTCCATCGGTCACGACTTGATCGCCCTCCGTCAGGCCAGACGCGATCACGGCGGTGTTTGCCGAAGTACGCTCGACCACGACAGGTTGTTGGCGTGCCGTGCCCGATTGATCGACGAGATAGACGTACGTGCCCTGCTGACCCATCACGACGGCCTGCGCGGGCACGACGAGCGCGTTTTGCTCCGTGAAGAGACGGATCGTGGTGGCCACGAACTGGCCTGGCCACAGCGTCCGGGTCGGGTTCGGGAAGACCGCCTTGAGCAGGACTGTTCCGGTGGTGGTATCCACTTGGTTATCGACCAGGGTCAGCGTGCCCTGTTCCGGCGACGGCATGGGGACACCTGGCAGGCCGGGCATCGAGGCCGGTCGCCGTGCACGGGCGCTTGCAGCGGCACCGGGTGCGCCGGCGCTGTCGGGCCCCGCTCCGTTTCGTCGACCGCCGGGAGCCCCAGCAACGTTGGGAGGTCCGTCAGCGGTGCCGCCGGCGCTGGCCGAACCACCAGCAGTGGACGTCGCGGGGCCGGCCGGGTCTGCCGCGGCCGTGGTCGCGCTGCCAGCGCCCTGCCCCCGACGGCCACCCCGATGGCCAGTGCCGGACCCATTCCCAGTCAGATGGCCCGACGGGCGAGCCACTGGGCGGGCCACCGGCGCCGGACCCATTCGCAGCCGAGCCGGTCGGCGGATCATCACCGACGCCGACAGACTGGCTTTGCTGGTCATCGCTCGGCTCGGTCGTATAGGCGGGCGTCGGGCCGTTGAGTGTCGGCTGCGCGGTAGCACTAGGCGGTAGACCCGGCACGACGGTGACGGCCAGTGGCCCGGGACTCTTTGCCGCGTACTGTTGGATCGCAGGCAGGGTCGTCGCGGGCACCGCAAAATGCACCAATATCGGCTGGATCTGGTTGATCACCACAAGCGCCTGCTGAGTGCCCGAACGAACCAGGTTCCCTTTCTTGACCAACAACTGCCCCGTCCGCCCGCTAATGGGGGCCGTGATCGTCGTCCATTGCAGGTTGATCCGCGCCTGCTCGACCGCCGCGCTGTCCGCCTTGGTGGCGGCAGCGCTCGACCCTTCGGTCGCCACCATCTGGTCGGCCTGCTCCTTCGTGGCGTAGTCCTTCTGCACCAGTTGCGAGTACCGCTCGGCCTCCGCCTTGGCGTCGGTCCACACCGCGAGATCCTTGGCGAGGTTAGCGCTGGCCTGGTCGAGCGCCGCCTTGTAGGGCTGCGGATCGATCTGAAACAGCACCTGACCTTCTCTCACGTCGTCACCTTCTTTGAAGCTGACCCTGGTCAGGACACCGGTGACCTGCGCCTGGACCTGCGTCGCCTGCATCGCCTCGACGACACCGTCGGCGATGATGTTGTAGGGCACGTTCCGATGCGTGACGCGCGCGACAGCCACGGGCACCGGGAGCTGCTTCTGCTTGCCCTTGTCATTGCTGCAACTGACTGTAACGAGCAAGGCGGCCGCTAGGGCGCCCAGCGAGCGTGAATTCATCGGGGGATAAAAGTCGTGTGTGGGGGGGCGGAGCGAAGAAGCATGCCCCCATGCAAAATACTTACGCGCGAGGGGCCAGAAAGTTGGCGGCCGGCTGGCGCCCTGGATGGTCCGATCCAGCCGACCGGGATTGCTGAACGGGCCCGGCAATGAAGATATCCTCATCGCGGCGGCGCGGCTCGCGTCGAGTCCGGGGTCAGACCAAGGTTGGGTTCGCCGTGGAGGCCGATTATGCCCACGTCATGTGACAACTGAGCGAGGCTTGAATACCAGATCCACCTGGCAGACGCTTGCTGCGACCGTGCGCTGTCGAGAGCAGCCTGAGCCGTGAGCACTGTGAGTATGCTCCCGACTCCGGCCTTGTACTGGCCGAGAGCAAGGTCGTAGGACGCTTGGGCGCTGGCGAGCAGATCGTCCGATGTCTTCACCCGGGCGGTCGCTGTGCGGAGGTTGTAATAGGAGGTGAAAACCTCGTTGACGACTACGTCTCTCTGGTACTCGGCGTTCGCTTGGCTTGCCTTAGCTAACTCTTTGGCTTGCATGATGTTGAACCAATTGCTCACCTGCAGGATCGGGAATCGAGATGCCGATCTGTGCAGAGTACGTGTTTCCGTTGAGGGACGGCGTGTCGAAGTTGGTCCGCGCCCCCGTCGCCCCAAAGGTGAGCGAGGGGAGCCCCTGTCCTCGCACGATACCGACCTCGGCCTTTGCCTGCCGAGCCTGTGCGCGAAATGCGGCGAGGTCTGGCCGCGATCGAACCGCTTGGTCCACCAGCGTATCGACATTTTCTGACACGGATTGGATCGGAACGTTCGGGGGCTCGGGAGCGATGTCGTATGGGACCGTTGCCGGAAGCCCCATTGCCACGGCCAACGATCCGCGAGTCGTCTGCACGGTGGCCAGATCGGTCTCGAGCGTCAAAGTCGCCTGCGACAACGTCGTCTGCGCTTGGAGGACGTCCGAGTTCGTGGCCACGCCCACCTGGTGCCGCGCCTGCGCTGCGGCGAGGTTGGCGCTGTCTTCACGCACGCTCTGGGAATCGCCCTGTACGACGGCTTTGGCGGCGTTGTAGCTGAAATACGCCTGCTCCACCGTGAGAACCGCCAGCTGAATCGCCGCGTTGTAGTTGAAGGAGGCCGCGAACGAGGCCTGCTTGGCAAAGTTGAAGGAAGAGACTTCGCCGAAGCTAAAGAGCAGCCATGAGACCGAGCCCGTTCCCTGCTCGAGCGTGTGGAATCCGCCGCCACGGACGACGCCACCTCCCGTGCTCGCAGACGTGCCCGAAGACGTCGATCCTTCGCGCGTCGCGAACGCCGAGACTGTCGCCTGAGGGAGATAGGCACCGTATGCGGCGCCTATCGTGGCACCCGCCGCACGCGCCTGAGCGTAGGCCTCACGCGTGAGCGGATTGTTCGTCAGTGCGATGTCGACGACGTCCGGAAGGGTCAGTCTCGCCAAGCGCGGCTCGAGATCCGGCGGCACCGGCGTGTGGGGAATCGAATCGCGTGTCACTGCAGACTTCGGGGGATCCCAGTACTGATTTGGCTTGGTGGGTGCGGCTGGCTTGCCGTTCACGTGCGCGATGCACGCGCTACTCAGGCCAAGGAGTACGAACGTCGCGGCGACGCCCGCAGTGCGAAGAGGGGCGCGGCGGCAATAGTCAACGCGCGGCCTCGTGAGGTCGGTTGAGATCACGGAATCATTACGCAGTGAACGAGGGTTTTGTTCGGTACCGGAAGTCCAGGACGAGAGACGGGCGCGGGAAAGATCCCTCTCTTGGGCACGTGCCGCTACGATAGGACACGCGCCGGCGAAAAAACGTGTTCAGCGGTCGCGAGAGGGACCGTCCATGGCTCGCAGCTCGTCGGCGGCGCCAAGCAGATAGCCAATGTCGCGCGACAGCGCGCTGGCCTGCTCTGTGACGCCCGCGACGCCATCGGCTCCAGAGCTTGCGTTGGACACGCGGAAACGAACCAGGTCGAGATACAAAGTCTGCAGCATGATGCTGGCCCGGTCCAACTGGTTTGCGAGCTCCGCGCGATGGTTGGCGAGGGCCGCGCGCTGGGCGGGCGGAGTGTCCACATCGATACGATGGAGCGCCGCTGCGAGCGCCCCGACCTGTCCGGCCAGTCCCTTCGCCGTGGCTTCGGCGTTCGGAACCTGCTCGCGGTCCCGCCGATCGAGGCCTCCGACAATGTCGTGAATGCGATCTCGATCGAGCGCGGCGCGGCGAACGACAGTCCCAAACGGGCCTGCCAGGACCTCGGGCGGTGCGAGGGACGAAGCCGATGGAACCGACTCGGGCGCCTGTGCCGCGCCGCCCGGTCCATGGAAGGAAATGGAGGGCGGGCGCGCTGGGGGTGGTCTGAATACCTCCCTCAGACTGATGTGATCTTTCCAGAGGGAGCCATAGGCGAGGAAGATCGTCAGGCCCAACCCCAGGTCGGGATAGATCGCCCAAAACTCGTGCGGCGACGTCACGACACTGAGTGCCGACAAGAAGAGCATGCTGCCGCCCGTCGACACGAGCACGCCGCGAAACCTCTGGATCTTCCTCTGGCGAGGATCCAATGGCTCGAGCTCTTCTTCCGCCTTGCGTGCCTGTTTGAGTGCCTTTCGCTGGTCGCGCGTAAGGCGCGCGGGCGGTGCCGCGATCGGCAAGGGGCCCGGGACGGGAACGCCGTATTGGGGCGGCGTGGCAGCAAAGGCGGCGGCCGGCGGTAGCGGCGCAAATGGTGGCTGTGCGGCCGCAGCCTGGGCGACGCTCTGTTGCGCACTCGACGTTCGGGCAAAGTCCTGGCCCGTCGCCGGAGCCGGACTCTCGGGGGCGTCGAGAGCCTTGAGGAACGCCGTCGCGTCGGGGAACCGGTCGTTCGGATCCTTGGCAAGTAGGCGCATCGTCGCAGCAGCAAGTCCCGCAGGGACCCAGGGCGCCCGTGGACTCAGAGGCGGCGGCGGTTGGGATATCTGCTTGACGAGAATCGAGGCCGAGCTCGTACCCGTGAACGGCAGGGTGCCACTCAACATTTGATATGCAAGCACGCCCAGCGAATAGAGATCGCTGCGTCCATCGATCTCTTTGTCACCCGCACACTGTTCGGGACTCATGTAGGCCGGTGTACCGATCACGACCCCTGTGGCCGTGAGGCGGGAGTCCATCCCCGCGGTGACCGCTCGCGCGATGCCGAAATCCGTCACCATCACCTGCCCGCCGCTGGCGAGCAGGATGTTGTCCGGCTTAATGTCGCGGTGAATAACGCCGTGCGCGTGCGCATACGCGAGGGCGGACGCGATCTGGCGAAGAATCCGCCGTGTTTCATCTACGCCCAGCGGGCCAGCCGCGTCCTTGAGGCGCTGTGCCAGTGTCTGGCCGTCGACGAACGCCATGACGAAGTAGACCAATCCCTCCCGCTCGTCGACGCTGTAAATCGGGACGATATTGGGATGGGTTAACTGCGCCGCGGTTTCGGCCTCGTGCAGGAACCGTGTTCGGATGTCGGCGCGGAACGCCAGGTCGGGCGGTAGCACCTTGACGGCGACCGCTCGCTTGAGTCGCCGATCGGTGGCGTGATACACAATGCCCATGCCCCCGCGGCCGATTTCCCGGTCGACGTCAAACCAGGTTCCCAGCGCGCGGGTGACGCGAGAGCCGAGCTCAGCATCTGGCGAAAGGGCCACGGGCGGTGCCGGCTGACCTGAGGGGTCGGCCGAGGGTCCTGTTGGGCTCGAGGCGGGAGGTACAGGATCGGATTCGGGCACCGGATCGGACGCGCGGGGTGGGTCGACGACCGGCGCACGGCCCCCTCGACCGTGCGACCGTTACCTGGGACAGATACTACGGTAGGACAGGTACCGGAACAACGGCCGTAACCGCGCCCAGTTTCGATCGTATCCCCTTGGTACCAACGATACGGACGTTTCCTTTGGCCAGTTCTTCACCTAGAGGATCGGGCGCGCAAGCGGCTCAGTCGGGGGCGCCGGGCTCGCCGGACCAGCCGCCCGCTGCGCGACCCCCTGGAACGCGTGCGCGACCGCCGGTCCGCAAGCGGCGGACAAAGTGGGAGCGTCGACTTGGGTCACCCAAGATTCCATGGGTGGCGGGCGCCCTCGTGTTGGTCGCCCTCACTTGGGCCTTGGTATGGCGGCACCGCGCCGCGGGACGTCCGGAATACGCAGTGAACGAGATCGCGGCCGCCATTGAGCATGGGGATGGGACCAAGCTCGCCTATTACGCGGACGCGAGCGCGTTCACGGACCAGGTCGTCAATGAGACAGTGGACTGGTTGACAGCGCGACGCGGCCTCGACCAGGCAGTCGCGGGTGCTGAATCGCAGCAGCGTGGCAGTCGGTCGGCGCGCCTGCAGGATGCCAAGGAGACGCTCAGCGATCGCCTCGGTCGTGCCACGTCAGCCGCGCTCGAGTCTCCAGACGGTGGAAAGGAGCCGGTCAGCGCGCGCGTTGTCGACGCGTTTATCAGTCAACCACCATTGTCCGTAATCATGGATGGCGATCATCTCGATGTCCGGTCTATCGATCGCCCGCTCATTGAGGGAACGACGGCGACGGTTCCGGTGACACTGCGCTATCGCGAGCTGGTGGTCGACATGAAGATCGGCCTCGTGCTGCAGCGGAATGGTCTCCGGTGGCGGCTGGTCGGGGTCTCTGGGCTTCAAAGCGCGCTCAGCACGATCGACAACGCGCAGCTCGAGAGGGTCGCTATCGCCAACCGGCCGCGCGAGAGTGATCTCGAGCGGCTGGTCGCCGTCGGCCCACCCCAGGTGCAACGTGTCAAACCGCGGCGCGCTCGGCCCCTGTACCGATTGGAGGTGTCGCTCACCAATCAGGCGCAGGCATCCATCACTGAGGTCTCGCTGCTACTGGGCGCGCGGGGGCTCGACGACGATCACGGCATTGCACTCTCTGTCGAACACCCGATCCCACCGAGCACGACGTCTGCTGAAACGTGGGAGTTCGACGAAGCCGCGACTCGCGGTACGCGTCTCGGTGCGCTGCTCACCCACGCCGACCGCCTCACTCTCCGCACCCGGGGCATTGTGCTGGACACCGCCGGGCAAGCGGATACCGTGAGGCTGATCAAGAGCTATCGCGAAATACAGAAGGACGGGGACTAGCGGCGGGGCTTAGGGATCAGCGGTCAACGGCGCGTCTCTAACGGCTAGTAGGGCGCGAGGGTCAGCTGAATATCGTCCCCTGGATTTACCACGACCATCTCGCCCACCTCGGCCGCGGTGCCGCCGACCGGGTCCGCCACGAAGTGCAGGTGCGCGGCCCCGCCGTCTACGAAGGCCTTGGGAATTTCGAACGTGGTGGTGCCAAGGCCCGTCGCGAGGCCAAGCCTCCAGCGCTGACCGGCCTCCGTGACCACGTAGATGTCGAAATCCGGGGTCTCCTGGTTCTCCACCGTGAGCTGCGCTGGTCCAAACTGCTCTTCCATGTCCGGTGTCTTGTGATGACCGGCGCATGCGGCGAGGCTGCTCGCTGCCAGGAGGAGTGCGGCCCAGAGCTCGGCCCGTGCAACTGCCCTCCTTGATGCTCGCAGCGCGGTGGCACGCATCTGGACCTCCGATCAGGTGTCAGCAACTCGACGCCGCGTCGTGTGGCGGCACGCATCCGCGGCAAATCGGGTATGCGCATCCCACAACACGTGCGGCATTCATGCCACGGGGGCCGGGCCGGAATGTAGCCGTTAGGCCAGTCCGCCGTCCTCGCGTGGACGCAATTCTTGCAAGCACTATTCTACGGCGTCATCGCTCCTAAGCAACGAACCCGAGCGGGCGCGCACAGAGCCGACGCCGAATGACCGGTAGAAACACGCGATGGGGTTCGTACGCCTGACATTGCTTTGCCTCGCGCCTTCCCAACGCGTGACCGCCAATCCCTAATCCCGCTCTGCCCGTCCGTATATAATGCACGTTCCATGCGTCCAGCTCCGGTCACCCCAGGCCACCGCGTCACGCACTCTACGCGGGATACCATCCCACCGCCGCGTCTGCCTCGCGGTGCGCGCAGCGCGTTGGACGCGCCGGCGCGAGTGACCCATCGACCGAATGACGTTCGATGGCGGGGTGAGCCAGATGGTACGCCGTATGAAAGTGTTGGTCTGACGGATGGCGACGACACGACGTGACCTGGCGAGCCGACTGTTCGGGCGGCGCGGGAGCGGGACGCCGCGGGCCCAGAACAGCGCCGATGCCGAGCGGTTCGCCGGGCCCATTCGCGGGGAGCTTCTCGGGGCCGAGGGCTTGGCCGAGCACGCCCGCGCGCTCGCCCGGCAGCAGCGCGTCGCTGCAGCGAGTCCGGGTGCGCGTCCCATGGCGCGCGGGGCGCGGCCGCTCCTCAATCGCCTCGACGAGACGCGGCAGATCCTCGAGTCCACGCGAGCGACGTTGGCCGCCGCGGTGCAGCGTGGCGCGGACATTAGCCCCGCGGGCGAATGGCTGCTGGACAACTTCTACGTCATCCAGGAGCACTTGCGCGAGATCCGCGCGAGCATGCCGCGAGGCTATTACCAGGAATTGCCCAAGCTGGCTGCCGGGACGCTCGCGGGTTATCCGCGTGTCTACGAGATCGCGATCAGCTTGATCGGTCATACGGAAGGTCACGTCGAGATGGAGCACGTGCAGCTCTTCGTGCGCGAGTTCCAGCGCGGCGCCACGCTGACCACCGGCGAATTGTGGGCGGTCCCGACGATGCTCCGGCTCGGGCTCATGGAGAACATCCGCCGGATGGCGCTGCGTACGCTGCAACGTCTCGAGGAAGTGGAGGCGGCGGACGGATGGGCTGAGCGGTTGCGAAGTGCGAGCGACGCCGGTGCCGCGCCTCTGGCGACGGCGTTGGCCTCGTTCGTCGGCGGCCATCCCCCGTTGACGCCGACGTTCGTCGCGCGATTTCTCCAGCAGCTTCGGACGTACCAGACCAACTTCACGCCGCTCGTGTGGCTCGAGCAGTGGATCGCCGAAGACAGCCTGAGCGCGGAGGACGCGGTCTCGCGGTCGAATCAGCGGTTGGCGCTGACGCAGGTCATGATGGCCAACAGCATCACGAGCCTCCGCACGATCGCACGACTGGATTGGTCCGCGTTCGTCGAGGGTGCAAGTGCCGTGGAGGCGGTGCTCCGCCGCGATCCGACGGGCGACTACCCGATGATGACCTTCGGCACTCGCGACAAGTACCGTCACGTGGTCGAGGACATCGCCAAGGGGACTGGCCTCGAAGAGCGCGATGTGGCGCAACGTGCGCTCGAGTTGGCGCAGCAGGCCTGGGCGTCGCTTGTATCGGCCGAGTCGGGGAACGGCGTCCGGCCTGCCGCCGCCCCGGGGGAGCTTTCGAGCGCAGAAGCGGCGGCGCTCGAGACGGCGCGCCGCCCGAGCCACGTCGGATACTACCTGGTCGATGTCGGACGCGCGCAGCTGGAAGGGAGCACTCGCTTCCAGCCCCCGTTCGGTCTGCGCGTCCACCGGTGGGTGCTCGGTCACGCCGATCCGGTCTACTTCGGTGGCATCACCCTGCTGACGATCGGGCTCCTCGCCGTCGCTTTCCGTCTCGTCGGGCCTTTGGGTGTTGGTGCCCAGTTGACGGTGCTGGTGTTTGCGCTGATCCCGGCCAACGACATCGCGATCAGCATCATGCACCAGCTGGTCACGGTACTGTTGCCGCCGCGCGTCCTGCCAAAACTCGATTTCGAGGATTCCGGCATACCGGCGCTCGGGGCGGACCGTGGTCGTCGTGCCCACCTTGCTCGGCAGCGTCGAGGCGGTCAAGGAGGCGCTGGAGCACCTCGAGGTCCAATACCTCGCGAATCGCGATCCGCATCTGCAGTTCGCGCTCCTGAGCGACTTCACCGATGCGACCGACATCGACGTGTGAGGGCGACGGCGCCATTCTCGACGCGGCGGTGCAGCGGCATCGAAGGGCTCAACGTGCGGTATCCGGCTACGCCGGGGCAGGGTGACAGCTTCTTCCTTTTCCATCGCCATCGGTTGTGGAACCCGCGCCAGGGTGTGTGGATGGGGTGGGAGCGCAAGCGCGGCAAGCTCGCCCAGTTCAACCGCTACCTGCGCGGCGGAGCGCGCGACGCTTTCTCGATCATCGCCGGCGATGCGCGGATGCTCGCCGAACGTGCGCTACGTCATCACGCTCGACTCCGACACGGTTTTGCCGCGCGGAACGGCGGCCACGCTCGTCGGCGCCATTGCGCATCCGCTGAATCGGGCGATTTACGATCCGGCGAGCGGCCGGGTCGTCGCGGGCTACGGGATTCTGCAACCGCGCATCGGCATCACGCTGACGAGTGCCAACCGCTCACGATTCGCCGCGATCTACTCTGGGCATCCGGGTGTCGATCCCTACACCACTGCCGTCTCCGACGTCTATCAGGATCTGTTCGCCGAAGGGCAGCTACACCGGGAAAGGCATCTACGATGTCGACGCCTTCGAGCTCGCGACACATGGGCGCTTTCCCGAGAACACGCTGCTCAGCCACGACCTGATCGAGGGCGCCTACTCGCGTGCGGCGTTGGCGACTGACGTCGAGCTGTACGACGACTTTCCGACCCGCTACCTGACCTACACGCGACGCAAGCACCGGTGGATCCGAGGAGACTGGCAGTTATTGCGCTGGCTTGGCGGGCGGGTTCCAGGGCCCGATGGCGCGGAGCCGAACCGGCTGTCGGCGATCTCGCGATGGAAGATCTTCGACAATCTCCGCCGCAGCGTCGTGGAGATCGCGCAGCTCGTGCTGCTTGTTGCCGGGTGGCTGTTTCTGCCCGGTACGCCGCTTGTCTGGACGGCCTTGGTCGCTCGCGGGGATCGCGTCGCCGTGGGTGTCCTCGCTCGCGCTCTCGTTGCTACGGCTCCCAAGCGGTCGTTCGTGGCGCGCGTACTACCGGTCGATCGCCGCGATGCCATGACGAGCGCTCCAGCAGGTTGCGCTGGCGATCGTCTTCCTGCCGCATCAGGCGGTGGTGTCGGCCGACGCCATCGTGCGCACTTTGTGGCGGCACGTCGTCACCCATCGCCTGCTGCTCGAGTGGCAGACGGCATCGCAGGTCGAGCGCGTAATGGGGACGGGGTCGCCGCGCGAAGTGTGGCGACGCATGTGGCCGGCCGTGACAGTCGCCGGTGTCATCGGGCTCGCCGTGATCATCCGCGGCCTGATGGCTCACAACGGTGTGGGCCCGGACGGTTGGATGGCCCAACACGAAATTCTCTATCTCCTCGCGACATTGCCGCTCGTCGTGTCGTGGTTCGTGAGCCCCACGATCGCGAACGCGTTGAGTGCGCCTGCCGTCCGCCGCGAGCGCCAGCTGTCGGCCTCCGAACGATGGACTGCGCTTCGCTACGCATTGCTGCACTGGCGCTACTTCGACCGCTTCGTCTCGGCAGACACGCAATGGCTCGCGCCGGACAACTTCCAGGAAGATCCGACGCCGGTGGTCGCGCCGCGCACGTCACCGACCAACGTCGGGCTCCAGCTGCTCAGCATCGCCAGCGCGTACGATCTCGGCTTCCTCCCGTGCAGCGCGATGATCGAGCGTTTGGAGCAGGTCTTTCGATCCCTGGAGCGCATGGAGCGCTGGCGAGGGCACTTCTACAATTGGTACGATCTGTCCAACCTCCAGGTACTCGACCCGCGTTACATCTCGACGGTCGACAGCGGCAATCTCGCGGGTCATCTGATCGCTCTGAAGCAGGCGTGCCTCGCCATACCCGATGAGCCGGTCGTCGACGGGCGGCTCTGGGAGGCGCTGCACACCGCGCTGACGATCGCGGCCGATGAACTGCGCAACGCCGCCTCGTCGGGTGCGGTCGACAGTCCGCGTCAATGGCAGGCGGTGCTCGAAGCGGCCGAGCGCGTGCGCGCGGTCATCGCGTCCCTGCCGCAGATCGCGGGTTGGCCTTCCAGCGCGGGACCTGTACCGACGAATGTACCGGCGGCCGCATCCGTAACGACCGCGATTGCGGATTCGACGGGGCCCGTGCTGCCCGCTACTACGCGAGTCGCGGTTGCGCCGAGTCACGGCACGGCTTCAGCGCAGGCGATTCAGACACTTGTCGATCGATTGCGCACGGCGGAGCGAGTGCTCGCCGAGCGTGGCGGCGGGACGGCCGCCCTCGGGCGCGTGGTCGCGGGCGGCCCGACGCCAGCCGTGCCCTCAGGCGAGTCGGTTGCCTCCGAGGTGTCCCAAACCGAGCCGCCGACGACGTGGCTCACTGGGGACGATCGCTGCTTGAAGCGTGTCTGGCGGAGGTCGCCGCCGTCGGGGCCAAGGGCGTGACGCCGACCGACGCGCCAGGAGGGAGCATTCCGACCTGGCGCGAGGCGGCGCGCACCTCGACCTATGCCGCTCAGCAGCTCGCCCGGCTCGAGGCGCTCGCGACGCGCGCCGCGTTGTATGCGCACGAGATGGATTTCACGTTCCTGTACGACGCGCGGCGCAAGCTGTTCTCCATCGGCTACCAGGTCGCGACGTCGTCGCTCGATGTGTCGTACTACGATCTGCTCGCCTCCGAGGCGCGTCTGGCGAGTTTCATCGCGATCGCCAAGGACGAGGTGCCGGTCGAGCACTGGTTCCGGCTCGGCCGCTCGCTCACGACGGCCGCCGGCGACACTGACGCTGATATCGTGGAGCGGGAGCATGTTCGAGTACCTGATGCCGGCGCTCGTCATGCAGTCGTTCCCCTTCACCCTGCTGGACCAGACGTACGAGGGCGCCGTCGCCGCGCAGATCGCCTACGGGCGTGAACGCGGCGTGCCCTGGGGGGTGTCGGAATCCGCGTACAACGCGCGGGACCGAAACCAGGTCTACCAGTATCGCGCCTTCGGCGTGCCCGCCCTCGCGCTCAAGCGCGGACTGTCGCGCGACCTCGTCGTCGCACCGTACGCGACGCTCCTCGCCCTCGGCGTGGATCCGCATCATGCCATGCGCAACCTCGTGGCGCTCGAAGGCGAAGGGGCGCTCGGCGCGTTCGGGTTCCGCGATGCGATCGACTACACACGGCCGCTACCGGGCACGCGGAAGCGCGGTCGTCTTCGCGTACATGGCGCATCACATCGGCATGGGTCTGGTGGCGCTCACCAACGCGATCCATCGCGACCTGTGGCAGCGCCGGTTCCACAGCGACGCGCTCGTGCGGTCGGCGGAGCTTGTCCTGTTCGAGCGCATTCCGCGGCGCTTCATGACGCAGGCGGCGCAGAGCGGCGATGGGCGAGGAGCGGCCTCGGCGCGGCTTGGCCTCGGTCGAGAAGCCCGCGGCCCGCTCGCTGGATACCGCGCTCACGCCGCGGCCGCACATCGCACTCCTCGGACGTGCGCCGTACACCGTGATGGTCACGAACGGAGGCGGCGGCTACAGCCGCTTCGACGGCATGGACATCACGCGCTGGCGTGCAGACGGCACGCTCGACAACAGCGGGCAGTGGTGCTACATCAAGGACGTCACGCCGCCATCCTCCGACTCGACGGTCCCCATACGCTCGGGCCGCTTGTGGTCCGCGGCCTACCAGCCTGTGGCGGCGAACGGTGACTGGTATCGGGTCACTTTCGCCACCGATCGGGCCACGTTTCAGCGACGCGATGCGGACATCGAGAGCCGCCTCGAGGTGACGGTCGTGCCGGAAGACGCCGCCGAGGTCCGGCGTCTCACCCTGACGAATCATGGGTCCACCACGCGCGAGCTCGAGCTCACGAGCTACGGCGAGATCGTCCTCGCGCCGCACGACGCCGATCTCCAGGGCACGGCGTTCTCGAATCTCTTCATCGAGACCGAATGGCAGCCAGGGAGTGCCGCCATCCTCGCGTCGCGTCGCCCGCGCTCGTCGACCGAGCGTCGGCTGTGGGCGCGTGCACGTGGCGGCGGTCGGCACGGCGGCTGGGACCGTCGGTCGTGATCTGATTGGAACGGTCACCTGTGAGACGGATCGTGCGCGGTTGCTCGGCCGTTGTCGAGGCGTCCGGTCGCCCGCCGCGCTCGACGATACGGCCGAAGGGCCGCTCTCGGGCACTACCGGCGCGGTCCTCGATCCGGTCTTCGCGCTTCGCGTTCGCGTGCGCCTCGCGGGCGGCCTTTCCGTGCGTGTCGCATTCACGACCCTCATTGCCGCGGACCGTGATCGCGCGCTGGAATTAGCCGACCGATATCACGACCCATACAGTGCCCAGCGCGCTCTCGACCTGTCGTGGATGCAAGCCCAGGTCGAGCTCCGCGAGTTGGCCATCACACCGGCCGACGCGGCGCTGTATCAGGAGATCGCCGGCTATCTCACGTATGTCACCCCGGCCGTGCGAGCGCCGCAACGCGAGCTGCAGCAGGCGCGCCGCGGGCGCGACGCGCTGTGGGCGCACGGCATCTCGGGCGACAACCCCATTGTGCTCGCGACAATCGAATCGACGGCTGGGGTGCCCACGGTTCGCGAGCTGCTGGCGGCACATCACTACTGGCGGCTGAAGGGCATGGCGGTGGACTTGGTGTTGCTCAACACGCATCCGCCGTCGTACAACCAGGAATTGCAGGATGCGCTGCTGACCACGGTGATGGGGTCGACCGAAGGCTCGATGCTCGACAAGTCCGGCGGGGTCTTCATCCGGCGACGCGACCTCCTGCCAGCGGGTGACCTGGCCACGTTGCGCGCGATGGCCGGTGTGGAGGTGCCGTGCGACGGTGGCCTGCGCCTGGCCGAGATCCTCGAGGTGCCAGATGCGACGCCCGACTATCCGGCGCCGTTCGTGCCGCAGGTGCAGACGGCGAACGCGATTGTCACGCCCAGCACGCTCGCTGCGGCCGCTGCACGAGACGCGCTCTCTGACAGCGACCGCGCCTCACCCGACGGCGCTACCAGCGCGACAGCGGTCTCCTCAGGGGCTACGGGCGTAGGTGGCGTCGACGACGGGGACACGTCACCGGGAGCGACGCGGTCGCGCGACGGCAGTGCGCCTGTCATCAGTGACGTGCCATCGATCGGGCTTCCGCGTGCGGCGGCTCCCGTCCGACAGCTGACGGGCGCCGTGCCGAAGAACGGACTGGGGTCGCTCGCGCCCGATGGCGCGTACGAGATCACGCTGCGCGAGGGCGCAACGACACCGGCGCCGTGGGGCAACGTGATCGCGAACGAGCGGGCCGGTTTCCTCGTGTCGGAGAACGGCAGTGGGTGCACCTGGGCCGAGAGCAGTTACTTCTACCGGCTGTCGCCGTGGCGCAACGACCCGGTGAGCGATCCGTCGACGGAGGTCGTCTACCTGCGCGATGACGAGACCGGGGAAGTGTGGACGGTCACACCTACGCCGGTGCGACACGCATCGCCCTACGTCGTGCGCCACAGCCCGGGGATGACCGAGTTTCGGCACAACCACGCGGGCATCGCCGCGTCGCTGTCGCTCGGCATGGCGCCGAGCGATCCCGTAAAAATCACGGTGCTGACCGTCACGAACGAGACCAACCATCTCCGGCGCCTCACGGTGACGAGCTACGTCGAGTGGGTCCTCGGCGTGGCCCGTGAAGTGACGCGGCATCACGTGCGGACGACGTTCGACCGGGGCCTCGAGGCGATGTTCGCGCAGAATGGGTTCGACCCGCAGTTCGCCGAGTGGGTCGCGTTCGCTGCGCTCAGCGAGCCGCTCAGCAGCTATACGGCCGACCGGCGCGAGTTCCTCGGACGCAACGGCAGCTATGGCGATCCGGCGGCGCTCCGACCGGATCCTGCTGGCCGAAGCCACCGGCGCGGGGCTCGATCCATGCTCGGCCCTGCAGTGCGAAGTGGCACTGCGACCCGGCGAAACCCGCTCGATTGCAGTCGTGCTTGGCGCGGCGGCCGCACCCACAACAGCGCGCGACCTCGTCGAAGAAATACAAAGGTGCTGATGCGGCGCGGCGGGCCGTTGCTGATTCCCAGGCCGCCTGGCGCGATCGCCTCGCCAAGATCTCGGTACGCACCCCGGAGCCGACGTTCGACGCGATGCTCAATGGCTGGCTCTTCTACCAGGCCCTCTCGTGCCGGATGTGGGGCCGGACAGCGCTGTACCAATCCAGCGGCGCGTTCGGATTCCGCGACCAACTGCAGGACTCAGCGGCGTTCGTCTACGCCGAGCCCGAGATCACGCGGGCCCACATCCTCCGGTGCGCAGCGCGCCAGTTCATCGAAGGCGACGTCCAGCACTGGTGGCATCCACAGACCGGGCAGGGTGTGCGGACCCGTATCAGCGACGATCTGGTGTGGCTGCCCTTCATTGTGGACCACTATATCGCCGTAACCGGTGATACCGGCGTCCTCGACGATCAGGCGCCCTTTCTGACGACGCGAGTGCTGGAGCCGGGCGAAAGCGAGCTCTATGACCGGCCGGATGTCACGGCTGAACACGCGTCAGTGTACGAGCATTGCCTTCGTGCGCTGCGGAAAGCGGCGACGACTGGTCCGCATGGGCTTGCCGCTCATCGGAAGCGGAGATTGGAACGACGGATTCAATCGGGTCGGCATCGAGGGCCGCGGCGAAAGCGTGTGGCTCGCGTGGTTCCTGATCACGGCGCTTCGGCGCTTCGCCGCGCGTTGTGATGCGCGCAATGATGCCGGCGCTGCGGCGTCGCTCCGGCAGCAGGCCGACAAGTACGGCGAGGCGATCGAGGCCACGTCGTGGGATGGCGAGTGGTATCGCCGCGCCTACTTCGATGACGGCACACCGCTCGGAAGCGCGAGCGAATCGGAATGCACCATCGATTCCATCGCCCAGAGCTGGGGCGTGATCTCGGGGGCGGCGCCGCCGGAGCGCGGACGCCAGGCCATGGCGTCATTCAACCGGCACCTCGTACGAGAGGATGCGCGACTCCTGATGCTGCTCACGCCGGCGTTCGACCGAACGACGCACGACCCGGGCTACATCAAGGGCTACGTGCCCGGCGTGCGTGAGAACGGTGCGCAGTACACGCACGGCGCCCTGTGGGCGGTGCTCGCCACCGCGCTCGATGGCGACGGGGATCGCGCCCTCGAGCTCTTCCAGATGATCAACCCGCTGACGCACACCGGGATCGCGGCCGCCGTCGGGCGGTACAAAGTCGAGCCCTATGTCGTGGCAGCGGACGTGTACACCGCCGCGGGGCACCTGGGCCGCGGGGGATGGACCTGGTACACAGGATCGGCCGCCTGGATGTATCGCGTTGGCCTGGAGGCCATCCTGGGCTTCACCAAGCGTGGAACCACGCTCCGGGTGGACCCCTGTATCCCGGCCCACTGGGATCGAGTGACGATCGACTATACCTACCGCTCCACCCGGTATCACATCGAGGTGCGCAATCCAAACGGCGCCAATCGTGGGGTCACAGCGCTGAGCGTGGATGGCGTTCCCGCGGGCGATGATGTCATCACTTTGGCCGATGACGGACGACAGCACGAGGTAGTCGTCGAAATGGGCGCCGCCCACGCCGGCGCGCCGGAGATGGTCGAACAGCAGACATTGGACGCTGGACGCTAGACGTTGGACGTTGGACGTTGGAAAAAACCTCGAGGCCAGCTGGATGCACCGTGGCTGGCCTCGAGGTTTGTCAACGTCGAACGTCGAACGTCTAGTCTTTCAATGCCCCGCCATCCACTGCAGCACGGCCGTCGTGAGGCGTTGGAGCGCGGGGCTCTCCACGGTGCCATTGAAGCCATCGAGACCGCGGCCCCACTCGACGTCGCCGGCGTTGAAGACGCCCGCCCCGCTGGGCGCGATATAGAAAGTCGTGTAATAATACGGGGCGTACGGGACCACGAACTTGGGAACGACCGGTGACTTGAACAGCACCTGGACGTTCGTCGGCGACGAGGTGTCAGGAATGATGCGGTCCCCCTCGATGCCGATCTGGTCCGGAATCTGTTGGCCGGCGTGCAGCCCGGCCGCCGCGAGAAACGAAGCCGCCTCCGGGCCTACAGCTGTGTCACTCGCCACGAGTGGCTGGAGCGGCGTAGTCTGCGTCCCCAGGACGTACTCGCTCCCGATCATTGCGTCCTCAGGCCGATCGACCGGCTTGCGCCGAAACTCGGTGGTAACCAGTGAATCGGCCGCCGCGGCTGGATCGGGATCGAGCTTGTAGCACGTCACGACGTCGGCCGCGCGCTCGGTCACGGGGCCCGGGGAAAGTCGAACGTTCCAGTAGGCATTGTTGCCCGACAGGAATGCGAGGTGCACATGCGCATCGCGCATCCCCTGCACGACAGATCGCTCGTGGTAGGTCCAGTACTCGTCGTGTCCGATGAAGATGAGTCCCTTCTTCGGATGGGGCAGGCCGCGCGAATCCTCGGTCAAGTCGACACTCGACGCGTACGTCATGTCCATGCCGCTCCGCTCGAGAAAGCGGAGGTCGCGCAGATCATGGCTCTTGTAATCGTCGAGGATGTACATCGAGCCGCCGTTCGCACCATAGGGGCGCTCGAAGGACACAAAATGCCCGAAGCTCCCACCGGGCTGGTCGCTCGCATTGGCCGCCTGATTCGCAGTGTAGAGGGAAGACCCTCCGTAGGCATTGTATGCCTGCCACGAGATTTGCGGGACGACCGCGACGAAGGTCGCGGGTCTCGAGTCGGTGAGTACGAACGGGTAGAAGCCCGCCAGGCGTGTTCGATCGACGGCTTTGATGAGGTAGATGCCGCTCACCCAATTGTCGCCGACGACGATGCGCAGTGTCCGCGTCCATGGGCACACGACTGGGCCGGGGAACGGTGCAGAGCATCCCGGCTGGGCCTGCGCGTTGACAGTGTCCTGTGTGAAGACGACGTGTCCGCCGGCGCCACCGTACCAGCCCAGCCGATACACCGTGACCGCGACCGGGCCTTCGGTCGAGTGGATATAAACGGCGAGCGTATCCCCAAGCCGCGCCGCGTACGGACTCGCCCACACGGCCAACTGTGTTTGCGGGGCCCAGCCGGACACCGGTACGGCCCACGATGAGTCGCCGGCCTCTGCGTTTGCCTGACGTACGGTCGTCCGCGGAGGGAGTGTGAGCGGTGCGGTGCTGTCCCCGCATGCGGTGCCGATACACAGTGCGCCCGCGACCGCGAGCGCCTCGCGAAATGTGATCGATGACACACGGACCACAGAAGCGAAAATCTTGCCACGACGACTAACGGCAGACGTTCGACGTTCGACGTTCGACGTTCGACACTAAGACAAACCTCGAGGCCAGCTGCATGCACCCGGCTGGCCTCGAGGTTTGTCTCGTCGAACGTCGAACGTCGAACGTCTAGCCCTTTAGCACCCCTTTCGCCAACTCCACCACGTGATCCGCCGTGATTCCCAACTCCTTGAGCACGCGCGGTCCTGGAGCGGACGCACCGAATCGTTCGAGTCCCACGACGGCTCCGGTCGTGCCCACCCATCGATACCACGGCATGGGATGGGCCGCTTCGACCGCAACCCGCGGTGGTCCCGGCGGGAGAACCGTGCGCTGGTACTCTTCAGGTTGTCGCGCAAAAATCTCCAGACTCGGTGCGCTTACGACTCGCGCACGAATGCCGGCCGCCGCGAGGCGTTGTTGAGCCTCGATGATGAGCGACACTTCGGATCCGCTCGCGAGCAACACGACTTGCGGCGCTCCGCCGGACGCATCGCCCAAAACGTACGCGCCACGCGTAACGCCGTCAGCACTCGCGAACCGTGTTCGGTCGATGAGCGGCACTTTCTGGCGGGTGAGGACCAGTGCGACAGGTCCATCCGAGTGCGTCATGGCAATCCGCCACGCGACTGAGACCTCATTCGCGTCGCCGGGCCGGATGACCGTCATGAAGGGAATGCTCCTGAGGCCCGTGAGCTGTTCGATCGGCTGATGGGTCGGCCCGTCCTCGCCCAGGCCGATCGAGTCGTGGGTATAGACGTAGATCAGGTGCAGCCGCATGAGCGACGCGAGCCGCACCGGCGGACGCATGTAATCCGAGAAGATCAGGAACGTGCCGCCGAACGGAATGAACCCCCCGTGCACGGCCATCCCATTCATGATCGCGCCCATGGCATGTTCCCGGATGCCGAAATGGAAGTACCGACCGGCGTAGTCTTCGACTGAAAAGTTGCGCATGCCGGCGAGCGCGGTGCCATTGGACGGGGTGAGGTCTGCCGAGCCTCCGACGAGCTCCGGAGTCTTCGCCGCGATGGCGTTCAGGACGACGTTCGAAGAGGCCCGGGTGGCGACGTTCCCGTTTTCCGGCGTGAACGTCGGAATCGCCGAGTCCCATCCTGGCGGCAACACCCGACGCCATCGACGGTCCAGCTCCTCGGCAGCATCCGGATGGGCCGACTGGTAGGAGGCGTAGCGCATCTGCCACTCCTCGTGGTCGGCGCGCCCGCGCTCGGCCGCTTTGCGCCAGTTGGCGATCGCTTCGGGCGGGACGAAGAACGCCTCGGTCCACGGCCATCGAAGTGTCTTGCGCGCTTGCGCGACCACTTCGACTCCCAGGGCCTCTCCGTGTGCCTTCTCGGAGTCCTGCTTGGAGCTGCCATAGCCGATGTGCGTGCGGCAAATGATCAGCGATGGACGGCCTGTCTCGGCCTGTGCCGCTTCGATCGCCGCACCGAGAGTGCCGAGATCGTTCACGTCGGCGACGTGCTGCACGTGCCACCCGTACGCCGAAAATCGCTCGCCGACGTTGTCGGAGTACGTCAGGTCCGTCGAGCCATCGATGGTGATGTGATTGTCATCGTAAAACCCGATCAACTTGCCGAGTTGGAAGTGTCCCGCGAAGGAGGCCGCTTCGTGCGAAACGCCTTCCATGAGATCACCGTCGCTGCAGATGAAATACGTGTGGTGGTCGATGATCTCATGGCCCGGGCGGTTGAACACCGCGGCAAGGGCCACTTCAGCGACTGCCATGCCCACGGAGTTGCCGACGCCCTGGCCCAGCGGGCCAGTCGTCACTTCAATGCCCGGGGTGTGGCCGTATTCTGGATGACCGGGGGTCTTACTGCCCCACTGGCGGAACTGTTTGATATCGTCCAGCGTCAATGCGTAGCCCGAGAGATAGAGCGACGCATACTGCAACATGCAGGCGTGTCCGGCCGACAGAACGAACCTGTCGCGGTTGGGCCACGCCGGATCAGCGGGGTCGTGATGCAGGTACCGCGTGTAGAGCAGGTACGCAATGGGAGCCAACGCCATCGGCGTGCCGGGGTGCCCCGAATCCGCCTTCTGCACCGCGTCCATTGCCAGAATGCGAACTGCGTTGATGGAAAGCAGATCGAGGTCCCCCGGCGGCGGCACGGGGGGCGGGGTCGGGCGATCGGTGAGGGTGGTTTCCATTCGCGCAAGATACACAATCACCGTATCGCAGGCCCATCAGCCTCGTCTGCTTGGTTGTGACAGATCTCGACCAGCTGGCACGCCGAGTTGATCAGCTCGAAGGTGTCGTGCGCGCCTTGTATCCGCTCGTGCAACAACTTCGGGCCGAGGTCTCGGCGCTAGGCGGCGCGAAAGGCGAAACAATGGGCGTCGCGATCGCGCCAACGACGGTCGCGCCGCATGGGCCGGCAGTCCCTCCGATGCACGCTGCCGGACCACAGTCGGCGTCGATCAGTCGGCCGGCGTACGCAGCAGCTCCGCCCGACGCCTCAGGCCCGACCGCGCCGTCACCCGCGCACAGGGAGCGTGGGCCGAACCGGCGCAGCGCGCCGCCGGCGAGTGATATGGGCCTTGAAGCCGCAGTCGGGCGGTACGGTGCCCTGGCGCTGGCAACCGTTTCGATTCTCCTCGGTGTCGGCGCCTTCGTCCAGTGGGCAATCGCGCGTGGATTGCTGGGGCCGCCGGTGCGGGTTGGTCTTGGCCTCGTAGCGGCTATCGGCATCGCTGCACTCGGTTTTCGGTTGCGCAGCCGAGGCGCACGACGATTCGGCCATACACTGCTTGCCCTGGCGCTCGCCATCGTGCACGTCAATGCGTGGGGCGCGGGGCCAATGCTCCATCTCGTCTCTTCCCCGGTCGCGCTGGCCGGCGTTGCGGTTGCATCTTCGGCGCTCGCATCGCTCGCGCTACTCGATGACGAGCCCACGATTTTCTCCGTCGGTGTGGGCGGTGCCCTGCTCGCGCCGTTTGTGACATCGAACGGGGAGCCGCACGTGGTGGCGTTCCTTGCGTTCGGTTATCTGGTGATTGCGGCAGCGGTGTGGGCGGTGCGCGACCGCGGATGGGAGTTCCCCGTGGCCATCCTCGCCGCCGGCTCTGTCTTGTACGCTGCGGCCGGCGCCGAGATGCCGCAACCTGATTGGACGGCGGTCGAAGCGTTCCTGCCGTCGGCGTTCGCACTCGCGTGCGCCGGCACGGCGCTGTTTGTGCTTCCCCCTCGCCGCAGGTCGACACTTGCCCAAGGCGCATTGGTCGGCCTGTGGGGCGCCTTGGCTCGCCTCACGTCGCACGGCTCGCTGCCGGCTGGCGCTGTCGCGTGCGCCGCCATCGGGACTGTCGCCGCGTACGCGTCACTGCCTGGTCTCGGTGACGCGACGCTGCGCAGCGCACTGGGAGCGGGCGCTCTGCCGCTCGCGCTCCTGGGCGCGGCGCTCTGGGCGGCGCCACCGATCGCAGTGGACCGCGCTCTCATCACGGCGGGGTGGGGAATCGGCGCAGGCATCGCGGCCACCGTCTACGACCGGCTGTCTGCGACCGGTGGCACGAAGGACGCGTCGCTGCAGACGGGTCGTTCACTCGCGATCGCAATGGCTGGGCTGGAAGGTGGGGCAGCGATCGTCATAGCGACTGGACAGCGCCACCCGGTGCTCACGATCGTACTGCTGAGCGCGTACGCCATGCTGCTGTCGGCGATGGCAGCGCGGCAGGGGTGGCCGAGTGCGTCCGTCCCGATACTCGTCGCGCTCGCGACGACGGCCGGCTGGGCCTGGGTGCTGCTGGCAGCCCGCACTGACTATGCGTACACGCCGTTCCTGACTCGCCCATCTGCTGCGGCCGCCGCGTCCGCCATCGCGTGGGCTGCGTCCGTAGCCGCGCTAGGCCGGGCCCCATGGCTCGATTCATCGCGCGCGCACGGTGTCGCTGCTTCGGATGACTCGGCGATGCTCGTTCTACGCTCGCTGGCTGTGATCGTCGTCTTTCTTTGGATACGGCAGGAACTGTCAGGAGCGGTCTCGAGTGAGGTCGCGACGTTCCTGCTGATCGCGTACTATGCGGCCGCCGGCGTCGGTGCCGTGTTTGTCGGACGGGCGCGCAGTATTCCGCCGCTCCGACACGCAGGCCTCGCGGCGGCGGTGTACGCCGCGATCAAGGCCGTGGGAGAGGCGGCGCATCTCAGCGTCGCCCTCCGCATCGGTGGCTATCTGTTGGCGGGCGCGTTTCTACTCGCCGTAGCCTACTGGTATCGGGCTTCGGACGATCTCGTCCCGAGCGGACGCGTGTAGCTTTGGTCTTCAGGCGATCCGGTGGTCAATCGCACGCTACCTGATCGCGCGGCGCTTTGTGCCGCTCTGCGGCGGTGGCCGGGAGGGCGGAATCGGGAACCGCGCCGTGCCAGAAGACGCACGTGCGCCCAGGGAACTGAGTAAAGGATGCTCGTGCGGCCCAGCCCATCGATGTTGCTGCTGAAATGGTGACCGTCACGTCTTGATCCCAAATGAAGGGATCGAGCGCCTCAATGTTCGTCGTGAAGCGTCGGTGAAACGCAAAGAACCGCGACTCGCTCTGTGTGAGTTTGTGCAGCGCGTACGTCATGTAAGCGCGGCCCGGCAGCCGCCCATTCGCCCTTGGCGGTGTATCCGTCGCCATCACACGAGACTTCGGCTTCGGGGTACACCTTGTGCTCGATTTCCGTCGTCGGACGCTCCGCGGGGGCAATCTCTCCGATCCAGATCACGCAACTGTGCGCGAGGCCAAGGCCGTCGCTGGACACGGCGCGCGCGCTCCATCCGTCATTCCGTGCGCGAATGATCTGCACGTTCACGCCCGGCGTTGCGTGAAACATCGGGAGGTAAGACACGTCGGCGGCGTAGGTCCGCCGTGCCCGCCAGTACGCTTCCTGAGCGACGATCAGCTCTCGCAGATCCCCGCGCACGGAGTACATGGCCTGGTGGCTGTGGACGTCTTCGATCTCGGCCGAAATGAGCGCCGGCTGCAATGCACCAACTGGTTGCGCGACGGTGCGCGCCTGGGCGCCAACGCTCGGCGCGACACACATCGCTGCGCCGGCCGCGAGGAGGGCCACCCTGGTCTGGGCTGTGTTCATATTGTAGAGATTGCTCGTCGCGGATTCGGGTAACAGCACCGAACGACGGTGGCGCAGATGTCACCTGGATTGCGCGCACAATGGATCTTTGTCGCACAATGTGATAGTGCGGACGCGGAATGTGATGCAGGACTAACTAGCGGGTGAGGGGTCGGGAAACAACGACGACCTGCAACAGCCGGGCGGGCTGAACCCGCCCCACATGTTGCTGCGGGCGCCTCTCGACTCGGACCTCGTCGAGTCCCACAAACGTCGGTAGAAGCTCCGGAGCCGGCCGTGCTCACCGACATGTAGGGCGGCCTTCAGGCCGCCACGGTCGGACCCGATCGTGCCCGGTTGTCGTTCCCCGAGCCCTGGCCGCCAGTCTCCACCCGCAGGGGTTCGGCCGGCTCCTACCCCGCTTGCACCAGATCCTTCGGCTTATTGCCCGCAAAGAACGCCGTCAGATTGGAGAGCGCACGGTCGCCCATGGCGACGCGGGACTCGACGGTTGCGCTTCCGAGGAATGGGGGAGTAGTACGACGTTGGGAAGCTCGAGGAGGGCCGGCGGGACCGTCGGCTCGTGCTCGAAGACGTCCAGGCCAGCCGCCGCAATGGTCCCGGCTCGCAGTGCTGCGGCCAACGCGTCGGAGTCGACAATGTCGCCGCGTGCCGTGTTGATCAGCAGCGCATGGCGCGGCATGAGCGCCAATCGCTCTGCATTGATGAAGTGTCGGTTCTCCTGGCTCGCAGGCATGTGCAATGAGACAATGTCGCTTTCTGCGAGCACGGCCTCTGCGGACGCCCGAGGTGAAGCCCCGAGCGCTTTCGCCTCACCGATCGGGACCGGTGGGTCGAAATGAATGACGCGCATGCCGAAGCCGTCGTGTGCGCGACGGGCCACGGCTCGCCCTATTCGCCCGAGGCCCAGAATGCCCAGCGTCTTGCCCGTGACACGAGTGCCCAGCAAATGCGTCGGGCGCCAGCCCGTCCACTGACCGGCCCGGAGCTCGCGAGCGCCTTCCGACAGTCGACGGGCGGTCATCAGTAGGAGGGCGATGGTCAGGTCCGCGGTGTCATCCGTGAGCACGTCCGGGGTGTTCGTAACGACAATCCCCAGGCGTGCAGCGGTGGCCAGATCAATGTTGTTGTACCCCACCCCATAGTTGGCGATGATCTTGAGGCGCCGTGGGCTGGCGTTGAGAATCGCCGCGGTCACCGGGTCGCTCACGGTCGGGACGAGCGCATCTGCCGAGCGCACTGCCTCGGCCAGCTGGTCGGCGTTGAGCGGTGCGTCGGTCGCATTGAGCCGGACGTCGAATAACTCCGCCGCTCGCCGCTCCACGGCGGCGGGCAAGCGTCGCGTCATGACGACGACGGGCCTGGTCTGCTCAGTCGCCGGTGACAAGGCTCAGGGGTGGAGAGCGTCGGGCCAGAATTTTGTCTGCGGCTGCCACAATGTTATGGGCGAGGCGCGCGGAGGCTGCATCGATCATCTTGCCATCGAGTTGCGCGGCCCCGCGACCGTCCGTACCGGCTTCTTCCATGGCGCGCAGAATTCTGCGCGCGCGATCAATCTCCTCGCGCGTCGGCGTGAATACCTCATTGGCGAGCGGGATCTGTGAAGGATGAATCGCCCACTTGCCTTCGACGCCGAGTGCTGCGGCCCGTCGCGCGGAGGCTATGTAGCCGTTGGCGTCGGCGAAGTCTCCATAGGGGCCATCGATCGGGCGAAGTCCGTACGCTCGACACGTGACCGTCACCCGTGCGAGCGCGGCGTGCCACGGATCGCCGGGGTAATCGGGACTCATGCCACCAATGCTCGTGGTTCGCGCCCGGACGCTGGCTGCAAAGTCGGCGACGCCGAAATGAAGCGCCTCGAGGCGCCGGCTGGATTGGGCGATCGAATCGATGTTCACCATGCCCAGCGCGGTTTCGATGAGAACCTCAATGCCAATGCGGTGGCGTATGCCACGCGCGTCCTCGATTTGATTCAAGAGGACGTCGACCAAATGGACGTCGCCGGCTCTGTCGACCTTCGGGATGATCACCGTATCGAGGTACTCGCCCGAGCCCTCGACAATGTCAATGAGGTCGCGGTACATGAAGGGGGTGTCCAGTCCGTTGAGCCGCACGGAGATGGTCTTGCCGCGATCGCGCCACGGATGATCACGCAACCCCTTGGCTGCCTGCGCCCGCGCCACCTCCTTTTCCGCCGGCAGCACCGAGTCCTCGAGGTCGAGGAAGACGCAATCTGCGTCGCTATGGAGTGCCTTGGTAAACAGGTCAGGCCGGGAGGCAGGGACTGATAACACGCTGCGCTGCAGTCGACGCGCTGGTCCGTCGATACCTGGCTCGGTCATTGGCTGGGACCCGGTTCCGCCGCCCGTATGCCGCATCCGCAGATCCCTCGAGCAGAGCGCCGACATCCCGCCGCCCAATCGGGCGGTCGATCCATCATTGCCAATCGACTCACATCTCTCGCGGGCTCGGTCCCGCCGCTCGATGCAACGCCAAAGGGGCGCGCGCAATGGCGCACCCCCAGCTGCCAGATGCGCTCCTGGTCAGCGGACTAGCGCCTCGACCTCCGCCGCCTTGCACGTGTTTTCGTGATCAGGATAGGCATGACCGCAGTGAATGCACTGCTCGCCGAAACCCGTCCGCTTCCACACCAGGTAGTACACTGCACGTTGGAGCGCGCTAATCCGCTCACTGAGCTGACGCGGGTCCGCGCTCGCGTCCGATGATGGAGTCATGGGGGGAAAACTACTGTACGGCCCCCAAGTCCGCCATCGACGCCCGGCGTGGGGCCGGCTCGGGCACGTTGGGTCCCTTGATCGTTCGCCACAGTATGCGGTTGAACAGCGCCTCGTCTGCCCGATCGGCGTCGCTTAGATCCAGCGAGGCGGACTCGCGGGCCGCGGCGCCCGTGGTTGGGTTGCGCTCGTTGAGATCGACCTGTGGTGTCAAAACGACGTACGGCTGCAGATCGGGCTTGGGGCCAAAGGCATCGCGCATCGGCCGGCCGAAATAGTCGTAGGGCGAGAGCGCGCTCAGCCCCAGGATCTCCTCAATGGTGGCGAGTACGTCGGTGGTGTTGGCAAATCGATGGATCACCCCGCCGCGGCTGTACGCCGAGGAATGGCGAGGAAGGGAGACCGATGCGAGTCGACGTGATCGGCGCCGTTCTGTGCATCGTCCTCGAGAACGAACACGACCGTCGACCGCCAGAAGGGTGACTTCGACAGCGCCTCGATCATGCGTCCAAGAGCAAGGTCGTTGTCCGCTACGTACGCACGGGGCGTCGGAGCCCCAGGTTGCGCACCGGCCGTGTGGTCGTTGCCCAGGTGCACGATCTCCAGTGCGGGCATCGACCCTTGTTGGCTGAACTGCTGCAACTCAGCGATCCACGCGTCGGCCCGTCGCTGATCCCGCACGTGCAGGTCGAACCCGGCGAACGCTGTGGCCGTGCGAGTCGCGAGCGCAGCCTTGGTCGGGATGGCCGGGACCGGCAATGTGTCGTTCACAGCACGGTTGCGCGGCTCGATGACGAACTCGCCATAATCGCGCACGACGAGCCCCTTCCGAATCGCCAGGTCCCAGATGTATCCCGCTGACGGCGCCGCCACGTCGTCGCCGTCTGGCGGCAGCGTGTCGCGATTCGCTCCTTCGAAGTCGTAGGTGCGGCCGCGCCGCGAGTACTGCGATGGCACCGTCTTCTCGACATAGTCCGTCGCGTACGCCGCCGTCGACCAGTTATGGCCGTCTCCACTCACCTCCGCATTCACGAAGAAGCGGTCCCACAGGCCGAAACGCTCCGCGAGTGCGTGATGATTCGGCGAGACAGCGCGTGGAAAGAACACGAGTGCGGTATCGCCGTCTCCCTTCGGCATGTCACCAAGAATCTGGTCGTACGTCCGATTTTCCTTGATCACATAGACCACGTGCTCGAAGGGCGGATACAGCTGGCGTGGGTTGGCCGGCGGCGCAGGGCCGTCCCAACCGTTGAGGTGGGCGACACGTGCGGTATAGGACGCCAACTCTCCGAGCACCGACGGCGGGATGACCGTTATGGTGCCAGAGATCTGGCCCAGCGTGTACCCCTGGGGATTCGTGGGCTGCCCTGGCCGCGGGCCGGACTGCGCGTTGGGCGCCGTGCCCCGGCCTTTCCCATTTATGGCGAACAGAGTATCACCGCGGGTCACAAGCACGGCAGAAGGGTACCAGCCCACCGGGACACGTCCGACCGGGACCGCGCCCCCGGGAGTCGTGCGGCCGCTCAGACGGAAGACTGCGATCGCATTGTTGTCGGCCTCGGCCACATACAGACGACTGCCGTCGGCGGACATCGCCAGCCCGTCCGGCGTGCTCCCCTCCCGTGTCGGCGAGGCCGGCGCATCACTCAGTGATGTCGCGACCGTTCGCGACCGAGTATCGACGACGTCAATGCGATCGGTGCTGGCCGAGGCGACGAAAAGGCGGCTCTGATCCGGCGAGAGCAGGAGCGTCGACGGATGTCGTGAGACCCGGATCCGACCAGCCTCGGTTAGCGTGTCGCCGCTCGCAGGGCCGAACACCGAAACTGTGGTGCCGCCCCACGCTGACACGTACACCGTCCCATCATGAGCCACCGCAATGCCGTATGGATACCGCTCGGTTGCCAGTCGTTGCGTCACTCGGCCCGTCGCGAGGTCGACGACGGCGAGCGCATCACCGAGATTTTCGGCGACGTAGAGCGTGCGCCCGCTGGGTGAAAGGGCAATGCCGGCCGGGTACCGAGTGCCCGAGCTGTGTGGCGTCTTCGGGGCAAGGATGACGCTGTCCGCCAGCGTGGCGGTCCCACCGCTCCACGTATAGCGGTACACGACATCCTGGTTGCCTCCGGACGTGTAGAACGCGCGGCCGTCGGGAGCGAAGGCAAGCCCGATGAACGCCGCCGGCTGACTCAGGGTCTGCAGCACCGCGCCGCTCGTACGATCGATCACCTGCACGCCCTGCTGGCGCCATCCATCCAGAAGCAGCAGCACGCGCGTGCTGTCGGGTGAGAACGCGGCGGCAAGGGGGAAATTCCCGACGTCGTACGAGCGCCCTGCGGGATCGAGCCGGGCCCCGGTCGGAAGCCGCCCCGGGGACAACGTCGCGGTCATTTGCTGGTCGCCACCGGGCTGTCCACCATGGGAACACCCTCCCAGCAGGAGCAACAGGGTCAGGGATACCGAATATTCACCGAATCGCATATGGCAGAGGCGGGTGGGGAGCACAGACCCCGGTATGTGCAAGGCGGCGGCTGGCTGACGTCTCCCCAACGTAAGCAATGCGGCGGGGCTGTGGAGTCCTGTGACAGCTATCTGCCGGCCAACGCCAGGAGAAACGATATGCACGCGCTTCGTGTCGGGCTAATCAGCACTGTCATTTGTTGCACGGTCGTTGCCGCGGTCCCGCGCGCGGCGCGGTCGCAAGGGATGGTCGTGGTACGGCCCCCAATCTGCCAACCGGCACCCTGTGCGCCGAACATGTCCTGCATCATGCCGCGGTGCGTCCTGGCGGTCCGGCCCGAAGTGGTCCGGAGCTCGAGTCACGTCCACGCCGAGCTCGTCGACCGTGTGCTCCGATACGAGGTCACCGAGACATTCGTCAATCGAGGCTCTCGCCTGGGCGAGGCGGACTATCTCTTTCCTCTACCCGCGGGCGCAGCCTTCCAGGATCTGAAGTTGTCGATCAACGGCGAGCTCGTTGCTGGCGAGGTGCTGGATGCGCCGCAGGCCCGAGGGGTGTACGAGGAAATCGTGCGTCGTCAGCGGGACCCGGCACTCGTCGAGTGGATGGGCACCGGGCTTCTGCGGGCCCGAATTTTCCCGATCCTGGCCGGTGAGGAAAAGACCGTCGTCGTGCGATTCGAGACCGTTGCGCGCCGAGAGGGTGATGCCCTGCGGATCGATTACACCCGCCCGAACTCCGGGTGTCAGCCGATCCGGATGGCGTGCCAGCCCGTGATTCCTGTGAATGGCGGAGTCGCGCGATCCGACGGCCCTCGCGGCGGGCAGGTTGCGCAGGACCGCAACGAGTTCACGCTGACCTATCGGTCATCTGATGGATTCGGTGCGCCCTATTCGCCGACCCACTCGCTGGCGACCGAGCACGATGGCAATCAGCGCACCGTGCGCATCGAGGGGGACGCGGGGGACATCACGATTCTTCTTCCGGTTCCACACTCGACGGCGGCGGCAGTCAGCATGCTTCCCTATGCGCCAGGCGACGGTCCTGGGTTCGCGCTCATTACCGTATCGCCGCCTATCGTCCACGCGATCCCAACCCCGCGTGACGTGACGTTCGTGCTCGACGTCTCCGGCTCAATGTCAGGTCGCAAGATCGAGCAGGCGCGCGCGGCCGGCCGCGATCTTCTGGCGACGTTGACGCCGCGAGACCGCTTTCGGCTGATCGATTTCTCGACCAATGTGCGTACCTTCCGCGACGACTACGAAGCAGCCACGCCGGAACATGTGCGGGAGGCAGAGCAGTATCTCGATCAGCTCGAAGCCTACGGATCTACCAACATCGAAGGCGCGCTACGACGTGCACTCGAGCGTGCGAACGGCGACGGTGAGACTCACGAGTCGGATACCGTGGAGCGCCTGCCCATCGTGTTGTTCATCACCGACGGGGAGCCAACGATCGGTGAGCAGTCGCCGGACGCATTGGTAGCGCAAGCGACGCGTGAGCTCGGCCACGCCCGACTATTTACCTTCGGCCTCGGGGCCAATGTCAACACGTCGCTGCTCGAGCAACTGGCGATGGAAGGGCGCGGGACCGCGCAGTTCGTGCGACCGGATGAATCGGTGGAGCGCGCCGTCTCTGTGGTTGCCCATCGGTTGACCGACCCGGTGATCACGGACGTCGCTCTGCACGCCGACGGCGTACGTCTCACGGAGATGCTTCCGGAGACGATGGTTGATCTCTTCGCAGGCCAGGACCTCGTGTTGCTGGGGCGCTATCAGGGCAGCGGCCCGGCGCACCTGCGATTCACGGGGCGCACCGCGACCGGGCCGATCACGTGGACGTCAGACGTGACGTTCCCCGACCGAGAGCGCGCCAATCCCTTCGTCGCGCGACTCTGGGCGACGCAGCGGATCGGGTATCTCGAGGCCGCGCGCCACAAGTCCGGCGCTTCTCCTGAAATCGACTCGGAGCTGCAGTCGCTCGGCGAGCGGTTCGGGATTCCCACCGAGCTTACGTCGTACCTCGTGCGCGAGCCTGCCGTGGCGATGACGTCGCAGCCAATGGACGCTGCAGTCCACCTTCGGCAGGACGCCGCCGCCGTGCCTCTCGGAGCCCCCGCGCCCACAATCGAAAACTCGCTGCAGGGCAAGGTGGTGCGGTTGGAGACACAGGTTGTCACTGGGGCCGCAATGACTGGCGCAGGCGCAAACGGCTCGCCGACAGCGGCATTCACCAACGCGAAGGCTGCAGCCGCGGCGCGTGCCGCGACGACGCTCGCGGCGGCCGATTCGTCTGCGACGCTTGCCGCCGGAGCGGCTGGAGCGACCGCTCAAGCAGCCCAGCATGTCGGCGACCGCACGTTCGTGCTGCACGACAGCGCGTGGACGGACACGCGGTATCACCAGGGCTTGCGACTGGTGCGCGTCCAGGCCTACTCCCCGGCGTACTTCGCCCTGGTGCAAGCGGTACCGGACCTGCGGTCAGCGTTTGCGATTGGCGAGCGTGTGCTCGTGGCGGGGCGCCAAGTGGCAGTGGAGGTCGGCACGGGTGGGGTGACGGAGTTGTCGGACTCGGACGTGGCTGCTGTCCAGGCCGCATGGTGAGTCCGACGGATGGGTGACATCGAGCGGTTGTTTCACGCGTACCATGCACCGCTCGTGCGTTACCTGACGCGCCGGCTGGGCGACGCCGACTGGGCAGAGGAGGTCGCGCAGGAGACGTTCCTGCGCGCTCTCCGACAGGAGACGATCGTGAATGAGCGAGCCTGGTTGTTCGCGGTTGCGACAAACCTCGTGCGCGACGAAGCACGAAAGGACGCTCGTCGTCGACGGCACTTGGCCCTGTTGGCCGAACAGGAGCGAGAGTCGGCCAGCGAGCCGGAGATCACGGCGCTCGAGCGAGCACAGGAAGCCGCGCTCGCTCGGCGCGCCGTCGAATGCACTGGCCGAGCGTGACCGACTGGCGCTCTTGATGCGAGAGGAAGGGTTGGACTATCACGAGATCGCCGAAGCGCTCGGTCTGTCGGTCGGTTCGGTCGGCACGACGCTGGCGCGGGCGCGGCGCCGACTGGCGGACGCATACGACGCGATGCAGCGGGAGGCTGACGCGCGCCACGCGCGTCGAGGTGGCTATGCTGGAGCATGAAGGAAATTCCGTGAACGGGCGCTCGGGCGAAGGCGACTCCGGGCACGTCGACGAAGGCACGGTCCACGCCTGGCTGGACCGACAGCTGTCGGTCGAGGAGGCCGAGCGTATCGAACGGCATGTCGCGGGGTGTGGGGCGTGCTCCGCACTGGTCGCGGAGGCCCGCGGTTATATCGCGGCGTCGACGCGCATTCTCAATGCGCTCAATGGCGTCCCGGCGCAGGTGGTGCCGCAGGCGGCCGGTCGACGGCATCGGTGGCAGTTGCGCATCGCGGCTGCGATTGTCGTGATGGGACTCGGCACGGCGGTGTTCCTGCGAGGCGCGCATAGCCCGTTGAGCGCTGCATATCAGGAGCGCGCAGCGGATCGATTCTCGGGTTCAGCGGGACAATCGCTGCCGCGGGACACCGCTGCGACTCCGCCGCCCAAGACATTGGCACCCGTTCCCCAAGGGCGGACGCAGTCGGCCCCGAATGCGGCAGGCCGTGCCGTTGACGGCTCCCGCCAGTAAGCAGGCGCCGATTGTCTCGACTGCGCCTTCGCCGTCCGCAGTCGGCGGCGCGCTGCGCTACGATAGTGGTGCGCGAGATCTTGCCGTGCCGGCAGCTGCTGACACAACAGCGTCCGAGCGGCGCGCTCGAGAAGCCGAGGCCGACGCGGCAGCGCACGATGGCAGTGCGCGGACGCGGGCGCTCGTTTCCGGCGTGCCGGCGCTGGCGAATCGGGCTCACGCGGTGCCGCGGGTCGGGCCGGTGACGGATTCCACTGCGGTTACGCGGAGCGTGCCCATGGCCGCGGCGCCAGTACCCGTGACCACCCCGCCGGAGCCCACGATCGAGAACGCCTTGCAGGGCCAGGTGAGTGGCCGGGTCAATGTGCGTGGCCGGGTCGTCGAGGCCGATGAGCAACGGGCACCTGTTCAGGCTGCGCAGGTGCTGATCCCTGGTACCATGATCGGCCAAAGCACGACGGACAGTGGCTCGTTCAACATCTCCGTGCCGGCGGACGCCAAGACTCTTACCGTCCGCCGTATCGGGTACATGGCCGAAAATGTGCGGCTCACTCCTGGAACCAGCGATTACACGATTGCACTCAAGAAAGACGTGCTCCGGCTCGAGTCACAGGTCGTGACTGGCGCTGCGGCCAACAGTGCCTCGCAGAACGCCGCCGCTGCGGCCAAGGTGACGGTGAGCTCAGGCGGCGCCGGCGCGCCAGCTGGCGGCCTTCGCCTCACGCTTGCGGGATCGCGGTGCCAGGGGCAGGTGGTACTAGTGCCATCCGGTGTGTCGGGGCCGGGCGTGACCGATTCGATCGAAGCGCGGCTGACCCCGACGCTCAGCCAGAGTCTCGATCAACCGGGCTTTGTCGTTCAATTCGTTCCCGATACCGGTTCGGCGCCCGCTGGCAGCTGGCAGCCGATCGGACGCGATTCGGCGCTCGTGAAGCTCCACGGCCTCCGCGTCGCGTCAGAGACCCGGGTCGCCTGTGGCCGCGATCAACCGTAGCCATGCGGGCGTGATGGGAAACAATGCATTGCGTTGCGGTCACCCGAATCGGTCACCGTGCGGACGGTGATGCAGGGCAATGCCTTGCGTGGCCCCTACGCGTCGATTCATGCACAGCGTTTGGGCAGCGTCGGGCCGTGCCGGTTTTTATTGGATAGCGGATTGGATCGAGGCGGCGTCAGTTCGTTCGAACCGGTGACCGAGCCAAAGCACGGCGACGTAGATCTCGGTTGCACCAACGGCCAGCCCGGACAGGATCGCGGCCAATAGCGTCGCCCGCGACGGCATGCCGTCACTCGACAATCCGATCAGGATTCCCGCGACGGTGACTGTCGGCAGCGCGAGAACGGCGGCCAGGGCGATCAGGCTTGCGCCGAAGCCGAGGAGTCGCTGCCCAATGACCTCCAGTCCCCCCATGCTGGCCGCCCCGATCCGTGCCCACTCGGGGAACAACAGCGCTGCGGCGTTCTGGATCAGAAAGCTGGCGGCGTTGATGAGCGGCAGGACGGCGATCGCGACCGCGAACATCGCCAGGGTGCTGGGGAAGGACATCGGGAACAGCGAAAGGGGACCGCCACCTTCGTCAATGGGCGTGCTCGCCAGGAAGACGTAGCTGGTCGCGAGGAGCGTCCATTGGACCAGTGTCAGCGCAAGCGTCAATGACGCGATCTCGGCGAAGACGAGGACCGATCCGCGCAGCGGGTACGTCTGCAACATGTCGATATAGAGCAGATCCTGTCGTAGGTCGTTCCGCACGGCGAGCGGGCCCAATACGATCAGGAAGATCGCCGCGACAAACGCCAACGTTCCGAGGAGTACTGCGCCTCCAGAGGTCGCACTTCCGGGAAGCAGACCGAGCTCGCGCGTGGCCATCGCGAACGCGGCCAGTGAGAACGATATCCACAGGCCAGTGCGCAACCGCAGGCCGCGAATGAGGGCGACGGTGTTCTTCCACAGAATCGCAACCGCGGGGTCGCCGATCGGCGCGAGCGGAAATGGGGCGCGCCGGGGGCGCACGCTGATCGCAGGCGGGCGGTCGAAGCGCACGGCCGCCATCGACCCGCTGATCTTGTCGACCATGCGGGGAGTCGGGAGCGCCGCTCCGGCTCTTCGAGCTCGGCTTGCGGCGAGCTGCTCGGCACGGCGGGCGGATGCTTCGACCGCCGCGTCTTCGAACACAGCATCCGCACGCAAGACCCACAGCACGTGCACGACGAGCAACGCAAGCGCAGGGCCGATGGCGAGTAGCCAGCCAGGCGAGGTTTCCGCGTATGACGGCGCGATGGCAATTCGGAAAGGCGCGAGCACGGCGTTCGGCAGCGGATTCCGGAATGCTGTCCAGACCTCGGTCAGGGCGTGGGGGACGTCGTCAATTGCACGCACGCCGGGCCACGCCCGCAGCGCGGTGAACAACAGCACCAAGACGCCGGCGCCGACGATGAGGACCGGGATGGCGTTCCGTCGGAGACCCCGCCCTCGCTCTGCAGCACCCGCGCGCACCAGTGCCGCCGCCATCTGGTGCAGCGACATCGTGCAGAAGAGCACCCAGAGCGATACAATGCGCAGCACGGGAGAGAGGTGCGACCCAGCGCGCCGAGCGAGGACGGTGATCAGGACCGCGCTGACGAGCAGTCCTGCCTGTGAGCGCGCAATTTTGTACAGCACGAGCGTGCGACGTCGGATGGGCGCGGGGAAGAGCAACTGTATCTCGGCCGGCGTGAAGGCGAGTGCCGTGTTGGCGCTGCCGAGCAGCCACCATTTCGCTGTGATCAACGCGATCGCGCAGGTGCTCAGGAGCTGAATGCCTCCGCCCGCCACGCCGCCAGAGGTACTCGGGACCAGCGGATTGGGGACATCGACCGCCGAGCCGGCGGGGCGGTGCAGTAGGAGAAGCAGATATGCGCATCCGACTGCTACGGCGACGACGTAGCGCGGAGACTTGAGCCGCCGCAGCTGCGCGGCCGCCCGGTTTCTCAGCGTGCGACCGCTGAGATACGCGAATGCTGAGAGGCTACCGCTCACGCGGCCGGCGCATCTCCTGTCAGTGCCAGGAAGACGTCCTCCAATCCTCGCCCAGCCAGTTCAGGGCGCTCGGCCATGACGCTCGCCATCGTGCCGTACGCAACCCGCCGGCCTCGTTGCAGCACCAGGATGTGAGTGCAGAGCTCTTCGACGAGGTGCAATAAATGAGAGCTGAGCACGACTGCGGCCCCGGTCCGAGCGCGATGCGCGATGGTCGCCTTCATCTTGCGAATGCCCGCAGGATCGAGCCCAGTCAACGGCTCGTCCAGGATGAGCACCGAAGGCGAGTGGAGCAGCCCGCATGCGATCGCGAGCTTCTGACGCATCCCGCGAGACAATTCGGCCGGAAGCGCATGCCTTTTGTCGAGCAACTCGAGCTCAGCCAGTAGCGGGCCAACGCGATCGGCTGCATCCGCGACGTTATAGAGTCGCGCGATGAATCGCAGGTGCTCGTCCACACTCAGGTACTCGAACAGCTGTGGCTCGTCGGGGATGAAGGCCAGGGCGGCCTTGGCGCGTCGTGGGTCGGTCGCCAGGTTCGCCCCGGCGACCCGGATCGTCCCGCGTGTCGGGACGGCGATGCCGCACAGGCTGCGCAGCGTGGTCGTCTTGCCAGCGCCATTGGGGCCGATGAGTCCCATGACATCGCCGGGCGCGACGGTAAACGACAGGTCGTCGACTGCGACGATGTCGCCATACAGCTTGCTCAGTCCTGAAACCTCGATCACGCCGGAAATCTAGACGAATGACCCTGTGCCGCTCGTCTACAGGCTGGCGAGGGTGATGGCGTCGCCTCCTCCCTACAGCCCGCCCCGACCCGTGTTCTCCTTGACGCGCGGCCCGGGGTCTTCGTATCGGCCGGAGACGTGCCGCCGCGGGGTCGTCCTATTAGGATGAGGGGTAGTGCCGACTCCCGCGCCCTGTCGGCAGCCCGACGTCCAACGAGGCGGGGTCTCCGCGGCGGCTCGAGCGAACTGTGCACACTTTTGAACAGGGGACAATGTCGTGATGGCTGACTTCCAGACGTCGGCTGCCGGCCGCATCGCAGCCATACAAGGCGCCCTGCTCTCGGTCCTGCGCATAGTGGTCGGGTTCATGTTCATCTGTCATGGGGCCTCGAAGCTCTTCAACGTGCTCGGCGGCTCGTTGGGTAGCGGCAAAGCCGCCGCGACAGGTTCGCTGATGTGGTTCTCCGGCATCATCGAATTCGGTGGCGGCATTCTCCTGTTGGTCGGTTTGCTGACGCAAATCACGGCGTTCATCATCGCCGTCGAAATGGTCATCGCCTACATCCGCGTGCACGTGCCCCGTGGTCCGTGGCCGCTGGTCAATCGGGGCGAGCTCGCTGTGGTATACTGCTTTCTCCTGTTCTACATAGCGTCCGTAGGGGGAGGCCCGCTGTCGCTCGACCGCCTGATCGCCACCCGCGGCCGCGGCGGACGCTGACGCGGCGGTGCTCGAACGTCGCAAGCGGGGACTCGGAGCGTTACCAAGCAGCCGTGCGGCACATACATGGAGAGGACACGGATGTCGAATGAGAAGACGACGGACAGCGAGCGGCCCGCGCCGCTGACGCCAGGCACGGGAGCCCCGGACTTCACTCTGCGCAGCACGCCGGATCAGACGGTGTCGTTGTCGGATTTCCGCGGCCGTCCAGTGATACTCGCATTCTATCCCGCGGATTGGAGTCCGGTGTGCGGCGACCAGCTCGCCCTCTATAACGAGGTGCTCGGCGAGTTCCAGCGCTTCGGCGCGGAGCTGATCGGGATCTCGGTCGAC
The DNA here is from genome assembly GCA_963805725.1 of uncultured Gemmatimonadales bacterium. Lineage (GTDB taxonomy): Bacteria > Gemmatimonadota > Gemmatimonadetes > Gemmatimonadales > Gemmatimonadaceae > Palsa-1248. The sequence goes on from CAWDVJ010000001.1 coordinate 167,006, forward strand.
GGCGCATGGAGCCACGCTGCCTTCGCGGAACAGCGACACTTCCACTTCCCGCTACTTGCTGACTTCGAGCCCAAGGGACGGGTGGCACGAATGTACGGCGTCTATAGCGAAAAGACCGGTCTCAGCAACCGCGCCCTGTTCGTCATCGACGGCGCGGGCACTATTCGTTGGAGCTATCTCTCCCCAATGGGCGTCAACCCGGGCGCGGACGGGATTCTCGAAGCGCTCGAATCGCTGGCCGACGGCGACGCTGCCACGGAACCCGCGTCGACGGCGCCACGACGTCCCCCGGAGTCCAAGCCGTCGCCGCCGGCAGAGCGTGCGCCTTGAGCCCGCTGCGCCCGCCGGTGTCGGACCAGGATCATGTGCGCGGCGATCCGTCCGCTCCCGTCGTACTGGTCGAATACGGCGATTTCGAGTGTTCCTACTGCGCCGCGGCGCACCCCGTGGTGAAAGCGCTCGAACAGCACTTCCGAGATCGCCTCTGTCTCGTCTACCGGCACTTTCCGCTGACGCAGGCACATCGTCATGCGGAGCACGCGGCCGAGGCGGCCGAGGCGGCCGGAAGCCAGGGCCGTTTCTGGCCAATGCATGACACGATGTACGAACACCACAGCGCACTCGACGACGCGGACCTGGTCGGCTACGCCGAGGCGATCGGCATTCCGGGTGAGGTGATCACCGAGGGATGGACAAGCCGCAAATACGCCGCACGCATTCGCCAGGACTTCCTCAGCGGCATTCGCAGTGGTGTGAACGGCACGCCAAGCTTCTTCATCAACGGCGCGAAGTACGAGGGCAGCTACGACGTGCCCTCGATGAGCGAGGCGATCGACGGCGAGTTAGTGGCGAGATCGAGGGGCTGAAATCCCGCTCAGCCCCTCGCCACTGCCGGATCCAACAGCGCCTTGTGCCAGGCGCGTCCAACCACCGTCTCGAAGCGAGCGCGCCACTCGCCGGCCGTCGCGATCGTCGGATCGAAAACGGCCGTCGCGGCGGTGATCTGGCCGGACGCGCTGAGCGCAGTGAATTCGTCGCGCGTAACGGTGTGAATCTCTCCGGACTCGTCACGGTAGTGGACCTGCCCGGCGCTCACGATCGTCGCGCCAAGCGTCGACTGCATCCCCTGCAGGGTGCGAAAGAGACCGTCAATGGAGCAGCCCGAGGCATAGGCGTCGGTTTGATCCACGCCGATAGCCAGGAATCGATCGTCGCGCCATGCGCGACTGCACGTCAGCGGGTGCCCATGTGCCTGCCAGTGATCGAGATAGCGATCGACTTCGCTCAGGAGCCGCTCGGCGTCGCGACCGGTAACAGGGCGACTACACGAGAAGATCCACACGCGCGCGGATGCAGGAAGGGCTTCAAATGGGACAAGACTCATGAGGGGAAGGTATCAATCGTGTGGCTCGAGGGTGAGTGGCTGAGGGGGAGCAGACGCTACCGGCGTGTGTCGCCGGTGTCGCCTTTGCCAATGGCGCGTCGCAATGCACCCTCCAAATCGGGGTATTGAAACGCGAATTGTAGCTTAGCGAGTGAGCGGGGGAGGACGCGCTGGCTCGCGAGGAGGGCCGCGTCCGCAAGCTCACCGAAAGCCAATCGGAGTGCAAACGCAGGGACCGTCGCGACGGTCGGGCGACGCAGCACGTGGCCGAGAGTCTTGGCGAATTCCGCGTTGGTCAGCGGTGAAGGCGACGTAACATTGACCGGGCCGGACATCGCGCTCTCCTCTAGTCCGTATGCGATTGCGCGAATCGCGTCCTCTCGCGCGACCCAACTCATCCACTGCGTCCCGGGACCGATCTTGCCACCTGCCCCGAGCTCAAAAGGGGGCAGCATCTTCGCGAGCGCGCCACCTGCACGAGATAGCACGATACCGAACCGGGTGTGGACTGTCCGGATGCCCGCCTTGCGTGCGGGCTCGGCGGCCGCCTCCCACTCGCGTCCGACGTCCGCGAGGAACCCGGACCCGAGAGCGCTGTTCTCGTCCATGACTTCGTCGCCCCGGTCACCATAAATGCCAACTGCTGACGCGACCACGAACACCCTGGGCGCTGGGTGCAGCTGAGCGAGCGTGCGAGCCAGCAATGCCGTGCTGTCGACACGGCTACTCCTGATCGCGCGCTTGTAATCGGCGTTCCACCGTACGTCGACGGGCACACCGCCCAAATGAACGACGGCGTCGACCCCGTCGAGCGCCCGCGCGTCGAGTTCGCCCCGTGCCGGGTCCCACCGGACAGCGTCGGGACCGGTGCCTCCGCCCGCGCGTACGATGGTCGTCACCTGGTGGCCCGCCGCACGAAGTGCGGGCACCAGGGCCGACCCGATCAAGCCGCTGGTGCCTGTGACCGCGACGCGCATTCGGGTGGGGTGATCCGGCTGGAGTGCGACTGGTGGCGTGCGGGCCGAGCGCTACCCGTGTTTTGCTTCGTACTTCTGCTGAGTAGCCACAGCGCCTTGCACGCCGTTGTGGCCCTCTGCCTCCAACCGCGCTGCCTCTCGCTTGATTCGTGCGAGCATAGCGTTTAGCCCAACCTCGCGCGCCCCGAGACCAATGCTGTCCATCATTTGCCGCGCAAAATCGCCAGGGATGGCCATGGCGGTCGCGGACGGCTGATCGTTGACCGCTGAGAGCACGATCGCGAGAAAAGCCGCTACTGTTGGCGAGCGCCGGACGTCCACATCAGCGTAGAAGTGCAACGTCCGGTCGGGGCGCATTTCGGGAAACAGGTCTACCCGCGTCTGACACTCAGGGATGGTGTAGGCGCTGCGGTCGAGGTCGCGAAACCGCTCTGGAAGAGGCTCCAACTTCCGCGAGTACTGTAGCAGCGCCTGCATCTTGTCCTCGCGAGACAGCCCTCTGAAGTACTTCAACACGCGCTCGACCGCAGGGGGTACCACGCCAGGCGATTCGTTCGGCATGAGAGCAAACTACAGGGTGCGAATGCGCATCACCATCATCACCGTCGGCTCACGTGGCGACGCGCAGCCTTATGTGGCCCTCGCGGCGGGCCTGGCCCGGCGCGGGCACGCGGTGACTGTGGCGACGCACGAGATCTTCCGTCCCCTCGTCGAAGGGGCTGGCGTCGCTTTCGCGCCCATCGCAGGTGATCCGGCGGCCGTGGTCGCCGCGGCCGACCAATGGTTGGCGTCCGGGCGCGCGCGCGACGCCCTGCCCGGCATCCGCTATTTCATCCGGGCGCACGGCCCGCTGCTGAATGCGATGCTGGCGGACTATTGGCGAGTTGCGCAGGGAAGCGATGCACTCATCTATTCGCACGTCGCTTTCCCAGCCTGGAGCGTCGCTGAACGCCTCCAGATCCCCGGCATCGCAGCCGGACTGCAACCGCTTCACCGTACGCGTGCGTTCCCCTTCATCGGTTTCCCGGGTCGCTTGGCACTTGGGCCTGCCTTCAATGCAGCCACGTATACGCTGGCCGGCCGACTTGCATGGGAGTCAGAGCGGCGTGGCGTCTCCGCCTGGCGGACCCGGGTCCTGGGTCTGCCACCGACATCCTGGCGCGGCCCCTTTGCTAAACAGGATGGCGATGACTCGGGACCGACCACGATCTACGGATACAGCCCACTCGTCGTCGGGCGTCCCGCCGACTGGCCATCCTCGGTCCACGTTACTGGGTACTGGACGCTGCCGCTCGAGCGCGATTGGCGCCCGCCGCCGGCACTCGAGCGCTTTCTCGACGCGGGGCCACCGCCTGTCTACATCGGCTTCGGCAGCATGACCCCTCGCAAAGCCGAACGGCTCACGGCGATCGCGCTCGGAGCGCTCGCACTGTCTGCTCAGCGAGGGATCCTGTTGAGTGGGTGGGGCGAGCTGGGATCGGGCACGCTGCCCAGCGGCGTGTTCGCCGTGCGCGACATCCCGCACGAGTGGCTCCTGCCGCGCATGCGAGCCATCGTGCACCACGGGGGGGCGGGCACGACGGGGGCTGCGCTGCGCGCCGGCGTGCCGTCCATCGTGGTGCCGTTGGGATTCGACCAACCATACTGGGGCAGACGCGTCGCCACACTGGGCGTGGGGCCGGAGCCGATTCCTCGGCGAAGGCTCACTGCGACTCGGCTCGCGCACGCAATTGACCGCGCTGTGCAAGACCGTGAGATGCGAGAGGGAGCGGCCGCGCTCGGCGAGCGGCTGCGCGCAGAGCGCGGTGTCGAAGACGCGGTGCAAATCGTCGACAGGGCCCTCAGCTAAATGGCAGGCGACGCAGGCATCGTTCGACGTTCGACCTTGGGCGTTACAATGAAGATCGCTCCGCTGCAGTGCCGTCGAGTCGGGGTTTTGGACGGCTTTACCGATGTGCGCCAAAAACACCGTCGTCGTACGCCGCCGCGAACTCCCGCCAATAACCGCCAACAACGTCCGCGTAGTACCGCGAATAATCGCCGAGCGGTCGTACCACTTCCGCGCTGTGGCCGAAGTCCACCCACTCATCCGCCCCGGCTGAGCCATCACGACACGCGCTGCGGATCTGTGCCCACGCAACGACTTGACCCATCACGCGAAGGGCGTCTGCGAGGCGCCGCGGTTTGTCGCGTGCGTCCTCGAGTGCGAGGCGGTCCTCGGTGGGCTGCAGCTCGCGCAGGATGTACGACCTATGGCCCATCCGCACCGAGTTCAGGAGGGCTGGCGAAACTGCCTGCACCCGACGCTGGATCGTCACGACTCGGTCCGCCTGCGAGCCCCAGTGCGGCTGCTGCGTGTCCACGCTAGCAGCGAGAGCCGATGGCGCCGCTTCCTTGAGGTCGAGCAGCGCGTTGCCCTTGCGACCTCCGCGACCCTCGACCAGCACGGCGAATCGCCGCACTCCGAGACTCCCGTTGCCGGCAATACGACGAGCGACATCGAGTACCCGGAAGAAGCTCGGCAGCTCGCGGCACACCCGGGCATTGGCGAGCGCTCGGCCGACCGCCTCCTTCCGCTCGCGCGAGAGCGGCAGCGCGTGGATGCCATCGAGCTTCAAGCGTCGCTTGCCGTGGGAGACGATCGTGCGAGAATCGATCAAGTCGGCTTGTGTGCGCCGCTTCACACCCTGCAACAGACGCTTGACGAGGCCTCGCGCCGTCGAGCGCTCGATCCAGAGCGCCTTGCCGACCACGAGGGCGTGGCTGTACGCCATGCGCCATTGGTTCAACAGCGAGCGCGCCTCTGCGGCGGGGAGTCCCATCGTGCGCGCCGCGAGTAACGCACTCACCGCGAAGCGCGCGAGATCGCGGCCTGCCGGCGCCAGTGCGGCTTCGTCGAAGTCGTTAATGTCGAAATACGCCAGCCGGTTCTCGCCCTTGTAACTGCCGAAATTCTCGAGGTGCAGATCGCCGCAGGCCCAGGTCAGTGGCGTCCGATCGAGTGGGGAGCGACGCGGCCAATCAGCGTAAAAGAGATGCGCGGTCCCTCGGAAGAAGCCGAAGGCATCCTGTCGCATCCGCGCGTACTTGATCGCGAGCCGGTCTGGCTCTCGATCGGCATTGAATTGGAGTAGGCGTGCGATGAGGGAGGATGACACGGCGCTACCAACTGGACGAACGGCGCGGGCAAGCCGTCAGCGGGAGGGATCGTGCACGGTGCTGGCGCTCACGATCGCGTATCGAGCGGCCGCGCTGCGGGAGGCTGGGGCAACGCGGCCACACTCGGCGAGAACGTGCCGTCCTCACGTGCTCCCGCCATCACCACGGTGACGGGGGCCGATCGCGCGAGCGCGACGCCGAGGGCGTCCAGGCGCGTGAGCATGCCCATCGTGATCGCCTGCTGGGCATCCATGAACGTCCCGTAGTCGGGTGACAACACGGTAAACACCGTTTCCACGCCGATCCCGCCGGGGGTGGGGATCGTCACATGCGATCGCTCGAACCGCACGCGTGGTACCGATTGGACGGCCTCTCGGAACATCGCCGGCACACGCGCGACGGCTGCGGCAGGGGCGGCCTGGTCCAAGGTGACCGTCATTATCGATGTTCGCTCTCGCAAACGCCGGAAGTTGCGGATCCGACTCTTGAGCAGGTCGGCATTGGAGAACACGATCTGCTCGCCGGTCGTGGCGCGCACGCGAGTGGTCTTTAGCCCAATGTGCTCGACCGTGCCACTCAGGCTGTCCACGGTAATCGGATCGCCATCGACGAACGGCTTGTCGACGACGATCGACAGGGCGGCGAACAGGTCGCCGAGGATGTTCTGTACGGCGAGGGCCAGGGCGATACCGGTGACGCCGAGTCCGGTGATCAGGGTCGTCACGCGGACCCCGAGGCTGTCCAGTCCGACGAGGAGCAGCAGGATCCACAGGACGGCGCGCATGAAGACGCCGAGTGCCGCGACTGTCGTCCGACTGGCGGCAATGCCGCCCTCGCCGTCCGCCGTCGCAGTCTGTCGCGTCACGTAGCGCGTCAGGAGCACCTTGACCAATCCGTCGCACCACAGCCCGAGCTGGAGCAGGAGGGCGATGATCGTGAAGGCGCGAACGAACGCATCGACGCGCGGTGGCAGCGTCAAATCGAGCGATCCCGCCGCCAGGCCGAGCGCCAGCAGAAACACGACGTTTGTACGGCGCACGAAGTCCGCCGCGACGCGATCCGCGCTGGCCAGGTCCTGCGGGCTGCCCGCGGCGCCGTGGCGCAAGCGGCGCACCGTGAGGTTGCGCGCGATCGTGAGGGTGAGGGTGACGATAACAAAAATCGCCACGGCGCTCAGCCACTCGCGAAGGCTGTTGTGGTAGTATTGCCAGTCGAGCATCACTGCAGGGTCTGGGGCTTGGGGTCTGGGGTTTGGCAACTAACCTAGCGGTCAGTCAGCGCACGGCCACCAGCCCACCGGTTGGTTCCCCAGACCCCAGACCCCAGACCCCAGATCCCAAACCCCTGTTGTGGTCACCGCCCTCGCGCTTCCAGGCCGCGCGACCGTTTGTGCTCGCGCACGACTCGTTCGCGGCCACGCAGCTCGGGGCGCTGGCGGATCTCCCACTCCCGGTGCGCGTCACACGCGTCACAGTTGCCGCACCACCAATCGGCATCCGCGGGCTCGCCGAAGTACTCGAGGATCACACGGGTGCGGCATTGTGTCGTTTGGCAGAAGTTGATCACGGCGCGGAGCTTGTCCTGATCGCGCGCGCGTCGCTCCTCGTAGTCGATGAGGTCCTCGCGGAGATCGACCTGCGTGAGGTTCCCCGTAAGCCGCTCCCAGCTCCCGCCGCGGTGCTCGCGGACGAGCCCGTGTCGCTTGAGGAGGGCAAAGACGATTCGCGCTTTTCGCCGCGGCACATCCGATTGATCGGCGATATCGTCGATCGGGACCGGCGTGTGCGGAGGGTGACGTTCGAGCGCGAGCGCGACGCGGGCGGCTTCCTCGACTTCCGGATACTTTCCGCCCAGGAAGTACGATTGGATGCGGCGATCTTCGACCCGGTACAACATCGAACACGTAGCTGGCTCGCCGTCCCGGCCAGCCCGGCCCGCCTCCTGGTAGTACGCTTCCAACGATCCCGGGAAGTGATAGTGCACGACGAATCGGATGTCCTTCTTATCAATGCCGAGGCCGAACGCATTGGTCGCGATCATGACTTTGACATCGTCGGCCATGAAGCGTTCCTGGATCACCTTGCGATCGACGGCGGCCATCTTGCCGTGATACATCCCCACGGAGGTACGGTCTCGGAGGCGCTGGTAGATGCGCTCGGCTTCTTTGACCGTCGCGACGTACAGCACACCCGAGCCAGCGCTTGTGCGCAGAATGGCATCGAGGGTGCTGTCCTTCTCGCCGATATTGACCGTTCGGCGAACCTCGAAGCGGAGATTGGGCCGGGCGAATCCGGTGACGATCATGAAAGGATTGCGCATGCCCAGCTGCCGCGCAATGTCCTGGCGAACCTCGCTGGTCGCCGTGGCTGTCAGCGCTACGACCGGCGGGCGCCCCAGCCGTGCCGCGACCGAGCCGAGCGTGAGGTAGTCGGGGCGAAAGTCGTGACCCCAGTGACTCACGCAGTGGGCTTCATCGACGACGAAGAGATTGACATGGCGTGTGAGCAGCTGTTCGAAGAATTCCCGATCCTTGAACCGCTCCGGTGTGACGTACAGGATGTCGCCCTGGCCCGATCCGATCTGGTGGTGTGCCGCCCGCGTCTCGGGGTTGGTGAGGTGCGAGTGCATGGCCACCGCGTCGACACCCTGCGCCATCAACTTGTCGTGCTGATCTTTCATGAGCGCGATCAACGGCGTCACGACCACCGTCAACCCCGGCATGAGGAGAGCCCCGAGCTGGTAAATGATCGATTTGCCGCTGCCGGTCGGCATGACGACAACGACATCGCGACCCTGCAGCACAGCCTGAAGCGACTCCCACTGTCCATGATTGAAGTGGATGTGTCCGAATCGCCGCAGGAGGAGCGCACGGGCACGGTCACGAGTGATCGTGGTCCGGGGCATGCTTGCCGGGTTGGCAGGAATCGGGCCGCGAACCAACGGGGCATCTACGCGCGGCATGAGTCCTTCGGATACATCGACCAGAGGACTGCCGGAACGTCAGCGCGATCGAGCGCTCCATCGAGGTGGCTATCGCATCGGGTCGCCGGTGACTGCTGACGCGCTTTCCGCGCTAGCCGTGACGGCGCCCGGCCTCGCACCATTCGCATCGCGGGAGTTGCTTGCGCTGGGCATCGCGCCGCGTCGCGTAGGCGTGGAGGGCGCCAGCTTCGAGACGTCGGCCGCCGGTCTCTACGCCGCGAACCTCTGGTTGCGAACAGCGAGCCGGGTGCTCGTTCGCATCGCCTCCTTCGAGGCGCTGTCGTTTCACGAGCTCGAGCGTCGGTCGCGGGGCGTGGACTGGACTCGGTACGTGACGCCTGCGGCCCCGGTCCGCCTTCGCGTGACCTGCCGGAAGTCGCGACTATACCATTCAAATGCCGTTGCAGAGCGGATCGGCGGCGCTATCGCCCGCGCCGGCGGGATCATTGCGGCCGGCGGCACCGCCTCGGCCGATATCGCTCTTGAACACGACGGACTCAGCGGTGACGGGGCCGAGCAGCTCGTCGTGGTCCGCCTGTATCGGGACCGATGCACCATCAGTCTCGACAGCTCCGGGGCGGTGTTGCACCGCCGGGGATATCGGTTGGAAACGGCCAAAGCGCCTTTGCGGGAGACCCTGGCCGCGGGCGTGCTCATGGCCGCCGGATGGTCCGGTCAGCACCCCCTCCTGGATCCGCTCTGCGGGGCGGGCACGCTCGTCATCGAGGGCGCCCTGCTCGCTCGGGGGCGGGCACCCGGCCTGGACCGCACCTTCGCGTTCATGCGATGGCCCCAGTTCGAACCCGTCGTCTGGAACGAGCTCGTCGCTTCTGCGCGGTCCAGCGAGAAACCTGCTCCCTCCGTCCCGATTCAAGCGTCGGACCGCGACGCAGGAGCAGTGGCCGCGACACGCCGGAATGCGGAACGCGCTGGAGTCGTCGACGACATCGAGCTATCGCAACGCCCGGTCTCGGGCATCCGACCGGCCGAGGGACTGGGGTGGCTCATTACGAATCCACCGTACGGGGTCCGGGTATCTCCGCACGACCGCCTGCGCGATCTCTACGTCGAGATTGGGGACGTCGCGCGCGCGAGGTGCGCTGGGTGGACCGTCGGCGTCCTGGCCGCCGATCCTGCACTCGCGAGACTCACCAGACTTCCGTTCGTCGTCAAGCTACGGACGTCGAACGGCGGGATTCCGGTCGAAGTGCTGACGGCAGAAGTCCCGGTCGGTAGTCGTCATTAAATTGCCTGCATATGACCTCTGGTCCCATTACAAGCTCGTTCAACGACGCGTACATAGCCGAGCTCTACGACGCGTACCGCCGCGACCCGAGCTCAGTCGACGAATCCTGGCGGCAGTTCTTCGAGTTCGCGCAACGCATCGCTGGTGCGCCGTCAGGCGAGTCCGCGCCAGGCGGAAGCGTCGCGGCTGACGCCGACCGGCTCAAGAAGGCGGCAGGCGCCGCCGCGCTCATGCAGGCGACGCGATCGTATGGACACTTCGCCGTGCAGCTCGACCCCCTCGGTCGCCCCCCGCTGGGGGCACAAGAGCTGGCCCCGGAGTTTCACGGGATCACGGAATCGGACCTCGATCTCGTGCCGGGCAGCGCCCTGGGGTTCCCGCACATGGCGACGGCGGCCGACGTGATGCGGCGGCTTCGATTCCGCTACTCGACGACCTTGGGCATCGAGGTGACACACCTCGCGGCCGAAGAAGAGCGATTGTGGTTCCGGCAGCTCCTCACCGCGGAGGAGCTGACGCGACCGCTGACGCCTGAGGAGAAGAAGGCGGTGCTCCGCCGATTGACAGAGGTCGACGGTCTCGAACGCTTCATCGGGCGAGCCTACCCCAACGCCAAGCGATTCTCAATCGAGGGAACCGACGCGCTCGTCCTGATGCTCGATGCGGTCATCGACGAGAGCGCCGCAGACGCGGCTCACCGCATCGTGATCGCCATGGCACACCGCGGGCGCCTCAATGTGCTGGCGCACATTCTGGAGAAGCCGTACGCGACGATCTTCGACGAATTCGACGACAAGCACTACCACTCGGGCACCGGCGATGTGAAGTACCACCTCGGAGCCGAAGCGCAGCGGGTACTCGCGGGCGGGCAACAGGTCTCAATCATACTCGTACCCAATCCCAGTCACCTCGAGTTCGTCAATCCGGTACTCGAAGGCGTCGCGCGCGCACTGCAGCGCGAGGGCACAGGTGTCGATCACGCAGGGACGGTCCCTGTATGCGTCCATGGCGACGCCGCGTTTCCCGGCGAGGGGGTGGTATCAGAGACGTTCAACCTGTCGCGCCTACGTGGGTACGAAGTCGGTGGGACGGTGCACATCATTACGGACAATCAGATCGGATTCACGACCGATCCCGCCGATGCGCGGTCCACCCTGCACGCGAGCGACATCGCGAAAGGGTTCGACGTGCCGATCATCCACGTCAACGCTGACAACCCCGAGTCGTGCATCATCGCTGTGCGGATCGGCGTGGCGTATCGAGCGCGATTCCACAAGGATTTCTTGATCGATCTGGTCGGCTATCGGCGTCACGGTCACAACGAAGGCGACGAACCTGCCTTCACGCAACCAACCATCTATCAGGCCATCAAGGCCCACCCGACGGCGCGCGCGCTCTGGGCGGAACGCTTGATCGGCGAGGGCATCGTCACAGCGGAGGAGGTCGCCGCCGAGGAGCAGGCGATCATGGACCGGCTCACGGCGATCCACTCTGAGGCGACGGCGAGCGGCGCCAGCGCGCCGTCGTACGACCCGGCGCACCCGGCAACCAAGCTCCCGAGCGTGCCGTCGCGGACCGCGGTGCCGGCCGAACGTCTCCGCACACTCAACGAGGCGCTGCTCACCTGGCCGCCGGGATTCACGCTGCATTCCCGACTGGCGCGTACGCTGGCGCGTCGGAAGGAGGCGTTGGGGACGGCGAGCGCGATCGATTGGGGGCACGCCGAGACGCTGGCATTCGCCGCGGTCCTCACTGACGGGACTCCTATCCGGCTGACGGGACAGGATGCGGAACGCGGCACGTTCTCACATCGCCACGCGGTCCTGCACGACGCGCAATCGGGCGAGACGTACATCCCGCTGCAACACCTGGAGGGCGGCGCGCACTTCGAGGTCTACAACAGCCCGCTCTCGGAGACGGCCGTGCTGGGATTCGAGTACGGATACAGCTCGGCAGTCCCAAGTGCGTTGGTGCTGTGGGAAGCGCAGTACGGTGACTTCGTGAACGTCGCACAGCCGATCATCGACCAATTCATCTCGGCTGACCGGGCAAAGTGGGGGCAGGATTCCGACGTCGTGCTGCTGCTGCCTCACGGGTACGAAGGCGGCGGTCCGGAGCATTCGAGTGCCCGACTCGAGCGGTTTCTTCAGCTCTGCGCTGAAGACAACATGGTGGTCGCCTACCCGACGACGGCCGCACAGTACTTCCACCTGCTCCGCCGGCATGTCGCCTCACCATCGCGCCGGCCGCTCGTTGTGATGACGCCGAAGAGCCTTCTCCGGCTCGACCGCGCAGCCTCGTCGCTTGCAGAGCTTACGGATGGGCATTTCGAGACGGTGATCGACGACGCGGTCGCATCACCCGCTGACCGCCGCGACCTCGTCACGCGCCTGGTGTTCTGCTCGGGCAAGATTTTTTACGATTTGAGCGCGGCGGCGCGACCATCCCATATCGCGCTGGTTCGCGTTGAACAGCTCTACCCGTGGCCGCACGAGAGCGTCGCGTGGGCGATCGACCACTACGCGAGCGTTCGAGAGCTCGTGTGGGCGCAGGAGGAGCCGAAGAACATGGGGGCGTGGACGTACGTGGCGCCGCGGCTGCGGGCTGCCATTGGGACATCCGTGCCGGTCACGTACATCGGCCGTGCGGAGCGCGCCAGTCCCGCGGAAGGCTACCTGGCGTCGCATCAGCGCGAGCAGGCACGGATCATCGCCGAAGTGCTCGAGAGTGGCGGGGACCGTCGCCCCCCGTCTGGTGGTGGCCGGAGCACAACGGAGAGCGGCAGCCCCGGAAACAACAAGCGAGACGGCAAGAGCGCGGTAACACCGCCGACGTCGACACCAGCCAAGAGCAGCTGATGACCATCTCTGTACGGGCCCGCGTGGGTACGGCCGTCGCACTGGCAGTTTCCCTTGCGTGTTCGCCCGATCGTACGCTCGCACAACCCGGTACGCGTCCGCCTGTCGTACCCGTCGCACCCGCGTACAATCAGGGCGCGATGGCCCTGGCCGAACAAGTCGCGGGTATCGGCAATACAATGCGGGTGTTGATGATCGGAGCACATCCCGACGACGAGGACACGCGACTTCTCACGTGGCTGGCGCGAGGGCAGCATGTCGAGACCGCATATCTGTCACTGACACGTGGCGATGGCGGCCAGAACCTCATCGGTAACGAGCTGGGCGAGGCGCTCGGCGTGATCCGGACGGAAGAGCTCCTCGCCGCCCGACGCATCGATGGCGCGCACCAGTACTTCGCGCGCGCCTATGACTTCGGGTTCTCGAAGACGGCGGCGGAGTCCTTCTCGCATTGGCCACACGATTCCCTCCTGCGCGATGTGGTGACGGTGATTCGCGCGTTCCGTCCCCAGGTCGTCGTCGCGGTCTTTACCGGCACGCCGCGCGATGGTCACGGGCAGCATCAGGTGTCCGGCATTCTCGCCAAGGAGGCATACGACGCGTCCGGCGACACGGTGGCTTACCCGGTTGCCCAATACGGGCGGCCGTGGGTTGCGCTCAAGTTTTATCGGGATCGGTCGTACTTCGGTGGCGGCGAGGGCGCGCTGCCGATCGACGTTGGCGGGTATGATCCCCTGCTCGGCGTCACCTACGCGGAGATCGCAGCCGCCAGTCGCAGCCAGCACCGATCACAAGGGTTTGGCAACATCATCGGACCGCCCGGCCCGGTGACCGGGTACGTCTATCGCGAAGCCACCCGTGTGAACTCCGCTCCGCCGGCTGGGCAGGAGCACTCGATCTTCGACGGTATCGACACGACGTGGGCCCGACTCGGCCCGCTCGTGCCCGACGCAACCGCGCGAGCCACACTCGATTCGGTCTCTCCGGCGATCGGTCGCGCTCAGGCTGCGTTCCGCGCCGCAGATCCGGTCCACTCGTAGAGCGCGCTCACTGAGGTCGCGCGCCTCGAGGCAGCGGTCGCCACTCGTCTTGCCGTGCCGGAAGAGATCGCAGAACTATCGTTCGGTGCTCGCGTGGCCGATCCGTCTGCGGTCCTCGAGCGTCCTTCAGGCCCCACCGACGAGAATGCGCGAGTCTTCGCCGGCGCCAAGGTCGAGGCGCCGAACTCGCTCGATCCGGATCTTGTCCGCACCCTGCAGGTCGCCATGGCGCGCGTGAATCGGGCACAGGTGCTGGTGAGCGGACTCGAGATCCACGCCACGGCCGCGCACGATGTCGCGACTGTCAACGCAGCAGTTGGGGTCGGTGTCACGCTCACCAATCGCGCGCCGCCTCTGGCGCTCGAGGCGAAGACGTGGTCGACAGCGAGCAACGGATTGGGAGCGCTATCGCCGCAGCACGCCGTGGTGGCTACCGACAGCAGCTGGCGAGACAGCATCATGGTCCGTGACACCGTAGTGAGTCAGCCCTGGTGGCTGCGCACGCCGCGCAGGGGGGACATGTTCACCCAGCCTGTCTCCCGCGTCGCGGAAGATCAACGTCCAGGCGCGGCCATGGTGGAGCTCGCGTTGCGACCGCAGGCCGCGGGACCGGCGGCCACATTCACAGCACCCACGACGGTGGTGCGACGCTTTGCCGATCCCGGTCGTGGCGAGGTCGATCTGCCATTGGCGTTCGTCCCGGCGGTGACACTGACGTTAGATCGCACGGTGGAGTACGTGCCAGCGGGCGCGCACATCGATCGGACCCTTCACGTCTGGGTGCGGTCGGGCATGGACAGCGCGCGAGCAGTCAAGGTGTCGCTCCAGTTGCCCAGGGGGCTCACGGCCGACAGCAGTACCCGCTCGACGACTCTCGATCCATATGGAGACCGGCGCCTCGACTTCCGCGTGCGTGGGACGCTTCCTGCCGGAGACGCGACGCTGGCGGCAACCGCCGAGAGCCAGGGCGTCACCTACCGCATCGGGTACGTGCCGATTGACTACGAGCACATCCGGCCGCAGCGGATCTACCGTCCAGCCGAAGTGCATCTGAGCGTCGTCGACGTAAAGGTGCCACCGGGCCTTACGGTCGCGTACATCCCGGGTGTCGGCGACAACGTCGAGCCGATGCTCGAGCAGCTCGGGCTACAGGTCACGGTGCTGGATCCGTCAGCAATCGCCGCGACGAACCTGTCGCAATTTGGGACGATTGTCGTCGGCCCGCGTGCGTTCGAAGCGAGCGATGTGCTCAAGGCCAACAACGGCCGCCTGCTGGACTTCGCGCGACGCGGCGGGACACTCGTGGTGCAGTATGGTCAATACGAGATGGCCAACGGCATCCTGCCCTATCCGATCACGCTGGCCAGACCGGCGGATCGCGTCACTGACGAGAACGCGCCCGTGCGGATCCTGGACCCGACGGCCACGGTCTTGAACACGCCCAACAAGATCAAGCCCGCGGACTTCGCCGGCTGGGTGCAGGAGCGTTCGAGCTACATGCCGCACACGTTCGACTCACACTACCGCACCGTCATGTCGATGAACGATCCCGACGAGCCGCCAAACAATGCGGCGTTGTTGGTGGCGCCAATCGGCAAGGGTACCTACGTGTACGCGACACTCGCGTTCTTCCGTCAGTTGCCGGCCGGCGTGCCCGGCCCGGCGCGGCTATTCGCCAACCTGTTGTCACTAGGCAAGTCGAGCGCTGGGCCGGTCCAATGAAGGCGAGGAAATGGGCCGTCCGCGCGTCGTGATTGTCGGGGGTGGGTTTGGCGGGTATGAGGCGGCCAAACGGTTGCGGCGTGCACCGGTGGATATCACACTCGTCGACCGCACCAATCATTTCCTGTTCCAGCCACTCCTCTATCAAGTCGCGACAGCGACGCTCGCGCCCACCGACATCACCATACCGATTCGGTATGTTTTGCGTCGCCAGCGGAATGTCGAGGTACTGCTGGGGGCGGTGACCGCGATCGACACGCAACGTCGCGTCGTGGTGTTGGACAACGGCCAGACCGAGTTGCCATACGATTACCTGATCATTGCGACTGGCGCTCGCCACTCGTACTTCTCGCATCCCGAGTGGGAGGCGACCGCTCCGGGTCTTAAGAGCATTGAGGATGCGCTGGACGTCCGCAACCGCTTCCTGCTGTCGTTCGAAGAAGCCGAGCGCTGTGACAACGCCGAGGAACGGCGCGCCTATCAGAGGTTCGTTGTCGTAGGTGGCGGGCCGACCGGCGTCGAGCTTGCCGGCATGCTGCCGGATGTCGCTGCGAGTGTCCACCGCGATTATCGCCGCATCGATACGCGGGCCATCCGCGTCGTGCTGCTCGAGGGGGGCGCGCGAATCCTGCCCGCGTTCCGGTACGTCAACAAAGGAGACCTGGCTACCATTGGACGGTATCGTGCGATCGCCGACTTCGGGTTCATCACGGTCGTCGGCTATCCCGCCTGGCTGCTCTGGCTGTTCGTTCACATCCTGTATCTGGCCGGCTTCCGCAATCGCCTGAGCGTCCTCGTGCAGTGGGCCTACGCGTATTTCACATACCATCGCGGCATGCGGCTCATCACCAACACGGCGCGCGAGGTGGACGGGACGTCAGCAGTCGGCGGTCATTATACCGGTTTGGTCGGTGCACTGACCGAGGCGGCCAGACTGCCTGCCAAGACGGCAATGGGGGCGTAGCCGCTTACCACTCATCCGCACACGACGCCAGTATGGTCTGGCAATGCCTGCATATCACCTTGCACCGACGCTCAATGACGGCGCTCATCCCGCAGATGGGACAGACGTCGAACACGCGCTCGGCATCCGGCCGCGTGCGTTGCACGACGTCGGTCCGCTGCCGGCGAACGGCCGCAGGCCAGCAGGTTGCCTCGGGACTGACGGTCTGCTCAGTCAAAATCGAGCGCCAGGTCGAGCGCCGGCGGCGAGTGCGTCAACGACCCTGCGGAGATCCAGTCCACGCCCGTTTCCGCGATTGCGCGCACGTTCTCGAGCCGCACGCGACCCGATGCCTCGACGATCGCGCGTTTGTCGACGAGACGCACACAATCGGCGAGCTGTGCGGTCGTCATGTTGTCCAGCAGGACGATGTCGGCGTCGTGAGCGATCGCCGCCTCGACTTGCTCGATCGAATCACACTCCACCTCGATGCGGGCGCGCGGCTGGCGCCACCTTCCTCGCACGGGAGATGGCCAATCCGACGTCGCCGTCAACGGCTGCGAGGTGATTGTCCTTGATCAACACCGCACTCGCCAGATCCATGCGGTGATTCTGCCCGCCGCCGCATCGTACGGCGTACTTCTCGAGTGCACGCCAACCGGGCAGCGTCTTCCGAGTATCGAGGATCTTGGCGCCGGTCCCGCGAACGGCCGCCACGAACTGCGTCGTCAGGGTCGCGATGCCCGACAGATGCTGCATGAAATTCAGCGCAACGCGTTCCGCCGAAAGCATGCCCCGCGCGTGGCCGCGGATGAACACGACCGGCTCGCCCGCAGCGACGGATTCACCGTCGCTTGCGATCACGCGCATGACGGCCTTCGGGTCCAGCTGTCGGAAGGCCTCCAGCGCTAGCGTCACGCCCGCAACGGTGCCGGCGCGCCGGGCCACGATGGCGCCCCGCGCGCGGCGCGCGGTCACGACTGTGGCAATGGTGGTCACGTCGTTGAAGGCCCCGTCCTCCTCGAGCGCCATGCGCACGAGTGCCGCCAACTCTTCCGGCGACAAGGGGAAGCGCGCCGCACTACCCGGGCCGGTCGAGCGCCGGAATGGACAATGGAGTCGGCCGGTGCCAGGCCGGTCGCGAGGGTCACCCAGCCTGGGGGCCACTGCCCGGGAGCGAGCGGGGTGGCTGTCGTCTTCAGGGCCCCACGAAGGCTCGAGCGGCTCGTGGTCGCGCGGTGGTTGCTCGGGTGGTTGCGTCATGATGCGAAGGGTCTCCTGCCGGTTACCACACTCACTCGCCCGGATCAGCGGCGAGGGAGGGGGATAGCGCGCGGTGCGGGCTGCCCGCAGGGGCCCCACCGATCGCAACCATCCGCTCCAACGCCAGGCGCGCCCGCGCGGCCACCTCGGGCGGCACGGTGATCCGATGTTGCAGGTGCTCGAGCGCTGCGACTACCGCTGGCAAAGTGGTCACTTTCATGTACGCGCACACGGCGTGTTCGTTTGCCGCATAAAAGCGCTTCGTCGGGTTCTCGCGCCGCAGGCGGTGAAGGATGCCGACCTCGGTCGCCACAATGAACTCGTCGGCCGGAGACGTCGCCGGCCGCCGGATCATGCCCTCCGTCGAGAGAATCTGGACGCCTTCCGGATCGACTGCACCGGCCGATACAGCTTCGACGACGGGGGTCGCACATCCGCACTCCGGATGGATCAGGAACTCCGCGTTGGGGTGCGCGGCGCGGCGCGCCGCGATGTCGTCGGCATCGATCCCCGCGTGCACGTGACACTCCCCCATCCAGACGTGCATGTTCTGCCGGCCGGTGACGCGACGGACGTGCGCGCCGAGAAAGACGTCCGGAAGGAACAGCACCTCACGGTCTGCGGGGACGGCGTTGACGACATCCACGGCGTTACCGGACGTGCAGCAATAGTCGCTCTCGGCTTTGACCGCCGCCGTAGTGTTGACGTACGACACGACGACCGCGCCCGGATGCTCCGCCTTCCACGCCCGGAGTTGATCTGCGTCGATCGTCGCCGCCAACGAGCAGCCGGCCGCCATGTCGGGCAATAAAACGGTCTTGTCCGGCGACAGGATCGCGGCGGTCTCCGCCATGAAATGCACGCCACAAAACACGATCACATCTGCCCGTGTCTTGGCCGCCTCTCGCGATAGCCCGAGCGAATCACCGACGAAGTCTGCGACATCCTGGACTTCGGCCCGCTGGTAGTTGTGCGCCAGGATCACCGCGTTCCGCGTGCGCGCGAGTGACTTGACCCGGGCCTGCAGCGCGGCGACGTCGCCCACTTCCCCGTTGGTCACCACGGCGTCGCCTCGGTCACCACTCAATGTGCCTGCGCTGCCACTTCCGCTTGGCTTTCGGGAAGTCTTTCCGGAAATGCCCACCGCGGGACTCTTTTCGGAGCAGAGCAGCTTCCGCGATCAGCAGGGCCGTGTCCACCATGTTGGTCTCTTCGGTCGCGCCGTCGGGCAGCCGCTGTCCGACGGTGATGAGCTCCTCGACGCACGTGCGCAAGCCTTTGGCCGTTCGCACGATTCCCGCGCCGTCCCACATGATACGCCTGACCGAGTCCGCCGCGACCTGCGCCGCTCCCCGGTCGGTCAGCAACGGCACGCGCCAACTTCCCGGTCGCGGGTTGGGCGCTTCGGCAATTGGCACGTTCGCGAGGTCGTGGGCCACGCGCTCGGCGAATACCAATCCCTCGAGCAATGAGTTCGATGCCAGACGGTTCGCTCCGTGCACACCGGTGCGCGAGACCTCGCCACACGCGTACAGTCGCGAGAAGCTCGCCCGGCCGGCCAGATCCGTGACGACCCCACCCATCATGTAATGCGCGGCCGGCGTGACGGGAATGAGATCGGCCCGAGGATCGATCCCGCGTGCCCGGCACAACGCGAAGATGCCCGGGAATCGCTGCTCGAACTCCGCGCCGAGCCGCCGCGCATCCAGGTACACCTGCCCGTTGGCACGTTGCTCCCGGAAGATCTCGCGCGCGACGACGTCCCGCGGGGCGAGCTCGGCCATCGGGTGCCGCGCGGGCATGAACCGCTCGCCTTGTGCGTTGAGCAAGGTCGCGCCCTCACCACGCACCGCTTCGGAGATGAGCGCCAGCGGGTTTTCGGGCGTGTCGAGCGCGGTCGGATGAAACTGCACGAACTCCATGTCTGCGAGCCGAACCCCGGCTCGGTGTGCGATCGCGTAGCCATCACCTGTCGCGACCTGGGGGTTGGTCGTATAGCGATAGACTTGCCCACATCCGCCCGTTGCCAGCACAGTTGCGTCCGCCAGGATCTCGACGGGCTGTCCCGCCACGCTTGCACGCACGCCAAGGCATTCCGAGCCCTCGACGATGAGGTCGAGCACGCGAGTCGTTTCCATCACCTGCACGCCCGAGCTCTCGCGTACGCGCGTCACGAGTGTGCGAGCGACCTCGGCTCCCGTCTGGTCGCCGTGTGCGTGCACGATCCGCTTCCGGGAATGGGCCGCCTCCTTGCCGAGCTTGAAGCTGCCGTTCGGGGTCACGTCGAAATCGGCCCCAGCCGCGGACAACTCGCGAACGCGGGCCGGCCCTTCCTCGACAAGCACCTGCACCGCGTCGGCGTCACACAGTGCGGCGCCGGCTGCAAGCGTGTCCCGACGATGCAACTCGGGTGAATCGCCCGCGCCGAGGGCAGCGGCAATGCCGCCTTGCGCGTATGCGGTCGCGGAATCGAAGAGCGACCGCTTCGTTACGACGATGACGGGACCGTGCTCCGATGCCCGCCACGCGGTATGAAGGCCGGCGACGCCGCTGCCAATAACGAGGAAACGGGTTCGAATCTGGTCTGGCATCAAGAACGAGAGGCGGTATTCGGCGCCGGCAACTATTGCGCCGGGCAGAGCTACTAAATATAAGGCCCGTCGCGGGATACCGGACCGCTGGAACTGTGGGCCACTCTCTGCCTAGGTAGTTAGATTGCGCTTTTCGCAGCCGGGCGTGGCGCCGCCCCCCTCCCGGCCCTTGTGCGCTGTCACCCGAGCGTAGCTTCTGAAACTACCCAGCCAAAACTCGAAGCTCGTCGTCCTCATCATCACGGCCTTCGTGGACATGATGGGGACGTTGATGGTTGTCCCGCTCCTCTTTTTCTACCAAGAGCGGATGGGCGGGAATGGCTTCACCTACACCGCGCTGGTTTCGACGTTCTCGTTCGCGACGCTGATCGCCGCCCCGCTCTGGGGGCGGTTCTCCGATCGATATGGTCGCCGCCCCACGCTGCTGATTGCGTTGGCCGCTTCGGCCGTCTCGTATGTGATCTTCGGATTCGCGAATTCGCTTTTGGTGCTTTTCATCTCTCGGATCGTGCAGGGCGCTGGCGGTGGTACAGTCGGCGTGCTACAGGCCTATATCGCGGACGCGGTGGAACCCAAGGACCGGGCGAGAGCGCTCGGATGGCTGTCGGCGGCGACCAACGTGGGCGTGTCCATCGGGCCGTTGCTGGGGAGCGTCGCCGTGTGGTTCGGGACGCGCCACATGATGGTTGCCGGTCACGATCTGTCCCTCGGCTATGCGGCGCCCGGGCTGTTCGCCGCTCTCATCTGCGTGGCCAACATCTTCTTCGCATGGAAGTATCTCCGGGAGTCGCATACGGTTGTGGCATCGCAACGCAAACAGATCGAGCCGCGCGGCCGCGCCAGGGCGGTGATCTGGAGCGTGATCCGCGAGTCCGACGCCCCGGCGTCCCGGCTGATCTGGCTCTATGCGATCAGTATCGGCGCTTATATGGCGTCAATGGTGATGTTTGCCCCGCTGCTCAAGCAGCACTTCGGGGCCACCGAGCACACGACGGGATATTTCCTGTTTTTCGTCTATATGGGGCTTCTCAATTTCATTGCGCGCGCGTTTTTCCTGGGGCCGCTGGTCGACCGGTTTGGGGAGCCGCGTGTGTCGCGAATCGGCATCGCACTCATCGCGGTGGGATTGTTTTGCGTTCCCCTTTCACGATCGGTCGCGGTCTTCGCCGTCGCCGCGGCCTTCATTCCACTTGGCGCGTCGTTCACGTTCTCTTGCGTAACGGCAATGCTCTCCCGCGTCATATCGGCCGACGAGCGCGGGTTGTACATGGGCGTGCAACAAACCTTTGGGGGTGTTACCAGGGGACTCTTCCCGCTCGGCGCCGGAGCGCTGTCGGACTACGCCGGTATCGTTGCACCCTTCTGGGTCGGAGCCGGAGTGGTCGCGGCGACGTTGCTGCTTGGACTCGACGCGGAGCGCTACCTGCAGCGCACTCCCGCTGGCGTCACGGCTCTGTCACCCCCCGAAATCGCGTCGGTGACACCGGGGCCGGTCCAAGCCCCTGTGGTGAGCGAGCGGGTGAGAGGGTAGGGACCGAGCGCAACGTCTCGCGCTATACCTCCAACACCGGATCGGTCACGAAATACCCGCCAGCGGCGCGTACCGCGCTCGCGACAGACCGACGCGTGTCGTCGACCGGCTCCTCACGCCCTGCGAGCGCCTGGCGGTGCAAGCGGAACCGGCGGCCCGCGCTGACGCTCACCAGGTCACACAGACCGACCTCGCGCTCACAGTTCTCGATGCCACGTTCCTCGATGAGGCGTTGGGTGCGGGCGAGCGTCGTGGCGGTGGCGTAGAGCTCGATCGCCATGTTGGCGAGTCGCTCGAGCACGAGCTGGCGGTCGGTGATCGCCTGGCGGTGCTTCATGATGGCGCGCTCCGCCTCGGTCTTGAGCTCAGCGACGTGTTTCTCGAAGTACCGCCGGTGGTCTTCCAGCCTCGGATGCAGGGGGTAGTCAATGCGGGGCGTGGCGCCAAGCAGACTGCCGACGCGTGAGCTCATATATCCGCTCACGAGGCCGAGATTGCGGAGGGGGCGGCGGATCGCCGCCGCGAGCTCTCCCAGCCGCGCGGCCGGGCCCTGTACGCCGTTCAACGCGATGAAGAGGCGCAGGATCTCGTTCGCACCTTCGAAGATGCGGTTGATGCGCGTGTCCCTGAGGTGGCGTTCGTAGGGATACGGTTTGACGAAGCCGCGGCCGCCGGCGAGCTGTACGAGCTCATCCGCCGCGCGCCAGATCGCCTCGCTCGCGAACACCTTGGCACATGCGGCCTCGAGCGCGACGTCGCTGTTAGGGCGATCGACCTGCGCGGACAGGGCCCCCACCATGGCGTCGGCGGCGTACGCGTCCGCAGCGGCTTCAGCCAACTTGCGCTGCGTAATCTCGAATTCGGCCAGGGGATGGCCGAATTGCACTCGCGCCGCGGTGTATCGAGCCATCTCGCCCAGGAGCATCTTGCACCCGCCGGCGCAGCCCGCGGCGAGGCTCAGGCGCCCGGCGTTGAGCACGTTCACCGCGACGGCGAACCCTTTGCCCACCTGTCCCAGCACGTGGTCGTCCGGCACCTGCAAATTCTCGTACGCCAGCTCCGCCTGTGTGGACCCGCGGATCCCGAGCTTTCGAACGGTCCCCACCACGCGGAAGCCCGGCATGTCCGGTCGGATGATGAACGCCGTCGGCCGGCGCACGAACTCGCCGCGCCGCTCGACCGACGTCTGCGCAAACGTCGCGATCACGCCCGCGCGCTGGCCGTTGCCGATCCAGATCTTTCGCCCGTTCAGGACCCACTGCGTGCCGTCCCCGGAGTGTTCGGCGAGCGTGCGAATGTTCTGCGCGTCGGAACCGGTCTCCGGCTCCGTCAACGCATATGCTGCCAGCGTCTCGCCCCGGGCGAGCATCGGCAGATATCGGGCTTTCTGGGCCGGATTCCCGAACAGCACGATCGCTTTCGACCCGAGCCCGCAGTGCACGCCGACCAGGACTGCGACCGAGGCGTCGGTGGTCGAGATGGCGCTGAACACGCGGGCGTACGCCGAAGCGGATAAGCCGAGGCCGCCGAACTCCTTCGGAATTGTCAAACCCAGCAGTCCGATGTCGGCCAGCGCTCGAATCACGGGCTCCGAAATCGTTTCCGCATCATCGATCGCGGCTGAATCAATGAGGTCTCCCTGTAAACGTTGCAGCTCGCGAATCAGCCGCGAGACCACTCGCGCCTCGTCCGGGTCGCGCCGCTCGAGCGGATCCGGAAAGGGAAAGAACGGGGTCTCGTGAATGACGCCGGCGAACAATCCGCGAACGAACGATGGCGCCGTATCAGACATGAGTGCGATCTGCTGGGCGACGACCGAGTTCGTCCAGCTGCGCCGCCAGCCCGTCCGGACTGGCTTGCGGCAGATCGCAGGTTCGGTTGCGACAGACGTATGCCACGGCGGCCGCATCCTCCCGTCCTGCCCGCTCCGCGACGACTGGCAGGTCGCGTGCGTCATCGGCCCGCCCGCCCGCCATCACCAGCGCGGGTACGTAACGCGGTCCCGCCGCAGCGACCAGCGCCTCGAAAGAGGGGCTTCGTGGAGCTCCGATGATGACGAGCGTCACGGCGCCGTGGATCTCGAGGTCGGCAGTGCTGAGCGTGTGGCCGAACGCGCTCGGGTAGTGCGCCATCGGTCCCGCCAGCGTCTCCAGAACGCGCAGGGCACGCGAGCGCATCTGGTCGTCCTCGAAGAGCTCGGCCAGTCTGAGATAGAGCTCCACCGCCAGCGCAGTTCCCGACGGCATCGCGTTGTCGGTAAGGTCGCGGGGGCGCGTGATCAACTGCTCGGCATCCCGCGCGGTGTCGAAGAATCCGTTGACGCTCTCATCCCAGAACCACGTGCCAATCGCGGCAGCGATCGTGCGCGCGCGATCGAGCCAGACGCGATCGAAGGTCAGCTCGTAGACCGCGAGAAATCCCAACCCGACCGCTGCGTGGTCTTCGAGAAACCCAGGGATCTTGGTGGTCCCGTGTGTGTGCGCCCGCATCACGCGACCGTTCGCGCCTACGAGGACCCGAGACAGGAACTCGGCGTTGGCGATCGCGAGCGATGTGTCCTCGGGACGACCGAACGCCCTGGCTGCTTGCACAACCGCGCGCAACATGAGCCCGTTCCAACCAGCCAGCTTCTTCTCGTCACGCCCCGGGTGGGTTCGCCGCTCGCGAACCGCCAACACCGCCTGCCGTGCTCGGTCCAGCGCCGCGTTCAGTGCACTGGGCGTCATCCCCGTGCGATGTGCGACGCTCGCGCGCTCCGCCACCACGTGCAGGATGTTGCGCCCCTCGAAATTCCCACCGGGAGTGACACCATAGTAGGCTTTGAAGACGGCCGAATCGGGACCGAGGACGATGTCGAGCTCGGATTCGTCCCACACGTAGAACCTGCCCTCTTCGCCCTCACTGTCTGCGTCGAGTGACGAGTAGAAGCCGCCATCGCGGTCCGTCATCTCGCGACGCACCCAATCCAACGTCGCTTCGGTGACTCGCCGCACATCGGCATCCTGTGTCGACTGCCAGACATGCACGCCGAGCCCGATGAGGAGGGCGTTGTCGTACAGCATCTTCTCGAAGTGGGGCACCTGCCATGCGTCGTCGACCGCGTAGCGATGGAACCCTCCGCCTACCTGATCATCAATGCCGCCACGGGCCATGTGTCGAAACGTCTCTTGTGCCATGTCCGCCGCAGCCACGATCCCGGTCCGCACCGCGTACGCGAGCAGGAACTCGAGACCCATTGTTGGCGGGAACTTCGGCGCCCCATTGAATCCGCCATTCGTCGCATCGTAGTTGGCGGCCAATGTGTGGTACGCCCGGTCGAGCGTGTCCGGTCCCAGCGGTCCTGGCGCGCCCGCTTTCGCACCGGTCGCGTAAATCTCGCGCATCGCCGCGGCAGTCTGTTCGACGCGGTCACGCTTCGATCGATACGCTTCGGCCACGGAGCGCAGCACACGGCGAAAACTCGGCATGCCAGGCCGGTCATCCGGAGGGAAATACGTTCCTGCGTAGAACGGCTCTCCTGACGGCGTGAGAAACATCGTCATCGGCCAGCCACCGTGGCCCGTCATGGACTGAACGGCCTGCATGTAGACGCTGTCCACATCCGGCCGCTCCTCGCGGTCGACCTTGATGCACACGAACAGGTCGTTCATGATCCGCGCGGTTTCCGGATCATCAAATGACTCGTGCGCCATCACATGGCACCAGTGGCAGGCGGCGTAGCCGATGCTGAGGAGGATCGGCTTGTCCTCACCAGCTGCACGCTCGAGCGCCTCCGGACCCCACGCGTACCAGTCGACCGGATTGTCGGCGTGTTGACGGAGGTACGGGCTCGTCTCAGCGGCGAGGCGGTTCGACATCAGATCTCCCATCGAGCGCGGCGGCGCACGCCGCCCGACCGCAGTGATACATTGTCAGCGCCATGCTACCCGGCGACCGCGTCCACACGCCGCGCCTACCGCTCGCACAGTTGAAGTATACGCGCACCGGTCAATGCCTGCTGCGCGCGCGTATGCGCGTCCGTTGGCCGATAGACACGCGGCCGCCGGAACGGGAGGACGCGCGCCGAGCACGGCACTGCGGGCCATGAAGACGGCGCTCATCATCCTCACGGTGGCAGCGGCCCTTCGCCTGCTACTCGCGGCATTGGTACCGCTCGTGCCCGATGAGGCGTACTACTGGGAATGGTCGCGACACTTGGCCGCCGGATATTTCGATCACCCGCCGGCGATCGCGTATCTCGTACGCGCAGGGACCGCAGTGGCGGGCGAGACTTCGTTGGGCGTTCGGCTCGGTGTCATCGTCGCGGGCTACGCGGGCTGTCTTGCTGCTGTGGCGTTGGCTCATCGCCTCGCGGGCGCTTCGGCGTCCACGCGCACGGCGATGATCATATCGGTCGTGCCAATGGCGGGTATCGGCCTCGTGCTGGCGACGCCCAATGTCCCGCTCTTGGCCGGGGCGGCCGGCGTTCTCTGGGCACTCGATCATGCTCTGGATGGAGTGGCAACGTCACCGATATCCGCCGTTCGGCCGGGTGCATCGTCGCGCACCGCCGGTGGCTGGTGGGTGTTGGTCGGCGTGATGCTCGGCGCGACGCTCCTGTCGAAATATCCGGCGGTCCTCCTCCCAGCGGGCGTCGCCCTGGGGTGCGCGATCTCTCCGCCGCTTCGCGCCCAATTCGCACGCCGAGGTCCATACGTCGCCTGTGTGATCGCGGCGCTGATCTTTTTGCCCGTCGTACAGTGGAACGCCGACCACGGATGGGTGTCGTTCGCCTTTCAGCTGCGGCATGGCCTCGGTCCCCCTCGCGGATCGGCCGTGAGCCGTCAGGTGCAGTTGCTGGGTGCGCAACTGGGCCTGGTCACTCCGATTCTGTTCGTGCTTCTGGTACTGGCAGTCATTGAAGCGCTGCGTCAGCCCGGCGAAAGCCGGCCTTTTCTGCTGGCGACGATCGGCACGTTCGTCTGGGGGTTCTTCGCCGCAAGCGCCGTTCGGCATCCCGTATCGCCGAACTGGCCAGCACTCGCCCTCCTGCCGGCGATCGTTGTGCTCGGACTGCGTCGACCGGGCCCGGCGTGGTTGAAGTGGGAGCGTGCTGGCGTCGTTCTTGCCGCCGCGGTGGTCCTGGCGCTGTCAGTGCACGCGGTGCAGCCGTGGCTGCCCTTGAGTGCGAGGCAAGACCCCTTCGCGCAGGCGTACGGCTGGGATGATCTCGCGCGGGCCGTGGTGATCGATGACGATCGTGTCGTTCCACAGGGGGAACGCGTGTGGCTCGCGGCGGATCGGTATCAGGAGGCGGCGGAGCTCGCATGGCACCTGCCGGAGCACCCCAGCGTCTTCTCGCTCGAATTGGCGAGCCGGCGTAATGAATATGATTTCTGGCCGACCGCTGCCGACTCCGTGCGGCTCGGAGATTCCATGACGCTCGTGCTCGATGAGAGCGCCGAGCTGCCCGCGCCCGTTCGTCGTCTCACGCCGCTGTTCGCGCATGTGGTTCGAGGCCCACTGGTCAGCATGCACTGGGG
The DNA here is from genome assembly GCA_963805725.1 of uncultured Gemmatimonadales bacterium. Lineage (GTDB taxonomy): Bacteria > Gemmatimonadota > Gemmatimonadetes > Gemmatimonadales > Gemmatimonadaceae > Palsa-1248. The sequence goes on from CAWDVJ010000001.1 coordinate 194,224, forward strand.
CCCCGACCGCGTTGTTTCGCAGCGACGGATCTGGCATTTTCTGACATCGACCGTCCCACTCACCACTCTTCTCGCCCGCTCCCAGTCATGACTACCGTTCCCGCCGACCTCGACGCGTTCATCTCCACTCATCGCGATCGCTTCACACGCGAGCTGTTCGACTTTCTCCGGATTCCGAGTGTAAGCGCACGGTCGGAGCACAACGCGGATACGGCGCGCGCGGCTCGGTGGCTCGCCGATGCCTGCGCGGCGGCGGGGTTGCGGCCTGAAATCGTGCCGACACCGGGTCATCCAGTCGTCCTCGCCGAGTGGCGTGGCGCCGGTTCCGATCGTCCGACGGTGTTGATCTACGGACACTATGACGTCCAGCCGGTAGAGCCACTCGAGTTGTGGACCTCGCCCCCTTTTGAGCCCACGGTCCGCGATGGAAAAATCTTTGCGCGTGGAGCCGTGGACGATAAAGGCCAGCTGTATCTGCATGTCAAGGCGCTCGAGGCGCATCTCAGCGTCCGCCAACGCTTGCCGGTGAACGTGATCCTGGTGGCCGAGGGTGAGGAGGAGGTGGGCAGCGACAACCTCGGCGACTTCGTGCGCGCGCATCGAGAGCGACTTCGCTGCGATGCGGTGGTCATCTCGGATTCGTCGATGTTTGCCCCAGGACAACCTTCCATCCTCTCGTCACTCCGCGGGCTCACCTACTTCCAGATTGATGTCGACGGGCCCGCACGCGACCTCCACTCCGGCATCTACGGAGGCGCTGTCGTCAACCCGGCAACCGCGCTCGCCCGAATCATTGCCACCTTCCACGACGCCGACGGACGCATCGCGGTCCCCGGATTCTACGACGCCGTACGCGATTGGCCGACCGAGGTGCGCCAGCGCATGCGCGCGCTTCCATTCGAGGATTCGACGATGCTGGAGGAGGTGGGTGCGCCCGCGCTAGGCGGTGAGCCTGGTTATACGGTGCTCGAGCGCGTGTGGACGCGGCCGACGTGCGAGATCAACGGATTGCTCAGCGGCTACACCGGTGAGGGCGCGAAGACCGTGCTCCCGGCACATGCAATGGCCAAAGTCAGCTGTCGCTTGGTCCCCGACCAGGAACCGTCGGCGATCGAGCGCATCATGCAGGCGCATGTCGAGCGTGTTGCGCCTCGCGGCGTCCGCGTTCGCGTCACCCACTTACACGGTGGCCGACCCTGGCGTGCGGATCTGCACGGAGCCCTGTACGACGCCGCCACACAAGCGTTGCAGGCGGCGTTCAAGCGTGCACCGGTGATTGTTGGCGAAGGGGGCTCCATCCCGGTCGTCGACGATTTTGCGACCACGCTCGAGGCCCCTGTCCTCCTCATGGGATTCGGGCTGCCAGGCGAAAACGCGCACGCGCCCGACGAATGGATGAGCGCGGAGAACTTTGACTTGGGCATGCGCGCTGTGGCCACTCTCTGGGACAGGCTGGGCGCGGGGGCAGGGGCGGACAACTAAGCCGCTCGGAACCGGGTTTCGGCACTCGGGATTGGAGATCCGGGAGCCGGGGTTCCAGATTCGGAGCAAACCCTAGGGCCGGAGATGGGCAACCGCCGCTGGCCCTTGGCGTTACTGTGCGCGCCCTGGATCCCCGAGTCAGCACCCGATTCCGCTCGCCCAATACTTGCTGAGCCTCCCCGTTACTTTACCCATCCCTCTCCTCCGCCGGAGGTTGTGGTGTCGACGACAGCCGCACGCGCCTCCGGGCGATCCGGTATAAGCTCCCGACCCGATCACGCTGCGCAGGAGCTGGCGGATCTGCTGATCGAGGTGCGCCACCGCACGATGCAGATCGTCGCGCCCCTGACGCGAGAGGACGCCGTCGCCCAGCACGATCCGTTGATGAGTCCGGTCGTCTGGGATCTGGGGCACATTGCGCTCTTCGAAGAGCTCTGGCTGTTGCGGCATCTCGAGGGGTCCTTTGACGGCGCCGCGCCGCTCGCCGAGTTACCGGGCACGTTCAATCCATTTGAACACCCGCGGCGCACCCGCGGGTCGCTCACGCTTCCCGGCCTCGACGAAGCGCGTGAAATGCTAACGGAGATCCGGCAGCGTGTGTTCGACCGGTTGGCTCAGGTCGAGATCGGACCCGATGCGCCACCGCTCACGCGGGATGGTTACGTCTACCGCATGGTCGCGCAGCACGAAGCGCAGCACGCCGAAACGATCCTGCAGGCCTTGCAGCTCAAGCGAGGCGACCCCTATCACCCGATGTACCGACCGACCCCCCCGCGGGGCAGCCGTTCGCTGCGGAAATGGTTCGGTTCCCGGGAGGCAGGGTTCGCCTCGGCACCGACGATCGAAGCGCAGCCTACGACAATGAGCGGGCACGTCACGACGTCGACCTGGCCGCGTTCGACATCAATGTAACGCCCGTCACGAATGGCGCGTACCTCGAGTTCATCGCGGCCGGCGGCTACAACAGCGAGCAGTGGTGGTCGCCCGAAGGACGTGCGTGGTTGCGGGAATCGCGCGCTGTCGCGCCGCTGTACTGGTATCATGGGGACAATGGGTGGTGGACGAGGTCCATGGACCGGAGTGGGCCGGTCGAATCGCAGCATGCGGTGGTACATGTCTGTTACCACGAGGCGGAGGCATTTGCGCGGTGGTCCGGCAAACGCTTGCCGACGGAGGCCGAATGGGAAGCCGCCGCAACGTGGAACACGCGAACCGGGACGCAGCAGCTTTGGCCATGGGGACACGCGCCGCTCAGAGCCGTGATCGCCAATGTCGGACAAGAGATGTTCGGGACCGCTCCGATCGGCGCCTATCGACAAAACCTCTCGCCCATCGGTTGCTACGGCATGATCGGTGATGTTTGGGAATGGACATCGAGCGATTTCGCTCCATATCCGGGTTACGAGACGTTTCCCTATCGGGAGTACTCCGAAGCGTTCTTCGGCCCGGAGTACAAGGTGCTCCGCGGCGGTTCATGGGCGACGAGCCCGATTGTGGGGCGGAGCACCTTCCGCAACTGGGACTACCCGATCCGGCGCCAGATCTTTAGCGGTTTTCGGTGCGCGCGCGATGCTTGATATCCGAGAGAGTGCGTTCCACGCGCCCCGTCCGGTGCGTCAGGGCAGTCTGGCAATGCTGCTCGATGTGCAGCGCGGACTCTTCGACAAGGGGCCCGACGGCCAGCGTGAGCTGCCACCGAAGTACTTCTACGATCACCGCGGCTCGACACTGTTCGAAGAGATCACCCGGCTGCCGGAATACTATCTGACGCGGACCGAGCGCGCCCTCCTGCGCGCACGCATGCCGGACTGGATGGCAGAGCTGCGGCCACGCGCGCTCGTCGAGCTCGGCGCTGGGAGCGCCGACAAAACGCGCACGATCCTCGACGCCATGCTGCACGTACGGCCGGAGATCGTGTACGTGCCGGTCGATGTCAGCGTCGCGTTTCTCGATGAAACGGCCGCGCGATTGCGTCGCCAATACCCGACTATCGAGATCCGACCGCTCGTGGCGGACTTTTCGGCCGGGCGTCGCCTGCCGCTCGCGCTACCGCATCCGGTCTTGACCGCCTTTCTTGGTAGCACGATCGGTAATCTCGATGACAATGAGGCCATCAGCGTCCTGGGCGGGCTCCGTGACGGAATGCACGAGGAGGATCGCCTCCTGCTCGGCGCAGACCTGGTGAAGGATCCGATGGTCATCGAGGCGGCATACAATGATCGCCTCGGCGTGACAGCAGCGTTCAATCGGAACATGCTCCTCGTCCTCAATGCGGAGTTGGGCGCCGACTTCGATCCGTCGGGCTTCGCCCACCGCGCGTTCTTCAACCCGGCGGCCGAGCGCATCGAGATGCATCTCGTGGCGACTGTGGATCAACGGTTCCACATTCCGAGTCTGGGCACGAGCACCATCCGGCGCGGAGAGTCCATCCGGACTGAGATCAGTAACAAGTACACGCGAGACCGGCTGTCCGCGATTCTGGGCGGGGCAGGTTTCGAGATCCGCACGTGGGAAACGGACGACGCAGGCGGATATGCGCTCCTGCTGGCCGGACCTCGCGATTGATCATGCGCCTCAAACCGCCGCGCACGACGTCTGCCGACCGCTGTCGCGGGCTCTTTATGCCGGGCGAATCCGGCGCACGGGAACAGATAGGCCTCGAGCTCGAGTTCATCCCGGTCAATGCGGTGACGCACCGCCGATGCCCGATCGAGGATCCTGCGGGACGCGATCGGGCAACGCCGCGCGGGACGCTGCCGATCCTCCGGGAAACGGCGGCCGCTGAAGGATGGTCGGAGCGGCCGTCTCCATATGGTGCGCCGGTGTTCGTCACACCGGATGGTGCCGTGATCAGCTATGAGCCGGGTGGACAGATCGAATACAGCGCCGCGCCTGCAGCGGCGATCTCCACCAGCATCGCGCGCGTGGAGGACACGGCGGCAGCGCTGATCGCGAGAGCCGAGCGCTCCGGCATCGCGCTGTTGATCACCGGCATCGACCCGTACAACTCCATCGACACAGTGCCACTCCAGCTGCGGGGCGAGCGCTACACGTCGATGGACCGGTATTTTGCGGCGATCGGCTCGGCCGGCGCCTGTATGATGCGTCAGACGGCGGCGTGTCAGATCACGCTCGACGCCGGCTCGCATCCAATCGCTCGCTGGCGGTTGCTGAGTGCGGCGGCTCCCTATGTGACGGCGATGTTCGCCAACTCGCCGCGGTACGCGGGTGCGTCGACCGGATGCGCCAGCACGCGTGCGCACGTGTGGCGACACGTCGACCCAACGCGCACCGGATTGCCCGGCGCGACGGCAGACGATCCGGCGGCGGCCTACGAGGCGTTCGCGCTCGCCGCACCGGGTATCCTGCGCAGGGCCAAGGACGGCAGCTACAGGTCCTTCGAGACGCTGCTGGCGGACGGTGACGCGACAGAAGCCGATTGGGCGCCGCATTTGACGACGCTGTTTCCCGAGGTACGTCCACGACGGATCGGCGGTGTCGCCACCTTCGAGTTGCGCTCGGCCGATGCGGTGCCGCTCGAATGGTGCGCTGCCCTGGCGGTGTTCATTGTGGGCCTGACCTACGACCGCACGGCGGCCGCAGAGGCGACGGCGCTCCTCGGCGCGCCGCACACGAGCCTCCTGGCGCGGGCGGCGCAGGTCGGACTTGGCGATCCCGCGATCCGGCGAACGGCGGCGGAGCTGTACCTCATAGGGCTCGAAGGTGCGCTCCGACTTGGCGATCATCTCATCGGTGGCCGGGAGCGCGAGCGGGCCGAGGAGTTTGGGCGCCGTCAGGTGCTGGGCGGTTGCACCGTCGGCGCGGAAACAGGAATTGGGTTCGGCGGCGGTACGCGGCGATCCGCTATAACGAGACACAACGAGACAAAAGCCACTGCGATCGGTTGAGCAGGTGGCGGCGCTCAGCGCCGTCGGGGTCTCGAAACGGTACGGGGCGGTCCAGGCGCTGGATCGGGTCACGCTCGACGTAGCACATGGCGAGTGCCTCGCACTCATCGGCGAGAGCGGGTCCGGCAAGACAACTCTGTTGCGCATGTTCAACCGGATGGTCGAGCCCGACGCGGGCACCATCGCGGTCAACGGCCGCGCGGCGCAAGACACGGACGCGGTCGCGCTCCGGCGACAGATCGGATATGTGCCTCAGGATGGTGGGCTCTTGCCCCACTGGCGCGTCCGCCGCAACGTCGCGCTCGTGCCATCGCTGCTCGGGATGTCACATCCGGAACGAGAGGCCGACGAGGCGCTGCACCTCGTGGGGCTCGAGCCTTCGATGTTCGCGGATCGGTGGCCCCGCGCGCTCTCCGGCGGCCAGCGGCAACGCGTGGCCATCGCGCGGGCACTCGCCGCCCACCCCGCAGTCATGCTGCTCGACGAGCCGTTCAGTGCGCTCGATGCCATCACGCGGCTCGAGCTCCAGACATCGTTCCGCGCCCTGCGGGATCAGGTCGCGATGACTGCGGTCCTCGTCACGCATGATGTGCGCGAGGCGTTGGCGCTCGGCGACCGCTTGGCGGTGTTGCGACGGGGACGCCTGGAGCAGGTCGGCCCGGCAGCCGAGCTCCATGCGCATCCAACAACTCCGTACGTCGCCGCGCTTCTCGCCCAGGGATCCAACCATTGATCCCGCGAGCGATGCTGCGGCGCTCGCCCCTCTGGCTGATGGCCACTGCCGTCGTTGGTGGGACGGGCGGGGTGGGGCTGCGGATGCATGGCGGGGCAACCGGATCCATCGCCGATCGCCCGATCACGGATGCAGCGATCGTCGTGGCGTCGAAGCCGTTTGCAGAGTCGTACGTCCTGGCGGAGATGTTCGCCCAGCTGCTCTCTGCTCGGGGGCGGCGCGTCGAACTGCGGCTTGGCCTGGGTGGCACCGATATCGCTTACGCAGCACTGCGACGCGGCGCGATCGATGTGTACCCAGAGTACACTGGGACCGGGCTCGTCGTCGTGCTCGGGCTGCCGCCGGCGCACGATCCCACCACGGTCTTCGCTACGGTAGCACGCGTGGCGGCCGCTCGTGATGGCGTGCGATGGCTACCGCCCCTCGGATTCGAAAACACATATGCGATCGCGGTCCGGCGACCAACGGCGGATTCGCTCCATCTGGCCACGCTGAGCGATCTTGCGCGCGTCAGTGACTCACTGCGCGCAGGGCTGACGGCAGACTTCATCGGGCGACCGGATGGACTGCCAGGGCTCACCAGCGCCTATGGCATCCATTTTCACAGCGTTCGCGCACTGCTACCCGCCATCAAGTATCAGGCGATCGCCTCTGGCGCCGTTGACGTCATCGATGGCTACTCGACGGACGGACTCATTGCCCGCTACGATCTCGTCGTTCTGCACGACGATCGCCGCTTTTATCCGCCGTACCAAGCGGCGGCGGTGATCAGCGAACGACTGCAGCGAGACGATCCCGGTGCCGCGCTCGTTTTGACGGAGCTGAGCGGCCGAATCGACGACGCATTCATGCGTACGCTCAACGAGCGAGTCGAGGTGGCCGGCATCAATGCCGCCGCCGTCGCGCACGATGCCCTGGTGGCGCTGGGGCTCATTGGCTCCGACCACAGGGGAGCCGCGCCACCGGGGTCGTTGCCCCCGGCAGGCGCCCGGCTTCCCCTGCTCGCGTACCTGCGCGCTCAGCGCAGCGTCATCACGGCGAGCACCGTCCGACATGTCCTTCTCGTCGCCGTCTCACTGGCTGCCGCATTGCTCGTCGCGCTGCCACTCGGCGTGGCGCTCACGATCATCCCTCGCCAAGCGGAGGGCGTGATCCGCGCGGTCGGCGTGCTGGAGACGATACCCGGCCTTGCCTTGGTGGCGTTCATGATTCCGATACTCGGGATCGGTATCGTGCCGGCGCTGGTTGCGCTGTTTCTGTACTCGCTCTACCCGATCGTCCGAAACACCTACACCGGCGTGCGCGACGCCGACCCGTCGACCATCGATGCTGCGCAGGCGCTGGGCATGACTCCACGCCAACTGCTCACCGACGTGCGCTTGCCGCTCGCCACACCAGTGATCATGGCGGGTGTCCGTACGGCAGCCGTCCTGGATGTCGGAACGGCGACACTCGCGGCGTTCATCGGCGCCGGAGGGCTCGGCGACCCGATCATCACGGGTCTCGCACTCTCGGACACGCGCATGATTCTCATAGGCGCCGTGCCGGCTGCGTTGCTCGCGCTGTGCGTCGACGGGTTGCTGGGTGGCGCCGAGCGGTGGGCGGCGAGGCGCTGGGGACGGGCGTGAGACGAGGGGTCTGGGGTATGGGGTATTGGGTCTGGGGTAAATACAACAACGTGCAAAGGTCAGTCGCCGCGCACCGTAGCTGCCCATTGGGTGTTGTAGTTACCCCAAACCCCAAACCCTAGACCCCAAACCCCAGCCGTTCAGAACTTCCACGTTTTGGTGAGACTCAAGCCGAGCACGCCGGTCAGGGGGTACGACTGATCGGTGGCGAGCGTGGGCTGGCCGAGCAAGTACAGAGACGTGCCGGTGAGTTGCATGCTCAAGCTCGGCGTGATGCGATGGATCACGGCGGCCCCGGGCGCGACACTGGCCTGCAGCGAGACGTATGTCCGCGGCGTGAGGTACTTGCCGAACTCGAGCTGGGTATTCTGAATGAACTGCTGGGCTGCGTTGTTCCTGTTCTGCGCAATGTCGACGTAATTGTTGGCGACGCTGATGTCGAGCACGTCGGCGTCGAGCGCACGGGCCAGGTCGCCCTTGAACTGGTTCACGAGCACACCGACTGCCTGGGCAGCCAGCTGGTTTCCGATGAAGACGCCTGCGCTGCCCAGCGCGCCGCCACTCGAGGTGCTGGTCAAGCTCGAGCTCGAACTACCTTGCGCGAGACCGTTCAACGTACTCCCGAAAGCGAGATATTCAATGAGATCGCTCTGTGGCAGTGGTGGCTGGTGGTTACTCGACAGGGCGAGATGTAACGAGTCAATGTTCCCGGTGATAGTCAGGACAATGGCGAGGGCTTCGCTGCCGCTCGCTGGCACGGTATACTGCGCGTTCGCGCTCAGCGTTGGATTGATGGTGGTCGAGCCGATCAATGTGGCAATGCCCTTGGTCACAGTGAAGCGCTTCCCGAGGAAGCGGTATTCACCGATGTCGCTGTTAACGGTGCCGTTAACCACGAGCGCCTGATGCCCGTGGTCAATGTGAAGACTCAACGGCTCGTCAGTGTACGCTCCTACGTTGGCGTCTTCGTTGCGCACCCAGGTCCCTCGCGAGACGGAGAACTCGACATCCATCAGGAGGCGCGAGAACAATGACTCAGATGCCGGCAGGAGCTGGCGGACGGTCGGGTGGGTCGTATCGACCACGTGATACACGACTGGCTGGCTCAGATCGATGAGATCCTTGCCCGTCGACGGGGCGAGGTAGAAGACGCCGCCCAAGACCGTCGTCGAGCCGTAGACGTACGGGGCCTTGGTCGGACCGGCGATCGTGAGCTTGGCGTCGACATCGAGGCGGCCGCGGTCGCGGGTGTCCAAGACGCGAAGGTCCTTGGCCGCGAGCTCCGCATTCACAACGGGTACGTTGGGCTCGCTCCGATCCAGCGTTCCCGAAAGGCGGAAGGTCCCCCCGGTCGAAGGCGTGGTAGCGGTCAGCGAGTCGATAACGACGGAGTCACGGGTCAACTTGAGACTCGCATCGACATCATTGACCGACATGCCGGTCGCGGTCACCCTTCCCGCGCCTTCGACGACGGCGAGCATGCCGAGCGGTTTCGGGTTGCTGGTCGTTCCCTCGAGAGTGATGTGGCCGCTCACGCGTCCAGCGAGGTTCGTCACTTCGTTCTCGAACTGCGACGCCACGTCGAGTGGCAAACTGTCCATCTTCAATTCCCCGCTCAACGGCCGGTCGAGCAGTCGCGACCCTGTGGCGTTGCTAGCGAGGTTGATGGGGACCGTCGCGTCCATGATGGCGAAGGGCGCTGCCGGAGCGCCTTTGGGCGCCAACTCCACGTGCGTGACCAACGTCGTCGTGTCGTATGCGTACTCGGTGAACACGTTGGGCATTGGGACATTGCGCACGGACGCACTCGAGAGCGAGGCGGTGCCATGAAACTGCGGTTTCTCCAAGGTCCCGCTGATATCGGCTTCCATCGAGACTTCGCCATCGAGTGGTTGGGCGAGCTGCGCGAGCGACGCCAGGTTGCCGGCATGGACCCGTTTTAGCTGAATGGAAAGGTGTCCCGACGTGTCCCCATCGGTCGGCAGGGTGCCGTCAATGGCAATGTGCCCGGTGCGGTCGTCGGTCAACTCGACCTGATGCACGACGAGTCCGGTGGTGCTCCAGGTAATCGATCCGGGATGCGGCGCGCGCCAGAACGTCGTATCAAGGCGGAGCGAGAGCGAGTCATACTGCAGTTGTTTGTCGGTCGAGGTAACGCGGAAACGTCCCTGCAGGCTGTACAGATGTGCGGAGTCCTGGAGGACGACCACGCGCGCCGTGCCTCCTGGCTGTTCATACGTAATTCGAGTGTTGATGCTGTCGAGCGAGAAGCCGCCAAGGATCGCGCTGTCGAGCGCCACCGTTACGGCGAGCGGCGCCGACCTGCTCGGTCCGCCTATCCACTGGTACAAGAGATGCGCGTGCCGCGTCTCGTTGCCCATGGCGATGATGGAGTCGGCGGCTAATGAGCCGTGTAGGTCGAACCGGCCGATATTGCCGCTGACGGTACCGGTCGCAATCGCACGACCGGCCAGGGTGCCGCGCGCGATGCCCCGCGGCGTATCCACGACCAGTGTCGGCTCCGGGGTGCCCTGAATTGCTCGTTGGATTTCGGTCGAATCCGCGCGACGTGCCGAGTCGGCGCGAGCACGCGCGGTCGCTTGTTCGAGCACTGCACCTCGCAGCGCCACGGTCGTCGTGTCCCTCGGAAGGAATCGTTGCCACGCGTGCAAGGAGTCGACGACGATCCGATACGCCACGGTGCCCGATCGGCTCGAGTCGAGGCCGAAGCTACCGCTGACGTCCGCGGTTGTGGCCAACGCGTGCATGTGTGCGGTGTCGATGGCGAGCTGGCCATCCCGGACATGGGCGCGGAGCGCCATGGTATCGACGGTCACACTATCGATCTGCGATGCGCGGACGTGTGCGGCAACCGTCGCGATCATGGTAGCTGGGTGCACGCCCTCGCCCGTGGCGGTGATCGTGGCAGTGAGACTCGTCGGCGGTCCGATCTTCGATACCGCCCGCGCGTCGAAGATGTGCGCGCCCAGAGTCAGATCGTATCCCGGCACCGTGTCGCTGAGCCGGAGGTGGCCGTCGAGCGTCAGGCCACTCGAGTCCGGGGCGTTGACGATACCGAGGCGCCCGTGGACTATGAGGTCGTTCATGTTGCCTGACACTCGAATCCCGCCCTCCGCGCTTCCGTACAGCCGCGCCGCCGGTATGAACTTGTCGACGACCGTGAGGTCGACCGGCCGAAAATCAGCGGTCACGTTCATGCGTTCCGGTTGGAACTTGCCTTCCGATTGATTGCCTCGGCGGTGGTCAACAGCCACCGATCGCGCAAGGTCCGCGGCGGCGGGCGAGACCGCCGGAGCAAAGGCGACGTCTCCTGATGCGACGACGTGGGTCAAGGCACCCCGCTCGCGATGGACGAGATCGACGTGTCCCTGCATCGCCTGCTGCGTCGACCCATCGAGGATCGCCTGACCCGAGATCGTCCCGCCGATCGGCAGCTGGCGTTCCGGTGACGAAGCCAGGGCAACCTGGAGCGGTGCGAGCGTGATGGTCAGCTGCCGCGCCGCGAATCCAGAGCCGATGCCCAACTCGCCGCGAGCCATCACCCGGCTCGGCCCCGCAGCGGAGTCGTCGTACGTGACATCGGCGTCGACCGTCAGGCCAGATAAGGGCCCGGCGAGAGTGCCGTGTCCCGAAATCGTGCCACGACGGGGAATCTTGAGCGCTGGCGCAAGCTGTTCCACGAGTCGTGTGTCGACACCAGCGAACTGCAGCTGCGTGGAGTGGAACGCGATCGAGTCGCCGATCGAGAGACCGAGCGTGCCATTGGCGTGCGCAGCGCCGCTCTGCACCAGCAGATCCCGCACCATGAAGTCCTGGTGTTTCTCACGCTGGGTCAAGCTTACGTTGGCACTGAGCTCTCCAGCTTCAGGGACCTGTGGGTCGAGGAAGCGGAGGTCACGGAGCGCGGCCGACTGCGCGTGGACTGTGGCGTGCACATCGCCTGACGCCAGCTGGTATGCACCCGCGGCAGTCAGGTGCGATGAGGGGAGGCGCACGCGGGCGTCGTTCCACCACAGCGAGTCCGCGTCGAGACGGAAGGTACCGGCGAGATCATAGACCAATGCATTGGGCGGACGGAACAGGGCAAAGTCGCCGCGCAAAGTGGCGATTTCAAAGACCTTCACGGCGCTTGTGGGGTCGGCGAGCCGAACGCTCGGTGCCGAGAGCGTCAGACCGTGCACCGCGATCGACTTCTCGAATCCATCCGACACCGCTTCTACGACGTTTCGCGAGGTAGGGCTCGTGGCCAGGGCGATCGCACTATCGCGGGCGGCGCCTCGCAACGTCGAATCGGGGCGCCACGGCATCCGTACAGTGAGCTCCCCATTTGTCAGGTCCACGCCGGCGAGGCTGACGTCGCTTCCGAAGCCTGAGTTGGAGCTCGATGCAGCTCCGGAAGACGGAAAAATTCGTCGGTAATTCCAAACCCCGTCCTGCGATTCGGCCAGCACGATCACAGGGTGGTCGACGCGCACGTCAGTGAACGCCAGCCGCTCTTTGAGCAGGTCAATGAGGCGATAGCGGACTTCTGCCCGTCGCAAGCGAACGAATGGGGCACCGGTGCTGTCGGTGATGGCGAGGTCAGTCACCACGACATGGGTGAGCAGATCTCCCCCAATGCCTCCGATGGTCACGATTCCGTGCACGGGGCCACGCATGGCGTTGAGTGCGATGTGCTGCACTTGGCTGTGGCCCCAGGATGAGTTGGTGAGCACGATGATGGCCGTCGCGATGAGGCACACGAGGGCGCCGATAATGGCGACCACCCCGGCGAGGATCCGCCCAACAACGCGTGCTCCCGTCGATGGCATTTAGAATGCCTGCCCGATGGATAGGTGCAGTGCGAGCCGATAGAGCAGCCCTTGCAACCCGGGAAGTGTCCGCGCGGGCGAGTAAGCGCGGTTGGCCATTTCTGTCGTGGTGCCGGGTGGGCCAGTGACCGTTACGATCTCACCGGTCGGCGTCTCGGTCAGCACCTCGAGGTGATAAGTCGTCAGCGGATTCAACCCGACGTCGAGTCGAATCGGACCAATGATTGACAGATACCGCAGGCCCGCGCCAGGAGTGATGGCACTCAAGCCGGTGGTTGCATTGCTGATGTTGCTTTGCCCAACGATCGCACCGTCGATGAACACGGCGCCGCCAAGCGCCTTGTAAATCGGGAAACGGTACTCGACAGTTCCTTCCAGCAGTGTCGTGCCGCCGAGAGGTTGCGGGGCGAAATCGCCATCGTTGAGATACTTGACGCCATTCACGGGGCACTGTTGGATCGGGATGTTGGGTGCGCACTCATTGTGCGGCCCCCGCAGCAGGTTGGGCGCGATCGTGAGCACCTGCGGCCCGAGCTGATTCTCGCCGAACCCGCGCACCGACGACGCGCCACCGGCGTAAAAGCGGACCGACGGGTGCAGCACCTTCCCCGATGTGTCGCCGGAAATCCCGTGACCGAGCGGCGTCACAAACCCAGCGCGAGCGTTGAGAGCGATGACCGACCGGTTTACGGGGCGAAAGAGGGATCCGGTGATGTACACACGGTCGTACAGGTAGTCCGACAACGTGAATTGTGAGGCATAGTCGAACTCGCTGGTGAGCACGTAGCCGGCGCTCGGGTTGATCGGGTCGTTCGTGCGGTTGACTTGGACGCCGATGAGGATCGGCGAGCGGCGGGAGCGCGAGAGTATTGCGTCGCGCGTGGGTTCGTCGCACACGCTGTAATCCACGCAGAAGTACGCGTCTCCCGCGGTGACGTGGGACACCTCGTATCGATACCCGATCGTGAGAGGCACGCGCGGCGCGAGGTCGTGCTTGAAGCCAATGTGTGCGCCTTCGCCTTGGTCGACAAAGACCCCAGGCGCCAGTCGCCGGTGCGCGCTGATCCCCAATGTCAGTGAGTTCTCGGCGCCAAGAAACCATGGCTGTGTGACGTTGGCGGCCAGCAGCCACGTCGGCGAGAGGAACGGCTCCGGGCTGGTACCAGGCAGAAGCAGCTTGTAGCCGTTGTTGAACGCATTGTACAAGGCCGGAGCGCCGAGATTGCCGAGAGCGCCGTCGAGCACCAGCACCCGGGCCCCGCCGACCCAGTTGTAATTTGTGAATCTGCTCGACAACGAAAAAAAGTCGGCGGTGGTGAATCCGGCGCCCGCGCTCGTTGCTCGCGTTGGGCCCTCGAGCACGTTGACGACGACCTGTTTCACGCTATCGGGCTTGCCCATCATGGTGTCGACGGTGACCTTGGCGCTTCGAAACAGGTTGGTTTGAAACAGCGCGCGCTGGCTCGCCTCGACATCTCCACGCAAGAACAGGCTGCTGGAGCGCAAGGAAATCACGTGCCGAATCGTCTGGGCGCTCACGTTCTGGTTGCCAGTGATCATGACCGTATCGATCGTCGCACGGCGATGCGGCGTCATGGCGATCGTCACGGCCGCGGTGCCAGCATTGACGTGACCCTCGGCTGCCTCAGCACGCATGATCGAATCATCCGGGGGCTGATGGGAGAGTCGCACCGTCGTATCGACCGTTGCGTCGGCGTTGCCTCGTACCCATAGCCGTTCGCTAAGGTTCTTGACGCTCGTATCTAGCTTGTTCAGATCCAACGGATCTCCGACCCGGAGCCGCACGACACGCTGCAACACGCGGGGCACAAACAGCGTGTCAGGGGTCACCGTCAGCGCCGTCACGCGCGTCGCCGGGCCCTCGTGGATCTTGAACGTCACTCGCGCGGTCCGGCCGACCGGCGGTGTGATCGCGGTGTCGACGGATGCGAGACGGTATCCACGAAGCCAATACAGGACGCGGATCCGGATGACATCTCGCTTGAGCTCGTCGCGATCGAGATACAGGCGTTGGTAGAAGTAGGGCGCCTTGGAGATCAGGCAAAAGGGCGCAAGAAGGACACCGCGACAGTGCGAGGCGCTGGTGATGATCCTGTTTTGGATCTCACTTGCCCGCACCGCGTGCGCACCTTCAATGGCGACGCTCAGCACTTCGGGGCGCGCCCGGCGGCCGACGAGCGTGTCCGAAGCCGCTCGCGTGACTGATCGAGAGGCCCCGGGTACGCCGCCAACTGTATCACCGGGCAGCCGAGTGCCGAGTCCTGCGGCGGGCCACGCCCACAACAACGCACCTGCCGCAGATATCGCGAGCCAGGCCGGCTGCATCAGTTGAGGTTATGGCAAGGGACGGGCCGGGCGATAGGGCAATCAACGGCGGGATCAGGGGGGGCGCTCGCGCGCCCGAGAGAGGAGAACCCCAGAAAGGAGAAAGGAGACTAGGCGCCCCGAGTTGCGGCCCGTCTCCTCTCTCCTTTCGCGTCTCTACGGCCGCCTGAGCGGCAGTTCTGGTTTCCTACAAACCAGACAACAACGTGTCGTTACTCGGCGTCGCCGCAATGCGCTTGATCAGCCACTCCATCGCGGACTGGGGAGGCATCTGCTGGAGACCGCGGCGCAGGGTGTAGACGCCGTCGAGTTGATCGGGTCGGAAGAGCTTGTCCTCGCGCCGCGTTCCGCTCGTGGCGACATCGATCGCGGGATAGATACGTTTCTCGGCCAGGCCCCGGTCGAGCTTGATCTCGCAGTTACCCGTGCCCTTGAACTCTTCGAAAATCACGTCGTCCATGCGCGACCCCGTTTCGACCAGCGCCGTGGCGATGATCGTCAGGGATCCGCCGCCTGCGTTCGGTGCGACTGCGCGCGCCGAGCCGAAGAACGCTTTGGGCTTCGCCATCGCGGTCGCGTCGAGTCCTCCGGACAGGGTACGGCCGGTTCCGCGCTCGACAGTGTTGTGTGCCCGAGCAAGACGCGTGATGGAATCGAGCACGATGACGACGTCCTTGCCCATCTCGACCAAGCGGCGGGCGCGCTCCAACACCATTTCCGCGACGTCGGTGTGTCGCTCAGCCGGCATGTCGAAGCTCGATGCCACAACCTCGCCGTAGCCCCACGTGATCATCTCGCTGACTTCCTCGGGACGCTCATCGACGAGCAGCACGAGGAGGACTGCGTTTGGATGGTTGACCGCGACGCCTTCGGTGATCGCTTGGAGTAGCATCGTCTTACCCGCACGCGCCGGCGCGACAATCAGCGCACGCTGGCCATAGCCGATGGGCGCGATCAGGTCGATCGCCCGTCGAGTCACTTCCGGGCCGGCTTTGGCAGGCCGGCCGGTCTCGAGGGTGAGCTTGCGATCGGGATACGACGCGGTGAGGGCGCTGAAATCGGGACGCCGTGCCGCGAGTGCCGGATCCTCTCCATTGATCTGGAGGACATCGACCACTGTCACGCGCCCGCGCTGATCCCGGCCGACCGTGGCCGATAGCGCGTCGCCACGTCGCAGTGCGAATTGCCGTACGATGTGCGTCGGCACATACGAGTCTCCCGCCTCAGCGAGGTAGCTCGCCGATGGGCGACGCACATAGCCACCATCACGCGCCGCGTCGAACCATCCCGACGTCTCACCGTCGGCGACGATCGGGACCGGTGGCCCGTGATGCTGTTGCTGCTGCTGCTGCTGCGCGGGATGTTCACGGTTCGGCCCGCGCCCCCAATGCCGCCGACTATTGCGGCCGTGGCCGTGCCGTCGCCCGTTGTTGTGGCCTCCTTGCGGGGTCTGACCGCCCGAGCCGCCACCGTGCGCATTGGACTGGCCCTGGCCTCCACCTTGACGGCGGAACGGAATGCCATCGTTGGAAGGGGTCGGCCCGGCGGAAGGCGTTGACGCGGCAGGCGGGGCGCTCTCGTCGGGCGCTCGCGGTGGCGCGCTGTCATCATTGCTCTGTTCGCCGCCAAAGGAGGCGGCGGGCGGAGTCGTGTCTGTTTCCCGGACGTTGTCGGCGAGTGGGGCGACCGTGTCGCGGGGAGTTGCCACCTCGACTTCTTCGATGGCAGCATCGCGGTACGGATTCGCCTCGCTGGCCGCGTCTGCGAGGGGGTCGGCGGGAGGCCCGAATGGGCGAGGGCCACGGCCGCGACAATGGGGACGTCGACGTTCGTTCATCTATTGGGTGACTATGTGGACGTGCGCGGTCCGCGCTAATTCTGCTGGTTCAGCTCCCGTTGACCGGGGGCGCGGATCGGCCACGCGCGCGCGGCAAGCTACATGCAAAACGCATCGCCGCGTCAAACGTACAACTCCCAGAAGATCGCGAGTGCGCCGCGATTGCGCAAGGTGGCTCACGTATTGACCGCGGAGCGAGTGGCAACATCCATTTGCCGCAGGAGCACCACGGTCCGCCGGCAGAGGTCGACCATCCGCTCGACCGCCGCTAGGTGTTCCGGCGCCAGCGGCTCGAGTGCCAACAGCTGGGCCTCGGCGAGCAGCGCAGCCAACGGATTACTCATCTCGTGACGCAGTTCGAGTGCGATGGCGCCGGCGGCGGCCAACTGCTCCGGCGTGTACTTTTTGCGTGCATCCTGCTCCCGCCCGTCACCCATGGCTCCTCACTCTCCGACGTCCGATCGAATGGTGCCGACCTCCTTCGAGGTCGCGCTTGATGCTCTCGTGCGCGACTATCGTGTCACCGGCAATACTGCGGATCTGCAAGCGCGTCTCGCAACGCTCTCCGACACCGGCGCGCCTGATGCGCTGATGCTCGGCGCGGAACGGTACGGCGAGGTCCTCGAGATCGCGGGGCCTCTGTACGAGCGTGTCGTCGAGGAAGACCCGACCAACGTGCGGGCAATAATCGGGCTCGCGAATGCATACTGGCTCACGGGCCGTGGTCCCGAGGCTGTCGGTGCGCTGGCCGATAGAGCGAAGACGGTCGATCCGCGCAGCCGGGCGGCATGGCATTTGTGGGCGTTGACTGAATCCGACCCGCGCCGCCGGGTCGATCAATGGCGACGCGTGTGCGACGAGTTTTCTGACGACGATCTGGCACGAGCAAACCTCGCAGACAATGCCGCGAGCTTGGCGGGTGCGGAGCACGATCCCGCCGCACTCCAAATGGCACTCGAGACGTATGCGGATCTCCGCAGCCGAGCGACGGAGCCGGCCCAGATCGCGGCACTGGACCAGGCTTTGGCGACGCTGCGACAGTGGAAGGTGTGACTAGAACGCTCCTTTGTCGCCCGTGCTGCCTTCCAATGCGAGGCGCCGGTCGTGTCGGGCACGACGAGCGCACTGTGCACCAAGGCGAGCGGGCTCTCCTACGCTGACTCCAATGCCTGCTGACCCGGGCACATCGTCGCCACGGCGGCCAGCACATCCTCGAGCTTGAACGGTTTGCGCAGTAGCGGGCACTGACAATCGTCAATGAGTGCCTGGGCCCGCTCGGTGACGTCGCCTGTGATGAACAGAGTCCGGCGACGCAGGTGCGGCTGTAATGAGACGGCGAGGTGGAACAAGACGTCACCACGCACATCCGGTATGCGCAGATCGAGGACCAGAACGTCGTAATGGTCGGCCTGCAACATCGAGTGGGCGCTTTCGCCCGAATGCGCCGCCGCAGCGTCGTAGCCACCACGCGACAGCGCGATCGTCAGCGCGCGGCAAATGGATGGCTCATCATCGACAATGAGCACGCGGCGTCGCTGCGGAAGTGGCAGCGCCCGAATCCAGCCGTTCGACAGTGACTTCATCCGTCCCTACAGTGACTCCATGCCCGCACGACAGTGCTCACAGCGTTGCCATCGCAATGCCGTGGCTCACGGCCCAAACCTACACATAAAGCGCGCTACGGCGAGGGTCGGGACGTCTTCGTGACCGACTGCGGCCACGAACCGCCTCCGTTTCTGCCCCCTCCGCCAGCCGATCCCAAAGGGGAATCGGAGTGCGGGACGAGGCCAATGGGAGTCTCCAGCTCCCGCGGCGCCGAGCGATTGTCGTCTCGCGACAAGGCCGAGGTCAATGCGAGGAGCGCGGCAGGCGCCGGGGTTGGCGCGAGCCACTGCGCCAGCGCATATATGAATTCGGATGGCGGCATGAGTCGCCGGACGGCACGTGGCGTTGCCCCGACCGCGTCGCGCATGTGCTTGGTCAACATTCGCGGTGCGCTGTAGCCGACTTTTTTGGCGATGGCCTCGAGCGACTGCCGTGGATCCCGGGCGTACCCATACGCCTGCAGCAGCCGAGCGGCGACGATGACGGCGCGCGGCGAGCGGAGACCCGATCGCTCCAGGTGCCGGTACGTGGTCCGCACGGTCGCCCGCGCGGCGCGAGCCAGATCCGCGACGTCGCGAAACTCGGTCGGTCGTTGAACCAGCCGCTCGACGCCTCGCGCCAGGGATGGTGGCAGCATCGACAACCTGGACGCGAGTTGCTCGAGGAGCGCTGCGGTCAAAGACGTGCCCGGCTGGCGCTCGAGCAAGTCGAGAAAACGACGGGGCTCGTCGTCGTATCAATGGAGGACTACGTGGTGCACCGCGCGGTGCGCGCTGTGTCGGGCAAGCTCGGCGATAGCCTGGAAGCTTGCCGGAGAGGCCGGGGTGTACACCACCACCGGGAGGGTCAGGCGGGACTCGAGCAACATCGCCAGCGGGGCCGCCCGCCGGACCCCGTCAGCACACGGATCGACCACGACGACGTCGGCAGCGCCATGGCCGAGCGCATCCACAAACGCCTCCCAGCGATCGGCTGCGGTCAGCGAATAGCCGCTGTTGCCCGACAGCACGACGCGCAGGTGGGACAGCAACGGCGGGGGGAGGTAAGCCAAAACCTCGAGGCTGCCAGAGCGCACTGTCACGAATATGTACGATCCTGGCAGAAAATGCACCTTTTGGCTGTCGTCGGGGAACATACGTTCGTGTCGTTACTGTAGCGCTCGCAACTCCCTCAAGACCCCCCTGCTCCAGCGGAGGAGAGCATGTCCCGCCGTATCACCATCGCTGTGTTGACCCTGCTCACAGCGGCAATGGCCGCGTGCGCATCGCCGACAGCCCCGGCGAACGTTTGCCGTCCGGGCGTCTCAGTCGGACCCTGCTGATCGACGGCTCGACGAGGGACCACTCGAGCGCTTCGTGACAACAGGAAAGCCGGGGAACGAGACGTTCCCCGGCTTTTTGATTCAGGGTCCCGCCAGCACCATCGCCGCTATGCGGTGACCAATTCGCGCATGGCCGCGACCGCGTCGACAATATCTCGAATGGCCGACACGTCGCGAGGCGCGCGCCGCTGGGCCGCGAGGCGGTGTGCCACGGTTGCTCTGAGGTCTTCGGTCTGAAAGAGCAGTTGGTTCAGCGCGTGCCGCTCGGCCAGGTCGATCGCGCGGGAGAGGGCGCTCTGCGCCTCGGCGAATTTCCCGAACGCGCAATACGCCACCGCGGAATAGTAGTAATACTCCGCCCGCAGATACGGCGGCAGCTTCTCATTCAGTAGCTCGCAGCGATACCGCTCGGCGAGCGGCTCATTCATCTGAAGAGCTCCGACCTCCATCAGGTTGATCATCGCAGCCCAACGGACGTACTGCTCCGCACCGGAGGCGGCGACGACCAGGAAGGCGTCGCGGGCCGCGTCGAGCGCGCCGAGTTGAGTCAAGGACGTCGCGAGGTCGGCCAGGATGCGGTCGCGCGCCGGCAGGCTGTGCGTCAGACCGAGCGCGTCATAGAGGTCGCGCGCCGACGCCTCGTGCAGGCCCCGAGCGCTGGCGACAAACGCGCGACCGTGCAGCGCGATCCCCCGGATATCATCGAAGCCTTTCGCGGTTGCCGCGTCGATCGCTTCGTCGAGGATGGATTCCGCCAGCGGCAGATTCCCGCGTGCAACGGCCAACGTTCCCTCGCCGACCCGGGCATGCAGCACCTTCACGGGGTCGCCCGCAGCCGTTCCGGTTCGCTTCGCCCGATCGTACGACGAGGCCGCGTCGTCGAAGCGGCCGATCACTCGGAAGCAGTGCGCGAGGCGCATGCGGGCGTCGACCACCATGTGGGGGTCGAGCGCCGTGGGAATGTATGACAGGGTGCTCTCGTACACGTCGATCGCCTGCGGCCAGCGCGCGTCGTGGTCCAAGCATCGACCGTACGCCATCAATCGCGGCGCAAGCGGTCGGATATCGGGTGCCTGAGCACTCTCGACACTGTCGACAATGCTGGTCAGAATCGACCGCACGGCCTGATCGCGCGGGATGGTATCGATCGCGGCACGCAGTCCTTGGAGGCCCCAAACGGACACCTGTGGTGCCTCGGAGCCCTCGCTGAGCCATCCGTCGACCATGCGGAGGACCATGAGCCCAGCGCTCGTCGCCGGCCACTCCGCGTCGGACTCGGAGAGGCTGGCCAACGCCTCGAAAAACGCCGTGTGTCGAAGTCTGCCGGATGCTCGCTCGATCACTAGTGCCTCTCGCAGTGCGGCCTCGTTCTACAGACGATCAGCGGAGTCAGAAAGACACGTTCCAGACATGCGCTGTTCAATTCCACGACACCATGGCCCCACGACTCTCTGAACATACGAGCGTTTGAGTCACGTGCCCGTGAGGCGTATCACACCGGGGTCCGATCGCGCGGCCTTCGTGCCCGGTTAACGCGTCCCCGGCCCAGAAGCCGAGACCGGGCCGTTCGTGGCGGTGCCGGCGACGTAACGGGCGCCAGGACGATCCAGCGCGTCGAGCGTGTGCTCGAGGGCGGTGCCGTTCACCTCGACGCGGGGAAGGCGGCGCGGGTCGAACGCCGGATCGTAGGGACTGCGGGCCGGCCCACCGGACACCTCGAGGATAGCATCGAAGCTGTAGCGGGTCGCTCGCCCGGTACGCGGATCGGACCACACGCCGGACTGGGCCAATGCCCGATTCTTGGGCCAGACCCCGAGCGGCAGCGCGAATGTCCGCACGTGATAGCCGGGCACCGCCGAGTCGATCGCCAACGCGCCGCGCGCGATCTGCTCCTGCACGACGGCATCGGAGTACTTGGCGAGATTGGCATGCCAGAGCGTGTGGTCGCACAACTCGAACCCTTGGTCGATCAGGAACTTCAACTTCTTGAATCGCCACGCGCTGCGCTGACCCTCAATGCCGCCGTTCCCGAAGAACGCGTGTCCCGCGTTTGCCGCCGGAAGCACGCAGAAGGTGGCGCGATTGGGCCAGTCCGGGTGCTTCGCGTGAAACGCGAGCCAAATGCCAATCGCCGAATTGGGATCGATCTCGAGCTGGCCAGCGCGCTCGATATAGCGGAACTGCGATGGCGATGCATCGTCGAATGTGAATACGACGGGCGTCATCCCCGGCGCGATGTCGAGCTGTCGGTCGATGAGCTGCGCGACTGATACAGGGCGATAGCCGCGATCATAGAGCATCTGCAGATCATGCCGGAAGTGATCGGGCTCGATCGTCCACTGTGCCTCATGATCACCAATGACGTGATACTCGAGGATCGGGATGCGCCCGAGCCGGTTGGGCGGCAATTGGTGGCGCACCGCCGAGCCGCTCGCAGACGCCGCGACCGTGGCCGGCGCACGACTGCCCGGGATCGCGATGTCACCTCCGCTAGCGATTGGCAGGATGCCGAGAGCGAAAATCGGGAACAGTCGGAATGGGGAAGACGGACGCATGGAATGGGCTGCAGCAGAGGTGGCGGGCCGAGACCAGAAAGGATAACAATGACATCATAGCCCGTAGACAACGAGCGGGCCCGGTCCGCAGCAACGCGGAGGGCGACGCATTGCGTCGCCCCTACCACAACACTACAACACGCCGATATGCGAATCGGACGTGAACCCCGGGAAGATCCGTTCCACGTGCTGGGCGCCGAGGTGCTGCGCCGCCACCTCAGAGAACACGGCCCGAAAATCCGTCGTCAGCGCGAGATCACGTCCCTCGTAGAGCTGTTCGGGGGCCAGGCCCGGCCATCGCCCATAGACACGACCGCCGTGGACGTCGCCGCCGATCACGAACAAGGCACCGGCGTGCCCGTGGTCGGTGCCTCCGTTGCCGTTCTCTCTCGCCATGCGACCAAACTCGGACATGGTCAGGATGGTCACATCGGCCATGCGGTCTCCAAGGTCAACGACGAGCGCGCTGATCGATCGGGCGAAGTCATCGAGCCGTTGCGCCAACTGGCCTGTGGGGCCGCCTTGGTTGACGTGCGTATCCCATCCGCCGACGTCTGCGAAGGCGATTTCCATTCCGACGTCGGCCTTGATGAGCTGAGCGATCTGCCGAAGTCGCTGGCCAAACTGCGACCGCGGGTAGTCCGCGCCCGTGGCCGGCTGATACTGAGCGGGATTCGCCGAACGCAGCATCCGCACGGCGTCGAAGGTCTCTGCGCCAGTCGCATGCACAATGTCGGCCGATCCGGTTCGGTAGAGCGCTTCGAGCCGCTCGACCTGCGTGCCCGTAGCGCGGACGGAGAATTCCTCCAGGCTATTCATCGCGACCGTGGCCGCCGGTCCTTCCAGAATCCGTGGCGTCTCGGGTGCGAGCGCGACGGCACGGAAGGGCGAGACGGCGGGGGCGTTCAATGCCGGCACGGCGCACTGCGCGCACGTGCCTTGAACCGCGAGGTAGCGATTCAGCCACCCATCGACGGTTGATTTGTCGTCGGGCGTCCCGGTCTCCATGTAGTCTTGGGCGTCGAAGTGCGAGCGTGTCGCGCTCGGGCTCCCGACCGCGTGGACTATCGCCAGCAGATGCTGATCGAACAGCGTCTTGAAGGGCGCGAGGGCAGGATGCAATCCAAAGAAGCCGTCCAGGTCGACCGCGGCCGTTGGCGCCGCACCGACCGCGCCTCGTACCGGCCTGGGGATGGCGATCGTGGGCCGCATCGCGTAGTAGGCCGCTTCACCGTGCGGCACGACCAGGTTCAGCGCATCGGCTGCGCCGCGCTGAAACAGGCAGATCAACGTCTTCCCGCGCTGCGCGCGGGGGAGCTCCATGCCAAATGCCGTCCGCCGAAGAAAGCGCGGGCTCAGCCCCATCGTGACGAGTGCGAGCGCACCGGACTTCACGAAAACACGGCGGTCCACAAGGCCTCCTATCGTCGCTGGAATTCTGGCGCGCCCAACGCGAGCCCGACCACCTGTGCGAGTCCTTGCAAGGGCGGCAACTGACCACCATCGCCTCGTACCCGCCCGCGCTGCTGAGCGCCGACCATGTCGCCCCCTTCTCCGGCCACCGCGGTCATCACGTCGCCTGGCAGTTCTCCATTGTTCGCGGATGGCTCAGCACCACCGCCCGGTCGCACCCCTGGCGGCGTAGCGGCCATCGCGCTCAGCAGCGGGTGGTCGCCCGACGTGAGGATCGCGCGGGTGTCTGGCGAGACGCCGCCCCCGAGGATTTCGGTGACGACTGCATCGACCTGGACGGCGCGCGGTGCCGTCATCAATGTGCGGGCGTTTGGCCAGCGATCGAGGGACGCGCCGGGCACACGATGGCTCGCAACCGCCAGACCGAAGTTGATCCGGTTCAGAATCGCGCCTGTGTTCATCCAGCTCTCGCCGGTTTCGGGGTAGCCGTTTGGCGCTTGGTGTCCGAAGATCGGCTCACCCATCCGGGCAATCAGCTGCGCAGTCCGCTGGGTCGTATCCGGCTCCGCGTTCACGGCGCGCAAGGCACTCACTACGAGCTCAAAAGGCGATTTGACCTTGGCGCGGTATACTGGCCGCGAAAAAAATTCCGGCGAGGTCAGAATCGTCCACAGTACCTGGCGGATGTCGCCATCGGTCCGCGTGAAGGTGGCTGCGGCTCGCGCGACGAGTGCCGGCGGCGGCGAGTCGCTGACGAATCGACGGCACAACTTGGTCGCGATGAAGCGCGCGGTGCTCGGGTGGCGGGCGACGATGTCCAGGACTTCCTCTCCATCCTCAACGCCGCGCCCCGCGTCGAGGCTGTGGCCGAGCACGACCTTGGGGCCGGCGTCGTGGAACGCGGGACGGAAAACGAAGCCATTTCCCCCCTCTTGATTCGCACGACGATCGATCGACCAGCCTGTCAGCGCGCGTGCGACGTTCGATGACATCCTGCTGGGTGTAGCCACCGTCAACCCCGAGTGTGTGCAGCTCGAGGAGCTCGCGACCGTAGTTTTCGTTGAGTCCCCGCGCCGGCCGCCGCGGCGCTATCGGCGTGACTGCGCCCGGGACGATCGCCAGGGTTTGCTGCCCGCGGGGAAACGGTCTCGGCATCGGACGCGGGGCGAGCGTCGGCTCGCTGCTATCGGCGACGCTCTCCCAATTGTCGAGATAGAACAGCATGGCCGGGCTCTTGGCCACGGCGCCCAACAGGTCACGGAAGCGACCCAAAGCATAGGGACGAATTGCATCGCGGTCGTAAGCCGCCAGGTAGTAGCGCATCTGCGCGCCCTTGCGGTCGTACACCGTGAAGTGGTTCTCCCAGAAATCGACCATTACCTCTTGCAGCTGTCGCTCGCTCACCAGCGCTCGAGCGACCTTCAGGCTCTGCACATCCGCCACGAGCCTGGCCGACGCCCGGTCTGCGGTCCGCACAATGTTGCTGTCCTCGCGAGTGAGCGGCGTCGCTCCTTGCCCCGTCATGGCCGAGCGACGCTGCGCAGCGAGGGCTCGCCGCCCAGCCGGATACTCGACCTCGAGGGTGCTCATCGGCAGAGCGTACGAGGCGAACTTCGCGACGAGCGCGTCCGCCCCTTGATCCGGGACACGATCGGGAGAGAGCTGCTGCGCGATCCAGCGGTCGACGCCGATCTCACGCACGCGTGCGACATCGCCGGGCCGAGGACCGAACGTCAGACGGTCAAGAGCCTGAAGCACCTGCTGGTCCGCCGTCAGCTCCCGTCCGGAGTCAGAGGCGGGGGGCAACGGTATCGTCTGTGTCACAGAGGGCGACGACGCCGGCGGTCGCGAGGCGCAGCTCACCGCGGCGACAGCGACAATGAACAACGCGACGGTGCTCACGCCGCGCGTTGCGACAAGCCGGCGGAGCCGATCGGCTGCAACGGACATAATTGCCCCCTGCGAGGACTGGGGATTAGACGACTAGGAAGCGCCGGCCGTTAAGAGTGAACAGCGGGTCTGGGGTCTGGGGTTTGGGGTCTGGGAAAAACGTGATGCGAGTCACGCGCTACGACGGATGACATCACGGTTTCTTCCCCAAACCCAAACCCCAGACCCCATACCCGTCCTTTCTTACTATCTTTCCCCTCCGTGCATTGGGTCGAGGGCGCACGTCGAGCAGGGCCATTCAAGGCCGGCATTCGCGCTGGGGTCATCGCTGCCTCCGCAGTATTCGGCGCTCTCCTCGTGTACGCACTTCGTGATGGTGGCAGCATGTTCGAGCCCGATCTCGGGCCTCCAGTAGGCATGCTGCTGGGCGTGAGCATCTGTCTCATGTGGGGGATCGTCTTCGCGATCGTTGCGGCCCCTTGGCGCGGACTCAAAGTCCTCGCTGTCGCAATTGTCGTCAGTGCGCTTGCGTGGATCGTGAGCGCGCTATTGCTGCCACCGGCGTTGCGATTGGGCAACGGTCTGTATGCTTCAGTGCCACGGGCGGGTGTCGTGCATACTCTGATGGCGCTTGGATTCGTGACAGGTATGCGACTTGCCCATGGGTAGCGTCGATCGTCAATGGGACGCGTGGTGCGATAGCGGGAACTTTTTCCGTGCATGAAGGTCTACCCCTAGTGAGCGTGCGCTGCGTCATGCACGCCGGGAGCATGGCCTGGTGAGGCGAAACTTTTCTGGAGGGGAAATGGATGTCCTCGTGATGCTCGAGGATCATCCCGACCACTCGCCGGTGCTTGCGCACGTGAATTCGGGGCCGACGTCGCTGTACTCGGAGCGATCGCCGCGCGACCTGGTGACGCTCTACGGGTCACCGAGTACCGAATCACTGGCATTGGCACTCGCGGCCGCCGTCGAGAGTCGGCGACTGGAAGGTGAGCACGACGGGGTGATCCGCCATCTGGGATTGTGGCCGGAGCGCGGCGCGATCGGCAATGCAGCGTGGCGTGACAGTGCGACCGGCCAGCTCATGATGCAGGACCTCGCGATCCCGCTCGACGTTCTGCGGGAAACGGCGCGAGAGCTTCTGGCAGAGTGTGGTCAACTGATTCGCCGATTGGTCGCTGGACTGACAATGCCCGACTGGCCCGAAGGGGCGCGCCGCGCCATCGGGTTCTCGTTGAAGCCTGTTGCCGAGCTGACGGCGGCGACGCGAACACGGGTCGACTCGATCATGGACACAATGCGCGAAGCCGACGGCCTCGCCTTCGACATTGACGGAGACTGAGGAGGAAAACCGAGCCTAGACCGTCCGATGCAGGTTGGAAGAGCGAGGTTCGAGCCGAACCTCGCTCTTCGTGTTTTTTCGACTCCTCCCGCCCGCCGCCGCGGTAAATTGCCCTGGTGCGACGCGCGCGTCGCCGCTGTTGACCCGTGTACGTCTCAGCCGTTGGCCCTCCACTCTCCCTGTTGCTGCCCAATGCCTCCGCGTCCGTCCGGCTCCGTGCCATCGCCGTCCCCACGCCGTCCGCCTGGCGAGGAGCGTGTGTTCTCGGCGCCCGACGGACGGCTGTGGGGTGCGTCCGTACGGTCTGGCCCCGGCGGGCCCGACTCCTCCGTGCTCGTGTTCACCTGCATGGGCGAGGCCCGGCGAGCGGTGCGCGCGCTCGCGGTAGGTGCAGGCGTCCGTCTACGAGACCTGAGCGACGACGTGCTGCGAGAGCATCTGGCATCGGCCCCCGCCGTCGCGGACCTGGCCTGACGTCGCTTCGCGGCAGTCGGATTTGGTGAATACGTTTCACACCGTCCGTACGCGCGGCGATCTCGCCTGGCGGGCGCTCGCGCAGCTCTGATCTCCTCACGTCAGTCTCTCTTCCCCGTGTTCTATACCGAGCCGAAAATCACTCTCGTCGCACGCCCCGCATTCGCCGAACCATCCCATTTGCCGGTCACATGGCTTGGCGAGAGTACCGATGGCGAACGTCTCGCCGAATTTGCGGGGCGACTGTGCTACATGAGCCAGGCGAACCCTGCCGGCCGGGCGACTCGCGACTACATCGAGAACATCAAGAAACAGCGTCACGGGAGCGTCCTGGAACATGCGAACTACTCAGTGCTCCTCGAGGGCGTCAGCCGCGCCCTCACTCACGAATTGGTCCGCCATCGTGCCGGCGTGGCCTTCTCGCAGCTGAGTCAACGGTACGTGGATGAGTCCGAGGCGAGCTTCGTCGTGCCCCCCGCGATCCTCGGCGACGTCGCGCTCGAAGGCCAGTGGCGCGCTGAGATGGAGCGCGCCCAAGCGTCCTATGTCGCGCTGGTCCGTGAGCTCATGGAGCAGTACTCCTGGGTGACGGACCGCGTGCACCGCCGCAAGATGGCGCGCGAGGCGGCGCGGGGGGTGCTTCCCAATTCGACCGAGACGAAGATCGTCGTGACAGCGAACGCCCGTGCTTGGCGGACGATCCTGGAGCTCCGCTCCGGCGAAGGTGCGGACCTGGAGATCCGACGTCTCGCAGTCGCGATCATCCGGCTGTTCCAGCGCGAGGCGCCGTCCTTCTTCTCCGACTTCGAGATCTACGCCGCCGACGATCAGCGCGAAGCCGCGCGCGTGGGGTATACCAAGGTCTAATACGACGCGTCGCGGCGCGCCTCTCACTCGCAGCGGGCATCGCTCCACCGAGGCAAATCGCGCGTCCTCCCGCAAAACGCGAGAGACGAGAGGCAGCGGAAAGCGACGCATCCGCACGATGCGTGTAAAGCGGTGCTCTGGTCATTGCGCGCCCAATTCGGAGTCGGTATTATGCGCGCGATTCGCACCTGGCATCTCAATTGCACGCGTGCGAGCAACGCAGCCCACGAACGCAAGGACCGCATGGTGCGGATCGGATTCGCCTACAACGTCAAGCCCGATGCGAGCGCAGCGCCGACGAGCCGACCGACCGACGCGTCGGGCGGTGAGGAGGCCGAGGCCCCGCTCGCCGACGAGGAGCCTCCCAGTAACGGCACCGCCCTCTCTCGGTCGCGCAGCGCCCGAGACCTGCGGGCCGCAGAGCCCGCGGGACCGATCCTCCTCGAAGAGGCGGCGGCCGACGACGAGTTCGCCGAGTGGGACACGTGGGAGACGATTTCGGCGGTGGCCGACGCCCTGTCGCCGTTCGGCGAGGTGATTCACCTCGAGGCGACGCTCGAGTTTCCGGAGCGACTGCAGGCGACGCGGCCGGACATCGTGTTCAACATGGCCGAGGGCCGCGGAGGGAAGAACCGAGAGTCCCTCGTCCCCGCGATTTGCGAGTATCTCGAGATCCCCTATACCGGCAGCGACCCGCTGACCCTGTCGCTGTGCTTGGACAAGGGACGCACCAAAGAGGTGCTCTCGTACTACGGGGTTCCGACTCCCGCTTTCGCCGTCATCGATCGCGCGGCCGACGTCGCCTCACTGCCCTCGCGACTTCGCTACCCTTTGTTCGTCAAGCCAGTTCATGAAGGGTCATCGAAGGGCATCACCGAGCGCAACTTCTGCCGGACGCCGGTCGATCTGGTCTCGCAAGTGAGCTATTTGGTCGAGAGCTACGATCAACCAGTGCTGGTCGAGGAGTTCCTCCCCGGCGCAGAATACACGTGCGCGGTCCTGGGGAACGGCTCCCGAGCTCGTGTGCTCCCGATCGTCGGGATGAACTTTGACGCGCTCCCGGAGGGCGCGATCCCGGTCTACGGCTTCGAGGCCAAGTGGGTCTGGGACCGGCCCGATTCGCCGCTCGAGATTTTTGACTGCCCGGCACACATGGCGCCCGCCCTCCGCCGCGCCGTGGAAAGCACGAGCCTGCGCGCGTATCACGCGCTCGGGTGCCGCGACTGGGCTCGTATCGATGTTCGACTCGACGGCGATGGCATTCCCAATGTCATCGAGGTGAATCCGCTGCCGGGCATCCTCCCGGATCCGGCCGATAACTCCTGCTTCCCCAAGGCGGCACGGGCAGCCGGGATGAGTTACGCGCAGTTGATCCAAGCCTGTCTTACCTCTGCAGGAGAGCGCTGCGGCATGCGGCTGCCCAAGATCGTTCTGTGAAGGTCGCCATCCTCTTTGACGGCGCCTCAGCACTCGGCAAGTCCCCGGATCTGCTGATTCTCGAAACGGTAGAAGCCGTCGAGGGCGTACTTGCCGCAGACGGTCATGAGGTGGTCCGCATCCCCGCCAATCCGGACGGCCGTTGGGTCGAGCGCGTCCGCAAGGCGAAGTTGGATCTCGTCTTCAACCTGTGCGAAGGGGTCGACGGCGTCGCACTGCTCGAGCCCGCAGTGATAGGGGCGCTCGAGCTCCTTCGCGTCCCCTTTACGGGAAGCTCGAGCGCGACCACCTCGCTCTGTCTCCGCAAGCATTCTCGTCAATACGTTGCTCGGCCGGGCCGGACTGCCCGTGCCGCGGTGGGACATCTCGCGGCGCGGAGGAGGGATGCCCGCGGTCGGGTTCCCCGCGATCTGCAAGCCCGCCGCGGAAGACGCCTCGCTGGGCGTCGAGCAGCGATCCGTGGTCCGGACGGCGCGAGCGCTGGTCGAGCGACTTGCGGCAATGCACGAGCGCTGGGACGAGATCGTCGTGCAGCGCTATATCGATGGCCGAGAGGTGAACGTCGGCATCGTCGGCGACCGGGTGCTGCCGATCGCCGAAATCGACTTCCGAGAAATGCCGAGGGGCCTCTGGCGCATCGTCTCCTACCGCTCCAAATGGGACGAGGGGAGCGCGGAGGACTCCGGGGCGCTCCCCCGTTGCCCGACCGATCTGCCGCCGGCGTTGACCTCGCAGTTGGCTGCGATCGCACTCGAGGCCTGGCGGACCGTTGGAGGCGATGGGTACGGACGCGTCGACTTCCGCATCGATTCCTCAGGTCGTCCCTGGCTACTCGAGGTCAATGCGAATCCCGACCTGTCTCCGACCGCAGGGCTCGCCCGAATGGCGCGTGCGGCCGAAATGGATTTCGCGGGCCTCGTGCGCCGCATCGCCGATCGAGCGCTCGCCGCGCCGCAAGCGATTCCGGTGCTCGACGCCGAACTCTGGGCGCTGACGCAGCGCTTGTCGGGCGTGGTCGGGTAGCCTGCGCTGCGCGCCGAGCTAGAAAGTAGAAGCACAGAAAGTCGAAAGTAGACCACGACGAAGCAGAAAGTAGAAAGTAGACCACGACGAAGCGGCCGCGGCGGGTAGGCGCACGTTGTCCCGCGGAGAGACTGGAACCGCGTAGGTAGGATAGGCGGAAGGATGCCTTGCAAACCGCTGTTCGGCCGTCGTCTACTTTCTACTTTCTGAGTTGCTACTTTCTCGGCCGCGTCAGCGGCCGCAGGGGTCCCGACCATGAGTGAATGGCAGAAGGTATTACGAGAGGACAGCGTCGCGACGCTCGAGGCGTTGGCTGAGCGTTTCGGGTCGGACGTCATCGACGTCGAGGCGCTCCGCCCGGCGTTCGACTCATTTCAGATGCGCATTACGCCGGCGGCACTCGAGCAGATCCGCGAGGTCGGGGATGCCATGTGGCAGCAGTACGTGCCAACGGTCCGCGAGCGTGAGATAACCGATGGGGTCGTCGACTCACTCAACGAGGATGCCGATTCGCCCGTTCCGAACATCACGCATCGGTATCCGGACCGCGCGCTCTTCCTCGTCAGCCCCGTCTGCGCGTCGTATTGCCGGTTCTGCACGCGACGGCGCAAGGTCGGCGATCCGGAGAAGATTCCCCTCAATCAGTACGACAGCGCATTCGACTACCTGCGGGCGCACTCCGAGATCCGGGATGTCATTCTGAGCGGCGGCGACCCGATGATGCTCTCGGACCGGCGGCTCGAGTATCTGTTCCAGCGGCTACGCGAGATCCCGCACATCGAAATCATTCGGATCGGAAGCCGCATTACATCGCATCTCCCCGAACGCATCACACCCGAGTTTTGCGAGATGGTGCAGCGCTACCATCCGGTCTTCATGAACACGCACTTCAACCATCCGGACGAGCTGACCCCTGCGGCGGTGGCGGCCCTGGATCGATTGTCGAAGGCGGGCGTGCCACTTGGATGCCAGACGGTCCTGCTCAAGGGGGTCAATGACGACCCCGCGATCATGCGAGAGCTCATGCACCGGCTGCTCAAGGCGCGGGTTCGCCCCTACTACATTTACATGTGCGACCCGGTCGCCGGCGGCGAGCACTTCCGTACGACCGTGCAAAAAGGGCTGGAGATCATCCATTCGCTTCGCGGCTGGACGTCTGGACTCGCGGTGCCCCACTTCGTGATCGACGCCCCGGGTGGCGGCGGCAAGGTCCCCTTGCTTCCCGAATACGTCGAGTCGATGACCGAGGACGAGGTCGTGTTCCGGAACTACGAGGGGCGGCGGTTCGTGTATCGGCAGCCGGCACCCGATGGTGCCGAAGAATTACACGCACTGGGACGCTAGACGCCGGACCAGGGGCTGGACGCCGCTGAACAAGCTCCTGAGCCGCCGTTCGGTCTTCGCGGCTCAGGTCCTCGACGTCCGCCGCCTCCCGCCACGGAGCCGATGACAGTCGCTCTTCCTGGATGCCTCAACACCGCCTGACGCCATCGCACAGCCGTGCGGGCGATCCCACGAAAGGCGGGGTACGGCGCCACAAGATTTTGGGACGTGTCCAGCGCTGTGGACATTCAGCCGGCCGCTCGGCGAGACATCTCCGGCCATTCCATCCAACCGTCAGTTTTGACGTAGTTGCTGTACAACGCTTTAGCCGACCGAGAGCGCGTTACACGGTCGGCACCGCGTGTGCCGTACACCGGAGTAGTACTCCGGCACGGACTTCGCTCGCCAACTACAACGGTCATGCGGGCGCCGGTGTCGGGAGGGAATCTGAAGCAGCTCCTGGGAGGATCAATGTCCAGCCGTGTGGTGGCCGTTGCAGCACTCTTTATGATGGCATCCGCGATGCTCGCACAGCCCGCGGCCGCACAATACCGCGTGCACTATGGGTACTATCCCACCCCGCCAATGGAGCCGTCGGTCACGCTATATGGCGGCTACATGAACCTGGGTCAGTACGTCAACGGCCCGCTGGGGACGAGCACCGCTGGTGGCGATGCGGGTCTGCTTGGCGGACAGGTCACTCTCCCGCTTTCGCCGAACTTCGCCCTCGTTGGGAATGCGGCTCATGCCAACTCGAATCTGGTTTTCTTTGCTCCCACGGGTGGCGGCCCGACGATCGGGAACTCTGAAGTCTGGCTGTTTGACGGCGACATCCAACTGAGTGCGCCCTTCCGGGGCTACGGCGCGCATTGGGTCAATCCGTTCCTGCAACTAGGCGCGGGCGCGATGCGCTACGAGACCCAGAACACATTCGGTGGAACCAGCTCCACCAACTTCGCGTTCAATGTCGGTGGCGGCCTCGACTACTACCTGTCCCACGGCGTCGCGTTCCGGATCCTCGCCAAGGATTACATTGGTCACTGGGGCAACCCGTCCGGATACCCCTCGTACTACAGCAGCGGGCGGTACACGGATAACTGGTCGATCAGTGGAGGGTTGTTGTTCGCGTTGTGAGCAGTGTGTCCTTGGACTGAACCAGGGCCGGTCGGCCCCTAAAGCGCCCGAGCGAGGGGACCTGCAGAAAGGAGAGAGGAGACACATAGGGGGCGGAATCCGCTGTGTCTCCTCACTCCTTATCTGCCCAGCTCCTTTCTCGGGCGCTTGAGCGCCCGCTCCCTCCATCGCACGCGCCAGAACAGCCATCCCCCAACCGCCACGAACGCCAACGCCCCACCTACGACCTTGAGCTCGAAGATCGCGGTGGCGCCTGGTTCCGGTGGAATGCAGGCGATCCCCATCGCAAACACCGTGACCGACAGCCCTGTGAGCGCGAAGGCGGCTTTCCCAATGGCACCCCCGGGCACCACCGACGGCATCCCGGCGATGCGAACCGGCTCGACGAGCAGACAGAGAAACAGGTAAATGAAGGGGAGGAAGTACAAGAGCGTCTGCGTGTCTTGCAGGATCAGGTATACCCGCTCCACCGTCGTGCCGCGCCCCACGACGTACAAGAGAAGCAGGGCGCTCGCGATCACACCCTGCACCAGGACCGCGACATAGGGTGTCCCCCAGCGGGGGTGAATGCGTCCGAAGCCAGGGGGAAAGTACCGGTCCAGGCCAATCATCAACGCGATGCGAGCTGGACCGCCGAGCCAGGCGCCGACGCACCCGATGGTTCCCAAGACGTAGGCCGCCGCAGCGAGCGGCGCGACCCAGGACAACGCAGGCCCAACGCGGCCGGCGCCGGTCTGAATCGCCTGCAGAAAGCCGGACACGATGTTGATCGACGGCACCGGCAAGAGCCAGAGCAGCGCGATCGTCCCGACGATGTAGAGACTCGCGACCAGCGGCGCTGACAGGTAGACGGCGCGCGGGAGCGTGCGCGTGGGGTCCTTGATTTCTCCGCCTAGTGACGCGCCCAACTCCATCCCGGCAAAAGCGAATGCGATGGTCGCCCAGAGATTCACCGTCGGCAGTGACGTGAAGTGCGGCACGAACGCGCGGGCTGTGAACACGTTCGCGGGCGGGTGCGTGAACGCGACGGCGACCCCGACAGCAACGAGAATCGCGCCGGTGAGATAGAAGCTGGTGCCGCCCAGATTCTGCAGCCACTTGCCGGTGCTGACGCCGATGACGTTGAAGCCGACCGCAATCCATAAGGCGATCAACGTCGTCGGAAGGACGTAGAACCAGCTGTCACCCAATCCGCTGTTGCCCAGACCCACGCCGTACGTCGCGACCACCGCAGCCGTCATCAGCAGCTGCGGGTAATACAGGACGTTCACGATCCAGTAGCACCAGCCGCAGAGAAATGCGTGCCCGTCACCGAATCGCTGTTTCGTCCACGCGTAGATGCCGCCCTCGCTCGGATAGCGTGCCGACAGCTGCGCGACTGCCAAGCCCTGCGGCACGAAGAAGAGCAGAGCAGCGAGGACCCACAGCGTCACGGCGCTGGGTCCGGATTTCCCGGCGGTGTTGAGCCAGCGGAGTGAGAGGATCGCGACCAGATTGAACAGCACCAGGTCGCGCAGGCCGAGTGCGCGCCGGAGACCGTGGGTGCCTTCCGCAGCCGGGGTTGCTTCGTCGAGCGGAGTGGCGAGCGTCTGCGTCATGCGCGCACAGTCAACGATCCGCCTTGAGAAAGAGTCGCTCAGGGTCGAGCCGGTTGCGAAGCAGGTGGAGATCGGCGGCGGTCGGGGGGTCGACGCTCGCGAGAGGCTCGCGGCACCGGAGCGCCCAGCCCACGTTGCGAACGACCTCGTCCACTGTCACCGCCGGGTAGAGTGCCGTCAAGACGAGCTCTCCGGTTTCGGGATCGGGCTCCAGGACTCCGCGGTCCGTGATAACCTTGACCGGGCCAGCGCCCGGAAGCGCGGGGACATGGCGACGCACCCCGTGGTAGACGTGACCGGGTGACGTGACGAAATCCACGGACTCCGGAAACGTGCGCCGACTGATTTTGGCGATCACGAGAGTCCGGCGGGCGTGAGTGGCGATCTCGGCGGCGCCTCCGCTCCCCGGCAGCCGGATCTTCGGTCGCTTGTAATCACCGATGACCGTGGTATTGATGTTGGCCCAGCGGTCGATCTGCGCTGCCCCGAGAAAGCCGACTTCTATACGGCCGTTTTGCAGGATCGCCTGAAACACGTCAGCCATCCCACACACCATGAGCGCACCCGTGACCAGTGCCGGGTCGCCAATGGACACGGGAAGCCGCTCGGGCACCGCACCGACCGCGCCGGACTCGTAAATGAGGACCAGGCGCGGGGCGTGCGTCGCACGAGCGAAGTTGCAGGCGAGGTTCGGGAGGCCGATCCCGACAAAGACGACCTCTCGGTCGTGCAGCTCGCGAGCCGCAACGACGGTCATCATCTCGTCGGGCGTATAGGAATCAGTAGCCGTAATTCACTCCGGCGCACACGCGCTCGCCGGCGCGCAGCCGATTCCTCAGGACTGGATACAAGTCGAGATATGCCTTCCGATCGCCGACTCCGAAGACGTGGGTGTCGAGATAGGAGGCGAGTCGCGCGGGGTCGCGAGAGATCGCCTCCCACGCCACGTAGAAGTCGTTATCCCGATCGTAGTATCCCTGCGCGTAGGACGGATGAGCGCCCCACGGCTCCACGACGACCGCGTCGACGACAAAGCCCGGGACGACCGTCCGATTCGGATCGGCGCGGATGACGTCCTCGTCGACCAATTCCTCCACGACGACGATCACCCGACGCGATGCGAACGCCGCTTCCCGCTGGACACCCAGGAGACCCCAAATCTGTGTGTTGCCGTCCGCATCGGCACGCTGCGCGTGGATGATGGTCACATCGGGATTGAGGGCGGGCACCGTGGCGAGTTGTTCGCCCGTATAGGGACACGTGACACTGGCAATGCGGGGATTTGCGCGGGGCAGGTCTGTGCCGGCGTAGTCGCGTAGGGGCCAGAAGGGGAGCCGTGCCGCCCCGGCGGACAGCCGCGCGACCATGCCGAAATGTGAGTACTCCTCGATCTCCAGGCTGCCGCTACCGACCGCCGTCTGTTCGACAGCGCGCCGAAATGCGTGCAGAGACCCCGCGCCCGGATTGCCTGCCCACGAGAATACGAGCTTCCGCGCACAGCCGGCGGCGATCATCTGATCGTACACGAGATCAGGTGTCAACCGGCAGAGCGTCAGGTCCCGTCGGCGTTGGCGGATGATCTCATGCCCGGCCGCGAAGCAAATGAGGTGGGTGAATCCTTCGATCACGACCGTGTCGCCGTCCCGCACGTGGGCGGCGACGGCGTCACGCATGGATGTAACCTTCCCGACGAGCGGCACGGCACGAGGGTCGACCCGACCCGCCTGCGGTGTCGGCCCCCCGCTCACGTTATCGTGGCGAGACACTCGTCGAGAATCGCGAGTCCGGTGTCGATGTCGTCGGCGTCCACTACGAGCGGCGGTGCGAGACGGAGGGTGCTGCGCCCCGCGCCAAGCAGCAACAGGCCCTTCGTGAACGCCAGCTGGACGAGATCGTGCACGACCGCCGGCGCGGGCGCGCGCGTCTCCCGGTTCGCGACGAACTCGACGCCGATCATGAGACCAAGCCCGCGCACGTCTCCAATCGCTTGGTAGCGTTTGGCCAGGCTGCGCACGCCGAGGAGCAACCGCTCACCCATCGCGGCCGCATTGGCCATGTACTCCCGCTCGACGAGATCCAGCGTCTCGAGAGCAGCCGCACAGCACACCGGGTTGCCACCAAAGGTCGAACCGTGCGCCCCAGTCTCCCAGCGCATGATCGATTCCCGCGCGATGATCGCGCCCAGCGGCATCCCCGACGCGAGTCCCTTCGCGGCGACGAGGATGTCCGGCTCGATCCCCGCGTGCTCGCAGGCGAACATTTTGCCGGTTCGGCCGATGCCACACTGGATCTCGTCGGCAACCAGCATGATGCCGTGTTTGTCGCAGAGCGCGCGAAGCGCGCGCAGATAATCCGGCGGAGGGACGACGTAGCCGCCCTCGCCCTGAATCGGCTCGACGAAGATCGCGGCGACGTCGCGCGGATCGAGTTGTCGCGCGAAGAGGTCGCGCTCGATCTCACTGACACAAAACAGCTCGCACGCCGGGTACTGCTTGTTGAATTCGCACCGGTAGCAGTACCCGAAGGGCACGTGATACACCTCGGGCAGCAGCGGGCCGAAGCCGGCGTGTTGTCGCGCCTTACTCGAGGTCAGCGTCATGGCGCCGTAGGTTCGTCCGTGAAACGCGCCCTTGAACGCGATGAGCGCCGGTCGACGCGTTGAGTTCCGCGCGAGCTTGATCGCCCCCTCGATCGCCTCAGTACCGGAATTGGTGAGAAACACGCGCTTCTTGCTCGGTCCGGGAGCCAGACGCGCGAGACGTTCACACACGGCGGCCATGCCATCGTAGTAGAAATCAGACCCGCAGATGTGCAGGAAGCGACCGGCCGCTTCAGAAATCGCCGCGACGACGGCGGGATGACTGTGTCCGGTCGCGGCAACGGCGATCCCCGCCATGAAATCGAGGAAGCGATTGCCATCCACGTCCTCGATCATGGCTCCCCGTCCGTGTGACACCACGAGCGGGTATTCCTTGATGTACGAGGTCGACGTCCACTCCGCGTCGCGCTCGACGATGGCCTTGGCCCGCGGGCCGGGCGGCGCCACCAGCAGACGTGGATAGCTGCGCGCCTCCGGAGCGCCGACTGGCGATGCGGCGGTCCCGGAAGGAAGAGTGGTCGGTTGAGGTGCCATGGATGACGTCAACTCCTGGTCGTCGAGTGGGCGGCCGGCGACGATGTGGCGGGTGCGGAAACGGTCATGCCGGTGATCTCACGGTCGGTCCGAGGTGGCTGCGACGCCGTGCGAGCTAGGCACGCCCGCGACCGAGCGCTTTGAGCACCTCACGGTCGAAGGCGACCGAGAGACTCTCGCGCGGAGAGTAGGGCCCGGGCCGGTAGGCTGGCGATAGTATGCCGCGCTGGCTCTCTTCGCAAATGTGCCAATCCTGGCGGTTGGTCATGTCCCAGAATTTCACCCCGTCGTCCGGATCGAACTGCGGGTCTCGAAGCGTGTCCTCGTGGAACATCCATCCGCAGGTGATCATCGTGCGCTGAGGTCCGACCGGCCACAACGTGTGGAACATGACGTAGTCGGGGTGAAGGCTCAGCAGCATGTTTGGGAAGATCGAGTAGTAGTAGACCCGCCGGTGGTCGTCAGCGTCGAGTGCCGTCGAGACTGGCACTCCGCACGCCCGGCCACTCATGGTCATCGAGCCCACACTCTCGTTGATCGTCATGAACCCGCCGAGGAAGGGTCCATCGATGAGATCGTTCTCGCCGCTCGTGGCGGGGGAAAGCTTGACGAGCGCCGGGTGCACAGGCGAGCAGTGATAGCACTCCGAGTAGTTCTGAAAGAGGAGCTTCCAGTTCGCCTGCACGTCGTACTCGACGCGTCGAGCGGTGAGGAGCGCCGGGAGGTTGAACCGGCTGAACTTCTCCATCAGCGGGGCGAATGCCTCGGCGAAAGGCTCCGGGTCGGTGGCGAGGTTCATGAACACGAAGCCTTCCCACACGGCGACGTGGACGGCGTGCAGCGGATAGTCGGCCTTTTCGAACCCTTCAATGTCGGCCGTCGAAGGGGCGCCGATGAGCCGGCCGTCGAGCGCGTACGTCCACGAGTGGTACGGACACACGATCCGCTCGCCAACATTTCCGGACGCGGCCTCGCAGAGGCGGGTGCCCCGGTGCCGGCAGGTGTTGTGGAATCCCCGGACCCGCCCGGCCTTATCGCGGAGGATGAGCACGCCCGCGTCGCCCAACTGCCGGAGGACATAGTCGCCGGGATTCGGGATCTCGTCCGAGCGGCCCGACGCATAGCCATCGGCAAAAGAAGATCTTCTGAACCTCGGCGGCGTAAATTTCCGACGACGCATAGAACTCACGCGGCAGGGTCCGCGCGCCGTCGATCGGGATCCGCGTCGAGTGAATGAAGGTGCCCGCCATACGCCAGAAAGGTGGGTACGGGAGTGGCTTGGAGCCAGGGCCGCGGGCGCCGAAGCGCCCGAGAAAGTAGACCTGCAGAGAGTAGAAAGGAGACCGGGAGGTCAGGGGTCAGGGGTCAGGGGCAAACGGCGACGACCTGCAACAACCGGGCGGGCTGAAGCGCGCCCCTACATGTCGCTGCGAGGCCAGGATCTGGATTCGTCGACAACGATCGCAGAAGCGCGTAGCGGCCCCGATCTCACCGTCGACACCGACATGTAGGGACGGCCTTCGGCCGCCCGCCGTGACCGGTTGCGTGTAATCGAAACCCGACCACGGCTGTCGGTCCCCGTCGTGCGTCGTTTCCTGATCCCGGACCCCAGACCCCCTCAGTCGTCCAGCATCTCCAACCTCGGTCGGGCATACTCGCGCTTGTCCGCGACCCGATCCAATGCGCGTCGCGCACGGGGAGGCAGGGCAGGCAGAGCGGGGTCGTACTTGATCCTGTCGATCGACAGCTCGCCGGGGACTGGGAGCTTCACACCGGGGTTGAGCAGCCCTTCGGGATCGAACGCGGTCTTGATCGCCGCGAACAGTCGAATGGCCGGGCTGCTCGCGCCTCCCCACATCGCATCGAGAAGCGGCGCCCGCAATCGCCCGTCGCCGTGCTCCCCGGTGAGCGTCCCACCGAGGGTGCGGGTGAGCGCGCTGACCTCGGACAGTAGCTCGTTCACCTGATCGCGCCAGTCGGCCCGGCGCACGTCGATCAGCGGATTCACGTGCACGTGCGCATCGCCGGCGTGTCCGAAGATGGCGCCGCGAATGCCGCGTCGATCGAGGGCTGCGCGCACACCACGCACGTAGTCCGGCAGGCGGTCAGGCGGCACGGCGCCGTCCTCGATGAACTGCATCGATTTGAGTGCGGGATCGAGCTGCGCGAGCGCAGGACTCGCGGCGTGGCGGAGCTGCCAGAGGGCGGTCTCCGCGGCACCGTCGAGCGCGAGCGTCACGTGCACGGCCCCTGCGTCACGCAGTGCGCCGTCGAGGGCCCGAGTGGTATCTGCGAGCGTTGCGGCACGTTCGCCTTCGAGCTCGATCAACAGGACGACTTCCGTGTCCGCCGGGATCAACGACGCGGATGCGCCCGCGTGCGCCGCCTCACGCACGAGATCCAGGAAGGTGCGATCGAGCATTCCACACGCGCTCGCGCCCGATTCCCGCGCGACGGCAGCGCCGCGCATTGCCGCCTCGAGCGAGGAAAACGCGGCCAGGGCGCTCGTCGTGGCCCCCGGACATGGCATAAGAGCCAGCTCGAGGCCGACGAACGCGGCAAGCGTGCCCTCACTCCCGACGAGCAGGTCGACGAGTTCTCCGCTCTGCGCGTACTGGGCGATCCCGTACCCGGAGGAATCCTTGCGGACCTGCCCGTGCCGCAACAGGGCGGGATCCGCCCTGCGGATGGCCGGCGCGACCTCGGTGACGAAGCGCTGAATCGCTGGTATCTCTGCCGGGAGCGGCGCGCTGCGCCGAACCACAGCGCGGGTCCCGTCGCTGAACACACAGTCGAGCGCCATCACCCACGAGCCGCATCGAGCCGTACTTCAAGGAATGAGCGCCCGCGGCGTTGGTCGATGCCATTCCACCCGCGGTGCAGAACTCGCCGCTCGACGGATCGACCGGGAATCGTAATCCGATGGCGCGCGCCGCGGTGTCGACCTCATCGCGCCGGACGCCCGGGCCAACCGCGATACGCCGTCGCTCGATGTCGATCCCCCCGAGGTGCCGAAGCCGGCTCAGATCGAGGATCACTCCTGGTCCGACGGCGCCACCCGGCATGCTCGAACCCGATCCGCGCGGGATGAGCGATACGTTTTGCCTGCGGGCCCACTGCACCAGCACCTGGACGTCCGGTATGGTCGCCGGGACGGCGACCGCCAGCGGCCACCGTTGTTGAATCCCTGCTGCCTCTGCATAGACGGCCCGGGCGTCGGGGTCATCGCGAAAGACGCCACCAAACGTGGCGGGCGGAATCAGCGCACGCACGTTCACCGCAGCGAGACGACGCGCGGCGGATCGACGGAGTAGTCGTAGAAGCCACGCCCTGATTTGCGACCATACAATCCCGCCATCACCATTTGTCGAAGAAGAGGCGGTGGCGCGAATCGAGCCTCGCGATACTCCGTGAACATGATCTCGGCGATGCGCAGGACCGTGTCGAGGCCGACGAAATCGAGAAGCGTCAAAGGCCCCATGGGATGCCCCGCACCGAGCCGCATGCCGGTGTCGATGTCAGCAACCGATGCGACATCCTGCTCCACCGCGCGAATCGCGTCGAGCATGTAGGGCACCAGCAGGCGATTGACGACGAAGCCTGAGGTATCACGCGCAGCGATCGGTTGCTTGCCGAGCCGATGAACGAAATCCGTTGCGCGGCGAATCGTGTCGTCGCTCGTCATGATCGTCCGCACGACCTCGACGAGCGCCATCACCGGGACCGGGTTGAAGAAGTGCAAACCGACGACCCGATCCGGGCGCCCGCTCGCGACGGCCAACGCCGTAACGGTCAGGCTCGAGGTATTTGTCGCAAAGATCGTCTCATCCGGTGCCTGCCCGTTCAGCGCGACCCAGAGCGCGGTCTTGACTGCCAGGTCTTCGACGACGGCTTCGATGATGAGATCGCACGCCGCGACAGCGGCGAGATCGGTCCCGAATGAAAGACGCGCGAGCGTCGCGTCGCGATCTGCGGGCGTGACCTTCTTCTTCTCGACGCCCACCGCGAGCGAGCGTTCGATGCGCGCGCGCGCTTGGGCCGCGAGCTCGGGCGAAATCTCGCGCAACCGCGTGTCCAATCCTGCGGTGGCGGCGACCTGTGCGATGCCGCTGCCCATGAGACCACCGCCAACCACGCCGACCGATGAGATAGGGGGAATGGGCAGTCCAGGGTGGGGGTGAGTCACTCCAACAACAGGGCCACGCTACCGCGGGTACCCGCCGGTCAACACATCGATGAACGAGGCTGGTCGACGAGCCTCGCCGTGTTCGAGACGGTCGAGCACCTGCTCGAGCGCAAGTTGGGCGCGCTCCACCGTGTGACGATGCGTGCGGGCAACGGCTGCGAACGCGGCGACGCCAAGGGTGGCCGGGACCGCGCCGATGACGATGGCGGGCGCCAGGGGCGCCAGCGCGATCACAGCGAGGAACCCGGTCAGCAAGCCCCCCATGGCTACTCCGCCGACGGCAACGGCGGCGCCGCCCTGGAGGCGCTGGGCACGGGCGCTCGAGACGTCGGCATCGAGCCGCACGAGTGTGCGCGTGTCATCTACGGGGACGGCGGTGGCCGCAACCTCACGGGCGCGCAGCAAATCGTACATGTGCCCAGACGATGGGGCCAGCCGCCGAAACGATGCCCAGAAATCTCGTCGCGGCTCCCACGTCATCCTCACGCCATACCGACGTTTCACCGTGAGGCACTCGTCGCGCAGCATGATCTGGTTGAGGGTCGACAAGAGCTGTGTCGGCGTCCCGATGACGGTGCGATGTGCTGACGCCATGCTGGCGCCCGCCATCTGAGCAACGATACCATGCTCCGCCGGCACTGCGACGCGCGTTCGCTCCTCGGCCAGAGCCTGTCGTAGGTGGGCGGGCGAGAGGCCGACCTCCCGACCGATGTCCAGCAGCTGTTGCTCGGTGAGGCCGTCGGTGGGTTCGCTGTCATCGCCTGCCGCTGCCTGCAGCTCGGCCGCGCGAGCGAGCACGCGCTCGAGCGCCGGACGGTCGATGGGCGCCCGATCGGTCGATCGAGTAACGGCCGTGGTGTTACCAGCCGATGAGTCGATCACCGCTGGCAGCTGTGGTGGCGGAGCAGTATCTGACGGGTCAGGCATGGGAAGACCGAAATCTAACGGCCGCCGCCCGTCACCCCTCCACTTTCCGACCGCACGTGGGGCAGAACGTCCAACCGACTTCAAGCTCCGCGCTGCAGGCTGGACATTGCCGCACGGTGAGATTCTGGCCGCAGTGAGGACAGAACGTCACGACGCGATCCGACGGGAAAAGACCGCCACAATACCGGCACCCGTTGGTCGCGGCGGGTGGCGCAACTCGAGGCTCCGTCAAGCTATCGCCGCTGGAGGTCGTCGAGCTGCTTGTCGGCGTCCCCGTTCATCGACCCATGATTGGCATTCTGGATGTGCTCGACGAGGCGCTCGACGACCATCTTGTCATGGGTTCGAGCATCTCGAAAGCCGATGGCGTAGCCAGCGCTGATGCCGACGACGAGGAGCAGAAGATAGCGCATGGCCCGAAGGGTTGGTGACCACTTTCGACGCCCCGTCATGCGTCACGGTAACGTGCCACCCGGGTCCGGAAGCGCGCGTGCCGGGACGAAGGAGCTCTCATCCGGAAACGCGTCGGGCGGTTCGTCCGACGGATGCCGGGCGCGCGACGCCAGTTCGGCGAGCCAAGCATCAAACCCTGAAGCCACCAGCCCTCCAGAGCTGTTCTGACCAGCCGCGGCCCGAGTCGCGAGATGATTCGCATACTCGTTTTGTGGGTGTCCCCGGTGGCCGCGGACCCAACGCCACTGGTACTGGTGTGGACGGCTCCGCAGCACGTTGATCGCCTCGCGCCAGAGCGTCAGATTCTCGATCGCGCCCCCTTTGCGCGTCCAGCCGCGCCGCGCCCAGCCGTGCACCCAGTCCGTGAGTCCATCGATCAGGTAGCGTGAGTCACTGGTGAAGACGATGCTCAACGCCGAAGGCTTGGACGACACGGCGCGCACCCCTTCGATCACCGATCGAAGTGCCATGCGATTGTTCGTCGTTCCGGGCTCCGACACCCAGTAGTCGCGCCGCACGATCTCGCCGGAACTCGGGCGTCGATACTCGACCAGGCCTCCGGCGCCGCCTGGATTATCGCCTTCTCGGCCGTTGCCAAGGCAGGATTCGTCCGCGTAAATGGCGATGAGCGGGAACAATGCACCGCGAGTCTGCCGAGCGGATGCGGGCACGAGCCTAGCGCCGGTTGACAGGCTCGACTGTGTCGAGCTCGTCCAGGAAGACCGTCAAATCATCGCCCGTCGACGGATGCCGAGCGTCGATCGCCTCGCGCCCTGCGACCACGCGAAGTCGCAGCGGCAGCACGACGAGCTCAATGCCGCGGCGGACTACGGCGACCCGTCCACCGGTCGCGATCGCCCGCTCGAGAACGTCATACTGTGCGGGACTCAATGAAGGCATGGGCGGGGCAAACGTCAGCCCTAGGGGCTCAGGAGTCAGGGAACGGCCGCGTCGATCAGATCGGTCCCTCGGAGTTTCGTCGCGCACAGTATAGTGCCCTGAAGACCGATCGTCTCGCGACGCTCAGAATCTCTGGCGTGCGACCGGCTATCCGTTTCGGCTCCCCCTGACCCCTGGTCTCTGACCCCTGAACCCCGCTTTTTGGCTCGCGGCACGGCTGTTGCCGCCTGAGCGCCTTTATGGATGACGTCGCCGCGTCGATCCGCGCCCTCGCGGAGGCCCGGACACATGGGCATCGCGATACCCGCGACGCCGCACAGGAGCTGACCGCCCGTCGGGCGGACGAGGCATCGGACCGGTCAGCGCCGGTCGTGCTGGTGTCCAATCGCGAGCC
This sequence comes from uncultured Gemmatimonadales bacterium, assembly GCA_963805725.1. GTDB lineage: Bacteria > Gemmatimonadota > Gemmatimonadetes > Gemmatimonadales > Gemmatimonadaceae > Palsa-1248. The sequence continues at coordinate 238,968 of CAWDVJ010000001.1, forward strand.
GTACGAACACGTGCGGAGCGCGGACGGCATCGAATGTCCGACGGCCTCCCGGTGGGCTCGTGTCCGCACTCGATCCCACGGTGCGGCGCACGCACGGCGTGTGGGTTGCTTGGGGGTCAGGCAGCGCCGACCGGGAAACGGCGGACGCTCACGGCCGACTCGTGGTACCGCCGCCGCCTGCGAAGTCATCCTACGTGCTCCGCCGGGTATGGCTCGACGAAGCGGACGTGGACGGCTACTACCTCGGCTTCGCCAACAGCGTGCTCTGGCCGCTCTGCCACCTCTTGATTCATCATCTGCAGTTCCGCGACGAGGAATGGTCGCGATATCAGAGCGTCAACGATCGGTTCGCCGCGGCGGCCCGCGAGGAGATCACGCGGTTGGAGCGGGCGGGTCGAGGCGAGCCGATCGTGTGGATCCACGACTATCATCTCGCGCTGGTGGCGGCTGCGTTGCGGCACGCTGCGCCCGGCATTTTCATTCATCAATTCTGGCATATCCCCTTTCCGCCAACTGAGATATTGCACCTGCTGCCGTACGGCGTCGTGGAGTCGCTGTTGCGCGGGATGCTGGGAAACGACCTCTTGGAGTTCCACACCGAGCGGCACGCGATCAACTTCGTCGAGGGTGCATTGCAGTTGCTGCCAGGCGCCACCGCGGATCGCGATACGTTGGCCGTTCACTACGGCGGCCGCACAACGGCGGTTGGAGCGTATCCGATCAGCATCGACGTGCACCGGTTCGAGACACTCGCGTCATCGGAAGCCGCGACCGCTCGGGCCGCAGCGCTCCGACGCCAATTCGCGGCGGGTGGACGCCAACTCGGCGTCAGCGTGGATCGTGTCGATTACACCAAGGGGATCCCCGAGCGGTTGCGTGCGCTCGATGTGCTTGTGGGATCAGATGGCCTGAGTTTCGAGGTCGCCTCACGGTGCTGATTGTGGCCGTCCCGTCGCGGACCGTGCTTGCGACCGTATCAGGTGCTCGAGCGGGAGATTCTGGAGCTGTCGCCGCGCTCAACGCCCGATACGGCACGCCGGACTGGACGCCGATCGTGTTCTACAACGAGGCCGCGCCTGCGGGCGAGCTGGCAGCGATCTACCGCGCAGCCGACCTGTGCTTGATCTCGTCGATTCAGGATGGCATGAATCTCGTGGCGAAAGAATTCATCGCCTGCCAGGTCGATCGATCGCGGTGTTCTCGTCCTCAGTCGGTTCACCGGCGCGGCGCAGGAGATCGACGGCGCGGTGCTGGTCAACCCGTTCAACGTCGACGGGTTCGCTGCCGGGATCCGGGTTGCCATCGAAATGGCGCCGAGCCGAGCGTGCGCGGCGAATGCGGTTGATGCGCGAGCAGCTCCGGCATGCGACAGTCTTCGATTGGCTGGACGCCGTGACGGCGCGTGTCAACGCCATGTCGGGACGTGTCCCGCTGGCGGACGCCCCGATGCGCGAATGACCGCGGAACTGTTCACGCCGCCCTGCCCGCCGGAGGCGGTGGCCGAGACCAGTGGGCAGCCGCGTTCGCCGGCGAGTTCGTATGCTCCGATCTCCGACTACGGTATGATCGGCGATCTACACACGGCTGCGCTCATCAGCCGAAGCGGGTCCATCGATTGGTACTGTCCTCGGTCGTTCGACAGTCCATCGGTGTTCGCTGCGATTCTCGACGGAGCGCGTGGCGGTTGCCAGTCGATCCGGCCCACGTCGCCGTACACGGTGGAGCAGATGTACGTCCGGTCTACCGCGATCCTCGTCACGAGATTTCGCACCGCGATGGGAGTCGTGGACGTCACCGACTTCATGCCGATCATGACCGGGCGCCGGACGTTCGCCGAAATCCATCGGCGCGTGATGTGTGTGAGCGGGGCAGTCGAAGTCGAGGTCGTCTTCGCGCCGCGCTTCGATTACGGCGCATGCCCGACGTACGTGCACCCGCGCCGCCACGGGCTGCTCGCGACCGATGCCGAAGATCAGGTGCTGACGGTCGCGACCGCGCCAGACATCTGGTGGACCGTGGAAGGCGGCGTGGCTCGCGCGAAGCTCAAGCTCAGTGCGACACCGAGCGAGCAGCGCGTCGACGGTCGGGGTGAGCCGTTCGTCGCGGATGAGAGTGGCGCGGACCGAAGGCACGCGCGTCCGTGGGGTTGGGCGGCTCTCACAACGCGCGCCCTTCACGGGGGGGAGCCGCCCCATGTGCGCGAGGCACCGGGCGAGGGAGATCCCATCGACCCGATCGGGATCGGTCGAACGGTTGCTCGCGCCGGACACGCGGTGAAACGCCTGACTGGCGCGGTCGCGCGGCTTGCCGGCCAGCGCAGTGTGCCGCGAGCCCGCGGCGCAGAACTCGACACGCTCGCAGCCGACAGCGCCAGCTCGATCTGGTTCGTCGTCCGATACGATGATGACGAGGTCCGTCCGCTCGCGACGTACGAGTCGGACCGGAAGCTGGCTGACACGCTCGCGTTCTGGGACGCGTGGGTCGGGCAGGTGCAGTACAACGGTCCGTATCAGGATGCGGTCGACGCGGTCGGCCGTGACGTTCAAGCTGATGTGCTATGAGCCCACTGGCGCGATCGTGGCTGCTCCGACGACATCACTGCCCGAACAGATCGGCGGGGTTCGGAACTGGGACTACCGCCTGTCGTGGATCCGCGACTCGGCCTTCGTCCTGTACTCTCTGAGCATTCTGGGTCACTCGACCGAGGCCGATCGGTTCATGGAGTTCCTGAAGCGGGTCGCGCGGCGAACGACTGACACGCACTTGCAGGTCATGTACGGTCTCGACGGTCGGCGCGAGTTGCCCGAGCAGACACTTCCTCATCTGGAAGGGTACCAAGGCTCTCGCCCGGTCCGTGTCGGTAACGCCGCATACGACCAGCTGCAGCTCGATGTGTATGGAGAGCTGCTCGAGACAGCCTACTTGTGGAGCCGAACCCGCGTCGTGACCGAGGGGACTTGGGTGACGCTCGAGCGCCTGGTCGACTGGGTCGCTGACCATTGGCAGCAGCCGGACAGCGGCATCTGGGAGGTGCGCGCAGGGTTGCAGCACTACGTCCTGAGCAAGGTCATGTGCTGGGTCGCGCTCGATCGCGGGATCCGGATGGCCCGCGAGTTTTCGTTGGCAGCGCCGCTGGAGCGGTGGGAGGCGGAACGCGCCGCCGTGCATGCCGACGTGCTCGCCCGGGGCTGCAATGAGGCGAAGGGGAGTTTTGTGCAGCACTATGGGACCGACGCGCTCGACGCGTCCAACCTGGTCATTCCGATGGTCGGCTTTCTGCCGCACAGCGATCCACGCGTCGTCGGGACCGTGCAAGCCATCCTGCGGGAATTGACCGACGCCAGACAGGAGTTCGTGTACCGCTATCGCAACGACGACGGGATACCCGGCGAAGAGGGCGTCTTTTCGATCTGCACCTTCTGGCTGGCCGAGGCGCTCGCGTTGTGCGGAGATCGGCAGCGCGCGAAGGCCATCTTCGAGCGCATGCTCCGCCAAGCCAACCACCTTGGCCTCTACAGCGAGGAACTCGATCCCGAGACCGGCCAGTTCCTCGGCAACTTCCCGCAAGCGTTCACGCACATTGCGTTGATCAATTGCGCGCACGTGTTGGAAAGAACGGCGGAGACGCTGGAGGGCGGACGCTAGAAAGGGGATTGTGGGTAATGGATGACTACCACAATCGCGACAACGCTGGGCGGCCTGAAGGCCGCCCCTACATGTCGGCATGGACGGTGACTCTCCGGAGCGCCGCGGCGACGATTGCGGTGTCGGTCGACGAATCCGGCAGTGACGCTGCCCGCAGCAACACGTAGGGACGGACTTCAGCCCGCCCCGTGGTTGTGCGTCGCCGTCGTTGACCCGTCACCCGTCACGCGGCCGTCCGAATCCCTCCCACCCCTGCTCGCGCACCACGGCTCCATGCTCGTCCAACCGCGGCGGGGGGTAGCGGACGCGCCCGGGGACCGAGGGGGCGATGCCGGTAAGCGGCGATGCCTCAATGTCACTCAGGGCCTCGAGCACGGTGCGCACGAGGCCGCACGGCACCTGAGCGGCGGTGAGCCGCGCGACCCAGTCGGCGGCGTTCCGGAGCCGCACGCGGTTCGCAATCGCCGCGACGATACGCTCGCGCGCGCGAACGCGTCCGGCGTTAGTCGCCAGATGTGGATCGTCGGCTAGTGATTCGAGATCGAGCACGCCAGCGCACGCCCGCCATTGCGCGTCGGTGCCGACGGCGATCGCGATCGGGCGGTCGGCGGCATTGAAGAGCTCATAGGGGACCAGGTTGGGGTGGGCATTTCCCCACCGCTTGGCGTCCTGCTGGCTGACCAGCACGTTCTGGGCGACGTTGACGAGCGCAGCCGTCGCGCTGTGCGCCAGGGAGATGGAGAGGTGGCGGGCTTCTGGACTCAACGGCACTCGGTCGCGGCCGAAAAGCGCGGCGAGCACGGCGACCGCCGCGTCTTTGCCGGCGACCACGTCGGCGAGGGCGACGCCGATCTTGGACGGGGTGCCGTCGGGCTCCCCGGTGATGGCCATCCAGCCCTGTTCAGCCTGGACAACGAAGTCGTAGGCGATGCGGGCGCTCTCGGACCCGAAGCCCGAGATCGTGCACCACACCAGTCTGGGGTGCTGGGCCAGGAGCTCGTGGGTCCCGAGGTTGCGGCGCTCGAGCATATGGGGGCGAAAGTTCTCGACGACCACGTCCGCACCCGCAACCAGGTCCCTGACCAGAGCCTGCCCGTCGACGGTGTCGAGGTCGGCCGCGACGCTCCATTTGTTTCGATTGACACTGAGAAAATAGGCGCTCTGTCCCGACTGGTCGAAGGGCGGGCCCCAACTTCGACTGTCGTCTCCAGTATCGGGCCGCTCGATCTTGATGACGTCTGCCCCCAAGTCGCCGAGGAGCATCGTGCACAGCGGCCCGGCCAACACCCGCGTAAGGTCGAGCACTCTGACGCCGGTGAGATAATCGTGACGCCATAATGTCATAATAATGTCTTTACTTTATCGTTAGATTGGCATGGTGGCACCGGCCCGCCACGTTTCGAATACGTCTTGCATAGAGCACGAAAAATCATATACTTACCGCCGCGCATGGCCGCGACATTACGGCGGAGCGGTCGTGTTATGGATCCGGTACCTTACGCCGCGCTCGTGAAGCCTTCAATACATTATTATCGGGGGTGAAAGACCGGCGGGCCACCCCGCGACCGAGGGCGGACGGAGCACGTACCCTATGGCGGATAAAGTGCAGATTACCACCGATGTACGACCGGCCACGGACGGGCCGCCACCGGCGGCGCCGACGCCCCCCAAGCGGAGTCCGGGGCATCGCGGGGCCGACGTTCGCGACACCGTGGCGGAGATGGCGGCCAAGGCGGCACGAGATCAGTCAGGAAGCGGGCAGCAAAATGGCTGCGGCGATGAAAGACGTCATCAGTGCTGCGGCGGGGCTGAGCGGGGTTCGCGATCGAGAGCGCGCGGGACCTGGTGCAGTACATGGTCCGCCGCGGCCAAATGACGCAGGAAGAGGCGGATAAGCTCATTCGCGAGGCCGAGGCCGCCGACGCGAAGCGGAATCCGCACCCCGTTCCGCCGCCATCGCGGGTTCCCAAGCCACCGCCCCGCCGACCGGCCGAGCGCGCGGAGGTCCTGGTCAGCACGGCCTTCGCCGTGCCGCGTCCGCCGCCGGTCGCTGTTGCCCGGCCTCAGGAGCCTCAGGTGGCGGCGCCGCCGCCGACTGACCGGCCCACGGCGCCAGCTGCCACGAAGTCGAGGCGCAGCGACGTCTCGGCGCCGGCAAAGAAGGTCGTCGCCAAGCCGAAGAAGAAGGCAGCCGCGCCGGCCAAGACCGAAAGCGGCGGCCGCCAAGACGCCCAAAGAAAAAGGCGACGGCGAAGCGGTAACGCGGCGCTTTTGTTACCTCCCGCACTGGGGATCGTCTGGCGGACGTGACTGTCGCGCTTCGATACTCCGGTGCTGCAGCAGGTCTATACACCGGGCGGGGAACGGGTTATGGTAGCGCCGTGAAAACGACGGTGACCGCGGTCCAAGCCGACCAGGTCGAAGCTGATCAGCAAATCATCGCGAGAGTCCTGGCGGGCCACCGCGAGGACTTCTCGCTTCTGATTGGACGGTATAGCGATGCCCTGTACCGGCATGCCCTGGGGATGACCGGCAGTCCCGATGTTGCGGAAGACATCCTCCAAATGTCCTTCATAAAAGCGTATCAGCACCTCGCAGAGGTGAGGGGACGCTTCGACGCTTGGGTGTTCCGCATTGTGGCCAATGGTTGCAAGGATTGGCTGAAGAACATCAGGCGCACACACCTCAGCTACGACGAGGATGATCAACCTTCGGGATATGCAACGCCTGAGGAAGACCTCGACCGTACGGAGTTGCGTGGCGATCTCGACCGTGCCCTCGCAGCGCTTGCTCCTAGCTTGCGGGAAGCATTCGTGATGAAGCATGTCGAGGGTCGCTCATACGAAGAGATGGCTGATTTGCTTGGTACGACTGTAGGGGCCCTGAAAATGCGCGTTCACCGCGCACGCGAGGCGCTCCAGGTTCTCTTAGAGGAGAAATACGCCTAATGCATGACGACCTGACTGCGCACGAGGGGCGTGACGAGACACCCCGCTCCCGCGTGCCTGAGCCGACGAAAGGTTGGAGGCGGTGGGCCCACAACGGACCAGCGACGGGTCGCGAATGGCCGATCGCGAGGTCCCCATTGAGCTGACGCGCACGCCCGATCTCGTCCACGCCTGGTTGGACGGCGAGATCCCGGAGTCGAGTGTCCGCGGCGCAGAAGCTGTACGCCACGTCGAGTTCTGGAAGCGTCGTGGATCACGACCTGGAAGTGACACCGGCAGATGCACGCGCCCGCCGATCTGACGGAGCGGATCATGGCAGCACTGCCGGAGACGACGCCGAGTCTGGTTTCACCCTGGTGGCACCGTCCGGTCGAGATGAATCCGCTCGCCGTCGCTGCTGCCGCAGCTGGGCTGCTGGCGCTTGGCACCGCGCTGGGTGCGTCGCTGAGACGATAGAGCTAGAAGTTCGACGTTAGACTGAACAAACTACGAGGCCAGACACGGATACCGTGAGCTGGCCACGAGTGTTCATTCGAGCGTCCAGCGCCCTCCAGCGTCCATCTGTTTCGAGCGTCGAACGTGTCAGTCTCCCTCAGAACTGTATCGCCCGCCCGAGCACCGCGAGCGCAGCTTCCTTGGTCGCCTCCGACAGCGTCGGATGCGCGTGCACCGTGGGGCCGATGTCGTCTGCGCTCGCGCGATACTCGAAGCCGAGGACAACCTCCGCGATCAGCTCCGATACGTTGGGGCCGACCAGGTGCGCGCCGACCAGCTCGTCCGTGCTGGCGTCGGCGATGAATTTCACGAAGCCCGCGGTCTCGCCCAGCGTGCGCGCGCGTGCGTTGGCCGTGAAAGGAAACTTCCCGACTTTGTACGGCCGTCCTGAGCCCTTGACCTCGTGTTCCGCGAGGCCGACGGCGGCGACCTCCGGCCACGTGTAGACAATCGAGGGGATCGAGTGGTAGTGCATGCGGCTGGGCTGGCCGGCAATGACCTCCGCCGCGACGACCCCTTCCTCCTCCGCCTTGTGGGCGAGCAGCTTCCCGCCCACCGCGTCGCCAATCGCGTAGACGTGCGGCAGGTTCGTCCGGAGCTGATCGTCGACGAGAATCTCGCCGCGTGCGCCGAGCCCGAGGCCAAGCGCCGCCGCATCGATGCCCGTCAGACTCGGCTTCCGGCCAATCGACACGAGCACGTAGTCGCCCTCGATGCGATCCGTCGATCCGCCGTCCTTTTGCATCTCGACGCTCACGCGGGCGCCACGCCGCCCGCCGCCGGTGACACGGACGCCAGTCCGGAGATCGACACCCTGCTGCCGGAACACTTTCTCCATTTCGCGCACGACGTCGGCGTCATAGCCGGGAAGAATCGTCGGCTCGAGCTCCAGCACCGTCACGCGTGAGCCGAGCCGCCGCCACACCGAGCCCAGCTCGAGCCCGATCGCGCCCCCGCCGATCACGATCAGGTGCTCCGGCACCTCGGCGATTCGCAGCGCGCCGACATTGGACAGGACGCGCTCCTCATCGAATGGCAGGAAGGGCAGCGCAATCGGCACCGATCCGGTTGCGATGATGACGTCACGAGCTTGATAGCGCGTGACCGCACCTGCGCTGTCGGTCACCTCCACCAGATTGTTCGGCGCGGAGGACACCGCGACCCTTGGCCCAGGTGATCTTGTTCTTCCGAAACAGGAACTCGATCCCCTTGGTGTTCTGCGCGACGACATCGTCCTTGCGCTTCATCATGCGCGGCAAGTCGAGTGTCACGACCGCGGCATGAAATCCGTGCTCCGAGGCGTGGAGCTTGGTGAACTCGAAGTGCTCAGAGCTCGTCAGCAGCGCCTTCGACGGGATGCATCCCACGTTGACGCAAGTCCCGCCCAGGGTCTTGTCTTGCTCGACGCATACGGTCGTGAGTCCGAGCTGTGCGGCACGGATGGCGGCGACGTAACCGCCCGGACCTCCGCCAATGACGACGACGTCGGTGGCTGTCGGAGACGCGGGCGTCACGTCACGAGCATCGACGCCGGATCTTCCATCAGCTCCTTGATGCGGAGGAGGAACAACACGGCCTGCTGACCATCGACCAATCGATGGTCGTAAGAGAGGGCCACGTACATCATCGGTCGGATCACGACCTGCGCCACCGAGGGCAATGGGTCGGTCCTGAATCTTGTGCAGCCCGAGGATGCCGACCTGCGGATAGTTGAGGATCGGCGTCGAGACCAACGACCCGAACACGCCACCGTTGGTGATCGTGAACGTTCCGCCCATGAGCTCATCGACCGCCAACTTGGCCGCGCGCGCCCGCGCCGCGAGCTCCGTGATCTCTCGCGCGATGTCGAGCATCCCCTTGGCGTCGGCGTCTCGTATCACCGGGACGACCAGCCCCTGATCGGATGCCACGGCGATCCCCATGTTCACATAGTGCTTGTAGACGATCGAGTCGCCCTCGATCTGCGCGTTCACGACGGGATACTGCTGGAGCGCCACACACGCGGCTTTCACGAAGAAGGGCATGAAGCTGAGCCTCACACCCTGCTCCCGCTCGACGCGCTCCCGCAAGCGCTCGCGGAGGGCGCTCACCGCGGACATATCGATCTCGTTGAACGTCGTCAGATGCGCCGTGGTGTGTTGCGCCTGCACGAGATTTTCCGCGATGCGCTTGCGGCGCGTGGTCATCTTCTCGCGCGTCTCGCGCGGGCCACCCGAGGCTGGCGGCGTGCGTCCGCCATTGGGCGTCGGGCCGCGCGCGGGAGCTGGTTGCGCGCCGGCGGCAACCTGAGCGGCCGGTGCGCTGCGCCCGGCTGGCGCCTGCGGAGCGGACGCCGCACGACCGACTTGCTCCACGACGTCCGCCTTGCTCACGACCCCGCCGCGGCCCGTGCCGGCAACCGTCGCGAGCTCGACGCCTTCGCGCGCGGCGACTCGTTGCGCTGCGGGAGAGGCCCGCACCGCGCTGTCGGCGGCCTTCCGAGGTGGTGCGGCTGGTGCGGCGCTGCGGCGCTCGCGGCGCCAGGCGCGACCGGCGCAGCTGCACCCGACGCTGCGACCGCGGCTTGCGCTGGCGCCGCGACGGTTGCGGGAACCGCCGTGTCGTCCACTTGCCCCAGGAGGTCGTCGACCTTCACGACGTCGCCCGCCTGCTTGGCTTGCGAGAGGAGCACGCCAGGCTTGAGCGCCGGCACTTCGACCGTCACCTTGTCGGTTTCGAGCTCGACGATCGTTTCGCCTGCGGCGACGGCGTCACCGGGCTGCTTGGCCCAGCGCGAAATCGTCGCTTCGACAACGGACTCGCCGAGTGGTGGGACCTTGATCGCGATCATGGTAGGCGCCGAAAGACGATTGAGGACGAGCGGCGGGAACGCAGGCAGGCCGGAACGAGCACGAGTGGGAACTACAGCACAGCGTCCAGAGCATTTAGCGTTACATCCCAGGAGCTGTGCGCGGCGCTCCGCGAATGCTCGGCGCGTCACACCAGCTCATCATTTGCGCAATATAACAACGGGCGGGCTGAAGCCCGCCCCTACACATTAGAACGGTGCGAGCACTCACTATCAGCGCGCACGGCGGACTGGAGCGGCTGACGTACCGCACGGATCTGCCGGACCCTGTCCTCGTGAATCCGACCGATGTGCGCGTACGCGTGCACGCCGCGGCGCTCAACCATCTGGACCTCTTCGTGGTCGAGGGGTTGCCGGGCGTCACGATCGTTCCGCCGTGGGTCCTCGGGGCGGACGCCGCCGGCGTTGTCGACCAGGTGGGACCCGGCGTGCGCGGCGTGGCGATCGGCGACTTTGTGATCATCAATCCCGGAGTGAGCGACGGCACCTGTCCCTACTGCCGCTCGGGCGAGCAGTCGCTGTGTCTTCGATTTCAGATCCTCGGCGAGCATCGCCCGGGTACGTTTGCCGAATACGTCGTCGTACCGGCGGCCAACGTTCGCGCCGTGCCTGCCGCCGTCAACCACGGATACGCGCCGCAATGGCGCGGACACGGCGGCGGCCGCGGCGTTCACGCTCGCGACGCTCACCGCGTGGCGCATGGTGGTCACGCGGGCGCGCGTTGCGGCTGGCGAGTCCGTCCTGATCTGGGGCATCGGGGGCGGCGTCGCGCAGGCGGCACTGCAGATCGCGAAAGCGCGGGGCGCGCGCGTCTGGGTGACGTCCGGGCACGACGACAAGTTGCGGCGGGCGGCGGAGCTGGGTGCCGACGAGACGATCAACCATCGCGCCACTGACGTCGGCCGCGCGATCCGCGATCGCACCGGGAAGCGGGGCGTAGACGTGGTGATCGACTCGGTCGGCCACGCGTCGTGGGCACAGTCGCTGACCGCTCTGGGTCGCGCTGGCCGTCTCGTGACCTGTGGAGCGACGTCCGGCCCGATGGTCGAAACGGATCTCCGGCGGATGTTCTGGAACCAATGGACGCTCATGGGATCCACGATGGGCAACGAGGCGGAGTTCGACGCCATCGCAGCGGAATTTCGCGCGGGCCGCCTGCGACCGGTGGTCGACGACGTGTGTTCCACTGGAAAGGGGCCGGGAGGCGTTTCAGCGATTGCAGTCCGACGTGCAGTTCGGGAAGGTCGTGCTGGATTGCCGCGGCGCATGAGCGACACGCCGGGCGACCACGATCCGCCTGGGAACGCGGAGGATGGGGCTGAAGGGGAGGGAGGGGAGGATGACCCGTGCGCAGTTCGCTCGAGAGGAGCAGGAGCGGCTCCGGGCGGAGTGGGTCGCGGGCGGGTCGGCGAATTGCCCACGGTGCGCCGTGCCGATGAACCACCGCGCGATCGGCGGCGGGTCGTTCGGCCTGGGCTACGCTCGGCGTCGCGTCTGGCTCCTCTGTCCGCGGTGCCGCCGCGAGTGCGAATGTTTCGAGTGGCACGCGGCACGAGAAACTGATCTACGAACGCGGTACGCCGTGTAACGTCTCGACTCTCGCACTGGCGCCCTCGCGATGCGCCCCAAACCGACACGCTCAGCTTCGCCAATCGCCTGCAAGTCAGCTTCGCACAGATCATCGAGTATGTGCCGCGATTCGTCGTCGCGTTGCTGCTCGTGTTCGTGGGCTATTTGATCGCGCGACTGCTCGGGCGATTCACTGAGCGGTTGCTGCGGCGCATCCGCTTCAATCGCATCCTCGAGGCAGGCGGCGTCATGGACGCCGTCGAACGCTCTGGCTCACACTTGAACCCCACGCGAGTCGTGGCGGACCTCGTGTTCTGGAGCGTCATGTTCACCGTGCTCGTGATCACGGCGAACGCCGCTGGTTTCGCGTCCCTCGCGAACGTGTTCTCGGAGCTGGTCGGGTACGTGCCGAGCGTCGTGGCAGCGATTGCGATCATCATCGTGGGCATCCTGCTTGGCGCGCTGGTCGGCGGCTTGATCATGGTCTCGGCGGGCTCGCTGCGCGGCGGCCCGACGCTGGCTCGGGTCGGACGCGGCGGCGTCATTCTGCTCGCGGTGTTCATGGCGCTGCAGCAACTGGGCGTCGCCACCGAGATCGTGACGACGGCGTTCGCGATTCTCTTCGGCGCGGTGGCGCTCGCGCTGGCTCTGGCTTTCGGCCTGGGGAGCCGTGACCTCGCGGGCGAGATCACGCGGCAATGGTATGAGCAGTATCGCGCGGAGCGTGACGCGATCGCGCGCGAAAGCGCCGCACATGAGCGGGCCGAAGAGGCAGCCGACGAGCTGGTTGGGTCAGGCTCGGACCGGCCGGGTCGCTAGGTCTGCGGCCCGGCGACACGACCGCGAGAGGAGCGCCCGCCGGCGCCTGGTGACGGCGACCTCATCAGCGGCTGCAAGTAGCGACATCGCAATAGGTTAGACGCCACTCGGCCGGTTGCGTCCGCGGTCGACATCGGGTAGCTTTCGGGGTTCCTGCGCGGGGGTCGGTGACGGCGGTCGTGGCGCTGCCGCCCGACGTCCGTGCGTGCCGCACCTGCCTGCTGCGGCCGCGCTGTTCCCTCGAGACAGAGTCATGACCGCACCGAACAACAGAGAGCGCATTCTCCCTCGGCTCATCGACGACGAGATCAAAGAATCGTTCATCAACTACTCGATGAGCGTCATCGTCTCGCGTGCGTTGCCCGACGTCCGCGACGGATTGAAGCCCGTGCATCGGCGCGTGCTGTACGCGATGAACGAGCTCGGATTGGTGCCCGGACGCCCGTACAAGAAGTCCGCGACGGTCGTCGGCGATGTGCTCGGCAAATATCACCCGCACGGCGACATGTCGGTCTACGACGCGATCGTGCGAATGGTGCAGGATTTCTCGCTGCGCTATCCCCTCGTCGATGGACAGGGCAACTGGGGCAGCGCTGATGGGGACAACGCGGCGGCCTATCGTTACACCGAAGCGCGTCTCACGCGCGTGGCGACAGAGCTGCTTTCGGACATCGACAAGAACACCGTCGACTTCGCGCCGAACTTCGACGACCGGCTGCAAGAGCCCAAGGTCCTGCCGTCGGGATTCCCGAACCTGATCGTCAACGGATCGTCCGGCATCGCCGTCGGGATGGCCACCAACATTCCGCCGCACAACCTCCGCGAGGTCATCGGCGCCGTCATCGCGCTGATCGACGATCCCGAGCTGACAATTGGCGAGCTGCGAAAGCTCGTCAAGGGCCCGGACTTCCCGACGGGCGGCTACATCTACGGACGGCAAGGCATCAAGGACTACCAGGAGACCGGACGCGGGAAGATCGTCATGCGTGCCCGGGCGGTGATCGAGGAGCGTGAGTCGACCGGACGTTCGCAGATCGTCGTGACCGAGCTTCCGTATCAGGTGAACGGGGCGAAGCTCGAGGAAGTGATCCGCGATCTCGTTGCGGACAAGCGGCTCGAGGGGATCACGGCGATGCGGAACGAGACGAGTCGCGAGGGACGCCGCATCGTGCTCGAGCTCCGACGCGACGCCATCCCGCGTGTGGTCCTGAATCAGCTGTACAAGCACACGCCAATGCAGACGACCTTCGGCGTGATCATGCTGGCGCTCGTGCCGGATCCGCAGACGCGGCAACTGGTGCCCAAGGTCCTCGGGCTCAAGGAGCTGCTTGGACACTACATCACACACCGGCACGATGTCGTCGTCCGGCGCTCGCAGTTCGAGCTCGACAAAGCGCTCGAGCGAGAACACATCCTGGAAGGCCTCAAGATCGCGGTCGACAACATCGACGAGGTCGTGAAGCTGATCCGGAAAGCGGAAGACACGCCACAGGCGAGCACGCGCCTGCAATCGCGGTTCAAGCTCAGTGAGAAACAGGCCGAAGCGATCCTCAACATGCGGCTGGCGAAGCTCACCGGTCTCGAGATCGAGAAACTGGAAGCGGAGCTCAAGGATGTGCGTGCGACGATCAAGGACCTGCGCGCACTGCTGGAATCGCGGCCGCGGCGCATGAAGCTCATCAAGGAGGAGCTGGCACGCGTCGCCGAGGAGTACGGCGACGACCGTCGGTCGGAGATCATCAGCGACGAGGGGGAGTTCACCATCGAAGACCTGATCGCCGAAGAGGACATGGTGATCACGGTCTCGCACTCCGGCTACATCAAGCGCACGGCGGTCTCCACCTATCGCCGCCAGCGACGCGGTGGTCGCGGACTCTCGGGACAGGATCTCAAGGACCACGACTTCATCGAGCACCTGTTCATCGGCTCGACGCACGACCACATCATGTTCTTCACCGACGATGGCCAATGCTTCAAGATCAAGGTCCACGAGATTCCGCAGGCCGGCCGCGCGACGAAGGGCCGGCCCATCGTGAATCTGATCAACGTGTCACCCGACACTTCCGTCAAGGCAATGCTGCCGGTGACGGACTTCTCGGCCAATCAGAATCTCCTCTTCTGCACGCGAAACGGCACCGTCAAGAAGACCGCGCTTTCGGAATACGCCAATCCGCGCACGAATGGCATCAAAGCCATCAAGGTCGAGTCCGGCGATGAGCTGATTGATGTGCAGGTCACGAGCGGCACCAACAATGTCATCCTGGCCACGCGACATGGCCTGTCGGTTCGATTCCACGAATCCGATGTCCGCGAGATGGGTCGCGACACGACCGGGGTAAAGGGCATCGAGCTGCGAACAGGCGATGCGGTCGTGGGGATGGTCGTCATCCGTCGCGAGGCGACGATCCTTGTCGTCACCGAAAACGGGATGGGCAAGTGCTCGCACATCGAGGAGTACCGCGTGCAGCGCCGCGGCGGCAAGGGCATCATCACCGTGAACCGCACGGAAAAGACCGGCAATGTGGTCGGAGTCATGGAAGTGCTTCCGGCCGACGAGATCATGCTGATCACAATGCATGGGCTGATCATTCGGTCCTCGGTCGCACAGGTGCGGGTCACGGGGCGGATCGCGCAGGGTGTCAAACTCGTGCAGCTGGACGCGGGCGACCGTGTGACTGCTGTGGCTCGAGTGGTCCCCGAAGAGGCCGTCGGGCCGGATGGCGAACCGGCCGGCGCGACCCCGGGCGGGCCGGACGAAGCGTTGGAGACCGAAGACTAGACGCTGGGCCAAAATCGACCGATTCGCCGATTCAATTGTTTCCGGTAGCCCAAATCGGGCTCATGTATACAAGGGCGGTCTCGCTAAAGACCGCCCTTGTTGCGTGTTGCATCGACTGCTCGTCAAACGACGTCAAATCGTGATTCCGAGCAATGTTTGCAACACTGAAATCGCATGTTTATGGAATCCGTACTGCCGAGCCCGTCAATATCTTTACGGTGTAGGCACGCGTACCTAGCTTAGATCGCCTTAACACGACGCCCCGTTTTTCCGCCTCACCCGTCGGGGGGCATTTGCAGTTGCCCTGGCGTCGATACCCCTCATCCACCATGACCTAACCGCCTGCATCGCATGGAATTACCAGGCATGAGCCCGATTCCGGAGCCGCCTATCCATTCGAGTTTGCCGACCTCGGGTATGGCTGCCGAGCGGGGCTCAAAACGACCGCTTCCTGACCGCGCTCATCGCGCGGACGCACACGGGTTGACGGCAGCCATCAGCGCGGCTGACCTGGGTGCGGCGGACGCGCGCGACGATGGTGATTGGTCAACAGGGGATTGGGTGCCCGATCGCCCCGAGAGCCCCGTGCGTGCGATCGCCGGAGCGATTCCAGGCGGCCGCGCGGGCGCCGAGCATCTCCAATCGGACGCGCCCAGCGAGCCGGAACTGACCGAGCCAACATCGACGGCAAACGAGTGGCCGGTGAGCGACCCGCCGAGGCGGTCCGACCTTCAGGACCCGATGGGGGCCGAGCGCGACGTGCTCTTGTGGCAGCGCTGGGCCCGTTTTCTCGGTGCGGGCCTGATGGTGGCGGCCGCGCTCAATCAACACGGCCGGGTGGCGAGCGCAGGCACCTGGGCGCCGCTGCTCGAGCTGGGCATCGCTTACGGCGCGGTCACAGCCATGGTGGCGTGGTTCCTTCGGTATGCTTCTCCTGAGACCGTCCCGCCACGTTTGCCCGCGCTCATCATGACCTTCGACCTGTTCGCCGCTGCTGGAACGGTGTACCTGACGGCGCCGGCCCGCGACTACGACCGGATGCTGATACTCGGGCTGGTCGTGACGCAGGTGGCAGTGGTTTACTACGGTCTGTCGTGCGCGCTCTGGGCGGTGGCAGGGACGGTTGGTGCGTATCTCGGGGGTTCGTTGCTGTTGCCGCCCGCTGTGGCGGGCCTGCCGGAGTCGGGGCTCACGGTTGCGGCCGACACCGCTACGTTCGCGTTCGCTGCCCTCGTGTTGCTGTACACGTTCGGAACGTTTCGATCACGAATGAACGGCCTGCGCCGGTTCTGCCGCGACGTTGAGGTCGGGGACCTGGGAGGCACGTACGACGCCAACGCGGAGCGTCGACCCGACGACTTGACCCTGCTGGCGCGAAGTGTCGATCGAGATGCGGCAGCGACTCATCGAGTTGATCGGCACGGATCCACTGACCGGGTGCCTCAACCGGCGCGCGCTCGAGACGCGGCTCGCACGCGACTGCCGTCATGCGAAGCGCCGCGGCACGCCGCTGGCCGTGCTGGCCGTCGACGTGGACCACTTCAAGTCGATCAACGACAGTTTCGGCCATCCGTTCGGTGACTATGTCTTGCAAGCCGTGTCGGAAATCATGAAAGAGACGGCACGCGACACGGACGCCGTCGCCAGGCCCGGCGGCGACGAATTCATCCTCGTTCTGCCCGATACCGGCTGGCAAGGCGCGACGGCCTTTGCCGAGCGGCTGCGTCGCAACGTCGACGATCACATTTTCGGCGACGACATGACCTCACTGCAGGTGACGATCTCGGTCGGGGTCGCCGTCGCGCGCGCGGTGGGTGACCAGCCCCCGTCGGCGCTGCTGGCCGACGTGGACCGGAGTCTGTATCGCGCCAAGTCCGCTGGTCGAAACCGCATTAGCGCGTGATTGCCACGTGGCTGTTTCGCACCCCGACGCCACCTTCGCTGGCGACCAACAGGTGATCGCAAATACGCGCATTCTGGTAGCCGACAATGATCCGGCCGTCCTGCAGACGGTCGCGTGGGTGCTGAAGGAGCAAGGCTACGACGTGAGCGCGGCCAATGGCGGCCAGGCGCTGTTCGAGCGCCTCGAGCAGGAGATGCCGGACCTGCTGCTGCTCAATGTCGCGTTGCCGGGGGCCGACAACTATCAAATGCTCGAGCGCATCAAGGCGGACGACCGGTGGCGCGACCTGCCGGTGTTGATGGTCTCGGCATTGCCGCCGGACGAGGCAACCGTGCGGACGCTCGGGTTGGGCGCCGCGGACTTCGTGCGCAAGCCCGTGCGCGTGCGAGAGCTGCTCGCGCGCATACAGGCGCAGCTGCGTGTGCGCGCCGCGTTGACGGCCGCGCGCGAGGCGCTGCGGAGCAAGGACGCCGAGTTGCAACGTGCGCGCGAGGAGGCGGAGAGCCGGCGCAAGCTGGTCGACATCCTCCACGAGGTCACTGGCGACCTGTCCTCCGACGAGATCTACCACATCGTCGCGCGGCGCGTGGCACGCGCGCTGAACATCTCACACTGTTCGGTGATTCTCGCGCGTCCCGGCAATGAGTTCGGCGTCGTGGCGACGTCGTACGAGAATCCGCCACTGCGCAACCTGCAGATCAACCTGGACCGGTATCCCGAGGTCCGGGCTGCGCTGGATGGTGGGTCGCCGATGCTGATCGAGGACCTGCAGACGAGTCCTCTCTACGATCGGGTCCGCGCGATTTGGCTCCACGAGGGCATCAGCGTGGCCATCCGCTCGGTCATCGCGCTTCCGTTCACCGTGGACCGTGCGCAAGCGGGGGTCTTCTTCCTGCGCCGGACCGGTGAAGAGCCCCCGCTGACGAGTGAGGATGTCGAGTTCGCCGATACGGTGATTCGGGCTGCCGTCACCACGATCCAGCGCGCACAGGTCATTGAGACCACCCGTGCCGACAACGCTCGCCTCGAGGCACTCGCACATACGGACCCACTCACACAGGTCCTCAATCGGCGAGCGCTCACACTCCGACTCACGTCGGAGATCGATCGTGCCCGGCGCTACAACTCCGTGCTGACCCTGCTCATGATCGATCTCGATCATTTCAAGCGGGTCAACGACACGTATGGCCACCTCACTGGTGATGACGCCTTGCGAGAGGTGGCGGCGCTCCTGCAGCACGCCGTTCGTAGCGTGGACGTGGTTGCCCGTTACGGCGGTGAGGAGTTCATAGTGGTGCTGCCGGAGACGGCAGAGGCGGGCGCGGTTGCATTTGCCGAGCGCATCCGCGAGCGCATCGCGGACCAGGCCTTTGCGGTCATCTCGGCGCCCGGCCCATCGGGCGCGGGCCTGCGACTGACGGGCAGCATCGGCGTCGCCACCTTCCCCAGTCCGCGCGTAGACTCCGCAGAGGATCTGTTTGCCCAGGCGGACGCCGCGCTGTATCGCGCCAAGTCCGAAGGGCGGAACCGGGTTCGGACCTAAGCTCGCGGACGGGTGGTCGCCTCTTTTCTTCTCCTGGTGTTGCTCCTCGCAGCACCGGAGCCCGGCTCACGATATCGCGACACCGTGCGCTCGCGGGTCGGCGTCGACAGCGCGGGCAATCGCGCGCCGGTCGCGCCGGACCCGGTACTGACACCGGGTGCGACGCTCCCGGTGACGGTCGAAGACATCTGTACGAGCGGGTACAGCCGCAAGGTGCGCGACGTGCCGGCCGAGGTGAAACGTGCGGTGTATCGCCAATACGGCATCCGCTACCATCGGAAGGGCGAGTACGAGAATGGACCACCTCATCAGCCTCGAGCTCGGCGGTTCGAACTCGGAGCGTAACCTGTGGCCGGAATCCAACTGGACGACGCCCTGGAACGCGAGAGCCAAGGACGCGCTCGAGAATGCGCTGCATCGCGAGGTCTGCGCCGGGCGTGTTCCTCTGGCGACGGCACAGCATGAGATTGCGAGTGACTGGATCGCAGCGTACGGGAAGTATGTACACGTGAGAAAAAGAAAGGCGTAGGGGATCCAGCGACCATGTCGGCAAACAAAAAACTCACTGGCGTGATCGCTGGCCGCTCCATCGTGTGCGTGGACCAGGATGCCGGGACAGCGACCGTCCACTTCGACGACGGCTCGATCATGACGGTCCAGACGGCTGGCGGGGCCGCGACCGCGCCGGGCAGCCCCAGTGCGTTGGGGCGCGTGAAGGCCGTGCGCCAGCAGGGCACGACGCTCGATCTCGATCTGGAGACCGGCTCGACGCTCACCTTGCGGACCGCTGAACCTACATCGAGTGTACTAGTTCGAGCCGGGGACCGGACGCTGGAGTACGCCGACTGAGTTGGCGTGCCGCGGGTTACGGCTCGGCGTGGGCCGGCCACTAGATTTCGCGCCCGATGAGTCCTCGTTGTCCAGTCTGTGGGACCCCGTTTGCCGATGGTGCTCGCTTTTGCACACGAGACGGTGCCGCCTTGATCATTGGCGGCACGCGTCCAGATGGCGCATCAGCGCCGGCCCCGCGTGCTCCCGTTGACGGGAGCCGCCGAGGTCGGCCTGTGTCGGGCAAGTCAGGCGTGGCCCGCTCGCACGCCGCGAAGCGGCCGCACGCCGGCGGGACGCGGGGCACGGGGAAGCCAGGTGCGCCAACCAAGCCAAAGGCCTCGCACGCGGAAGCATCCGCACTGCCGGCGCACGCCACGCTCGCCGGACGGACGATCGACGATCGCTACCAGATCGATCGCAAAGTCGGCGAGGGCGGGATGTCGTTCGTGTACCTCGCAACCGACACGATGACCGGCGAGCGCCGCGCGATGAAGGTGCTGTCGCCCAGCCTGTCGCGGGATCAGAACGCGGTCGCACGGCTGGGGCGCGAGGCCGAGCTCGCGGGTCGAGTGCGTCATCCCAATGTGTGTCATATCGAGCACATTGGTCATACGCTCGATGGTCTCGTCTACGTCGTGATGCCCTTCCTTGACGGCGAGATCCTGGCCGACCGGACGTACCGCCTCGGCCAGATCCCGCTCGATGAGGCGGTGGTCTACGTGGCAGACATCGCGGCTGGACTGCAGGCCGCGCACGACCAGCAAATCGTCCACCGCGATCTCAAGCCCGAGAACGTGATGATCATCCGGGGCGCCGATGGCATGGACCACGCCACCGTCATGGATTTTGGATTGGCCAAGGAGCGCCGGGCCGGCCCGGAGCTCGAGAGGCTGACTGCGACCGGAATCGTGCTCGGGACGCCGGAGTTCATGAGTCCTGAACAGCTTCGCGGGAAGACGCTCGACGGGCGCTCGGACGTGTATGCCCTCGCCCTCATTTCGGTCGAAATGCTCACGGGCACGTTGCCATTCGTCGGCAAGTCACAGCAGGAGCTGATGCTCGCCCGACTGCGCAACGAACCTACTCCAATACGGAGAATCCGGCCCGACCTCTCGCTCCCCGCGACTGTCGAACGGGTTCTCCTCAAGGCCTTGTCGCGAAATCCCGATGATCGATATGCCACGGCGCCGGCATTTGCTGCGGCAATGCAGGCGGCAAGTCGGCCGGGTGCGCTGGGCAGTCCTGCACAGGTGCTGAAGAAATGGTTTGGATGACACGCTTTGCTGACGGTCGTGGACGTCCGGGTCACGGCCGACCCTCTACTCCCGCACGGTCGCGCCGCGCGGCGCTGACAGGATCTCGTCTGAGGATTGCACTCCTGCTGGCGGCCGCCGCCCCGGCAGTCACCACGGCGGCCCTCGGGGCACAACAGGCATCCGCGGCGAAGACGAAAGCGAAATCTGGATCGCCGAAGGACAGCGTGACCGCCGCCAAGCCGGACACCGTACAGCACTTCTCCGGAGTGCTTGGCGTCGCAATCGATAGCATGCATGGGTCGAGCCTCGAAGGCGCGACCGTGGCGGTCGTGGGTACCAATCGACACGGCACGACCAATGCGCAGGGCGAGTTCCGGATCGATAGCGTGCCGCCGGGCGAGTATCGGCTGACCTTGTCGCATCCGGTGCTCGACACGCTGGGGCTCGCGGTCGCGACGCAGCCGATCGCGATGCCAGTGGGCCGCTACGCGGTCGTGCGCCTCGCAACGCCGTCGCAGGCCGCGGTCCTCAACCTGTACTGCCCGAAGGAGAAACTGCGTGCCGGCCCGGTAGGGGTGGTCGGGCGCGTGCTCGACGCGGACACCGACGCCCCGGATTCCGGTGCCCGAGTCTCACTCGACTGGACGCAGCTCGACGTGGGCACGGCGATCGGCGTGAAGCACATCCCCGTCGTCCGGACGGCCAGCGTTGACGACCATGGCGTGTTCACCATCTGTGGCGTCCCCGGCAATATCAAAGCGCTGCTGCGCGCGTCGCTCGGCAAAGAGATCACGGCGGCCGTACCCGTGAACACGCAGGACCAGCAACTGATCGTCACGATGCTGCACGTCGCACATCCGGATACGGCAAAGCCTGTGGCCGCAGCCACCCCCGCTCCGGGTGCCAAGCCGACCAAAGCGGTCGCGGTCGGGGCGGGGCTCAAGACGGGCCGCGCCGCGATCTCGGGGCGGGTGACGGACCAGAATGGGCAAGCCGCTCCAGGGCGTGAACCTGACCGTGGAGGGCGCGGCGCCCACCACGAACACGAACGCGGATGGCACGTTTGCCTTGCGAGGGCTACCTGCGGGGACCCAAGCGCTGGTCGTCCGGCACGTCGGCTACGCGATGCAGGATGTCACCGTGGACCTCTCGAACGTCAACGAGCGACACGCCGACGTGAAGATGCTGCCGGCGCCACCCATGCTGACCCCGGTCAGCGTCGAGGGCAAGCGCGACAAGGGACTGCGCGATGTGGGCTTCTCGACTCGACAGAAGGCTGGTCTCGGACAGTACCTCACCGAAGATCAGATCGCGCAACGGCAGCCCATGCAGATGACGGATTTGTTCACCCAGATGCGCGGCATCCGCATGGACTACTCGAGCGGATATCCGATGATCACGGATAGCCGCGACGCGAGCGGTGGGTGTGTGAGCTACGTCATCGACGGCGTACCGCAGCAGATGCCGGACCCGCAGGACTTCAACGACTTCATACACCCCGACGAGGTGTCTGCGGTCGAGGTCTACACGTCTGCCGAGGCGCCAGCGCAATTCCAAGTAGGCGGAAACTCGAGCTGCCTGGTGATTGTGATATGGACGAAGACCAAAGTTGGCGGGTAAGGGCTGACGCGGAGTTGGGGACGCTGACGTTCGACGTTCGACGTTCGAAGGAAACCTCGGGGCCAGCACCGGTGGCACGTCACTGGCCCCGAGGTTTGTCGTCGAACGTCGAACGTCGAACGTCGAACGTCGAACGCCTAGTCTTTCGTCTCTTTTATCACCACTCCTCGCTTCGCCAACTCCGCGATGTATTGAGCGGCAGGCACACACTCATCCGGCGTGTGCACACCTGAGGGGGTGATCTCGCCGCGTGCCTGCATCTGACCGGTGATCGAGAGCGAGTAGCCGGTCGTCCGCATCATGGCGCTGATGTGGTGTGCGGCATCGTAGAAGTCGATGAGCTCCCAGCCAAGGCGTGTCGCCCGGCCGTTGCGCGTGCCTTCCACCTGGACGCGCAACGCGACGAGGTCGCGGCCTTCCGGCTTTGTCAGCTTGTGTCCGAGGACCGCGGTTGCCAGGTCACGCGGAATGACTTTCAGTCCCTTGACGTCGACCGGCGTGAGATCGAGGAATCCAAGGTCGCGGATGGCCTCCATGATGTGCGCGTGGCCCGGGTATCGGAGCGTCTTGTACTCCATTGTCGGGATTCGGTCCTCGTAGCGGAACGCGAGCGTCGAAAGGCCACCGGCCGTATGGAACGCTTCGAGCGTACCCACAGGCGCCGGAAACGCGACGGCTTCCCGCTCCGAGAGCGCGCGCACCTGCTGTCGCTTGCTGTCGCGCAACACCCATGACAGCGTCGTGTAGTAGTCGAGCACCCCCTCCAGGGAGTACACCACCTGGTAGTTCAGCGGCGGCTCCGGTCGCTGCGGCAAGCCACCGACGAAGATGCGGACACTGGACACGGCGTCGAGCTGCGAAATCCCGTACTGCGCCAGAATGTTCACCATGCCGGGCGCGAGGCCGCAGTCGGGGATGACGGTCACACCGCGCGCGCGCGCGGCAGCGTCGAGCTCCTTTTGCTGGAACACGATCTCTGTGTTGCCACCAAGATCGCAGAAGTGGACCCCGGCTTCGACCGCGAGCCTGGCGAGCTCGAAGTTGAAGTAGTACGGGATCGCGCTCATCACCGCGTCGCATTCGCGCATGAGCGCTCGGACGGCGTCGGCGTCGCGCACGTCGAGGCGCGTCGGGAAGAGACGAGAGCCCGAGTAAGGCGCGAGGAAGTCGGGCATGTGATCGACGTGCAGATCGGCGATCCGCACCGTCGAGACCTCGGGGTTCTGCAGGAGGTCGTAGGCGCAGGCCGAGCCTTGCAGCCCGCGTCCCAGGACGAGCATGCGCATGTGACGTGTAACTCCTTGACTGATTGACGCCGTG
The DNA here is from genome assembly GCA_963805725.1 of uncultured Gemmatimonadales bacterium. Classification (GTDB taxonomy): domain Bacteria; phylum Gemmatimonadota; class Gemmatimonadetes; order Gemmatimonadales; family Gemmatimonadaceae; genus Palsa-1248. Next base: position 262,544 of record CAWDVJ010000001.1, read on the forward strand.
CCGCACGACGTGAGCGGCAGGGATGGAAAATAGTCGGGCGGTGGAGGAAAACGGATGACGTTCGACGTTCGACGTTCGAACAAACCTCGACGGCCAGTTGGGTGCACCGTGGCTGGCCTCGAGGTTTCTTTCTCGAACGTCGAACGTCGAACGTCGAACGTCGAACGTCGAACGTCGAACGTCTGCTATCTGCTCCTATTCTCTATTTCGATGAGCAGGCACCGGTCCATCACCACATCGATCCCCGCGGTCGTCAACTGCTCGGCTGCCAGGTCGTTACGAATGCCGAGCTGCATCCAAACGACCCGAGGGCGCGACGCGATGATGTCGGAGACGTGCGGCGGCACATCGTGGCTCTTGCGGAACACATTCACGATGTCGATCGGACCGGGAACGTCGACCAGACGGCGATACACGCCGTGTCCGAGAATCTCGGTTACCTCCGGGTAATACACCGGAACGGGTATGATCTCGTAGCCGGCCCGCTGCGCGTACTCGGGGACGTAATATGCCGGCTTGCCGGTCCAGGAGGGCTTGATGCCAAGCACCGCGATTCGGCGTGCGGTGTCGAGCACAGTGGTGATCTCGTCGTCCGACTCGATTATCCGCCCGCTTGCGGCACTCGTCATCCCGCGCTCAACGCATCCTCGCGATAGACGAGCCACCCTGCCTGCTCTTCGGCGACGAGTTCGACTTCGGTGCCCAGCGGCAGAGTGAGATTGGGCACTTCGTGCCCTGCCGGGAAATCCGTGAGGATCGGGATGTCGAGATCCGCCAGCAAGTCGGTCAGAAAATCCTCGAACTCATCTTCTTCTGATCGGTCGAGCGACAACTGCCCGAAAACGACCCCGCGGACGTGTCGCAGCAACCCCGCGGCTCGCAGGTGTACGAGTCGTTCATCGGCAACGGACATCGGGTCGCGGGTCTCCTCCAGGAAGAGGATGGCGTCGCGTGTGTCGATCTCGTATGGCGTACCGATGGACTGTTGGACGAGGGACAGATTGCCCCCGGTCAGTCGCCCGACCGCGCGCCCGGGTCGCACGACGCGCGCGATGCCGCGGCCGATGCGCGCGGTTGGGCGCGGAGTGGTCAGCGCGGCCACCAACGACGCCATGGTCGGGTCGCGGGCACTCGGAATCAGATCGTCCACCGTCGGCCCGTGAAAGACGCGCAGCCCGGCGCGACGTATGAGCCAGAGATGCAGCGCCGTGACGTCGGAGTAGCCGACGAACGACTTCGGATTGAGCCGGAAGATCTCGGGCTCGAGATGTGGGAGCATGCGAACCGCGCCATATCCGCCAGTGCCGCCCATCACGACTTTGACTCGCGGGTTCAGCCACATCCCCATGAAGTTCTCTGCGCGCCGTTCATCCTCCTCGCGCTGGAAGCGGCGCAACGTCCCCAGATCGGAGTCGAGAATGACGTTGTAGCCGAGGCGCTCGAGCGCCTTGACCCCTCGGGCGAGCCAGCCGGGCCGCGGCGCGTACGAGGGAGCGACGACCCCAATCCCGTCTCCCTTGACCAGCGGCGGTGGACGCAGGAGCGGCGGATGCGTCGCGATCGGCAGGGCCAGTGGCGCGGGGGCAACGGAAGAGACGAGGACGGCGGGAGCCGTTGGCTCAGCCAGGGCTGGCTCCGGGTGCTCGAGGTCTCGCGGCACGACGTCAGCCGGTGCGGCGGGCGCGCTGGCACTGGCCTCCGCTCCATTGAGCGGGGTAAGCAGCGCTGCGACCCCGGTCTGGGCGTCCGGGGACGGGGTATCTGGGGCGCCGGGCGCCGCTGAGGGGGTCGGGGGGAGCAGGGGAGCCGAAGGCTATGGTGAGTGCGCGGAACCCAACGCTGCGGGCAGGGCGCGTGGCAGCCGGCCAACAGGCTGCGATCGCAACGTAGGGCACGGGCTGGGCCAAGAAAAGCAGGGATGAGGTTGAAGGCTTGGAATGACGATCGAGAGTGGCTGGTGGCGTGCCGCGATGGCAAACATTTGGCCAGACAAAATGCGGAGTCGCCGGGGAACGCAACACCGACCCCGGCCTTATGGTCCTGCCTTGGACCCCCGGGCCCTGCTCGAGCTGTTTTGGTCTGGCCCTCGCCCCTGCCTACATTCCCACCTATGACGGCTCCAGACGTGCCGGCCAGCATTTTCCGGAAAGGTTTTGGACTCAAGGCCGAGGTGCAGGACGCTCTGACGAGCGACTATTCCGGCCGGCTGGTCGATCTCCTGCGGGAGCGGGACTACGTGCTGACCGCCGGCGACCTCACGGTTCAGCTCGCGCGGCAGTTCGGGTTTTGCTACGGCGTCGAGCGCGCGGTCGAATACGCCTATCAGACGCGGACCAAGTTCCCGCATCGCCGCGTGTTCCTGGCTGGCGAGATCATTCATAACCCGCACGTCAATGCCAAGTTGGGCACCATGGGCATCCAGTTTCTTCGCCCAGGGCCAAACGGATTCGATTTCTCCGTGGTGGAGCCGCAGGATGTCGTGATCGTCCCGGCGTTCGGCGTGACGATCGGCGACTTCCAAACGCTGCGCGAGAAGGGAGTCGTGGTCGTCGACACGACTTGCGGTTCGGTACTAAATGTTTGGAAGCGTGTCGACACTTATGCGCGCGACGGTTTCACGTCACTCATCCACGGCAAGTACTATCACGAAGAAACGCGTGCGACCGCGTCGCAGGTCTCCAAGTACCCGGGGAGCGCGTACCTCATCGTCCGCGACATGGACGAAGCGCGGATCGTGTGCGATTACATTGAGGGGCGCGGCGATCGGACCACGTTCCTCGATCGATTCCGTCGCGCGGCATCGGTCGAGTTCGACCCGGACCGCGACCTCCAGCGGATCGGCGTGGCCAACCAGACGACGATGCTGGCGCGCGAGTCGCTGGCCATCGCGGAGCGGGTCGGGGAAGCATTCGCGCATGGGCGCGGCGAAGAGTATCGAGCCCGCAACTTCCGCACATTCGATACGATCTGCAGCGCGACACAGGATCGGCAGGATGCCGTCGAGGCGCTGCTTCAGCAGCCGCTGGACATCATGCTGGTCGTGGGCGGCTACAACTCGAGCAACACCATTCTCGCTCGCGGCCATTTGCGCGGCCCGGGTGCAGACGTACCATATCGAGGACGCGGACTGCCTGAATGTCGAGTCGCGCTCGATCCGCTACCGGCCACCCGGCGGGCCCGCGGAGATCGTCGTGGCGGACTGGCTCCCCACGGGTCCCATGCGCGTCGGGATTACCGCGGGCGCCAGCACCCCTAACAACAAGATCGGAGAGACGGTCGCGCGCGTGTTTGCTACTCGCGACGTCGAGCTCGAGTAGCACGGTCTGCATGCGGGCCTTGCCCATGGCGTGCGCGTTGCACGACATGCACTGTAACGTCTAAGGTCTACCGGTTGCCGCGCCCGTCGGCGATCGTGTCTCCTGACCCTTGACCCACGTGCCGTGCTGCTGCGCCAGTCGACTCCTCGTCCCGCACCTGCCCCGTTTGGGTTCGCCGAGCTCCAAGGTGGCGGAACGCGCGTGCGCATCGTCCCGGCCCTGGGCGGCAAGATTTCTTCTCTCGAGTTGCTGGGGCGCGAGTGGCTGTGGACCAACGATGTCATCGTCCCCCAGCCACCCGTCGAAGGCGCCTCCTATCTCGAGACCGGCGACACGGGCGGGTACGACGAGTGCTTCCCCACCGTGGCGCCATGTCAGTTGCCAAGTGGGGTGGTGGGATACGGCGGGATGTCGTTGCCCGATCACGGCGAGCTCTGGTCGCAAGGCGTGGCGATCCAGATCGAGACACATCCCGAAGGGCAACGCATCGCGTGTGAATGGACCGGCCGTCGGATGCCATACCGATTCGCGCGAACCGTGCAGGTCACTCCTGCCGGAGCCGTCGTTATGCGGTATGCCGTCACTAACCGAGGGACGGGTCCGTTGCCGTTCGTCTGGTCGGCACATCCCCTGTTCCCACTGACGCCGCAGACGCGATTGGATCTTCCAGACGGGGCGCGGGTTCGTGTCTGGAGCCAACACGGCGACGCGCTGCGCGGAATGGCGTCTGAGTTTCGGTGGCCGCATGCGCGGCTCGAGAAGCGGCTTGGGGATCTCACGATGCCGGACACGCTCGCGCGACACTACGCTTGCAAACTGTTCCTCGACGTTCCGCAGGGGACCAACATCGTCGCGATCGAGGAGGGCGATAAACGACTCGAGGTCACGTTCGATGATCGACAAGTCCCGCACCTGGGCGTGTGGATCAACAAGCGCGGGTGGACGCCGTTCGCGCGCGGAAAACCCTACCTCAACTTGGGGCTGGAGCCGTGCATCGGGGCGCCTGATTCGCTGACGGATGCGCTCGGTGAGTGGCGCGGGGCGCAGTGGCTGGCACCCGGTGAGTCCCGGTCGTGGGGGCTCACCTGGCGTGCTCGCACGTTGGAGCCTGTGAGACAGAAAGGAGATCACGGGTAGCGTGACCCGCCGCGGGCGAGCGATTGCGTGGGCCCGGCTCGGGCTGGCACTCGCGGCGGCGGCGTGTGCCGGACGGCCTGCCCCGCAGACGACTCCGACCGCGGCGACGGCGACCGGTACTGCCGTCCTGGACGAGCGATGGTACTTACAGCTCCGCATGCTGATGGTGCCCGTCGCGGGCGTTCGGCCAGAGCAAGTGCATGACAGCTTCGACAATGCACGGAGCGGTGGTCGAGTGCATCATGCCGTCGACATCCTGGCGCCCCGCGGCACCCCTGTCGTGGCCGCCGACGACGGGCGTGTCCTTCGCCTGCGCCGCAACACACTCGGCGGGATCACCATTTACGCTGTCGATCCTACTGACCGCTTCGTGTACTACTACGCGCACCTGGAGCGCTACGCGCACGCCCTGGCGGAAGGTGCGGTCGTGTCGAAGGGGCAGATCATTGGCTACGTCGGCACGACGGGTGACGCGCCGGCGAACGTGCCGCACCTCCATTTCCAGCTCATGCGCAGGCCCAATGCCGCACGATGGTGGGATGGCGCCCCCGTTGATCCGACGCCATATCTGGCACTGCCGGGGCGGGTGCTGAAAGACTGACCTCCAGCCCCTGATCTCTTCAGTCTCCGCCGTATATTATCCTTCTCCAAGCCCCGCCTTTCTCACGAGACACCATGCCGTACGTCATCACGGAAGCCTGCATCAACGTCAAGGACAGAGCGTGCGTCGATGTCTGTCCGGTCGACTGCATCTACGAAGGCGAGCAGCAGCTCTACATCCATCCGGATGAGTGCATCGATTGCGGCGCGTGCGAGCCCGAGTGTCCTGTGACGGCGATCTTTCCGGAAGAGGATGTGCCAGCGAATCAGCAGCAGTACATCCAGATCAATCGGAGCGTCTTCAAGAGCGACGCCCCTCCCGGGAAACCTCAGCGGTAGCCCGCGGGCGCTTCGCGCCCGAGAAGGGAGAAAGGAGAGGAAAAAGCCGAGAGGGGAGAGGAGAAAGCAGAGACGAGGCGGCCGCACCTGGAGTCAGGTGCTGTCTCCTTTCTCTTTTTTGGGGTTCTCCTCTCTCGGACGCGAAGCGTCCGGGGCCGCTGACCCCGCCGTTTGGACCTCGGCAAGGAGACCGCTCCCCAGCTCTCCAATCTGCCATGCTCGTAAGCCCGGGACATCCTTGAGCTCCTCCAGTGACTGCGGCTTGCGACGCGCGATCGTTTCCAGCCGCTCGCGCGAGCAGAGCAGGCCGGGATCGAGATCAAGTCGCGCGGCGGCCTCGTCGCGCACGCGCTTGAGGCGGGTCACGCGGTCATCCAGGTCCGGGTCACGGTCCCAGCGCGCCGCCCGGGGGAAGCGAGGTAGCTGAGCGTCCGGCACTCTCACGCCGCGCTGCACCGCTGCGAGCACGTCGGCGCCTCGCCCCTCGACGATCCCGCGCGGCATGCCGCGGATCGCAGCCAGAGCCTCACGTGTCGTCGGTGCTTGCCGCGCGACTTCGAGCAGCGTCTCGTTGCCGACGACGCGGAATGTCGCGCGATCCACCGCCGCTGCGACCCCGTCTCGCCACTGCACCAGCTCCCGGAGGAGCGCGAGCTCTCGTCGGGTGAGGTCCCGGGCACCTTTCAGGCGGAGGAACGCGTCTGCCGGATCGTCGACCGGCCACTGCGTACCTTCCAGACGCTGGAACTCCTCCCGCGCCCATTCGAGGCGCCCCTTTTCGCGGAGCTCCGCGGCCAATCGATCGCGCAAGTCGAGCAGATAGCGCGTATCCTGCGCTGCGTAATCGAGCATCCCGGGCGTGAGCGGCCGCATTGACCAGTCGGCGCGCTGATGTTTCTTATCGAGACGAACCCCGAAGTAGCGCTCGAGCAGCGCCGCCAATCCGAACGCACGGAGCCCCAACAGCTGAGCGGCAATCCGCGTATCGAAAATGTTGGTCACTCGCCACGTATAGTCCTGATGCAGCAAGCGGAGGTCATAGTCCGCGTCATGGAACACGACCTCCACCGCTCGATTCTCCAGCAGGGCGCCGAGGGCGCCCAACGGGCCTGCGGCGAGCGGATCGATGATCGCGCTCCCGGCAGCCGTCGTTATCTGCAGCAGGTATATCCGGTCGACGAAACGGTGGAAGCTTGCGCCTTCGGTGTCGAGCGCCAGCCGAGGGACGTCGACGATCTGCTCCAGGAATTGATGGGCGGCGCCGGGCGTGTCGATGTACGCTAAAGACACATCTTCTCCGCTCACCTTGGGACCACCCGGCGCACGAGGGCCAGAGTCCGCGAGCGGGGCAACGGAAGGCGAGCGCGGAGATGGCGGAGTCACGAAGTGTGGAATCTAAGGGGAAGCCAGGCGACCAAGCGGTGACTGATGTATCACGCGTCGAGGAGCCCGGCATGGGCCGTCGGCCCAGGCCGGCCTGGCAACTGCCCCTCTATGATCGCTTTCCCGCACTCGCGGCGCTGCCGCGGGTGGTACTGGGGTGCTACCCGTCGCCGGTCGAGCGCGTCGAGCGCCCTGGCGGGGGTTCGTTGTGGCTCAAGCGGGACGATCAGAACGCGCCGGCGGCGGCAGGAAACAAGGTGCGCGCGCTGGAATTCCTTCTGGGGCGAGTGCGGCCGGGAGACACAGTCCTCACCGCCGGGGGCGATGGCTCGACCCACGTCTATGCCACCGCGGTGCATGCCGCGCGTCTCGGGGCACGGGCGGTGGCGGTCCGATGGCGGCACGATATGCACCCTGAGGCGCGGGACGTGGCTACGGCCGCAGCGACCTACTGTGACGCGGTCCGATCGTACCGCTGGCCCGCGGTTGCGATCCTCCGCATCGGGCTGTGGCGAGCCGGGGTCACCGCTGGTCTGTGCGCGATGCCTCGGCCTGAGGCTACCGGACGACGGCTGTACGTACCGATCGGTGGCAGCACGCCAATCGGAGTGCTTGGCCACCTCAACGCCGGCCTCGAGCTTGCCGAGCAAGTTGCCGCCGGCGAGGCGCCAGAGCCCACCCATGTGGTCGTTCCCCTAGGCAGCGGCGGAACCGCTGCGGGCCTTGCGATTGCCTTTGGGATCGCGGGGATGGGTACCGTCGTGGTGGCCGTTCGCGTGGCGCCGCGAGCGGTTGCCAATGCTACCAGAGTCCGTGCCCTGATCCGCGGGACGCTCGGGCTGTTGGGTGGCTACGTGGGCGGTCCCCCGCGCCGATTGCGCGTCGCTCCCGTCGTAGTGGACCACTCCGCCTACGGCGGGGCTTATGGTCGCCCTCTAGCGGCGGGGGCACACGCGGCGACACTCTTTCGAGCGCTCTACGACTCGAATGCTCCACACGCGACTCCTCCCGTGCTCGATGCGACCTACTCGGCCAAGGCGGCCTCCGTGGCACTCGCGATGGCTGAACGGGGCCGCGACGCGACACGTGTCATGTTCTGGGCGACGTTCGACGGGCGGGTCGGCGGATCACAGAGCCTGACGCCGGCCGCATGCAGTCACGAGCGACCGTGATCACACTGCCAACGTCGATCGCCATGGCCTATGACGATGTCGGTACCGGGCCGGCGGTCGTATTTCTCCACGGATTTCCCCACGACCGCTCGCTGTGGGCGGCACAACTGAGCGCGTTCGCCGATCGTGCGCGATGCGTGGCGCCGGACCTCCGCGGATTTGGTGGGTCGACGGCTACAGCACCGTGTTCGATGGACCAGTACGCCGACGACGTTGCCGCGCTGCTCGATGCGCTGTCTATCTCCGACGCGGTCGTCGTCGGACTGTCGATGGGCGGCTACGTCGCCCTCGCGCTCTGGCGCCGACATCGGATGCGGGTCCGCGCGCTCGTGCTGGCGCATACGCGTGCAACCGCAGACAGCGAGGAGATGCGCCTGCGACGTCGGCGGCTGGTGGCGGTGGCCCGGAGTGAAGGCAGTCGGGCGGTCGCCGATCTCCAAATCGCGGCCATGTTGGGCGCGACGACACGCGCGCGCAACCCGGCACTAGTCACGGCTACCCACCGGATGCTAGCGTTGGCGCCCGTGGCAGGCATTGTTGGTGCGTTGGAGGCGATGATGAACAGGCCGGACTCCATGGACTTGTTGTCGACTATCAATGTGCCGACTCTTATCATTGCCGGAGACGAGGACACGATCATTCGCGCATCGGAGGCTCGCGTGATGCACGAGGCAATTGCGGGAAGTCATTTTGAGGTGCTTACTGGTGCTGGCCACCTCAGTAACATCGAGCGGCCGGCCGCATTCAACCACGTGACCAGTGAATTCCTGTTTCAGGCAGTCAACGCATGATCATCGAGTACCTTCGCCGCAGCGGGCATGACTGTGATTCGTGATCTCGGAGTAGATGGTGCCGGTAGCGTCGGCCGGAATCTGATGCGTGCCGGCGCTGCGGACCGATACCATCTCGCTCGGATCGGGATGGATGAGCAGACGGCCCTCGCGGAAGGTGAGGCGGCCCTGGACGGTCGCCGGCTGCATGTCGCGGTGCCAGGCGGCGCCCGTCTAGTCCGCGCCAGCGCGCGCTCGGCGCGGTCGGTCTCTCGCACCGCGCCGGTCCCCATTGCGCCGACCACTCAGCGCCCCAGCACGTCGGAAGACGCGCGGCCAGCGCTCATCGGCGGCTGGCTGTTTCGGCATCGCGGCCTCCTCCCGATCCCACTCGGCCTCCTCGCGGCATGTGTGCCGGGCACGATGAGCGCGCGCGCGTGGATCCTCGGACTGACCGTCATAGCGTTTGGCGAGCTGGTACGTCTCGCCGGGGTTGCCGTAGCCGGGCCAGAGACGCGTCGACGATCACGCGCCGTCGCCGACCTCGTCACCGAAGGGCCATTCGCGTGGGTGCGCAATCCGCTCTATGTGGGCAACGCCCTCACGTGGGCCGGCGTCGCCATCATATCGGGTGTTCCCTGGCTCCTCCCACTGGCAACGACGACGTTTGCGATCGAGTACGGTCTCATTGTGCGCTATGAAGAAGCGGTACTCGAGTCATTGTTTGGCGAGACGTATCTGTCGTACAAGGGCCGCACCGCGCGGTGGATTCCGCGGCGGCCAGCGCCAGGTCCGCGCCGGCTCGGACGCGGCTATGATTGGCCGCGCGCATGGCGCTCCGAGTCCAGCACGTTCGTGAGTCTCGGCGGAGCGATTGCGGTGCTGGTGGCGAAAGCGTTGCTAACGGGCTAGAGGTTCGACGTTCGACGTTGGATGACAAACCTCGAGGGCCAGCTAGGCGCACCGTAGCTGGCCCTCGAGGTTATTTCTCGAACGTCGAACGTCGAACGTCTAGATCCCCAGATAGGCTCTCACGCGCGGCTCGATGCGGTCGGGTGACCAAAACGGGGTCCACACGAGGTTGATGGTGGCCTCGGTAACGCCAGGCATCTCGCGAATCTGGCGCTCGGCGTCGCCCATGATCTCAGGGCCCGACGGGCATCCCGGCGACGTCAGACTCATGTCGACGGTCACCGCTGACCCCGCGACAGCGACATTGTAGATCAATCCCAGATCGACGATGTTCAAGTTGAGCTCAGGGTCCTTCACGCGCCGAAGGACCATGCGGACCTGGTCGGGTGTGACCGAGTCCTCTGACGCCGGCGCGCCGGTATCCGCAGTCGGTTGGCTGGCGACAGTGGGCGGCGACTCTGGTTGCAATGGATCGGTCATGACGAACCCTCCGCTTGTGGCAGTGGAGAAAGATAATCGCACCTGCCGCGCGGACGTCGCCTACCAGCGCAGGATCACCCGTCGCAGGCGGCGCTGGCGCTCGACCTGGAGCGTGATGCTGTTGCGATCGCGCATCGTGCGTTCGACAATGTGCACGAGCTGGTGCGGCGTCGTCACGACGTCGCCGTCGACGCTAACGATCACGTCTCCTGGACGCAGGGAGGACTCCGCCGCTGGCGTGTCCGGATCGACCACCACCACGAGGAGGCCGCTTCTCACCCCGAGCGCCTCTCGCAGGTCAGGCGTCGCCTCGACAACCTCCGCGCCCCCAAACGAGCCGACCCGATCGTCTCCGGGCATGCTCGGCCCGATCAGCGCCCACCATGGTACCGCGCGTGGTTGCGAACGGGCGGTCACTGGCCGTGGGGCCTCTGCCCCTGGGGGTGTCGGGGCGATTGCCACGGCGACGGGCGGAACAACCGGCATGGGAGGCGGGGGTGAGACCACCGATACGTCGACGAAGTCTCGCGGGCGGCGCGCGATGTCGACTGTGACGTCGCGCAACTGGCCGTTGCGGCGCATCGTAATGGCCAGGTGAGTATTGGGCAGCAGTAGCTTGTTGAGCACGATCACGTGGTTTCGCACGTCGCGGCCATCATAGGCCACGATGGTGTCGCCAGGCTGAATGCCTGCCTTCGCGGCCGGCGATTCCGGTTCGATAGAGGCGACGGCGGGATACTCGTAGTGGGTGACCGCGAGGCCATCGGAATTCCACCGGCTCTTGAGACGGCAGGTGAAGGTGATTCCGAGGTAGCCCGTGGGGAGCTGATGTCGCGTCGATACGGCTTCGACGGCCGTGTCCGCGACGGTCGCCGGTTGTTCCTGTGCGAGCGCCGCCATCGGCCCCCAACTGGCGAGGCCGGCGACCGCAATCCAGGCGAGCGTTCCTTCTCTCAGCACCACCAGACTCAGTATCGGTGAGGGTTTTGCTCGGCCGGTTGGACCTGTCCGAGCTGTCGAATCGTGGCTTGTCGAGCCCCGATCGTCGAGATGTACCACTGGTTGAGCACCGGGTCGTTTGGCGCTGCGGCCAGGGCGGCGCGGGTGGCGCGCTCCACCTCATCGAGGGCGGCCAATCGAGTGCGGAAGCCGTCGGCTCCCTCGGTCAACGCACCGCTATCGCTCTGCATGAGGTAGGCAACAGCGTGCCGATATCGGGTTTCAGCTTGAGCCAGCGCGTTGAGCGCCTCGACACGCGAATTAAAGGCCATACTGTCGCTAGTAAGATGTGCTACTGGCTCGATGGTGGCGCGTCCGGACCCCGCCAAACTGCTGCCAGCAGGTTGGGCGGCGAACTGCGATGCCGGCTGTGGCTGGTGCAGGGCGGTCTGGCGGCCGACGGTCAAGCCCGCGGCGAGCAGTACCGTGGCGGCGGCGGCCTGAGCCCACGGGCCAGGGCGAGGCCAACGGTCCCTGGTGGCGCCGCTGGAGGCCACGGCGGGCACTGGCGGGCTATCCAAGAGCCGCTCGCGGGCCAAGGCGCCCGACAGGGCCGCCCAGTCCAGGAGCGGCTCGTCCAGCCGGTCACGCTCGCCGCGTGTGAGGGCGAGCAGGCCCTGGTACGCCTCGACTTCCTCTGCGCACAGGGTACAGGAGGCGAGGTGGCGCGTTTCCGCGGGCGACGGCGATTCATCCGCAAGCGCGGCAAGGCGTTCAGGGGGGAGGTGATCGCCATCGGACATCGCCGGACCGACAGTCTTATCCATGGGTGCACTCCATTGCTGCTTATTGGCTCGCGCCTTTCCAGGACCGAAGCGCGCCCGTTGGCTGCGCGGGCCGGGCGCCGATCTCGAGCTTGCGGGATTCAGACCGCGGGCGACCTGCCCTGTGATCCGTGGGCGAACTAGCCGTACCGGTGTCATCGCCAGAATCTGCGCCGCCATGAGGCGTCGCGAGATGGGCCAACATCCTGCGCATCCTTACGCGGGCCTTGAAGAGCTGCGACTTCGACCCGCCGGCGGTGATCCCCAGGGTTGCGGCGATTTCCTCATGGGTGTACCCCTCAATGTCGTGCAGCACGAAGACGGTCCGCGCACCCGGCGCGAGTCGAGCGGCGGCCTCTCGGATCGAGGCGCGCACGAACGGCTGCTCGTCGTCCGGGGCTTCGATTACGGTGTTTTCTTCGATCGGTGTTTCCATGAGGTGCACCCGTCTTGACCGGCGCAGTGCATTCAATGTGCGATTGACTGCGATGCGATGGATCCATGTGCCAAACTGGGCGTCGCCGCGGAATCCGGGCAGGGCGCGGAAGATCTGAATCCAGACCTCCTGTGCGACGTCGGCGGCGTCATCCGGATCGCCTACAAGGCGGCGGATGACTGCGTCTACGCGCGGTGCGTACTGCGACCAGAGACTCCGCAGTGCCCGCTCGTCTCCCTCGATAGCTCGCCGAACTAGCAATGCGTCTGTCGCCATGCCGACAGCTTTTGTGACACCAAGGGGTACGGGCAGGGTTGCCGGATAGGGCTTTTTTCGTCTTGACTAAAGGTAGTTAGAACATGTATACATGGCCGGAGCGGCTAAATCGGCCCGCGACCGGCACTTCGGTCGTTGATCGTTCTTAGCACGCGTCCTGCAGAGTTTGGCGCGGTGGGGGCCCCTAGGCTGCTGCCGCGTGCTTGTTGTGGCTCAACGTCGCTGGGCATCTCACAGACCTGGTAGGGACGAACGGTGCTTGCACTTCTTGCCGCTCTCGCCGCTGGTGTCGCGGGTTCTTCCGGTCTGCCGGTCAAGTCTCCGGCATCGGTCGGAATGTCCGCCCACCGTCTGGACGCCATCTATCGCGTGGTCCAGCGGGGGATCGCTGCCGGCGGGTATCCCGGCGCGGCTGTCGTAGTCGGGCGCAAGGGAGCAGTGGTTTGGGAGCACGGGTTTGGGCGACTGAGTTATAGCACGGCGAGTCAGCATGTCTCTCCCGACGCTACGATTTACGACCTCGCTTCGCTGACCAAAGTCGTCGGCACCACCACGGCGATCATGGTGCTGTACGACCAGGGCCGGATCGTGCTGGATGCGCCGGTGGCGTCCTATGTGCCGGCATTCACCGGTGGCTACAAGGACTCTGTCACGGTGCGTCAGTTGTTGGAGCATCGCTCAGGGCTCCCCCCTGGACGCGATCTGTGGCGCCTGGCGTCGACGCCGGACGAAGCCCGGCGCTACGTGCTGGACACGCAGCTCGAGTGCAAGCCCGGTGACTGTTACATCTACTCCGACCTCGGCGCCGACGTGCTCGGCATGATTGTCGAAGCGGTGTCGGGCGAGCGTCTCGACGTGTTCCTCGATGAGCATGTCTTTGGGCCGCTCGGCATGAGCGACACCTACTTCCGGCCTGCAGACTCGCTCAAGACGCGGGTGGCGCCGACCGAGCTCACCCCGCCACGCGGTTATCCATTGCAGGGCGAGGTGCAGGACGAAAACGCGTACGCCCTGGGCGGGATTGCCGGGCACGCCGGGTTGTTCAGCACGGCGGCTGATCTGGCGGTGTTCGCCCAGATGATGCTCAACGGAGGCGAGTACAATGGCACGCGCATCGTCAGCGATTCGACGATCGCGACGTTCACGCGCCGAGCTGCCGGCACGCGCGCGCTGGGCTGGGACACCTGCGATGGCGGCGGTGACGGGAGCTGCGGACGTTTCCTCAGCGAGCGCGCCTATGGCCACACGGGATTCACGGGGACGTCGCTCTGGATCGATCCCGATCGGCAGATGTTCGTTGTCCTCTTGACCAATCGAGTCTATGCCGCACGCGCTCGTCGGCCGGCCAAGGTGATTGCTGACGTGCGCGCCGACCTGGCCGATGCGGCCGCCGTGGCGGTGACCGACGAACCCGCCTACGCGCTCGCCATGCCTGCTCGCTTCCGCGCGGATCGTGAATTGGGGTGGAATCGCCCGGTTCGCGTCCACCACTCGCGCCGCAGCCGGGCAGCGCACCGGGCGCGGAAGAAGCACGTGGTGGCGAAGAAGGCGGCAGCGGCGAGTTAGAGGCGGGGTCTGGGCGGGCGCTAAAGCGCCCGAGAGTAGAAGCACAGAAAGTAGAAAGTGGACAAGGACCGCCTGGTCTACTTTCTACTCTCTGCAGGTCTACTTTCTCGGGCGCTTTAGCGCCCGCCCCAGACCCCGCCCTTATCCCCCGCCATCGCCTCCTTCACACTCCCCGGGGGCAGAGCGTAAATCAGCCGCATGGTCGCCTTGTCGGCCTCCGACAGATCGCGAACGCGGACGCGGGGCGTCATGATGTTGGTCGTGTCGGCGCAGTGGTCGAGGCCGAGGAGGTGCCCGACTTCGTGCAGGGCGATAGCGCGCACGGCCGACGCATCGAGGGGCTCGCCGTGATTGTGATGCAACGCGATGGTGATGTTGGCATCGACGATCCACCAATTGTCGTCGCGCGCCCACATCGTTTTCCCGCTGATCTGCTCATCGAAGTGGTCGACCCAGGTCACGTGGACGTCCCCTTGCGACGAATCATTGACAAAGGTGAAAGGCACCGGTGCGCCGGCGCCGACCCACGTCATGAACGCGTCTCGGACCTGCCCCAGGTAAGCCTGATTCCAATCTGTCAGCTTGTCGGCAGACTGCACCCACACGCGCAGCGGCCGCGTCGACAAGCGGTCCGGCCAGCGCGCGATGTTCGAATCGCGCTCGGCGAGGATGTCACCGATGTAGGTGCCTGCCTGGTTCTCGATCAGTCGGCGGCGGATCTCGCCGAGATCGCGAATCGGTGCCGGATCGCGAGACGCTCTGACGTCGGCGCCTGCGACGCCGCCATCGGCGACGCCAGTTGGGGCGAGGGCGACGAAGGGCGACCGCGACGGAGACGTAGCGGGGGGCGCAGGGTGGCTGAAGGCTGCGCGAACAATTGGGGCGGCGGCGAGCGCGGTGACGTTCAGCGACGTCTGACCAGCTGCTGCTGCGCGGACATCGCGCGCTTGGACCGCAATCCACCCGCCAATGCCGACGAGTGGAGCCAGGAGAAAGAGCTCAGGGCGACGCATCTGAGCCCGGACGAGTAGGCGAGCATCGAGGTCACGCTATACCTTGTCCCCGTGTCGTGGGCTCGTCTCTGCGCGACTTTAGCGCTCCGCGCGGCGCTGCGCCCTGTCCTCGCGGCCGACCTTCTGCAGGTCGCGTGGCGATTTCGTCGTCGCGCGTGGTACCGTCAGTTCCCGTTTCTTCCATTGCCGTCACCAACGTACCTTCGGTGGCGCATGTACACGGCGTACGGTGATGAACACGCCATACCGCCACGTACGGATGTCGAGCGCTACGCTCAGTGGGCAACGGGCGCGAAAACGCGCCCGTAGAGAGGAGTGAGGAGAAAGGAGAAAGGGCAGCCCAACGTCGCAGTAACATGTAGGGGCGGCCTTCAGGCCGCCCTTCGGGTACCACACCGTCCGCATTGACATGTGATGGCGCGGCGGGGCCGATAGACGGCGACAACTAGCAACGCGAGGCGGGTGGGGGCGATGGCGAAACGGCGGGCGGCGCGGGTGCCGCGAACGGCGACGGGAAAGCACGCAGATCCGGGTCTCCAGGCGACGGCCGAACGCGCGGCCCGCGCTGGCGCCAAAGAACGTACGGAAGAGGGACACCTGCTAGCGGGTCGCCGCCCGCCATCGCAGGAGGCGGATCTGCCGAGACACTCGGGCGCCGTGGAACGCGTCGAAGACGCGATCCGCGACCTCCCGCCCGTTACGGAAGACGAGAAGCTCCTGCAGGAGCACGGGCCGCCCGCTGACTTCACGCGCTCCGATCCGTGGCGAGTGATGCGCATCATGAGCGAGTTCATCGAGGGATTCGATACCCTCGCCGACATCAAGAAAGGCGTCTCGATCTTCGGGTCCGCGCGCACGGGCCCCGACGATCCGCAATATGCCGCTGCTCGCGAGACTGCCAGGCTGCTCGCCGAAGCTGGCTACGCGATCATCACCGGCGCGGGCCCGGGCATCATGGAGGCCGCCAATCGCGGGGCACGGGAAGGGCACGGGCGGTCGGTCGGGTGCAACATCGAGTTGCCGTTCGAGCAGGGCTCGAACCCGTACGTCGATACGCTGATCAACTTCCGCTATTTCTTCGTCCGCAAGACGATGTTCATCAAGTATTCGGATGCGTTCGTCATCTTCCCGGGCGGATACGGCACGCTCGACGAGCTGTTCGAAGCGCTGACGCTGATTCAGACGGGCAAGATCTATCGGTTTCCCGTGATTCTGTTCGGCCGCGCGCTACTGGGCTGGTCTGGTGCGGTGGCTGCATACGCGCGTCATGCTGGAGCGCAAAATTTCGCCCGGTGATCTCGATCTCATGCTCCTCACCGATGACCCCGCAGAGGCTGCGGCCGCGGTCGTCGCGGCGCATTCGACCGCCTTTCCCGAGCGCGGCATGCGAGATGACGGTGCGGAGGCGGCCGACAGAGCGATCGTGCAGCTCGAGTGAGGCGGGAGGCCGGGAGCGGAGAACGTCGACAACCCGTGACGACCCGGCTGGCCGCCGCGTGCAAACCGAGTATCCTCCATTATGCCAAGTCATATGCATGATGGACGCTTTGAGCACAGTACGACCCATGAGCCCGGGCACGAAGCCGGCAATCGGTCGCACTTCCTGGCCGGCGCACGCATCGATCCCCGCCCCATCACGGGACGTGAGCTCGCGGCAGACCTGATCGAGGGGACGTTTCTCGCATACAACGCGGCACGGCTGCGCGAGGCCTGCCAGTTGCTGACGACCCGAATGCTGGAACCGGACGTGACGGTCGGACTCTCGATCACTGGCGCGCTCACGCCGGCCGGCCTCGGCATGGCAGCGCTGATCCCGCTGGTCGAAGCCGGGTTCATCGACTGGATCGTCTCGACGGGCGCGAACCTGTACCACGATACGCACTTCGGACTCGGGCTCGCGATGCATCGAGGGAACTGCGCAGGCATCGGACACCGTGTTGCGTGCCGAAGGTGTCGTGCGCATCTACGACATTTTCTTCGATTACGACGTGTTGCTATCGACGGATGCGTTCTTCCGGCAGATCATTCGCGCGCCGGAGTTTCAGCGCAGCATGTCGAGCGCGGAATTCCACTATCTCTGCGGCAGGTACGTTCGCGAGCGCGAGCGGGCTCTCGGCATCGGCCAGAAGTCGTTGCTGTCGGCGGCGTACGCGGCGGCTGTACCGGTCTACACCTCGTCGCCAGGCGACTCGTCGATCGGCATGAACGTCGCGGCGCTCGCCCTGGACGGCAACGCGTGCGCCATCGACCCCAATCAGGACGTCAACGAGACGGCGGCGATCGTACTCGGGGCGAAGCGTGGCTCGTGGGCGCCGGGCGGTGCGCCCGGGCGCAGTGCCGTCATGATTCTCGGCGGTGGCAGCCCGAAGAACTTCATCCTACAGACCGAGCCACAGATTCAAGAGGTGCTGGGCATCGATGAGCGTGGCCACGACTATTTCCTGCAGGTCACGGACGCCAGGCCCGATACGGGCGGACTGTCCGGCGCCACGCCAGCGGAAGCGGTGAGCTGGGGGAAGATCGATCCGGATCGCCTTCCGGATGCGGTGGTGTGCTACACCGATTCCACGGTTGCGCTTCCGCTGCTGACGGCCTACGCGCTCGCCCGACACGCCCCGCGGCCGCTCAAACGACTCTACGAGCGGCGCGCGGCGATGATGCAATTACTCAGGGACGAGTTCGTGCGTGCGCGGCGGCCCACGCACGGAGCGTCGACAGCGGCACACGCCACTGACGCCCACTCGAGGTTACCGCAGCACCGCTGAGCCTCGAGGCCCGCTCCGGACCTGCGCCACGCTTCAGCAAGAGCGACCGGCTCGCGCTCGGCTCGCCGTCCACCGCGTGGAGCGGCGGACCGACATGCGCAAAGAGGTAGGTCGCCTGGCCTGACGCTGCCAGCTGGTCGTCGGTGTTGTAGAGCACATAGGGCACGGTGCCGCTGAACGTCGACCCGCTGACCGTATAGGTCACGTTCACGATCCCGCTTACGGTGTCCGTCAGGTTTACCGTGATCGTCGAGGCGGTGGTGCTGAACGTTCCCTGCAACGTGTCGCCAAAGGAGATGTCCCGAACGAAGCTCGAATCGGTGGCGGTGCGCACGTCGTGGATGCTCAGGTAATCCATCTCCTGCGCGCTCGAGTCGGTATTGAGATACAGCTTGGCGCTATCAATGAAGGCCTGAAAAACGCGGGTTGAGTCTACATTGCTGACGCTGTCGTAGGCCAACTGGAATGGCAGCGTCGAGTCGTCGACATTCTGCAGCGCGTAACTCCCGGCGTACAGCGTGGTGCCACCGCCAGTGGAACCGCCGCCGCCCGTGGGGCCAATCACACCGGTAGGCGATGTCTCGTTCTTGTTCTGACCGGTGAAGCACCCGACAGCGGTGACGAGGAGCGCGACGGCTGCGACTCGATACGTCGCGCCGGAGGCTCGGGCGGAATTGCGCTCACACACGTCTCTCATAGGCCCTTCGTCCTTAGTGTTGGCTTGTGCAGATGGCGGACTCGTCCGGGTTTAGCGCCCCTGGCAGGGACGCCAGAACCCCATAGGCGGTCACAGCGGTAGATCGGCGCTGACCGACGCAACGACCCGGATCGAGTGATCAGTCGACTCGGACCCGAGCAGGGTCTCGATCGACCGGCCCCCTTGGCGGGCCGGACAACGCGGCACTGATTGCGGCCTGCGTTCGCGGCGCTTACGTTGGCAAAGAGCCCGGCCGCGCACACGGCCGGGCCTTCCCCTTTTGTATCCGGTGGCATGATTGAAGAGCTGAAAACCAAGCTCAGCGAAGAGGTCGCCCGCCTCCAGCATGAGCTGACGGTTACGCTACCCGCCGAAATCCGCCGAGCCGTCGAGCTAGGCGACCTCCGGGAGAACAGCGAGTACAAGGCTGCTCTGGAGCGTCAGCAGTTCGTGCAGGCACGGCTGGGACATCTTCGGCAGCGGCTGAGCAAGCTCTCGCAGGTCGACATCGCGCAGATCCCACCGGATCGCGTCGGCCTGGGCTCCCGTGTGGTTGTCGAAGATCAGCAGACCAAGGGCATCGAGACCTATAGTCTGGTGTTTGGCGACTCCGTCGAGCTGGAAGACGGACAGTGCAGCATGTCCTCGCCGATCGGGCGCGCCCTGCTCGGTCGGGCGCTCGGGGACGAGACAGTGCTCAAGTTGCCATCGCTCACACGCCGCCTGAAGATCCTGGAACTTCGGACGATCCATCAGGCGTAGTTGCGTCGTCCCAGCCAAACACGCGCTGGGCGTCTCGCGCGTAGTCGTCGATCGCGCGCCGCTTGCCGTCGGAATCCCAATCCAGTAGCGGCGCAACGACGTCGGCCACTCGGGCCGATACCGCGACGCCAGCGTCTCGTGTTTCGAACGCGATGTGCGTGCGGCGCATGAGCAGGTCGGAAAGCGTGAATGCCTGCTCGCACTCGACCCCATAGACCATGTCGGCGGCCCGGTACGGCAACTGAGGATCGAGGCGCTCCGACAGCCGCACGTCGGAGGAGGCCAGCGCGTCGACGGCTGCGACCCGCTCGCGCCCTGGCAATCGGGCCAAGTGCGTCGTCGTCGGCACGACGGGTCGCTCGAGGTCAGCCAGTACCGTGTCCACCACCTCGGCGGCCATCGCTCGATAGGTCGTGAGCTTGCCACCGGTCACCGTCACCATGCCCAATGCTGCGCGCTCGATCTCGTGTTCACGCGACGCACTCGCTGCGTCCGAAGGATGCCCCGAGGCGGCCAGCGGCCGGATGCCGGCCCACGCGGAAACGACATCGGTCCGATCGAGCCGCGCGAGAGGGAACGCGGAGTTGACGGACGACAGCAGATACTCAATGTCGGCGCTCGTCGCGCGAACGTCGTCCGGACCGGCAATTGCGTCGCTCTCCGTCGTCCCGACGATCGTCAACCGGCCAGCGGGGAGCACGAACATGACCCGACCGTCGATTGCGGATAGCAGTGTCACTGCGCCGTGGTTGCCGATGCGGTGGGCTGGCACGGCGAGGTGCACACCCTTGCTTCCGCGCACGCTTGGCGTGCGGAGGGGATCAGCCAGTTGGCGCACGGAGTCGGTCCACGGCCCCGTCGCATTGACGATCGCGCTGGCGTGAACCGAGACCGCTGCGCCCGAAAGTAAGTCAACGACGCCTGCACCGACGGCCTGGCCACCTGCATCGTGCGTGATGGAGCGGACGGCGGCGTGGTTGAGAACCACAGCGCCGGAGGCCGCCGCGGCCAACACGTTGGCAAGCGTCAGCCGCGCGTCGTCAGTCGCCGCGTCGAAATACTCTGCGCCGCCAGTCAGCCCTCGGGGGTCCAGCTCGGGCTCTCGGGTCAGCACCCCGCTCGCGGTGAGTCGCCGATGCCTCGCGACGTTTCGCCACAGCGCGAGTGCGTCGTAGAGCATCAGCCCGGCGCCCAGCTTCCATCCCGGGACACGGGCGCCCTGGTACACAGGCCATGTGAACCGCAGCGGTCGAACGAGATGGGGCGCAATACGGAGAAGGGTCCGCCGCTCACGGCTGGCCTCGAACACGAGATGGAAATGGCCGTATTCGAGATATCGCACGCCTCCGTGAATCAGCCGCGAAGACCGGCTCGATGTCCCGCTCCCGAAATCATCGCGCTCCACGAGCGCCGTCCGCAGTCCGCGGAGCGCAGCATCCCGCGCGATGCCCGCTCCGGTTATCCCGCCACCAATGACCAGCAAGTCAAATGGTGACGTTGCGAGCAAGCCGAGCGTGGCGGAGCGGCGCGGGCGCTGGGGCGCCCGAGAAAGTAGGCCCACAGAGAGTGGAAAGTAGACTAGAACATAGGTTTAGAGGTAGCTTCCGACCATGCCGACGTTCGGGAATGGTCGTCGCGTGGTGGTCGTTGCGGGCCTGCGGACGCCATTTGCGAAGGCAGGGACGGTGCTGAAGTCGATGTCGGCAATCGACCTCGGACGCGCATGCGTGTCGGAGCTCATTGAGCGGACCAACCTCGATCCCGCGCAGCTCGAAGCCGTTGTGTTTGGCACGGTGATCCCATCGGTGCTGGCGCCCAACATCGCGCGCGAGATCGCGCTCATGCCGATGCTGCCCAAGGGCGTCCAGGCCTTCTCCGTGAGTCGCGCCTGCGCGTCGGCGAATCAGGCGATCACCGATGCGGCGGACCAGATCGCGCTCGGGCAGGCCGACGTTGTGATCGCGGGGGGCGCCGAGTCTCTGTCCAACATCCCCATCCTGCACGCTCGCGGATTCGCTGATGCGCTGATGGCTGCCAACCGCGCGAAGACGCTGCCGCAGCGGCTCGGTGCCTTCTCCCGCGTGCGGCCCAAGGACCTGCGACCCGTCGCGCCGGCGATCGCCGAACCGTCGACCGGCGAGACCATGGGTCAGTCGGCCGAGAAAATGGCGAAGATCAATCACATCCCGCGCGATGAACAGGATCAGTTCGCGCTGCGGTCGCACCGGCTGGCGGCAGCAGGGACGACCGACGGTCGGTTGACGGACGAGATCGCGCCGACATACGTGTCGCCACGGTACGAGACGGTCGTCACGAGCGACAATGGCATTCGTGAGCAGACGAGCTACGACCAGCTGGCAGCGCTCAAGCCCGTCTTCGATCGCATGTATGGGACGGTGACGGCCGGCAACTCATCGCCGCTCACCGACGGGGGTGGCGCCGTGCTGCTCATGAGCGAGTCACGCGCCCGGGCGCTCGGTTACGCACCGCTCGCGGTCATTCGCTCCTATGCATATGCGGCCCTCGACCCAGGTGAGCAGCTCCTGCAGGCGCCGGTGCTGGCGGCGCCGGTCGCATTGCGCCGTGCTGGGCTGACGCTCAAGGAAATGGATCTCATCGAAATGCACGAGGCGTTTGCGGCGCAGGTCCTGTCCAACCTGAGGGGGTTCGAGTCACAGCAGTGGGCGGAGCGAGCCGGCATGTCTGCGCCGCTGGGGGAGGTGGACCGCAGCCGTCTCAACGTGATGGGAGGCTCGATCGCCATAGGTCATCCGTTCGGCGCGACCGGGGCCCGGATTCTGACCACGCTTTGTTACGAGCTCGCTCGGCGGCGAGGCCAATTTGGCCTCCTCACGGTTTGCGCCGCCGGCGGTCTGGGCCACGCGATGGTCGTCGAGCGAATCTGATGCCCGCACTTTCGGTCGAGGTTCGTGATCAGATCGCGTTCGTGACGTTCGATCTTCCCGGGATGACCGTGAACACGTTCACGCGTGCCGCTCGGGAAGAATTCGAAGCCTTGCTGGAACGGCTCGAGCGTGACTCGAGCGTGCGGGCGGCAGTGGTGCTCAGCGGCAAGCCCGATGTGTGGATTGCGGGCGCCGATGTGGAAGAGTTGGTGGCGTTGCCCACACCGGCGGATGCCCAACGCCTGAGCGCAACGGCTCACGCGTTGATGGATCGCGTGGAGCGGCTGCGCACACCAGTGGTCGCGGCCATCAACGGCGCGTGTCTCGGTGGCGGCCTGGAGCTCGCGCTCGCATGTGCGTATCGCATCGCCACCGAGAGCCCGTCGACCGTCTTGGCGTTCCCGGAGGTGCAGCTCGGCTTGATCCCGGGTGCGGGTGGAACGCAGCGTCTACCTCGGCTCATCGGGTTGCGTGCGGCGCTGGATATGATCCTGACAGGCAAGAACGTCCGCGCCCGCCGCGCATTGCAGACCGGACTCGTTGACGAGGTGGTGCATCCGGCGATTCTCCGAGACATCGCGACGAGTCGGGCACGGGAGCTCGCCGACGTCGGCGGCCGACGGAAGATGCCCCAGCGCGGGCGCGGCCGTTCCCGCGGCACCGCACAGCGACTTCTTCTCGACGAGAATCCGGTCGGCCGGGCAGTCGTGCTCCGCCAGGCCCGCGAGCAGACACTGGCGCGCACGCATGGCCACTATCCGGCACCCCTCGCGGCCCTCGAAGCGGTGCAGGCCGGCAGCGCCGGTAATCGCACGCGCGGCTACGAGACCGAGGCTCGGCTCTTCGGACAAGTCGCCACGACGGATGTAGCCAAGCAACTCATCTTCCTTTTCTTCGCGTCGAACGCGTTGAAAAAGGACGCCAGTGCGCTGCCGCGGCCGACGCCAGTCGGCAAGATCGCCGTTCTCGGCACGGGCTTCATGGGGGCGGGTATCGCGGCCGTTTCGGCCCAACGGGGCCTGGTCGTACGGTTCAAGGACGTGGATAATGGACGCGTCCTGAAAGGACTCGCATCGGTCCGCGACGTCCTGCGCGAGCGGCTGGTCAAGCGACAGATCACACGGCAGGAGTTCGACGATCAGATGTCGCTCGTATCCGGGACGAGCACGTACACCGGGTTCGGGAACGTGCCGCTGGTCATCGAGGCTGTGTTCGAGGACCTGGCGGTCAAGCAGGCCGTCGTGCGCGAAGTGGAAGGCGTGCTGCCGCCCGGCGCCATCGTTGCCTCGAACACGAGCACGATCCCGATTGCACGGATCGCCGAAGCGTCGCGCGACGCCACGCACCTCCTCGGCATGCATTTCTTCTCGCCCGTGCCCAAGATGCCACTGCTCGAAGTGATCGTCGCCGACCGGACGGACCCGCAGGTGACGTCGACGGCTGTCGCGCTGGGCATGCGCCTGGGTAAGACCGTGATCATCGTGCGGGACAGCCCAGGCTTCTACGTCAACCGGATCCTGGCGCCATACCTCAATGAAGCTGGCAAGATGCTGGATGATGGGGCCCCAATCGACGCGATCGATCGCGCGCTCGTCGCGTTTGGATTTCCTGTTGGCCCCATCACCCTGATCGACGAGGTTGGGATCGACATTGCCGGCAAATCGGGGGCGATTCTGTCCGACGCCTACGGCCCGCGGATGGCGCCATCCCTGTCTCTCCAGCGCGTCGTGGCCGCTGGCCGAACCGGGCGAAAAGGGCGCAAGGGATTTTATCTCTATTCGGAGAACGGAAAGAAACAGGGGGTCGACCCGAGCGTCTACACGTTGCTGCCGACCGGCACCCAGCGAAGCACGATCAGCGACGAGGAGATTCAACGCCGAGCCGTGCTGGCCATGGTGAACGAGGCCGCGCGGTGTCTGGAGGAGGGGGTCCTGCGGGCGCCCCGTGACGGCGATGTCGGGGCGGTCTTTGGCATCGGGTTCCCCCCATTTCGCGGCGGGCCGTTTCGCTACGCAGACACGCTCGGCGCTGCCGACGTGGTCCGACAACTCGAGGAGCTCAACGATCGATTCCCGCCGCGATTCCAGCCGGCCGATTCCCTATTGGACCTCGCACGTAAGAACGCCCGGTTCCATCCCGGATGACGCCCGGCAATCTTCTCTCTCATTTCTCGGGCGCATTGCGTCCGTGATGCATGCTCCGTCAGACGCTGCTCTATCTCTCTAGCCAACCGCACGTCGCACAATTCGTTCGCCACAACCGACTGGCGAAACGATTTGCCGACCGCTTTGTCGCGGGTGAGTCTCTGGAACAGGCGCTCGACGCGGTGGTCGAGCTCAACCGCAAGGGCATCAGCGCATCACTGGATGTGCTGGGCGAGAGTGTGCACTCGGAAGCCGAGGCGCGCGCGGCCGGCCGAGAATACCTCCATCTGCTCGATCGCATCCATGAACGGGGACTGGACGCCAACGTGTCCGTCAAGCTGACGGCCATGGGCCTGGATGTGTCCGAAGATCTCTGCGTCACGATCGTCCACGAGGTACTAGCCCGGGCGCGGGACTATCGAACGTTCGTGCGGTTGGACATGGAATCCAGCGCGTACACTGACCGCACGCTACGCTTGTTCTACGATCGATTCTACCCCGCGTACCCGGAGCACGTCGGCATCGTGTTGCAAAGCTACCTCTACCGGACGGAAGCCGACGCCAAACGGGCGATTGCGGCGCGAGCCCGCGTGCGCATTTGCAAGGGCGCGTACAAGGAGTCGTCGGCCGTGGCGTTTCCCGCGAAGCGCGACGTCGACGCGAGTTACGATCGGTGCATGCACCAGCTCATGCGCGAGGGGCACTACCCCGGAATCGCCACGCACGACGAGGTGCTGATCCGCGAGGCGAAGCGGTTCGCCGCCGCCGAGGGGATCCCGGTCGATCGATTCGAGTTTCAGATGCTCTACGGCGTGCGACGGGATCTGCAGAGTGCGCTTGTTCGGGAGGGTTATCGCATCCGGGTCTATGTTCCCTTCGGGACGCAGTGGTACCCTTATCTGATGCGTCGGTTGGCTGAACGCCCGGCGAACGTGGTGTTTATCGCCGGAAACGTCGTTCGTGAAGCCATGCGGCGAAACCATGCTTGACGGGATGGGATACGGTGATACGAGCAGCGCGCACATACCTCGGACGCGGTTAGCGGCGGGCCCGGTGAGTGGCCAGCATATCCCCCCCGACTATTCGCGTGGAGACGAAACCACAGTCGGCGGCTATGCCGCCGTGCATGGGCGCCCTGCGGCGCTCGCGGCGGCTGACGGCACCTCGTATAGCGTCGAGGTGCTCGTCGATGAAACCGGCCAGCCCGGGGGCCCCTGGGGCGCGTATCTCTTTTTCGTGCGATGGAGCAGCGGCCGACCCGCTCTCGCGGGTCACGTGGAGTCGGATTTCCTGGTCCGCGCGCGAACGGCGGCGGAGGCTCGCGAGCAACTTGGGGCATGGTCGCTGGCGGAGGTGAAGCACGTCCTGGATCGCCTGGCCCGGGTTGAGGGCGCGGTCTGACGCCGAGCCCCTCCAGCATGCCGCGTGAGCGGGCAGCCGGTATGCCGCCAGTCGACGCCATTCGAGCGGTCGTGCTGCAAGGCACGGGCGGCGTCTGGGCCGTGCGTGCCACTGGCGGCGAGGTATACGACGCGGTTTTGCGAGGCCGGCTCAAGCAAGGCAACGACCTCAAACTCGCAGTCGGTGATGACGTCCTCGTCGCTCCCGACGCGAGCGGCGGCCGTTGGACGATCGAGGAGATCCTCCCGCGGCGCTCGGTGCTCGCGCGGCGGGCGCCTGACGGACGGCACGGCGAGCGCATCGTCGCTGCCAACATCGACCAGGTCCTGGTCGTCTTCGCGGCAGCCAAGCCGGAGCCACACCGGCGGATGATCGACCGGTTCCTGGTGATTGCCGAGGCGAGTGAACTGGCACCGCGCATCGTGGTGAACAAGGTCGACCTCGTCGATCCGGCGGAGGTGCGCGATCTCATTGCCGACTACGAGCGGGCCGGTTATCCAGTGCACCTCACCAACGCCCGGGGCGGAGCGGGATTGGAGTCACTCCACGATGCGCTCACCGGTCGCACTACAGTGGTCACGGGACCCTCGGGCGTCGGCAAGTCTTCACTGCTCAACGCGCTCTATCCGGGACTCAACCTGCGCGTCGGTACGATCAGCTCCTCGGTGAACAAGGGACGGCATACGACCGTCGGCGCGTTCTCCCACCCACTGCCGGACGGTGGGTACGTCGTGGACACGCCGGGATTGCGCGAAGTCGGCTTATGGGGATTCTCCCTCGCGACCCTCGATCGGTGCTTCCCCGAGTTCGGTCCCCACATCGGCCACTGCCGCTTCGCCGATTGCACCCACGTGGTCGAGCCGGGATGCGCCGTGCGCGAGGCGATGACGCAGGGGCTCGTCAGTGCCGAGCGGTGGGAGAGTTATGTGAAGCTGAGAGCCGAGGGGTAGGGCTCTTCAGGGCGACAACCGCTCGATCGTCCACGCGCCGGAATCGGACCGCACATACCGCAACCGGTCATGCAACCGGTTCGGCCGTCCCTGCCAGAATTCGACGGTGATCGGTACCACCCGGAATCCCCCCCAGTAAGGGGGAAGTGGAGGCGGGTGCGGGTCATCGTAGGTACGCGCGAGCTCGGCGACACGCGCTTCGAGGGAGGCGCGATCCGGGATCGCGCTCGATTGCCGCGATGCTGTCGCGCTCAGTCGGCTTGCAAGCGGGCGACTGCCAAAGTAGGCCGCCGATTCCTCGGCCGACGTCCGGGTCGCGCTGCCGGTGACGCGCACCTGTCGTTCGAGCGGCGACCAGTAAAAGACGAGAGCCGCGCGCGAGTTGCGCGACAACTCGAGGCCCTTCTGGCTTCTATAGTCCGTGTAGAACACGAACCCCTGGGTATCCACGCCTTTGAGCAGCACGACGCGGGCCGACGGCGTCCCATCGGATCCCGTGGTGGCGAGCGTCATTGCGTTCACATCCGGAACGGAGGCCGCTTGCGCGTCGGCGAACCAGCGCTCGAACTGCCGGATCGGATCGGGATCGACATCCTGCTCCGTCAGTGTGGCATGGGCGTAATCGCGACGCAGAGCGGCCAGCGCGCCGGACCGAGCGGAGTCGGAGGTCATATGAGTAGGTCGCCATGCTCCATCGACTCTGGTGCGTCCAGGACGCTGGTAGCGCCGGACTGCGCGAGATATGGCGCCAGACCGTTGCGATCAGTGGACATGTGACGCCGTCGGCTGCTCGACCGCCTGCCGCAGCTGGTCGATCTCGTAAGGCTTGACCAGAATCGTCGTCAGCGCGGCTGCTTCCGCAAAGTCGCCGGGGAGTGCCGTGCTGTCGCCTGTCGAGAGGATGTATCGAGTGGTCTGGCAGCGCGGGAGCGCTCGCAGCTCGCGAATGACGGCACTCCCGTCGAGCCCGGGCATTCGGAGATCGCAGATCACGATGTCGAACGACTGTTGATGGGCGAGCTCGATCGCTCGCGTGCCGTTGGGTGTCGTCGTGACGGTATGACCCCGAGCAGAGAAGTAGCGATCCAACAATTCAAGAATCGCCCTCTCGTCATCCACGACGAGTATGCGGAGAGGGACCGCGGCACGGCTGACACCCTTTGGCCGTTCCACCGATCCCACAGCGGCGTGGGTGGCGATCCTGGGCCCCCCCGCCGGCACGCCAGGGGCTCCGGCGCCGCTTGCGGCGGTGGGTTGGGTCACGGCCGATGAGACGCCGACCATGGCGGCCGGCGTCACGGTTGGAGCGGATGCCCCCTGGTCGCGCGCGTTTGCCGCCGGCAACCGCACGATGAATCGCGTGCCGACGCCGACCTCCGTCTCCAGGTCGATGGTGCCGCCGTAGCTGGTCACGATGCCGTGAACCACGGCAAGGCCGAGACCCGTGCCCTCGCCCTCTTCTTTGCTCGTCCAGAATGGATCCCAGACACGGGCGCGATACTCCTCGGGGATGCCGGGGCCGTTGTCCTCGACTTCGAGCGTCACCCCGCCTTCTTGGCTGCTCGTTCGAATGGTGATGGCCGGCGCTGCCGGCGATACGGCCCCGTGCGCGGCGTCCGGTTCGTCGATCGCCTGCTCGAGCGCCTGCCTCGCGTTGACTACGAGATTGAGCACGACCTGCTCGAGCTGCGACGCCTGCGCCATGACCGGCGGCAGCGCCGCCGCCAGCGAGAGTGTCCGACGGATGCCGCGGGTCTCGATCTGGTACCGCTGCGCGTCGAGAATGTACCGTACCACTTCGTTGAGATCGACCGCTTCGCGCCGCTCGTGTTCGTGTCGTCGCGAGAAGGCGAGGAGGTCTCGCACGATCCGCGCTGCACGTTGCGCCTCGTGATTGATCGTCTCGAGCCCGCTCCTGTCCTCATCACTGAGCGTCTGCCGCAGCATCGGAGCTGTGCAAATCCACCGATGGCCGCCAGGGGATTGTTGAGCTCGTGCGCGACGCCAGCCAGCATGTGTCCGAGGCTGGCCATCCGCTCGCTGCGTCGAAGCAGCTCCTCTTGGCGGGCACGGTCGGTGATGTCCTCGGTCATGCCTTCCAGCGCGATGGCGTTGCCGCGCGCATCCTTCACGACCTGCAATGACAGGCGCACGAGGATGGGGGCGCCATCATGGCGTCGCCAGCGGACTTCTGTCCAACCTCAATGCTCGTCGCGGAGTGCCGCGCCGAGAATGCGCTGATGGTCCGCGGGATCGTAGTAGACCGCGCCGGCCGGCTCGGCGAGCAGCGATGCGCCTACGGGTGGCCCAAGGTGTGCACCAGCGCCGGGTTGACGTCGGTGAAGCGGCCATCGAGCGCCGCACGAAAGATGCCGGACGCAGCCCGATGCACGAGCGCGCGGTACCGATCCTCTGTCGCCCGCATTCTCGTCTTCCGCTTCTTCGCGGGCACGTCATGTAATCGAGCAGGATTTCGCGGAGCGCACTGAGATCGTGCTCGAGGCGCGCAATGGTCCGGTCCCGCTCGGCGATGGCGGCGGCGTCCCGAGGAACCGACAATGCCGGCTCGCTCACGTACGGTTTGCGGTCGGAACTGCGCGGGACGCGGTGGCCATCGTGCGATAGACGTACACCGGCGTCTGGGCCGATCCCTCGGCGTCCGCGACGCGTGCCAGCGCGGCATTGATCGCGGGGCGGGCGGGGCTCTTGATGCACACAGGGTCGGCGTTGCGCGCGTCGCCGGTCACGTGGAAGGCCTGACATCGGCAGCCGCCGAAGTCGACCGAGCGGCGTTCGCAGCTGCGACATGGTTCCTGCATCCATTCATCGCCGCGAAACGCATTGAAGGCCGACGACTGCTGCCAGATCCACTCGAGCGAATGGTCTCGGACACTGTCGAAGGTGAGTGATTCGATCTGCCAGGCAGCCTGGCACGGCAGCACACGACCATCCGGAGCCACGACCATGTACACGGCGCCCCACCCGCCCATGCATGGCTTCGGATAGGTCTGGTAGTAGTCGGGTAACACATAGAGAATCTGCATGCGTCCGCGGTAACGTGCGATGGCCGACTCGACGACCGCCTCGGCCCGCACAAGCTGTTCTCGCGTCGGAAGCAGGCGGTCTCGATTCAGGTTCGCCCACCCGTAGTACTGCGTATTCGCGAGCTCCAATCGATCGGCGCCGAGAGATGCAGCCAAATCGATGATGTCGGCCAGGTGGTCGAGGTTCGCGCGATGCAGCACGACATTGATGGTGAACGCAATACCGAGTGCACGGACACGAGCGGCCGCGGCGAGCTTCTTCTCGACTGAAGGCAGGCCGGCAATGTGCTCAGCGCTCGCACGATCCGAGTCCTGGAAGGAGATCTGGACGTGGTCGATCCCGGCGTCCCGCAGTCTTTGCGCGCGCTCCGTCGTCAGTCCGAGGCCCGAGGTCACGAGTGTCGTATACAGGCCAACGTCGTGCGCATGTGCTACGATCGGCTCGAGGTCCTTTCGCAGCAACGGCTCTCCCCCCGACAACCCGAGTTGGAGCACGCCGAGGGCGCGTGCCTCACTCAGGACACGCTGCCAGTCGGCCGTCGGGAGCTCGGCCTGCGAACGAAGCAAATCGATCGGGTTGGAACAGTAGGGGCAGTGAAGCGGGCAGCGATACGTCAGCTCCGCCAGCAACGTCGTCGGACGCTCAACGGTGGCAGCGCGAGGCCGGGCCGGAGCCGGAGCGGCGTCGGCGTGGCTGGCGGGGGCGCTACGCGAGGTCAGGTCAGACGGCATCGTGCACCAGTTCCCGTTCGGCCAGCTGGCCGAGGTAGGCGGCTACGTCCGCACTGACATCGGCCTCGTATTTCACGCCCAGCGCCGTCGCAATGTCGGTTACGGTCCGGGTGCCATCGCAGAGCGCGAGGATCTCGGCACCGGTGTCGTTGAGGAGCATCGCGCCTTCCGGGTAAAGGAGGACGCGACGTTTCCGGACCGGGTCGAAATCGAGGCGAGCCAGACGCCAGAGCCGAGGTCGCGCGGTGGGGGGCAACGGCTCGCTCATGACGCTCTCAGTCGCCGTACGCATGATAGATCGTATCAATCAAGATCCACAGCATCTCGATCTTGAACGCGAGCGCGGCAAAGGCACGTCGCTGCGACTCCACGGTCCTGCAGTGCGCGGTGACGATGGCGAGTCCCTGCGAACTGTCACGTGGGGCCTGGAGCAGCCGGGATCGGAAGTACTCCAGCCCGGCCGCATCGACCCAGGGGTAGTGTCGCGGGAAGGCGGCGAGCCGTTCGTGCATGAGTGTCGGCGCGAAGAGCTCCGTCAACGAGCTGGCGACCGCTTCGACCCATCCATGCGTCTTGCAGAAGGTCACGTACGACTCGGCGGCCATTCTGACGCCAGGGAGGACATGCCGCTCGTCGTCCATCTCTTCCCGCGGCACACCCAGCGCTTCGCCAAGCCGAATCCACATCTCGATGCCGCCACTGTTGGGCTCGGTGCCATCGTGGTCGACGATGCGTTGCATCCACAGGCGCCGCACCGCCGGGTCGGGACAGTTCGAAATGATCGCCGCGTCCTTCCGAGGAATGGCGCGCTGATATGCCAGTCGGTTGGCGACCCAGCCCTGAAGCTGGCGCTTGCTCAGCGCGCCCTCGCGCATGAGCTGATGGAACGGGTGCACCGCGTAGTAGGATCGGCTGAACGCACGAAGCGTGTCAACCAGCTCGTCGCTCGCCAGCGGAGCATCCAGCGACGGGATTGGTGGTGGCGGCGGCGCCGCCAGCGTGGAAGGCGCAGCGGTGGCGGACATGACTCCCGTTAACTTAACGCGAAGCCGAGCCCTCCGGAGTCAGCACGTCGTCGCGGGCGTCGTTCGTCAGCCCACCACGCTGGTGTCCGTCGGCGTGAATCCAGCGCGGCGCAGAGCCTCCATGACGTGACACCGGACATCGTGGGGCGCGCAAGTCGTGCAGCGGCAATTCGCGACCGCGTCGAGGAACGCCTTCTCAAAATCGTAATGCGGATAGCACTGTGCGCAGAGCGTGAGGTGTGTCCGCACGGCCTCCATTTCTCCGGGCCCAACTCCGCGTCGAGATAGTCCCAGAGCTGTTGCAGCACGGTCGTGCAATCCACGCCCTCTCTGCGGCGACGACGGTGCGCAAGGATCCGGTGGGCGGTCTGTCATAGGCTAGGAGTTGGGGTGCGGTGCCGAGTGCGGCGCCGCGGTCGCGGGGCTCGCAAAGCCGGCATCACGGGCGTACACGGCCAGCGCGCGTTGCAGCAGGCGCCGGCCACGGAAAAGGCGAGAGCGCACCGTCCCGATCGGGACCCCCAGGATTTCGGACGCCGCTTCATACGACTGATCCTCGACGTCGACCAGCGTCACCGCGGAACGAAAGGGCTCCGGCAACTCTTTGAGCGCGCTTCGAGAGCGCGGGCCCGAGGTCGAGGCGCGCGAGCAGCTGTTCGTCGCCGGAGTTCGCGACCCGTTGTCTCCGCCAGCTGGGAGGCCACCGCCTCGACGTCGCCGTCTTCGAGCTCGACCTGATGCTTTGCCCGCTCGCGCGTGCGCAGAAACGCGTTGCGGCAGATCGTGAATAGCCACCGGCGGGCGTCACTCCCCCGCTCGAAGGTATGCCACGATCGATATGCCCGCATAAACGTTTCCTGCACGATGTCGTCGGCGTCCGCCTCGTTTCGCGTCAATGACAGGGCGAATCGATAGACGTCATCCAGCCACGGAAGGGCCTCTCGCTCAAAGCTGAGGTCGAACTCCCGCTGCTCTGCCGCGGTCAGCGCCATGTCCCGAATCTAGCAGGCGACGCGTAATTTGGTTCCGGACGGGGGCGCCCCTTGAATTCGCGTTGGATCGGGTCCGATCTTGCGGATACCTGCAGGGTCGCCGGTCGCTCCGGCGAGCAGCTCCCTCTACTAGTGAGGTGCACATGCGGTGGGAAAAGCCTGAGTTCGAAGTCGTGGACGTGACGATGGAAGTCACCGCCTACGTCGCTCGGCGGTAAGCACCAGGGGGCCCGCGAACGCGGGCCCTTTTCGCGTCTGGCGTCATTGACGCGCACCACCACCTGGGCTCCGCCGGCAGTCGTATCGCCTCGGACGCTCTGATCCAACGAACGTCGCTGTGGAAATCATCCTGCTCGGTACCGCCGCCGGCGGCGGCTTCCCTCAATGGAATTGCTGGTGCCCAGGGTGTCGGGTTGCGCGGACGGATCCTGGTCGGGCGCGCCCGCGGACACAGTCGTCCATCGCCGTGAGCGGAGACGGCGCGCGCTGGGCTCTGATCAATGCGTCGCCTGACGTGCGAGACCAGCTCAACCGTATCCGCCGGCCGCTTCCAGAGAACGGCGTCACGCGCGACGTCCCGGTCGAGGCCGTGGTATTGACCGACGCCGAGCTGGATCACTCGTTGGGCCTCCTGCTGCTCCGTGAGGGTCGAGCGCTGAGGCTCTACGCCACGCAGGCTGTGACCGATGTGCTGGAGCAGGACTCACGAATCCTGCCCACCGTGCGCGCGTTTGCGAGTGTTTCGAGTGTCGCGTTGCCTCTCGATCAAGAGGTCGTACTACACGATCGAGCGGGAGCTCCGATGGGGCTGACGATCGAGGCATTCGCCGTCGGCGGTGATGCTCCGCGCTTCGCGAGCGAGGACTCGATCGGCTCGACCGTCGGCTTGATGATTCGTGATGAGACACGCGTCAGCGCTGCATACGTCCCCGGGTGCGCCTCGGTGACGCCGGCCTTCATCGCACGCATCCGGAGCGCGGGGGCGCTGTTATTCGACGGCACCTTCTGGTCCGACGAGGAGCTCATCACGCTCGGGATCTCGCCGAGCCGCGCGCGAGACATGGGCCATGTACCCATCGGCGGTCCGGATGGAAGCCTGGCCGCGCTGACGACGCTCGAGGCGGGTCCGGTCGTGTTTTATACGCATATCAACAACACCAATCCCATCCTGATCGAGGACAGTCCCGAGCGGCGCATCGTGGAGGCGGCCGGGGCGCACGTAGGCCTTGATGGGGAACGCCTCACTCCAGGTGCTCAATCGGGGGCGCGACGGTAGCGATGGAACTCGCTGAGTGGCATTGCCGCTGGCCGTCTCGAGTTGATCAGTGCGAACCGCACGATTTGTTTTTATTCCTCGCTCAGGTCCCCGATCTCCAACCCCCGTACTAATGCGTCCTCCCAGCGTCATCACCGCCACGTGGAACGGCGAGCACCGTTTCGACATTAGCCGCGCCGGTGCAAGCGTCTCCTCGCGCATTCGACGCGAAAGGCGCGACCGGACCGGGACCTGTCGACACGATGCTCGGCGCGCTCGCGGCCTGTGCAGCGGTCGATGCGCTCGACATCCTGGCAAAGCGGAGGACGCCGGCGGAGCGTCTCTCGGTGAAGGTCACCGCGGACCGCGCGGATGCCGTGCCAGCCCGCGTCACGCGGGTTCTCTTGGAGTACACGATTGAGGGGATGGGGATCGAGCGTGAACCGGCAGAACGAGCGGTCGATCTCGCCGTCTCGAAATATTGCTCGGTGCGCAGTTCGCTCGATCCGAGCATCCCGGTCGTGGTATCGGTGACGTTGAATGGCGAATCGGGCGCGGAGAAGGTGACGACCAATCATGGCGCTTGAGCCCCTGCGCCCGGCCATCATCGATCCGTACGCGCGCCATGTGCTCATCTGTACGGGCGGGTTTTGCTCGCCGGATCGCGGTGGCCGTGCGCTGTACTCTCGCCTGGCCGAGTTACTCGAACGTGAGGACCTGCTGTTTGGACCCACCCGGGTCAAGCGCGGAGAAACGCCCTGCCTCGGCGTGTGCGGCGACGGCCCCGTAATGGTGGTGTACCCTGAAGGGGTATGGTACACAAGTGTGACTCCGGCCTTGCTCGAGCGCATTGTCGTCGAGCATCTCAAGCAGGGACGGGTCGTTGAAGAGGCCGTCGCGTTTCGATTGGGGGCGCGGTAGGCCTGACTATTCCGAGTGCCCACGGCCCCTGACCGCCCTGTATTTTTGAGTGCTGGATCTGCCGTCCGAGCGTCTGCTTCTTGGTTTCCCCTCTTACGAGCCCCATGGCAACAACAACCCATACCGAGCATGCCGCCGCGGCGGCAGCGGACCTCAGTCGCGAGCAGCTGGTCGCTGCCTATCGTGTCATGCTCCTGGCGCGGCGCTTGGACGACAAAGAGATCCAGCTCAAGCGACAGAATAAGATCTTCTTCCAAATTTCGGGCGCCGGCCACGAAGCGATCCTGACGGCGGCCGGGTTTGTGCTCCGTGGGGGGTACGACTGGTTCTACCCGTACTACCGTGACCGGGCGCTGTGCCTCCAATTGGGCGTGACGCCAGCCGAAATGCTGTATGAGGCTGTGGGAGCGGCGATCGATCCCGCCTCCGGCGGCCGTCAGATGCCGAGTCACTGGGGGAACCGGCCTACTCAACATCGTGTCGTCGTCGTCGCCCACGGGCACGCAGTTCTTACAGGCCGTTGGCTGCGCAGAGGCGTGGTTGCGTGCGCGCCAGCTAGGTGTGGGCGATGGATTCGCGGGGGACGAGGTCGCCTACGTCTCGACGGGCGACGGGGCGACGAGCGAAGGCGAGTTCTGGGAGTCGCTGAGCACGGCCTGCAATCTCCAACTGCCGGTGCTGTACCTGGTCGAGGACAACGGCTACGCCATTTCGGTCCCGGTGGAGATCAACACACCTGGCTCGTCGATCTCGCGCCTGGTCGAAGGATTCCCCGGCCTCTACATCGAGCAGGTCGATGGCTGCGATCTGGTGGCCAGTTATGGTGCGATGGCTCGGGCCACCGCGTACGTCCGCGCGCGCGAAGGGGCCGGCGCTCGTTCATGCCAGTGTGATCCGGCCGTACTCGCACTCGTTGTCGGACGACGAGACCATGTATCGGCCGCCGGCGGAGCGCGCCGCTGACGCCGCGCGCGATCCATTGACCACGTTCCCGCGGTGGCTCGTGGCCGAAGGGCACGCGACCGAGGCGGACATCAGCAGAATCCAGGCTGAAGTGGACGCGGAAGTATTGGCGGCCACCGACGACGCGCTGGCGCAGCCGCAGCCTTCGCCGCGAGTCGAAGACCTTTGGCGTCTACTCCCCCGACGTGGATCCTTGCGGCGAGCACTTCGACACTGAGGACGATCCGCAGCCGATGTGGTGAGCCGACCACAATGGTGGATCTGCTGAACGTGTGCATGCGTGATGAGATGCGGCGAGATCCCAAGATCCTCCTCTTTGGTGAGGACGTTGCCGACGTATCACGCGAGTCGTACATGGGCGACGTGAAGGGGAAAGGCGGTGTCTTCAAGGTCACCTGGGGGTTGCAAAAGGAGTTTGGCGGGTCACGGGTATACAACACACCGCTGGCTGAAGCCAACATCATCGGCCGCGCGATCGGTCTCGCGACGTCGCGGGTTCAAGCCGATCGCCGAGATCCAGTTCTTCGACTACATCTGGCCGGCGTACATGCAGCTGCGCAACGAGCTCGCGACCATGCGCTGGCGGTCGAACAACACCTTCTCGTCCCCGGCCGTGGTCCGCGTGACGTACGGCGGCTACATCCGCGGCGCGATCTACCACTCGCAGACGGGTGCATCATTGTTCACGCACTGCCCCGGGCTGCGCGTGGTGTGTCCGGCGACGGCACTGGACGCCAACGGGTTGCTTCGCACCGCCATCCGGTGCGACGACCCGGTGATCTTCCTCGAGCACAAGCATCTATACCGCCAGACGTACAACAAGGGACGCAATCCCGGTCCGAACTACATGATTCCGTTCGGCAAGGCGCGGCGCGTGCGGCCGGGCAAGGACGTGACGGTCGTCACCTACGGTGCGACGGTGCAGCGCGCCCTGGTCGCTGCGAATCAGGTCGCGGAGGCAGAGCACGGCGGGATCGATGTCGAGGTAATCGACCTTCGGTCGCTCAGTCCGTGGGATCGCGAGATGGTGTTCGAGTCGGTGCGTCGTACGTCCCGAGTGATCGTTGGGTACGAGGATGCAATCTCGTGGGGCTACGGTGCCGAGATCGCGGCTGCGATTGCCGATGAGTGCTTCCCGTGGCTCGACGCACCGGTGAAGCGGGTGGCTTCGACTGACACCTTTGTCGGCTACGCGCCCCAGCTGGAAGACGCGATCTTGCCGCAGGTCGATGACTTTGTCCGAGCCTATCGCGAGGTCGTCTCCTTCTAAGCGACCGACAATTCGGTGGTCGTCTCGCTCTGGGTCTGGATCGCCTTTGTCGCGTTCGTCCTGGGAGCGCTGGCACTCGACCTAGGCTTATGGCACCGCGTCCCGCGGGTCGTCGAGACCCGCGAGGCGGCGCGTCGCACTGCCATCTGGATTCTGCTCGCGCTCGTATTTGCGGGTCTTCTCGCGTGGCGCGAGGGCGCGCAGACCGGGATCGACTTTCTCACCGGCTACGCGGTCGAGCAGGCGCTGAGTGTCGACAACGTCGTGGTCATGGCGTGGATCTTCTCCTCGCTCGCCATCCCGCCGGCGTACCAGCATCGGGTGCTGCTCTGGGGCGTGCTTGGCGCGATGATCATGCGCGGTGGATTCATCATCCTGGGCCTCCTCCTGCTGACCCGGTTCGCCTGGGTCCAGTACGTCCTCGGTGCCGTATTACTCCTGGCTGCCGTGCGCATCTTCCGTCACCAGGAGCCTGAGACATCGAGTGGGCGCAGCTTGATCGTCCGTTTGGTTGAGCAGGTGATTCCTGTCGACCCTGCCCTTCTCGGGTCCCGGTGGGTCGCCAGGGCCGAGGCTCGCGACAACCGGTGGGTCGCATCGCCGCTCCTCATCGCGCTCATCTGCATCGAGCTGACCGACATCGCGTTTGCGACAGATTCGATCCCGGCGATCTTCGCCATTACGCGCGTGCCGTTCATCGTCTTCACGGCGACCATCTTCGCGACGCTGGGCCTTCGCTCGCTCTACTTCCTCGTCGCTGCAGCAATGCGTGGCATTCACTCGTTCCGCGTAGCCCTCGCGATCATTCTAGGGATCGTGGCGCTCAAGATGCTGCTCTCCTCGGTCGTCGAGATCCCGGATGCCATCGTGCTCGGGGTGGTCATCGTCGTGCTCGCCGTCGCGCGTCTCGTGGGCCGGACGCCGCCGAGCCAGGAGCACGTCGGCCCCAGCTGAGGATGTCGCGCGCCAATCGGAGGCGTCGCGACTACCGATCGCAGGCGTCGCGACTACCGACGCTCGACCGCGTCTCGGACGTCGAGGAGAATCTCGAAATAGAGTTGCTCCCGACGGTACGCGAAGTCGAGTGTCGTCATCTGGGACTGGTCGCCCGACGCCTTCGCGCGGTCGAATGCTTCGCGGTACATGTCGTCGAGATTGGCCAGAATGCGGTCGCGCGAGCGAGACATACGTATGGCCTCGAGGGCTCGAAGGGTCAGGCGAGAAGGCTCCACCGGGGCCTCCTCTGCCGCTGGGTCGGCCGCTGCGAGCAACCGCTTTGCGGCGCTACGCAGAAAAACGCGCGAGCTGATGGGATTGAGGTCGGCCATGACGGGGAAAACTACATCGAACGGCGGGGTTGGGGTTTGGGGTCTGGGGTTTGGCGTGACAGCAACAACAACGGGTGGGCTAAAGCCCGCCCGGCCGGTGTCGTGCCATTGTCGCTTTACCCCAGACCCCAGACCCCAAACCCGCCGTTTGCCCTAATAGTCCACCGGCCGTAAGTAGCTCTCACCGATCGCGTTCGGGCTGATGATCGCAACGGTCGGGAGGCGGCGCTTCCAGTGCGTGCTCTCGAGGCGACCACGCACGAGCTCCACTTCGCGTGCATCGTACCCCCGCGCGTGAAGCTCCTCAGCCGTGTACCCCGACAGAAGCCAGTTGAGAATGTCATCGGCTTTGGCGTAGCTGATACCGAGGTCCGTCTCGTCGGTCTGGCCCTTGATGAGATCAGCGGACGCCGGCTTCTCAATGATCACATCGGGGACGCCGAGGTGCCGCGCCAGCGACCACACCTGGGTCTTGAACAGGTCACCCAGAGGATTCACGGGCGGTGAATCGTCGGCGTGCCAGGTGAAGTAGCCGAACAGCCGCTCGGTCTTGTTGCCAGTGCCGAGCGGCAGCGCGTGGTAGCGGGCCGACAGATCGAACAACACGATCATGCGCATCCGCGCCATGACATTGCCGCGACGGCCGGGGTCTGCATCGGGTTCGTGCGCGAGGTATGCATCCACGGCTTTGGTGATATCCACGACCTTGCTCTGGATGCCGAGCGCCTCGATCACGAGTTGCGCGTGCGAGAGACTGTCAGGACTGGAGGTGCAATAGGGCATGCACGTGCCGATCACGTTCCCCGGGCCGAGCGCGCGCGCCGCCAGGTACGCCGTGACGGCTGAGTCGACCCCGCCCGAGAGGCCGACGACCGCGCGGGAAAAGCCTCGACGCCCAAACTCGTCTCGGATGAATTGGACGAGCCAGCGCTCGAGCAGTGGCCCGTCGACGGCCAGCGGTGCCGGGCCCCCGGCCTGGCAGCGTGCGGCGCCTTTCGAACTGGGCGCTGCGTCGGGTGCAGCCACCCGCGGGGCCGACGCGGTGACGGACCGGCTATCCGGCGTGCTGGGCGACCGAGACAGTGCGCGATCGAGCGCCGTCCGCAGGTCGGGGATCCCCGTCCGCAAGTCGGCAAGGAGCGGTGCGTCGGCGCGAGCGCGAGTGAGATCGGCCAGGTCCAGCGTCGCCGGCAGCAGCGACTCTTCGAAGAGTGGCGCTCTTGTCCGAACGTCTCCGGCGGGCCCCACGAGGAGGGAACTCCCCCAAAAGGCCTTCCCGCCTTCGGTGCCGACCAGGTTCACGTAGGACACGAAGACACCGTGTTCCTCTGCCACACCCCGGACCGTGCGTTCCCATCTCGCGACGGTCGCCGGGCCCGGGATCCCGTCCTCCCGCGGCCAGGCACCTCGTGCTGGGGCGGCAGAGGAAAGGAAAATGATCTCCGCACCGTCGAGCGCAGCAATGGTGCCCGTCAGGCTGTGCCACGCGTCTTCGCATACGAGGAGGGCGGCACGGCCCCAGCGTGTGTCGAAGGCACGCACGTCGTGGCCGCGCTGGACGAAGCGTTCTTCGTCGAACAACCCGTAGGTCGGCAGGAACATTTTGCGGTGGATATGGTGTATGACCGGGTCCGTGGTGGTTCCCACCGTTGCGTACATCACGCTGTTATGCAGCGTGTTTTGCCAGCGCTCGTAGAACCCGATGACGACATCGAGCGTACGGCCTGCTGCAACGGCGTCCGGCACGGCTGCTTGGTACACGGCATCAATGTCGTGCGCCACTTGCGTGGCAGTCCGTGCCAGGTCTCGTACGCCGCCCTCCACGAAGTAGCCCGTCAGCGCGGTCTCCGGGAAATGCAAAATGTCCGGACGCGGTGTAAGGGCGTCGGCACGGGCGAACATCGGCCCGAGACGCGCAAGATTGGCGGCAAAATCGCCCTTGCGAGGGTGAAGCTGGGCGAGCGCGATGGTGATAATGGTCGACATATTGCCAAGTGGAAGTTAGCACGATGAAACAGCCCCTCGGCTGCGAAATGAGGACGATTCGGCGGCCGCGGGCGCTCTTGAGGCGAGGGATGACGAGCGCGTTGAGACGATGGCTCGCCAGGGCGGGCCTGACGGTGCTCGCCACGTCGGTGGCGGTGCATCCGCGACTCGACGCGCAAGGGACACCGCAACCCGCTGGCTCGAACGTGCCAGGGGGCGCTTCGCCGAGCGGATCAGCCCGCACGGCCAACACACCTGCGCCCGCGACCTTCACTGGCGATCCCTGGCGGATCGTCGACATGCCGCAGTCGACACTCGTGTACGGGCGCGATGGTTCGCTCATCGGGGAAATCGGTCGGGAGATCCGGACGAGCGTGCCGCTCGCCTCGCTCCCCCCATATGTCCCTCTGGCGTTCATCGCAATCGAGGACCGCCGATTCTACCAGCACAACGGGGTGGACGTCATTGGGGTGATCGGCGCCCTGAAGGACCGGTTTATCGGCCGGCGGATGCGCGGTGCGAGCACGATCACCCAGCAGCTCGTCGGCAACATGCATCCCGACGTCATCAACCGGCGGGACTTGAGCCTCGATCGGAAGCTGCGCGAGCAGGATGCGGCCCGGGAGATGGAGCGCCATTACACCAAGGCGCAAATTCTCGAGGCATATATCAACTTCATCCCGTTCGGTCATCGATGGTTCGGCATCGACGCCGCAGCGCGACACTACTTCGGCAAGCCGGCAGGACGATTGACGCTCGCGGAGGCCGCGACACTCGCCGCGCTCCCTCGCTCCGCGCCGTACTACGATCCGATCCGACACCCGGACCGGGCCCGCCAACGTCGCGATCTCGTGCTGCGCGAGATGGCGAATCAAGGGCTCGTCACATCGGCGGCCGCGAACGCGGCGCGACGAGAACTGCTCGTGACTGTGCCGTCGGCGATCACAGATCCGGCGCCCTATTTCGTCGACGCCGTTCGCGACGAGGCAATACAGCAGGGCGTGCCGGTCGACGCAGGCGGTTATCTGCTGTACACGACGCTGGACCCGGCACTGCAGCGCGCGGCCGTCACTGCGCTTATGTCAAGGGACGGCGGCGGTCGAGGCGCGGCCCGGCTACAAGCACCCGACACTCGCTACCCATGCGCGCGGATCGACGCCCAACTACCTCGAGGGTCTCCTGGTCGCCATGGACCCCAGCAACGGGGAGATCCGTGCCCTCGTGGGCGGTCGCGACTATCAGGACTCGCCCTTCGATCGTGCGCTCAAAGCGGTGCGACAGCCTGGGTCTGCTTTCAAACCCATTGTGTATACGGCCGCGATTGCCGACAGCATCGCCGCCAACACACTCGTCAGCGATACCGCGCTGGCGATTCCACTGCCGGACGGAACGATCTACCGGCCCGACGACGCGGATGGCGCGTTTCTCGGCACGATGACACTCCGCGAGGCGCTTGTGCGCTCTCGCAATTCCGTAGCGGTCCAACTCGCGTTGCGGCTGGGCATGGATTCGGTGATCGATGTTGCGCGTCGATTCGGGATCACGACCCCCATCGCTCCATACCCTGCGAGTGCGATCGGTGCGTCTGGCGTCCGGCCCATCGAGCTCGTCACCGCGTATCAGGCATTCGCAACTTTCGGGTCGATCGCGCAGCCACAAATGCTGCTAAAAGTGGAGGATCGGACCGATCACGAGATCTGGGCCGCGCATGGCCCGTCGACCGCGGTAGTGCTCGATTCCAGCGTCGCATTCATCATGAACGACATGATGCGCGACGTCGTCGATCGTGGAACGGCGTCAGCGGTCCGACGCGTGCTGCCGGCGGGAGTACTGGCTGCCGGGAAGACGGGCACGACGAACGACAACACGGATCTCTGGTTCGTCGGCTGCACTCCGCATCTGGTTGCGGGTGTCTGGCTCGGATTCGACGAACCCAGGACGATCATGACGGGGGCGGCCGGCGGCTCATTGGCCGCGCCGATCTGGGCCCAATTCATGGCGGCTGCAACGGCTGAAGACACGATGCCACGCGATAGCGCCGCGGCCGACTCGACTCTCTGGGCGCCGCCTTCGACCCTGGTGTCGGCAGAGCTGGATCGTCTGACCGGCGCGCCCGCTGACTCCACGACGCCGCCCGATCGCCGCTACACGGAGTACTTCCTACCCGGCACCGAGCCAGTCCTGTTTGACGCACGAGTGCTGTTTGGCGGGGGGCCGGTGACAGTGTACTGAGGGGCTTGAGGTTCGACGTTCGACGTTCGACGCTGGACGCTGGACGCTGGACGCTGGACGCTGGACGCTGGACGCTGGACGCTGGACGCTGGACGCTGCAAAAAAACTTCGGGGCCAGCGCAGTGCAGCTGGCCCCGAGGTTTGTTATCGAACGTCGAACGTCGAACGCCGAACGTCGAAGCTCTACGTCAACGCCTCCGCCTCTTCCTCCGCAACCTCCATTTCCGTCTTCCGGGTCTGGACCGGGTGCTTGACTGGGAGGAGTGCGATCGCGAACACCTGGTCGAGTGTCTCCACAGGGTGGAAGGTCAGCGTGTCGCGGACCTCCTGCGGGATGTCCTCGATGTCGGCGTCGTTCGCCTGCGGAAGGATGATCGTCGTGATGCCGGCTCGGTGCGCGCCGAGCACTTTCTCCTTCAACCCGCCGATCGGCAACACCCGTCCGCGCAGCGTGATTTCACCGGTCATCGCTACGTCCTTACGGACTGCGCGTCCCGACATCGCGCTCACCAG
Organism: uncultured Gemmatimonadales bacterium; assembly: GCA_963805725.1. GTDB lineage: Bacteria > Gemmatimonadota > Gemmatimonadetes > Gemmatimonadales > Gemmatimonadaceae > Palsa-1248. Next base: position 305,594 of record CAWDVJ010000001.1, read on the forward strand.
AGCGGTCGCCATGGTCACGCCTGCCGACGGCCCATCCTTCGGAATGGCACCTGCGGGGACGTGCACGTGCACCTCGAGTGATCCCAACCGATCCTCCGGGATCTCGAGCCGCGAGGCGTGCGTCGCCGCATAGGTCAACGCGGCGCGCGCAGATTCCTTCATCACATCGCCGAGCTGGCCGGTGAGAATCAACGACACATTGCCGGCTCCGCTCACCTGGGTCTCTCCATCCGACCTGGCGCGACCGGAGTCCAGCCGCCGAATCGCCGCCTCGACGAACATGATGTCGCCGCCCATGGGCGTGTAGTACATCCCAGTCGCGACTCCGACCTCGTTCTGCTCGTTGGCGCGCTCGGGATGGACCTTGGGCCGACCAAGTAGCTCGCGCACGTCGGCCGCCGTGATCTCCAGCTTCGTCGACTCGCCGGCGGCAAGCTTACGGGCCACCTTGCGAGCGACCGCGCCGACTTGACGCTCGAGCTGACGGACGCCGCTCTCTCGGGTGTACTGAGATACGATGGCCGTCACCGCGTCATCGGTGAGCGCGACCTTTCGATCGGCGAGCCCTGCCTCCTCGAGTTGGCGCGGAATCAGGTACTTCTTCGCGATTTCCGCTTTTTCGCGCTCGGTGTATCCCGCGAAGTCGACCACTTCCATGCGATCGAGCAGCGGACCTGGGATGTTCTGGATGAAGTTCGCCGTGGCGATGAAGAGGACTTCGCTCAAGTCGAACGGAACGCCCAGATAGTGGTCGGTGAAGGTGTCGTTCTGTGCCGGGTCGAGCACCTCGAGCAGCGCCGCCGAAGGATCGCCCTGGAACGACGTCCCCAGCTTGTCGACCTCGTCGAGCAGGAACACCGGATTCTTGGTGCCAGCCTGCTTCATCCCCTGGATGATCCGACCGGGCATCGCACCTACGTACGTGCGCCGGTGTCCGCGGATGTCGGCTTCGTCGCGCGTGCCGCCGAGCGCAACCCGGACGTACTCACGACCGAGCGACCGCGCGATGGACTTGGCGATCGAAGTCTTGCCGACGCCCGGGGGGTCCCACGAACAAGAGGATTGGGCCACGCGCCATCGCGCGCGACTTTGCCTCCTTCGCATCGGTGATTTGACGATCCTCATCCTCACCCACGGCGAGCGACGGTGTCGCATTCTCCTTGCTCGCACGCAATCTCGCCGCGGGCAGCTCGCCAGTACGTCTCGAGCTCGTCCGCGATCTGCTTCGCCCGTAACTGGCGGACAGCCAGGAACTCCAGAACGCGGTCCTTCACGTCCTGCAGTCCATAGTGGTCGTCGTCGAGCACCGTTTCGGCACGGGTGAGATCGAGCATGTCGTCCGAACGGGTGTTCCAGGGCAGCTCGCTGATCCATTCCAGGTACGTCCGGATCACCTGCGCTTCCATCGATTCGCGTCCAGCGCGTTCGAGCCGACTGAGCTCACGCTCGACCTCGGCTCGGGCTTCCTTGGGCAACTCGAGTTTGAGCAGCTTCTCGCGGAGCTCAGTCACTTCGCGCGCCTGGTCGTCGTCGCCCAGCTCCTTCTGAATCGCCTTGAGCTGTTCCCGGAGGTACATCTCGCGCTGCCGCTCGCCCAGCTCTTCTTGCACCTGGGACTTGATCTCCTCCTGGGCTTCCAGGAGACCGATCTGGCGCTGTACATGGACCAACACCCGCCGGAGCCGCTCTTCTACGCTGAGTGTTTCCAGTAGCCCTTGCTTCTCAGCCACGCTGAGCTCAATGTAACCGGCCACCAGGTCGGCAAAGCGGCCCGGGTCGGTCACCGAATCGAGAACCTGATGGACGACCTCCTCCGGCAGGCCGCGACGCTCTCCGAGCTCAACCGCCCGCTCGCGAATCTCCTTGTGGAGCGCCTCGAAGGCGGGATCGTGCTCGTTGACCGGGCTCATCTCCTCCGTCGGGATGATGACGGCGGCGAGGTAGCCTTCGGAGGTGGTGTACTGCAACGCAGTGGCGCGCTGCTCGCCTTGCAGGAGCAGTTGGACGCCGCCGAGGCCGCGTTGAATCTGGCCAATGCGAGCAATGACGCCCATCGAGTACAGGATCTCAGGCGTCGGCTCGTCGGTGTTATCGCGCTGTGCGACGGCGAAGACCAGCCGGTCGCCCTTGAGGGCCGCCTCGATAGCCCGCAGCGTGCCCGGACGTCCCGCCGCAATCGGCGCCGTGAGTCCGGGGAAGATCACTGTCCCGCGCAATGGCAGGACTGGGAGTGTCTGACGTTGAGCCATTGTCTGCAACCTTCTAGCAGAAAAGGAACAAGAGGGGCACGCCCGTGCGCGCCCCTCGGGACCGTGCGTTCGCTTTCCCTAAATGCACGAGTGAGTCCGCAGAAGTTACGCCAGGACGGCGGGGTTCGCGGCGCGGGGCCGCCGTCGTGACACGAATGGGACCGCCAGGACGGCGGGGTTTGCCACCTCCGGATACTCTGGTATTGGGCTGGCCGTCCCTGCGGTACCTCTTACTGAGTGTTATCGTTTGGGGATATGCCCGATCCGGTTGCGTCCGCCGCCGACACTGAACTGCTCGCGCGCGTGGAACAGGTGTTGGCGCCGACGTTTGAGCTCGATCACGAGATCGGTCGGGGCGGAATGGGCATTGTGTATCTGGCCCGCGACAGTCGTCTCAAGCGACCCGTCGCCATCAAGGTCCTGCCGCCAGAGCTTGCGTTCCGGTCCGACATCCGCTCCCGCTTTCTTCGGGAAGCGGAGACCTCGGCGCAGCTGTCGCACCCCAACATTGTACCGATCTTTACGGTCGACGAGCGTGGGGGTCTGGTCTTCTTCGTCATGGGGTACGTCGAAGGCGAGACGCTCGCGCAGCGGAATGCAGCGAGATAGTCCCGTCCCTCCGGCGGAGGCGCGCCGGCTGCTGACGGAGGTGGCGTCCGCTCTCGCGTATGCACACTCGCGCGGGGTCATCCATCGCGATATCAAGCCCGACAACATCCTTCTGTCGTCCGAGGGCGGTCGCGCAATGGTAACGGACTTCGGCATTGCGCGCGCGGTCAGCACTGGGTCGGGCGACTCGCGATTGACCGCAACGGGTGTGGCCATTGGCACCCCCGCGTACATGAGCCCCGAGCAGTGTGCGGGTGACAAGGAAATCGACGGCCGCAGCGACCTCTATTCGCTCGGAGTCGTTGCGTATCAGAATGCTGTGCGGGAGCTTGCCCTTTAGCGGGTCGGGCACCGGCGCTTTGCTGGTCAAGCATCTGTCGGAGAAGCCGGTACCCGTTACCGACCGCGCGCCGCAAGTCCCCCCGTGGCTCGGCCGTGTCACCATGCGCTTGCTGGAGAAGCAACCAGGGGACCGGTTCGGCGACGCGAGCGCGCTCGTGCGTGTGCTCGAGGAGGGCGACACCGGATTTGTCCCGCCAGTCGCGCAAACGTCGTCGATTCCACAGCCGGCTCCGCCGGGCACGCAGGATCGTGCAATGTGGGCGCCACACGTACCGCCGCCTCCTATCGCGCCGCCCGTGACGTTCCCTGGCCCCGGGGCACAGTCGCAAGCATCCGCGGTCGCCAGCAGCACGCCGATGTCGGAGGTCGAGCGGGCTCGGTGGGACGCCGCGCCCGTCAAGCGCTTTCGCAAGAGCCTCACTCGCTGGGGGACACTCGGGGGGTTTCTCGCACTGGTCTCGGTGATCTCGGCCGACAGCGACGTGATGACTTTCGTCGTGATCATCGGCGTCATGCTTGCATGGAAGTACGGAAGGCTCTGGAGTGACGGCTACAACTGGCGCGATGTGTTCAAACAGCCGAGCGACCGGTTGTTCTTCGACGTCGCGGCCGAATCGATCGACAACGCTCGGGGCTTGTTCGACAAGAACAAGCGCGCCGAGGTGCGTGCCCGACTGCGACGCGGCACGACACGGGACCCGCAACTCCCGGCGCCCGCCATGGCATTCCCGCCAGCGGTCCCCATGGCGCCAATGCCGCCGGCTGCGCCCATGAGCCCACCACCAGCCGCTCCGCCCGCACCAATAATCACGACTCCGCAGGATGACGCGAGCACGCTGGCGCCCTCGGAGGTGTTGAACAGCCGCTATGGCGCCATTGTCCGTCGGGCTGCGAGTGATAGCGCAGCCGTGCGGCAGGAGGTCGGACGTCTCGGACCGGCGGATCGCGCGCTGCTCCCCAATGTCGGTGGCGTCGTCGAGGCGCTCGTGAAGCGCATCGCGTCGCTCGCCACGGCCCTCCATCGGCTGGACGGCGATCTCGCCCCTGACGTGCTGCCGGAGCTCGACAAGCAAATCTCCGCTGCGGAAGCGGAATCCGTTGCTACGCCTGATCGCGAGCGGAAGCTCGGCCTGTTGCGACGCCAGCGAGCGACGCTGCAGGATCTGGCGGACCGGCGCGCAATGCTATCGTCTCAACTCGAGAACGCGGGGATCGTGCTCCGCAATATCCGCCTCGACCTCGTCCGACTGCGCTCGGCCGGGATCCAGTCGGCAATAGACGACGTAGCGACCGCGACGCAGGAAGCGCGCGCGTTGTCACGGGAAATCGCGCACGTCTTGAACGCGGCGGAAGAGCTCAAGAGCGTCTGATTAGGGCTGCGGACGCGCAGCGCCCGCCGCCCCCGCAGTTCCAGGCTCTTGCAGTTCCTCCTCCCCATAGCGACTTCCCGGATTCCACAGCAGCCAGCTGCGCACGCCGTTGTCGTAGCCGGCCCGGATCTGGGCGCGCACAAGCTCTGGCGTGTAGTGGGGGGGACCCAGGGTAAAGTCCTGATACCAGGGGCGAAGGGTGGCCGCCCCACGCACGTTGACGCTCCGTCGGGCAGCATCCTTCAGTGTGTGGTCGATCACGGCGTACGGATGCGCGTTCGGGTTCGTCAGGTCGTAGGTCCCGGGCGCGTAGTGCGAGGGGTAGCTCATGGGCAGGACGACATCCACCTGATCCACGAACATCTCCCACCGCTGTCCGATGCCCATGTCGGTCGTATCGGATGCGGTGAGGCCAAAGACGTCCGCCGTCACTTGCACGCCGAGTGGTGAGAGTGCGGAGTGCACGAAGCCCAGTTGCTCCCGGATCACTTGCGCGCGAGTCCGGCCGTTGGCGAGCGGAAAGACCGCTTCCCGCATCAGATGCTTGTCATCAGGGAACCGCACGTAGTCGAGCTGTACCTCGCTGAATCCCGCGTCGATCGCCTCGCGCGCGAGATCCGCCGCGTATTGCCACACACCACGCTGGTTAGCATCTACCCAGGGGCGACCCTGGCGATCGTGCCATGCCACATCCGGATCGCGCCGGCTCCGAATCGCCCATGCAGGCCGGCGCTCCGCCAGCAGCGGGTCCTTGGCAACGACGATTCGCGCGATTGGATAGATCCCGTGCAAGCGCAGCGTGTCCAGCAACGTCCGCAGATGCTCCCGCGTCAGTGGCCGAACGGTGTCGGCACCGATTTCGCGCGCCAGGGGAACGTGCGAACGATACAACACGAAACCCCGGTCATCTTTCACATCAATGACGAACGCGTTGATCCCCGTCCGTTTCGCGAGATCAATGAGCTGCCACACTTTCGTCCCGATCGCGGCCCACCGATTGACGTACAGGCCATGCACGACGGCAGGCGTGGGCATTAGCGGCGCGGGCGCCCGCGCGAGCGAATCGGGCAACGGCGCCACCCACGTCCGGTGCACGGCCGCGGGTGAAGTCGGAACCAATGTGTCGCGTGGGGGCGCGCCCTGGCTGGTCGCACCCACGGGTGCTACGCACCCGAGAAAATAGACCTGCAGAGAGTAGAAAGCAGACGACAACATGACTCGAAGATGGCGTGGGACGAGACCGCAGTTAAGGCCGTTGTCTACTTTCTACTTCTGTGGTTCGCCTCTCTCGGGCGCTTTGGCGCCCGCCGCATATCGCCCCAACGGCGGCAATTTGCGATGTCCATCACATCGGTGAGGGACAAAACCATCACAAAATGATAGTGGCGCCGACCCACGTAACTGCTTTCTAGCGGGAAGGTTATAGACGCCGTGACATCCGGGGTCCTGGGGCGGCCGTAGGCTTGCACTAGGGTCGGGGGCTCGCCCGGCGATTGGTTGCCGGCCCCCTGCTGACTCGGAGCATTTTATGACCGATAAGCGATCGGAAGGACATCAAGGCCCTAAACCGGACGACAACGGCGCGCATCTGGTGCTCTGGCCCGCGCGGAGCACACCGTCGACTCCGACGATCGGAGTACGCGTCCGACCCGTGGCCCACGCGGATATCCGCCTCGTCAAAGGAGACGGGGTCCCGTCCGAGACCGCGGTAACGACGCCAGAACCCGTGCTCCGGGCCCATATCCGGGATTTTCGGCCGGGCCTCGACTTTGTCCTCGGCGAGACGCTGCGTCGCGACCCACTCGGGGTGACGTACCGTGCGCGCGACGTCAACGGGGGTCGCGATGTCGCGGTCACTCTGTGTCATGCCGCGGCGACGCCAAACTCTGCGGCGGTCGACCGCTTTCAGGACGCGATGCTGATGGCAGCCGTGGACCACCCAGCGGTCCTGCCGACGCATCGCGTGGGTCGCTGGCGGTCCCAGGTCGCAGTGGAGCGGCGTCTCGTGTATGCGCCGACGTTGGGTGAGGCGCTCCCACGTGGCATGCGCTGCGATCTGCCACGGGCCCTCGAGATCCTGCGGCCGATCGCCGCGGCGCTGGATGTGGCCCACGGCACAGGGCTCGCCCACGGGGATTTGCGTCCTGAGTCTCTCCTGCTGACGAAGACCACGGGACCACTACTGGTGGGCTGTGGAGTCGCCGAGGGCCTTGATCTGAGTGCCGTGCTGGTGTCGACGTTGGAGCGGCGCACGGAGTGGGCGTGGGGCTGGCTCGAGGCTGCAGCGCCTTATCTCGCGCCCGAGCGGTGGCACGGCGCCGCTCCGGATAGCCGCAGCGATCAGTACTCACTCGCGGTGATCGCGTTCCGCATCCTGACGGGGGATCTGCCATTTGCTGCTGAGCATGTCGCGCGCCTGGCGGAAATGCATCGATTCGCGGTCATTCCGCGTGCGTCGGGGTTCCGCTCCGACCTGCCGCCCAGCGTGGACGTCGCGATTGCGCGCGCTCTCGCCAAGGTCGCAGCTGAACGATTTACGACCCTGACGGCGTTCGTCGATATCCTGGCCGGTTATCCGGCGCGCGCGCGCCTGCTGAGCGGTCCGACTGGGACTCGCGTTTTTGCAGATCCGGCGCCACTGGCTCCAGCCCCTGAGGAGCAGACCCGACCTGGGCGACCTGTCATGCTCGTCATCGCCATCGCGTGCGTTGTCGCACTGGGTGCCGTGATCACACTGATGCTCCGCTGGCCGCGGTGACCAGAGCGCCGAGTGCCGCGGCCACTTGCTCGGGCGACTCCTCGGGAGAGAAGTGGCCGCCGGCGACTTCAACAAGGCTCGAACCGGGCAGGTGCGCCCTGAGCTCCTCGGCCGCTGGCGGCGGGACAAGGGCATCGCTGCGTCCGCACACGATCGTAACCGGGCGACCCGACGCCGCGAGTCGTGCCGAGATGCGTTGCGTCCGGATGCGTCCGCTCGGTGAGCATGAGCGCGCGCAGATGGGCCAGCAGGACAGCCGCACCTTGCGGCCCCCGAAACGGCCGCAGGTAGTGATCGAGAGCGGGACCGTGGACACCAGGGTCCCCGTAGAGACGCGAAATGCGACGCCTGAGCGTGGCGAGCAACACGCGCGCGGGAAGCGCCCGCGCCGCGGGCATGATCGTCCGCAGGGCCGGAGGTGCCGCGTCACCCCCCGGCACCTGCGTAATGGGGTTCACCAACCCGAGACGGCTGATCCGGTGCGAGTGCATCGCACACATCTCGAGCGCAATCCTGGCTCCGATGCCGTGACCAGCGGCGGTCGCACGCTCGATACCGAGCACGTCGAGCAGACGAATCAGTCGGCTCGCGTGGCCCGCGGCCGTCAGGTCGGTCCCAGTGGCCCCGAGCTGCGGGGGATCGCTGCGCCCAAAACCGAGCAAATCCGGTACGACGACCCGATAACCGGCCGGAACCAACGGCACGACGCGCGACCAAAGGAACGACGAGGTCGGGAATCCGTGCACGAGCAAGAGCGGCTCACCCGCCCCTCGGGTGCCGCCAGCGTAGTAGTACAGCCGCGCAACGCCGACATCAATGAATTCGCCCCGCACGACGGTTCTGGTGACCTCTAGCGAGCCACTGCAAGAATATGCTAAAGTTACGCGTGACTGCGCCTCCCCCCAGCTCATCCTCTTCCGCGTCCCAACCCCCGGCCGGTCCGCCCCCCCCACCTGCAGCCGTTACCGCGCAGCCCGCGCCTGCGCCGCCGCCCAACCCGGCGCCGCTGCCGCCGCCTCCGGCGGGCCCAGTTCAATTTGGACTAGACTGGCTGCTGACGCATGGATCACCCCCGGTGCAATACCGGGCTATGGTCGACGTCGCTCGCCTGGCCCCGGAACGGGCCGGGGACCTCCCGTACGCGTGGGCGCCAGCGCTCAGACTCGCCATGACGCAGCAGGCGGACGGTCGCTGGGGTCGAACGATGCTGGGCATCCCGTCGGGGCGTGCAGGCCACTTCGAAGGGGTTGGTACGATATCGGCTGTGCGTCGGCTGTTGGAGTACGGCTGGGATCGTGAGTCGCCACCGCTCGTCCGCGTGCGCCGGTTGCTCTTCCGCATGCTCGCGGAGGACGACGATCCGGCCTACCTCTTCGAGTTCGCGGTAAAGAGCAAGTCGGAGGAGGACGCGGCCCGCCGGGGGCGCGCGATTCTGCGCGAGGCGGCCGCAAGCGCCCTGGCGCAGGCGGGCTACGAGGGCGATCCGCGGCTCCGGGGCGCCGCGCGGCGCATCCTCGACCGGATCAATGCCTATCTGAAGTCACCAATGGCGCAGAAGCCGTGGGTGCGCGTCGGGAATCGGCAGGTGCTCGCACCCGAGGCAGCTCCGCCCTCGATTTTCGCGTTGACGATGCTCGCCTATATGCCGTTCTTCCGGAGCGAGTATCACGAGCACGTGGAGCGGCTGTACACGTTCCTGACGCAGCCGCTGCCCCGCCAGGAGTCCGCGCAGCTGGTGGGCGGGGCCATCGTGGCGCAACCGCATCTCGTGCTGGGGGACCTGCTCCCGCATCGGAATGCAGTCGATGCGGATGTCCCGGCGGCGCTCATGTGGCTCGAGGTCATGGCGCGTCTTGGCTTTCTGCGGCGCAACGAGAACTGGTCGAAGCTCCTCGATCGATTCGCCGATGATTGCGACCGAAGCGGGGTCTGGCATCCGCACAAGGGCATGGCGATGCCACGCACGGCCAGTCCGTACGTCTGGCCGACGTTCCCTCTCGAGGAGCCCGCGACCGGGGAAGAGCGCTGGGCCAATGTGACCTTGCGGATCGGCATCATCGCGCGAGCCGCCGGGCGGGCGATTGAGCTAGCCTAATAGGGGGAGCCCGGACCCCTTTAACCCGACCCCTGCTGTTCGGCCCTTTGGATCGTCCTAAAAGGGAGCTACGTTACACAGACGGGATTGCAGCGGGCGCCATGCGGGCGATCCGCACCCGTGGAGCCGATTCCTACCGCGTGAGGACATTGGCTCGAGCAAAGTGCCAATTCTCACAGTGGTCATGGAATCGACAATCGAAGACGGAACGATCTCGTTCGCCGAGCTGGGCCTGGTGCCCGAGCTCCTCGCAGCGGTGCGCGATGCCGGTTACGCGCACCCCACGCCGATCCAGCGGGATGCGATCCCGCTCGCCCTCAAGGGCCGCGATCTGATCGGGCTCGCACAAACCGGAACCGGCAAGACAGCCGCGTTCACCCTACCAATTCTACAGCGCCTGCTTGGCGGACCTCGGCGCGCGCGTGTCCTCGTTCTGACGCCGACGCGCGAGCTCGCGGCGCAGGTCGAAGAGAGCTTCCTCAAATACGGCCGCCACACACAGATCGCGATCACCGCCGTGTACGGCGGCGTTCCGATCGATCCACAAGAGCGTGCATTGCGGCGCGGCGTGGACGTGATCGTAGCGACCCCCGGCCGGCTTCTCGACCACCTCGAGCGTCAGAACGTCGCGCTCGACGATCTGGAAGTGCTGGTCCTGGACGAGGCGGATCGCATGCTCGACATGGGGTTCGCGCCACAGATCAATCGCGTCGTCGCGCAAGTGTCCCCGTACCGGCAAACCTTGCTCTTCAGCGCAACAATGCCGGCCGAAGTAGAGGCCCTCGCACGGAAGTATTTGCGAAAGCCGCTCGTCGTGCAGGTCGGCCGGCGATCAGAGGCGGCCAATACTGTCGTGCACGCGGTGTACCCCGTTCCACGCGACCGCAAGAGCGCCTTGCTCGTTGAGTTACTGCGCAGGGACGGCATGGACTCCGTGCTGATTTTCACACGTACCAAGCATGGTGCGGATCGCGTGGTGCGCCACCTCCAACGTGCGGACATTGCCGCGACGGCGTTGCATGCGGATAAGACGCAGTCGCAACGGACGCGGGCGCTGGACGAGTTCCGCGCTGGCGGGATCCGCGTGCTCGTTGCGACGGACATCGCGCAGCGCGGCCTCGACGTGACTGGCATCACCCACGTGATCAACTACGATGTGCCGCAGCAGGCCGAGGATTACGTGCACCGTATCGGTCGAACTGGACGAGCGGCGCAGACGGGTGACGCGTTCACGTTCATGTCCACCGATGAAATCGCGATGGTGCGCACCATCGAGCGGATGCTTGGTCAACCCATTCCGCGTATTTCAGTGCCGGGGTACGACTTCGGCACTGTTGCGGCTGAGTGAGACCTCGAGAGAGCAGGAGCCCCTAGTGCAGATCACGATCGAATACTGCGTCGTTTGAAACTACGCGCCCCGGGCTACCAGTTTGGCAGCCGAGATCCGCGCTCGATTACCGGAGGCTGAGGTGAAGTTGATCCCGTCCAAAGGTGGGCGATTCGAGGTTTCCCGAGACGGTGTGCCGGTGTTCGAGAAGTCCAAGCTTGGACGCCACGCCCAGCCGGGCGAGGTCCTGAAGCTCCTGGGCTAGGGCGTGCCCTGCAGGAAACCGTTCTGCCGGGCATAACCACCTGTGTTACTTATACTTAGCACTCCACATCCCCGGCCTTATTTCGGTTGAGTGTGGCATTTGGCCAGTCCCCGGGCTACCGTATGCCCCGCGCCCGGGGGTAAGTGGACCGCACCATAGGCTTTGGGGTATCGAGAGCGATGCAATCGCGCAGGAGCACACGAGTTGTCCGGCCTGCACAGGAATCGTGTCATGCCGGCACCCGCCTCGCTGTTGCCATGGCGGTCGGTTGCGCGTTGCTCGGAAGTGCCGCTCGACTCTCGGCGCAAGCGACGGCTGTGCGGGTGGCGCCCGAGGGCTCGGGTGAGCCGCCCGCTGTCCAACGGTCATCGACCGGGCGAGGCTATGGGCCACCCGCGCCGATCGGCCACGATGTGTCCGGCACCGCGATTCCTCCCAAGTACGCGCCGCCGGGAGGGGATGTGTCGTGTGTGGGTACAAGGCGTCCCGCCGGCGCAGCAGCCCGCCCCAACGCAATGTGCCAAGGCGGTGCGCGTGCACTCGCCGAACTCGCAGGTCGTATTCGGCCCTTCGCGCGCCGGCGCGGCGGTGTCCGCGGCGCAACCGCATCCGGGCGTGGTCAGTGTGGGTGGCGAGCACGTAGCGCCCGCGAGCGCCCCAGTGCTGCACCCCGATGTGTCCGGGGAGTCGGGGCGGCCAGCGACAAACGCTCCAGAGGCGGCAGTGAAGGACCGTGTCAACACCGGCCCGCACGGGTCGAGCACGCATGGCAACCCTCCTCCGCCCCACATTCCGCACATCCCTGCGCGACCGCATCACTGAGCGCTGTACGTGATCCGTCGTGACGTCATCGACCGGTATCTCCCGCCGGATCATGACGCGTTCATTGCTGCCGAGCCGCCCACCGGCCGCCTGATCGTCATCGCGCCGACTCGTGCGGCGTGTGAGACCATCGAGCTGGCGATGGGATTGCATCTCGACACGTTTCTGGAGCGCGCGCACGGCGCGGAGCTGCGCGGGCTCGCCGCAGGCGCCCGCGGCTTCGGCATTGTAGCCGGCACTGGCACGGGGAAGACATTGGCGATCCGCCCCATGGCCGAGGTCATTCTGCGCGGCGCTCCGCTCCGGGTGGGTGTCGTGAACCGCGAGCGCGAAGCGACACCCGAGACGCCGACGTGGAACGTCATCATCGTGACCACCGGCATTGCCCGACGCTGGTTCCAGGACGGTGACATTCTCCCAACCGATACGCTCGTCGTCGATGAAATCCATCAGACATCGGCGGAATTGGAGCTGTGTCTCGCACTCGGCAAACGGACGGGCTGTCGATTCATCTGGCTCTCAGCCACGGTGGATCCGCGCTTCTATGCGCGCTACCTGAACTCTGCGGCTGTCATCGAGAGCTCGGTGTTCGATCCCGCGAAAGCGGCCACCGTCCGCGTCGTCCGTAAGGATCCGATGGAATTTCTCGACGATCGGTTTCTGCGCGAGGTGGTGCGCGAAGGACACGGGGTCGGCGTGTTCTTGCCCACACGAGCCGCGGTCGAAGAGGCGGCGGCAACCGTTGCCGCTCGCTTCCCACGCATTACGGCCGCGTTTTATCACGGCGGCGAGCCGATTCGCGTCATTCGACCATTTCTCGAGGGAACGGCACAGCGGCCCTACGTCCTCGCAATGACCGCAGCGGGCCAGAGCGCGCTCAATGTGCACGGTCTCGATACGGTGGTGATCGATGACACACGCTTCGCCAACGTGATCGAGCGTGGGCGCAACGTACTGACCCGGGTCCATCTCGGATCCAACGAGATGCTGCAGATGGCCGGACGGGTCCACGGCCGGGTGTCGGGCGGTCGTGTGTTCCTGCTCTCGGATCGCGACATCAACTTCGCGTCGCTTCGGCCGGTAGAGCCAGAGTTCCAGTTGGCGGGCGATTCGGAGCGCGTGGCGCTGAGTTGTGCGAGTCTCGGTGTGCGGGCCGACGACCTCGATCTGCCAGTCCCGCTGGATCGAGGCGCCTACCGGCGCGCGGTAGCCATGTTGGAGGCGCGCGGAATCATCGACCCAGGGACGGGCCAACTGTCCGCCTACGGGCGGGCAGTCGAGGCATTGCCCGTCGATCGGCCGTGGGGTGAGCTGATCGTCAATGCTGACGAACCACTGTTGCCTTACGTCGCCGGTGATGAGCGCCATCGAATCGCTTCATCGCATGACGCGCGAGGAGCGGGATCTTGCCGGCGTGATCGTTCGGGGAAGCGATCATTTGACGGCTTACAACGTGTACGCCGAGGCCTTTACGCGCTGCGGCTCCGTGGGCGAGGTCTACGGGTTGGCGCGGCACCTCTTCGACGAACGCGTAGAAGCATGGGCCGAGCAACGCGGCGTACTGGTCAAGGCGCTCGAAGACACGGCGCTGGCGACGGCCAGCGTGTATCGGAGTGTGGGGCTGCCTCTGCCCTCCACACTGCCGCAGGCGAGCGAGCGCGTGCGGCGGGCCTTCGTCGAGCTGGTGGCGGAATACATGCCGCTCGATCTGGTCATCGATGAGGAGACGGTAGATGGGGAGCCGGCGCGGGTCTCACGCTCGAGCGTCGCCGGGAGTTGGGGTGCGGTCGCCGGGACGCTGCGTTACTTCGCCGATCGCTGGGGAGTCTCGCGGGCCGCCATCGAGGGCACGCAGATCCCGATGGATGTCATTCGCAAGTACGCCACGCGGGGCGCGGGGACCCTGGTCTATCAGCCCAGGCGGCATGGCGCACCGTACGCGATGCAGTATCCCATCGTCTACCGTGGGTTCGCGCTCGAGCTCGAGCGCGAGGCCGCCGATGAGACGCCACCGCCCGCGGTCGCCGCCCAACTCAAACGTGAGTATCAGGATGCCAACCGGCAGGCACGAGAGCGTGGCAGGTCGGCGAGGCGGGACCGTGGGTTCAAAGGGAAGCGGCGGCGGAAGCGATAGCGGACGGACGTCGCTACGGCGACCGCGCGAACAGGCGGAGCTGCTCCAGGTCCGGGATCAACAGGCGATTCCCATCGAGCGGGACAATGAGGCCGCGGCGCGCGAGTTGTTTCAGCGCACGCGACACCGATTCACGTGCCGTGCCGATCTCGAGCGCGAGTTCGCTTCTACGTTGTCGCCGCCGGGCCAAACCATCCGTGCGCCTTCCACGTCGTAGGGCAGCAGTTCGACACCGTGTATCTCGGCGCACCGCCCGGTAACGCCATTCACGGCGTCCAGACTTTCGGCGTGGCTGCGGGGGGCGGAATGGTGTTCGAATTCATGGCCGACGTCCCGGGGACATTTCCGTTCGTGAACCATGCCTTCGGCCACGGGCAGAAAGGGGCGATCGGTGTGTTGGTGGTCGACGAGTAGGTGCAGAAGGTGATCACGGGCGAAGCGTCGCCGAATGAATCGTCATCGCTCACCGATCATCCACCGTACGCGCTCACGCGCCGTAATACGCGCAACCGGATAGGGCGAGTTGGGCGAGGCGCCATCGGCGCGCACGTGATCGACGATCGGCTGCTTGTCAGCACCGGCGGTGAGGATCAGAGTCTCAATGGCTGCGTCCAGGACCGGATAGGTGAGCGTGACGCGGGCGCGCGAGGTCGTCACATCTGGCGGCGCTTCCGCTGGCACCGCCCATCGCGCGCGCTCGTCCAAGGCAGGGCTTCCGGGAAAGAGCGAGGCAGTGTGTCCGTCCGTCCCCACACCGAGCAGGACGACATCAAAGGTCACCGGATCCTGTCCCGGAAAGACTGTATGTAGGAGCGCGTCATACTCCCGCGCAGCGACTTTCTCCCCACGCTCACCGGCAATGCGGTACGTCCGCGCTTCGAGGCCAGGGATGTGGGAAAGCAGAGCATCACGCGCCATTCCGTAGTTACTGTCCGGATGGCTCGGTGGCACGCAACGCTCGTCGCCAAAGAAGAGCTGCGAGAGCGACCACGGAATGCGCGTGCGGTAGTCGCTGGCCAACAGGCGATAGAGGGCGCGCGGCGTGGAGCCGCCAGACAGCGTCAGACTGAAGCGTCCGCGCGACGCGACGGCGCGCTGCGCGGCCACCTCGATCGCGTCCGCCGCGGCCCGACTCAAGGTGTCTAAATCAGCATAGACCGCGAAGTCCGGCGGCATCACGCGGCGGCTCCCGCCTCCTCCAGCGCGCGATGCGATTCCGTCCCTTCGCGTGGCTCGCGATCCGGTACCACGATCCCGGCCTCCGAGGGACCCCACGTCCCGGCGGGGTAGGGGAATGGCGGCGTCGGCAAGTCGAGCAGTGGGGTGTACATGCGCCAGCTCGTCTCGACTTCATCGGCGTGCACGAACAGCGTCTGATCACCGCGCAGCAGATCGAGCAGCAACGTCTGGTATGCTTCCGGCAATGTCTTGAATTCTTCGTCGTAGGCGAAATGCAGGGTCAGTCGCTGCAGACGGAATGGATCACCGGGCGCTTTGACGTCGAAAAAGAGGAGGAAGCCTTCGTTCGGCTGCACCGTGATCACCAAGGTGTTTGCCTGGGGCGATGCGCTGGCGACGGAGCGAAACATCCAGACGGGAGCTTTGCGAAAGCGCACACGAATCTCGGTCAGGCGGCGAGCCATCCGCTTGCCCGTGCGGAGGTAGAAGGGCACGCCCTGCCAGCGCCAGTTGTCGACACAGATGCGGAGCGCGGCGAACGTCGGAGTCGTAGACGTCGGCGAGACTCCAGGCTCTTCGCGGTACCCCGGCACCGGCTTGCCATGGATCGTCCCCGCGGCGTACTGCCCGAAGACCGCGTCCATCGGCCCGATAGCGGCAATCGACCGGAGCGCTTTCACCTTCTCCTCCCGGATCGCGCCCGCTTCGAAAGCGGTCGGCACCTCCATGGCGACGAGGGCAAGCAGCTGTGTGAGGTGGCTCTGCACCATGTCGCGCAGAGCGCCCGCCTGCTCGTAGTAGCCGGCCCTCTGCTCGACGCCGAGCTCCTCGGCAACTGTGATCTCGACGCTCTCGATGTGATCGCGATTCCACAGCGATTCGAACATCGCATTGGCGAAGCGAAAGACCAGGAGATTCTGGACGGTCTCTTTGCCGAGGTAGTGGTCGATGCGATAGACCTGTGACTCATCGAAGAACTGATGCAGCAGGCGATTGAGCTCTTGCGCCGACGGCAGATCGCGGCCGAATGGCTTCTCGATCACGATGCGGGTCCACCCCGCGCTGTGGTTCAGCTTCGCAGCCCCGAGACCCGCGATCGTCGAGGCAAATGCCTGCGGCGGCAGCGAGAGATAAAAGGCCCGATTGCCCGGCAGGCCGTGGTCGTGCTCGAGGCGCTCGATGCGCTCGCGGAGCGAGGCGAACTCAGACTGGTCGCCGGCGCTCGTGGGTTGATAGTACACCCATTGATCCGTCCAGGCCGCCACGTCAGCGGGCGACGCGACGTCTGCCGGAATCGCATCGCGCACAATCGCGCGAAACGAGGCCTCGTCCGAGCCGCGCGACACGCCCAGAATCACCAGGCCGCGATCCGTGAGCTTGTGCGCGTGCAACTGCCAGAGCGCCGGGAGGATCTTGCGGCGGGCAAGGTCGCCGGTCGCGCCAAAGATGACAAAGACCGCAGGTTCGACCGTCTCAGTCTGCGCGCCGGCGCCATCGGAGCTGGGCGCTGCAGTAATGGAGGGGGAGGGCGGCGTCATACCGATCGCCCCCCAGCCGTCCGCTCGGTCCCGGCGCGAGTCGCCCCGGACTCGCCGCTCGATTGAGCGGTCGACGCCTCGGTCTTGATTGCGTGGCCGCCGAACTGATTTCTGAGCGCGGCCAGCATCTTGTCCGAGTATGAATCCGTGTCGCGGGAGCGCAGGCGCTCGATCAACGACTGTGTGATGATCGGTGCGGGCACGTTGAGATCGATCGCGTCCGCCACGGTCCAGCGGCCTTCCCCGGAATCGGCGACATACGGTGCGATCCCGTCGAGTGACGGATTGTCACGGAGCGCGTTCGTCACAAGATCCAGCAGCCAGGACCTCACGACACTGCCGTATCGCCAGAGATCGGCGATTTCGGCGACATTGAGGTGAAACTCCTCCTTGTGGCGCAGGATCGAGAACCCTTCGGCGTATGCCTGCATGAGACCATACTCAATGCCGTTGTGGACCATCTTGACGTAGTGGCCCGCGCCGCTCGGTCCGACGTGGGACCAGCCGTGGTCGCGCTCAGGGGCTAGAGTCTCGAAAATGGGGCGCAGCCGAGTCACCGCAGCCGCATCACCGCCGATCATGAGGCAGTATCCCTCCTTGAGTCCCCAGATGCCGCCACTGGTGCCCGCGTCGACGAACTGGATGCCGCGCGTGGCGAGCTCAGTCGCGCGGCGCATCCCGTCCTTGTAGTTGCTATTGCCGCCATCGATGATGGTGTCGCCGCGGGCGAGGAGTCGACCGAGCGACTGAATCGTGCTTTCCGTCGGGTCCCCGGCAGGGACCATCACCCACACTGCCCGCGGCGCAGTCAGTCGAGTGACCAGGTCTTCGAGCGACGGGGCGCCCGTCGCTCCTCCCGTCGCGGCAGTGGCGACGGCCTTGGTGTCGCGATCGTAGACGATGACGCGATGGCCGCCCTGGATGAGGCGCGTCGTCATGTTGGCGCCCATGCGGCCCAACCCAACCATCCCTAGTTCCATACGCCAGCTTCCTCTGGTGTAATGAGACATCCGCGCACGACTGCTTCGAGCGTCGCCGGATCGTCGACAACCTGGACGCCCGGAAGCGGCAAGGCCGCGTGTACCGCATCGCGAGTCAAATCATTTGTCGACGCCACGCATGGCATGCCCGCAGCGACCGCCGCTCGCACGCCCGGCAGCGAGTCCTCGACGGCCAGACACTGCGCCGGTGGGATCGCGAGGCGACTCGTGGCCAGCAAATAGATCTCGGGGTCGGGCTTGCCGTGCGCGACGTCGTCGATCGTGATGATCACATCGAATTGATCCCGCAGGCGCAACGCATCGAGCACGATCATGGCCTGCGCTCGGTGTGAGACCGTCGTCAGGGCCACCGGATAGCCGTCGGCTTTGAGGTGGCGCACCAGGGCCGTCGCGTACGGGAACTCCTGGCGTTTGAGGAGCTGTGAATCCGCGAGCATCGACTCGTAGATCTTCATCCGCAGCGCCACGAACGCATCGCGCGGGGTCGGGGCGCCCAGTTGCGGCTGCATCCGCGCCGCCGCATCGGCGAGTCCAAAGCGATCCAGCAGCGTCTGCGCGACCTCGTCCCGCGGCCGCCCGATGCAATGATCAAAGGCGTCGATCACGGCCTGTGGATCAACCGCGCCCGGCCGGAGCTGTGCCGCGGCTCGGGCGTACGACTCGGCCTTGAGGGATTCAGTCTGGACCAACGTGCCGTCCAGATCGAAGATCACGGCGCGCGCGACCGCCGCAGCGCACACGGATCAGGACACCAGGCTGGCAATGCGGTTGATGTCTTGCGGGATATGGTCAGGATCGGCCCGCAGGACCCGTCGGCCGCGATCGAGTAGCGCCTGGCGATCGCCGAGCGCCTGGGCGACCTTGAGCACGCCGAACGTCATGTGTGAGGCATCACTGTCGGCGCTATCGGGGATTGGCACGTCGGTGGCCGGCGCCGGCGTCACCATCTGGAGAAACACCCCATCCCCGCCGTCGCCCTTGTGCAGCTGTCCGGTCGAGTGCAGAAACCGGGGCCCATAGCCGACCGTCGTGGCGACGCGGTACCGGTCTCGGATCGCGACACGGAGCTCCTGGAGCGCTGCCGTCGCGATCACTGTCGGCTCGATCCACGCTTGTAGGGCGACATAATCGCCAGGCTTCACCTGCTCGAGGAATCCACGCACGAGATCGGGTGCGCTCCCGGCTTTGGGCGGCGCTGCCCCGGCCACATACACGGTCAGCCCGTCGCCTTGCGCGGTCGGCGGCACCGTCGGCAGGGCGCCCGTGCTCTCGTACGTCTTGACCATCTGGCGAGCGAGCACTTTGGCCGCCTCGACGTTGGGCTGGTCGAACGGGTTGATGCCGAGGCGCCAACCAGCGATGGCCGTTGCGAGCTCCCACAGGAAGAACTGCGAGCCGAGGTCATAGGGGCTCGCCAGGTCGAAACGCACGACCGGGTGACCGGCGCTGCGCAGGGCGTCGAGCGCCGCGTCATGGGTGGTATCGCCGCCGACGCGCAGATGCACGAACACCCGATCCTTTCCGTAGACCTCCGGCTTCCCGAGCGGCTCATCGGCGATCGGCACGATGCCCTTGCTTTCCTTGCCCGTGCTCTCAGCCAGTAACTGCTCCGCCCAGGTCGCGAAAGCGCCGATCGAGGGTGAGAGCGCGAACGTCACTTTGTCGACCGCGCGCGTGGCGAGCTCGCCCAGGATGACGCCCAGCTTGGCAGCTGGCGCTGTCTCGTGCTCAGCCGCCGTGGCGCGGTCCAGCAGGCGCGGGAGGTCGGCGCCGATCAGTGCGGCTGGCACCAGGCCAAAGTGGGACAGGGCCGAGTAGCGTCCGCCGATGTTGGGGTCGTTCAGAAAGGTCCGCCTGAACGCATATCGCGTGGCGACGTTGACCAGCTCGCTGCCGGGGTCGGTGATCGCGATGAAGTGCGCACCCGCCGCGGCTGCGCCCAGCGCACGTACCGTCCAGCGGTAGAAGTAACGGAAGAACGAGAACGTCTCGACGGTGCCGCCGCTTTTCGTCGAGACAATGAACAGCGTGCGTTTGGGATCGAGCCGCTGTGCGTGTGCTATCACTGCGCCCGGATCGGTGCTGTCCAACACCGCCAGATCGAGATACCCGTCCGCGACGCCGAACGTCCGGCGGAAGACTTCGGGGGCGAGGCTCGAGCCGCCCATGCCGAGCAGCAGTGCGTCGGTGTACCCGGCCGCGCGGACGTCGTCCACGAGGCGTTCGATGTCCGGCAGCTCGCTTCGCATGCGATCGGCGATGGTGAGCCAACCCAGTCGATTTGTGATTTCGGTGGGGTCGGGCTTCCAGACCGTGTAGTCGCCGCGTGCGATACGAGCGAGGATCTGCTCCTTGTCGAAACGGGCCGCTGTTTCCGCTACGGCTGGAGCAAACGTACCCAGATCAGCGTGCATGGTCGTCATGGCCGAACCGGTGGCGTGGGACTTCCAGAGAATCGTTCCTCGATCGCCTGCACCTTGGCGAGCCTGCGCGCATGACGCTCCTCGCCACTGAACCGAGCGCGGACGAATACGCGAGCGAGTTCCTTGGCAAGCTCCGCACCGATCACGCGGGCCCCGAGCACCAGGACGTTCATATCGTCGTGTTCGACGCCCTGATGCGCCGAGTAGCTGTCGTGGCAAACCGCGGCCCGGATGCCGGGCACCTTGTTGGCCGCGACCGAGGCACCGACTCCGCTTCCGCAGAGTAGTACGCCGCGCGCGGCGCGTCCGTTTACGACGTGGAGGGCGAGCTTCTCAGCGAAGTCGGGGTAGTCAACCGGGGCCGTGGAATCGGTGCCGAGGTCGTCCACCTCGTGGCCGTCTGCCCGCAGCGCGCTGATGACCTCCCATTTCCGATCGACACCGGCGTGATCGGAGGCGACGGCAATGTGCATGGAGGAATCGTAATAGACCCTTGGACGGGGGCGAATCGAAAGCCGCCACGCACACGCGCGACGGGGACCGAGGCTTGCGTTTCTATGTGACCGTGTCGTGACATTGTGTGACAGAGATGTTACACTATCCCTCTGGACAATGTCGCCATCGAAACGCCGGGCGCGGGAGCGGACAATGGGAGCGTGTGGGAGGGGGGCAGCGGTGGCTGCAGGGGCGGCACTGGCCGCAGGCGTGATCGCATGTGGCACGGGGCACCTGCCGAAACCCGATTCTCGGATCGGCGAGGGACTGCCGTTCACGGTCATCGACATTCGCCCAACCGGCGGAAGCATGACCGAGCAGCTCGCCAAGGCGGCGGACGATGCGGCGCAGGCCAAGCTCCGTCCCTACGTCGAGCTCACGTCCGCCTGGTGTCGCGCATGTCACTGGCTGGACCGCAGCCTCTCGAAACGCGCCGTGGCCCAGGCATTTGGGGGCACGTATATCGTCCGCGTCGACGTCGACCACTGGGAGGGCCTGCTAGGCAGCAGTGGACTCGACAACCATGACGGCGGACCGCTTCCGGCCTTCATCGCCATCAGCCAACGGGGACATCCGATCGGCGAATGGGTGGATCGCGCCGACTGGGACTCCAATGTCCCAGAGCTGGCCGCCCCGGTGTTGGCGGACTTCTTTCACTGGCCGTGAGCGCTTGCTTCGCTCGCGCTAGAACGTAGAGGCACAGAAAGTAGAAAGCAGACGAAGACCGAGGGTCTCTACTTTCTACTTCCGAGCTTCGGCTGTATCGGGCGCGACAGCGCGCGTGCCCCACCGGTCCGATGGTGAGGCGCAACGGTTCGTGGCTGGGACGCCGCGAGTGGCAAGAGCACTCTGTGCGGCTACTGGATCAAAGGCGCACGTCACGTAACGGTGTGTCGAACCATGGTAACGGCGGGGGAACCCGCTGAAGCCGGGCGGCGGGCGACAGGTGACGGAAAAAGGGATGTACAACGACACGTGCAATCCGGCGGGTAGGGGCGACGCAACGCGTCGCCCTGAGGTGCCGCACCGTCCGCACGGAGTCCAAGGGCCGACGTTGTCAGGATGGCGGCCGGCGATTGTGGCGGGTGTCCCCCGACATGCCGATCTCACCCTCGTCTAATCGGGTGACACGAACGTTATTCAACCCCCGCGGCGGGGGCGATAGACCTTGTCACGTCGCATCGCGGGGCGACGCATTGCGTCGCCCCTACCGGCCGCGGTGCGAGTCACCGTTGTAGGTCTCTGTTACCCGTTACCCGTTACCCGTTACCCGTTACCCGTTACCCGTTACCCGTTACCCGTCCGCCACTCCGCGTCTCGGCCTTGTCCTGCCGGCCGAACGACGCCAGCGTCGCACCCATGCCGTCGATCGTCGTCTTCGCATTCCAGCGGTCGTATCCGTTGTAAATGAAGCTGAAGGCGAGGACCTCGCCGTCGACGGCGGTCACGTAGCCGCCAAGCGAAATCACGTACTCGGTGGTGCCAGTCTTGGCGTGCAGGTTCCCCTGTGCGGGGGTCTGGCGCATGCGGTTGCGCAGCAGCTCGGACTCCCCGGCCACCGGCAAGGACGCGTGGAACGCTGTGCTCCACGGCGCACGGTCGGCGTAGGACAAGAGCTCGACCATTGCACGCGGGGTGACGCGGTCGAGTGTCGAAAGGCCACTCCCATCCGTGACGGTCACGGCGTCGCCGGTAACGCCGACCTTGTCTGTCAGGAACTGGCGCAGAAGGGCCGCGCCGAGATCGACGGAGCCGATCGAGGAGCGGTCCGGTCCACGCACCGCATCTCGGAACAGCAACTCCGCGTAGTGATTGATGCTTTCGCGATTCATCGCCGCGACGATCCGGGTCAATGGCGGCGAGGGGAGCGCCGCGACCTTGACCGCCGCGACAGGCGTCGACGCGAGACGAATGGCACCATCGACCCGCACGCCGGCGGCGGCGAGGGCGTTGCGGAAGGCACCGACCGTGAAGAGTGCGGGATCTTCAATGACCAGCTCGAATAGGCGGGTGCCACATCGCGATCCGATCCATCCAGCGGCGTGAATCGAGCCATCGTGACGCGCGTAGACCGAGATACGCGCGCCGGTGCTGCCCGCGACGGTGTGCACGGCATTCTGCACGGGCAGGGCACTGGACGACGGCTCCAGCACGACCTCCGCCGCGTGTCCTGCAGCGCCAGGCGAGACGGCAACCACGACGACGTTGTCATTGAGTGAGAGCGCCGATACGCGGGCGGCATAGCTCGCGCCGAGGTAGCGCCGCAGCCAGCCAGCGGGGATCGCTTGTCCCTCGAAGGCGGTCGCATCACCGACGATGTCGCCATGCACGCGCCGGATCCCGGCTGCAGCCACCGACCGGGCAAGGCTCTGCATCGGCGCGTCGGGCTCACCGCGGAGAAACCGGTTCGAGAGCGATGGGTCGCCGTCGCCGCGCAAGATCAGGTTACCCTGCACGGAGCCATCGGCGTTCACCGGGCCGTCCCGCAACACATCGGTCTCGAACGTGTAGTCTGGGCCGAGGCGATCGAACGCGAGCGCAGACGTGAAGAGCTTCATCGTCGACGCTGGTCGGAGCGGCATGTCGGCGTTCACGGCGTACAATGTGTCGCCTCGGGTGAGCGACACGACGATGACCCCCCACTGGCCGGTGCGCACGCGGCCATGGAGCATCGAGGACAGGTCGGTGTCCAATGCGTCCACGGTCTTGGGCGCGTCGTACCGGACCGCCGGCACCACCGTGCTTCGGCGATGGCGATGCCGCACGTGCCCTGTTTGCGCGGTCGCTGTACGCTGCGGGCAGAGGAGGGAGCTGCCGAGCGCGAGGACGAGAATGAGAGACGGACCTTTGAGGACCATGGGACGACGTAAAGCTACACTTTGACGAAGATGCGCCGCTTGTACAGTACAGTGAGGACTGCCAGCCACAGCAGCACGAAACTAACTGCGAACGCCAACGACGCGAGCTTCGGATCGAGCCACGAGGCGAAGGCGGAGCGATAGATCGCTGTCTCCAACGGAACCGGGCCGCTGGCGCTCGGGACCGTAATGACCGAGTAGATCAGACGCGCCATCATGTCCGAGCCGACAAATGCAACGATCGGGTTCACACCGTAGATCATGAACGGAGTGGACCAGCGTCGGATTCCCAGGGAATCGATGAGCCACAGGCACGTTCCGAGTGTGAGCGCGCCGAGACCGGCCGTTAGGAGAACGAAAGAACTCGTCCACAAATTCTTGTTGATGGGGAACACCCATCCCCACATGCAACCCGCTGCGGCCAGGATGGCGCCGGCCGCGAGCAGACCGACCAGCCGCTCGCTCAACGATCGATCGCTCACGATCCAGCGCCCCGCGATGAGCCCAAGGAGCGTCGTCGCGATGGCGGGCACCGTTGAGAGTGGTCCCTCCGGATCCCAGGTCACGCTCTGTGCCCAGATGTGGTTGCCGCCACCCCAACTGCTCCAGTCGAGCAGCAAGCGATCGAACCAGGCGGCGAGCGTCGCCGGTGGCTGATCCATGACAGCCCATCCGGGCCGGCCGGAGTCCGGGACCGGAACCAGAGTCATGATCGCCCAGTAGCCCAGCAGGATACCCGCGATACAAAGAAGTTGCGTCCGTAGCGACGTGCGCAGAGCAATCAGTCCAGCTACGATGTAGACAATCCCGATCCGCTGAAGGATCCCGGGTCCGCGAACGTGGAGCAGGCGGTCTCGAACCCGATCGAGCACGGACGGGTCCGCAACGCCGGTCACGGATCCCCACGTGAAGCCTGGGAACCAGCTCACGAACAGGCCGAGCGCGACGATAATGGCCCCACGCCGCAAGACCTGTCTGGTCAGCGCCGCGTCGCTGTCGCCGCGTGCGCGACGCGCGGTCATGGACAGCGTGGTCGTGATCCCCACAATGAAGAGGAAGAAGGGGAAGATCAGATCCGTCGGCGTCCAGCCATTCCATGGGGCGTGCTCGAGCGGCGCGAAAATGTGACCCCAGCTGCCAGGGTCATTCACGAGCAGCATCCCTGCGACAGTAATGCCGCGAAATACGTCCAGCGCCAGGAGCCGACCGCGCCGTGGATCCGCTACGGGCAGCTGGACCTCGCCCCCGCTCCGCACAGACTCTTGTAGTACCGTGACGGAAGGAGCGGCGCTACTGGCCACGAGGCGAAGTCGCTGATCCGCTGGCTGGGCTCGTTGGGTGCGGCGCGCCAGCCTGAGCGTTCGCGGGCGGGGTGGACCATGCACCCGTGCTGTCGCACTGCGGCTTGATCGACAGCGGGCCAAGCACATGCCCCCGCACTTTCGTGCCGCCGATGTAATGGCCGCTGAACGTCACGACCGGGTGCAGCGGATCCGTTTTCGAGAGTCCGTGGTAGGCTACCAGCAATGCGTCGTAGTCACCGTAGCTCTTGATGCGGTTCTCGACGACAGCCTGCTGCGACGGCACTGCGGAGTACATGTACGTCGTCCGCCGATCCTGCATCCGCTGGACGGCAGCGGGCGGCGGCGTTGAATCCGTGGCAGGGATGTACACGAGGAATCCCGGCTCGGGGTCCGAGTGATCGAGAAAGCCCGTCAACGCAGCCGCAATCACAGAGTCATCACCCGCTTGCTCACACAGGCGATTCGTGCTGTTTTTGCTGCCAGCAGTGCCCCCGCACCCAGCTGCGAAGCATGCTACAACTCCCAACAACCATCCACTGACGACCCGGACGCCGCCGACTGATCGGCGCTGACGTCGTTTCTGACCCGCGAAATGTCCAGGCTCGCTGAGCGGAAATGACGCTGTCATACGCGTACCTGGGCCGCTTCGGTGGTGTCTGCGTCGCGCGCGGCCCACTTGAAAAAGACGACGGTCATGACGCCGTAGAAAAAGAGACCGCCCGGAATC
Source organism: uncultured Gemmatimonadales bacterium (assembly GCA_963805725.1). Lineage (GTDB taxonomy): Bacteria > Gemmatimonadota > Gemmatimonadetes > Gemmatimonadales > Gemmatimonadaceae > Palsa-1248. The sequence goes on from CAWDVJ010000001.1 coordinate 331,090, forward strand.
CACATGATGAGCCCGCCGATCATCTGGTCCTCGAGCGGTAGAATACCCCAGATCCTGGGCGCGGCCTCGTATGCTGGATAGAGCACATGGTTCGCCAGGGCGATGTAGATCGCGACCACGGACATGGGGATGCTCATCAAAAAGCAGTACAGCATCTGACCGGGGTAAGCCAGTCGAGGCAACTCCGGCAGCGGACTCAACAGCGGCCACCACATGAGTACCGCCGTGACCAGGAACGTGAGGTGCTCGACAATGTGCACCGGATGGCGCGCCATCGCGAGGTTGTACAGCGGCGGCAAGTGCCAGAGCGCGATCGCCAAATTGAACACCACGAAACAGCGGCTGGGGCGGGTGATCCATCGCGCCACTGCCGCAACGGCACGCACGCGTAACGCGGGGCGCAGCATCCACCCCGGCGTCCCCATCACGAGGAGCGGCGCGACCACGAACGTCAGCGCGAGGTGCTGCACCATGTGCGCACTGAAGAGGTACTCGTCGCTCAGATCGTGCAACGGCCCGTTCAAGCTGAAGAACATGACTACCAGGCCGCTGATGAACGCGACCAGCTGCGTCGTCGTCGGCGTGCGCTGCTCGCGCTTGACGCGCCACGCATACAGCGCTCCCAGGCCCGCGATGCCGATGACCGTGCTCGGGTGCACCGAGAAACCGGTGATCCCGGTAGCGTCGAGGGGGTGGAGGAGCATACTGGGAAAATATGGGTGCGCACCGGTTGGGTGTAGAGACGTAAGTGCGGTGTCAGGGGTCGGCGGCCAGGGAACAAACCGAAAGGCCGATCACGGTGCATAGTGATCGGCCTTGGACCGGTAACGGGCGACGCATTGCGTCGCCCGTTGTTGTCATTGCGGTTGTCGTTGCCTAACCCCAAACCCCAAACCCTACACCCTCCGTTACCGCAACAGCCCCAACCTGATCGCGAAGTGCCCGAACAGGAACAGCAGCGCCACGATCGTCACCATCGCGACCAGCAGCGGGCCGGTAAAGAGCGCCCGGAACAGTTTGTGGTCGTACTTCAGGTGCATGTAAAACATCACGACGATCGCGAACTTCGCCGCCGACAGGATGAGCAGTGTCGGGACGAAGTACGGCGTGCTCACAAAACTCGGCAAGTAGTAGCACCAGACCTCGACGACCGTGATGACCGTCAGGACCGTCGCCACCTTCCAGTAGATCGGCCACGTCGGGTGCTCGTGCACGGCACCCAGCTGCGCCTCAAGCGCGTCCGCTGCCTGACCGTGATGGGATTCGGATGATGTCATTGGCTGCAGCTCTAATGGATCAGGTAAATGAGCGTGAAAATGGCGATCCACACGACGTCGACGAAATGCCAGTACAACGCCATAATGTCGACGTTCAGGGCATCCTTGGGTCCCAAGCCGCGCTTGAAGTCGATGCCCAGCATGGTGCATAGCCACAGGACACCCACCGTGACGTGGGCGCCATGGAATCCCGTGAGCGTGAAGAACGATGAGCCGAAGAGATTGCGCCGGATCGACAGCCCTTCGTGCACGAATGAGGTGAACTCGAACGCCTGAAATCCGAGGAAGGTCGCGCCCAGTACCGCGGTCATGAAAAGCCAGAGCTTGGACGAGCCCAGAATCTTCTCGCCCATCGTGACCTTGGGCTTGTCCCTGTTCTCGACGGCAGCCAACGCCAAGACCATCGCCAGCGACGACATGAGCAGGACGAATGTCGAGCAGGAGGTGACGGGAATGTTGAGGATTGCCTTGTAGTGCTGCCCCGTGGCCGGGTCAGTCCAGGGGTCATGCGGGAACGGACCCTGGACGCTCCGCCCCTTGTAGATGAGGTATGTCGAGATCAGCGACGCGAACAGCATGCATTCGGAGCCGATAAAGGCCCAGATCGCGATCTTCCGGTGCGGCAGCCCGGTGGTGGTATAGGTATGATCGACGTCGCTGGTGGGAAGAGCGGCAGTGGCCATGGGAACGGGATGACGGTGAGCTAGAGTGGGTCAGTGTGCGTGCACGCCGTGCGCGCCGTGCGCTTCATGCACCGGCTCGAGCGGAGAGGTCAGCCACCAGTACAGCGACCCGATGAACGTCGACACGCCGGCGGCCAGCACGACCCAGCCGGGTGTCCAGTACACGCGCGTCAGGATCAGACCGCAGAACATGATGGTGATGCCCAACGCCGTGAAGAATGGTTTAGTGGTGGTGTAGGGGATAGGGATCCCCAGCTCTTCGGCCGTCGGTATGCGCATTGTATCTTGCGCACGCACGGCCGCTGGCTGTGGTTGTGGTCGCGCACCGGCCCCTGCGGGGCTCGCCCCAGCGACGCGTGCTGATGCGAGATCCACCTCGACGGCCTTGTCGCCCGCACGGGTATGGGGTACGTCCGCGGCGAGCTGCGGTGACTTCAGGTCCCACATCGGGTAGCGCGAAGTCACTCGCGGGATCTTGGCGAAGTTGTAGATGGGAGGTGGAGATGGGATCGACCACTCCAGTGTCCCACCGCCCCAGGGGTCGTTGCCCGCCAGCGCGCCCCGCTTGCGACTCACCAGAATGTTGTAGACGAGGACGAGGGTCGCTGCCCCCATGGTGAACGCGCCGATGCTCGACAGCAGGTTGAACGTGTCCCACCCCTGGTTGGCATTGTAGGTCACGATACGGCGCGGCATCCCCAACATGCCCGAGTAGTGCATCGGGAAGAAGGCGAGGTTGGCACCGACCAGGTTGGTCCAGAAGTGGACCTTCCCGAGCGGTTCGTTGAGCAGGCGGCCGGTGAGCTTGGGGAAGTAGTAATAGAGCCCCGCCATCAGGCCCATAAAAGAACCGCCGACCAGGACGTAGTGGAAATGCGCGACGATGAAGTACGTATCGGTCTGCTGGAGATCGGCCGGCGGCGACGCGTGCATGATGCCCGAGATGCCGCCGATCGTGAACATGCCGACGAGGGCGATCGCGAACAGCATTGCCGTCGTAAAGCGCAGCGAGCCACCCCACATCGTGAAGATCCAGTTGAAGATCTTCACTCCAGTCGGGATCGCGATCAGCATCGTGGTGACGCTGAAGACCGTGTCAGCGATCGGACCCATGCCGACGGCGAACATGTGGTGAGCCCACACGCCGAACCCGAGGAAACCGATCAGGATGCCCGAGTACACCATGACCGGGTAGCCGAACAGCGGCTTGCGGCTGAACGTCGGCAGGACCTCCGACACTAAGCCGAACGCCGGCAGGATGAGGATGTAGACCTCTGGGTGGCCGAAGATCCAGAACAAATGTTGCCACAGGAGCGGGTCTGCCCCGGCCTGGATCGTGTAGAAGTTCGTACCGAAGAAACGGTCGAACACCAGGAACACCACTGCGATCGTGATGACTGGGAACGCGAGAATGAGCAGGAACATCACGACGAACGCCATCCAGCTGAACATCGGCATGCGCATGAGGTTCATGCCTGGCGCGCGCATGTTGATGATCGTCGTGGCGAAGTTGAACGCGGTGGCGAGCGAAGAGATGCCGAGGATCTGCAGTCCGATCGCCCAGAAATCAATGTTCAGTCCCGGGGAGTAGGTGTTGGTCGTCAGCGGCGCATACCCGAACCAACCTCCATCCGGCCCGAGGCTGAATAGGATCGGGAGCGAGATGACCAGGCCGCCGAGCAGGTACACCCAGTAGCTGAACGCGTTGAGGCGCGGGAAGGCGACATCCCGCGCCCCGATCTGGAGTGGAATCAGCAGGTTGAAGAACGCTGCCGACAACGGCATGACGACGAGGAAGATCATTGTCGTGCCGTGCATTGTGAACAGCTGATTGTAGACGTTGGGCGAGACGAAGTGCCGGTTCGGCCCAATGAGCTGCAACCGGATGATCATCGCCTCAGCGCCGCCCCAGAGCAGGAAGCTCAAGGACGTGAAGAAATACAAATAGCCGATGCGTTTGTGGTCGGTCGTCCCGAACCAGCTCCGCAACCCACCCTCGGTTCGCTCGATCGGTGCGGCAAACGTCGGCGCGGCAATCGTCGCCATTCTGTGATCGCTCCTACTTCAGTGCCTGCAGATACGCGACGACGTCCGCGATCTGCTGGTCGGTGAGGCCGCCGGTCGAAGGGGAGGCCGTCATTTTCGTTCGGGGGTCAACCTGGCCGATCCCGATCGTCGGCATGATGACGCCGGGCTTCATCGCCTCGGCGTTCTTGATCCACAGCCGGAGATGCTCGGTGTCGTTGGGGTAGATCGATCCGGCAATGGTGTAGCGCGACCCGACATGCGTCAGGTTCGGGCCGATGGGGCTCTGCGCCATGGGATTGCCCTTGACCGTGTGGCATCCGATGCACAGCCCCGACGAGAAGGTCTTGAATCCGCGCGCCGGATCCCCCACCAGTCCCGGAGTGAACGTCAGCCCGTCAGGTGTGGGCGTGGCGGGGATCGCATACACCGGGATCTTGTCACGCGGGAAGACGAGGGTCGAATCCCACGCGGCGGGTGCGGCTTGTGGCGCCGACTGATGCCGCGGCTTGCTGGCCAGATGCGGCGAGTTGCGACACCGGTCGAACGACGCTGCCAGCGCCGGTGCTACTCGTGCGCGTGGGCGCCGCCGGTGCAGGCGGCGTCGGCGCCGGCGCCGGGTAGATCGCCGGGCTCGCTTGGTGGCGGGCCCATCGCTCGAAATCGGCTTGCGACACCACGAACGCGCGCCATCGCATGTTCGCGTGGCCGTCGCCGCAGTACTCGTTGCAGGTGCCGTTGAACACGGTCGGCGACAACGACGAATCCGGCGTATACCACAGATAGTTGGTGTGGTTCGAGATCACGTCGCGCTTCCCGCCCAACTGCGGCGCCCAGAAGCTGTGCAGCACGTCGACCGTCCGGAGCGCGAAGTTCACTTTGCGGCCGATGGGCAGATACAGCTCGTCGGCAGTCGTCACGCCGTACTGCGGGTACCGGAACTCCCACCACCATTGATGGGCGTAGACCTCGACCTGAAGAGCGCTCGATTCCGCCTTCGCCTGCGTCACGAAGATGGTTCGCACGGTCGGGACCGCGATCACGACGAGAATGACCGCCGGGATGACCGTCCATAAGATCTCGAGCGTCGTATTGCCGTGTACATGCTCGGGTTGCGGCGCCCCCGGCTTCTCGCGAAATCGGAAGATCGCGTAGACCAGCAGCCCTTCGACGAAGATGAAAACGGCGACGCCAAGCCGGAGCAGCAGATTCCAAAGATCGTTGATCGCGGCGCCGAACTCCGTGTGCGGCTGGAACGTCGTATTCGGATGCGTGGCGGGATCGATCCAACTGCACGCGGCGAGCAGGAGCGGCAGAGCGACGATCGCGGCGGTCGCCAAGACGGGCCTGGCGAGTCGTCGAGGACGGGAAAGTGGCATGAGGATCGTCAAAGTGTCCGAGTAGGGTGAAGCCCCGCGAATTTACCCACTGCCGCGGCGAGCCGGTAGTCAGGCAAACCCGAGCGTCGGCTACCGGAACTACATCTCGCCGTCGTGCTGCTCCTCGGTCGAGTGCAGCTCGATCGTCTTGGCTATGGCGAGCTCCAGCTGAACGCGAAGTTGGGCAACCCCCTCGCGCATGGTCCGGACGCGCCCTTGATCGTTGGTGCCACCGCGCGTCGACTGCAGGAGAAACGCGGCAGCCTGATCGGAAATCATTCCGAACTGACCCTTCAACAAGCCAACGAGTGGGTGCCCCGCGCGCCGGACTTGCGGCACGAAACCGGCCACCGGCTTCTCGTTCTTGACCGCCGATGCGCACAGCTCAACGACCGCGTTGAGCCGCTGGATGTGGTTCATGGCGGTTTCGAGCGTCGTCATTTTGGCGATGCCCGCACCGTCGAGCTTGGGACCAGCCATACCAGGGGAGGGGTGAGCGGTGACTGTCGATGGTGCCGACTACTTCACTTTCTCGATGCGTGTATTGGAGCGGAGCTCGGCCCCTACCCGCAGACGAAGCGGGCGGTCCAACTGCACGACCGCGGCAGTGAAGCCCGTCCGGCCGGCGAGCAGCGCGGCCCCGATGCCGTAGGCGTCGACCGGTACTCCCTCTTCCTCGAACTGTCGGATTCGCTCCAGCGTCACGCCGCTCGATGCCAACAGCTTGATGTCACCTAACCCTTCCGCATCCAAGGCATTGCGCACGTTCCAGACGAGCTGGGCGTTGACGCCGGTCGGCACAAATGTCCCCATCATGGGAATGATGGACGTGTCCACGAGATTCTCGGGCGTCGCCAGTTGCACCCCCCAAAGACGACCTTCGAGCGCGCGCGCGACATCGAGAGCCGTGCGAACCGCGTCGTTATCGTAATCGACGGGCACAACGAGTTGCACCTCCTCAGCCGGCCCACTCGCGGAGCCTGCCGGCGTGGCGTCCGGGATGCCGACACGCGCGGCGAACGCCCTGGTAGCCGCAAGGGTATCGCCCCCGTAGGCGCCAATCAGCGCGTGTGGCATGAGCGCCAGCAGTGGCAGTACGAGCGACGGCTTCCCACCGCTCGCCCCAAGGCTGCTCACTGTGGGGTCAGGCGATAGGATGAGCGCGCCGCCAATCTGCGCGGCCAGCGCGTCGCCCGCCTCGAGCAGCCAGTGGTCGTGACGCGCAGGGAACGCCATCACCAACTTGGGCCGCGCGGCTTCGACGAACGCCCGCGCATTGGTGCTGACCCGGGTGCGCCGCGCCAACGTCCCCAGGATCAGCGGCTCGAGCGGCGCGAAGAGATCGTACGGCCCCTCGATCGTCATAACCGTTTCGCCGGTGTCGGCTCGATCGCCGTCATATAGCGAAAACACGGACAACGCCGGCCAATCCTCGACGGTCAGCTTGAGCAGCGCAATCACTTCGTCAGTGCCACCCATGACGCAGGGTCGCTCGGCGCTGATCTGCACCATCGCCCTGGGCCCGTTGCCGCCGGCGAGCAACACCTCACGAACGCGCGCGACCCCGCGGTCGCTCGACACGGCGCCTCGCAAGCGGTCAACAGGCAGCTGGAACGACGCAGGGTCGAGACGCTTCCGGCGGCGCGGCATGGGGGGAAAGTAGTGGAAGGGCCGGGTGACGGGTTACGGGTGACGCGGGCGCGCAGCGCCCGCCGGCTGGCCCTTTATCTTTCCCACATGTCCGCGCCCGCGACACCGAAAGAACCGCACGCCACGCCGCCGCCTGAGGCCTACGACCCCGTTGTCGTCGAGCAGAAGTGGCAGGACCGATGGCGTGCCATCTGGCACGAACTCAACCGACGTCAGCGGTGGTGAGCGCCCGTTCTACGCGCTCATGATGTTCCCGTACCCGTCGGCCGAAGGGCTGCATGTGGGCAACCTCTTCGCGTTCACAGGTAACGACATCTTCGCGCGGTTCCAACGCATGCGTGGCCATACGGTGTTCGAGCCGCTGGGCTACGATGCGTTCGGCATCCATTCTGAGAACTACGCCCTCAAGGTCGGTGTGAACCCGAGGGAGCTGATCCCGCGCAACATTGCCAACTTCCGGCGTCAGCTCGACCGGGCCGGACTCATGATCGATTGGCGGTTCTCGGTCGACACGACAGACCCTGCGTACTATCGCTGGACGCAGTGGGTGTTTCTGCAACTCCTTGCTCGCGGCCTGGCCTATAAGAAGAAGGCGGCGGTCAACTGGTGTCCTTTCGACAAGACCGTGCTCGCGAATGAGCAGGTCATCGACGGCGAGTGCGAGCGGTGCGGCACCAAGGTCGAGCAACGGTTTCTCGAGCAGTGGTTCTTCGCGATCTCGCGCTATGCAGCGCGGCTGCTCGCGAACCTCGACTGGTTGGACTGGTCCGAGACGACCAAGACACAGCAACGGAATTGGATTGGGCGGTCGGACGGCGCGGAGCTCACGTTCGTGGCATCGCCGACTCGCGGTGCGGCCGAGCCCGTGTCGCTCACGGTCTTCACGACGCGGGCGGATACGATCTTCGGCGCCACCTACCTGGTGCTGGCGCCCGAACATCCGGCGGTCGATCGCTTGACCACCGACGCGCAACGCATCGAGGTCGAAGCCTATCGTCAGGTGGCGGCGAATCAGGATCTCGTGAGCCGCCGGATCGGCAGCCGAGAGAAGACCGGGGTGTTCACGGGCTCGTACGCAACCAATCCGGCCACCGGCGCGCCCATCCCAATCTGGGTTGCCGACTATGTCTTGATGGATTACGGCACAGGTGCCGTGATGGCAGTGCCCGGGCATGACGAGCGCGACTTCGAATTTGCGCAACGGTATGGGTTGCCCATCGTGCGAGTGGTGGCCGGTCCAGACGAGGACCAACACTGCGGACGCTCCCCTGACAGCGGCGTACACCGGGCCTGGTCACCTGGTGCGCTCAGGGGACTTCGACGCACTCGACGTCGAAGAAGGCGAGCGCCGAGTCGTCGCGTGGTTGGAGATGCGGGGTGCGGCACGAGCGGTGCGAGAACTTCCGGTTGCACGACTGGTGTATCTCGCGCCAGCGCTACTGGGGTCCTCCGATCCCGATCATCTACTGCGATCGATGCGGGGCCGTGCCGGTCCCCGAGAAAGACTTGCCAGTGCTGCTCCCTGACATTCGCCGACTTCCGTCCGGATGATTCGGGCGTATCGCCCTTGGCTCGGCACGAGGAGTGGTATCGCGTGCCGTGCCCGCAGTGCGGAGCGGAGGGACGTCGCGAGACCGACGTCTCAGACACGTTTCTCGACAGCGGCTGGTACTTCCTGCGCTATCCGAGCGTGGGCCACGACGAGGTACCATTCGACGCGGCGCTCACGCGTCGGTGGCTCCCCGTCAACTCCTACATTGGCGGCAACGAGCACGCGGTCCTGCACCTGCTCTATGCGCGCTTCATCACGATGGTGCTGCATGATGCGGGACTTCTGACGTTCGAGGAGCCGTTTACCCGCTTTCGCGCGCACGGACTCATGATCCGCGAAGGCGCCAAGATGTCGAAGAGCCGCGGCAACGTCGTCAACCCCGACTATTACACGGAGGAGTGGGGAGCGGATACGCTGCGTACCTATCTCATGTTCCTCGGTCCCTTCGAGCAGGGCGGCGATTTCCAGGATAAGGGCATCACTGGCGCGCGGCGCTTCCTGGATCGTCTGTGGGCATCCGCTACGCAGAGCCATGTGACGGGCTCACCTGATCCGCTGGTGATGCGATCGCTGCACCAGACGATTCGAAAGGTTACGGACGATATCCTGCGCCTGGCGTACAACACGGCGATTGCCGCGATGATGGCGTATGTGAACGACCTGCGAGCGGGCGAGCGGGCGGTTCATCGCGCCGAGGTCGAGCCGCTCGTGCAGCTGGCGGCCCCCTTCGCCCCACATCTGGCGGAGGAGCTATGGCATCGGATGGGTCACGAGCGAAGCATCTTCGACAGCGGGTGGCCCGAGTTCGACGCCGTCCTGGCCGCTGAGGAGACTGCCGTGATCGTCGTGCAGGTCAATGGTAAGCGGCGCGGCGCGGTTACCGTCGCGCTCGATGCCAGCGAGGAACAAGTCTACGCCGCCGCCCTGGCCGAACCCGCCATCGCGAAACACATGACGGGCAGCATCGCGAAGGTCGTGTACGTGAAGGGCCGCTTGTTGAACGTCGTAACTGCTTAGATGTTCGACGTTAGACGTTCGACGTTCGACGACAAACCGCGAGGTCGGCCACGGTGCTTCCAGCTGGCCTCGAGGTTTGTCATCGAACGTCTAACGTCGAACGTCGAGCCCTTCAGTCCAACTTATCTTCCTCGTCCTCTTCCATGTGGTCGGCCTTACCGGCTTCCCGTTGAGCCCGTCCAACATCCTTCTGTACCTTCCCTTCCAGCTTCTCGGCTTTCCCTTTTATCTGCTCCGAGAGGTTGCCAGTCAAGCCGCCTGCGGCGTCTCGAACGCTTCCAGCAGCTTCCTTGCCCGTGCCCGCGACCTCGTTCTTCAGGCCTTTGCGAGTCTGCTCATCCATTGTGACCTCCTGGGGGGATTGATCGGCGCGAAGATCGCAAGCGGCGAGCCAGGGAACACTGCTGGCGGCAGCCGGTACTACGCGTATCTCGCGGTGCTATGGGGGCTTGCGCGCCCGAGATCCAATGTGGGACGGCGCATGGCCGCCCGGCGTTGCAGATCGGGGATGGCTTCGGCCTTGTCGATGCTCCGTGACCTGTCAGGAGTTCGTTTGCCCACTTTGTGCTTGGTGTCCTTGGGGTTGCTGCCCACGGGTCATCGGTGGTCGCCGTGGTTCCAATTGACTGTGGTTCGTAGAGGATGAAATCTTTCGGCATACGCTACGTTGAGCACTGCCGCATGCACGTCCGGGCGTTTTCGGCTCCCTGTCGGCTCGCCATCGTCGTCGCGTTGGCGACCGTGGTTCGCGCTGGCGGCGCCCAAGCGCCGCGCATCACCCCCAGCGGCGACCCCTCGGTGCGCAACGACTCGATCTATTCGCTGGCCGTTCACCCGCGGGACTACCCGGACCAACAGTTCATCTACCTCTTCGAGGACGGAGTCGTCCGGTTCGAGGAGGATGGCCGATATCGCAAGACCTATCGCCAGGTCGTTCAGATCCTCTCGCCACAGGCGGCCGAGCAATTCGGGGACTTGGCCTTTCCGTATACGACGGGCCGCCAGCGACTGACAGTCAACTGGATCCGTGTGTTGCGGACGGACGGGACGGTCATCAGCGATAAGCCGTCGCACTCGCAGGAATCGATCGCGCCCGTGGCCCAGGAAGCACCGGTGTACTCCGACACGCGAGTGCGCCAGTTCACACTGAGCGGTGTCGCGCCGAACACGATCGTCGATTTCAGCTACACCATGGAAGGCACCAAGCCCGTCGTCCCGGGAGATTTCTGGGCGCAGTGGGCCATGGGGACGGGCCACGTGACCCGCCGGTCCCGGTTCATTGTCGATGTGCCGGCGTCACTTACGCCGCGCATCCAGGAACGGAACGTCCATTTCGCGCGGTTGGTGACGCAGACCAAGGGGCGGCGTGTCTACGTGTGGGCGGCGTCCGACGTCCCACGACCTTCGCCAGAACCATTCGCTCCGGATACGAGCGCGCTCTACCCGCAGATCTCCATCGCTGCGCCCATCACGTGGCAAGGCATTGCGAGCTGGTACGCCGGGCTCACCCACAAGCGCTACAAGCTGACGCCGGCACTCGTTCAACAGCTCTCGACGATCGTGTCTGGCAGCGCTACGCTGGACGATTCGCTGCGAGCAGTCTACCGGTGGGTCGCGCAGGACTTCCGGTATGTCTCGCTGTCCCTGGGCGAAATCGGCGGATACATGCCCCGCATGCCGATGTCCGTCTGGGAGACGCGATACGGCGACTGCAAAGACAAGTCGACGCTGTTCATCGCACTCGTTCGCAAAATGGGTGTGGCGGCCTATCCCGTGCTGCTCAATTCGACGGGCGGTATCAATCGCTCAATGCCGTCCGCGCTGCAGCTCGATCACATGATCGCCGCGGTGGTGCGCAAGGACGTGCCCAACGATGCGCCGAATCGATTCCTGTTTCTGGATCTCACATCGGATCTGACGCCTTACGGGTCGCTGCCCCCGCCCGAGCAGGGTGAATTCGCCCTCGTCGTGTATCCGGACGGCAGTGGCGAGGAAGTCACGCTGCCCGCTGATCCGGTGACCGTCAACCGGGCGACGATTGAAATCACGGGTGCGCTTGCCCCCGACATGACATTCTCGGGTCGCTATCAGGAGGTCGCGTCCGGCAATCGGCAGTATACGCTGCGAAGCGCGTTCGCGACTTCATTTGGTGCGGCGGATCGGGACCGCATGGCTCGCGCGATCGCGAACACGTTGTTCGAGGGCGCATCAGGCGACAGCCTGGTGCTGTTCAACGGCCGCGACCTCGGGGCGAAGCCGATGGTCGCGCTCACGATCAAGGACGCGCGCCCGGTATCGAACGCCGGCGGTACCAAGATCCTGACGTTGCCGGTCCGGAGCTATGCGCGGCCGGACATCCTGGCGGAGCTTCAGGGGCGGGAATACCGCCGGACGCCGATCGATGCGGAGTCCGTCGTCGGACCCTATGAGGAGTCGTCGGAATTCCATTTGCTCCTCCCTCCTGGCTGGCAGGCACGCCTGCCCCCTGACATCGATGCGACGAGCGTCTTCGGTCACTACCGCGCACACTATGCCCAGGTCGGCCGGGAGTTGACCGTCGAGCGCAGCATTGTGGGAGCGACGGGTGTTCAACCCCCCGAACGCATCAGTCAACTCATCACCTGGCTGCGAGCAATCGGCCAGGACGACGTGCGGTATATCGCGTTGGAGCCGGATGGGGGGGTGGATTGAAAGGCTAGACGTTCGACGTTCGACGTTCGAGAAGAAACCTCGGGGCTCGTCGCAGTGCCGCGACAGACCCCGAGGTTTTTTTCGAGCGTCGAGCGTCGAACGTCGAGCCCCTCACATCCTCACTACCACGCTCTCATCAGACGCGGGCGGGACAACCGCACGGATCCGCATCGTGCGGCGCGGCGGGTCGACCGGCGCCGGTGGCGCGCTCGGCGAACCGGGGGTCGCGGCGCTGGGTGGGGCCGGCGGGGCGGGCGGTGCGGGCTGCACCGGTACCGGTGGTACAGGTGGCAGCTCTAGCCTGTAGCTACCTGGGCCTATGTCGTATCGCAGTGCGCCTATTGGGCCCTCGTGATCGCCGGGATCGATCAAGCGGAGGTCGCCGTCTAGCCTGCTGATCTTGTCGGTCAACCCGTCGAGACCCACGACAGTGTTCCCGCCCATCCAGCCGTGATCGAACCCCAGCTGCCCGTCGTCCTTAAAGGCTTCGGAGGCCTTGGCTGTGGTGACTTTCACCGTCCGGGCCTTTCCGTCGGAGTAGACCACGAGATCGACCGCATCCCCCGGTTTGAGCTTGTCCAGCACACGAATCAGGCGGCGCGCCATGAGGCCCCGCATTTCCCGGTCGCCGGCATCCGGTGGCGAGAGGCGTAGATCCGTATCGTTCACCCGCTGCAAGCGATCTCCCTCTTCGATCTTCGCTTTGTCGGCCGGACTGTTTGCGATCACTTCCGTGACCAACAGCCCAAGGGTATCGCGCATCCCGCCAGACGTCGTCGTGACACCAATCGCGGCCCGATTGCCCCCATCCAGCCGGAACGAGAACGCACGCGCCGGTCGAGGCATCAGCTCCGGACACTCGTCGCGCCGGCTATGACCGTCGGAGCCTTGATCCTGCGCATGAGCTGGCAACGTCACGACGGCTCCGGTGCAGAGGAGCAGGAGGGGAAGTCGCATTCTGAGCCTCCGAAGGGGTTCAGACCGTCCGGTACGTGGAGATATGACACCGGCGCGTGGGCGACGGGTTGCTGGAACGAGCGGGGCGGGGATTCGGGACTCAGGAACAACAAAGGGCAGTGCGTGGATGGATATCCCGTTGCCGCTCGGACGTGGCCCACGGCGCGTAGGGGCGAGGCAATGCGTCGCCCGCCGCTCGCCGGCCAGACCGCACACCCCAACAACGGGGGATGGTACCTACGTTCGGGAATTGGCCGACGTCGACGACCGGTGCATCCGGTGCGTGGATGGAGGGCGACGCATTGCGTCGCCCCTACACGCCTGAGGACGGTTGGGTGACCGTCCGCCGCATCGTGCCGGCGGTCCCCAATAACGAGCCCGAATCCCGAGTCCCGGCCCTTTAGATTCTTCCGCATGCCCGAGACTTTGCAGTCCCCCCCGGGGCCTGGGCCGGCGCCCGACCTGGAGGCGTTTTCCCACCACTGGCAGGACGAGGCGGACGCCGCGTTCCTCTATCGCGTGCTTGCTGCGGCGGAGGGCGACGCGCACAAGCGCGATGTCTATGCGAGACTGGCGGAGGTGGAGGACCGGCACGTCCAGATCTGGGGGAAGTTGCTGGCCGACCACGGACAGGCCAAACGCGCCGCACCGACCAAGTCCGCGCGCGCGAGTGCTCGCGTGGCTGGGACGAGCCCTCGGTCCGGGATTTTTGCTCCCGATGCTGTTGGCCGAGGAAGGGCGCGAGGTCAAGGCGTACCTGGACATGCATCGGGCGACCGATGGCGATGTGGCCGGGTAGCGGCGAGGCCCTGCTGCTTGCGCGCGAGAGCGCTGAGCACGCGACTACGCTCGCTGGGCTGTCGGGGTCCGCGCACGAGCCGTGGCATCGCGCCGAATCGGGCGGGTTCCTTCGCAATGTGGTGTATGGTTTCAACGATGGACTGACGGCGAACTTCGGGCTGGTCGCGGGCGTCATTGGTGCTTCGGCCGCCACTCAACACCGAGCAGTCGTCGTCGCCGGGGTCGCAGGACTCATTGCGGATGCGCTGTCGATGGGCTCCAGCGGCTACCTCGCGGCCAAAAGCGAGCAAGAGGTGTACGCGCACGAGATCGAGATGGAGCGCGACGAGATCGCACTCATGCCCGAGGTCGAGCGCGACGAGTTGGCTTTGGTATACGAGGCCAAGGGAATGGAGCGCGGCGCTGCCCACCAACTGGCGACGCAGGTGATGGCCGATCCCAAGCGAATGCTCGCTGAGCAAGTGCAGGAGGAGCTCAAGATCGGCAATCCCGCCATGTCACCCCTCCGCGAAGGATGGGTGACCGGGCTCGCCACCGGGTTCGGCGCGATCATTCCCGTCTTTCCGTTTTTTTTCTGGAGCGGCACCGCGGCCATTGTGGTCGCGTTCACACTGGCCATGGGATCTCACTTCGTCATCGGGGCGGCTCGCTCCATCTTCACCGGGCGCGGCATCATTCGATCCGGCATCGACATGTTCGTCGTGGGACTCGGTGTCGCTGCCGTGGGGTATTTTGTGGGCGGGTGGATAGGGCGGGCGCTATAAACAGCGGGTCTGGGGTTTGGGGTAACTACAACAAGCGAAAGGGCCAGTCACCGCGCGTCGTGACTGGCCCTCGTGTTTTGGCGTGGTTACCCCAGACCCCAGGCCCGCCTTTACTCCTTATTCTGCACCTTGGTGTCGGCCAGCATGCGGTCGAACATCGCCTGCTGACTGGGCTCGAGGCGGGCCTTGATACGGCGGTTGGCGTCGTCGTCGATCGAGTCCAATTGCGGGCGCATGGGCAGGACAAGCGCTTGAACGGCCCGATGCTTGACGGCCAGGATCGAGTCGACCGCTGCTCGCTGCGTACCGGACAGGTCCAGTTCATCGCCAAACCGGTGTATCATCGCTGCTCTATCGCCCCATCGCGGGCACACGCGCTCGCGCGTGACTAGCCGGTCCGCGGTGAAGCCGAAGACGCCCCCGACCAGCGCTGCACCGAGCAGGAAGGCGAGCGCCGAGTTCTTGGTCGCGTCAATGTGATAGGACATATCGCGCGCTCGCCTGCCGTTCGGAGACGTTGATGAACCGCGAGTCGGCAAACACAGGGACCGCGTACTCCCGATCGAGCACGCTCTCGGCTGCTACCCG
Organism: uncultured Gemmatimonadales bacterium; assembly: GCA_963805725.1. Classification (GTDB taxonomy): domain Bacteria; phylum Gemmatimonadota; class Gemmatimonadetes; order Gemmatimonadales; family Gemmatimonadaceae; genus Palsa-1248. The sequence goes on from CAWDVJ010000001.1 coordinate 346,474, forward strand.
AGCTTCGATGTTGCGACTCGTCCATGCGGCGACGCCCGCCGCGAGTGCTGCGGCGCAGGCCGCGGCGAAACCCGCTCGAGCCCACACGCGAAATGCGGCAGGCCACCCACTCGCCGACCATGCGGGCACGGGCTGTACGCTTGCCATGATCCGCGCCTCGAGCCGGTCCCAGAACGCCGGATCCTGCGGCGCGGGATACGCGTCGCGCAGCAGGCGCGACACGAGCGCAGATGTCGGCGGCCGCCCATTGGATCGGCGGCGCAGGTGCCCAACGAAACGTACACGGCGGGACATCAGCGCCTCCTCACGGAACTTCGCGCAGCGACCGCAGTCCGCGGCGCAGCGTGAGTCGAGCATGGAAGAGATCGGACCGAGCAGTCCCCTCCGGAATGCCGAGGAGCCGCCCAATCTCGCCGTGCCGAAAGCCTTGCACGTCATGGAGCACGATGACCGCGCGCTGACGATCGGACAACAGGTTCAGCGCTTCGGCTAGGCGTGACCGCAAATCCGATGTCTCGGCAGGATCGAAGGCCCCTGCCGTCAGATTCTCCGGGAGCGCATCGGCCTCGCGGACGCGTCGGCGCCGCGTGAGATCGAGCGCCGCGTTGGCGACGATCCGATGCAGCCACGCGCCAAACGGTTGACCTGCCACAAACCGGTCGAGCGCGCGAAACGCGTGCAGGAAGCCCTCCTGCACCGCGTCTTCAGCGTCTTCGTGGGTCGACACGATCGCACGCGCGACGCCGTAGGCGCGACGTTGATGCGCACGAACGAGCGAGCCAAACGCGTCACGCTCGCCGCGCTGCGCAGCGGCTACGAGCCGCCGCTCCTCTGCTTGCGCGAGTTGTTCCGCCGCGGGCGCGGCCTCCGATGCATGATCGTGTCCGGCATCGCCACGCGCCGTGCGTGCACGAACCGTCCGTGATCCGCTCTCAGGGGCCGGCCGGATGAGGGCCAAGGCAGGTGTCATAGAAAGCTGCAGTCTCCTATACCGCCGATACGCGGTCCTGCGCGGAAACGTTGGCCGACCCGGGGTCGTCCCTGTCGTAGGTGAAATATGCGCTCTGACACGGCCTCCGGTACCTCGTCGAACGGCGGCCGGCGCCGAGCAACTCCTGAGTTGGCAGCCAGAACCGGACTGCGTTCCCGACCGCCCCACCGGGCGGCCGGCTGGAACGCGGTCGTCCGGGGGGCGCCACGGATCGCGGCGGTCGCCGGGTCCCTCGTCGCTGTCGCAATTCTAGCCACCTGTGAGGCCGCGACCGGACCTCGGTCAGGACACGTCGTGCTCACGTACACCGGTGACACCACGCTGACCGCTGGCGTACGAACGGCAGCGGCCGTCTCCGTGACTGTTGACGGGTCGCCGTACTCCAACCCGCACCTCATCCTCCGGTCCTCGGATTCGACCATTCTGTCCATTGTCACCTCGTCCTCGGGGACGGACACGCTCGTGGCCCGAGGTCTGGGGAGCGCCACCCTCACCATTCGAGTCGTGAGCTCCGTCCTCGCCGGGCCGCCGCCGACGATGACGAAGACCTTTTTTGTGTCGCCGAAGAGCGTCCAGTTCGACCGCGGGTCCCAGCCACTGGGCGCCTTCGGCGACACCATCACGGTGCCGGTGCACGCCTACGACATCCACAACGACGAGATCGCCGAACGTCGCGTTCACCTGGACGAGCTCGGACACCCTGTTCGCGAAGGTGAGCAACAAGGGGCGCCTCACGGCGCTGGCCAACGGCCTCACGACGATTCGGGCCTCGGTCGCCGGGGATACCGCTGCCCTCGCTGTCACAGTGCAGCAGGTGCCCGCGCATTTCGCCTTTACCCCAGCCTTGCCGGTGGCTCTGACCGCGCTGGGAGCCGATACCTCGCTCGCGGCGGGCGCCGTCGACTCTCTGGGCAATCCGATCAAGGGAAACGCGGCCTCGCCGACGTGGGGGCTGCAAAGCGTCGGCGTCATCACGATCGATCAATCGGGGAACGTGCAGGCGGTGGGCAACGGGAGCACCTACGTCTACGCCAGCCATCCACCGGCCCGCGACAGCCTGGCGATGTCTGTGGCACAGCGTGCGACGCGCATTGTGATGATGGCGCCGAACGGGCTTGCCATCCCATCGGTCGGCGGCACGCTCGTGCTCAGCGTCACCGCGTACGATCGCAACAACAACCAAATCGCCAACGCAAACCCGACGCTCACATCGCTCGACCCGACGATCGCACAGGTGAACTCCCCGACGCGCACCGTCACCGGTCTGGCGCTCGGGACCGCGCGCATCGTTGCGACACAGGATCTCGCTGCCGACACCGTGCTCGTTCAGGTCGCGAACATCCCGGTCAAGCTCTCGCTCTCCATTGACACGGCTACGATGAACAGCGTGGGGGACACGCTCAAGATCGGCGTGACGTTCACGAACTCGCTCGGTGGCACGGTGACCGGACTCATGCCGTCCTGGTTTTCCTCCGACACCACGATTCTCTCGGTCGCCACCCAGGACGGACATGTTGTCGCCGTCCGCCAGGGTAGGGCTCGCGTGATCGCCACCTACGCGACGCTCGCTGATACCGCGATCATCACCGTGACCAACGCGCCGGCTGTCCTCAAACTCCTGTCACACAGCGACACCCTGCCGTCGCTTGGCGACACCCTAACGGCCAAGGCCACGATTCAGAACAGTCGCGGCGCGTCATTGCCCCCCACGTCCGTTACCTGGTCGGTTGACAACACCGCGGTGGCAACGGTGTCGAACAGCGGATTGCTGACGTCGTTGGCCGTCGGCCGCACGACAGTACGAGCCACCAGCGGCATTCTGGCGGACTCCGCGGCTGTATGGGTAACCAACAACCCCGCCAAGATCGTACTCAATTCGACGCTCGACACGATGACCGTACGCGGGCAGATGCTCGCGTATACCGCGACGGTCATGAACAGTGCGGGTCAGGTGATCACGGCCGACACGGTGACATGGCAAAGTACGAACACCGGTGTCGCGACGGTCGCGACGGGCGGACCTCTCGTCGGTGTCGTCACGGCACTCAGCCCGGGTACGACGTCGATCGTTGCTCACGCCGGAAAGGTTTCGGCATCCGTTACCGTCGTCGTGCGCAACCCCACGCTGATCTACGTCGACAACAGCACGCTGGACACGCTCCGCTTCGGTACGCTGAAGCGGCCGTACCTGCACATCCAAGATGGCGTGAATGCGGCCGACCCGACTGACACCGTGTTCGTGCGGGTCGGCGCGGGACCCTACAGCGAGACCGTCGCGTTGAGTCGCGACATCGTGCTGATGGGCGACCCCACCGCATATCGGGCCAACAGCAACGATCCGACGAAGCTGCCGCTGTTGTCGCACGACACCGGCAGTGCTGGAATCATTGCCAACACGTCAGCGCGAGTGTTCATCCGCACGCTGGCGATTCGGCACACCCTCGACGGCGCAGCGATTTCCACGCACGGCGCGACCGTCGCGATCTCCAACGTGTACGTCAACCCCACCTCGGATCCGTTCAACTCTGGACGGGGCATCTACATCGACTCGACGAACACCGCGAGCGTCGACAGCTCCAAGGTGCAGACAATCAAGGGGTTTGGGGTTCTCCTCCACAACGTCACCAATGGGTCCGTGACGCGGTCGCAAGCCTTCCTCGTCCACAATGCCCAGGACGGCTCCAACTCGACGGGCATCGAGGTCGACTACGGCGCCAACAACCTCGTGTCCGGCAACACGGTCCGCTGGACCTATGGACCCGAGGTTCTGCTCGACAGCACTGCCTCGGTCGTCGCGACGGGAAACAGCTTGGCGGGAGGCGGCCAGTTGATGCGCGTGCTCGGCGTTACCGGGGCGAGCCAGGTCGTCAGCAACGCGTTCAACACCCTTGCCCAAAACAATGACCTCAACCCCGGGAGCTCCGCATCCGATGGCCGCTCCGGCCTCGAGCTGAATGTGTCATCCGGCGTTCAGGTGACGGGCAACACGATCAAGGGCGACACCGGCACCGTCGCGTTGGTGGACGGGATCCGACTGATCGGCACCCGCGGTGGGAGTTCGCCGACTCTCATTCAGGGCAACCCCATTGCGGGGGGGCGCTACGGCATCAGGTCAGAAAACTCGACCTGGACCCTCCAGCTCTCACGCGTGCATGGCGGCAGCGTGGGTGTGGTGCTGTCCGCCGCCGACACAGCCAGTCTGATATCCGACACGTTGACGACCGCAGTGATCGATTGCGTCCAGGCGACCGGGAACAGCATTCGGATCGCGGTGACCGGAGGCTGGTTCAATCAGTGCGGCCCGACCGGTACGGCGGCAGTGTCCGTCAACGCGCCCGGTGCGGTGGTCGATGTGAATGGGAACGCCACGTTCACTGGCGCCAATCAACGCGCGGTTGCCGTTGCCGGAGCCCACCACGCCTTCGTAACGGGCAACACCATGGCGGGAGCTGCACCCGAAGGCGCGGTGACCGCCAGCACCCTCCTCGGCGTCGTCGATCTCCAGGCGGACAGCGTGACGGCGGTGGGAAACGCCGTCACCGGCTATCCGAGCTACGCAGCGCTTTCGCTCGCGGGCACGACGGTCCGGGCAGACAGCAACTTCCTCTCGAGGAATCGGGTCGGGATTGCCATGGGCTTTCTGGCGTCGTTCGAGGCACGCACGAACGACATCTTCGATAACGACACGGCCGGCGTGGTGAACGAGCAGGCTGCCGGCGTATCCATGCCCAGCAACTGGTGGGGTGATTCGCTGGGTCCGCGCGGTGTGGGCGTCCAGATGGCCGTCGGCGACAGCGTTGTGGGGAACGTCTCATTTCAGCTAGTCGATTTCATCCCCCTCAACGCCGGCTTCCGGGCAGCGCCTCCGCTGCGATCGATACGCGGCAACGGCCAGTCGGCGACGCAAGGGACGGCCCTCCCGCTTCCACTGGCCGTCCGGGTGGTCGACCCGGCGGGCCGGCCGGTTGCAGGCGTGGCAATCACCTTCGAGACGAGCGGCGGGGCGAGCCTGAACGGTGGTGGCTCCTCGACCGTCCAGACCACGAATTCGAGCGGTCTCGCCGAAGTGCTGGTCACGCTCGGCGGACCGGGTGCTTACACGGTCGCTGCGTCCGGGGCCGGGGAGGGGAGCGTGACGTTCACGGAGACCGCGACGCCCTAGGCCCCAAGGCCTACTCACCGCGCCGCCACGCTTCGCGCGCCCGCTCGTCTACATATGATGCTCCTGCGCACGGTCGCTGAGTTCCGACCTCTCATTTTGCTGCCGGCTGTCCTCCGGCACCCTCGCTGACGTGGGCCGCAGGCGGAAACGGAGCGGAGGGGCGCCGCGGACTCGCGCCCGCGAAGGCCGCCAGTCAGCTGCGCTGCCCGTCAGCCAGCGGCCATCCAGCCCACCGCCCACCGATCCGCTGGCGGCCACCGTTGCGGCCGGGGTGCAATGCTCGCAGTGCCAGGCCACCAACACGTCGGACGCGCGCTATTGCGAGAAGTGCGGAGCCGCATTGACGAACCCGGATGCCACCACGCTCGTGATGGCACCGCACGAGTTGGCCGACGCGCGGGCAACACCGCGCGGGTCGTCCCGGGCGTCGGACGCGCCACGTTCTAGCAGCGGCACCGCGCACTCCGCCGAAGTCCCGGTGCTTACTCGGACCCTCGCGGGGCAGGCATCAGACGCTCTCCTCCAGCTCGTACGTCGCGATCTGATGGAGGACTACGATGTCGAGCGCGAAATCGGGCGCGGGGGCATGGCGATCGTTTATCGCGGCGTCGAGCGCCAGCTGCGGCGAACGGTCGCGCTCAAGGTGCTGCCGCCCGAATTATTGCTCGGTCCCGCCGTGGTAGGGCGCTTCGAGCGCGAAGCACAGATGGCCGCGGCGCTGGATCACCCGAGCATCATCCCGATCTACCGCGTCGGACGGACCGCTTCGCTGGCCTACTTGGCGATGAAATACATTGAGGGACGCGGGCTCGATCGCGTGATCGCCGAGCAGGGGGCGTTGCCAATCCCGGTCGTGGTGATGGTACTCCGGGCTGCGACGAGCGCCGTCGCCTACGCGCATGCCCACGGCATTGTCCACCGGGACATCAAGGGTGGCAACATTCTGATCGATCGCGTAGGCCGCGTCATTGTCACGGACTTCGGCGTGGCGCGCGCGATCGACAACGCATTGATGACAACGACCGGGTCCGTGATCGGCACGCCCTATTTCATGAGCCCCGAGCAGTGTGCAGGGAAAGTGGCTGCGCCACAGTCGGACCAGTATTCCCTGGGCGTGGTCGGGTTCCAAATGCTGACCGGTTCCCTGCCGTTCCAGGCCGACACGCTCGCCGCGATCATGCACCACCACTTCTTCACGCCGGCGCCAGATGTCACCAAGGCGCGTGAGGATATCCCCGGCGAGCTGACTGCGATCCTCACTCGAGTCCTGTCAAAGGACCCCGATCGCCGTTACCCAACGACGGCCGACATGCTGGCTGCTGTTGAAAGCATCCCGTTGAGTGACGCCGATCGCTCGGCCGGCGAAGGGATGCTGCGCAGCCTTGCGGGCGGGACACCAGTGCCGACGATTCGGACCAGCGCGCTCCCACCGCTGGAGGACACGATGGCGGTGGTCGCCGCGCACGACGCGTTCCGGCGATCGAGCGCACGGAGACGGCGCGTGCGCCGGCGAGTGAGCGGGGCGAGTGTCGTGGTCGTGGCATTGGTGCTCGGGTTGTGGCTGTGGCGGCGTCCGCTAGCAGGGGCGGTCACGGCGCCTGGCGCGCTCTCCCACGGTCCTAGTGGAGGAGAGCCGGGAAACGCGACTCCGCAGGCAGTAGTGGTGCCCGCGCCCGTCGTCAGGCCGCCTGCGACATCGTTGCCCCCCGGGTCCACGGCCGTGGTGCCTCAGGCGCCAGCACCGGTCGCGGCCCAGACGGCCACGGTGCCTGCGTCGACCGCGCAACCGGCGGTCGATACAGCGACAGGGAAGCTGCGCGTTAGGGCCTTTCCCGGCGATGCGCTCATCATGATTGATAACGAGACGATCGGGCAGGGCGCGGTGGTCGACCGGGACGTGCTCGCCGGCGAGCGGCGTCTGCGGATCATGGCACCCGGTTACGTCGACTTCGACACCACGATCGTCGTGACGGCAGGCACTACCACCCGACTGAGCGCCATCGAGCTCAAGGCGGTCGAGCCATGAAGGGTGGCTGGTCGGCGCGGGTCCTCGCCGCGTGCGTTCTGTTGCTGCCGCGCACTGTCGCGGCTCAGAGCAACACGGATGAGATGCTGCATTGGGCGATTCGCTTGTATGAAGACCTGCAGGTCGAGCGCGCTCTCGCGATGTTTCGTGAGGTCATTCTCGCCGAGCACCCCCTTCGTCGTCTCCACGGGGCAGCGCGTGACCGCATACAAGTACCTCGGCGCGGCCCACGCGACGTTGGGCCAGCCGGATTCGGCGTCAGTGTATTTCCGTGCGGCGATCGAGCGCGATCCATTCGTCGATCTCGACGGTCACGACTTTACGGCTCGCGAGCGCGAAGTCTTCGCAGATGCAAAACAGCGGACCTTCGCCGTCGCTGTGCGCCCGATCGCGAGAACACGCATCGATCCGCGCACCGAACACATGACATTTCAGGCGCTCACGACACACGGCGCGCTGCTGCGCGCCGAGATTCGCACATTGACGGGCGACCTGTCGCCGATCTTCGCTTCAGACAACGACGGCGTTCGTGACATCCCGTGGAACGGCGTGCTGGCCTCCGGTCGCTTGGCTCAGCCCGGGACGTACGAGCTGGTCGTCCATGGTGACAGTCGCTTGTTGCAGTCGCGATCCGATTCTGCCCGGCTGTTCTTCACGGTCGAGCACGACCGGCCTCCGCTCGAGGACACCCTTCCCGAGCTCGGACCAACCGATCTGTTGCCAGAACGTCGGCCAGGGTCGGCAGCGACAGTCGAACTGGCCAAGGGTGTTGGGGTGGGGCTCTTCGCGATCGCCATGCCGACGTTGCTGGGACACGGCGAGTTCGCCGGCCCGAGCCGGGGGGTAGCCGCGACCGTCAGCGCAGCGGGGATCGCGATCGGCATCTTCGGCTTTCGTTGGCGCCATGATCACAACGAGCTCGCGGAGAACATCGCGGAGAACACGCGCCGCCGCGCGGCCCGCGCTGCCCGGAACGCAGAGATCAGACAGGCCAACGACGCCAAGCTTTCACTGACGGCGCTCGTCATCAGTCCCGCGGCGGGGGTTGGGCCATGAGCACGTGCAGACGAGCGCGCTCCCTGGCGCTCGTGGCCATGGCCCTGTCGGCCATGCGGGTCGGCGCACAGATCACCGTGACTCCGGCGGTCTTCGTCGCCTACGTGCAGCATCAGGTCGACATCGGGTACGGCGATGAACAAACCGGTGGGCCGGTGCTCGGAGCGATGGTTTCCGTCTCACCGACTCGATGGACCGACGTCACGTTGTCCGGTTACACCGGTACACTCAACGCGGACTCGGCAAACGTCGATTCCCGCCGGTTGGCTGATCTCGAGCTGGGCGGGAGGATCTTTGCGACGTCTACGCTGGCATTGCAGATCGGACTGCGCGCTCAGAGCTACGCGACGACATTGGCTCGGCAGCGTTGGCTGTCGGTCAGCGTGGGCGGCGAGTACGGTCCCGAGATCTTTGATGGCCTGGCACGCGCTGTCCTGCGGGCGGGGCTGATTCCGCTCGCCAGCGTCAGCGGTCTTCCGAACCCCACCTTCGCTGTCGTCGCGGGCACCGGTTTCCAGGTGCTTCGCGGCCCGCTGACCGGAGGGCTGTACTTCTCGATCGAGCGCTATGACTTCCCGAGCAGCAACGGCGCCCCGCGGGCCGAGCAGATGGAGCTGCTGACGGCACAGGTGGGAGTGAGGTTTCCGAGATAGGGCGAGAGGCTGGACGTTCGACGTTCGACGACAAACCTCGAGGCCAGCAAAGTGCACGCTGCTGGCCCCGAGGTTTCTTGAGTCGAACGTCGAACGTCGAACGTCGAACGTCGAACGTCTAGCTTCTTATTTCGATCCAGCCTGCCTCGTATCGATATGTACCGTGACCGACATCCCCGGCCGGAGGCGAAAGTTCTGGTCGACGGGATCAGTTGGACGGACGCGGACCGGGATCCGTTGCACGACTTTCGTGAAGTTGCCTGTCGCGTTGTCGGGCGGGAGGAGCGCGAACTGTGCGCCGGTCGCAGCGGCGATGCTCTCGACGACGCCGTTGAACGTATGCCCTCCATAGGCATCGACCTCGAGCTGCACGGCCTGTCCCACCCGAATGTCGCCGAGCTGGGTCTCCTTGAAATTTGCGTCGACCCACACGCCAGTATCAGCGACCACCGTGAACAGCGTCTGACCAGTTTGGACGAGCTGGCCCACCTCGACCTGTTTCCGTGACAGCACACCGCTGACGGGTGCGAGGATGCGGGTGTACGACTCGTTCAGGGCAGCCGTTTGTAATTCGGCTTGGGCGGCGGCGAGGCGTGCCTGCGCGAGACGGACACCCGCCTGCGCGTTCGTCACCGTCGCGCCGGCGGCTGCCGCCTGTTTCTGGGCGGCGATCAGGGACGCATGCGCTGCATCAGCGGTGGCCTGGAAGGCATCGAGCTGCTGACGCGAGACGATCTGTTGGTTCACGAGCTGTTGGATGCGGTGCAAGTCCGAGATCGCCTTGTCGTAGTTGGCCTGTGCGGCCGCGATTTGTGCGTCTGTCGCGGCACTCTGCCCCTCGGCGGTTGCGACCTGTGCCGCGGCCTGACCCGTATAGCCGCGAATGCCAGAGGTCGCTTGTGCACCGGCGAAGTTGGCTTGGGCCTGGGCGCGGCTTGCCTTGTAGTCCGCATCGTCGAGGACCACGAGCGTATCGCTCTCGTTCACGTGTTGATTCTCGACGCCGTTCACCTTGAGGGCGTAGCCGCCGACTCTTGCCAATACGGGCACGAGATGACCTTGGACGTACGCATCATCGGTCGTCTCGTGGATGCGAGAATAGAGAAACGTCTTCACGCCCCAGGTGATGGCTGCAATGCCGGCGATACAGCCAATGGCGATCAAGACAATGCGGCGGCCGGGGCGCGCGGGCGTGCTCGGGCGTGGTGCTCGCGGGCGACCCGGACGGAGCTGGTTGATCGGTCTGGGATTGGGCGGCCGGCCGTTGGGGCGGTGCCTGCTGCTCGGGGCGAGCGGTGGTAGCCATGGCTCAGTAGTCAGGTGGTGGTAAAGAAGCTGCACTCGGGGCGGCGACGGGAGACGCAAAAACGGTTCGCGTCTGGCACGAAAGCCGGCGAGCAATCACGACAGGGAAAACACGGCGTTTTCACGGCAATTCCGTGACCGAGCCGGTCGCGCGGGCGAGCGACACGCGCGCCGACTGGTACTTGGTCAGCGCGTCCACCAGTTGCGTACGCGCACTGTTGAGGTCGAGCGACGCCGTAATGACATCCGCGTTGCCGGCGACCCCAGCGCGAAAACGTTCTCGCGACTCGCTCACCTCTTGTTGTGTAAGTCGCAACTGCTCATTGGCAGCGTCGAGTTGCTCACGAGCGGCTGCGAGATCCAGAAATGCCCGTCGAACATCGATAGCAGCCTGCTGTCGCAAGTCGCGTTGCTGCACCTGGATCTGCTTCGTGACCGCCTGCTGTTCCTCGATGCGGGCTTCGCGGCGCAATCCGTCGAAGACCGGAACGGTCAACCCGACGCCCCACGTGTATACGGGCAGCATCCGGGAATAGTTGCCGCCCTGGACCCCCTTGTTGCCGAAGACATCGAGGGAGGGCAGGCGTTCTGCTCGGATGGCTGACACCTGTTGCTGCGCCGCGGTCAGCTGCTCCCCGATTGTGCGCAGATCGGGCCGGTGCCGAAGTGCAAGGTCGATCTCGTCGATCTCGCGCGGCAACGTGTCGCTGATCGGCATGCTGCTCAGCGAGTCGCTGAGGATCACGTGGGCGTCGAGCGAGAGGCCCAGGGCACGCAGCAAGTCCAGTTCGGTCCGATCACGGTCGCTGCGGGCGGCGATCAGTTGGGCGCGGGTCGATGCGAGTTGCGCCTGCGCGCGCGTCACGTCGAGGGCGATCCCGACCCCGGCCTGGAGTTGCTGCCGGGCGATGTTGAGGAGGTCCGCGGCCAGCGACGAGTCGGCGAGACGGGCATCCAGCACGGCGTTCGCCTGCTGCACCGCGAGGTAGGCGGCGGCGGCGGTGCCGGCCGCGTTCTGGGCCGTGCTGGTTGCAGCGGTATTCTGCGCCTGCTCTGCCATTCGCGCCTGCCGGTAGCGTTGAATCGCGGACAGGCTGAAGAGCGTGTCATAGATCCAGCCGCGAAACTCCGTCGCTTTGATCGGCGGAAAGTCAACGCCGGTGGGCGGCAGGAAGGTGTTGAAGTTGAACGGTGATCCGGGGGGCAGTGCCGGGAAGCGCAGGAGTGCGGCGCTGTTCTCGACGAACTCTGTCTCCTGACCGAATCCGTAGAGCGTCGGCAGGAACGAGCCGCGCTTTAGGTGTGATTGGGCGTTTGCCTGGTCAACCTGAGCGCGAGCCTCCTGAGCCGTGGCGCTCTGACGCGCCGCGAGTCGAGCCGCATCGCCGAGCGAGAGCACGTGCGTACCGGTGTCTTGCTGGCTGGCAGCGGTGCGCGGAGCCAGAGCCGCGGCGCTGACGGCCATGGCCGCGGCCAGGAGCGTCGCTCTACTGGCGCGCAGGGCGGCGGTGCGTGCGTTGGTAGCGGCGGAAGAGTGACGCGGACGGACGGCGGTCATAGGTAAAGGGCGGAATCGGGAACGACGTGCAGCAGGGATCGAGTCGAGCGTCATGCAGAGCCTGGCGCGGCCGCTCCGACGGGAGCTACCGCGTGGAAGAAGAAGTCCGTCAACTGCTCAAAAAGCTCCTCGTCGGTCGTGGGCGGGGTTGGCGCGCACACGCCCGAGCTGACCCACAGGGCGTGCATGGCAAACATCGACGCCATCATGCGTCCGGCCACCTGTGGATCGATGGAGCGGAACTCTCCCGCTTCGATGCCGCGGCGAAAGAGCCGGTCGAGGAACTGGCGCTTGCGGCTCACGACCTCGTCCCAATAGAACGCCATCAACTCGGGGAATCGGTGGAGCTCGGCGATCACGAGCCGCATGACGACTTGGTAGGCGGGAGAGCGGGTCAGGAACCACAAGCCCTGCATGTAGTCGCGGAGCTGGTCAGTTGCGCTGGTGCCGCGATCGGCGACGAAGTCTCGTTCGGAGCGCTCGAGATGGGCGATCACCGTTTGGCGGATCATCTCCTTGAACAGCGCTTCCTTGTTGGGGAAGTAGAGATAGATCGTGCCTTTGGCGACGCCCGCGCGCTTGGCGATATCGTCCAACCGAGCGCTGGCGAGCCCGTGCTCACCGAACACCTCGAAGGCTGCGTCGAGGATCTGTTGGGGCCGTTCCTCGGGCAGTCGCCTCCACCTGACGCCGTTGCTCATCCCTCCAAGTTACTGACCGGTCAGTCAGAAAACAACTAGGCTCCGAGCGGCGACGGTCGTTGGGGGCCTTACTTGGTCGTTTCTGCGGCCGGCGCGGGCTCGGCGCTCGCGTAGTGGGCGTTCGTGAGCCTCACGATGCCCCAGAGGACAATGGCGAGGATGAAGGCGCCCACAATCAGCCCCCGGAACGCGGGAGCGGTGTCGGGTCCGGTGTGCGGGGGATACTGGTCATTGTGGTCGGTCATGCGACGCGAACGCTGGTCATAGTGTCCTGTGCCTTGATCTGTTTCATCACATCGAGGCCCGTGGTGATCTTGCCAAACACCGTATGTACGCCGTTCAGGTGCTTGGTGTTGGACTCGCTGAGCACCATGAAGAACTGGCTCCCGCCGGTGTCCTTCCCGGCGTGCGCCATCGAGAGTGCTCCGATTTCGTGGGTGCGGCGGTTGCCCTTCGTCTCGCACTTGATCGTGTAGCCGGGGCCCCCGGTGCCGACCCGCCGATCACCGGCAGGCAGGTCACGCGACAGCGGATCGCCCCCCTGCACGACGAAGTCGGGGATCACGCGGTGAAACTTGACGCCATCATAGAACCCCGAGTTGGCAAGTCGCTCGAAGTTCGACACGGTCTGAGGCGCGTCGACGTCGTACAACTCGGCGACAATGGTGCCGCGGTTCGTCTCGATTGTGGCCTGTTTACTCATGCGCTGGAAGGTTAGCGACGAAGAGGGATGAAAAGAAGTCGGGTGGAGACCTCCAAAAAACTCCTACGCGCGCCGGCTGCGCTTGACCTTGGTGAGCTTTTGTCCGGTCGGGCAAATGTCGAGCAGGACGCAACGCGTGCAGGCGGGAGCACGCGCGGTGCAGACCCGGCGGCCGTGGAAAATCAGCAAGTGCGAGATGATGGTCCAATCATCCTGTGGAATGAACCGCATCAATACCTGCTCGACCTTCACTGGATCGGTCTCTTTTGTGAGGCCGAGCCGGACGGCCAGTCGACCGACGTGCGTGTCGACCACGATCCCATCGTTGCGATGACACGCGTTCCCGAGCACCACGTTGGCTGTCTTGCGCCCGACCCCTGGAAGCGTGACGAGTGCGTCCATCGTGCACGGGACACTGCCACCAAACCGCTCGACCAAGGCGCGTGACATTCCCATCAAGCTCCGCGCCTTGGAGCGAAAGAAGCCGGTGCTTCGGATGATGCTTCTCGAGTTCATTCGTGTCGGCACCCGCCAACGCCGTGGCATCGGGATAGCGAGCAAACAGTGCCGGTGTCACCATGTTGACGCGCACATCAGTGGTCTGCGCACTGAGAATCGTGGCGACCAGCAGCTCGAAGGGCGTGCGGTACACGAGCTCGGTGCGCGCATCTGGATACTCACGCCTGAGGCGCTCCAGTACCTCGAGCGCCACGCGACGCAACGCCGCCATGGATCGCGGCGGGCGCGATCCGCGCGGGCGGCTCGCTGTCACCGTTCTGCCTCGGGCTCCGGCGTCTCGACTCCGGCGTGGTGTCGCAGCGTCCCGATCAGCTCATAGAGCTGTTTCTCAGTCAACTCGATCTCCTGGGCCGCCCCGTCGGCATCCAACAAGCCGGCGCGCATTGAGATCGCGACTTGGTTCATGTACCGGACTTTCGCCAGGATGTCTTCCGTCATGCGTCGCAAGCGGTGATATCGCCGTTTTTCAGCCACACCGCGGTGGTATCGACGTACCAGGTCCTCCGCTCGCAGGCGCATGGCCATCGCCAGAACCTCGGCGATGGACCGCCCCGGCAGTGCACCGCGATCGGGAAACCCGGTGTCCTCGTCCCACCCATCATCGGCAAACCACAATCGCCCGACGTACTCAACGCCATCGAAGAACGTGTGCAGCGAGACCCGAAAGCGTCGACCATCGACATCGATCGTGCCGACGGACATCGACTCCGGCTCGCGAGTGTCGCGACGGCGTACGGACCTGCTCATGGTCGACTGCCCTGGGAGGGGCGGGGAATCGTCCCAATGTCAGGCGCTATCGGTTGGACCGGCGCGAGGAACCGCTCGAGCGTCGAGAACAAGATCTCCGGTCGTTCGACGTAGGGCACATGGCCGCTGCCCTCGATCACGACGAGCTCGGCGCCGAGTGCGTCCGCCACCGCAGCGGACGAAGCGAGCGGAATCGGATCTTCGCGGCCGTGCACGACGAGCGTCGGCACGCCCAGCCGGGCGCGCACGCGAGCCAGCGCGGGGAGGAGATCGTAGTCGTTGAGGCTGTCCCACACCGAGCGCTGGACCCGTCCCACGACGCGAAACGCCGTCAGCTGGGTCATGCGCGTGGGGTCGGCAAAATACCCGGCAACGCTCAACTCGAATGTCCGCCGCCGATACGCCTCGGGGTCCGACTCGCGTAGCCCCGACGCCGTCAGCGAGGCCCGAGCGGCGCGCACCTGCTCGCTCTCACCACGGCGCTTGAACTCGGCCTCGAACGCAGCTCGGTACTCGCGCGTGGCCGCAGCCGGATCGATGAGCGCCAAGCGTCCCGGCGGTCGCAGCGTGGCATCCGTGAGAGACTCCGTCGCGTACAACATCGCCAACAGCCCGCCCCAGGAATAGCCGACAATAGCCGGCAGCGCGAGACCAAATTCACGCACCACGGCGCCCAGGTCGGCTACCTGCGTCCGCCACGTAATGTTGTCATGTGCGTCCGTGCGCGATTTGCCGCCGCCACGCTGATCGTAGAAGAGCAGGTCGTAGCGGTCTGCGAGCCGCAGCATCTGCGGCAACAAGTACCGATGGTCGGCGCCGGGCCCACCATGAAGTACGAGCACCCTCGGTGCTCCCGGCACGCCGTACGCAGCCCAGTACAGGGGCACGGAGGTGCTCTGGGTGTAGCCGCACTCGCGCGGGTCGGGGATCGCCAGCGGCACGCAGGACAACATACAGCGGCCAGCGGGTTGGCGTGAGGCTCGACGCACGATCGATGTTCGACGTTCGACGTTCGACGTTCGATAACGAACCTCGGGGCCGGCCAAGTGCACCGCGGCTGGCCCTGAGAGTTTTTTCGAACGTCGAACGTCTAGCGCCCGAACCACCAGTCCAGCTTGATCAGGAAAATGTCGTCGGCCGGCGCTCGAGACAGATACCCCTGGTCGCGGCCGAGGGCAAAATTGCCCACGTTTCCGTAGAGACTGTCGTCCGCGCGCAGCTGTTGCCAGACGAAATAGATAGTCGAGCCGGGGCGGTACTCCCAGCGCAACACCGCATTCCCACGCAGCGAGCGTGTGTTGAAGTCCGGGTTGGCGATGGCGAACGCGCCCGGTGTGGCGCCGGCGGCGTTACAGACCGGCATCTCGGCGTTGGCTGGGCCATTCGGGTCGATGCAGTACGTCCCGTCGCTTTGCTGCCGGACGCTCCCGACGTCGACGCCGTACACGCTCTTGTGCAACTGGCGCGGGTGATCGAACTGCTTGAACGCGTAATAGTGTCCGCTCGCGAAGAACGGCTGCGCGTAGACGTCGAGCGTCAACGTCGGCGTCAACGCCACCGAGATGCGGGTGTCGAGCGAGAGCGTGACCTGGTTGATGTTGGCAAAAACGTAGCGCGAGTTGTAGAACGGGGCGTAGCCGGGCGCGACGACCGCGGTGTCGTACTGCTGATTCGAGCGATTGAGATCGAGCGTGGGGCCGAAGCTGAAGGAAACGTTCGAGGCCGGCTTGACCAGTGCGGTGATCCGCGGAGTGAGCTCCTGCGACGGCTCGTTCACCCCGACATTGCCCTCCACCTGCGCCTGTAGCACGAACCAGCGTCTCGCATCGCTATTGATGCCGATCAGGGCATCCTGGTAGCCGTGCCGCTTGACGACGGGGCCGCCTCGCGTGAGCTGATCATCCATCACGGTGGGATGATAGATGTAGAAGCCGACCACGTTCCAAAAATTGAGGAATTGCAGGTTGAAGAACGCCTGGCCCTGCATGTCCGTGCGGTCGCCGTCGTAGTTGTGCTGCAGCTGGCCGCCCACGCTGGTGAAGATGCTGCGATACCACGACGCAGGCACGGTCCACTGGTGCGCCAGATTGGCGTTGTTCCAGACGTAGTCGGCTCGCCGGAAAAAGGCGAGATCGTTCACCTCGAAGCCCGGACTCCGGGTATTCGTCGCGACTTCCCACAACCAGTCGCCATTGTCTTTACCCAACCGGAGGTATCCGCCAAATCCACGCAGCGAAGTCGCATTCGAATCGAGGCGGGTGTTGAACAGGCCGCCTCCGACGTTGCGACGATCCGGCCGTTGGAAATAATGAGCGCTCGATTCCTCGGTCGCCAGAATGGACTGGGGCGTGCCACCCACGTCGGTGACGACAAAGTTCCCCATGAGCGAGTAGTGCTTCGCTGCCCACGTGGTGACAAAATCGGCGCCCGCGGCCTCCGCGTCATGGTGCAGGCTGTCGGCCAGGATCGGGCTGTCGAGATTGCGAATGGTCGACGTCAGCATGCCACCGACGGTGGTGGCGCCGTCGCCGAGGTCGTGTTTGATCCGCGCGACGAAGTAGTTCGATAGCGGTTCCATGGGCACCGTGCGGGTCGCGCTGTCGATCCCCATCGTGTAGGCGCCGGTCTCCTGACTGGTCACGGCGTCGAGCACACCGACCGTAAAGCCGCCCTGCGTGCGGCCCGTGATCTTCGCGGCGCCGATGATGTTCGTGTTCGTCGGGATGTCACTGTACGGCGCCAGGTTGCCGTAGTAGTTGCCCAGCTGCGGGTACCGACCAATGCGCCGCGAATAGAAGAGGGACATCGATTCGACGTTGCTGCAAAAAATGCAGTTGAACCGGCCAAAATCGAAATCGCCGGCTCCCGACACGAAGAACGGGCGCTTCTCGGGATAGAAAGTTTCGAATGCACTCAGATTCACGACTGCCGGATCGACCTCGACCTCGCCGAAATCCGGATTGACGGTTGCGTCGAGTGTGAGATTCGATCCGAGCAGGTACCGGATGTCCCCGCCCACGCGCATCTGATTGGTGTGGACGTGATTGAGCGGGATGCCGAAGTTCGCCGCGTTGTCCTCGGTCTGACCGGAGACGTAGGGAAGGAGCTCGAACTCGCGTGGTGGGTGCAAGAGGACGAGTCCGGTGAGGTGTCCGTACGTCGCGGGCCCGGTGTCCTCGTTCTTGTGCGAAAATGCCCACTCATCCCGCTCGTTGTTGCGATCGATCCGCCGCATGATCTGGAGACCCCACGTCTGCTGGGCGTCGCGAGCCGTGAACCGCAGCTGCGACAGCGGGATCCGAAGCTCGGCCGTCCATCCTAACGAGTCGATGCGCGTCGCCTCTTCCCACACCGGATCCCAGGAAGGATCGAGATTGCTGCCGCCTTCGCCCAGCGCGTCGCCGAACACGCCCGCTGGGTTGACCTCGAACACGGCACGTGTCAGGTGATCGTGATAGGGATCGAGGATGATCGTGAGCTTGTCGGAGGTCTGTTGCGAGGCGTTCCCGTTGTCGAGATCCAGCTGCTGGTCGCGCCGGACCATTCTCGACCGCACGCCCTTCCCGCCAAGCGAGTCGTACATACGAGCGCCAATGTACAACGATGTCTCGTCGTACAACACGCGCACTTCGGTGCGCTCCGTCGCGGGAGCGCCCTCGACCGGATCGGTTTGACGAAACGTCGTAATGGGGGGCGCTGCGGCCCAGTCCGGTTCGTCGAGGCGGCCGTCAATGGTGATCACGCCGGCCCGCCGCACCGCGCGAGCGATAGGCGGGGGCGTGTGGTGAATCGACGCTGGCTGTGCGTGTGCCGCTCGCGCAGGCGCCGCCATCGCGGCGATCACGATGCAGCAGGTGGTCGCGACACGTGCCGCCGTCGCACGACTCGACACGCGATGCGCGCGCAGTGCGTGGCGCATCTCGACAACTCGCGAGTCTCGAGCCAATCACCACTCCAGGGCTGGGCACGCGCTCGCGCCGGGCGCGCAAGCACAGTCGAAGACTTGGACTACACCCGACGGCGAAGGGTTTGATCACATTCTGCGTGGATGGTGAGCGATTGAGCGGAACGAACCTTGACAGAGGGGACGGACCGGCCCGCGCCGGTGACGACGTCTCTGTTGCGGCGCCGGTGTCCGACTCGTCGTCAAGCATTGGTGACTCGCTGTTGGCCTCTGGCCTTCGCGAGCCGCGCGTGACCACCGCATTGCCTGCGAGCACCGCCCGCTACTGTCTGTGGACTACGCCGTCGCGTTTGCTCGTCACCTTGCTCGACTGGTGTGGCTGCTGCTGAATCAGGCGGATTCGGTCGACGAGCAGAAAGCTGCACTTCGTGCCGCCGTCACCCTGTCGAAACAGGGGCCGGTGGCCATGACCGTTCAGGATGGCCAGTTGGCGGTCAACGGCGACCCGCTGCCACCGGCCCTGACGGGCGTGCACCACCTCCTGCTTCAATTTCAGGGGCACGCGGTTCGCGAGATGACCGTCGACATGGGCGCCCTCGCCGCGGATTTGTTGGGCACCGCACGGATCCTCGCCTCAGCTGCGGTCACAGGCGATGAGGGCCGGGACGTCGATGCCAAGCTGCGAGCGCTCGCGCCGCGTTCGGTCCGCTTGACATTCAGCCGAGCCGCCACCGAGATCGATCCCAACGTCGTACGCGCGTTCACCAGCGTCGAGGTGCCGCAGGAGGGCTCGAACGAGCTGTTCGAGCGACTCGATGCCACGACCTCCGTCGGTGTCGCCTCTCGGCTGCTCGATCAGGTCGTCGCCATGACCGAAGTCCAGACTCGGCGGAGCAAAACGGTCGCCGTCGCCGACCTCATGGCCAAAGTCGTGGCGCGCGAAGCGCAACGCACCGATGCCGAGATGCGACGCGCATTCGCCGCCGCGGTCCGACGACTCTCGAAACCCACGGCCTTACGCGCAGTGGCATCCGTGCTTCCGCGACGGAAAGACCGCCTCGAGGATTTCCTCGCGGTGCTGGCTCGGACGGGGGATGAAGGCGCAGAGGCGCTCATCGAGCAGCTCACGGCCGCCCAATCGTTATCGGAACGACGAGTGTTTTTCGATGCGCTCGTTCGGCTCAAGGCGGGGACCCCCACACTGGTGCACATGCTCGGGGACCCCCGCTGGTACGTCGCGCGCAACGCGGCGGACCTGCTGGGGGAGCTCAACGCCGTCGAGGCGGACGTTGCGCTGTCCGAGCTCCTGGCGCATACGGACGATCGGGTGCGGCGCGCTGCGGCGCACGCGCTGGGCAAGCTCGGGACGGCGCACGCGGTGGTGGCGCTGCGGAAAGCGCTCAAGGACTCTTCGCCCCACGTCCGCGCGCTCGCCGCTGCGGGTCTCGCCGTGCGTAAAGGTGCGCGATCCGCGGGCACGCTCGCCCGCGCGCTCGAGACGGAGCCGGACCTCGAGGTGCAGATCGCGATTCTCGGTGCGCTGGGGCGTGTGGCAAACGCCGAGGCTGTGCAGCGACTGGTCAAGGCGGCCGAACCGGCCGGGACGTTCAAACGGAAGGCTACCGCCTATCGTCTCGCCGCCATCCAGGGACTGGGCGAAGCCCGCACGCCAGCCGCAATGACCGCACTCCGCGCACTCGCATCGGACCGCGATCGCGAGGTCCGCGACGCTGCCGCGCGGGCCATTGCACAGGCGGATCGGGCGGAGCCAACGACGCTAACGTAAACGCTCGACGTTCGACGTTGACGCGAAAGCAACCTCGGGGCCAGCAGCGGTGCGCTTCGCTGGCCTGGAGGTTTGTCGTCGAACGTCGAACGTCGAACGTCGAACCTCGAACGTCGTAGATCTATCGGGCGGTGAAATCCGTCTCCGCCGTGATCGTCCGGCAGGTCGCCGCGATCAATTCCGCCGTCCGGTCGACATCATCCAGACTCACCATCTCATTCGGTGAGTGCATGTACCGGTTGGGGATGGATACGAGCGCAGTTGCGACTCCTTCACGCGCGATGTGAATCGCGTCGGCATCGGTGCTGGTGTCGCGGCCGGCTGCGTGAAGCGTGCAGGACACGCCGATCTGCGCGGCGGTATCGCGCAACAAGCCAAACAACACCGGCGAGATGATCGAGCCACGCGTCAACACGGGGCCCGTGCCGAGCTTGTGCTCGCCGAGCTCTTTCTTCTCGACGCCGGGGTGATCCGTTGCGAAGGTCACGTCGACGACGATCGCGGCCTGCGGCTGCACGCCGAACGCACTGACCAGCGCGCCACCTCCGTGATACGCGATCTCTTCTTGCGTCGTAGCCACTGCGGCCACACGAGCCACACCGGGCGACTCCGCGTACCGACGCAGCGCTTCGAGAACCACGAACGCGCCAATGCGATTGTCGATTGAACGCGAGATGAGGCGATTGTTGGGCAGATCGACGCTGTGCGCGTCCAGGACGGCCGGATCGCCCACGCTGACACGGCCCTCCGCCTCGGCGCGACCCGCAGCGCCAATGTCGATCCATAAATCCGTGAGCTTCGAGGCCCGATCGCGCTCCTCGGTTTTCATGAGGTGGATCGGCTTCTTACCGATGAGGCCGAAGACGTCGCCACCCCGCGCCAGGATCCTGATGCGCTGGCCGACCAACACCTGGGCGTCCCATCCCCCGATCGGGGCGAAGTACAAATAGCCATCGTCGTCGACGTACGTGATGATGAGACCGATCTCGTCGATATGGCCCGCGAGCATGATGGTCGGGGTACCGCGGGGGTTGACCGTCGCAATGCTGTTTCCCGCGACGTCGCCACGCACTTCGGCGAACGTACGGGCGCGTTCGCGCCAGAGTCGCGCCGGTGCCGCCTCGAAGCCAGAGGGCCCAGGGGTGTCGAGCAAGGTCTTGAGGAACGCGATGGAGTCTTGGCTGAGCATGAACGGCAGGGGACAGAGGCGGGCGCTCGCGCACCGCGAGAAAGTGGACCTACAGAAAGTAGAGCGTAGACATTACACGCGCCTCGAGAACTTTGCTATTTGCATGCGCTTGCGCATCCTTGTTCCCATCCCAACGATCAGGGGAGGCTCGGTCATGCGCGACCCGTGTCCACGCCAGTCCGCGTTCATGTTGGTGGCTGTCCTCGCGGCCATGACAACGCCGAATTTCGCCAGGGGGCAGGGATTCGGGTTGAACGACATCGGAAGCTGCGCGGTCGGACGCGCCTATGCGGCGACTGGCGCACCGTGTCGCGATGCCTCCGTCATCTATTGGAATCCGGGGGCAGCCGCGACCCTTCCCGGCTGGTCCATCTACGGTGGCGGCGCCGCGATTGGCGTGAACGGTGGCTTTACCGCCGATACTACGCTCAACCGATATCCGAGCAACGCGCCCGTCTCCTTTCCCCCTCACCTGTTCGTCAACTACACCGGGCACCTTGGCCCTCGCGCTGCATCCATCGGCTTCGGCGCCTACGTGCCCTACGGATTGACCTCGCAGTGGAACTCCGACTTCCCCGGTCGTTTCGAAGCCCAGAAGGCGTCGCTGCAGACTTTCTATTTCCAGCCCAATCTCTCGATCGAGATCGTGCCCCATAAGCTGAGCATCGGCGCCGGGCCGATCATCGCCCACTCCAGTGTCGAGCTGATCCAGGCGCTCGATCTCTCCCAAGCGCCGGCGGCAAACGTCTCGTTCGGCGAGCTGGGAATTCCGGCGCTCACCGAGTTCGGACAGGCGAAGATCACGGGTAGTGCAACCGGGTGGGGATGGACGTTTGGCGCCCTCTACAAGCCGGACCCGACGGTGCAAATCGGCGCGCGGTTCCTCTCGGCGATCACGTTCGACTACTCCAACGCCAACGCCACGTTCCAGCAGGTGATGACCGGGCTAACGCTCGCGGCAAATAATCCGCTTGGTCTTCCAGCGGGGACGCCGGTCGACGCGATCCTCGCGTCACAGTTCACGAGCGGTGCGCTCGTCTCGCAGTCCGCGAGCACGAAGATCACCCATCCATGGCAGGCGGAAGGGGGAATCGGGTACACGGGTATCAGGCGGCTGCTTCTCGACCTCGATTACGACTACGTGGGCTACGATTCGTTTCAGAATTTGCCGATCACGTTCAGCGGGCCGGCGGCGGCCGCTGGACTCAATCGTACTCTACTCGAGGACTATGGGAACTCATGGGCCGTACGACTGGGCGCCGAATATGCGCTCGGTGATTCGATAAACGGGGTTACCCTTCGGGGTGGATTCAGCTATGCCACCACCCCGGCCCCGCCGGGGACCGTGACGCCGCTGCTGCCGGACATGAATCGATACAACGGGTCGATCGGCGTTGGCATTCCGTTGAGCCGCGAGGTGTCACTCGATGCGGCCTATCTCCACGTCTTCACTGAGGGTCGGCGCGGTCGAGTCGTGGAGGTTACAACTGCCAACAATAATCTCTTGCTCCCCGTAGAGCCGACTGCGTTCAACTCGGGTTTCTACGACCTCGCGGCGGACGTCCTCTCGCTCAGTCTCCGCCTCCACTTCTGACGCCATGACCGCCACTTCAGCCCTGAGGGATCGTCGCATGTTGTCCGCTCGCATCGCGCTCCAGCGGCTTGCAGCGGCGGCCGTGCTCATCGGAGCCGTGGCCGCTTGTGAGCAGAAGGAGCTCGTCAGCCTCCCGCGCACATCCGTCAACCAGAAATTGTTCAAGAGCTACGTCGCACTCGGCAACAGCATCACTGCCGGCTTCCAGTCTGGTGGTATTGTCGACTCGACCCAATCCGAGGCCTATCCGGGGATCATCGCAAAGCAAGCGGGCACACGCTACGCGTTCCCCGCACTCACACCACCGGGATGTCCCCCGCCGGTCGTGAATTTCCAGACGCAGGAGCGCCTGGGTGGGTCCGCATCAACGTCATCGACCTGCAACCTGCGTGATCCTGCGATGATCACGTCGGTGCTCAACAACGTCGCCGTCCCCGGTGCAGCGTCGATCGACCCAACGTCGGCCTCGAGCGCGAACTCGAACGCGCTCACGACGTTCATCCTGGGCGGCGCGACCCAAGTCCAGCGTGCGCTACAAGCCAACCCGACGTTCGTGAGCATCTGGA
Source organism: uncultured Gemmatimonadales bacterium (assembly GCA_963805725.1). Taxonomy (GTDB): domain Bacteria; phylum Gemmatimonadota; class Gemmatimonadetes; order Gemmatimonadales; family Gemmatimonadaceae; genus Palsa-1248. Next base: position 369,934 of record CAWDVJ010000001.1, read on the forward strand.
TTGGCAACAACGACGTGTTGCCACCGGCCTTGTCCGGTTTCGCGACGGGCGCCCCAACGGCCGTCGACAGCTTCGTCGCCAATTACGACAAGATGATCTCTGAGCTCACGGCCGGGGCGCCGGGACTCGGAGGACTCCTCATCGGGGTCGCCAACACCAGCGTGATCGCCGCCGTTTTCCCAGTCGACAGTTTGCTCAACGATCCGGTTCTGGACGCCGAATTCAACGCGGCAGCTGGCACGACGGTTCCGATTGCGTCGGACTGCGTGGGCGCGCATGCGTTGGTGTCCATCGACATTATCGCGGCGATCCGGGCGCACCAGGTGCCCGCCGCGATCGGCTGCGCGACGACCGATCCCTTCACGCTAAACACGCTCAAACAGGGCGTCATCACCGCATCGGTCACCGCCTACAACGCGCATATCCAATCGGTTGCCACATCGAACGGCTTCGCGTACGTCGATGTGAATCCGCTCATCGCGAGGCTGAAAGCGCAGGGCCTCATCTCGACCGTTCCGAACTTCTTGAGTCCCACAAGTCCGTTTGGACCGTTGATTACACTCGATGGCGTCCACCCCTCCGCGGTCGCACAGCAGATCCTCGCCAATGCCTTCATCACGGCGATCAACGCGAAGTACGGGTCGGCGATAGATACAGTAGCCCATCAGTAGCGACCGGCCGGAGGCCGGTGCGCTACTGATAGCTGGACGTGCGACGTTGGACGTTGGATGCCAAACCTCGAGGCCAGCTGTATGCACCCTGGCTGGCCTCGAGGTTTTTGCGAACGTCGAACGTCGAACGCCGAACGTCCAACGTCCAACGTCTAACTAACCCCCTGCGTCCTCGGTCCCGGCTTGGCTGGCCTCATCATCCACCACAACCCGCCGCCAACCGTTGCGACAGGAACCAGCACTCCCATCGAGGCGATCACGAAGGCCACGAGACCGATGAAGTTGTGCCATGCCTGGCGCGTTGCGGCCGCGATCGGATTGGGCGCGACGTGGTCGATGATCGGCACTGGCTCGTGGACCGTGATGCTCAGCGTGCTCAACTCCGCGTGCGCGCGCAAAAAGCGGAGACGCCCTTCGTAGCGTTCGATCTCCTCGCGCACTCGGGCCAGCTCTCGCTCGACATCCAGCACGTCCTTGAGTTTGCCAGTGCGTGCCGCGAGGAGCTCGATCAGGCGCTCCTCGAGCTTATGATCGTTGGCCATGCGTGCTTGGACATCGACGTACTCCTCGCCGACGTCCTGTGCTGAGACGTTCACATACTCGACTTTGCCCAACGGACTCAGTGCAGCGATGAGGTGCTCGAACCCCTCAGCCGGCGCTTTGACCTCCATCACTGCAGAGCGAATCTGGTCGCGGCCGGCCTGGACCGAGCTATTGGCGACGAAGCCACCAATCGCCGACGCAAGGGTGCGGATTCGTGGTATTACACTATCGATGGATCCGACTTCGATCGAGGCGCTCCCGGATCGCACGATCATACGTGATGCATCGCCCATGGAGCCCATCGAGAAATTCGAGAGCGGCAGATCTCCGCCGACGGCGCGCGCAGCCGACTCGAGGGCGACTGGAGCGGATGCGGGGAACGCGGAGGGAGAAGCGAGCATAGTCTTGCGCGCCGCCATATTGCGGTCCAATCCCGCCATCGAACGGTCGCGGCCCTCGTCGACCGCTGTTGCCCCTGAATCCATTGAAAAGGACTCCGGGAGCCACCCCGACAGTCTCGAGTGATGCCCGTGTGACTTCATCGTGAGCAGCGCGGCGGCGACCAACCCCAGGCCAGCGGCAACGGCGGCGGCGCGACGCGACGTCACATACATTCGTCTGAACATTGGAAACTCGTTCGTTGAAGACACCTATAAGACGCTGCGGCGGCTGCGACTTACACACTCCGGGCGCACACAGCGTAAGTCACGATGCCACAATCTGTTAAGCCATTCACCCCATCGTTCCGGTACGTGCCCTGCGACGCGCCTGTCGCTCCTCCTCTCCTCCCTGCCTTGCCTCGATTCCTGCACGTCAGCGCCGCTCGATTCCTGCTCGCCGCCGCCATCGGAGGTCTTGCAGCGCTCGACCAAGCGAGCGCACAGATGCCGGGGGCCGTCTCCGCGCCGATCTCGGACATGCACTACGATGTCACGATCGACTCGGAAGCCTTGGCGACGCGCCATATCGATGTCGTAGCGACTCTGAGCGTCGCCGGACCCGGACCGGTCGTGCTGGCGTTGCCCGCGTGGACGCCCGGCGCATACGAGCTCTCGTGGTTCTCTCGGTGGGTCTCGGCGTTCACGCCGACCGCGACCGACGGGCGACCGCTGACCTGGGACAAAGTCGACTACGAGACGTGGCGTATCGACCCGGCAGGGGCCAAGAGCATTCGTGTCGCGTTTCGCTACCAGGCCGACTCGCTCGATAACGCGATGTCCTGGACCCGACCGGATTTCGTACTGTTCAATGGCACCAATCTCTTTCTGTATCCCGAGGCGCGAGGGCTGAACTTCCCGGCAACGGTCACCGTGCATGCGCCGACTGGCTGGTTGATCGCCACCGGGATGTCGCCGGTTCCTGGCATCCCCAACAGCTTCACGGCGCCGACATTCCACGACGTGGTCGACATGCCGTTTTTTGTCGGCCGGTTCGATTTCGATAGCATTCAGGTTGCCGACCGATGGGTGCGATTTGCGAGCTATCCCGCAGGGGCGGAGAACACGACCCGCCGCGCGGCGGTGCTGCGCTGGCTGTCGCAGGTCATCCCGCCCGAAGCTGCGGTGTTCGGCGAAGTGCCGTGGCCGAACTACACGGTCATGCAGATCACGGACTCGTCATATGAAGGCGCCAGTGGCCTGGAGCACCAGGACTCGCATGTCGATGTCGTCGGCGCAAGCTTCCTCGACGACCCGTTCATGCCCGGCTTGTACGCGCACGAAATCTTCCACTCGTGGAACGTCAAGCGGATGCGGCCAGCAGACATGGTGCCGTATCGATACGACGTGGCGCAGCCGACGCCATGGCTGTGGGTGAGTGAGGGCATCACGGACTACTACGCCGATCTCGCACAGGTCCGTGGCGGGGTGACCCCGGACACGGGCTTTTACCATCTGACCGCGGGCAAGATCGACGACGTGAACGGTGCACCGCCCACGGCGCTGACCGATGCGTCGCTGTCGACTTGGGTCCATCCGGCCGATGGCACCGGCTACCTCTATTATCCCAAAGGCTCACTCGCCGGTTTCATGTTGGACATTCTCATTCGCGATGCCAGCGATAACCGCCAGTCGCTGGACAGCGTGATGCGTGCCGTCTACAACACCACCTACAAACGCCAACGCGGCTTTTCCGGCGTCGATTGGTGGGGTGCGGTGAGTCGTGCAGCAGGCGGGCGGTCGTTCAGTGAGTTCAACCGACGATACATCGACGGTCGGGAACCGTTTCCGTGGGACTCGATCCTCCCGCTCGCCGGAATGCGTCTCGTGGCCGACAGTATCCGGGAACCACGACTGGGCATCATGAGCGCAGCGGACTCGCTCGGCCGAGTGCGCGTCATGCAGGTGGAGCCGAGCTCCGCCGCAGGCCAGGCAGGTGTCCTGCCAGGCGACGTGCTGGTCTCGATCGGCGATATCCCGGTGGCCTCCGCCGATTTCGGCCAACAGTTCCGCTCGCGCTACTCGGGCAATTCGCAGTCGCCCAAGACACTCCCATTGGTCGTGCGCCGCAACGCACAGCAAATGACCCTGCAAGCGCCGCTCGAATATCGCGTTCGCCTCGAGCATCGGATCGTCGCCGATCCGGCCGCGAGCGACAAGGCGCGCCGGATCCGGGACGGCCTGTTGCGCGGAACCTGAGCGGATTGTGGCTACGACAATCGCGGGTCCGGGCAAGGGGCTCGATCAGCAGGTCGCGGTCGAGACGCCCGAGCAGGTGCTGATCTCGTACACGATCGCGGGGATCGGGTCGCGATCGGCGGCGGCACTGTTGGACACGCTCGTGTGGATGGCGCTGATCCTGCTCGTCGTTGGACTGACGAGCGCGTTCGGTGGGCATCTGAGCGGAGGTTCCTCGTGGGCGGCCGCGATCCTCGGCCTGATCGCATTCGCAATCTTCTGGTCGTACTTCGTTCTGTTCGAGGGATTGTGGGACGGACAGACACCGGGGAAACGTCAACTCGGTCTCCGCGTGGTGCGTGACGGCGGCTACTCGGTCGGGTTTGCGGCGTCTGCCATCCGGAATCTGATCCGCTTCATCGACATGCAACCCATGCCGACATACGGTGTCGGCATCGTCTGCGCCGTACTGTCACCGACAGGCAAGCGGTTGGGTGACTACGCAGCAGGGACGATGGTCGTTCGCGAAAGGGCCATCGCGTTTGGGGGACGCCCAAACGAGGCGGACGGCTTGCTGCCGTCGGAGGCGGCGGAGGCCGTCCCAACCGCTGCGCTGAGCGACGACGAATACACCCTGCTGGATCGATATATCGCGCGTCGCGCGTCGCTCGATGCCACCCGGCGAGCCGAGCTCGCCGAGCGGTTGGCGCAACGATTTCGCAGCCGCGTGCCCGAGCTCAACGGCACCGACGCCGCGATGCTGGTGCGACTTCACGAGCTCGAGCGCCAGGCACGCGCACGAGGCGCGCCGAGCCGGAGTGGTAGAGGCGCCGCCCGCGAGCAGCATGCGATCGTGGCGAGGGGCATGCCGCGGTGGCGCGAGTTTGCGGCATTGCTGACGTCGGCCCAGCGTCGCGGGTTGGGCACGATGTCAGAGACCGAGGTGAGTGACTTCGTCTCCCGCTACCGCGAGCTGGCCGGGGATCTGGCCCGCTTGCAGACTGCGGCTGGCGGCCGCGAGTCGGACTCCCTCTTCGTTCTGAGCCGGCTTGTCGCCGGTGGCCACAGCCTGCTCTATCGCGGTCGCAGCGTCAGTTGGCGCTCGGCGTGGGACTACATGACCATCGCTGTCCCGGGCGAGATCCGTCGGTCCTGGTTACCGATCGGCCTGGCGGCGGCGATGATGTTTGGCCCCGGTGCGATCGCCTACGTGTCGGTCGTGCGTCACCCTGCCCTTGCGCAGCAGCTCGTTCCGCCTGGGATGATCGAACGGGCCGAGCACGGCGTTCAATGGGCAAAAAGCGACAGCGGATATATCCAGATCCAGGATAGCCTCCGCCCCGTCGCGGCCAGCGCGATCATGAGCAACAACATCTCGGGTGTCCACCATGACCTTTGCGGGCGGTATCACCGGCGGTGTGCTAACGGTGTACGCGCTCGCCATGAACGGCATCGACCTGGGGGCTGTACTCGGCCTGTACCAGAGTAAAGGCATTCTCTCCCTCATCCTGCGTTTCGTCGCGCCACATGGCGTCCTGGAGTTGAGCGCCATCACATTCTCCGGCGCGGCGGGGCTGCTCATCGCGTCCGCGTTTCTCTTGCCGGGAGTGATGACGCGACGGGAGGCACTCATCGTGCGCGGGCGGCGAGCGATCCGGCTGCTCGCGGCGACGGTGCTCATGCTGGTGGTCGCCGGATCGATCGAAGGACTGCTCTCTCCGATTCCCAGCTGGACACTCGCGGAGAAGATGTCCGTGTCGGCGGTGACTGCCGTGTTGCTGGCGCTGTATACCTACGGGCGCCGACCCACCGTCGACCGTGACGGGCGGCATCCGGTCACGGCCGTGGCCGTCGCGGCGTAACCAACTTGACGGTGCGGCCGCGAGGCCGCGCCCGCGTCGGTTGTGCCCGCCAGCAGCACGTTCGTGCCACGTTATCCAGCGTAGCGCTCGGCCAGGTCATTGCGCGCGAGAGCCTGGCGCAGGCGAGCCATGAAGTCGGCGCCGGGGTCGGTCTTGGGCGTGAGATACGTCGAGTCCCGCTCTTCCCAGAGCGGTGTGTGGCGAAATCGCCCGTACTCACAATGTCCGATGAGATAGTGGATGCTGGGATAGCGCTCGGTCAGATGCTGCACGAGCCATCGATCCGCCTCGAGCTGCCGGGGCGTGAGGGGCGGGTACGGTCCTCCGCCGACGTTTTCTATCCCAATGGCGATGCGGTTCAAGCCGATCACGTGTCGAGCCATGAGCGTGTCGGGCACGAGGTGATAGATCGTCCCGTCACGGTCGACGAGATACTGTGACGACACGTTGACCGCGCCGCCGCGCACGATATCGGATCGAAACGCCGGAAGAGTATCGGGCTCGAACAACTTCAGTGTCGAGTCGAGTGATGCCGTCTCAGTCGCGTGAACGACAATCATCCGCGGCGTGACCTGGATGGAGGTCGCCGCCGGGTCGTAGTGCGCTCTCACGTACGCGAGCGTGAGGGCTTGCCGTCGCGGGCCAAAGGGTAGCGGGCGCTCGACGATCCGCGTCTGACGGTGTTGCCCGGTCGCGATCGCTGTGATGCCCAGCGTGCACGCTGCCACGATCCGTCGGCTCTGTGGGCGCATGCTCCTAACGCCGTGCGTGCGGCGCCGGGTATCAGGCGGTGGTCTTGGTCCTTGCCAGGGGGCGGGCGAACGCGTTCGGTGGATTGTGGATGTTGATCGCGAGGACCTGGCGGTAGTAGTCCGTTGCGTGGGCCTTGTCGCCCATCTTCTCGTACGCTTGCGCCATGAGAGACAGAATGAACGGGTCCTTCTGGTCGCCCTTCTGCAGGTCAGCAATGGCGGTCTTGTAGTCGCCCAGGTACAGGGCGACGTAGCCGGTCAGGTACGGATAGAACCGCACCTGGTCCGGGTTCGTGCCCCGATCGAGAATTGCCTTGGCTGCCGCCACGTGTTGCATTGCGGCGTCGCGCTGTCCGCGACGAGCGGCAATGCGGGCCTGTGCATGCTCCCACCGGAAGTCCCAGAGGTCTCGCTCGGCGGGCTTGAGATCACTTTTCTTCAATGCCGTCTCGTGCCCCGTCTGATACACCTTGTAGGCGTTGTCGATATCTCCCGACTCGAGGTAGATGCGTGCCAGCTCGTTGTCGACGTCCGCGGCCCCGAGCCAATCCTGCCTTGCGAGCGCTGCATCAATGACCTGCCGCTCGTATTTTGCGGCGTCGTCGCCGTTGCGTGTAAACGCGTACGAGATGGCCATGGTACGAAGCGCACGGGCCTTGACCGTGTCGTTTGGCGCGATCGCGATCGCCTGCTCCAGGTGAGCGCGAGCTGCGGGATATTGACCTTCGAGATCGAGGGCGACCCCGGCGGCGACGTGCGCATCGACGAAGTGTGGGTCCTGCTTGAGCGCGCGGGTGTACAGGACCAGCGCGGCGGTTGGGTTGCCGTCGGTGTTGAGCTTTTGGCCTTGGGAGACGAGCGCTGCGGGGTCGTCTGTAGGGGTAGCAGGATTGGGGGCCTGTGCCGCCAGCGGACCTAGGGCGACGATCACGAGACCGGCGGCAGCGAGCGAGTGGCACGGCAGGTGAGCGATGCGCATCATATTAGGTGGAGGCGAAGGGTGGACCGTGTCCGTATGAGCTATCAGCCGAACGCCCGCGACGCTAGATGGCGCTGGCGAATGGAGCTCGTGCGGCGTCCCGCGCTGCTACTGGCGACCGGTCTCATCTGGTTCTCGCTGCCAGCCGTGGCTCGGAGTCAGGGCGTGGGGGCCGATCAGCAGGACTCGTCGGGTGTACTCGCCGGGGAGCTCAAGGGTTTCGACGCCGGTGAGCCGATTGGGTATGCGACGGTCGACCTGGTCAACATCGGCCGTGCGAGTTTTGCTGACGCCAAGGGCACTTTTCGACTGAGCCGGCTCATCCCCGGACAGTATCACCTCCGGGCGCGCCAGATCGGATATGCGCCTCTCGATACGACCGTCGAGGTCGACCCGGGGCCAGGCGAAACCACACTGTCGTTGCGCCTGCATAGGGTGGCTCTCAAGCTCGCGCGCGTCTCCGTCATTGGGCGGCGCGGCAAAGGATGCGTCGCGACGGGCGTACCGGATTCGCTCGTCAACCCGGCACTCGCAGCGATCTTCGGGCAGGTCCGAGAGAATGTCGATCGCCTCAGGCTGCTGCTCGACGAGTATCCGTTTCAATACACTCGCGAAGAACGGCACTTCGACCGCAGCGATCCGGGGGGCGACTCCACGGTAGCCGTGGACACGGTCGGCTACGACTCCCGTGCGCGTCGCGCCTACAAAGTCGGTGACGTCGTCTACCTGGACTACGATCCGGTGGGACGTCGGACGTGGTACATGTACCTCCCGACATTCCGGGATCTCGCCGATCCAGCATTTCTCGCGGCCCATTGCTTTTCGTACGGGGGCACGGAGGATCTGGGCGGGCACGGTGCACAAGTTCTGCGCGTGGATTTCCAGCCTGCAGGCCGCATCTCGGTACCGGACGTGGAAGGGTCGGTGTATCTCGACGCGCACAGCTTCATCGTTCGGCGCGCGGTCTTTCGTCTCACGAAGCCAGGAGCCGCCAAACCACCGATTTTAGGACTCGCCGTCACCACGTCGTTTCGCGAGCTCGCGCCGCTCGTGCCCGTCTTCGATTCAGTCGAGTCGGACCAGCAACTGCCGGTTGGCTCGACCACGAATGGTCACGGGATGAGCGGAGCGCGCACCACCGTGATCCGGTCGGCCATTGAGGATGATCATCTGCTCGGCTTCACGTTCGAGCGACGCACGCTGGGTGATTCTGCGGCGGCTCGAGCAGTGGCAGCGCCAAGCGCGTCGGCACCGGCGAACCCGGTACCCGCGGTCGTGAGTGCACGCTCTGCCTCGAGCCCTCTCGTGAAAGGTCGCGTGGCGCAGCCGGATGGGACGCCGGTCGCGGGTGCAACCGTGGGCCTGGTCGGGATGCGTGACACCGCGACGACGAGCGACAGCGGCACCTTTGCGCTGGCCGGTGCATCGCCCGGCCCGCACATGCTCGTGGTGCGCCGACTGGGGTTCGAACCGACACGCACTGCCGTCACCGTCTCAGTCGAGCACGCGTCGCCAGTTACACTAACCCTGGTTCGCAGCGTGCCCGTGCTGGCGACCGTGGTCACCACCGCGGAAAAGCGAGGATACCACGAGATTGGGCTCGACCGGCGCATGAAGGCCGGGGCGGGACAATATCTCACGTACCAACAGATCGAGCGTCGCCAGGCGTCGAAGCTGTCGCAGCTGTTGAACGGCATGCGTGGCATCGAGGTGCGCCAGGACGCGAAAAACTTCAACCCGACAGTCGAAGGCACTCGGGGGGTCGCGAGCTGCGTCGGGTTCGTCGTCGACGGCGTGCCGCAGGCGCAACTCGCCAGCACGACGGTGATGGGCAGTGTGCTGGCGCCGGACGACGCCGACAATCTGATCGAGCCGTCGGCGATCGCCGCGATCGAGGTCTATAGTTCGAGCGAGCGGCCGGTGGAGTTCGGAGCAGGTCTCGAAGAGCGCCCGCCGACGCCACCGGGCCAGCCGCTCCCAGCGATCGATCTCAGCGCCCAGCAATGCAATCTTGTGGTCATCTGGACCAAAGCACGACTGGGCATACCACCGAGTGCGACGCCCGCGGCTGCGGGCGATCAGAGTGCGGCTCGCGCGCGACCGGTGTTCCCGAATGTCGCGATGTGCGAGCCACCACCGGCCGACGACACGGTCGCGTTGGCCGTGGTCGCGGCGCTGCAGACTGGGCAGGGGGGAGGGCCGTCGGACGCGGCGTGGTCAGCGTATCTAAACGGCGTGCTGTCCGCTGTACGCAACGCGTTCGTCATGCCGACGGATCTTCCGCTCGGGGTCTTTGGGTATCCGTTCAAGGAATCCGCGCCCATAAGCAAATCCGCCAGCGGCGCCTCGACCGCGGCAGCTCCCGGCTTTGCAACGGTCGTTGTCTTTTCGCTCGACTCGGCGGGAGGCGTGAGCCGTCTCCGAGTGGCGGCATCTTCGCTATCAGGGATGCTCGATACCACCATCCTCGCCGCTGTCTCCGATGCCGCCTTGGCCCACACATTCCCTCGTCTGCCGGCGTCGCATCGCGCCGATGGGCCGATGCGTATCGACCTGATCGTGTCGACGGGCCAAGGGACCGTCGGCGGACACTCGGCCATTCTCGGTCATTTTTTCGCGCCCATGTGGCCCCTGCGCCGGCCGGCATCGTTGGCGGACGGCACCCAGCCGAATCTGGCAACTGACGTGGGGCCGACGCGTATCGGAAGCGACAGCGTGACGTTGGAGTTCGTGGTGAACGAGCAGGGTCGCGCCGCGATGTCGACGGTTCGCGCTGTCGGCCTTGCGACTGGCAGCGAATCAGACGGTGCCGATCGCGCATTTCTTGGCCGTGTGGTCCATGCACTGCCTGGGTTCCGATTCCAACCGGCGCTTATCGGGGCCTGCCCGGTGCGACAGATGATGATTGCGGGATTCTCGCTCCACGGCGCGATCGGCGCCATGCCGGGAATTCATTAGTCACATCGGTACGGCCGTCTCCTGTCCTTCGGCGAGCTCAGCCCCCTCGTCGGCGCTCCGGCCAAAGCGAATGCCACGCGCTTCCGGACCAAAAAGGGTGACGACGATCCCGAAGAGAATGACGATCCCTGCGAACACCCCCATCGCACCGGCGTAGCCTATTCGTGCGGCCGCCAGATTCTCGATGGTGGGGCTCAGCGCAGCGACCAACACACCCAGTTGGTAGGCGAACCCCGGGAAGAAGCCCCGCAGTTGGTCCGGCGAGAGCTCGTTGACATGCACGGGCACGATCCCCCACGCGCCTTGCACCATGAACTGGATGAGGAAACCGCCCGCCAGCAGCGACGACATCGACGGAGCAAATAGCCACAGCGGGATGCAGATCAACCCCAGCGCCAGCGCGGTGATCAGCGCCCGCCGGCGACCCAGCCGCTCCGACAGTGCACCGAAGAGCACTCCGCCCAGGATCGCCCCGACCCCCGAGAACGCAGCCATGCCAGAAGTCGCTGCCACACTGAAACCTCGGTCGTGTTGCAGGAACCGCGGGTAGAGATCCTGGCTGCCGTGCGAGATCATGTTCATCGCCGCGAGAAACAGGACGACGTAGAGGAACCGTCGCCAATTGGCCATGGCCACACGTCGATAGGTCGCCCAGTCGGTACGAGATCGGTGCCATGCCTCTGGCTCTCGAACTTTTGCGCGAATGAACAGCGTCAGAAGGGCAGGGGCGCCGCCCACGAAGAACAGCACTCGCCAGCCCCAGTGGGCATCGAAATGCGGATAGATGAAGAAGTAGGCGCCAGCTGCCAGCAGAGCGCCGAAGGCATAACCCTCCTGCAGGAAGCCAGACAGGATCCCGCGCCACCGCACTGGTATCGACTCCATCGTGAGTGAGGCCCCGACGCCCCATTCCCCTCCCATGCCGATCCCGTAGAGCAAGCGGAGCGTGAGAAACACCGCATATGTCGGCGCGAGACCGGAGAGTACCTCGATGAGGGCGTAGTACAGAACGTTGATGATGAGTGGCAGGCGACGGCCAAACCTGTCGGCGAGCAGCCCAAAAATGATCGCACCAATCCATCTGGTCGACAGCGTCGCCGTCAACGTGAAGACGATCCGCGAAACGTCCGTGCCGAGGTCCTTCGCGATCGATGAGAACACGAAGGTCAAGACGAAGAAGTCGAACGCGTCGAGCGTCCAGCCGAGGAATCCCGCGATCACCGCATTCCGCGCATCGGCGCGGGTCATTCGGGTCGACAATGTCACCGACACGTGACGCCTCTCGAAGCCAGACAGCGAGGCACCACGCCGTTACGGGCGCTGAACGTAGGGCACGAACCCTCGGACGTTCGTGCGCAAGCGGTACACCGAGGTCTGCGCCGTGAGATAAAGCGTACCGTAGTCGCCGTCACCCCAGGCCAGATTCGCCGGCTGCTCGGGCACGACAATGGTGCCGAGGTGATGGCCCGCAGGGTCCCACACCCACACGCCGCGCGGACCCGTCACGAACAGATTGCCGTCCCGGTCAACCTTCATCCCGTCCGGCAGTCCCTCACTTTGCGCCCCAGGCTCCGCCCCGAACAAGCGGCCGTTACTGATCGTCCCGTCCGGATTGAAATCGTAGACGCGGATGTTCTGCTGCTGGGTGTCATCGACGTAGAGGTGCTTGCCGTCCGGTGAAAACGCTAGCCCGTTCGGCTGGACCATGTCTTTGGCGAGGAGCTGTACACCGCCAGCAGAGTCGAGTCGATAGATGCCCTGGAATGGCGTCTCCTGTTGCTGGCCCTTCGGCAGATCGAGCGTCGGATCGGTGAAGTAGAGCGCGCGGTCCGGACCAACGACGACGTCGTTGGGGCTATTGAATCGGTGGCCCTCATACCGGTCGGCAACCGTCGTGTATCGGCCGTCCGGCGTGATAGCGATGAGTGCGCGCAGCACGCTGGCGCAGTCGATCAGTCGTCCGTGTACGTCGAAGGTGTTGCCGTCGGGGTCGCCGAGATCGATCAGGGGTTCCTTGGCCCCGTTGAGTCTCACGCGAAAGATCTTGTTGATCGTCTCGTCGCTGACATACAGAAACCCGGCAGTATCCCAGAGCGGTCCTTCGGTGAAGCCAAATCCCGTCGCGACCGTCGTGAGCTGGGAATCGCGAGGCACGAGCGTCCAGAACGTCGGTGATGCAGCTTCGAGCGCGAAGGTCCGGCGGGCGTGATCCGTGGTCGCAGCTTGCTTGTGGCAAGCCGCAACCACGACGGCGAAGAGAATGCAACGGGGGAGTTGACGGATGCGAGTCATCGGTTACCAATCAAAACCGCGTCCGAGGGTGCCATGCGCGTGAGCGACACGCACGAAATCACATGACCTGTCATCGAGTTCTCCCTTCGAAGTGGTGGAAGGTCGCACGGTGTCGCATACTGCCAATCCTCGTGTCACACACCGTGTTGCGTCCCGAGCCCACGTCGTGCGCGGTCGTCGGCCGGCAGACGTCATAATGCCGTCATCGGCGCAGCGTGTCTAGCGTCCACGTGCACACGCTTCCGCTGCTTCCGATTGCGGTCGGTATGATTGCCAGCGTGCTTGCCGTGGTCCGCGTCGTCACGTGGGTCGCCGTCGGTGGGTGGGTCGCTCCAGATGAAGAGGCTCCGATTGCCGTGCCGCTCTCGATCATCATCGGCTCGGCGGTGACGGCCTGCTGCTATGCGGTGTTCGCGCTCCTCGGTCGGCTCGACCTCGCCCTCGCTGTCGACGGCGCAATTGCCGCGGCGGCACTCCTGTCCAATCGGCGCCTGATCGCTCGACGTTTGCGTGCCCTCTATACGGAAGCACTCGATGCCGTTCACGGCGGACGATGGGCGCGCGCGCTCGCGATGGGATGGTTGGTGCTCGCATGGTTGGCGGCGACCGCTCCACCGCGGGACGCCGACGTGCTGCGCTACCACCTCGCGCACATTCGACAGATTGCGCTCGAAGGGCGCTGGACGAGAATCGTCGACACGGCGTACGCGCTGCCCTTCGGCTGGTCGTTGACCTACCTGCCCTTCGAGCTGCTTCACGTCAGTGTCGCCGCTCAGCTGCTGAACCTGATGATCTGGCTGGTGATAGTCGCGGTGCTGTGCGTCGCGCTTCGGGGCCGAGTGTCGCTGCCGCTTGGCCTCCTGACGTTCGGGCTGGCCTGTCAGCCAATGGTATTCAAGGCGGTCACGACGGCACACGCCAATGTCTATGTCATGCTGGTCATGGTGGTCGTCGCCGTGCTCATCGACCGTGCGGCTGGGCTGACGCCCCGAATGGCGGCCCTCCTGGGGTTCGTCGCGTGGATCGGTGCACAGTCTCGCTACCAGGCGATCGGCATTGGCGCAGCCGCCTCACTGACCGTGATCGTGCTCGCCGCGAAGCGGGCGGTCGGCCTGCGGGCGCTGGCGGCGGCCACCGCCGGCGGCTTGGTGGCGGGCCTGCTTGCGGCGCCTTTCTACCTCATGAATCTGCGATGGTTCGGCGATCCCGTGTGGCCACTCCTGGTGGCCGGCGATTCCTCGGCTGCGTCGTCGGCGGACCGGCTTGCAAACGTATTCGCGCAACGGACGACTGCTCCACTGCAACTCGCCTCGCTGCCGCGTGGGCTGTTCCAACTCGGCATCGACATCAGCGTGTTTCCGATTCCGTGGGTCGTCGCGGCAGCCGTCGTGGCTGGATGGGGTTTCCAACGTACCCGGCGCCTTGCGGCGTTCGTGACCTGCTACCTCGTCATCTGGTTAGCCGTGTCGCCGGTGCCTTTTCCGCGATTCATCATCTTTCTGGTGCCGCTGGTGCCGCTCCTGAGTGCAGATGCTTTGCTCCGGCTTGCCGCAAGGCCGACGCATGCGTCGCCCCTACCGCGCCCGGTGCTTCGCGGCAGCGTGGCTCGGCGGTGCGCGATCGGGGCCTTGATGACGTTCTGCATTGTGGTCGCGGCCTTGCTGCTCGCCGACAACAGAGAATCGGTGCGGTATACGTTGACTGGCGACCGGGCACGCTACGACCGCGGTACATGGTTTGCCCCCGTCTTCGCGTGGGCCAACGCCACGACCCCTCCTGACGCGCGGTTTCTCGTGGTGGTGAAATCGGGCGGCACTTATGCGCTCGATCGCCCATACCGGCGCGCGGATCCTGAAGGCAGTGCTGAGATGGACTGGGCTGCCATACCTGACGGGGAGGCCTTGCTCGAACGGCTGCGTGCCGGGGGCTTCCAGTACGTGATCTACGAGGACCGCGACTGGAGCCCGTACCCGGCAGGGGGGGCCATGGTGCGGGTTGTCCACGATGCGGCCGCCCGAGGGCTACTCGAGCCCATTGAGACCTTCCCGCTCCAATTGGTCAACTCACGTCTGCTCGCGCACTCGATACCGACGACAGTCCGCGTCTTTCGAGTTCCGGCGGCCACGGACAGGCCGTAGCAGGACAAAGAAGGGAGGGGCGACGCAATGCGTCGCTCTCTCAGCACCGAGAGGGCAAAAGACAGGGACACGCAAACACTTCGGGCGTGCTCGGACAATCTCCGTACAGGGGGACGGATAGCGGTACCATGTGTAGGAACCGGCCAGTACCTTACCCTGTCCTCCGTATCCGCATCACCCGTAACTCTCTCATGCGACCTTGGGTTTTCATCGGATTCCTCGTGGTGGTCAGTGCAGGTTGTCATAGCACGACGGCACCCTCACCCACGACGACTTGGAACTATCAGGCAAGCGAGCTGGCGAACGGACAGGTGAGCTGTACTTTCGGCGCTGCCCTGAATCTCAGTGACACGACGGGGTCGTTCACGGGAGGTTACGAGAACGGATATCTCGCCTGCAGCACGCCCGGCGGGGCCTCGAGTACGCTCGTCAGCGGGACACTCAACTCCGGGAATGTCTCGGGAACGTCGATCTCCTTCGAGTTCGTGAATACAAATCTCTCCAATTCCGGCGAAATTTCCGCGACGATGCAGGCGTTCACGAACAGCGGGTCGATCACCGACAACACAATGCAGGGCACCGCGACCTTGCATGTCACGATCGACGGCCAGCCGTATGTGCTGACTGGGCCATGGGAGGCGATACTGCAGTAAAGGCGGCGCCAGCGGTCGGGGGGTGGGGGGAACAAGCCCGTGTGGGCAGGCTATGGGTGCCGTTTTCGGCCTTCTCGCTTTTGTCCTGACCCCTTACCCCTGATCCCTAATCCCTGCGTCTAGCGCGCGCCTTTGCGCGCGAGGTGCATCAGCGTATGTATCGCCACTGCCCGCGTGCGGAGGGCGCGCTGGAGCTCCGGGACAGTAGACGGCAGAAAGCGAATGTCTTCGCCGAGTTGGCGCTGGGCGATCAGCGGGAGATCGACTGACCCGACGACGGCGATGACCGGGTAGCCACCGACGGTCGGCGCGTCGGCCATCAGCACGATTGGCCGCCCACCCGCAGGTACCTGAATGGCTCCAGCACAGAGTGGCGCCGACGCCAGCGCCGTGTCGACGCCGTGTTGCAGCACGTGGCCGCCAAGCCGATAGCCTGTTCGGTCGCTGCCCGCGTCGATCCGAAACGGGGCGCTGGTGAGTTGCTCCCAGCCAGGCGCGCCAAATAGCGGCGCGTGCGGGCCGGGGACCACGCGACACTCCGCGCTGTCGTACCGCGGCTCGAGCGGCGGCGGCACGACGAACCCCGCCGGGGGCGCTACGTCGACCGGCGCTGCGAGCGCGACGCGATCGTTAGAGCGAAGGAGCCGTCCGGCGAGTCCGCCAAATCGCCCCGCCAGATACGTCGCCCGGCTCCCCATCACGACGGGGACATCAAGCCCGCCGTCCGTCGCGAGATAAACGAACCGTCCGGTCGGAAATCCCCGGACCGTCAGCGTGCTGCCTGGCCGCACCCGGTAGGTGGTATGCATGGCGACGGGGGTGCCGTCGAGCTCCGCGTCGACGGGGGCGCCCGCCAACGCGCAGGATCCCGCGCGGTGCCATTGGACGGTGCCAGCACCCAATCCCCACTCGAGCGCCGCGGCGTCTAGCGGGTTGCCGACAAGAACGTTTGCCGTCGACAGCGCCCACCGATCCATGGCGCCGCTCACCGGCACTCCCTGTGCGCGAAATCGTTCGCGCCCAAGGTCCTGCACCATGAGGAACGGCGGCGCCGCGACAACTTCGATCATGCGCTGCCGGGGCGGCGACCTCGGTCCAACTCGGCCACGGGCTCGAATCGCACTCGATCGCCGGGAGCGAGGAGCGCGGGCGGGTTGGCCATTGGGTCGAACATCGCGACCGAGGTCCGCCCGAGGAGATACCATCCACCGGGAGTGGTCAGGGGATAGACCCCGGTTTGGGCGCCGGCGATCGCGACGGTGCCGGCCGGCACCCGCGTGCGCGGCGTAGCGCGCCGTGGCAGCACGAGTTTCGGGTCCAGATCACCGAGGTAGCCCCAGCCCGGCACGAACCCAATCAGGTACACCTGGTACCAGCGGTCACTATGCCGGGCGATGACCTCGGGCACTGTCAGCGCTGTGCGCTCGGCCACCTCGTGGAGGTCGGGGCCATCGTATGTCACGGGAATCACATGCTGGCGTGACATGACATCGGGCGGAGGTGCTGGCGTGGGATCGCGCAGGATCGACTCCAACGCGTCCGCGACCACGGCGTAGTCCGTGTGTAGAGCATCGTACCAGACGGTCAGTGCCGCGTATCCGACCACCACCTCGTGCAGGTACGGGAGGCCCGCGCTCCGAATGCGGCGGGCGAGAGCCTGGACCCGCGCCGCGAGCGCTGCGTCGACTTCGTCGCCGAGTCGGATCGTCGCTGCGGTGTCACCGAGCGGCACGATCGAGGGGCGGTCCAAACCGTTCACGTCGCGGTGAACGGCGCGACCTTGACGCCCGCGTCAGCGAGTCCGCGACGAATGGCCCGCAAGAGATCGATAGCTCCGGGCGTGTCGCTGTGTACGCAGATGGAATCGGGGTTCACACTCAACTCCTCCCCGTCAATGGAGATGACGCGCCCCGTCAATGCCATGCGAACCGTTCGAGCCACGACCGCGTTGACATCGTGCAGGACCGCTCCGGCCTGGGAACGAGGCACGAGCGAGCCGTCGCGAGTGTATGCCCGGTCCGCGAACGCTTCAGCTGCGGTCCTTAGGCCGGCGGCTCGAGCGGCGGTAATCAGATGACTGTTCGCCAACCCCAGCAGGGTGAGTTGGGGGTCGGCGGCGCGCACCCCTTCGGCGATCGCCTCCGCCACAGAGCGGTCTACGACGGCACGATTGTAGAGCGCGCCGTGGGCTTTGACGTAGCGCAATCGCGTGCCGGCGGCCTGGCACATGGCCTGGAGGGCTCCGACTTGATAGATCATGAAGGCCGTGATCTCTGCCGTCGTCGCACCCAGGTCTCGCCGTCCAAACCCGAGGAGGTCTGGGTAACCGGGGTGAGCGCCGACTGCCACGCCATGTGTAACGGCGCCGGCGACCGTCGCGCGCATGATCAGCGGGTCGCCTGCATGGAAGCCGCAGGCTACGTTGGCTGAGGTGACGAGCGTGAGGAGCTCGGCATCCTGGTCATGGCGATAGGCTCCAAACCCTTCGCCCAGGTCAGCGTTGAGATCGATAGAGAGCGGCACGAGAGCGACGGTGACGGACAACGCGCTGAGGCGCGGCTTGGGCCAGGCGAAACCGCTCGTCTATCATAGATTTCATGGCGCCCGGTTACAAGCGCGCCGGATGTCGGCTGGTGGGCCCGGCCGGGTTCTCGGGCCAGTGGCTGTGCGCCGTGGCGGACCCTAACCCCAACTCCTCGGCCTGTTGACTTCGCCAACGCCTCCAGCCGTGCCCACTCCGGCGGTCAGTGTTACGCCGGTGCTCGTGTCTCCGGAGACGGTGGCGCCGCACCTCGGGCTCACAACGGTCATGTCGAGCGTCACGCGGGAAGGCGAGTGGGTGATGCCCCGTCTCCTTCGCGCGCTCACGTTCATGGGCGAGGCGACCATCGACCTGACGCAGGTACGGATTGCACCAGGCACATCGGAGATCGATGCCCGCGCGTTCCTGGGTGAGATCAAGATCATCGTCCCCCACAGTCTGCGCGTCGAATGCACCGGCCAACCGCTCATGGGCAGCTTCAGAGTGACGCGCTCGTCCGTGGCGGTTCCCGTGCCAGACGCCCCTCTGGTGCGCATCACCGGTGTTGCGTTTATGGGCAACGTGGTGGTGAAGGTGGTGGATCCCAACGAGCGACGTTGGGTGAGTCGCTTGCGTCGGCGCGGGTTGTTGCCGCCGGGTTAATCAAGTTAAGGCTTAGTTATCGCGCCACACTTCGACCACGCTCGTCTCCCCGGCGCCCGCGACCGTGCCACCGCCGATGACATAGATCCGGCCGTCCACCGCGACGGCGGCGAGGCCATGGCGGGCGGTTGGCATCGGCGTCGCAGTTGTCCACGAGTCACGGGCGGGATCGTAGATCTCGTGATTGGCGAAGACTCCGCCCCGCTGTTCGCCGCCGAAGGTGTGGATCCGGCCGTCGATCACGGCCGAGGCGAGTCCGCCACGGCGGCTCGGCATCGGCGATTTCGTCGTCCACCGATCGGTCGACGCGTCGTACGCCTCGACGACGTCGAAGTTCTGGAGCTCTATCGGCCGTCCGCCGATCGCATAGAGCACGCCGTTGACGACCTGCGCCGTGAGATGATCGCGTTGGGTCGGGATCGGCGTGTGATTGGCCCATTGGTTCGTGGCTGGATCGTAGATCGCGATCGAGTCCAGCAAGTCGCGGTGCGCGCCAAAGCCGCCGACCACGACCAACTTGCCGCCCACTACGCCGACGGCTGACGCGCCGCGTGGTGCGGGGAGCGGCGCACGGCTCTCCCAAGCGTTTCGACCGGGCCGATAGATCCACAGGTTCGTGGTGCCAACGAACCGCTGACCACCCTCGAGTCCGCCCACGGCGTAGAGCGTGTCGTTGACGACCGCGAGTGGCATGTGATGGCGCGGCTCGGGGAGGTCGGCGATGCGCTCCCAGTGATCGCGCGCCGGGTCGTAGCGGTACGCCACCTTGGTCGGTGAGTCGGTCGAGTCGAACCCGCCAGCGATGTAAATGCGACCCTCGAAGAGCGTGCCGTGTTCCTCCTCGATCGGCTCGGGGACCGGCGCCGTCTTCGACCACGAGCCTGCACTGCTCGCCGCGACGAGCATACAGACGCCGATCGCGGGTGTGAGGTTCAGACGCATGTCAGCGGCCAATTCGGATCGTGCCAACATCGGGCGGTGTCAGATCGCGCGCCGACAACTTCGGGTCGGGCTCGGACGGGTGCACCACCGTCGTAATGGGGACCACGCCAGCCCATATCGGCAACGCGTAGTCTTCGTCGTCATCCTTGGGCGCGCCGACGCGCACCTTGGCCGACACCTCCTCGAGATCCATTCGCAGGACGGTTGTGGCTTTGAGCTCCTGCTGCGTCGTCTCTCGCAACGTATCCCACCGTCCTGGAACCACGCGTTCCACGAAGCCGCGCAAAGCGGCGAGCTTCGCGTCGGCGTCCTGGATCATTTCGGCGTTCCCAAACGCCATGACCGACCGATAGTTGATCGAATGGTGGAAGGCAGAACGTGCGAGAACGAGACCATCGAGATGCGTGACAGTGACGCAAACGGGAATCCCATGCGACTGCGCCCGTAGCATCCGGCTCGCCGAGGATCCGTGCCAGTACAGGTGGTTGCCCTCACGCCAGCAAGCCGTCGGTGTGACGTACGGCCGGCCGTCAATCGTGTAGCCTACGTGGCAGACCAACGCAGCATTGAGGATCGCGTAGACGGTCTCGCGGTCGTACTTCCCCCGCTCGGGCAGCCGCTTGACCCGCGTGTGCTCTGTCGGTACGAATGGGGAGTCGGGTTGGGGCATTGGAACCAAGAGTGGTGAGGAGACACGCGCGCTCACGTGCGCGCGAATGACACAAGAAGGTAGAAACTAGATACCAATTTTGGCTAGAATGCTGGTTGCTGTGGCTTCTTTCTCGCTACTGGGTTTTCCTTTACGCGGTGCGGGAGCAGCCGGGAACCCTTGGGCGCGGGGCGGGGTTGAAGTAAAAGGGCAGAGCTTGCCGCGGCCCATGTGGGGGGATCTGAGCGGTCGGTAGGGCGCACCTCGGTCACTACCCGATTGTTTACGGCCATTAGAGGAAGCCGATATGGCAGATCACGAGCTACAGGGAGCAGATGCGGCAGGCGAGGAGTCGGCCGTATTTGAGACACCACGCCAGCTAGATCTGGCGGTGGTCGCATCGCTCGATGCGTCGGTTCAAGCGGCGGCAGGCTTGCGCGCGGCGGTTGCAGACCGGGTGCGATACCTCCGGGGTCGCGGTGCGCCGCCCGAGCGAGTAGTGATCGCGATCAAGCGTGCGACCCACGAAGCGCTCGCTCGTGCCGTGCCACAGATACACACGCCCGCGGGTGCTCACGCGATCGAGGACGCCTCGCGAGCCGTGATGGGTCAGGCGGTGACGGCTGCAGTGGAGGCGTATTACGGGTGACGGGGGGCTCGACGTTCGACGTTCGACATTGGAGACACACGTGAGGGCCAGCTATGCAACCTGTAGCTGGCCCTTGAGATTTGTCCTCGAACATCCAACAGTCTGAACGTCGAACGTCGAACGTCCCGCCGTTCACGGCGTTTTCAAATCCAGCCCCTGCGTCAGGACACCCTGTCGCGTCAGGCGTTGCAATTCCGTGCCGTCGTGGCTGACGGCGACCGCGATACCGGCGGGTACGACGTCCTGTTTCAGCCAGGCGATCTCCTGCCCGATCGCGACGCGGTCCTCGCCCATTTGCTTGCTGGTGGAGTCAGGTTTTTGCTGACCCATTTCGATCCCGGCCCTGTGCCACACGACGTCGCCGACCAGCACGACCTCGCGCCCCGAGGCGAGCTTGACGTACACCATTTGCGACCCCGGTGTGTGGCCCGGCGCACGTATCAGTACGACTCCCGGGGCGATCGGCAAGGCTCGCTGGTAATCGACGACCAGGAAGCGGCGCGCACTGGCGGCGTCGAGTCCCGCAGAGGGCCGCGGATGGTCCATCAACGTTTGGACCTGCTGTTTCGTGAGGATGGTCTTGAACGCGACATCCTTTTCGACCGCAGGTCGCGTCAGCGTACCGACGTGATCCCCGTGTTCGTGGGTGATCACGATCAGACGGGCGCCGCGCAGGGCCGCGACGATCTGGTCGTAGCGGTCCGAGAAGAATGTGCCACTGTTGCCGGCTGCCTGTTTGTCGTAGGTCGCGTCCACCATCACCCAGCCCTGCGGGAACCGGATCTGAAACGCCGGCGTCACCTGGTAGACCTTTACGTGAGGCGCGCCCGCGACGGCATCCGATTCGGGCGTCGAGTCGTCTTGCACGCTGAGATATCCGATCGACGTGGGCAGGTCTCCCGGGACCGCCTTCCCGAGCGCCCGCACGTCCTGTAACAGTCCTTCGGCGTAGGGATTTGCGTTCTGGGCCGCAACGCGGCCGCTGCCGGTAATCGTTAGCGCCACACCGATCAGCAGAAGCGCCAGCGCGTCTGATTCGCGAATCGTCTTGGCAACCATCGCGCTCTCCTCGATGGCATGGCTGTGGGCGTACGTGGACCGATCGCTCAATTCACAATTAAACGATCCGTCGGGTCATTCAAGGCCATGGGGCCGGAACGGGCGGTGCAGGAGGGCGACGCATTGCGACGCCCCGACCCGCCGAAGGACGGGTGTGCGATGGCGGCGCCAGCTGTCGTGTCGAACGAAACCCCGCATCAGTTCGCGAGGCGATTGTATTTCCGCAGGATCTCGCGTAATCGATCGTGTGGCAACGCGTACACGGTGTGACCGTCGACGCCAGTCATGGTCTGTGCGGCGACCAGCGCGTTCACGATGGCTTCCTCGGTGGCCTGAATGGTGGCGAGGAAAAACGGGTTCAACTCGCCATTGGGAAGCATGCTCAACGCGACGGGCGGGCCGGACGCACTGGCCGCCCCGGGATTGGCGGTCGAGAACGCGATGAAGAGGTCACCAGATCCGTTTGCGCCCGTACCACCGAGGTGCGCAATGCCCATAGGCACGCGCCTGGCCAATCGCTCGAGTTGATGGGGGAGCAGGGGCGCATTGGTCGCGACTACGACGATGATCGATCCTTCGCGGCCGCCCTGTGTCCGCGCGTCGTCAACGGATGAGGATGCGGTGCCTCGATCGCGCTGTAGCTCCGGGATTTCCTTGCCAACTGGCACGCCCGCGATCGTCAGCAGCTCGCGGGAGCCGTAGTTGGCCTGCACGAGGACGCCGAGCGTATACCCGCCCGGCAATGTCCGCGATGCCGTTCCGATCCCGCCCTTGAAGCCATGCGCAACCATCCCGGTTCCTCCGCCGACGTTGCCTTCGGCGACCGGACCTGATCGCGCCCCGTTCAGTGCCGCATAGACGTGTTCCTGTCGCACGTGAAAGCCTGCAATGTCGTTCAGGAATGCGTCGGACGTCTCACCGACGATCGGTTGGTGCCATGGAATCTTGACCTTGAGTACATCCTCGAACCACGACAGGACCGCGTCGCGGACGGTGCCCACGCTCCACGTGTTCGTGATGGCGATCGGGCCGCCCAGCACGCCGCCCTCCTTGAGCCATGCTGTGCCAGTGAGCTCGCCGAAACCATTCCCGGCGAACCAGCCACCAAACACGGGCTCCCACTTCTTCCCCTTCGGCAATACGACCGTTACTCCGGTCCGCACGGCGTGAGGGCCGTCGCCGCTGATTACGGTCGCGTGTCCGACCTCGACTCCAGCGACATCGGTGATCGCGTTCAGCGGTCCCGGCGTGCCGTCGAAGGGAACGCCGAGGTCACGCGCACGCGGTTGCGCGGTCGATTGGGCTTGGAGCAGAGAAGCGAGGACAAAAGGGGCCGCGACGAACAACCAGGAGCGAGCGCGCATCGCGCGAAATTACTTCTCGCGCGGCGGGATGACGAGGAGCGTGATCGAGTTGGCGGGGTACGTCTGAGTAAAGCCGTGCAGATGGACCCAGCGATCGGTTGCACGGACGATCGCGGCCGGGTTGGCGGGCGTCAGCTGGTACACCTTTACCGGTCCGCCCGGGGCGAAGTCCGCCAGCGACACTGCGGCGTGGATGTCATTGGCCGTCTTGTTGATCGCGACGAGCGTGAGCGCGCTGTCGGCCGTTCGCTGCGCTCCGTAGAACGCAAGCGTATCCGGCCCCGCGCTAGTCGAGCTCACCCATGTGTCGCCGTAGCGGCTGCCGGCGCCGTCGTAGTTGCGGTAGATGCGGAAAGCGTTGGCGCCGACCCACGTCGTCTGCGGCGGGCCCCACAAGGTCGCCAGATCGAGAGACTCGCGGCCAAAGATGCCCAGCACGTCGGCCTGGGCGAGCGCGCCGTTGATGGAATTGAGACCGCCCCAGTTGTACTCGGTGATCCCGATCTTCGTACCCGGGTAGTATTGGTTCGACCCACTTGTGGAAGGTGCGGATCAACTGAATCGGTGGATACCAGGTACCGATCCAGTTCTCTTCGCGGTAAGTCGAGTCCCAGAGTGATCGTGTGGAGCGGAGCCGCGCAGCCTGGACGGCTGCAGTTCCTGGTGTGCCGTCGAAGGTGACGACGCCCGCGGGCGAGGCATAGAAGTGCTCCGTGAACACGTCGAGCAGCCGCGTTCCATGCGACGCCTCATACTGCTGCATCTGCTGCAGATAGTACCACGCGTTCCACAGCCCGCCGTTCTGAGAGGGCGTCCCGACGTACACCGCCCAGCCGAAATCCTCCGGGCCTGCAAGCATTGCCGTCGGATCGACGCTCTTGATCGTGCCGCCATAGAGCAGTGTCCGCTGGACCAGGTCCTCATACGTGATCTGCCCTGGAGAGACGTCACGGTGCGTGTTGCCCCAGCCACTGGGCTCGTTGTCCATCGCGTAGAACGTGACGCCCCCGTTGCTTGCGCCGCCGTACTTGGTCGCGAGGTGCTGGATCCAGCCCTTTTGCAGCGTTGCGGAATTGGCCACGTGAATTCGAAGGATCTGGCTCGAGCTGGGCGTGATCACCGAGTTACCGGGCGTCATGCCGTTGCCGCAGCCGGTGACGTATGGATTGACCGCCTGTTGCGCGCCGAAGATGGACACTGGAAACGTGCAGTCCGACTTGTTGCTCGGCACACTGTTGACGTAGTCAATGATCGGAACGGACAGGAACGTGGTCACACCAACGCTCTTGTTACGATCGACCATGGCGTCAGCTGATCCGCTCGGCGTGACAGTGGATGACCCACCCCCAGCCATGAAATACCAGTCCCCACCGGCGTTGCTCGCGTCGACCTGCCAGTTGTACCGTGTGATGCCGTCACCGCCCCAGCGCGTAATGGTGACGCCAAGGTCCTGCAGATACGAGGCGGTCAGACCGAAGGTGCTCACGCCATAGATGTACGGACTGATGGCGTGACGACCGGCCGTCACGTCGACTGCGAGCGCCGGCGCATTTGCGTCAGGAGAACCTTCGGGCGGCATGACGCCGATGACTGCATGGCCGCTCTGTCCGTGAACGGTGGCACTGACGCGGACGATGCCCGAAGCGACACCGGTCACGATTCCGGCCCGTGATACTCGCGCAATGCTCGTGTCATTGCTCGACCAGATGACGGTATCGGAAGTGATGGCATGACCGGCGGAATCCGCAATGTGCGCCGTCAGGGCCAACGTACCACTGATCGCGAGGTCCGTGTCGCCTGGGGTGACCGAGATCGTGGCAGCAGTCGGTCCATGCGTGGCAGGTCCGACGCTCGCGCCGGGCGAGGCACACGACAG
Source organism: uncultured Gemmatimonadales bacterium (assembly GCA_963805725.1). Lineage (GTDB taxonomy): Bacteria > Gemmatimonadota > Gemmatimonadetes > Gemmatimonadales > Gemmatimonadaceae > Palsa-1248. The sequence continues at coordinate 395,120 of CAWDVJ010000001.1, forward strand.
GAGCGCGTACGCGAGTGGTGCGAGTGCGGACCGAACCCAAATGGCGCCTAGCAAGTCCGCGCGTGCATCGGAGTCGTTGCAGGTTTTGGACATGCATGCTCCGCGGCCGGAGTCGGAGAGCGCCTGGTGTGCCCTCCAACAAGGTTGTGCCATCGGGCGGGAGCCGCTGTCACATGGCGCGCTCCAATCGTCACCTTGCGCGACGACGAGCCCTGAGAGTGAGGGCAAGGGGGGCGAACAAAGGCCGCAACCGTCGATGCGGCGCTTGCCCTGTTTCAGGTGGCGGTGCCCTTCACCCGGTCACGAAGAATGATCTCGAGATCGGCAGGGTCGTGCGGCAGCCCCGCGAGATCCACCGAAAGATCTGTGAGACCGAGCTCGCGATTGAGAGCCACCATCCGCTGCAGCGTCCCGGGCAAGCGACTCGTGTACTTCTTGGCGTTGCGGAGATATAGACACAACTGCGCGCGCCCCTGCACTCGTTTGAGTTTGACGTCAGTGATGTCGGCCCAGGGTATCACGCCGAATGCGAAAGTGCGATCCAGCACGCCACGATCGTCGATGACCACTCGCGGCCGGGCGTCGTAGAACTGCCATCCAGCGAACAGCGCGCCGGCGCCACCGACGACGAGGATGATCCAGCCCACGACCGGTTGGAATTGCATGCCGATCATGACGCCGCCAATGGCGGCGAGCACACCGGCCACAATCGCAACCGGCACCCAATGACGGCGAGGTGCGCCAATGATGACGGGTTGCATGACGGAAACTATAGCGCCAGGAGTATGTACGTCGGAGCGAGTGGCAAATCAGGACGGAGCAAGTAGACTCTTAGTAGTTCCCCGTGTAGCTGCCGCGGTCCCATCCTTCTGCATCAATACCTGGACGTCGATGAGAGTGAGCCTCTACCGCACCATGCTGCCGGCCCTAGTCAGTGTCTCGGGGGCAGCATTTGCCCAGGCGACGCCAGCGCCATCCGCCGGCGCACAGGCCCCCACGATTCAATGCGCGGATTCGTCGGCCAGCGGCAAGATCGGCAGCACTGCTTGTACGATTTTCGCGAAGCGTAGGGTCCGGGAATTTCCGGGTCGCGCAGACACGGTTGTGTGGAACGTGCTGGGTTTCGCCACGCGCCCGGAGGCCGAGTCACAGATGACCCCGACGTCGGCAGTCGTCGAGGTGGACAACACGTTCTGGCTTCTGAACGTCGCCCCCACCGTCAGTCACCACGAGCATGCCATGCAGGCCGCGGCGATCAAGCCCATTCCGCTGCCGCCAGCGAAGAGCTACGAGATCATATTTGCCTACGTCGCCGTACCGCCGGGAGCGCACTCGGCGATTCACGTCCAGTCGGGGCCCGAAGCCTGGTACGTGCTCGCGGGCTCGCAGTGCGTCGAGACACCAGACACGGTGTTGCACATTCGACAAGGCAGCGGTGGCATGGTGCCTGCCGACACGCCGCTGTACCTGGTCGCGACAGGGACTACGACGCGCCGAGCGTTCTTCGTCATCGTCCACGATGCCGAACGACCGTTCTACACGGAGATCGACTCGTGGCATCCACGCGGGAAATGTGGATAGACGGTTCGACGTTCGACGTTCGACGTTCGACGTTCGAACTTCGACGCTAGACGCTAGACGCTGGACTTCGACCAGAACGCACCTTGGCTGCCCTCGAGTTTGTCGTCGAGTGTCGAACGTCTAGCTCTCTGTATCGATTGTGCAACGGACTTGTAAGCGGTACCGAGGTGAGCTATATGGAACGCCGGTTTGCGATTGGGATCGCGTTGGCGCTTTCTCACCCCTAGATCGGACTGGCCATGTCGAGCTTGTCCTTCCTCGATCGGGAGCACTCCGTAGCGGGACCGCACTATACCCGGTGGCTCGTACCCCCTGCCGCACTCGCCATCCATTTGAGCATCGGCCAGGTGTACGCGTACAGCGTCTTCAAGATTCCGATGACGACGCTACTCGGCCTCACCACGTCGACGCCGAACGATTGGCAGCAGGGCACGATCGCACACCTTTTTCAGGTGGCCATTGCCTTCCTCGGTGTGTCTGCCGCGGTGTTCGGCGCGTGGCTCGAGCGCGTCGGACCGCGCAAGGCGATGTTCGCCTCAGCGCTCTGCTTCGCCGGCGGGTTCGAGATCGGCGCGCTGGGTATCTGGCTTCACCAGTTCTGGGTCGTCATGCTGGGTTACGGTGTGCTCGGCGGGATCGGACTCGGACTGGGCTACATCTCGCCGGTCTCGACGCTGATCAAGTGGTTCCCGGACAAGCCCGGGATGGCGACCGGCCTGGCGATCATGGGCTTCGGCGGAGGCGCCCTCATCGCATCGCCTCTATCGGTGGCACTCATGGCGCACTTCAAGTCCGCGACATCGATGGGCGTCGCCGAGACGTGGCTCGTCATGGGCGTCATCTACTTCATCTTCATGATGTTCGGGGTGTTTACCGTGCGACTACCCGTGCCGGGCTGGGCCCCCGCGGGCTACGTCGCCGGCACGACGGCGAAACGCATGATAACGACCGGCAACGTGACCGCCGACAAAGCGATTCGCACGCCGCAGTTCTGGCTGCTGTGGGTGATGCTGTGCGTCAACGTCACGGCGGGGATCGGGATCCTCGAACAGGCATCGCCGATGATTCAGGAGATGTTCACGGGTGCGGTAACAGCGGTGGTGGCGGGCGGATTCGTCGGACTCCTGAGCGTCGCCAACATGGCCGGGCGGTTTGGCTGGTCGTCGACGTCGGACTATATCGGGCGCAAGGCGACATACGCGACATTCTTCCTGCTCGGCCCCCTCTGCTATGCGACGATCCCGCACGCGGGTAGGATCCACAGCGTCCCGCTCTTCGTGCTGTGCTGTGTGGTGATCCTCACGATGTACGGAGGCGGCTTTGCAACTATCCCGGCCTATCTCCGCGATCTGTTTGGGACGATCCAGGTCGGCGCCATCCACGGCCGCCTGCTGACGGCGTGGTCGGTGGCCGGCATCCTGGGCCCGATGTTAGTCAACGGAATACGCCAATCCCAGATCGATCATGGAGTCGCCAAGGCCGACGCGTATACCGTCACGATGTATCTCATGGCAGGACTCCTGCTGCTGGGCTTCATTTGCAACCTGCTCGTACGACCGGTGGCCGAGCGATACTCTATGCCGTCCGCCGCTCCCGGCACGCCGACTCCCACGGCCGCGGCGGCCAATCCGGCCCCGGCTGCCGAGCGCCGAGCTGCGGTGACCCCAATCGGCGCAGACGGATCAGACCTCGGCGTGCGACTCATCATCGCGTGGCTCATCGTAGGCATTCCCGCTGCTGTGGGGGCTCTGGCAGGTCGTGCAGCGGAGCTTCGCGCTGTTCAAGTAGACCGAGCTCTTACAACATCGCCTCGAGGCGAATGGGGAGATCGCGCACGCGCCGGCCGGTCGCGTGAAAGACGGCGTTGGCGATCGCCGGCGCAACGCCGACGATTGCGATCTCGCCGATGCCCTTCACGCCGAGCGGATTGACGTGCGGGTCTTCCTCCTCGACGAACAGCGCCTCGAGCGAACCGACATCGAGGTTGACCGGTACCAGGTAGTCGGCCATCGATGTATTGACCGGCCGACCGTCGCGGCCGTCGAGGAGCGTCTGCTCCATGAGCGCCATCCCGATCCCGCCGACCATGCCGCCAAGGCACTGGCTGCGAGCGAGACGCGGATTGACAATACGCCCGGCGCCGTACGCACCCACAATGCGTCGGACTCGAATCATGCCGAGATCGGGGTCGACCACCACCTCCACGAAGACCGCGCCGAAAGCGTACATCGAAAACCGCCGCCGCTCTTCGCTCGGCGCGCTCGACGCGACGACCTCAATGGGCTCACCGCCGCGGCGTGTGATGGTCTCCCGGAACGGTTCACCCGCAATCGCATGCTTGCCGATTTCGTCCCGGAGGGCGAGACAGGCGGCCCGCACCGCCGAGCCGACCGAGGCCATCGTCATCGAGCCGCCGTGCGGGGGTGTCGGTGGAAAGTCCGACGATCCTATTTGTAGCCGGATCGACGCAAGCGGCAGACAGAGCGTATCGGCGGCGACCTGCGTCAGGGACGTGTATGTGCCCGGGCCCATGTCGCTTGCGGCGGTCTCGATCACAGCCACGCCACCCCGCAGCAGACGGGCGCGTGCCTGCGCGCGGCCCTGTACCGCATGGTACGCCCCGGCGGCCATTCCCCAGCCGATACGAAGGCGACCCTCACGCATCGAGCCGGGCGCGGGATTGCGTTTCGCCCAGCCGAAGTGGTCAGCCGCCCGCGTGTAGCAGGCGCGCAGCGACCTGCTCGAGAACGGCCGGCCATCGCTCTCGTTGACGGTCGGCTCGTTGCGGAGCCGTAGCTCGATCGGATCGATCGCGAGCGCGACCGCCAATTCGTCCATCGCGGTCTCCAGCGCGAAGAAGCCGCTCGCGGCACCGGGCGCGCGCATGTATGTCGGCGTGCTCTGATCGACGGGGACGATGCGATAGCGCGTGCAGACGTGCGGACAGCTGTACATGTAGGTCGACGGCTCGGTGAGCGACTCCGTGAACTCCTCGTACCGCGATGTTTCCGTGCTGCCTTCGTGAATGATTCCCAGCAGCCGCCCGTCGCGGTCGGCCGAGAGCACGACGCGCTGGACCGAGTACGGCCGATGGCCGGTCGAGTTGTACATTCTGGCGCCGCGAGAGGACGAGCTTGACCGGACGCCCGACGTGTCGGGCCGCGATCGCCGCAAGCGTGACGTGTGGCCAGGTGCGCAGGCTCGTGCCGAATGCGCCGCCCACGTACGGACACACGACGTGCACAGCGGCCGCTGGCAGACCAAGAACGGCGGCGAGCTCTTTTGCTTCGCTCGCCACGAACTGGCTCTTGCTCCACACGGTGAGCTGATCTCCGTCCCATGCAGCGATCGTTGCGTGGGGCTCCATCGGATTATGGTTCTCACGCGCGATGCGGTACATCGAGTCGATCGTCACCGCCGGTCGCACGATGGCTGTGGGATCGCCGCGACGGGTGTCAGACGGAGGGTCCGTGCCCGCGGGCGGGACCGGCGCCGCACCGGGTGCGTCGATGTGAACGAGGGGTAGTCGAGCATCGTATCGGATGCGAAGCGCGGCCGCGGCGTGCTCCGCCTCTTCCAGGGTCGAACCGACGACGACCGCCACAGGCTGTCCGAAGAACCGCACTTCGTCGTCCTGCAGCACGTGCAGCCGCTCACCGGTCTCGGGGTCCACGTACGACCGGTATGGCGCGTAGGGGAGGCGTGGCGCATTGAGGTGCGACAAGATCGCGAGGACTCCCGGCAGACGTGCGACGGGCTCGGCATCGATCGCCACGATGCGTCCTCGACCGATAGTGCTGGTGACGATGATCGCATACGCCTGCGTCGGCAAATTGAACTCGGCGGCATATCGCGCTGTGCCGGTCACTTTGGCGGGGCCGTCTACGCGAGGCACCGGTGCGCCGATCATCGCGCTGCTCACTCGGCCTCCGCCGCCATCTCGAGTGCGCGAACGACCGTGCGCCGCAGCAAGTCGACTTTGAAGCTGTTACCCGTGAGCGGGCGTGCGCCATTGGTGGCCCGGTCCGCCGCTCGTTCCCACTCGGTCCGCTCAGCGGCAGCGGCCCGCCAGCGCTGCCTCGCAGTCGCGCAGTCGCCACGGCCGCGTTGCGACGCCCCCGACTGCGATGCGGGCCTGGCGCACGATGCCACGGTCGATGTCGAGCGCCACCGCTGCCGATGCGACCGCGAACTCGTACGACGCGCGGTCGCGCACTTTGAGGTATCGGGCACGCCACGGGCGTGATCCGATGGGCACTTCGACCGCAGTGATGAGCTCACCTGGTTCCAGCGTGTGCTCGAGGTGCGGCGTGTCGCCCGGCAATCGATGAAGCTCCTCAACGAGGAACCGGCGGCCACCGTTCTGGCTGCGCGTGTGCACGGTCGCGTCCAGGGCGACGAGCGCCACCGCGAGGTCCGAAGGATGAGTCGCCACGCAGTGGTCGCTCGTGCCCAGGATCGCATGCGACACGTTGACACCGCCGATGGCGGCGCAGCCAGACCCCGGCACGCGCTTGTTGCACGCGGCATCGAGTGCGCGAAAGTAGGGGCAGCGCACGCGCTGCAGCAGGTTACCGCCGATCGACGCCATGTGGCGGAGCTGTGGCGAGGCACCCTCGACGAGCGATTCGGCGATCAACGGCTGCAGCCGGCCGACATCCGGGTGAGCAGCGACGTCGGCCATTCGCGCCAATGCGCCAATGGTGATCGCGTCGTCGCTCACGCGGATCTCGCGGAGCGGCAGGCGGTTGATGTCGATGAGCCGTTCCGGCCGCTCGACCTCCTCACGCATCAGGTCGATCAGTGTGGTCCCGCCAGCAATGTAGCGACCGCCGCCCGCCGCCTGCTCGAGGGCGTCCTGCTCCGACGCGGCGGCGTGGTACGCGAACGGATTCATGAGCGACTGGCGCCTGCGACGTCGGCGACCGCCGCCACGATGCCGACATACGCACCGCAGCGACAGATATTGCCGCTCATCCAACTGCGAATCTCGTCGGTCGAACCCGCGTGTCCCTCCTGAATGCAGCCGACACCCGACATGATTTGCCCAGGCGTGCAGTAGCCGCACTGGAAGGCATCGTGTGCGATGAACGCGGTTTGGAGGGGATGCAGCGCATCGCCGTTCGCCAGCCCCTCGATCGTGGTGATGCGAGCGCCAGCGTGCATGATCGCCAGGGTCAGGCACGCGTTCACGCGCTTGCCGTCGAGCAGGATCGTGCATGCACCACAGGCCCCCTGATTGCACCCCTTCTTGGTGCCCGTGAGCCCGAGGTGCTCGCGAACCAGGTCGAGTAGTGACGTCCGGACATCCACCGTGACGTGCACCGGCCGATCGTTGACGGTGAGCTCGAGGGGTGGCATTGACGGGATGGTAATGCGGCGACGGCGCGGGGGTGAGTGTTTGGCCAGCATTGGGGCATGGCCTCGTCGTCCCCACACGTCATCCCTGCCGCGCCCCTACCTTCGGGCGAAGCAGTCCTAGCCCTTCGCTGCCCTGGCGGTGAAGGAGCGGTTGACTTCCGCGGAGCGGTTGCGCGGGATGCTCAGGGAACGCCAGTTGGCACTCTGCAGGTGTTTGGCAAGGAAGATGATCTGCCCGATGTGGGACGCGTAGTGGGCCGCTTGCCGATTCACGGCCTGCAGGACGGAGTGCGGTTCGCCCCGAATCGTGACCGCCCGCGTCAGATCTGCATCGCTGAGCGGCTCGAGCGCCGTGAACAATCGATGCCAGCCATCTTCCCAGACCTGCATGAGTGATTCGCGCGTGGGCGGTGGGTCCGTGAACTCCGTGTCGCGGTCGCGATCCGGCTTCTCACCGTCCGACGTCAGGAAGTCCGTCCATCGCGAACGCATGTTGCCGGCCACGTGCTTCACGATGAGAGCGATCGAGTTGCTCTCGTCATCGATCTGTTGGACGAGCTGGTCGTCCGACAGCTGAGCCATCGCGCCCTCGGCCAGTTTCTTGTACTGGCGGAAGATGGCGCGCATGTCCGCGAGATAAGACGTCGTCAGTTCGTGCGGCACAGGGGGTATCGCCCTCCAGCGAATCGGGGGTCAGGGTTGGATGTATTGGTACAGCGACGCCTGGCGCCAGGCGCGGTAGAAGGGCGCATTGCCATGCAGGCTGAAGCTGGCGCGCGCGACCACGGTGCCATTCGGTGCGACCTCGTGCATCTGGCCAGCGTACCCGAAGCCGACGAGCGTATTGCCATTGCTCAGCCGCTGCGCAGAACCGACGATGGGGGTGAAGATCGCAGGACTCGGCTCGTACTCCCACACCATCGTGGCGGTTCGGTTCGGGACGTCCAGTGCGTACTCGACCGCGCGTGAGTGCGCCGGGTTGTGCGCGAGGCCGTTGTCGTACATGAGGAGGTGCCCGTTGGGCAGCACGCGAACGCAGTGCTGTCCGCTGGGGCCATCAAGCGGATCGTTCAGGATCGTGAACTGATTGAGACGCCCGCTGAATTGCCACATCATGGCGCCGGTCTGGGCATTGAGCTTGATAATTGCGCCGAGGTTGCGGAAGGACACGATGTAGTTCGAGTCGGCGTCGAAATCGAGCGAGTTCGGATGATCGAAGTCGAATGGGGGGGCCACACCGGTCGGCTCGATCCAGTCGACGATCGAATAGTGGTCCCAGGCGTCCCACCGGAACTCGATGGAACCGTCGGTTGACTGTCGAGTGACTTGATGGCCATACCCGATGCCGCTTGACGGTCCACCCAGCGACGAGTAGTCAAACTGTCGCGGAGTATAGCTGAAGAAATGAGCTCTCTTCGTCGCCCCGCTGCCCGTTATCCAGAAATCGTGGGGATCTGTATACTCGGTCTTCGGCGCGGCGTAGGAGGCGACGACCTGGCCGCTCGGTAGGAATTCCGTGAAGGACTCCGTCACGCCGTCATATCCGGCGGACTCGCCGAGCGCGATCGTGTAATGCCCGTTGTGCTGCAACTTCGATTCGAGATGATCCCGTGCCGGGTGGAAATGTGCGATACCACCGGATGCGGCCCCGCCCGTCAAATGCGACCATCACGGCGCTGTCGCTCGGCGGATAGGAAATCGGCGACACCAGAGTGTAGCCCGGGCTGAACGTCCCGGAGACCTTCAGGGTGATTCCCTGAACGAAGGATGAGAGCGCAGGCGTGGTCGCGGAGAAGCTCGTGGAGACAGAACCGCCGGGGCCGAACACCTGCAGCACTTCGTCGTATGTCGTGTTCGGCAGCAAGCCCAACACTGCGATCTGAGCGGTACCTCGGGCGTGCTCGATGCGTTGTACTGGGACAAAGGGGGTCGCGGCCGTCGTGTCGGACGGCGAGCTGTAGACGACGCGCGCGGAGTCGGCGTTGTCGGCGATGAACGTGACGACATTCGAGAGGGCGTTGTAGCGATTCGGCGCGAGTGACGCCGTTTGGATCTGTATCTGGTTTCCGGTTGCCAGTGCGGGTGCAGTGCCCGTGTCGCTGGAACAGGCTGTCCCTGTGATGAGGCTGAGGCCGGCGATACCCAGCGCGGCGTGTCGGGGTAGGTCGAGTGGTAGAGGCATGACCGGGGGCGGGGCGGCGACGTTCCATTGAGAGAGCCTTCTGCGCTGCAATTGGCGCGCGCGCAACGCCGACGCAGGCGGATATCGGTGGTAGTACGACCGGAGCCGGCCCTGTGTTGGGGTCGACGCAGGCGTATGGGTCCCTGAGGGTCGGCGCCTCCGGCTTTCCTGACTCGACGGGGGGCAGTAGCATTTAGGTCCCCACCCCGGCCCCGTTGACCATGTCGATGCGTTCGCTGCTCCGCGCCGCGCTATATGTCGCACCGCTGGCTACCGCCGGGCCTCCGATTCCGCCGCACCTCCTGACTGCCGCGGACCTCGAGGCGTTCTTCAATGGCGTCGTACCCCTCCAGCTCGAGCAGGCCGATGTTGCCGGCGCAGTCGTCGCAGTGGTGAAGGACGGCAAGGTCCTCTTCATGAAGGGCTATGGTTACGCCGACGCCGGCTCGCGGCGACCTGTCTCGCCCGAGAGCACCCTCTTTCGGCCGGGCTCGATTTCGAAGCTCTTCACCTGGACTGCGGTCATGCAGCAGGTGGAGCAAGGGAAGCTGGACCTGGACCGCGACATCAACACGTACCTCGACTTCCGAATTCCTCCCACGTTCGCTGGGCCGATCACGCTTCGGGATCTGATGACACATCGACCCGGATTCGAGGAGACCAACAAGGATCTCTTCGTGGGGCAGGCATCCGATCTTCGCCCGCTGACGCAATATCTGCCCTCGCACCTCCCAGCACGGATTTTCCCGGCCGGCGAGACACCGGCGTACTCCAACTATGGCGCCACGGTGGCAGCGTACATCGTGCAGCGCGTCTCCGGCCAGCCATTCGAGGACTACGTCGAGCAGCACATCCTCGGTCCGCTCCAGATGACGACCTCCTCCTTCCGTCAACCACTGCCTGCGGCGCTCGCCCCGCTCATGTCCTCGGGATACGATCGTGCATCCGGTGACGCAAAGTCGTTCGAGTACGTCGAGGTCGCGCCCGCAGGTGGGCTCTCGACATCCGCCGCGGACATGACGCACTTCATGATCGCGCACCTCGGGCTCGGTCGCTGGGACGGGGCGCAGATCCTCGCGCCCTCAACCATGGCAGCCATGCACGCCCGCCAACCCGGTTGGCCCCCTTCGGTGCGTGGGAGTGCGCTCGGCTTCTACGAGCAGTCTCGCAACGGACATCGCATCATCGGGCATGGTGGCGACACGCAGTACTTCCACAGCGGTCTCTACCTCGTCCTCGACGCCAACCTCGGTTTCTTCGTCTCGTGCAACAGCGCAGGGCGTGGCGATGTCGGCACGCCTGATGTCGTGTTCGGGCGCTTCATGGACCGGTATTTCCCGGATTCGGCCGCGCGAGAGCCTACCCTTCCAACGGCGCTCGCCGATGATCAGCACGTCGCCGGCGCCTATATGAGCAGCCGCCGGTCACAGACGAATGTGTTGGCCGCGACATCCCTCGTGGGTGAACTGACGGTGTCAGCCGACCCGGCCGATACGACGATCGTGATCGACGCTCAGTCCGGCATCAACGGACAGCCCAAACGCTACCGCGAGGTGGGCCCCGATGTCTTTCGAGAAGTCGGTGGCCCGGCGCATATCGCCTTTGTGACCAATGCCACCGGCCGACGCACTCTGTTCGTGGACTTTCCGTTCGAAGTCTTCCAGCAGGTTACGACGCTCACCGACCGGAAGAACATCTCTCTTGCAATGTTGGGAGCCAGCCTGGCGCTCATGGTCCTGACGCTAGTGGCCTGGCCGATCGCGGCGATGGTGCGAGCCCATCTTCGTCAACAGCTTCCCCTCGGACCCGAAGCCCGGCGCCTCCGGACACTCGTGCGCTGCGTGTGCGCACTGAACGTACTGTTCGCCGCTCTGAGCCTCGCGCTCCTCTATCACCTCACACTCGGCGAGCCCGCCGGTCCGGGGCGCGACGGCGACCTCGCGGTCCACGCGGTGCAGCTGCAGGGTCTCGTCGCAGTCCTCGCGACCGTCGTCGTGCTCTACGCTGCATGGCGAAGCTGGCGCGACCGCCAGCGATGGGTCTGGTCGAGCGTGTGGACCACCGGCCTCGCCGTGGCGTGTGTCGTGTTTTCGTGGTGGGTCGTGCGATGGCATTTACTGAATTTTCATTTGAACTACTAGACGCTCGACGTTCGACTGAACTACTAGACGCTCGACGTTCGACGTTCGACGTTCGATAAGAAAACTCGGGGCCGGCAATGTGCGCCGCCGCTGTCCCCGAAGTTTGTTATCGAACGTCGAACGTCGAACGTCGAACGTCGAGCATCCGGTGTCCAACGTCCCCTGTCATCTTGGCGGCACAAACATCTTCCCGTCCAGCTTCTTGTCCATCTGGATGTTGCTGTACTGCTCCTTTTGGACCTGCTTGCCGTCGACCGTCGCCACGACCGTCCTCGAGATCCAGCCGCCCGGCGTCAACGTGTAATCGTCGAAGCGGTACTCGAGGGTCTTCGTGCTGTCCCCGGGAGCGGGCTGGATCGCGCGCACGAACAGAAGCCGATCCTGGTCGATCCAGAGCTGCGGTGAGCGGAGGTCGCCCTTGTCGGCCCCGATCACGAAGACCTCGCGGCCCTGCCACGTGTCGTCGTGCACCGGCGTCATCGAAAAATGCAGCGCAGTGAGTGCAGCCACCGTTTTCTCAGGGCTCTGCCGATAGACGTCGAATCCCATGATCAGCAGGATGTTGCGCTGTGCCTCACGCGTGACGCTGTCCCCCCGGATCTGGAAGAGCGAATCGCCGTTGTAGATGTAGGAGCGGGGCGGCGTCACGTTCTCGACGTCAATCCGCAGCCGTCCCGGAATGATCATCGCCTCCTTCCACGTCTCGTTCACGGTGCTGTCGCCAGCGGTCCGCCGAGTCGTCCTCTGCGTGAACGTCAACGTCCGATACCACGAGTCCGTGTAGCGCTCGTACATCCGTGCAATGACGTCGTTGCCGTTCTTGGGGAACGCCTGCGCATACGCCGGTACTGGAGTACTCGCGGTGGCAGTGATGATCGCCGCTGCAATGCCGATCGCGTGGGTCACGCGCGGCAATGGACGAACGTTCACGGACGCTCCGGTTGGAAGGCAGGTCTGCGAGGCCAGCGAACCCAGGCGAAAGTGAGCACGCATGACCGCAAGAGCAAGGCCGCATCCGCCCACGGTCCGTTCACAGACTTCGCGCTACACCACCCGTCGCGTCGGGATGTTCGCAAATCGTCAAAATCCTACAGCACGTAAGGATGAGGTGGCTCCGCGGGACGCGAGCTCGCCCACACTCGCGTCGGAAGCTGGGCCAGGACCCGCCAGGCCTGACTTGTAGCGTGACCGCGGCGCAGTTAGGCTCACATTCGCGCCGCGTCGGGCCGCACCGTTTGTCTTCGGGGGTGCACGCGTCGCTCTCACCGGACGAGGTGTCTCGATGTCATCGTCAAAGGCAGTGACGAGCGCCAAGGAACAGAATCTGGAGGAGACCATTGCACTCCTCAGTCGCACGCCGGCGACTCTGGATGCACTCCTGCGCGATTTGCCGGACACATGGGCACTGCGCAACGAAGGGCCGGATACGTGGAACGCCCGCGATGTGCTCGGCCACCTGGTTCACGGCGAACGAACGGACTGGATGCCTCGCGTGAACATGGTGCTGCAATACGCTGAGGCGCGAACGTTCGAGCCCTTTGACCGGCTGGGACATGTTCGCGAGAGTCACGGAAAGTCCCTGAACGAGCTGTTGGACGAGTTTGCCGGTTTACGGTCCGAGAACCTGCGCGCCCTCCGTGCGCTCAATCTCGAGCCAGAGCAACTCGCGTTGCGTGGACGCCACCCATCGCTCGGAGTCGTTACCCTGTCTCAGCTGCTGGCCACTTGGGCGGTGCATGATCTCACCCACCTGCACCAGATCGCGCGGGTGGTGGCACATCAGTATCGAGAGGGCGTCGGTCCGTGGGCTCGCTATTTGGGGGTCCTGCAGTGTGCCGGCCACAGCGAGCCCTAGAGCCGACGACACCTACAGCGAAACCTAGAGACTAAAGTCGAATGGTCGTTCAGAGCGGTGGGCGCGTATCCTCTCACCATGCGCCTATCTCTCATTGCAGTCGCTCTCGCCGGCGTGCTGTTTCAGCAAACGCAGCGGTTTGAGGGCACCGTCAAGGCTCGAACGGCTTTCCTCTCGACAAGCGGCGGAATGCTGACCTTCACCGAGAAGTGGCCGAGCGAGCGGTTCGACATCAACTCCCAGCAATATGGCAAGGCGATCGTGCTCGTCGATTTCTCGAAGGGAACCCGCACCACGATCATCCCTGCGAAACACCAGTACTGGACGGTCAATCGCGGCCAGCGGCTGGAAGAGCTCGCCAAAGCGATGAACCAACAGGGCCAGCAGTTGCTGGCAGTTGGTGTGACGACAGTCGTCACGCCCACCTCGCGCACGGACATGGTCGCCGGCACGCCGTGCAAGTACTACAAGATCGGCTCGGCGCAGAATGTCGACGCATGCGTGGCCAGCAACATCGGCCAGTTCATGCCTGCGGCGCAGACCAATGCCGCGAACGCGCTGGGAATTCCCTCGGCTGCCCTTCTCGATTCGAGCTACGACAACTTGGGGAGCCGGTTCCCGGGTGGTTACTTCCCGCTCAGGATCGTGTCGCGCGCGTCGGGCGCGCCGCAGGTCGTGTGGCAGGTCGAGAGCATCCAGCGGCACGCAGTCGCCGACAGCATGTTCACCATTCCGTCGGGCTTCAAAGAGGTGCCGGCACCGAAGCTGATCAACGACTCGGCGTCGAAGTCGCAATAGCGCTGCATTGCTGGCGCATATCAGCGGCGCGGCCCTCCCGTGGGGCCGCGCCGCTGTCGCGTTCTGGGAGGTCGAAATGCCTCGTGCTCACGCGTGCGTCCGCTCAGTACAGGCTTTGGCGTTATCAGGTTGCCGGCGCTGTTCCGTTACGCGCCAGCGGTCGCGCCTTACCCGTTATTTCACGTCACACGGCTACGCGCTTCCACCGTCCCTGTCGGAACAGGAGCGCGGCGACGACGGCAAGGGTTGAGAACGAGGCGGTTATGGCCATGAAGACACCGCGAGGGCCGACGCCGAAGGTCACGCCGAGCAGGTACGCGAATGGGATCTGGAAAAGCCAGAAGATGACAAAGTTGAGCACCGTGGGGGTCCAGGTATCCCCGGCGCCGTTGAAGGACTGGATCATGACCATCTCGTACGCATAGAACGGGAATCCTACCGCCACGATGCGGAGGCAACTCGCGCCAATGGCGAGCACCGCTGGGTCATGCGTGAACACGCCGACGATGGGCCGCGCCGCCGCAATGAAGAGCAGCCCAACAGCACTCAGGACAGCGCAGTTATAGAAAGCGGTCACCCAGACCGCTTGCTCGGCTCGCGCCGGCTCACGCGCGCCCAAGGCCTGGCCGACCATCGTGGCCGCCGCGTTGCTCAAACCCCACGACGGCAGCAACGCGAAGATGATGACGCGCATGCCGATCGTGTAGCCTGCGAGCACGGTGCTGCCGAACGTGGCGGCGATCCGTACGAGTCCGATCCAGCTCGCCGTTCCGATGAACGTCTGGAGCGCGCCTGACACGGACAAGCGGAGCAGACGGCCCATCACTGCCGGCTCGAGCCGGAGGTGACGCCGGGCGACGGGCACGCGACTGCCAGGTCGCAGGAGACGTGATGCGGCGAACAAGACGCCGGTCCCGCGCCCGATGGTCGTTGCGGTTGCTGCGCCGATCACCCCGAGCCGTGGGAAGGGACCCAGTCCGAAGATCAGGCATGGGCCCAGCACGATGTTGATGGCGTTGGCGACCCATAGCACACGCATGGCGATCGCCGCATCGCCCGCTCCGCGGAAGATCGCATTCAGCAGAAAGAGGAGGAGAATCGTTCCGCTGCCGCCCAGCATGACGCGGGCGTAGCCGCTTCCGATCGCGAGCACGGACGGATCCGCGCCCATGAGCGCGAGCAGCCGTGGGCCCAACGTGACGCCGCCGACAGCGAACATCCCGGCCGCGAGGAGTCCCAGCGCAACGGCCTGCACCGCAGTCCGAGCGGCCCCATCGCGGTCGTGCTCGCCAATGCGACGAGCGACCATGGCCGTTGCCCCGACGGCCAGACCCGCGGCGACCGCGTACAGCACGGCCAGCATCGACTCCGTGAGCCCGACGGTCGCCACCGCGTCCGCACCCAGCCGTCCGACGAAGAACACATCGGTTACGGCAAAGACACTCTCGAGCGCCATCTCGAGCACCATCGGGACGGCGAGCAGGAGGATCGCACGGCGCACGGACCCCTGCGTGTAGTCTTGCCGCGATCCGCGCAACGCCTCGGCGACGAGGCGCCAGAATCCACCAGCGACCGCCGAATCGGCGCGTTCGGCTATCTGATTCTCGACAGGAAGTGACACGGATGCCAAACTCGATGTCGGCGTTCACGCGTCCCGATCGGGAGCACTAGCTGGCCGGTCGGCGCGGAGGTGAGCCGTGCAAGCTAATCGAGCGGGCAGCGGCCGCCCCTGATGCTTGCGCCGTCGCTCCGTTCGCGTCCCACACGACTCGTCCATCCAGGATCGTCAGCTCGCACTTCATGTCCTTGAGGGAATCGGTCGACACTGCGTAGGGGTTCCGGTCCCAGACGGCGATATCGGCGCGCTTCCCGCGCTCCAGAGTGCCGACGCGATCCTCGAGGAACAGCAAGCGAGCCGCCCACGAGGTGTAGGACCGGAGTGCGGCGTGGACGTCGACGGATTGCGCGATGCCGAAGGGCTGCGCGCCGTACGTCCCCTTGAGCGTGCTGCGTGCGACGGACGCCCAGATGCCGTAGCGCGCGGGGAACGGAGTGACCGGATAATCGGACCCGCCGCCCCACGGGATGCCACGCGCGAGATACGTGTGGAATGGATTGAGCCGCTGGGAGCGCGCCGGCCCGAAATTTCCGGCGTACGTGTCGCCAATCCACCAGATGAACGGAGCCTGTGACTCCGGATACGCGGCATCGAATTGCTTCTCCAGCGCAACCATCGATTCGATCGCGTGATCGGTCGGAATGTTCGCGTGGATGACGGTGTGCCTGAGGCCGCGGGTGGGCGTTTCACGGAGCACCGCGGCGTAGGTATCGACGACCCAGTCGATCGCACGATCGCCGATGGCGTGCGTCCCGACATTGATCCCGGCGCGGTGAAACATGCGGACCATCTCCCGATACACCGCGGTATCCGTCGTGGGATATCCGTAATTGCCGGAATCCACGTCGGTCGAGTTCTCGTGCCACGGATCGTAGACCCACGCGGTACGGGCGCCGCCGCTGCCGTCCATGTAGATCTTGGCGCCGCCAGCGAACAGCAATCCGTCGCCCAATGAGGCCGGAGGACGGGGGAGAGCCGATAGGCGCGTCAGCACTTCCCGGGCCGATTCCACAGTCTCCCCGGCGTGGAAGAGCGTGAAGATCCTCTCGTGGAGCTTGCCTTCGTCCAACAGTGACCGATACGCATTCCAGAGCTCGGGCCGCGTATCGGCTTCCTTGACTGAAGTCATCCCCTCGCGGTGCAACCCGTCGATCGCGGTGAGGATGCTTCGCTTGATTTGTTCCTGTGAGTATGGCGGCACGTGGCTCTGCACGAGCGTCTGCGCTGCCTCCTTGAGCACCCCCGTGGGTTCGCCGTCAACGGCGCGGTCAATTGTCCCGGCCGCGGGGTTCGAAGTCTGCCTGGTGATCCCGGCCAATCGGAGCGCATAGCCGTTCGCCGCACCGTAGTGACCCGTCGTGTGCTCCAACCACACGGGATTGTTCGGAGTGACCGCGTCCAGGTCCTTCGCGTAGACGTAACGGCGCTCGGCGAGCTTTCCCTCGTCCCACCCCTCGCCGAGTACCCATTCGCCCGGTTTGCGGGTCGCGGCGGCTGTGCTGATGCGCCGCACTATTTCCCCAACGCTGGCGGCATCGCTCAGATCCACGTGGAAGAGCTGCGCGGCCCCTCCGTCCGCGAAATGGCCATGCGAGTCGATGAGTCCGGGGGTCGCGGCGCGTCCGTGGAGGTCGATCACGCGCGTGCCTGATCCGCGGAGGCGCAGCACCTGGTCTGTCGTTCCGACCGCCACGATCTCTCGGTGGCGGATGGCGAGCGCCTCACCGACATGGTCGGCGGAATCCATTGTGAGGATCGTGCCGTGAATCAAGATGAGGTCGGCCTTCGCGTCGGATTGTCCGTTGGCCGCGAAGGCGACGAGCAGTGAAGCAGCGATCTCGAGGAGCATAGCACGCATCGCGATCAAGCTAGGCACAGGAGGCGGATTGGCAACGGCAGGACGTTAGACGTTCAACGTTGGAAAAAAACTTCGGGGCCAGCAACATCGCTGGCCCCGAGGTTTCCGTCGAACGTCGAACGTCGCCGTCTCGCTCCTAATGACAACTCCCCGCGACAATGCTCCCGCGCTTCAGGTCGACCGTGCAGGTCGTCACCGGCGCGCCGATGATCGACAGATTGTACGTCTGCAGCGTCGCGTACTGGCTGCCCTGTCCCTGCGAGGTGCTGGCGAAGGTCACGACCAGGTGCAGGTGGGATGTCCTCATTGCGGGGTCATCGCCTGTGACCTCGAGCGAATCGCTCAGCCAGCGCGTCCACGTGCCACCGAGGGGATAGCAGTCGTAGCCTCGGGTGGCGAGCGACACATTCGTCGTCGTGTCGTACGCCAGCCACCGGTGCATCCGCTGCTGGTGGGTACCCTTGAAGTAGACCGAGTCGAACGCCGTGGCGCTGCCGCTCCACATGTGCGTGGGTGCGGTCGACAACAGCATGTTTGTGCCTGGCTGGCGCGTCCCGACCACCGTATCCGCTCGCACACCATGGTGGCGGCCCGTCCACTCGTGCCAGTCGTCGTTGAAGTCGCCGGTGAACGCCGATGTGGTTACCACTCGATTCGTGGAATCGGTGACATAGCGACGTTCGCAACCGGCTTGCGAGTAGAACTGCCACGTCCTCGCATACGACATCGTGTCGGTGGGGTCCTTCGACGGGAACGTCCGCGTGTGACCGATCGAATCGGTCGGACATGCCGGGTTGTTCGCCACAATGCCGGGCGGCAGGGTGCCTACAAGACCGACATCCTGCTCGCTCTGTTGGTAGTCAGCGACGGCAGCGCCGACTTCGTTGGCCAGCACGCTCGCGACATCCTGGGAAATCTGGGCCCCGGCGGCCTTGACCGCCGTTGCCGGTGCCGTTGCGTGCTCGGTGCCAACACCGCCGCTGCACGCCGCGATCGCTGCGGCCGCGCTCAGGCTGACCGCCAAGGTGAGACTCCGGTGCGCCACGAGATACCTCCTCGGTGTGCGAGCGCCCGCGGGCGCGCGTGCGTTCGGCAAGCGCCGCCAGCGGCGCTGATGCGTCGAGTTGGCCCCTTTTTCAGGCAGCCAACTCCTGTCTTAAGACGATCGGACCCGCCTTGCGGGCAAACGCATTGCCGACCGCAATGGCGCCGAGACGCCACTGCGGCTGTTCAAAAGTGTGACAGATAAACGACCTGCTCTCAGAAGTGCAGGTCGAGATTCAGGAAGATGGTCCGTGCCGGGGGATAGGGAGCGAGCTCGACTCCGCGAACGGGAGTGAGTCCGGCGGATGCGCTGACCTCTGGATCCAACCCGTCGTACGACTTGCCATACCATGCGAGGAGATTACGCCCTTCGAGCGAGAGGCTCGCGCCCGAGAGGTGCACGGGACCGGCCCACTGCATCCATCCCTGTGGCAGCTCGTAGCTCAAGCTCAGCTCCCGCAACTTGACGAAGGTGGCCGGCTGCAGATAGGGGAACGGACTCCCAGCGCTAAACGCGGCGTAACCGGCGCGAGAACCGAGTGTATCGGCCAAGAGGTTGCGGCCGCCGGCAAACAGGAAGTCCGTGACGTTCGCGACGCTGCCACCGCGGTGCCAGTCGAGCAACCCGTACAATCGCAGCCGCTTCCAGGTGAGCTCCTGCGATCCGGTGATGACGAACGACGGCTCATAGTCGCCAACCTGCAGGGCTCCGTTCGCCGTGCCGGCTCCGGGCGCGACGATCTGCGACAAGGACCGTCCCGGTTGCAACACTGCCTCCGTCCCGGGCCCGAACACTTCGGGAAGCGGCGCGGGCAGCGTCGGTAGCGAGTTCACCACGCTGTAGTTGCGATAGAAGGTCGCGCCCGACGTCCATCTGAAGCTATTGGAGAGTTGCACGGGCGTTGCCGTGATCGCCAGCTCGATGCCGGAGTTCGTGAACGCGCCTCCATTGAACTGCGTTGTGCTGGCGTTCTTCCCAGCCCCGACCGTGCCCAGCAGCAAGGCGTTCGAGATGTGCTTTTGGTACACAGTCCCAGATACCTGCGCACGCGATCGCAGCATGGTGACATCGAAACCCAGCTCAGTCTCGCGTTCCGCTTCTGGCCTGAGTGCTGAGGGCGGTGCGCTGGCGCCGCTCGGATCCAACGTGGGATAGGGGACCGCATTCCCAGACTGTCCATAGGCAGCGCGCAGCTTGATGTCGTCGACCAGGTCGCCGACCGTTGGGATGCGATAGGATGCGGCGAAGCGCGGATAGGGATAGAGCTTGTTGATGTTGGCGTTGGCGGTCGAACGCTCGGCTGTGAGACCGCCCGTGACCGTAAGCCTCGAGGCGAGCGTGATGAGCTGTTCTTGGCCATAGAACAGCTGATCCATCTGGGTCGCCTGGTACGAGTACAGGATCTGCAACAGCCCGGACGGGGGCGACGTCGAGACCAGTCCGTTTGTCACATTGATCGGATTCGTGACGTTACGATAATCCGTCGAGAGGCCCGCCGACGTGGTGAGCTCGAGGTTGGGGGACGCCGTAATGTGGTGGACGAGGTTGACCGCATAGTTGGAGTAGTTACTCACGGCGTGGTTGGTGACCGCAGTCCCCGGGAGCAATTGGCTTGCTTCTTCCTCCAACGTGGCGGGGGCGAGCAGCAGGTCGTGGAGATTGGAGCGATCCACACCCCCGAGCAGGCTGAGATGAAGGCTCTGGCGCTCGGTCGACCAGAGCGCATAGCTCACGCTGCCACCCCCGATGAATCGCGAGAGCGTTTGAGGAGTCTGCACTCGCGCCGCATCCGCGAAGGGATTGGCTGGTCCAAACGGATTGATTGGCCAGCTCCCGTCGGGTCTCTGCTGGTCGAGGGCGAGAAACTGCGGGGTGTAGGAGAGTACGCCGTAGGGTGATAGCTGCGGGTTGTCGGCCCCGGTCACGCCCCGTCGGGTCTCGTCGTGGATGTAGTTGGCGTTCAGCGAGATCGAAAGTACGGCGTTCAGTCGCTGTGCGACGTTGGCGCGCACGGATTGCTTGGTGTAGCCGGTATTGATCATCGTGCCGTTGTCATTCTTGACGAGCCCGGACGCATAGTACTGTGTGCCGCCCTGCGTCCCGCCCACGTTGAGATCCGACTCGTACGACACTCGGCCACTGCCAAAGAGGGCGTTCTGATAGTTCTGCGGTCCGGCGTACAGCGACGCGATCTGGGCATTGTCAGCCAGGACTGCGCTGCCCGTGTCGTGCTTGACGTCCTGCACGAACCACGCTTGCGCACTGCTCAGTGTGGGGAACGAGCGGAGCGAGAGCGTATTGGCATCCTGAAACTGACCGACCTTTTCGGACAGGTTCCACTGCGGCAGGCCCGACGTGCCCTTCCTGGTCGTGATGATGATCACGCCGGACGATGCCCGCGAGCCGTAGATCGCTGCGGACGATGCGCCCTTGAGCACCTCGATGCTCGCGATGTCCTCAGGATTGAGATCGCTGACGCGGTTCACACCGAGTCCGGGGTCAGTCGTCTCGTTGTTCACGACCACACCGTCGACGACGTAGAGGGGCGACAGCGTCGCGTTGAACGAGGTGACGCCGCGGATCTGGACCTGCACGCCACCGCCCGGCGCCCCGCCGTTGTTTTGCTCGAAGAGCGCCCCGGGGACCTGTCCCTCGAGTGCCGTCTCGACTGTCGGTGCCGACACCTCGTTCACGTCTTGATTCGAGACGACGGCCACGGCGTTCGCAGCGCTCGCGGCACTCACGGTCGTAACGAGACCGGTGACCACCTGTGTCTCGAGACGGAAGACGTCCTTGCGTAAAGCGATCGTGTAGTCGGCGCGGTCCGGCGTGAGCGGGATCCGCACACTGAGGAAGCCCGTCGCGTGGACCGTGAGCATCCTGGCAGCGCCCGGGCGGTCGAAGGCGAACGAACCGTTGCTGGTGGTCCGAGCGTTGACCGTGTCGGCGCTCACTGCAACGGTCGCGGCGCTCACTGGCGTATCGTCTGCTTCGCTAACGACGTGTCCAGTGATTCGACTCTGGCCGTACGTCACGGTCGCTCGGCCGACCAGCAGGAGCCCGACAGCGAGCATGGGCAGGCGCGCGGCCCATCCAGTCGGATGCGCCATGGGTACACCTCTCGAGGCATGCGTCGCGCAAACGGCGCCGACCCTCGGTGTACAGAGCGCGCGCCAACGATCGGCCGCGCCGGCACCGCGACATCCACCGGCCGCCGAATTGTGGCACCATCATAGAGATGGGGCGTTGGGCGCGCCAGACGTTAAATGGCAAACGTCGAACGTCTAGCGTCTGGCTTACCGCAATGGTGGCGCCAGCGGTTGTCTCGGCGTACCACCTCCGCCGATGCTCTGCGCGGAATTGTTGGTGACGACGGCGAGATAGGGCGAGATTCGAGGGAGGTCGTTTCGGATGTCGGTGAGCTCTGGCATCCCCACCGCGGCGTCCTCGGCCAGGAACGCCACATCGGATCCGCCCGAGTCGTTGATGTACGCACCGTAGTCCTGCAAGCAGTGGGCGAACGCCAATCCGGCCGGCGTCAGGCCAAGCGTTGTGACATCGACCGTCGGCACGATGGCCACCAGTGCGCCGATCGGCACGTTTCCGCCATAACAAGACGGCGTCTGGTACGCGCACCAGTCGTCCGCCACCGCGGGCCAGACGGGACCCACCTTGAGGCGCGAGGGTGAGAGGACGACCGTCGTTGCGTGGGGAATGTGCAGGGTCTCGAGCTCATCGACGCGAATCAATCCACCCATGCCGAGTAACATCAGATCGTGCACGGCCAATGAGCCATACAACTTGGCGCCATCGCCATGGAGGTCGACCTGATATCCGCGGACTGCAGAGATGCTGCCGTCGGAGTTGATCGTCGCGCCGTAGAGCTCCGTCGAGTAGCCGTGTGTGGGGTCGACAATCGCTAGATGCGCGTCGCTCGACGGGTCCGGATGCATGCTGGCGGAGGCCTGGATTTGCCACGGTCCCTCGTTCAGCTGCCCCTGTGCTCCTTCTTGCGTCCTGACGGTGACAATCGGATCAGAGGACGAAGCCAGATACGCAGCCTCGCTCCACATCCCGGAGTTGAGCACTGCCACACCCGATCGCAGGTCCGCGGTCATCGGGTCGGAGGGCTTGGAATACTCGGCGCCACTGCCGATCGGCATGTTCCAGATCGACGTGCTGGTGAACGGCTGCGTCCAGGGGTCGCGTCCGCTCGTCGCATTCGGGGTGGTTGGGCCGTTTGCCGCCGGCGGATTCGTGGTCCCGCAGCCGAGTGTGCCCGCCCCCAACAGAGCAACGAGACAACCGGTGGTCGGGACTCGCATGGGATTCGATTTGCGGCTGGGAACGTGGGCGCGCTTGAGCAATATTGTTCACCATCCTGTCGCAACGCCACAAGTGCACCACATTTGTTCGATCGGGAGTGGACGCGCCACGCGAGGCCCGCTCGGCGCGTGCGACCTTTCCATGCATCTACCTCAAGCCGGAGCCTTCGTGACTCTGCCAGTGTCGATCCGTCGAGGCCGCCCGCGAGCCGCCGCAATCGTTGCGGCGGTCGCCAGTATCGCGATCCCGCACGGTGTCCCCGCCCAGTCGTTTCCCAGCTCGGGTGAGGCCGTCATCGGTGCGATGCACCAACGGTACGCCGACACGTGGTATGAAAGTGTGGCGTTTACCGAGACGACGACACGACGGACGCCGGCGGATACCATGGTGACGGAGACGTGGAGAGAGGCCCTCCTCATCCCGGGCCGGCTCCGTATCGATGTCGAAAAGTCGAACCCCAAGCTCTCCTACATTTGCAAGGGCGACTCGTTCTTCGTAATGCGCGGCGACAGCGTGACACGGATCGGGCGCCGCAACCTCCTGCTGCTCATGGGATTCGACGTCTATCGCCAGCCAGTCGACGAAACGTTGCAGGCGTTGCGCGCGCAGCACTTCTCCCTGGGGCCCGTGCGCACCGACACATGGGAGGGGCACCAGGTCTACGTGATCGGCGCGGCGAAAGGCGACCTGCACTCCAGGCAGCTGTGGATCGATCAGGATCGGCTGCTCTTCGTGCGGATGCTGCAGCCCAACGGCGCCGACAGCGCGAAGACGGATGATGTTCACTTCGACAACTACAAACTCGAGCCGCACGGCTGGATGTCCGAGACAGTCATTGAAACGACCAATGGCAAGCTGACACTCAAGGAGGTTTACGCCAACGTGCGCATCAACGCCCGCCTCGACCCGGCGATGTTCGTGCCGCCGACATAAGGCGAGACGTATCGCCACGAGCATGCGTGTCGCACGCTTCGCGCTGATCCTCCTCCCGGCCCTATCGCCGCTTGGCGCACAGCCGAGCGGTCCGGGCGACCACGCTGAGCGCCGGATTCCACTCGCTGAGATCCCGGTCGCCACGCGGGTGAAGTTGCCAGGCTCACCAGACTGGATGGCGGTTGGCTTCGGCTCGCTCTGGGTCGTGAACTACAAACCGGACCGCGTCTCGAGAGTTGACCCCGCGACGGGACACGTGCTCGCCGAGACGCCACTTGGCGGTAAAGCCTGTCTCGGTATAGTCGTCACGGCCGATCGCGTGTGGGTGCCCACGTGCGGCAAGGTCGTGCTCAATGCGATCGATCCGCGCACGAACCGGGTCGCGGTTCGACGTAAGCTCCCGATCACGGTCGGCGTGGAGGGGTCGTTTGCGGTCCAGGGTGGGAGCTTCTGGCTCCCGGTCACTGGTCGCGACTCGAGCTCCACTGCGATCGCGCGCATCGACCCGCAGAGCTACGCCATCCAGCATCTGATCGCCGTCGGGCGCGGCTCAGAGGCCATCGTCGCCGGCTATGGAGCGATCTGGGTAGCGAGTAGTGGCACCAACGCAGTCATCAGGATCGACCCTTTGAAGAACCGAATCGTCTCCCGCATCCCCGTGGGACATTCGCCGAAATTCATGACCGTAGGCGAGGGCGCGCTGTGGGTGCAGAACCGAGAGGATGGGTCGGTGTCTCGCGTAGACCCGCACACCAACCGCGAGGTGGCCCGCGTCGAGGCACACACGCCCACGCCCTACGGCGACATCGCGGTAGGGGACAGCGCGGTGTGGCTCGCGGTAGACTCGACGCTGATCACACGCATCGATCCCCGCAGCAATAGCGTATCGTATCGGATCGTGGGCGGCAGTGGTGCCGACGCCCTCCGCATCGGGTTCGGTGCGGTTTGGGTCGCTGACCACGTACACGGCGAGGTATGGCGCATCGATCTGGCCGGACTCCACGCGCTGACGACGGCGCGGTGAGCGTTTTTCGGGAACGCTGCTTCAATGCGGCGTGATGTCGGTGACGGGCAGATCCCAGTGGGCCAGCAAGATCTCGAAGCGCCGCTGTTCCTCGCGCTTGTACGTGTCCTGATCGGGGTAGAGCTGTTTGATCGTGGCTTGCTCGGTCGGATCAGCAGTCGTAGCGACGGTTGAGTTCTTGAAGCGAATCGTCACTCGGTAGTCCCAACGGCCGTCTTCAGTCATGTGGTTCGCCGGGGTCTCGATCTTCACCGACAGCATGCGACCTTTCTCGACCCCGTTCTTCAGAATCGGGTAGTGGTTCTTGAGGAACAGCTGCAGGAACTCCTGCTGATGACCCCACTGGGTCTTGTAGTAGTACTCCATCACATAGGGCTGGTCGGCAGCCACCTGGGGCGGCGCACCTTGAGCGCGAGCGAACTGGGCGCCCAGCATCAGGGCACCCACGGCTAGGATGTTTCGCATTGGGCCTCCTCGCTGGAGGGACGGCGCGCGGTGAGACGCGCGAAGCAGTTTAGCTGGCGAAGGCACTGTTGAGCCAGCCATTATGCTAGCCGGGTAAGCCGGCGGGAAGACAGACCGCGTCGGGTTACCATACCACTGGACGCTCGACGCTCGATGTTCGACGCTTAACGCGGGACGATTGCCTGCGTCCTCAAGCCAACTGCGCGCCGGCACATATGGACCACCCGTCAACCGCACCGGTTCGGATCGGCACATGGGACGTGGATCCTCTGGCTGGTCACATTTCGCGTGACGGAGAGATCGTCCGGATCGAGGCGCGAACGATGCGTCTCCTGCTGTATCTCGCCCAGCGTGCGGGCGACGTGGTCAGCATCGATGAGCTGCTCAAAGAGGTCTGGTCCGGCGTCATCGTCACGTCCGACTCGGTCTACCAGGCCATCACCTCGCTCCGCCGGGTGCTTGGCGACGATGCCAAGCAGCCCTCCTACATTGCCACCGTGCCACGCCGGGGCTATCGGCTGGTCGCAAAGGTATCTGCTTCGGCGGATCGGCCAGCGGTGGCTGTCGCACCGCTCTCTACAACTGACACGTCGTCGGCCCCCACTGGCGGACCGACCTCGCCTCCACACCGCCGGCGCCGGGCACTGCTAGCGGGTGGGCTGGTGCTGTCCCTCGCGCTCGTTGGCGCGTTCGCGTTTCGCGGTCAGTTCTCGGCCACAGGCCACGCTCACGCCCTCGCGCGCCCGCTCACGACCTCCAAGTCCATTGCAGTGGTCCCTTTCATCGATTTGACCGCCGGAATGAGTCATGAATACTTCGCGGACGGGATGACGGAGGAGGTCATCGACAAGCTGAGCAAGGTCCCGGATCTCCGGGTGGCTGCTCCCACGTCATCGTTCTACCTGAAGGGCAAGCAAATCGCGATCGCCGACATCGCGAAGGCCCTCGGTGTCGCCTACGTGTTGGACGGGAGCGTGCGCAAGTCTCGCACGACACTGCGCGTCGCGGCGCGGCTGAGTCGCGCGGACAACGGCTACGTCGTGTGGTCCGAAACGTACGACCGCCCGGTCGGCGACATGTTGATGATCCAGGACGATATCGCCTCCGCCGTGGCGAAGGCCCTGAGGACCTCGATCGATAGCGGATGACCCGCTGATTAGGCGCCGCCGGCAGGTGCGAACCACCGCACGCTGTACGCAATCGGCAACCCGACCACGACCATGTGGACGACCAGGCCCAGAATCTCGTCGTGGAGCTCGTAGGGCCCCGTCGCGTGCAGCGCGGAGAGGGGTAGCACGATGAGCCGCATGACGAGCTCCACCGCCATTCCAAAGAACAAACCGCACACGAGCGGGTGGTCGGTCATGAACGTCAATCGGCGACTTGCCATGTAGTAGATCGCAGCCGCCGTCGTCGCGATGAAGAAATGGAGCAGGACCCCGAGGGCGTACGTACCTGCGCCCCCTTGGAGAGCCTGCCGGCCCAGCAGGCCACCCGCGATCGTCAGCGGAATGTTCCATCCAAACAGGATGCAGGCCTGAGTGAGATCCAAAGTCCCGGCGATGAGGCCGCCCGCCGCAATCGCCAGGACCGGGTTGTTCCTCTCCAGCGGGCGGGCCACGGTCACACCAGTCACTCGCGTACCCTCTCTGTCAGCGCTAAGGGGGTTGTTTCGAACGGCGGGGAGGTGCAACAATACGTCGCAAGACCACGGGAAGTCTTGAAGGTCTTCTGAAACACTTTGAAGAAGACTGACACCGTCTCTCGGCTGCGCCGGCGCCCCCTCCTCTCTTTCCAAAAGACCCCGCGGGCAGCATGATCACGGCGGGTCACGCACCGCTCGCCTTTGCGGTGCGCGTTTCCTCCAACGTGATGCGGAGTTCTGCCATGCCGACTGGCTTTCAATCCCGAGTCGCCGTCCTCCTGTTTTCCGTCGTTGCACTCCAGGCTGCTGAGGGTCAAGCACCGCGGGCGATGACGCTGATCGACTTCATGAATATCCCCACGGTGAGCGATCCCCGTCTCTCGCCCAATGGGCAGGAGATCGCCTTCATCAAGTCGGAGCCGCACTGGAAGGTGGACAAACGGGTGGGCCACATATGGCGCATCAACGCCGACGGGTCAGGTCTGGTCCAGATGACCAACGGCGCCGAGGGGGAGAGCAGTCCGCGATGGTCACCGGACGGGAAGACGATCGCCTTTGTGGCCAAACGCTTGTCGGATCACGACAGCGTCGCCCAGGTCTTCCTGATCTCACGTGACGGCGGGGAAGCGCAGTCCCTCACAGCGCATGCGACCGCCGTTTCTTCGGTCACTTGGTCGCCTGACGGTACGACGATCTTCTTCCGCGCGGCCGAGCCGAAATCGGACCAGCAGAAGGCCAGGGAGAAAGCCAAAGACGACGTGTTCATGTTCGATGAGAATTACCAGCAAGACCACCTGTGGAGCGTCAGCGTCGCCACGAAAGCCGAGCACCGCCTGACCGGCGGCGACTATTCGGTCCTGTCGTATACACCGTCGGAAGACGGGAAGCGGATCGCGTTTCATCGCGGACCCACTCCGCTGCTTGGCGATGACATGCTAAGCGAAGTGTGGGTCATGGACGCGGATGGCTCCAACGCTCGTCAAATCACGCACAACAACATCCCCGAGAGCGGTGCCACGCTTTCGCCGGACGGGACGCAGATTCTCTTCCTCGCGCAGGCGAACCAGCAGTTCGAGCCCTACTACAACCGCAAGATCTTCGTCACGTCTGTCAACGGCGGCGAGCCCAGAGTCCTCATGCCCGAAATGCCCTACGAGGTCGAGCGCGCGGAATGGTCCCGCGACGGGCAGTCGATCTACTTCGTCGCGAACATGGGTGTGCACAGCGAACTGTTCAGAGTGGGGCTCGCTGGAGGGAAACCCGAGCAATTGACGAAGGGAGACCACGCGCTCGGCGACTGGACGTGGTCCAATGCGGCCAATGCCCACGTCTTCACGCTGCATGAGATGGCGAGCCCGGGAGAAATCTGGGTGCTTCGGGCGGACGCGACGGCACCGCAGAAGATCACCAACGTGTTCGCATACCTCCCCCACCGGTTCCGGTTGCCTCGGCAGGAGCGCGTCGACTGGAAGGGAGCCGATGGCGCGACCGTCGAAGGTCTCCTCATGTACCCGCTGGACTACGAGACAGGACATCGCTATCCCCTCGTCGTGCAGACGCACGGCGGTCCGCAGGCGTCCGACAAGTTCGGGCTTGGCGGAAGCCAGAACTACGTCCCAGTGCTCGCGGGCCGAGGCTACGCCGTGCTACAGCCCAACTACCGCGGCAGCACGGGCTACGGCGACGCCTTCACGCGCGACATGGTCGGGCACTATTTCAAGAACGCGCACCTCGACGTGCTCGCGGGCGTCGACTACCTGATCAAGACGGGCATCGCCGACTCCACCCATCTCATCAAGATGGGCTGGAGCGGCGGCGGCCATATGACGAACAAGATCATTACCAGTACTACCCGCTTCAAAGCGGCATCGTCAGGCGCGGGCGCGGCCGACTGGGTGTCGATGTACGCGCAAAGCGATGTGCGTAGCTACCGTACGCCCTGGTTTGGTGGCACACCCTGGCAGAAGGATGCGCCGATCAGCGTCTACTGGGACAATTCGCCGTTAAAGGACGTCTGGAAGGTGAAGACACCCACGATCTTCCTGGTCGGCCAGAACGATCAGCGCGTGCCGGAGCCACAATCGGTGGAGATGTACCGCGCCCTCAAGAGCAACGGCGTCCCGACGCACTTGTACGTGGCGCCTCGCGAGCCACACGGGTGGGAGGAGCTCAGGCACGTGTTGTTCAAGATGAACGTGGAGCTCGACTGGTTCGAGACTCAGGCAATGCATCGGTCCTACGTCTGGGACAAAGCGCCAGGCGATACGACGGATATGGCCGCGGACGCGAAGAGGGCGGCGGCTGGCGACTGATTCGCAGGTCGGAGCTGATGCGGCCGGTGGCTATTGAGCTCCTGGGCGCATCATCCACAGCACGTCCCAGTACTTGCCGAACTTGCGGCCGACCTCGGGGAACGTGCCGATCCGGGCAAATCCGAAGCGCTCGTGCAGCGCGATGGAGGCCGCGTTGGGCTGCGCGATCCCCGCGACGACGCAATGGACATCCTCGGGCCGCAACAATCGGAACAGCTGCTCGTAGAGCTGGCTGCCGACCCGCTTGCCGATCGCGTCGGGGCGAAGGGCAATGGTCACCTCGACCGTGGTCTCGTACGCCTCCTTCGGCCGAAACGGGCCGGTCCCGGCATAGCCGAGGATCTGGCCTCGTTCTTCTTCGGCGACGAGTAACCAATGACGCCGGCCGTCACTATGATCGTGAAACCATCCCACCCGCTGTTCGACGGAGAACGGCCGCACGTCGAACGTGGTGTGCGCGTTGACCACATAGTAGTTGTAGATCTCCGTCAGTTGGGGGAGGTCTGCGATCGCCGCCGAGCGGATGATCATTGAGTGCAGAGGGCCGGGTTTCGGGGTCCGGGTTCCGGGTGGGCTACTCACTCCGAAGGCCGATCTGGCGCGACGTGCCTGGCCATTGTACTTCGTTTACTCGATGCGGGATCTATCGGCGGCGCCGTTTGGGCGCAACTTCTTGACTGGTGGGCGCCGTCGATCGCTCGCACAGGCCGGTCATCTCGGGGTGCAGCGGCTGCGTACGCCGGCCGCAGCGGCTAGTACGGAACGCCTTCACAAGGGGTGGAAGCCGATGGGATCGTGGATTGGTGCAATGGCGCGGCGTTCACGACGGACTGCAGCGCGCGCCGCGTCTCCGGCGCTGGTTGCCGCCGTCGTCTCGATGGCGGCAACGTCGACGAGCTGCACGCGCGCGTCGCACACACCGGGCGACGTGACCGAGGCGCGACTCGCGGCCGCGGACCAGAGCCCCGAGAACTGGCTCACGCTGGGACGCGACGGTCGGCAGGACTATTTCTCGCCGCTGGCGTCGATCGACAAAGCCAACGTCGGGCGCCTCGGCTTCGCGTGGGCGTATGACCTCGGCACTTCACGCGGCCAGGAGGCGACGCCGATTGTCGTGGACGGTGTGATGTACACATCCGGCTATGTCGGCCTCGTCTACGCAATCGATGCTGTCACGGGTAGAGAGATCTGGCGATTTGATCCACACGTGGCCGATCAATTCATCAGGAATCCGTGCTGCGACGCCGTCAATCGCGGGGTAGCCGTCTGGCAAGGACGCGTCTACGTCGCGTCGGTGGACGGTCGACTCCACGCCCTCGATGCGGCGACCGGCAAGGAAATCTGGTCCGTCGACACCTTCATTGATCATGACCGCTCGTATTCCAGCACGGGCGCGCCAATCGTCGCGCACAATGTCGTCGTCATTGGTAACAGCGGCGGCGATATGGATCGCGGAGCCGTTCGCGGCTATGTGTCAGCGTACGACCTGGCCAACGGTACGCTCAAGTGGCGCTTTTTCACCGTGCCGCCCGCGCCGGGGAGACCACTCGAGCATCCGGAGCTCGCTGTGGCGGCGAAGAGTTGGGCGCCGGGGCGCAGTGCCGAGTTTGCGGGGGGCGCGACGGTTTGGGACGGGATGAGCTACGACCCCGATCTCAATCTTCTCTATCTCGGGACTGGCAACGCCGCGCCGTACGACGTGCGGAAGCTCGGCGCCGGCAACGGCGACATGCTCTTCGCCTGCTCGATCCTGGCCGTCAATCCCGACAGCGGCACAATGACCTGGTACTACCAGACCACGCCAGGTGACAAGTGGGACTATGACGCGTCGCAAAAGTTGACGTTGGCGGATCTGGCGATCGGTGGAAAGGCGCGCCACGTGATCATGCAGGCCAATAAGAACGGCTTTTTCTACATCCTGGACCGCAAGACAGGTGAGCTTCTCTCGGCGAAGAATTTTGCCTTCGTCAATTGGGCGTCGGGAGTCGACCCGAAAACCGGGCGGCCGATGCTCACGCCCCGCGCCGAGTACTACGGCAAACCGAGCGACATTTACCCGTCCGCCGTCGGCGCTCATACCTGGCAGCCGATGTCGTACGACCCGCAGACGAAGCTCGTCTACATTCCCGTCATCGACATGGGGAACCTGCTCTTCGACCTCGAGAGCAACGGTGGCAGGATGAAGTACGTCAATGGCACGTTCACGATCGGCATGATCACCCCGGACGACAACTACGATCCCGCTTCGATCAAATCACTCTACGGACCCTTGCCCGATCTCGAGGCGGTTCGCGCACAGCGGCCTGGCCAGAAACTGGTTCGCGAGTTCATCCGCGCCTGGGATCCAGTGGCGCAGACGGCGGTCTGGGAACACGACGTGTCCTCGGGAACGTTTCGACCCGAAGGAGGCGTGCTGAGTACCGCCGGCAACCTCGTGTTTCAGGGGCATAGCACCGGGGAGCTGGCTGCTTACAGCGCCGATAGCGGCCGGGAGCTCAAGGCGATCGCGACCGGCAGTCATATCATGGCTGCGCCAATCACCTATGCGGTCAACGGAGTGCAATACGTCGCCGTGCAGACGGGATACGGCGGAAGCGTAATGACGATGGGGCCGATCCCAACTGGCAGCGCCGAATACACCTACAGCAATGAGAACCGCATCCTGGTGTTCAAGCTGGATGGCGGGCCTGTGCCAATGCCTCCACTTCGTCCGGCAGAGCCCTTTCCGGCCCCGCCCCCGAGCAAGGCAAATCGGGCCGAGCTCGCGCACGGGGAGAGCAAGTTCATCGAACAGTGCAGCCGTTGCCACGTGCTCGGGCCCAGCGTCACGCCGGACCTTCGCAAGCTGACGCCACCCGTGCACGCCGCGTTCAACGACATCGTTCTGAATGGAACGCTTGCTTCCCAAGGAATGGAAAAGTTCGGCGATCTCGTCAGCCATGCCGACGTCGATGCGATCCATGCATATCTGATTGACTTGCAGCGGCAGGGTTACGCCGCACAGCAGCGGGCGCAGTAGCGTCGGAGGAGAATCCAGCGGTGGAGCTGCCGTACTGCATGCTGGAAGGTCGCTTCGTCCGTCTGGAGCCGTTCGCGCCGGACTTGAAGGAACAGGTGCGGCTGGCGATCGACTGCGACCCGGAGACCTGGGCGGTCATGCCCCACAACGGCATGGGCGAGGCATTCGAGAGTTATTGGGCCCAGGTCTGCACGATGGGCCATTTCCTGCCCTACGCCATTCGTCGGCGTGTGGACGGACGAGTAGTCGGGATGTCAGGGTTCCTGACGGCGCAGGCGAGCGACGACGGCGTGCACATCGGGGGCACGTTTTTGCATCCCGACGTGCGCGGCGGTGTCGTCAACCCCGAATCGAAGTTGCTCATGCTCGCTCACGCGTTCGCGTGCGGGGCAGTGCGCGTGCAGATCACCGTCGATAGCCGCAATCGCCGCAGCCAGGCAGCGGTCGCCAAACTCGGCGCGGTTCGCGAAGGCGTCTTCCGTCGAGACCGGCGTACGTGGACTGGCTACATGCGCGATAGCGTCGTGTTTTCCATTCTCGATCACGAGTGGCCGGCAGTGAACGCGGCTCTGGGGCACCGACTGGCGACACACCATGAATAGTCCGCATCCCGCCTCGTTGGGCAGCCACAGTCGTTTCCTCGCGAACGTCGTTCCGTGATCCGTCGTCCCGCTGCGCTTTCCCTTGCTCTCGTAGCGGTCGCCTCGACCGCCGGGGGCCATCGATCGTGGCGCGACGCACCCTCGATCGCGACAGGCCCGACACAGGACACATCCCGTACGCCGAAGTGGTGCGCGGGGCAGCCGAGGCGGCAGTACGCGTCGCTCACGCGAGTCCCGGTGCGGTCGACGTGGTTCGAGGTCTACCAGGTCGATCCCGGGGTATATGCCATCTACGAGCCGCATCAGTGGGAGGAGGTGATCTCATACCTCATCGTCGGCAACGATCGCGCGCTGTTGTTCGATACCGGAATGGGCATCGCGGATATCCGCGCGGTGACCCAACAGCTGACGCGACTCCCGATCGAGGTGATGAACTCGCACACGCACCCTGACCATGTCGGCGACAATTGGGAATTCGGTCGGATTCTCGGGCTCGATACGCAGTACACACGGGACAACGCGCGTGGACAGCCACATGCGGCTGTCGCCAGCGAGGTCACCGCCGATCATTTCTGCGCGCCGCCGCCCGCCGGTTTCGATACGGCAACCTACCGGATCCGCCCATTCCGCATCACGCAAACGGTCGCGGACGGGTCGGTGATCGCACTCGGCGGCCGGCAGCTCGCGGTGTTGCACATTCCTGGGCACGCCCCCAATGCCGTCGCATTGTTCGACGCCGAGCACGGGGAGCTCTTTACCGGCGATACTTTTTACGAGGGGCCTATCTTCGTCTTCGCCCGAGGGGCCGACTTCGCCGCTTTCACGCGATCGGCAGAACGGCTGGCGGCACTCGTGCCTCGACTGCGCAAGCTCCTCACGGCGCACAACATCGCGGTGTCCGACCCCGCGTTGCTCCTTCGCCTGCGAGACGCGGTCCACGCCATTGGAACCGGCTCCGTGACGGGCACCGAGGACAACGGCATCGTGACGTACGACTTCGGTGCCTTCTCGGTCATGGTGCGGAAACGGGCGTAGCGGCGAATCGCGGTGCGGTTGGGGTCGCATTGAGGTGGCGAGGCCAGACAGACGTTGTAACAGAAAGCCTGCCACCTATGGTCTAATCTGTAAATGGCGTCCGAGCACCTGCAGTTCATGAATCGATCTGACGAGCAGTTGATGACCGCCGTCCAGAGCGGGGACGGCGGTGCCGTGGGCGCGCTGTTCGACCGTCATCACCAGGCCGTTCATGCCATGTGCGTCCGTCTCAGTGGTGACGCGGACCTGGCCGACGACATTGTGCAGGAGGTCTTTCTGCGCGTCTGGCGCTACGCGCGGAGCTTTCGTGGCCGCTCGACGTTTCGCACCTGGCTGTACCGGTTGGCGTACAACGCGTGCTCGGACTTGCGGCGTCAACAGGCGAGATGGGAACGGCGACCGGCAATCGACACGTTGACTTCTGATCCGCCTTCAGAGGAGTTGCTGGACCGTCATGTCATTCTCGAAACGGCGCTGTCTCGCCTTCCTCCGGCGCACCGGGCGGTGCTCGTGCTCAGTCGGTTTCACGACCTTGGATACGAAGAAATCGCTCGAATCATCGATTGCTCGCCCGGCGCAGCGCGAGTCAGACTCCACCGCGCGATGAACGAGCTTCGTCAATTGTATTTCGCGCTCGAGGAGACGTGCACGTGAGCTGCGACGACATCCGTGCGACGCTGATCGAGGCCCTCGCTGCTGGTCGAGCACCAGCCGATCCTGCAGTGATCGCACACGTTGAATCGTGCCCCGCGTGCCGAGCCGCCCGCGAAGACTACGAGAGATTGTGGAAGGAGTTGGGTAGCCTCGCGATGGCGGCTCCGTCGCCGGACGCGCGCGAGCGCTTCGACCGACGATTCGCTGCTGCCCGACTGGCCTCCCCGCATCCGACGGCCCGAACGCCCCTCGGCTTGCTCGGTGTGGCCGCCGCGGCTGCGTTGGTGGTCGCCTTGGCGGGGTACTACGTAGGGGTGCGTCGTGCGCCGGATCGAGTGGCAGTCGTCCAGTCAGATTCGGTGAAGGGGCGGGTCTTTCTCCTGCTCTTGCACGAGGACTCCGCCTTCCGCCGCGGCGAACCATCCATGCCCAGGGGCGCCCTCGCCGCGGAATACGCGCGCTGGGCCAATCGACTTCCGGGCGGAGCGTACGTCCGGTCGGCGCCGCTCGTCGCCGAGCCCGGAGTCTGGTTG
Organism: uncultured Gemmatimonadales bacterium; assembly: GCA_963805725.1. GTDB lineage: Bacteria > Gemmatimonadota > Gemmatimonadetes > Gemmatimonadales > Gemmatimonadaceae > Palsa-1248. Next base: position 430,107 of record CAWDVJ010000001.1, read on the forward strand.
GGGGCACCTCACGGGCCGGTCGGGCCAGGCGATTACGTGGACGGGTACTTCCTGATCCGCGCCGACAACATGGCTGCGGCCCAGCAGATCGCTGCGACGTGCCCGCATCTGAAGCATGGTGGCCGGATCGAGGTTCACGAGATCGACCGCGCTCTGGACCACGAATCACCCTGAGCACATAAAGGAGTCAGCCATGCCGAGCCTTCGTTTCATCACATGCGCACTGCCTTTGGTGATAGTCGCTCTTCCTCCGTCCGGCCCCGCCGCTGGCGCGGACACATTCCTCGGCGGGATCTCTCGCCATGTGTCCGTCGCGGTTGGTCGATCGGACTCCGACGAGGTCGCCCTTGCGCGCACCGCTGGTCCGACGTCGCTGTCGGCCGGCGCGGCCGTCTACGTGTTGCGCGACGGTGAGTTCGTGAAGGTTCGCGATGGCTCGAGCGGGTGGGCGTGCATGGTCTCGCGGGACACAAAGGCCGACGGTGTGTTTCCAATGTGCTTTGATCCAGAGGCTACTCGGACGCTGATGGCCGTGGAGATGATGAGAACGAAGCTGCGGACGCGCGGCCTGAGTAACACGGCAGTAGAGCACGAGGTCGAGGCGGCGTACAGCCACGGGACGCTTCACTACCCCGAAAAACCTGCCATGGTCTACATGATGTCGTCGAAGCAGGTGCTCATGTCGTATCAAGGAGACAAAGTCCAACGCGTCGGTGCCTGGCACCCTCACGTCATGATCTACCTGCCGCATGCATTTGCCGGCCAATTTGCGCTCGGCGCAGACGACGGGGGCTCGCCGGTATCAGCTCCCTTCAGCGACGCAGGCGGAGTGCAGTTGGTCGTCGAGGTGCCGCAATGGGCAGACAGTCCAGCCGCAGCCACGACAGCGGGCGGCGGATCGCGCTGAGGGAGACGCCAGACGTTGGAAACTACAACACTCGCGATGACTACCAGGGCGGCCTGAAGGCCGCCTCTACATGTCGGTATGGAGGATGCCTCTCCGGAGCGCCGCGGCGATGATCGCCGGTGGCGGTCGACGAATCCCGATTTGACGCTGCCCGCAGCAACATGTAGGGGCGGGCTTCAGCCCGTCCCAGGTTCGCAGTGGACGTTGCAGTTCCCGTCACGCGTCACCCGTCTTCTGTACTTCCCGCCGCTCGCCTGCGGGACGACCTGCGAGCGCCATCAGGGCAGCGAGATAACACAGGCCGGCCACTTCCAGGACCGCGGTGAATCCAAATGCCATCCCCAGGATCACCGCGGCGACCGAGCCAATCACGGTGAAGAAGGCATTCACGCCCCAGGCCCAGGGTACGATCGGCGAGGCGTCGAGAGATACGATCCGGAGTCCGGTCGGAAAGGGCATACCGAGTGCGATTCCCACAGGCGCGATCAAGAGGAGCGACAGAACGACGCGGGCAGACAGCGAAAAGCCCAGCGCTGCGGCAAAGATCGTCGGAGTGAGCAGGGCGGTGACCATCAACGTCACAATCACTCCCAAGAGGATCGGCCCGAGGGCACGTTGGGGCGACGTCCCGGCCCGGCCGGCAAGTGCTGACCCCACGCCAGCGAACACCAGAAGGCCGGCGAGCACGACGGCGAGCGTGTAGACCGGCTGGCCCAGAAACAGCGTGAACCGCTGCAGCAGCGCGATCTCGACGAAGATGAATCCGATTCCCAGCGCGCCGAAGTAGCAGAGATATCGCCAACGGTCAGCGACCTGGAGACCCCGTCGGGCAAAGCCGGCCAGCGGCAGCAGGACCAACACCGCAGCGACCAGCACCGACTGCGCCAATAACACCAGCAATGTCACTTCCGCGACCGGCCGATCCTCCAGTGCCATCCGCCCCATTTTTTTCTGGGTGAAGACGTCCCGGATGGTGCTCGGACCGATACTGGACCAGCGCGCGTGTTGGTTGAAGAAGGGTCGATCATCCGTGGCGGGCTGCAACTCCATCGGTGTCGAGCGGTACACCGAACGCACATCCGGCGCCGTCAGTAGTGAATCGTAGATCGTGTTCCGGCCGATCCCGAACGGGGTGTACAGCAGCTCCACGCCATTTGGTCCGGTTCCACCCGGCGTCGCGCGCAGCCGCCGCGCGATCTCATCGACCTCCGCGTGCGTGAAAGGTGATTTCTTCAGCAGGAAGCCCGCGACGAATACTTTGCGTCCGACCTTGATGAGTTGTGGCTCGTTCGCTTGCCGAAAAGCAATGACGTGGTCCGCAACGTGGTCGAGGCCACGCTGGGCGAACAGCTCCCGCGCCGTCGCGAAAAGGCGCGGAATCTGCGCCTCCGGCCTCGTGAAGAAGATGAGCCCGTCGGACGAGAGGTGATCGAAATAGTCCTCGAACGCCTCCAGTGTCAGCACGTAGTTCTCGGCCAGACTGAGCGCCCCTGACGCCACCGCGGCATTGCTGATGGTGTGCTCCGAGATAAGGAGATCGTACGAGTCGTGCGATCGTCGGACGAAGCTCCGGCCCTCGCTGTTGACGAGATGGACGCCCGGCTGCGCAAAGAGATCGCCCCAGTAGTCATGCATCCGGTGCGTGACCACGTCGACGATGATCGGGTTGATCTCGACCGCCGTGATCGAAGACGCGCCATACTCGAGGCCTTCCAGCACCTCCTGTCCGGCACCCGACCCGATGATGAGGACACGCGGGTGTGCCTTGCCGACGTATGCGAACCAGGAGTCGAAGTCGGTACTGTCCGGCGGCTGCGCCAAATAGTGACGAATGCTCGGGCGCAAGTCGTCGAGCGATGTCCCTGCCGTGCCCTGATCGAAGACGATGATCCGCTGGCTTGGCGCGCGGGCAGGCGGGTCGTTGGGATACTCGTAGACATCGATCCGCGAAAACGTGTTCCACGCTGTATAAAGGGGCGCCCGACTCAGACTGCCCTTGCTAGGCGACAACGTGATGGGCAGCACGCGCTCGGCCGCGGATGCCAGCACCGCGGAGGCCACGGCGCCGGCCAGGGCGACCACGGACAATGATCGCGCCGCGTCGAGGCCAAAGGCGGCTGCGGCCAGAAAGCCGCAGGACGCCGCTGCGACGACCGAGCCGGACCCGCCAACGCGTGGCATGACGAGGACGATCGCGGCGCAGCCCAGTCCAGCGCCGAGCAGGTCGTACGCGTACAGGCGGTTGATATCGTGTGTGCGCCGAGTGAGCAGCAGTGCAATAGCGAGCCCCGAGCAGAAGAAGGGCGCGGCCAGGATCACGTAGTAGATCGGCATGTACAACAACTGGCGCCGGTCCGAAAACAGGGCGAAGGGATCGAACGGAATCCGCTGCATCAGCCAGAAGCTGGCGACCGTGACGACGCCGAACGTCAACGATATGACGGCGAGTGCCCGGCCGAGTGGGATGCGCTCTCGGAGTCGGGTCCAGATCGCCAGCGTGACGCCGGCCGCGCCGAACCCGAGCAGGGCGGTCGAGATCACGAGAAAGCCGAAATGGTACCACAGTGCAACCGACAGCACCCGGGTCAGCGCGAGCTCGAGCAACAAGGTCGCGAACGACAGGAGAAAGATCCCGAGGCTCATTCGATATCCACGTGCTTCGTCTCGGGCCCTGAGAGTGCGCCGGCGAGCAACAGGAGGCCGCCCAGCGCGAGAAAAACGATCTGCGTGTATGCGTAGGGGAGACCCAACGCACTCAGGCCGAGCATGTAGAGTGATGTAAACGCGGGGATGATCATCGCGGCGCTGTATCCGAGTCCGTAGCCCGATGCTCTGACGCCCGTCGGGAAGCGCTCGTTGATGTACGAGGTCACGACCGCCCAGACGGGCGTCGCGCACAGGTTGACGAGCGCGACGAGCAGGATCAGCTCAGCGGGGTTCTGGTACCCCGACTTTATGAGGAGGTAGTACAAGGCCGGTCCCGCCGTGCAGCCAGTGAGTCCAATCAGCGCGAGTGTCGACCGGCGGCCGATGCGCTGCCCCAGCATCCCGGCGAGGATGAATGCGGCGAACAGGAGCATGTGTGTGACGAGTTGGGCGGTGTTGACGAGGGCACCACTCACCCTCCGGACGTTCAGCAACACACCCGGGAGCACTGACGTGACCGCGTTGAGCGTGAACCACGCGCCGCTCAGGGTCACGAACACCTGTATGAGGCAGCGGAGGTTGTCGCCCCGGAGCACCTCCCCCAACGGCGACTTCGTGTGGCGTGCGCGGTTCCATACTGGCGACTCCGGTACCTTCTTGATGCAGTAGACGCACACGGCGCTGGCGAGCATGGCGCCGATGACGAAGGGGATGCGCCAACCCCATTGCACGTACGGCGAGTGCAGCGACCCGGCCGGGAGCACTCGCAACAATCCACTGGTGATCAACGACATCGCCACGACTGCGAGCGGAAACCCCGAATGGATGAATGCGGCCCAGAGTCCTCGTTTTTCCTTGGGCGCGTACTCCATCGCGAGCGGATTGGCGCCAGTGTATTCGCCACCCAGGAAGATGCCGTCGACGAACCTGAGGAAGGTGAGCGTCGCGATGCTACCGACGCCCCACGTTTCGTATCCGGGCAGCAACGCGATCAACAATGTGACGGTGGCGAATCCGCCCATCGAGATGATGGTGACTTTTCGGCGCCCGATCTTGTCGCTGTAATGGCCGAACACGACGGCCCCCAACGGGCGACCGACGAGCGAGAACGCGAATACGACGTAAAAGAGCGTCGACTGCAGCGCGGGGCTGAGTGTCTCCGGCTGAAAGAAGGACATTGCCGGCCCGAGCGCCACGATCGGCAGATATACATCGAACATATCGACGAAGAATCCGACGAAGGCGGCGCGCAACGCTCGGTGGCCGGCCTCGCGTGTCGCAGTGCCAGACGGGCCTAACGGGGCGCGCGGGTCACGCAACGTGTCGACCCTGCCGATCCGGTGGCCCGTCGCCGCGGGCACCTGTTAGCCTTTCGCTCCGGGTGGCCGGTATGCCACGGCCTTCTTGGTCGCCGCGTCCATTTCCTCCGGTGTGAGCAGCACGGTCGTCCGGATGGCTACGGTCCCGGTGGCCCTCACGGCCATGCTCACCGCCGTCGCCGTCGCCTGGTCAGGGAACTCCGCGATCCCGATGACGTCGTCCTTACCGATGGCGTAGTAGAACGCGTGCAGCTTGCCGCCCGCTGCCTCCACCATCTGCTGCACGGTGGCCCGTCGCTTGGAGCCGCCTTCCTGGCTCAAGCCCTTTGCGCCTTCGGCGCTGTACGACCCCTGCCACAAGTATGTAGGCACACACCTCTCCGGTTGGTTACTGTTGGGGCCGGACAAGGTATGGCAGACGATCGTGGTTCGAAAGCGATCGCAGTTGATCACGCCACGCGGGCACGAGAACGGGGCGTCATTCGCGCCCGCCACAGTGCCCGGTGTTACGCTGTCGTCGAGCGAAATCCACTGATGAGGTCGCTCGCTGCCGTAGAGTGGCTGCTACAGATCCGTGGCGGCCGCACCAGTGTTATGTGTCGGACACGAACTGTGCTCGCGCTGCGTCGAGCACACTGACTGCGACGCGCCCTCGCTGCTGTGCATCTCACCTCGGGCAGCTCACGGCCGCTTTGCGCATTGAGGGAACAGCGGCGGCTCGAACCGGGTGCGCGGCCGGCGCGTCCACGAGCGCGGGTCTCTCGAGAACGAGCAACTCATACAGCGCCAACGATTTTGGCAGAGCAGCCGGGCGAGGCAAGCGTCTGATCGGGAGACCCGAGCTCTCGAGGGCCCGTCCGACGCGGGCGCGCCCACCCTGAAAGTTTGCCTCGGGATCGTACCCCACGAGGACGGAGTACGCCAAGTCTGCCCACCGGTGCGGCCGCGGCGTGATCGCAAGGACGACCCCCCCATGCCGCGTGACCCGGTACGCCTCCGCGAGTGCGAGACCGGGTTCTTCGATGAACTCGAGGGCACTCACGATGACGACGGCATCGAAGCTGAAGTCCCGGAACGGGAGAGCCACTCCGTCGCCTCTCGCCAGCACGACATTCACGCCGCATTCGGAGAGTTCGGTGCGTGTGCGCGCCCCATTCGGATGGACGTCGACGCCAAACAGCGACTTGGCGTGACGAGCCAACTCCGGAAAGAATACGCCGCTCCCATATCCGACATCGAGCACCCGCGCGATCTTGCCGTGCGGCAACGCATCGCGAACCCACTTGAGACGCTGCCGTAGAAGAGAGCCGTAACCAATGCTGCTGTAATGCGCTACGGCATCGACTCCACTGGTTGGCGTCAGTCGGCCGGGCGGTGGGACATCCAGTCCGGACACCCGCCTTGGTGCTCTTGGTTGGTTTGTGTGCATTGGCGTATCGCGCGTTGGTAGTCGACAAACTACGGTGAATGACTCTATCAGAGCCGCAGGTCGGGCCGGCGTATTCACTCGGGGGAACGCACTTGGCGTTACCAAACGGGGACAACAGACCCCCCGCCCGATCTCGCCGATCTTTAGTGCGGGTTGTCGTCCGAGCCGCGACGAACCGCCGCCCGCCTCACCAAACGGTTGCGTTTCGGCAGGGGCTGCTTCGCGAGCAATGTGCCGGTCGAAGCGCGGCGAATCACAGCACCGATCGTGCCGAGCGAGACGGTCGCGTGAAAGCTCCTCACACGGAGACAAAAGAAGCGGCGAGACATCTTCTCCCCTCGGCCGATCGCGCCCTTTGTTAAGCGCGGTACCGCGATACGCGACGAAGAGAATCTGGAGCGAGAACCACCGTCGCCGCCAGACTGCCGAAGTCACGTCGCTGTCGCAAACGCGCGTCTCTCGGTCACTCCGTCCGAACCGACCGCAAAGGGCCGAACCGGATTCGGTGTTCTCGCCTAACCACCCGTCGGGGGGCGAGCCGAATGTCGTATTCAGGACCAATGTCCCCGATTCGGCGGTGTCGGTTAGGGACTCAAGCGCCGCGGGCCTCCCGAAACAGCGCCTCGATCTCGCTATTACCCGATTCGCTAGCGAGTCGCGCGAATGGCGTTCCGTGCTTGTCGCGCAGCTGGCGAAGCTCGGGGAACCGTTTCAGGAACCTGGCGACCCACCGGACCTCGCCATGCGCGATCGCGTACGCGAGGTCATCCAGCTCGATGGCGAGGTGCCCACCCCGCTCCCGCAGGTACTCGATGGCCCAGCCGGCGGGCGTTGCACCGTATTGGCCGTCGGCGCTATTGATGTCTGCACCCCGGTCGAGCAGCAACTGCGCGATCTGCCAATGTCCGCTGAGGGCGGCAAAATGCAGAGCCGTAGCCCCGAATTGATCGCGTCGCTGCACGAGCGCCGGGTCATGGTCAATGAGGGCCCTGACCCGATCGATATCACCGCGCGTCGCCGCGTCGATGAGGTCCGTCAGGTCGCTCATGATCTGCCCGGCCAGGTCGACTCGCAGGCATCGCTCGCCGGCCGCCGATAGATTCGTTGCTGTGGCTTCGTCGTCATCGGCCTCTCCCGGGACCCGTCGCCCGACAGATCTCGTCGCCGGGCTGCTCCGCGACTACGCCGCGAGCGCGCGCGTGAACGAGTACCTCGTGGAGCGACTCGACCCTGCCGTGTGGCGCGCCAAGCCGCCGGTGCCCAAGATCCGCCCGATCGCGGCACTCGTGGCTCACATGCACAACTGCGGACTGGTGTACTTACGCCGAGGCGGCACCGGGATCACCGTCCCGCCCGATCTCGATCGGTTCCGGGTGACGCAAGCGGCGGCGGTCCGAGCGCTCGCCGCCAAACGCCGAGCGGTGGTGGCCGTCGCGGAGTCAGCTCTCGTGCGCGGTGGCCGTGTCGGTGGCTCACCGGTCGATGCCGTGAGGTTCCTCACGTACTACATGGTGCACGACGGGCACCATCGCGGGCAAGTCGTCTGGCTGGCCCGACTGCTCGGCCATCCGGTCAGCATGCAGACAATGTCCGGAATGTGGCAGTGGGGGGTAAGGGGACGGGAATAATAGCCACACGTTCGAACGTCACGTGCGCCTCGTTCGTTTGAAAAACGGCGGGTCGCCGTCAGGTCGCGGCGCGGGAACCACTCGATCGCGCGGGCGTGAGTCCCTGGCCGTAGCGTTGGTCCGAGCGCTGTCCCTCGCGCAGCGTCACCTGGCCATTCACGAGCACCGCGTGGATCCCTTCCGGATACTGAAAGGGATCGGCATAGGTCGCGCGGTCGATCACGGTCGCGGGATCGAACACCACGACGTCGCCCGCCATACCTTCGGCTAGCCGGCCGCGATCAACGAGCTTGACGCGGCCGCGCTCTGGCCGGTCATCTTGTGAATGGCCTGCGCGAGCGTCAGCACGTGTCGCTCGCGTACGTACCGGCCCAGGACGCGCGGGAAAGTGCCCAATCCACGGGGGTGCGGCTGGCCCGCGTGCGCGGGTCCGTCGATCGCAAACGCGCCGCCGTCGCTGCACACCGTGCACTGCGGGTGAGCGAAGATGTGGGAGATGTCGTCCTCGCTCATCGCAAAACCGACCATGCCGACGCTCCCGTGACTGCGTTGCAAGAGGCCGACCGCCATCTCGTACGGATCGGTGCCCGTCGATGCCGCGTAGGCGCCGAGCCTCTGCCCTTCGGCCGCCCGATCGGCGCTGTCGGCAACCGAGGAGATGAGCACGCTGTTCCAGCCGGCGAGCAGCGTCGATCTTCTCGAGCACCGCCGCCCGCAGCCTGGGCGGCCGCGCGCAGAGTCGCCAAGCCGCGCGAGAAACGCATCGGTGCCGCCGTCCTTGCTCCACTTGGGGAAGAGGTTGTCGAGCCCCGTCTGGTAGGCTTCATATGGGTAGCAATCGAAAGTCGACGTCGAGCCCGTCCTTCCGGGCCCCGGCAACACGCGCAAAGACATCGTCGAGCTTCCCCCAGTTCCGCTGTCCTTCGCACTTGAGGTGGGAGATCTCGAGCGGACAGCCGGCGCCGCGCGCGACGGCGATCGCCTCCTCGACCGACTCGATGACACGATCGTCCTCGTTGCGCATGTGCGTGGCATACGGCAGCCCGCGCCGTGCGAGCGGACGACAGAGCGCGATCAGCTCGTCCAGCGGCGCGAAGATGCCAGGCGTGTACTCCAGTCCCGATGACGCGCCGCAGGCGCCGCCGGCGAGCGCTGCTTCGACGAGGGCGACCATCCGCCGCATCTCCTCCTCGGTTGCGGGCCGGTCCGCGTCGCCCACGATCACGTGTCGCACGGTGCCGAGTCCCACCATGCTGGCGACGATTGACGGAACTGGGGAGGGCTTCGACCTCATGGAGGAAGTCGCCGACCGTCTTTCCGGTCGCCGTGCCTGGCTGAGGCGCGCCGTGCCGCATGGCATCGGCGTCCGTGCGGGTCGGCTCGTGCGACGAGCCATCCTGTCCCACGATGACGGTGGTGACGCCCTGTCGGATCACCGACTCGACGCGTGGGTCCTTGAACATCGTGCCGTCAGCGTGCGAGTGGATGTCGATGAACCCTGGCGCGACCGCGAGCCCACGCGCATCGATCACAACCGTCGCATCGTCGCCGAGGTGGCGGCCAACCGCGACGATGCGCCCGCTGGTGAGTGCGACGTCGCCGTCGACGCCGGGTGCGCCGGTCCCGTCGAAGACAGTGCCATTCACAATGAGCACGTCGTGGCGCTTACGTCCCGGGAAATGGATCGCGGGCGCTGTGCGGAGGGCGAGGATCGCCAGGAGCGCCCCGGACTCACCGAGGAAACCTCTGCGATCCATCGGCGTCGAACCCGAGGCCGAGGTGACGGGTGCGGCCGGCCCAGACTGGCGTCGGCAATGGGTGGAACGGTCAGAAGGCACTGCGGTGGGTCCTGCCGTGAGAAAGGGAATGAGCTCAAGATTCAGAACGCACATTGCCGCGCGCAGCGAGCCCGGCTGCGGCGCTGACCTAAATAGCAGATGGGCGGACACTGGGCGGACGCTAGACAGGCTGGACGTTGGACGTTGGACGTTGGAACGTCGGACGTTGGACGTTGGACGTTGGACGCTTAGGATCGTCCCAGGGGCGGGTCCCGGCAATCCCCGCGTAACCACTTGCGGAAAGTTAGGGACGGGGTGCCGCGCAAGAGGCGATCGGGGACGCTCGGCCATTCGGCTTGTTCGTCATCCCGGTGCGCAGCGTGACCTGGATGCCGAACCGCATCAGGCGCTCGCTAGCGTCTGCGGTGCGTGACGCCGTGTCGAGCCAGGAACGTCTGGACCCCCTGCCGCGCGTTGGCAATGACCTTCTCCCTCGACGGGATCGTCCCCGACGAGGACGGCGTGGTCGCGGGGCTCGCCGACCAGGAGGCATGCGAACTGCGACGCGTGCACTGCGCGTCCGCCACTCGCAGCAAGCCGCGCCATCCCAACTGCTCGAAGGCCAAGGCACATCCTCGAGCACCTGACGGGGGCCCGATCGAAGTATTGCATCGCGATTTCGCGAGACCCGGGAACGCGCGCGCCCTCGCCGATCAAGAGCCGGCCGGAGCGCGACCACCTCGGGGCGCATGATGGCGACGCGCCAGCTTCGTGCCGACCCAGGTCGGTGAGAGGTTGCGCGCAAGTTCGTGGCGGTGGTACCGACCGTGAAGTCGGCAGGCAGGCCGGAGCGAACGCCTCGGCGTAGGCAATGACAGTCCCCACCATCTGCGTAAAGAGCGCGTGCTTGTCCGCGTAGTTGTATGTAGAGCGTGCGCTTGGTGAGGCCAGCCAGCGCCGCGATCTCGTCCATGGTCGTGCCTGCATACCCGTGCTGCAGGAACAGGGCGCGCGCCGCGTCCACCGCGGCCGCCCGAGGTCCGAACGACTCGCGGGTCATCCGGGCGCGGACCCGAGAAGCGGCGCACCCCTCGCCGGGCGCGCCCGTGGCGTTTAGATATTGCACTTATCATGAGTGTAAGAATATACGGGTCAGGGAGGTCACCGATCTACGAGCGATGGAGGCGGGAACATGGCATCCAACGTGTCGCCCGGGGCGGCGCAGGCGCATGAACCGGGATTCGACCGCGGCGCGGCCGTCACGCGATCCCTGCTGGGCTACGGCGTACTGGTCGGCCCGTTCTATCTCGCGGTCGGGCTGATCCAGGCAGCCCTCCGGCAGGGCTTCGACATCAAGCGCCACCCACTGAGTGTGCTCGCGAACGGGCCGGGGGCTGGGTCCAGACGGCGAACTTCGTGCTCAGCGGCCTCATGGTCGTCGCCGCGGCGGTAGGCATCGCGCGGGCGCTGCGACCGCCGTCGCGTGCGGTGAGCTGGTTTCTCGGCGGGTTCGGCGCCGAGCATGCTCGTGGCTGCCGTGTTCCGAGCGGATCCCATGGATGGATTCCCGGCTGGCACGCCCCTGGGACCGCCGACCGCGATCAGCGTGACTGGAACGGTCCATTTCGTCGCCGGCACTCTCGGGTTCATCTCCCTCGCCGTCAGCTGCCTCGTCGCGGCGCGCGTCCTGTCACGCCGAGGTGCGCCATTGCTCGCGCGTTTCTCGCTGTCTCGCGGCGTTGCCATCCTGCTCGGATTCTTCGGCGGTGCTGCCCTCGGCGGAGGTTATGCGAGCATCGCCGGAATCTGGTTCGCGTGGTCATCGGGTGGGCGTGGCTCGGCGTCCTGTCACTCCGGCTCTATCGCATGTCACTCGACCCGAAGCGCTGAGAGGCCAGACGTTGGACGCTAGACGCAAGACGCTTGGACGTTGGACATTGGAGGATCCAGCGTCGAACTTTTCATTCGGTATTGCGCGAGTCACTCGGCTACGCGTTCCAGGATGTAGCGGTTCTTCGACGGAAAAAGGAGAATCAAGCGATCGCCCTCGAACCGATAATCAGTTGCTTCGTCGGGGCCTTCGCGTGACAGGACGGGTTGATTGGTGTCGCCTGGCCTCACGTGAATCTGCACCCACTGCTTGAACACGATCCGGCTCCCGTCACGTGTATACGGACCCGCATTCCCATTCGCGTCGTCTATGGGTCCGCTGCCGAGTTTGAACCGCACATTCGCCGAGTAGTAGTTCTTGGTGAAAATGAACAAGCCCTGCATCGGGTGTCCGACACCGTTGATCTCGTACGTCACCGCTTTCCACGCACCGACGAGGGCGCGATCCTGATCGACCGGGGACGCGCGAGCGAATGAGAAGCGCGAGCGAAATCATGACAACGAACCGTTGAAACATTCCTCCTCCCAAAGGCAAAGGCGAGCGGCGCCGGAGCCACGTGCTGACGGCTCCGTGATCATATCTCCCGCAATTGAACAAATGAGGCAAGTGGGGCGTTACCGTCTAACCACCGCGCCACTACGCTCCCTATCACGCTCAACACGATCGATACCAGCAGCATCGACACGACCGGGATGTAGACCCGAACGTGGTCGCGCTCGATGCGGATATCACCCGGCAGGCGACCAAACCAACTCAGCGCCCCGGCCCAGGCGAGCAGGCCCACGATGACGATGACGAGGCCAAGTCCGACGAGCGCGGGCCCAACCGGCGGCGGCGAATTCATCGGTCGGTTTGCCCGCAAGCATCGCACCCATTTCGCCGGCACGAGCGATATTCAGCAAGATGTTCAACCGGGACTCTCGAACGCCACCTCGACCGCATAGAGCAGTTAACACCACCGAAAGGACGACACGGAGAGCCTAGATGACCGAGCGCGAGCACTACGCACCGGGTGCGGCCAGCGGAGCGCAGATCCGAAAGGACGGAGAGAAGTGGACGCTCGTTCTCGTCAGAGAGCTGCGCCATCCGCCCGAGAAGGTCTGGCAGGCGCTCACCGACCCTGCGCATTGCGCGAGTGGGCACCCTTCGACGCCGACGGGAGCCTGGGTACGGTTGGAAGCACGGTGAAGCTCACCACAGTGGCGACGCCCGCCCCGCAAGTTTCCGAAACACGGGTGAGGCGAGCCGACGCTCCAAAATTGCTCGAGTACAACTGGGGCGGCGGCGATCTCCGGTGGGAACTCGAAGCCCTCTGGTGCCGGCACGCGCCTGACGCTCTGGCACAACATCGATCGCCGCTTCATCTCGATGGGCGCTGCCGGGTGGCACATCTGCTTCGATGTTCTAGATCGCCTTCTCGGCGGAGCTCCCATCGGCCGCATCGTTGGTCCTGACGCGATGAAGTTCGGTTGGCCGCGGCTCAATTCGGAGTACGCCCAGCAGTTCGGTGTCGAAGTTCCGAAGTGGCCGCCCAACGTCGCCAAATCCTGAAGCTGCCTGCCATTGCGTCACCGGAAGGCCCGCTGTGCGATGCTCGAGGAACGCGCAAGCCCCTGATCGCCCTCGCCCTCTACGGGATCTCTTGGAGGTGCGATGCATTCCTGTAGACGAATAGGTGTGTTTGCAATGGCCGCGATGTCGGCGCCGGCGCCCGGGACAGGCATTCCGTACGCGGTGACCGGAGTAGTCGCGCCGCCCAGCACTGCGACCCACACATACGACGCCGCGTTCTCGTTCCAATTCGAGAACTCCGACTCGGCAGCGACTCAGAATCCCACGCTCTCGGTGACCGGGGGCATGACACCACCCTTGATCGCACGAATGGCGAGTTCCACGGCACGCATTCTTACGACGGGTATCCCGCTGGCAAATACGCTCGCCGGTACTGTTAACGCGGACGGGACTGTCGCGGTCACGCAATTCGGTGATCCCGATAAAATGCTCGGTGCCACTCTGCAGTTCCTGCACAACAACTGGCCGAACTGCGACTTCACTCGGGCCCAGGCCATGCCATTCAGTGGTACGGTTGTCGACGGGGACCTTTCGGCGATCGGCGGTCTTAAGGTCCCTTGCTCATACTCAGTGAATCAGCAACAGATCACGTTACCGACAACGATGATCGAAGCCGTCGCTGCCGGGAAGGTCCCGGGTCGGAGCGATCGGGCAAGGCCTTGGACCACGACACGAGATGCCGGCGAAACGTACTAGAAACGGCTGTGAGCGCGACCCAAAGGCTCCCGAGTCAGACCCTCCAGCTCAAGCCGACCGACGGCGCGAGAAAGGTCGTCCGATGATGGCCAATCGTGGAGTAAGGCTGCGCCACGATACCAGGGAGGGAGGACCCGCCCGGGTATAAAGTGCTGTAGGTAGCGCGGCCGACGTCGTAGTAGCGCACTCCTATATCGCATGCCAGGCCGACGCTGGACCGCGGGGTCACGAATCCGGCGCCGCCGCCCCGACGTGAAGCTGGTGGTTTGCCGATGGGTCTGCGTGTGGTATGGTCCGAACGCGGGGGTAACTCCGTCGTTCGAGGCCGAAGACGATGCCCAGAGGTGGGCGATGCCTGCGCCCGCGGTCGTGTAGAAATGCCCGCTGGCGGTCGGGATATCGAATTCGGGGCCGGCGGTGGCTAACAAGGCGCTACTGCCGTTCATGACATGCGGCGTAACATTGGGCCTGCCGTTGTCATGCGTCGAGGGCAGCAGGCCGGATACCTCCAGGCGAATCGCGAAATGCGAAGACGCGGGCGGCGCGTAGCGGACTCCGGCTGTCCCGCCGAATCCGACGTCTCGGCTGTCTTTGAGCGGCCCAAAGGCACCGGCACGATGCCGGAGATCGTCGCCGTGACGACGCCGGATGGCGCCGGCTGCGCATTGGTGGTCGCGGCCGACATGATGCTCGAGGCGATCGCTCCTCCGGCAACCACTGCACGCAGGTAGCGGCTCATCATCTGCTCCCGAAACGAGACGGTATCCTGTACCAGCGCTCGATCGCGCGGAAACTTATCGTCTGCGCACAGACTCGCGGAATAGCCATCCGTCGTCGCAAAGTCAGGCACAAAACGCACCGTTCGTATAGGCGCTCAGCAGAGAGTCTCACGGGTGCGGTTCAATGGGCCGTGAGGTCAGGCGTTGCGAGCGCACGTTCACGATTGTTGCCTGGATGATGGCGACCACTTTGTCCGCCGTTCCCGAGAACGCATGCACTTCTCCAGTGCAGACCGTGAGAAGGTTGCCCGCACTTTGCACCCGTCCAACTGCCAGGAACCGCTCGCCAATCGCAGGTCGCAACAAGTTGATCTTGAACTCAGCCGTCACAACGTCGCAGTCGGGCGCCGCCTTGGTCAACGCCGCATATCCGCAGGCACTGTCGGCAATACTCGCTATTGCGCCAGCGTGGACATAACCGTGCTGCTGGCAAAGCCGTTCAGAGAATGGCAGAGCGATGTGCACCTCACCGTCGGCCACGGCGGCCAGCCGCGCTCCCAACGTCGCCATCAGACTTTGAGCGTTGAAGCTGACCGCAATACGCTCCTGGATGTCACTCACTGGCGCACCTATTCACGAGGGAACCGCCTTTTCTGCTGACTCAACCTGACGTGATTCCGCCTTATACGAGCGTGTGGACCCGCGGAGCAGCAACCATTAGCCGCGTCGTGGGCCGCTAGGTAACCAACCATGGCTCGCATCGCCGGTATCTGGGCAACGCCAGGCCGCAGAAGGTAGTTTGGTGCGGAACGCCTGGCGATTCCCAAGTCGGGCATCGCTGTCGGTCCGTACTGCACCCAGCCACAGGAGCCGCCAATGTGCAGAGCTGCCGCGGGATTCGCACGAGCACAAGCGGCCCTCCTGGCGCTCGGGATGACTCTCATGTCGTGCAGCCACGCCGAGAAGGCGGCGACGGCCAAAGCGCCCATCCCCTCCGCAGACAGCGGAGGAGATCC
>CAWDVJ010000002.1:0-67989 GCA_963805725.1 uncultured Gemmatimonadales bacterium
ACGTTTGCCGTGAAAAACATCTTCACGGTGCGCGCCTACGGCGCAGACGCCCTGCAAGAGGCGCTCAAGCTCCGGCAAATGCAGGCCGACTACAACGCTGGGCATGGCACGCGCGGGGCAATGCTGGACTCGATCCGGCACGCCAGCTCGCGACCGTGGTTCAATGACGCCTTCCTCCGCACCGTGGACGAGGTGGCGACCACGATCCCGACACGGGG
This sequence comes from uncultured Gemmatimonadales bacterium, assembly GCA_963805725.1. Lineage (GTDB taxonomy): Bacteria > Gemmatimonadota > Gemmatimonadetes > Gemmatimonadales > Gemmatimonadaceae > Palsa-1248. The sequence goes on from CAWDVJ010000002.1 coordinate 219, forward strand.
TGGTTACGAGTCATGAACTACGACCCCATCCGGCCACTCGAAGGCATCCGCGTCCCGCTGCTGATCTTCTACGGCGGCGCTGATCCTGGGTCCCGGTCGCCGCCTCGATCGACCTGCTCAAACCCATCGCCGCCCGGAAACGCAACATCACCTATTATGTCATCCCCGGCGCCGACCACATGCTCGGCTTCCCAGAGGGACAGACCATGGATCGGGGCAACAAGACCCTGCTCGAAACTCGGTCCGAGTCCTCGGAATACTTTCTCGTGATGGGCCAATGGCTGACGCACCAGCTCGGCCTGAACAACTAGTCGGTCGCAAGCAACGAAGACCGAACGGGCCGACCCCGCTGTTGGCCGGATGCGTCTCGTCATCCACAGCATGCGCGAGCCGGCGTTGATATCATGATCATGCGAGATTCGGGCGAGGGTACGCGCTCAGACGATTACGACACTGCTCGGACTTGGAATGCCGTCGGCACGACGCGACCAGGTGCGACCGGTATCGTGTGACGCGTACAGAGTACCGTTCTTGTCAGCGACCGCGACTACCGAGCCATGAGTGGCGATGCAACCTGTGTCTCGCCGGCCGTGCTGACGCGCAAGACGCGTGCATCGTCGGTCCCGACGTAGATCACGTCGCCGACCGCCACGAACAGCGAGACCACCAACCTGCGCCGTCGCGATCGTGCTCCATGCTCCATCAGGTGCGCGACGGCAGAGCGAGCGTCCATCGACGATACCGAGAATGCCCCCATGACCGTCGGGGTGAGCCCCCTCACCGACTGAGTACCAAGCTCCTGGTCGCGCGACCCACCGGAGACGACGAACAGCCCATCGCGCCATGTGGCCACAAGCATCGTTGAAGTCATTACGCTACCTCGCCGATCTTGCTTTCCCGGCACAGTGGGTCGACTGGAGCAACTGAATCCTCCGCGAGAACATCACTCGTTTCCACGAGCATCGCGGTCCCATCGGCTGGCCCTTGTTCTCGGCCTAGAAGGCCGGGTTGAAATCCGGCGACACGGTGACCGCGATCAATCAAACGCCAATTCAGGGATTGGCAACTGTCCGACATTCGCCAATCTGCCGTTCGCGGGTGCCGGCAGGGAGGTCTCGGCCCTCGTCAGGGAGCGGGTAGGAGAACGGACGTCCGCTCGGCTGACGCTTCGACGCGGGACCGCGAGTACGCCACGGGGAAGTAGTGATCGTCGGCCCATTCCGGAAACAGATCACGATAGTGCGGGTTATCGGGATCGCCTGATTGTCCGGGATTGTTCGTCCCGACGGCTGCGTCCCAGTCACCGACGTCGGCAACGATACGAAAGGACGCACCGGCCAGCTGGTTGCCTGGTCCACCCGTCGCGCCCACGGTCGACCCGTCGCCGCCGCGCGGTACCGGGCCGACGTCGAGACGACTCCGCATGTCGTCACTGACTGCTGCGCTCAACGGATGCCGAATCAATGCGTAGTGATACCCGGCCCGACCCCATGCCCATGCTGCTGGATCGGCTCCGAATCGTCGAGTGAGATCTTCCACGGCCTGCGCGAGACTCACAAGGAGCAACGAGTCTCGTCCGGCGCGCGGGTTGGGGCCAAATGCGTCCGACGGACCTGTCAGCCACTCAATGAGACGTTTGGTGGACACAGTGGGGAAGAACGGTCGGGGCGGCATCGGAATCACCACCTGTCGGATGTTGCTCTCGAGTTTCGAGACCCACGCTTCATAGATGCCGGCTGGTACCGAAGTCCGGTCGAGGACGAAGTTCCATCCGAGCAACCGCCGGCGGGCTTCCTCCGTCGGGCCCGCCGCCGCGGACACACTCGAGAGGAGCGGCACGAGCTGGCGCGCCGGGAGCGAGAGATAGTCCGTCTGAAGTCGAGTCATATCCGCGACTGAGAACCGCCTGCCACCTCCCAGCACTTCGGCGATTCGCATCCAGCGATAGGGGTCCGTCCACGTATATCCGACCGCGTCCATGTGTGGGTATCCGGATGGGATCAGGTCATTGTTCGCGGTTGCGATGAACCCTTCATTGGGATCGGATGCGTGCGGCTTGTCCATGATCGGGAGATAGCCTGCCCATTCGTGGCTGCCATCGCCGGGCACTGGAACCAGTCCACTCCAGGTCTTTCGGATCGGCGCGATCCCGACAGTCTGCCACCCTATCGTGCCATCACGGCCTGCCCAGACCATGTTCTCGCCTGGCAGATACGCGTTGCCGCATGCTTGGCGAAACTCCACCCACGTCCGCGCTTGATCCATGCGGAGGCTGGCCAGGTATGGTGCAGATCCGGGTTCCAGCCGACGCGGCCCGGACGGCGTACGCGACGTGGTGCGCGCTGTCCTGGTAGACGACGGCCCCATGACGAGTGTAGTACAGATCGACGAGCACAGGTCCCTGCCCCTTCACCCCAATGGATTCACGGACGGCACGATCGGTTCCCACACGCCTCGGTACCAATACTCGTGTTGGTTCTTCGGATTGGTTTGATAGACGTACAAGTCCTCGGCATTGGTCTCGAAAATGGTGAGGCCCCACGCGCCATACTCGTTATGACCGATCGAGACCCCGGGTATCTCAGGCTCGCCGCCCCCAATGACATTCCAACCCGGGGCGACAAGATGAATCCAGTAGCGCAGCGATGGCGCCGACTGCGCCCGATGCGGATCGTTGGCAAGCATCGGATGTCCGCTCGCGCTGAGTCGCCCCGCGACGACCCAGTTGTTGCTGCCGATGTCTTCGGGACTCGGAGCGCTCGCGCCAGTGAACTCTGCGGCCGCTGCGAGGCGGTCGTAGTTCATTGACTCGTTTCGCGCACTCGCGACGACGTCAGTAGGCTCGAAGCGGACGGGTGCACGAAACGCCTCGTAGAGTTCGAGAATGGGAGAGGCGAGTAAACGTCGATCGATGCGTGGATCGATCCGCAGATCAGGGTCTCCGGGATGGAACCACCCCAGACGCTTTACAACGTCCGGTCCCACGGCTGCGACCGCGCGCCCGTACCGGAGCTCATCCTCGACGTTGGAGACCAACCCTTGGTGGCGGGATACCACGATCTCCGGTGTCCATCGTCCGGGCCGAATCCCCAACAGCTTAAACTCGAGCGGCAGTCGCTCAGGGTGGTGCTCCGTCTCAGCGATATAGGCGTTCACGCCATCCACGAACGCGCTGACAATGTACGACCGTGCGGATGGTAGTGATCCATTCCGCGCTCATGTCACCACGGAACTTGAAGAGGCGAGCGCCGATGTCACGCTTGAGCTCCCGGGGGCCGAGTACCTCTGCCACAGTGCCCGTTGCCTGGCGACGCCACAGCTCGAGCTGGAAGAGCCGATCCATCGCAGCGATGTAGCCCTGCGCGACCAACAAGTCATGCTCGGACGCGGCGTAAAGTGTGCCACACCCCATCGGTCGCGGATGACCGTGACGGGCTCGCGCAAGGAGGCTAAATGGAGCGTGTCCGGGGCGTGTGACGCCACGATAGGTCGGGCGATCTCCCGCTGCGCCGGAGCGCGTCTGGGCACAAGCGTCGTCGGTCCTTTCTCCGTGCTGGGTGAAAAATGGGCGCGGCGACCATGAACGAGAGCACGGCGGCCCTGCAGCTCGGTAGCAGATTCCCGTCCATGATGGTCCGTCGGTTCCGCGCGGCTGGCAACGGTCCTCCATTAGTGAGTGACTCGCAATCGGTCGCTTCCGCGTCAGTGGAGCCTCGACTCCACTCTTGGCGCAGGTTCTATTCTGCTGCTAGGGCGGCGACAGAACCAGGGGCAGGGACTGGCCCGTTCCCGCCTCCGCGCTGACATTTCCCGGCCATGAGTGAAGCGGCGACCCTTCAATCTGGCGGCGCGGCCCGCACGTCGGCCGCCACGCGATGGGGCCAGCTCGTCCTCGGCATCATCTGCATGTCGATGATCGCCAACCTGCAGTACGGATGGACGCTCTTCGTGAATCCAATCCACGACCGCCACGGGTGGGGACTCCCGTCGATCCAACTCGCGTTCACGGTGTTCGTCGTGATCGAGACGTGGCTCGTGCCGCTCGAGGGGTACATCGTCGATCGGATCGGCCCGCGGTTCGTCGGCGTCATCGCCGGCGTGCTCGTCGCGATCGCGTGGGCGATCAACGGCGCTGCGCACTCGCTCGCGATGCTCTACGTGGGCGCGGTGGTCGGCGGCGTCGGGGCGGGCGCCGTCTACGGCGCATGCGTCGGCAACGCGCTCAAGTGGTTCCCCGACCGGCGCGGGCTCGCCGCAGGGCTCACGGCGATGGGATTCGGCGCGGGATCCGCGCTCACCGTGTTCCCGATCGCCAACATGATCAAGTCGCACGGCTACGAGGCGACGTTCTTCAGGTTCGGCCTGGCGCAGGGGGCGGTCGTGTTCGTGATCAGCTGGTTCCTCCGCGCGCCCGATGCGTCGGTCACCGCTGCCAAGCCGGTGCCGAAGCGCGCCGCCGCGTCCCTGGCCGCAACGACACGCCGATCGAGATGCTCCGCACGCCAGCATTCTGGGTGATGTACATCATGTTCGTGCTCACCGCGACGGGCGGGCTTATCGCGACGGCGCAGCTCACGCCGATCGCGAAGGACTTCGGGATCGCCGACATCCCGGTGTCGCTCGTCGGGCTCACGGGCGCGGCGCTCCCGTTCGCGCTCTCGCTCAACCGCATTTTGAACGGCGTGAGCCGTCCCGCGTTCGGCTGGGTGTCGGATCACATCGGCCGCGAGAACACAATGTTCGTCGCGTTCGCGCTCGAGGGTATCGCGATCCTACTCCTGGGCGAGTTCGGACACGACCCGCTCGCATTCGTGCTGCTCACCGCCCTGACGTTCTTCGCGTACGGCGAGATCTACCGCTCTTCCCCGCGACGTGCGGCGACGAGTACGGCCGCAAGTTCGCCGCGGCGAACGCGGGGCTCCTGTACACCGGCAAGGGGATGGCCTCGCTTCTCGTCCCGGTGAGCAGCGTGATCGGCGCCTCGGGACCGGGGGGATGGCATACGGTGTTCATCGTTGCGGCGGTGATGAACCTGGTCGCGTCGGCGATGGCGCTCGTCGCGCTCAAGCCGGCGCGGCGCGCCGGCGGAGAAGGCGGGCGACGCAGCGGGCGACGACGGCGCGGTAGGGGTGATCGCACAATGAAGATCGCCGTCGTCGGCGCGGGCTCCATCGGCGGGTTCGTTGGCGGGCGGCTCGCCGCCGCCGGCGAGGAGGTCACGTTCATCGCCCGCGGCGCGAACCTCGCGGCGATCCGCGCCAACGGCATGCGCGTGATCGGCGAGGACGGAAAGGAGACGGTCGCGAGGAACGCGCGCGCGGTCGAGTCTGCGGCCGAGCCGGCGCCCAGGATGTGGTCGTGCTCGCGGTCAAGGCGCATCAGGTGGGCGCCGTCGTCGGCACCGTCCAGCGCCTCTGCGGCGCGGACACGCCGATCATCACGATGCAGAACGGCGTGCCGTGGTGGTACTTCCAGCGGCACGGCGGCGAGTACGACGGCACGCCGGTCCGCGCGGCGGATCCCGACGGCGCCATCGCCCGCGCGATCGACCCCGCCCGCATCATCGGGAGCGTCGTCTATCCGGCGGCGGTGCTCGAGGCACCCGGCGTCGTGCGCGTCCTCGAGGGGCGACGCTTCACGCTCGGCGAGCTCGACGGCTCGACGACGCCCCGCATGCAGCGCATCGCCGCGGCTTTCACGCGGGCAGGGTTCAAGGCGCCGATCACCGACGACATCCGCGGCGAGATCTGGCTCAAGGTGTGGGGCAACCTCAGCTTCAACCCGATCAGCGCGCTCACGCACGCGACGCTCGTCGACCTCCTCAAGTTCCCGCTCACGCGGGAGCTGTCCGCCGAGATGATGCGCGAGGCGGAGGCGATTGCGGCCAAGCTAGGCGTTACGTTCCGGGTCGGCATCGACAAGCGGCTCGCCGGCGCTGAGAGGGTCGGCGCGCACAAGACGTCGATGCTGCAGGACGTCGAAGCCGGCCGGCCAATGGAGATCGAGGCCTTGGTCGGCGCAGTCGTCGAGCTGGGACGTCTCACGAGCACGCCGACGCCGCATGTTGACGCGTGTACGCCTGCGCACGCCTGCTGGCGCAAACGCTCGCCGACACCGGCGGGTCGCTGACCGTTGCGCCCGCGAAGGCGCGCTGACGCTTTAGGAGGATCGCCCGAATGACCGACGCAGGACAGACGATCGCCGAAGTTCTGGAGCCGGCGCGGACCATGCGCCCGCCCTGAGCGCGCCCGGCGGGAAGCCGCTCACCTACGCCGCGCTCCGCGCGCACGTGACGACCATCGTGGCGGCGCTCGCGACGCAGGGAATCGGCGCCAACGATCGCGTCGCAATCGTGCTCGACAACGGCCCCGAAGCCGCGTCGGCGTTCCTGAGATCGGCACGGCCGCAACGGCGGCGCCCCTCAATCCGTCCTATCGCGCGGACGAGTTCGAGTTCTACCTCACCGACCTGCGCGCGAAGCTCCTCGTCATCGCGCACGGCAAGGAGTCGGCGGCCGTCGAGGTCGCGACGCGCCTCGGCGTCCCGATCGCTCGGTTGGCGCCGCGACCGGAGCGCGGCGCGGGGAGCTTCGACCTCGTGTTCGCGTCCAGCGCGTCGAGCGCGCCACGCGCCACGCGCCGAGCCGTGCGACGAGCGACGACATCGCGCTCGTGCTGCACACGTCGGGGACGACGTCTCGCCCCAAGATCGTGCCGCTCGCGCAGAAGAACGTCTGCGCGTCGGCGGCGCACATCCGCTCCACGCTCGCGCTCACGGCGGACGACTGCGGCCTCGTGATCATGCCGCTGTTCCACATCCACGGCCTCGATTGCCGCCCTCCTCGCGCCGCTCTCGGCGGGCGGCGAGGTGTCGTGCTCGAGCGGGTTCAACGCGCTCAAGTTCTTCGCCTGGATGGGCGAGGTGCGGCCGACGTGGTATACCGGCGTGCCGACAATGCACCAGGCGATTCTGCTGCGCGCGCCGCACAACGCCGACGTCGTCCGGTCGCACCGGCTCCGATTCATCCGCTCGTCGTCGTCGCCGCTCCCGCCGACAGTGATCGCCGAGCTCGAGCGCGTGTTCGGCGCGCCGGTGATCGAGGCATACGGGATGACCGAGGCAGCGCACCAGATGGCGAGCAATCCTTTGCCGCCTGGGACGCGCAAGCCGGGGACAGTAGGGCGCGCCGCCGGCCCCGAGGTGCGCGTGGTCGACTCGAACGGGAAACCGGTCGCCGCCGGCACGCCGGGCGAGATCGTGATCCGCGGCCCGAACGTGATGAAGGAGTACGAGAACAATCCGACCGCGAACGCCGAGGCGTTCTACGACGGATGGTTTCGCACGGGCGACCAGGGTATGATGGATGTCGACGGACTACCTGAGCATCACCGGCCGGCTCAAGGAGATCATCAATCGCGGCGGCGAGAAAATTTCACCGCGCGAAGTCGACGAGATCATCATGCTCCACCCGGCCGTCCATCAGTGCGTGACGTTCGCGCTCCCGCACAAGATGCTCGGCGAAGACGTCGCGGCCGCAGTCGTGCTTCGGCAAGGCCTCTCGGCCGACGACAAGGAGCTGCGCGTCTTCGCGTCGACGCGCCTCGCGCCGTTCAAGGTGCCGCAGCAAGATCCTCATACTCCCCGAGATTCCGGTGGGTGCGACGGGGAAGTTGCAGCGCATCGGCCTCGCCAAGAAACTGGGACTCGCATAACACTCCCTATTGTGCGCCGGCCATACTGTGGACGACGGCTTGTAGGGCGCGGACGCGTCGTACGTCGCTAGCGGTGCTCGCGTCGTTGCCCAGCCGGGTCGCGAGTCGGGTCAGCTCGCTCGTGCGCTGCGCGCCGCTCGCGTGCTCGGCCCGATCGAGGGCGCTCGAGATGGCCGACGTCTGGCCGGCGCTCAGTCCGCGGTCACGCACGAGCTGGTCGACGTAGGCACGCGCGACCGGGAATGCGGCGGGCCAGACCAGCTTGGGCTGGGTCTGCGGATTGAGCTCAGCGAAGCGCACGAGATTCGCCGCGTCGATCTCGTTCTGCGTGAGATCGGCCGTTGGTGTCAGCTTGAAGATGTCGAGTCCGCGTGCCTTGTCCGATCCGTACAGGTAACCGTTGTAGTAGTACGCTCCCCAGTAGCCGCCTCGGACCAACTTCGTGGAGTCGATCGGCCCGCGGTCGAAGTAGGCGATCTCCCGAGGGTGCGCGGGATCAGTGAAATCGAAAATCGAGATTCCGCCCCGATACCAGGCTTGTGACATGATGTCGCGCCCCGGTACGGGGATGAGAGAGCCGTTGTGCGCCACACAGTTTTCCGACGGGCCCTGGGCGGCCGGCAGCTTGAAGTAGCCAACGTGTGTCAGGGTGTCATGCTGCAGCCTGAAAATCGAATCCGCTCCCCAGTCGGCCGGATCCGTCGGGAGACACTTGGCCGCCCCACCACCGCCCCACTCGTCGGTGAAAAGAAGCGTGGTCGCGCTGTTGTTGAACGTCGCCGAATGCCAGAAGGCGAAGTTCGAATCGGCTACCGCCTGCAGCCTCACCGGATGCACCGGATCCTTGATGTTGAGCAGCAGACCGTAGCCCGAGCACGCACCACCAGCCAGGCCCATCGCTGGATAGACCGTGATATCGTGGCATTGCGAGGGGCCGCCCGCACTGACGAACTGGCTCAGGGTTGCGGGCACCGTCACACCCATCAGGCGCAGCGAGTCGCTCAACACTCGCACCTTGTCCGGGTTGTCCAGCTCGAGAAACAGCAGTGAGAACGTCCGGACGATGCGCAGAGAATCGGAGGCTGAGGTGTTCGGCGGCATCGGCGGCAAGAACGGATGCGGCCCGCCCATGAGCGCCCCGTTGGCGGTGTCCGCGACGGCCAAGTTGTAATGCGGGGGCGCCGTGAGACCGCTGAAGATACGGGCCGAGCTGACGATCCGGGCTTGTTCCGGATGAGCCAGCGGGACTCGAATAACCTCGATCCGAAACAGTGCGCTGTTCGGATCACTGACTTCGCCCTTGAGGCACTCAGGCATCTCCGTGGTCGAGCGCACTGGTCCCAGCCCCGACACGTAGATGTATACAACCCCTTTGTTGATCGGGTCCGGCACCATCGTATTGGTGTGCGATCCGCGGCATGTCTGTACATCGGCGACCTGTTTCGGTTGGGCCGGATCGGACACGTCGAAGATGCGAATCCCGATCATTCGCTCCTTACTGACAGTGTCCTCCACACGCTGCATCCCACAGTCCAGCCGGCTCCCCCGGTTCTCTGCCGACACGAACAGCAAGTGACCGGCGAGCGAGACGTCGCCCTGCTCGGTGAAGCACGGGAGCGCGACCGCGAGCTTGGGGTCTTCCGGATTCGCGATATCCCAGATTTGTAACCCGTTGAAGTTCCCCTGGTACAGGTAGTGACCGCCGAACGCCAGATCTGAGTTTGAATACGTCTGAACGGGCTCGTTGGGCTTGAAGACATCAGCCCTGTTCCGGTGGGCGACGAGGTCGAGACCCTTTGCGGCAACACCGGCGTCGTACAACCCACCCTTGAGGTGGTAGCGCACGTCGGTGGTATCCGCCTGGGCCTGCGCCAGCACCGGGACAGTCAGCGGCACCGCGGCCAAGAGGAGGGACCAGCGGACGACGAATTCTGGGACAGACATGGACTGAGACCTCCTCACTATTGCCTCCCGGTGAGCGACTGTAACAACGCTTGCATGCGCGCAATCTCGGCGCGCTGACCTGCGTCAATGTCGTTGGCGAATCCGGAAATATCCGACTGCTGACCTCCCCCTGGGGTCGCAAACAGCTGCGCTACCATCTTGAGCGCTCCCTCGTGATGCGGGATCATCCCCTGCAGGTAGAGACGGTCGAATTCGGTGCCGCGCGCCGCATCGAGTTGCCGCATTTGTGCGGGCGTGAGCATCCCCGACATTATCATCGGATCGAGACCCATGTCCATGTCCGGCATCTGCAGGGGGCTCGTGTCGTGCACGGGACCGACCTGCTTCGAGAGCATGTGCAGGGGATCGGGGGCCGCGAGACGGCGGTCGAGGAGCCAGTCCTGCATCAACCGGATCTCGTCCCGCTGTGAGAGTGCAATGCGCTTGGCGAGGACGAGGAGCCTCGGACTCGCATCATGGCTCGACGCCCAATCGGACATGACAACCGCTTGGGCGTGATGCATGATCATACCCTGCATGAAGATGACATCCGCCCCGGTGTAGTCGCGTGGAGTCGGCCCGGGCCCCTGGGCCAAGAGGGGCGTTGCGCACAGGGCGACGGTGGCGACCGCGGTGCGCCCCGACGCGATCGATCTATTCACCAATCCGCCTGAACAAACAAGAAGGAGAAAGTCGAAGATTGTGCGGCGGCATCATGCGGCATTCGAGTATGGAACCAGCGTGGTATGCGGCAACATGCCGGGGCGGCCCTCAAGCCGCCCATCACGCTCCGACAGCCAAGAGAGGGTCAGTCCGGCTAATGGCCAACGACGAGACAATGAAAAGAACCACGCCGTCGGATGGACTGACTGCTGTTTGCAGCACGGTCCCCTCGCAGTCCTTCACGCAGCCGAGGTTCTGACCGGCGTTTACGGCTTCATTAACCGCAACCGCCGGATACCAAAAGCCCGCGTGGTCGCTGCGCAACCACAGAAACCGTTCGAGGAGTGTGAACGGCACGGGCTCTGGAGCTCCACCCGAAATCATCTCGAGGTGGCGCATGAGACGGTTGAGACCATTCGCGTGCCATCGGACGTCCTCGGGCGCCCAAATTCCCTGTCCGCCGGATTCAGGCAGGATGGACGGAATGCCTGCAGCCGAGGCGGCCCACACGGTCGACCCCGGAACCTCGCTGCCTACCAGAAAATGAATGCCGAAGATCTTCGCCATTTCCAGCGACATTTCATCGACATGGTTGTCGCCGGACCGGGAGAAGATCGTGAACGGAACCAGCGCTTCGATTAAATCGCCGCCATGCAAGTCCACATAACATGTGGCTTGCGTGATGACGTTGCCGAACAGCCAAGCCGCGATTTGTTCAGAGGCAGTGCCGTGCGCATCGCCCGGAAACACACGATTCGGATTCTTGCCGTCGAGAGGACAGACGTAAATGGAACGCGCCGCAAACGCAGGCATATCCACGACCGGCACCACAATCACGCGCCCGCACAGGCTTGCCGGTTCGAGAGAGCGTCCCAGTTCGAGCGCTGCGGCGATGCTGGCGTATTCCGCCGCGTGAACGCCGGCTGTCACCACGAGCGTCGGCCCTTCCCCAGCTCCATTGATGAGCCACATCGGAAGGCGGCAAGGGCCGCCCTGCACCACAAATTCATTTATTCCGAAGAGCTTCTCACCCGGTCCGGCTGAAAGCGCACCGACGGTTAATGGGTTCTTTGACATAGGCGTGTTTCCCTACCGTGCTGGATCAACAGCGAAACTGCTCGAAGGATTCGATCGGTCCGGTAATGGGCGGCGCTCAATTGTTATCGTTTCCAGTCCGTGTGACGACGGGCCCTTTTCGACACGCCACAACACGTAGGCGATGCACACGGCCAGCACCGCTATCCCGGTGAAGGTGTATAAGCTCGCACGGTAGCCGGCTGGATTTGCGGCGCTCGCTAGCCAGTGGTCGTTGGTCCAACCGATCAGCAAGTTGATAATGACCAGACCGAGCTGCTGCACCGAGTCCAACATTCCGTTGGCCAATCCCAGACGCGATCTGTCGACTACGTAAACGAGCGCCGGCCACATGACCGCCGGCACCAGGGCGAACGCCACGCCCATCATGGCCATCGGGATTGCAGGCTGGATGTTGGTGAATCCCAGCATGGGAAATGCCGGTACGATCAGCAACGATCCCAACATCATGAGCAATGACCGGTGTCCGTAGCGATCGACGAGCAGGCCGAAGATTGGCATGCCGATCAGCGAGAAAAAAGGTTCCATGCCCACCAGCAGCGATGCAGTTTGCGGTGAGACATGCCGAGCCTCAATCAGAAATTTCTGTCCGAACGTTTCAAACGGGAAGATGCAACCGTAGAAGGTGAAACACAGCGCTGCAATCAGCCAGAATGAACGACTAAACCGGAATACTTCACGCAAGGGGATTTTCACCGTTCTGGCGCTATGTCCCAAAGTGAATCGCCGTTCACCGCGTGCATCGAGAATCCAGTAGGCCGCAGCGCCAAGGAGGCAGAGTCCCCCGAAGGCCACGCCGAGAAGAAGAGGCCAGCGCCAATGAGTGTATGCCTGGGGCAACCAGGCCGGAGACACTTGCGCGCTCAGCGAGCCCAATCGCGCAGCCGACCCGCGGACGCCGAAGGCCAGACTCAACTCATGGGAGTAGAACCACCGCGCCACGGCGACGTTCGCGGAGAGCGCGAGGGCCTCTCCGCCAAAGCCCACCAGCAGGCGGCCAACGGCCATGACAGCCAGACGAGGGCTAAGGGCCGTGATAACCAAGCCGATGAAAATGAGGATGCCGAAAATCGACAGCGACTTCCGCGTTCCTGTCCGGTCAATGACCACGCCGCAGGCCAGCGCCATGACGATGTTCGGGAGACTATAGATGGCCTGCAGCAGGCCAATATCCGAGTTCGAGAAGTGGAGTTGGCGACTGAGCAGCGGCGCGAGCGGCCCAATGTAATCGAAGGCGTAATAGCCGCCGTAACAGGCGATTCCGATCACCGCGAGGATTGCCCAGCGGGACGCACGCGATGGCGCGGGCTTCTGAATCGCCTCCGGCTCGATCAAAGCGGCGCTCATTCCAAGGCGCGCATTGAGATGAGCGTCTCCATAACAAGAGCATGACCAATTTGATACCGCCCCGCAATGCTGACAGGAGTGTGACGCGAACAGCCGTACTCAGACAGCTGATCGAAACGCGATGCCCGGCGCGCGACTGAGGAGACCGAGGAGCGTCGACTCAGTGGTTTCGCCGCGCCAACCTCCCGTCTCGTGGCCGGGATCGTGCAGTCACTTCCCGCCCCGAAGCGACAGCACGCTATCAACTTCTCCGATTTCGAGGTTACCGATGTCTACCGTTTCAGGCCCCGCGAGCCGTAGCGGCACCTTCACGATGGGCGGCGATCTAACCGTGCACCGGTTGGGCTTCGGCAGCATGCGCCTGACGGGTCCGGGCATCTGGGGCGAGCCCCGAGATCACGACGAATCGATCGCCGTCCTTCGACGCGCGGTCGAGCTCGGGATCAATCTGATCGACACGGCGGATTCCTATGGGCCGGGGGTGGCGGAGCGACTGATCGCGGAGGCGCTTTACCCCTACCCTGAAGGACTGATCATCGCGACAAAAGGAGGCTTCCAGCGACCTGGTTCAGATCGGTGGGTCGAGGATGGACGGCCGTTGCACCTCCGGGAAGCCTGTGATGACAGTCTCGGTCGGCTTCGCCTCGAGCGGATCGATCTGTACCAGTTGCACCGCATTGATCACAAGGTGCCGCTCGAAGATCAGATTGGCACGCTCGTCGACCTCCAGCGAGAGGGCAAGATTCGACACATTGGTCTCTCTGAAGTGACAGTCGCACAAATCGAGGCGGTCCGACGGTTGACGCCCATCGTCTCAGTTCAGAATCGATTCAACCTGATCGATCGTGCGTCGGAGCCCGTACTCGATTACTGCACGCGCCAGGGACTGGGCTTCATTCCCTGGTTCCCGCTGGCTACCGGCCGCCTCGCCGATGCCGAAGGGCCGGTCTCGCGCGTGTCAGCACGTTTGCACGCGATGCCGGCGCAAGTCGCGCTCGCGTGGCTGCTTCGCAAGTCGCCCGTGATGCTCCCGATTCCCGGAACCGCGACGGTCCGGCACCTCGAGGAAAACACCGAGGCGGCACTCGTCAACATCGACAACGAATCTTTCGAGGAGTTGGACACCGCCGAATCGGCAGTCGCAAGTGGGTCGGCCGCGCGCTGAGTAAAAATGCGTCCGTCATCGTTATTCGGAATGCCGAACCATGCGCATTGGTGCCGTCGGCGCCTCGAAAAGGTCCTACGTATTTGGAATGGCGCCCTGGGCGTGCCGAGGTGAGAATTGCAAGTTCGGAGACACATGCAATGAGTGAAGAGCTCGAGGGAAGAACCGCCCTCGTCACCGGGGCAAGTCGCGGCATCGGCCGCGCGATCGCTCGTGCCATGGCAGGAGCGGGAGCCGACGTGGCCGTGAGCTACCGGAGCAACGACAGCGAGGCCGAAAAAGTGTGCGCGGACGTCCGGGGATATGGTCGGCGCTGCGTCGTCGTGCGCGGGGACGTTGCCAGGCAGAGCGACGTGGAACGACTACTGGAAAGTGTGCACGGGACCCTTGGCCAAATCACGATCCTGGTGAACAATGCCGGCGTCGGCCAGGGACGCACGATCGAGAACATCACGGAGCAGGACTGGGATCAGATGCTCGCGACTAATCTCAAAGGCGTCTTCCTGCTCACCCAGGCGGTGTTGCCGGACATGCGCGCTGCACGGTGGGGCCGGATCATCAATCTGTCCTCTGCGGCCGCCCAAATGGGCGGTGTGGTCGGGCCCCATTACGCCGCCTCAAAGGCGGGCGTGCTCGGTCTGACGCACTACTACGCGGCGCAGCTGGCCAGAGAGGGAATCACCGCCAACTCCATCGCCCCGGGGCCAATCGCTACTGACATGGCCAGCGCGCTGCCGCAACTGACGGCAGAGAGCGTGCCCGTAGGACGCTTCGGCACGGTCGAGGAGGTCGCTCAGGTAGCGTTGATGCTGGCGACCAACGGATTCATCACTGGGCAGACGATAAACGTGAACGGAGGACGCTACCTCGCCTGACAATGCCTCCGTGAGGCACCCGCCACGCTTCTCGCTGTTCCCGCCCGACGCAGTCCCTCATCGCAGCGGAGGCGAGCGCAGTCAGACCCGCGTCAGTTCTCCGGCATATTGATCCACGGACGCTCGAACCATCGCGTCGCCGCTCGGTCGGACTCCTAGCCAGAACATGGCTCCCGTGAAGGCGACCGCTGCGCCTACGCCCATCGACCAGGACCATCCAAAATGGGTACCGACCCATGGGGTGACGATTGGCGCGAGCACGCCGCCCAACTGGCCGCCGGTGTTGAGCAACCCAGCCGCGGTGGTGCCGTGTACTCCTCCAAGTTCCACCGCCGTCATCCAGGAAGCGGCTTCGGCCGCGACCGCGGCGGCAAGCGCCACGCTGAACCAAGCAACGACCCACCGCGGATCCTTGGCGAGCACACCGACGATGAGCAGCACGGCGCCGGCGGACAGTCCGAGCACGGGCACCATTGCGCGGCCTCTCCGCAGTCCCATGCGTCGAACGCACAGATCGGTTAGCCAACCACCCGAAAGCACCCCGCCTGCCATCGCCAATGTCACGATGGTCGAGTAGAGCCGGCTGGTGTCCGTACCAAGCTTCAGCACATCGCCGAAGTAGTACTGCATCCAGTAGAAAAACAAATACTCGAAGTAGTCGAGCGCCGCATAGGCGGCCGTGACCCGCAGGAGGTTGCGGTTCTTGAGCAGCTGCATCCAGGGCCGCTTACTGGCTGTCCCGTGTGCAGGAGCGCTGGCACGCCGATTCGTGGGCGTATCGCCCGCCACGAGCCACCACAGGGCGGCGACAAAGAGGGTAACAGCCCCGGACACAATGAAGGCCACCGGCCATCCCACAGCGTCACTGAGCCGGCCGAAGATGATATACGTTGATGCGACGCCGACCAGCGCGGCACCCAGCGCGAATCCGTTGGCAAGCCCTTGAGACGGCTGCGGGATCCAGCTCGAGACCGCGCGGGCACTGGAAGGGTGGAGCGGCCCGTTGCTCGCGCCCATGAGACTCCGCACCACCAAGAGGCCAACCCACAGTGGCCCGGCAGATGCCACGACGAGCCCCAGCGTGCCGGTGAGCGCGGTGAGTGCGGCGCTAGCCGTTACCATGATCCCTAACGTGATCCAGATCCCGAATCGATCGGCAAACATACCTGCCGGCGTCTGCAACAGAGTATATCCGACGAGGAATGCGGAATACACAACGCCCATGCGTTCAGCGCTAATCCCAAAATCGGGAATCAGGTGCTCGGTGCCGGCGACCGCTATGCTCACCCGATTGAAGTGGCCGAAGAAACTCACGGCCATGAGGAGCGGTACAATGCGCCACGAACTGCGAGAGGTCTCGGTCATCGGCCAGAGAGGATGTGAAGGCGCCAATCATGTAGGACCGTCTGAGATATCGGAAGTGCGAATTGACTCCACGGCGTGCCCCGCGCACTATGAAAACATGGCGAAGACGCGCCCATCCTCAGCCGTGTGGGATGTCCCCTGCGACACCAGAGAAGCCGTCGTCGGACCCGGCGACCGGTCCGTGCACTTGACGAATCTCGACAAGGTCTTCTGGCCGCGACTGGGAACGACGAAAGGCGACCTCCTGAGATACTACGTCGCCGTCGCCCCCGCGCTAGTACCTCACCTGGTTGGTCGCGCCATGGTGATGAAGCGGTATCCGCACGGCATTGACGGTCCGTTCTTTTTCATGAAGCGCACGCCGACGCCGCACCCCGGCTGGCTCTCAATGTGCTCCATTCGACATGCGTCCGGTAACGTCATTGACTTTCCCATCGTTGATGACCCAGCCGCACTCCTCTGGATGGTCAACCTGGGCTGTATCGATCTCAATCCGTGGTACGCACGGTGTGACGACGTGGATCGGCCGGACTACCTCCACTTCGATCTCGACCCGACCCCGCGCACGCCATTTGCCCTGGTACGGGACGCGGCGCTGCTGGTCCGTGACGCGCTCGCAGACCAGGGCATGCATGCCTTTCCCAAGACTACGGGATCTCGCGGAGTGCACATCTACGTTCCGATCCGCCGCGGCCCCACGCAGAAGACCGTATGGACGGTCGCCAAGGCGCTCGCACGCGCCCTCGCCGCGCAAGTGCCCCGCGTGCTCACGGCGGAGTATCGCGTCGCACGCCGCCCCGAGCGGCGCGTACTGATTGATTACAACCAGAACGCCTGGGGGCGGACGCTGGCGTCGGTCTATTCGGTCCGACCTACGCCAACAGCGACGGTGTCGACCCCCGTAACGTGGGAAGAAATTGAAGCCGGCGTGGAGATTGAGGACTTTCGTCTCTCCAACGTTCCCGATCGCATCCGCGCGCTGGGAGATCTCTGGGCCAATGTAGACCGGCCTCGCGCGCGCTTCGACCTTCAAAAGGTGGTCTGACGCGAATGGCGCTCCCCATAGGAAACGGCTATGCCCCGGCGGAAGCCAAGCCGGTGCACCACTTGCCGGTGGGTCCGGAGTGGTCATACGAACCGAAATGGGACGGCTTTCGGTGCCTGGCGTTTCGCGACGAGCAGCGGGTGTCACTCATGTCGAAAGCCGGGAAGCCGTTGACTCGATACTTCCCGGACGTCGTCGCGACCATCCTGGCGCTCCGCGCGCAGCGATTCGTTCTCGATGGGGAGATCGTCGTGCCAGTCGGCACAACACTGTCATTTGATCAGTTGTTGCAACGCATTCATCCCGCTGCCAGCCGCGTACGCATGTTGGCCGCGAGCTTTCCCGCTCTGCTCATTGCGTTCGACATTCTAGCGACCGGCGAGACGTCGCTGATCGACCGCCCATTTGCCGAACGACGCCAGCGTCTCGAGTCATTCGTGCGACGGTTTGGCGTGACCGCGTCCGGGCTACGTCTGTCGCCGATGGCGCGCAGCGCCGCGGTGGCGCGGCGTTGGCTCGGTGGTGAGCGGCGCGGCCTCGATGGCATCGTCGCGAAGCGGCTGGATCTGCCCTACGAGTCCGGCAAGCGTACGGGGATGGAGAAGGTCAAGAACATCCACACTGCGGACTGCGTCGTCGGCGGTTTCAGGTACGCCTCGAAAGGACGAGCGATCGGATCGCTATTGCTCGGTCTCTACAATGCCGCTGGGGTCCTTGACCACGTCGGCTTCGTGTCGTCATTCACATCGGCGGAGCGAGCAACGTTGCCGTCGCGAGTCACGCCCCTCGTTGGTGGATCGGGCTTCACGGGACGCGCGCCGGGCGGCCCTAGTCGGTGGAGCACTGAGCGGTCGGGTGAGTGGGTTCCACTTCGCCCCACTCTTGTTGTCGAGATCGCCTACGACCACTTTGCCGGCGGGCGGTTCCGTCACGGCACCGCATTTCGTCGTTGGCGTCCAGACAAAGCCCCACGACAGTGCACGACGGCGCAGCTGCGCGCCGAAGGACGCTCTGCCCTTCATCTGCTGCGCCTCGGCGTCTGATAAACGCGTCGCCATGGGGGTCAACTCAGCGCGCAGCATCTGGCGTCTCTGCCGCTCGCGCCCGGACGTCCGTTGACGTTATCTCCACCGATGCAGGTGTGACGGTCGCCCACCGCTCGGCGATCTTGCTGCCCTCCACGCGCCAGAGCACAAAGCCGCGGCACTGCATCCGCTTGCCGGATGCTGGGTCGGTCCATCTCCAGATGTTCTTGCAGACGACTTTGTCGCCTTCGGCAATCATGTCCTCGATCGTGAGCTTGAGATCGGGCATCGACTTGTACATCGCCAGCATCATCTGCTCATCACCAGCGATGTCAGTAGGCTTGCCGCCAGGTCCATCGTGATCGAAGAAATCCGGCGTCATGTTCTTCCGAATGGCGGCGACGTTTTGCTTGTTGACGAACTCATCGAAATGATTGCTGACCAATTGCTTCATCTGGTCGGGTGTGAGCTGGGTCGCCATGAGTCACCTTTCCGCTGAGGGTGAAGTCGCAACGCGGCGCTCACGCGAGCGTTGGCCGGCGTGTAGGCGGCCTGCAGGGCGTTGCGGGAGAGTCCGTCCAAAAGCCCGTGAGTGGTACGCTGCGGTCTTGATGCTCGTTGCATCCTCCGTTCTTTAGAAGTGAGAGGTGCTTCGAATGCGCAGCTGTGTTCCCCATGGATCGCGTGCAATTACTTCGGTGGCAGCCTCATGCGCCGCAGCGTACCCGCCGCGCGCGAGGCTGTCGGCGGCTTCGGTGACGCTCGTGGCGTCTGGTAACTCGATGGTCCACTCCAACAGCCGCGCATCCTCTTCTGGTGCCGCGATCGCGCCGCGCCCGGCCCACGTGTTGGTACCAAGATGGTGATGGTAGCCACCAGCCCCGAGAAACAACGCACCCGGATAGCCCCACACAGTGCGATCGAACCCCAAGCCTTCAGAAAAGAACCTCGACGCTGTCGCAACGTCACCAACGTGCAGGTGCATGTGACCCATCACTGTTCCCGACGGCATCCCGCTCCATTGAACTCCGCCAGCCGCCGCAAGCAGGCCGGGGAGATCGACCGGATCGGTCGCCATCATCAATTCTCGACCGGCGCGCCGCCACGCGCTGCGCGGTCTATCGACGTAAATCTCGACTCCGAGATTGTCGGGGTCCTGGAGATAAAAAGCTTCGCTCACAAGATGATCGGCCGCGCCCGCCGGTGCGTCAATGTCAGCCAGGTGCTGCACGAAGCGGCCGAGTGACGAGCGATCCGGCAGAAGTATCGCGAAGTGGTAAAGGCCGAGACGTCCACGCGGCGGAGCTGGCCGTGCGCCCGCCCGCACATGTAGCTCGACCAGCGGAGTGTCATCACCATGCGCTGCGAGCACAGATCGGGAGGCATCGCCCTCGATCTTTTGTAGTCCAAGAACGTCTTCATAGAACGCAAGCGACCTGCTCATATCGGCCACCTGAAGGCTCACTCGGCCCAGACGAGTGGATTTGGGCAAGCGAAAGCCACTGGGCGGCTCACCATAACTACCCGGCGTCGCTGGCTGGTCACCCAAAGCGTCGCCAGCACTGGGGTGAGTACCTGCGTCCATAAGAGCCTCCCTTCTTTTAGTGTATGGGTCAGCACCCATCGGCCGGCGATTGAGCGGCGCAGAAAACTGTTCGAATGCCGAGAATTTGGACAGTAAGAACGCGCAGCGCGGCTCGAGCCGTATGCTACCGCCCGGGCGCAAAACACGCACTTAATGCCTTGACTAGCGGCGGCACGCTGCCGACTATAGGCGGCGGTGAGATAATTCACGAAGTCGGCGGTGAAGGTGCTACTTGGTTCCCCGATCCCCGTCGGCCGGTGCCAAGCACTCGCACGGCACCGGTTCGACGTCTGAGCCATGTTACGCCTCCCCTGGTGGCGCAGGCGCCGGTGTACAAATGGGAGCCCCTCGACCTGCTCAGGAACAAGGCGGTCCGTCGTACTTGAGAACTCGCCACGACGAGAGCACGACATCTGGTGAGCGGACCGGACACCGGGTATTTATTCCCAGTTGTCTAGAGCCGATCCAATTTCTCGTCGAGCAGACTGACTGAAGGAGGTCATCGTGACGACCAAACGCGTTGCCGGCGCGCTCGTACTCTTCGCCGTGTTGCTCGGCGGCCCATCGCTCGCGCTCTGCCAGGGCGGCGGCATGGCGGGAATGAGCGGCATGGACATGGGCCATGAGATCGTGATCCCGAAAGGCGCCGACGTACACCAAGGCCGACGTCGAGTTCATGCAGGGAATGATCGCGCACCACGCGCAGGCGATCGTCATGTCCCGGATGGCCGCAGTCGCACGGCGCCAATCCGCAAGTGCTGAAACTCTCGACACAAGATCGATCAGTCGCAGGTGCCGGAGATTCGCATCATGCAGAACTGGCTCCAGCGCAACAACCAGTTCGCGCCCGATACGTCGTCGTGGCACACACGTGATGATGTCGGGCATGCTGACGACCGCACAACTCAACGAGCTCGACGCGGCCAAGGGGGTCGACTTCGACCGCGCGTACCTCCGCCTGATGATCCAGCACCACGCCGGCGCGCTGAAGATGGTGGACGACCTCTTCACCACCCCGGCGCCGGACAGGAAGTCGACGTGAACGTGTTCGCGAACGATGTCGTCACGGTGCAAACCGCCGAGATCGGCATCATGCAGAGGTTGTACAAAGAGCTGCCCGCGCAGTGAACCGCCGCAGTCGCCCCGTACCACACCCAGCCACCGGAGTCTGTTCCGATGCGCAGTTCATGCAAGCTGATAGGCCTCATCGCGACCCTCGTCGCTCCGGCGCTCGTGTCGGCGCAGACCTATCCGAGCGCCACCGATCCGCGGAGCAACCTCAAGCCGGGCCGGTTCGACGCCGGAGAAGCGGCGAGCAACATGCGCCTCGTGTCGTTCTCGCAGAAGCCGGCGCAGTTCGACACGGCGCGCGGCCTGACGTTCATCAACTCCGACCTGGCGTTCGGCACGCCACTACGTCTACCAGGGCAACTTCGCCGGCTTCACGATATGGGACGTGAGCCGATCCGGCAAAGCCGGTCATCGCGTCGGTCATGGAGTGCATCACGTCGCAGGGCGACCCGACGATCGTCGGCAACCTGCTGTTCATCTCCGCCGAGGGCGCGGGCAATCGCAATGACTGCGGCAAGGGCGGCGTGCAGGACCCGAAGGACCACATGGCGGGCGTGCGCATCTTCGACGTCTCGAACCCGCACGCGCCCAAGCTGATCAAGAACGTGCAGACATGCAAAGGCTCGCACACGTACACGGTCGTCCCGAGCCCGACGGATCCAAGAACATCGTCTACCTCTACGTGTCGGGGCAGCAGGCGGCGCGGCCGGACACGGAACTGGCCGGGTGCAAGAACGGCACGGACCCCGCGGACCCGACGAACTCGCTCTATCAGCTCGACATCATCAAGGTGCCGCTCGATCACCCCGAGCAGGCCGAAGGTGATCCCGGGCGCGCGGATCTTCACCGGCCTCGACGCGACCCCGGATTGCGCCGCGTTCTGCGCTCCGGCGACGCCGCCGGCGGCGGCTGCGCCGCGGCACGTGGCGGCGCCCGACTCGGCGATCGCACGCCGACCGCTGCGTGCACACGGGCCCGCACAACTGCCACGACGTGACGGCGTACCCGGCGATGCACCTCCTGCGTCGCCGCATGCACGAGCCACGCCATCCTGGTGGATATCTCGAACCCTGAGAAGCCGGTGCGGCTGGCCGCCCTGACCGACACCAACAATTTCCAGGGCCGGCACACGGCCGGGTTCAGCAACGATGGCAAGAAGACCATCGTGACCAATGAGTGGGGCGGTGGCACGGGCCCGATGTGCCAGGCCAGCTAGCATGCATGGAGCATGGGCGGCAACACGATCGTCACCGCTCAGCGCCGACAACAAGAAGCTGACGCAGCGCGCGTACTTCAAGATGCCCGCCGCGCAGACCGCGCGAGGAGAACTGCGTCGCGCACAACGGGGGCCTCATCCCGGTGCCGGGGCGCGACCTCTACGTGCAGGGCTGGTACCAGGGTGGCGTCGACGTCATGGACTTCACGGACGCGGACCATCCGACCGAGATCGCGTACTTCGATCGCGGTCCGATCGATCCGCCGCCGGGCGCGAGTACCGTCCGGCAACGGCGCGATGCGCGGCGGGCGCACCGCTGCACGATCGGCGGATCGTGGGGCGCGTACTACTGGAACGGGATGATCTACTCGTCGGAGCTCGACCGCGGCTTCGACGTCTTTGAGCTGACGCCGAGCGCGCAGCTCTCGGCGAACGAGATCGCCGCGGCAAAGCTGGTGAGGTTCAAGGAGTACAACCCGACGAGCCAGCCGAAGCTCGTCTGGCCGCCGGCGTTCGTCGTGGTGCGCTCGTACCTCGACCAGCTCGTGCGCAACGACGGCCTCGCCGCCGATCGCACCGCCGGCGATCTCGGCGGCGCTCGACGCGGCGGAGCAGAAGAGCGGTGCGGCGCGCGGCGCGGCGCTCACCGCGCTCGCGAAGCAGGTGGACGGCGACGCGAGCGGGGCGAAGGACGCGGCGCGCGTGCGCATGATGGCGGCCGCGATCAAACGGCTGGCGGCGGCACAGGTGCCGGCGTCACAACTGGCGTCGCATCGAAGTAACCGCGGGCGGCACGTAGCGGGAGACGAAAGGCGTCCGGTTCCGGGCGCCTTTCGTTCGCTTGTGCCGGGCAGTCGCTGTTAGTGGGCTCCGTCGCGGGTCCAGAGCACCAGCGCCCCGCAGGTCGCGGCGTCGCGAAGCTCGGCAGGCACCGTCGCGGGCTGCGCGTAGAGCTCGATCCCCACGAGTTGCTCGGCGAAGATCTTGTCGAGATCGGGCGGCTGGGCGCCTGTGAACGGATAGATCCGAACGCCGTCGCGGACCACCGCGGCGTAGCAGGGCGAGGACGCGCTCGCCGGCGACCGCATAGCGAGTTGGGACTCTCCGTGCGGTCCCGGCACGATGAACGCGCCCGCATCCATCTTGTAGGACATTGGCAAGCGGACGTCCGGCAGCAGCGTCGAGCTGCGCACGGGTGAAGAACTTGCCCTGCCCCTTCGTTCGCCGAGCGTCGAACCCCGCGAACGTCAGGTCCGTCTTTTGTCCCTTCGCCTTCGCCGTGTCCGACGCGAGAATGGGGATGAGCACGAGCTGGACGGGCTGCGGGATGTTCGGCCCGGTGTTGAAATTGTCCTCAAACGTCTGGTAGCCGCGCGCGACCACTTCGACAATGTGCCCACCGTCGTCCAAGTCGGGAACCAACACGTTGCCGGCGGAATCGGTGTTTCCGGCCTCGATGGTGTGATCGATCGTGACGACCGCGCCCCGGATGGACACGGTGTCACCCGCCCGGTGGAGGTGAAGCACCACGTCACGGGTGCCCTGGGCTCCGGCCACACGGGCCGATATCACAGCGGCGCCGACAACGCCAGGCAAAGAACTCGCACGATTCGCATGAAGATCAGGTTCGGGTTGCGTGTAGAGATTAGAGCCCCAAAATAACGCGGCGCCGTCGTCTGGCGACTCGGTCGACGCGGTCCGAGACCGACGCTTGGAACTCACCTTCGGCCGCGATGATCTTGGCTCGCCGCTCGCGTTTCCGCTTCGGCCTGGGCGGCAATCGCTCGCTGCATGTCCTGCGGCAAGTCAACTTGCTTGACCTGGACCTGCGTGACTTTGACGCCCAAGGCCTCGGTGTGTTCGTCGAGCATCGCCTGCAGCCGTACGTTCAACTTCTCAGGCTCTGAGAGGAGATCATCCAACTCGACCTCGCCGAGTAACGAACGCAGCCCGGTTTGAGCCGCCTGCTCAACCGCATAGCGATAGCTTTCTACTTCGACGACAAACGCAAGCGACGCAAGCACCGTGATGTTCACAGCGATTCTCCGTTGCTCCGGGATGACCGGCGATCGTCACGCCAACGATCAGTATCCCCTTCAGGGTCAAACGTGGCCAATGGCATGGCGAAGCGCCACGCAGACGGGAGGCTGTAACCAGCATGCGCTGGCCTTTCCTCGGAACCAGATCGCAGTCCCTATTCCCGACGAACGCGGTTGCCGTTGATCTCGGCACAGCGAATACGCTCATCTACGTCCAGGGCGCGGGCATCGTGCTCAACGAGCCCTCGGTCGTGGCGCTCGATCGCGAGACCAGGAACATCAAGGCCGTCGGGCTCGACGCCAAACGCATGCTCGGCCGCACCCCGGCTGGCGTGCTCGCTGTGCGACCCATGAAGGACGGCGTGATCGCCGACTTCGACGTCACTGAGCAGATGCTGCGCCACTTCCTGACGCTCGTCATTGGAAAGCATGTATTCAGGAGAAAGCCTCGCGTCGTTGTGTGCGTCCCGTCAGGTATTACGGAGGTGGAACGGCGTGCCGTCCGCGACGCCGCCGTCGGCGCTGGGGCTAGCGATGTGTTCATGGTTGCCGAACCGATAGCCGCGGCGATCGGCGTCGGCCTCCCGGTGGAGGCACCGACCGGCAACATGGTGATCGACATCGGGGGTGGCACCACCGAGATTGCGGTCATCGCGCTGTCCGGCATTGTCAGCAACACGTCGATCCGGACCGGCGGCGATGAGCTCGACATTTCGATCGTGCAGTTCGTGCGCAGGAATTACAACTTGCTGATCGGTGAGCCCACAGCCGAGCTGATCAAGATGCAGATCGGATCGGCCGTGCCAGTGGGCGAAGAGCAAACAATGGACGTCAAGGGGCGCGACCTCATCTCGGGTATCCCGAAAACCGTCACTGTCCATTCCGCGGAAATCCGCGAGGCGCTCCAGGAGTCGATTCAGCAGATCGTCGACGCCGTCCGGCGCGCACTCGAGATCACGCCGCCCGAGCTCGCGAGCGACATTGTCGATCGCGGAATCGTCTTGACGGGCGGCGGGGCGTTGATCCGCGGCCTGGACCTGCTCCTGAGCCAGGAGACGAGCCTGCCGATCCACGTCGACGAGGATCCTCTGACGTGTGTCGTCCGCGGCGCCGGTCGCATACTCGACGACCAGGAGAAGTACTGGTCTCTTCTGAGCAGTTGAACCCTGAGCGTGCGTGGTCGCGAGAAGAATCGCAGCCATCGCGTCACCCGCTACAATGGTCTCACGGGCTCAGGCAGTTCTGTCACAGGACCCGGAATTTGCGACAATGCGCCGCTCAGCGCGATCGTCGCGCGCGGATCTTGGCAAGCGTCCGAGTCCAGACCAGTTGCCACAGCGAGGCGCGGCGCGGCGGTCCGGCGTTGCGCATTGGCTCTCGTGCCGCAGCACCAAGGTGCTGCAATCGTTGCAAGCTGTCCATGGCGATTGCACGCTGCACGAGGTAGTGCTCGAGAAGGGCGGCCTCCGCTCGTCGATGCCCGGCGGCCGGGTCGCCTGTGACGGCAGAGTCAGTCGCAGCGGTGGCATCCACGTGACCCCGGCGAAAGAGCGTATCAATTGCATCGAGCGACTCGGTGGCTCGGCCGGCATCGTCTTGGCCTTGGGCCAGCCCTCGCGTCAACACACCGAGCTCCGCGATCTCGGCCGGGGACCACGGAACGCGCCCGCGGGGCGGAAGGCTCTGATTCGGGAGTTCCGCTACGTATCCCTGCAGCCGGATGGACAGATAGCGAAGCTCCCCCGCTGCTTCGCCCCACGCTCGCCGGTCGGCGGGCGAAATCACGACCGAACGGGACCCGGGGTCCGCATAATCAGCTCGTCACCTGGTATGAGACATTGACAACCTACGAGAGTCCATCCTTTCTATTGCAGCATAGCACAATGCGCGCGTGTGAGCACGACGACGTGGCGCAACGGACCCCAGCAT
Organism: uncultured Gemmatimonadales bacterium; assembly: GCA_963805725.1. Classification (GTDB taxonomy): domain Bacteria; phylum Gemmatimonadota; class Gemmatimonadetes; order Gemmatimonadales; family Gemmatimonadaceae; genus Palsa-1248. The sequence continues at coordinate 26,295 of CAWDVJ010000002.1, forward strand.
GACACGGTGGCGGCAAGGCGGCGCCCTTTTGTTCTGGCCGGCGTCGGCATCGATCTTCAGAATAACTATCCCTCCAAGCAATCCTCGGCGGGACCGATGGTCCCGCTTGGCGGAGGTGTCCGGTGGGTGGTTGGCTCGGGCAGCGTGATTTTCCTGGAAGCAACGAGCTATCTGGTGTTCCGACCTGTGGCGACCCGAGACGTGCCGTTACTCGCCGGGTTCAAGGTGAGACTCTGATGCCGCAACGCACCTACGTCGCGCGCGGCGGGGCTACGAAGCGGCGTGACTGCCGTTCGTATCCGTGCGCCAGCGCCAGCACGCGCGCATCCTCACCGGGCAGGCCCACGATTGACAGATTGAGTGCCGGCATCCCATCTGCGCCGATTCCTGCCGGCACGGACACCTCGGGGAGACCAAGCCAGTTGCCGTAGCCGAGCGCTGTCGGGATATCCGGCCAGGGCTCGAGGGCGCGCGGAGCGTTGAAGGGCATGGTAGGGTACACCATGGCGGCGACGCCGGCCGTGCGCATCGACGTTGCGAGCGCCGCCAGCACGGTAGCGCGCGAACGAGCGAAGGATCGCCCCGCCGGATCGTCGGCCATCGGCCGGTCCAGCAGCGGGGCGCACTGCTCGAATGTGGCAGGGAGCACATTCATAGAAATCGCGATACGCCGTGTACCCGAGTCGCACCGCCGCGCGCGGGTCAGATGTGCGGCCAGCGAAATAGCGGAGCAGAGCGTTGACCGTGGGAGCCGGTGATTTCGGGTCCACGACCACGTCGCCCCGGTCGCGAGCGGCGGCGGCAAACGCCTCATGCACTGTGGCGCGGTCGACCGCCGGGGCAAAGCTCTCCACGGTCGCGCCCCCGGCGCGCAGATCGCTTACGGCTCGGTCCCAGATGGCGAGAGCCTCGGCGGTCATCTGTGCCCGTGGGACGTGCGCGTCGACGAGCCCCAACCGGACTCGCGCGAGTGCGTCGTCCCGTAGAGCCGCGATGGATGCGCCGTCCCGCGTGTTGGCGCGCGTGAGCGGGTCCAACGGGTCGGCGCCCGCCACCACCGCAAGCAGCAACGCTGCGTCGGCCACCGTCCGCGCGAGCGGTCCGTGCGTGTCGAGATATGGCCAGGTCGGGATTACACCTGAGCGCGCGACGAGTCCGAAGGTCGGTTTCATCCCCACCACGCCGGTGAACTGCGCCGGGATGCGGTTGGAACCGCCGTCATCGGTCCCCAGCGCCGCAAACGCCATTCCGGCCGCGACCGCGACCGCCGATCCCGCACTCGAGCCGCCCGGCGTCCGCGTATGCGTTGGGTCGTGCGGATTCAGTACCTGGCCCGTGTGGCTGCTGGTCCCGTTGCCGCCATATGCGAAGTCGTCGGCCGCGGTCTTCCCGAGGACGATGGCCCCGGCGGCCCGGAGTCGCGCCACCTCGACGGCGTCACGCGACACGGTATCGGGGAAGGAGCGCGCCCACTCGGCGTTGGAGCCGGTGGTGGGGAGACCGACCATATCGTAGATCGCCTTGGCGAAGACCGGCACGCCGTCGAGTGGTCCACGCATGCGACCCGCGCGTTGGCGCACATCGGCGGCGCGCGCGTCGGCCGCCACGGAATGGGCAAGCGCGTCAATGGCCCGCCAGGTGTACCCCTGCGTCTGGCACCGGTCGAGCGCACGAGCGCTCACTTGACCGGCAGTCCACGCGCCCCGATGCCGACCCGCCTGGTACGCGGCGATGGTGGCATCGAGGGGGTCAGCATCATCACCAGCCCAGGACGAGACCGGGAGCGCAACGAGGGCGGCCAGTTGGGCGAGCGCTTCGCGTCGGGTCACAGACATTGATTCTCGCTCATCTCCCGATCGCGAGCCAGTTTCTGGGGACTATTCGTGACGGATCGCGCAGTCCCCTCCTGGGGCCGAGCGTTAACCGTCCGTGAGATCGGTGCTCTGTCCGACCTCGATGATATAACCGTCAGGATCGCGGATGTAACAGCGAATCTCGCCGTACTTGGCAATCGGTTCGGTGAGGAACTCGGCTCCTCGATTTTTCCACAGTTCATAGCACGCTTGAATATCCGCAACGCGGATATTCATAAAGCTGCTGATCCTGTCCGGGTCGGCGGGAACGTCGAGCGTCACAGTCGGTTTGTCCGGGGTGGGCCCGCCCCCGACGTTGACAATGAGCCACGTATTCGCGATCTGAATGTGCCCAGACGCACCCTTGCTATCGCCTCTGCTCAGAACGCGGCCGCCGAAGACCCTTTCATAGAAGCGAGCCGATCGGTCGATGTCAGCAACGGTGATGAACTGTGTGACGGTGAACCCGTCGCGCGGGGGCATCTCATAGCTCTTCTGTTCGACTTGTGCGGCGTTCATTGATGCTCCTTTCGACATAGCGCGCAGCGGACTCGCGACTGAGTCACTCGGAGTAGTCCACCGGGAGCTCATGGCTCGCGTCGTTGTAGAGGATGCCGATCAACGGAATGCCAGGCTCGGCTACTGCGTCTGAGCGACGAGCCATGACCTCGCCGGCCACCCCGCTCGTGTATTCGGCCACTACGTCGCCAAACGTATTTCGCTGGATGGCAACCTTCTGCCCAACTTTGACCTTGTCCTTCAACTTGACCAGAAGCTCCACGAATCCGCCATGAGTTGCAAGGATGGTGTGCCCACTGTTGGCGATGAAGATGTCCGTATCCCTCCCGGTGCGGCCCATCTGACCGGAGAGAATCCCGTGGTGCTTGAGCACATTCATTGTGCCTTCGACGAACAAGGGGATCATGTTGAGGTCCAGGACGCGCGAAGCGCCAATCTCTGGCGTGAGTGCCGGGATGCCCACATCGATGAATGCGTTCGCGAGCAGTGTGGGATAGGCGGCGTTGTCGAAGATCTGGTCGATGGGAAAGAGCTCCGCCATCGCCCGCACCTCAGGCAATTCCATCCGGGCGAGATTGAACGCTGTCACATCCATACCTGTCGTCCCGGTATGAAAATCGAGGGCGTAGTCGGCGTTCGGTTTGAAGAGTTTGTTGAACAGGATGCCAGCGTGCCGGCTGGCAGCACTGGCACCATTCTCATTTCCGGGCCATTCGCGGTTGATGTCAATGAGGTCGATTCCTCTTCCTGAATTCGGCCATCTGCGCGCCATGCCTTCCAGGGCCGGACGGGATACGTCAGGGACTGCCACGACCGTACCCGACATCTGGGCAGGATCGAGCTGGCTCATGACGGTTTGGATCGTGTGCACCGAACTGATCTCATCGCCGTGCACACCACTGGTGAGAGCGATGCGCTTACCCGGCTTCGCCCCCGCGGCGACTAGCACTGATACATACCAGTGCTGACCCGTTGGCATTTGCACACCCTCGAAATAGAACGCGTGCTTCTTGCCACGTTCCAGATCATTCACGTCGAGAACGCTGATGACTTTCTTCCCATCGATCACATCGCCGGTGTAGACCGTTTTTTGTGGTGCACCCGGTGCTGGGCCAACGGGCGACGCTTTGGTGTCCTGGGCATTCGCAGTGCCGGCACTGCTCGCAAGAATGGCCGACGTGCCAACCAGGCCGATGGCCGCAACTATGAAGTCACGGCGATCGAGGCCGTCCTTTTGTTCGTTCGGCATGGTGCAGGCTCCGTACGTTGCGTACGAGTCAGGGCGCTGGTCCCTACCGTCACGCAGTCAGAGAACGTGGCGTTGTGACGCAGGACGCGTCATGGCTATTCCATTACGCGTCTCATGGATCCGGGCTGTCTCCCGGAAGCACTACTCGATCAAAGCAGCCAGGCCGCCTACGTGCCATTCGACCTAGGTCGTCACTCGCCGCAACGTTGTGAATGACTACGCAGAAGGGACGAGACGGGGGCCGCGCCTTCTGGGCGCCAGCTCACGGGTGGTGCAGGTACTCTTGAGCCCCGCAGAAGAACCGCCTCAGCACAATGCGTGGTAGCGCATCGCCGTTAGAAATCCTGCATGAGCATGAGTTTGATCACGGTCCTGTCGGTCGCCGGTGTAAAGCCGTGGCTCACGCCGAATTCGAGACCGTGAGAGCTCGTGCCGATGTCCACCACAGCAAACAGTGATTGCATTTGCTCACTCGGGCTATCAAAGCCACTGACTGCGCCGAAATCGGCATAGTGCTCCAGTGCAAAAGCGAGACGCTGGCTCACGTTGTAGGCGACCCGTTCTGACGGTGCGAAATCGAGGTTTCGAAAGCCGTTGTAATACGTATCGAGAATCGGATTGACGATGAGATCCCATGGACCCAGATGGGTACCGATGATTGGCCGGATCTCCCCGGAGAAGCGATGGGTATCCCACTGTGGTCGGTTGTAGCTGTATTCGAAATTGATGCCATAAAAGACTGTGCGATCGGCCGCATGCGGTACTACGAACAGCGTGCGCAGCTTGACCCCGTCGAAGAGCAGCCGGCCATCGCTCGCGAGCGTGTAGATCGGCACATAGGCGCCCGCCTCGAACCAGTCCGTGACGCCGTAGGCCCACTCCGGTACGCCATTGAGGGCATGATTCGGTATCACAGCGCCTGGGAAAGCCTGCGTCGTGCGACCCGATGGCGTGAAGTTATTGTGCCAGGTGAGATTCCACCCGCCCACCCCAACGATCTCGGCGTCGTAGACCTGAATCTCATCGGTCTGCGCGACCACAGGTCGCGTCACACACAGCAGGAGTGGGAGCCATAACAGCTGCCGGTACGTGCTCGTGACCCTGTGAATACGGGCCAGTACAGCCATCACCCGATCGCCACGGCGCTGCACGAATTTGTCGATCCGCATATGCCAATGTTACGGCATTCGCCGATACTCGGGGAGCGCGGCGACTCACGCGTGAGAGGCCGCCAATGGTCGGCAACGGGCATTTCTGCACGGCACCGGTCCACCGGGATGCCCGGGTGGACTCGGCGCCTGTGACAAGCCAGCACCCCGACCCAAGACGGCGGATTCAACTGTTCCCGTAAATCCCCCGGCGGTTGCCGCCGCCGTCCCCTGTGGACTCTGTACAGACGCATTTCACGTGCATTGCGACAGTGCGTGGCGCGCATCCTGCGCCTGGGACCAGTCTGCCGCCGGGCACTGTCACGACGGCGGACAGCGTTCCACGCTCAGCGCGGTTGGTCATCGCATGCGCGCGGTGCTAGGAGAATGCGCGCGCACAATCGAGGGAGGCGAGGAAGGAGATACGCACATGCCGTCCGACGCATCACATGACTCGACTCAACGGGCCCGTTTAACCACGCGCGAGTTGCCCGGGAGCGACCGACGGGAGTTCCTCCGCCTGGTTGGCCTCGGCGCCGCAGCGGCCTGTCTACCGGGCTTGCTCAGCGCCTGCAGCACCGCAGCGGCCACGTCGCCGGTCAGTTCCACGCCGCCTGCGGACACCACGGCCAAGGCCTCGGGCCCCCCGAAGATTACGCTCGATTTCAGCACCGACTACGGCGTGCTGAACCTCGCATACCTGCTCGAGCAGGTGGCGTCTGCGTTCTACACAGAGGTGAACAAGGCGCCGCCGCCGAACATGGATAGCCACGAGCAGTATGTGCTGCAGCAGATCGCGGTTCACGAGGCCATCCACGTGAGCTTCTTCAAGACGGCCCTCGGCAACCATGGCATCCCGCAGGCCACCCTCAACTTTGCGACCGTGAACTTCAAAGACCGGGACAATGTGCTCATTACCGCGAAGACTCTCGAGGATTTGGACGTTGGAGCATACAATGGGGCTGCGCCGTTTCTGCAGAGCGCAACCAACCTCACGCTTGTGGCGAAGATCGTCTCCGTGGAGGCGCGGCACGCTGCGGCGGTGCGGGACCTCCTGGCGCCTCGGACGAGCGCCTTCGCAGGAAGCGATGTCATCAACGCCGAAGGCTTCGACCAGGCTTTGCTCCCGTCCAATGTGCTGACGTCGGTCGCGCCGTACGTCAAGAATCAAATCGTGCTCACCAACGTCCCCTCGGCTACGGCGTAAGGAGCGACGAATGGATCCGTACACTACCCCCTCCGAACCCGTTCTCGAGACGCTGGACCCGGAGATTCGCGCCCGTCTGGCGCAGCGGGAGGCAGAGATCGCGCACGGCGCGAGCGTTGCGCGCGTGACGGCGGCTGGTTTGGCCATGGCATCCGTGCCCGTCGCGCTCGCGGCATTGGCGCGCGACGTGTTCGCGCAGGGAGGTCTCCCAGCCAACATCGTGTCCATTCTCAACTTTGCGCTGATGCACGAGTACATGGAGTCGACGTTGTATAACTACGGCCTCTCCGAGCACTTTCAGGTCGTTCCGGGCGAAGACATCCCGCTGTTCCAGACCATCCAGGCACACGAGAACCTGCACAAGCAGTATCTCCTTGCCACTCTGGGCTCGGAGGCCGTTCGCGAGCCGTTTTTCGATTGGTCAGGTGGAGGCGGCACGTACAACGGCCCGTACCATGCGGCGTTCTACGAGTACAACGAGTTCAAGGCGCTGTCGCAGTCCTTCGAGGACCTCGGCGTGCGGATGTACAAGGGGCTAGCGCCGGCTCTGATGGGGGAGCAACCCCTCCTGCTCGCCGCGCTGCAGATCCATTCGGTCGAGGCGCGGCACGCATGCGAGGTGCGGCGGCTCCGTGGCAACTTCCTCGACAATGTGCCCAACCGGGGGTGGATCACGGGCAACCAGACGGACATCTCCCTCACCAGCGCGTTCTACGCCGCGGAAGAGAACACCGTCCAGGACGGCATCGACCTCGTGACGCTGCAATTCAGCGCGGCGGACGCGAGCGAGGCGTTCGACGAACCAATGACCATGCAGGAGGTGCAGGCGGCACTCGTCCCCTTCATAATCCCGCCGTAATGGCCCCATTGAGCGACGCTCAGCCGGCCGTCCTTCCTCTTTTCTGCGTCGCTCCTTTCTATTGTGGCCCGCACAGCGGGCCACAATAGGCCGTCACCGGCTGCGGGATTGGACGTCGGCGGTTGACTTGGCGGTGTTGCCCTGCCACGATGCGAGGATCTCGGCCTGCAGCACGTCGGGGTGGTCGATCGGCGTCATGTGGTAGCTCTCGTCCATGCGGTGTGCCAGCGTCACGTCGATCGTCCGGTCGTGGCCGTCCCGGGAGATCCCGACCTTGACCACATCGCCGGGCTTCTTGGTCACGATATAGGCGCGCAGCGTCGCGCCCGGGGTCGTGGCGCCATCGATCGATTCGACTATGTCTCCTACTCGGAGGCCGGCGCGCTCCGCGGGTGACTTCTCCTTGACCGCCGTGATCGCCACCTTGCCGTCGACGTCCTCGTCGATCGCGCCGAGGAAGGGATCCTTCGTCTCGACCGGCGGATCGACTCGCAGTCCAGCGTAGGCGAGATACTTGGGATAGTCGATCTCCTTGGTCGTGTTGGCGTACTGGAACACCTCGTCCAGCGGTGCGCCGGCCACGGCCTCGCATGCCTTCTGGAATTCCTCGTCGGTCCAGCCACGCTTCAGCTGCTTGTAGTACTTCTGGTAGAGATTGCGCATCACATTGTCGAGCGACTTCTGGTTCTTCGTGTCGTGGCGGATTGCGAAGTCGAGGACGAGACCCAGCAACGGCCCAGTGTTGTAGTAGGAGACCGTCTTGGAGATCGGGCCGGTCGATGGGATGCCGGGTTGCGCGGGGCCGCCAGGCGTCCCAGCACGGGTGCGCGCCCCAGTGGCTCCGCCACCGCCGGCGCCTCCCTGCCCCCGTCTAGCAAAGCTGTACTGCGTCCAAGTGTTCCAACTGTCCATGGCGGGCGACTCATAGAGATGGCCGGTGCCGTCTTCCACCGTTTTCATGTCTTTCGTGAAGCTGCCCAACAGATCATCCAGCGTCATGAGCCCGGCACGCGCCACCAGCATGTACTCGTAATAGACCGTGAAGCCCTCCGAGACCCAGAGCATGTGCGTGCGGTTTTCCCGGTCGTAGTCGAAAGGCCCGAGCGCGATGGGGCGGATGCGCTTCACGTTGTAGGTGTGGAAGTACTCGTGCGCCAGGAAGCCAAGCTCGCGATTGCGCACCGGTCCCGGGGCGTCGTATGCGGGGTTCGCATGGAAGGGAACGGCCGCAGAGTTCAGGTGCTCGACGCCGCCGCCGCCAGCACCGTAGCCCAGGAACACATAGTGGGAGTACGGGATATCGCCCATCATCCGCGTGGCGACCTGCACGATGGCCTTCAGCTCGCCCATGAACTCGGCGCCGTCGAAGGCCTGTGCGTCCATGTTGTAGGCGACGAACTCGTGGCGCACACCCCCCACCTCGAAGGCCGGGAGTGAATCCAGATTGCCGATGAGAATTGGACTGTCGTACAGCGCGTCGTAATTGGGCGCCTCGTAGACGTGGCGCGCGCCTGGCGAGGCAGGATCGAGACCGGTGGCCACGTCTCGCCACCCAGCCGGCGGCTCAATGTCCACGGTCACGCGATGGTTGATGAGGCCCGCGGGATACATGAAGACGCCGGTGCCGATCAGGAAGCCGTGCGAGCCGTCGAGATAGGGGCTGGCCACGAACGCCGTCGTGGCCAGTACGTCGTACGTCAGCGTCACCCTCGGGGCATTGGCCGTCCGCACACGCCAATCGTTGGGCGAGACCTTGTCGTTGACCGACACGCTGTCCCACCCGAGGGTATGCCCCGTGCCGTCCACGGCTTTGAAGTCTTTCACGTTGCGCGCGAAATCCATGATGCCGTAATAGCCTGGCGACCACACTGGCAGCTTGAAATCGATCGAGGATCCCGTCAGGCTGTCGCACTGCATGACGACGTGATAGACCTGCGAGGCCGCATCCGGCATCGTCACCGTGAAGGCAATCGTCCCGCGCGCCTGTTGCGCCGAGGCCAACGAGGCCGACAACAACAGGACGCCGACGCCGAACAGCATGCTGCGACCCATGTTCTTCATGCGATGTTTCCTCTTGAGCGCTACGGAGCGTTAGGTCCCATGAAGGTACCTGGCGACGGCGCAGGGTAAGCCGCCACTGTTGTGCTTCTGCCGGTTCGCAAACATGCGGGAGCAGATGCCAACAGCAGCAACCAGCTGTGGTTCGCGAGAACCTCGTCTGCCGCGAAACTACAGGCCTTCCATGGTTCAGGCGAGGCGTCAATGGGGATTGGCCAGGACCGCACGGTGGCCGTTTGAGCGATGCCTTTGGTAGCCCCACGGGACGCGTGGGGCCGCTTGCGCCAGGTGAGGCGGAAGCGCTATCGTCTTGCCAGATGGTGGCATTTCCCTCTCGATCGTAGATCAGACCGCAGCGACGCATGGCGGAACCGACATTTCCGAGACCATGACCATGTCGGGTCGCCGACGTCATTGCGGACTGCACTTTGGGGTGGATTCCCTACACGCGGGCAGTTGCATCATGGCCAGGGCCCACATCCCGATGGCCTCATGTTTCGGGTCCCGCCGTCGTAAAGGCGAACCCAATCGTGCGGGACCGCGTTCATCAGGCCCGGCGATGAACGGGTTTCTTCATCTGGCCATGCTCGCCGGCCTTGCTTTCGGCCAGAGCAATCGCCTGCCAAACGCCAACGGGCGGGTCTGGCAGCGGGAACGAAGGCGCGACCCCGCGCGTTTCCGCCCCGGCCGCGCCGGCCCTGCAGCCCCCGACGGCTGCCAATGTGCACTTCATGACGGGCATGATCAGCCACCATGCCCAGGCGGTTGTCATGGCCCGGTGGGCGCCATCGCACGGGGCGTCGCCGAGCGTGCTCGGGATCTGTGACCGGATCGCGGTGTCGCAAACCGATGAGATCAAGTACATCCAGAACTGGTTAGCCGATCGGCATCAGCCGGTGCCGCAGCCCGATCCGCACGGCCTCACGATGGCCGGCATGGATCACCCGATGCTCATGCCCGGCATGTTGAGTCCGGAGCAGATGGCCGCGCTCGACCAGGCGCGAGGGACCGCGTTCGATCGCCTGTTTCTCGAAGACATGATCGTGCATCACCAGGGCGCGATTACAATGGTGCAAGAGCTGATGCACTCCTACGGCGCGGCGCAGGACCCGCTGTTCTTCCAATTCGCGACCAATGTGAACGCCAACCAGTCCGCGGAGATCGAGCGGATGACGCGAATGCTCGCTGCATTGCCGCCCGCGACAGCGGGCCAATGATAGGATGCACTCTTTAGATCTCGACGCTCTTTCGCTTTCGCTCGCTTTCCTTTTCACGAGTCCAGCCATGACCCGTCATCTCGCAGCAACCCGTCGCGGCCCGGGCCGCACTGCATCCGCGGTCTTTGCGGTCACGGGGGCGCTCGTCGCCGCCTCGCTCATGCTGGCGCCGCGCGCGTGGTCGCAATCGGGGGACGAGCGCCAATCGGTGGCGGTGGTCAACACGTCCACCACGCCGCCCAATCCGGATCCGCGCAATGCATTGAAGGCAGGCTGGCCGGACGCTGGGCAAGCGTCGTGGAACATGCAGCTCGATGCCGCCGTACGACCGCCGGAGCCGTTCTTCGATCCGAATGGCCCGGGACCCACGTTTCGCAGCACGAACAGCGACCTGGCCTTCAAGGGTAAGTACGTGATTCAGGGTAACTACAAAGGGTTCCAGGTCTGGGACGTCTCGAATCCGAGCCAGCCACATATCGCCGGCGTGTCCGTGTGTCCTGGTGGGCAGGGTGACGTGTCCGTGTATCACAATCTGCTCTTCCTCTCAGTGGAAGATCTGGCCGGGCGTGTCGACTGCGGCACCCAGGGGGTGCCGGACACCGTCAGCAAGGAGCGGTTCCGCGGAGTGCGCATCTTCGACATCAGCGACATCCAGCACCCGAAACAGATCGGCGGCGTTCAAGCCTGTCGCGGGTCGCACACCAACACGCTGGTGGAGGACCCGAACGACAAAGCCAACATTACATCTATTCTTCGGGCAACGCGGCGTCCCGGTCATCGAGCGAGCTCGCCGGGTGTTCGGAAAACGCAGCCGACGACGACCCGAACGCGCCGCGATTTTTGATCGAAGTGATCAAGGTGCCGCTGGCGCACCCCGAGCAGGCCAAGATCGTGAGCACGCCGCGAATCCTTAACCAGCTCGCACCAGTGACCTACCACGCTCCGCTTCCGGAGGACCAGGCGAGGCGAGCGGCAGCGATGGCGGCCAGGGAAGCCGCGGCGGCCGCCAGTGGTGCCAAGCCCGCTGGGCCGCAGCATTCGGCGATCACCCCGGTTGTCATGTATTGCCACGACATCACGGCTTACACGTCCATTGGGAGGGCCGGCGCCGCATGCATCGGCTACGGGCTGCTGCTCGACATTCGTGACCCTGCGAATCCGAAACGGATCACGGCGGTGGCCGACTCGAACATCGCGGTCTGGCATTCGGCCACGTTCAGCAACGACGGGAAGAAAGTCGTGTTCGGGGATGAGTGGGGCGGACCGCACTGCCGGGGGACGGACAACAAGGATTGGGGCGGCCTCTCGATCTATGGGCTCGCAAGCGACGGGATGCAGTTCACGAGCTATTACAAGATTCCGGCTGCGCTGGCCGCCACTGCGGAATGCACGGCTCACAACGGCTCGCTGATCCCCATCCCCGGCCGCGACGTCGCCGTGTACAGCTGGTACGAAGGCGGGATCTCAGTGGTCGACTGGAGCGATGCGTCGCATCCGAAGGAGATCGCCTTCTACGATCTCGGCGCCAATGATTCGACGAAAGTGACGATGGGAGGCTTCTGGTCGACGTACTGGTATAATGGCCACATCTACGGTTCCGAAATCACGCGAGGCCTAAACGTTCTCGAGCTCAAGCCCAGTGGCCTCCTCTCGCAGAACGAGATCGACGCGGCCAAGTCGGTTCACCTCGACACCTTCAACCCTCAGAGCCAGAAGAAGATCGTCTGGCCGGCGACGTTCGCGCTTGCGCGTGCGTATCTCGATCAGTTGGGTCGTAACGACGGCCTGTCGGCCGATAAGCGCGCCGAGGCGGCTCGTAGTCTCACCGCGGCAGAGAAGCAGAGCGCCGACGCGCGCAGGACGTCGCTCACGACATTGGCGACGAAGCTCGACGGCGACGCGGCTACCGCGGGCGATGCCGCTCGGGTGCGGCTCCTCGCCAACGCGGTTCGCAGGCTCGCGGCTAGTTAGTGCGACGTCCCGTCCGCCGCGCGCCTGTGAACTGACGGCGCGCGGCGGCACGGGGCCGCGGGCCGCTCGTCGGGCCCGATTGTCCAATAGAATTGTTCCCGGGACAACGACCATAAGCGGTTAGCGTCCCGAAAGGAGCGCAGAGAGGCTTACGACCGCTCACCGCGCGTATGTTCTAGCCGTAGTATGACCAGGAGTATGACCCATTGCTCGCCACGGCGCTTGGTCCTCTCTACGTCTGGTTTACGTTCTTCCCGGACGCTTCATATGAGAGTTGATGATTGCCGTTGCTAAGTAGCAGGGCGGGGCACGACGCGGCGTGCCCCGCGATCAGTCACCGACTAAATGCTACACATTTTGATGTCGGGATCGACGTGTTTCCATTGTGGCGCTTTCCAGACCTCTTTCTTCCATGCGAGAAAGTGACTCAGCGTTTCCACAATCGGTATCGGCATGACCGTGGTGAGATCGGCGCCAATGTGCGCAACGCGATCAATGGTTACGCGCTTGCAGGGCGGGTTGAGCGTAGCGACGGCCGCCGAGTTGGTCACGGTGATAACGACCACATGGTCAACGAAGCCCATCGCGGCCAGTCCGAACACGCCGACACCCAGTCCGACGCGGGGAATCTGAACCGCGATCACAACGCCGGACACACCTGGGCTCTCCGCCGTGGTCTCCAGTACCTCAGGCTCGGACCCTGACAGACTGAAATTGGTATTCGCCTGTGATTGCGTCGTCACATTCAGTCCGCCGCCCTGGCCGTTGAAGTCGAACTTGGCGTGGAAGTGGTGCGCGGCGTGTTTTCCGGAGAGGCCGACCTTGAAAAGGAAGTCTCCACCGACTTGCACGATAAAGGGGATGCCGCTGACGATCAGCGGAATGTTGAACACCACCGGAATGTGGGCGATCGGGAGGCTCACATCGCCGGTGCCGCCCTCCCCCAATCGCGCCACATACTCAAAATCGATCTTGCCCTTGAGTCCGGTGAACGACACAGAGGAGCCGGCATTCGGGACCGGACCCGCGACGCCGGTCGTGACAACGGCAGCGACTGACATCGGGTCGATGTCGGCGTGGGCGCGAAAGCGGACGTCGAGATTGTCGCTGATGATGAAGAAGACACTGCGAGCCATACTCTTGAGCGCCGCCAAATTCTTGGCCTTCTGCTCCGCGGCCTTTGCAGCCGCCTCAGCCGCTTCATACTCCTTGTGCGCCTCGGCCAAGTCGTCTTCCACCTCCTTCTTGTTCAGGAAGTCCAGGCCAGCCTTCTGGTTGGCACTGGCATTGGATGGCGGCGGCGGCGTGGGTCGGTTGGCAACCTGGGATAGCTTCTCCACGTCCTTGAGCATGCGTTCGTGGGCTTCCTCGGCTTCCTGCTCCGCGTGGCGCTGCTCCTTGATATCCTCATAGAACTCGTATCGCTCGTCGCGAAGCATCTCGTTGCTCGCGCCCTTCGCGGGGCCTCCTTCCTCCATCTTGCGTCCTTCCAACTCGAACTGCAGCGTCCTGGGGCCGGCGGCGTAGGCCATCGAGTATTCCCACCCGGCGATGTCGCCGTTGTACCCGCCTCCTCGCCCCGCAACGACGTCCTCCTCGGCGGTCGCCTCGTCGCTGCCCGCTTGGCCGCCGTTCTCGCTGGCTCCTCCCTGCCCTCCCTGGCCTGCGACTGGTCCTATCACAGGTGGACCAGGACGGTAGGCGACATCCCGGAAGAGCGACGGCGCTGGTGCAAGCGTGAGATTCTTCCAGGCACTGTCGGGCAACGACGATCTTCGCGCCGTGCGGCTGATGGCGGTGCTGTAGTCCACCGGACTGTCGAACTCGATGTCGGCTTTCGGCAGCGCCTCGCTCAACGACACGGGCACGGTATGTATCGTGAACTCACTGTCGATCGCGCCCGCAAGGTCGATGCGCGCGATCGTCAGGCCCCAGATCCAGACGAGTCGGCCCGGCTGGAGCTTCTGCACTATGGGATCGGCGGCGGCAAACGTGTAGGAGTCGCCGCCGCGGCTGATCGCGCGCAAGGAACGCAGCGCTTCCTCGCGACTCACCGGAACGACGCTGTCGCTCCATTGCACTTCGAACTTCTTGGGCTTGACCTCGTGCACGGAATTGAGGTATGCCCGGATCGCGCTTTGATCCGCCCCCTCCATCATCGACGTGTTGAAGGTCGTCGGTTGAGCCTGAGCGCTCCCGGCCGACGCAGCGCTCTCCTCGGCCGCGCGTTTGCGGCACGCACTCGAGAAGAGCAGTCCGGCAGCGCAGCCACTCCACGCCGTTACTCGCCAACGACGTCCGCGTTTCAGCAAGCTCCTTGTGCTTGTGGGTTCTCGTGTACCGCCCCATCGCGCTTTTGATCTGCCCTCCATCATCGACGTGTTGAAGGTCGTCGGTTGAGCCTGAGCGCTCCCGGCCGACGCAGCGCTCTCCTCGGCCGCGCGTTTGCGGCACGCACTCGAGAAGAGCAGCCCGCCAGCGCAGGCACTCCACACCGTCACTCGCCAACGACGTCCGCGGTTCATGCAACGCTCCTTGTGCTTGATTAGCCGTTAGCCCTTAGCCGTTAGCCCGACTCAGCCATTGCACGCGCCTGGGCGCTCAGAGCAAGTATAGCCGCCGGGCCCATGCCGCCGACCTGAATGATACCGTCGTAGTCCCCACCTCCTCGTGGTGCGTCGGGGTTAGCATCAACGAGTTCATTGGCCGGATTGTTGGCACCGGCGGCTGCAAAACGACGGCGACAGCGACAATCGGGAGCAGCCCGCAAGTCGTCGGGCAGACTCCAGGGCCACCCGCGTGAGCCGGACTCGAAACGCCGATCGCACCATCCTCGAGGGAAGAAAGCTGACGAGCTCACGCCGACTGCACCCCCGCGACCGGGGGAGATCATACGAGTGGGTCGAAGGGGCGGCAAGTCGGCGGCCCATTGGAACCAGCCACGCACAGCGTCAGCGGCGCGGCCGCCGGCGATCGTCTGTAACGGCGGCCGTCGAGCTCCCGCAAAGGCATTCCGGCACCGTGGCGACGGCGATGTGAGAAGAAACGCCTCCTCTGGGCGTTGTACCGTTGGGTAGGAAGGCATTGCCGTCGCGACTCCATACCGATCGGGGAGGCTCGATGTTCAGCAAGATCTCGACGTTCACGGTGGCCGTCGCCGCGCTCCTGGCGACTCCCGTGATGCCCGCGTCCGCTCAAACAACGAAGCCGCGGCCGGCCCGGTGACCACGCTCCCGAGACAGCGGTGGCGCCGCACAATCTGCTGATGCCCCCTCCACCGGTGACCGCGCCGCCGCCGGCATTCAGCGTGACTCTGCAGAATTGTGCGCTCGTCCCGGGGGACGCCAGCGGTGCGCCGTTCTCGATCGGGATGGCATCGGCCTTCAACATCAACACCAACGCGCAGCCCGGGCCGGCGAGCGGCTTATGGTCCGCGGGGCAGGTCGGCACGGGCACCATTCAGTTCGTTGCCGGTAACAACCTCGCCGATGTGGCTCGCCAACTGCCACGCTCAAAACATTCTGCCGAGGATGACGATCACCGATGTGTCATCGACTGGGACGATCGTGTACGACATGCCGAACGTTCTCGTCACAAGCCAACAACGGAACGGCAAGAGCTATTCCTTCGACTATATCACGATCAATTGGACTGTTCCGAGTCCCGGCGGAACTTTGCTGAGTAGGAGTACCTGCCAGTACATGGGGAACCAGCGCGGCTGCCGTTGATCTCGGCCGGTCGCCTCTCGGTGGGTCGGCGCGGCTCCAGTCATGCGTTCTTCGGGTCAGACCGCTGCGTCGGCGGCGATCGCCATTCGGCAAGGTGGCCGGTGAACCAATCATGCGTCACCGCAGACGTGAGCCGCTTATGATCGGCACGCAGTGGTCAACTCGCTGGCGTGGCGCGCTCACGCTTCGAGAATCACAACAGGGCGTACAAGAACCAAGACATTTCGCGAGGGGGACACGCGTAAAATGTTCATTCGCTGGTTGTTCGCCGCCGTGCACCTGCTGGCGCTGGGCATTGGGCTCGGCGCCATTCTGGTCGCGTGCCAGAGCTTTTCGGGAACGCTGGACGTCGCAGGGCTGAAGCGTGTGTTTTACGCCGATACCTGGTGGGGCATCGCGGCGATCCTGTGGATCGGCACGGGGCTGATACGCGCATTCGGCGGGCTCGAGAAGGGGAGTCACTACGACATCCACAACTACATTTTCCAGGCGAAGATCGACGTTGCTCGTCATCATCCTCCTGCTCGAGATCGCGACGATGCTCGCACTAATCCGCTGGCGCACGAAAGTGGCACGCGGGGCTGACCCCGACACGCACTCCGCCCGAACGTACGCGATAATCAGCACCATCCAAGCCAGCCTGATCGTGCTGATGGTGCTTGCCGCGACGGCTATGGCCCGAGGCTACGGCCAAGGCCATTAGTCGCGCATACACTGCGTGGCGGGATGACGACGCAGTTGGTTGACGACAGCGACTGATGCGCAACACAACGGGGCGACGTCATCCGACGCCGCCCCCTATTGTTGCACACGTTCTCAGCACTCATCCGCCAATCTTCTTTTTCGTCCAGATCACGATCACTTCGCACTGCGAGTCGGGACGCGGCGCAAACAGCAAGGCGTCCCGATCGCCGCGCAGAGAATCGGGAACGTATTGTCAACGCGTGCGCCGGTCGGACCAACCTCGATTTTTTGACCTGGACTCCAGCCATTCGTTCCCTTGGCCGAGACGGCTAAAGGCGTGCTGCAACTCGGCTGTGCGGCGGACGATCTCCGGCGGCCTGGCCGCAACAATGCGCTGGCGCCGCTGCCGGGACTCCGAACCAGCTCGTGACTCCCGAGTAGTTCGGTGTCGAGGCTTGGCGCCATCTGGAACCTTTCTACCCTGGGCAATGTCTTAAATCGCGCACAATGATCCTTTGCGAACTCCGGCGCCAGCACTGCGCTGAGGCGCAGGATGCGAGCACCGTTCACGACGATGGACTTGGAGGGCCCAATGATGAGTCGATCCCTGGCCGTCGCGTTCATCATTGCGGCCACTGGTAGCGGCGCGCCGTGCTTGGCCCAGAGCAATCCCCTGAGTGCCGACGTCAAAGCGGACTACAAAACCATACGAGACTACTTCCTTCGGGCCGCAGAAAGATGCCCGAAGGCAAGTACGACTTTAGGCCGTCGCCGGATGTCCGCAGCTTTGGCCAGCAGGTCGCCCACGTGGCCGACGACCAATACAACCTCTGTGCGCCCGCCAAGGGAGAGACCAGAAAAGCGGCGTATACAGACATCGAGAGTCGCCTGTCCAAGAAGGCCGATCTGGTGGCCGCACTCAAGACAGCCTTCGCGTATTGTGACGCGGCCTACGACGCGTTGACGGATGAATCAGGCGCGGAAGTCGCCACCAACGGCCGCAAGACCAAGTTTGCCATGTTGAACTGGAACTTGTGGCATACGTGGGAGCACTACGGCAATATCGTGGTATACTTGCGGATGAACGGCCTGGTCCCTCCCTCGAGTGAGAAGATGCCGGGCAAGTGACGAAGACCGCACTCATTGGCCATGCGCAGAACCTACCCGTGCGGTGTCAGCCGAGCGTCAAGGCAGAAAGTAGAGAGGAGAAAGGAGACCGAGTAACGCGGCCCCGTGGCGCACACGCCATCCAGGTCCGCCTCACGTTATCTGAGTTCCCCAACCGTCGTACTCGCAGTTGTAGTTCAATCCGTCTCGGATCATCGAGGCAACCCATCGTCAAGATCTCGGGCGACACGGGCGTTGGTTGCGTGTGCCCTTCGACAACCCACTGTCCGTCTGGGCTAGCTGGGTCAGGCTTCACGTCGACGGCGTAGTCCGTCACGTGCGCTAGCAGCTTTTTCAATTCTTCTGCGGTTGTCTGCGTGCGCGCGTAGAAAGTGAATTCGAGGGTCAGTGGCGTCTGAGTCGTGACCCCTCGCGCGGTCAGGGCGGCCCAGGTCTGCTTGTTCATTGCTAGCTCGATGCGACAGCAACTCTCGGCGGCGGGCGTATTGCTTCGCAGCTTCGCCGCTGGCTGAACTTGTTGTGCCCGGCTGCGCTGCCTTCGCTGTGGGCGCGAGACGGAGAAGCGAAAAGCTTGTAACGCAGAGAGTAGGTCGGTTTCTCGCCCTGCAGCGCGGGTGATGATCATTACGACGATGCCAGCATTGGGCCTCACCACGGTGCTCACCTCCGTTGTGAACAACGTGTGGGCCGTGTAGGCGCCTGAATGGGTCGCCGTTAGCGGCACTTCGCGTCCGAGCCAGCGCGCGGCGCAGCGCCGCGAGTGCCCAATGGGCTTTCCCATCTCCAGATACCCACGGCCGAACGCGAGGCCCTGAAGCGCCTGCCGCCCCAGCACTGTGACATAGGACGAATCCGGTCCGAACCAGGCCGGCTCCTTCGAGTTGGGCGACGAACTCTGAGTGGGTCGGAACCCCGTTGGCAGCGCGATGGTTCCGTCGAGTGAGTCCACATGCCACGGCTGGTCCGCAAGTCCGGGCGCAACGGTTGTGGGGAGCGGTGGTAGGCATGGCGGAAATGATCGGGCCACGCCGGTCCACTCCTCAGGCGTAATGATGTAAGCGGCGGAATCTGGCGCAGTCTGGCCTTTCGCCTGCATGGCAATCAGGGCCGAGATCGCTCCAGCGAGTCGCAGTCTTCTCAACTGTGTCGGCACAAGCGCTCACCGCGGGCTGGCAAAGAACATCGCTCAATCAGTGATCAGGGAAGCCGGTTCGCCACGAAACGATACAAACGTACGATCCACGGCGGCATTCCAGCGTTGGACATTGAATCCACTAAGCGTCGTGCCGTTGCGCCCCGTCCCCACCATGGCGTTTTGAGCGCATCACGCTTCCTCGTCTCCCATGCTCGGCGTTGCTCCTCGTCGAAATGAGGCAGGAGTCGCACGAACGCAATCTCTTCTTCGACGCACCAATGCTCCATGCGCGGCAGCCTCCGCGCAGTGGCGGGTATCCCTCTAGTGGCAAATCGTGTGTGCGTCAGCTCGTGCACGATTGCGCTGGCTAGGCCAGCGTTGCTTTGTTGCTCAAGGGGCACTCGAGGCGTTACCCCTCGTTCTCGTATAGCGCCGTCGTCAGGTACCGGGCGCCGCTGTCGGGTGCGATGCACGCCACGCGGGCATCTGGGCCCAGTTCCCGAGCGACGTCGAGCGCAGCCCAGACGATAGCGCCGCTCGACATGCCGACGAAGAGCCCCTCCTCTTTCGCGAGCCGCCGAGCGATTGGAAAGGCGTCCTCCTCCCACGCCCGCACAATTCGATTGACGACCGAGCGGTCGAAGTTGGCTGGCACGAACCCCGGCCCCATGCCCTGAAACTGATGCTGGCCACGTGCGCCGCCCGAAAGCACGGGGGAGCGTGCCGGCTCGACGGCGACCACGAGGGTGTCGGGCCGCCGTTCCTTCAGGTACCGTCCGACCCCGCTTATCGTCCCGCCGGTGCCGGAGCCATAGACGAATGCGTCAATACGGCCGTTCATTCGCGCCCATAGTTCCGGCGCCGTGGTCTCGTAATGAATGCGCGGATTTGCGGGATTGCCGAACTGGTCGGGCATCCACGCGCCCGTTGCGTCGCGAATTCTCTCTGCCTCTTCGATCGCCGCCAGCATACGCCGCTCGGGATCCGTCGGCACGATCTCGGCGCCGTAGGCCCGCACCGTGCGTTTTCGCTCGTCGCTCATTGACGACGGCATGGCGAGAATCAACCGATAACCCCGCGCCGCCGCGACTTGCGCCAGACCGATACCGGTGTTGCCTGACGTGGGCTCGACGATCAGCCCGCCGGGCCTCAGCACGCCGCGCACTTCGGCGTCGAGAATCATTCCAAGCGCCGTCCGATCCTTGATCGATCCACCGGGATTCAAGCCTTCGAGCTTGACCCAGATTTCGCCCATCTGCGGCTCGACGATGTGCCGGAGGCGCACCATTGGTGTATGACCGATCGCATTGTCAATCCGCGACGATGCGTCGCGAGGCTCCACAAGCAGGGGCGCGATTGCGCTCATTACCCATTGAACCGGCACGCACGGCTTCGAGTTCCGCGATGGATCTGGGGCGGCGGGCCCCAGGGACGGCGGTCGAGTTTGCCGCGGGCGACTTCCCTGGAGATTGGCAAAGCACCTCTCCGCGGGCTCAGTTCGTTTCTAGGGCCTCCTTCCCCGGCAATTTCGGGAACGGCGCGTGCGGCTCGTCCTGATACCAGTAGGCCACCGAGGCAATGTCATCCCTCAGCGGCAGATATCCTCCTGTATCCCGCCAACCGAGTGCCTGTATGGTGACGCGCAGATCCGAATTGAAGCGAACGGGGTCGGCAATGTGCCAACGGTACAACCCAAACCGCTGCTGTGATTGATATAAACCGTCCGGCTTGATGACTTGCACGAGACCCGAGTACGGGCTCGTAAACTCCTCGTACTGCTTCGTCTCACTGTTCTCGAAGTCGTACGAACCGTTGAAGTAGTCCTCGGTGCCGGTCCCATTGATCGTTGGGAAGTTCTGGTCCCCGTCGATGTAGAACTTGATCTCGCCCTCGCCCCACCACCCATTGTTGTGCACGCCCCACGCCATGTAGGTGCCGACGTAGTGACCCTTGCCTTTGACTCCATCGAGGATCGTGTAGACCTGCTTGTACGGCAGCGGATTCACTCGGCGAAACTGCGCGTGGAAGTAGGCAGCGTCCGTGGGCACAGGTGCGAGTGCGTAGTCAATCTGATAGTACAGCTCCATGGGTTTACTATCGAGATTCTCGATCGTGATTCTCGCCTTACGCCTGAACGGCAGCGGCCAATACGCGTTGAATGCGCTCCCCGGATTCACGCACACAGCCAGCGACGACACCCGTGCGTACTTACCCCAGCCCATCGCGAAGAAGTCACCCACCGGGACCTCCACCGAGGGCTCGTGCTCGTCGTCCCAATACATCCGCAGAATCGAGAGGCGCCAATTCCCGGTTGGAGTCATCCAAATGTGTTGGATCGCCCCAGAGCCAGTGATCTCCGCGAGCGTGTACGTCGTGCCCGCCCCGATCTTGACGGACGGGCTGATCTTCCACCCCGGACCCAAGTCACGAGCCATGCTTGCGCCCGTCCCCTCGGTCGCCATGCCACCCTTGCCCTTCTCACCAGTCGGATTCTCCGGGCTGATGGAAAATGTCCGCGCAGTCGATAGGCGATACAGATTGCCGAGATGAGTATCGAGGCCGTCATACGAGCCATTCTGAGCCAAAACGGCGCGCGGCCCGCACACCAGGAATGCGGCGGCTACAAGTCTAATGGTTGACAGCACTGCGGCTCCCTCAATGTTTGGGTGCACCGAAACGACCGAGAATCGACGTTCAGACATATCAGGATCTGTTTAGTCAATTTCGCGAACTGTACTTCGCATTCGGGAAGGCGCGATGGGCGACGCTGTGACTACAACGACTCCGTGACGTGGGCGTGCCGCAAAAAAGAGCCGTCGGAAGTCAGACATCGGTAACCCGTCCCCGTTATCCGCGACGGTGTGTTGTGATGCCCAGCTCGACGCTGATCTCAGTCCCTGCCGTAAGAACCACGGGACTGCTGAACTCCACGTGCACATCGGCGCCATCGACCACAGCGGTGTGACCGGTGATCGGCCGTCCATTTGGGCCGGTCATTCGCGTCGTGGCGACGACTGAGCCCTGCGCGACGTTGACGATCAGCCGGCGGAATGGGAACCTCGCCATGTCGCGCGGCGACGCGGAACGTGACTGACCCGTCGTCTGCCGTTCGGGTCAGAGTGCCCCAACCTGATCCGGCGGCAAAAAAGCAGCGGAAGTTGCCGGCATTGACCTTCGGGGCAAAGGTCAGCGTCTGGTCGATCGCCGAGTACCGGTAGCCAGCAAGCGCGGACAGGACGGACCAGCTTGCAAGCGCGCGGGCGTAGTGGTGGCCGCACTCGACCTCGTTCCACGGATTCCGGCGCGCGCCGTCGTAGCGGTCCACCACACCTTTGACGATGGCCAGCCCTTCCTCGACGAGACCCTCGTAGATCATGTGGGCGGCGACCTGGAACTCGACGCCGGTCCATACTTCATCGGAGTACGGGAACGGCAGGGCGGGGCGACCGCCCTTGGGCCACGTGCAGAGGACGAGTCCCTTTTCGTCGTTGAGGGCGAAGATGCGCTGCGTGTTGGGGTGATCGTAGAAGCTGGTGCGGAAGTTGTAGCGGTAGATAGCCTGTAGCGCCTGGCGGATGCGTTCGTGCGACCACCCTGGATCCAGCCCTACGACCGTCGCCATCCACGCGCCAAGCAGTTGGTCGGAGAGACAGCCCTCGCCAAACTGATAGCGAACCTGCCCGTTCTGGATAGCCGACGCGTGCCAACTGGCGTCGGCGTACTTCGTCATGGGATGGATCTGGTCGCTTGCTGGCACCTTTTGGATGTAGAACTCGCCGTTCCACAGCTGCTCGAGATTGGCGACCCCGCGCTCGCGCACCTGCCGATACGTGGCGGCAGCATCGGCATCGCCCACTGCGGTCGCCATGAGCTCCGCTGCCCGCAGCGCGCCCTGATACAGGGTGCTCATCATCGAATTCGGGCCGTAGAACTCGACGTCGTACGTGTTGTGTTGCTCCCCTTCGAAGAGGCCGTCCCGGTCGGCATCCCAGTGCGTCCAGGCGAATTCGAGGGCGCGTTTGGCGGCGGGCCAGAGCTGCTTCAGGAGTTCGTCGTCGCCCGAGAGCTGCCACTCGCGATAGAGCTTGATAATCGTGCCCGTCTGGCCGTCAGCGGCGGGGCGGAAGTCCCACTGCGCCCGCCCAACTGGGATCAGTGTGCGGAAGGCCATGCTGTCGTCGGCGCGCATGTTGGACAGGAAGTCGGTGCGGCGCATCGAGCGCTCCAGCTCGGGGTAGAGAGCGGCGAGCGCTTGCTCGTAGTTCCAGACGTGGGTGCAGTTCATCGGGCAGCACCCGGCGTTGTCGTCGCACCCCTCGAAGGCGAAGAACTGCTTGCCCTCGAGCAGCATGCAGGTGTTGGTGCGGATGATGGCGGCCTGGCTGGATACGGCTTCCAGCACGTACCCGGGGAGCGTCGCGGAGTAGAACCCGTCGCTGAAATCTCGGGTCTTCTTCTCGAGCTCCGGCAGACGTGCGACGGTGTGACGTGCGACCTGCCACGCGCTCTGGAATCGCGTGCCATAGTAGTTGCGAAGATGCTGTCCTTTGACCTCCTTCTGGTCGTTCCAGTAGTTCTCGCGGACCGGGAAGGACCAGGCGAGGACGAACGTCACCGACTGTGATTGCCCTGGCGCGAGCTGCAGTCGCGGCGCGAGCGTCGCATACGTCGAGCGGCCGTCGGCAGACGGTGACGGGGGCACGACGTCGTGCAGCGCCCCGCTCTGGGCGAACTCGTCGTACCATTTCTGGTATGCGTCCCACCAATCACCCACATCCGCCCACGCGGTCGTCGCGGTCACGTCTGGACTCGTCGTGATGAGCGCCATCGAGCCGCCGCCCACATCCTCGGGTCCGTACTTGGCTGACGTCATATCTAGCCCTTGTACCCGCACACCTTCGGCGTTTTCCGTTCGGAAGGTGTTCAGGTTCTGGCCGAATCCGGGGTGCTGCGGGCCTGCGAGGTCAGCCTTCCCGTCGTAGCCGACTGCGTTGAGCAACGAAAACGCCAGTGCCAGTTCGACCGGCTTCGCGCTGCGCGAGCGCACGTGGTAGCGAAGGATCGCCACCGGCAGGCTCGAGTCATCGACATCGAGTGGGACGAAGGGATTGAACGCGTCGAGTGAGAGCTCGACCGGCAGCGACTCG
Source organism: uncultured Gemmatimonadales bacterium (assembly GCA_963805725.1). Lineage (GTDB taxonomy): Bacteria > Gemmatimonadota > Gemmatimonadetes > Gemmatimonadales > Gemmatimonadaceae > Palsa-1248. The sequence goes on from CAWDVJ010000002.1 coordinate 50,198, forward strand.
TCCTCGAACGCGATCGTCGCAAAGGGATAGGCACCGGTGAAGCGCGCGGCGCGGAACCGCGGCAACCCTTCGGCGGACTCCCGGTGTCCGCCCTCTTGGCCGCGGAAGGGAGCGGCGAGCGGGCCTTCGACTACTCGCACAGCGGAGTGAGCCCCTTCGCTGCGCACCCAGAGCGCGACGAAGCTGAACGGGAGGATCTTTCCCTTGCCAGGTCGGTTGAAGATCTCCCAGTCCCTGAGCTGACCGCGGCCGCCGAGCGACACGGTACCCGTGCCAATGCCACCTAGGGGGAAGGCAACCTCGCTGAGGTGGTCGCCGGTGAGAACGCGCGGCTTCCGCGTCTGGTACAGATCCTGTGGAGAGCAGGGGATGATGGATCCGGCCGCCGAACGAAACGCGTTCGGCTCCCGAGGCGCCTGCGCCTCGAGCGCTTGCGCGAGGGTCGACGCGCCAATGGCGGCCGAGGACGTGGAGACGAGAAAGTCTCGACGATTGATGTTCTTGTCGACGGGGCTATCAGAGTCGGTCGGCATCATGGCGCTGTGCTGAATCGCCTGTGTCGGCGGGGGTGCGGCGAATCATCGGAGGTCGAGGAAGAGGTTGCGTCGTCGCGACGTGAGCGGGGCGCTTGGGGGGCGCGGGCGCAAACGACTCCAAGTCGAGCGTCTTGGCGCGCACGCCCAAGTAGTGGGTCGCCGAATCCAGGGCGTGCTCCGCGATTCGGCGAAGTGTGTCCGGCGACGTAGCGACCCGCGCATTGATGATGGCGGACGCCTCGCGGACCGGGGCGAGCGAGGCGTCATGATCCCATCGCGGGCGCGCATCGTTGGTCGTAAGAGCGATTCGATTGCTGCCGTGTGCGGTGGCGAGCAGGATCTTGACGTGAGCGATGGCGGCGTCGACCTCCGCGCACGCGGCCCGAAACGCCTCGATCATCGTTTCGCCCAGCCGAGCTGGAGAAAACTCCTTCTTCGAGACGAGATCTACGGTGGCGTTGAGCCATCCGAGCGAGGCCTCGGCGCGGCCGTAGATGTCGTAGTCGATATCGAGCGCGCGGTCGTTACGAGAGGATGTGTTGAGGAGCTGGCTCACCCACTCGTCTACCCCCGCGCCGGTCGTGGCGCTCATCGCTTTGACGGGGACACCGTCGATCCATTGCCGGAGATGCGACGTGAGGTGGTCGAGACTCCGACGCGTCGAGCAGGTCGTTCTTGCTCAGGATGATGAGCTCCGCTTCTCGCATTTGTCGTTCGAAGAGGTAGCGGACGCTGTCGTCGAACGGTCCGGCGGAGCGGAGAAGCTGTCGCAGGCGTGCTGGCTCGACGAAGATGGAAAGGGGTGCGAGGGAGAAGGCCGCCGCATGGAAGCGTTTGATCGGCGCATAGACCGTGGCCGCCAGGTCAGTGCAGCTGCCGACGGCTTCGGCAAGGATCACGTCCGGCAGGTGCTGCTCCACCAGCTGCGATGCGCTGGCGATGAACTCCGCGAACCGGCAACAGAAGCATCCGTGGGTGATCTCGGTCACGTCGAGACCGAGGTCGCGTACGACAGTGGTGTCGACGAGGTGAGAGCCCTGGTCGTTGGTGATGACACCGACGCGAATACCTCGCGTCATCAGCTCGCGCGCCGCAGCGATAAGTGCCGTCGTCTTTCCGGCGCCAAGGAAGCCGCCAATACACGCGAGTCGCACCATGGGATGTCGAATTTGCCGCATCGGCTCAGTTCTGCAAGGCGGGACCACTATGCGTTCGCCATCGTGAGGCTGAACAGACATTCGCAGGGGCGGTCCACGAAAGCCGACGTGCCGTCGAGCAGTTGATGACGGCTTGAGGGCGGCTCCGCGTTGACAGTCGCGGCCGGGCGGTCTTCGGATAACTCGTGGTCCGGAAATCGCTCCGCTCTATCGGCCGTGTGATCGCGAAGACGAGGAGTTTCTCGAACGCAAGTGGCATTCGCCGAATCTCGGCCCGTGCCTCACCGAGCGTCAATGCAGAAAGTAGAAAGGAGAAAGTAGTCCGAGTAGCACGGCCCCGAGGCGCTCACTGCCATCGGGGCCGTTGGTTGCTGTGCGTCTACTTTCTACTTTCTGTTTCGCTACTCTCTATTTTTGGCCGCTCCGCGGCCAAAAATGGGCCTGCGTAATGACCTGCTCTTCCTGACCGACCGCGACTGGTCGCACGTCGCCGCGCGATGCTCACCTACTTGATGCACAGCACCCCGCGATAAATCTCGCTTTGTGATGGCGAGCGGGTAGTCATCGGCACCAGTGTATACCCGGGATGCGGGTCGAGGGCCAGGGTGACCGACACCGGGCGGAGGACCTCGTGGTGAACCACCGTGAAGACGACCCCGTCGCCTGGGTGATGAGCGCTCAGCGTATGCTCAATGCCGGACCGGTCGAGAGCGTGGTCGTCCAGCGCGACCACAATGTCGCCGCGATCGAGACCGTCTCGCTCCGCTGGACTCCCAGGGATGATGTTGCTGACGACCGTCTGCCCATCGCGCATCGTTGCCAGCACAAGCCCAGACCAGCCCCCAGACGAGGAGAGCCGGTTCACGTCGATCCCGGCGTACCCGAAATCGCGCTCGTACGGCAGAGGATCCTTGCCGAAAAGGTAGCGGCGGAAAAAGTCGCTCATGTCTGTACCGGCGACCTCGGACGCGACGCGGACCACGTCCTTCTCCTCGAACCCGGGCTTGGGCAGCGCGTAGCCCTCGTACATCGCGCGCATCCAATCGTCCAGCGACTTCTGGTTGTTGGTGTGCTGGCGAATCTCGAGGTCCAGCAGCACACCCAGCGCCTCCCCTGCGTCGTAGTACGAGTAGTTGGTATTGATGATGTTGGTGGGGATGAGATTGGTCACGCCTTGGAGCGCGCTGCCGCCAATGTACCCGAACCACGTATCCCAGCTGGCATCGGCAATGCTGCGTTCGACGCGCCCGGGCATCGCATCCACTGTGCTGATCAGTCGACTCACATGGCCCAGGTACCGCTGCGGCGTCCAAAAGCCGGCGCGGAGCGCCGCGACCAATGTGTAGTACTGCGTCAAACCTTCGGCGATCCACAGGGATGGCGTATGGACCATCTGGGCGTAGTCGAACGGGCCCAGGGACCGGGGCCGGAGTCGTTTCACGTTCCAGGCATGGAACAGCTCATGCACCGCCGTGAGCACCTTGCCGTCGTACACGTTGATCATGTCACCGCGCGTCGTCGGCGTGCTGTCTCCCCAGTCGCTCGTGTAGTTGAGCTTCGTGGAATTCAGGTGCTCGGTGCCGCCGGCGAGACCGGTTTCATGCACGACGTGGATGAGGAACCAGTACTCGGCAAACGGAGCGGGGCGCGGGCCTCCGACCGCCGGCGCCAGGATGGGGACGAGTCCATCTTCGACAATGTGCTGCACGTCCCTGGTGAACTGCGTGTAGTCTTGCTTGTCCATCTCGTCATGGACGACGAAGTGGTACGTCGTGCCGAGGACGGTGACGTCTTTCTCCGTGAACGGCGCGATCTCGATCGGACAGTCGGCAAACCAGTCGTAATCGGCGGCGCGGAATCCCGTCGGCCCGGTCTTCTCGAGTCCCGTGGCTGTCTTCCAGTCCGCGGGGAGCCGTGAGGTATCGATCGTGAGGGTGATCGGCCGCTCCTTGGCGCCGACTTGATACATCCAGAGGTCCGGGCCGTTTATGGCCACGTGGCGATCGTCGTATTGGACCGTGGCGAGCCAATTCGCATACACCTGATATCGAATGATCGCCGCGGTCGCGCCGTTGAGGTCTATTTCCCAGCTTTGGGCATCGGTCTTGTGCCAGGAGAGCGCGCGGCCCGCGCTATCGGTAGCGCGAAAGTCCTGGACTTCCGCGGCGAAATTGCGCACCACGTAGGAGCCGGGAGACCAGACGGCCATCGAGAAGAGCACCACCCTCCCGGCGAGTCCGCTGGTGTGAATGGTCACGTCCAAGAGGTGTGTGTTCCATCGCTCGAAACCGAGCTCGTAGCGGAGCGGCGTCGCCGCGGAGCAGATGGCAGCCGCAAAGGGGATGAGCGTGACACCCCGGACGATCCTAGCGACATAGCGCATCATCCCTCCACCCATTCTGGTCGAGCGAAACGCAGAACAATGGATCCCCATCCTCGAATCCACAAGCCAATGCGGCTTCGGCTACACGGCGACCATCAAGCAGACCATCGCCACTCTCGATCCCACCGTGCCGATCTCGGACGTCAAGACGGATGGCGGCGCGCGTGAACGAGTCGATCGGTACGACACGGTTCTCGACCCGACTTGCCTCGATCTTTGCGGTAGTCGCGCCGGGACTGGTGCGGTTGGGGTGCACAGCGTGCTGGGGTACATTGTGAGCCGGCGGCGGCGAGAAATCGCGGTACGGGTTGCGCTCGGACGCGAATCCGCATTCGACCGGCTAGCCTTGCTGTCCTGCGGCTTGGAGGATCAGCCGCGTGATTTCGTCGGGGTGGGAGATCAGCGAGAGGTGGCTCGCCTTCACTTCGATGGTCGTAGCTCCCATCCGTTTGGCCATGAAGCGCTCGAGATCTGGGTTGATCACTCGATCTTCTGTCGATACCGCATACCAGCTCGGCTTCGACCGCCACGCCGCATGCGTAGTTTTGCCGGTGAGCAGTTCCTTCTGGAAGGGCCACTGGACGGCGTAGAGGACTTTGGCCTTTGCCTCCGGCAGGTCACCAGCGAAATCGCGCAGGAACGCCTCCTCGGTGAGACGTCCTTCGTCGCCATCGAACACAATGCCGGCCGTCGCCGGCGGCGTCGGATAGGTCTTGGCGAGAGCCGCGTAGTCCTCGCCCGCATCCGGCGCACGCGCCGCCACATAGACGAGGGCCGAGACGTTTGGATGTACGCCGGCCTCGGTCACTATCATGCCAGAAAAGGAATGACCCACCAAAACCGTCGGGCCATCCTGACGCGCCAGCACTCGCTGGGCCGAAGCGACCGCTTCGGGCAGCGTCGTCAGCGGGTTTTGTACCGCCGTGACGTTGAGACCAGCCGGCTGCAATCGCGCAATCACTTCGGACCAGCTTGATCCATCGGCGAACAGCCCGTGCACGAGCACGACGTTGCGCGCTTTTGTCGGAGCGAGGCGTGCGGTCCAGGCAAACCTGGAGGTGATCGAACCCGCCGCGGCGGCAAAAAGCGTGGCCGAGAAATCGCGTCTGTTCATCATCGTGATTACCTCTTCTTTCGTCAAAGGGCTTATCAGAAGAAGACAGTCCGCGAGCGTGCGGTCCGCGCATCATCCCCCATGCTCCACATCCATGCCATCAGAGACGGGGGCGGATTTCACTAGGCTTTGCGCCCACCCGAGGAGAGCGGCTCGCAACGTTCGCAACCCCTTCGTCAGTCCACTCCTGCTTCACTTCGCCGAGCAATTTCGTCAGATCCTTGATCTGAGCATCCTCGAGTGAGCGCACGGCATCCTTGATTTGCTGGAGCAGTTGCTCGTCGGCGTGGCCGGCCGCCAGCTTCTCGAGCTTCGCGTCAATGTCCTTCCACGTAAACGGCTGGGTCGTGAACCCGGGGTAATCCGACACCTCATGGCTAAACGACTTACCGCTCTTCAGCCGTACCGTCACCCGGCTTGGAAAGCGGCTCGGATAGGCGGCCGTGAAGGAATCGTCCGGTCTCACTGTGACTTTGCGGAGCAGGTTTTGCACGTCCGGCTTGTCAATCCGCCGCGGGTCGAGCTGCTCGGGCTGCACATCGCCATCGAGGAAGGCGACGGCAAGCACGTAGGGCAGGCTGTGGTCAGCATCTTCCTTCGTCTGAACGTTCGTCTTTGGACCGAAGAGTCCGCCACCGGTGAAGTCGTACGTGTCCTGGACAACGTCAGCCTCGATGCTCACGATCTGGCTCGGATCGAATGCCTGAGTCTTGCGCAACTCAAGCGCGCAGAAGATGGCGGATTGAGTAGGGACTGCGCTGTTGTAGCTCTTCAATGAGAGCCGGTCGAAACAATCCAGTTTCACACTGTCCCAGTCGACGTCGATCGACTGGCCGAGCGCGTACGCAATCCCGTCTGTCCCTTCGATCACATACTTTGGCCCGGTCACGCCGCGGGATGCCAGGAAGACAGCGTTGACGCACCCCAGCGCTATCTCGGCCGACGAGAGACCCTTCCATTGCGAGATCGGGGTTGTCCGCAGAACCGTCAGAGGAATGCCATTGTCGCCGCAGATTTCGATTGCTGCCGCGCACTTTGTCTCGTCGAGCCCCAGTGCCTTCGACACACCCGCCGCTATTGAGAAGGCGAGCGGGGTTGTAAGGTCGAACCCGTGGGCCATCCATGGCGCGGCGTCAGTCAGTGTCGCATCGACCTGGTACGCGACCGCCAGCGCGATCAGGAAATCCTTACCCGAACCTCCGACATGTTCGCAGGTAGCAAGGACCGCCCCCATGTTGTCCGACGGATGACAGAGCGTGCCATGCGAGAGGTAGCTGTCCATGAAATCGACGTAGCGAACCAGTGCCGTATTACCTAACGCGGCATACACGACATTGGCTTCCCCGCCGCCGATCAGCGTGCATCGGGCGTCCGAATCGCCAAACTCCTTTGCCTGGGCTATGCACGCTTCCGTCGGCCCTGCTCCCAAGGCGTTGATCGCGCACGCCAGGGAATCCAGGACGCTCACCTTGAGCCGCTCCCGCCGCTCAGGAGTGAGGTCCTCATACGTCGCCCGACAGGCGAATTCCGCGATGCCCTCGGCCTGGCTCGGACCGCTGATGATGGCCTTGGGTTTCTGGGTGTCGCTCTCGGTCGAGGCCATGGGTAATCCCTCGCTATTTGTAATCCGCTGGAAGATCCCGCGAACTGCCGACAGAATGTGCAGTAGGCATTGTCACCTCATTCAGATATCCCGATCGGCAGCACAAAGAGTACCGCCGAAAGGATTCCCGACAAATGCAATGTCTTGGGCAACGTCGGACTTCGTTCTATCGGGTCCAGGCTACTTCAGCTCGACAGTGAGAATGAGACGTCGGCGTTGCCGCCGCGCAGGGCTCGCGCGAACTCGACGGTCCACGCTTATCGTGCGGACCGTGGCGATTTATTGCACTGCCTGCACCATTGCCACAATTTCGCCAACGACGAGGTCGGGTCTGTCGCGCATGATGTAGTGACCGCTGCCGGTGGCGAACACGCCTCGCCGCCCCACACCAGCTTTGTCGAACAGTTTGTGTGCGGCAATCCACCTGGTGTCGTCCGGCGGCGGCATCGGGGGCTTCTCAGCCACGATATCCGTGATGCGGAGACCAGCCGGCCAATTCACGCCGCGCATGGTGCGTACAGTCTCCGGGAAGCCATTCAGCACTTTCTCCATCGTGGCAAATGTCTTCGGATCCTCCTTCCTGAGCTGCACGCGCTGCGCTGCCCGCCCTGCCATCAACCGGTCGACGACGCTGTCCGTAAAAAATGACGCGAGGTTCGGGTCGATCAGCACGACGCCCTTTACGACGGTGGGATTGCGCGCCGCAAACAAGGCTGCGAGAAAGCCCCCGTACGAGTGCGCGACGAGGATCACGTCGCCATCGATCTGCAGTTGCTTCAACCCTCGTTCAAGAGCTTCGACCTCCTGGGTAATGCTGTACGGCCCCGGGTCGGCGTCGCTCTGTCCGAGCCCTGCCCGGTCGTATGTGATCATGCGCGCTCCGGTTCTGCGTCTCACTTCGCGCGCGGTATTGCTCCATACCGAAGAGTTATCTCCACCCCCAGCCTCGAATACGATCGTCGGCGGTTTGCCGGTCGCGACATGGAACTGGAGGCGATACCCGCCAACATCGACTTTCTGGTCTCGAAATGCGACCGAGTCTTGTCCCTGCGCAACGCTTACCAACAAAAGCAGCAACGACACGCCTGCAACACGACCGATTGTTTTCATGCCCATGCTGCTCTCTGGTCAGGGTGACGGGGACGGGAGCGCGGCTCGCGGGGGTGAACTGCTACACCGGGCGGGAGACGGGCGCAAGAGCCGGCCACGATCTCAGGCTAAACGTACATCAACGTTGCAGAGATCGCAGCTCCCACGCGTACGAGCCACGCGCGCGCTTCAGTGCCAGAGAGCGGACTCTCTCGACAGACGAAAACGGCGCGAGATGGAGTAAGGCGTTGAGGGTCGCCACTGTCCTTCGACAGCGGCTTCGTGTTTCCCGATCTCTAAGGACTACGGCGCGTTCACCTTGTTCGCGAACCACTGAAGGATCGTGGTTTCGAGCGCAATCCGGTGATCGGAAAAGGGGTGGTCAGTGTCGAGTGACCGGCGTGTGACGTCCGGCGCGCGGACCTGCGTTAGCGCGTCCATGAGCTCTGCGCCCTGATCGTCAGGAGTGTCATGCGTCGCGGTCACGACGAGGATCGGCACGTGTCGCAGCGCAGCCGCGCCGCTCTCCAAATGCCAGTCATATCCCTCCGCGACAATCTCTTTGGCGAGATCCACGTCCGTGTACCCGCCGAGTCGGCCGTCGACGTCATCGAACGCGGCGTGTGCCGCGGCCGGTAGTTTGTCGGACGCTACCATGAACATCGGCACGTCCGGCGCTGGATTCCACGGCGCCAGAAGAACGAGTCCCGCGAGGTGTGGATGTGTCGCCGCCACCCGAACCGCCACGAATCCGCCGTAGCTGTGTCCCAGGACAATGAGGCGAGTCGTATCAATGCGAAACCTCGCGACGACGGTCGGATCTCGGAGAAAGGCCAGCGCCGCGACCCCATCGGCCACACCCCGCGCGAGCGTAAAAGCGCCGGGACTCCCCCAGGATCCCCGGTAGTGAAACGACAGCACGTTGTAGCCGGCCCGGCGGAGCACCTGCGCCAGATCGAGGTTCTCCTCGTTGCCGGGGAGCCCGTGGAGATTGAGGACTGTCGGATGCGGCCCGACACCGGCCGCAGCGAGCATCACCCCATTGAGTCGCACGTCTCCGCTCGGGATCCAGACCGCCTCGTTGTGCATCGGGTGCGCACTGTCACGTGGCGGATCTCGGACAATCGCATTCGGCATGGTCGTCCCCGGCGTCTGCGCAATTGCGCACGGCAAAGCGCACGCGCTCGCCAGAATGCACGCCACCGCGAGAGTGTTGGGGCGCGCGAGCCCGAATAGCCGAGTCATCCGGAAGACATTCGTGCTCGCGAGAGCTCCTGTCAACAGCGTGGCCCCGGCCCCACGACGGCTCGGCGTGTGGAATGGCGGGTTCGTATGAGAGTCCATCGCGCGCTTTGGGACGACGGTCGCCATGTCGCTCTTGGTCGCGTTCGCGCGCGGAGGAAAAAGTAGCCCCGGGGAAAGCGCCGGCTTGCCACACATACCGTGTCGGCCAGTTCCACACTCTTCTGGTAAACCAGAAGCTTCTCGAACGCGAAGGCCATGCGCAGAACCTACCCATGCGGCGTCAGCCAAGCGTCAGGGCAGAAAGTAGAAAGTAGACCGAGTGGCACGGCCCCGTGACGCTCACCGCCATCGCGACCGTTGTTGCTTCTCGTCTACTTTCTACTTTCTGTTTCGCTACTCTCTATTTTTGGCCGCCGCCGCTTGCTTTGACGGCCCACCGCCGAGGCGACCGGTGAAGCAGGGCCCCCCCAGGACATCGCGACCCTTTGTGGCCCATTGTCCTCCTAACACTCAGCGGTCGGCCACGATGCCGCTCGCAGTCGCCTCAGTGGCCAACTGCTCGTAGGTCGACTTGAGCTGATCAATGCCTTGCTCGTGCGTGTGGAGGTTGGCGCCGCCGGCATAGGCCGCTCGGCCGAAACCCGATAATTGGCGCACCTCGCTCGTCCATCGTGGCCATGAAGGCAGTGAGCGAAGGCGACCACCATACGCGCGGTCGAACTCCTCAATGAGGTAGTGGGCGGATCGATCGGTCGTTGCCGGACCATGCTGGCCATCGATCGTTGTCACCATGAACGGAACGAGCATGTCCTTGGTGATCTCGGCGACGGCCGGTACGGGTGGCGGCGGGCGCTTCCCGAAGCCGAGTCGTGAGACTTCCCAATCGTGGACTCCGACCACGCCGACAGCAGGGTCGGCCGGCACCCAGCCGCCCTGTTCCGAGTCATAGATCTCGAGCCAGCGGTGATCGTTGTGCTCGAGACCGAAAACAGAGGCACGCGGGCCCAGCTCTTTGATCTTCTCCACCGCCCGAGCCTGCCGGTCCTCACTGCGTGGCTGGACATTGATTTCGGCGATCCACCGGGACTGCATGCCGGCTGCCTTTACCATCTCGGCAAGGACCGCCGCCAAGTCCGCGCAGTTGCCAGCACGGCGACGCACGATCTGCTCGGGGGTGCGCTGCCGATAGTCAGTCCACGTCCACTCGAGGTTCGACCCGATCCAGGTCACCAGTCGGCGAGTCCGGTCGCTCGGCGTACCAGCGTGACCTGCGACCCGCTGCGCGATCGCGGCAAGGGAAGAGTCGGCAGCCGAGCTCTGGGCGCTCGTGATTTCGGGGGCGAGAACACTTCCGATCAGGCCAGCCAAGAGCACAACGCGTGGCATGCACGCCTCGAGGAGCGGTGTTAGGGACGCCATCGGACGATTAGGTCGTGGCTGCCAGTTGACCGCCAATACGGGTCGAGGCACGATCTGGTTTCACCGCGAAAGCGATTTGTCCACCTATCAATGGCGTCGATTCTACCGCGGAAAGGAGCAAGTAGAAATGAGACCGAGTAGCACGGCCCGGAAACCGCCTAGGCGTTTGGGCTGAGTCGCGCTGGGCGATTTGCCTTGGCGCCGCTAATCTCGCCGCGCCTTCTCGAGCGCACGCATTGCGGCCTCTGCCTGCAGGTAAGGGCGAGCGAACCATCTGTTTATTGAAGGAAGCAGCGAGTACCGGTCGTCTGTCGATTTCCCCGACCCTCGTTCGACGCCACTATACAGGGGTACTTCTGATCCCCGATTTTCGACCCTAGCTGAGGATCCGGACCATGCGGTTCATGGCAATCCATTTTTTCACGAAGGCCGGCGAGGCCGGCCCGATGCCGACGACCGAGCAAATGCAGACAGGGGTGAACTTCCACGAAGAGCAGGTGAAAGCCCGAGTGCTGTTGCAGGCCGAGGGGCTGCACCCGAGCTCGAAGGGTGCGCGTGTGCGGTTCTCGGGGGAGAAGCGGACGGTCACCGACGGGCCGTTCACCGAGGCGAAGGAGCTCATCGGCGGGTTCTGGATTATTGAGGCCAAGTCGATGGAGGATGCGATCGAGTGGGTCAAGCGCATTCCCAACCTGTGGCCGGAGGAGACCGAGATCGAGGTCCGGCAGGTCGCCGAGGCCGAGGACGTGGAAGCGATGACGCCCGAACTTGAAGCGCAGATAGCGAGGCTGCACGGCGAGGCGCCGCTCGGTAGGGTGACGATACCCTGAGCCTAAGCCAAAATCACGGGACCAATCTGCGGGGCATCTCTACACGGCCGGGTACAATCGCGCGTACACGGCGACGGAGGATGTTTGGGTGGCGACGTTGCCGGTGGGGCAGCGGATGGATGGCCGAGGGTGGCGGCGAAGGGGGCGAAGGTTCGGATCAACGGAACATTGTATCCGGTGATCGCATCCGTGTCGGCGAGCCACACGATCGGGGAGCTGGGGAGTGATGCCGCGAGGCAGGGCGCGGGCGGGCCACCGGTCAAGGCCGGAAACGTGGCGACGATATTCGACGCGACCGACGGGTCGCGCCCCGAAGATGTCTCGGTGGCGTGCGGCGCATCTGTCTACGACATTGCGATGCGTTCTCGGCGCGCTGTTGCCGAGGCGGGTAATGTAAGGCGACGCGACGCCCGCTGTCGAGAATCCGGTGGTTGGTTCGACGTAATAGGGCATAGGCGACAATGGCCTTTCCCGTTACCGCGAGGATCCCGACAATGATGTCCACTGCAAGATTGATAGCCACGTCCGCAGCAGGTCTGACCCTGGCGTCGGCGGGCCCAGCCACCCTTCACACACCCGCCCCGTCGAGTGCTGAATCGGGCTACGCGCCGGTGAACGGTCTTCAGCTCTACTACGAGATTCGGGGGACGGGGGCCCCAGTGGTCGTCCTGCACGGCGGCCTTAGCAACACGGAGTTGATTGCGGGCATGATCACGCAGCTCGCGCGCACGCAGCGCGTGATCGCGGTTGACCTTCAGGGGCACGGTCGCACGGCGGATATTGATCGTCCGTTCACTTGCGAGGCGATGGCGGACGACATCGCTGGGCTGCTCCGCTATCTCAAGATCCCGAAGGCGGACATCGTGGGATACTCCCTCGGAGGGTCCGTCGCGCTGCGTACGGCGATTCAACACCCCGACATGATCGGCAAGCTCGTAGTGGTCTCGGCGGTGGTTCAGCCATCGGGCTGGTACCCGGAGCTGCACGCCGCGATGGAGCAGGTTGGCGCCGGCATGGCCGAGGCGATGAAGCCGAGCCCCGCGTACCAGACGTACGCCCGCATCGCTCCGCGTCCTGAAGATTGGCCGGTGTTACTCGACAAGACGGGGGCGCTGCTGAGGCAGGATTTCGATTGGACGCACGAGGTAAAATCGATCGCGGCGCCGACGTTGCTGGTCTTTGGCGACGCCAATGCGATACGGCCGGAGCACATGGTGGAGTTCTTCCATCTGCTCGGTGGAGGCACCAAAGATGGCGGTCTGGACGGGTCCGGAATGTCAAAGGCTCGGCTGGCGATGCTGCCCGGCACCACCCACTACACCATCTTTGATTCCCCGCTCCTCCCTCCGTTGATCGTGCGCTTTCTCGCCAGCGATGACTCGCGCATCCGACCCAACACGAACTAGCGTCCTTCGTTTTTCACGTCGGCCAACACTGCGCGATCGTTGAACATTGCGCGAGTCGCCATTCGAAACCGCATCAGCCCCGTGACCGCTCGGCGCGACGCTTGAGGGCCGCGAGAGCGTGATGGAAAGGAGAAGGAGAAGATCGACCAGTAGCGCGGCCCCGTGGCGACTTATACCATCGGGGCCGTTGTTGCTTCTCGTCTACTTTCTACTTTCTGTGTCGCTACTCTCTATTTTTGGCCGCTCCGCGGCCAAAAATGGGCCTGGGTAGAGTTGAACTACCGACCTCACGCTTATCAGGCATCCGCGCAGGGTGCCAACCGCCGGCAACTTGCCGGCGCTCCCTCGACGGTGCCGCCATCCGCCTGATTGCGCACCCAATGAAACGGCAGAATGCCGGGCCCAATTGTCCCCGGAATTGTCCCCAATCCCTGGCGCCGGCAAGACGGCTACGTGGGCGCAGCCTTTGCAGACGGCCCAGGCGCGCGCACTACTGGCCGACTGACCGTGAGCTCGATCCTCGCCAGTCGTCGACGGTTCGTCGTGCGTCTCCCCGAGCCATCGCATCGCCCGTATTCGCACAGGGTTTTCGTCGAATTCCGTGGCGGCTTCATAAGTGACGGTTGCAGCAATGACGGAGCGCTGACGCTACAATGGTGGCCATACCGCATGCAAAGTACAGTGTGGCCAGATCCCAGTTATCGCCGGCTCTTGTGCAGCGCCATTCGTGAGCTGCCCCGGCGCTGCGCTGGCGACCTCGAAGTCACGCGCCGACATCCTGCTGGCCTTGCGCGACGGAGCAGGGGAACCGATTCGCCTGCGGGCTTGAATGACGGATTGGGGGTGCCCGCGAGCGCCGCGGTACGAAATTATTTGAGCAGCGCCACCTCGGTCACGTCCCTGCCCTCTCCTTTGGAGAACTGATACAGGCCTCCTCGCACCCGCTCCCAGCTCGCTCCTCGGCCGCGACCCGTTCTACATCACGCCGCTGATCCCGTTGTTCGGCACCATACCCATGGCGATAGCGCTCGCGGCGCTCTGGCGCTCTCCGACGCTCCGCGACGTACTCGAGGCGGCGTCGCTCCCAGCGCTGATTGGGGTGCAGTTCTACCGGACCATCGGCGTTGTGTTCCTGATTCTCTTGGCGCAGAAGCAGCTTCCCGGCTACTTCGCGCTGCCCGCCGGCTCGGTAATGTCGCGATCGGGCTCGCTGCGCCGCTGGTGGCGCTGGCGCTCGCGCGCGGAGTCCCGGGCGCTCCCATGATGGCGATCGCGTGGAACGGGCTTGGCCTCGTGGACTTGCTGGGAGCCGTCGGGACGGGGTTCCTCGCGCCCGTCCTGGCGCCACATCTGGGCCCTCGCGCGCCCGCGGCCGCGCTGGGGGTCCTTCCGCTGCTACTAGTGCCTGCTTTCGCGGTACCGATCGCGGTGCTGCTCCACCTGCTTGCCATCCGTGGATCGCTCCGGGAGGTCCATCTCCGGCCGGCGCAATTGCGCAGCGGGCCAAGGTCAGCACCGCAGCTATCTACTCGATCGTGAACCCCACGCGTCGACACCTACCGCCGGCCACAATGCTACGCACGACGGCCGTTCTGTTCCGGGAATATGTCTCACGACTCGCAGTCGAGAATGATCATGCTGGTTCTACCCCTCAACGAGAGTGAGTATGTCCAAAACAATCCTGATCACCGGCGCTAGCAGCGGCTTTGGCCGTGACACGGCGGGAACCCTGTTCCGCGCAGGCCACACTGTTTACGCCTCCATGCGCGGCGCGCAGGGCAAGAATCGAGAGGCCGCCGAGGCCCTGGGGAAGCTTGGCATCAAGACCGTGGAATTGGACGTTAACGACGACGCGTCCGTCGAAGCGGGCGTCAAGAAAGTGCTCGCTGAGGCCGGCAAGATCAATGTGCTGGTCAACAACGCCGGCATCGCATCGGTCGGCGTAACCGAAGCCTTCACAGCGGAGCAGGCCAAGGTCATCTTCGACACGAATGTCATCGGGCTGCTTCGCGTCACCCGCGCCGTGCTCCCCTCCATGCGCCAGAAGCACAATGGCCTGATCATCAACATCGGCTCGGTCCTCGGCCGCGTGACGTTCCCCTTCTTGGGGATCTATGGCGCGAGCAAGTTTGCCGTCGAAGCGCTGACCGACAGCCTTCGGTACGAAGTCTCGCAACTCGGCGTCGAAGTCGTGGAGGTGCAGCCGAGCGGTTACCCGACCAACTTTTTCGCCAGCATTCAGACGCCCGCCGGTACCGACGTGACGAAGTCCTATAGCGAGGTCGGGCAGATCCCCGACGCCATGTTCAAGAGCTTCATGTCGAGGTTCGAGGGCAAGGACGCCCCGAATCCGCACGATGTCGCGGAGGCCGTCGCCAAGCTCGTGGGTCAGTCCAAGGGCAGCCGCGCTACCCGCACCGTCGTTGGCGCGCCGGCGTATGGTTCCGACAAGGCCAACGAGGACGTCGCGCCTGTCCAGGCGAAGGTGGTCGAGGCCCTGGGCCTCAGCCATCTCGAAAAAGTCGCGTGATGAATCGTTCTGGGTCGGCGGCAGGCCGCCGACCCCGCTTCACCCACAGCAGGGAAATCCGCAGCTCCCGGCCGGCATACCTGTCGACGTGAGCGCGTTCGTTGTGGCATCCGAACGCGCCGTGAAGGAGCAACCCTTCATCCCCGCCAGTATTGCGGTGTGCGCCGTGAAGGCTGTGATCGAGGCGCCATTTCTATTTGGGATGCACGACCGCTGAACGGCCCCGCTCATCGACCGTCTTCGCTACCCGAACCACATTGCGCCAGAGTGTCGGCCGCACTGCAAAACGCGGCGGCCTTTTCCCGGGCCGCAGTCACGTTCGGCGGCTGTTCTCCGAGCAGCTTCATCAGGTCGCGCTGCAGCCCTAGCACCGACTGAGTCGCCCGACGATCTCGGCATTGCGTGGTACTTCTCGACGGCCTCGTCGCGCAGCTCCTCGCGGGCGAGCGACTTGAGGACGCGACGTCGGTGCTTTGTCAGCCAAGCCAGCGTACCTCGCGATTCATCGGCGTCGCTCGCTCGTGGCACAGGTCAGCGAGGTACTCGGCCAGATCGTCGTCTGTGGTGACAAAGTCCGGCACGAGGAGATCCGTCGCCACGCGTCGTTTTCCATCACCACCTGGATAGAAAAGCACCCATCTCGCGCCCTGTCGCTCGGCGAGCAGCCGCTCTCCGTAAACCTCGATTTCGCGCATCAACTCAACGATACACGCGAAACGTTTTCGGTCTAGCGAAGTGCCCGGTGGGCGGCCAGTACGCGCCATCGGGTGCCCGAAGCATCGGCGGTGGGCTTAACGCCAATGTCCCAATGCAGCGTTGAGACCCACAACGCCGTCTTGCTGCGGGGCAGGGTGAAGGTATCGCATCGCCATAGTGATTCGGAGCCTCGCCCGCCGGCTCGCCCTCGCCGTTCAGGCAGTTCAACCATCACGTTTCCTGAGCCCCAAGTGATGTAAATATCGCCGCGGATCTGCGAGAAATCCCCTCGTCAGCGCCACGTGATCCAGGTCGTCGTACGCCACCGCGGCAACAGGCACACGATCGAATGAATAGATTGTTGCGCCGGGAAGAGCGAGCAGAATTGGGGAATGCGTGGCGATGATGAATTGCACGCCTTCCGCGACCATGTCGGCGAGAGCGAGTTCCATTCCTGCGCCGGCCACGCCGACATGTAAGGGCGGCATTCATGCATGCCGCCCGTTCCACCGTCCAGAGCCCAGCCTCCGGCATCTAGTGTCCATAGCCGCCCGGTATGGCCTCATTCGGAACAAAGTATTGGCGACCGCTTCCCGAGCGCTCCTAGCTTGTTATCGGATACCTGTAACCCTGGAGCGTTCATGACTCGACACCCAATGCCGGCCGTCGACGGACGTGGCGGCCCCGCTCGCTGGATCCGAATTCTTATCGTCCCGGTGTCGATCGCCATCGGCGCCTGTTTCGGCGTCCCAACAGGCGACGCCTGGAACGGCCCGCCGTTCTCCGCAGATCTGGTCGATCTTCGCAATGGCGGCGGCCGAGTGCCCACGCACGTCTACGTCGGTGTCGGCAGGCTGCGCATGGAGTCCGCGGAACCTGGAAAGACGACCGCGTTCATCTTCGATCCGCAAAAGGGCACCTTGCTGGTGATCGACAAGGAAGCGAAGACGTATATCGACGCCGGCATGTTTTCGTCGCTAGCCGCCGCCGAGATGACACCAATGCTTCGCCTTTTCCGGCCTGCGCAGATGGCGATCCATGCACCACGTGGAATGGTACCGTCAATCAGTTCGCGGCCTTTACGAAGCACTCCGGGACGCCACCGCATTTCTCGTGTACTCCCGTGGGAACCGACATCGTGAGCGGGCGACCAGCACACAAATGGTCCGTTGTGGCGACGGGTCGCACCGACGATTCGCATAATCAGTCAACGGTGTGGATCGACGACCGCCTCCACATTCTCACCAAGTCCACAGACGCCAACGGTTCAATGGAGATGCGCAACGTGCGAGAGGGCGCGCCGTCCGCTGACCTGTTCGTGGCCCCCACCGATTACAAGAAGATCGGCGTCACCGATTTGCTCTCCTCGCTCGCCAAAAGCGGACAGACGGGCCCTAGTGCTGTGAGTAACGCAGCGGCCTCCGCCAACGACTCCGCCAACGGCCAGAGCGCAGCGGGCGACGTGATGGATAAGGTGAAGAGCATGGTCAAGCAGCCCTGAGACGATACCTGCCCTCTGTTCTGCGCATGGGATATCGTTAGACCATGCGCCCGGGCGCGGTGCGCCCCAGTCGCGCCCGAGCACCCCAGTTCTTCATTTGTCACCGCCGGCGCTAGATCGAATATCAAGAAAGGTGGTGCAATCAGCCAGCGAGGCCGCCACCGTTAAAGGGACGTGATTGCGCGGCAGAGCGACGCCACCAGCGCCTCACGGACACCGTTCTCGTCGCCGCGCTGACTCACGCGGACCGCCACAGCCCGCAGAGACCGAGCACCGCAATGTC
>CAWDVJ010000003.1:0-759319 GCA_963805725.1 uncultured Gemmatimonadales bacterium
GCGGACTTTCGCAAGGGCGGATCTGACGTTTCATAGGGAAGCACGGGGCACACAACTGTGCGCCGCCGTGCTGGAAAATACCCGAAACGCGCCCAAAAGCGACCATCGAACCGCTACCGAATCGCAGCGTCACGCAAGAACCAGACACACTACCGCACGTCGCCACGCAGCGCGGCCAGGAAACGCTGCAGTCGCGTCACCACGACCGCCGGCAGGGGTGAGTCACCCGCTAACCAACGCCTGATCGTCCGTTCGTCGCGGGCCAGCACGTCGACCGCGAAGCGGCGGGCGCTCAACCCTGATAGGCCGATTGCCTGGCGCAGCAGGGTCACGCCGTGGTCTTTGTTGGGCATGCTGGACGTCAGGGCAATGCGGCTTAACCGTCAAGGGTAGATCCGCCGACTTTCGCGGAGTCGTTGCGGCGCACCCGAGCATGCTATCGGGCGGGCGCTAAAAACTATTGCCGCCCTAACCAGTACGGCGTAGTTCTCTCTTCTTATATGCGCACCACGTTACTACCAGGGCGATCGCCCTGAGGCCAGCTACTGAGAACCGCCATGGTTTTACCGACATGGTCACACTCGCCGATCTGGCGCTCGCCATCAAGTCGAGTCGCGAGGTCGCCCTGCGCCACATCACCGCGCGGTCGTATCGCCGGCCGGCGCATCGATGGCCAATGGGTCGCGTCGAAGGCATCGCTTGACCGCTTCCTCGCGGAGCGGGCCGCGTGAAGCTGCACGCGCTTGCCGCAGAAGCCCGCAAACGCCGTCGGAGTCATCGGAGTGCAGGTCGCCGGTCTCGTGCTGCTGGCGAGGCGCCGACGGTAGTTAACCCCGGAAATCCCGACCCAACACACAGCATCTCTGACACATCACCAACTGCCCAACGCTTCGACTTTATGCCCGCCAGACAGACCGACCGCCGTCGACGACCCTCCACGTTCCACCGGCCGAAGTGCAACGCCGCCACTCGGGCGAAATGCGCGCACCGCGAACAGGCGGTCGTTGCACACCCGACTCGCGTTGGTGAACTCGAACAGTTCTGCATGGACTGTGGCGAGACGCGCGGCCAGTGGGTTGCGGCATGGGCCACGCACGATCCGGCATACCGACGGCGGTCGCGCTGCCTAGCGGTGCGGGTCTGAACGTGCGCCACGCTGTCGCCACGGTCGCCGCCGCCGTGCTGCTCGCCTGCACGGCCAGCGCCGTTGACACCGGCCCGCGCCGTCGGGTCGACGACGGTGCGACCTGGCATTGAGTACGCGCGAGGTGCTGCGCGCTTCCCGACAGCACACCCACCAACCCGAGGTAGCACGACAGTGGAATCGCCCGTCGAATGCAGGATCACCAAGCACGGTTTGTTGCACGCCGGTCGTCCGCTCATTAAGGGCGAGACGATCACCCTGTCGGGCCGCGACTACACGGCACTGCGACGCCTAAACGCCGCCGTGCTGCCGCACGAACCTGACAGCCCGCCAGTCGTGCACCGTGGCGCCCCGCCGGTGCCACCGGGCGTTAGGACGGTCAAGGTGCGCGTGCACGGCCTGGGTCCGCGCAGCAGCATCAACGTCGAGGGCGGCGTCGCCCAGGACGGCGACGTGATCGACGCGTCACCCGACTTTGCGGCCGAACTGGTGAACCACCGGCGAGTTGCCAGCTACGCCGACACCGACGACGCTGACGCGCTGTTGGCCGCGCTGCGTGCAGCGGTCGGGCCGGGCGCCGGCAAGCAGCAAAAAGCAACGCTCGTCTCGAAGCTGAAGGCGCTGGTAGCGGCCCAATGACCACCACACACGACGACGACAACCTGCCGCTGCTCAGACTGAAGTACGACGACCTACTGATACCGATGGGTCTCGCAAACCGGATGCGCGACGTGATGCGTTCGCTACGCGGGCACCGTCGGTTCTCTGGCAGCGACGTTCTCGCGCTCGACAGGGTAGAGCGACAGCTAGTCCGCGCGAGTCGGTCACGGTTTGCGTTCGTTTCGGCTGACGACTGCGCATTGGCCCGCAGCCTGACCGGTATCGACGTGCGGGCGGCCGCCAACGTCGAGGTCAGGCATCCGTTGCCGACGCCGCCAGCGCACGGCAAGGCATCGGCATCCTGCACCGCTGAGCCATGCGCCTACGCGTGGCGGCGAAAGACGCGAAGTGGCTGAAAGGTCGGAATCGTGCACATCCGCACCAGCCCCAAGGGCGACCGTCGGGTCATCAGCATACACACCAAACCGGCGAAGCAAAAGCCGGCCAAGGGCAATGCCTGACTTCGACGACGTGCTGCCGCCAGTCGACTTCGACGAAGTCGTCGACCGTGTGCGACACCGACGCGTGGCTGCGGCCAGAGTCGCCGCCGCCACCCGACGCCGAGGCGTGGCGATACACGAAGCGGCGCACGCGATTGTGTCCGCCGAGTTGGGCGTACAATGCGACGGGGCCAGCGTCATCCCCTGACAGCACGTCTGACGGTCGTGCCGACATCGTGATTTACTCGCGCTAAGCCGGACGACGTGGGCGCGTTTTATGTGTCGCGCGAGACGCTGCTAGCACAGGTGTGCGTGTTGCTCGCTGGCGGTCTCGCCGAGAATGCGCGTTGACCCGGCAATGTACGGGGATTACGCCATGATTGGCACGGATCACCCGCGCGCGCTCGACATTGTGCGCGGGCTGACCGCCGACGAAGCCACAGCCACGGAAATGCATCGCCGATGTCGCGCGCTCGTAGAGCAGCTACTGGCGAAGCCGTCGGTGTGGCGGGACCATCGATCTGCTGGCGACTGTGCTAGAACATGCGCGCCGCAGTTGACGCTGCGGAATGATTACTGCCGTCGCTGAGTACACGGCGAATCGCACGGACGCGTGACCATTCTGCCCAAGGCGACGAGGCTGGGCAGGAAACCTGCACGACGCTGCACGACGTGCAGGCGTTATCGCGGGCTTTCGCAGTTCTCTGGCAACCGGACATCTGACCGCTTTCGCATGTGCGCGGTCTGCGCCG
Organism: uncultured Gemmatimonadales bacterium; assembly: GCA_963805725.1. GTDB lineage: Bacteria > Gemmatimonadota > Gemmatimonadetes > Gemmatimonadales > Gemmatimonadaceae > Palsa-1248. The sequence continues at coordinate 2,997 of CAWDVJ010000003.1, forward strand.
GTCGTCAGCGCGCACGTCGACGACGCCAACGCGAACGAGCAATGTCTGTCAGACGTGGCACCAGCTTCGCGGTGCGATTGCCACCGTGCTTGCCGCACTGCTCGCCGACGACACCGACCAATGACGCACGGACGACGACCGCGTTCGGCACGCCACCGCAAGCGCGCGCTGGGGCCGCATCGCACTTTCCGCTAGGAACAGGTAGGCGTTTTTTCCCGCTGATTAGGCGAACGTAGTAGAGTGTCATCGCCCACGCGTCCTTTGCACCAATAAATCCTTACCTACCAATTGGCTGGCCCTTCGATCAACGCTGGTGGTTCTGCAAGCTATGGTCCTGCTCGAAACACATTGGGCACCTTATCGTACTTGGTCGCCGGGTTTGCCATGTACAGTTACACAGTGACTACCGACACCTCGGCAAGCGGGCCCGCTTGCCAATAAATGAGGCCATTGTCGATGGGGTCTGAGTATAGGCGTATCAAGCACAGATTCCTCATTCTACTTTTCGGGTGGATTTCTTTCGGAGTGTTCGCCGGGCAAGCATTGCCCCGAATGTTGGGACATTTGTGCCAAGCTATGTGTTGGCTACGGCCTACGTACTTGTCATGGCGTACACGTTCTTGCAATATGCCCTGTATCCGTGCCCGAAATGCGGAACCACATACAGATTGAGACAGCTTTTCGGCCGACGTGCGCACACTGCGGCGTGGAGATTAACCGTCGAGAGCCGGGCAATTGACGGTCGCATGTTCGACTTGGGTGGCCGTTTTGGAATGCACTGTGATCGGTAGTCGGTGGGGGGGCGCAAGCGGTAAAGCGTCATGTCTTGTCCGCCACAGCCCGATTGCCATTCCGGACACCTCCCGCCCAAACACGGGCTTATCTCGGTGTCCACGACCCTGGGTCAATCCCACCGAGCATCATAGCGAGACTAATACAAACTAGAACGACGCCTATGATCCGCAGTGACATGCGGTCCCTTCATGAAGTGGGTACGCCCGACGATTGCTGTTGCGTAGCCGCTGTTAGGGCGGTCAAGCGCGAGTCAACGCGCTACGACGCGCCACCGGGCGCCACCGGGCGCCACCGGGCGCCACCGAGAGAGGCGGGTCATACTTCCAAGCTCACTTCCAACAAACACCTTTTCTCCGGTGCGGCCAAGTCTCATTTTTGCCCGCATACAGCGCCCTACACTTCCTCGAAGGAGAACGACGTGCCCGGCGCCAGCACCTCATCGTTCCTTTGGCACTACCGGCGCGTCGTGCCAAAATCATGGAGTACCAAACGCCGTATCTGGTGGGTCGCGCAATGGCTAAGACCTCCGTATCTGTTGCATGCCCTCAGTACACTCCCCCTGTTGACGGGCCCGTCCGTTCTGGTAGAGGACATTTTTGTATTTCCGGGCGAGGCGCGCCCCGGCGAGCTCGAGGACGCGATCGGCCGACTGAGACCGGCGCTTAGGAGAATTGCGCAGTACGACGCCAGGCGCATGCGAAGAATGCTCCATGATCAAGTGTGCATTGTCTTCACTCGGAGGTTCGGCTCCACGTACTATTGGCCCTTCGCGAATGCTATCGCTCTGGACTTGCGGGAGACCCTGGCATTGCCGCCGTTGGAGCTGGCGCGCTGCATCGTCCATGAGGCCACGCACGCGGCTCAAGCGCCAGGGCATCCGGCTACGCGGTGTCGGTGTCGGTCGGGTCGAGCGGCGATGCGTGGAAGAGGAGATTGCGTTCCTTGAGCGATTCCCCAAGAAGAGTGAGGCAGAGTGGACACAATGGGTCGCGTCGAAGCGTGACTCATTGAAAGGGGAATGGTGGTCGCCAATGAAGCAGCGACGACGCATGCTCGCGGCATTAGAGCGAGAGGGCAAGTTGAAATGGTTCACACGTTTGGTCCGCTTGTTCATCAGGCCCGAGGGGCCGATATCGACTGAGGGCGCCCCGGCGGAGCAGTCAGGACCGAAATGACCTCAGCCCGACACAGCGCATCGTCTGGTCTTATGGGCGCGGCGGAGCGTAGTCGAGGGTGGACCATCCATTGCAGGTTTGTTCACGCCAACGCCGGCCGATCAGGTCGGCGTCGTTGTTTTGGTGGCGCCACGGAGCCGTTACGAGAGTTTAATCCTTGCACCCGCCGCTCCCGACTTTGTACGCGTGTTGCGACTTGACCCGTTCGATCCACTCAAATATGACGACCCATAACGACTCCACCATTGACGGCCCGGGAGCAGGCTACCAGGACGCGTGCACCACCAGCACGCCGTTTGATGTCGGCGGCGGATGGATTCCGCGAATTCTGATGCACGTTCATACAGTCTTGCCAGGGGACACGCTACCGTTGACGAACTGCGCGAACCAGGGTGGATTCATTGCACGGCCGGGGCCTAGTTCGCCGGACTCAGTCAGCTACCTGATTGCTCGCGATTCTGCACGCAATCACGGAGGCCCCGCCCCCATTGGGATCATTGCCGATCCGAGCAACATCTTCGTGTTCGACTCAACAGGTGCCAGCGGCAACATGAAGACCTATCCACGGACAGGCGCGCGCGGTTGCCACTATCCATAGTCGAGGACACATCAATGACGCTCTCAATCAGGCCAGCCATGCACATTCTGACCAGCCGCGCCCGCGTAACGGCCATGGCGACGGCACTAATAGCAGTACTTGCCCTGTCGTTGACGCGGGCGGGCGAAGCGCGTGCGTCCTCCATCGGGAAGACTACGCGTCCTCGTCAGTTCTCCGTGTGCCGCGGCGAAAATGCTCGGCAGTATTAAGATGTTGGTTAGCAGCACGGATACGATGGTGGGGGCGCACATGCGCCGCTACATACCCATACCCGCTATGTTGGCGACTCGGTCACCGCGGTCGCCGATACTAGCATTTGTCGACAGGCCGCCATTGCGTACGGCCGCTCACTCACCCCGCCAGACACGATCTCCCCCCGAATCGTATCAGTGGTGCGGGCCGGTTCCTCGTACTATGTGGTATCCGATTCTACTCAGCACCCTGGAGAGTGGGGCGGAGCTTCTCCTGTTTACGAGCAGTCTGACAGGGACTGCCATCAGCAAATTCGTTTTTTGACTCCTTCATTCTAAAAACGCGGGGCCGCGCGGTTTGCGCCGACCCCCAAGGCACCCTTGATCGCGTTGCTCGCGACAACCTCGGTGATGATCGCGGCGAGGAGCCGGATCCGTCCGTCGTATAACCGCTCGCTGTACTCGACGATCGCGCCCACGAACGGCGCGCGGCTCACGCTACCGGCCATGACCGGCAGCCGGGCGTCGGGACCGGCGCAAACAGCGTATTCGGCGCCGGGATGCCGAGACTCGATCCGACTGGGAGGGTATAGAGGTCGACCCGCTGGTCGGGCGAGTCAGCGATGACGCGGACGACGATCGCCGCGGGATCTCCATCAGGCCGTCCCCGACGCGCTGCTCGCAATATGTCACTGCGTCGCTGACGCGCGGCAGACGGTCTTGGGTTTCAGCTTTGACACTCTGACTCTCCGGCTTAGGCGGGACGGTGCGGTTAGACGCCACTTGATAGCGCGCGTATCTCATCCTGGTCTCGACCCCAGCCTGCAGGATCGCGCGTGCGTGCGGCTCCCCGATGGCGCCGATGAGGAGCGTCTCCATCTCCGCCATCGACGAGGCCTCCGCGATCGCCGCCAGTACATTCGCGGGCGCTCGTGACAGGGCTTCATGCGCTCGACCCGCAGCAGGACCGTCGTCGGCAGTTTCGCTGATTTATCTCAAGGTCCTGCAGGGCCTTCGACAGGTCGATCGCCGCTGAATGCATTAGTCGAAGGAGTGAGACCTGGAGCCGCGCGGCATTGGCGGGCGCCAGCGTGCGTTCGGCCCTCGTGTAGAGGAGCCAGCTCTCACGTTCCCTCGCCGCATGGCCCCTCACCAGGTCGCCGGCTACGGTGAGGTGCGTGCTCGATCCTAGCCCCAGCAGTCGCCTCGACAATCGCGCGGACGTCGTCTTTGCACCGTGCGCCGCGACACGTTGAGAACTTCGGCGATCTCCGATGTCGAAATTCTCGACCCAGCAATTGGCTGACACGCCGCCGACGCGCCTCGACTCGGACAGTTACGTGCGAAGGGAGTTCGTGCGCGTCAGCGAGTTTTGCGTCTTTGCCGAGGGCGCGCGCGGCGGATGTTTCCATGTCGTTAGTACGAAATGCCGAGCGAGGCGGGATTAACGCGCGGTGGACGGCGGCCGGCCGCGATGACTTGGTCGAACAAACATTGCGCACAGGCGACGGGCGACTGATCGGACCGCGCCAGAGAAAATGTGGCTTCGCTCTCGCGAGCGCATGTGCCACATTGCGAGGTCGCCTTCTCGCATTGCCCGGTGGGCGTCACCCTGGCCAATCGCCAACACGTAGTTGTATAGAGGCCGACCGGCAGCATCACATTCCGCTGCCTCGGCGCCATTCAAGTTGAACACGAGCGAGCGAACGACCGGCCGCCCATCCGGTTGGCGGTCGACGCCCGTGATCCGACCGTCTGGGCGCTTCAGGGGGCCAAGACGGCAATTGGCAACCGAGCTTGAGGCTGCGGCCGTCCGGGGCGCACAAGTCGGCAAAGCGTACTTCCATTGGATAGATCTCCGATTCGAAATGGCGAGTGAGCTATTCGTTGAAGTTCGCGAACATTTGTGAGTGAGCGGTTAGGCCTTGCGCCGCACCCGGGCGCCACGGCGAAGCCCGCTCGACTGGCGCGAAGCAGCTCGATGGCTTGTAGACGTGAGCGTGCATGAGCGATCGCATTCAGCGATTCCTGGTCGGCACTGGCGACTTCGAGGATCGCGCGCTGTTCGGCGAGGGAGCGACCCGAGTCCTCGCCGGGCCGCGCTCCGCGAGCCCCGCTATACAATCGAGCGGTGTAACGCACTGCGAGCAGCAGCTCGACACGCGCCCATGCGTCCCCGGCGCTCTCAAACGCGAGCCACATTTGGTCGATGGCTCGCCCGATGCACGCTGCGTCTGCACACAGCGGGCGGCGTGAGGCCCGCGGCTGAGCGTGTACCGGGGGTCGCACCTCGTGCACTGCCTATCGCCCGCGACGTCGAGCGCCAGCCGCTTTCGCCTGCTCACGCAAGCGGGTGCGCCGCGACACCTGCATGCGGCGCTGCAGGGCCTGCAGCTTCTCGATGTTGCGCTGACCGTGCTCCGCGAGCTGGGCGAGACGCTCCCGAAGAACGGCCGCGTACTCGACACGAGCAGCCCGCAGGGCGAGACGCGCCTCGGCGAGGGCCGCACGAGTTTCGTCTTGAGCTTCGGCGGCTTCGAGTTCTTGCGCCCGGCCGGAGGAGACCTGGACCAGCCGATCGAGTCTCGGGTTAAAATCCCCGATGACGTCATACTTCTCGATCCTCGCCCTGAGGATCCGCGGGAGAAGTACGTCCACCACATTGGCGGCGGTCGCGCGATCAATTTTAGCTTCTGCCTTGGGTCCGGTCCGTCGATTCGGTCGCTGCATGGTTGTCTCAGTTTGAGCGTCGCGCGGACGCGGCCGGCGGCGAGGCAGGCGTGCGGTGCGCGTTGGCGAGCAGTTTGGCGAGCAGTCGGACGCGGTCGGCTCGACGTTCCAAATCCTCAGGCCACAGGCGACTGCGAGCAAGTCGCAGAATTGTTCACGCTCGCTCCACGTCGATTGCGTCCACGTCCGCCAAAACGCCGCCTCACGCCTGGCGAGGCGTGCAAGCGTCTCGACAGCTTGGCCGTCATCGAGGGCGTCGATCTCAACATCGGCAAGCACTAGAGAAGCGACCGCCCGGTGTGCTGCGAGTGAATGCCTGGCCGCCACCCCTTCCGAGAGGGTGACACCGGTTACGTCTACTCGCGGTGCGGCAAGCGGCTCGATCACGACTCCTCCGCCGACAATGCCGGTGCTGCCATGGCTTGGCGTAGTCGGCGGCATCCCCCGGCCTGGACCCATAGATCGAGGTCCCGACGAAGCACCCGCGCGGTATTGCCCACCCAGACCGCGTGAAGCGTTTTGCTGCGAATGGCGGCGCGGATGGTGGCGGTCGACACATCAAGTTCGGCGGCGACTGCCTCGACACTGAGCGCTGTTGTCCCTGTCACGCGTTCCTCCCGAGTGATCGTGCGCGCGGCGACCGCGCTGTAAATGGATCAACGCTACATCATCGGACAGGCTGTTTTCCAATCGGATTTAACACTGTCGCAATGAACGTCGCACGATCACGCGAGATGTGACGCGGCGCTCTTGCAATCGAGGGGGCTCCGCTCGTAGCTTGAGACGTGGGTTGGATCAAACAACTAATCAACGAGACGTTGTGACTCTCTTCATCAATGACCAAGAAGGCAGCATGCGTGGTGGCCGCGGACACCGACGCCTGTTCTCGTCGCCGCCGTACCCCGCGATGGCCACAGCCGCGCCAGCACTCACGATCGAGCCGTTGGTTCGAGTGGGCCTGCCCGGATTGGGATATCTCGTGGTCTCCGCCAAGACGGCGCCAGATGGCACCGTTGTCTCACTGGTCGCGCTCCACTGTTACGGCGCCGGACGTGTGAGCGAGACTCATCGAGACGCCGAACAAGTTGGACGCCCCGCGATGGATGCGTTGACGCGCGCTGTGCGTCCGCTGGCGAGTGACCTGCCACGTCGTCGCCGGGGGATGGAAGCGGCCGTCAAGACCACAGCGAGCCGGCGTGTGGTCGCGGCAGTGCGCCGTCGTGGGCCCGGCGTGGTCCTCCGAGTCTTATTGCGGCAGGCCACGCAGAACGCACTCCTGTGAACGACACGAGTGTCGGAGCTTTGCTGGACAAAAAGCGTATCCGGGCACAACCCGTCGGACACGTGTTCATCTGCAACGCAGGCGACGCAAGCAGCGGCCGGGTTGTCCCGCTCTGAAGCGTGCCAACGGCACTAGTGGAGCTGTCATCGCGTGTCGACGCCGCACACTAAGGCACGCGCGCAGCGTCGCTTACGTGGCAGTATTGCGCGACGCGCATTCCGCTTAGGTCATTGACACGGAGCTATCACACTGCCGCGACCACGAGATGCAACTGCCGCGGCTATGGTTTCAAAAGAAATGTCGCTGCGGGAGTTGCGCGAATTTACCCACCGGTATTACGGTGGCCCCAATCAATGACACACACACACTCACTTGCCTGCGAGATGACCGAAAGTGAGAACTGGCTCAAGTCACTCGGCACCATTACACCCGGATGCATCCCAGCACCTCATCAACGAGAATCCCTACGATGACCACACGATTGGCGGCTCTGACACACAAGCACAGCGTTCCGCTCGTGGCGTACTGCTTGACGCACGGCGTGCCGTATGGCGCGGCCCGGCACGACCTCATCCGAGGCCTGCTCGCAGGTTTTCAGGACGAGCGTGGTCGCCTACACGTGTTCGTCGACGACGAGGAGCCACAGGCCGCCGCTTGATCGGCGAGCCGAAACAGAAAGCCCGCGATCGCGATCGATGCACGACGACACTGCGCAGGGGCGCGGGTCGAAACGAGAAGGCCGCCCCCGGCAGGAGAGCCAGCCTTTCTCAAGAGACCGGGAGAACAACACGGGCGCCAGACACGCGCAGGCAGGTGGCTCGTTGCGATCTCGTCCACGCGGGCGCATCTCGCAATCGGGCGCGAGCAAAGAGTCGCTCTGCAGGACGCAACGAGGTTCCAAAGGCTGCCGCCTGAGCGGCGTAGGGCCGGCGGCAGAAAGACAGGATCCGGGGACACGTGCGCGCGACATCGACGCCGCGCCACGAAGCAGACGCAGTCCCCTAAAATGCGAACGGCCGCCTCGTGAGGGCAGCCGTCTTCGCGGACAAACGAGGGTTGGCAGTCATGTGCATAGTACAACAGGGTCTGCGCGCCAGCAAGGGCGCGTGGAGCGGTGCGTGCGATGCGCGCCGCGGGGTGGTGGCGGGGCAAGAGATCGTGGAAAAACAGCAGGCGGACATCGTAGAAACCGGCGCTCAGCGACGCGGCGGTTTCACGAGCATTCGGGTGGGGACGCGTAGGGCGAGCGGCCCCTGCCTCCGAGAATGCGCTCGACGCCTTGGGCGGCAGGTCGGGGCTACGCCAATGAGCGCTAGGGGAAGCTATCGCTCCATCCACACCGTCCTTCTCAATGACGCCGACTTTCAGAAGCTCACCCCGAGTGCGAGACTCCTCGTGCTCGTCCTGAAGATTTGCCTCGGGCCGTCGGGCATCGACGTGCTTTACGAGGGGGCGATCTCTGGACGTACGGGCCTTGGGTCGTCGGACGTCCAGGTCGCCCTCAATGAGCTGACGCGACACGGGTGGGTGCTCGTCGATGGGAACATCCTGTGGCTCGTGCGTGGACTGAAGTGGGAGCCGAGCTTCAGCGTCGCCAACCCCAGACACCGCACGTCGATCGCGGCGCATCTCGCCGGCCTCCCGCACCGCGATATCATCAGCGGTTCCGGAGCGGTACGCGGAATGGCTCGACGTAGAGACCCCCGCCAAGGCGGCATCTGATAGGGATTCGATAGCCTATCGAGAGGCTATCGGTAGCCCCTCGAAGCAGGAGAGGTAGAGAGTAGAGAGGAGAGAGTAGAGAGGAGAGAGGAGAAAGCAGAAAAGAGAGAACAGACACCTACATCCGACGCTCACGCCTCGGCTGGGAATTTGTCGCGGTTAGAGGCGGTGCCGGTTTCAATGAAGTCGCCGTTAGCCAGTAAAGCAGGAAAGCAGGAAGAGCTAAAGGCATCCGGCGCGACAAGCGCGCCGCCATCGGAGACGACGACCGATCGGGCCATTGATCGGACTGCCGAGAAGTCGAACTGGTGTCTCTCGCCTACGATCTGTGGCAGCGCTACAAGCCTGGCGCGATGACAGCGGCGCAGATCGGCAAGGCGCTCAAGCCGCTCGTTCACGAGGGGCACACGTCGCACTCGCAATTACTCTCGGTGTTGGAAATCGCGCTCGTGCATGATCAGCACGACGGGTGGTTCTCGCCTGCGTACTTCGCGCGCAACTGGGGCGAGTACCAACGGCGTGCCGACCGTGCGCCGGAGCGGGGTTCGACGACGACTGAACAGGCCAGCGCGAAAGCCCCGGCAGACAGCGCACAGGCAGGACTCCCCGATTACGCGTCGTTCGCGTCGGAGTAATGGCGATGGAGCGAGTGGCGGTGCAGGTCGAGCAGCGGATGCGCGGTGTCGGTGCGGCGCCGAGTTCCAGCAGACGTTCATCGGTCGCGGGTTCCCGAGCAGCAACGTCCGGGTCCCGGAGGTCTGCGCGGCCTGTCGCGGCGTCGCGCTCAACGAGCAGGTCATTCGGGGATTGGAGCGGGTGCGCATCGAGCGCATGGAAGCGCTCGGTGTCCCGCCAATGTACCGGGCCGCGAGCCCGTCGAACTGGGAGATTGGCGAGGACCTGTCCCGCACTCGATCGTCAACCGCGGGCTGCAGTGGATCCGCAAGTCCGACAAGGGCGGAGATGACGCTCCCGGTATCACGGTCATGTCTGGGCCGCCAGGATCCGGCAAGACGTTCTGGGCGTGGGCGATCGCCAAGCATGTCGGTATCACCAAAGGGCAAAGCGTCGAGTTAGCGCTGTTTGACGACGTGGTGCGCGACCTCCGCGGAAGCTGGGGTGACGGTGACGGCGGCCCGAGCGAGGCGACGCGGATCCAGCGCTACCGGCGCGTGGACCTGCTGGTGCTCGACGAGGTCTCGCGCCACGCGATGACCGCGAAGGCGGTCCAGTCCCACCTGTACTCCCTCGTCGCGGTTCGTGAGCAGTGGTACCGCCCGACGATTCTCACCACCAACGAAACCCCGGAGACGCTGACCGAGATGCTCGGTCCGGCGCTCCTGTCGCGCGTGACGGCGTGGAACGGGCTCTGGCTGTTCAAGGCCAAAGACTACCGCATCGAGCAGCGCATGCGACGCATGGCGGGGGTTGCCGACGGCCCCAATCCGCGGGAGGCAGCGTGACGGCCGAGTCCATCCCATGCCGCGCGACCTTGCACGGTCATCGCTGCGGGCGGCCCGCGACGCCCGAGGTGAACGCGGTCGGCCTCGTCGTCATGCGGTGCCGCCGGGGCCATACCGAAACCGTGCATCGACGATACCCGCCGCAGGTCGCGCCAAAGTGCGACAGCGTCGAGGTTGCATGCCAGGCGCCGGGCTGTCCTGGCAGGTTGCAGGTGCCCGCGCATCTCCCGCAGAACAGACAGCGGTGGTGCGGAGGGCACAGTCGGAGCGCGCGACGGCGAATGTCGCGGCAGCTCGCCGCAATGAAGCGCGAGGAGGCAGCATGAGCGCGAGCATCTCCAATGTCGGCGCCGTGTTGCGAGCGCTTCCCGGCTTCTGGCGCCGCGCCGCCAATGCGCTCGACCGAGAATGGGGCAGGTGACGCCGCGAGGGCGTTGCGGGCGGTAGCCGAATGAAACCGAGCGAGCGGTGGCCGCCGCGCGACCATTGGCACCCCCACCGCCGACACCACTGGCGCTGCCAGCCAACGTCACCCCGCTGCTGACGGTGGCGCAGGCCGCTCAATACTTGGGTCTCTCGGAGCGCCACCTGCAGGACCGTGCCGACATTCCGAGACTTGACGCCGCAGCGCCCGGCGCGACTCGGCCGCTGTGGCGCTATCGGGTCACGGATCTCGAACGATTCGCCGAGAGCCGTGTCATTCTGCCGTACATGCCGAAGCGGGTCGCATGACTGTCCCAGTCTACGCCTGCGGCTCTCCGGCCGGAGGAACAAGACCGAGCTGCTCGGGGGTCGCTCCGCCGAGCACCATGTCCGCCGCACGCTTCTGCGTGACGGCCTGGACTTGGTCGTTTCTAGCCCAGATATAGAGACCCAGCAACGCACCCAACGCGGCGACCACGCCAGCCAGTCCCTCTAGCGAGTGGCCGTCGTGAATGAGCCAAATGGAGCCCGCGATAGTGCCGAGGCCAAGGGAGGTGGCAGAGGCCCATCCGAGGCGTTCCATCAACACATTGTTCTTAACGACCGTGGTCTCGATCTCGATTCGGTGACGGCTCTGTGTCTCCGCCATCTCCCGTGCGGCGCTCGAACTGCCGCATGATCCGCTCCGGAAGGTCGGGCTGGACCTGACGGTAGCGCTCCAACTCATCGGCGCTCGGGATGGGCCCCAATGTGACGCGGGTCGCCAGGACCGCCGCGCGCTGCACACGCGCCTGCCGTGTTTGGACGCTATTGGGCGGAGTCTGAACCTGAGGCGCGAGCCGATTACCCTTGTTTTTCTTGCTCATGCACGAGCTGTGCGGCGGCTATGCCCAAGTCTTGGTCAACCGCCGCCCAGTCGCTGCGCCAACGCGCGCGCGTCCGCCTCATCAGGCGTTTCGCTCATGAGATAGCTGCCGCGCTGCAGACCGGACCCAAGGTCGAGCGCGCGCCCGGCGCCGCGGCGAAAGCCAGGCATGACAAAGAAGTAGTCAGACATAGATGATTGCGGGGCTGAGGCCTGACGGCTCGTGGCGTAACGTATGGACCGTCAGCGATCAATGCAACAACACTGCCGCTCGTGCCTCTACAACGCTGGACGACCCACGGTTCGGCTCGGTTTCGGGTCCCGCCAGACTGGACGGCAAGGGATTTCTGCTCCAAGTTGGAGCAATCTAACGCCGAGGATGCGTCGTGGGACGGCCGTGGTTGCATGGCACGAAGTATCGACTGCGGGTGCCGAGATCCGACCACCGGCTCGTCGCGGTCTCGTGCGGCACCAAAGACAAACGGGTCGCGAACGCCATCGCCCAGATGGTCGACCAACTTCCACAACCGCGCCGACTTCGTCGTCTTAGACGCGATCGCCGACGGCCGGACATCATTGCTAGAGGTCTACGCCGAGTTCCGCACCGACACCAGACTCCAGGAGAAGAAGCGCTCCCTCGATGACGTGGACCTGGATCCGCTCGTCGCCGAGTGGTACCGCGCACAGAAGGTCCGACACGAAGCGACTGCGGCGCGGTATCTCGCCCAGATTCGGCGGCTAGTTCCCGAGGGCGAGCCCTTCCCCGTCTCACGGTTCCGACGCAAGGTCGTGAGCGAGCATCTGGCGGGCCTGAGCGACGAGCAGTCCACGGCGGACGACAAGCCACCGGTGTCGGCATCGACTCGCAATCGCCATCGGGCCGCACTCCGGCAATTCGGGAAGTGGCTGGTCGAGCGGGAAGTCTTGGAGACGAATCCGGTCCGTGACGTTGCTGGCTCACGCGAGAATCCGGGTCGGCTCCTCTTTCACTCGGTCGAGGAGCAGCAAGCCATCATCAAGGTGCTCCAGCAACCGTTCAAGGCACTCGAAGCCATCATGGCGGGGTGCGGCGCTGAATGGCAGGCGGTCACCAGGCTTCGCCGACGTGACATCGATCTCGATGACGCGACGGTCGAACTACACGGCAGCAAAACGCCCTGGCGAAATCGGACGGCGAAAATCACCGAGGACTGGACACTGCCGGCTATCACGGCGTACGTGAGCGGCTTCACGCCCAACGCCCTGCTCTTCGACGGCATCGAGGACAAGAAAGCCCATGCAGCGCACTATGCGGCGTGCGCTGCCGCGAAGGTCCAACGGTCGCACCTCCACGACTGGCGGCATTCTTACGCGGTGATGCTCCGACGCCGGGGCGTCAGCAATGTCATCATCGCGCGGCAACTCGGCCACGCCAACACGGTGCTTGTTGCGACACGCTACGGGCGGTTCGAGCCCGATACGGCGGAGGTCACGCGGGCGGCAGGTGGACTCAAGAACCGAGCGGCCAGACGCCAGCGGGCGTAAGGACAATTCATAAGTCCGCAACCTGCAGCGGGTCGACCTGCTCCAACAGTAGCCGCTTCGGCTGATCGCCACGCCGTCTCGGCCGCCCCCGTTGCCGACCGGACGGTTCGGAAGGACGAGGTCGTGCGTCGGTGCGCGCCCGGTAGCGCCCCTCTCGCTCGCCAGGGACCTCGCCGTTAGTCTCCCGCCACGCTGTAAAGGCCCACGTTGGCCAGAACCCGCGATTGGCCCAGCTACCGAAGGCAAGCCAACCCGGATCCACGCCTGCGGGTTTCAGGCACTCGGCAATTAAGAGAATCGTCTCAAGCGACGGCCGCTGGACGTTCTGAGCCCAGAGACTAATGGTCGACGAGTCCGGCGCTTTGTGCTTCTGGGGGGTTTCCTCGAGCTTAGGCACTAGGTCGCGCGCCAAGTCGGCCATGGTATATCGGCCGCCCCGGTGCGGCGCCATCATGGCAATCGCGGTGCTCAAGCGCTTCCCGAACTCAAGCCAGCGACTCTCAATGTCCGGTTTGTACCGTTTTCGCTTTGGCCGATCGCCTTTCTGAACGCCGCCGGTATCAATACTCGTTCGCGTCGCTGTCACGGTCCGTTTCCCTCGCGCGTGGTCGTTTTTCAACCCAATGTGCGAGTGAGCGTTTGAGTAGCTCCGGCTTACGGTGTCAAATTCGGGGGACAGTTAGTCCCATGCGTGTCAACCGACGCAGAGTGAAAACATCACAAAAACGCGCGGGACTGTCACTAAAATTGTGGTACGCACCGAACGCGCCCGGATGCGGCGCGTCGAGTTGTCGTGCGTCACAGCTCAGCTGGCGACGACCGAAAGGCGCGAGAACGCCGTCTGTAGCTTACTGGCCACTCAACGCGCGATATGCCTGCTCGACCGCCGCGGCGGCATCTGCATACCGGCGCTTGAGCTTCATGTCCTGTGCGCCAGCACGGGGCATCATTGGACCCATCTCAGCCAACGCCTGCCGCGCCAACTTGAGGTGTTTCAAGGCCGCATCCACGTCCGGGGCCGATTCAGTCATAGAGCGTGATACACGAGCAAAAAGGTGAGTAGTTAGCCAATCTGCTCCAATAGTGCTCCAGAGCATGCCTGCCTGTTGAGCCTGCTGACGACGTAACTTGTTGGGGGACAATGCCGAGGGCGAGACTCGAACTCGCAAGGGAGTTGCCTCCCGGGGGATTTTGAGTCCCCTGCGTCTACCAATTCCGCCACCCCGGCTGGGAGGCTCAATGTAGCCCCAGCGCTCACGCGACTCAACCAGACGAAGGTGCTAAGAAACGGCAGCATTCGACCCAACTGGGTTGCGTGATCTCGGAAACCAGATAACACGAGCAGACGCCGCCCTCTTGACCGCCGCGGCACCACGGCCGATGCTCACCCCCAATGCCATCATTCACGATTCGCCGAGCGACGCCCGAAGACGCTGCCGCGATCGCGGACGTGCACGGCGACGCTGTCCGCACATTTGGTGCGGCGCATTACCCACCCGAGATCATCGCAGAATGGGGCGCGCCGCGACCGGCCAAGCGAGTGAGCGATGGCATGGACCGCGGCGGGATCGTCTTCGTCGCGATCGACGCAGTCGACCCAGGCGAGGATGCGACTGTGCTCGGATTCTCCTCTTACGCCGTCGAAGGAGACATGCACCGCATTGCCGTCTACGTCCGCGGCTCCGCCGCACAATGTGGCGTCGGACGGGCGGTCTACGCGGCCGGCGAATCGGTCGCGCGTGCCGCCGGCGCGCCGGCGATCCGCATCGAGGCCAGCCTCGGCGCTGTTCCCTTCTGGATCGCTCTGGGCTTCGAAGTGCTGGACCGGTTCGACCACGTGCTGCCGAGCGGCCAGCTCATGCCCTGCGTCCGAATGCGGAAATCCCTCACCCACAGCACAACGAACTCGTGAGACTCTGACCCGAATGTCAGACCCGACCGTGCGCGATCGACCAGCCCGCCGGCAGACCGATCCACTCGATCTCGATACGATCGGTGCCGCGCGGTTGACGGACGCCGCGCACTCACCCATCCTGCAAAACCACGCACACGAACCCGGGCGAGCCGGAGGAGGCCCCATGCCGACCCGTGATCTCGGCGCCGCCACCGTCACACCTCGATCGACACTCGCAATGCCACAACAGTCCGACCGCATCACCGTCTCGAGCGGGACGCCGTGGGAACCACTTGTCGGCTATGCACGCGCGGTTCGCGTCGGGCGGCACGTACATGTCTCTGGAACCACCGCGACCGGGACCGACGGGTCACTGGTTGGCAAAGGCGACCCCTACGCGCAGACGGTGCAGGCACTCGCGAATATTCGTAGCGCCCTCGAGCACGCCGGCGCCTCCCTCAAGGATGTGGTCCGCACCCGTATCTACGTCACTAACATCGAGAGCTGGGAGCGTGTGGGCCGGGCCCACGGCGAGGTATTTGGCGACATTCGCCCGACAGCGACCATGGTCGAAGTGCAACGCCTTATCGACCCGTCAATGCTCGTCGAGATCGAAGCGGAGGCCTACGTCGCTCCCGGTGTGGTCGACCCGACACCACTGACGACGTTCAGCGCCGAGCGTTGGCCCGCGTTGCCGCTCGACGCGTGGCGCGAGACGTACGAGACGCTGCACATGTGGACGCAGATCGTCGGAAAGACGCGCCTCGCACTCGCCGCGCCTGTCAACCACTGGTGGCATGTCACGTTCCACGTCACGCCGGCCGGTCTGTCGACAAGCGGAATGCCGTATGAGGGCGGCGCGGTCGACATCGAGTTCGACTTCCTGCGGCACGCCCTGCACATCCGCACGAGTACCGGAGCCGCACGCTCCATCGCGCTTGCGCCACGTTCCGTTGCAGACTTCTACGTTGAATACATGACCGCGCTCCGCGAGCTCGGGGTTCGCGTCCAGATCTGGCCCAGAGCGGTCGAAGTGCCGGAGCCCGTTTCCTTTCTCCAGGACCATCGGCACGCATCGTACGACCCGGAGTCGGCGCGCCGACTCCATCGCGTGCTCGTCGAGTCGGACCGCGTCTTCAGCACATTTCGCGGCCGGTTCGTCGGCAAGTCGAGCCCCGTGCATTTCTTCTGGGGGAGCTTCGACCTCTGCGTGACGCGCTTCTCCGGCCGACGTGCGCCTCCGCGACCCGGGGCGGATCGGATCACGCGCGAGGCCTATTCACATGAGGTTATCAGCGCCGGCTTCTGGCCCGGCAGTGGCCCGGTGCAAGAGCCGGCGTTCTACTGCTATGCGGCGCCGGAACCGCCTGGTTTCTCGTCTGCAACCCTTCGTCCGAGCGCCGCGTACTACCTCCGCGATGTTGGCGAGTTCATTCTGCCGTACGAGGCCGTTCGCACCGCGGACTCCCCCGACGATACCCTGCTCGACTTCCTCGAGTCGGCCTACAATGCCGGAGCGACCCTCGGTCGCTGGGACCGGACGTCGTTGGAGCGAGAGGGCTGAGGTCAGGGGTGTGGGGTCTGGGGTCAGGCGTCAGGGAACGACAATGGCGACGACAACAACGGGCGACGCAAAGCGTCGCCCCTACCGGTCTGAGGCCGTTCACTGTGCACCGTGATCGGCCCTTTCGATTTTTCCCAGACCCCAGATCCCGACCCCTGACCCCTGACCCCGCAGTTAAGGATTCGGCTGCATACCACCACCCTGCATCATTTGCTGCCGCTGCCGCATCGCCTCGACACGGCGGCGCAGCTGTTCCTGCAAGGCGTAGTAACGCACCCGCTGCGAGGGACTGAGGAACGTCGCCAGATCGCGCTGCTCCGATTGCAGCATATCAATGCGCTCGCGCTGCAACGCGAACAACGAGTCGACGAGCCCCGAGAGCCGCTTCTCGTCCGGGACCGCACCGGGCCGCAGCTCCGCGCGCATCGCCTGGCGGATCTGCCGCTCCCGCATCTGCAGGTCGCGCCGCTGTGGCGCGAACCGCTGATTGGTCGCGCGGAGCTGCGCCACCTGCGCGTCGGTGAGTTGCAGTCGCTGCCGAACGATTCGCTCGAACTGCATCCGCAAACGCTGCTCGAGCTGTTGTCTCGGGCCGCCGACAGGCGGCTGCTCCGCGCCGAACTGCCCCCCGGCTAGCGGGCGCCGCGCGCCGCCACCCGGCCCGTACGCCTGTGGAGTCGCGGACTCCGGCGGCGGTGCCGCTTGAGTCCCCGGCGGCGACGCGACGGCCTGTGCGACCGCCTGGCGCGGTGCGGCAATGAGGAGGATCGCGGCCAGGGCCGCCAGCGCGGCAACACCCGCATTGCGCCCCAGCCTCGCGTGATCGCTACCCCGAAGAGACAAGACGCTCACGGCGCATTCTCCGCCGGCAGCGCCGGAACCGCGGGCTCCGGATCGGCCGACGGCTGGTCGTCGAGGCCGTTCATGTCCTGCAACAGTGATTCGACCTCACCGTCGCTCAATTCGGAGATGTCACTCGCGACCGCGAGCCCCGGTGCCGCTTCATCTGCAGCATCGCCATGGGGCGCTTGCTGGGGCCGCGTCACAGTGGGCTGGGCATTACCCTGATTACCACTGCTCGGATGCGCCGGCCCAGGCGCCGTCTGCGGAGCCACGGGCTGTGCTGGTGGCGCCACGGTCTGCACCACGCTGCTGTCGGCCATCGCGTTGACCAAGGGTGCCGACCCGAGGTGCCGGATCACAGCCACACTCAGGCCGCCCACCGCCACCATCGCCACCGCGGCAATGCGCCAGGCCGTCCAGCGAGAGGCATACGACCCTACAGCGCGTCCAGGAGTGCGTTGTCGCTGATCGCGTCGGCCGCCGGCTGTGACTGGACGGACGAGTGTCGAGGAGCGTACGCGGGCGGGTTTGTCATCCGCTGCTACCGGCGGCTTCGGCAGCGCCGCAACGATCCGCGCCACGTCGACGGCAGGCACGTTGCGACTCATGACCCAACGCGCCGCGGTCAAGAGCTCGAGCTCCGCCGCGCACGTACGGCAGCTCGCCACATGCGAGGCCACGCGCGTACGCTCCGCGCCGCTCAGGCGTTCAGCAGCCAGATCAGGCAACAGGTCGCGCATTTCCGCGTTCACACAGTCACTCATCGACCAACTCCTTGATTGCCCGCATCGCGTTGTGATAGTGCACGCGCGCTGCTCCCTCGGTCGTGCCAATAACGCCGGCAATCTCCTTGTACGACAATCCCTCCGTCACTCGTAACATGAACACGTTCCGCTGCATGGGCGACAGTCGATCGAGCGCCCGTCGAATGCGAGCCTCAGTCTCGCCGGCAACCAATGAGTCGAGCGCAGTGTACTCCGTGGCGGCATCGCGCTCATCGATCTCATCGGCGTCCGGCCTGCGCCGCTCCGCCCGCCTTCGATCGAGCAACAGCCGCCGTTCGATCGTGAAGAGCCACGTTCGCAGTGAGCTCTCGCCGCGAAACTCTGCGATCGATTGAAATGCTCGAACGAACGTGTCCTGAACCAGCTCATCGACCTGCCCCCGATCAATGCTCGACGTCAAACTCGCGGCGAACCGCGCCAGCGCCGGAGCGTGCCGCTCGACGAGTAGTGTCGCCGCTCGCTCATCGCCCCCGAGCCAGCGGGCTACGAGTGAGCGATCGACCGCGTCGTCCCCCTGTTCTCGCGGATCACCGGACGTCGGCCCTGCCGACCGCCGCGACGGCTCACTCATTCGTCGCACCTGTCTGACGCTGTTCGCTGCCACTTGTTAATGACACGAATGCGTCCTTAATAGAGGACAGTGGACCGGAAGGTGCCGCAAATACCGAGGGTTTCGAGGGGCGACTCGAAGACCTACTTTGGCACGCGTGACCGGTCTGTCGGTATCCCATACGCGCTCACCTCGAGTTGACCGGCCCGAAATCATCGCACACCGCGGGACGCCTCGTACACACCCCGAAAACTCGCTCCCTGGATTCCGCTACGCCCTCGACCTCGGCGTTGACGCGATCGAGCTAGACGTGCATTTGACTGCTGACGGCGTTGTCGTGGTACACCACGATCCGCTCCTTCACGGGAGCGCCGAACATACCCCCGGCCGCCGCACGCCGATCCGAGCGCTGACCGCTTCGGAGCTGGCAGCCCATCCATTAGCACCCGGCGTGCCGATCCCGACGCTGGCGTCCGTGCTGGCGCTGGTCAACGGGCGCGCCGTCGTTTACGTGGAGGTGAAGGCACCTCAGGCCGAACGGGCCGTGCTGCGGTGCATCGGCGAATCCGTAACGCCATGCGCGATCCATGGGTTCGATCACCGGATCGCCCTCCGAGTGTCCCGCATGGTCGATGAGGATCATTCGGCGCCCCCAGGGAGTGCCCACGTAGCAACCGGTATTCTGTCGGCGAGCTACCTCATCGACCCCGTCGCGGCGCTGCAGGCCGCGCGCGCTCGCGACTACTGGCAGCAATGTGACATGATCGACGATACGCTGGTGTCGCGCATTCATGCCGCCGGCGGCCGAGTCATCGCCTGGACGGTGAACGAGGTCGACGATGCCCAACGACTGGCCGCAATGGGCGTCGATGGGATTTGCACGGACGTGTGTGGACGGCTCGTCGAGCGTTTTGGGATGGGCGAGCATAGCTGATCAGCGTCAGGGCTCCCAAGGGACGCAACTGGCGTCACGGGCCGGGCATCAGCAAACGCTAACTACGACCAAAAAAAAGAGGCGGCCCCTTAAGGCCGCCCCTGCATGTCGCCGTTCGTCTACTTTCTACTTTCTGTAGGTCTACGTTCTCGGGCGCTTGAGCGCCCGCCGCCTTATTCCGCAGCAGCGAGCGCCGCGTCTGCGTAGACGCTGACCTTGAATCGCGTGCGGTTCTTGTGCTCGTACTTCACCACACCGTCGATCAGCGCAAAGATGGTGAAGTCCCTCCCCAGGCCGACGTTGCGGCCGGGGTGCCATTTGGTGCCGCACTGACGGACAATGATGTTGCCCGCCCGCACGCGCTCGCCACCGAACTTCTTGACGCCGCGAAATTGCGGGTTGCTATCACGTCCGTTGCGTGATGAGCCGACGCCTTTCTTGTGAGCCATAGGATGGGTCTCGGAACTCGCCGCGTGCCGCTGCTATGCGACGGAGATTGTGTTGATGCGAACTTCGGTGAAGCCTTGCCGATGGCCTTGCTTACGCGCGTAATTCTTCCGACGCTTGAACTTGAACACCACGATCTTGTGATCGAGCCCGTGCCGGACAATCTCACCAGTGACCTTGGCGCCCGAAAGAAGCGGCGCGCCGGTTTGCACCTGCGAGCCATCGGAGGACAACAACACCTCCTCGAACGTCACCTTCGAACCGGCCTCGCCAGGCAGACTGGGAACGCGGACAACTTTGCCGGGCTCAACGCGATATTGCTTCCCAGCAGCCCGGATGATTGCGTATGTCATAAGACGCGAAGTTGAAAGTGCCTAATGAGTTACAGCCTTGGAACGTACTGGGTTCGGTGGGGTTCGTCAACGTCGGCCGGCACTGGAACGCGCGGCCGGTCGTATCGCACCTGGGAGAGGAGCACATGAGGGACCAGCGGATCGAACAAGAAGCCGTTGCCGTCGTCGGGGCTCGGGCGGCGCCGTCGGGCAGGGGTGGCCTGGCGGCTGGCCGTCGCGCTATTGGGCGCCGGGGCATTGGTGGCCCACGCGCAGACGGACCAGACGGTACCCATTACCCAGGAGCCGAGCCATCACCTGGCCCTCACCACCGACTACGTACGCGTCTTCAATGTGACCGCCGCCCCGCACGCGACGACCCTCATCCATCGCCACGATCACGACTACGTGTTCGTGACGCTGGGCGACGCCGACATCACGAGCACACGAACCGACGGCTCTCCGCCCGCACGGCTGGTGTTGAAGGACGGCGCGATCGAGTACGCTCGAGGCGCCTTCGCTCACTCTGTCGCGAATAGGCTGGACCGCCCCTTCCACAACATCACGATCGAGCTCCTGCACCCCACAACGGGGGCCGCCACATGCACCACCGCCTGTGACAGAAGCCCGCCGTGCAGCAACGCGGGACACTGCCCGTCGATCACACGCAAAATCAGCGCGGACCAGTGGGTCGCTGATGCGGTGACGCTGCCGCCAGGTGCGACGTGGAGCCCCGACTCGGCGACGGCCCCTCAGCTGGCCGTCGTCGTTTCCACATCCGATCTCGAGGTGCGCGGCGAGTTCGAGTCGACGGCCGATCTGCACCGCACTTCCGGGAACCTCATCTGGATGCCCGTCCACACCAATCGTCGCGTTCTCCCCGGCGGCGCCATCATGCAGCGCCTGAAGCCCGGGCTGACGAATGTAGGGCACGCGTCTGCCCGAGTGGTCGTGTTGGAGTGGAAACGAAGCTGAGACGCTAAATGCTGGACGTTCGACGTTGGACCACGCCAGACGTGGGCGTACTCGGGTGATCCGGCAGGATCCGGTTGGCAGTCACCCAGGTGTCATTCGGCGGGTAGGGGCGACGCAATGCGTCGCCCTCCATCCCCGCACCGGATCCACCGACGTCGACGCGCGACATCCGGCAATCTGGGCTGGGCGCCATACCGGGCGTTGTCGTGTGTGGCGTGGCTGGCGAACGGAGGGCGACGCATTCCGTCGCCCCTACCCGGCGTGGTCTGGGGCCGGGCGCCAAGGCTAGCCTCGAGGTTTCTCTCTGGCGTCCAACGTCGAACGGCGAACGGCTAGCCTTTCATGCCACAGCGTATTGCCCCGTCACGTCCCGGCCCGCCCCCTTCACCACGATCTTGAACTCGTCGGGCCGAAGCAACGGATCATCGCGCAACTCGAGCGAGAAGCCTGCACCCTTCTCCAGCTTCTGCACGAAGTCGTGCTCCTGCTCCAACACGTAGAGCGCGACCTCGGGATGCAGTCTGATCAGCAGGTTGTCGCGCTTGCCTTCGACGACGATGCGCCGCAGCGATCGCTCGATCCGGCGCGCCACCGATTCCGGCGTGAAAACGCGACCCGTGCCATGGCACGTCGGGCACGACTCCGTCATGCTCTGCAGATGGCTCTGTCGCACCCGCTGTCGCGTCATCTCTACGAGCCCCAGCTCGCTCACGCTGAACGCCTTGGTGCGGGCGCGGTCGCGCCCGAGGTGCGTGCGGAGCTCTTGCAGCACGCGCTCGCGGTTGGCCCGCGTTTCCATATCAATGAAGTCGCAGACGATGATGCCACCGACATCGCGCAACCGGAGCTGGCGCGCGACTTCGCGCGCCGCTTCCATGTTGGTCTTGAGAATCGTCTTCTCCGGGTCCTTCTTGCCGGTGTAGCGTCCAGAGTTCACATCGATCGATACCAGGGCTTCCGTCGGCTCGATGATCAGGTAGCCGCCCGACGGCAGGTCGCAGCGCCGCTTGAACAGGTCGCGGATCTCGGTCTCGATGCTGGCCTTATCGAACAACGGGACCCGGTCTTCGTAGAGCTTGACACGATCGATCAGGTCCGGCGCGATGCCCTTCAGGTATTCCGCGATCTCGTTGTACAACTGCTTCGAATCGACCGTCAGGCCGTCGACCTTGTCGCTGAACAGGTCGCGGATGATTCCGCGGGTCAGGCTCGTCTCGCGGTGCACGAGCCGCGGTGCGCGGACGAAGTGCGCTTTGCGCTTGATCCGCTTCCAGGTCGAAATGAGCGCATCGAGCTCGTGGCGGAATGTCTCCTGGCTCGCGTCCTCGCCGACAGTCCGGACGATGACGCCGCCGCTTTTCTCCGGCAGCACCGCCTGGACCATCTCCCGTAGGCGCTGGCGCTCGGCCCGGTCGCCGATCTTGCGGCTCACCCCGACGCGCGTCGCGTCAGGCATATACACGAGGAATCGTCCGGCGAGGGAGATCTGCGCCGTGACCCGTGGGCCCTTCGTCGAGATCGGCTCCTTGGAGACCTGGACCAGGATCTCCTGGCCACGCTTGACGAGGTCCTGGATCGGCGGCGCCTTGCCCCGTCCGTTGTCGCCGCCGTTGCCACTGCGCGCCGGCCACTGTCGTCTCCGCTCCGGGATCCTGTGCCGCCGGACGGCGGCGTCGGCGTACGGTGAGTCGCCTTCGGCATCGCCGCCGATTCTCGGTGGCGTCACCTTCGTCGTCTTCGTCCTCCGATTCGTCCTGCACCAGATCCGAGGCGTGGAGGAATGCACTCTTTTCTGTACCGATGTCGACAAAGGCTGCCTGGATCCCCGGCAGGACAGCTTCGACCTTGCCGAGATAGATGTCGCCGACCATGCGGCGGGCTTCCGGCCGGTCGACGAGCAGCTCCACGAGCTGGTCGTCTTCCAAAATGGCGACCCGCGTCTCCCGCGGGTTCGCGTTGATCAAAATTTCGCGTTTCATGTGTGTACGTAGTCAAACGGGTGCCGTGCCCAGCAACGTGCCGGACGCGGGTGCGACCGAGAAGCGACGCAGCCTCGTATTGAGGAGGTTGAGTCAGCATAGTCGCGTTCAATCCAATAGATCCTTCAGCAGGTTCCGACCGATCACCAGCCGTTGGATCTCCGATGTGCCTTCACCGATCTCGCAGATCTTTGCGTCGCGCATCATCCGCTCGACCGGATAGTCCTTGGTGTAGCCGTAGCCGCCATGAATCTGAACGGCTTTCGTCGTCGCTCGCATCGCCAATTCGCTGCAGTAGAGCTTGGCCATTGCCGCCGCCTGTGCCACCGGCTTGCCATGCTGTAGCAACCACGCGGCGTGATAGAGCAGATGCTTGCCGGCCTCGATCTCAGTCGCCATGTCCGAGAGTTGGAACTGCACTCCCTGGAAGGTCGCGATCGGCTGCCCGAACTGATGGCGTTCGCTCGCGTACCGGAGCGCGTGCTCGAACGCGCCCTCGGCCAACCCAAGCGCCAACGCCGCCATGCCAATGCGCCCGCTGTCCAGCGTGCGCATGAAGTTCGTGAATCCGCTCCCCTCGGCCCCCAACAGATTCTCAGCTGGAACCTCGACGTTCTCGAAGAGAAGCTCGCGCGTGTCCGATGCACGCCAGCCCAGCTTATCCTCCTTCTTGCCCGCGCGGAACCCTGGCATTGCAGGCAGCGACTCGTCGTGCCCCATGCCGACAGCCCGGGCTCGATCCAGATCCGACGGTCTGCTTGGTGAGGATGAAGGAGCTGATGCCCTTGGACCCGGCGCCCGGTTCGGTCACGGCCGTGACCACGAAGATCTCGCCGACTCCTCCGTGGGTAATGAAGATCTTGGACCCGTTGAGGACATAGGCGTGGCCCCGTCGAACCGCCGTGGTCCGCGTACCCGCAGCATCGCTGCCAGCGCCAGGCTCGGTCAATCCGAAGCCCGCGAGGACGTGGCCACTCGCCAGCAGCGGGACATACCGCTTGCGCTGCTCCGGCGTACCAAAGTTGACGATCGGCGAGGTGCCAAGCGTCGTGTGCGCGGAGACCGTGATCGCGTGCGACGCGTCGACCTTCGCGAGCTCGTGAATGACCATGACGTAGCTCGAGCACGTCGAGGCCACTGCCGCCCAACTCCTCCGGCCACGGTACGCCAAGCAATCCGAGCTCGGCCATCCGCTTGACCGTTGGCCAGGGGAACTCGCCCTTCGCATCGTACGCTCTGGCAATCGGCGCGATTTCCTCGCGCGCAAAGCTCCGCACCATCTCACGCACCGCTGCGTGCTGCTCGCCGAAATACAGTGCTTCATCCATAAGAACGCTATGCTCGACCTGTGACGTGCGACCCAGGAGCGCCGCCATGCCCTGCCCCCAGCACGACGCTCAAGAACTGCTCTCCGTATCGCTCCAGCTTGACCGGGCCAACCCCTCGGACGTCAGCCAGCGCTGCCACCGATCGTGGCCGGCGGGTGGCGATCTCGATGAGCGTGCGATCCGGGAAGACGACGTACGCCGGCACGCCATCGCGCCTCGCGATTTCCGCGCGCAGCGTTCGCAGAGCTTCGAACAATGGAGCGTCCCCATCTGAAATCGGTGCCGGCGGCGCGGCACCACCCACCGGTGGATGCCGCCCATTCGTCGTCAACGAAGTCCCCGGGCGCGAATCGGCTTCGACAGACGGGCGGCGCGCCCGCGCGCGCGTCACTCGAGGTATGACGACCTCGCGGTGGTTGCCGAGACAGTTGTCACAGCCGTCGCACTGGCCCGATGCGGCCGGGTCCCCGAAATAGCGCAGGATGAATGTCCGGCGGCAGCCCTTGGCATACGCGTAGCGTTGCATGATATCGAGCTTCGCCAGATCCGCTTTCCGCCGGCGTGCATCGACGGCCGGATTGACAGCTCGCCAAAGACTCGGATCGACCCTCGGACGACGTCCGCGCGTTGTTGATCAGGAACTCATGCGTGAAGCGATCCTGAAACGCGTGGAGGAGCACACAGTTCGCCCGCTGACCGTTCCGCCCCGCACGACCCGCCTCCTGATAGTACGCCTCGAGCGACCCCGGCATGGTGTGGTGCACGACGAGCCGGACGTTCGCCTTGTCGATTCCCATTCCGAACGCATTGGTCGCGACCATCACTTTGACGCGCTCGGACATGAAGTCGTTCTGCGCGGTGTGCCGCTCGATCATCCGTCAAACCGCCGTGGTAGCCTCTGGCAGGTAGCTCCGCGTCGCAGAGGACGTCCGTGACCCGGTCGACGGCCTTGCGAGTCGTGACGTAGACGACCGCCTGGCCCGGGTGCGTCTTGAGCAGGTGGACGAGGGTCGCGTCCTTCTCGGCATCGTTACGTGTGCGGATCACGTGATAGTGGAGGTTCCGCCGGTCGAATCCACTTACCACGATCTCAGGCGCTTTGAGGCCGAGTTGCTCCGCGATGTCGCGCCGCACCTCCGGCGTGGCCGTGGCCGTCAGTGCCACAGTCGGCGGCTCCCCAAGCGCAGTGCGGATAGCGCGGACGCGCCGGTAGCTCGGCCGGAAATCGTGCCCCCACTCGCTGATGCAGTGCGCTTCGTCGACCGCGAGCAGGGAGACGCCAGCCCTGCGCAGGCGA
Organism: uncultured Gemmatimonadales bacterium; assembly: GCA_963805725.1. Classification (GTDB taxonomy): domain Bacteria; phylum Gemmatimonadota; class Gemmatimonadetes; order Gemmatimonadales; family Gemmatimonadaceae; genus Palsa-1248. Next base: position 28,693 of record CAWDVJ010000003.1, read on the forward strand.
TCCGGCGTTGCGCCGATGGTCAAATCGTTCCGGGGCGACGTAGAGGAGCCGCCACTCACCGCGCTCGGCACGCGCGAGCCGGTCTGCCACCTCACCGTACGACAGCGAGCTGTTGATGAACGTCGCGGGCAACCCTCTGGCCGTCAGACCGTCGACCTGATCCTTCATCAAAGAGATCAACGGTGATACCACGACGGTGAGCCCGCGGAGCAACAACGCCGGCACCTGAAAGCACACAGACTTTCCCCCGCCGGTCGGCAAAACCACGAGCGTGTCGCGTCCGTCCAGGATCGCCGTTACCGCCCGTTCCTGCCCTGGCCGGAACCCGTCGTACCCGAAGGCCCGGCTGAGGACAGCCCGTGCGTCTTCGATGTTAGACGGCACGCGCGAAGTGGCCACGGGTGAAGGCGCCGTGCACCAGGGCGCGGATGGAGGCGAGGTCGGGTGGGTCACCGGCCGCGAGGGCGTGCAGGGCCGCGGCGTACCCCGCGACGAGATCGGCCACGGGGTCGCCGGGGACGTTGAACACCATATGGAAGACCCGGAGGCCGGTACGCCAGAGGGCCGGGAGGAACTCAGAGCCCTCAATTGGCCGCGAGTGCAGCAACCGATTGCGGCAAGCGCTGTCCGTGGCCACGGCGAACTGGTATCCCGCCGGATCAGTCAATTCGACGTGCGGGTGCTTCTGCACGCAGAGATCGCGGCAAGTCGTCGGTTCGCGGTCGAACGCGGCGGACAACACGCAGTGCTCGATCGTCATGCCCTCCGGTCGCCCATACACGAATGCCGCGAGACCCTGGCCCCCTGCACGGCACAGGCGTCGGCGATCTCTCCGGCCGTGAGCTCGACCGAGAGGACGAGCCGCTCGACGCCCGTCGCGAGCACAGCCGCGGCCGTATGAGGATTGAAGCAATTGACCGCGTAGTCGGCGGTGACGCGGCGCCCCTCGCGAGCGAGTGAGCGGGCAAGTCCCAAGTGGCCGGTAACGACAGGTAGGCCGAGGTCCAACCACTTGGCAAGGGTTCGATGCTCCGGCGGCCGCACGATAGTCGGCAGCCGAAGCCAGAGGGTCGACATCTCGACGGCCAGTTCCGCAGCGAGTGCGCGCACTCGCGCTGCAGGCGGGGCCGGATGCCGAAGAAACGGATCGAGGATGATCTCCGGTCGCGCCGGCAGCCGCGGCAACGCGCGCATCATCCACGGTATACACGCTCGCGGCCAGCTCGAAGGGTCGGGCGGACTCCCTCTGAGGGGCGGCGCGCTCTCTTCCTGCGAGGTCGGCGACGGCAGCCGCAATGCGCGCCCGGCGATCCTCATGTTGTACATCGCCCATCTATCTCCCGGCTCGCGGAGAGCGCCGAAACTGCCTCCTGCCGGAGGTGGTTGAGCTCGCTCACAGGCAAGAACAGGCCGCCACTTCAGGGCGCGGCAATCGATCTCACCCAGCGTGAACGGCGTGTCACCCAGTCGCCCGAGCTGGGCGCGGAGCGTTCGCTCATCCAGTGCGTGCCGATCTGCCGGTTGCAGCGTCGCCGTCGAGCGAACGGTGATCGTGTCCGCATCGCCGCCTGCCCTGGTGAACACCGCCTTGAGGGGCGAGCCGGCGGTGCCGAAGAGCCGCACCGAAAGCGTCTCGGTCGGAGCTGCGGACGTCACACTCTCGTAGCTCGCCCGGCTCTTCGCGATCAGCACGGCGTCCGCGTTTCGCAGCACCTGCGCGCCGACAGGAACCCGCTCACGAAGCACGATCCGCTGCCGGAAGCCCGCAGGCTCTCGTCGGGTCTCGCGCACAGCGACGACGGTGCCGCCAAACCGTTGGTCCGGTTGCCGTTGCGCGCGATCCCGGTCCTCGTCCTCTACGTTCTACTTTCTGTGGGTCTCCTTTCTCGGGCGCCCTAGCGCCCGCGACGCCCGACCCGCGTTTTTCCTCGGGGGGTTCAAACGCCAGGCCGTCACCGGGGTGAATCTCGTGCGAGACATGCACCACGATCTCGGGACCCTCGACTGCGACGACGGTTCCGAGCAGCGCACCGCGATTGTCCGGACGGTCGCGCGTGATGTAGTCGCGGCCCAGTCGCCCATGCAGTAGCCCGGTGCTGAATCCTCGACTGTAAATCTGGACCAGCGGCTCCACCTCGTCCCGAGGGGGCGCCGCTCGCTCTCCACGGCCGAGTCGGTCGAGCCACTCGCGGTAACTCTCGCGTCACAGTCGCGACGTACTCGGCCCGTTTCTTCCGCCCTTCGACCTTGAGGCATACGATGCCGGCGTCGGCCAGAGCGCCCAGGTCATCGTGCAAGGCGAGGTCCTTCGCGGAAATGAGGTAGCCCGCGTCGATAGTCTCGCCGCTCGTGGCGTCGCGCAGCACATAGTCCTTGCGGCACGCCTGGGCGCAGGCCCCACGATTTGCGCTCCGCTCCGAGATGAGACCCGACATCAGGCACTGGCCGGAGTAGGAGATGCATAGCGCGCCGTGCACGAACGCCTCCACCCCAACATCCGGCACGGCAGCGTGGATCGCGCGAAGATCGTCCAGCGTGTTCTCGCGCGCCATCACGATGCGCGAGACACCAAGGTCGCGGACCGCCTCTGCGCCGGCAATGTCGTGCACCGTCATCTGCGTCGACCCGTGGATCTCGAGGTCGGGAAACACCGTCCGAATCAAGCGAATGAGCCCAATGTCCTGTACAATGACTGCGTCGATGCCGCAGTCCACGCGGTGCTCAGGAGCTCGAGCGCCGGCACCAGCTCCGCTGGCTTGACGAGCACATTCAGGGTGAAATAGATGCGCACGCCGTGCGCGTGCGCGATCGTGCAGGCGCTCTCGAGCTCGTCGAGCGTGAGCTGCGCGCCATCATCTCGCGCGTTGAAGCCGCCGGCCCCGAGATACACTGCGTCCGCGCCATTGGCGACGGCGGCTCGTACAGCGTCGAGAGATCCGGCGGGCGCGAGCAGCTCGGGGACACGCCGGTCGACAGCGCGCGCACGACGGACGCCGCAGCTTGGACTTGCGGACGAGTCCGCCCCCAGCCTGTGTGTGAGGACGGCGAAGACGCCGACGACATCCCTATAAGCTAACGCCGCCTGGCGGGATCCACGAAGCGCAGGAGGAAGGCGACCCCCAAGCAGCGCAATGGCCATCCACCGGACCATCGGTGAGTCGGCCCGTACGCCGTAGGCGAACACCAGGGCCCCCACCACGAAGACGGTGGCCCGGAGGGCGACATGCACCGGTCATGGCCGGAAGGCGGCAGCTCGAGCCTCTCTACCATGTCGTTCGGCACATCGAGAACGAGCCGGAGCAACGCCGTCGAGACCACTTTGCCCTGCGCATCGGTCTTGAGCGACAGCGTGCCTCCGCCGTCCAGCGCGCCATGCAGCAGGAAGTTGAGCGCGTGCAGATTGGGAATCTCGAACCGTTCGACGCCACCCGTGATCATCCCGGCGAAGTGCGTGCCACGCGGTCGCGCGTCAGGAAACGCTCCAACACCTCGTACCACTCGGGACGACGGGCGATCACGCCGACGTTGGCCGTGTCACCCTTGTCGCCCGACCGGGCGTGCGCAATATCGAGCAGGCGGACGCGGCTCATGCGCTCGCGCGACTGCCTCATGCACAGGTCCACCACGGTGTGGACCACGCGCTTGTCGATCAAGGCCGGCCAATAGGCCACGACTTCCTCGACCTTGGGTCGGCCGCCCGCAAATCCAGTTACGCTCGGTGGTCCGTTCAGGACGAGTGGCGCAATCTCGCGCGTGAACCGCTCGACATCCGCGCGCGGAAGCACCCCGCACCCCCACCCGAAGCTGGACCTCTGCGAGGTCGCGGCTCGGACGGCCAGCGAGCGCCCCGTGCGTCGCATCGCGCCGACGAACTCCGTCAGGATCTTGTCGAAGCGAAGCCCGAGCCGGTCAAGGCGCTCGCGAAGCACGCGATCCGCCATCTGCGCCTTCTCGACCGCATCGGGCCACGCATATACGAGTGTCCCGACCGCCTTGAATCCGGCACGATACGCAACCGATACCTTGAGCTTGTCGGTCGGTGGCCGACCTGTCACTCCGTAGACGCGGACCGGTCGGGCCCATGCTCGCAAGGCGAATTGACGTGAAATCAGCAACGACGTCCGGTGTGATATACGACGCGGGGATCGCCCATCTCATAGACGAGCTGCTCGGTCACGGACTGAATCGACACGAGGCCGCCGGTCCCGGGATGCTTCGTCACGACGAAGGAGCCGTCTGGTGCACCCTCCACGATGGGGTAGCCGACGTCTCCGAGATCGGGAATGGCGCGCCAGTCGTAGAGGCAGTTGCCGCCCGAACACTGGGCCCCGCACTCGATGATGTGGCCAGCCACAATACCCGCCGCCAGCTGGTCATAGGCGTCGGCGCTCCACTTGAACTCGAAGCGCAGCGGGGCCATGGTGAGCGCCGTGTCGGTCGATCGTCCTGTCACGACCACGTTCGCGCCGCGGCTCAGCGCTTCGACTATGGGCGTCGAGCCGATATACGCGTTCGCCGACAGCACACGATCGCGTACGGTCGACAGTGGCTCACCCGTGTCCATGTTGGCCAGCGCGTGGCCGGACGCGAGCAACTCATCGAGCCGGGGAAGCAAGTCATCGCCGGTGACGACGCCGATCCGGAGCGCTGCGTCCGCGCCGCGACTGCGCGCAAGGGCCCGTACGGCGCTCGCGCATCCCTGTGGGTTGACGCCTCCCGCGTTGGCGACGACCCGGACACCTCGTTCGGCAACGGCCTCCAGAATGCTGTCCATCGCGCCAATGAAGTCCCGCGCGTAACCCAACGTCGGGTCCCGCTCCTTCTGCTTCTGGAGGATCGACATCGTGACTTCGGCGAGGTAGTCCATCATCAAATAGTCGACGGGCCCTCCCTCGACTTGGCGGCGCGGCGCCTCCAGCCAGTCACCCCAGAAGCCTTGTCCACTCGCGACCCGCACGACGCGCGCGGTCATGAACCGGCGTCCCGGCCGGGCGACCGCGCGCCTTCATCCGTCAGGCCACTGGGGAGCACAAATGCCCCGATATGCGGCCCGGGATTGCATGCGGCTGTCCGGAGCGCGGTCGCCAAGAACCTCCCGAGTCTCTTCCGGGTAAATGATCGCGTCGACGAAACCCCGAGCGGCAGCGTAGCGCGCGTCGAGTTGTGTTTCGTATTCCGCTCGCATGGCATCGACGGCCGTCTCGACGTCGGCGCTCACCGGCCGTTTGGCCGCGCGTGCTGCCGCAAGCGCAGGTCCGTGCACCGCCTGCACCGCCGATTCGCCCTCCATGACACCCATGCGACCGGTGGGCCAGGTAAAAATGAAATCGGGATCGAATCCCTGGCCCGCCATCGCGTAATAGCCAGCGCCGGATGCGTGGTTGATCGGTGAGAACGATCTTGGGAACTCGCGCGGTCGACATGGCTTCGACCCAGTGGGCGCCCGCCCGGATGATGCCGGCTTGCTCGGCTTCTGGGCCGACCATGAATCCGGACACGTCCTGCACGAACAACAGCGGGATCCCTTGCCGGTCGCACCGCTCAATGTAGTACGCGACTTTCTCCGCGCTCTCGGGGTAGATGATGCCACCGAATCGTGGCTTCTCGCCCTGCCGGCCCCTTGATCAAGCCGCGTTGGTTGGCGATCACCCCGACGGTCATGCCAGCGATCGCACCGTCTCCACAGATGATCTCGCGCGCGCGGTGTTCCTGAAACTCGTCGAGAGCACCGCCGTCGAGCACGACACGGAGTACCGCGTGCATGTCGTACGACATGCGGTGGTCTGCCGGCAGGAGATCGTACAGCGCGTGCGTGTCACCCGCGGGAGCGCGGGCGGCCGACGTCGAGCCGCGGCTCCGCTGGATTCCCCGGCAGTCGCCCGACCAGCGCGCGCAACTGCGCGAGACATGCTGGATCATCATCCACGGCATAGTGTGCCACGCCGCTGACCTCGGCGTGCATGGTCGCTCCGCCGAGGGTTTCGGAATCCACGCTCTGGCCTGTGGCGCCCTTCACGAGGTTTGGGCCGCCGAGCCCCATGAATGAAGTGCCCTTCACCATCACGATCACATCGGACAGTGCTGGCAAGTAGGCCCCGCCGGCAATGCACTGTCCCATCACCGCGGCAAACTGCGGTACCCGCAGGTATCGCCGCATGATAGAGTTGTAATAGAAGATCCGCGCAGCGCCGTATTGCCCCGGAAACACGCCGCCCTGATACGGCAGGTTCACTCCCGCCGAATCGACGAGATAGACGATCGGCACGCGGCATCGCATGGCGATCTCTTGCGCGCGCAGAATCTTTCGAATGGTCTCGGGCCACCACGAGCCAGCCTTGACAGTCGCATCGTTGGCGACCACCACGACATCGCGGCCGTGAATGAGTCCCAAGCCAGTGACCACGCCGGCCGCTGGCGCCTGGCCCTCGTACTGGTCATACGCGACCAGCAAGCCAATCTCGAGGAAGCGCGCGCCAGGATCACAGAGCTGGGTGATCCGCTCGCGTGCCGTGAGCTTGCCCTGGGCGTGCTGGCGCTCGATCCGCTCCGGGCCACCGCCCTGTCGGAGGCGTGCCTCCAACGCGCGTAGCGCGTCGCTCAATCGCCGCAGCCGGCTCCCGCTCTCCGGTTGCGCGCCGCCCGTGCCACGCGTGGCGCGCGTGCCCGTCCCCGGCCGCCGGGGCCCGGTGCCCAGCCGTCACGCCTCCTGCCGCTGCCGTTGCGCGAACCACTCCTGGATGTAGTTCACGAGGTCCGATGTGGGGGTCCCGGGGCCGAAGAGCTTCCCGACCCCCTGCGCCTGCAGCGCATCCATGTCGGCCTGCGGGATGATGCCGCCACCGGTCACCAACACGTCGTCCCGCCCCTGCTCCCGCAGGAGCTGCAGCACACGAGGGAAGAGCGTCATGTGCGCGCCACTCAGAATCGAGAGGCCCACGACATCGACGTCCTCCTGGACCGCCGCGGTCGCGATCATCTCGGGGGTCTGATGCAGGCCGGTGTAAATCACCTCCATGCCGGCATCACGCAGCGCCGCGGCGACGACCTTGGCGCCGCGATCATGGCCATCGAGCCCTGGCTTGGCGACGAGCACACGAATCGGACGCGAGTCAGTCATGGATACAGCGTTAGGGTATGACACGATACAACCCTGCATTCTACCCGGGTCGCCACCGGTGGGGCAACCACGGAAGGCTTGTTAGGAATCATCGCGGAATGCGGAGGCAGAGGTATCGCACGCCGTGGGCGGGGGTCATCCGCTTTTGCGCGCAACGAGCAGCATCTCGCCAGCACGTCGACTCAATGGGCGGTCCATCCACCCGGAAAAGGCCTGCTCGACAATCAGGCCGACATCGGCCAGCATTTCGGCCAGACGGGTTGCCGTATACAAGCGCAAGCGATAGGACCGCTCGCCGGATCCGGCGGGACCACGCCACGCCGTGTCGACCGTCAGGACGCCGGACAGCGGATCGAAGCGCCGTCGGTGCCCGATCAACGCACCATCTGACGTCGGCCACCAGTCGCGCGACAGAAAGCGAGCCATCACCCCGTCGCGATTGGCTCCATGCCACACGAGCAGGCCGCCGGGCCGGAGCGCCCGCGCAAACTGCTGGAGTGTGCGCGCATCATCCGCCGGGTGGGCGAAGAATCCAAACGACGTCGCGACATTGACGACCGCGTCGAACCTCGCGGTCCACTCGCGTGGGAGCGCGCGCATGTCACCTCGCCGATACCGCGGGGCTCGCCCAGGGCGCGCCGGACCGGCGGCTCGTGCATGCCGGAGCAGATGCGCTGAATAGTCCAAACCGTCGACCTGGTACCCGGCCTCCGCCATGAGCGCCGAGTGCCGCCCCTGGCCACAGGGGACGTCGAGGATACGCGCGCCAATCGGCAGCTGCAACACCTCGAGGATCCGGCCAACCTCTCGGCGTGCAGCTCGGTCGCCGAGCATTGGCTCGTGCTCAATCAGGTAGTGGGCGTCGAAATACGACGCCCACCATTCGCGCGTCGATCTGGATTTCAGAAGAACACGGGCTCCCGGTACGCGCCGAACACCGATTCCATCGCGGCCCGAATCTCGTAGAGTGTGCAGTACGCGCGGGCAGCGTCGAGGATCGCGGGGAACACGTTCCGCTCGGTGGCCGCCACCTCGCGGAGATGCGCCAGGGCGGCTGCGGCCCCCGAGTCATCGCGCGCTGCACGCAGGTGAGCGAGTCGCTGCCGTTGCGCGATGGCTGCTTCCTCTCCGACCCTGAGCAGCGGGATCTGGTCGGCGTCCTGTTCACTGGTGACGAACGCGTTCACCCCGACCGTGATGCGGCGCTCTTGTTCCTGCTCCCACTGCTGCCGAAACGCGGCGTCGGAGATCTTCCGCTGGAACCAGCCGTTCTGCAGAGCGGTCACCACCCCACCTTGCCGTTCGATCTCCTCGAACAGCGCCTCGGCGTCTCGCTCGAGCTGATCGGTCAGTGCTTCGACGTAGTAGGACCCGCCGAGTGGATCGATCACGTTCGCGACGCCCGTCTCGTACGCGAGGATCTGCTGAGTGCGGAGCGCGACCTGCACGGCTGCTTCGGTCGGCAGCGCCAGTGTCTCGTCCATCGAGTTCGTGTGGAGCGATTGGGTGCCACCGAGGACCGCAGCGAGCGCCTGGTAGCCCACGCGCGCGATGTTGTTCATCGGCTGCTGCGCCGTGAGTGTCACGCCCGCCGTCTGCGAATGGAAGCGCATCATCCACGATCGGGGATCTTGCGCTGCATAGCGCTCGCGCAGGTGGCGCGCCCAGATGCGGCGCGCGGCACGGAGCTTCGCAATCTCCTCGAAGAAATCGTTGTGGATGTCCCAGAAGAATGAGAGCTGTCCGGCGAACACGTCGACAGGCAGTCCCCGCGCTACGCCGCGCTCCACGTAGGTGAAGCCGTTGGCGAGGGTGAATGCCAGTTCCTGCGCAGCCGTGGCCCCCGCCTCTCGGATGTGGTAGCCCGAGATCGAGATCGTATTCCACTTCGGTGCGTGTTCCGCCGCCCACGCGAACACATCCACGATCAGACGCAGTCCCGGCTCCACCGGATAGATCCAGGCGTGCTGCGCCATGTATTCCTTCAGAATGTCGTTCTGAATCGTGCCCCGGAGCCGTTCGGACGGCACACCCTGCTTCTCGGCAGCGGCGACATAGAAGGCGAACAGGATGATGGCCGGTCCGTTGATCGTCATCGACGTGGACACTTCACCAAGCGGGATCCCGTCGAAGAGGGTCTCCATGTCGGCCAGGCTCGAGATGGCCACCCCACACTTTCCGACTTCTCCCTCGGAGCGCGGATGGTCCGAGTCGTACCCCATGAGGGTCGGGAAATCGAACGCCACCGACAGGCCCGTCTGACCCTGGGCGAGCAGGAATTTGTAGCGAGCGTTCGTATCCTGTGCGCTCCCGAATCCTGCGAACTGTCGCATTGTCCAGAGCCGGCCCCGATAGCCAGTCGGGTGGATGCCCCGCGCGTATGGGTAACTGCCCGGGACGCCGAGCGACTCCGGGTCTCGCGGTCCATCGAGCGGGGTGTACAACGGCTCGACTTCGCCGACCGAGTTGGCGAACGCGATCGGCCGCAACTCGCCCGATGCGTACCGTGCACGCCAAATCGCGACTTCGGCGCGCAATCGCTCCAGCTCATCAGAGCTGTCCGCGCCATTCGGGCCGGCGCTCGACGGCCGGCGGGCATCACGGATCGACGTCATGTTGGTCTCCCAGTCAGCAGCGCCGCGCTACGGTTCAATAGCGCGTCCGCCACGTCGTAAGGTGTCGTGCGTCCCGATTCCAACGCCGGCAGCTGCTCGTCAAGCCAGGCCGCTGTCCCCCGATCGGGCCACAGGCGGTCCCGGACCTTCTGGTGCACGACATCCTTTACCCGTTCACGCAGCCGTGCACGTCGGCGGTCGGTCAGCAGACCCGTCGAGGAAAGATACTCGTAATGCCGATCGAGCGCGGTCACCATGTCGGCGATGCCTGTTCCGGCCGTCGCGACGACGGTCAACACGGGCGGAATCCAATGCCCCGCGCCGTCGTCGCCCGCAGGTGCGCCGTGGTCCTTGGCATCGAGCGCATGGGCGCGGGCACTGGGCATGGCGGCACCAGCGGCGCTCCTGGCCGCGGGTGCCGCAGCCCGCGCACGCAGTCTGAGCATGATTTGCACCTCGGTACGCAACCGGTCTGCGCCGGGCCGATCCGCCTTGTTGATGACGAAGACGTCGGCGATTTCCATCAGCCCGGCTTTCAGCGTCTGTATCGAATCTCCAGACTCCGGCACGAGCACGACGACGCAGCTGTCGACGGTTCGCGCAACATCCAGCTCGCTCTGGCCAACCCCGACGGTCTCGACGATGAGCCGGTCGAACCCAAATGCGTCCAACACATCCGCGGCCTCACGCGTCGCCGCTGACAAGCCACCCAACGCACCGCGCGTCGCGAGTGACCTGATGTAGACACCCGGGTCGAGCGCGACAGACTCCATGCGGATCCGGTCACCGAGCAGCGCCCCACCACTGAATGGCGACGTTGGATCGACCGCAATGATGCCGACGGTCAATCCCTGAGCACGATAGCTCTGCACCAGTTGTGAGGTGAGCGTGCTCTTCCCCGCACCAGGCGGCCCCGTGATTCCGATGCGCCGCGACCGGCCGGTTCGTTCGTGCAGCGCGCTGAGGACGGCATCGAAACCGGGTCGGTGGTTCTCGACGATGCTGATGACGCGTGCCAACGCCGCTGGCTGGCGCGCCGCAAACGCTTCGAGCAGACGCGCTGGCGCACTATCCGTCGGAGCGACCGATGGCGGGGCGGCGTTCATGCCTTTCTCCCTTGTTTGGCCCTTGCCTTCTTTCTCCGTTCGCCTGTCCGCCGGCTCCTGCCAGCGACAGCCCGCACGAGGGCCTCTTGGCGACGCCACATTCGAGAGTCCACGCGATCCGCACCGGCCGGGTGATCGTAGCCGATCACGTGCAGCAGCCCGTGGACGACCAGCCGCGCGAGCTCTTCCCGCACCCCCACACCCCACTGCTCGGCGTTCTTGCGGGCGACCGCTGGCGCGACGTACACGTCACCCACAACCCCACTGCCACGCTCGGCACCTTGCCCGCCGCCGTGTCGAGTGCCTGCGCGCATCCGCCGCGGCGCGAAGCCGAACGCTATGACATCGGTCGGCCCGCGGTGGCCCAGGTGCCGCCGGTTGAGCTGCGTGATCGTGCGCGGCGTGACGAACGCGATCGACACGAGCGCATCGCGAATGCCTTCCGCTCGCAGCACGCGGTGCGCGAGTTGGCGTACACGTTCCAGAGCAATCGGTACTCGAACAGCTTCCGCTCCAACGGCGACGGAGAGCATCACCACCAGGAGGCGCGGACGAACTCCGGCCGCTGTCCATGACTGTCGAGAGGCGCCCCGAGTGCGGCCCGCGCTCTGCCGAACCGATCGCCGGCCGCCGACCCAGGGCGACGCATCAGGCCGGCGTGGCCGATGCGAACTCGGCGGTGATGCCGCCACTAGCGGACGGGTAGTCGATGCGGTGGTGGTACATGCCGATGAGGACCCGGGCAAATTCTTCCTTTACGACCTCGAGCTGCTTCAGCGTCAGCGGTGCCTCACGCAGCTGTCCCTGCTCGATACGCTGGCGGGCGATGTACTCGATCACCTCGCGAATCTTTTGGGGATTCGGGTCGTTGAGGACGTGGGCCGACGCCTCCACTCCATCGGCCAGCATGCAAATGGCCGTTTCTGCCGTCTGCGGCACCGGTCCGGGATAGGAGAATAGCGCCGCGTCGACGACGCCGCCGTCGCGCTCGCGTGCCTTCTCGTAGAAGTACGTGATCCGGCCCGTGCCATGGTGCTCGGTGATGAACGCAATCAGAGCGGCAGGCAGGCGATGCTCGCCGGCGAGCTCGATACCCGCCGAGACGTGATCGCGAATGATCGCGGCGCTCGCGGTCGGCTTCAGCTTGTCGTGGGGGTTACGGCCCCGCGGCTGATTCTCGACGAAGTACTCCGGCTTCGTGAGTTTGCCGATGTCGTGATAGTAGGCGCCGACGCGGGCGAGTAGCCCGTTGGCCCCGATCGCCGTGCAGGCTGCCTCGGCGAGGTTCGCGATGCGCATCGTGTGCGCGAAGGTGCCAGGCGCCTCGATGCTGAGACGCCGCATCAAGGGTCGATTGAGGTCTGACCACTCCAGCAGCTTCAGGTAGGTGTCGACCCCCGCGAACTCCTCGAGCGGAGGCAGAAACATGAGTGCCAACGCCACCGACACGACGGAGTTCGTCGCCCCCCAGATCACATGCCAACCGATCGACACGTCGGATGCACTCGGTCGAAAGGCCAATCGCCACTTCCGCGAGCGCATAGGCCGCCGCCGTGACGAGAATCGAGTAGAACACCTGGTCTCGCCGGCGGATCACGCGGACGCTGAAGGAGGCAGCCACACCCACCACCAGGAACAGGAAGAGCGCGGGCGTGCCGAGGTACGGCGGCTGGATGCCGATCAGCGCCGCCAACACGAGCGACGCGAACACACTGACCCGCGAATCGAACAGGACGCTGAACAACACGCCCGCAAACGCGATTGGAACGAATTCGGGCGTCGGCGTACCGCGTGCAGCTACGGCGGCGGCGGCGAGGACGATCAGGAACACGCCGGCGACCAGCAGGACCGTCCGGAGCGACCGGTAGAGGCTGGGCCGGAAGAACGCGAGCGTGAGTCCGCACACGCCGAGCACCAAGGCGTTGGTGAGCACGGCGCCCGCGGCGGCGGCAACTCCGCCGTGCAAACGCCCGAATAGCAGTGCACACAACACCGCGACGAGGACGAGGACCACCCACCGAGCCAGGTGCGCGACGACGACGGTCCCCAAGGGCGCGCCGGGCGTCAGGCGGTCAATGTACCGCCACCAGGTCACCGCACTCCGGTCCGGCTCGGCGCGGATCTCAGGCGCCGGCGTCGTAGGCGTAGGCTCGAATGATGTCGCGGACGAGTCGGTGTCGGACGACGTCGGTCTCGTCAAAATAGTGGAAGGCAATCCCATCGATCCCGGGCAAGATGCGCTCGATTTGCATAAGCCCCGATTCCTCTCGGCGGGGCAAATCGATCTGCGTCTTGTCTCCTGTGATGACAATTTTTGAGTTCACGCCGAGTCGTGTCAGGAACATTTTCATTTGCAACGTCGTCGCGTTCTGTGCCTCGTCGAGGATGACGAACGCATCCGCGAGCGTTCGGCCGCGCATGAACGCCAACGGGGCGATCTCGATCGTACGAGTCTCGAGCGCACGCTGGATTCGTTCCGGTGGCATCATCGCGTCAAGCGCGTCGTACAGCGGGCGGAGGTACGGGTCGACCTTCGCCTGCATGTCCCCTGGCAGGAACCCGAGGCTTTCACCAGCCTCGACTGCCGGCCGCGCCAGGACGATTCGCCGCACGCGCTTCCGCACCAGCGCCTCGACTCCTGCGGCCACGGCAAGATACGTCTTGCCGGTGCCGGCGGGTCCGATACCGACGACGATGTCGGTGTCCATGATCTTCGAGAGATACTCGGCCTGTCCGGGCGTCTTGGGAACGATCACCTTGCGCACACCCGGCAGCGCGATCCGCAGGCCCTCGCCGTTCTCCGAGTCGTTCGAGGGGCCGCGCCCCTCGCCCTCGTGCAGGCGCATGACGTCGTCGGGGGTGACCGGCTCCCGCTGGCGAGCCAGCTCGATCATGCGATGCGCGACCGCGACCGCGCGATCGACCGATTCGGCCGGGCCGCTGACAGATAGCTGGTCATCGCGTAGGGCGACGCGCGCACCCGAGAGCCGTGCGAGCTCGACTAGATTGGCGTCGTTGACGCCCGCAAGCGTGAGGAGGTCGGCACCCTCAGTCGACACGCGCTGGGTCACGGCCGCATTAGTCACGGGCCGCGCCCTCCGGGCCCGCCGCGTCGCTCGCGCTGCGTAGGTGCAGCTCCGAGAGATCGCGCGCGGGGACCTTGGCCGGTGCGCCCTCGAACAGCGCCCGAGCGGCGGTGGTTTTGGGATACGCGATCACATTGCGCAGCGAGGTCGCACCCGCCAACGTCATGGCGATCCGATCGAATCCAAATGCAATGCCGCCATGCGGAGGCGCGCCCCCGCGCAAACCTTCGAGCAGGAACCCGAACCGGGCACGGGCGTCGTCCTCGCCTATCCCCAGCACACGAAACACAGATTCTTGGACATCGGGATCGCTGATGCGGATGCTGCCACCGCCAAGCTCCGTCCCGTTGAGGACTATGTCGTAGGCGACGGCGCGAACCCGCTCCGGGTCACGTTGCAGCAATGCCAGGTCGTCCGGGTGAGGCGCCGTAAATGGGTGGTGGACGGCCGCCATCGTTCCCGTGTGGGCGTCGCGCTCGAACAAGGGGAAATCGAGAACCCACACGAACTCGTTCACACCGCTTCGGACGAGGCCCAGGCGGCGAGCGGCCTCTTGGCGCACCCGATCGAGGGCCGGGCTGGAAATTCGGTCCGGGCCGGCTACGAGGAAGGCGGCATCGCCGTCCGCGAGAGCCAACCGCTCCAGGGCGTCCGGGGACAGGTATTTCGCGGCCGGCCCTTCGACCACGCCGCTGGCCCGCCGGAGCCGAATCAAGCCGCCAGCACCGGCTCCCTTTGCGATCGCCTCCAGCTCATCGACCTGCTTCCGCGACCATGCCGCGGCTTGCGGCACCTTGAGGCCCCTGACACGACCGCCGGCGTCGATCGCGGACCTCGCAATGCCGAAGTCGGTCCCTCGGAACAGGTCCGTCGCATCGAAGATCTCGAGTCCGTAGCGCAGGTCTGGCCGATCGATGCCGAACCGTTCCATCGCATCGGCATAGGCCATCCGTCGAAAAGGCACCGATACGGACACGCCGATCTCGGCGAACAGCTCGGCAACGAGCCCTTCCGCCAGCGACAGGATGTCCTCGCGCTCGATGAATGAGGCCTCGATATCGATCTGTGTGAATTCGGGCTGACGGTCTGCGCGCAGATCTTCGTCTCGGAAGCAGCGGGCGATTTGGAAGTACCGATCGAACCCCGAGACCATCAGGAGCTGCTTGTAGAGCTGCGGGGACTGTGGAAGCGCGTAGAACTCGCCCGGGTGGACGCGGCTCGGGACCAGGTAGTCGCGCGCACCTTCTGGCGTCGGCTTCGTGAGGATCGGCGTTTCGATCTCGAGAAAGCCGCGGTCGCTCAAGAATTGGCGAGTCGACTGCATCAGGCGATGCCGCAAGCATCAGATTCCGCTGGAGCTCGCTCCGGCGCAGATCGAGGTAGCGATGGCGCAGGCGTAGCTCTTCGGCCGCCAGCTGTTCGCCGCGCGCGGGCGCCACCGGAATCGCCGGCGTGGTGGCCGGCCCGACGACCTGCAGCGTCGCCGCCCGCACTTCGACGTCTCCGGTCTCGAGGTCGGAGTTGCGTTTGTCGTCGGGCCGCAACGCGACCTCGCCGTCGATGAGCACGACGCTCTCGACGCCAACTGCGCCCGCCTGACGAATGACGTGGGGCGGCGTCCACCGCGGATCGAACGAGATCTGCACAATGCCGTCGCGATCTCGCAGATCGATGAATACGATCGCGCCCATGTCCCGGGTGCGCTGCACCCAGCCGCCCAGACGCACCGCGGAGCCGGCGTCAGCCGAGCGCAGCGATCCGCACATGCGAGTCCGAAGCGACGTTGATAACTGCGAGCGGTCGACCACCTCGTCCGTCACGGCCGACACGCCAATCGATTACTGTTCATTGACTTGCCAGTGAATTTAATGGGGCCGAGGCCCCGTCGGTAGCGGCCCACCCCGCGGCACTACACGAAGTCCTGGCACGTAAGTGACTGAGTGATCATTACATGCATGATCGACCTCCCGTGATACGTCAGGGCCATTCGTCCGGCCCGAGCCGTGAGAATCTGCTGGACTTGGCGCCCGCCGACGCGGAAGCCCGACTGCGAGCTTTCGTCACCCAGCACGGTTTCGAAGCCTACCGCGGCAGCCAGGTAGCCCGCCGTCTCTGGCGCGCCCCGGCGTCGGCGTTCGCCGACATGACGGATGTGCCGCTTCGACTCCGGGAGCTGTTGGACGCTCATTTCACGATGCCGCGCCTCGTCGCGGCCACTCGTCAACGATCCGTCGATGGGACGGAGAAGTTCTTGTTTCGACTGCCCGACGATGAAGCGATCGAGACGGTTGCGATCCCTGAGGGGAGTCGCGTGACGTTGTGCATATCCTCGCAAGCGGGGTGCGCCCTGCAGTGCGCGTTCTGCGCCACCGGTGCCATGGGGTTCGCTCGCAACCTGGCGCCCTGGGAGATCGCCGCGCAGGTCCGCGAGATGCTCATGCTCAGCGACCCGATCCGTCCCACCAACATCGTGTTCATGGGCATGGGGGAACCGCTCATGAATTGGCGGGCCGTGGACGTGGCACTCACCATCCTCAACGACCCGAACGGACTGGCGATTGGAGCGCGACACATCACGGTATCGACGGTCGGAGTCCTGCCGGGCATACAAGCGCTGGCCAGTCGGCGAGAGCAGTTCCGCCTCGCGCTTTCCATCCACGCACCGAGCGACGGGCTCCGGCAGCAGCTCATGCCGATCAATACGAAGTATCCGCTCGCCGACGTCATCGCGGCGGCGCGGACTTTCGTTCGTCGCGTGACGTTCGAGTATGTCCTCCTGGGTGGCGTGAACGACCGGCCGGATCACGCCGTGGCACTCGGACGGCTCGCGAAGGAGTGTGGGGCGTTCGTCAACCTCATACCCCTCCACCCCGGAGGTGCCCAGGGGTTCACACCCAGCTCGGCCCGTGCGACGGCAGACTTCGCGCGAGCACTTCGGACGCGGGACGTCGAGGTCGCGATTCGCAAGAGTCGCGGTGTCGATATCAGTGCCGCGTGCGGCCAGCTACGGGTAGAACGGATGGGGCGGCGGTCGCCACGTCGACCCGAGGTAGACGCTGACGTCCACGTCGCGTGAACTGTCGGCGCGTGCCTCGACGCGTGCCACGCCCAGTGCTCGTGACACCAGTCGTGCCCAATCCACATGGGTTCCCCGGCCAACGACGAGAGTCGTATCTCGTAGGGCCGTCGACGTCCCCAATGTGACGACATCGAATCCCTGGTCACGCAGGTAGAGCATTGCTCGGCGGCCCAATCCGCGATGCTGTGTCGCGTTGAAGAGCTCGACCCGGACGCGGGTCCCCTCTGGCGCCCGCACATTGCCGCCGCGAAACCGCGGCTCATCGCGCATTGACGCCGCCGCCCAGTGGTACACAGTCGGCGTTTCGACCACGAGGCCGCCAACGAGCGCCAACGCCAGCACCGCCGCGACATATCGTCCGACCCTTGGCGTCCGGCGTGGCTTGGAAGCGTCACTGGTGGACGTCGGGAAGTTGTCGATTAGCGGACCGCGTTCCATAGCGCCACGGTCTCACTCAGAAGTGCCTTGCCCTCGCGCAGCGTCCAATCCAACCGCGTCCGCACCACCTGCCGAAAGGCCCCCGCGAAGTCCAGTGGCACCAGATGCGCGAGGTACGCGCGGTCGCCCCGCGCGAACGATCGGCCTGGTTCCAGGAAGTCCGCCATATATAGCGCGCGGCCCGTGTCGGCCCAAGTCGAGCAGCCCACGGTGTGCCAGCGGATGGCTTCGAGGACATCCTCGCGACGCTCGCCATTCCTGGCTAGATGTGCAGCGGCCGCCGGCCCGTGGAGCAAGTTGGCATCAGACTGCGCGTCGCCCGTGATATCGCGGAGAACACTCTCGGGGGCATCCCGCAATGCATCGTGCCACGTGGCGGCATCGTGCCATGCCTGCGCGGCTTCGGAAGACAGATGCAGTGCACCAGCCCACCCGTCGATCAACGCGGTCACACGCGCGATGTGCCCTCGCCGCTTCTCCGACACGACTCCCCACGCCGGCAGCGTCACGGCGAGGAAGTCTCGAACACCGCGTTATCGATGAGTCGCGTTCGACCAACCCGCGCCGCAATCATCGCGACTGCGCCAGGGTCCACCTGAGTCACGGGCTCGAGTCCGATCGGTTCCGCCAGGCCGAGATATTCGACCTTCACCGCGGGCTGCGCGTCCAGGATGCGTCGCCCGATCGCCGCGAGCGCTTCGGCGTCCCGAATGCCATTGCTCCGCCAGGCCTGGACCATTGCTTGGAGGGCCCGCGAAATCACCAGCGCCTGCGCGCGCTCCGGCTCGGACAGGTACGCGTTGCGGCTCGAGAGGGCCAGCCCATTGTCCGCTCGAACGGTCGGCACCGTGATGACCTCCACCGGCACGTCGAGGTCCCGGACCATTGCGCGGATCAGCGTGACTTGCTGCAGGTCCTTCCGGCCAAACATGGCGAGGTCGGGTTGAACGAGGTGGAACAGCTTCGAGACGACGGTGAGCACACCGGCAAAGTGCCCAGGCCGCGCAGCGCCTTCCCATCGCGCATTCAGTGCGGGCCGGTCGTTCGGCACGATCGGTGTGACGGCGACGCGTTGAGCGACCGGGTACATCTCAGCGACTGGCGGGGCAAACAACACGTCGACGCCCCGCCCGCTCGCGAGCGCCGCGTCACGGTCGAGGTCTCGCGGGTACGCCGTGAAGTCATCAGTCGGCGCAAACTGCAGAGGGTTGACGAACACGCTCATTACGATACTCGCTGCGGACGCACGCGCGGCGTCGACGAGCGCGAGGTGTCCCTCATGAAGCGCGCCCATTGTCGGGATGAGGGCTACGGGGGCACGCAGCCCCCGCCGCACCCGCCGCATGTCCGTCTTGCTGCTAACGATATCCACGACCGCCGAGTACCGACTGCTTCAATGACACGCCCCCACACGCTCAGCGGCGAGTGTGCCGTGGATTTGCTCCATCTCGCGTCGCCAGAAAACTCGGTTGGGCAGTTCCGGATGGGGCAGGACGAGGCCGGGTACTTCGACCTGTCGGTCGCCGAAACGCACGATGTCCAGATCGAGCGTCCGCGGTCCCCACCGGATGGTGCGGACCCGCCCATTGGTGCGCTCGATCTCGTGCAGGCGTTCGAGGAGCTCGATCGGTTCGAGCGTCGTTTTCAACGCCACCATCTGATTGAGGTACGACGGCTGGCCCACCGGTCCGAGCGGCGCCGTTTCTTCGATGTCGGACACGGCGACTAGTTGGGTGTCAGGCAGGGCGGCGAGCGCGCCCCGTGCCGCGGCGAGGTATCCGGCCCGGTCGCCCAGGTTCGAACCCAGTGCGACATACGCGGTCTCGGGACACATGCAGGGAAGCTACACCGTCCCCGCGTCGGCCGCAGTCGTCCCTAGCGCGCGGTCGTGATACGCCGTGTCAGATCGCCCAGGTAGTTCGTCACGCCGCGCAGCTCGCGCGTAGCGTTCTCCAGCCCGGCGAGGGCGGTCGCTTGCTCCTTGGCCGATGCGGTTACGGCTGCGGCCCCCGACCGATTGCGGTCGGAGATGCCGGCGATCCGCCCGACGCGCTCCTGCAGCCGGGCGCATTCCTGTTCCTGATCGCGGGATACCTGCGCGATCCGGCGGGCGCGCTGGGCGCTCTGCGCCGTTGCCTCCAGGATCACGTCCAGCGCCCGGAGCGCCGCTTCGGAAAGGGTCTCGGCGTCGCCGACGATCGCCCGCCCGCGCTCCATCTGGCCGGCAATCCGACGCGACTGCTCCTCGAATCCCAGGATGATGTCGGCGGCCTGCGCTGAGGCCCGTGCGCTTCGCTCTGCCAGTTTGCGGACCTCCTCCGCCACGACTGCAAAGCCTCGTCCCTCGGGACCCGCACGCGCAGCCTCGATCGCCGCGTTGAGCGCGAGGAGGTCGGTTTGCTCGGCCACCTCTTTGATGACGGCGATGAACTCCGTGACGTTTGCCGCCGTGCGCGCGAGCTGGTCGACCTCGGAGGAGCTCTCTCCGACGAAGCCTTTGGCGCTCACCAGGCGGTCGATGGCGGTCGCGATGGTCGAGCGGTGCTCCGTGGCGACGTCCGTGGCGCGGCGACTGGCTTCCGCCGCAGCACTGCCATCGCGAACAACGCCTGTCGTCGCCTCGTGCAGCCCGCGTGTGACATCCAGACTGCGAGCCAGCTGGTCCGCCTCTTCGATTATGGCCCGGGAAATCTCCGCGATGGTGCGCGCCACGCTCTCGCCGCCGCCGCGCAGTGTGCGAGCGGAGTGGCCCAGGGTTTCGACCTGCGCACCCATCCGCGCGACCGCATCGAGCAGCGGCTGTCGCAGCTCGTGGATGTGGAGCGGTCATCGCGAGTTGATTGGCGATGCGCTGGACGATCGGCAGTTGCTTCGGGCCGTACGTCGCTCGCTTGTGATGCTCGAGCTCGAGCAGCCCGACGTTGCGGTCGCCGAACCGGAGCGGCACGACGACCGAGCTACGCGCGTCCGAGCCGCGGATTCTCGACGCGGTCGATCACGCATGGAGTCGACGACGACAGCCGGTCGACCCGATTCCAATGCGAGCGTGCGCAGCGCCTCGCCGTCCCGTCCGGGGGCGATCGCTTCTCGGCAGCAGCCCTTTGTCACTTCGGTAAATGAGTCGCGGACCGTCGGAGCCCAGCTGGTAGATCCGAAAGTCATTCCAGTCGATCAACCGATGGGCCGATGCGCTCGATCAGCGAGCAGGCTTCGGCGAGGGAGACGTCCGCAGTGACCACGTTCTCCATCGCATGGATCATGTTCTGCTCCTCGGCCGCGATCGATTCCTCGAGGATGCGCTTGAGCACGTAGCCCGCCGCGGCGAGGATGACGACCATCGGCCACGCGCCCCATCCCAGATTGACCACGGCCATGAGCATCGCACACATGGCGCCGGTGCCGGCGCCCGCGCCGACCAGCTCGTAGCGCAGGATGAGCGCTCGCTCGTCGGGCAGAAGCTTGTCGCGCACCAGGAGCGTGAAGTACAGCAACGACCGCCCGAGCACGAAGTACGCGACGACGAACACGGCGATCGCAAAGGTGGCGTCGGTGCCAAGGTCGCTGACGCCGCTCAAGCGCAGCGCGCCGGCAAAGAACCCGTACGCACCCGCGAGCGACAGGACCTCGCGTCCCGCGTTGATCCACGCGAACTCCAACGACTTTCTGAGGATCGCCGACGTCCGCGACAACACGCCCAGGTAGACAGCCAGCAGCGTGACCGGCGCGCCGCACAGGAGGGCGCCGGTCAGCGCGGCGCCCGCCCACGAGGTTGCAGCGCCGAGTACTTGGTGAGCGGGAGCTGAGCGGCGCGCAGCACCACCGCGGCAGCGGTCAGGGCCAACAGATTGAGTGGTTGCTCGAGCCAGCGCCGGTCAAACAGGAGCGCGGCAACGAGGATGATCATGCCGGACGCAGCGACGCCTCGCGCGTATCGGTGCAGTAGCGTGTTCATGGTGCCGACCCGGTCCGCCTGTTATCCGCGTCGATATCGCGAGTCGGCGCGTGCCCGGCCAGAGCCGCCGCTCCATCGAGGCCGGCGCGGAGAGCGCGCGAGAGACCGATGGCGGCGTCCACACTTCGTTCGGCGGCAGCTACGAGCGCACTGCCGACCACGATCCCATCGGCGATCCGGCCGACCGCTGCCGCATGCTCGGGACGCGAGATGCCGAATCCGACAGCGATCGGAAGCGTCGTCGCGGCCCGGAGCCGGGCCACCGTCGCCGGCAAGTCTGGCGGAAGCTCCGCGCGCGCGCCGGTTACTCCCAGACGGCTGATCAGATACACGAATCCGCTGCCGTGCCGCGCGATCTCCGCCATTCGGTCGTCGGGCGTCGTCGGCGCGACCAGCCGCACGAACGCCAAGGGGCTGCTGCCGAGCCACGCTTCACGCGCGGGATCGGCGCCCACCGGGAGGTCGGTCACCAGGACACCCGAGGCGCCGGCCGAGGCGGCACGTTCGAGAGCGTCCGGCCCAGCGGCCAGCAAGGGATTGAGGTAGCTGAAGATGATGACCGGGACCGTCGACGCGGGCGCGTTCAATCAGGCGCAGCGCACGATCGTAGGTCATCCCTGCCAGCGAGCGCGCGCTGTGAGCTGGCCTGGATGACCGGCCCGTCGGCGAGCGGATCCGAAAACGGGATCCCGAGCTCGATGACATCCGCACCTGCGTCGGCGAGTCCGCTGCAGGAGATCGACCGTCGTCGATCTCGTCCGGAAATCCAGCCGTGAGATAGCAGATGAGCGCGCGCCGGCGATTGGCGCGAAGCGCCGCGAACCGCTCGGTCAAGGAGGGCGATGGATTCGTCACACGAAGTAATCCGATACCCGGATGCCGTAGCGGTCCGGATCTGCCGTCTTGATGATCGTTCGGACGAACGTCCCGGCAGTATTGGCTTCCGCCAGATCGACCAGCGTTCCCGGGAACAGGATGTTGCCCTGCGGGTCGCTGACGACGCGCACGATCGGGCGCGACATCATTTCCGGGTTCGGGATTGACGGCGTGCACGATCCCGAGCTCGAACGTATCCAGCACGACCAGCGTGCCCACCGGATAGAGGCCGAGCAAGTTGATGAACGCCTTGACGACGACCGGGATCCATGCCGCGTTTCGGATTGTCCCGCATCTCCTGCAGCACGGCCGCTGGCGTCAACGGGTCCGTCTGATAGGAACGGCGCGACGTCGCGGCATCGAAGCCGTCGGCGATCGCGACGATCTTGCTGAAGATGCCCATGCGGCGGTCCCGTACCGGCTTCGGGATACCCCGTGAGGTCCGTTTTCATGTGGTGCTCGTACGCGACCACCATCGCGCGGTATGGCAGATCCTGGGCACTGCGTACCTGGAAGAGCGAGAGCACGCCGAGCCATGGGTGGTTGGCAATCGCGCGCCACTCCTCCTCGGACAACGCCGTCGATTTGTTGAGAACGTCGACCGGCACGCGCGCTTTCCCGATGTCGTGAAAGAGCGCCGCCAGACCGAGGTCGTACAGCTGGAGCTTGCTCAGACCGAGTCGCCGGCCGAGCGCGACAGCGAAGATGCACACGTTGACGCTGTGCGTGAACGTGTACTCGTCGTAATCGCGCAGCGTGGTCAGCCCAAAGAGCGATGTTTCGTCGTTGAGGATCTGGTCCACGATGGCCTGCACGACGCGCTTGAGCTTCTTGACGTTGGGCGCCCGCCCCATGCGAACGGAGTGCATGACTTCCTTCGACACGGCGACGGACTGCGCGTACGTCCGCTTGGCCGCTTCCTTCGACTGCTGGCGATCGCCGATTTCGGCACCGCCGTCGCCGGCGGTCCCAACTCGAGCGTGGTCACGTTCGCGAGCGCCAGCTTGCCATTCAACTGCTCGAAACGATCTTCGGGCTCTCCTTCGCCCGGCGCCTGGACGAGCGAGAGAAAGACGAGCCAATCGCGCGGCGTGACCGACTCGGCGACGCGCAGCGACCCGATGCCCCCGCTCCGGAACAACGTCAGGAGATGGCTGAAGCTCGCGTAGTTGTCGAGATCGAGACGCAATCGGGTCGAGTTGATGAAGATGAACTCCCCACTCGTGCGAAACTCGAGCTCCTCCTCTTCCGCGATGAGCGCACGCGTAGCCGTCGTCAGGTCGTCGAGCGCCTTGACGACCGCCGCGTTTTCCAGGGGATAGAGCTTGATGGCTCGCATGGCGCCGTAAAACGCGACCATGAAGCCGCGACCGAGCCGACGGACGAGCGCGTCGGACCCTGCCTCGTTCCGATGCGGGTTGGTATCGGGCTCAGGGTGCTTGGGCGGCGCGTCGCCGATCGGTGCGGTGATGGTTCCGGTCGGCCGACCGGACGGGCGGCGAGGCGGCGCGGTCATGCGGCCCCGCGCAGCGCTTTGTTCACCGCGTTGCGCACCACGACATCCTTTTCGTTGCGCGCGCGCCGCAGCGACTCGAGCGCGACCTCGGTCCCAATCCGGCCGAGCGCCATGGCGGCACATGCACGCGTTTCGCTGTCGTCCCGTTTACCCAGGAATCCGCGGGCGTTGAGGACGCCGTCGAGAAGCGGCACTCCGGCCTCGCCGCCCAGAACGCTGAAGGCCTCGAACATGGCCATCTTCTCAGTGAGGTCCGCCTCGCGCAGGGTCTTGGCCTTCACGGCCGCCTCGAAGCGTGGAAGCGCGGGACGATATCCGTGCCCCGCCAGGGCGCGTGCAACCGCCACGCGCACATCGCGGTCCGTGTCGTCGATCGCGCGTTCGATTCCCTGCAGCGCCCCAGCAGATCCGATCTCACCCAACGATTGCACGGCAGCCAGACGCATCACCGCATCGGCATCGGCCAGCCGACGCACGAGCGCCGTCACGGCCGCCGGGCTTCGAACGGCACCGGCGCGACGGACCGCTTCGAGTGGCAACTTTGGGATTCCCGACGCCGATGAGGCGAACGAGCTCGACTGGTGTTGGCCGCCGTCAGGCGCGTTGCGGCGCCCTGAAGCAGGTCGCGAACGCGCGGGTCCTGGATGCGCGGCAGCCAGGCAAAAACGGTTTCCATGGCGCGCGGCCGCAACTCCGCAAACAGCGCGGTCAGGTCTTCGACAGGCGGCAATGCTCGCCGATTGCTCGAACGACTCGAGCAGTTGTGACAGGGCGTCCGCCTGACTGAGCTGATCCGGGACCTTGTCGAGGCGATCGCGCTGCTCCGCGGCGAGGTTGCCAGCTCGACCCGTCGCCACCCTCGCCTCGTTCAGCAAGTAGGCAACGGCGCGAAACTCGTGCGCACTGAGGAAATGCACCACGAGCAGATCGAGAACAGCGGAAATCTCGTCACGAATGACGGGATCCTCCTGTACCTCGAAGATGTCGAGCAGAATGCCGATGCACGTTCTGCCGCAGTGTCACCGGCGTATTCGGCTTCGACCTCCTGACGCAGATACGCGACCTCTCCTTCGTCGAGGAAGTACAGCGTCGCGTCGAAGTCGGCGAGGTTCACGAGGCCCGGCCGCGATTCGAGAAGTTGCTCTTCGGGCCGCACCGGGTCGTCGGCCCGCGGCGGCTCGATCGTCTGCGGCTCGTTGCGCGGCGTCAGTTCCCCAAGGCCAAGCCCGCCGTCGTCGGACAGCTCGACGTACTTGTAGCGCAGATGCAGGAGGTCCCGCTCCCACAGCATGACCAGCAGGTCGTCCTCATCGGGATTCTGGCGTCGGGCCCGCTGGATGATGTCGAGGAACCCGACGAGGTCTTCCTCCTCGAATCCCTTCTGGAAGCGCAGCTCTCGCACGCCGTCCTTGTAGAACAGCCATGGGAGACTGTCGGCGGTCTTCCCCGTTTCGCTCAGGACCGGCACCCGCTCCCACACGAAATCAGTCTCCGTGACCTGCACGGAGAAGTCGTCGGTATGCTCCCAGATCGGTGCGAACGACTGCGCGCAACGTTTCGAGGGCCCGCACGTACGTCGGGTTGTTGTGCAGGTAGAGCTGATGCGCTCGCACGCCTTTCACGAACACGCGGAGCATCTCTTCGATGATCGCACTGGGAAACGGTGTGAGCGGCGCGTCCTCCTCCGAGGATTGCTCCAGGGGGATAGCGGTGGATTGCCGAGGCTGCGCTGCTCCCGGGGCCGTCACGACCGACCGACTCCCAGCGCGCTGACCTGCGCCACATCCTTGTCACCGCGTCCACTGACACAGAGGACGATCGGGTCGTCGGCGTTCCACCGGCCTGCCTGACCGACGAGCCACGCCACCGCGTGCGCCGTCTCCAGGGCGGGAATGATGCCCTCCGCACGACTCATCACCTCGAAACCGCTCAGCGCCTCGGCGTCAGTCACTGCGACGTACGTCGCTCGCCCGCTGTCCTTGAGAAACGCGTGCTCGGGACCGACACCCGGGATAGTCGAGTCCAGCCGAGATCGAGTGCGCTGGATGCACCTGACCCTGCGGCGTCTTGGAGCAGATAGCTGAGGGACCCGTGGAGCACGCCCGGGGTCCCGCGACTCAGCGATGCCGCGTGGCGTCCAGTTGCGAGGCCCTCGCCTGCCGCTTCTACCCCGATCAGTTCCACGCTGGCGTCGTCGACGAATCCCGAGAAGATGCCCATGGCATTCGATCCGCCGCCCACGCATGCGACGACGGTTCGCGGCAAGACGACCGGCCCGTGCCAGGATCTGTTCGCGCGCCTCGCGCCCGATGATGGATTGGAATTCACGCACCATACGAGGGTACGGGGCCGGCCCCACGACCGACCCAATGATGTAGTGGCTGTCGGTGACGTTGGTGACCCAGTCGCGAATCGCCTCCGTAGTCGCGTCCTTGAGCGTGCGCGTGCCGCTTTCGACTGGAACGACCGTCGCCCCCATCAGCCGCATTCGATAAACGTTCAACTCCTGGCGCCGCATGTCCTCCGCGCCCATGTACACGACGCATTCCAGCCCGAAACGGGCACAAATGGTAGCGGTCGCGACGCCGTGCTGCCCCGCGCCGGTTTCGGCGATGATCCGGCGTTTCCCCATCCGGCGGGCGAGGAGCGCCTGGCCGACCGTGTTGTTGATCTTGTGGGCGCCGGTGTGATTGAGGTCCTCCCGCTTGAGATAGACAGGAGCGCCGACCATGGCCGAGAGACGGGGGGCATCGCTCAGGGGGGACGGGCGGCCGACGTAGTTCCGAAGGAGGTCGTCCAGCTCGGCCGCGAAGGCCGGGTCGGCCAGCGCACCCTGCAGGGCCTCATTCAGGGCCTCGAGCGCCGGAATGAGGGTCTCCGGGACATAGCGGCCGCCAAACAATCCAAAGCGGTCGGGAAGCGCGACTGTCATCAAATGCTCCGAGAGGGTTCTGGACCGAGCCCGATGGCTCGGTCGGCCGCGACGACGGCCTGGATGAAGGCCTTCATACGCGAGGGATCCTTGATGCCGGTGGCCGACTCGACGCCTGACGAGGTATCGACGACGTCCGGACGCAGCACCTCGATGGCCTGCCGGACGTTGTCAGGCGTCAGCCCGCCGGCCAGTACGAGTTGTCCCCTGCGAGCCGCTCGTGCGCGGCTGTCGTGTACGGCATTGCTCAACGCTTGCCACGGCAGCGCTACCCCGGTTCCTCCCAGCCGGCCATCGACATGAGCGTCCAGGAGGACTCCATCCGCGACGTCCCACAATGAGGCGACCCCATGCTGGCAAGGCACCCCCCCGGCACCGCACAACCGCCCAGATCTGCCGATCGAAGCTCCGCCGGACCGCGGCGATCTCAGAGGGGGTCGGGTCGCCGTGAAGCTGGATCACGTCCAGCCCCGCTTTCTCGATCGCCGGGGCCAGTAGCGCGGCATCCGCGGTGGCGAACACGCCGACTCGCCGCGGCCCACGCGGCCCGGCCGAGCTCGGCGAAGATCTTCGCGGCGCCGTCTGGAGTCTGATGCCGCGGTCCTCCGGCAAAGATGCATCCCACGTAGGCGGCGCCGAGTGACGCCGCCAATGCTGCGTCGGCGCCGCGAGTCATCCCGCAAAACTTGACGTCGGTCACCCTATCGCCGCCGGCTGCCGGCGCGAGGGACTGTGGACAGGCCACGCACGGACGCCGCGGCGTCGAGTGCCGGACGAGAGGGCAGTACCAACCAGCACCGCATCCGCACCCACGGCCGCGACGGCTTCGACGTCGGATCGGCAGCCGACGCCACTTTCCGCCACGGCAATCACGTCTGCCGGCAGCATCGGAATGATGCGGCGAGCCACCGTCGGGTCGACGTGCAGTGTTTCCAGATCCCGGTTGTTCACGCCGATCACCCGAGCCCCGGCCGACAGGGCGATCTGTACTTCCCGTTCGGTGTGCACCTCGACGAGCGACTCGAGGCCGAGTTCCCGCCCCGCACTCAGGAGGTCACGCGAGACGCGTCTGATCCACGGCGCGGACGATGACGAGCCCGGCGGACGCGCCGAGCGCCCGCGCTTCGACGAGTTGTAGCGGATCGATCAGAAAGTCCTTTCGCAGCACGGGCAACTCGACCTGCGCTCGCACCGTACTCAGATCCTCGAGACTGCCGCCGAAGCGCTCGGGCTCGGTCAGCACCGAGATCGCGGCCGCACCGCCGGCCGCGTACGTCGCGCGCCCGGCGCGCGGCATCGAGTCCGGGACTGATGTCCCCTCGCGACGGCGAGCTGCGCTTGATCTCCGCGATGATCGCGACGTGGTCGCGGCGCAGTGCGCTGGCAAAGCCCGGCGGTGTCGGCGCCCTGCGCGCAGCCGCGGTGATCACCTCGCGGATCCGCTTCGAGACGGGCGGCGCGTCGCTGCGCGGCTGAGACGAGCTCACCCAGAGTCCCTGAAGGTGGCGTCCAGCGGGTGAGCTACTTGCACTTCGGGTATTGTTCGGCTAACGTGGGGTTCGGAAGCTGTTCGGGGACAATCAACCAACTCGAGGATCGGGTACCGAGGTCAGCCATGTCACTCACGAAGCGGCAACGCGAAATTCTCAGTTATCTCGGCTCGTACGCGGACGCCAACGGCTACGCGCCGAGCTTCGAGGAGATCGCCGCGCAGTTCAACTATAACTCGCTGGCCACGGTGCATGAGCACCTCACCAATCTCGAGCGCAAGGGCTACATCCGGCGCAGCTACAACGAGAGCCGCGCGATCGAGATCCTGCCGTCAGATGCGTATCCGCGGGCCGTCGAGCTGCCGCTGCTCGGTACGGTCGCGGCCGGCGCGCCGATCGAAGCGGTCGAGTCATCGAGGCGATCGCGGTACCCGAGGGCTTCGTGCGGCGGGGCGGCGGGCACTACGTGCTGAGAGTGCGCGGGAATTCGATGATCGACGAGCAGATTCGCGATGGTGACTTCGTCGTCGTGCACGAGCGCAAGACGGCTGACAACGGCGAGATGGTTATCGCGTTGCTCAATGGCAGCGGGCGCCACCGTCAAAAAGCTCTATCGCGAGCGGGATGGGCGCATTCGCCTGCAGCCCGCCAACGACTCGCTCCAGCCCATGTACGTGCACGAGCGTGACGTCGCGATCCAGGGCATCGTAGTGGGGGTGTTGCGGCGATACTGAGGGCTAGGCAGCGGGGTCAGGCGGTCAGGGGTCGGGGACGGCAACCACAACCGCGAACGCCGGGCGGGCTTCAGCCCGCCCGGCTGTTGGCGTCGTCGTTGCGGTTCCCTGACCCCTGATCCCTGACCGTGACCCCGCCGTTTGGTGGCGCTCGTACGCCTGCTGCATCCGGCGGAGCGCAGCGAGGCCGGCGCCGCTGTCGAGCGCTTGGGCCGCCACGACCAGACCGTCCTCATACGTCGCAGCACGACCGGAGACGTACACCGCCGCTGCCGCGTTGAGGACCACGGCGCTTCGCGCTCCGCGCGAGCCGCGGCCGGATAGCACATCGATCAACAACGCCGCGTTGGCCCGCGGCTCATCGCTGCGCAAGTCATCGACGTGTCGCCTCGCCGAGTCCGAGCGACCGCGGATCGAGCGTCCACCGTCGTTCCTCCGCGCCGCGGACTTCCACGACATGCGTCGGCCCGAGCGGAGAGATCTCGTCGAGCCCTGGCTCCCCGTGCACGACGAGCGCGTGACGCACACCGAGCATCGCCAACGCGGCCGCGACCAGCGAAAGCCGTTGGCGGTCGGCTACACCGATGACCTGACGAAGCGCGCCAGCAGGATTGGCGAGCGGGCCGACCAGGTTCATGAGCGTCGGCACGCCGAGCTCCCGCCGGACCGGAGAAACGTGACGCATTGCCGGGATGCATGAACGGGGCGAACATGAAGACGATGCCAGCTTCGGCGAGCACTTCACGGAGGATTGCGACGGGCGCTTCGAGTGGTATCCCGAGCGCCTCGAGGACATCGGCACTGCCACACCGCGACGTGTAGGATCGGTTGCCATGCTTGGCGATGCGCACTCCCGCGCCCGCGGCAACGAAGGCAGCGATCGTCGAGATGTTGAACGTCGTGACCGCGCCGCCGCCGGTCCCGGAAGTGTCGACCAGCTCCACCGGACGGTCGGCGCCGAGCGGCACCATCGCGCGACGGAGTGCTCGCGCTACGCCGGCCAATTCGGCCGGCGTCTCGCCTCGGGCCCGCAGCCCGAGGAGCAGCCCGCCGATCTGCGCCGTTGTGGCCTCGCCGGCCATAACGGATGCGAACGCGTCCGCGACCAGCGCCTCGCTCAGCGTCCCACCCTCGGCGACCGTCCGCAGCGCCGCCCGGAGGGCGGCGGCCGATGTGGCGCCGGAGGATGACTCGGTGTGCGACGTGGAGCCCACGACGGGTGCCGGCGGCGCGGCTACCTCACGCGACATGCATGTGCAGCATGAGCCGATCGGCGAGACGCGCGTGCGAGACTACCAAAGAAATGACCAGACCGAGCAACCTGACGCGCTCGACATCCTCTTCCACGAAGACTCCTCGCTGCGCGCGATTCGTGAGGTTCACGACACCAACCAGCTCGTTGTGATAGACCAGAGGGAAGCTGATGAACGAGCCCGTCGTGAAGTATTGATCCTGAAGGAGCGGGTGACTCTGCGCTTCCGCCACATCCTGGACCAGTAGCGGCTGCCGGCTGGCTGCGACGCGCCCCGAAACACCTTCACCGATCGCGATGCGAGAGCCCTGTACAATGTTTGGGGCGAGCCCGCGCGCCGCGGCAAGGTACAGGTATCCCGGCTCCGGTGCCCGCAACATAAGCGAACACCGCTGCGCCTGCATGTCATCGCCAACCAGTGCGAGCAGGCCGTCGACCAGCTGCCGCGGACTCGTTGCCTGATTGTCTACCGTCAGCACTTTGTCGATCAGGTAGAGCGTGCGTGTTTTCTGCCGGAGCATCTCGCTCCGGCGGTGCAACTCGACGTGAGATTGCTGCAGCTGTCCAACCGCCGCAGTCACCTGCTGCTCCACCGCCTCGGCCCGATGCATGGCTCGGCGGGCTTCCTCGGCAGCTCGAGCCGCCTCGCGCTCGAGGGCGACGATCCTGGCGGGGTCTGGGGGCGCCGGCGTATCACGGCCCGGACTCGGTGCCTGGCCGCGCGCGCGCAGCTGCTGCTCGAGCGCCGCCAGCTTCTTGACATACTCGCCGTGCACCCGCTGCGTGACATCCTCGAGTGTTTTGACGGCTTCGTCACGAGCCTCGCGCTCGGCAAATCGTGCGAACCCGAGCTCGAAGAGCGCGACAGCGGCTGCAAAGCGCTCCGACGATCGGCTGCCGAAGATTTTTTTCGGCTCGTACAGCGCGATGATGGCGGCCAGGTATCCGTCGAACCGCAACCCTCGCAGTGCGAGTTGGCCGTCCGCGACTATCGGCAACCCGAACAGGCGTCCGTATTCGTCCGACTGTTCAGCGAGATCGACGAACCGTCCGCCATGCGTAACCGCCTGTCGGATGGGGCCGGGCAGGTGGTCGAACGTCGTTTCGATCTGCGTTCGCGTGACGCGTCCCCCGGCCGGGGTCAAACGATCGACCAGCATCTGGCGGCGCCCGTCGTAGCGCAGCAGCGCCAGGTGCGCGGACCGGTCTACTTCGGCGAGACCCTCGCCGAGAGCGACGAGGGCGATCTCCAGCGACGGCGCAGCCGCCAGTGCATGGGCCAGGGAGCCGAGAGTCCGAGGGGGCATACTAGGCTATCCGGCGCGCGTGGAGCGTCGGGATCGCTCGAAGGGGTCGAAGAGGCTGCACTGGTCCGTAATGTCTAAGACGAGGGTGCGTCCGACTGGTGACGGCAGGAACGGGTGACGAGGGCTACGAGCGCGCTTACCGGCCTCGATAGCCTGCGCGCCAATCGCCCGCCCCCGTGACGGCCGCGCTGGGCGGGTACGATGCAGTTGTCGCGCTAAACACCGAGCTCAGCAGAACCTGTACCTGCTGATGTCACAAGGAGTTCCGAACAATCGCATGCGGGGTAGAATTCTTGACACGTCCCCCTTCACCGGTAACTTCAGGACAATGGCGGAGCGCTCGGTCCAGCTCGTTCTCCAGTACGACGGGACGCGCTTCGCTGGCTGGCAACGCCAGCCGGAGGCCAGGACCGTCCAAGGGGAACTCGAGCAGATCCTGAGCCGGCTGTGCAACGTAAAGACGCGCGCGGTCGGAGCGGGCCGGACCGACGCAGGCGTGCACGCGCGCGGCCAAGCCGTCGGCGCACTTGTTCCAGCGACGTGGACAGTGGCCAAGCTCCGGCGAGCGCTGAACGCGCTCTTGCCGGACGACATCTGGGTCGCCGCTGCGCACGAGATGCAACCCCAGTTTCACGCGCGATACGGCGCGGTGTCGCGGACCTACAGCTATCGAATCGGGACGGACGACGACGCCAACTCACCCTTCCGGTCACGCTGGGAATGGGCCGTCAAGGACGCGCTCGATCGGCGGCGTCTCGAAGATGCCGCGCGGGCGGTGCTTGGCGACCACTGCTTTCGAGCATACGCGGTGCGAGGGACCGCACCGGAGCGGGATGACCATCGGTGCGTGGTGCGCGAGGCGCGGTGGCGCGAACGGCCCGGAGGATTGACCTTTGAGATAGCGGCAAACCGGTTCCTCCACCACATGGTCAGATTTATCGTCGGCACCATGGTGGAGGTCGCGGCGGGGCGGCGAGATGATGGCTCGGTGGCTCAGCTGCTCGAAGCGTCAGACAACTCGGAAGTCTCGCCCCCCGCTCCTGCGCACGCGCTCTACCTCGAGCAGGTCGAGTACCCCCGCGATTTGTATCGGGCTGCCGCAGAGGTGGATGACGAGCGGTCGGTCGCTGGCTGACAGATGAACGAACGGTAGGCGGAGGCAATGAAGATCTTCGTAGCGACAGCGTCGACGCAGGACGTGGAATGGGCCTTGGAAGCCGGGCTGGCCAATGGCGTAGTCGTGCCGCCATCGCTCATGCGCGAGGCTGCCGGCCACGCGGGCGAGCGCGCGCTGCTCGCTGACATTTGCAAGATCACCCCACTGCCGGTGTGCGCCTCCGTGGGATCCGTGATGGCCGCGGACATTTACCGGGACGGCCGGGAGCTCGCCAAGATCTCCGACCAGATCCTGGTACAGGTGCCACTCGTCGAGGACGCGGTCCCAGCGATCCGCCGCTTGCGCGCTGATGGCGTGCGGGCCGTGGCAACCCTGATTTTCGGAACAGCGCAGGCCGTGTTGGCGGCGAAAGCGGGTGCGTTCATGGTGCAAGTGGACGTCGATCAGCTCGACACGGTCGGCGAAGATGGCGCGGCGATTGTGCAGGACGTGCGCGCGGTGTTTGCCGCGCACGCCATCGGTTGCGACGTCGCGGCATCGATGCCCCGTAACAGCATGCAATTCGCACGCTGCGCCAGAGCGGGGGCCGATGTGGTGGCGGTGACGACCGACGTGCTCCGGTCCTTGCTGCTCCATCCGTTGACGGATCGGGGGCTGGACCAGTTGCTCCGAGACCTGAGTGCGCACGTGCACGCTCGGGTCACGGTATAGGCTGTCGCATGAGGCTCAACCGCAGAAATGTGGATGGTGGATGGCTCCGGATCTCGGCGTGTGCGGTGACGCCTGAGCGAGTCTCATCGAAGCCGCGCGTCCGCTACGGTGTGCTGCTTGCGATCGCGGCCGGTGCAGCCGTGTGCGGATGCCGCTCCCGCGTCGCCGCGCCCCCGACCAATGCCGGATTCGTGGCGGACGCCGGCCCCATCGGCCAGGACACCGGCAGCAGTTCATCGCTGCCCCCGCCAGCGGCGAGCGACACCGGGGGCTTGAGCTCGACCCCTCACACGGACGCACAGTCCGTACATCTCGAGCCAGGCCGTTCGGAGCGCGCTCGCGACGCGCCGAACGCCAATCACCGATGCGGTTGCGCGAGTAGCTCCTGCGGTCGTGACCGTTCAGACGCAGGCCGTCACGCACTCTGCGGATCCGTTCGACGGTTTTTTTGGCGGCGGAGCCGATCGAACTACGCAGGGACTCGGCTCGGGGTTCATCGTCCGTCAGGACGGCGTCATCGTCACGAATGCGCACGTCGTCAGCAGCGCAACCTCGGTCAACGTCGCGCTCCGGGATGGCACCACGTATCCGGCAAAAGTCGTGGGGGTCGACGAAGTCAACGATCTGGCGGTCCTGCGCATCAACGCCCAACACCTGCCCGTGGCCCCCCTCGGGAATTCGGACGATTTGCTGATTGGCGAGTGGGCCATCGCGATCGGCAACCCGTACGGCTTCTTCCTCGGCAACACCGAGCCGAGCGTCACCGCCGGAGTGATCAGCGGCACGGGCCGAAATCTCGTCGGCCAGGCCGAGGGAAACGGCGTCTACGTCGACATGATTCAAACGGATGCCGCGATCAATCCAGGAAACTCCGGCGGCCCGCTCGTCAACGCGCTGGGCGAAGTCATCGGCGTGAACAGCTCGATCTACACGCCGAGCGGCGGGTCCGTCGGACTCGGGTTTGCCATTCCGATCAATCGCGCCAAGCGCGTGACCGAAGATCTGCTCGCTCACGGCGCGGTCCGCCGGCCGTGGATCGGCGTGCAACCGCAGCTGAGTGAATCCAGCAACCCGCGCGAGGTGCTCACTGGTGGCGTGACGGTGCGATTCGGTCGCCCCCGGCTCTCCAGCCGCCCGTGCCGGGATCGTACCTGGCGACATGATCGTGCAGTCGCGCGGACGGCCAATGCACAATCCCTACGACTGGGAAGCCGAGCTGCTGGATATGCGCGTGGGCGAGAACGTCGCGCTCCTGATCCGCCGCGGCTCTCGCGAGTTCACCGACACCGTGCAGGTGTCCGACCTGCCGGACGTTGCGGCACCCAAGGTCGAGGTTCTCAAGGAGCTGCAACTCGTCACGCTGACGCCGGCAATCCGGGCCGAGCGCGGCGTCCGGAGCACGCACGGCGCCGTGATCTACACCGTGACCCATCGCGTCTCCGACGAGTTGGGTATCCGATCCGGTGACGTCATTCTCCAGATGAATCGCACGCCGGTGGCGAGTGCTGACCAGGCCGCGCGGGCGCTGAACTACTATGCGGGTCGCGGCCTCATCCGCATGTACTTCGAGCACAACGGCCAGGTGTTCACGACGGACTTCAACATCCAATGAGCGCGCGCGACGCGCTCGAATCAGCTCGCAGCGCCGGCGACGCGCAGTCGAGCTACGTCTCCCCGCTCAGCCGAGCGGTACGCGTCGCCAGAGATGCTGGCGCTGTGGTCGCCGCGGACGCGGCACGGCTTGTGGCGGCGCATTTGGTTGGCGTTGGCCGAAGCCGAGCGAGAGCTGGGCGCCGATGTGCCGGCGGCGGCAATCGCAGAGATGCGGGGCCATCTCGACGACATTGACTTTCGCGGCCGTCCGAGCCTACGAGCAGCGCTTTCGGCACGAT
Organism: uncultured Gemmatimonadales bacterium; assembly: GCA_963805725.1. Taxonomy (GTDB): domain Bacteria; phylum Gemmatimonadota; class Gemmatimonadetes; order Gemmatimonadales; family Gemmatimonadaceae; genus Palsa-1248. The sequence goes on from CAWDVJ010000003.1 coordinate 63,913, forward strand.
GTCATGGCGCACGTTCACGCGTTCGCCGACGTCGCACCGGCAGCGCGGCGCGTCATCCACCTGGGCGCGACGAGCGCCGACATCACGGACAATGCGGATCTCATCCAGGTGCGAATGGGCCTCGAGATCCTCCGCTCGCGGATTGTGCGCGTGCTCCGGCTGCTCGCCGCCTTCGCCGAGCGTTGGCGCGCCGAACCGGCACTCGGCTACACGCACCTGCAGCCCGCTCAGCTCACGACCGTCGGGAAGCGCGCGACGCTCTGGATGCAGGATCTGGTGCTCGACCTTCAGGACCTCGATCACTGCCACGCGAACCTGCCGTTTCGCGGCATCAAGGGCACCACCGGCACACAGGGCAGCTTCCTCGAGCTCTTTCACGGGGACCACGACACGCGTGCGCGAGCTCGACCGGCGAGTAACGCAGGCCTTGGATTTCACCGACGAGCCTGCCCGTGACGGGCCAGACATATTCGCGCAAGATCGACGCTCGCGTGCTGGCGGTCGTTGCGGGGATCACGGCGAGCGCATCGAAATTCAGCGGCGACATCCGGTTGCTGCAGTCGTTCGGTGAGATCGAGGAGCCCTTCGAGCAGGATCAGATCGGCTCATCCGCGATGGCATACAAGCGCAATCCCATGCGGTCCGAGCGCATTGCGTCCCTGGCGCGATTCGTCCAATCGCTCGAACCCAATGCCAATCAGACGCATAGTGTGCAATACTTCGAGCGCACCCTGGATGACAGCGCCAACCGGCGCCTCGTGCTGCCCGAAAGCTTTCTCGCCACGGATGCCATCCTGTTGCTTATGGCCAATGTGTCCGGCGGGCTCGAGGTGCACACCGCGCGCATTCACCGACGTGTCGAGGACGAGTTGCCGTTCATGGCCACCGAAGAGCTGATCGTGCGGGCCGTGCGAGCGGGCGGCGACCGACAGGCGGCGCACGAGACGATCCGCCGCCATAGCCTGGCCGCGGCGGCCGCCCTCAAATCGGGAGCAGCCCGCAACGACATGCTGGATCGATTGGCATCCGATTCGGCGTTCCCGGTGAGCGCGGACGATCTGAAGCACGTGCCTCTCGATCCACAGCGCTTCGTCGGACGGGCTGCCGAGCAAGTCGATGAGTTCCTGCGCGACGTCGTCGCACCGATTGTCGCGACTGACGACGGCGTTACGACAGACGCTCGATGAACCCGTACGAGTCTGACCAGATGAGAGAGTCTCCACACACCAACCATGATGTCGTGAGCACTCCGATTCGAGAGACACACCTGCCCCTGCCCTTGCTCCGTCAGGGCAAGGTGCGCGACGTGTACGAGGTCGACGCTGAGCGCCTGCTGCTGGTCGCGAGCGACCGGGTCAGCGCCTTCGACGTGGTGATGCGCGAGCCGGTGCCACACAAGGGCGCGGTGCTGACGCAACTGACCGCGTGGTGGCTGAAACGGCTCGCGCGGGATGTGCCGCATCATCTAATCAGCGCGGACCCTGACGAGATCGTGGCGGCCGTGCCCGTGCTGGCTCCCAGTCGGACCCTCTTGGTGGGGCGGGCAATGCTCGTGCGTCGCACCACCGTGTTCCCGATCGAGTGCGTCATGCGCGGGTACATCTCCGGTTCTGCCTGGCGGGAATATCAGGCGGGCGTGCGGTGGGTACCACCTGCCGCCCGGCCTGCGAGAGAGCGATCGGTTGGACCCACCGATGTTCACGCCGGCGACCAAGGCCGAAAGCGGGCACGACGAGAACATCACGGTCGACGAGATGGCAAAGCGAATCGGACGACCCCTGACGCAGGAGCTGGAGCGATTGACCCGATTGATCTACGAGCGCGGCCGCACGGAGGCCGCCGCTCGCGGCATCATCATCGCAGACACCAAGTTCGAGTTCGGCCGCGCGGGCGAGCGCACTCTGCTGGTCGACGAAGTGCTGACCCCCGACAGCTCACGCTTCTGGCCAGCGGACGCGTATGCGCCCGGCCGCACACAGGCAAGCTTCGACAAGCAACCGTTGCGGGACTATCTGGACAGCGAACGCCGCGCGGGCCGGTGGAACGGCGATGCGCCGGCACCCGCCCTGCCTCCCGAGGTCGTCGCGGCGACCAGCGCGCGGTATCTGGAAGCGTTTCGTCGACTGACCGGGGCGCCCCTGTCGGCTGGCGTCGGCGGCCCGGTGGTCGCGTGAGCTTCGCGCGGGAGGGCTATGTCTACATGCTGGGGGCGGCCGCACTGGCCGCAGCACTCCTGGCGACCGCGCTCGTGCGTCGCTCATGGGCGCTCTGGGTGGCTGCGTTTCTGTGTGTGGTGATCGCGCTCTGGGTCGCGTACTTCTTTCGAGACCCCGAGCGACATGGTGACCGCGGAGATCGGTTTGTCGTCTCTCCGGCCGATGGCCGCGTGGCCATGATCGCCACGGTCGATGAGCCGCTCTTTCTACGCGGGCGCGCCTCTCGCATCTCGGTCTTCATGAACGTCTTCGACGTGCATGTCAACCGATATCCGCTGGACGGAGTCATTCGGTACATGCATTACAACCCCGGCAAGTTCCTCAACGCGGCCAGTGAGAAAGCCAGTCTCGACAACGAGCAACAGTCCGTCGGCATCGAGACTGCGGACGGAGCGCGTCGGCTCGTCGTACGGCAGATCGCCGGCCTCATCGCGAGGCGCATCGCCACCTACGGAGCAGTCGGCGACGCCGTCAAGCAGGGCGACCGCATGGGGATCATCCGCTTCGGCTCGCGCGTCGATGTGTTTGTCGCACCAGATGCGGTCGTCAGAGTGAGCGTCGGCCAACGCGTGTTCGCCGGCGTCACGGTCCTGGCGGAGGTCCCCGCGTGATCCGGCTCAAGACGTCATGCGCGACGGGGACATTGTGATCCCGGTTCGCGGGCTGGTGGCGCGCCGGTTGCGGCGGCCGGACGTCCGTCGGGCCGCGCCGGCTCTGCCCAACGGCTTCACCCTCGGCAACCTCTTTTTCGGCATATTCGCAATTGTGTCCGCCTCGCGCGGACAGTTTGCCCACGCGGTCCTCTACGTCGTTCTCGGCGGTGTCTGCGATGGCTTCGACGGCCGGATCGCCCGCGCCACTGGCACGGGCAGCCGGTTCGGCGTCGAGCTGGATTCGCTCGTCGACGCGATCTCGTTCGGACTCGCGCCCGCGATGATCATCTACTACTCGGTGCTGGACCACGAAGGCGGGGCGTGGTGGCTGCTGGTGTTTCTGTTCACCGCCTGTGCGGTGATCCGGCTTGCCAGGTTCAACGTGACCCAAGCGGGAACGGCCAAGCGGCACTTTCAAGGCCTGCCAAGCCCCGCTGCCGGGGTGACGCTGGCCACGTACTACTGGTTCAGCCAAAGTGCCCTGCTACACCCAAACGGCGATCGCGGATCTGCCGTGGCCCGACGTCATGAAGATCCTCATGGGTGTGCTATCGATCTTGATGATCACAAACGTGCCGTACCCGGTCTTTCCCAAGGTCGGCGTGCGGAGTTGGAGTGGGGTCGGCGGACTCGTTGTCGTCGTGGGCGTGATTTGCGGTATATTTATCTATGGCCGTGAGTTCTTCTTTCCCGCAGGCATGGCGTACGTGCTCTACGGGCTCGTCAAGACGTTCGTCCTCGGCCTGGTGGATCGCATCCCCACGGGCGGCGGCGTCGACGATGACCGCACCGAGGATGACGACGACGCGCTCGTTACCCGCCGCGGACGCGACCTGGTCGTGGGCCGCCGGCGGCGTCAGCACCGGCGGCGACGCGGACTCCTGCCGACACCGGGCGCCGGCAATCGCACCGCTGACTCGGACGGGGTTCGAGACGGCTGATCGGTCCGCCGCGCGCGGCGGAGACGTCGCGCATCGCGTCGGTGCGTGGGCGCCGCCTAATGCGCTACCGGGTAGCCATCCACATCCTGCCGCGCGAGGGAATTCTCGATCCGCAGGGACATGCCGTGGCCGACGCCCTCCAAACACTCGGGTTCGGTGCACGTTCGCGATGTCCGGATCGGCCGGCACGTCGTAGTCGACACGGATGCGGAGACGCCGCGAGGCGGCCACAGAGTCGGTTCGGGCGATGTGCGGCCGTCTGCTCGCCAACCCCGTGATCGAGGACTTCGAGATCGCATCCATCACCAGCACCTGACCCTCGCTCGAGGCCTTCATGCGTTTCGGCATTATCACCTTCCCCGGCTCCAACTGCGACACGGACGCGTATTACGCGGTCGTCGAGGCGCTTGGTGAGGAAGCGGTGATGCTCTGGCACAAAGATCACGATCTGCGAGGTGTGGATGTGGTGATCCTGCCCGGCGGATTCGCGCACGGCGACTACCTGCGTGCGGGGGCGATCGCTCGGTTCAGCCCCATCATGCGCGAGGTCGCGGCACATGCCGACCGCGGAGGACGCGTGCTGGCGATTTGCAACGGATTCCAGATCGCCTGCGAAGCGGGATTGTTGCCCGGTGCGCTCGTGCGTAATGGCGGACAATCATACATCTGTGACCAGATCCGAGTCCGCGTCGAGAATGCGGATACCTCGTTCACGAATGCGTATCTGGCGGGAGCCGTTCTACGCATGCCGATCGCGCACGGTGAAGGACGGTTCGTCGCCGATCGAGCAGTGCTCGACGCACTCGAAGATGAAGGGCGCGTCGTCTTTCGCTACGTCGACGCAGCGGGTGTCGCTTCTCAGGAGGGAAATCCGAATGGATCGACGCGGGCGATCGCAGGCATCATCAACAGCGCGGGCAACGTGCTCGGACTCATGCCACACCCGGAGCGCGTCGTCGACCCGATCCTCGGGCCGCCAGATGGGCTCCCCCTGTTCGAGTCGCTCGTCGCACGAGTGGCGGCGTAGGATGAGATCGTCATGTCGTCTCGCTCGGATCGGGCGAATCGCTCTCGTGGGGCTCTCGCTCCCGTTCGCCGCGACATGGGCTCTGGCGCAGGCGCCGGCCGCCATGGCCATTGACCCCGGCATGACGCGGGACGAAGTGGTTGCCCGCCTCGGGACGCCAACCGGTGAAAGTCACGCGGGCTCGTTCACGTACCTCTTCTACGACAATGGCTGCGCCGCGCGCTGCGGCGTTGATGACGTCGTCGTCCTCGAGAAGAACATCGTCACGGACGCCATTTTCCGCTCCGCGAAGCGGACGTTCACCGGCGTGAGCTCATCGCCCCGGGCGTTGGCACCCCTGCCAGCTGGCCACTCCGGGCCAGAGGCGCTGCGCGCCAGCACTGCCGACGATAGCGCCCATTGCGGAGGCATCGTGTTCGCGTCGCGGAACCCGATTGCCCAGCCCCCGCGCTACGTTCGCATCGTTCCCAATCGGGCGGACTCGGCCCGCATGGCGCAGCCGAGCGCCAGCGCTGCGCCGGCGACCGGAACTGACTCCGCGGCGACGACACCGCATTAATCGTGGCACAACGTCCCGCAGGCCCTCAGCCCAGACCGGGCGATCCGGTAATTACTCCGGCGCTCGTCGCCGAACATGGGTTGACGCCGGAGGAGTTCGACCGGGTGGTGCGCATGCTCGGACGCGAGCCGACGTTCACCGAGTTGGGTATCGTCAGTGCGCTCTGGAGTGAGCACTGCTCATACAAGCACTCACGACCACTCCTCAAGACACTGCCGACCAAGGCCCCGTACGTTCTGCAGGGCCCCGGCGAGAATGCGGGCGTGATCGCTGTCGGCGATGGCCTCGCGGTCGCATTCAAGATCGAGTCGCACAATCATCCGTCGGCGGTCGAGCCGTATCAGGGCGCCGCTACCGGCGTAGGCGGCATCCTGCGCGATGTCTTCACGATGGGCGCGCGTCCCATTGCGATGCTCAACTCGCTCCGCTTCGGTGGCTTGGACGATCCGCACGTGCGATATCTGTTCGCCGGTGTCGTGCGCGGCATTGGCGACTACGGGAATTGCGTCGGCGTACCCGACGGTCGCCGGCGAGGTCGTGTTCGACCCGGTGTACACCGCCAATCCCCTGGTCAATGCGATGTGCGTCGGCGTCATGCGCGAGTCCGAGCTCATTCGCGCGCGAGCCGAAGGAGTCGGGAATCCGATCATTGCGGTTGGTGCCCGCACAGGACGCGACGGAATCCACGGCGCATCATTCGCCTCGGAAGACCTGTCGACCGCGACCGATGCCAAGCGCCCGCGCGTGCAGGTCGGCGACCCCTTCACCGAGAAGCTGCTGCTCGAGGCGAGCCTCGAGCTGATCCTGAGCGGCCACATTGTCGCGATTCAGGATATGGGCGCGGCCGGCCTGACGTCGTCCTCGGCGGAGATGGCGGCGCGCGGCGACGTCGGCGTCACCATCGACGTCACGAAGGTGCCGGTGCGCGAGACCGGGATGACGCCCTACGAGATCCTGCTGAGCGAGTCGCAGGAGCGCATGCTGGTCGTCGCGCGACAGGGGCACGAAGACGCGGTTCGCGCGATCCTCGCGAAGTGGGACCTCGCGGCGGCCGTGATCGGCGCGGTGATCGCGGAGCCCGTGTATCGAGTAACGGAGGGCGATCGGATGGTGGCGGAGTTTCCCGGGTCGAGCCTGGTCACCGACTGCCCGATCTATACGCCAGATGCGCGCGAGGATGAGCGGATCATCGCCGCGCGCGAGATGGATGTCGCCGCGATCCGACCACGACCGGAGGAGCGCGATCCCGCTTGGACGCTGCTCGCGTTGCTGGGGTCCCCGACGATGGCCAGCAAGGCGTGGGTCACGCGGCAGTACGACACGCGCGTCCGGACGAGCACCGTCGTGGGGCCGGGAGGCGGCGACGCGGCCGTCGTGCGGCTCCGCGGTACGCAGCGAGCGCTCGCGATCAAGACCGACGGCAACGGGCGCTACACGTATCTCGACCCGCGCCTGGGCGGCCGCATTGCGGTCGCCGAGGCGGCGCGCAACGTGGCCTGCGTCGGCGCCCGGCCGATGGCCATCACGAATTGTCTCAACTTCGGCAACCCGACGCGGCCCGAGGTCTATTACCAGCTGCGCGAGGCGATCGCCGGGCATGGCCGAGGCCTGCCGAGCCCTGGGCACCCCGGTCACCGGCGGCAACGTTTCGCTGTACAATGAGAGCCCGGCCGGCGCCGATCTATCCCACGCCGGTGGTCGGCATGGTCGGACTCATCGACTCCGTGTCACCATGTGACACGAAGCGCGTTCCCGGCCGATGCCGACGTTGCGATCGTGCTGCTGGGGGAGCCGACCGCCGAATTAGGCGGCAGCGAGTATCTGGCGCAGATCCACGACGTGGTGGGCGGCCGCCCGCCCGCGTGCGATGTGACCGCTGAGCGGGCCCTCATTGAACGGTGCTCGCCGCCGGCCAGGGCTGGACTGATTCGCTCGGCCCACGACGTCAGCGACGGCGGCCTGGCGGTCGCGCTCGCCGAGTGCTGCATTGGCGATCGCGAGCGGGTCGTGGGCGCCGACGTCGACCTCAGTGCGTGGGCCGACCCTTCCGTTGACGCGCACTTCTTTTTGGCGAAGGACAGGGCCGCGATCGTGGTGTCCACAGCGGATGCCGCCGCGGTCCTGCAGCTGGCGCAGAGCGCGGAGTGCCGGCGCGCACAATCGGTACGACGCGAGCGCGATCGAGCGAGCTGCGCATTGCCATCGGATCGACCACGCTGCGCGCATCGATCGAAGCCATGGTCGAGGCGTACTACGATGCAATTCCGCAAGTGATGACAGGGTCGCCTGCCGATCATTCGCGCCAGTGAGGAACCAAGCCCGGCCGAGTCGTTCGTGTAGCAGACTACGTTTCATATTCGATCCACTGACCCATGTGTGGCATTGTTGGCATCTGCGGACACCCTGACGCCGTAGAACTTACGCGTCTCGGGCTGTACTCCCTGCAGCATCGCGGGCAGGAGTCGGCCGGCCTCGTCGCGATCGATGGCGAGGGGCAGGCGTACGCGCATTCGAGCGCTCGGGCTCGTGTCCGACGGACTCGATGACGAGCGCGCTCGGACCGCGCCAAGGGACCGATCGCGATCGGTCATACGCGCTACAGCACCGCGGGATCGACGACGATCGAGAACGCGCAGCCGGTGCTCGCCCGCTTCCGCGGTGGGCACATTGCGCTCGCGCACAATGGGAACATGACCAATGCGAGCGAGCTGCGGATTGCGCTCGAGGACCGAGGGTCGATCTTCAACTCGACGATGGACTCGGAAGTCCTCGTGCACCGGCTTGCGATGTCGACGGCCGACGCGCCCGCCGAGAAACTCGCCGACGCCCTGCAGGGCGTCGAAGGCGCCTACTGTCTCCTGATCGCGATGGGAACGACGCTGCTGGCGGCGCGAGACCCCCGAGGATGGCGCCCGCTGGTCCTCGGATCGCTCGATGAGGCGACCGTCATCGCGTCAGAGACCTGCGCACTGGACATCGTCGGCGCTCGCTACCTGCGCGAGATCGAGCCGGGCGAGATCCTCGAGATCTCCGCCACTGGCACGCGCTCGATCTTTCCGCTTCCGCCGCACGCCGCTCTATCGGTGCGTGTTCGAGCACGTCTATTTCTCGCGGCCGGACAGCATTGTGTTCGGTGGCTCCGTCGAGGCAGCCCGCCGAGCCCTCGGCCGGCGACTGGCCGAGGAGTGCCCGGCGCCGCGGGCCGAGCTCGTATTCAGCGTCCCAGACTCGTCGAACTCGGCTGCACTGGGATATGCGGAAGCCTCCGGGCTGCCATTCGAGTTCGCGCTCATCCGCAATCACTACGTCGGGCGAACCTTCATCCAGCCCACCCAGGCAGGCCGCGACGCCAAGGTCAAAGTCAAGTACAACGCGGTCCGAGAGCTGCTGGATGGCAAGCGGGTCGTGATGGTCGATGATTCGATCGTCCGTGGCACGACGACGAGAGGGCTGGTGACCATGATTCGGTCGGCGGGCGCGCGCGAGGTGCACATGCGTGTGAGCTCGGCGCCGATTACAGGCCCGTGTTATTACGGCATCGACACACCCAATCGCGAAGAGCTGATCGCGGCGAACTTGACGGTCGATGAGATCGCCCAGGACCTCGGTGTGGATTCCCTGGGATACCTCTCGCTGGAAGGCATGCTCGAATCGGTCCCGCTGGGTCCCAAAGGCTTCTGCCACGCGTGCTTCTCGGGCGACTACCCCACTCCACCTCCCGCCGACCCGGATAAGCTGCGCTTCGGGTGCGGCTGCTGAGTTAGCCCACTCCTTGCAAGTGGCGGCTCACGTGCCGGCCAGCACCTTCGCGCCTCTGATGACCGATCGTTCGGCGTCTCCCGCTTCCTCGCGGCGCGTCTACTCCTTCGCGCGCGGCCAGGCCGACGGCACTCGCGACATGCGCGACGTCCTGGGTGGCAAGGGCGCCAACCTGGCCGAGATGACCAATCTGGGAATCCCGGTCCCGCCGGGCTTCACCATTGCGTGTGCGGCGTGCACGGAGTACCTGGCCACGGGCGCGGAACCCGCAGGATTGCGAGACGAAGTGACGGGAGCCGTTGCCACGCTCGCGGACGTGACCGAGCGCAGCTTCGGCTCGCAGGATGCGCCGTTGCTAGTGTCGGTCCGCTCCGGGGCACCCGTTTCGATGCCGGGGATGATGGAGACCATCCTGAATCTCGGGCTCAACGACCGAACCGTCCTCGGACTTGCGAAGGCGAGCGGCGACGCACGGTTCGCGTACGATTCGTATCGTCGGTTCCTCCAGATGTACGGCGAAGTGGTGCTCGGCGTGCCGCACGACCAGTTCGAGTCGCTGCTGAAGGCCAAACGGCTGGTCGCTGGGCGTTTCGTCCGACGCCGAGCTCGACGAGTCCGCGCTTCGGAACCTCGTCGAGGAGTACAAGTCGCTCATTCGTCGATCGACAGGCAGCGATTTCCCGTCGGACCCGACGAGTCAGCTCTGGGGTGCCATCGAGGCGGTGTGGCGGTCGTGGACGCTGCGAAAGGCTGTCGATTATCGACGCGTGCACGGTATTTCCGACACGCTGGGCACGGGCGTCAGCGTCGTCGCCATGGTCTTCGGCAACCTCGGAAACGATTCCGGCACTGGTGTGGCGTTCACTCGCGATCCGTCGACGGGCGAGCGCGTGTTCTACGGCGAATTCCTGGTCAACGCCCAGGGTGAGGACGTCGTCGCAGGGCTCCGCACCCCGCTGCCCATCGCCGACATGGCCGCCCGACTCCCGGGTGCGTATCGAGAGCTCGAGGCGACCCAGCAGCGACTCGAGCGGCATTTCCGCGACATGCAAGATCTGGAGTTCACCGTCGAGCGGGGTCGCCTCTACCTTCTGCAGACGCGAAACGGTAAACGGACCGCAGCGGCCGCCGTCCGCATCGCGCGCGACATGGTCGCGGAGGGGCTGATCGACACGGCCGAAGCCGTGCGCCGCATTCCGGCCCACCAGGTCGACCAACTGTTGCACCCGGTCATCGATGCAGGCGTGCGCGCGACACCGCTCTGCCGCGGGTTGGCGGCGAGTCCGGGCGCCGCGAGCGGGATGGCGGTCTTCGATCCGGACGTCGCTGCACAACGGGGGGCGGATGGCGAGGCGGTGGTCTTGGTCCGCGACGAAACGACTCCAGAGGACTTTCGCGGGATTGTCGCCGCGCGCGCTGTGGTCACGGCACGCGGCGGGATGACGAGCCACGCGGCCGTCGTGGCGCGCGGAATGGGCAAGTGCGCGGTGGTCGGCTGCAAGGACCTGCATATCGACGAGGGGCATCGCCGGTTTCAGGTCAATGGGACGATCGTACAGGAAGGAGATTGGCTGACAGTCGACGGCGCCAGTGGCGCGGTCTATAGCGGCGCGTTGCCAACCGTCCCGAGCGAAGTCATGCGCGTCGTGACCGGGTCGCAGCGGGCGGCCGATGCGCCACTCTATCAGGCCTTCGCGAGCGTGCTCGAATGGGCGGACGCAGTCCGCCGGCTTCGGGTGCGAGCCAATGCCGACACACCGCGTGACGCGCGCATCGCGCGAGCGTTCGGGGCGGAGGGGATCGGGCTCTGCCGCACGGAGCACATGTTCTTCGAGGGCGACCGGATCTCCGCCATGCGCGAGATGATCGTAGCGCGTGATGTCGCCGGCCGACGCCGCGCGCTCGCCAAGCTGTTGCCCATGCAGCGATCGGATTTCGAGGCGATCTTCGAAGCGATGGATGGGTTCCCGGTCACCATCCGTCTCCTGGACCCGCCGCTTCATGAATTCCTGCCACACGGCGGAGAAGAGAGCCGGCACCTCGCTCAAACGCTGCAACTCAGTCAGCAAGAGCTCGGTCGCATCGTCGACAACCTGCGGGAAGTGAATCCGATGCTCGGTCACCGCGGATGCAGGCTGGGCATCACCTATCCCGAGATCACGGAGATGCAGGCGCGCGCCATCTTCGAGGCCGCGGTGCGCACCTCTCGGCGCGGGATCGACGTGCGGCCCGAGATCATGATCCCACTCGTCGCCACCGACCGCGAATTTCTCCACCAGCGCGCGATCATCTCCACATGTGGCCGACCAGGTGCTTGGTCCAATGGGGATCGCCGTTCCCTACCTCATTGGCACGATGATCGAGCTACCGCGCGCGGCACTGACGGCCGACCAGATTGCTGGCACGGCGGAATTCTTTTCCTTCGGCACCAACGACTTGACGCAAACGACGTTCGGTCTCAGTCGCGACGATGCCGGACGCTTTTTGCCGGAGTATCTCGAGCTCGGGATTCTGGCCGACGACCCGTTCCAGGTGCTGGACGAGCGGGGCGTTGGAGCACTCGTATCGCTGGCGGTCACCGCCGGCCGACGCGTGCGTCCGGATCTGAAGGTCGGCATCTGCGGCGAGCACGGCGGCGAGCCACGATCGGTAGCCTTCTGCCACCGCATTGGCCTGGACTACGTCTCCTGCTCGCCGTTCCGCGTGCCCATCGCGCGGATTGCGGCGGCGCAGGCAGCCTTGGGCACGGGGACCGGCGGCGACTGACACGCTGACCGGCGTAACGCCGTGCGGCGCAGTGGCGGGTGACGCGCCTACAATGGCGACGCAAAAGAACGGGCGACGCGTTGCGTCGCCCCTGCCCGCCGATTGCACATGCCGCGCGGTCAATGCCTGTCGTTGTCGTTCCCGGGTCCCTGATCCCTGATTCCCGGACTCTGACCCCCGACCCCTGGCGCCGCTGTCGCGGGGCCGGCCGGCGCAAACCGGTACAGGATCTCCTTGTTGCCCCTGACCATCCCGAACTCCTCTCGCGCGATACGCTCCTGAACCACAGGATCCGTCTCGATCGCATGCACGAGCCGCGTCAGCGAATCCACCTGATGGTGGAGGCTGTCGATCTCCGCCTTGAGCGCAGTGCGTCGCGCGTGCTGCCGGAATATGTCCAGGGTGCTGTATTCCCCACCCTGCACGGCGAACGCAGCGACGGCCACGGCCACCGCAGTCGCTGCAACCCGTCTAATCCGCGGCGCCGATGCCGTAGATCGCCCCTCCAGGAAACTCGGCCGTGTCGCCGAGTCGTTCCTCGATGCGCAGCAGTTGATTGTACTTGGCGACGCGATCCGTCCGACTGAGCGATCCCGTCTTGATCTGCCCCGCGGCAGTCGCCACCGCGAGATCGGCAATGAACGTATCTTCGGTCTCGCCCGACCGGTGTGAGATCACTGAGAGGTAGCCAGCGCCCCTCGCCATGTCGATCGCATTGAAGGTCTCGGTGAGTGTCCCGATCTGATTGACTTTGATCAAGACTGCATTCGCGACGTTGTGCTCGATGCCGCGCGCAAGGCGCTCCGTGTTGGTCACGAATATGTCATCGCCCACGAGCTGGACGCGCTCTCCCAATGTGCGCGTCATCAGCGCCCAGCCGTCCCAGTCGTCTTCCGCCATGCCGTCCTCGATCGACACGATCGGAAATTCGTCGAGCCACTTGGTATACAGCTCGATCATCCCCGCGGCATCGCGCGCACCGCCGCCACTCTTCTTGAACGTGTAGGTGCCGTGGGAGTACAGCTCACTCGCGGCTACATCGATCGCGATCGCTACCTCGCGCCCCGGTTGGTAATTGGCGACCTCGATCGCCTCGAGGATCACGCGGATTGCCTCTTCATCGCTCGGCAGATCTGGCGCGAACCCACCCTCATCACCGACCCCGGTGGCCAACTTCCGCTTGCTGAGGACCTTCTTCAGCGCGTGAAACACCTCCGCGCCGATGCGGAGGGCATCGGCGAAATTGTCCGCGCCAATCGGAACGATCATGAACTCCTGCACATCCACGGTATTCGCGGCGTGGGCGCCGCCGTTCAGGATGTTCATCTGCGGGACGGGGAGGGTCCGCGCCATTGGCCCGCCCAAATAGCGGTAGAGCGGCATCCCGACTGAGACCGCCGCCGCTCGTGCGGTGGCGAGTGACACAGCGAGAATCGCATTGGCCCCCAGCTTCGACTTGGTCGCCGTGCCGTCGAGCTCGATGAGCGCGTGGTCCAGCATGACCTGATCGCGCGCATCCAACCCGTTGATCGCGGGGGCGATCGTCTCGATGACATTGCGCACCGCGGTCCGCACGCCCTTGCCGCCGTAGCGCGATGAGTCGCCATCACGTAGCTCGAGCGCCTCGTGCTCGCCGGTCGATGCGCCACTCGGAACCGAGGCGCGGCCAGCGATACCTGAATCGAGCGTGACCTCGGCCTCGATCGTCGGGTTGCCGCGGCTGTCGAGAATCTCTCGAGCGGTCACTTCCGTTATGACGGACATGGATGCGGGCGAAGAAGGGCGGGGTGACGGGAGAGGTGCGACAGCCGAAAATCTAGCATCTCCTCCACGGGGCGCGGACCCACTGTCGTCACTCCGCTCTATTCGTCTGGCCCGCCAGGCAGGCCAGCATCCCCCGCGCGTGCGGGCCACGGTCGGCTCCTCGGCGCGTCCGATGCCATACACATTCTCCAGCAGCTCCGCCATCCGCGCTCGTACCGTGCGTGAGAGGTCGTCCCGCTCGTCGTACGTGAGGCCAGTCGTGGGCACTGGCTCCAGCACGTGTACGTCGATGACGCCGCGACGGATGCGCCAGGACCCCTTGGGCATGACTTCCATCGAACCGTGCACGACCACGGGCACGACCGGCACCCCTGCGGCAATCGCCAGCACGAACGGCCCTTTCTTGAACGGACGGAGCGCATACGATCGGCCCCGGGTCCCCTCTGGAAACACGATGACGGCGCGGCCCGCGCGGATGATGTCAGCGGCCGCGTCGTAGCTCGCGAACGCCGATTTGCGGTTGTCTCGCTCAATCGGCACTGTCCCCAGCGCGCGCGCCCCCGGCCCGAAAATGGGGATGCGCAGCAGCTCAGCCTTGGCCACGAACGAGTACCGTGGCAAGGTCGCTGCGAGTGCGAAGACGTCGTACCAGCTCACATGGTTCGACGCGAACACCTGCCCCGCCGGCGGCGGCGCAATCCGTTCGGCCCCGTGCACTCGGACGCGGACGCCAGCCGCGCGGAGCATAGCGCCCGACCATGCGCGGGGCACCCACCACAGGATGCTACCAGGACGGTCTTGAACGCCCAGCAACGCCGCCACAACCGCCGCCAGAGCAAATGGCGGCGTCAGAATCAGCACAGTTAGGGCAACGAGAAGCGTCCGCATCGCGAGTATGAGCAGGAGCGTGGCGGCGCAACCCGCGCTTACAAGGAAAAGTGGTCGTAGCTCGGCATGGGGTCAACGCGCTGCCCAGCGACGAACACATCGACTCCGGGTGGTCCCTCAGCGACGCGACCGATCGGGGTCAACGGCAATCGAAACTCACGAACAAACGCGTCCGAATCGATTGCCGTTGGCGCGGTGCACGCGAGTTCGTACTCCTCGCCGCTCGCCCCTGCCTCTGCCGCCGTCAGACCCACCCACTTCGGAACGCGATCGAGCTCGATCACCACTCGCACGCCACTGGCCGCGGCGATGTGTCGCAAGTCTCCGACGAGGCCGTCGGACACGTCGATCGCGGCCGTTGCGCCGCGCGCAGCGAGCCATCGCGCCTCCCGCAGTCGGGCCTGTGGTCGTGCGAACCGGCGTCGCGCCGCCTCCGGCGGCACGTCACCACGCTCCCACGCGCGGATCGCTGCGAACGGCCCCCCCAATGTGCCAGTGACGTAGACATGATCGCCCGGGCGCGCCCCGTCGCGCGCCAATGGTCGCGCTGCCGATCCCAGCACGGTCATCGTGATCACGAGCGCGGGCCCTGCGACCGTATCGCCACCAACGATCGGCGCCTCGACGATCCGCGCCGCCTCGCCAATGCCGTCGGCAATCGCGGCCAGCTCAGCCACCCAGCTGCGGCGGCACTGTGAGCGCAAGCACGGCGCCGATCGGCGTCGCTGCCGCGGCCGCGAGATCGCTCCAGGCGCTCATCGCAGCCCGAAAGCCGATGTCGTGTGGTGTGAGCCACAATGCGCGAAAATGCACATCCTCTACAGCGGTGTCCGTGCTCACCACGAGTCGCTCCCCAGCTGGCACGTCGAGCACTGCACAGTCGTTGCCCAACCCGCGCGCGTTCGCGCCCCATCGGCCGAGCAGGGTACGGACGAGATCGAATTCGACGCCGGGCCCCAAACTGACGTGCAACGCCTCCGTCGAATCAGGGCGGGCAGCGCCGGTAACCGCACCTCCGCGATGCCCGCGATTCTTCGTCACGAGCGATCTCCAACCGCGGCGAGCTTTGCCAGAACCGGATAGCGCGGCTGATCGGCGGGCGCGCTCCACACGCCGCCGAGTGCAAGGAGTACCTCGTCGAGCCCAACGCCCCGCACACGGCCCCGCCCGGCCGCTTCGGCGGCCGATCCATGCACCCATGCGGCGCACGACGCGCTCGTGAACGGGTCGGCCGTTTGCGCCAGTAGTGTCACGACAATGCCCGAGAGGAGGTCCCCGCTCCCACCCGTAGCCAGCACCGGCGATCCCGCGGCGCTCACTCGACGCGATCCGTCGGCGGACGTCAGCACGGTGGGAACGCCCTTGAGCAGGACCGTAGCGCGCAGCTGCGCGGCGAGTGACATCGCGAATTCGAACCGCTGCTCGAGCACCGCCTCGATCGGCGTCCCGACGAGGCGTGCGAACTCACCGGGATGCGGGGTGATGACGCCAGGCCTCTCGCCCAACAGGTCGGCCAGCGCGGCGGTCCGGCCCGCGAACGCGTTGAGGCCGTCAGCATCGATCACGGTCGGACGACGGCACGAGCGAAGCACCCGTTCGATCACCGCGCGCGCATCGGCGCTGGTGCCAAGTCCAGGACCGATCAAGACGGCATCAGCCCAGCCATCGATCTCGCGTCGCACCGTGTCGTCGTCACCTGGCCACTCCTGCGCGAGCGCGTGGTATGCTGTCGGTCTGCACGACTGGCAGGTTCGTGCGCGCGACAAACATTTTCACGAGGCCGATGCCGCTGGCCAGAGCTGCGTGAGCTGCGAGGATCCCGGCACCAGCCATACCTGGCCCGGAGGCCACGATCGCAATGCGCCGACGGGTTCCCTTGTTCGCGTCGGCATCGATCGGGGGCACATGCGCGCGGACGAATGCCCCATCAATGAGCAGGGGAGCACCATCGGCGAGCTCTGCGTGCGCCCCGAGGCCGATGTCCACCACCACGATCCGCCCGCACGCTCCGCGAGCGATGGTCAGGCCGCGTTTGAGGGCGCCGAACGTGATGGTGAGGTCGGCGTGAACCGAGCCGTCTGACGCCCCACTGGTCGCGTCGACTCCACTCGGGATGTCCAGCGACGCCACCCTCGCGCCCCGCGCTCGCGCGGCACGAATCGCTCCAATGGCCTCGGCGATCGCCCCACGAGGCGCGCCGGTCGAACCCGTGCCAAGCAGGCCATCCACCACGATCGCTTCGTCGTGCTGCGGTGGTCCGTTCGTGAGAAGCGGGTCGGCGGCCGCTCGTTCCGCAGCCGCATCGTCGGTGCGGGTAGGACCGGCGGCCGCGACGCGGACCGGCACGCCGGCTGCCGCCAGTGCGGCAGCTGTCACCCAGGCGTCCCCGCCGTTGTTCCCCGGACCGGCGTAGACCGCGACGCCGTGCGCTAGCCGGTGGGGCCATTGGCGTACGATCACCGTCGCCGCCGCCATCCCGGCCGCGCGCATGAGCGCGCGCGAGGGCACTCCCGCGCCGATTGCGGCGCGGTCGCGGGCGGCACTCTCTGCCGCACTAACGACGCGCACGCTCGGCACGTTCGGGCGAGTTGCTACTTCTGCGAGTGCATGACGGGGCGACCGAAGCTGATGTCGCCGTTGTCGATCCGGATGTTGAACCCACACTCCGGGTTGCTGCACACCCACGCCTTGAACGTGATTGGCGCACCGTCGCGCCCGTAATCACTCAGTGGGACCAGCATACCTGCCCCGCACTTCTTGCAAGCCGGAAGTTCGGGAAATCCGGTCATGCCTGTTGGATGACATTCCAGGGGTAATTGTGCTCGAAGACCTCGTCGAACTCGAACACGCCGATGAAGTCGTCACGACTATCCGACGGCTGACTGATCAACAGGTTCAAATCGACGAGCGTGAAGACAATATCGCCAATGTCGGCGGTCGAACGAATCCCCCAATGATCGAGAACGTGTCGAGCGAGCAGCCCGTACCGCTCGAGTGCAAGATCCCGGCAGGAGGCGGCGAGCTCACGCCCCCCGATGTGGCGACGTTCAGTAAGGCGCGATTGGCAGAACTCCAGGGCGGCGAGCACGAACAGGTACGCGAGCTCGTGAAAGCGCCGCTCTCGTAGCCGGATCTGATCCATGATGCCATCGCGAAACGCCAGCTCCGCCACCGCCTACCTCACTCCCTTAAGGTAACGGCGCGCGCTGCGCCGCCTGCCCTGTCGAGCGCGCACGTGGCGCCACCTGCACTCGACGAGTACCGGCAGACCGCGGCAACGGTCACCCATGACACCCGCGGCGCGGCAGAAACTACGCATCAGAACGCGGAGCGCCAGGAGGGGGAGGTCATGACTGCGCCGTCACGTTGAGACTGGTGGCATACAAGGGGAAGCTCGCAGCGAGCTGACGAACCTCCTCTCGCACCATTTGCGCGACGCTCGCATTGTCGGACCGCATGAGTACCCGGTCAATCATTGACGCGATCTGCAGCATCTCGGGCTCCCGGAATCCGCGTGTCGTCACAGCCGGCGTCCCAATCCGGATACCACTCGTGACGAACGGCGACTGCGTTTCGCGCGGCACCGTGTTCTTGTTGACGGTGATGGCCGCCGCGTCGAGCGCGCGTTCGGCGACTTTTCCGGTGAGGCCCTTGGACCGCAGATCCACCAGCATGAGATGTGTGTCCGTGCCGCCGGCCACGAGCTGATAACCGCGCGCGACCAACGCGTCCGCGAGCACGCGCGCATTAGCGACCACCTGACGGCAATACTGCACGAAGCTCGGTTGCTGCGCTTCGCGGAAGGCGACCGCCTTGGCGGCGATGACGTGCTCGAGCGGTCCACCTTGCGTGCCCGGAAAAACCGCCTTGTCGATCACTTTGGCGTGCGCGGCCTTGCACAAAATGAGGCCCCCTCGGGGACCTCGAAGCGTCTTGTGCGTCGTGGACGTCACGACATCGGCGTGCGGCATGGGCGACGGATGCACGCCGGTCGCGACGAGCCCCGCGATGTGTGCGATGTCGACGATCAGAAACGCGCCAACCTCGCGCGCGACGTCCGCGAACGTCGCAAAGTCGATCGTTCTCGCGTACGCGCTGGCGCCCGCGATGATCGCGCGCGGGCGGTGGGTCCTCGCCGCCGTCCGCAGGGCATCGTAATCGATGTATCCCTCGTCGGTGACGCCGTAGTGCACCGCATGATACAGCAGACCGGAGAAGTTGACCGGAGAGCCGTGCGTGAGATGGCCGCCCTGAGACAGGTCCAGACCGAGGATGGTGTCACCCGGCTTGAGGAGCGCCAGGTAGGCCGCAGCATTCGCCTGGGCGCCGGAATGCGGCTGGACGTTCGCGTGGTCGGCGTGGAAGAGGGCCCGTGCACGGTCGATCGCGAGTTGCTCGATCTGATCGATGACCTCGCAACCCCCGTAGTAGCGCTTTCCGGGCAACCCCTCCGCGTACTTGTTGGTCAGCGGCGAGCCCATGGCCTCGAGCACCGCGGGCGAGACGAAATTCTCGCTCGCAATGAGCTCCAGCCCATCGGATTGCCGTTCGATCTCTCGTTCGATGAGATGCGCGACCTCAGGGTCGCTCTCGCTCAATGCGTCACCGGGCAAGCACCGGTCCCATTCAGACCACTTCAGCATGGTCGTTCCCGTCTCCTCTGTAACTCGCGTCGACCCAAATATGCACGGCGGACCG
This sequence comes from uncultured Gemmatimonadales bacterium, assembly GCA_963805725.1. Taxonomy (GTDB): domain Bacteria; phylum Gemmatimonadota; class Gemmatimonadetes; order Gemmatimonadales; family Gemmatimonadaceae; genus Palsa-1248. The sequence goes on from CAWDVJ010000003.1 coordinate 83,184, forward strand.
CGAAGCAACAGCGATCCAGCCTCCGGATCACGCCGCGTAGAGCTCTCGCGCGATCACCAGGCGCTGCACCTCGGAGGTGCCCTCGTAGATCTCTGTGACCTTGGCGTCGCGGAAGAAGCGCTCTACCGGATAATCCGTCATATAGCCGTATCCGCCGAAGACCTGGATCGCCTGCGTCGTGACCCACATCGCCGTCTCACTGGCCGCCAGCTTGGCGATCGAGCTCAACTGAACGATCGGTTCCCCGCGATCCATGGCCCCCGCCGCGGCAAACAGCATCGCCCGCGCCTGCGTGGTCCGCGCGGCCATGTCGGCCAGCTTGAACTGGATCGCCTCGAACTCGCGGATGGGCTTCCCGAATTGTCGCCGCTCGTCGGCGTAGCGCACCGAGTGCTCGAGGGCCGCCCGCGCAATCCCGACCGCCTGCGCCGCGATCCCCAGACGGCCGTGCTCGAGCGACTGCAGCGCGTAGAGCAGACCCTGATCGGATTCGCCGAGCAGCCGATCCGCCGGCACACGCATGTTATCGAACACGAGTTGGACCGTCGGCGAGGCTCGCAGACCCATCTTGTCTTCTTTCTTGCCGACCCGGAATCCCGGGAGGTCCGGCGTGATGATGAAGGCGGAGACGCCCTTATTGCCCCTCCGTTGCTCCGGCGTGTCAGTGCGGGCCATCGCGAGGATCACTCCCGCCTCCCCACCCTGCGTCACCCAGGCCTTCGTGCCATTGAGCACGTACCCGTCCCCGTCGCGCACGGCCTGCGCGCTGAGCGACGAAGCGTCCGACCCGGCGTCGGGCTCCGACAACGCAAATGCGCCAAGCAGCTCGCCGCGGGCCATTGGTCCCAGGAACCGCTTGCGCTGCGCCGCGTTGCCATGCTGCAGGATCATCTGCGACGGCAACGAGTTGTGGACGCTGAGTAGCACCGCCGTCGATGCGTCGGCCGCTGCGATTTCCTCGAGCACGAGCAAGTACGTCGTCGTGTCCAACCCGAGTCCATCTTCGCTTTCAGGAACCAGCATCCCAAGGAAGCCGAGCTCCGCGAGCCGTGGCAGAAGCGAGCGGTCGAAGTAAGAGGTCCGATCCCGCTCGGCCGCACGCGGGGCGAGTTCCTCCGCCGCGAAGCTGCGCGCGAGCGCCTGGATCTCCCGCTGTTGATCCGTCAGGGGTAGAAACTCACGAACCACGAGACGACCCGATTTCAGGGGTACGAATGGAACCCCCGCTTGGTCTTTCGCCCAAGCCAGCCTGCCGCCACGTATTTCCGTAGTAATGGGCATGCTCGGTACTTCGGGTCGCCCAAGCCTGCGTGCAGCACATCCAGGATCGCGAGGCACGTGTCCAGGCCGATGAGATCGGCCAGTGCCAATGGGCCCATCGGATGATTCATACCGAGCTTCATCACGGTGTCGACCGCTTCCGGCGTGGCCACTCCCTCCATGACGCAGTACACGGCCTCGTTGATCATCGGCATGAGCACGCGGTTCGCCACGAAACCCGGATAGTCCTGCACTTCGACCGGTGTCTTGCCGACGCGTTTCGCCAACACGATCACGGCGGCGGCAGTCGAATCCGTCGTGGCGAGCCCGCGGATGACTTCGACGAGCTCCATGACCGGCACTGGATTCATGAAGTGCATCCCGATCACATGACCGGGACGCCGCGTACGGGCTGCGATCTCCGTGATCGAAATCGAGCTCGTATTCGACGCGAGAATTGCTCCTGGCGAAGCAAGCCGATCGAGGTCGGCAAACAACTTGAACTTGAGGGTCGTGTCCTCGGATGCCGCCTCGACGACGAGAGATGCATCAGCGACCGCGTCGAGCGTGGCGGCGGTCGCGATGCGCCCGAGCGTCGCGTCTTTGGCTGCGGCGTCAATGACCCCCTTCTTGACCTGCCGATCGAGATTGGACGCGATCGTGGCACGCGCGCGGGTGAGCGCGTCCGTCGACACATCGATAAGCATGATGTCGAAACCGTGCTGCGCAAACGTGTGCGCGATGCCATTGCCCATCTGGCCCGCGCCGACGACGGCGACCCGATCAGCCATCGTGCCCGTTCCGCCCGACGCGCTCGACGCTCAAGGCGACCGCGTCGCCACCACCCAGGCACAACGTTGCCAGACCGGTGCGTGCGCCGCGATCCCGCATGGCATAGAGCAGAGTCGTCAGCACACGTGCGCCGCTCGCGCCAATCGGATGCCCGAGCGCAATCGCGCCGCCGTTCACGTTCACCCGGCGCCAATCCCAACCGAGCTCCGTGCCATCGGCGAGTGCCTGCGCGGCAAAGGCTTCGTTCGCCTCAATGAGGTCATAGTCACCGATCGAGCGACCGTCCTTCCGCATCAGGTTTCGTACGGCCGTGACCGGTGCGAAGAAGAGCTCCTGTGGTGCCACTGCGCCGGTCGCGTACGCGGTGATGCGAGCCATGATCGGCAACCCGTGCTTTCGCGCGTACTCCTCCGACGCGATCACTAGCGCGGAGGCGCCGTCATTCAACGAGGACGCATTCCCCGCGGTCACTGACAAATCCGCCGGGCGCATGTCCTTCGGCGCGTCCGAGCCAAACGCCGGCTTGAGCTTGCCCAGCGATTCCAGTGACGAGTCGCGCCGCGGACCTTCGTCGGTCGTGACGAGCGTCGGGCCCTTTCGGCCGGGGATCTCGACGGGCACGATCTCCGCCGCAAACTTGCCGGCGTCCATCGCTGCCACCGCCTTCTGATGCGATTCCAGAGCGAATTGATCCTGGGCCGAGCGCGAGACGCTGGCCTTGCGAGCGGTGTACTCCGCGTGGCCACCCATGTGGACGTCACAGAATGCGCACCACAGGCCGTCCCGAACGACACCATCGACGAGTGTCTGATCACCGAGCTTATACCCGGTCCTGGCACCATACTGATAGTAGGGGGCGTTGGACATGGATTCCTGGCCGCCCGCAACCAGCACCTCGGCGTCGCCCGCCCGAATCGCCTGTGCGGCGAGCATGACGGCTTTCAAGCCGGAGCCGCAGACCTTGTTCACGGTGACGGCAGACACCGTCGGCGGAATGCCGGCTTTGATGGCCGCTTGCCGTGCAGGCGCCTGGCCAACGCCGCCCTGTACGACGTTGCCCATGATGATTTCCTGCAACGCGCCGGGCTCGATGCCCGCGCGGTCGACAGCTGCGCGTATCGCAATAGCTCCCAGCTCGGGAGCGCTCAATGGTGAGAGTCCGCCCAGAAACCGACCAATGGGCGTGCGGGCCGCCGATACGATGACCGGCGTGCGAGCCGCAGAGGGAGTACCAGTAGAAGTGGACACAGATGAACTCCGCAGAGGAAATGCGTCGAGCTAGTCGGCGGCGGCCCCCGCAACCTCGGGAGCGCCGGCCCGCAGGGTCAGTGACCGGGAATCGATCTCCCGGCGCAATGCGCGGGCGAATTGATCGACCGGAATCGGCATCGGTCGCTGCTTTTCGCCCGCGCCACGTACCGTGACGGCCACGGTCCCGTCGTGCGCTTCGCGCTTCCCGATGACTGCCAGGTAGGGCACCTTCATGACTGCCCCGTCGCGAATACGATAATTCAGCGTTTCGGCGCGAGCATCGAGGTGCGCGCGAATGCTATCCGCGCGCAGGCGATCGCAAATGGACGCCGCGACGCTGGTCACCTCATCGCTTACCGGAAGCAGACGGACCTGCTCAGGCGCGAGCCAGAGCGGGAATGCACCAGCGTAATGCTCGATGAGTCCGCCCACGAACCGCTCCATCGATCCGAGCAGCACGCGGTGAAGCATGACCGGCCGGTGAGGTGCGTTGTCGGCCCCCGTGTAGGTGAGGCCGAACCGCTCGGGCAGATTGAAATCGAGTTGGACGGTGGGGCCTTGCCACCTGCGACCAATGGCATCCACCAGCTTGTAGTCGAGCTTCGGCCCGTAAAACGCGCCGCCGCCGGCGTCGATCGTGTACGCCTGTCGCCGCTCATCGAGCACGGAAGCCAGCATGCGTTCGGCAGACGCCCAGTCGTCGGGAGCGCCAAGCGCCTTGTCAGGCTTCGTCGAGAGCTCGATGGAATATTCATAACCGAAGACGCGCAGCATCTCGTGGACCAAATCGAGCAGCCGCGCGATCTCACCAGGTGTCTGCTCCGGCGTGCAAAACACGTGCGCGTCATCCTGCGTGAAGCCGCGGACGCGCAACAGGCCGTGGAGCGACCCGCTTCGCTCGTACCGGTACAGCGTGCCGAACTCCGCGAAGCGCAACGGCAGGTCGCGATATGAGCGCGAACGGGTCTGGTAAATGGCGACGTGGCCCGGGCAGTTCATCGGCTTGGGCCGATAGCCAACGCCTTCGATATCCATCGCGCCGAACATGTTTTCGCGGAAGTTCTCGAGATGTCCGGAGATCTCGAACAGTTTCTCATTCATGATGTGCGGCGTGTAGACGAGCTCGTAGCCGCGCCGCAGAATCAGGTCGCGTTCGAAATTCTCGATCTCATTACGGATCACGGCGCCGCGCGGATGCCACAGGATCAGGCCTGGACCAACCCGGGGATCGGTGGAGAAGAGGTCGAGTTGAGCGCCCAACGTGCGGTGGTCGCGCCGTTTCGCTTCCTCCACGCGATGGAGATACGCATCCAGGTCCGCTTGCTTCCACCAGGCAGTTGCGTAGATGCGCTGCAGCATCGGTCGACGCTCGTCGCCACGCCAGTAAGCACCTGCGGTGTGCAACAGCTTGAAGTGCTTCAGGTACGACGTGTCCGGGACGTGCGGACCACGACACAGATCGATGAACGGGCCATCTGTATACGTAGAAATGACCTCATCCGCCCCGAGATCCGAGATGCGCTCGAGTTTCAACGGATCGTCGGCGAATCGTCGCCTGGCTTCGTCCCGCGAGACCTCCTCGCGCACGAATGGGTAGCGCTCGGCCACCACGCGCCGCATCTCCGCCTCGAAGGCGACCAGATCATCCGGCGTGAATGGCTGCGCGACGCCGAAGTCGTAGTAGAAGCCGTCCTCGATCGGCGGCCCGAAGCCGATTTGCGCGTCGGGCCGCAAACGGCGTACGGCCGTGGCGAGGATGTGGGCACCGGAGTGCCGCAACACGTCGAGAGACCGTGGATCGTCGGCGGTCAGGACGCGGAACGCCCCGTGCGCGCGTAGCGGCGTCATCAAGTCCTGAACGACGCCGTCGACCTCCACAGCGATGGCATCACGGAGCAGGCGCGGCCCGATCGACGCCACGACATCCCGCGCGAGTGTGCCCTCCGGAACGTCCCGAACGGTGCCATCGGGCAAGGTCAGGTGAAGCGTGGCGGTCACCGCCCCCGACCGAACAGCGGCACGACAGCCCGCTCGTACCGGAAGTACATCACGAGCCCTGCAACGAGGGCGGCTAGCACGGCTCCCCACACGACCACCCGCATCATGTCCCCGCCCCGCCGAGTGGACGCCCGCCGCGTGACGCCCGCCCGCGCATTGGTTCCCGCCCGCGATGCCGAGGCTGGCACCGGGCTCGGTACGTTGTCGCTGGGCGCCCGTTCGTCGCGCGGCGGCTCGCCCGGCGTGGCGCCAGTCTTGCCGGTATATTGTCCGGGCTCCATGTATCGCCAAAGTTAACCGCGGACCCTTTGCCCTCGCTACCGACGTAGCAGGAGTCCTCATGCAGCGTTGGCGCGTGCGGCGTCGCGACGAAACCCCGTCCGTCGGTGCCGGAATAGCGTTTCTCGCAGTCGGGTTGGTCGCGGGATTGGCGCTCGGAACGTACCTCGCCGACCGCCTGGGTGGCGTGGGCGGCATCTCCGCGCGGGTGCGTGGTCGCGTGGGCAATGCCGGCGGGCGTCGGGGCAAGAGCGACGGACCAGAGAGCCATGCCGAGCCCGATGCGGAGCCAGTGGAGGAGCGGGCCGCCTTTGACCACGAGTATCAGGAGCACGAAGAGTGGTCGGCAGTAGATCTGGGCCACGATTCAGCGCTCGGTGAGGAGGCGGACGAGTTGGGTGACGGCGCCGACGAGGATGGAGACATGGATGATGAGGACACGGAAGTCTTTACGAGCGCGGATCCCGAGCTCGAAGACCGCGTGCTCGCCGCATTTAGCAACGATCCCGTGCTGTGTGAACGCGCAATCGACATTGGGGCGATCGGTCCGAGCACGATCGAGCTCACTGGAATGGTGTACACGGACGACGAGTACGAACACGCGACCGTGGTGACTCGCGGAATGCCGGGAGTCGAGACGGTCGTCAACCGGCTCTCCGTCCGTGAAGACGACGCATCCACAGCAGCAATCGGCCCGTCGCTACAGCGATGGCGACCCCCGGTACACCGAAGTCGCGCTGGGAGAACGAGCGCGTTGGGACGGGCCGTCGCCGGCAAGGCACGTCGCAAGACGTCGGTCGCCACGCCGACCCGAAAGTGCCGCTGGAAAGTCGGACCCTGGACGCCGCGGAAGCGGTGCGCGATGCCGCCGATGACATTCCGCCGATCAGAAGCGTCCTCCGCGAGGAACCGACGCGACGGCCAGACCAGCAACCCGCCGGGGGCGACGTCGGAGCGCCTTGATTCGGCATGCCCAGGGCTGCTTCGCGCGCCCCGGGTTGCCGGTGCTACATTTGATCGATGGCGGCAGTGACCGCGCGCGACGGCGAGCTATCAGCTCAATATGATGCGGCCGCCACCGAGCGTGAGGTTGCGGCTCGGTGGGAGGTTGCGCACGCCTTCCACGCCGACGCCCACCAGACGACGCGCCTCGGCGGTGAGCGGCCCGCATTCGTGATTTGCATGCCGCCGCCGAACGTGACGGCGATTCTGCACGTTGGCCACGGCCTCGACATTACGGTGCAGGACGTCCTCATCCAGGTGGCGTCGAATGGCCGGGGACGAAGCCCTGTGGCAGCCCGGCACCGATCACGCAGGCATCGCAACGCAGAACGCGGTCGAAAAGGTTCTGGCCCGCGAGGGCACGACGCGGCGCGCCCTCGGGCGGGACGCGTTCGTCGCGCGGATCGCATGCTTCGTCGAGCAGACCGGTGGGACCATTCTGCAGCAGTTGCGCGGGATTGGCGCTTCCGCGGACTGGTCACGAACGGCATACACGCTGTCGCCCGAGCTTTCCCGGGCGGTGCGCGAAGCCTTCGTACGCCTGTACGAGGAAGGCCTGATCTATCGCGGCCATCGCGTGATCCACTGGTGCCCCCGGTGTCTCACGTCGCTCAGCGACGAAGAAGCCGAGCACCAGGAGGAACAGGGTCGGCTGTATCACATCCGCTACCCGGTGGCTGGCGACCCGCAGCGCGCGATCATCATCGCCACCACGCGACCGGAAACAATGCTCGGTGACGTCGCCATTGCGGTGCATCCGACCGATGAACGGTACCGCGACCTCGTGGGTCGCCAGGTGGTGCTGCCCATCGTCGGCGTCGGAGATCCCGGTCATCGCCGACGCAGGGGTCGATCCTGCGTTTGGTACGGGTGCGGTCAAGGTGACGCCGGCGCACGACCCCAATGATTTCGAGATCGGGCAGCGCCATCAATTGCCGGCTCCTGTGATCATGAACCCGGCCGCGGAAATGGAGGCTGGAGATGCCGCGGCCGGACGTGTTCCGCGTGACCTCGCGGGTCTGGGTCGCTTCGACGCCAGAACACGGATCGTCGACATGCTGCGCGCGACGGGATCGCTCGAGCGCGTGCAGGAGCATGTGCACGCAGTGAGGCACTGCTACCGATGTGCGACCGTGGTGGAGCCACGCCTCTCGGACCAGTGGTTCGTCCGAATGGCACCGCTCGCGGCGCCCGCGCTGGCAGCCCTTCGATCAGGCGAGATCCGGATCGTGCCGGACCGATGGGTCGCGGTCTACGAGCATTGGATGGAGAACATCCGGGACTGGAACATCTCGCGGCAGTTGTGGTGGGGGCATCGCATCCCGGTGTGGTATTGCGATGCGTGCGGATGGGAGGGCACCTCGCGCGACGATCTGTCGGAGTGCCCAGCGTGCCATGGCGTGCTGAGGCAAGACGAGGACGTGCTCGACACGTGGTTCTCGTCGTGGCTGTGGCCACTCTCGACGCTGGGGTGGCCCGACGAGACGGCCGACATGCGCGCGTTCTATCCTGGCGACGTCCTGGTGAGCGGCCCCGACATCCTCTTCTTCTGGGTCGCTCGCATGATCATGGCCGGTCTGCATTTTGACGGCCGTCCGCCGTTCCACACGGTGTTTTTGCACGGCATCGTGCGCGATCTGCAACGACGAAAGATGTCGAAGTCGCTGGGCAACGGCATCGATCCGATGGATGTCGTGGCGCGATATGGTGCGGATGCACTCCGGTACACACTCATTGCCGGGATGGGCCTGGGCACCGACCTCCTGCTCGATCCCGACAGCCTCGAGCGATCATTCGCGCCCGGTCGAAACTTTGTGACCAAGTTGTGGAACATGGGTCGGTTCCTGCTCACGAACCTGGGTGCGACCGCGGACGACGGCGACGATCTCGCGCAGCTCGAGGCCGGGCCGCTCACCCGCGCGGACCACTGGATTCTCACGCGTCTCGACGCGGCGATCGCAGCGAGCGACGCCGCCCTGGGCTCGCCGCGACCAGGGCCCGACGGCCGCTGGGCGGACGCACAGCGTGACGCTGGCATGCGGCTGAGCGAGTACGTCGAAGCCGCTCGTGCGTTCGTTTGGGGTGATTTCGCCGACTGGTACATCGAACACTGCAAAGGTCGCCTGGCAAGCGATTGGGATCGGCATGACACGCTGACGGCGCGCGCGGTGCTGGTGTACGTCTTCGACATGGCCCTTCGGCTCCTCCACCCGGTGGTGCCATACGTGACGGAGGCGCTCTGGCAACGGCTTCCGTCGCGACCCGACGAATCCGTGCTGGCCCGGGCCGCCTGGCCAACCCGGGCGGAAGGTCGAGACGCCACGTGGCCTGTCCGTGACGAAGCGGCCCGAGAGTACGACCGAGTACGCGAGGCCGTCTCGGCGCTGCGGCAGATTCGGACCGACTATGGGATCGGCGAACGCGTCATCGTCGACGCGATCATTGAGCCGGCATCAGCCGACGAAAGTGTATTCACCGACGAAGCGGCCGCGATCGGGCGCCTGACCTGGAGCCGCGTCCGCGTGGGCCGCGCGACGCCGCCGGACCACGCCGCCGCGACAGCCGTGCTGTCCGACGGTTCAACAGTCGCCGTACCTCTCGCCGGCGTGATCGACCTGGCACAGGAGTGCAAACGCCTCCAGGCGGAGCTCGGCCCGCTCGAAAGTCAACTGACGAAGCTGCGGGAGCGGCTCGCCAATCCAGGATTCACTACCCGGGCACCAGCACAGGTGGTGGAGGCGCGAGCGCACCAGGGAACAGGAATGGTCCGCGCGCGCCGACCAGTTGCGCGCGCGTGCGCGCGCCGTGTGCCGCGGGTGAGCAGGCCGCACCCCGGGCCGCTCAGCATCGAGTGTCCACCTCAGGTACCGCGCCCTTGCGTCCGGTCGCGGCGCGCGCCGCGCTGGCTCGCGATCGTGTGCGCCACGGTGGCCGCCGCGTGTGCGGGCAACTTGCCGCCGCCTGGCGGCCCGCCGCGCCACAACCCGCCGCTCGTGTTGTTCTTCGTCCCGGAGACCAACGCGGTCAACGTCCGCGCACACGAAGCGTCCATCCAGTTCGACGAAGTCATCAGCGAACGGCCGCAGGGCGCGCCCGATCTCGCGGGACTCTTTCTCATCTCGCCGTGGGACGGCGACCCTCACGTTGAGCTGGCACCGTAGCCGCGTCACGATTCGAGCGCGCCGCGGATTTCGACCGAACACAGTTTACACGATCACAATGCTGCCGGGCATTGTCGACCTCCACAACAACGTGCGGCGGAACGGGGCGACGCTGACGTTCTCGACCGGATCGACGATTCCCGCCACCATCCTTCGCGGCCGGGTGTACGATTGGGTGACGGGCCAGGTGGCGCCCCGAGCCTTTATCCAGGCGTTCAAACCGACGGACACCACACTCGTGTTCGTGGCGGAAGCCGACTCCAACGGCACGTTCATCCTGCCGCACCTCGCTCCGGCCCAATATGTCGTACGAGGATTCGTCGACGCGAACCACAATCGCAAACTCGATCGAACCGAGATCTGGGATACGACCCACATCAATCTCGTCGATAGCGCGCGCGTGGAAATCCTGGCGTTCTCACACGACACGATCGGGCCGCGGATCAGCGAAGTGACTGTGCGTGACAGCGTCACGTTGCGGGTCACGCTGGATCGCGGCCTCGACACGACCACCCGGATATCGCCCGCGACGTTCACGCTCAAGGACAAGGATTCCGCGCTGGTCCTCATCTCGGGCGCTCGCTCGGCAGCTTCTTATGACTCGGCCGCCGATTCGGCTGCGCGCGTGCACACTGACTCCATCTTCCGCAGCGACTCGGCGCGCCGCGCCGCTGCCGGCCTTGGCATTACGGACACCGCGCTTGCTCGGCGCCGGGAAGCGCGCATCGCAGCCCGACGCGACTCACTCGCGCTGCTCCGTCGGCCGCGGCCCAGCAAGCCGAGCCCGATCCACGAGATCGTCGTGCAACTGGGCACGCCGCTCAAGCCCGGGTATTATCGCCTGAGTGCAGCCAATCTGCGAGGCCTCCTCGGAAAGGAGCGTTCCAGCGATCGGGTGTTCAACGTCCCGAAGCCGCCGGAAGCCGATTCCGCCGCTCGCGCCCGGGAGCACGCCGACAGTGCGAACAAGCAGCGGCGTGCACCACTCGGCCCCGGCGCCCCGCCATCGGGCGGCACGGCAGTCTCCCAGTCCCGGCCAGCCGGCCCAGCCCCCGCCGTCGCCGGGCAATCCATCCGCGCCCAGCACTCCACCGCCGGCGGGCGCGCCGCCGCCCGGAGAGCGCGACTAGTGGACACCCGCAGGACCCTGCCATCGGTGCACGCGTTGGTGGAGGACGAGCTCGTGCGGCCGCTGCTGGAACGCGCGCCGCGCCCGCTCGTGACGGATGCGGTCCGAATAGTCATCGAGCGCGCGCGGCAGGATCCCACGAGCGCGCCACGTGACCGTGCGGGATGGGCCACCGCCGTCGGGGCTGCGCTCGCCGAGCGCGAACGAGCTTCGCTGCGTCCGGTGTACAACGCGACTGGCGTGGTGCTGCATACCAATCTCGGGCGCGCACCGCTCGCCGATGCGGCGCTCGCAGCGATCCAGCAGACGGCGGCGGGCTACTCCAACCTGGAGTATGACCTCGCCCAAGGGACTCGCGGTTCGCGGTATGATCACTGCGTGACACTCCTCCGGGAAGTCACAGGCGCCGAAGACGCCATTGTCGTGAACAATTGCGCCGCCGCACTCGTGCTCGCGTTGAACACCGCGGCCGACGGGCGGGAGGCACTCGTCTCGCGTGGCGAATTGATCGAGATCGGGGGCAGTTTTCGCGTGCCCGACATCATGGCGAAGAGCGGTGCGCGCCTCGTCGAAGTCGGCACGACGAATCGGACCTACGCCGCCGATTATGCCGCGGCTCTGACTGATCGCACCGGCGCGATCGTCAAGGTCCATCGCAGCAACTTTCGGTTGCGGGATTCGTCGCGAGCGCGACCCTCGAGGAGCTCGTCTCATTGGCACACCCGAACTCGATTCAGGTGATCCACGACTTTGGGAGCGGGCTCCTGCTCGATCTCGACTCAGTTCGGACTGGCGGGCGAGCCTACGGCCGGTGATGCGGTGCGGACCGGGGCAGACATCGTGGCGATGAGTGGGGACAAGCTACTGGGCGGCCCGCAGGCCGGCATCATCCTCGGCCGAACCGACGCGGTCGCACGGCTACGCAAGAACCCGCTGCTGCGAGCGCTGCGAGTCGACAAGCTGACGATCGCCGCATTGGAAGCGACCCTGACCCTGTATCGGGACCCCGCGCTCGCGGTGCGACTCGTCCCAACGCTGGCGATGCTCACGGCACCGGAAACGGCCGTGCGGGGCCGAGCAGTCGACGTCGCGAACGATCTCCGCTCGGCCGGCATTGGTGCGGACGTCGTGGAATCAATGGCCAGCGTCGGCGGCGGAGCGTTTCCGACAGCACGCATTCCGTCGGCCGCTGTGCGCCTCGAAGGTGATGCGGTAACAGCCGAAGAACGACTCCGGGGTTCTACGCCCGCCGTCGTCGCACGCGTTGCGGATGGCCACGTCCTGCTGGACATGCGCAGCGTCCCCATGCGCGACGACACCGACTTCCGGAGAGCCGTCGTCACGGCCCTGTCGTGAATCCCGCGACGAGTCACGGCCGCCCAGCCGTGTTCTTCGATCGTGACGGCACGATCATGGATGACATAGGGTACATCGCCGATCCGGGCGCGGTGGTGTTGGTACCGGGGGCGGCCGATGCAATCGCACGCCTGCGCGCGGCCGGTTTCTCGGTCGTGGTGGTCACGAACCAGTCCGGGATCGCGCGTGGCCTGATCACCCCCGCTGCCTATGCCGCGGTAGAGACTCGCGTGAACGCGCTCCTGGCGACGGCGGGCGCTGAGGTCGACGCGACCTATATGTGCCCGCATCATCCCGAGGTGACCGGCCCGTGCGATTGCCGCAAACCGTCGTCAGGGCTCTTTCGGCGCGCAGCGCGTGAGCTCGAGCTCGAGCTCTCGCAGTCGGCCCTCGTTGGGGACCGATGGCGAGACGTGGCGCCAGCGGCCGAACTGCACGCGCTCGGCGTACTCGTCCCCAGCCCGGTCACACCGGCTGTTGACACCCAGGAGGCGCAACGAAGCGCCCACGTCGCGCCAACGTTGGCCGCGGCCGTTGACCTGATCGTCCGCGACAGTAAACTCACGCCGTGACCAGTCGCATCGCCGTGTTCGCTTCCGGAGCAGGTTCCAATCTCGAGGCGCTCCTGCGGCACTTCGGTTCAGGCGGAGCTGGTCGATCGGCTTCGGCAACGATCGCGCTGGTCGTCTCGAACCGGCCGACCGCAGGTGCCCTCGTCGTTGCGGCTCGACACAACGTGCCAACGGGCGTCGATCACTGATCCCGCCGACGCTGTAGCGATCCATGGTCTGCTCGACCCGGTCCGAGATCGACCTTGTCGCGCTGGCGGGATACCTCAAGGCCATTCCCTCTTCCGTAACGGACACGTTCCGTGGCCGCACGCTCAACGTACACCCTGCGCTCCTCCCGGCGTTCGGCGGTCAGGGGATGTATGGGCAGCGCGTGCATCGAGCGGTGCTCGAGGCGGGGGCGCGCGTGACTGGGGCGACCGTGCATTTCGTCGACGCGGTCTACGATCATGGGCCGATCATCGCACAGTGGCCGGTGCCGGTCCGAAGCGATGATTCGGCGGAAACACTCGCGGCTCGCGTGCTGCGCGTCGAACACACACTGTACCCTCGCGTCGTCGAGGCAGTTGCGGATGGTCGCGTGCGGCTCGATGACGATGGTCGTGTACGGAGTCACGCGTTCGACGCCGCTGACACCGCCCAGTTCACGTTACAGCCGGAGGGGATCACGACATGCACGTGAGACGTCGCGCAATCGCGGTATGTGTCCTAGGGGCGTCTGTCGCCAGCTGTTGCATCCTGCCGGCCGCAGCCAGCGCTCAAAGCGAAGCCCACGCCACTGTGCAGAGCGCAGGCGACGCGGACGCCGTGGCTCAATGGATTGCGCTTCCGGCTGCGACCGGGCACGAACGGCGAGCGATGGACATCATCGCCGCTTCTCTCCCCGGCTGGACGCTCGATCCCAGTGGCAATCTCATCTCTCGGAAGGGCTCCGGGACGCCTCGGCGCGTGGTCGCGTGCGGCCTCAATGAAGCCGCGTACGTCGTCAGTGAGATCACGGACGATGGGTACATCCGCCTCCATATGGACGGCCGGGCTCGACGCTCCCCACTCTGGGACCAAAGCCACGAAGGCCAGCGTGTCAGGATTCTGACTGCGACAGGTGACCGTCCGGCAGTCGTGGCCGTTCGCAGCACGCATTTGTGGCGGGCCCGGCCCAGCGCTGAAGCCTCTCGTGAATGTCGACTCGCTCTGGGTCGATGCAGGCGCCCGCTCGCGTGCGGAGGTTACTCGTTTGGGAATCGCGGTCCTCGACCCCGTGATTCGCGAGTGGCCGCCCTGGCGCATGGCCGACATCGTAGCCGGCCCTGGGGCCGGAGATCGCGCGAGCTGCGCCGCGGTCGCAGCGAGCGCGCGCCGGGCGCCGACGAACGGTGAGACGATCTGGGTCATCAGCGCGCGACATGCCTTTGGTTACGAAGGGTTGGCCGGCGCGCTCGCCCGGCTGGGCCCTGTGGACACGCTGGTCGTTGTCGATCCGTCGCTGGCCCGGGACACGACCGGATCGAGCACCACAGTGAGCCGACGGCCCTTGGCGGCGTCCAGTGACATTCCGTGGGTCGCCGCACGCGTACCGGCCGCAGTGGTCGTGAGCATCCCAACCCGGTTCGCGGGCACTCTCGCCGAATCCGTACGGGGCGAGGATATCGCAGACCTCGTAGAGGAGACGGCGCGATGCTGCAGGCACGCTCAGCGTCGCGACGGCCGATCCACCCAACGCGATCTCGGCATTCGCGCTGCGCGGGGTTCCCGGAGCCGCCTCCGGCGGCGCCGGTCACGGACTCGCTCACGCCAGTCGCTCGGTTGCTCGGGCAGTTGAGCGACGTATACGGCGTCTCGGGGCATGAAGCGCCGGTTCGCGCGGCCGTGAGGGAGGCGCTCCCGGAGCGGTGGAAGGGCCAACCGACGACGGTCGATACGGCTGGCGATCTGCTGGTCGAAGCGGGGCCCGACCGAGACACCGTCGTGATCGTCGCTCACCTCGACGAGATCGGCTTCCGCGTCGTGCGGGTCAACCACGCAGGTTGGGCAACGCTTGCGCCGCTCGGGGGATTTTACGCGTCCCTCTGGGAAGGACAGCCCGCGCTCCTGCATCTCGATGCGGGTCCAACGATCCCGGCAACGTGTCCGCTCGGGCCGACTCGCTGGAGGCCGTGCCGTCGGGGGTCCCTGCGGTCGCTGGCGCATTGCCGGGACTCTTTGCGCCCCGTGACCACCCGACGAGCAAGCAGCCCGACTCCCTGGTCGCCTGGGCGGGTGTTGATTCAGCCACGCTTGCTGCATGCGGCGTGGTGCCCGGCGTTCGCGTGTCGGGCTTCAAAGTCGCGTCGCGCCTGGGGCTCATGCGCTTCACCGCGCGATCGATTGACGACCGCGCGGGGTGCACGGCGCTGCTGCTGGCGCTTCGGTCGCTGGATCCACGCACGTTCACGCACAAGATCATCTTCGTGTGGTCAGTGCGAGAGGAGGTGGGGCTCGACGGCGCCGCGGTCGTGGCACGAGCATTGGGTCCCTCGGTTCGTCGCGTGCACGCCATCGATACCTTTGTATCCTCCGACTCTCCGCTCGAGAGTCATCGGTTCGCGTACGCACCGCTCGGAGATGGCGCCGCCTTTCGAGCACTCGATAACTCCAGCGTGACGCCGCCGGCCGAAGTGGCCCGAGTCGTCAACCTCGCAGCGGCACAACGCATCCCGCTGCAGGTCGGCACGACCAATGGCGGCAATGACGGGTCGACGTTTGTGCCGTGGGGGTCGATAGACGTTCCGATCGGCTGGCCGCTGCGATACAGTCACTCGCCGGCGGAGGTGGTCGACCTGCGCGATATCGCCTCTCTGGCCAGGATGGTCGCTGCGGTCGCGACAGCGTCCCGCTAGCTTCCACGCTCTCTCATGCCTCTCGCACTCCTGTCTGTCTCCGACAAGACCGGCCTCGTCGACTTCGCACGGGCACTCGTACGCCTGCAGTGGGAGCTCGTATCGACCGGTGGTACTGCGACGACGCTCAGGAGCGCGGGACTTGCTGTTCGCGATGTCAGCGACCTGACTGGCTTCGCCGAAATGCTCGATGGGCGGGTCAAGACGCTGCATCCGGCGATCCACGGCGGTATTCTCGCGAGGCGAGACCGGCCGGCGCATCAGCGACAGATCGAGGCCGCGGGGATCCAACCGATCTCGCTCGTGGTCGTCAACCTGTATCCGTTCCGCGAGACCGTATCGCGTGCGGGAGCGACGCCAGAGGAGGTCATCGAGCAGATCGACATTGGCGGCCCCGCTCTGCTCCGATCTGCGGCGAAGAACTTCGCGAGCGTGACGGCGATCGTGGACCCGTCTGACTACCAACGGGTCCTCGCTGGCCTGGAGAGCGGCGATGACGATCCGGACCTTCGCCGCCTGCTTTCGGGGAAGGTGTTCGCGCACACCGCCGCGTACGACGCGGCGATCGCGAGCTGGTTCAGCGCGGCGGGTGGCGACACGTTTCCCGAGCGATTGACCCTGGCGTACGAGCGCGGGCAGGCGTTGCGCTACGGCGAGAATCCCGACCAGCGAGCCGCCTTTTACGTCGAGCAGCCCGGCGCGGGACTCGCCGGCCTTCACCAGTACGGCGGGAAGGAATTGTCGTTCAACAACCTCCTCGATCTCGAGGGGGCGCTGATATCGGCCGATCCCTTTCGCGCAGTCGGGGAAGTGTGCTGCGCGATCATCAAGCATACGACGCCGTGCGGGCTTGCCATCGGGGCGACGCCGCTCGAGGCGTATCGCAAAGCCCTCGCCTGTGATCCCGTCTCCGCATTTGGCTCGGTGATCGCATTCACCGTTCCCGTCGACCAACCGGCCGCCGAGGCGGTGTCGAGCCTGTTTGTGGAGTGTGTGGTCGCACCCGCATTCACTGAGACCGCGCTCGATATTCTTGGCCGGAAGAAGAATCTTCGCGTGCTCGCAGGACGCGCCGAGTGGCTACCCAATGCGCTGGACTTCAAGCGGGTGCGTGGCGGTCTTCTCGTGCAGGACCGGCCGCCTGTGGAGAGCGGTCGCCGTTCGTGGCGCATCGTGAGCCGCAGGCCTCCGACGCCTGCCGAGTGGTCTGATCTCGAGTTCGTATGGCGCGCGGTCGCGAGCGTCAAGTCGAATGCGATCGTGATCGCCAAGGATGGTGCGACGATCGGCATCGGGGCTGGGCAGATGTCCCGGGTGGATGCCGCATTCCTGGCGGTGCACAAAGCCGCGCAGGCCGGCCTCGATACCAACGGAGCGGTCATGGGGTCGGACGCGTACTTCCCATTCCGCGACGGCGTGGATCATGCCGCGGCCTCCGGTGTAACCGCTATCGTCCAGCCAGGTGGATCGGTCAAGGACGCCGAAGTGATCGCCGCAGCCGACGAACACGGCATCGCGATGGTGGTCACGGGACGCCGCACCTTCCGGCACTAGCGAGCCGCGGCGATTTTGTCGTCGCTCTCCTTTCTACTTTCTGTAGTTCTACTTTCTCGGTCGCGAAGCGGCCGTCCGGTTGCCCTCGCCCCGCCGTCCAAGCAACTTTCCCCCCCATGGCACAGACGAAGGTAACCGCCCCCGCGAGCCGGCCGTCCTACGGGGCAGCCGCGATCGCGGCGCTGCTCGTTTTTCTGCTCTACGTCATCACACTCGCGCCATCCACCGCGATGTGGGACACGAGCGAGTACATCGCCGCGGCGTATGTGCTGGGCATTCCACACCCACCCGGCAATCCGTTTTTCGTACTGCTCGGGCACGTGATGAGCTTGTTGCCGGGTGGCTCGGTCGCCTCGCGCATCAATCTCATGGCCGCCGCGTGCAGCGCGGTCTCTGCGGGGATGTGGTTCCTCATCACCGAGCGTGTGCTCGAAGGCTGGTTGCCGGCTCGCTGGCAACGCTGGGTCGGCGCGTCGATCGCCGTCCTGGTCGGCGCTACCGCATTCACCGTGTGGAACCAGTCGGTCGTCAACGAGAAGGTGTACACCGTCTCTCTGCTGTTCTTCGCGGTCGTGGCATGGCTCACCGTGATGTGGTGCGATGACCCGGACGGCCCCAAGGCCGATCACCTGTTGATCCTGATCGCGTATCTGGTTGGGTTGGGCTATGCGAACCATCCGGCGGGCTTCCTCATTGCGCCTGCCGCCGCTGTCGCGATCCTCGCGCGCCGCTGGCACACCGTGCTGCGGTGGCGTCTCATGCTCGCGTGCTTGGGCGCCCTCATCCTTGGACTGACGCCGTTCTTGTACGAGCCGATTCGCGCGGCGCACTTTCCCGCGCTCAACGAAGGCGAGCCCACCGCCTGCACGACGACATTCAAGGTGTCGTGCACGCTCGACAAGGTGACGTACGAGCGCTTGATGGACAACATCAACCGCGTGCAGTACGGCAAGCCCGACGTCTCCGACCGGCAGGCGCCATTTTCGGCCCAGATCGGGATGTACTGGCTGTACTTCAAGTGGCAGTGGTTCCGTGACGTGCACGACCAGCTACCCCGGCCCCCAGAACATGATGGCGGCGATCTTCTTGATCCTGGGGCTGTTCGGGGGATACGCCCACTGGCGATACGATAGACGCAGCTTCTGGTTCTTCGGCCCGCTCATATTCACGGTCACGCTGGGGCTGATCGTCTACCTCAACTTCAAGTACGGATACTCGGAATCGCCCGAGCTGGGTGACACGGTCGCCCGCGAGGTCCGCGACCGCGACTATTTCTATCTGTGGAGCTTCTCGGCCTGGAGCGTGTGGGTCGCGCTCGGTTTCGTCTTCCTCTGGGAATCCGTGGCGGCGGTGTTTGGAACCGAGATGGTGGGTCCGGCCCGCTCGGCCACCGAGCAACCGACCAAGCGCTCGTGGCTGTTTGCGTCTCCCCTGCTCGCGCTCGTGTTCATCCCGTTGTTCGTCAACTGGAAGTCGGCGTCGCGCGCGGGGCAAACGGAAACGCGCGATTTCGCGGCCGATCTCTTGAACTCCGTCGAACCCTACGGCGTACTCGTGACCGTCGGTGACAACGACACGTTCCCGCTGTGGTACGCTCAAGAGGTGGAAGGGATACGCAAGGACGTCGTCATCGCCAACACTTCGCTGCTCAACACGGATTGGTTTACGCGGCAGATGCTGCGGCGCCCCGTCTTTCCCTACGATTCCTTGGCCGGGCCGGCCATCTATCGTGGGCACGTATGGAAGCGACCGACGACCCCGGTCATGAACATGACGATGGCTCAGGCGGATGCCGTTCCATTGGCGGTCGAGCTGTCGGGCCCTCAAACGGTGCGCAAGCCCGGCACCGACTTCACCGCAGTTATCGATCCGAAGAACCTGCCGCATCAGTTTCTCGAACGGGCCGATATCTTCGTGCTCCACCTCATCGTGGATAATCCCGACCGTCCCGTGTATCTCAGCGCGACATCTGGGAACTACGGTGGCCAGCTGGGCTTCTCCAACTATCTCCTGACTCAGGGCCTCGCGCGGAAGGTCCTCCCGACACCGCCCCAGGCAACGAAGGACACGGTGAACATCCCGGGCGAGGGCTGGATGGACGTTCAGCGATCGCTCGCACTGTGGAAGGAGTTCCAGGCACCGCGCGCGCTGATCCGCCGAGGCGATTGGGTCGATCGGCCGTCGGTGAACATTCCGGCTCTCTACGTCATGAGTGGGTACTTCCTGGCGGAGGGGCTGGCGCACGACGGTGATCGTGCCGAGGGCGATTCGGTGTTGCGGACCGCGAGCGAAGTCGCCGGAGCGGCACATCTGGATCAGATGTTCGGGCCACGGCTCCCGCCGCCGCAGGCGCAGCGGGCCCTCCCTTTGCCCGAGAGTGGCGACAAGCCCCAAGCGGCCCCAGTTCCCGGTGCGCCGCCCGGTCCACCGACCCGCAATCCGCAGCGGCAGCCCGCCAAGGCGCCTGCGAGTACACCCCCATCCAAGTAGCGATGCGTGCCTGAAGGACCCGAGGTCGACACGGATAAGCTCCGTGAGCAAATCGATGAGGAGATCGAGCGGTCATGGCGGCCGCCTCGTCCGAGTTATCGCGTTGACGACCGCACTTCTCGCCGCATGTGCCGCGATCGCGTCGTTGGAAGCAGGCGCGACCGTCAACGAAGCCTTGGTCCTCAAGACGGAAGCAACGCAGTTCCAGGCGCGCGCATCGGACCAGTGGGCCTACTACCAGGCGAAGGGCATCAAAGGTGCGATCGCCTCGGCGACGATCGCCGCCTGGCATGCTGCCGGCAAGACGCCGCCCGCGGCGGACAGTACGGCGGTCGCCAAGTATGCCGCCGATCAGAAGGCCATTGCAGATTCCGCGCACGAAATGGAGCACGAACGGGACGCGCGCTCCGCGGAGGCGGACGTGCTCCTCCATCGCCATCATGGGTTCGCGTACGCGGTCGCATTCTTTCAGATCGCCATTGCGCTCGGTGCGGTCGCCGCGCTCACGCGATCGCGTCCGGTGCTCGGAGCGTCGCTGGTCGCCGGAATCCTCGGGCTCGGATTCTTCATCGCTCACCTGCGAGGCTGACTTTCGTATGCCACAGCACCAGGGATCGAACCATCACCGTGACGCTGCCGCGCATTACGAGCATGCGGCGCGATCACATCCGGTATCACGTCATTGATCCCACATCGGGCCGCGATTCCCACGAGCGCCTGACCGCCGAACAGCTCGTCGATATCGTCAAGAGTTATTTGAAATAGTCGCCATCCGCCTCCCCTGACCTCGCCCGCACAACTGACCACGACCCGGTAGGGCGACGCATTGCGTCGCCCTCTTGCTATCCCGGGTTACCCGCCGCGCGCCGAATCGGCGTGGTGATCACGATGCCAATGAGGAGGCCAAGGGCGATGGCGGTCGTGGTGATCACCACCACGCCGAAGTCGGCGGCCAGCTGAAGCGTGGGCTGCGTGAGAGCCGAGCCCTTGAGCGTCGCAAGGGCGACCACATTTTCGATCAGGTCGAACAGGGCCACGGCCGCGCCGAGGGGCAAGACACCGGTGACCAGCGCGATCATCGACAGGTTGGGCTGCCGGCGGACGGCTACGGCGGCAACGACGACGCACGACGCCGCGGCCGCTGCGACCGAGACCGCGAGGCTGATACCGCTGCCGATCAGCAGATCGCGGACGAGCCTGGCCGCAAAGCCGCAGATAAAGCTTGGAGCGAGCGCCTGCGGAAGCGTCGTGAGCCCGATCCCGAGGGCGGCAGCGAACACCCCTGACCAGAGGCTGTCGGCGAGCAGGCTGCGAATGTCCATGCCGTCTATCGTCCCGCGACCGCCGCGCCGATCGCGATTCCGGTCGCGAGCATGCCGGCGACCAGGAGCGCATACGCGATACGCTGCGCTCCGGCCGCTATGTACTTCGGCGATGTCACATCGATGAAGCCGTTGACCAATGCAAGTCCCGGTATCATGTACACGACCGACGCGACGAGCGTCGCGGGCTCGATCGTGCTCAGGTGCGCCCGCAATCCCAACGCGGCGATGAACGCGGAGAGCGCCGCGCAGGCGACCGTTATGGTGCCGCCGAAATCGGTCCAGCGCTGGAGCAGCGAGCGGACCGTCTGCCCGATACCGCCGGCCACCGCGCAGATCGCGACGCTGCCCCAATCACCGCCAGCCAGGCGGGCAAATGATCCCGCGGTCACCGCCGATGCCAGGGCCGCGACCGTCGGTCCATACGGCGGTCGCAGTGCTCGGATGCGCACCAACTCGGCATCGATGACCGATCCATCGACCTTGCCGGTGCCAATTCGATCCGCGAGCGCGGCCGCCTCGGAGACGCGGACCAGGTTGGCACCAGGCGGAGCCGCGTGACGAACGTAGAGCGACGACTGCCCGTCAACGACCGCCGTTGCAATGACGACATCCGTCCGCCAAAACGCGGTGGCGGATGTCGACCCCTAGCCCCTTGGCGGCAGTGGTGAACGCACGATCGGCGCTCAACGTGCTGCCGCCATTCTCCACAATGATCAACGCAACGTCGAGCGCGACCTCGAGCGGGCGCACGAGGAGGCACCCGCGTGTGGTCCGTCTACCTCCCCGGCACAAAGACGTTGACGTGCAACGCCTTCCCGATATCCTGGATCGCCAACTTCGCCCGCACGCTGTTGCCTGCCGCGTCGAGCCGGGGTGAGAACACGGCGATGCCGAACTTGCCGGGCGAGACGGCTATGATGCCTCCACCCACACCGCTCTTTCCGGGCAATCCGGTGTCGTACAGCCACTGGCCCGAATCATCGTAAAGTCCGGCCGTCGCCATGACGGACAGCACGCGCGGGACGTAATCGGTGTTCAGCACACGCTTCTTGGTCATGGGGTTCACGCCGCCGTTGGCGAGCGTCGCCGCCATCGTCGCCAGATCCTTCGCCGATACGTTGAGGGCGCACTGCCGCGTGTAGATATCAGTGGCCGACGAGGGGTTCGAATAGAGACGGTCGTACGCATACATCAGCTGCGCGATGGCCTGATTGCGCTGGTTCGTCGCGGCCTCCGACTTGTACACCGGCTCATTGACCGTCAGCGGACGCCCCGCGAACGCGCTCTGTGCCGCAACGATCTTGTCCCAGCGGTCCTGATCACTCGTCGCCTTGACCATGCTCACCGAGGCGATCGCGCCCGCGTTGACTAGCGGGTTCATCTCCTTTCCCTTCTGCAACTCGATCGCGACGATCGAATTGAATCGCAGCCCGGTCGCATCCACACCGAGCTTCTCGCGGACGGCGACTGGCCCCTGTTCCTGCATCACCTCCGCCATTGTGAAGACCTTGGAGATGGATTGGATCGAGAACAGGCTATCGACATCACCAATCGTGTGGACCTTGCCATTGACGGACACAATGGCGATGCCAAATTGCTTTCGGGTTGACCTTGGCGAGCTCGGGGATGTAGTCGGCAACCGCCCCACTATCGACATTCTTGTACTTCTCGTAGGCCGCCTTCATCGCCGAGTCGATCTGGGCGTCTGTCTGCGCAACGAGCGCCGTCGGTGGGCCCAACACCAGGGCCACGATCGCGGCGCGGAGCGTGTGATTGACCGCGGTGCGTCCAGTCAGGTACCTCATTGCTGCGATCCTCCAAACTCGAAGGTGTGACCGAAGTTGAATTTGGCCGAGAATTGCAGCCGGTAGTCGTTGTACGTGTAGCCGTTGCTCTTGTTTTGCCGTTGGCCCCACTGACCCTCCAGTCCCACGAGGAAGTCTTTCACCGGGGTATAGAGGATGTTGGCCAGGGCGTATTGCCCGAGTCTGAAGTCGGTGGGGAGCTGACTCTCGGAGTTCTGGATGTTGACCTGCGAATACCCGATGCTGCTCGTCCAGTGCTTGCTCCACGTGTGGTCGTAGAAGGCGACGAGTGCGAAAATCGGCAGTGGAACACCGAGGAACGGCTGGAACACATTGCCAGGATTGGTCTTGACGCCGATGTCGATGGGAGCGTCGTTCATGTAATTCTCGACCGCCTTCCCGTACAGCGCCTGGAGCTTGAGCTGGCTTCCTTTATCCCCAACGTTGATCCGACTGCTCAAGTTCACGCCCCACCCAACGGTAGACCCTGAGAGGTTGCGCGTGGAGGTGGACGCCAGATCGTCCCAGTAGATCGGGCTCACCATGGTGGCGAGCTGGACGTACCATGATGGATGCGCCCAGCGAAAATGTGCGGAGAAGTCGGGTGACGGGAACCGCGCCTGGATGTTCGTAAGCTCGACCCGGTCGGAGTACACGCCCGCGTCTCCCGACGCGCCCGGGCGTTCGAGCGCAAACACCAGCTCCGTTGGTCCACGGATGGGCGACCACCGCACCTGGATATTGCGAAAGAAAGCCATGCCGTTCGGGCCCCACGCCTCGATCGAGTTGGGGAAGATGTCGATGTCCATGAACGGCGTGTTCATTTGCCCGGCCGCGAACGCACCAAGCTGGCCGTAAGCGAAGCGCAGGCGGACTTGCGTCTGCCCAGCCAGCGGGCCCACGCCCGTCATGTCGAATTCAAATCGTGCGAACAGCACGCCCAGCGGGGTCGGCGTCGCGCCTTTGACGCCAAAGCGCGTTTGGCGGACACTCTCGTAGAAGTGGCCATTCTTCCCGAACTCGCCGTCGAACGCTGGTAACTTGGTTGGCCGCACCACGTCGAACCAGTTCGGGTCGTTCGTGCCGTTGTCGCCGATGATGTCGGCCATCGCGAACCCATACACCGAGAACATGGGTCTCGTCGTCTTGGTCGTGTCGTCCTGTGCGCGCGCCCGTGCCGACACCAGCACGGTCAGAAGGGCCACGAGTGATGTGCTCCAGCGAACAAATCGCAAGGTCATCTTTGCCTCCACATCGACACCAGTCAGCGGATTATTGGTCGAACACGAGGCCGCCGCTGGCGCTCGCTGATTTCGCGCGTGCGCGGTCCTGGCTCTCCCACGTGCGCACATCACTGCGCGCCTTGTCGAAGAGCCGCTCGAAATTCCCCATGCGCACCTTGAGGCTCGCCTCAGGCGTCAACTTCGCCCACAGCGGCGCGTACTCCACGTAGACCCGCATGTAGGTTGCCTGATCCGAAGGAGCGACTTCATCAGTCCCAAACAGGAAGCGATCCGGAAACCGGTTGATCAGCGCCGCGGTGTTGTCGAGTGACTGCGGGGTTGCAACCACGTACTTCGCGACTTCGTCCCACGAGATATCGAAGTACAGGTTCGGAAGGGACGCATCCTCGAGCAGCTCTGTGAGGATGCCGATATGGTAGGGACTGTGCTCCCCGGGAGACGCCGAGGGTGACTCCGGCCGCGGCTGCACGATGCGGCCAAGCCCCGTGTGCGCCCAGATCAGCGTCGTCGTCGGGTGCCGGTGCAGCAGCGCTTTCATTTGCGTGACGTACGCCGGCTCGGTGCCCGGCTTGGCGAAGGGCACGTCGATGTCGTTGTGCAGGATGACGACAAGCCCCGCCGTCGCGGCGAATGCCAGGATGCTGTCGAGCGCAGGGTTTGTGAGGCTTGCAGCCCCGCCGGCGATTTTGGAGGAGACAAATTCCTTGTGAATCGAAAACTCGCCTATCCCCTCGAATACTCCGGGGAATGTGCGGAGCACGCGCCTGATGTGGTCCGTCGCATACATGTCCGCTGGATTGAACCCTGTGATCATCGGATCGAAGCGTGCCTGCTGCTCCTTCGTCAAGGATCGGTACGCCATTGCGATGTAGGCATCGGTAAACGAGTAGTAGTAGAGCGGGGCATCACTCTGGAGGTAGTACGTCGGTGCGAAGTCGCCGGAGTTGCCGTGCGACCACGTCTGTTGCAGCGGAATGCCGAACAGTGCGACGCGTCCGACCTTGTCCCCCATGATCTCGAGAAACCGGTGGATCTCGGTTCCACGCTGGACGTAGTTCGTGAGGTGAAAGTGGGAGTCGTTAAACTCGTAGTTGGCGGTCGCGGGGTCATGCGCGAACACGGCGGCCGCGTGTCGGACCGACACCGCACCGCCAGTCATCACCGCACCAACGCCGATGCCGATGGCCAGGCGCGCACCGCGGGCGATCGTCCGACCCTTCGGGCTCGGGGCCTTTGGGTTAGGCAAACGCATCGGCGGGGATTGCAACGGCATGCCCGGTTTGGCCACGGCCGTCATACGCGAACAACCTGCCGTGTCCCGGGCCTCTCGCAGCGCGCTCGGCATCAACCCCGAGGTGACGCGAACTACCGTCGGTACAGACTCGATCCATTTGAACCGCAACCAAGCACACTCACGTCACCTCGGTCCCGAGCCGGCACAGGCCTCGTGGCATCACTGACCAACACTACAGCCGCTCCAGGGCGACTAATTCGTCGCGCGAGGATCCGCTCTCTCTACGAGTTAAGACAGCGCGCGCCATGACGACAATCATGACCAAGGTCTGAGCCATGAAGCGCGCACCCGCCCAGTTGCCCAAGCACCTCGCGGTCAGCCATGGCGGGTCGGCTGTTAGTCACCAGTACCAAGGTCTATAAGGCGCGTACGCTCGTCGCGACGGAGCGCGTGGGACTCGCTCGTGAGGGACTACGCAACCCTCCGGTCGCCCCAGGTGTCGGCATCAGAACGTGAGCTGAAGCCGCGTTTGGAAGAATTGCGTCGCGCCCTTCGTCTCGAACCGGTCGAGCACTCCGTACCCGTAGGCGACCTCGAGGCGCACGATGCTCGAGAGGTACCAGTTCACCATCGGCGTAATGCGCCAGAAGCTGCCGCCTGCCACGGTCCCGTTGTTCAGATTGCTGTAGGAAAAGCGGAGCAGCGCCTCAAACGCGCCGGTTCCACCGCGAAACACTGACTTGGCGGGGGTGATGTCCTTGAAGTAGCCTCCGGCCGTGTTGTACGGTCGGACCTCCCCGGTGATCAACCATGACGCGAAGATGTCGCCGCCGTTGAACAACGGGTTGTGCGTCTGCGGCGAGCTCACCTTCATCAGGTAGTACTCCGATCCAAAAAGCCACGACCCCGGCCGAAGGTACGCCTCGAGCCCTGCATTCTGCGTGTTCGTCGCGGGGAACTCGCCGGTATCGAGGAAGTACGGCGCGGGGAAGGCCTCAGGCCTGGATCGCAACCGCAGCGAGTCATCGTGGACCTTGGCAATGCTCCCACTGATGCCGATGTTGAGCACCGTTCCAGTCGTCGCCGACACCATGGGCACCCATACCACACGTGCTGAAAATTGATTGTCGTACCAACCGAAGCTCTGCCCATTGGTGGTGAGCGCACCCGTAAACCACCCAATGTTCCAGATGAGGTGGCGATCAGGCAGGTAGCCAAGCCACTTGATACCGTCGGCCAGGAGGGGGATGGTCGCGTCGGAGAACGTGAACCGCTCCATCGTCCATCCGTCGTATCCGGTCATGATCTTGTTCAGACTCACGCCGACCTTCGCACGCCCGATGAAGATGTTGCCCCAGAGTTCTGGAATGGCGACCATGATCCCCGTTTGGCGAATCAGCCACGAACTGGTCGTGCCGTCATACATGACACCGATCTGCCATGTCACGGGACGCTTGAAGGCGAACTGCCCGCCGAAGAGCACGCGGGCATCCCGTAGCTTCCACTGGTCCTGGAGCTCGACCTGCTCCTTGCTCGCCGCGTTCTGAGCGAAGGCCGTGTAATCAGTCAGCAGACCTCCGCCGATCCGGAGCGTCGTGAAACCGAGATTGTACGGCATGCCCAGGAGGTTGAGTTCCTGATCGGCATCGGCCCCCGCGGCGGTGACCGGAGGTGCCTTGGTCGAATCGGGCCCAGTGGAGTCTGGACGCTGCCCCTCGGCGCGCCCCGATGTGCAGAGGGCGGCGAGGGCGACGAGCGCTCCACAGATGCGCGATCGCATAAACGATCCCACGGTCGCTTCTGACTGACGCTAGCTCAGTACTGGTCGAAATAGCCCTGGATCGTCTTGGGGTCCTGTGTTTGGAGCAGGGCGAGTCTGAGGAGTACTCGCGACTTTTGCGGATTGAGGGCGAGTGAGGCCACGAACCCGTACTTGTCGTCGTCCACTTCCACGTCTCGACCAACCTGTCCCGTGGTCACCCGCGACGAGCGGACGCACACAATGCCCTTCTTTGCCTGGGCCGCAAGTGCTTCCACCGCGGCTTTCGTCATGTTGCCGTTTCCCACGCCAGCGATCACGATCCCCTTCGCACCGTCTGCGGCCGCGGCCTCAATGAGCTTTCCGTCCATATTCTCGTACGCCATGATGATGTCCACGCGCGGTAGGACCGTGCTTGGAGTGACGGAGAACTGCGATTGGGTCGTGTTGCGGCCGACGCCGTTGCGATACCACTCGATGTTGCCATAGGCCACCGTACCGACCAGACCGGAGAGCGGAGACAGAAACGTCTGCACGGCAGTCGTGCTCGTCTTGGTCAACGAGGCGGCCCCATGAATCCAATCGTTCACCACGACCATGACTCCGCGCCCCGGAGCGTCCTTGTTGGCTGCGACGGCCACCGCGTTGAAGAAGTTGAGGGGCCCGTCAGCCGATAGTGCGGTCGAGGGTCGCATCGCTGCTGTCAACACGACGGGCTTTTTCGATTTGATCACGAGGTTCAGGAAATAGGCGGTCTCCTCAATGGTGTCGGTGCCGTGCGTGATGACCACGCCCGAGACGTCCGGCATGGCCAGCAGCTCGTTGGTTCTGGTCGCGAGCTTGATCCACACCGAATCGTTCATGTCCTGAGAGCCGATGTTCGCGATCTGCTCGCCCTTGAGGTTGGCAAGCTTCTTTGCCTCGGGTACGGCCGCGAGGAGCTGGTCGACACCGACCTGGCCACTCGTGTAGCCGGCCTGCACGTTCGTCCCGGCGGCACCCGCGATCGTGCCTCCGGTAGCGAGTACGACAACTGTCGGGAGCGGCTGGCCTGCCGGTGCCTGCGCCGCCACGCGGCCCTGACCGCTCACAGCGACCAAGAGAGAGGTCAGGAGCACGGACGGTACGGATCGCCTGGCCATCGGAACCTCCTAGCGTGTCAACGCCACTACGATTGGCCCCCACGCGGTCAGCATGACAATCGAGATCGCGCAGGAGACCGGGTATGCGAGCACGGGAACCGCGCTCTGCGTTTCATCCTGGCTTACGCCCATTGAACCACCTACCTCAGTGAGCGACCAGTAACAGCCATGGGGTACCCACGACCAGATAGAGCACGACGAACAGCCCCGTGAGGATCGCCCCCAAGCGATACAGCTCGCCCTGCGACAGATAACCACTGCCGACAAACAGGAGGTTCGCGCTGGACGCCTGCGGTGTGATCGCCCCGAAATAGTTGGTAGCGAACAGCAGCTGAAAGGCGAGCGGTGCAGCGGGGACGCCCAGCTTGACGCCAACGCCCAGGAACACGCCGAAGAGTGCCAGCAGGTGCGCCGTCTCGCTGACGAACAGGTAGTGGAGCAGCACGTAGACGATCACAAGCGCCACGGCCGCCGCGATCCCGGGCAGCCCTTCCAATGCGACCGCCAGGTGATCACCCACAAACGCCATGAACCCGAGCTTGTTGAGCTGACTGCTGAGCGTGAACAGTGATGCGAACCAAATGTAGGTCGCCAGGACATCCCCTTCCTTTGAGATGTCGCCGAGCGTCAACACCCCGGTCGCGAGCAGGATCCCGAGTCCGAGGAAGGCGACAGCGGTCGAATCGATCCCGAGCGTCGACGCCAGCCCCCACAAGACGACCATCCCCAGGAACGTGAAGCCGACCACCTTCTGGTCACGAGTGAGGGGTCCGAGGGCGGCGAGCGACTTGCGCGCCTCCGCCGGCGCCTCCGGCATCGCGGTCACTTCGGGGCGCATGATCTTGTAGAGCACCCACGGCACCGCGATGATCCCGAGGATCGTGGGCACCGACGCCGCCATCAACCACGAGCCAAACCCGATGTTGACGCCGTAGGGCTTGGCGATTTCCGCACCCAGTGGATTGCCTGCCATCGCCGTGAGCCACAGCGCCGACGAGAGACAGAGGCTCGCCATCCCCGAGAGCATCAGATACTTCGCGAGGCGTTGCCGATCCTGTCGCTGGGGACTCACGCCGGCCGCTTCGGCCACCGAGAGTGCCAACGGATAGAGCACGCCGGACCGGGCGGTATTGCTTGGAAAGGCCGGGGCAATCAGGGCGTCCACTACGAAGATGCTGTATGACAGGCCGAGCGTGGAACGCCCAAAAAGACTGATCGCACGGTATCCCAATCGCTGTCCGAGTCCGGATTTGACCACCGCACGAGCCACGAGAAATGCGACGATGATCAACACGATCGTCGGGTTCGAGAACCCGGCATACGCGTCGTCGGCCGACAGCGTCCCCGAAAGGACCGCGGCCGCTACGGCAAACAGCGACGCGGTGAGAATCGGCAACGCACCGATCACGACCGACAGGATCGTAGCGGCGAAGATCGCGAACAGATGCCAGGCTTGAGCGCTCAACCCTTCAGGACGCGGGATGAACCAGATCAGCAGCGCGACCGCCAGCGTCACCACACGGGCGATGCGCTGGCGTCGCGTAACCGGAGGGGGAGCGTTCACGGTGCCCCTCGCACGAGCGTGCCCCTAGCGTCCAGCGCCCGTCAAGGCCGCTGGATCGAGGATCTCGTTGATCTGCGCATCGGTCAGGATGTGTTTCTCGCGTATCAGCTCGACAATACCCTCACCGGTCTTCATCGCCTCGGCGGCGAGCTCCGTGGCGCGGTCATAGCCGATCACTGGATTCAGTGCAGTGACGGTCCCAATGCTGCGCTCGATGTAGTGCTGGAGGACGTCCTTGTTGGCTGTGATCCCCTCCACACAGTACTTGCGCAGCGTGTTGGCAGCATTGATCAGCGTTGTCTGCCCTTCGAAGATGCATGCGGCCATCACTGGCTCGAAGGCGTTGAGCTGTAGCTGCCCCGCCTCTGCCGCCATGGTGACCGCGATGTCGGCGCCGATGACGCGGTAGCAGACCATGTTCACGACTTCCGGTATGACGGGATTCACCTTGCCGGGCATGATCGACGAGCCAGGTTGTGTAGCCGGAAGATTGATCTCGAAGAGTCCGCAGCGAGGCCCGGAGGACAGCAGGCGGAGATCGTTGCCAACCTTCGCGAGCTTGATGGCCAGGCTCTTCATGGCAGACGAGTACAGCACAAAGGCCTGCGTGTCCTGCGTGGCCTCAATGAGATCCTCGGCGAGTTTGATCGGGAGTCCGGTGATCTTCGCCGAGATGATCGGCGCACTTCTGGGCATAGCCTTTCGGAGCGTTGAGCCCAGTGCCGATCGCCGTACCGCCCATGCTGATCTCGCTGAGGACGCGCTGCATCGCCTCGAGTGCTTGCACCTCGCCCTCCAGCGTGCGGGCGAACGCCTCGAACTCCTGCCCCAACGTCATCGGCACCGCGTCCTGCAGCTGCGTCCGTCCCATCTTGAGGATGCTGCCGAACTCCTTTCCTTTCGCCCGGAACGCCTTGATCAGCGCTCTGATGGCGGCAATGAGCTCGACGTTCCCGAGCGCCATGCCAACGTGCATGGAGGTTGGGTACGAGTCGTTCGTCGATTGCGAGCGATTCACGTGGTCGTGCGGATCGAGATACTTGTACTCGCCCTTCTTGTGCCCCATCAGCTCGAGGCCACGGTTCGCGATCACCTCGTTCGCGTTCATGTTGGTCGACGTGCCGGCACCACCTTGCAGGACATCGAGCTCGAACTGATCATGGAGCTTACCGTCAATGATTTCCTGACAGGCCTTTTCGATCGCCGTGAGGATCTCCTTGGAGAACCCGCCGGTCTCGAAATTCGCCCGCGCGGCCGCGAGCTTCACCATCGCGAGCCCTTTGATGAAGTTGGGGTAACTGGAGATCGGCACCCCGGAGATCTGGAAGTTCTCGAGCGCGCGCGCGGTTTGAACGCCGTAATAGGCGTCGGCCGGGACGGCCAGGTCGCCCAACAGATCGTGTTCGATTCGTGTTTGCGCCGACGGCATACTATCCTCCCTGCGCAACGCCAGTGCGTCGCGTGGGTAAAAGCGTCCCCGTACGCCGTGGTTGGCGCCGGGTTGAGATGCGATCGCGATATTCAGGAACGTTGCGGTTCGACCGCCTGAACAGCCAATGACATCATACCCCGCAGGATCCGACCGGCCGCATAGGACCTTGGTCGACACCACGGCACAGTTCCCTAACGTCGCGATGGTCAGCCGCGCGTTGCCACACCTCGCCGCACTGGTTGTGACAACTCGCTCAATCGCCGATCCCGAGGGTCTCGATGACACCTCGCGCGCCTCGTTCAACCTTGGTCACATTGCTCGGCGCTTCCGGTACGCCTTAACTACTACCCGGCGAACGGCGTGCGAGTTGGCACATCCGCATCTCGCAAGTGCTCCAGGGGAGCGCCTATACGCCGGGAGGTGTGGGAGTCTGACCAAGGTGGCCCGCCACGAATCACGCGGCCGAGGTCGCGGACGTGATCGGGGGGCGGCTAAGGGATACGCGTGCGGGCCCACCTTGGCTCTACATCGTTGGCAACGGGACCTGAACGCAGTCGTATAGGAGGGGCGCCTAAAAAGGCGCCCCTCTTGTTGCCCGACACGGATGTGCGTCGCCGACGGCCGTCCTTCTGGCTACTTTCTCCGGAGCGGAGGCCGAGATGGACGCAGGGACGATTGCCGGGTTACAGGAGGCCTTGGGGGAGCGCTATCGCATCGAGCGCGAGCTTGGTCGTGGCGGCATGGCCACCGTATACCTGGCCGAGGACACTCGGCACACCCGACTGGTCGCCTTGAAGGTGCTCCACGCCGAGTTGTCGGCCGCGGTGGGCCCCAAGCGCTTTCGCCAGGAGATCGCGATCGTCGCGCAGCTCCAGCACCCGCACATCCTCCCGCTCCTCGACTCAGGTGAGTCATCGGGCGGCCCGCTCTGGTACGCAATGCCGTACGTCGATGGCGAGAGCCTGCGGGACTGCCTCTCTCGACAGCACCAGCTTCCGTTGCCCGAATGCCCTCCGCATTGCCCGCGAGGTCGCGGCTGCGCTCGACTACGCGCATCGTCGAGGCGTCATTCACCGTGACGTCAAGCCTGAGAACATCCTCCTGGCGTCCGATGGTCAAGCCTTGCTCACCGACTTCGGGATCGCCAGGGACCTGCTGAGCACAGGCGTCGAGCCAACCTCGAGCGAGCGACGCCTGACCGATACGGGGGTGAGTCTCGGGACCCTCGAGTACATGAGCCCCGAGCAGACATCTGGCGCCCGTGACGTCGATGCCCGCACCAATGTGTACGCGCTGGGTTGCGTCTTGTACGAGATGCTGGCCGGCGAGCCGCCCTTCACCGGCGCGACGCCTCAGGCCCTCGTCGCACGGCGCCTGGTTGAGCGCCCGCTGCCACTCAGAGCAGTCCGAGACCGTATCCCGGAGGAGTTTGAGCAGGCGGTTGAGATCGCGCTGGCTCGGTCTCCTGCCGATCGCTACCAGACTGCGGCCGAGTTTGCGGAGGCCCTGGAGACGCCGTCGAGCCCCCAATGGGACGT
The DNA here is from genome assembly GCA_963805725.1 of uncultured Gemmatimonadales bacterium. Taxonomy (GTDB): domain Bacteria; phylum Gemmatimonadota; class Gemmatimonadetes; order Gemmatimonadales; family Gemmatimonadaceae; genus Palsa-1248. Next base: position 115,944 of record CAWDVJ010000003.1, read on the forward strand.
CGAGAAGGTACCGACGCCGGACCGCCGCCACTCGCACGCGCTTGGGGCACGCGGCAACCATTGTGGGGCTTCTCGTCGCCGCGCTCGTTGTCTTCGCCTGGACGCGATGGAAGGCACGGCCCAGTGGAAGCGCACCCGTGTCTCTTGCTGTATTGCCCTTCGAGAATATCGGCGACACCGCCAGCGCGTATTACGGCAGCGGCATCGCGGACGCGATCAGGAACAAGCTCGCATCGCTGCCGGGCACGCATGTGATCGCGCGGGCGAGTTCCGCGCAATATCGTCACACCGACAAGTCACCGCAGGTCATCGCACAGGAGCTTGGAGTCCAGCACCTGCTGATGGGGCAGGTACAAGTGCCCAAAGTCCCCTCCGCGACGGGTCGCGTGCACGTGAACGCGAGGATGATTCGCGTCTCGGGTCGGTCGGCGCCCGCGACCGAGTGGGAAGCCCCGTTCAATGGCCAACTGTCAGATGTGTTCCACCTGCAGGCAGAGATCGTCGCCGCCGCCGCATCAGCGCTCGGTATCGCGGTCGGAAATACGGGGACCGATCTCGTGACCGACCAGCCAACGGCCAACCTCGACGCCTACGACGCCTATCTACAGGCCGAAGCCCTTCGAGGTGAGAACGGCCCCGGGATGCTGCGCCACCGTGAGGATCTCTACAGTCGTGCAGTGACCGCCGATTCGAACTTTGGCCTCGCGTGGGCGTCCCTCGCGTTCGTTCACGCCGCGATCTACTACAACCTGGCACCGACGGTCGACGAGGCGACCGGCGCGGCGTACGCATTGTCACGCGCGCAGGCACTCATCCCCGAGCGTCCAGAGACCAAGATCGTTCTCAGCTACTATGAGGCGACAGTTCGCCGCGATCCGGCGGCCGCAGGCGCCGCCGCCGAAACGGGACTCACGACGGCACCGGACAACGTTGACCTCCTGACCGCTGCTGCCAATGCCGAGCGCTCGGCGGGAGCCTGGGAGTTGGCGCTCCAGCACGCGGAGCGGGCAGCGCTACTCGATCCGCGCTCCCTGGCGGCCGCTGCCAGTTTCGCGACGAGCTTGCACTACCTCCGGCGGTATCCCGCCGCGCACGACGCCTACGAGCACGCCCTGGCGATTGCACCGCGCTCGATCGGGATGGCGGAGTTCCAGACAATGGTGAGCATCGCACAGGGTGATACAGCCGCGGCTCGCACCGTCATTCGTCGATCGTTGTCCGTCGCCGACACCGCAGCGCTCATCGCCTTCTTCGGCGAAGAGAATGGGCTGTACTGGATCCTCAATGACGGCCTGCAAAGGCGCCTTTTGAGCCTTGGGCCCGATGCTTTCGACGACCATGGATCCTGGGGATTGGTCCGGGCCGAGCTCTATTGGTTGCGCGGCGACAGCGCGCGTGCACGGGTGTACGCGGACACGGGGCGCCGCGTGCTCGCCGAGCAGGTCAGGAATGGAGCGAACGACGAGCTCCAATACATCTTCCTCGGCCTCGCCTATGCCTATCTGGGAAACAAATCGCAGGCGGTCAGATACGGCGAGCAGGGGGCTGCTATGAAAACCCTTGCAAACGACCACGTCGCCGGCCTGTACGACCAGCAGGTACTCGCCCAGATGTACACCGTGATCGGCGAGCCGGACAAAGCGATCGACCACCTCGATACGCTCCTCCGTGTGCCGTCCTTCCTCTCGCCTGCATTCCTCCGCGTCGACCCAGTGTGGGCGCGGTTGCGCGGGAACCCGCGGTTCGAGGCGCTGACGCGAGACACGACCGACCGACCGGCAACACCGAGCGTCCAATGATCCGAGCGGTCTAGCACTTGGCGCAGCGTTCGGCGCCGGACGACGGCCCGCGCGGTCTGTCGCGTCAACTCGGGCTGCGCGAGGCAACAGCGATCGTGATCGGGGGCATCATCGGATCCGGGATCTTCATGACTCCCGGCATTGTTGCGCGACAGGCCGGGACCCCGGCCCTCGCACTTCTCATTTGGACCATCGCGGGAGGCCTCGCCTTTTGCGGTGCTCTGGCATTCGCCGAGCTGGGCGCCTCGATCCCCCAGACCGGCGGCACGTACCAGTTCCTGCGACTGGCCTACGGCACTCCACTGGTCGCATTTCTCTGCGGGTGGGCCTTCTTTTTCGTCGACGGCGCTGGCGCTATCGCCTCGCTCGCGACGACATTCGCGACCTACAGCGGCTTCTTCCTGAGCCGTTTCGTGCCAATGTCTGGCACGACGCTCCGCATCGTCGCCGTGTTGACCATTGCGGCCATCGCCGCGATCAATTACGTCGGCGTCAAAGCCGGCGGACGAGTGCAGGTCGTGTTCACCGTGCTCAAGATTGCGGCGCTGGTCGGCATCATCGCCGCGGGCCTCTTCGCCAAGGGGGGATGGGATCACTTTCACGCCACTCCTGGCGTGCGACCCGAGGGCGCGCTGGGCCCGCGCTTTGCCACCGGGATGATCGGCGCGCTCTTCTCGTACGCGGGATGGTCCTACACCAGCTATGTCGCGGGCGAAATCGACAACCCTCGGCGCAACCTACCCCTGTCGATCATCGTCGGCATGGTGGTCGTGCTCGCCGCATATCTCGCCGTAAACGTCGCGTACATGAAAGTCCTGTCCTTTCCCGAGCTTCAGCAATCAGCCTTGGTGGCATCCGACGCAATGCAACGAGTGATCGGTCCCGGCAGCGCCGGCCTCATCGCCGCCGCCGTCATGGTGTCGACGATCGGAGCGCTCAATGCCGTCACGCTCGCGTACGCGCGAATCGGATTCGCCATGGCGAGTGATGGACTGTTCTTCGAGCGCCTGCGGAGGGTGCATCCTCGCTATCACACGCCGGCCAATGCCATCGTCGTCTTGGGGATGGTCGCGGCGGCGTTCGCATTGTCCGGGAGCTTCGAGCAAATCGTGAACTACTTCGCGTTCATCGACTACTTTTTCTTCGGCTTGGCCGTGGCGTCGGTCATCATCCTGCGTCGCCGGTTTCCGACAATGCCTCGCCCATTCAAGATGTGGGGCTACCCGGTTACGCCCCTGCTCTTCCTGGGGACGACCGCGTGGTATCTCTCACAGGTCCTCACGCACCGATTCCGAGAATCAATGGTCGGCATCGGCATTCTGCTGGCGGGGATTCCTTTCTACTGGTATTGGCGGCGCGCACAGACGGCGGCTGCAGCCTCGGTGGGCGCGACACGGGTTGGGTAAACGGGATGGCCGTTCTCAGTCATCTAGAACTGCGACGCCGAAACGCGGCTTCTCAATCGTCGAACGTATACTTCGGCGTCCCGAACTGCCTCGTCAGCGCGGCCACATCCCCGGCCACCGCGTCCGCTGCCTCTCGATCGAGCGCGGCGCGCCGCACGAGCGTCGCGACGTACTGCATCTCCGGCTCGCACATCCCCTGGCGAGTGAGCTCCTGCACCGACAGACGAAGACCTGTGCGGACGCCGCGCCCCCAATCGCCGCGCATGTGACTCGCCTGAAAGAAGATGTTGGAGGCGCGGCAGAGCTCCTCAATGTGCCGCGCACCGATCGTGGTGGCGTCGAGGAAGATCTGATGCGTCATCGTGTAGTTGCGATCGGCCGCCAGGACGCTGAATCCCTCGTCGGAGAGCGCACGGCCAAGGGCCCGCGCGTTCGCCACCATCTGACGGCCGTATGACTTCCCGAACGCGCTCATCTCAGCCAGCGAGTAGGCTGTGGCGGCGTACTTGTTCTGATCCCGCGTCTGCATGAGCGGGGGAAACGGAATCTGCCACAGTCGTTCGGCGATCGCCGCGTCGTTGGTCACGATCAACCCGCCGACGGGTCCACCCATGACCTTGTGTGTGCTCATCGTCATGAGGTGGGCACCCTCCGCCAACGGATCCTGGAACTCGCCGGCGGCAACGAGTAAGGCGAGATGGGCCGCGTCGTACAGGAACACGGCGCCTACCTCGTCGGCTATCGCGCGCAGCTCGCGGACAGGGTACGGGAAGAGCACATAACTGCCACCCACGACGAGCAGGCCCGGACGAAGCGCTCGCGCGGCCTTGCGCACACCGTCCACATCGATCTCGAAGCACTCGCCAGCGATCGGCATGTCCTGGACCGAGAGACCGCGGAGGTCCGGGATAGCCCCAGGGTGGTAGCCCATATTGGCGCCGCCGTCCATGGACTGCACGAGGAGCGTGTCACCTGGCTTGGTGAGCGCGAATAACACGACTGTATTCGCCATCGTCGTGCTCGTTGCCCGCCACTCGACGAACTCGGCGCGGAACAACCGCCTGGCGTGCGCAATGATCAGTGCCTCCAGCTCGTCCACCCACCGATTCTGGTTGTGTCCGATTGGAAACTCTCGATCACCGGGCGGTCCCTCGGAGACGCGGGTGGCGAGATCGGAATCGAGCAGCCGGCGGGCGCCGTCCGAGATGGTGCTTTCGGCCGCGTTGAGGTTCAAGCACTGACGCCTGCGGTGTTCCTCGTGTTCGGCGACCAACTGGACAATGCGATCCGCCACACGCGCCGGCGTGGACGAGTCGACCGATTCTGCGACACGCTCGAGATACTCTCGGCTCGTCGGTGTCAGCTTGTTCCAGGTCGTGTGCATGCAGTGAGAACCAGGGGTCGAGTGACGGGAACGTTCAGGAAGTTGATGCGGGGACGGCCTGTGCGATAGGATGAGGCGCTGTCTGACGCGGAGAAAGTCAGGCGACGGCCGGAAATTTGCTGCCGCCCTGCTGACGACTAGCCAGCAGGTGGTCTCTACGCCCTTCGCCATCGCGAGCGTCCCTATGTCTTCGCACAGTCCGTGGTCAACGGTCTTATCGCCCGGCAGAGGCGGAGACGCGGTCCCGTCGGCGGTCGCGACCTGTGCTTCTGGTGACGTGTGCCCGAATCGGACGGGCGATGACTGACCGGGGGCCAGAAGCGACGCAGTCGGCTCGACGCGATAACGCACGCGACGCCGGTTCCGCGTTGGCTCCATTTCGATACCCTGCGTTCACGGTGCTGTGGACAGCGACGGTCGTCGCCAGCATTGGGACATGGATGTACACCGCCGCTTGCGCATGGCTCATGACGAGCCTGAGCCCGAATCCTCTGCTCGTCGCACTCGTACAGGTCGCCAACGCGCTTCCAATGTTTCTCTTCGCGATCCCAGCGGGTGCATTGACAGACATCGTTGATCGACGCCGGTTGCTCGTTTTTGCCGAGAGCGCCACCACGGTCCTCTCCGCCATCTTCGCCGTGCTGGTCGGGCTGGCCCTTGTGACGCCCACCGTCCTGCTACTGTTCGTCTTCCTGATCGGCGCAGGGTCCGCGCTGGACGCGCCCGCGTGGCAGGCCATCGTTCCGCAGCTCGTGCCGAAGCGAGAGCTGTCTCCCGCGATTGCGGCCAATGGCGTCGGCATAAACGTGAGTCGCGCGATTGGTCCGGCGCTCGGTGGCGTACTCACAGCCGTCGGCGGCGTTGTGGTTCCCCTCTGGATCAACGCTATCAGCAATCTGGCGACGGTCGGAGCGCTCATTTGGTGGCGACCACCGCTCAAGGCGCGCAGTCAGATTCCGCCGGAGCGATTCTGGAGGGCGATGCGAACCGGCTGGCGTTATGGCATCAACAGCCGCTCTTTGCGCGCGACCGCCGTTCGGACCGCCGCGTTTCTTGTCTTTGCCAGCGCCTACTGGGCTCTTTTACCGATGGTCGCCCGTCAACAGATTGCTGCCGGCCCCGGGGCCTACGGCGTACTTCTCGGGTGCATTGGCCTGGGCGCGATTGTCGGCGCGGGCGCGCTTTCCCGGGTTCGGGCTAGACTGGGGCCGGACCGCGTCATGGCCGCCGCAACGGTCGGGACAGTGCTCGCGCTCGGGATGTTCGGGCTTGCCCGTGACCTCGCCACAGCTCTGGTCGCGAGTCTGGTCGCCGGCCTCTCATGGGTGGCAGCGCTGGCGACGCTCAACGTCTCGGCACAGTTGGCGCTCCCCGATTGGGTTCGGGGCCGCGGGCTCGCGCTGTACGTCACGGTGCTGTTCGGCTCAGTGTCGGTCGGCAGCGCGCTCTGGGGACAGGTTGCTACAATCCTGGGACTACCCGCGGCGCTCTTCCTCGCCGGTATCGGCGCGCTCGTGGCGATACCGATCACTCGGCGGTGGAAACTCCAGATCGGCGCCGAGGTAGATCTCACACCTGCTCTCAGCTGGCCGGCCCCTGTGACATCGCGGCAGATCGACCAGGATCGAGGGCCCGTGCTCGTCACCATCGAATACCGCATCGACCCCCACAATCGTGAGGCGTTTCTGGAGGCTGTCGAAAGATTATCACAGGAACGCCGCCGGGATGGCGCCTACGAGTGGGCGATTTTCGAGGATGCGGCCGACGACGGGCGATTTCTCGAGACCTTCCTCGTCGAGTCGTGGCTCGATCACCTCCGCCAGCACGAACGGGCGACGAGCGCTGACCAACTGGTGCAAGCGGAAGTGGAGCGGCTCACGACGGGAGGCGTCCCGACAGTCACGCACCTCATCGCGGCGGAGCGAAAGCTGTGACGGTTCGTCTACCCAGCGCGCCGACCGCGGTTCGGTCGTTCCGATCGTCTTCACGATCCCGTAAGGAGCGTCCATGATTTATCGCACACTAGGCAAGACGGGCGAACGCGTGTCGGCAATTGGATTGGGCGGTCATCACATCGGCCGGCCACCGGATCAGAACGAGGGAGTTCGGATCGTTCGGTCGGCCGTCGACCGTGGAATCACGTTCATGGACAACAGCTGGGACTATCACGAGGGAGAAAGCGAACGGCGGATGGGGCGTGCGCTTCGCGACGGGTATCGCCAACGGGTGTTCCTGATGACCAAGTTCAATGGGCGCACGAAGCGCGCGACGGCTGACCAGATCGATGAGTCGCTGCGGCGGTTCCAAACCGATCGCATTGACCTGATCCAATTCCACGAGAACATCCGCATGGAGGATCCGGATCGCTTTTTCGCGCCCCAGGGATCCCTCGAGGCCGTACTCGCGGCCAAGCAGGCCGGCAAGATCCGTTACATCGGATTCACGGGGCACAAGGACCCGGTCGTTCATTTGCGAATGCTTGAAGTCGCGACCGCGCACAACTTTTCATTTGATGCGTGTCAGATGCCGCTCAACGTCATGGATGCGCACTTTCGCAGCTTCGCCCAACAGGTGCTCCCGATCCTGTTGGCGCAACAGATTGCCGTCCTCGGGATGAAGCCGCTGGGCGATGGACATGTCTTGCGGTCCAACACACTCAGCGCCATCGAGTGTCTCCACTACGCTCTCACCCTGCCGGCTTCGGTCATCATCACGGGCTGTGAGAGCATACAGCGCCTCGACCAGGCGATCGAGGCGGTAGAGACGTTTGCCCCCATGAGTCAGGCCGACATTGTGGCGCTTCTCACTCGTACCCGCAATGCGGCCGCGGCCGGGGAGTATGAACCATTTAAGACGACCGAGATGTTCGACGGCACTGCCCACACTCCCGCGTGGATGGGGGAAGGCAGGATGATCTGAGTGCGTCCGCCTGCTTGCAGAGAGCTTCGTCGACCGCCGCTGCAACGCTAGAGCCGCAGCAGCGTATCCCTGAGGGCCCGCGCACGCAGCCGGCTCACCGGAACTTGCTGGCCGGTCGTGAGTGTGACGATGTACGTGCCGCCGGGCATCGGGCTCACTCGTTGGATGAGCCCCAGGTTGACCAAAGCTCCCCGGGACAGGCGGACGAACTGCGCAGGGTCGAGTCGCGCCTCGAGATCCTTGAGGCGGTACGTAATGATGTGCCGCTGCCCCGCGACGGTGGTGAGTCGCAGCAACTCGCCGTGTGCCACCACTGACGCGATCTGTTCGGTGGGGACAATCACAATGTCGTCCCTGTGCCGGACCGGGATGCGAAGGAGATACCCGCCGGCCGGGACTCCGACGAGCGAGGCGGCCGCCGCGGCCAAACGCTGGGTCTCACGTGGGTCGTAATCGGCATGCTCGAGTCGGTCCTGGGCACGCGTCAATGTGCGACGCAGACGGACCGGGTCGACGGGCTTGAGCAAGTAATCGATCGCATTTACCTCGAACGCCCGGACGGCGTACTCGTCATAGGCCGTCACAAATGCGACGAGTGGCACCGCCGCCTTGTTGAGCAATCGGACGACGCCCAACCCATCGACTTCGGGCATCTGCAAGTCGAGGAGGGCAAGGTCGGGATGCACGCGCTCGATGAGGGCGACGGCTTCCATGCCCGTCGATGCTTCCCCCAGGAGCTCGACATCGGGGTTCGACCGCACGAGCGACGCGAGGAACGCTCGCGCGGGGCGTTCATCATCAGCAATGATCACGCGCAATGTCCCGCTCACGACACGATCGCGCGCGGCGCCCCAATGCGCGACGAGCGGCGCGCCCGGGTCGCCCGGGCCGCGTGCAGCGGAGGCCATCGCGTCACACCGCCGCGCGAACAGAGTCGCGAACTGTGGCGGGGAGTCGAATGTCCACGGTGGTGCCAACCCCGACTGCACTGCGGATACTGAGCGACGCAGCGGCGCCAAAATAGCGGTCGAGCCGACGCTCGATATTGGCCAACCCCGTTCCGTTTTGCCGGCGCCGCGCCAATTCGGCGGCGGCCGTCCCGATCCCGGTGTCAGTCACCGTCAAACAGAGCTGCTGCTGGCCCGCAACGTTGCCCGCACCATCGCCGGCGTCGCTCGCGGCGACGGGCTCGACGCGCGCACTGATGACGATACAGCCACCACGGACGAGCGACCCAATGCCGTGCTTGACTGCGTTCTCCACGACGGGTTGAAGCACGAGCGGTGGAATCCGCAACGTGCCAAGCTGGGGAGCGACATCGGTGGTCACCTGCAACCGATCTTCGAACCGGGCGTGCTCAATGGCGAGATATGCGGACACGATGTCCAACTCCTCCCCGAGCGTCGTGAATTCGCCGTCTGACCGCTTCAAGACGGCTCGCAGCACGTCGGTCAACCGAAGCAATGTCTCGAGCGCGCGATCCGGCGCTTCCCGCACGAGGCAACCGATTGTGGTCAGGGCGTTGAACAGAAAATGCGGATTCAGCTGCGCCCGCAGCGCCCGGAGCTCGGCCTCGGTGGCGAGCTGCATGATCTGATGCTCGCGCATATCGCGCTCATACCGCTCGTGAGCGACCCGCAGCGCGTCGACGCGGCGGCCCGCGAGGCGAGCGGCGCCGTCGAGCAGCGCGTAATCATCGGACAGGAGGCGTCGACCCGCTGACAGTCCACCGACAGTGATTCGGTACATAGGTGGATCGGCGGTGATGACTCGTACCGTCGCTTCCCGGCCGCCAGCCGCGACGGACACCGGTGTCTGCGGGATCGGTCCGGGAGAGTCTGCACCCCCGATCGCCAGGTCAACCGCCCAGACGCGACGCGTTGCAGACAGGCCGTGCGCGAGCGCGTCACACGTCGCATCGAGTACGTCGTCGACCGTCGTAAGCAATGCGCTAGCCGTCGCAAGGTCCGCGAGCAACCGGCCGGTCTCCGGGCGGCGCAGCACGGTTCGGTCGACGAATCGCGTCACCACCTGCCTGAGCCGCGGGTAGGCGAGTGCGGTCCCAACCCACAATGCCAGCAGCGCCGCCGCCGCCAACGGGTCCGTCGCCCGCCCATCGACTGGATTCGCGAGATGAGAGAGCACGTACGGTACAACAACCCATGTGTAGAGTGCGGCGGCGAGTGCCGTCACCGCGAGCAACGTGACAGCTCGTTTGAGAAAGAGGTCTGCGAGCGCGAATCGATAGTCTTGATACAGAATGACGAGGACCACCAGAAGTGACCCATGATGCCCGACGAGCTCGATGGGCCATTGATCGGCGGTGCTGGAATGCTGCGTGAGGTGCGTGAGCATGACCGCGAATGTGGCGACCGCCGCTACAGGGAGCGCCTTTCGCCACGCCGGCTGGCGCCGCGAATACACCATGAGTAGTCCGACCACCGCCACGAACCCAATGCTCAGAACCAGGAGCGAGGCGCGCGATGGAACGGGCTCGCCGCGCAGCGTCGCAAGCACGCTCAAGACCGTCGCTACGGTACTCAACGCATAGGCAGCGACGACGAGGGTCCGCGTTGCAGCCGCTCGATGTGCATCCGCACGCGGCACCGCCGCTCCCGCGAGGGCGGAGTGTATCACTACGGCTGGCAAATAGAAGAGCGCGCCAAACGCCAGCACGATCAGCCACGGCGGTGCGGCTCCCTCTGTTGCATGAAGCCCGTACATGACGAGCTCGCCGACGTTCCACACGAGCCCGAGAACCGCCGTTGCCAGTGGAATGAGATCTGACCGACCGCCCGGCACCCGTCCCGCACGGCCATGCGACCGGGCGCCGAGCGTCATGGCCGCGAGCATCACATAGAGCGCGCTCGCCGTCAGGAACCCGAGCACGTGGAACAGCGCGGTCGCATTGGACGGCGTCATTGGACACTCGATCGATCGAGTCGCAACCCACCATCCGCCGGGAACGAATCGCTCGCCATGGGGCGAACTGAGTCCAACGGATGAGCTGAGCGGATGGAGAGGTGGCCAGGGGTTCGCCTGGGGAAATGTAGAGCCAACCACCGCCAGTACGCACCGCTTGTTCCTGAATGGCGGATTTGCGCCGGTGGGCGGCCAAATCAGCACAATGAACGGCAGCCAGCCGCCTGACAGCTGCCACGCTGGGGCCGTCCGCGCGATCGCGCGCGGCGACGACCACATGGGACCACGGCCGACGGAGTTGCGCGGCCAAGGCTATACAGTGTCGCAGCCATCCATACGCTCTCCGCGCCCGCCGGTGCACGTGATCTGCGCGTTCATTGGATTCGAGTAGACGGCCAAGGTCTCTCAGCGACATCTAACCACGGACCTACGCGCTGCGAAAACTCACTATCGAGAGGCCTGACGCATGTCCCTGTTTGTCCGCACCATCCCGCCGTCGCGCAGTTGGTCGCCGTTCCGTGCGCTTGTCTGCGTCTGCGCTGCGGTATGCGGATTTGCCACCGCAATCCAGGCAGAACCGGTCGGAGGCATTCGGGTAACTGCGCATCGAGCGGCTTCCGGCGACGTCGCTGGAAGCGTCACCGACAGCACGAACAATCGACCGCTGCAAGGGGTCGAGATCGCAGTGCAGCAGGCCACAGCGATCATTGCGAACACGACCACGGACCCGTTCGGCCGCTACATCATCCACAACGTCCCTGCCGGCACGTACACAGTCAGTGCCCACTTCATCGGGTATCGGGCCAAGGCCGCACATATCACGGTCACAGACGCCCCGGTACACGTCAATTTCAAGCTCTTCCCGACGACGGCATCGCTAGAAGCGGTCGAAATTACTGCTCAAGCGCCGGTGGCGATCAGCACCACGACCGGTGACCAAACGTACAGTGAGAACGAGGCGATCGCCGCACCCTCCACCACGACATCCGCTGTCATCCAACAATCGATCGCCGGCGCTGTCCGCGCGCCGACGGGCGAGGTCCATATCCGCGGTCAGCACGCCGAGTATACGTATTACATCGACGGTGTCCCGGTTCCGCCGGGAATCTCGGGATCCCTCAACGAGTTGTTCAGCCCCCAAGTGGCCCAGTCGATCGACTTTCAAACCGGTGGCTGGGATGCCGAGTACGGCGGCCGCCAGTCGGCCATTATCAATATCGAGACGAGGATCCCATCCGGCCCCTTCCATGGGGAGGTGTCACTCGCCGACGGCTCCTACAACACCAATGCACAGTCGCTCACGCTGAGCGGCAACTCAGGACGGTTCGGGCTCTTCGTCTCCGGACAGGCAAATGGCACCGACATGCGGCTCGACCCCGTGGTAGCCGAGGGCGACCCGAATGGGACCAGCCCGAGCAATGCACCAGTTAATTACCACAATGCTGGCAGCGACTACTACGGGTTCGCGAAGCTGCAATACGCCGCTGGGCCGCGCGACCTGTTCTCGATGGACGGCAGCTATTCGACGACGCACTTCGACGTGCCCTACGACTCCACCGCAGCGGTCCTGAACGACCACCAGACCGACGTGAATTCGTTCCTCAACCTTGCGTATCGCCACCGCTTCGGCGAGGCTGTAGGCACAGACGAGCAGAGCCAGCCAGCCGAATTGTTTGTTGGGCCATACTTTCGCGACGGCTCGCTGGACTATCGGCCTGGCTCTCAGGATCAGCCGTCGTTCGTCGACGCCAACGACCCGACGCAGACACCGCGCAATGTGTTCGAGAGTCGCAACTTCTACGATCTCGGAATCAAGACGGATCTCTCATTCCCGCTCATCGCGGGTAAGATGGACGGGAAGGTCGGCGGGATCTACCAGCACACCTATGGTCACGAGGACTTCGCGCTCGCCGACCCGACAGGCGCCCAACCGGCCATCGCCTCGAACTCGGGACTCAATGGCTACGAGTGGGGCAGCTACGCGCAGGTGAACGTGCGCCCCGTCGAGTGGTTCGAGCTTCGCACCGGGCTGCGATTCGACAGTCACGTGGCGCCCTTTGCGTCCAACCAGACGCAGGTCAGCCCGCGCATACGGCTCAACTTCTATCCCGACCAGGCCAACACGTTCTACCTCTATTTCGGACGGCTCTTCATGCCGACCAATATCGAGGATCTCCGTTCAATCACCTCGGCTTCTCAGTCCGGCGTCGTGACGAGCCCCACCCTCCCCGAGCGAGATGCCTTCTACGAGGCGGCGTATCTGCACCGCTTCCCCCTGGGGATCGTGACCAAGCTCGCCTACTTCCACAAGGAGAGCACGCCCGGAATCGACGACAATACGATTCCAGGGACGGCGATCCTGACGGATGTCAACATCGGCCACGTCTGGATAACCGGGCTTGAAGCGGTGGTGAACGTCACACCGCCGGGGCCGCTCAGCGGTTACCTCAACCTCGCGGTCAACCACGCGTACGGCATTGGCCCGATCAGCGGCGGATTCTTCCCGATCCAGACGCCCAACACGTACTTCGATCTGGATCACGACCAGCGCATGTCGGCCGTCTGGAACGTCTACTATACCCCAAACCGGTTCCAGGTGAGCGCGACCGGGATCTACGGCACCGGACTCACGAATGGTGCCACGCCAGATGCCAATGTGCCGTACGATACGGGGAGTGTCACCGGCGGCAATTTCCAGCCCGGCAACAAGAGCTACTGCACGGCACTGTTCTGCTTCAACCGCGCGTTCAAGGTCGCACCGAGCTACATCCAGAACTTGAGTGTGGGCTATCTCTTCTATACGGGAAAGACATACGTCAAGCCTGAGATCTTTTTCACTAACCTCTTCAACGCACAATACATTCTGAAGGGCGCCTTCTTCAGCGGCGCATCGTATGGCCGCCCCTTCATGGTGCAGTTGAAAATGACGGTGGGGATATAGGGTGAAGCGTGGACGTTGGACGTTGGTCCAACGAACCTCGGGGATAGCCGCGCGGTGCATCGACCGGCCCCCGAGATTTGTTGGATCAACGTCTAACGTCTAACGTCCATGCGTCCATGCGTGTCGGCAGGTCGGAAGCGAAGGAACACGCCAAACCCTGCTGGAGTGTGTGTCCCGTAGAACGATGCGAGCGTAGAGGGGATCACATTCAGCGTGACCAGACCGCCGACCGCGACGCCGATCCCTGCCCATCGCAGGAGGCTGCGGGTATAGCCTAGCGTCAAGGCGCCGATGTTGAATCGATCGGCAGGAGGCACTCCGGCGAGGACGAGGTCGTACGCATCCTTGTTGACGTATTCGACTCGCTCAAACACGCTGTTCTTTCCATCTATGTCGAGAGTCGTCTCGAGGTCGACGCTGTTGGAGAGTTGCTTGCTGTCTGAATAGAGATTGGCCCCGTATACCAATGCGCTCGACCACTCCCCAGTGCCGTTGAACGGCCGATCGAACAGCACGGACGCTCCCATTCGGTGCTGTGAAACGGTGGGCGCAAGCTGCTCGGGGCTCCTGAGGTAGCCATACCACGCACTCAGACTCCACTGGGCCGCGGGATTGACGATGAGCCGCGCCGAGTACGAATCCAGCGGTCGCAATTGGAAGTTCGTTCGAGTCTCGTCGGGCTCGCGTCCGTTGAAGATGGAGCCCTCGAGCTTGACGCCATGCGTGAACAGCCCTGCGGTGAGCACACCGAACGCGACATGGGTCGCATCCTGCCAGTGATGACCGAGGGGGGCGTACGGATCGGCGGCGGCCGACGGCCGGTGGGGAAACGCCACTGGACCGAGCGCCGGCTCGCCGACCAGAGCGCCGTACAGCTCTGTCCCGACGCGCGACGTTACGGGGACGTCGTAGAGCGTGGCGAGCTCCATGAACAGGTTGTGTGGATGTTGCCGGTCATGCAACGGTTGGCCGCGATACGACTCACCAGTCTGCAGCAACAGCGGGTAGCCCGCGGAGCCGACGGTCGCAGGCTCGGTGCTCAGCATCAGCCGGAGGGCGAGTCTCCCGGGGCCTATACTGTGGAGCGCCATGCCCATGAACCAGTCGATCGCGTTGAGCTGGGCCGACCCGTCGATGTCGCGGTCACTCTGCTGACGGTCGTACGTCACAAATCCGAGATAGTGTAGCATGAACTGCCACCCGTCTGCGGCGACGTGATGGGCGCGCATCGGTGCATCGTCCGGCAACCACGACGTCCCCGAGCCCATGCGGTTCATCGGGATACCCAGCGGCCCCACACCCATCATCTGATGCCCCGGGGGGGTGGCGCCCATCGCCCCCGAGTCATCGGACATGCCCCGCATGTGCATCGGCTCGGACTGATGGCTCCCGTGCGTCGAGTCCGGTCGCGTGACCGTCGAATCCTGCGCCACGAGCCGCGTAGCAGCGAAGAGGGCCGCGCCGAGCAGTACATGGGTGCGTATCCGCCCTTCCATCATGCTTGATCTCCGAATCGCCATGGAACGGACCCACACACGGCAGCCGAGAGTGGCCAGCCGCGGTGCGCCGCAGAATGCGCTCACGCGTCCGCGTGAGCGGCGACTCGTTACGCTCTCGGAGGGGGAGTCTCGGGTTCGAACGCGACTAGCCGCGGTCCGATTGCGGCGACCAATGGCACGTCCGAGGTCAGCCGCGACTCCAGGCCTGCGCTCGTCCGCGGTGCGGGCGACCCTGGCGCCGCACAACCGGCGAGCGCCATGCAGCACAACGGCACGCCTGCCGCATCGATCGGGGCATCGGCTGGCCTCTCGCCAGCCCGGGCGCGCAACGCTCGGGACCCGCCATCATGGTGCATCGACATGTGATGGTGGGGCGCGGCAGCGCCGCCGCCTGAACTGTACCGGCCGACCCCGTGCGCCGCGTCTGGACACACCACGCCGCTCTGGATGCTCGACGCCACTGCGAACACGAATCCAGCGAGCAAACCACCCATAACGCGGTGGCCGCGCAATCGGCGGAGTACGCCGACGCGCCGTTCCGCGAAGCGGCGGGTACCCGCCGCCGAGAAACGCAGGCGACTCAGCAAGTGGACGAGTGTCGCACGTGAAGAAGCTAACACCGGTGGACAGGCCGTACCGCGATTTCCAACGAGCTGTCGTTCATTACCGACGATCGGTCGAGCCGTTCGGTCGAACCGACCCCCGACACCACGATCCCTTTCGGTTGTTCCGGTCGTCGAGCGTAGTCGACCATTCGTTGGCATCGGGTTGCCAACCGCCGCCGATCCCGCGACAGTCCCACGTTGTGATTCTATCGTCCACGACCCCATGACCGCGCAACCTTCCGACCTGTGTCAGCCGTCGTAAACACCGGCATCGCAGTCGTGGGCGTGAGCGCGCTCTCACTACTTGGGCTCTTGACTCTCGGTATCGACGAGAGGCGCGTGCGGACCTGGGTGCCGCTCTTGACGAGCCTCGCCGCGGGCGCAGTGGCCGGGGGCGCGCTCTTCGAGCTGATCCCCGAGGCGATCGAGCGTCACGCCGGGCACACCGTGATCGCCGCCGGTGTCGTGGCGGGGTTCGTCGGGTTCTGGTTACTGGAACGGGGACTCCACCGTGCGGCGCAGAGACACGACCACCGGTACTCGCCCGCCTCGTACCATCCCATCGTCGCGCTCAACTTCATCGGCAATGTGCTGCATAATGCGGTTGACGGCAGCATTATCGCTGCTGCGTTTCTGACGACGCCGACCGTCGGCGTGGTCACGACCCTCGCGATCGTGCTGCACGAAATCCCGCGCGAGCTCGGCAGCTTCGGGGTATTCATGCACGGCGGCCTGTCAGTGCGCCGAGCCGTGTGGTACAACGGGCTCACGGGTGTAGCGGCTATAGCCAGCGCCGCACTCACTCTCCGTATTGGCGCCGACACGGCCGACACGGCCACGACGCTACTGTCCGTCGCCGCCGGGACGTTTCTCTACATCGCGGTATCCGTTGCGCCAAGCGCGATCCTGGCTGCACCATCGCTCGTGCATCGCGTCCAACGCCTGGGGCTCGCGACGATTGCTCTCGCGGCAACCGCGGTCGCCGCCCGCTTCGGATGAACGTGTCCCGTTATGGCGACGGCCCAGCACCTTCCGGTCAATCGCTTTCGTGCCCAACCGCTTGGCGACAACTTGCAGAGCTCTAAATCCGGACTGACGTTGCCACCCCAGACAATCCCCTACCCCCACATCCCACCCGACATCCTGCATATCGGGCCGATCCACATTCGGTGGTACGGGGTCATGTACGTCATAGGGTACATCGTCGGCGACATGCTCGCACGTTATCGCATCCGTCGCGGCCGCTCGTTGCTGTCTCGTCCGCAGATCGACAGCCTCCTGGTCTACGCCGTGATCGGGATGCTCATCGGCGCACGTCTCGTTTACATCATTGTCTATGGCCGCCTCGATCTCCGCCACGATCCACTGGAAGCGCTGCGGATCTGGCACGGTGGTCTCTCCTTTCATGGCGCAATCCTCGGCATGGCGGTCGCCAGCGCCGCGTTCGCGCGGCGCGCCAAGCTACCGTGGCTCGGCGTGCTGGACACGATCGCCGTGTGCGGAGCGCCCGGTCTGTTTTTCGGCCGGCTCGGGAACTTCATCAACGCGGAGCTCTACGGCCGCGTCACCAACGTGCCCTGGGCCATGATCTTTCCGACCGATCCCACCCGCCTGCCCCGGCACCCCTCGCAGCTGTACGAAGCTGTCGGTGAGGGCATGCTCGTCGCTGGCATCGTCTGGTGGGTCGACCGACGCAGCCATGCGTCCGGGTGGTATCGCCCAGGTATTCTGACGGCCGCCTTTCTCATCTCATATGGCGTGATGCGTTTTCTGCTCGAGTTTACGCGAGAGCCGGATGCGCAGCTGGGGTTCGTTCTCGGACCTCTCAGCATGGGCCAGCTTCTGTGCATTGCGATGGTCGTCGTAGGCGTCGCCGTGCTTGTCGCCATCCGACCTCGCGGCCGGCCGACCTGAAACCGACGCTCACAGACGACCTCAGCTTCTTTTGCCCGGCGTGACTCGGGCAGAGCCTGCCCGCGAGGACCCGCACGGCAGAGAACGATCCTTGCGGCGGCGAGTGGCGTGCCGCGCAGGATGAAACCGCTTTGCACGCAGGTTTAGGCGAGCGCGATGTCGTGGGGTGCGTACCAGGGCGGTTACGGTTGACCAGCCTGCGCCTGCGTGAGATGCATTCTTGGCCGACAGACGAGAGCAAACCCACTGGAGCACACGGACATGAAGCCAAAGAACACGATCTGCCTCTGGTTCGACAAGGATGCGCACGAGGCCGCACGCTTCTACGCCGCCACATTTCCCGACAGTGAAGTGACCGCTGTTCACAAGGCGCCCGGGGACTACCCAGGGGGTAAGGAGGGCGATGTGCTGACAGTGGAGTTCACCGTTCTGGGCACTCCCTGTCTAGGTCTGAATGGTGGCCCGACGTTCAAACACAGCGAGGCCTTTTCCTTCCAGATCGCTACGGACAATCAAAAAGAGACGGACCGCTACTGGAACGCGATTGTCGGCAATGGGGGGAAGGCAAGTCAGTGTGGCTGGTGCAAGGACCGTTGGGGCCTCTCCTGGCAGATCACGCCGCGCGCGCTAACCGAGGCGCTGGCTGCTGGTGGCGGCGAGGCGAAGCGCGCCTTTGAGGCGATGATGCCGATGCAGAAGATCGATATCGCGACCATCGAGGCAGCTCGGCGGGGCTAACGTGGACGTGACGGGCTGGCCGCTCAACGTCTTCCACGCCGACCAGGCGTCGGCAGAGCCATTGAACGGAGCCCGCTACCGATCGGCAATCGATCGGCAGCGGTGCCTCATCGGTGACTACTTGTGCTCCGCCTTCGAGTGATTGCAGGTACATCGCTCTGGATCACCCGAGCTCGGTCGAAAACTCTGGCATCCGCACTTGGTGCATCCGCCGGAATCAGCATCGGCATGGTTTCCATTGTCCTGCATGCGCTCCTCCTCGGCCCGTAGGCCAGCAAGATTTGGTGAGCGTGGTACGCAACAGCGGGACCGCCCCCGCCGTGGGTGATGAGTTAACCCCAAGGTCGACTACAATAGTGGAAGCAGGGCCCTCAAGACTCGCGCCAGATTTGCGTGGCCCTACCGATCATGACAAGCGAGGGCCGCGGACAGGCTGTCGATTGCCGATCGAGAGCCCTGCGCCCCGGTGCCCGGACAGCGCGTCTAAGACGGCCACACAATGTATAGGCCGCCACCGATCGCAACCGCGTCCTCCACCAAACCGATGACCCAATCCGGAGCCTTAAGACGGCGCACGAGGCGAGATCGGGCGCCATGCCCGACAAAAGCGCCAGCAATGCCCCCAGCCGCACCGAGAATGGCACCGAGCTGAACTGATTGGCTCGCGGCCGCCGCAACGCTTGCCCCGGAAAGTGCCCCGGTGATCGCACGCGCCGTAAGACCGACGGGTGCGAGCCGACTGGGTGTTGCAGGCAGCTTGTCGACCACCAATTCGATGACTGCTGCCACAATGAAAATCACCGCGGCGGCGGTCGCTCCCATAAACGCGAGTGATGTGCGATGGAGGTTGAGCCAGTTGCGATGAGCGGCCCAAGCCACGACGGCGGGTGCGGTCATCGAGCGTAACCCAGCGACGACGCCGATGAGAAACGCCAGTAGCACGTGAGAGCGGTCCATCGACAAACTCCTGAGTCCCCGCAACGTCCATTGTTCGTTCGATCGAAGCAGAGGTGCCGCCGATCAATGGCTACCTATTCCTCGACAAGGCCAAATTCGCGGCGTTATTCGCGGCGGACGCGGACGCCGACACTGGGCAGTTCATGGCCGATTCACAGGTCCCGTGGGGCCTGAACGCGCTGGGTGGCCAGATCTCGGATCCCGCCTGGCGGACTAAGCCGAGTCTGTACTTGCTCGTAACGGATGACAAGATTATCCCGCTCGCTGCGCAGCGCGCCATGTGTGATCGCGCTGGCGCGACCGCGACGCAAGTACCCGGCAGTCATGCTATCTATGTCTCGAACCCCCAAGCAGTCGCAACGCTGATCGAGACGGCCGCGACCTCTCCGAAGACCGTGAGCATGGCGGAGCGCGAGTCCCTCACTGCCAGGTGATGTCGTCACGGGCGGTGGACGCTGCGCGAGCGGCCGTGCTCGGAGACTAAGGCCAAGGGCCGCACCCGCCCCTTCTGGCGCATCTGCAGAGTCGTCAGCAGTGAGACGCCGCGTTGCCACTGACCTCAGGCAACGCGGCGCTATGCTGATCACGCCTGTGTGGCATCATTCCTCGGCTTGCGGCGCCCTCGGGTTCGTACCGCTGGACTTTTCCCAATTCACGAAGAGGAACCCGCCGGGTGCGTCGAACTTGGGTTCACCCGAAGCAGGCGTAATCTGAAGTTGCAATTCGTCGATTGTGTTCTTGGAACAATCCCAGCACTCGAGCGCGAAATCGCCGTCCCGACGGGTACGCGACAAGAGCATCACGTGCACATTGGCGTTGTCGGTCACGAGCACGTCGTTGCGGTAGAGGTGGGCGAACGCCCACAGGGCGACGTCGCTCCTGATCGTTGGGACGAGTGGGGTGTGAACGGTGGTGTTGCCGTGGTAGTAGAGCCCGAGGATCACGCCGCCGAAGCGCGGGTGATGCGGCACGTCCTGCGTCTGGACGCGGTCCATCACCAGCTTCCAACGCGCGCCGTCTTGCGTCGTGAATTCGGCGACACCGTTCACGGAATCCCGTGTGGCGCCCTTGTCCCAAGCCGTGAATTTGAACGTGCCCGAGATCGGCGCCACGTTGTTCGAGTAGGGCCCGTTCTTGACCTGTGCCTCGAGGCCCGCTTGCTCGGCCCCGAACTGCTTGAGGTCGGGGCCGCGCTATCGGGGAATGGAAATGGCCCGGGAAGGATCTGGATCACCGGGCCGCCACTGGTCACCTCGATCGACTGCACCTTCGTTACCGCCAGAGAGGTCGGGCTCATCCCGGCCATGTGAGACGCGCCCGTGCTCGCGCCACCGGCCGAGGACTTCGCGCCGACGACCAGGTGGGTGAGCATGCCGAGCATCTTGTGCGAGTCCTGGCCGACGGGGCAGTACACCTCGTAGGTCCCAGGCGTGAGGGTCAAAGTCAGCGCCGCGCTTGCGCCCGGCTGGATGACGGCGGTTTGCTGTTCGATCCCCTGCCCTTCGATTTCGAACGCGTGCGGGATGCTCCCAGCGTTGGCGACCGTGAAGGTGACGGTCCCGGCAGCGATGCTGCCATCCGATAGTTCGACTTTCCACTCCGACAGCTTGGCGCTCACGGCCGCTGTGGTGCCTGGGGCGCGGTGGGCGGGGGCCACGGCCAGGGAGAGGGCGGCGAGGAGCCCTCCGGCGACGGTCAGGCCCGGTATGGCTTGGGTGGGCATCATTTGCGATCTTCCTCCACTGAGTGTGTGCTGACAGGTCTGTTCCACGCCGGAGACCGCGCACACCTCAGAATTATTCCGCCGGGAATAAACTCGTCGCCCGCGGCGTCTACTCCCGAAGGCCAACGCGACATCTCTGGGGGCGGGTTGGGGTCACACGAGCACTCGCGCTTCGAAGCCGTCGTGTTGCCGCACTTGGACGCGGCCTACACGTTGGCGCGGTACCTGACGCGCAACGCACAGGATGCAGAAGACGTCGTGCAGGACGCGTGTCTCCGCGCCATGAAACACGTCGAGGGCTTCAGCGGTGAGGAGGGGACGAGTGCGCGCGCATGGCTGCTGGCGATCGTACGCAATACCGCATACAGCTCGCGGCGCCGGCACCGCGCGGAGGATTTGGCGACCGAGTTCGACGAGAAGACCCACAGCAGCGCGGTGGCTGATGAGCACCCGGAGGCAGCATTGCTTCGCAGCGCTGCCAAGGAATCACTCAGTCGCGCGTTGGATCGGCCTGGCGCTGGAATACCGGGAGGTAATCGTGCTTCGTGAGCTGCAAGGGCTGTCATACAAAGAGATCAGCGAGGTCGCCGGCGTCCCGGTCGGCACCGTGATGTCTCGGCTGTCCCGCGCGCGCACGCGCCTCCAGCAGGCGCTGCGTGACGAGGAGGGCCGGTGACGTGACGCACCCGGTCCTCGAATCCGAGCTGGACGCCTACCTGGACGGCGAGCTGGCGGCAGACGACGCGCGCGAGCTCGAGGCCCACCTCGCCCACTGCCCGGAGTGTGTGCGGTTTCGGGAAGAACGGCTGGCGTTGCGAGCAGCGATCGGTGCCCAGCTGCCAACGTTCCCGGCACCCGACGCGCTGCGCAAGCGTATACAGATGGCCGCCGAGTCGGCGGCACGCCCACGCGTGCCGCGCCGGTTCGCCATGCGACGCTGGTCGGGCGCACTCGCCCTTGCCGCCTCACTCACCTTTGTCGCGGTCGGCACCTGGCAAGTCACGCGCGAAAGGGCGGCAAGTGCGATGCTCGCCACCGAGATGCTCGGGAGCCACGTGCGCTCACTCATGCCCGGACATCTGACCAATGTGCTCTCGTCCGATCAACACACGGTAAAACCGTGGTTCAACGGGCGGCTCGACTACTCGCCGCCCGTGTATGACTTCGCCGGGCGTGGGTACCCGCTCCTCGGCGGTCGGCTGGATTACGTCGGCGGTCGGTCGGTCGCCGCACTGGTGTACGGGCGGCGCCAACATCTGATCAACGTGTTCCTGTGGCCTACCGCAAGCGGGCCGTCGGGCGGCCCGCCGACCGAGACGCGCCAGGGCTATCACTTGCTGCATTGGGCCACGAGCGACTACACCTACTGGGTGGTCTCCGACCTCGGCCTGCCTGAGTTGGAAGAGTTCGCCGGCCTGCTCCGCCAGGCCGATTCGGCCGGCAGCGGGACTCTACGTCGGTGACCACCTCCTCGACGGGCTCTGGCAACTCAATTGCAGCTGGGGGGGTTTTGTCAACGAAACAGGCTCGTCTAGCGCACTGACAGTCACCCTGCAGACTACGGCACGCTCTAGCCTGTCGGCGAGCACCACTCGGATGCGCGCCGCCGCAGTCGCCGAGACCAGAATGGAGCACGCGGGATGAGCAGCGCAACGCGGCCGGTACCGCTAACAGGCGAAGTGCCTGTCGATCGCTTGTTCCCGACCCTGACCTCGGCGCAGATCACGCGGATCGCAGCGCATGGCCGTGTCCGACCGACTACGGCTGGGGAAGTGCTCATTGAAGCCGGAGACCCACCAGGATGGTTCTTTGTCTTGACTCGCGGCAAAGCCGAGATCGTGCGCTGGGACAAGCCTACTGAAGGCGTCGCCGTCCTGGGACCGGGCACGTTTACCGGCGAAACCAACTTGATCTCAGGGCGCCGCGCTCTCGTCCGTATTCGCGTCACCGAGCCGGGCGAAGTGATCCAGGTGGATCGCGACGAGCTGTTGGCCCTCGTGCAGACCGACAGCGAGCTCGGTGAGCTCATCATGCGAGCCTTTATCCTTCGTCGCGTCGAGCTGATCGCACAAGGCTTGGGCGACGTGGTGCTCATCGGCTCCAGTCATTCCGCCGGCACGCTTCGCGTCCAGGAGTTCCTCACGCGCAACGGCCATCCCCATGCGTACGTCGACCTCGACCGTGACAGCGGCGTGCAGGAGATGCTGGATCATTTTCACGTTTCCGTCACCAATGTGCCTGTGGTGATCTGTCGCGGTAACCTCGTGCTTCGGAGTCCGACGAATCAGCAGATCGCTGATTGCCTCGGCTTCAACGAGGCGATCGAGCAGACCCACGTGCGTGACCTGGTCATCGTCGGCGCCGGTCCCGCTGGCCTCGCGGCAGCTGTGTACGGGGCGTCGGAGGGGCTGGATGTGCTCGTGCTGGAGTCGAACGCGCCCGGGGGACAGGCTGGCTCGAGCTCCCGCATCGAGAACTACCTCGGCTTCCCTACGGGCATATCAGGACAGGAGCTCGCGGCCCGCGCCTATGCGCAGGCGCAGAAGTTTGGTGCTCAGATCCTCATCACGAAGAGTGCGACTCGGCTCGCTTGCGAGAAACAGCCGTATGCGATCGAGATCGACGCCGGTGGTCGTACAACGGCACGCACCGTCATCATTGCGGCGGGGGCCGAATACCGACGACTCCCTCTCCCAAACCTGTCGCAGTTTGAAGGTGCAGGTGTGTACTACGGCGCGACGTTCGTCGAGGCGCAGTTGTGCAACGGAGAAGAGGTGATAGTCGTGGGCGGAGGGAATTCGGCTGGCCAGGCGGCGGTGTTTCTCGCGCAGACGGCCAAGCGAGTCCATATCCTGGTGCGATCAGCTGGGCTCGCAGAGAGCATGTCACGCTACTTGATTCGCCGAATCGAGGAGAGCCCGGCGATCGTGTTGCGGACGCACACGGAGATCGTGGCCCTCGAGGGGATTGACCACCTCGAACGTGTGCAATGGCGGGACACGACAACCGGAGCCACTGAGGCCCAGTCCATCAAACACGTCTTCGTTATGACAGGAGCGGCACCCAACACGCGGTGGCTCGAGGGGTGCGTGGCGCTCGACTCGAGCGGATTCGTCAAGACGGGACCCGACCTATTGCCGGAGGATCTGGCGGCAGCGCACTGGCCCTTCAGCCGGAGGCCCTACCTACTCGAAACGAGCCTGCCCGGCGTTTTTGCAGTCGGCAATGTACGCGGAGGCAATGTCAAGCGCGTTGCGTCGGCAGTCGGAGAAGGATCGATTGCGGTCAGTTTCGTTCACCACGTATTGCGTGAGTAAGCCAGCCGGATCAGCGTTCGTCGGCGTTGCTTCCGTCGACACACGACGCCTCCCTGGGCGGGGCTCCTCTCGGACTAGAGTTTTGTCTGTACGAGCATGGCGTCCACCTTGTCGTTCGAGTCTCAAGTAAACAGTTTCGAAGAGTGCGTATGAGACGCACATTTCTCTACTCACTGAGTGACTGAGGCTCCAGTGAGTCGCGAGGAAGCCAGGATGAATCTCTTGGAACCGGCTGTCGCGCTCGAGGGCGAAAAGCGTCGGGGACCAACCGGCGTGGAGCCTGTCGGCCGCGCCAGGGCTGCTTCGCCTTTCGCCGACCGGGCGGAATTCGAGGCGACTGAGTCATTGGTCAGCGCAGCGAAGGGCACCCTCGAGTTGATCGCGGGTGGCGCAGGTCTCGGAGAGATCCTCACCAGTCTGTGCGAGGCGATCGACGCGCAGGACAGCGGGATGATGTCGACGGTCCTCTTGGCGGACCCGGACGGCCAACATCTGCGGCCGGCCGCTGGTCCGCGCGTGCCGACGGGTTGGACCGAGGCCATCACGCCCCTCGAGATCGGCCCGAACATCGGTTCGTGCGGCACGGCGGCCTTTGAGCGGCGGCGGATCATCATCTCGGACATCGCGAGCGATGCGCGCTGGTCTGGGGCTCCGTCTTCACAGTCACGCGAGGTGGCGCTCGCTTACGGTCTCCACGCCTCGTGGTCCGAGCCGCTGATTTCGAAGGCGGGTGAGCTGCTCGGTACATTCGCTATGTATTACCGCGAGCGACGCTCTCCGAACACTCGCGAGCTCCAACTGATAACGGACGCCGGGCACCTCGCCGTCATCGCGATCGAGGGAGAGCGCTCACGGGCCGCGCTCACACATGCTCTGCTCGAGGTTCAGGCGTCAGCGGAGCGACTGCGGCGAGACGAACAGGAACTCCGACAGATCACGGATGCGATTCCTCAGACGATCATCGTGCTGAGTCCTGAGGGCGCCGTGCTCTACGCCAATCAGGCGGTGCTGGACTTGACCGGCCTGACAATGGAGGACGTGGTCGCGCCGGGGTTTCGCGCGCGGATCTTTCATGCCGAAGACGTGGACAGAGTCGCGGAGGGCCGTCGCAGGGGCCTTTCCGGCGCCGTGCCGTTCGAGAACGAGCAGCGAGCCAGACGGCACGATGGCCAGTACCGCTGGTTCCTCATCCGGTACAATCCGCTGCGCGATGAACGCGGACGGGTCATCCAATGGTACGCGACGGGGACCGACATAGATGACCGTAAGCGCGCCGAAGAACGGATCCGGAGTGAGAACATCGCGCTGCGTGAGGATGCCGACCGTGCGTCGATGTTCGAAGAAATCATAGGCTCCTCTGCACCGCTGCGCCGCGTCCTGTCGCAAGTCGCAAAGGTCGCCCCGTTGGATTCGACAGTGCTCATCACGGGTGAGACGGGCACAGGTAAGGAGCTGGTCGCGCGCGCCATTCACAGGCGCTCACGTCGCGCGGCACACGCGTTCATCCGGGTGAACTGTGCGGCAATTCCGCCGTCACTCATTGCGTCCGAGCTATTCGGTCACGAGAAAGGCGCATTCACTGGAGCGCTACAGCGGCGGCTGGGACGATTTGAGGCGGCCGACGGCGGCACGATCTTCCTGGATGAGATCGGCGATCTCCCCATTGAAGCACAAACCGCCTTGCTCCGGGTACTGCAAGAGCGCGAGGTCGAACGGGTCGGCAGCAATCGTCCAATTCCCGTGGACGTCCGAGTGATCGCCGCGACCAATCAGCAGCTCGACGACGCGGTAGAACGCGGGACATTCCGGCAAGATCTCTACTACCGGCTTGACGTCTTCCCGATCCAAATCCCTCCGCTTCGCGAGCGGGCGGATGACATACCGATGCTCGTCTCCTATCTCGTCGAGCGCTATGCCAAGCAGGCGGGCAAGCGCATTCGCCGCATTGAGAAGGCGACAATGCACCTCCTTCAGGCGTACGACTGGCCGGGAAATGTTCGCGAGCTCCAGAACGTGATCGAGCGCGCGATCGTGCTCTGCGATGACGAGACGTTCTCGGTCGACGAATCCTGGCTGGTCAGGAAACCGGCCCGAGCGGCGACACCGAGCGCCACGCTCGCGGGCGCTCTTGTGGACGGTGAGAGGGCAATCATCGAAACCGCCTTGGCCGACTCGCAGGGCCGAGTCTCCGGGCCCTCCGGAGCCGCGGCGAAGCTCGGGATTCCGCGCCAAACGCTGGATTCCAAGATCCGGACGCTCCAGATCGACAAGTACCGCTTCCGGGCGCGCTAGCATCGGCGGCGGCGAGCGAACGACGAAAGTTCGGCATTTTCCGAAACATCAGCACCGGGTCTCGCTGACAAGTAGCTGCCTGCCAATAGGTTAGCTGCGGCCCGTCGTTTGCCACTGCACGCGTCTGACAACGACGCGGACACCATGACGTTCAGGATCGAGACGACACGCGATCACGGGACGACGGTGCACCACCTCATCGGTCGCATCGACTCGGCGAACGTCACCGAAATCGAGGCCCACGTGTGTGGCGACCGAGGCAAGGTGGCGCTCGATCTCGAAGAGGTGATGCTGGTGGATATGGATGCCGTGCAGTTCCTGGTCGCGTGTGAAGCGGGCGGGATCGAGCTCCTCCATTGCCTACCCTACATCCGAGCGTGGATGGATCGCGAGCAATTAAGAGCAGACTGACAAAGGGTCAGTTCGGACTTCTGGCGTAGGTCGATACAGTCACGAGACAGGAGAGATTCACGGAGGCCGTGTGTCAGCAACAACAAGCACTCGAGACGTCTCGAGCAGCACCTCCATCCGCGGCGTGTCCCGTACCGTCACACGGTGGACCGTGGAGATCGAATCCACTCCTCGGGGCTTCCGGGCGAGGTACGAGGAGGCCGTTCCGCCCCTGCCAGTCGCAGACGTCGAGGCACTCGCGCGGCGGCACGCGCCCTGGCAAGAGATGCTCGACCTGATGGCGAAGGCGGCGCCGTGGGGCTTCGTCATCTACAGCGCGATCGATGCCGATCCGATCATGCGATTGGCGGGTGACCCCGCGTACTGCGTCTCGTACCTCATGGGCAACCACACGATTGCCGAGCGCATGTTCCGCCACGAGCCCGCGATCCTGCTGTATGCCCCTCTGCGGACCGCGATCTGGGGCGACGCAGAAGGCCCCGCGCGTTTCACCTTCGATCAGCCAAGCGATCAATTCGGAAGCTTCGGCGTTCCCGAAATCACAGCGGTGGGAGTAGAGCTCGACCGCAAAATCGCCGCATTGCTCGATCACCTCGGCACTGCGGTTCCCGACGCCCTCGTTGGAAAGTGAGCCGATTCGCCCGCAGCGACATGTAGGGGCGGCCTTCAGGCCGCCCGCCGTTGCCCATTGTCGTGTCGTTGTGGTTCCTGACCCCTGACCCCTGATCCCGCCGTTCAGTCCACCGCGACCCTCATCTCGTCCACCACCCAACAGAGGAACACGCCATGCCCCCCACACGCGCAGCCAAACCGAGTATCGTCTTCTGCCACGGGATCTGGGCCGACGGCTCGAGCTTCAGCAAGGTGATCCCCGCTCTTCAAGCAGATGGGCACGAGGTGATCGCGGCCCAATACGGCCTCGACACGCCCGAAGGCAATGTCGCCACGGTCAAGGCGGCTCTGGGGCGCGTCAGCAGCCCAGCCATCCTCGTCGGCCACTCCTACGGAGGGAGTGTCATCACGGCCGCAGGAACTGATGACCGCGTTGCGGGGCTGGTCTACATCGCCGCGCTGGCCAACGACGCGGACGAGACGTCACAGAGCCAGCAGCAGAGGTTTCCGGTCACCGAGGTGTTCAAGTACGTCGAAGTTGCCGACGGACGGCTCTGGCTGCGTCCGGACGGCATCGGGTGTTTCGGCGGAGACCTCTCGGGGCAAGAGCAAAAGCTCGTCTGGGCTACCCACTATGCGCCGGCCGCGGACTTGTTCAGTCGGAATGCGCCTGGCGTTGCCTGGAAGTCAAAACCCAGTTGGTACATCGTGGCCAACAATGACCGCACGGTTCACCCGGACCTGGAACGCTTTCTGGCAAAGAGGATGGGTGCCACCACTCACGCTGTCGACAGTAGCCACGTTGTGATGCTGTCGCACCCAAATGTGGTCATCGACGTAATCCGTTCTGCGGCGAAAACGGTGCAGGATTCGACTGCGACTGGAGCCAAAGCCGCAACAGGAGCTCGCGGCGTGGCAGTTCCAGCATAGCTCACCAGCACGTCCCCGACGATCGCCTCGCGATTACGATCGGTCCGCGTCGGTGGGGACGTGCAAGCAGCGCTACCCGCATCTCGCATGGGGCGCATCGGCCTCAGTGATCCAATGCGTTGCCAGTACTGGGTGCTGAGGAGACCCCGCTATGCCAAATCCGGCTCCGACTAAAAAACGGTGCTCCTGGGTCAGCGTGGATAATCCGCTGCTGCTTGAATATCACGATCGCGAATGGGGGGTCCCTGTTCATAGCGATCCCAGACATTTCGAGGTCCTCGTGCTTTCGGGCGTACAGGCCGGATTGAGCTTCGCGCTCGTCCTGAAGAAGCGGGCAGGTTTTCGCCGGGCGTTCGACCAATTCGATCCGGGGAAAGTCGCGCGCTACTCAGACCACCAAATTGAGAATCTGACGGCTGATCCTGAGATCATTCGCAACCGGATGAAGATCGAAGCCGCAGTGCGCAACGCCCGCGCATTTCTCACAATCCAAGAAGAGTTCGGCGAGTTCGACTCCTACTGCTGGCGTTTTGTCGACGGGCGGCCCAAGCTCAACCACTGGAAGACTGTGCGGCAGGTTCCAGCGACTTCGCCCGAATCGGACGCATTCAGTAAGGATCTCAAGCAACGGGGATTCACCTTTGTGGGTCCGACGGTCATTTACGCATATATGCAAGCAGTCGGAATGGTAAACGATCACCTCGTCGATTGTTTCCGTTATCGGGAGCTCCGACAGGAGACAACTCGGCAGCCGCTGGCGCGTCGCCAGCGCGCGTCGAAGAACCAAGCAGACAGGAGGTGAGGATGTCAGTGACTCGGGCTACCCCAGCGCACGCTGTCGACGCCGTGCCAGAAGCAGCACGCGCCGCTTCTCTGAGCTGGGACGTGTTCGTAACGCCAGGCATACCCATCGTCACTCGTGACAAGCCCCCGGGCGTGAACGAGACATTCTTTCAGGCGACGGCGTCGACTCTCATTTATGGCCCGCGCGACGCGGTCCTGGTGGACGCCTTCATGACGGTCAAGCAGGCCAATGCTCTAGCCGATTGGGTTGCGGCGAAAGACAAGAACCTGACAACCATCTATATCACCCACGGTCACGGAGACCATTGGTTTGGAGCCGGCACTCTGCTCGAGCGATTCCCGAAGGCTCGAATGGTTGCTAGGCCCAATGTTGTGAGACAGAATGCGTCGGCACGCGTCCCCGGAGTTCCTCGAGACGGTTTGGAAGGTCGGCTTTCCAGGCCAGATTCCCGACAGGCTCGTGATCGCCGAGGAGCTCGCGGGCAACGTCATTGATCTCGAAGGGCAAGACTTGCACGCAGTGGAGCTCGGTCATACCGACACCGATGATACGACGTGTTTGCACGTCCCTTCTATTGGACTCGTGGTCGCGGGCGATGCCGCCTACAACGACGTTCATGTATACCTGGCCGAGTCGAATGTGCAAACGCGACGGGAATGGATCGCAGCGCTCGACACCATAGAGTCGCTCCACCCCCGCGCAGTCGTCGCGTCACATAAGCGACCCGCAAACGAGGACAGCCCCAAGATCATCGAGGAGACCCGGCAGTACATCCGCGATTTCGATCGGTTAGTGGCAAGCGCGACAACCGCTCAAGAGCTGTATGACCGGATGCTGGAGCTCTATCCGAACCGAGTCAATCCGGGTTGGGCGCTCTGGAGCTCAGCACGCGCGTTCAAGTCATGAAGTAGAAGCTCAGGCACGTGAGTCAGAGACCGATTCCCGCGAGGACTGGCGATATATGGCAGCCACAATGACCTCACCGACGGCCGGCGACAGCACGATCAGCGCGCCGACACTGTTCCTTCAGGCCAACAACGAACGATACGCCTACCGCCGGTTCGGCCGTGGCGCCGCGCCTCCGCTGCTATGTCTGCAGCACTTCACAGGGACGCTCGATAACTGGGACCCAGCGGTTACCGACCCGCTGGCATCGGGGCGCGATGTCATTCTCTTCGACAACGCGGGCGTGGGGCGATCAACTGGAAAGGTGCCCGACACTGTGGCTGGCATGGCGACGCATGCGTTGGCGTTTCTGGACGGCCTCGGCATGACAACCTGCGACGTCCTCGGATACTCACTCGGCGGGATGGTCGCACAGGAGATGGTACTGGCGCGGCCCTCCATCTTCCGGCGCATGATCCTCGTCGGCACCGGGCCGCGTGGAGGAGAGGACATCATGCACCTCGAGAAGCCCATCCTCGCCAGGTACCTGGCCGATCCGACGCTTCGTGGATACGCAGTCTTGCAGAAGATCTTTTTTGCACCGACCGCCTCGAGTCAGACGGCGGGTGAAGCGTTTATCGCCAGGCTCGCGCAGCGGCGCGAAGACCTGGAACCAGTGTCCGGCACGGAGGTCGCTCGAGCGCAGCTCGCAGCGTTCCGAGACTGGGAACGTGTCACGGGCGAACGCTTCGCGGCCCTAAAGACTGTCCGTCAGCCAACTCTCGTCGTGAATGGCGTGCACGACGAGATGATCCCGGTCCGCAACTCCTACTGGCTGAGCGAGAACTTACCGAACGCCGTCCTGCTCACGTATCCCGATTCCGGCCACGGCTCCCTGTTTCAATTCCACGACTCCTTCACGCGCCAAGCCGCCGCGTTCCTCGCGTCCGATTCTTCCTTCGCGCCATTCTGATCAAGCACATCGTTGGTCATCGAGGCCTGCTTCGCCGCTGCCAGCGGCCATTCCGCCACACCCACCGACCAGCTTCACCCAGCGAAGGCCTGCCCGTGACACCATCACGGGCAGCCAAACCCAGCATCGTCTTTTGCCACGGCATCTGGGCCAATGCCCCACATCGGCGCCGGGTCTGCCCATCCTATCGCCGTGGACAAGCTTGCCGTGGTCGACCCAGAGCTGCGCGTGCTCGGCGTTGAGGGATTGGGCGTGGCAGACGCCTCCGTGATGCCACGGATCATTCGGGGACCGGGCACCAACGCGGCGAGCCATATGATTGGTGGCCGGGCATCCCAGCTGCTCCTGGGAACGGCAAAGAGGCCGAGCAGTCAGCTTTGATCGAGTTGGTATTGTGGAACCCCCTCACCGTTAGTGGGATTCGGCAACCATGCGTATACTCATCGTTGGTGCGAGCGGCACCATTGGTACGGCGATTGTCGCCGCTCTCAAAGACCGGCACGATCTCGTCCTGGCGAGTTGGCGTGAAGGGCCTGAGCAGGTGGACATCAGCGACCCTGCATCGATCCGCGCACTTTACGCTCGCATCGGGCGCGTCGACGCCGTGGTGGCCGCCGCGGGACAGGTAGCGTTCAAGCCGCTGGCTGAACTCACCGATGCCGATTTTTCGCTCAGTCTGAACAACAAGCTGATGGGACAGGTGAACCTCGTGCGGTTCGGCATTGCCTCGGTCGCCGACGGCGGCTCGTTTACCCTCACGGCGGGCTCGTTGGCTCGGGAGCCGTCCCGAAACGCGGCAGCCGTCAGTTTGGTCAACGCAGGTCTCGAGGGCTTCGCGCGCTCGGTCGCGCTCGAGTTGCCACGGGGCCAGCGCGTCAATGTGGTCAGTCCACCGTCTCTATCCGAAACTTTGCGCGCTCGGGGCCAGGATGCGAGGAGCGGATTACCTGCTGCCAATGTGGCGCGGGCCTATGTGGCGAGCGTGGAAGGCAAGCAAACTGGAACCGTGCTTGATCCGCGGGCGCTGTAACGGCCACATGTCCCTTCGATCGAAGGAGAGGTAACTCTATCCCGTCGTACTACAAGGACGGCGACTTGTATGCCGTCGACCCAGCGCGCAGTGAAGCGCGATTCCACTTGCACGCGATGGGAGTGCCGGTGCTCCGCGGCACCCTTCCACTGACGGCAGGAACGCTCGTGATCGACACCGACGGCGGGATACGCACGGCCAATTTTCAGCTGGATGCGCTTGGCGTTTCTTTCGAGGCGCCGTTGCACGAGCAGGACACACGAGGGCTGTTCGGCACGGACTCGCATCCCCTCATCGAGTTCGAGACGCAGTGGGCCCGTGGGGGAGGCGCGGGGCGGCAACAACTCGACGGAGTGCTCCGGTTGCACGGCCAGGAGCACGTTTTCGTTCTTGGCGCTGACCGTGGCGCGTGGGAACAGGTCGCGACCGACGCGCAGTGGTATCGAGGGCTCGCGCGAGGCGAATTGGACCGCAAAGCCTGGGGGTTGCGGACACACAGCCTTGCCAATGGTGCGCTCCTGCTGCTTGGTCATGAAGTCCATTTTGAGGTTGCCCTCTGTGCAGGGCCGCGGCGACCATAGCTAGCACCGGCGCGCGCGCATCCCGATGACGACCACACGGTCGGCGCCAGCTAAGGCGGGTGCCGGCAGGAATCAATCGTTCGGCGTCTCCGGACACCCTTCTATGCTGAGTGGTTTGGCGTCTCGCTCAAGACGACCTCAGCTACTTCGCTCCTGGCGTGCCGCGTGTAGTTGAGGATATGCCTACACCCAGGCGATAGAGTACGATCTTTGCGGGCGATCAGCGGCGTGCCGCGCGCGATGCCCGTGTCGGCGTCGAGCCCGGTACCTAGCCGGCCAAGCTGCCCGTTACCCGCGAGGCCCATCCCCAGAGGGGGAGTGATCCAAATGCAGCCCGCTCAAAGTATTGCGGTCCTCGGCGTCGGCACGATGGGGTCGGCGTTTGCACGGAGACTCCTCGGTGCGGGAATGCGTGTGAGCGTATGGGACGTTTCCCGCGCTGCGGCCGCACGGCTCGCGAGTGCAGGCGCCCAAGTGGCGGCGACTCCAGAGGAAGGAGTCCGCGATGCAGGCGTCGTGCTCACGATGGTCCCCACGATCACGGCAATCGACGAGACGATGCCACGCGTGCTGGCCGCGATGCCGCGGGGGGCGACGTGGTTGCAGATGAGCACCATTGGCTTCGACGGAACCGAGCGTGCTATCGCCTTGGCCAAGGCGCATCGGCCCAATGTCGTGTTTGTCGACGCGCCCGTGTCCGGGTCCAAGGCGCCCGCCGAAGAGGGAAAGCTGCTGATTCTTGCGTCTGGGCCTGTCGCGGCGCTTGACGCGCTAGCGCCGGTCTTCTCGGTGCTGGGTCAGAAGACGATGCGATGGGAGCGCGCGGGCATGGGCTCATGTATGAAGCTCGTCCTCAATACCTGGCTCGCGGCCCTTGGCGAGGGCATTGCTGAGATCGCGGTGCTCGCGCGTTCGCTCGACGTCTCCCTCGACAATGTCTCGTCGTGCCTGGGGTCGACCGCGCTCGACGCGCCATGGGCGCTCTCCAAGCTGGACAAGATCGAGCGCGACGCCTTCAATCCCGACTTTTCACTCGCCCTAGCTGCGAAGGATCTGCACCTCGCCCTGGACGCGGCAGATCGCACACACCAACGCCTACCGATGGCCCAAGCGATTGCGACGCAATGGGACACCGCGTTGCTCGCAGGTCTAGGCGACCGCGACGTCGTGGGAGCGTACCTGGCGCTTACAGGTGACCAGCCTGCGCCAGCGTGAAGACGCATCGATTTGGACATCAGTAGAGCGCCAGTCGAGAGCCTCCTTCGCCGCGACAAAGTGTACGGACGGTGCGGCTAAGACGGCCAGCACAATGACCGTGGTGGAGACGCCAGGCAGTCATGCGCTCTACGTGTCGCATCCCGAACCAGTTGCGCGATTGATCGCACAGGCAGCGGCGGCGGTGAGCGTCACAGCAGCCAGGTAGCGCGTTGAAGTCTTGTTGCCGGAGAAGTCGCGCCACACTGCAGGGGCCCGCAGGGCTGCTTGCAGTGGTGGCGCTTTCCGTTCGCGGCTCGGGGGGTGCAAACCGGCCTTTCGCGATTGGCGGGAAAAGCTGTAAGTTACAGTTTGGCAATACGTTGGGAGGGCTGGCAGAATGGCTAATGCACCGGTCTTGAAAACCGGCGGGCCGGAAGGCCCTTGCAGGTTCGAATCCTGCGCCCTCCGTTGAACTGACTCCGGTCGAACCCGCCGTCCACCGCGACCTTACTAGCCGGCCGCGCAGAAACAGACGCCGGCCAATGCGGTGCGCAGAATCCGTTGCAGATATGCGTGAACTGGGGCCGTAGCGCACCGGCGTCTGCGCGTTCATCACCTTGGTCCAATAGACGGCATCTCCGCGCGTCCGGACACTACGCTGCATCATGTTCGAGCTTCGGGCCTGGGCCGTGCGGCTGACCGCATCTGCATTTACTACCACGCCGCAGCCGCTCGTTCCCGCCTGCGTGATTTGCCGCAATGAGGTCGGCGCTCGGAGTCGCAGTCGCGGTCATTTTCACGCTTCCGGTCGCCGCCGCCGCCCAACAGCTGGAGCCTCGCGCGTACTCTCCCTCACCGGTTGGCGCGAATTTCATCGGTCTCGGCTACACATACAGCACCGGCGGGGTCCTGTTCGATCCGTCGCTGCCCATCACCAATGCACACGCCGACATCAATGCGATGGCCGTGGGCTACGGACGTACGTTCGGGATCGGCGGGATGCAGGGACTGGTGACCGCCAACGTCCCGTACGCCTGGGGAATTCTGACGGGAACGGTCGGCACGAAGGACAGCATGACGACGCGTTCAGGGCTCGGAGATCTGCAGGTCAAACTCTCGCTCAACCTCATCGGCAGTCCCGCGCTCAGTCCGCAGGCATTCGCATCGACGCCGCCGCGCTCGTTCATTCTGGGCGCAAGCCTCCTCGTCAACGTCCCGACCGGGCAATACTACCCAACGAAAGTCATCAACATCGGCACGAATCGCTGGGCCTTCAAGCCGGAGATCGGCGTTTCGTACATTGTCGACCGGAACCTATACCTCGATTTTTATACGGGAGTCTGGCTCTTCACCCACAACACCCAGCTGTATCCGGGATCGTCTGTGTCCGCCCAGCAACCGCTGGCGTCGCTGCAGCTGCACGTGAGCTACACGATCAGTAGGCGGATCTGGGCGGCGCTCGACGGCACCTGGTACAACGGCGGCTCGACGAGCACGAATGGCGGGCCTCAGGTCGGGCGCCAGGACAACTCACGCGTTGGTGCGACAGCGTCGTTCAAGATCACCACGACGCAGTCGATCAAGGCCAGCTATAGCAAGGGCGCCACGGCAAGGGTTGGGGCGAATTTCTCCACGTTCGCTCTGGCGTATCAGTTCCTATGGTTCTAGTCCAAAGGAATTCGTGACGCCCTTGTCGCGCTCGCCATGACGGCGGCGCTCGACTGGGTGGCGAGCCCTCGCGTGAGGCAACGGCACGTCAGCGGTTTTCGTCGTCGTAATTCGCCCGTCCGGTCAACGACTGAACCACCGGCAGAACACGTACGGGCGGCGCTCACCCGCGCCCATGCGACCCCAGGCGCACTCCAGCGCTGCGTCGCTAGCTGACGGCCACCGCCGGTTCGGCCGCTGCCCGCTGCGTCGTGTGCAGGTAGGCGTTGTGATCGTGAGACAATGCACCCTGCGGGAGATACTGCCAGAACGGGCCCAAGTCGTGTTGGATCCGACTCTTGTAAAACTCGGGCAGGACCGTTGAGGTGCCCTCGAAGTAGCCGCGCACCGATCGATCGCGTTCGAGCAGCGATCGGACCTGGGCGAAGTATTTCGTTCGGCCAAATCCTTCGGTCGAGACCGCACGCACGACGTTCATCCAACTTGGAATTGCGCCGCGGTTTGCGCGGAACCGTCGTGCGATAGCGCGTGTCGAGAACGTGTATCGCGTGAGGTCGACCACCCGCTCATAGAACCGCCCCCACTCGTAATTCTTCGGCCGGACGTTCATTGCCCCGTGGTTGTTCAGGAAATGGTGGGGGAATGGCAGGACGCGGCCCGCTCGCTGGAGATCGAGGTTGAGGGGTGCGGCGCGACCGAAGGCCGATAGCAACGAGTAGCCCGGAAACGTACCGGGCGTGAGATCAATGAATCGCTTCGTCAACTCGAACGGCTCGTCACCCTCATCGGTGTCCAGTCCGAGGACAAAGTTGGTCTGCACGTAGCCGATGTGGCGCATGATCGTGTTGACGTGATCCGACACCTGGCGGACCTTGTCCATCCCGACGACGCGCCCGGTCTTCGCCTTGTTGCCAAGTGAGTACCAGGATTCGATGCCCGGCAGGATCGCGCGGAAGCCGTTCTTACTCAGACGTGGAAGGCGATCTTCACCAAGCAGCGACAGACTGCTCTCGGCGATGAACTCCATGCGGCCCGGAGGCACCACATCCTCGATGGCCGTGAGCGTCTCGTCGAATCGCACGCCGAAGTTGGGGTCGTGCCACGCCACGCGCGGCTTCCGAACCGTCTTGAGAAGGAATGTCAAATCCTCGCGCAGCTGATCGGTCGCCATCGCGTGGTAGTCCACGGTCGAGTCGATGCAGAAGCTGCAGGTGTACGGACACCCCAGGCTCGCCAACATCGGCACGATCTTGATGGTCGGCGCCTTCGACAGCGTCTCGTCAATGAACTTCCAGCGCTCTCGTACTCCCGGCAGATAGGTCGGTTGCTTGCGAGCACCGACCAATACCCCCGTTGCGCCCTGCGGGGCGCAGTCCCGCAGCACGTCGTTGACGGTGCTCTGATCGGTGAACCCAAATACGTAATCAAAGTACTGTGCGGCATCCTCGGGATAGCACCGCGCGTGCGGGCCGCCGAGGGCGGTTACCGTGCCCCGACTCCGGTACATCGCGCTGATCGCGTACGCGAGCTGCGCCGCCTCGCTGAACGCTCCAATGAAGAGCATGTCCGTGTCGCTCGGCAACACCGCCGACAGGTCCTCGAAGCCCGTGTAACAGACATATCGCACGTCGTGACCGGCCGCTTCGCACCAGACCGCGATCACCTGCGGCATGATGCTGGCGAGGTTTGCATTCATGATCCGCGGATAGAGCCCGGTCGTTGGGCCCTTGCTGACGAGATCGAGAATCCCAATGCGCAAGCGTTTACCGTGTCGCTGCACTGTGTGCGTACTCCTCCCAGAAGGGACGACGGTCGATCTGGCTGTTCAATATACCGCTGGAGCACCGCCGCGCGACTCGACCCGCCCAAAGCCGTCGGCGACGCTACGCCGCCACGACGGAGTCGGTTGGCGGGCCGCCCGCTTGCAGGCCCTCCGCCTCTCGGGCCGTCGGCCGGCTCGTCAGACTGCGCCAGATCATCCAGGCGAGGGTCACGATCATACCCACCCATCCTGCGACCCGAATGGCGCTGGCAATCTGGATGTCGTGCCTGAGACACCCGAGTTTGCTAAACAGATAGTTCCAGTCGTGGATCACGTCGTCGGAGTCCCCCACGCTGAGGAGCGGGAGGGCCATGGCCCGCGCGTCGGCCATGTATCGGGCGGTCGGCAGGAACTGCTCGAAAAAAAAGAACAGGCAAAACGCGGTGCCCTGAACCTGTCGCTGAAGCGCGAAGTACGCCGCGAGCATGAGGGGCACCCCGAGCTGCAGGAGCGTGCCGCCGGCGACCATGAGGAACTGTCCGAAGTACGAGAACAGCAGGTGCCCGCCCTCGTGGATCGGGACAAATACGAGGTCGATCGTCAGGAGGAGGCCTGACCCCCGCGCCGCCTGGAGCACGAACAGCCCATAGCCCGCGCAGGCGCCGATCAACACCCTGCGCGGGACCGGCTGCCAGTCCTGCGCGAGCCGCTGGAGTCCCGGGAAGCGCTGTGTCCAGGCGTGAGGTAGTTGCACGTCAGTCGAGGGACGGCCCCAGGCAGACACCGCAACATTCCCCGAGACGGGTCGACCGTGCGCCCACCCCCGATCGACCGTGCCACGGCCTACAACTTCACGAGCAGCGCGAAATTGAATCGCGTCTCCGCTCGCACGAGATCGGGAGTGAATCCCGGAACGGACGAGCCCAGCGTGCCCTGGTTGCCACCCACTGGAGTGACACCGCCCCGACCGACGAAGTAAGGCTCGGACGACTCCCGATGGTCCGCCTCGGCGCGGAACATCACATAGTCGTCTCGGCGCCCAATCGAACGTGATGGACGAATCCCACGCTTGGAATTGTTGACCCGGATTCGTCGTGAAATACGGAGTACCCGAGATTGCCGTCGCACCGTTGATGGGAGGCAACAGCACGAGATAGCGGCCCGGGTTGTTGATCGCCCCGCCGCCGACGGTCAACCCATAATGGTTGTGCACGAACCAGGTACGATTGTACACCATGAACCCCAGGAAGAACTGGTCCGGGTTCGTCGTCGGATTACCGTTGAAGCAGGCGACGCCGTTCCCGCTCTCACAGCCGGCGTCGACCGTTACCGAGAACGCTGAACGGCTGAGAAAATTGAGTGGCTGATCATAGTACTTCATCAGAGAAGCTGTCGTCCGTGTGGATCCGCATCCGGTCCGGCTCGCCGAGGTCGTCGTAGCCATAGTAGTTGTTGCTGATGATCGTGTAACCGCTCGCTTGGCCGCCACGTAAACGGAAATACCCCATCCCGGCTGATGATTGAACATGCCGTACGATTGCCATCCGTTGATCAACCAGAGCTCGACCTTGAGCTTGTCACTCGGAAACGTTTGCAGCCGAGCGCCGTTGAAGAACCACGGCGTGTTGGCGGAGACATAGGATGGCTGGTAGGCCCAGTTGTCGGCATTGTAATAGCTGAACAGGCCGATGTACGACAAGAAAATGCCGACATCGAGATTGATGCCGTTCCAGGTGTTCCAGTGATAGCCGCCATACGCTTCTGAAACGTATCGGTAAGCATCTGGCAGCATCCACTGGCCTCGACCCGGACTCGCGTCGTTGCGCGGTGTCAGCTGCGAATACATGCCGAACTGGGTCATGAGTCGGCCGCGGACGTTGTCATAGCGGAAATCTCCGCCAATACCGAGCTGCTGAACCTGCACCTCGTTCGTTCGCCCCATCTCCGGACGACCCGTCGAGGGTGTGGTCCTTCGGCTGATTGATGTCCGAGATGAATGTTCATATCCGCCCGGAATTCCGGAGTGAAGTATTTCGTCGCGAGCGGTGAGGCGTGGGTCCGCCCGTTGCCGTTCACCCAGGTGAAGTCACCCCATGCGAAGGGTGTGGCTTTCGAGTTCCGTTCCGGTGATGTCGTGTCAGGCTGCGCTGCCGCGCTCTTTGACGTGTCGGCCGCCTTGGTTGTGTCCGCAGAGGGTTTCTGCGCCATGATCGGCGACACTGCTGCCAGTGCGAGACAGGCAGCAGTGAAACGAATGAGGACGTGCATGGCCTGATCTCCAATTGAAAGGACTGGGTCGGGAATCAGCGGGTGCGTAGTCGTACGTGACGCGCACGACTCAGGCTCGCGCGGGCAGGACACTGGCGCCGAGACGTAGCGAGGTCAGTGCGAAAGAGCCGTGTGCGAGTGCGTTCCCCCACGGGCAACGGGCCTGTCCGTCGCGGGACTCGCCTGCGAGTCTTCGAGCGATGCAGCCTGAGATAGCGCGTGCGGCGGCGCCCCGCTGGAGGCCGCGGGTACGCCGAGTCGAGCGCTAGATTCAGGAGCAGCACGTTGACGCGAGCCTCGCCGAAGAGGCCGAATTGTCGACCGCGCGTATGCGCGGCAACGAGGGCCTGCACGGCCTCGATACTCGCACTGCGCTCGCGCGAGACTCGCGCCACCTGCAGCGCCGCGTTGGCGGGTGAGATGTCCGGGTCGAGGCCGGATCCGGACGAGGTCACCATGTCGGAAGGGATCTGCCCTTTCACCGCACCGTCGTTCTTGATCGCACTGTCGATCGCCGGGGCGATCATGCTGTCGGCGAGCTTCCGGCTCGTCGGACCCAGATTGGTGCCGCCCGAGGAGTCCCCGACGTAGCCGGAGCCCGCAGCCGACGGCCGCGGGTGGAAGTAGTAGGGCGCGCTGAACCCTTGGCCGATCAGCGAGCTGCCGACCGGGGTGTCCGCCGCGTTCGACGAGCGAGCCGTTCGCTTGACGCGGGAACAACAACTGCGCGATGCCGGTGACAAGTCCAGGATAGACGAGCCCGGTGATGACCATCAGGACGATAGCGTCATCACGATGGCCGGTCGGATTTGGTTGCGTAGCATCGGAGTGGGCATCACCAGGTGAACGGCGACGAGCAGGACGTCGATCAATTTGATGAAGACGAACGGGATGATCACGCCCGCCGACGCCATAGAGGAAGAGATTGCGGCGCAGAATCGCTCGCCGCTCCCATGGGCCGATACCGTACGCCGCGCAGTGCCAGCGGGATGAGCGCGATGATGATCAGCGCGTTGAAGATCACGGCGGCGAGGATGGCGGATTCCGACGAATGCAGGCGCATGACGTTGAGCGCCTGAAGCTCTGGGAACGTCACGACGAACATCGCCGGGATGATCGCGAAGTACTTCGCCACATCATTGGCGATCGAGAACGTCGTCAGCGAGCCGCGGGTCATGAGCAGCTGTTTCCCGATCTCCACGATCTCGATCAGCTTGGTCGGATTGGAGTCGAGGTCGATCATGTTTCCGGCTTCCTTGGCCGCCTGCGTGCCCGTGTTCATTGCCACGCCCACATCGGCCTGTGCGAGCGCGGGTGCATCGTTGGTCCCGTCGCCCGTCATCGCGACGAGCCGTCCGCCCGCCTGCTCGCGCCTGATGAGCGCCATCTTGTCTTCAGGCGTCGCTTCGGCGAGGAAATCGTCGACACCAGCTTCCTGAGCGATGGCGGCCGCCGTCAGCGGGTTGTCTCCGGTGATCATGACCGTGCGGATCCCCATGGCGCGCAGGCGGTCGAATCGCTCCCGCATGCCGCCCTTGACGATGTCCTTGAGGTAGATCACGCCGAGCACTTTCGCGCTGCCGTTCTCACTCTCTGCGACGACCAGCGGGGTGCCGCCCTCTCGAGCGATACGCTTGACCGTCGACTGCAGCACGCCCGGAATCGCGCCGCCGTGCGCTGCGTACCCACTTCGCCACCATGTCACCTGCGCCCTTTCGCAACTGCATGCCCGTCGGCAGGTTGACGCCACTCATGCGGGTGGCGGCGGAGAACGGGACGAACTCGATGGCTGGAGCGGCAACCGCCACCCCTCCCCCGCTCCCGTCCTCGACCGCGCTCCCCTCAGCCCAGCGTCCGCCCGCGCAGCCCGAACTTCTCCTTGGCCAGCACGACAATGCTTCGTCCTTCAGGCGTCTCGTCGGCGAGCGACGCGAGTTGCGCCCGATCGGCGAGGTACTCGGGCTCCACATCGGTCATGGGGACAAACTCGACCGCTTGTCGATTGCCGAGCGTGATGGTGCCCGTCTTGTCGAGCAGAAGCGTGTTGACATCTCCCGCGGCCTCGACCGATCGCCCACTCATGGCGATGACGTTCTGCTGGATCACGCGGTCCATTCCGGCAATGCCGATCGCGGAGAGCAAACCGCCAATCGTGGTCGGGATGAGACAGACGAGCAGCGCCACGAGGACCGGAATGCTGAGCGAGGTCCCGCTGTAGATGGCGAATGGCTGCAGCGTCACCACCGCCAGAAGAAACACAATGGTAAG
This sequence comes from uncultured Gemmatimonadales bacterium, assembly GCA_963805725.1. Taxonomy (GTDB): domain Bacteria; phylum Gemmatimonadota; class Gemmatimonadetes; order Gemmatimonadales; family Gemmatimonadaceae; genus Palsa-1248. The sequence goes on from CAWDVJ010000003.1 coordinate 157,750, forward strand.
CCCTGACAGCAGGATCGTGAGCGCGATCTCATTCGGTGTCTTCTGCCGCTCGGCGCCCTCGACCAACGCGATCATCCGATCAAGAAACGTTTCGCCGGGATTCGCGGTCACGCGGATGATGAGATAGTCGGACAGTACGCGCGTGCCACCGGTGACCGCCGATCGATCGCCGCCCGATTCACGGATGACAGGAGCCGACTCGCCCGTGATGGCCGATTCGTCGACCGACGCGACGCCTTCGATGACTTCACCGTCGGCCGGGATCAGATCTCCGGGCATGACCAACACCAGATCACCCTTGCGAAGACTCGAGGCGGCCAACGTGACGGTCTCGGCTCTGCGCTCGGCGCTCGGAATCCGTTTGGCCTGGGTTTGAGTCCTCGCCTTCCGCAGCGTGTCGGCCTGTGCCTTGCCCCGGCCCTCCGCCATCGCCTCGGCGAAGTTGGCGAAGAGCACGGTGAACCAGAGCCAGATCGTCAGTTGCAGGGTGAAGGTCGTGTGCCCCTGACGGGCGATGACGTCGCGGATGAGGACAAGAGTCGTGAGTACGCTCCCGACCAGCACCACGAACATCACCGGGTTCCGCACCATGTGGTGCGGCGCGAGCTTGATGAACGAGTCGCGGATCGCCCGCTTGACAATGTGCGGGTCGAAGAGCGGGCGCGCCGTCGCAGCCATTGGCGGCAGACCGTTAGAAGAGGTGCCCGGCTCGCATGAGCAACTGCTCGACGATCGGGCCCAGCGAGAGCGCCGGGAAAAACGTCAACGCGGTGACAATGACCGTGACGCCGAGCAGGAGGGCGACGAACAACGGAGTCGTCACCGGGAACGTACCCGCCGTTTCCGGCGCCACTCGTCGCTCGGACAGAAAACCACCCAACGCCAGCACGGGCACCTTCATCGCGAAACGCCCAAAGAGCATCGCAATGGCAAACATCGTGTTGTAGTAGTACGTGGTCCCGGTCAATCCCCCGAACGCGCTGCCATTGTTTGCAACGACCGAGCTGAACGCATACAGGATCTCGGAGAGACCGTGTGGGCCGGCATTGTTCAGTCCAGCGAGCCCCGGTTTGGTGACGGCCGAGGCCCCGGCAAATGTCAGGACGACGAACGCGTAGACGAGCACGAACAGCATCACCACCCGCACCTCGCGACTCTCGATCCGCTTACCGAGGTACTCAGGCGTCCGCCCGACCATGAGGCCGGCAATGAAAACGGTGAGGATGATCTCGACGAGCATACCGTAGAGGCCGGCGCCAACGCCGCCGTACACGAGCTCCCCGAGTTGCATGTTCACCATCGGCACCAGACCGCCGATCGGCGTGAAGGAGTCGTGCTGCGCGTTGACCGCTCCACACGAGGCGTCGGTCGTGACCGTGGCGAAGAGCGCGGTCCCGGCGATGCCGAACCGCACCTCCTTCCCCTCCATGTTGCCGCCCGGATTATCCGGACTTGCCGTGACATCGATCCCCCGCGCGGCATGCATAGGGTTGCCGCGGGCCTCGGCCCAGTACGCCGTCGTCGTGCCGCCCGCGAACAGGATGAACATCGTGACCCAGACGGCCCACGCGTGCCGCCCATTGTTCACCATCCGGCCCAGCATGTATACGAGACCCGCCGGGATGAGAAAAATCGCGACGATCTGCAGGAAGTTGGTCCACGGCGTGGGGTTCTCGAACGGATGCGCGGAGTTGGCGTTGAAGAACCCGCCGCCGTTCGTCCCCAGTTGCTTGATCGCCTCCTGACTCGCGACGGGACCCATCGGAAGGGTCTGACGCACGCCTTCGAGCGTCGTGCCGTGCACATACGGATGGAAGTTCTGAATGACACCCTGCTGCACGAATAGCAGCGCTAATACCACGGCGAAGGGGAGCAGCACGTAGAGCGTGCCCCGAACGAGGTCAGCGTAGAAGTTTCCGACTCGGCCTTGGGCCTGCCGCCGTGCGATGCCCCGGACGAGCGCAGCGGCGGACGCCATGCCGACGGCAGCCGACACGAAGTTGTGGAATGCCAGCTGCGTCATCTGTGAGAAGTACGACATCGTCGACTCCCCAGCATACGACTGCCAATTGGTGTTCGTCGTGAACGAGGCCGCCGTCTCGAACGCCTGTCGGTCAACGACGCTGGCGAGGTGCTCCGGGTTGAGCGGCAGCGCGCTCTGCAACCGGAGCACGACATATGTCACGAGCATCCCGGTCGCGCTGAAAATGAGCAGGGCCGCGGCGTAGCGCGTCCAATGCTGATCCTCGGTCGGATCCACACCTGCCGCACGGTACAACACCCGCTCGACCGGCGCCCACCAGCGGAGCGATCCGTCGTACACGCGCACGAGATACAGCCCCACTGGCTTGGTCAACGCCAGCAGCACGAGCGAGTAGACGACAATCTGCGTCCAGCCGCCGTACGTCATGTCAGAATCGCTCAGGCCGGAGCAGCGAGTAGACCAGGTACATCAGTATCGCCACAGCGACCGCGACGCCAACAATGCTCTCGATACTCATGATTTGTCCGGGGCATCCGTTCCCGAGTCGCGCCCGAGTGCAGCCAGGCCGCGGACGAACAAAAGCATGAGCCCGAAAAACAATACTGTAGAAGCCACGTACAAAACGTCGAGCATTCTCAGCCGTCTCCTGCCTCAGGTTGCCGACCCGTCCAAGGGTACACCAGTCGAGATTCCCGCCCCACCGTGCACGTCATACCTCGTTTATTTCCGGCGTGAGCCCGTATCGCTGGCACCACGTTCTCCGTCCGACGCCTGCTACGTCGCTCGAGGGCGGCCTCAAGGCCTCAGCCTAAGCCGGGTGTCACAACCCAGTCTGGTTGCCGTCGGGAGAGCAGCGAACCGCATAGCGGCGACCAGCCAGCGATCCCAGCGGAGCTGCTACTGGTGAGCGATGTTGGTGAGCGCTCTCAGCCCCATCCGCACGCGCGGTTTGCGCGTCAACATGGTGTGTACGAATCCACCGTCAGGCACTGCTCCATCGTGTGTGTCGGATCGTCGCACGCACGACGTCCGTCACTCAGCATCTGAATTATGCGGGTGCTGTGAGCGCGCTCAAATAAAATGTTCGTGAAATCGGCATCGTAAAATGGTCGTGAAGATGCGTGCGCCAGCTGTGCAGTCACTGGCGAATCGTCGTGGTGCCATGTGATCGCAACGCGCGCATCAGCGCGCGCAGCTCACCATTCGGCGCCGATGACAACTGGCACGAAGGTCGTTGGAGCGTAGCGTGTATATGCGGTGTTGTATCTCGCTTCCACATAGAGACGGAACGACGTCACGCGGAGCCGAAACCCACCACCCACATCCCAGCCCCACACATTCTGCGTTCGCGACCGATTGGCTGGCGGCCCATACACGCCGCAGAAGCCGAGGAACGGGTCACAGGTCGTATTGCCCGTGAAGCCATCGATCTCGACCCGGCGCGAGTACCCACCGCCGCCACCAACGACGTATGGAGTGACGCGACCAAGAAGATCGCGTGCATTGGCAACGACATTGAGCGTCAGTGACAGAATCCGCCCGCCACCGCCGACCGCGGCGAACGCCGTCTGCGTTCCAGTATTCATGAGCTGGGCCTGCCCGTTGAAGTGGCCCTCGAGCCAGATCCCGCTGCCTCGTTCCACCGGCAATGCGACGCTGATTCCGCCGTCGTAGGCCGCCTCGAAGGCATCACGCCACTGGCCGGTCGGAAACGAGCCCCCCGCGAATGCGCTTGCGTGGATCGGATGGTCCCAGAAATTGTCGTACGTTGCCGTGTCTGCTTGCGCGGCCGCACGCTGTGCGGCCGAGAGCGCCAGGATGATTGCGACGACGCGCGCGCAAACCCGAACCATCACGGGGAACGATCTCGTTCAGGTGGCGACGGCATCGCGAGGGGCGCGTGTCGCGGCAGAAACACGTGGCCCTGATCGACCTCGATGTAGCCATCGCGGATCACGAGGGAGACATTCGCCAGGTCATCGAGCGTCACATCCGGGTGTCCGCTCACGACGGTCACATCAGCGAGCTTCCCCGGCTCGAGCGTGCCCAGCTTGTCGCCCATGTCAAGCATCTGCGCGTTCGTCCGCGTCGCGATCTGCAATACCTCAGGCACTGTGTAGCCGAGTCTCACGAACTGCTTGAGCTCCGTGATGTATGGCACAGGCAGATATCGGAACCAATCACGCACGAGGTCCGTGCCAATGCCCAGCTTGATGCCAGCTTGTTTCATCTTCCGTACCAACTCGAAGTCCGCGTCCTTCGAGAACGTAAAGCGGCGGGACGGCGTCCCGTAGTACGCACCGGCGGAATTGAAAATAATGATGTATGGGATGAGAGTCGGGTCCGACTCGGTGCCCTTGCGTGCCATGAGCTGGATGGTCTCATCGGAACGAGGAAGGGGGTGCTCGATCATGTCGATCCCGGCCTCGACGGCCCACTTCGTGTAGAACGTCTCGCAGTCGCACGTCACCTTGAGGCCGAGCGCGTGTGCTTCCTGAATCGCCGCCGCCACCTCGGCCGGGCTGAAGTGGCTCGCGATCTTGATGAGGTCCGCACCCGCTGCGAACTCTTCGCGGACGGCCTGACGCCAGTCGTCGGGACCGGACGCCTCGCGGATCATGCCTTCCGCAGTGCTGTTGTAGTCGCCGCCGTCGGCGCCGTGGCCGCCCTTTCCGGTGATGAGCTTGCCCGCCGCAAAGACGCGCGGCCCAATCACGCGATTGCGCGCGACCCATTCCTGCAGACGGAACGGCACGTCACCTTGCGATCCGACATCGCGCACGCTCGTGATTCCGCTCTCGATGTAGTAGCGCAGATGCTCGACACCCCGCAACGCGGCATCGGCGCGGCTATCGGCGATCCGGTCCGGTGTGTCTGGATCGGGATAGGTGAGATGAGTGTGCAGGTCGATGAGTCCTGGCATTACCGTCATTCCTGGCACATCGATCACACGTGCGTCCGCCGGCCATCCCGTCGCCGACGGGGGAAGAATACGATCGATCCGGTTGCGCACGATGACGAGCGTTGCGTCGTGGGCGGGCGTGCCCGTGCCATCGAAGATGCGTCCGCCCCGCAACACGAGCGCGCCCGTTGCGCCGGTCGATCCAGGTGGGACCGGCGTCCGCCGCGGGTCATCCGACACCGCCGTGGATGGCGACAGAAACCGCCATCGCTCTGTTCGCGCGACGGTCGTATCCTGCGCCCACGCCGGCGCCACGAGCGTGACGAGGCCCATCCACACGACTGCAACGACATGCCGTCCCATTGGCTCGCTCCTCAGTGTTCGACGGCTGCCAAGTTATGCCCGCAAGATCACAACGGCAGGTGAACCCTGGCCGACGGAGCCTCCGTCCGTTGGCCGCGACGGCCCTTATCTCCCCTCTCCTTTCTCCTTTGCCCTTTCTACGGGCGCGCCAGCGCCCGTCGGCGCCCGTCGAGCCTGCCTGCGACCGTTCAGGGCGCGAAATTGCGTATCTTCCCAATGTTTGGCACCGCCCTGCACAAACCCAGCGGGCGACGGCCAACCGCAAGACGTTGACCCCGGCGCAATAGTCGTTCGTCCCAAACCCCACGACAGGGGGCAAGCCGCTGGGTATCCCTACATCCGAAAGGACCGGGCCGATCGTCGCAGGGCGGGAACTGCCGGCCCGGACAAGGCCCAAGTCAACTTCAGAGGGGTGGAGAATGCGTGCACACGGAACCGCGATCGGATTGACGCTGGCACTGGCAACACTCGCCGCCTGCAGTAGCAGCAGCACGGCGCCAAACGGCGGCGGGGGCGGTGGCGGCGGCGGGGCGTCCAGCAACACTATCACTGCCAGCGCTCAAACAACTGGCGGAGCGTACGGGAGCGGAGGGAATTACTTCTTCTCGCCGACACCCGACACGGTAAAGGCGGGGACGCAGGTCACATATGCGTTCGGCAGCGTCACGCACAACGTCCATTTCGACACGTCGCCCGCGCCCGACAGCATTCCTGCCTCGAGCAATACGAGTGTCAATCGGACATTCGCGACCGCCGGCACGTACAGCTACCACTGCACCATCCACAATATCTCCGGCGTCGTCGTCGTGCAGTAAGACGCGCGCAGGCTCTCGCCTGCGCGCGCGTCGCGCGCCGTCGCTTGCGTGTCCGGATCACGGCGGACGAAGGCGGCCAACGGTGAGTCGCGCCTCCGCGGCCGCGTCCTCGAGGGTCAGAAAGACCGCGCCGGCCGCGGCGAGGTCGTCGACGAACCGCTGGAACCAGAGCATCCGGGACCCGCGACCGATGACGAACGGATGGCAGGTGTACGTCAAGACGCCCCAGTCCGCGGTCTCCTGCATGTAGCGAAATTCATCGCGCCAGCAGGCCATCACGGTCTCCGGCGCATGCAGCCCCTGGAGGATCGACCCTGGCGCACGCACGAACTCGAAGTGCGGGTAGTCGTCCGTCGCCCAGCTGATAGGCATCTCGACCAGCGCCGTAGCTTCGCCGAATTGATACGGCCCGTCGGGGTCGCACTGGTCGCCTCGCCGGACCCGGTACGGTGTATAGTCGTCGCCCATCATGCTGCTGTCGTACACAAAGCCCTGCGCCAGCAGCAGATCCGCGGTATGCGGGCTCAGGTCCCAGGAGGGAGATCGATAGCCTCGTGCTCGCCTACCGCTCAGGCCCTCGATCGCGGCGTTGCCCCTGGCGAGCTCTGCCGCCTCCGCGTCCTTACTCAAACTTGCCGGCGGGGTGTGCGACCAGCCGTGATGGCCAACCTCGTGTCCGGCGGCAACCACCTCCTCGCACTCGCGTGGATAGGTCTCGATGGTGTAGCCGGGGATGAACCAGGTCGACCGGATGCCGCGGGCGGACAGCAGTTGAAGTAGGCGCCGGGCGCCCACCACGCCAAATTCGCCACGAGAAACGAACGTGGGGGTGGTCAGGCCCCGTGCGACGAACCCCGACATCGCGTCGAAGTCGAAGGTGAGGCAGACTATGTGGCGTGCCATGGTGACGTAATTGATCGACTGAGGAGTCGAGCGTCTACGTCTCTGCGGCGTCCCCGTCCGGCCGTATATTGACCCGCGGACCGACCGGGAAACGCGCTCTGGTCGCGACTTTGGACCCTGCAACTCCTCCTTCACCCCTCGACTGGCACCGACTCATGCCGTATCGCCGCCAACTGCGCCCGATTGCCGCCATTGCAGCGATTTTCCTCACGCATTCCCAACCCGCCCTCAGTCAAGGCAGCGCGCCAGAGAGTGGGTTCACCAGGCAAGAATTCATGGTGGCAATGCGGGACGGCGTGCGACTTCACACGTTGGTGTTCACGCCGACGGCCGCTCACCCGGCGCTCCCCATCATGTTCATCCGCACGCCCTACGGAATCGACTCATCCCAACGGCAACTCACTTCCTCCCTCAAAGAGCTCGCCGCCGACGGGTACGTCTTTGCCTTCCAGGATATTCGAGGTCGCTACAAGTCCGAGGGGCAGTTCGTGATGCAACGCGCCCCCCACGACCCCAAGGATGTGCACGGAGTCGACGAAGCCACCGACGCCTACGACACGATTGATTGGCTCGTGAAGCAGGTGCCCAACAACAACGGGCGGGTCGGGATGACGGGCGTATCGTACCCTGGTTGGCTTACGGTAATGGCGATGCTCGACCCGCACCCCGCTCTGAAAGCCGTATCTCCGCAGGCCTCGCCAGTCGACATGTTCCTCGGCGACGATTTCCATCATAACGGCGCGTTCCGCCTGAGCTACGGCTTCGAGTACGCGACGCGAATGGAAACCAACAAGGAGCAGCAACCCTTTGCGTTCGATCGGTACGACACGTATGACTGGTACCTGCACGCCGGGGCGCTTTCGAACTTCAACGCGCGTTATCTGCACGGCACAATCCCGACGTGGAACGACTTCGTCGCCCACCCGAATTTCGATCAGTTCTGGAAGCGCCAGACGGCGATCACCTACATGAATCGGGTGACGGTGCCCACGCTCAACGTGGCCGGATGGTGGGATCAGGAAGACTTCTACGGCCCCATCACGATCTTCGAGCAGCTGGAGAAATACGACACGCAACACATGAACTACCTCGTGGTTGGCCCCTGGAACCACGGGGGCTGGATGGGACCCGAGGGCCAGAAGCTGGGCGCCATCGACTTTGGCAGTCCCACCTCCCTCTACTTCCGTCAGCACATCCTCGCGCCCTTCTTCGCGCATTTCCTGAAGGATCAACCAGGTTTCGATCTGCCAAAAGCGACGACGTTCGAGGCCGGCGCTAACGCGTGGAGGCGATTCGATAGCTGGCCGCCGAAGACCGGTATCACGCCTGAGCGTCTGTATTTCCAGGCGAAGGGCCAGGCGTCGTTCGAGGTGCCCAAACCTACCGCGGCAGACAGCGGCTTTGACCGCTACGTCTCCGATCCCGGTCATCCTGTACCCTATAGGCCCCGGCCGATCCCCCCGACGTACTTTCCTGGTGGCTCGGGGTGGACGACCTGGCTGGTCCAGGACCAGCGCTTCGTCGATGGCCGACCGGACGTCCTCACGTTCTCGACGCCCCCGCTCACCCATGACGTCACGGTCGCCGGGTCGGTGCGCGCCCACCTCTTCGCCGCGACTACCGGTTCCGATGCCGACTGGATCGTGAAGTTGATCGATGTCTACCCCGACACCATGCCACAAACGCCCCGCGTTTGGCGGGTACGAGTTGATGGTGGCCAACGACGTCTTCCGCGGACGCTTCCGAGAGAGCTTCGTCACGCCGCACCCGATCCCTCCCAATCAGGTCGAGGAGTACTCGGTCGACCTGCACACTCAGGATTACCGATTCCTGACCGGGCATCGAATCATGGTGCAGATCCAGAGCACCTGGTTCCCCGTCATCGACCGCAATCCGCAGCACTACGTGCCGAACATCTTCCAGGCGACCGACGCCGATTTTCAAATCGCGCGAGCGACGATCTACCGCTCGGGCGCACGCGCGTCGTATCTCGAGTTGCCCATCGTGACCGGCGAGACGACGCAGTAAGGCACGGGCGCCAAAGCGCCCGAGAAAGTCGCAGGACAGAAAGTAGAAAGTAGACGACACAGCTGGACAGGAGAGCCTGTCTGGCGCCGTCTACTCTCTACTTTCTGCAGGTCTACTCTCTCGGGCGCTACAGCGCCCGCCTCACCACTGCTAGCTCCTTGTCATTGAACGGCACGGTCTCGAGCACCTGCGCCGTTGATCCCCAGAGGGCCGTGTACGCGGACAGGGGCCGAGGCTTTTCGATGCGGTTGAGCCGGAGCTTGGTCGTGAGTGACGCGCTGGCCCGGGGATCCCAGTAGGTAATGAGGAACGTGCCGCCGGGCGCCAGCGCCTGCCACACATTGCGCATCGCGCGAGCAAAAGCGACGTCCTCGGTGATGTGCTGCGTGACGTCGATCATGAACACGAGCGGGAAATGCGCAGGCGGGAGGACGATGTCGCCAGCGTCGCCCTGTACGAACCGGAATTGAGGATATCGCTTCGCGAGCGTCGTGACGGAGATCGCCGTGATGTCGTTGCCCGTATAGTCCCGGACGCCCCGGCCCATGAGATACTCGGTCCAGTACCCGACGCCGCAGCCGATCTCCAACGCGGCCGTCGTCGTCCCGACCTCAACGCCATGACGTGCCAACTGCTCGTCAATGATCGCCCGCTTGCTCTCGTACATCTGTCGATTGGCTTCTTCACTGAGCCGAAAATGTCCGACCCCGCGAAGGTCGAACGACTCGGTCAGCACCTCGTTCCAAAATTCGCGAGGTCGGTACCGGAAGAGCATTTGGGCGTAGATTCGCAGGCTGCGCATGCGTCGAAAAATAGCCGAGCGGGTCCCGAATCCCGAGTCCCCGTTGTTATGCTACACTGCGATATGATCGAGATGCCTGCCCAGGAGCAGGACCGCGGCTATCGTCTCCGCACGCACGCGCCCGGGGATATGGGGTGGATCGTGCATCGGCACGGGGTGCTGTACGCGCGCGAATATGGCTGGGACATGCGATTCGAGGCGCTTATCGCGCGCATCGTCGCCGACTTCATCACCCAGTACGATCCTCAACGGGAGCGCTGCTGGATCGCAGAACGGAGTGGCGCGAGGGTCGGATCCGTCTTTGTGGTCAAGGACCCAGATGCGGCGGACACGGCGCGGCTGCGACTTCTTCTGGTGGAGCCAGAAGCTCGAGGACTGGGTATCGGCCGGCGTCTCGTCGATGAATGCGAGCACTTCGCTCGCGAAACGGGATACCAGCGTATGACCCTCTGGACCAACAATGTGCTGCATTCGGCTCGCCGCATCTACGAAGCGGCCGGGTACCGCTTGGTCCGCGAGGAGCCTCACAATAGCTTCGGCCCCGAATGCGTCGGGCAGATTTGGGAGCTGACGCTCTGAACCCGCGACGCCGCAACTACAGCACCAGCGCGCCGAGTTTGAGCACCGTATTCCAGTTGCGCGCCGTTCCCCGGACGCCGAGCGCACGGTCGATGACCGCTGTGGTGAGACGCGACTGACCAACCCCGTCGGGATACACGATGTACAACTCGCGTCCAACGGCCTGCAGACGCTCTCGCCCGGAAATCACCGAGCGTAGCGCATCGACGATACCCGGCGCGGGCTTGGCCTTGAAACACATCGCGATCAGGTGCGCCGGATCGCGCTTCGCCTCCTCGGGAAATGGATTCGCCGCGATCAGCGCTTGCCACTCCGCGGCGCCCCGTACGTAAACGTCCGTCTGCACACCGAGCTGCGCGGCGAGCGCGCGTGCCAGCCAACCCTCCACCGCGCTCCCCGCGCCGCGCCCGCCGCCAAACACCACGTTGCCGCTTTGCAACAGGGTCTGCACCTCGGCACATCCGAGATCCGTTAGACACTGCCGCAAGGCAGCCATCTTCACGGGTTTGTGTCCGGCGACGTTGACGCCGCGAAGCAATGCGATACGTCGAGCCATCCAGGCGCCTCGAGTGGTTGTTTCGTCAGCCGAAAGGGCCGCGTTCCGAACCGGCGAGTGAAACTAATGCGGCCATGCGCCGACGTAGACCCGACGGCGCGTCCGCCGGGTGTTTGCGCGCCGAGCGAGCCGTGGTCTCGGAGAAGCCGACGTAGGCGCTCCCTGATGCGTCGAGCCTGTTGCACCGCCGCATCGATTCGTACGCCTGAGTAGCCACCGCCGGAACTCCAATGCCTCTGCGTGGCGTCGACGATGGCATGTGACTGTCTGCGGTTGGGCCTGCTGATTGCATAGCGCCGGGGACGAAACGCTCAGACGGAGGCGCCACCACCACTGCGGTGGATCGACCCCCCGCCCACTCCAGGACATGATCTTCCATGATGCGTGAGACGGGCCCCGCGGTCGCCCTGCGTGACGTGACACTGCGCGATGGGCTCGACACCCCTGGAGTCGCCCTCACACGGGACCAGCGCGCAATGATTGCGTGGGCCCTTGCCACGACCGGCGTTCGGGAGCTGGAAGTTGTCGCACCCGGCCGCGTTCGGGCGGACATCGGGATCGCCGCGAGCATCCGCGACATCGGCACGCCAGTGCAGCTCTCCGGCCTGGTCCACGCGTTCGCGCCGACGGCCGAGCAGGACGTGTTTGCGACGGTGGGCGTGTTGGATCACATCGACCTGTTGATGCCACTCGCCGCGACCCGCACGCCCGCCGAGATCGAAGCGAAGTGCGAACGCCTGCTCGAGATGATCACCATGGCGCGCAATGTGGGCGCCGACGCAGGCGTCGGCTTCCCGAACGCCACTCAAGCGGACCCACAGGTCGTGGCAGATCTTGCAGCGGCCGCCGCCACGGCCGGCGCGACTCGCGTGAGCCTGTACGACACGAACGGCAGTGCAACGCCGACAAGGGTCCGCTCCCTGATCGCCGCGGTCGGCCGAGGCATGGCCGTGGGCATTTACTACCACGGTCACAACGACTTGGGGCTCGCAACTGCCAATGCGCTAGCCGCGGTGGATGCGGGCGCCGATGGGCTCGACGTCACGGTCAACGGCCTCGGCGATCGCGCGGGAAACGCGTCGCTGGAGCAGGTATCACTCGCCCTCACTCTCGCAGGCCGACACACTGGCGTCGTGCTCGCCGAGCTTCAGGGACTCTCGGCCCTCGTCGCACGAGAGACCGGCGTACCGGTGTCGCCCCTCGCGCCCGTGGTGGGGCGCTTCGCTGTGATGCACCAATCGCTCATCAATCTGCCGTACCCCGAATTGCTCGAGGCATACGATCCGGCAGTGGTGGGCGTCGCGCGGACCCTCGAAGCCTGATCTCGACGCCCCGCGCCCGGCAGACTCGGCCGACTAGACCGACTAGACCGACCACACCGGGCCTGTCGCCAGAAGAGGCACTACCGTGCATCGCTACTATTCGAGGGTAGGCTCGGGTGTAGACCCTGCTCGCGACTCTCGGAGACTGCGATGTCGATTCGACCTGTGCACCGCCTGTCGAAGGCGAAGCCCACTCTCGAAGGAGCGGGCGTCCACCTGCGGCGGGCGTTCGGCTTCGGCACCACGTCGGAGTTCGACCCCTTCCTGTTGCTCGACGACTTCCGGAACGACATCCCTGAGGACTATCTCGCCGGATTTCCTTGGCATCCACACCGCGGTATCGAGACGATCACCTACGTCCTTGCAGGCCGCGTCGAGCATGGGGATAGCATGGGGAATCGCGGCTCGATCGGCGCCGGCGACCTGCAATGGATGACCGCCGGTCGAGGGATCATCCATCAAGAAATGCCACGCGGTGATCCGGCTGGCCGGATGCACGGGTTCCAGCTGTGGGCGAACCTGCCTGCGTCGCTCAAGATGACCACTCCGCGGTATCAGGAAATCAAGGCCGATGAGATTCCGCATGTAGTCGACGACGACGGGACCGAGGCACGACTCGTCTGTGGAAGCTTCTGGGGCCGGAGGGGTCCGGTGGAAGGGATCGCGGCGGATCCTACTTATGTCGACATCACGGTGCCAGCCCGGCCTGCGCAAACGATTGCCGGTCGAGACCACGCGACAGGCGTTCGCGTACGTGTTTGCTGGGAGCGGCAAGTTCGGCAACGCATCGGAACCACTCGCTGTCCCAACTGAAGGCGTCCAGTGGCTCGAGACGTCCCCGCCCGCTGATGCCGATGATCGGTCGCTGCTCCTCTTCGACAGCGGAGACGAAGTCGTCGTGCACGCTGGGGACGAGGGCGTTCGCTTCCTTCTCGTTTCAGGTAAGCCCCTTCAGGAACCGGTCGCCTGGTATGGGCCCATCGTGATGAACACACAGGCCCAACTCCGCCAGGCTTTCGAGGAGCTCAAGGAGGGGACCTTCATTGCTTCAGGGGTGCGAGGGTAAGTGCCTCACGGCATGCTCCGAGACCAACTCGCGGACGCCCTCAGCTGGCAGGAGGCTCACGTGACCTTCGATGACGCCGTCGAAGGGTTATCGCCCGAGCTTCGCGGCCGACGCCCCGCCGGATTCCCACACTCACCGTGGGAGCTACTGGAACACCTTCGTCTGGCGCAGCACGATCTCCTCGACTTCTGTCGGAACCCCGAGTATGAGGCGGCTTCCTGGCCCGATGGCTATTGGCCGAAAGCGGGCTCGCCGCCCGGACCGCGGGCATGGGACGAAAGCGTGCGGGCCTATCGCGAGGATCGGCGCGCGTTGGAGGATCTGGTCCATGATCCAGCTATCGCGCTCGAGGACCGCATCCCACACGGCGACGGACAGACGTATGCGCGGGAGGTGCTCCTCGCCATCGACCACGCCGCCTATCACATCGGCCAGTTGATAGCAGTGCGACGCGCCCTCGGCGCGTGGACGTAGGATCCAACGTGCCGTGCCCTTGCTTCGGCGGACCCGCTGTGGCATGCCGTGGGACTTGACCCCCGCCGCTTGTCCGTCACATAGACGTCGGCGCGACAACGCCCTGGGCAGCTGGACGAACCAGCCGGCTGGCGACGACAGCGAACAAGCCGAGGATGATGCCCGACACGAGTCCGATCAGAGGGCCCATCAGCAAGCATCATCGCCCGCGGATGCCTGGCCAGCGGCATCGAAGCCAACATCTGCATTTCCTGCGGATGTCGCGGATGCGTACTGGTGGAATAGCAGTATGTGAGCGCCAGTCACCCAGACGCTGTTCGCGAGACCGACCAGTACGCCGTGAAGGAATGGGTTGCCACCCGCGAAGCGGGCGATGGCGTAGGCTGAGATCAGAAAGACCACGAGCCAGCAGACCGGCTCGACGGTGGACGGGATCAGATACACAGTGCCCACGCCCATGAGGAGTCCGAAGAGCGACAGCTGAACGATGAGTTTCGCATTCATGGCGTGCTCCGTCGTAGGGAGGTGCGCGACCCGCGATGTCACTGCGTCACTTTCAGATACTTGTCGAGCCACTCCAGCGTGCGGGTGATCGCGTCGATCTGGTTTTCTCGTTTCGAGAAGCCGTGCCCCTCGCCTGCGTAGTAGTGGGCATCGACGGTCTTCCCGTCCTTGGTCAGCAGATCGACGACCTGCTCCGCTTCCTCCTTCGGCACGCGGGGATCATTGTCGCCCTGCAGGACGAGTAGTGGCGCCTTCACAGTCGTGGACGAAGGTGATGGGCGAAGTCGCATCGTACACCTTCTTGTCTTTCTCCGGATCGCCCAAGAGACCGATAATGTACTGCTGCAGGCCCGGATCGGAGCGATGGACCATGGTGCTCCAGTTGATGATTCCGTACTCCTCCACAGCCGCCGCCCAGATGTCGGGCACCTTGCCGATCGCCATCAGGGTCATGAAGCCACCATACGAGCCGCCGGTGATGCCGACGCGTTTGGGATCTACGTAGCCCGTCGCGACCAGAAACTTCGTCGCATATACCTCATCCTGCAGATCGCCCCCGCCCAGGTCTTTGTAGTTCGCTCGCTGAAAATCCATTCCGTAGCCGGTCGAGCCACGCACGTTGGGGGCGATGCAGAATGTAGCCATGCGACACGAGCGCGGCCACGTCTGGATTCCACGAGTCGACCCATTGGCCAGTGGGACCCCCGTGCGGCAGGACGAGCGCCGGCGTGGCTCCGCGCGCTGGAGGTTGTGTGGCACCCAGAGCAGCGCGCTGATCATTTTTCCGTCGAAGCTGCGATAGTGCACGATCTGCGCGAGCCGGCAACGCCGCGCCGTTCAGGCTCGCAATCGCCGAATGCGTCAGTTGCCGCGTCGCGTGCGAGGCGATGTCGTAGGTCCAAAAATCTCCTGGGCGAGTCGAGCTCTCGTGGGTGATGAGGAGGCGACCGCCCGACGGCGCGAAAGACGTCGGTGAGGCCGCGAGGGTATTGAGCCCGGGGTCCGTGGGTATTCGCGTGCCATGCATCGTGGCCTGATCGACCACGTAGATGTCGGTCATACCGTCCGCGTTCAGCGTATAGGTGAACGACCGACCGGTTGGCGAGAAATCGCCTGCAGAGGCTTCCCACTTGGTGTCGGTGGCCCAGGTGAGACGTTTGGTCGCGACGTCAAGCAGCGCGACATTGCGAAATCCCCCCTTGGCGTTCGACGAAATGAGCAGCGTCTTGCCATCGGGCGAAAGCGAGGATGCGACGTTTATCACCTTGTCCTTGTGCGACGGTGAGATTCGTCGTCGCGCCGGTCGCGACATCCACCGCATAGACGTCCGCGTCGGTAGCGTTGACGTCGGAGCGATTGGCGTAGAGTGTTTTTCCGTCGCGACTCCACGCGACCGACGCCCACCAGTGATCGGTCGTCGCCTCATGCGTGAGCTTGGACACTCGATGAGTGCTCCAATCGAGTAGCGCGAGGTCGTATACAGTGCCGTCCTTCGGCTTGTAGTTCAGCGCGATCGTTCGGCCGTCGGGTGACCAAAGCGGCGCCTCCTCGCGGATGTCAGGGGTGTTCGTCAGGTTGATCGGCGTCCCGCCATCGCTCGGCACCGCGTAAATGTCCCACAACTCGTTGCCGCCCGCATCCTGCTGATACACGATCCACTTGCCGTCGGGCGACCAGGTCGCACCGAACTGACGGTCGTCGGACTGGACGAGTTGAATCGGCCATCCACCAGCGACATTCACTTTCCACAGGTTCAGGCGCCCGGCCAGGTCGGTCGTGAACGTGATCTCCTTGCCATCGGGGGACCACGAGGCGCCGAACGTTGCGCGTGTGTAGAAGAGATCAGAGACGGGAACAGGATGGATCCGTGGATCTGTGACAGACGTGACGGATCGCGGGTCGGTGAGCTGTCGTGTGTCCGGCCCCAATGTCTGGGCGAAGAGGAGGTTGCTGGACAGCGGTGTGATCAGGATGGCGATCGGCAACGAGCGCATACATGCCCCGGCTGAGTTGGTATGAAGGTGCGGGCAATACGTGCGAGCCGCCATGAGGTTTCACCTCCTCGTCTCAGGGGAAACAGGCGCCCTGGGTGTTCCATCAGGATCACACGGCACTTAGGTTCCGGGCCGGCGGACAGAACGACTGCGCCGCCCGATCGGCATAAGCTGATGTGCGGCACGACCTGGAGGGGTGGCCGAGTGGCTGAAGGCAGCGGTTTGCTAAACCGCCATAGGGTCTTAAAGCCCTATCGAGGGTTCGAATCCCTCCCCCTCCGTGTCCGACCGAACGGGCCCGTCGATCAGGCGGGCTCGTTGCCGTTCGGTCCACATGGAACGGTCTCGGGCGAGCGGCGATCGGTCTCGTTCGCGCTCGCTAGACGGTGCTGCAGGTCCGCCACTTCACGCCGCAATTCCAGCGTTTCGGCTCGTCGGTAGGCAAGCGCCGCGTCCTCGGCGAGGGAGACCAGTGCGGCGCGCTCATCCGCTGCGAGATCGGCGCCACTGTCGTGTGGCCCATACAGCGCGAGCGCGAAGCGTCTCACTTGGTCTTCGACCGCGACAACTACCGTCGGTGCGGGTAGGCCGGTCGGGAAACCGAGCCGCTCTGCATCTCCAGGATCGATACTGCGCCGGGTCGTTCATGTCGAGGCCGTGCAGTGCTGCGTCGTGCGGATCCAGTGCATCTGCCGTCCCGTCAGGCCAGCCGACGGCGCTGACGAAACGCCGATAACCGAATATCCTCGCGCCGGAACACCGCCGCAGAGACGAGACGCAGATGTTCCACGGGCGCCTCCACGAGGATCCGCTCGACAGCACCGACGGTATCGGCGGCCAGTAGCTCTCGGCCAACCTGACGGAGGCGCTCCATCTGACGTCGGAACGTTCGATTGAAGGCGCGGTCGGCGACCTCCGCCGACAAATCGTGCACTCGACTCGTGAGGTAAAGCAGTAGCGCGGCCACCAGAATCCAACTCCAGTCGGGGAGCGCCAGCGTGTCGCGTAGCCAGTCGGTCGCTCGATCAGCGAAGACCAGTGGGACGCTGATCAGCAGGCCAAACACGGTCACACGACGAAGGGGAATCGATACGTTCACGACCCGCGGCCGCCGCATGGCCTCGAGCACGAACCATCCGAGAATGCCGTACGTCAGAAGGAGCAGGCTAATGACACGGAGCGGGATCGTCGCGTTTCCGGTCAGCGCGTACCACAATGAGGTAGACTGCAGGACCCCCGAGAGGATGTACGCCGGCAGCCCGATCATGCAGCCCCAAATCACCCAGCGCATGCGCTGATACTCTTGCGGCGGGTGGCCGTCGCGACGGCGCAGCAGGATCCAGAGCGCGAGGACATCCACAGCGTAATCGGCGACAAAGGTCGCTCGACTCACATTCTCTGTCGGGTACCCGAAGATATTGGTGTAGCTGATCAACTGCATGACCGCCGATCACAAGAGCGACGACTGGCAGGATCCGGATCACGAACCGCCACGTCTGTCTCGGATTGGTCGTTCGGTACGCGTAGCGCGAACAGCAGGAGTCCCGCACACGCAACGCCATGTGCTACCGACGCGAGGATCTCTTGTGCCATTGCGAGTAACGGTCGCTCCTGTAGGAAGCAGGAAGTAGACGAAGTCCTGCCCCGGGTTGAACCACAGGGCATAGAGCCAGAACCCCAACGTCATCGCACTGAGTTGTGTCCATGCGAGCCATGCGGCCGCGATCACCACGGCAATGCCCGCGAGCTCGTTGAGCAGCAGGATGAGCCGACTGACCCAACTGATCGGGTTGGGCTCCGCCGCGATATGCGCCACGCGCGCCGAGCCGCCATTCGCGGGAAGCACCGTTACTGTGAGCACTCGGCCCCGCCGGACGAGCTGCGCGCCACCCATGCCACCCAGCACGGACAGCAGACTCGTACAGCCTCGTGGCCTCGGCAGCCCGCACTGCATTGCCGCGAAGTCGATCTGGTCGCCGATTCGCAGGCCCGCTTTCCAGGCGGGAGAATCCTGCTCCCGTGGAAATGGTCCGCGAACGTCGTAAATGCGGCCATCGTTGTCGGCAGCAAAGCCGGCCGACGCGAGTGGGTGTACTACGCGCGACAAATCCGGCACGATCATCAGCAGGCCCCACGCCGTGAGCGCCGCGATCGCGATCCGCATGGGCAGCCCTGGGGTGCGCCCAGCTTGCATGAGTCTAGGGTAGGGACATGTCACTCAGACAGGCAACGTCGACCAAAGGGCTAGACGCTGGACGTAGGAACAAACCATTAGTGAGGGTTCGCGGCTCCGGAGCTGGCCCCTAGGTTTGCCTCCAACGTCCAACGTCTAAACGTCCAACGTCCTGCCCTTTCCCACTACTTTTCGACGTGCCCCATACCGCGCCCACCACATCCGCCCAGTCCGCACCTCGGCTCCGCTTCGCACCGTCGCCGACTGGCTACCTGCACGTCGGCGGTGCTCGCACCGCGCTGCTGAATTGGCTCTACGCCAGACACGCTGGCGGGCAATTTCTCCTTCGCATCGAGGACACGGATCGCGCCCGCAGCACCGAAGCGTCGACTCGGGCAATTTTCGAGGGACTGCGGTGGCTCGGGCTCGGTTGGGATGAGCAGGTTGTCTATCAGGGTGGCAACCTCGAGCAGCATCGCGGCGACGCGGACCGGCTGCTGGAGACGGGAGCGGCGTACCGGTGCTATTGCACCGCGGAGGAGCTCGAGCAGCGACGGCTGGCGGCTGACGCCCGACGCGAAGCGTTCCGATACGACCGGCGCTGCGACCAGCTGACGGCTGACGAGATCGCCCGCCGCGTGGCTGCCGGTCAGCCGAGCGCGATTCGCTTCCGAGTACCCGAAGGTGTAACTGATTGGGTGGACGCCGTGCACGGCCACATCGCCTTCCCCAACAAGGACATCGAAGACTTCATCGTGCTCCGTTCCGATCGGACGCCCGTGTACAACATGGCGGTGGTCTCTGACGACATTGCGATGCGCATCAGCATCGTCATGCGCGGTGACGACCATATCTCGAACACGCCGAAACAGATCCTGCTCTACCGGGCGCTCAATGCCCCGCTGCCGGAGTTCGCGCATCTGCCAATGGTGCATGGCACCGACGGCAAAAAACTCAGCAAGCGCCACGGCGCCACGGCAGTGGCCGACTATCAGCGCGAGGGAATCCTGCCGAGTGCGATGGCCAACTTCCTCGCGCTCCTCGGCTGGTCGCCAGGCGGCGACCGAGAAATCATGACGATGGCGGAGATGATCGAGTTGTTTTCTCCGGCCGGACTGCAGCGGAAAGCCGCGATCTTCGACCCGCAGAAGCTCGAGTGGATGAACGGTCAGCACCTGTCGCTGATCGCCCTCGACGAGCTCCTGCCTCGGGTGACGACCGCGCTCGTGGAAGCGGGACTTGCCGATGCGGACGCGCTCGCCGCACGCCGCGAGTGGTACGCAGAGCTGGTTGATCTCTTGCGTGTGCGCGCACGGACCATCAACGACATCGTGCGACAGGCGGAGCCCTACCTGCGCGAGACCATCACGTACGACCCCGACGCGGTGGCGAAGCAATGGAAGGACCGCCCGGGCACGGCGCGCATTGCTGACAGCGACGCGCGATGCGCTCGCGGCCGCGCCGTCCTGGACGAACGGATCCGCTCGAAGTCGCCCTTCGTGATCTGGCCGCCGCCCGCCAGTTGGCGGCCGGCAAAATATTTCAGCCTCTTCGCGTCGCGCTTACAGGCCTGACTGTGAGCCCAGGGATCTTCGACGTCCTGGTGTTGCTCGGACGCGACACCTCATTGTCAAGAATCGATACAGCAATACGGACTCTTGTGTGATCCGAACTTATTGACCGGACCGCGAAGGATCATAAGTTTGAATGTGGTTGCGCCCGCCAGACAGGCGCCCCCTTTGGGGGCGACTTCGCCTGCCGCGGAGTCGGTCCCTAGCGCAAACAAGCAGCGCCCATCGACCCGGGCCATTTGACTCGCGGAGGCAGGCATGGCAGAGCCCCTGACAGCGACTGAGCGACGCGTTTACCACTATCTGCTGGACTTCCTCACCGAGAACACCTACCAGCCAAGTATCCGGGAGATCGGTAAACGGTTTCGCATCAAGTCGACAAAGACCGTGTCCGACATCCTGCAGGCGCTCGCCGAGAAGGGC
Source organism: uncultured Gemmatimonadales bacterium (assembly GCA_963805725.1). Taxonomy (GTDB): domain Bacteria; phylum Gemmatimonadota; class Gemmatimonadetes; order Gemmatimonadales; family Gemmatimonadaceae; genus Palsa-1248. The sequence continues at coordinate 178,209 of CAWDVJ010000003.1, forward strand.
TACATCGAGCGCGATCCATCCCGGTCGCGCGGCGTGCGTCTCCTGGGTTTCGCCGCCACCTCGCGAATTCAGCCCGTCCCCATCTACGCGAGGATCGCCCCCAGCGAACCCGCACTGGTGGCGGAGCATCGACAAGGGTTTCTCACGGTGGACCGGCGCTTCGTGCCGGGCGACGACGTCTTCGCGCTTCGCATCAGGGGCAATGGGATGGAGGGCCGGGGCATCCTGGAGGGAGACTTCGTTCTCGTCAACCCTTCGGCCCGCGCCCGCGATGGCGAGATCGTCGCCGCCCGGATCGGCGAAGACACGACCGTCAAAACGTTGACACACCGGGGCGCCGCCATCGTGCTCGAACCAGCGAGCACCAATGACCGTGAAATCACCGTCGGGCCGCAGGACAACTTCGCGGTGCTCGGCGTAGTCTGCGGTGTTTTCCGCCCATTCCACGACGGCCATGGGGAGAGCGAAGTAGGGTTGGCAGGCACCGAGCTGGAGCCGGAGGAAGTCGTCGGGGCTTGAGGGCGGGTCTGGGGTTTGGGGTCTCGCGTGAGGGCCAGTCGCAGTAGCCGGCGACTGGCCCTCTGTATTTGTTGCAGTTACCCCGAAACCCCAGACCCTAGACCCGCCTTTGCCTACTGCGTAGGCGGCGGGTTTCCCTGCTGCTGGGCCACGGTGGGCGTCGGCTGCGGCTGGTCCTTCTTCTGTTGTTGCTGCTGGTGCTCGCGCTCCTTGCGCAGCCGCTCCTCTTTCACAGCCTTGTGGAACTCCTCGTCGTCCAGCTGCTTGTTGCGCTGGAAGGCGATGTCGCCTGAGCGGTAGTTGATGAGCCGCTCGTTGTTCGCCGCGATCGGATTGTCCGTGAGCGTGTTGAGCGGCAGTGCCGCAAGAATGGCGTTCGGGATCGAGATCGGCCCGAGGTGGATGTACTGCTGATCAATCCCCCACTTCTTCCCGCCGATAGTCTTCGTCCAGTCGCCTGGCTGGCGTGTCGGCCCCAGAGCCATCACACGAATCGTTGTAATGGCCCGTCATGGCATGCGCCGCGCTGTCGAGTCGTTCATTGGTGCTCAGTTGCCGTTCACCTGTGCCGGGTGGTGCCGCAGGCACATAGACTCCAGGCCCATGATACTCGAACCGAGCCCCGGCGCCCGGCCCGCCCGTCGCGGCTACAGGACCGACCCCCTGTACCTCAGCCGGTGGTGCGGACTTGCTCGGTGCCGGCGGTAGGACAGTCGGCACGCTAGCCGGGGGGCGCCACGAGAGTCGGGCCTGCTGGTGGTGGGGTCACGTGCGCCGCAGGCGGCGCAGCACGGTTAGGAGTCGGTGGTGGCCCCGGCGGCAAAGCCACGTAACGGAGATGCTCGACCGCAGGCGCCTGCTTGGCAGAGTGCGGGAACCAGCTCCGGAGGCCGCTGGGGATGAGCAAGACTCGGATCAGCCCAGCGCCCAGGAGCACGTGCAGTGCAATCGAAACGGCGAGCGCCCGGCGGGATTCCCGTCGACTCTTGCCGCCAGTCTTGCTCTGCGTCGTCAAATCCATAGAAGAGAAGACTATACGACCGGGTCAGCGAATGCGGCGAGAACCTGCCCCGCACGTCCGGCCGCGGCCTGTAGCCGCTCCGGGGACACTATGAAGGATACACGAAAGAATCCTTCTCCGCCCGCCCCAAAACCGGACCCTGGCATGACGATGACCCCGGCCTCGTCCGATGAGTCGATCCGCAAAAGCCGCACTCGGGATCCCTTCGGGCAACTCGGCCCAAAGATACATCGTGGCCTTGGGCATCTCACAGGCGAACCCAGCGTTACGGAACGCGGCGACGGCCGCATCACGCCGCTCGCGGAAGGTCGCAACGTTGCGCGGAACGAACTCGCGCCAACTCTCGATCGCCGCGACCGCGGCCGCCTGCACCGCCATGAACTGACCCGTGTCGACAAACGACTTCACCTGCGCCAGCGCCCCGCAAATCTCCGGCCTCGCGACCGCCCATCCGCAGCGCCACCCGGTCATGTTGTATGTCTTGGACACCGAATGAAACTCGATCGCGACGTCGCGTGCGCCGTCGATCTCGAAGATGCTCGGCGGTACGTATCCGTCGTAGGCCAGCTCCGAATACGCGTTGTCGTACACGAGCAGGATATCGAGCTCGCGACAACGGCGGACGACTCGCTCGAGGTAGTCGCGCGGCGCGATCGCTGCCGTCGGATTGTTGGGGTAGTTGAGATAGAGCAGCTTGGTACGCCGCAATACATCTGCCGGGATCTCGTCGAGGTCGACGAGAAACTCCGTCCTGCGGTCGCAGGGCATATCGGTACGGCGATCCGCTGCTCAACAGCGAGCCGCCGGCATACGCCGCATACCCTGGCTCGGGGACAATGGTGACATCGCCCGGGTTCACGTAGGCGAGAGCGAGGTGCGATAGCCCCTCCTTTGACCCGATCAGTGGCACGATCTCGCGCAACGGATCGACCGCCATCCCGAACCGCGTCCGCATCCACGCCGACACAGCCTCGCGAAAATCCACGAGCCCGAGCCCAAACCCGTATCGGTTGTACGCGGGGATACGGGCCGATCGCGCGAGCGCTTCCACGGCAGCCGGTGGCGGGGCGAGGTCGGCGTCTCCTGCCCCGAGGTCGATCACATCGACCCCACGTGCGAGCAACTCTCGCTTCCGCTGCGGAATGGCCGCAAGCGGATACCCCGGCAGGGTAGCGATCCGGGCCGCCACAGCTGGCATACCCGTTCTACTCCCCTGCAGCGACCGGGTTCCCGACCCGGCTCAACACGCGACCATCGCTGCCTTCGATCGTAACCTCGACCACGTCGCCAGCAGCCAGGGCCGCCGTCCCGGACGGTGTACCCGTGGCCACGACATCACCGGGTTCCAGCGTCATCACAGATGAGATGAAGGCGACCAGACGGGGAACCGCGAAGACCATGGTATCCGCGCGGGCGCGTTGACGCTCGACGCCGTTGACCTTCGTAACCACCGAGAGCGCCCCCCAATCGCCGATGTAGGCCTGCTCGGCGCCCATCGGCCCGAAGGTGTCGAAGCCCTTGGCCCGCGTCCACTGGCCCTCGGCCTTCTGGATGTCACGAGCCGTGACATTGTTGAACGCGACGACACCCCGGACCGCACGCGCCGCTTCGCGTTCCGACACGCGTCGCACGCGGCTCCCGATCACGATCCCGATCTCTCCTTCGAACTCGACACGGGCCGACTCGGCGGGCAATAGAATCGGCGCGCCATCCGCCAGAATGCTCGACGGGGGCTTCAGGAAGATGAGTGGAGAGGTCGGCACATCGTTGCCCAGCTCTGCCGCGTGGGCCGCGTAATTGCGGCCCACGCCGACGATCTTGGACGGACGCAGTGTCATGGATTGGAGGATTGCGAGTGGAAAAACGATTCGACGTGATGTCGCACGACCGGCCATGGGCCGATCATCCGCCGCGCGGGTGGGAGTGCGTCCAGCAATCCGCGGCCATACGCTTTCGTAACGACGCGCGGATCGGCGATGACGACCACGCCACGGTCGGACGCCGACCGGATCAACCGGCCAAATCCCTGGTTGAGGCGCAGCGACGCCTGCGGCAACATGTACTCGACAAACGGATCGCCGCCGCGGGCGACGATGCGCTCGCACTGGGCCGCAGTCACGGGCTCGGTCGGCACACGAAACGGCAACCGTGCGATCACAAGCGCTCGCAGGGCACGCCCCGGGACATCGACTCCCTCCCAGAACGACGCGGTGCCGAGGAGAACCGCATCCCCGGACGCACGGAACCGACGCAAGAGCACGTCACGCGGCCCGTCTCCGTGCACGAGCAGGTCCGCGAGCGGGGCATCGGCATCGTCTCGGCGCAATCCGTCCGCCAGCGCCCGTACGTCACGGTGACTCGTCACCAGCACGAAGACTCCGCCACCGGCGGCACGCACCACGTCGCGCACGACGCCCATCACAGCCGCTGAGTGCGCAGCTTGGTCGAGATTCGGAGCGGGCACGTCGGTCGGAACGACCAACAATGCTTGCCGAGGATAGTCGAATGGCGAGGCATAGCGCGCCGTTCGCACGGCGAGCTCCGGTGAGTCGACGCCGAGTCGTGACACGAGGAAATCGAACCGCCCCTCGGCCGCGAGCGTCGCGCTCGTCACGATGGCCGTCTCCACGCGGGAAAACAGGTCCTGGCGCAGGATGGGAGCAAGATCGAGCGGGACCGCGCACACGGCGATGTTGGTCGGCGCTCCGCGGCGCGCGCCACTCGCTCCATCCCGATCGCTGAGGCCGCGCCGGCGCTCGAGCCATCGGACGGCGGGCTCGCTCCCGGGCGACGGCGCGAGACTCTCGCACAATGCGCTCGTCGCCGCGGAGAGGCGCCGTCCTACGCCGCGCAATTCGTTGAGAGTCCGCCCCAGTGCTTCGTCCTGCAGCTCCTCCCCGGCGTGTCGCCCCTGAATGATCCGCAGGCCGTCGTCGAGCGCGTTGACATCACGCAGGAGGAGCTCGAGGACGCCCCCGAGTCCCGCCGCCCATACCGGGTGGGTGGCAAAGCCGTCATCGAGACGCATCTGCGGTGCGCCGTTTTCCGCCAGCAGCGCAGTCAAGAGATCGAAGACGAGCTCACTGCGCTCACGGACGGCGGCCGCCGCGGGCAACAGCGTGTCGTGCACGAGGTCGACGGTGGCAGTTGACAGCAGGTCGTCTACACCGCGCAATCCGGCGAGGAGGCGGGCCAATAACCCCTTGCCTCCGCGACGGTCCAAGCGTGCCATCAGGCGCTGCCAGGCGCGCCGCGTAACGGTCGCCCCGAGATGTGCCCCCGCGGCCTCCTCGAGATGGTGCCCTTCGTCGACCACGAGGCGGCCGTACGCTGGAATGACGGCCGCCTCGTGCCAGTTGTGTTGCACGCGCCGGACAGCCACATCCGACATCAGCAGATGATGGTTGACGACGACGACATCGGCCTGGGCGGCCGCGCGGCGCGCACGAAACACGAAGCACCGGTCGTAGTGCGGACACCGCTGGCGTCCGCACAGATCGGGCTCCGCCGCTACCTCATCCCAGACCTCCGCCCGCGGCGGCGCGGGGGCATCGGCGAGCGATCCATCGGTCGTGTGCTGCGACCACGTCGCAATCGCCGCCAACTCCCGCGCCTGGTCGACATCGAAGAGGGCCGGCGCCCCGGCAACGGCATGCTCGAGCCGATGGAGGCAGAGATAGTTGCGCCAGCCTTTGAGAAGCGCGAACCGGACCGGCTGATCCCGCAACGCCAATTCGAGGAGCGGCAGGTCCTTGCCGACCAGTTGCTCCTGCAGATTGATGGTGTTGGTGGAAACGACTGTGCGCTGACCAGAGAGCGCCGCCCAGCGAAGTGCGGGAACGAGATACGCGAGCGACTTCCCTACCCCCGTGCCCGCCTCCAGCAATGCGACACCGCCGGTGTTGTACAGGTCGGCGACTGCCGCCGCCATGTCGCGCTGGCTCGAGCGATCTTCATATGCCGTCGCCGCGCTCGACTCCGCGCTCGCAAGCGCTCGTGCGATTGGACCGCCCGGGCCAAGATCATGGGCGATCGCCTCGGGATCGAGTGGCTGGGTCGGCGCGTCGGCGACGACGCCCGCCGCGAGCGCGTCATCGCCGTCGGCCGGCGCGGACTCCCACTCCAGCGCCGAGGTCTCTAACGCGTCGGTCAGGGCGTCACCATCGTCCTCAGCGCCCGGAAGCGCGTTCGACGAGAATGCGATCACGTCTTGAGTGGCTTCTTCTTCGCTGCCGGGAAGAGCACGTTATTGAGAATCAGACGGTAGCCAGGAGAGTTCGGGTGCAGCGCCAAGTCAGTCGGCGCATTGCCGACCGCGTGCTGCGCATCCTCGGGATCATGCCCGCCCAGGAAGGTCCACGATCCCTTTCCGTAATCGCCATGAATGTACTTCACCCACGGCGCCCCCTCTTCGTAGCCGAGCACGACGTTCGTCGGCTTGAGGGTCGACTTGGTGAAGCTGGTGGTCACGCCGTAGAAGTCGGGAATCACCGTGCGGTGGTTTTGTACCAGCATCGAGGCCACGGGGTCGAACTTCGCAGCAAAAGCGAAGAGCGTCACCTCACCGAGTGGCTGCTTCCGCGACGGCACATTCACCTGATGGCCGTCGATGTCGCTCATCGAGTTCACGTTCGGTGACGTCTCGAGGTGTGCGCCGCGAAACGCAAACGCGCGGGACCAATCCATCTTGGCATTGGCGTCCGGATCCATCGGAGTCCCGTCCGAAAACGTGCTTGCAATGTCCACGCTGTGCGCGGCGTTCGCGAGATCCAGCGTTTCCGTTGCTCCGCACATGGCGAACAGGAGGCCACCGCGATCCACGAACATCCGGATCCCGTTGGCTACCTCCTTCTTGAGTGCCGGCACATTCGGGAACCCATGCCGGCTCGCCGTCTCCATGTCACGCGTCACCTGGTCCGTGAACCACCTGGCTCCACGATAGTTCAGGTACAGCTTGTTGAACTGTCCCGTGAAGTCCTCGTGATGCAGGTGCACCCAATCATATCGCGACAGGTTGCCGCCCAGGATGTCGTCGTCCCAGATCTGCGTGAACGGAATCCCGGCGTACTGCACCGCCAACGTCACCGCGTCGTCCCACGGCGGCGAGGTGGGAGGTTTGTAGATCGCGACTGTCGGCGCCTTTTCGAGCGGGACGGCATCCATATTGGCTCCCGCGATCTCGCTGCGGATCGCGGCGACCGCACCGTCGTCGAGCGACACCAGGGTGACCCCATCCAGCGCACTGCGCCGGCGGATCTCGGGCGTATCCGGGAGCAGGAACGAGCCGCCACGGTAGTTGAGGAGCCATTCACCGCGCACGCCGTCACGCAGGGCATTGTACGTCAGCCCGTACGCTTTCAAGTGGTTCTGCTGGTCGTCGTCCATCGGGACGAGCAGGTGCCCGTCGGATGCGGCGCCTGCGCTCGAGGTCCATCCACGGACGCTGATCAACGCCGCCGCGGACGACAGCAGAAACTGTCGCCGGGTGACGTCAGGAATCTTCGTATCGGTCATCGGGTCCATCATGCAGTGGCCTTTGCCGCCTCGAGCTCCTGGCGCGCAATCGGCACGAGAGCGCTTTCGGGGTAGTTGAGAATCAGGTGCTCCCAGCGTGCGATCGCGCCCGCACTGTCGGCGTTTCGCCGAAGCGCCCGTCCCCATTCCAAATCGGCTTCCGGTGCCTCGGGTGCCGTCGCGTATTGCTCCACGACCGTGCGCCAGAGTGGGATCGCGAGTGCATTGCGGTGCTGCGCTGCATGAAGCCGTGCGGCGGCTGCGAGCAGGAGCGGCGCCGCGTCCCGCACCACGCTGCTCGCGGCGACGAATCGGTCTGCCGCGGCTGCCGTGTCACCACGCGCGAGCGAAACGAACGCCTCGCCGACGATGGGCGCGTTGTCCGCGGTGGTGCGTGATAAGAGCAGGAGTGCCGTGAGGGCGTCGGGTGTCGTGTTCGACGGATGTTTGAGACGATCCCGAGCGGTCTTCAGGTCGCCGGCGTAGAGCGCCAGCCAGCCGCTCACCTCCGGATCATTGGCGAGCCCAAAGGTTGCCGCGGCAGCGCGGGCACGCGCGAGATCGCCCTGCCGGACGTATCCCCAGGCAATCTCTCGCTCGATCCGCAGACGCTCGTCGTCGCTCAACAGGTGCCCTTCCTGGGCCGCCGCCGATTCCGCCTCGCTCATCCGCCCGAGTCGGGCGAGCACCTTGATGCGCAGCGGCAGGAGCGTCGTGGCGATCGTCGCGGAATCGTTCGCGCCCGGCATTCGTTGCGCCCGCTGCATCATCGACAACGCGGCAGGCGCATCCCCCGCCGCCAGCGCCGCTGCCGCCCCGTGCGCGGCCACGTCAGCACTCGGATGGACAGCTAGTGCGGCGGAATACGCTTCCTTCGCGACTGCGGGTGCGCCCGCGACCCGTGCGGCGTCCGCAAACTCGAGCCACGCCTGAGCCGTCGAGTCGTTGGCGGGGAGCGGCTGCAGCGCAGACCACGCCTCGCGTGGCATGCCCCATCCCAGCTCCAGTTGTGCCATCGCCCGTCGAGCGCCCGGAGAGATCGGCGGTGTCATGAACGCGGTGGCGATTCCGGGGCGCGCGTCCGCGGGCGCAGCCCGGAGCGTGTAGGCCGCGGCCACCGCCAGGTTCTGATTGCGGTCGAGCACATGTCTCCAGGCCCTGGCCGACGTGGCCCACGCGCCGCTCTCCGCGGCCACATAAGCCGTGTCGAGCACCTGATCTTGCGCGTGCACCGTCATCGGTGCGGCGATGGATACGATGAGCGCCGAACCGATCACCACGAGCACTGTCACAGGAGACACGTCAGGAGCATTACGGCGACTGCGCATTGATCCGCTTGAAGTACTCGAGCACGAGCTGTCGCTCGTCCGAGGAGAGACCGCGGAGCTCCGACCACGACGGCTGCTGGAAGCGCGTCGCCGGACGCCCGTCCACGGCTATGTCTGGCGGCGTGAATTGCTCCTTCCCCGTTGCGGACTGTGAGACGCGTTTGCCCGTGCTGTCGCGCTCATCCTGCTCGAGGGTGAACCCCGCATCCAGCAATCGGTGATACAACCGCTCCTGGCGAACGAGCGTCTGTTGATCGACCCCTGACCGGGCAAGCGCGTCGGCGATCTGGTGGGCTTCGCTAGCGAGGCCTTGTGCCCGGCCCGAGATGTCATCGTCTCCGAGGCGGTCCAGCGCATCGGCAAGCTTGCGTTGTCCCTCGGCAACGCCACGTGCGTTCGGATTGACGCCGCCCCCGGGATTGTGACCGCCGGGACTCATCGCCAGCCCTTGGGACTGCGCGTTGATCGAGGCCTGCGCCTTCGCCATCTGTTGCATCTCCTGCAACATCTCCGGCAGCCCGGACGCCGAAGTCGCGGACGCCGCTCGTTCGCGATCCTGCATCATCGCGGCGGCAGCCTGATTGAGCGCGTCCGCGGCGGCGCGCATCGCGCCAGCCGTCTGCCCATTGTTGCCCGTCTGATCGCCGCTGGACGAACCGGATTGGTTGGCCGTCGCGCCGGACGCCAATTGTTGCTCGGCCTGCTTGGTCGCGTTCTGCACCTGCGTTCGCGCAGAGCCGAGTGCTCGCTGAGAATTCCCGGAGACGAGCGCGCTTTGTTTGCTCGCCTTCTGCAAACGTTCGGCGGTGCGTTCGGCGCCTTGCTGCACGGCGCTCTGCCCCGATTGCACGGACTTCCGCTCCGACTGCTGTTGCGCCTGTTGCGCCTGTTGCGCCAGCTGGCCTTCCTGACGCGCCAGCTGCATCGTCTCCTGGATCGACTGGTCGAGCTGTTGAGTCAGCGCGTTCTTCCAATCTTGAATCTGTGATTGGCGGGCCTGAGCCAACTGCTGCGCTGCTCGGTCCATCTGGCTCGCCGCACTTGATGTTTGCCGCTGCGACATGTCTTGCGCCGACGAGTCGACGTGCTGGCGGGCCGCGCCGACTTGCTGCGCCCCTGACTGCGCTTGCTGGTCCGCCAGCCGATGCGACAGTTGATCGACGTCCTTCGACAGAGTGCGCGATCGCTCCGCGAGCTGCTCCTCCGTAGATCGCTGTCCTGGCGCCTGCGACGAACGAGACGAGGACGGGTCCGGCGGACGGGCACTGTCCGGGCGCGATGGGTCGGGCGACGGAGTGCGCCCGTTTGCGAGCTGCTGCTGTTGTTGGCCGGATCGGTTCTGCCCGTCCCGCGACGGGTTCGTCCCGCCGCGTGCGCTGTCGGACCGCGCCTTCGCCAACGCCTGGGAGTCTGCCCGAGCCTGAGCCGCCGCTTGGGCCGCCTGGGCCGCTTGGGCCGCTTGGGCCGCTTGGGCCGCTTGGGCCGCCGCGTTCGGCTGCGGCGAGCTCGGACGCGATTCGGCGCGTGCGTGCTCCTCCTTGGCGATGTCGCGTGCTTCGTCGTGCAGCGTTTGCATGGCCCCTTCGAGGGCCGCGCGTTTGAGGATGTCGACGCTCCGGTCCAGCTGTGCGCGCATTTGCTGCTCTTGCTGCGCCAGCTGCTCCAGCGACTGCCGCGTGTCACCGCTTCGCAGTGAGTCGGCGCTCTGGTCCAACTTCGAGAGTTGATCCCGCAGCTCAGGCGTCAGCGCGTCGTTGAGGAGTTGCTGCGCCTGGTGCAACTCGGCGGCGAGCGCGCTGTCCAGGGCACCCGCCTGCTTGAGCTGCCGCTCGAGCTGTTGCGTCTGCCGCTGCAGCTGCTGCACTCTGTTGGCCAGGTCGCGTTGCTGGTTGGCGAGGGCCTTCGCACGCTCCGCCGTCTCGTAGGACATGGCGTTGTGTGCGGGCGATGAAGTCGGCGTGGTACTGTTGGTGCCGCCGCTCCTCGCACCTCTCGCGCGCGAGGCTTCCTCCGTGCGTTGCTCGAGTTGACGCTCGGCTGCGGCCGTCGCGCTGGCCGCCGACACCGTGGAGTCGGCCGACGTGCGGGCGATCGTCCGTTCCTCGCTCAACGACGGCACACGGAGCAGTCGCTCCTGGCTCATCGACGTCTGGTGCCACGGAGAACCGTCGGTCGCCTCAGCGACGATATGGATGGCGTCTCCCGGCTGCAGACCACGTCCGGTGAGATCGAGCGCCACGATCCCCGACCACTGCGCCACGGCGCTGTCGCTCACCTGCTGGACGACCGGAGGGAGCGGATCGCCGGCCGCTGGTGTGCGCCAGCTGCGCAGCTGCACCCGAGCGAGGGCGTGATCGTCGGAAGCTGCGATCGACACCGGAATGCGGTCACCGATCGTGATGGTCGTATCGTGCGAAGGGCCGACGATCTCGATGTGGGGCGCTGAGTCAGGGATCACATTGACGTCGAGGGGCGGAGGCACGTCGGCAATGGGTCCCGTCTCTGCCGCGGCGTGCCACGTCCACTGGCCCCCAGGCAGTTCTGCGAGCAAGCGTCCTGCGAAGTGGCGGCCACTCGGTTGCAACACTGCTGAATCGCGACCTCGCACCAACGCAATGCTCGCGAGCGCGGCGGACGCCTCGCCCACGATCTCGATCCGGGTGCCGCGCGGGACCCGGGCGACTTCGCCGGCCGCGAGAGGCTCCTCGGGTCGATGCAGATAGGACGGGTAGATCGCTCGCAGTGCCAGACCGCCGACAAACGGTCGGTCGCTGGCCCTGACCACGACAGTGTCGCTCGTGGCGCGTCCGTCAGTTACGACCACGAGCATCTCGGCCGCGACGGGGCCGGTGCTCAGATCGACACGCCCACGCACGACCGGATACCAAGCGTTGGCCCACGGCGCTCCGGTCGCCCTCGTAGACACTCGTAGGCGACTCCGCCCTTCGGCCAGGATATGGACGCGCGCCTCGTGCCCGCGCGGTACGTCGCGCGGCGCTTGGACGTGGAGCGCGGGGAGAAGCGTGCCTCGCCACGCCGCGATCGGATGGACCACGGCGTCCCAGCCGTCGGGCTCCCGGATCGCCGCAGCGGCCAGGCTCGCGAGACCAAGGGCTGCTATCGCCAGCCCGACAAGGGCGCGCCTGGTGGTCGTCTGCTGGAGACGCGGAGCGAGTGGGCCGCTCCGCCGGGGCGCGGCAGCTTGGAGCCGCGCGGCAAGATCACGAGCGCCGCGGCGTCCAAGCGCACCCGTGTGTGCGACCTCGATAGCCCCACGTAGCGCGCCGAGTCGCAAGCGGCGCTCGCCCTCGATTGCCGCGGCCACCCGCGCGGTCGACGCATCCTCTCGAAGGCGGTGGATCGTGAAGAAAACCAGTCCCACCGCGGCAGCGCCGGCGAGTCCCCACGCGACAAATGGAACAGCGGCCGGGAGCGACATCCAACGGCCGCTGCCCAACGTCAGCGCCGCGACGGCGAGGACAGCCGTGCCGACTGCCAGCACGAGGCCGCCGCCCCACACCGTGAGGATGCGGCCAAGCCGTGCTCGTTCGCGCGCGACTAACTCGACAACCGTCACGGACTTAAGCTAACCTCCGCGTGCCCGGTCCGGCCGCACGCAGTCCGTCGTGGCCTACGCCGCGGGACGACTGGTCACCGCGTACACAAACAGGTTCACGCCCATTCTGAGCGCTGCCTCGTGCAATGCGGGCGGGTCGGGATACGTGCCGACGTCTTCCCACCCATTGCCGAGGTCCGCAGAGAAACTGTAGTAGACGACGAGCCGGTCCCCGAGGAAGATGCCGAATCCTCGCGCCGGCAATCCGTCGTGCAAGTGAATCTTGGGAATGCCCCGTGGGAAATCGTACACGATATGGTAAATGGGGTGGCTGAGCGGCACGTCAATGAGTGGCCGGTCTGGATACACCCGGGCGATCTCCCGACGGAAGCTGGCATCCAGGCCGTAGTTGTCGTCCACGTGTAGGAAGCCCCCCTGAGCCAGGTACTCCCGTAGCCGTTGGATCTCGGTATCGCTGAAGTGAATGTTGCCGTGGCCAGTCGCGTGAAGAAACGGATAGTTGAACAAGCGATCGTCCAGCAAGCTCACACGCACCTCATTGGCGTCGACTTTGAGCGACGTGCGCTCATTGATCGCGGCAATGAGGTTCGGGAGACTGGATGGATTCGCGTACCAGTCACCGCCCCCGTCGTATTGCAGGCGCGCGACCGTCAGTTCGGCCGTTTCGTGCCGTGCAAACCCTGGCGTGGCAATTTCGGGCGGTACATCGGCAGCGCGCGCGCCGCGCGGGCTGGCGACGATCGGCGCTGCCGAGCGTCCGGCCTCGCGGACGACTGCGACATGCGGGCCCGGATCGGAGACCCCGGCGGCAAGTCCTGCGATTACCAGCAACGGAACGAACTTCAACACGTCTCCTCCATCACTCAGCCTCCGTCGATTCTCGGCCGAGCTCGTGCGCCAACCGATAGGCGAGATTTCGAGGCACCCCTTCCTCGTGCATGAGCGCCGTCGCAATTTCGCGCGGCGGGGCACCTGCGGCCCGCAGCGCATTGGCGCGAGCCCGCCAGGCGCCCTCATCAGGTGGTGTGTCGGCCCGTCCCTCAATGACGATCACGACCTCGCCGCGCGGCGGGGTGCTGCCATAATACGCAGCAAGGTCGGCAACTGTTCCCCGCCGAACCTCTTCATAGACCTTGGTCAACTCTCGCGCCACCGCCGCCTGCCGCCCCCCGGCGCCGGCATTGGCCAAGGACGCCAATGTTGATGCGGTCCGATTCGGCGCCTCGTAGAGCACGGCCACGTGTGGCAGCTCAACTATCGCGGACAGCGTGGCGCCGCGGTCTGCGAGTCGGCGCGGCGCGAACCCAAAGAACGTGAAGCGATCGCCGACCAGCCCCGACGCCACGAGAGCTGCAAGCAGGGCAGACGCCCCTGGAATCGGGATGACCCGCACCCCTGCATTGACCGCCGCCCGCACCAAGCGGCCCCCGGGATCCGACAGCAGCGGCGTGCCGGCGTCACTGATCAGCGCCAGGTCTTCGCCGGCCACCAGGCGCGCCACAAACCGGGGACTGGTGGCAGCCTCGTTGTGCTCGTGATACGCAGCCGTTGGGGTGGCAATGTCGAACCGCGTCAGTAGTATGCGGGCTCGACGCGTGTCCTCGGCCAGGATGAGCGTGACCTGACGGAGCACCTCGACTCCGCGGAAGCTCATGTCGCCCAGATTTCCGATCGGTGTACTGACTACGTACAGAGCCATGGAGCGTCCTTGGGACGCTAGACAGTTGAAAAGCAGAAAGTAGAAAGTAGACAAAGCGCCGCCGGGCAGACGTCGAAGACGCCGCCCGGCTTTCTGCCCTTAGTCTACTTTCTACTTTCTGCTTTGCTACTTTCTAGGCGGCCGAAGGCACGCCTAGGTGCTCCTTGAACTTCCGCTCGAGATGCGGCCGCGGGACCGCACCGATCACCTGGTCGACCAGCTTGCCATCCTTGAAGAACAGGATCGTCGGAATGGACCGCACGTTGAATCGGGTCGCGGTCGCCTGGTTGGAATCGACGTCGACCTTCGCCACCTTCGCCTTGCCTTCGTACTCCGTCGCGAGTTGCTCCAGCATTGGAGCAATCATCCGGCAGGGGCCACACCAGGTTGCCCAGAAATCGACGACGGCCAGGCCGGGATGCTGCTCGATCTCGGCCGCGAAATCACTGTCGCTTACAGCACGTGCCTTGGACATTGCGGTTCTCCCTACGCGCGCGTCGCGCTGGTGTAAGAGTCAAGCGTCCGCTGCGGACGGGCGTCACTTCTGCCAAAGACGTACGCCAGCGGGTGCGTTAACTTCGGTTTGAAACGACCCTCTTTTGTAGAGCCCCGTGCCTTCCTTTTCATGCCTCACCATTCTCAATCTTCTTCCGAGACCAACGTTCGCATTGCCCATATCGGGATCGCGGTTCGTGCGCTCGATGATGCGCTACCCTTTTTCCGCGATGTCCTTGGGCTTCCGATCGTCGCCCTCGACGACGCAGACGGTGCGCGGATCGAAGGGCTCGCGGCCGGCGACGCGTTGATCGAGTTGCTCGAACCCATAGCGCCCGACACCCCAATCGGAAAATTCGTCGCCCGCCGCGGTCCTGGCCTGCACCACGTGTGCTTCGTAGTCCCTGATCTCAATGCGGCGCTCGACCGGTGCCGATCCGCCAGCATACGTCTCATTGACGAGGTGCCGCGCACCGGCGCAGAGGGCAAACGCATTGCTTTCATTCATCCGAGCGCCACTGGCGGCGTCTTAGTCGAGCTGACAGAAGAATAATCCGCCGCCGACACCTTCAGTTCCAGCGTTCGAGCGGCTCAGTGACGTGCCAATTGGTGGTCGTGAGGTCCATTTAGCGCGGGACAGGCTGGCCAGCGTCAACGGTGCAGGCGTGGACATCCCGCAAGTCGATCTCCTTCACGTACCATTGATCCTCAGGACCCGCCTGGGTCGTGAACAGCGTGGTCCGCGTAACCGTCCCATTATGCAGAACGAATCGAACTTGTCGGTCGCCGTTGGGGGCCGCGTTCTCATCCAGAAATCGCGCCGAATCGTTGGCCAGACACTGCGCCATGATCACCTCGCTCTTCTCGATCTCTTCGCGAGGAACCGTTTCGCGCGCCGGGCCCTTCTTGGTGCCCCATACGAGGCCCATTGCCTGGAGGTCCTGCGCGCGCACCGCGGCGAGGAAGCGCTCCACCGCGCCCCGCGCGGTTGGTGCCCCAGCCAGGTCCGGTGTCGGCGTGGTGGATGTCGAATGGCACGCGGCAATCGTCGCAGCCACACTGATGGTCACCAGGGACGCTAATCTACATCGCACGTTGACATTCACTCGGTGGATGGGACGGGGCGAAGCTAGCAGGAGGAGCAAATGGCAGCAACCCGCTCGACGGACTCCGATGGCGCCGGTCATCAGCGATTGTACATCAACATTGATCACGTCGCGACAGTCCGCCAGGCGCGGAAGAGCGACGAACCGGATCCCGCGGCCGCTGCGGCGGTGTGTGAAGCTGCAGGCGCCGACGGCATCACCGGACATCTCCGTGAAGATCGTCGGCACATTCAGGATGCCGATGTCGAGCGTCTTGCGCGCGAGGTCCGCACCGTCTTCAACCTGGAGATGGCCGCGACGGACGAAATGATCGGTATCGCTCGCTCGCTCCGCCCCTACCAGGTGACGTTCGTCCCGGAACGCCGCGAAGAGATCACAACCGAAGGAGGGCTCGACGTCGTGACGTCGCAGACTCGCCTGCGGCGCGCAATCACTGAGCTCAGGGATGCGGGTATCCGCGTCAGCCTGTTCATTGATCCCGACATCCGCGCGGTCACCATTGCCGGACAACTCGGCGTAGCGGCAATCGAGTTGCACACGGGCCGCTACGCGGAAGCCTCGCGAGCCGGCGGCGACGCTCGTGACGGGCAGATCGAGGCCCTGATGGCGGCCGCGCGGACCGGGCGGCAAAGCGGCCTGGCCGTGCACGCCGGACACGGATTGACGGTGCGCAACGTCGGCCCGATCGCGGCGATCCCCGAGATCGAAGAGCTCAATATCGGGCACTCGATCGTGAGTCGCGCCCTTTTCGTCGGGTTGGGCGAAGCTGTCCGGGAAATGCGGGTGGCGATGGACACGGCCCGTTCGTCACATTACGCAGAGCATGGCCCGTCGACGGGGCGTCGATGATGCGCTGGCGCACCATGCGCCGCGACCGCCGCGGCCGAAGCCGTGCATGGGGCAGCATGAGGCGCGAATGACCACGAGTAACGATTCCCTGAACTTCTTCGTACTCGAGGCGGGGGAATGCCTCGAGCGACTCGACGCGAATCTGGCGGGCGCCGGACCTTCCGGCCCCGACGCAGCTGAGTTCGTCCGGCACGCACGGACACTTCGGGGTGCGGCGCTCATGCACCGGCTCCCCGGGATGGCGGATCTCGCCGGAGCGGTCGAGCGCGCGGGCCGGGCGATGCGCGACGGCTCGATCCGATGGTCGCCCGCCGTCGCCGCTGCGCTGGTAGCCGCCGTGGACGATCTCAAGATCCTGCTGCACAACTTGCGCATTCGGGGGCCCAACGAAGAGGCTCGCGCGACGCGCCGCCTCGCAGATCTCGCGCGGCTCGTTCCCCCGGACCCCGATCGGCCGCATACGCCCATCCCCCATTCAGGGTCATCAGAAGCCGGGGTAGCCTTCTTGGCACGGGAGGCGGCCGACACGGCCGCGGCCCTCGAGGCCGTTGCGGCATCCCCTCCGGACGGCCAGACAGCGCTCGAGACGGCGCTGGGCCATGTGCGGACCCTCCGAGGCGTCGCCGCGGTCCACGACATGCCGCCAATTCCGGATGTGCTCGACGCCGTCGATCGCGCGGCGCGAGCAATCACCGCTGCTCGCAGCGCGCCGACGAACGCCCAAACTGCGCTGTTCGGTGCGGCCGCCGCGTTGCTCAGGCGCACGGCAAAAGATTTGGGGTCACTCGGTCACCCCGAGCGCCACACGTCCGAGGAACTGCGGTTCCAAGCCGCCTGTGATGCGCTCGCCGCCAGTGGCACGGACGCGGATCACATTCTACCCATCAGTGAACTCTTCTACGGCGGTGATGCAGAGGCGCTCGTATCCCGCGCGCCGAGTCCTCCGACGACGCCTGCGGACCGATTTCGGCTCGAGGTGGTGAGCTTGGCAGAACATCTGCGAGGACTGGTCCGCGACGCCCAGACCACTGGCAGTGGTCGAGTGACTGATCGAGCCGTTGTCGAGTTGCGCGGAGCGCTTCTTTCAGTGCGCAACGCCGCAGAGAGCTTCGGAGAGGACGACGTGTCCGAGTTTATCGGAACGTTCACGGAAGGCCATCCGGTTTTTGATTTCTTGACCCTCAACGCGATCGACGATCTCGCGGTACTTCTCACGCAACCGACGGACACGGCTGCGGGGCTCTCCGCGCGGATGGCTGAACTGGCAAGGGGCCGCGCCGTCGATGCGGGCATTGGCCATGGATTGAGGTCGCCGACCGAGGCTGGCTCGGACGCGCCAATCGCGCAGCCGACCCGCACCGCCGCTCCCTCGTCCAGCTCGCGCCCTGCGCTAGAGACCGCACCGCGGGCGGAGCAGCCACACCCCGTCAGTCGCGATCGCGTCCGCACGCCAACGGGCGGCCAGCTGCAGGCAATGCTTGCGGACGGTATCGCTCGCTTCGCGGATCTGGGCGACTTGCCGCTGATTGACCAGACCGAGCCGTTGTCGAGTCCGTCGGCTGCAGAGGATGCCGCCGAAACTCCGTCGCCCAACGCGCCCGGACCCGAAGCCACGTCTCACGGCGACCAGAGTGTCGTCCCGATCGAGACCCTTCTCTATCGCGGGGAGTCCGCGCTGGCACGCGCACGGACTCTCCGCGATTCGCTGCGAAAGGCGGACTCACCCGCACCCGACTCGCTTGCCGAGTTGTACGACCTACTGGACTTGGCGACGGCGTCATGACGTGGTACCGGTTGCTCGAAGTGCGCACGCAGTGAAGCTCGACTGGAAAGGCGTCGCAGGGGTCGTCATCAGTCTGGCGCTGCTCTGGTGGGCGCTCCACGGCATTCATTTCGACGAGGTCTGGGGTGCCCTCCGCCGCTCCAATCCATGGCTCTTCGTCGCATTGTCCGCGGCGGCGACTGCGGTCGTGCCGATCAGGGCGCGCCGGTGGCGGCCAATTCTGGATTCCGTCGCACCCCATTTGCCATTCGGCATGCTGTGGCGCGCAACCGCCATTGGGGTGATGGTCAACAACGTCGTGCCGGCACGAGTCGGCGAATTGATGCGTGCGTATGCGCTCACTCGAGAGACGTCGCGCGTGGAGTTGCCGGCCGCCGTCGCGTCGGTGGCCGTCGATCGCGTGTTCGACGCGATGGTAGTGCTCATGCTCACCCTGAGCGCGATGCTGCTGCCCGACTTTCCCCGCGATGCTCGCGTCGGCCACGTGTCGGCGGCGCACTGGGCTGAGGCTGGGCTTGGCCTGATTGCGGCGCTCATGATCGTTCTGTACACGCTCGTCCTTTTTCCCGGCTGGCTCCTCCGGGTGTTCGAGGCGTTGGCGCGCCGCGTCGCCCCATTGTTGGAAGCGCCAGGTCGTCGTGCCCTGCAAGCATTCACGAACGGGCTCAGTGTGCTTCGCCACGGACCTCGATTCCTCGCCGTCTTCTTGTGGGCGGTCGTGGGGTGGCTCGTAAACGCACTGGGTCTTTGGCTCGCGTTTCGCGCCGTCGGGATCGGTGCATTGTTCGGCGCAGCGCTATTCCTGCAGGGTGTCGTGGCCCTCGGCGTGGCTGTCCCGTCGGCTCCGGGATTTTTTGGTGTCTTCGAGGTCGCGGCAATCATTGGCTTTGCCGTCTATGGGATTCCGCGCGACGTCGCAGTTACCTGGGCGATCGGCTACCATGTGCTGTCCTTCATCCCGATCACGTTGATCGGCCTCTGGTATTTCGCTCGTCTGGGCTTGCATGTGCGCGACGTTCGATCCGCCGAGGGAGGGGAGTTGTCGGCGGCGAGCGCATCTTAGGGTGACCGGTTCGGCCGCTGCGGTCGCCGCGCAGGCCAAGGTCAACCTCTTTCTCCACGTCCTCGCGCGCGAAGTCTCGGGATACCATCAGATCGAGACGCTCTTCTGTCGATTGACGCTCGCCGACGACGTCGTCGTGCGGCTGGCAGACACGTGGACGATCGCGTGCGATCGAACCGACACGGGTCCGGCAGAGCAGAACCTGGCGTATCGTGCGGCCCGACTCTATGCCGAACAACGAAAATGGCCCCACGGATGTGCCATTGAAATCGTGAAGCACATCCCGGTTGGTGCAGGACTGGGGGGCGGTAGCGCCGACGCGGGTGCTGTGCTGCGCTGCCTCCAAGCCATGGATCCTGAGCCGCCGAGCGCGTCCGATCTGCTGGATTTGGGTGCCCGGCTAGGTGCCGATGTGCCGGCGCTCACGATCGATACGCCGCTCGCACTGGGGCACGGGCGCGGCGAGCGCCTGTTGGCACTCCCGGGCCTGCCCGTAAAGCCCGTCGTGTTGTACGTCCCGGCAGCGCCCGTGGCAACGCGCGAGGCCTACGAGTGGCTGGCTGAGTCGCGTGGGAGCGTAACGGCCAGCCGCATGGGCGCGCGCATCCTTGACGTCCGCCGGCTCAGCCGCTGGGAGTCGGTCGCACCGCTTGTGTCAAATGACTTTGCACCGGTCGTCGGCCAGCGGTATCCCGAGATAGCGCATGCGACGTCCGAGTTGGCCGCGTTGCCAGGGGCACGAGCCTGCGCGATGAGCGGCTCGGGGTCGGCGGTGTTTTGCGTGTTCGACAGCGAGGTTCCCCGACCGTGGCCACTATCGCCGCGCCGCGGGGCGGCGTTGATCGAGACCGAAACGGCTGACCGCGTTGCGGCGGTGCGTCTCCTCGACTAGCAGCGTCGGCGCCGTCAGCGGTCACGGTCGCGCGTGACCGATCGCCCCCTAGATATTTCATGCTATCTTCCCGCCACTCCCCCGTCGTCTAAGGGCAGGACGTCACCCTTTGGAGGTGAAGATGGTGGTTCGAATCCATCCGGGGGAATCGACGACCGTTGCGGTATTGCGATCCGCCTGGGCCGCGTGCCATACGGGCCAATCTGTTGTCGAGGGGGGAGTTGGACGGTAGGATTCTCTCCCTTTGATCCGGTTAGATCGTTGGAGATCATGGGTTAGCGGCCGAGACTAGACGTAACTAGCAAAAGGGACCGATGGACGGGATCGCTCACTCCGAAATACGGATTCAAGCTGCTGGCGGGAACTGCGAACCGCCCGCTCGCCGAAGAGATCGCACGCTGCCTCGGTGTAGAGTTGTGCAAGTTGACGACGTCGCGCTTCGCTGACGGTGAGATCTTCGTCCGGATCGATGAGAATATCCGTGGGTCGGACATCTTCATCGTCCAGCCGACCAACGCCCCGGCCGAGAACCTGATGGAGCTATTGCTGCTCATCGACGCAGCTCGGCGCGCGTCGGCAGCCCGCATCACGTGTGTGATGCCCTACTACGGATACTCCCGCCAGGATCGCAAAGACCAGCCGCGCGTCGCGATCGGCGCCAAGCTCGTCGCGAATCTCGTCGAGGTGGCCGGCGCCGACCGCGTCCTGGGCATCGACTTCCACCAGCATCAGTTGCAGGGTTTTTTCGACGTCCCGGTCGACCACCTGTATGCGGCGCCGGTGTTTGTCTCGCACTACCGGAAGAAGCCGCTCAAGGACCTCGTAGTGGTGGCGCCCGACGTCGGCGCCGCAAAAATGGCCCGTGGCTTTGCGAAACGACTCGATGGCACCTTTGCCATCATCGACAAGCGCCGCCCGCGCGCGAACGTCGCCGAGGTCGTGAACGTCGTCGGTGAAGTCGCCGGCCGAGACTGTCTCATCGTCGACGACATGATCGACACCGCGGGCACAGTGGTCGAAGCGGCGCGCGCGCTGACCCGGCTGGGCGCCGAGCAGGTGTTTGTCTGCGCCACGCATGCGCTCTTCTCAGGTCCCGCGGCGGAGCGGCTCGCGGGTGCGCCGATCGCTGAAGTAACGGTGACCGACACAGTCGCCATCCCCTCCCGAGCGCCGGTTCCCGCACCTCAAGGTCCTTTCGGTCGGGGAGCTTCTGTCGAAGGCGATCCGGTACACCCACAGC
Source organism: uncultured Gemmatimonadales bacterium (assembly GCA_963805725.1). Lineage (GTDB taxonomy): Bacteria > Gemmatimonadota > Gemmatimonadetes > Gemmatimonadales > Gemmatimonadaceae > Palsa-1248. The sequence goes on from CAWDVJ010000003.1 coordinate 199,295, forward strand.
GAGCAGTCCGTGAGCTCGTTATTCGACTGAGGGCGACCGACCGGCACCCGCTGTTATCGCGGGTCGGCCACGTTTATATTTCACGGTTGCCGTAGAGCCGCGGGGGACCCGTGGCCGTGGCACTGGTGAACGTGGCCGCTGCCCGTCGTTTGCAGGATCGGCCGGTTCCCGAAGGTTGTTCGCAGATCTGAATCCGTGATACCCAACACCTAACCCCTGCCGTTATATGGCAACCGCACAACTGGGGGCTGCACCGCGCGCCGAGCGAGGCAAGGGTGCCGCGCGAGCGCTGCGACGCGCCGGGCGCGTCCCTGCCATCGTGTATGGCCACGCCCGTGAGCCGCAGCCGTTGACGATCGACACCCGCGAGCTCGACCGACTGCTGGAGCAGATCTCGGCCGAGAACACGGTCGTCGAGCTCGTTGTCGGCGGACGCTCCTCGCGGACGCTGATCCGCGAGATTCAGCGCCACCCCTTTCGCCGACAGGTCCTGCACATTGATTTCCAGGAGCTCGTCGCCGGCGAGAAGGTGACGGTTCGGATCCCCATCGTCCTGACTGGTTCGCCCGTCGGTGTGCGCGTGGATGGCGGTGTATTGGACCAGACGCTGCGCGATTTGGAGATCGAGGTGGATCCGGTCAACATGCCCAACCACATTGAGGTCGACGTCACCAATCTGGGTATCGGGTCATCGATCCATGTCTCCGATCTCGCGCTGCCACCCGGGGTCGAGCCGATCAACGAACCTGAGACGACCGTCTGCGTCTGCGCGGCCCCCCGAGCGGTGATCGAGGAAGCCCCGGCGGCGGCGGCTGAGGCGGTCGAGCCGGCCGCAGAGCCCGAGGTCATTCGCAAGGCGAAGACCGACGAAGAGGAAGAGACCGACGAGAAGGACAAGGAGAAGAAGTAGTTGCTGTCTGAGACGAGCCGAGCCTGGCTCGTCTCAGGCATCGTCGGCCTGCACGATTCGTGAAAATCATTCTCGGGCTCGGAAACCCGGATCGCGAGTACGCGCTCACCCGACACAACATTGCGTGGTGGGTCCTCGACCATCTCCGCGGCCGTGTGGTCGTTCGACGGTTGGAAGCGAGACAACGATGCGCTCGTCGCGTCAGGCACTGTGGACGGCACGCGCACCCGATTGGTCAAGCCGCAGACGTACGTGAACCTCAGCGGCGCCGCGCTGCGCTCCTATGTGCGACGCCCCGCTTGGTCTGCCGCGACGGACCTGCTCGTGATCGCAGATGATGTAGCGCTCCCCATCGGCTCGTATCGGATCCGCCGGGCCGGGAGCAGCGGCGGCCACAACGGACTCAAGAGCATTGAAGCAGCGCTCGGATCACGAGAGTATGCACGGCTCAAAATCGGCATCCGTCCGGACGTGGAGCCGGGCCGAGACCGATGGCACGCGGACTTTGTGCTCAGCCCGGTCGGCAGACAGGAGCGCGCGATGATCACGGCACTCATGCCGACGTTGACCGATGCGGTCGAGGTGTGGCTCAATGAAGGTGTCGACCCAGCTATGAACCAGTTCAATCGCTAGATGAGATGCTGAAACTCGGTATCGTGGGACTTCCGAACGTCGGCAAGTCGACGCTGTTCAACGCGCTGACTGCGGCGCACGCGGAGGCTTCCAATTATCCCTTTTGCACCGTCGAGCCCAACATTGGCATGGTCGAGGTGCCGGACACCCGGCTCGCGCGACTGGCCGCGATCGTACAGCCCAAGAAGATCGTGCCGGCAGTCGTCCAGTTCGTCGACATCGCGGGGTTGGTGCAAGGCGCTGCCAACGGAGAAGGACTGGGGAATCAGTTCCTCGCGAACATTCGCGAGACGGACGCAGTGGTCCACGTCATCCGATGCTTCGAGGATCCGGATATCACGCACGTGATGGGGCCAGTGGACCCCGTGCGCGATCGTGAGGTCATCGACATCGAATTGGCACTCGCCGACCTCGGCACACTCGAAAAGCGACTCGACCGGACTCGCCGGGCGGCGCGTGCGAACGACAAGGATGCGGTGGCGGAACTCCCTGCGCTCGAGCGGGCGGCCGCTGAGCTTGGTGCTGGACACCCACTTCGCAGCGTGCGCCTGACGAGCGACGAATTCTCGGTCCTTTCGAAGCTACAGCTGCTGACGCTGAAGCCCGTGCTCTATGCCGCAAACGTCAAGGACGACGAGCTGTCGGGACACGAAGGACCTCACCTCGCAGCGCTTCGACACGCCGTTGCGGCAGCGGGGGAGCGCGCCGAGGTGGTCGCATTCTCCGCCAAGATCGAGTCAGAGCTCTCAGAGCTACCGCCTGCCGATCGCGCGGAGTTCCTGTCATCACTCGGTCTCGAGTCGGCTGGCCTGGATCGCTTGATCCACGCAGGCTATCACCTGCTTGGCCTGCAGACGTTCTTTACGGCGGGTGACCCGGAAGTTCGAGCCTGGACGATCCATCGTGGCGACGCCGCGCCAGCCGCCGCCGGGGCCATCCACACCGACTTCGAGCGCGGCTTCATTCGAGCGGAAACGGTCAGCTACCCAGACTTCGTGAGCTTCGGCGGCTGGAAGACAGCTCGTGAGCGCGGGGCCGTCCGTTCGGAAGGCAAGGAGTACGTGGTGCAGGACGGAGATGTGATGCTTTTTCGGTTTAATGTCTGAGGTTCTAGACGTGGGACGTTCGACGTTCGACGTTGCAAGACAAACCTCGGAGGCCAGCGAGGTGCGCCGATGCCACCCCGAGGTTTCTTTCCAGCGTCCAACGTCTAAACACCACACCGACCCCGGGGTCCTTGCAGCTAGCCCCAGTCGTGACACTGCATTAGCTTTGCGGTCGCGGCTCCGCCGCGCTGTGCAGAAACACGTACCCTCCTCCCGCGGCCGGCAACCCCCGGGAGGCGGCTCATTGACCAAAGGGAGGATGCCAAATGCCCCGCCCATATGAGGTGGTGTACATTCTTCGATTCGTCGCTCGAAGACGGCGTCATCGCCGAGAAGCTGACGCGATTCCACGGTCTATTGGGGACGAAAGGCACCCCGCCAGCCGACTTGCACGTCGACCTCTGGGGTCGACGCCAACTCGCCTACACCATCGGGCCACGGGAAAACGGCTACTACGCCGTCGCCCGCTTTGGGAGCGAACCCGACACGCTGCCAGAGTTCGAGCGCGCCCTCAAGCTCGACGATGGTGTCGTGCGGTACTTGATCTCGCTGCATGAGCACGAAGTGGGCGCGCCGCCAATGTCTGAAGAAGACCTCGTAGCGGCCCGGCGTCGCGACGATGACGATGACGATGAGGAATAACTGATGCGTCGCCCACAGAAGTCCTGTCCATTTTGCGAGATGCGTGTGCGGTTCATTGACTACAAGGACGATCGGACCCTTGGTCGATTCATCACCGACCACGGGAAGATTCTCCCCAGTCGGTTGAGTGGGACCTGCGCGCGACATCAACGCCAGCTTGCGACCGCAGTCAAGCGAGCGCGGTACCTCGCGCTGATTCCCTACGTCAAAGGTCACACCGCTTAGCGCAAGCGCGCAGCTCCCCGCCGGCGCCACCGGGGTGGCTGGGCGAGGGCACGGCATGCTGCTGTTGATGGCGGTTGCCGCCTTTCTGCTCGTGCCTACGACCCCGCTCCTGCAGAACGTGGCGCCAGTGCTGGACACGGCCTTGTTGCTCGTGCCGGCGATCGCCGTATGTGCGGCGCTGGGATGGGCCGTGGGCGGACGCGCGTGGGTCGCGGTCCTGTGGGCCGGCCTCGCTGCCTTGCTCGTGCTGTGGCATGGCGTGTCACACATCACATACACGGCGTTACAGTGTGGATGGGCGCTCGTGCTGGCCGCGTCGTTCGGCCTCGTGTGCGCTGCAAGTCCTCCTGCCACGCGCTTCTTCTCACGCGCATTGACGGCGCTCGCACTCAGTGTGGCCCTCGTGGGGCTGCTCACCATCGGCACTCGCAACGCGGCAAGCGCTGTGACCCGATCGATTCACCTGGACGCGGCGGCACGCCCCAACAAAGCGCTGAGCTGGGTCAAAGAGACCGCGAGCACCGAGGAATGGCGGGACTGGACCGCGAGCTCTCGCCAGGGCACCGCTTTCGCGACCGCGGAAGAAGCCCTCGACGAGGTGCTGTCCACACTGCCCGACGATGCCGTGGCGTACTATCCCGCGCTGCTGGCCCTGGAGTCGCTTGCCGCGCTCGCGTTGGCCTGGGCGGTGTATCACCGGATCAGCCGAGCACGGATCGGTGAGCCGCTGGGCCGCTTGATGGATTTTCGTTTTAGCGACCAATTGGCGTGGGGGCTGATCGCTGGCGCGCTACTGGTGCTCCTGCGCCCGTCAGGGGATTGGCCCCTGCTGGGGTTCAACCTGCTCCTGTTTTTTGGGGCGCTCTATGCGTTGCGGGGACTCGCCGTCGTTGCCTGGTTCTTGAGGACCCTGCGTGTGAGCGCGCCGGCAATTACTGCGTTGGCACTTCTCGCGGCACTGTTGTCGGCTCCGGCGTCGCTTGGATTGGCGCTGATCGGACTGACCGACTCGTGGGTTGATTGGCGAAGTCGCGTGCGCCCCGCGACGCGTTGATGTGCAGGAATTAGGTATTAGGGGTTAGGGTGTAGGGAACGACACAACTGTCTCTTCCGCTTGGAGTGAACCGGTCATGGAAGTCATTTTGCGCGCTGCCGTCGAAAACTTGGGCCACCCGGGCGACATCGTAACCGTCTCGCCGGGGTACGGGCGCAACTATTTGCTCCCGCGCGGTCTGGCGTACGCAGCGACCCCAGGCAACAAGAAGCGCATGGAGCAGGAGCGCCAGCTACTCGAGACGGCAGAGGCATCGCGGCGGACGACCGCCGCGCAGCTCGGCGAGCGCTTGGAACAGGTCTCACTGACCTTCTCTGCGCGCGTCGGCGACGAGGGGAAGCTGTTTGGGTCGGTGACGGCCGCGGACATCGTCCACCAACTCGAGGGCCAGGGATTCGATATCGAAAAGCGACAGATCGATCTGCACGAGCCGATCCGCTCGCTTGGCGTGTATCGCGTGCCGATCCGACTGCATGCCGACGTCAAACCCGAGATCAAAGTATGGGTCATCAAAGCCTAACAGCGGGACTCGTTTTTGCGGTTCGTGCGACCGTGCCCTTGCTGATTCTCCCCGGAGTCGAATGCCTCGACCTGTTGCGACAGTCGACGTAGCTGCTGCCGCCCATCGCGCGGCGACGTTGTGTGTGGATCGTAAGAGCAACGATGTTGTCATACTGAATCTGAAGCCGCTGACCGACATGACGGACTACTTTGTGATCGCGAGCGGCACCTCGGATACGCATGTCAGAAGTGTCGCCGAGCATGTGGTGACCGAGCTCAAGAAGGAAGGCACGCCCGTGTACCACGTCGAGGGACTCGCGCAGGGTCGATGGGTCCTGCTCGATTACGTGGACTTCGTCGTGCACATCTTCCATCCGACGCTGCGCTCGTTTTACCAACTCGAACGCCTGTGGGGAGATGCGGACGTGACGCCAGTGGGGACCGCGACGGTCGGATAGACCGGAGGGGCCTCCCCAGCGCAGGCGCACGTGGGAGGGGAAGCGGGATGCGGGTCGAGCTGGTGCACTCCGCAGTTGGCGCCGCCCTTTGCGTCGCTGGTTTGGCCGCGCCATCGGGCCGGCCCATCGGAGCGCAGGACTACTTCGGCCAGAACCAAGTCGAATACCGCCACTTTCAGTGGCGCGTGATCGAGACCGAACACTTCTCTGTTCACTACTACCCGTCCGAGCACGCGGCCGCGTACGACGCGGCACGGATGGCCGAGCGCGAATACGCTCGGCTCTCGCGGCTCCTGAATCACGAGTTCATTGAGAAAAGGCCGATCCTTCTCTTCGCGTCCCGAGCCGACTTTGGTCAGAACAACGTCACCGGGGACCTGGGAGAAGGCGTTGGCGGCGTCACGGAGGCGACGCGCGACCGGATACTCCTGCCGTTCACGGGGGATCTGCGGTCGTTCGAGCACGTCCTCGCGCATGAGATGACGCACGCCTTCCAGTACGATGTGTTCGGCCGCGGGCACGTCGGCGCCGGGTTGCGACGCCTGGCCGCGGTCAATCCGCCGCTGTGGTTCATGGAAGGCATGGCTGAGTACCTGTCCTTGGGGCCCGACCATCCGCTCACGGCTGCGGTGATGCGCGACGCCGTGTTGAACGGCCACATGCCGACCGTGGACCAGATGACGAGGAGCCCCGACCGCTACTTCCCGTACCGGTACGGAGAGGCCCTGTGGGCCTACATCGGGAGCCGCTGGGGGGACGAGGTGATCGGCGACATCTTGGCCGAGGTTCCCTTCGGCGGCATCGAGCGCGCATTCCGCCTGATTTTGGGTGTTTCTCTCGCCGATCTCGGTGAGGACTGGCGAGCGGCGATGGAGGCGCAGTACCTGCCGGATGTCGCGGGGCTCGAGCGCCCTCGCGTCTACGCCAAGCCGTTGCTGACGCCGCAGCGAACTGGTGGAACGATCTTCGTCGCACCGACGCTGTCCCATGACGGCCGCTACATCGCGTTCATCTCGACCGGCAGCTTCCTGCGCGGTGAAGTGTTTCCTGACCTCTGGCTCGCCAATGCACATACGGGCAGGCGGATCAAGCGACTGGTCGAGAGTACCACCAATCCCGAGTTCACGGAGCTGAATCTTCTGTATTCGCAGAACGACTTCTCGCCCAATGCACGACTGCTCGCGTTTACGGCCCTGACCGATGGCCACCACGTGCTGTATCTGTTGGACCTGCGCCGCGACCGCGTGGTCAGGCGCTATCACCTGCCAGTCGACGTCTCGAGCCCGGCGTTTTCGCCCGACGGTGCGAGGATCGTGTTTACCGGCATGCGGGGTGGTGTGACGGATCTGTTCATGATCGACGTCGCCGGTACCCATTTCCGCCAGCTGACGGACGACCTGTACGGAGACAGGCAGCCACAATGGTCGCCCGACGGTCGCACGATCGCGTTTGCCAGTGACCGCGGTCCGGATGCCAACCTCCAGGAATTGCGCTTGCCGCGGTGGCGCATCTGCCTGTACGATATCGCCTCCGGCGAGATCGCCATCCCGTCCGGCCAGCAAGGCCTCAACCTGAACCCGATGTGGTCTCCGGATGGCCGCTCCATCGCATACATCTCCGATCGAACCGGGACAGCAAACATTTTCCTGTATGATCTCGCCACCGGGCATCACGACCAGCTGACCCGCGTCACCGGTGCGGTCTCCGCGTTCACGGAATACAGTCCCGCGATCACGTGGGCGCGGCAGGCGGATCGCCTGGCCTTCACGTATTACGAGAACGATCAGTACCGGGTGTGGGCCGTCGATGACCCACGCCACCTGCGAGAGCCCGGCCCGTTTGATACCAGCCGAGTGGCACTGAGTAGCCTTGGCCGACGCATCGTGGATACCGCGAACGGCGGCCTCTCAGACGTACCGGCGGCTACGACGGCGCCCGTGAACGACGGCGCGCGGGCGACCGAAAGACGTGCCCCATTCGGCCCACGATCCGATATGAGCTCATCCCCGAGCAGAAGTCCCGCGGCGAGCCAGCACGCTCTAATGGGTCGATCGGCCGGGCAAGACTTCAGCGATACTGCAACACGGACACTACCTGACTCCGCACATCTGGAAGATCATGCATACCGGGTCGGATTCCACGCGGACTACATCGCCGACCCATCCATTGGTTACGTGGCAGGCAGCTACGTCAGCGGCGTGTATGGCGGGACCGCCGTCCTGTTGAGCGATCTACTCGGTGACCAACGGGTCGCGCTTGCCGCGCAGCTGACAGGACGCCTCGCGGATGCACAAATGCTGGTCGCGTACACCAATCTCGCTCATCGTGTGCAATACAGCGTCGGGATGTACGAAGCGCCGTACTACTACTATTCGGCAGATCAATTCCAGGCGACGAGCGCGACCGGCGGAACTGAATCGCTTCAATTGACGCGCGATGCGATTCGGCAGGCGTTTGCCGTCGCGCAGTACCCAATGAATCGGTTTGTTCGGTGGGAGATGGGCGCTCACTACACTGCGCTGGGTCGGTCGACGTACTTCACGAGCCGCCAGATCGACGTCGTCGCCTATACCGCCACGGGGTTCGTGCTGGACAGCGTGCGCTCTGTCTCAGCAGACAAATTTGTCCAACCCTTTGTCGCACTCATCGGTGACAACGCGTTGTTTGGAACCACGGGACCGATCGCGGGCCACCGCTTTCGTCTCGAGATCGAGCCAACCGTGGGTAGCCGGTCGTGGACCGAGTACTCCGCCGATTTTCGGCGCTACTTCCCCATCTTGTTTGACTATCTGACCCTCGCGACGCGCGTCTTAGGTGATGTGAAGATGGGCCCGGACGAGTTGTTCGTTCCCAACGACGTCGCGTCGCCCTATCTATTGCGCGGCTACGACCGCACGGCCCAGTACTATGCCGGATGCAATTTGACAAACCCCGGGTCGCCGGGCTGCAGTCTCGTACAGACGCTCGGCAGTCGCCTGGTGGTCGGCAACGCGGAGCTCCGCTTTCCGATCGTCCGTCGAATCGAGCTTGGGCCGTTGCCGATCGGGCTGCCGCCCATTGACGGTCTGGTTTTCGCCGACATGGGCGTGGCCTGGAGCCGCAACCAGACCCTCTATTGGACGCGCCCCGCGAACTTCGACGTGTCGAGGCAGCGCTACCCGCTTGCCAGCTACGGGGCCGGGGTTCGCATCAACCTGTACAACCTCGCCATCATGCGTTGGGACTTCGCCGTCCCGATCGACGCGGGTTGGCGCGGGTATTGGCGCTGGTCATTAGGTCCGGATTTTTGACGAGCGACGCGCTGCGTCGCCCCTAGCGGTCCTCGGTCGGCTTAGTCGTTGTCTACTTTCAACTTTCTGCGCTTCCACTCTCTCGGAGGGGAAGCCTCCATGGTACATTGAGCACGTGCGGAGATCCGTCTGGCCCCTGGCCGTGCTCACGCTCGTCGCGTGCAACAGGGACCGTGCGTCGGCACGTGCTCCCCACCCACCGCCGGCCACGACGCCCCAGGGTCAAGCGCCGGCCGCAGCCACCGGCCCGGAAGCCCTCGTGCTGCGCATTCCGCGAGGCGGCGGCATCGCGCGGGCCTACGACTACGAGCGCCTCGATTCCGCCATTTGGACCTCGACGGACCGGGCGCCCGCGGTCGCGCGGGCACTCGCGTTCGACGACAATGACGGGACGGCCGTCATCGTCGATTCGCGAGGCGCGCCGCGCCGCATCGCGCTCCGGACTGGGGGCGTCAGTGACCCGCCTGATGTCAAGTTGACCGCACTCCGGTCTGTCGACGGCGCGTCCGTATACGGCGTTTCGGCGACCGGCGTGGTCACACGATTGACCCCTACTGACGTTCACCCCTGGACCCTTCGCCCTCCAGAACCCGCACATGACGTCGCACCGCAGCCCGACGGCAGCGTGCTGATCGTCGGCGATGGTGCTGGCCCGGTCAGACTATGGCTCGTGCGGCCACCGGGGACCACAATGCTGGACAGCGCGTCCCTTCCCCACGCCTCACGCCTGGTGCGCACGGTCGTCGGTGATCGAGCTTACTTTGCGTCCGATTCTGCATTGCAGGCCGTACGCACGCGCGACCTGAAGCCGGTACAGCCTGTCCAATTCGACCGTCGCCTCCGGGTCATTGCCCCAACGCCGAGTGGCGACCGTCTATTTATTGGCCTCGATTCCGTAAATGCCTTGCGTGTGATCGACCGATACAGCGGCCAGGATAATGGGGCCGTCCCCCTCCCGGGACCGGCGAGCGAATTGCGCATGGATTCGCTCGGCCGCTACTTGCTGGTCCGCCCGCTGCACGGCGTCGACTCGGCTTGGATTGTTGCGGTTGGCACCGACCGAGTCATCGGCCATGTTCATACAACGTGGACAGCGGATCTTCCGTTCGTCGGCGTCGACGGATCCATCGTGGTTGCCCAGGGTGCAGACGTGCTCCTATTGGACCCACAGTCTCTCAGCGTTCGACGGACAGTCACCGGCGGAGCGCATGATTTCTGGATCCCCTTCCGGTGGAATGGCCTCCGTCCGCGGGCCCCAGGTCTCGATCAACCGGTGACGTTTCCCACTTCGCCGGCCGACACCACCGACTCGATCCTGGCGGCGATCCGCCGGAGCCAGCAGGACACAGCGGCCCATCCGTCCCCCGCGCCGGCGCCTGCGACCACCGGATCGGTGGTGGACAGCGCTCAGGGCCGGCTCAACGCGCCGAGTGCGTCGCGCACGGCAGGTTTCACGGTGCAGTTTGCCGCTCTCCTCAACGCCGATTCGGCGCGGCATCGGGCGGATCGTATTGTGTCCAACGGCCAGCATGCGCACGTCGTCGCGACCGCGCGCGGGGCCGCAACAGTATACGTCGTGGTGCTTGGCCCGTATCCGACGCGGGATGCCGCCGACGCGGCCGCACGCGCTAGCCACCAGGCGAATCCATGGGTGTACGAGGGGGCCCCGTGACACTGAATGGCACTGAAGACGCCGCCGCCGTTGCGGTTATCGGGCGTGACGCGGTAGCCACTGGCAGCGCGGCCATTGAGTTGGCGCGCGCGGAGGCACGCCACCGCGCCGTCACGATCGTCGACCTGATCGGCAATGCCCCGCCGCTCAGACGAGTCGTGCAGTCGGACGACGATCACGGAGTCGCGGACTGCTTCGCCTACGGCGTGTCGTTCGGCGCTGTCTCGCGCCCGACGACTGCCGATCCGCACGTGTCCATCATTCCGTCTGGGAGCGAGCCCCTTACCTACCCAGAGACGTTGGGGAGTCGCCGGTGGGAGCGCTTGATCGCGCAAACACGCGAACGCGGTGACCTGGTCATTTTCGCTGCGTTGGCCGGTACGCCTGGACTCGACGCCCTCATCTCGCGGATCGACTTCGTCATACCCGAAGGTCTCGTTCTCCGGGCACCCCCAGCCGTGGTGCCCGCAGCGGCCGCATCACCCGACGCCCCGGCGCGTCCCCGCGGACCACGCGTCCTCGCCTCGTCATCGCCGGGAATTTCTCGACGACAGGCGGTCAGAATCGCAGTGGCCGTTGTTGTGGTGCTCGGAGCGGCAGGCACCGCGTGGGCGGTGCGCCGTGCGAAAGCATCCCCATCACTCGCGACCGGTCTCACGCGCGACGGCCAACGCCGGGACACCCTGACCTCCACGGCGCAACTCGGAGTGACCGAGCGTGCCTCAGGAGACGTGCCGACCGGCCCGTTGGCGGCACCAATTGATCCCGAGGACTCGGCCGTTGCGTCCGCATTCGCGATCCGCGTGGGCACGTATCCGACGTATCAGGACGCGCTTCGTGCTCTGCGCCAGGAGATCAAGCGGGGGGCAGCAACGATCACACCGCTCCCGCTGTCTGGTGCGACAACGTCGTCTGCCGGTGGGTCAGGACAGTTGTTCGCTCTCTATGTCGGCGCCGCACGGGCGCCTGCAACGCTCGACTCGGCCATCCACCTCTGGTCGATGAGCGGTGGGTTCGCCGGCGGGGCGGTGACGCATACGCCGTATGCGTTGCGGCTCACCGGCCGGATCACTCCTGACTCAGCCCGTCGCGCGACCATCGCATTTCGCTCGCGTGGTGTCCCCGCTTACGCGCTCGACGCCGCCGACGGCCGCGCCGCGGTGTATGCCGGCGCGTTCGTGTCCACTGACCAGGCCGCGCCACTTGCGACATCGTTGCGCAACGTCGGTCTCACGCCGGTGCTGGCGTACCGCGTCGGCCAAGCGCCATAGTGGAGCGCGACCTGTCGACCCGGCTTGTGCGTGCATCGCACACCGCTCGTAGGCGTGGTCGCCGTCATCCCCTCCCCCTTTCCCCTTTCTCCCCTCTCGGGCGCGCAGCGCCCGCGGTTTCTCATGCGCCTGACACGACTTGAACTGCACGGATTCAAGAGTTTCGCCGATTCGACGGCGTTCGCATTCGAACCCGGGGTGACCGCCATCGTCGGGCCGAATGGATGCGGGAAGTCCAACGTGTCCGATGCCGTCCAATGGGTGCTCGGTGAGCAGCGGGCGCGCCTGCTGCGCGGTGTGAAGATGGACGAGGTGATCTTCCAGGGCTCCTCGGCGCGACGTCCAGTCAGCGTCGCCGAAGTCTCGCTGCACTTCGACAACGACGACGGAATGCTGCCGATCGCGTACCGCGAGGTCGTCGTCACTCGCCGGTTGAGTCGATCTGGCGAGAGCGAATATCTGCTCAACCGCGCGCCCTGCCGCTTGCGCAATGTCCACGATCTCATGCGCGGCACAGGTCTCGGTGCCGACGCGGGCGTCGTGATCGAGAGCCGAATGATCGACGCGCTCCTATCCGATCGGCCGGACGATCGACGCGAACTTTTCGAGGAGGCCGCGAGCATCGGTCTCTATCGTGACCGACGCCGGACGACTGAGCGCCGTCTCGAGGAGACGTCGATCGACCTGGCGCGCCTCGATGATCTCGTCGCCGAGGTCCAGACGCAGGTGCGATCCCTCGCACGACAGCGCCGCAAGGCTGAGCGGCACAGCGAGCTCGCGGCTCGACGCTTCACCGTCGAGGTGACGTTGGCCGCCCGAGAGCTCGAGGCGGCGACAGTCGAGACGGCGGGATTGGATCGCGGCACCGCAGACTTGCGGCAGCGGGTGCCGGAAAGCGAGGCAGCCGCCGGAGCGGCGGAGCAGCAGCGCGACGCGGCGCATCGCGACCGCGCGACTGCCGAAGCAATGAGAACCGAGCTCGCTCGTCTCGCAGCGGCACAGCATCAACAGGCGTCCGGCCTGCAGGGCGAAATCGCGGTGGCCGAGGAGCGTCAACGGAACGCCCAATCGCGACGCCAGCGTGCCGAGGACGAACGTCGTGCCGGCGAAGCCGTCGGGACGCGCGTCCTCGCCGAACGTGAAGCCGCAGCGATCGAGCGTCGCGATGCGGAAGGCGTTGCGACGGGCGCTACTGCGACCGTGACCGAGCGCGTCGGCCATGAGGAGGCGGCCCGACAGAGCGTCACAACGACTCGACGGACGGCCGAGGATTACGAGCAGCTCGGGCGAGAGCTCCGGGACGCGGTCGCTCACCTGGACATCGAGCGCGCCGCGGCACATCGCGAGCAACGCGAGCTGCTCGAGCGATTGGACATTCTCGCGACAGAGCGCGCCGCGCTGGCTGACCGCGAGGCCGGCGCGGTCCGCGAGGCCCAGGATGCCGCGCAGGAGCAGTCGGTCGCCGACGAGGCTTTCACCGCAGCGCAGGCGCAGGCTCTCGCGCGGCGGGCCAATGCGGTCAGCGCCCGCGCGGGTGAGGCCGACGCCTATCGGACCTTTGCCAGAGCCGAAGCCAGTCTCGCAGAAGTCGACGGCAAGGTGAGCGCGCTCGAGCGACTGGAGCGGGACCGCGTAGGCCTCGCCCCGGCCGCCGCCAAGCTGTTGGCTGTCCGCAGTCGTTTCGGCCCGGACGCGGTACTCGGGCCACTCAGCGACTTTCTGACGGCCGGCACGTCCGATGCGGCTGTCGTGGAGCGCTACCTCGGTGCGACGGTTCACGCGATCGTGGTGCGAGATCAAGCCGCATCAGCCGCTATCCGCTCCTGGCATGCCGCAGAAAATCCAGGCCCACTGTGCCTGTTGCCGCTCGACGCGGCCGCGAATTCCGGCTCCAACGGGCGCGAAGGCGATGCAGGTGGCAAAACGTCCCCGTCCACGGCCGGTGGCACAGCTCAGTCGCTCGCCGAGCGGGTAACGCCGGCGGACTCGGTTCGCCACTGGGTGAACTCGCTGCTCGGACGTGTGCGGGACCTCGGCGACGGCGTCGCCTTCGAAGACGCACAGGGCGCAATGTGGCTGCCGGGCAGTCCGACTGGACATGGTCCGCTGCGTCGTCGCGCCGAGCTCGCGTCGCTTCGGACGGCACGCTCGACGGGCGCGACCGCGAGGGAGGCGGCCGCGGATGCGGCAGCGAGAGCGCATGCTGCGCTGGCGGACGCCGAGGTGCACGTCGCGGCCGCCGAAGAGGCAGCCGGCGAGGCTGATCAGCGGGCGCGACACGCCCGAGAGCACGGCGCTGAATGTACGCGCCAGTTGGAGCGCGTCCGCCGAGAGATTGCACAGGCGGAAGAGCTGTGGGTGCAGCTGAGCGTGCGCCGCGAAGCAATGGAGGCCCGAGTGGCGACGCTCGCGGAGCAGCGGGCCGCGTCAGAGGTGAGGCTCGCCGAGGCCCGCCGCGGAGCCATCGAGGCGCGCACCGCGCTCGAGGCGGCCGAGCGGCGATACGAAGTGGCGCGCGAAGCACGCACCGCGGCGCAGGTGGAACTTGCGCAGGCTGAAGCCCGATCGCAGGTCGCCGTTGATCGCGACACACGCCTGGCTGAGGAGTACGCGAGCGCGAGCGACCGGCTGGAAGCGCTGCGGACCGAGTTACGGTCCCTGTCGACCGCCAATGGAGAGCTCGCCCAGCAGAATGGCCGCGTGGCGCGTTGACCTCGCTGCGCGACACGCCGCGCTCACAGACGTCGAGGCGCGACTGGCCGGGGCCGAAGCAGCTGTTCGCGACGCCGACACACGACTCATGGCCGCCGATCAAGCATTGGACGGCGCGCGCCACGAGGGCGCCGCGCTGGCCGCGGAGCTGCATCGCCTCGAGCTGCGGCGCAGCGACGTCGCGGGTCGGCAGCACGCAACGCGTGAGCGGCTCGAAGCGGAGTGGCGACGCCCGTGGGAGGCGCTCGTCGCGTCGTGCACACTCCTCGACACCGAGGGCGACGTGCTGCGCCCCGAGGCGATCGCACTTCAAGACGAGATCACGGCACTCGGGCCCGTCAACGCGCTGGCCATTGAAGAGCACGAGGAAGAGGTCAAACGTCTCGAATTCCTGAGTACGCAGCGTGCTGACCTGGCGGCCGGCAAGGCGTCGCTGCAGCAGGCCATACGCGAGATAGACTGTACCGCGCGCGAGCTGTTCCTCGACACCTTCGAGCTCATCCGCGAGAATTTCCGACGGATCTTTTTTACGCTTTTCGGGGGCGGCGAATGCGACTTGCGTCTGGAGAACCCGGATGCGCCGCTCGAGTGCGACATTGAGATCCACGCGTCGCCGCGTGGCAAGCGCACCCAGCGCATCCACCTGCTCTCGAGTGGCGAGCGAGCCCTTGTGGCACTGTCGCTATTGTTCGGGATCTTCCTCACCAAGCCGAGCCCGTTCTGCCTGCTCGATGAAGTGGATGCACCGCTCGATGATCAGAACATCGGTCGATTTGTCAGGATGTTGAATGAATTCAAGGCGCGGACGCAGTTCATCATCATTACCCATAATCCGCGAACCACTACGGAAGCCGCGGATGCGGTGTATGGTGTAACAATGCAGGAGCCGGGCGTTTCCTCGGTGGTGAGCGTGCGACTCCACCGGTCCGAAAGCGAACTGAGGCCGAGCGAACAAAACGGCGCGGCTGAGCCCGCGTTGCAGGAGGCCTAGTGCTCGTCGTGATGCGGCACGGGGCCGCTCAGGAGGAGATCGAGCGCGTCGTACGCACCATCCGCGAGATGGGCTACGAAGCGTGCCCCATGCCCGGCGCGCAGCGAACGGCCGTCGGGCTGGTGGGCAACAATGGACGGGTCGACTCGTCGCGCATCGAGGCATTGCCCGGCGTCGCGCAGGTCATCCACGTCACCCAGCCGTACAAACAAGTCTCTCGGGAGTGGCGGCCGGAGAATACGGTTGTGAGCATTGCCCCAGGTGTCGCGATCGGCGGGGACGATGTGGTGCTCATCGCCGGACCGTGCTCCGTCGAAAGTGAGGAACAGATTGTGGCCGCCGCGCGCGCGGTGCGCGCCGCTGGCGCCGCCGCGCTTCGTGGCGGCGCGTTCAAGCCGCGGACGTCCCCATACTCGTTCCAGGGGCTGGGCGTTCGTGGCCTCGAGTTGCTTGCGCTCGCGCGTCGTGAGACCGGGCTTGCGGTGGTCACCGAGGCGATGGATGAAGCCGGCGCGCATCTC
Organism: uncultured Gemmatimonadales bacterium; assembly: GCA_963805725.1. Classification (GTDB taxonomy): domain Bacteria; phylum Gemmatimonadota; class Gemmatimonadetes; order Gemmatimonadales; family Gemmatimonadaceae; genus Palsa-1248. The sequence continues at coordinate 215,281 of CAWDVJ010000003.1, forward strand.
GTGGCGGAGTACGCCGACTGCATCCAGATCGGCGCGCGTAACATGCAGAATTATTCCCTGCTTCGTGCCGTCGGCCGGCTGCGAAAGCCCGTGCTGCTCAAGCGGGGCATGGCCGCAACCGTCGGGGACTTGCTACTCGCGGCCGAATACGTGCTCGCGGAAGGCAACTCCCAGGTGATTCTCTGCGAGCGCGGCATTCGCAGCTTCGACCCCGCAGTGCGCAACATGTTCGACCTGACCGCGATCCCGATCGTTCATAAACTTTCTCATCTTCCGATCATCGCAGACCCGAGCCACGGAACTGGTCTCCGAGATCACGTGACGCCCATGGCGCGTGCCGCGGTGGCTGCCGGCGCCGACGGGGTGTTGATCGAGGTGCACCCCGAGCCCGATCGCGCCCTCTCCGATGGCGCCCAATCACTGTACCCCGACCAATTCGCGGAGCTCGTGGGTGAGCTGCGGCCCATTCTTGCAGCGATCGGCCGCGGACTGGTTGCCGCACCCACTCGGCGCGCCGGAACCGCGGTCGCCGTTGGCGGGTAGAGCGTCTATGCGATTTCATTGGACCAGAACCGCCGCGGTCGTGCTCGTCGCCGCCGGCGCGACAGCCGCTCGGCCCGCACAGGCGCAAGAGAGCGCGACCGCTGCGCTCAATCACGCGTCTTCCGTGTACGGGCATGTCACCACGGCGCGCGGGACGTTTGAGCAGACGATCGACAATCCGCTCACGGGCCGCTCAGACACGGCGCGCGGCGATTTTCAACAGGAGCGGCCGTCGCGGCTGGACATTCGGTTCACCAACCCGGCCGGTGACCGCATTGTAGCGGACGGCAAATGGGTGTGGGTGTACCTGCCGAGCGCGACGCCGGACCAAGTCGTGCGCATGCCGGTGAGCGACGGCCATAACACGCCTGTGGGGGGCGCGGTGAGCCTCGACTTCATCAGCCAATTTCTGACGGATCCTGCCGCGCGATTCACGGTCACCGGCGCCGGCTCTGACACGCTGAACGGACATTCCACGACCGTCGCTGTGCTCGTACCGCATGATCGGGATGATCAGATTGCGCGGGCCAAGCTCTGGATCGATAACGGCGATGGGATCGTCCGCCAATTCGAGGTGACTGACCCGAGCAGCACGGTGCGGCGCGTGCGAGTGCTCACCGAGTCGTTCAACGTCCCTGTGGATCGGTCGGTCTTCACGTTCAAGCCGCCACACGGCGTCAAAGTAGTCGATCAGTCGGCGCTGGTTAACGGCACGGAGTGAGCGGCGAGCAAATCGACGATGCGGTGCAGATCCGCCCGATCAGTCCCCTGTGCCGCTGCCATGGGGATCGCCGCTAACGAGAGGGCGCGGTAGACGGCATTGAGTGCCGGCGACGCAGCCAGCACTGCCAGATGGCTGGCAACGGTATCGACATCACCGCGGGTAATCGGACCCGTGAGTGCAACATCGGGCTCCGCTTCCGCCAGATTCGTCACCGCCGCACGCATGAGATGCCGCACGGCCGCGCGCGCACTCGTTTCGTCGACCCCGACGCCGTGCATGAGCGACGCCGCGAGCCCGGCAAGCACCGTGGGGAAGTTCGAGGCCATCACGGCGGCTGCGTGATACGCTGCCCGCCCGTGAGCGGGAATCGCGAGCACGCGTGCGCCTGCAGCGGCGGCGAGGGCAGTGGCCGCGCGTACCGCCTCCGGATCACCGTCCACGCCCACCCACGCGCCGCGCATGAGCGCTGGCGCGCGGTCCGGTCTCGGGATGGGCACCAGCGGGTGAAAGGTGCCGACTGGATGGCCCAGGTCGTGGAGGCGGCGAAGAGCTTGCACCGGGTAAGCGCTTCCACTGGCGTGCAGTACCACGGCGCCTGGGGCGAGCGCTGCGGCCTCGAGCTCAGCCAAAGCGGCCTCGAGCTGGCTATCCTGCACCGTGACCAGGACGACCGAGGCGTCGGAAATCGTGGCCGGCAGGGCACCGATCGACACCGGGAACGGATCATCCGGCAGTTGGCGGCGGCCATGCACGCCGACGAGGTGGACGCCACCCTCTAGAAACGTGCGCGCCAAGCCACGCCCGGCGCGGCCAGCGCCCAGGACGAAGAGCGTCAGCGTATCGGCGCCCGGTCCTCCGACCGGTCGGCGACTCGGTCGCTCACTGCGCCGCGCAGGTCCGACGGCTTCGGCGGGTGTAACACAAGCTCCCGGGCATCGGCCGCGTGAGTCGCGAGATCGAGAGCAGTCAGGAACGTGGTGTCGGTTCGCATCTCCACGCGGAATGCCGCGTCGGTGCCGAACTGATACCGCACCATCTCGTTGTGCAACCAGCGGTCGATCGTGGGCGACAGCTGCTCGAAGGTCTGATGGCTCATGGTCACGCCGTGTTTCTTCATTTGGTCCCGCAGACCATCACGCATCGTCGTCGTGGTCGCCGCACTCGGGGACGGCAACGGATTGCTGCCCTTGAGGGCCAGCACGTCCGCTGTCAACGCATCGCGGAAGTGCGAAACCTGCGAGCCGAGCGCTTGTTGCAGCGCGAGGTCCGCCAGGTGGAGTGCGGAGTCGTTCACCACGACATCGGGGGTGATGCCGCCACCGCCGAAGACCACCCGCCCCGCATCGGTACGGTAGACGGCGCGAGGCTTCGCGGTGTCCGTCTCCTCTTCCGTGTCATCACTCTCGATCGTCGTCCGCAGATCGAGCACGCGGCCGACTAATGCTGCGTCCCGACGGCGTGTACCACAGGGCCGTCGTGAGCTTGAGGGCCGCATCGCCGATATGATACACCGTCTGGGCGCTGCCTTTTCCGTAGGAGGCGCTGCCGACGATGAGCGCCCGATCATGGTCCTGGAGCGCGCCCGCGACAATCTCCGAAGCGCTGGCCGTACCTCCGTTCACCAACACGATCAAGCCGAGGCCGGGCCACGGCGACGCGTTCTCATCGTCGAATTGCCGTGTGGTGCCGAGGCTCCGGCCATGCATGGCCACCACAGCCTGCCCGCGCTGCAGAAAGAGGTTGGCGACGGCTACGCCCTGGGTGAGGAGACCGCCCGGATCATTTCGAAGATCCAGGATCAACGTGCGCATGCCCAGGCCGCGCAGAGAGTCGATCGCCTGCCGGAGCTCCCGTGCGGTCGAATCGCTGAACACCGCCATCTCGACGTATCCCACGCCAGGTCTGACAACTTCGGCGTGCCGGACGGAACGCACATGGATCTCACGCCGCGTCACGACCAGCGGGATCTTCTTGTCGACACCAGGCCGCTCGATCAACACGCGCACCGGCGTGCCTGCCACGCCGTGCAAGGCTGCGCTCGCCTCTTCCTGTGTCCAGCCGTGCGTGGTTTGTCCCTCGATCGCGACCAGGCGATCGCCGGCTTGGAAGCCCGCGCCCTGCGCCGGTGAGCCGGGCAGTGGGGCGATCACGGTGATCCAGCCGTCGCGGATGTCGATCTGAATGCCAAGTCCGACATACGTGCCAGTGGTGCTCTCGGTCAGCCGGCGCAACCGCTCAGCTGGCAGAAAGGCCGAATGCGGATCGTGGAGCTCGTATAGCATGCCGTCGATCGCCTTGTCGTACATCTTCGGAACGGGCACCGAGTCCACATAATCGCGCTGGACGTGCTGTAACACATCCTCGAAGACTCGAGCCCCATCGCCGCCGGTGCGCCCAAACGACCAGCGTCCGGCCCCATGGAAACCCGCTTCCAGGAACCAGCCGCCGCATACCAACGCGGCAGCAAGCGCACCCACAACGATCAGGACCCGTGACCGCATGTCGTCCTCAAGCAGGGGGCCCCTGAAGGCCGCCTCTCCACGTGGGTCTTCCGTCTGGGCGATCGTCCATCACAGCATGTCATCCCACCGGGCTGCGATCGCCGCGCGGACTCGCGCGCCGACGGCTCGCTCGGTTCCAGACCCGTCTACGGCAATGATCGGGCCGCATTCGGGGTGTTCTCCCTGCCACTCGGCAGTCACGCACGCCGCAAATGCTTCGGCGACGCGCTCATGAAAATCTACACCTGCGCTCTCGATTCGGTCTTGGCGCGCGCCGGACGCCTGCTTGCGCGCGAGGCCACCGGGCATTGACAGCAGGACCGTCAAATCTGGCACCAGGTCGCCCGCCGCCAACGTATTGGCGTAATGGACGAGATCCCCCGGCAGACCTCGACCGGCCACCTGATACGCGTACGTCGACAAAACGAAACGGTCCGCTATGACCGTCGTCCCGGCAGCCAGATGCGCCCGCACATCAGGAGCGAGCTGTGCTCGCGCCGCGAGAAAGAGCAGCACCTCCGCGCGAGAATCGATCTCGACATGTGAGTCGAGCAGGAGGCCTCGGATTTTTTCGCCCAGCCATGTCGCGCCGGGCTCGCGGACAATGACCGTGGGCTTGCCAGCTTCGCGCAACGCGTCCGCGAGGCGCGCCGCTTGTGTCGTCTTCCCGACGCCTTCTGCGCCCTCGAAGACAATCAATCGTGCCCGGGACGGCGGTGTCACCGAGATGTCATCCAAGCGTGATGATCGAGCTGGTCGCGCCCCGCTTGATGCCGTCGAGGATCCAGTTATTCACGCGAAGCATGATCTTGTCGAAGTTCTCCTGTGCCGCGACCGCACGCTGATACACGGCCCGGCCCTGTATCGACGACAGCAGCTCATCGAGCTGCTTGTCCATATCTGGCGAAGGCGTCTCACCCCGCTCGATCATCCGCTGCGCCTCCGTGCGCAGCTGCTCGAGCCGCTGGAGCAGCGTCACCGCATCGCGGTCCCCGCTCAGCGCATCGTTGGCGCGCTTCACTGCCTGATATTCAGGGCTCTGGCCGATCAGCCGACCGAGCTCGATTGCTTTGTCTTCCAACATGGTCGGTCAGTCTCCGGTACGACGCAAGCCCCTCACGTAACGCTCCCGTCCAAATAGATCCTTCGTCACGATCACGTCCATGAAGCGCCCTTCGGCGACCAGCATCGCGGCCACCTGTTCGGCACGCCGCATGTCCACCTCAATGGCCAGTACGCCGGACGGCTCGAGGATATCAGCAGCCCGTCGGACGAGTGCCGCGGTCGCATTCAACCCCGACGCACCTGAGTAGAGCGCGATTGGAGGCTCCCAATCTCGCACGCTCGGTGGTAGCGTCACGGCTTCAGCCCACGAAATGTATGGTGGATTGGACACGATGGCGCGCACACGCAGGTCCTGGACCGGAGCCAGATCCGCGCCGGCCCGGAATTCGACCGCCGCCCGGAAGCCGCCCGCAAGCCGTTGGGCATTGCGCGTCGCCACCGCAATCGCATCTGTCGAGACGTCGGTGCCAATGACACGATCGAACCGACCCTCGTGCGCGAGCGCCAGCGCAATCGCACCAGATCCAGTACCGACGTCGATCGCGATCCCACCCGTCAGCGCGTGGGCAAGCACGACATCAACCAGCCCTTCCGTCTCCGGCCTGGGGATCAGGACGTGCTCGTCGACCTCGAGTGTGAGGTGCCGAAATCCCGCGCGTCGCACGGCGTAGGGAAGCGGCATCCCCCGGCGCCGCGCCACAGCGGCGCCGAGCGCCGCGCTGACCAGCGCGGGATCGGCCGGCGCCTGCTGGTGTGCCGCCGGCCAGTGGCGCGCCACATCCAAAATGGCAGCGACGATCTCGCGCGCCTCCCGACCTGGCGAGACGTTCGCGGCGCACGCCAGCGTACGCTCGACCTCGCGGAGGAGATCGCCGATCGAGAGTCGATCGGGACCGCCGGCAGCGTGGCCGTCGTGTCCTGGGCTCGCGAGCGCACGACCCATCACCCTCGACCCCGGCGAGTCATTGCGGACCGTTGGCAAGGCGCTCCTCTTGATCGGCGAGTTGCAGGGCCTCGATGAAGGGCTCGATATGGCCGTCCAAAACGCCGGGCACGTCGTGCAGTTGGACGCCGATACGGTGATCCGTCACCCGATTGTCGGGAAAATTGTACGTTCGGATTTTCGCGGATCGGTCGCCGGTCCCAACTTGCGTGCGGCGCATGCGTGCACGCGCCGCCTCCTGCTCGGCGATCTTGGCATCGAGCAAGCGCGCCCGTAACACTTCCATGGCTTTGCGCTTGTTCTGCAACTGCGATTTCTGGTCCTGCTGCGTCACCACGAGGCCTGTGGGGCGGTGTGTGATGCGCACTGCGGAATCCGTCGTGTTGACACTCTGGCCGCCCGGGCCGGACGACCGGTACACGTCGATGAGGAGATCCTTGTCATCGATTCGGACGTCGACCTCTTCGGCTTCCGGCAGGACAGCGACAGTCGCCGCGGACGTGTGGATGCGGCCCTGCGCTTCGGTAACAGGAACGCGCTGGACCCGATGCACACCCGACTCCCATCGCATGGCGCCGTATGCACTGGGACCATCGACCTTGAGAATGCTTTCTTTCACACCGCCGAGCGACCCGTCGGAGCGAGAAATCATCTCGACTCGCCAGCCCTTGCGTTCGGCAAACCGCGTATACATCCGTTCGAGATCAGCAGCGAACAGCGCCGCCTCGTCGCCGCCAGTGCCCGCCCGAATCTCGAGAATCGCCGGCCGGTCATCGAGGGGGTCTCGGGGCACAAGCAACTGCTTGAGCTCCTCTTCGGCCGCCGCCGCGGCGACGCTCAGGCGACCTTCCTCCGCGCGCGCTTCCGCCACGAGCTCGGCGTCGTCGGTACGCGCCAATTCCCGCGCGCCCGTCAGCTCCTGTTCGAGCCGAGCGAGACGCTGCGAGACGTCAACGATCCTTCGGAGGTGTTGATACTCCCGGGCGAGGCTCGCGAGCCGCTTGGAATCCTGAGCTGTCTTGGGGTCCGACAGCTCACGCTCGACGTCCGTCGCCCGGGCCAGCGCCTCTGAGAGGCGGTCGCGAAGGCTCAGGCCTGCTTACCGTACTTCTGCCGGAAGCGCTCGACGCGCCCGGCGGTGTCCACCAGCTTTTGCTTGCCGGTAAAGAACGGGTGGCAGGCGGAACGAATGTCGGTATGGATCTGGGCCTGAGTCGACCGGGTCTCAAACGTGTTACCGCAGGCGCAGATAACCGTCGCCGTAGCGTACTCGGGATGGATGTCAGCTTTCACAGGTGCCTCACAGTCATAATTTTGCGTTAGTGGTGAAATATAACACCCCTTGGGTCGCCCGGTCGGCCCCCAACCTGGGTGGCCAATGGTACCGGCCCCCGGCGGCGTATTTTGTCTCCTTTCTACGTCCTGCACGTCTCCTTTCTACTGGCGAGCGTCGCGCGTAGCGGTATCAATAGGCGGTTGCTCCCCTCTGGCCTCGTGACGGGTGACTGACATGGACATCGCCGATTTTCTCGCCACGGTTCCGCTACTGAGCCGAATCGCCCCGGACGAGCTCCGTCGATTTGCAGAGCTCACGCGGGAAAAGCAGTATCCCAAGGGCAGTGTCATCCTGTTCGAGGACGACCCTGGCGACTCGCTGTTCATCGTCCGGTCCGGCCGGGTCAAGGTCGTCCTGGTATCCGAGGATGGGCGCGAAGTGATACTCGGCGTGCTTGGTGTCGGCGAGCACTTCGGCGAGCTCTCGCTGATCGATGACCAGCCGCGATCGGCCCATGTCATTGCGATGGAGGACGCAACGCTTCTCGTCCTGCGTCGCGATGATTTTCGGCGGCGCGTCGAGGTGAACCCCTCCGTTGCGTGGGCGCTGCTCGCCGAGCTGTCCCGGCGCCTGCGCCGCGCTGACGGGAAGATCGGAGGTCTCGTGCTCCTCGACGTCCCCGGGCGCATCGCCCAGCTCCTCCTCGACACGGCCGACGAGGGCGGGACGCCGGCAATCGACAAACCACTGACCCATCAAGTGATCGCCCAGATGATTGGCGCCAGCCGGGAGACGGTCTCTCGAACAATGCGTGAGTTCCAGGACGGCGGTCTCATCGGGGTCCATCGGCGCCGCATCACGATTCGGGATCGCGCGCGGCTGAGTGCACGGGCCCAGGCTCGTACCGGCGGCGCGTTGCCCGATGCGGCAGCGCCGGCTGATGCCGAGGACGACGAATGAGCCCCACGACCAGCCCGCGCTGGTCGCAGCCGGAAGCTGTGCGGTGACGGGCGTGTGTTCGCGAGCCCGGCGCGCCATGACCCTGCGCGTCCGTTTTTGGGGAACCCGCGGTTCGATTCCCAGTCCGGGGCAACAAACGGTGCGGTATGGCGGCAACACACCCTGCCTCGAGCTCCGCACACCCGACGACTGGCTCATTGTGCTCGACGCCGGCACCGGCATCCGAGAGCTCGGGCGCTCGCTGATGGCGCGGGCCAACGGCTCGCCGGTCAAGGGCGATATTTTTCTGACGCACGCCCATTGGGACCACATCCAGGGACTGCCCTTCTTCGCGCCGATTTTCCACCCCGGCAATCATTTCACGATCTGGGGCTCGAAGGCAATGGAGACCAGCATCGGGCGGGTCGTGCGTGACCAGAATGTCGCCGGTGGTATTTCCGGTCACCTTCGAGCAATTGGCCGCGACAATCGAGTTTCGTGAGCTCGGGGAAGCGCATCACGTGCGCGGCGGCTATGACGTACGGGCCATGCCGGTCCGGCATCCAGGCGGGGCGCTGGGGTATCGATTCTCCGCATCGACGGGGTCGGCGGGGCCAGCCGCCGGGGCCGCGACGGCTCGCCAGGGACTCGTCTACATCTCCGACAACGAGCTCAATCCCGCGGCGCCATACGAGTCGCCCGCTTCGTGGCGGCACGAGTTGGTTCGGTTCATCGAGCACGCGCGCATTCTCGTCCACGACACCATGTTCACGGCCGAAGAGTACGGCCACCATCAGGGCTGGGGACACTCGACCTACGAAGACGCCGTGGACCTCGCACTGGAAGCCGGAGTCGACACGCTCGTGCTGTTCCATCACAAGCCAGAGCGATCGGACGAGGAGGTAGACCGGCACACGGACGCCTGTCGTGCATTGGCACACCGCCGCGGCGGCACCCTCGAGATCGTGGCAGCGGCAGAGGGTCTCGTCCTGCAGGCCTGATGCATTCGCGCACGCCGCCGCAGGGCGGCCGGCCAATCGGCCACGCTGAGGGTCGCCCCGTCCCGTACGTCAAGCCGACGCTCCCCGCGAGCGGACAGGCTGAGACGCAGGCATCGTCGAGCACGTCGATGCCAGCAGCGACCGGAGAGCAGAGCGCGGACGATTTGAAGGAGCTCATGCGCATTTGCGTGGCGCTCACCACGGAGCGGAATCTCCTGACGCTCCTCGAGATGATCCTCACTCAAGCGCGACGGATCACCCGAAGCGATGCGGGATCGCTCTACTTGGTCGACCGCGCAGCAGCGGGCGACATCACGCGACTTTGCGCTTCAAGCTGGCGCAAAATTCCTCGCGTCCAGATCTGCCGCTGACTGAGTCAACGGTCCCGATCGATACCTCGAGCCTCGCGGGCTACGCCGCGGCCACGGGCGAGCCGCTGGTCATCCCGGATGTGTATCTCCTGCCGTCCGACGTCCTGTATCGGCAGAATCGGACGTTCGACGAGCGCTTTGGCTACCGCACGAAGTCGGTGCTCGTGCTCCCAATGAAGACACATCGCGATGAGGTCATCGGCGTCTTGCAGCTGATCAATCGAAAGCGGACGGCAGAGGCCGTGCTCGCAACCTCCTCTGTCGTCGACGACGAAGTACAGCCCTTCGATCAGCGCTCGGTCGAACTCGTGACTGCGCTCGCCGCGCAGGCCGCCGTCGCGATCGAGAACAACACGCTGTATGCGGATATCGAGCGGCTGTTCGAGGGGTTCGTGACCGCCGCGGTGACGGCGATCGAAGCGCGCGATCCCACGACGTACGGGCACTCCGGACGGGTCGCCGCCATGAGCGTCGCCTTGGCCGAGGCACTGGACGGAGGGGCGGGCTCGGGGCGTACCGAGGCACCCATTTCAGCCGCGCGCAGCTACGAGAGTTGCGCTACGCAGGACTGCTCCACGACTTCGGCAAGGTCGGCGTGAGGGAGCAGATCCTGCTCAAGCAGAAGAAACTCTACCCGATGCACCTCGACGTCATCCGTCTGCGGTTTGCCACATTGATGCAGGCAACTGACGCGGAATACGAGCGCGGGCGCGCCGAACACCTGCTTCGCTTTGGTCAGGAAGGATATGCCCGCAGGGTGCACGAGCTGGAGGCCACGCGACGCGAGTCACAGCTCCAGTTGGAGCGTGCGTTTCGCGCGGTCCTGGCGGCCAACGAGCCCACTGTGCTGCCGGACGGTGAGTTCGCTGAGCTCGCGCGACTCGCCGGCCAGACCTATCGCGACCTGGACGGTAAAGCGCGGCCGGTCCTCAGTCCCGAAGAGGCCCAATCGTTGACGATCCGGCAGGGCAACCTGGATGAAATGGAACGCCGTGAGATCGAATCGCACGTGATGCACACGTATCGGTTTCTCCAGCAGATCCCGTGGACGCACGAATTGCAGGGCGTGCCGGAGATTGCCGTGGCCCACCACGAGAGGCTCAACGGCGGTGGCTATCCACGGGCGATCAGAGGAGAGGCCATCCCGGTTCAGGCGCGCATCATGACCATTGCGGACATCTATGATGCGTTGACCGCAACTGACCGACCCTACAAGAAAGCCGTGCCTCCAGATCGTGCGCTCGCCATCCTCGAGGCAGAAGCGCATGGCGGGCTGATCGATCGCGATTTGCTCGGGACATTCGTCGCGGCTCGGGTCTACGAGCGGGCGTTCGACCAAGCGATAGACGCTAGACGCTAAGACGTTCGACGTTCGACGACAAACCTCGACCACCAGCCCCGACGCATCTCGCTAGCCATCGAGTTTGTTCTGGCGTCGAGCGTCGACCGTCCAGCGTCGAACGTCGAACGTCGAACGTCGAACGTCGCCCGCCGTTGCCGTTACGCCGACGCGTACCGCCGCCGGACGACGAGCCGCACCAGTAACACCCCAGCCGTCAACAGCACGCACGCGCCGCCGAGCCAGTCGCCCCAGCGAACGGCGAGTGGATGGATCGAGGTGGTCTGCGCGTCGTAGATACGCGCTGCGCTGACGAAGAGTTTGGTGGCACCGTGCGATCGGCCGAGCGGGTCAATGTACTCAGAAATGCCGGTGTTGGCAGCGCGCACGATTCCCACGCGGTTCTCGATCGCCCTCAGATGCAGATGCGCCTCGTGCTGGTAGGGTGCGAGACCTTGGCCAAACCACGCGTCGTTCGTGATGTTCACGATGAGATCTGCCCCGGCGCGCCTGAACGCGCGCGACTGTTGGGGGAAGATCGACTCGTAGCAGATCAGCACCCCTACTTTGCCGAACGCGAATGTGAATGGGGTGGCGGATGTGCCGCGGCCAAAGCCGCCGAAGTAGCGCAGCAGCGCCTGAAAGTGCTTTTGCCCGGTGAACCATCGTGGATTGAGGAACGGTACCCGCTCGACGATCGGGACGAGATAGACCTTGTGATACGACGGTTGGACGCCGATCCGACCGCTCGTGTCGACCACCGTCGCCGCGTTGTAGTACTCGAAGTCCGACGGCCCAGGCCCGGTGATCGTATAGTCGATGAGGCCGAAGAGAATCGGCGTATGGCCGGTGCGGGCCAACGAGCGGAGCGAGTCGGTCCAGGCCGGATGATTGATGAGGAAGTCGGGAAGCGCCGTTTCCGGCCAGACGACGAGCTGCGGTGCGCCGCCGGTCTCTTGCTGGCGGGTCAACGCCGCGAGCGGCTCGATGAACCGGTTCCGCATCGCCTCCTGCATCTTCTCGTCTTCAGGGATGTCGGGCTGCACGATGCCGACGCGGGCAAATGGCTGCAGCGCGATCGTGTGCAGTCGCCACACACCGTACGCCCACACGGCCGCGCCCAGCGCGGCCGCGAGGGCCAACGGCCGAACTGCGCGGCGGAGGGAGGGCGACCTGTCGCCCCCCCTCCGCCACAGGAGCCATGCATCGGCCAGCAACCCATTCGTGGCCGCAATCCACACGCTCAGGCCGTGCACGCCACTCACGTCAGCTGCTTGGGCCAGCGCCGGATGCGTCGCGACCGCGAGCCCGAGCGGGAACCACGGGAACGCCAGGTCCGAGAAGTACGCGAGAAAAATCTCCAGCGTCACCCACGTCGCGGGGAGCAGCACCGCCATGGGCCAATGCGTGATGCGCCGCGCAATGTGCAGCGTGGAGGTCGTCGCGGCGACCAACAGCGACATGCCGACGATGGTCGCGACGTAAGCGAGCCATGCCAGCGACGTGAACAGCGACAACGCCACGCCGATCCAGTAGAGCGACAGCCCAAACGCCGCAACCGCGAACCAGGCGCCCAGTCGCGCCGAGATCCCCGCGCCGCTCGCCATCGTCGGCCCATGCGCCCGATCGACGCCGCAAGAGGAGCCAGGCATACGAACGCCAGCACCGCAAAGGGCAGCGGCGGAAACGCCAGCGCGAACAAGACGCCCGATCCCAGCGCAATGCCGCGCGCTCGGCCATCCCAGGCGCGCGCGGCACGGGACGCGACTCCTAGCGGCGACACCTTCACGGGGCGGCGCGCGATCCGGGGCTGTCGCCGTGCCGCTCACGCGTGGTCACGCTCCGCCTCGCCCCGTCACAGCTTGATCTCTCGGCCGTCGTCCGCGGAGCGATAGATCGCTTCGAGGACGCGCATCACGATGACCTGGTCCGATGGAGCCTCGTACTTGGCGTCGCCCTGAAGCACCGCGAGGAAGTGCGCCAACTCCGCCCGATACGACTGCAGGAAGACGCTCTCGCGCGCCGCGGCGCCGGTCGGTGAAACGTCGGTTGGCCGGCCGTTGAGCGATTTTACGACGCGGAGTGGCGCCAGCCGGGCGCTCCCCCGCGGCCGCGAGCACTTCGAACCACCAGCGATCCTGCTCGCCAACGTACGACCACGAAATGTCGAACGCGCAACTCAAGCTGGGCGCACACTCGAGGTGCACGAGCATGCTGTCCTCGACGCCGCTTCCCCCGCGCCCGCGATCCATGTGTGCCGATACGCGCTGGGGCTCCGGGAAATCGGCCAGCCACATCGCGAGGTCGAGCAGCGGCAGGCCATGGTCCAGAAACACGCCGCCGCCGGACTCCGCCCGCCGCGCCCGCCAGCCGTCGGGTCGCACCATGTGATACGCGCCTGCGCGAATACCGACGAACTCGACCCAGCTCACCGCCTTGCAGGAACCGCTCGAGGGCCTGCACGTCGCTTCGGAACCGGTGGTTGTTCGCCACGGCCACGACACGATCGACCCGCGCCGCCGCCGCGAGAATGCGCTCGACGCCGCGGGCCGAGAGCGCCAACGGCCGCTCGCAAAGCACGGGCAGTTTCCGCGCGAGCACGCTGAGGACGTGTGGCTCGTGCAGGTGATTCGGCGTAGCGACTACGACCGCGTCGAGCGCCTCGAGCTCGAGAAGGTCGTCGATATCCGTGAAGACGTCCGGCACGGAGAACCGATCGGCCAGTGCTCGGGCCTTGGCCGCGTCGCTGTCACACAAGCCGACCAGCTCGACACCACGCATCTTCCCCAGAACGGGCAGATGCGCGAGCTGCGCGATCGCGCCCGCGCCGAGAAGACCGATGCGCACCCGTTCCGTCATCGTTCGCTCACTCCGGGAATACCCGCTCGGGACATGACACAAGTCTAGCGCTCACGGGCGAGCACCGTGCCGGGGTAGTACGTCTGCAGGATCGTCCGATAGTCCTGGCCCGCACGCGCACGCCCGATCGCACCCCATTGGCACATCCCGACGCCATGGCCATTGCCTCGACCCGCCAGTGTGAGCCCCTCCACCGTGCCCCCGCGAACCGGTTCGTCCCGAATCAGAAAATAGGTGCTGTGCAGGATCTCGCCGTCCGGCTCGCGCAGGACGAATCGGATATCGTTGCCGCGCACATGATAGGTCCCACGGCTCGTCGTGACGGCAAGCCACGCGACCCGGCCCGACGGTGTGAGCGATTCAACGTTGATAGCGTGCACCGTGCCGACGCGCCCCGCTGTCGTACCTGAGCTCGATCCGGTAACTGCCCCATCTCGGCGGCTGGCGTACGTGCGGAGGTAACGGTCGAGCAGTGTCGCCAGCTCGGTCTTCGAGAAGCGTACGGGTCCACCGAAAGTGCGCCGATCCCTCGCAGTAGTAGCTGTCGGTACCGGGAATCTGGTCACTCACGCGCTGGAGATACGGCACCGGGGCTTCGCGCCATACCTCCTCGGGTTCGGCAGTACCGCCACCGCAGGCAGAGTGATACGGCGCGTTGACCACACGACCGCCGTATGTCAGCACCTCGCCCGCCGTCGCGGCGACCGCCGCATCGGCAGCCTGCGTCTCCGCGGCCATACCGCCGTACACTTGGTCCGTCACCGTCGCCAGGACATCGAACCGCGTGCCGGCTGGAGGACGGTCCGGATCCTCGAGGCGCACGTAGATGTAGCTGCGCGCCGCTACGGCCTGCGCTTCGAGCGCGGCCCGTTCCGGATCGCCCAGAGTGGACCCGATCTCGAGGGGTACGACGCCGCGCACGTAGTCCTCGACGGGCAGCCGATTCACGACCAACAGACCGCGCGACGTCGCGTACAGCACGATCGATCCCCGGTATCGCCGCGCGTTCCAGGTCATGTGCGCGTCCGGATCGGTCGGCTCCGCGATCAGCGGGCCGTCGCGCGTCGCGGACAATCCTCCACGCGTGCTGATATGCAGACGCTCACCCGCGCCGCTCGATCGTCCAGGATCCGCGTCCGGTACCGCGAACGACCGACATGACCGGCCTGTGTCACGAGGCGCCAGGCACCGGTGGCCGACAGCTGACCCGACGATGCTGCAGTCGCGAGGGCGACGCCGACCACTGGCACCGAGTCCCCGCCGGCCGGACGCCGGCGATTCGCGACCTCACCGGTCGTCGTCGCGACGACGTGCGGTGCTGCCGTCGCGGGCGTCGCGGCGCCCGAGCGGCAGGCAGCGACGAACGTGATGATGAAGGAGTAGATCGAGCGTCGAGCGCGCAGGCTCTCGGAACACCACGGCCCGGCCGTGGTGCCCCGCCGGCTACGACGCCACCGCAACACGAACCGCGTCGTCGAACCGCGACAACGTCTCTGTCAGCTCGGCTGATCCATGTGCTGCCGACATGAACGCAGCTTCGAATGGTGACGGCGCGAGATAGAGTCCGCGCTCGCGGGCCGCATGGAACAGCCGCCGAAAGCGCTCCGCATCGGCCGTCTGCGCTTCCTGGAACGACGTAGGCAGCGTCTCACGCAAGAAGAAACCCCACATCGAGCCGGCCGAGTCGGCCGCGAACGGAAGACCGCGACGCGCAGCAATCTCCCGCAGGCCCACCACGAGGTCACCCGTTCGCTGCGCGATGCGATCGTGCAACACTGGAGTCAACGCGCGGAGAGTCGCGAGACCGGCCGCCATGGCCAGTGGATTGCCGGACAGCGTCCCTGCCTGGTACACCGCGCCCTGCGGCGCGATGTGGCTCATGATTTCACGACGTCCCCCATAGGCGGCCACGGGCAGGCCTCCGCCAATCACCTTGCCGAGCGCCGTCAGGTCCGCCGTGACGCCGAATCGCTCCCGGGCGCCGCCGAGTGCAACCCGGAACCCGGTCATCACTTCATCGAAGATCAGCAGGGCCCCGGTCTCGTCGGCAAGTGCGCGCAGGCCCTCGAGGAACCCCGGCTGCGGACGGATGAACCCGGCATTGCCAACGAGCGGTTCGACAATGATCGCCGCGAGGTCATCCCGATGCGCCCGCACCGCCTCCCGCGCTGCATCGAGATCGTTGAATGGCGCAACCAGCGTCAGCTCGGCCACAGCTGGCGGCACGCCCGGAGAATCTGGCAATGCGAGAGTTGCGACACCCGACCCCGCGCGGACGAGGAATGCATCTGCGTGGCCGTGATAACAGCCGTCGAACTTGAGCACGCGCTGTCGGCCCGTGTACGCGCGGGCGAGACGCAGGAGACTCATGGTGGCTTCGGTCCCGCTCGACACGAACCGAAGCATTTCCACGTGCGGCAGTCGCGCGCGAATCGCCTCTGCCAGGTCGACTTCGAGTACGGTCGGGATGCCGAACGTCGTGCCGTCGCGCATTGCGCGGTCGAGGGCGTCGAGCACCACGGGTGCGGCGTGTCCCAACACTAGCGGGCCCCACGATAGCACGTAGTCGATGTACTCGCGTCCCTCGACATCCCAGATGCGCGCCCCTTCGCCTCGTGCGACGACGAACGGCTCGCCTCCAACGCGACCGAACGCCCGCACCGGCGAGTTGACGCCGCCGGGGAATACGGCCCGCGCCCGCGCCATGATCGCGGCTGAGGTGGTCACGTCGCCGCTCTGGGCCGGCGCCGGCTCCGGCTCCGCCGCGGCGAGACTCATGCGACGGGGATCGAGCCCGGTCGTCACCGGCCGAAACTCCCCACCGTGGAAGGCACAGCTGCCATCGGCAGCATGGCTCGACGCTGAGCGATGGCAGAGGGCGCTGGGACGCTCACCACTCGCTGCACGCTCGCCGCGAAGTCGTAGTCGTCCACCACATCGTCCACACGCACTTCGACGATCGAGCCCGCCGGCACGTCGCGGCGGTCGAGGAATGTGATACCGTCGATGTCATCGGCCTGACACGCGAGGCGCGCGCGTGCACCCGCACGCTGCGCTCCAGCAGTATCGGAGGTCTCTCCCTCGGGCCAGTCGACGATTGCCTCGGCGCGCGTGCCCACCAGAGCGTCGTATCGTTCCGTCGTGATCAAGCGTTGCCGGTCCACCACACGCTCGAGGCGTTCTCGTTTGAGCACTTCGGGCACATCATCGGGGAGCTGCGCAGCCCGTGTCCCGTCCTGTGCCGAGTACGCGAACACACCCACCCGGTCGAACTGAACCTCTTCCAGGAGATCGAGAAGCTGTCGCAGATCATCCTCGGTCTCACCGGGAAACCCGACGATGCATGTCGTCCGCAGCGCGATTCCAGGCACAGCGTCTCGGATTCGGGCCACTGTCGCGCGGATCGTCGCGGCACGCTCGGGTCGCCGCATACGGTACAACACCGGATCGGAGCCGTGCTGGATCGGCATGTCCAGGTATTTCACCAGCCTTGTCTCTCGCGCCAGCGTCGCGAGCACGCGCTTATCCAAGCCCGCCGCGTACACGTAGAGCAGTCGGATCCAGGGTATCCCGGTATCGGCCACGAGGGCATCCAGCAGCTCGGGCAGGCCGACGCCGGTGCGCAGGTCGCGGCCATAATGCGCCAGATCCTGCGCGACCAGGTTGATCTCACGCGCCCCCTGCAACTCGAGCAGTTGCGCCTCGCGGACGACGTCGTCGAGCGCAAACGACCGGTGGCGGCCTCGCATGAGAGGGATGGCGCAGAATGCGCAGCCGTGGTCACAGCCTTCGCTGACCTTGAGATAGCGAACGTGCGGGAGATCGCCGGCGAAGAGGCGCACCCCGGGGTGCACGGTCGACGCCGTCGGCGGGAGCCAGCCGCGCGCGACGAGCGCCGGCACGAGGTCGCTCGCGTCCGACGTGCCGAAGAAGAGATCGACCTCGGGCAACGCCTCCTGGAGCTCGGCTCGATGCCGCTCGACCATGCAACCGATGGCAACCACGCCTCGGCAGCGTCCGCCCTGCTTGAACCGACCGGCGTCCACTAACGCGTCAATGGACTCCCGCTTGGCCGCATCGATGAAGCCGCATGTATTGACCACGATGACGTCGGCATCGCCGAGGTCTTCGACGGGGCTCGCGCCCTGCGTCGTCAGCTCGGCACGGTAGCGCTCGGTGTCGACCGTGTTTTTGTCGCAGCCGAGGGTAATGATCCCGAACGTTGCGGTCGGATGGTCGGACGAGCGCGGCACGGCGCGTAAGCTAGCCGGGGCGCCGGCGAGGAACCAGATACGGCTCGACGTTCGACGTTCGACGTTCGACGTTCGACGTTCGACGTTCGAACAAATCTCTGGGCCTAGCGGAGTGCACCACCGCCGGCCCCGAGGTTTGTTCTCGAACGTCCAACGTCGAAAACGTCGAACGTCTAGCTGTTCATCGATAATTCCCGAATTTCAGCTCGACGCCGAAATCCCGCGCACGGAGCAGTGCGATGACCTCTTGCAACTCGTCCCTGGATGCGGACGACACGCGGACCTGATCGCCCTGGATGGACGCCTGGACTTTCTTCATCCTGGCGTCCTTGATGGCGGCGGCGACTTTTTTGGCCGTGTCGCCGTCCAGCGCCGTTTTGAGCGTGATCTCGCGGCGGACGGTGTCCCCACCAGCAGGCTTGATCTCACCCACCGTGAGATTCTTCACCGAGACGCCCCGCTTGATGAGCTTTTGCTGCAGCACATTGAACAGTGCTCGCATGCGAAAGTCGTCATCAGCGACCAGGACGAGCATGTTGCTGTCGCGGTTGTACTCGATGGTGGCTTTCGTTCCCTTGAAGTCGTAGCGCTGTGCGATCTCCTTCTGCGCCTGATTCACGGCGTTGTCCACTTCCTGGAGATCGACGCCGGTCGTCACATCGAAGGAGCTCGTCGTCGGCACGCAGACGAGGTCAGCCGAGGTAGGACTCGAGCGCTCGCGCGCGGCTGACGTGCCGCAGGCGCGAGAGCGCCTTCTCCTTGATCTGACGCACCCGCTCGCGGGTGATGCCCATCAATGACCCGATCTGCTCCAGCGTCATCGGCTCCTCGCCATCCAGACCGAAATACAGCCGGAGGATCTTCGACTCGCGTTCCTTGAGCCCCGCGAGCGCTTCCTCGACGGTCTCCGTTAGCGCCTTCTCGAAGGTTAGCTCGTCGGGAGTCGGATTGATCGTGTCGGCCAGGTAGTCGAGCAGGCGATTGTCCTCGCCCGGCGACATCGGCGCATCCAGCGAGAGATGCGTCTGGGAAATGGACATCGTCTTGGCCACCTCTTCCTCGGTGATGTCCATGCCTTCGGCGATCTCTTCGTGCGTCGGCTCGCGCCCGAGCTCCTGCAACAGTGTGCTGGCCCGTTTCCCGATGCGGTGAAGTGTACCAGCGCGATTCAGCGGTACGCGGACGATGCGGGACTGCTCGGCCAGCGCCTGCAGGATCGCTTGACGGATCCACCACACGGCGTACGAGATGAATTTGATTCCCTTCGTCTCGTCGAATTTGTGGGCTGCGCGGATCAGGCCGAGGTTGCCCTCGTTGATGAGATCAGAGAGGGCAACGCCCTGGTTCTGATACTTCTTCGCCACGGAGACGACGAAGCGCAGGTTCGACCGGACGAGTTTGTCCAACGCTTCCTGGTCGTTCACCCGGATGCGTTTCGCCAGCTCGACCTCGTCCTCGCGCGTGATCAGCGGATAGGCGCTGATGTCGCGCAAGTACTGGTCGAGTGAACCCTCTTCGTACGACGCCTTCTTATTCTTCGCCGCTGCCATGCCGCTGGCTGCTCCTTGGTGACCCGATTGCGATGCCGAGGTCCGGACTACCACGTGAGGTTACTCCACCCGCTCGCCGATCCGGTGCCACCGCACGCGCGTGAAGAGCGGCACGTGACCCGCGGAATCGGGCGCATAACTGTAATACACAAAGATCGGACGTCCCTCGATCAGCAACGCTGGTACGAAGCCCCAGTAGCGGCTGTCGTTCGAGTTGTCGCGGTTGTCGCCGAGCACGAAATAGCTCTGCTGAGGGACGACCAGCGGCCCCCAGTTGTTTCGCGATGGATGGTCGGCCTCGCCGGCCGCCGCCCCATGCACAAGATACGCCCTTTGCCAGCTGAATTCTGGCTCCGCGGGGTCGTCCGCGGCTGCGGCGACGTGCACTACATATGGCTCGCTTTGTGATTTCCCATTGAGGAACAGCGTACCGTCGCGCATCGCCAGTGTGTCGCCAGGCACGCCGACGACCCGCTTGATGAAGTTAGTGTGCGGGTCGACCGGCCATCGGAACACGATGATGTCGCCGCGTTGCGGGTGTTCGAACCCGGGCAGGCGGTGTCCGGTGAATGGCAGATCGGCCCCGTACGCCAACTTGTTGACCAACAGACGGTCACCCACGAGGAGGGTACGCTCCATGCTGCCCGACGGAATGCGATAGGCCTCGACGAAGAAGGCCTTCAGGACGAGCCAGATGGCAACGGCGATCACAAATGACTCCGCCCAGTCGCGAAGCAACCGCCAGCGGATGCCGCCGCGATTGATCCGACGGAGCGCGACCTGGCGTCGCTCGACGGAGAACGCGGCAGATCCTGACGTTCCGCTTGGATCGGCCGGCGTGCGCTCGCTCACATCCCCTCCTGCAGCCCAATTAACCCGCGGCCTCCGGCAACCGCAAGACGCCACACTCGCGCCGACACGCGGGCACCGCGCTCAATCGGGGGTGCCCAGGTATGTGTCGATCTGTGCGCGCTGCAACGTCCCGGAAAAGTCGACGTACCCGACTTTGGTTTCCGAGTAGAAGTCATACACCTGCCAGCCTCCCTCGCGGTGCCCATTACCCGTTTGCTTGACCCCGCCGAAAGGTAAATGCGCTTCCGCGCCAATCGTCGGGGCATTGACGTACGTGATGCCGGTGTCCAGCTCCGTCAGCGCACGGAACGAGGCGTTGGTGTCTCGTGTGTAGATGGCTGATGAGAGCCCGTACGCCACATCGTTGTTCACCGCGATCGCCTCGTCGAGGCTCGCGACCTGGATGACGGCCAAGACCGGCCCGAAAATCTCCTCCTGCTCCAGTCGGCTGAAGGGGCGGACGTCGGCAAAGATCGTCGGCTCGAAGAAGAATCCACGAGACAGGGCACCAGTCGTGGCGGGCCGGCCTCCCGTGACCAGGCGAGCACCCTCGGCATGCCCGATCTCGACGTACTCCTCCACCTTGGCCCGCGAGGCCGCGTGAATCAGGGGGCCCACATCAGTGCCCTGGTGACGGCCGTCCCCGAGGCGGAGAGCTTGGACTCGGTCCGTCAGTTGCTCGAGAAAGGTGTCGTGCACACCCCGCTGGAGAATGAGCCGCGAAGTCGCCGTGCAGCGCTGTCCGGTCGTCCCGAAGGCGCCCCACAGCACGCCTTCGAGCGCGAGATCGAGATCCGCATCATCCATGACGATCTGCGCGTTCTTCCCCCCCATCTCCAACGACAGCCGCTTGTGCATACGTCCGCACACCTCACCGATGCGACGGCCCGTTTCGGTCGACCCGGTGAAGGAGACCACGGGGACCGCCGGGTGCGCGACGATCGCGGCGCCGGCCTCGGCATCGCCGTGCACGAGTTGCACGACGTCGGGCGGCAGGCCCGCCTCGAGCAGGATCTCGACGAACACGGTCGCAGTGTGGGGGACATCTTCCGCTGGCTTGAACACACACGCGTTACCGCAGACCAGAGCCGGGAACATCTTCCATGTCGGGATGGCCAACGGAAAGTTGAATGGCGTCACGATTCCACAGACGCCGATCGGTCGCCGATAGCTCATCGCCCACTTGGCCCGCAACTCACTCGGCACGGTGTGCCCAAACAGCTGCCGTCCCATCGTGGCGGCATAGTAGGCGGTATCGATCCCTTCCTGAACGTCTCCACGCGTCTCGGCCAGAGGCTTCCCCATCTCCCGCGTCATGAGCTCCGCCAGCTCGTCCTTTCGCCGCGTGAGGATATCGCCCGCACGCCGGAGGACATCGCCTCGCGCGGGAGCCGGGGTGCGCCGCCAGTGCTCGAAGCCACGTTGCGCGGACTGCACCGCCCGATCGACGTCGGCGGCGCCCGATCGGGGAAATGTCCCGATGACATCGCGCGTGTCCGCGGGATTGACGTTGAGGAACGTCTCCCGGCTAGCCGCGGGCACCCACTGCCCCGCAACGAAATTGTGGAATGTCCGCGGCCGGGCGGGCGTAGCGCGGGATCGCGGCGAGCGCGTCTTTCGACGCGCCTTAGTTTTCGCGGGTGAGGCCATAACGCTCGATCTTCTTGTAAAGGTTGGACCGCGGCATCGCGAGAGCGCGTGCCGTCTCGGATACATTCCAGTCGAACGCGCGCAGCTTCGCCAGCAGAAATCCACGCTCGGCCTGCGCTTTGAACTCTTCGAAGGTCGCACATGTGGCGAGCGACCCGATGCCAGCGCCGTCGTCGGATGGACGCCGTCCGGCCAGTCGCTCCACATCGGGAACGCCGATCGTCGGGCCCGCCGCGAGGATGAGCAACCGCTCGATCGTGTTGCGCAACTCGCGGACGTTACCCGGCCACTCCAACGCGGCCAGGGCGTCGATCGCCTCCGTCGTGATCCCACGCGGCGCGATGCCGTCTCGAGCCGCCGTGGTCTGGAGGAAGTGGCTCACAAGAAGCGGGATGTCCTCGCGCCGCTCGCGGAGGGGGGGCACCGACAGCGGCACGACGTTCAGCCGGTAGTACAGATCCTCGCGGAACCGTCCAGCAGCGATCTCGCTCTCCAATGCCTTGTTCGTCGCTGAGAGCACGCGTACATCGACCGAGATCGGCTTGGCCCCCCCGATCCGGGTCACGACCCCGTCTTGCAAGACCCGGAGGACCTTGGCTTGTGCTGCCGGGCTCATGTCCCCGACTTCGTCGAGGAAGAGCGTGCCGGTGTTCGCCTGCTCGAACTTGCCGGCGCGGTCGCCGACGGCCCCGGTAAAAGACCCGCGCATGTGGCCGAATAACTCACTCTCGATCAGCTCGCCCGGGATCGCCGCACAGTTCACCTCCACGAATGGCTTGTCGCGGCGCGGCGATTGTCGGTGGATGGCACGAGCGACGAGCTCCTTGCCGGTGCCATTCTCACCGCTGATGAGCACACGAGCCGGCGTGCCGGCCACCTTGTCGATCTTGTCGATGAGCGCACGGATCACATACGACTTCCCGACGATCTCGTAGCGGGATTCAATAGTCTCGCGGAGGCGGCTGTTCTCCTCGTACAGATCGAGATGCTGCAGCGCATTCCGCAGCGTCACGAGAATGCGGTCCGTATCCAGCGGCTTCTCCAGAATGTCGTACGCACCGAGCTGGGTCGCTTCGACAGCCGTCTGGATCGTCGCGTGCCCGCTGATCATCACAACCGCGACGGAGCGATCAGCCTCACGGATGCGTTTGAGGGCCTCGAGGCCATCCATCCCCGCCATCTTCACATCGAGAAACACGAGATGGGGATGCCACGCCCCGACCTGCGCGATACCGTCTGTTGCATTCGTCGCGGTGCGCACGCTATAGCCCTCGTACTCGAGCAACTGCCCGAGGGCACCGCGCACTCCAGGTTCATCGTCGACCACGAGTACGCGTCGCGTCATGGCATGGTACGATAGATGATAACCTTGTCACCCACGAGGCGGATGTCCGCGACATAGGGCGGCACATTGAGCAGCAGAGCGTCCGGCGCGAGTCCCGCGGGATGTTCCCCGATCTCCACTCGATGGACGAGACCAGGGATGAGGGGAGCCGGGACCGGCAGTCCGTGAACCGACAGCTGCTGGACGCGAAACTCTGCGACGCCGGGACGCACGACGTCGAACGTGCCGGACAGCGTCAGTGGCTCACGGTCGGCCAGCATGCCACCCACCGGCCCGAACGCGGTCCGGCCACCCAGCGCCTTGATATCGAGCGACGTGCGGAGGGCGAACGCGTGATCGATGACCGCCGCTTCGGTGCTGTCCTCCGGCGGCGGGACGTGGCCAGCGACATCCATCAGCATGAACGCCGCGAAATCCGCCGGCAGGACCGTGGTGTATGGCTGCGCCCCCCGCTCGCCCAGCGCGAGAATGAGCCGTTCGGCGTGCGACGCTCCTCCCACTGTGACGGAGCGCCACGCCACTGTGCGGCTCGTCGAATCCGCAGGCGGGGCCTGCCCCTCGCTCGGGATCCAACGACGCAGCCGAGGGAGGTACACTCCCCAACGGTCGCGCGTGATCCACGCGGCGCCCGCCAGGACGAGAAGGAAGAGTAGACATCCCAGTCGTCGGCCACAGCCCACGCCTCAGCGTTCCTCGACAATGACAGCCACACGGGCAAAACCACGCGCACGTCCCATCTCGATCGCCGCCTGCCGGACCTCCTGATCGGCGAGTCGATCGGCCGATTGGTCATCGGCTGGCACGAGCAACGCGACGGCGTCTCGTACATCCACGCCACACGTGATCCCAAGGCGGACGAGATCGGTCGCGAAGCCCTGGGCGGAGACTCCCGGTGCCGCCTGAGCGTGCTCACGCGGCATCGATACCCGCCAGTACGTTGAGCGAGCCGGAACGGAAGCCGGCCAGGTCGATAGCGACTCGTGCGTACCCGACGTGTTTCAGCGCCCCGGAGATCCGCCGACGGCCGGAGGCTGAAAGCCATTCTGACACGCTCGCAGCGGTCAACTCGATGCGCGCCACGTCGCCGTGGTCGCGCACCCGAAGATCGCCAGACACTCCGATCGAGCGCAGCGCGAGCTCGGCGGCCTCCACCCGTCGCAATCGCGCGGGGGTGACGGGAGTGCCGTAGGGCAGGCGCGACGCCAGACACGGCGCTGCAGGCTTGTTCCATGTCGGGAGGTCCCGCGCGCGCGAGCGCACTCGAATCTCCTCCTTCGTCATTCCCACGATCGCCAGCGGCGAGCACACCCCGTGCTCGCGCGCCGCACGCGCACCGGGCCGATAGTCAGCGACATCGTCCGCGTTCGTGCCGTCGACCACGACGGCAAAACCCCGTGTCCGCGCGATCGGTACGAGTTTGGACCAGAGCTCCGACTTACAGAAATAGCACCGGTTCGTGGGGTTGGCCGCGTACTGCGGATCATCGAGCTCGCCAGTGTCGATGACGAGCCACGGCAGCCGCCATTGGCTGGCGACATCGCCTGCCATCGTGCGCTGCTCGCTCGAGACCAATGCGCTGGCGCCGGTCACCGCCAGGACCCGGCTCGCACCAAGCGCCTCGAGGGCCACGCATGCCAAATAGGTCGAGTCGACCCCGCCGCTGTATCCGATCAGCACCGAGCCCCGCTCCCTGAGCCACTGCCCGAGGCTCACCTCTTTTGCAGCGGCGGTGGTCGCGTCCGAAGAACGCGGGCGGTCGTGACTGTCGGTGAGTGACATTTGGTCCTTCCGTATGATCGCCGCCGGGGATCAAGCCGCGCCAGCCCCGGCCGATCCCCTGGGCGGGGACGAGATGAACCCCGCGACCAGTGGCCGGTAGCGGAGCGCCTCGCCCACAGCTGTCGTGCCCACCGCATCCTCGCCCGCCAGATCAGCGATTGTCCGCGCCACCTTCAGGACGCGATGGTACCCTCGCGCCGACAGCGACAGGCGTTCGGCCGCCTCGTGCAGGAGGCTGCGACCCTCCGCCGTGACGGGGCTGTGAGACTCCAGCCAGCGCCCACTCGCGTGCGCGTTGCACGTGACCCCCGTGCCGGCTGTGCCGCTGACAAATCGATGCAGCTGCCGTGCGCGTGCGTGCTGGACCCGCCCGCGCATCTCGCGGGACGTCATCTCTGGTGCCTGGCCGACGAGCGCACGCAACGGGACTGACCCAACGGTGACGTGTACATCAATGCGATCGGCGAGCGGCCCCGACAGCCGCGATCGGTACCTGACCACCGCACTCTCCGGGCACGTGCAGTGCGCGCGCGGATCGCCGGCGCGTCCGCAGGGGCATGGGTTGGTCGCAGCGATCAGTGTGAACCGCGCCGGATATACGACAGCGCTGCGGGCGCGGGCGATAACGACCCGCCCATCTTCCAGCGGTTGGCGAAGCCCGTCGAGGACCACGCGCGGAAATTCGAGGAACTCGTCCAGGAACAGTACGCCACAATGTGCCAAGCTCACTTCTCCGGGGCGCGGATTGCTGCCGCCGCCCAAGAGACCTGCGGAAGACACGGTGTGGTGCGGCGAGCGGAATGGACGCGGCGGGGGCACCGGCTCGTCGGGGCAGATGAGTCCTGCGACCGATCGCACGGCGATCACCTCGAGCGCTTCCTCTTCCGTCAGGGGTGGCAGGATGGTCGGCAGGCGACGAGCGAGCATCGTCTTCCCTGCTCCCGGCGGTCCGACGAGCAGGACGTTGTGTGCTCCGGCAGCCGCCACCTCGAGCGCGCGCTTTGCCGCACTCTGTCCCACGACCTCCGCAAAGTCGACGTCGCATTCGCCAACTTCACTGCGCTCGCACGACGTGCGCTCGGCCGCCGGTAACATTCCGCGGCGAAGCGCATCGACCAGGGCCCGGAGCGTGTGAGGAGCGGCCAGTCGGACACGCGAGACGAGTCCCGCTTCCGCGACGTTATCGAACGGGAGCACGAGCGTGCGCGCATCCTCTCGTGCGACGTGTCTGGCAAGAGGGAGCGCACCACGAATCGGTCGGATCGATCCATCGAGACCAAGCTCGCCGACAATGGTGAGCGCATCCGCACCCCTGAGGGTCAGCTGCCCGGTGGCCATCAGCAGCGCGAGCGCGATGGGCAGGTCGAACGCGGTCCCAGTCTTCGGCGTGTCAGCCGGGGCGAGGTTCACCGTGACCCGCCGCGGGGGCAACGCGAAGCCGGCATTGAGGACTGCGGCCGTCACCCGCTCGCGGCTCTCTCGCACCGCGCTCGCAGCAAGACCAACAATCGTCCACGTTGGCAGTCCGAGCGCGGCGTCGACTTCGACAGTCACGTCGTAGGCGTCGATCCCGAGCACGGCCGCAGAGCGCACGGCGGCCAGCATGAAGCGATTGGTAGAGCCGCACCGTCAAGGCCCCGTCAACGGCCTTTTTCCTTTCTACGGCGGCGACGCCGCCGTTCACGTGCCGCGGGCCGCCAACGGTGACGGGGCGCGAACCGGCGGGACCGGCGGACCGAACATCAGACGCCGCCACCAGCCCGCCCGGCGCTCTGCTCGCGTCACGGTTCGGATCATGGTGTGCCAGCCGCGACGCATCGCGGCAGCGTCCGCGAAGCGCGCTTCCGGCGCGACCGCCAACCCATGGCGCAGCCACTCGGCCAGCGCCTCGTGATACGTATCGAACTCCAGGTCGCCGCCGAGCTGCCGCGCGATGATGGCTCGGGCATCGCCGTCACCAAAGGGGGGATGGCCCGAGAGGACGTACGCCACGATGGCCGCGATGGCGAAGCAGTCGACGCTCGCCCCCTGGGGCTCTCCCAGGAGCTGCTCGGGCGCGGCGAAGGCCGGCGTCCCGGTCGGGCCGCCAGGCGTCTCACCCGGAATGAAGGCCACACCGAAGTCCGTAATCCGCCACCGACGATAGCGATCGATCAGAATGTTCTCCGGCTTCAGATCTCGGTGCACGATGCCACTCGCGTGCGCTGCGCTCAATCCGTCGAGAATGAGATCGACTTGCGGGGCAATCTCGGCCAGGGGCCTCGGACCGCTGCGAACCACGAGATCGGCCACGGAGCCGCCTTCGGCGAGTTCCATGGTATACCAGGCGACCGGCCCGCGGCGGTCCCAATCGTAAATCGGCACGATCGCCGGATGAGCGAGTTGCGCAGCCAGCTGCGCTTCTTGCCGAAAACGTGCAACGGCCGCGTCGTCCCGCGCCACCTGAGGGTGCAACATCTTGAGCGCCACTTCGCGTTCGAGTGACAGATCGCGTACACGCCACACGGATCCGAAGGTGCCGGCGCCGAGTGGCGACAATACTTCGTAGTCGTCGCCCAAGGCCCAACGCAGGCGCTGCTCGCTCCCCAGCGTCTCGACGTCACTGTCCTCGACATCGCCCAACGCTTGGCTCGCGCGCGCAGAGGTCACGCGCTCCAGCGCCCGAAGCAACGCGCTGATGGATGGAAAGCGCGCGGAGGGGGCCGCCTGCAACCCGCGATCCAGCACATCCGCTAGCGCCTGCGGGCACTCCGGTCGCACCCAGCGGATCGGCGGCACATCCCGCACCGGCGGGAGCTCGCCGGTCAGCAACGCAAAGCACAACGCGGCGAGTTGCCACTGATCGCTGCGCGGATCCGGTGCCCAGCGATCCGATTCCCACTCGGGCGCCATGGGTATCCAGCGAGGGTCGGGGGTGAGACCCGGCGGGATGGTGTCGCGCAGCACCGCCCATTGCCACCCGAGAAGCCACAGACGCCTGGTCGGCGACACCCACACGGTCTCGGGAGCAAACGCGCCATGCACGTAGCCGCTATCGTGCAGGTACGCGAGCGCGCCACCGGCGGCTCTGAGCACCTGCATTGCAAAAGGGGCATCGCCGGCTCCGAGGCGAGTGATGCGCGCGGCGATCGTTTCGCCCTCGATCCACCGACGGAGGTAACCCGGCCCTCTCCGCGTATCGCGATTGATCGACCAGAAGTGGTACGTGGTCGGTATCGACGGATGGCTCAGATGCGCCAGGTGCCGCGCCTCTGCCGCGAGCCACCCCGCGTGGTCCGGATTGGGCGCCGTGATGAGTGCCAACGAGCGCCCCAGCGCGTCAATGACCTCCTGGGCGTGCCGATAGTCGCTCGCGACACCCGTCGCTCCCCAGCGCCAGTCGGTCGGCAGTTGCCATCCGGCCAGATGGGCCGGAAGGTCACGTGTCGTCTGGTTGAGACCGTTCATGTCCTAGCCAACAGTAACATGATCGTCACACGGGTTCCCTCGCCCGCTTGGCTTTGAACACTGATGGTGCCACCCCACCCTTCGACGACGCGCCGGCTCACCGCCAACCCGAGCCCACTACCACTGGTTCGAGTCGAGAAGCGAGGCTCGAAGATGCGCGGCAGCACGTTCGCCGGAATGCCTTCACCGTCGTCGTCGACGAGAATCAAGGCGCGACCCGGACCGTTGCGCGCGCCAGCACCGGTACTGGGTGATGCAGTGCCGTCCGACTCGCGTGGCACGACTCTCACTCGCACCCCGACGCGCCGTGCGCCTGCCAGTCGCGCATTCTCCAACACGTTCAACAACACCTGGCGGGCCTCGTCGGCGCGTGCCTCCACCACGACTGGCTCCCCGACGCCGCTCAGCTCCCACACGATTCCGGTTGCCGTGTCGAGGCGCTCGAGCTCGACGACATCTCGCACCACAGGAGCCAAGTCCGTTGGCTCCGCGGGCGCGCGCTCGGTCGCACCGGACCCATACTGGCTGAATGCGCGGGCGATGCGGTCCAGACGATCGATCTCCGCGAGAATGCGTCCCGCATTTTGGTTCAGAATGGTGTCGAAATCCGCTCGCCCCGCTGCGCGCGCGCGTTGCAAGTGCTGAATGCCAAGACGGATCGGCGTAAGGGGGTTCTTGATCTCGTGCGCGACCTGTCGGGCCATCTCACCCCACGCGAGGACCCGCTGGCTCTCGCCGAAGTCAGCTGCCATCCGGCGAAACGCGCCGAACACCTGCTCGAACTCGGCCGGCGGGTTGCCAGCGAGATCCGGTTCACGCTCGCCAGCAGCAACGGCCACTGCGGCGCGCCGCAACGCATCGATCGGGCGCGCCAGTTGGCGCGCCGCCAATCCGCTCAACCAGAGCGCCGCTGCCGCGCCAAGGACAACGGAGAAGAGCACGAGGATGCCGAGATCGGTCCGTCGAGACTCGACGCCGATCTCATCCACGCGGGCCGGAGCTGCCAGGATCGTCTGCTCCGCGAAGGCGCGATATCCGAAGAGCACCGGCGTGCCGGCGAACGTTTGCGGGCGGCTGGTACGCACCTCCTTACCCAGGCCGAGATCCAACTCCACGTCCGGACGAAGGAAGCGGCCGAGCGGCGCCACATCGAGGAAAATGCTGTCGCTCGCGGCGCTCAGCATACCGTCCTGATACAGCAGGAGGGGCGTGCCCACGCGATCGGCATCGGCCGGCAGTTCCTCCAAACCGCCTGTGGCCGCAGCGCGCAGCGTTTGCCAGACCAGCAGTGCGCGTTCCTCGGCATCGTCCGAGCGCAAGCGCCGATAGGACCAGACGGCGAACAGGACGGCTGGCACGACGAAGAACATGAAGAGGACCACGATGAGCTGGATGCGGTAGCTTCGCGCCCATCCCTTCCCCTGCATTCGAAGCCATCGAGTCAGCACACCATCACCGGCGGCGCTCACGATCCACAGGACCAGCACCACAATCAGGTCCGCCACGACCAACAACAGCGCGCGCTGCGCCAGCGCGTCGAAGGGACGCAGCGGTACCTCGACGTGCAGTCGGACAGCCCCGAGATTGCTCGGCACCAGCCAGTCTCCGTGCAGGTCACTCCCAATGCGGCGCCACCCAGTGGCACCAAACGCCGATTGGAGTGCCTGCCCCGGCAATGTTCCGGGACCAGTGCCCGCGCGCGCGCGCGGCGCCGGCGCTTCGAACGCGGGAGGTCGCGCAGGAGCGGCTCGCTCCGAATCGGCTGCGCCCACCATTTGAATCCGGCGAAAAACTCGCACTCGTTTCCCGTCGCTGCGGAACCAACTCCAGCGGTGAAATCGAGTACTCGTCCGACGTGGGCGCGTCCGGGGCGAGCCCCACGAGCATGGCAAACGCGTTCTCGGTGAACAGTCGCGACGGCGGCGCGACGACCGCAGTCATGACCTGACCATCCGCGCCGGGGACGGCGAGGACGAGACGCACGCCCGGGTAACCCATGATCGACGTCAGCACGATCACCGCGCGGCGACGGGCGGCCTCCACGACCGACGCGATCGCACTGGAGTCGCGGTCAAAGCGTGCGAGCGCCAGCGACGCCCACTCGCCCTGGTCCGGCGACCAGAGACCCAGTCTGACCGGATACGCAGCGGCGGCCAGGTCGGATCGCGCAAAGGCCTTCAGCAAGTCCGCGCGACTCGTGGGCACGGACTCCGTAGCAATCTGCGCAGCCAATCGCTCGAGCAGAGTCACCTGCATCGGGTCGGGAGTCAGCAGCCCGGCGAGGTCACGCTCGGCGAGCAACGCGCGCTTGTCGGCCGTGGTCGACCAGATGATGACCGCCGATGCCAGGGCCGCGACGACAGCCGGCGGAACCACGGCCCATCGCGTGCGCCGGGCAAAGGCCGCCGCAAGCACCGCAGCGCACCAGAGGAGTTCGTACGCAAGCGGCCAGCCCTCGTTGACCCGCCACAGGACCGGCGCGAGCGCTGCCGCCACCACGGCCAAGGCGATCGGCACGAGAGGCGGGAGGCCGCGGAGCGTGCCGATTCCGGCGTGCGCGGCGACTGCCGCTGCGACGAGCAGGGCCGTCGTTACCAGTGCGAGGGCAATCTGCCAGCCCACCCAGAGCAGCAGCGATACTGCGGCCCCGGGCGGCGTGATACCACCGGCCACCTGCTGCAACATGACGAGGGCACCGATGCTCGTGACGACCGTCAGGGACAGCGCAAGCCACCGCGGTCGCAGTCGAAAACGTGCACGAGCAGCGGCGAGCGCAGCGAGCAGGATGACCACTCCCGTGACACCAAGCGCGCCGACGCTCGCGCTGTACGGTCCACCGACGGGCGAGAAGAAATAAGTCGGATCGAACAGGCGACTCGCGTTGGAGAACGCGTTCAGGGGCACGATGGCCAGCCCCGCAAGTGGGGTGGCCAACGCCAGCATGCGACGCCACCACATCGTCGTGCGCGGCCGCCATTCTGCAACCAGAAAGGCGAGCAGGGCGACGGCAATCACGAGGGCACCGCGACTCGTCACACGTTCTGCCGCATTGACTCGCGCGCGGTCGCTCGTGGGCGTCGCCGCTCGAAGCGTCACGAGCGGCACCCCGTCGACGGTCAAGGTGGTCCCCGGCCCCGTCCCCGGCATCTGGCGGTCGACGAGTGACGGGATCGACACCGCAAAGCTGTCGACATCCGTCCGGGCAGCGACGTCGGCGTCGAGCGGGTCCGAGAGGCGGTCTGCCGGCGGGTCGGCATCCAGGACAGCTGTCGCGATCGCGCGGCTTTGGCCGCGCGTCGCGGTAGCCTGTAGCACGGTGTAGAACGAGGAGCGGACGACCGCGAATGCCGAGCCACTGGAGTCGATGGGTGCGATGATGCGTCCGGCCCATGCGACCGGTGCCCCAGCCCGATAGAGAACGACGCCACGGTCGCCAGGCCCCCGAGCCAGGGGCGCGATCCAATCGAACGCCGCTGCCGCCGGCGCAGGGGCGTCGAGCGCCCTGGCGGCATCGTGGGCGAGCCGCTGCGTGATGCGCGCTAGCTGGTCGTGCATTGCGGAGGTGGCGCGCGTCGCGATTTCGGCTTCGGCAGCCGGCCAGGCACGCTCGATTTTCGCGAGTGTCCACTGCCCGGCGGCAGCGAGGGCGCAGAAGGCGAGGAGCGCCAACGCGGCCAGACGAGCGCCCATTCGCCGGCGTCCTGCCGTCTGTACGATGGTCGCCAGTGTAGCGGCGCTGCATACCGCGAGGTAAGGTACGGCGGGGTCGCGCAACCACGCGGCGCCTGACAACAAGGCGACCGTGGTGCTGGCACTCCACCAGAACGTGGGAGTGCGGGCCGCCTGCTCGCTGGACCTGACGGACACCGCCACCCGAACAGCGCGCTGGTCGGCCGGCAGCTCGGACCCCGTGGTACTCATGCGACGATCGGGAATGGCCACTCCGCAGCGATTAAAGTCTCTCTCACCGGAACGCATCGCCGCGGCGGTCGCTGCCGACCCACGGCTGATCGTGCCGGTTGGAACCTGCGATCCGCACGCGCCGCATTTGCCTCTCGGGTGCGACACCATTCTCGTCGATCGACTGGCCGACGACCTGTCCGCCGAATTCGACGTCTTGCGTGCGCCCACGATCGAGTACGGCGCGAGCGACGCAGCGACGCATGGATCGGCGGGCCCGGGGTGCGTACGGAAGAAGACCCTGCACCTGCTCCTCAACGACCTGTTGGCGTCGTGGGAGCTCGCCGGCGTACGCGAATTCGTGCTCCTGACGGCTAACGGCGACGACGCGCATCAAGAGGCGCTGGCAACGGTCATGACCATCGATGCCCGAGTGCGTGTTGTTGACGCGGCGCGAACCGGTGCAGGAGGTCCAGCGACCGGGCAGGCCGGCTGGCGCAGAGGCGGCGAGGCGGAAACTTCGCTCATGTTGTATTTGGCTCCGCATCTCGTCGATCTGCGCTTGGCGCAGGATAATACCCCGGAGCCTCCCGTGCGGCGACCAACTCGTTGGAGGCGCTCGCGTAACCGCCCGGATGAGTTGGCGCCCGAGGGGCTCGATGCGGCGTCTGCGGCCAAGGGAGAGGTATTGTACCGCCGGGTACGGGAGCGAATTGCCGATCAGATCTTCCGGTCCCCGAGCGTCGCCGACTAGTA
The DNA here is from genome assembly GCA_963805725.1 of uncultured Gemmatimonadales bacterium. GTDB lineage: Bacteria > Gemmatimonadota > Gemmatimonadetes > Gemmatimonadales > Gemmatimonadaceae > Palsa-1248. Next base: position 248,374 of record CAWDVJ010000003.1, read on the forward strand.
CGACTGGACGCTCCGATTGCGCCTCGTGCTCGCTGGCCTCTTCATCGCGATCGCCGCCCCGCCTCGCCATCCTGGCGCGCACCTCGCCGTCAACGTCCCTGCGGGCCCTGAAGGGGTGGCGCAAGCCACGATCGCGGACGCGGGCAGCTTTACGATCCTGCAGGGCGGTGTCAGGATCGGCCGCGAGGTGTTCACCATCCAGCACGCGGCTCCCCCGGACGGTGGGTATGTCGTGGACGGAGCGGCTGTCTATATCGCGCGCCGCCTGGTCCCCGTGCTCCGAACGGATTCCTCCGGAGCCCCCCTCCGCTACGAGGTCAATGAGTTCGTGGGGGACCGGCGCCAGGCGCAGTTGACGCTCGGCGTGGCACGCGGGCGCGGGAGCGAACGCATTCAGACCCGGCGCGGTGAGTCGGCGACTGAATTTCGCGTGGGACTGGGCGCCTGCCTGCTTGATGATGATGTCTTCGCACAGTACTACTTCATCGCGCGCGTGATGGTGCATGCGCAGCCTCTCTCCGCGGGGAGAGTCCTCGTCGTCACTTTGCTCGTCCCTCGGCTGGGAGGTACTGTCACGGCGCCCGTGTCCTTCATTGGCGACGAACATCTGGACATCGGCGGACAGAGCCGGACTGCAGTGCACATGCGCATGGACCCTGTTGGGGGTGACCCCCGCGATATCTGGGCGGACGCCCAAGGCCGTCTGCTCCGAGTAGCCATCCCCGCGCGCGGCCTCGTGGCTATGCGCGATGACGTCCCCTCCTGACCCTCGGCAGAGCGGCCTGAAACCGCGGACCGTGCGTTTGCGTAGGGCCCGGCAGCCGGGCGGGGCAACTGGGTCCCACCCCTCAATGGACTAACCATGATGCGACCGATCCTATTCTTCGCGACACTCCTCGTTGCGGCGACACCTCTGGTGGCGCAGCAGGCCTCCGCCGCGCGGGCCGGTGCCGCGCCGGCCGCCGACAGCACGCGAGCCTCCGTGCCTGACTCGACCGGACCGCTCCTGACGCTTTCCGATGCGCTTCGCGTCGCGCGACACAACAACCCAACCTTTCTCCAGAGCGTGTCGGCGCGGCAACTCGCCGGCGCCAATGTGCGCATGGCCTACGGGCAGCTTCTGCCCCAACTGTCAGCCAGCCTCGGGGGCCTCTACCAGACCGGTGGACAGAGCGTCCAATTCGGCAGCTTCCTCGGTGCCAGCAGTGACTATTACTCGTCGCAATACCAGATCGGCCTCAACTACACACTGAGCGCGGCAACGCTCCTCACCCCGTCATACGCAAAGGCGTCGCAGAATGCCGCCGACGCCAATGTCGCGGGCCAGGCCGAGTCGCTCGAGAGCGGCGTAGCCCAACAGTACGTCACCGTGCTCGAGGACCAGGCCAAGGCCGCCCTGCAGGACACGCTGGTTGCCGATGACCAGGCCCAGCTCGACCTGTCCAAGGCCAAAGTCGCCGTCGGGAGCGCGACGATTCTGGACCAGCAGCGGGCCGCGGTCACCCTCGGGCAGCAGCAGGTCCAAGCTCTCCAAGCGCATAACCTGGTCGACATCGACAAGCTGCGCCTCTTCCAGCAGTTAGGAGTAAATCAACCGGCTGGCGTTCATCTCGAGGATGCATTCGTGGTCACGATGCCGACCTTCTCGCTCGACAGCGTGATGAACCTCGCACGCCGACAGAATCCGCAGATGAACGCGCTCCGCGCCCGGACACATGCAGCCGACGTGGGTGTGCACCGAGCTCGCGGCCTCTACACCCCGCAACTGCAGGTTGCCACGGGCATCGGAGGCTACACGTACCAGTACACGAACCCCAACGTCCCAGTCCAGCTGGCGCAAGCCGAGGTCGCTCAGCAATACGGGTCATGTCTGACCCTCGACTCGATCGGGATGGCCGCGCACCTCCCCGCGCGCAATTGTGGATCGCCCAACCTCACGCCGTCTGAGATCGCACAGGCCAGGTCGCCGTACCCAGCGTTTCCCTACTTTCAGAACATTCCCCGGTCGATCCAGGCGACGTTATCGTTGCCCATCTTCAATGGCTTCCAGCGAGAACAGCGGGTCGAGCAGGCGGAAGTGGACCGGGAGAACGCGCGCTACAGCGAACGGGCTCGCGACCTACAGCTGACCGCCGACGTGACGAGCGCCTACCTCACGTTGACCACGTCGGTGCGCACGGTCGATATCCAGGAGCAAAACGCAGGCGCTGCTCGTCAAGCGCTCTCGCTCGCTGAAGAGCGCTATCGCGTGGGAGCAGCCACGTTCGTCGACGTCACCGACTCCCGGGCCGCGTACGAGCGCGCGGAAAACGATCGGATCTCAGCGGTGTACGATTACCACAAGGCGTTCGCCGCCTTGGAAAGCGCAGTCGGTCGGCCACTCCGTTGACCGTAACCGCGCGCTCTTCACCTGCCCCGGCTGCTCGCCCCCACGATGCCCGCCCGGTACAAGGATCTCGTATGACGCCACGCGCCAAATGGTCCATTCTTCGCCACCATCACGGTCGTCGTCCTGGTCGCCGGAGTGGCGGTCGCCGCGACGCGCGGCCCCAAGAGTGTCGCCGTCCGGATTGAGCCGGTCGGTCGACGAGATCTCGTGGCGTCGGTCACGGCGAGCGGCCAGGTAGAGCCGCATACCAAGGTCGACATGAGTGCGGACATTTCCGGCCGCATCATCACGTTGGCGGTGAAGGAGGGTCAAAACGTCGACAAGGGTCAACTGCTGCTGCAGATCGATCCGGCGTCCTATCAGGCCGCCGTGGAGCGGTCCCGGGCCGCTCTCGCCGCCGCCAATGCCCAGGCCCTCCAAGCGTCGGCGAATGCGGACCAGGCGCAGCACAACTACGACCGATCGGCGGCCATCAAGAAGAGCAACGCGTTGTTGATCTCCGACGAGCAACTCGAGCAGCTGCGAACGGCACTCGACGTCGCACGTGCCACGGCGCAGGCAGCGCGCGACCAGGTCGACCAGGCCGCGGCCGCGTTGCGGGACGATGAGAGCGCGCTCAGCAAGACGACCATTCGCGCACCGATGGCCGGGAAGATCACGCGCCTCGTGGTCGAGCAGGGTGAAACAGCGATCCAGGGGACACTGAACAAGGATGCCGCGACGCTGCTCACGATCAGCGACATGAGTGTCCTGGAGACCAAGGTCAAGGTCGACGAGAGCGACGTCGCCCACATCCAGGTCGGCGATACCGCGAGCATACAGCTCGACGCGTTTCCGGACACGGTCTTTCGCGGGCGCGTGACGAAGATCGCCAACAGTGCAATGAAAGCTGCATCCGCGTCACAAGGAGACAACAACAACAGTGCGACGACCGATCAGGCCGTCGACTATCAGGTCACCATTCAGCTGTTGAATCCGCCCCGCGACACCCGACCCGACTTTTCGTCCACCGCGAAGATCATCACAGACACGCGAAGCAACGCGTTGTCGATCCCGATCATTGCGCTGACGGTGCGAGACAACCAATCCGTACCGAACGGGGACTCGGCGGGTGTCACCATCGGGCGGTCGGCGACGCCCACCAAGCAGGTCGGCAAACGCGACGTTGAAGGGGTCTTCGTGGTCGGCCCGGACAACAAGGTCACGTTCCGGCCGGTGAAGATCGGCATCGCCGGTGAGACGTACTTCGAGGTCCTGGGCGGCCTTCGGCAGGACGAGCACATCGTCGGGGGCACCTACCAGGCGATCCGCGACCTCAAGGATGGCACCCTCGTGCACGAAGCGAAGCCCGAAACAACGGCGGCGGCACAGTTCAAGTCATGACCGACCAATCGCTGCTCGCGGACGAGTCGGAGTCGGAGTTCATCGGCCTCAGTACCACCGCTGAGCGCCGTGCAGTCGTTGCGCAGGCCGGGGTCGTTCCCGCCGACGACTGGGTCATCGTGGCCCGTGGGCTGCGACGAGAATACGACATGGGGGGCGAGATCGTGCGCGCCCTGCGTGGCGTCGACCTGGCGATCCGGCGCAACGAGTACGTGGCGATCATGGGGCCGTCAGGGTCTGGCAAGTCGACGCTGATGAACCTCATCGGGTGCCTCGATACCCCGAGCGCGGGCGAATACTGGCTGAACGGCGTTCAGGTCAGTCACATGTCCGACAACGAGCTCGCACGCATCCGAAACCGAGAGATCGGTTTCGTGTTCCAGACGTTCAATCTGCTGGCGCGTGCAACCGCTTTGCACAACGTCGAGTTGCCCCTCGTCTACGCCGGCGTGCCGGCCGCCGAGCGTCGCGCCCGCGCCATCGAAGCCCTCGAGTCGGTTCAGCTCGGCGATCGCGTGCTGCATAGGCCCAACGAGCTCTCCGGCGGCCAGCGGCAGCGCGTCGCGATCGCCCGGGCACTCGTCAACCGCCCGTCGATTCTGCTCGCCGACGAGCCAACGGGCAATCTCGATTCGGCGACGTCGGAGGAGATCATGCGGGTCTTCGGCGACCTCGCCAGTCACGGACAGACCGTGATCATGGTGACCCACGAGGCCGATATCGCGGCGCATGCGCGCCGCGTGGTTGTACTGCGTGATGGCGTTGTGGCCAGCGATACCCGGCGGGACTCACTCGCAGCCCGCGGCGGCCTCGCCCCTCCAGCGGTCGCCTGATCCATGTCGTGGCTCGAGGCCTTTCGACTGGCGCTGCAACAGATACGAGTACAGAAGCTCAAGAGCTTCTTCACGCTGTTGGGCGTGACCATCGGCGTCATGTTCCTCATTGCCGTCGTCGCGGTCGTCGAGGGCATGGGTCAGTACATGGAACACGACCTGATCGGGAAGCTCATGGCGGTGCACAGTTTCGAGCTCCGCAGCTTTCCCGAGATCAACATTGGCGATGAAGACGAAAGTACATGGATCGAGTACACCCATCGGCCCCGTATCACCGAGGAAGATCTGCACCCGGTGGTCGATGCGCTGCCGGCTGGCACGCGGTGGTACATGTTCAGCCAGGACCGGCTCGTCATCCAGTCGTCGTACGCTGCGCCTCGCCGGGTGGATGTCTTCGCCGTGACGGGGGATTACTTCAACATCAAGAGTCTGGGCGTCGTCAGCGGCCGTATATTCACGGACCAGGAGCTTGAGTCTGGCAGCCTCGTCGCGGTCGTCGGGCAGGACATCCAGAGTCACTTTTTCCCCACGGTCGACCCCATCGGCCACACGATCCGACTGGGTGGAATCCCCTACACGATCGTCGGCATCGCCGAGAAACAGGGCAGCGTTTTTGGCCAATCGTTGGACCGATTCGTGATCGCGCCATATCGCGCGCCGGTCCACCGGCTGCTGAACCGCGAGCGCGGCGTGGTCGACGCCATCGTCGTGCAAGCGGTCAGCGATCAGGTGATGGCGGACGCCCAGGAACGGGTCCGACAGGTCATGCGCACGCGGCATCACCTTCGCCCGGCCCAGAAGGACAACTTCTCCGTGCAGACACCGGCGTCCGCGCTCGCCTTCTGGGAACGGATCCAGTCGTATCTGGTATTCGCCGCGATCGTGCTGCCGGCAATCGGGCTCGTCGTCGGCGCGATCGTCATCATGAACATCATGCTCGTGGCGGTCGCCGAACGGACCAGGGAAATCGGGATCCGAAAGTCACTCGGCGCGCGGCGCAGCGACATCCTGGCCCAGTTCCTTATCGAGGCGGCGACGCTCAGCACACTCGGCTCGGTCGTCGGCATTGGCCTGGGACTGCTCGTTGCGTTCGTCGTGCGCCGTACGACGTTCATGCCTGTGCACATCGTCCCGTGGTCGATCGGGGTGGCCGTTGCAGTCGGTGCCGGAGTCGGGATCGTCTCCGGCGTTTACCCGGCGAGCCGAGCGGCGCGGCTCGATCCGATCGCCGCGCTCCGGCAGGAGTGATTGGTGGCTTTCCGTATTCGTGGGCACGCCATATTTGAGGGCGTCGCCATCGCGCTCGACGCGTTGCGCACAAACAAGGTGCGGGCCGGCCTCACGATCCTCGGTATCTCGGTCGGCGTGTTTGTGGTCATTGCCATGGAAGCAGCCATCAACGGAATCAATAACAGTGTCGCTCGCGATATCGAGTCTGCGGGGGCAACGACGTTCTTCCTGCAACGATACCCGCTGGTGTTCACGAATTGCGATGGCAGTGATGAGCAATGCCCGTGGCGCCACAACCCGCCGTTGCGCCTTGCCGAGGCCGACCGGCTGGCGCAGGTGCCATCGCTGGCCGGCGTCACGGCGGAGATCGATTGGTCGGCGGCCTTCAAGTACGCCGACCACCGCCTGCGGTCTGCCGAGCTTCGGGGCTACACGCCGGATTGGCCACGCACCGACGGCGGGGACATCTATCCGGGACGCTCCTTCACACCGCAGGAGAACGCGAGCGGCGCCCAGGTCGCGCTGATCAACGACCGGATGGCGACCAACCTGTTTCAGGACCGGGATCCGATCGGGAAAAGCATTTTCATCGACAACAACCCGTTCCAGGTGATCGGCCTGTATCACTACAAGGCGAGCTTCCTGACAGGAGGCGACCGTGCGGTCGCCATCATCCCCATGGAGACTTTGGTGCGGCACTTCCCGGTCTGGATGGGGTGGGCCAGCTTCATTATCAAGCCACGAGAAGGGGTCAGCCGTGATGAGGCGATCGACGATGTCATCGCCACGATGCGGGGGACCCGCGGCCTCCGTCCCGCAGCGCCCAACGACTTCTACGTGCTGACTCAGGACCGGTTGTTCGAGGTCTACAATAAATTCTTCGGGGTGATGTTCTTGGTGGTGCTGGTGCTCGCATCGGTCGGGCTGATGGTCGGCGGCGTCGGTGTGATCGCGATCATGATGATCAGCGTCACCGAGCGGACCCGCGAGATCGGCGTCCGAAAGGCGTTGGGTGCGACCAAGCTCGTCATCCTGTGGCAGTTTCTCGTCGAATCGATCACCCTGACGGGCATTGGCGTCGTGATCGGCCTGGTGACCGGCTGGGGTCTCGCGGCGATCGTGCGTCTCGCCACGCCGATTGCCGCGTCGGTTCCGCCCGCAGCGGTCTTGCTCGCCCTGGCGAGCAGCGTGGTGACCGGCATTCTGTTTGGGATCTACCCCGCCTTCCGCGCGGCCCGTCTGGACCCCGTGGTCGCTCTCCGCCACGAGTGAGGGCGCTCCGGGCATGACGGCCGTCGCCGTCGACGTCCTGGCGATCGCAGCGCACCCCGACGACGTCGAGCTGACGTGCGGAGGCACGCTCCTCCGCGCCCGGGAGTTCGGTCGGCGGACGGCGATCATCGACCTGACCGCAGGTGAAACCGGCACGAAAGGATCGCCCGCCACACGCGCCGCGGAGGCCGCCAAGGCGGCGGCCATCCTGGACGTCGCCGCTCGCGAGAACCTTGGTCTGCCCGACGCCGGCGTCGTGAACACGCCCGAGACGCGCGTCGCGCTTGCGCGACTGATCCGCCGGTACACGCCACGCATCGTGATCGCGCCCGCCCTGCAAGGGCGCCATCCAGACCATCGAGCCGCCGCCGAACTGGTGCGCGACGCCTGCTTCGTAGCGGGACTCGCGAAAGTCGCACCGGAGGTCCCGAGGCATCGCCCGTTCAAGGTGCTCCACTGCCTCTCGTTTCGAGAGGATTGGGAGAAGCCATCATTCGTGGTTGACATTTCCAGCGTGTTCGAGCGGAAGCTGGACGCGATCTTCTGCTACGCGTCGCAGTTCGAAGGGGTGTCGCAAGCGGGAGAGGTGTATCCCAACGGCGACCCATTACGCGACATCATTCGCCATCAAGCCGCGCATTACGGGTCGCTGATCCGGTCCCGCTACGGCGAGCCGTTCTTCACGTACGAAACGATGCGCGTGGACGACGTGGCCGCGCTCGATGTCGGGACGTTCTGATTTCGCCCCCACAGGGGGGCGAATAGAGAGGAGCAACGCCAAAGGAGAGAGGAGGTACTGAGCTTGGGCGGCCAGGATAGCCTGGACGTCGCAAAGCCGCGCTCCTCGGTCTCCTTTCTCCTTCTCTACGTGGCGCGCAGCGCCCGTAGGCGCAGCGGTCAGACTTCCGTCTGATCCACGTAGCACCAGCTCCAGGACTCGCCGGGCTCGACGGAGTGCATGATCGGGTGCTTGGTCGCCCGGAAATGCTTCGTCGCATGCTTGTTCTTCGACGAGTCACAACAGCCGACGTGGCCGCAGGTCCGACACATCCGGAGGTGAACCCAAGAGTCGCCCAGGGCGAGACACTCCTCGCACCCGTTGGTCCGCGGCTGCACTGTGTGGACGTCCTTTACGTGCGTGCACGACGCCGGCATCCCATCCTCCTCTGGTCGCTTCATCGGCCCGGTGAGCGCGGCCGTTCCGTCGCCTTGTACATGTAGGCGGACGCCTCGAGGCGTGCGCCGCGCGCATCCGCAACCGCAAACTGCGAGCCCTCGTACGCCGAGACCGCCGCGTAGCGTCCGTCTTTCGTGACACAGTAGTAGTCGAGATCGAATCTCGGCCGCCCGCGCTCGTCGAGCAGCCGTGACTCCGTCATCGCGATGACGCGCTCGATGACTGTCATGAGTGCCGCTTGCGGATCTTTGCCCTGCCGCAACAGCTCAACGGCCAAGAAGGCGCCGCACACCTTCATGTTCGCCTCGCCGCGCCCAGTGGAGCCGGCCGCACCCACCCCATTGTCGCAGTACTGACCAGCGCCGATGATGGGGCTGTCGCCGACGCGGCCAGGGATCTTCCACGATAGGCCGCTCGTTGTCGTGACGCTGCCGATGTCCCCCTTCGCATCGACGGCATTCATATTGATCGTCCCGTGCGTGTACGGCACGGGCTCAGCGATCCGTACGTCCCCTGGATGGTCCAGCCAAGCGTCATTGGCGTTGAGATTGGCCTTCCAGCGCAACCACGCCTGACGACTCTTGTCGGTGAGCAGGTTCTGCTCCTTGAAACCCATCTCCAGCGCGAATTTCTTCGCGCCCGCGCCGACCAGGAAAATGTGATCGGTGTAGTCCATGATCGCCTTGGCCACCAGCGATGGCGTGGCAATGTCCTCGAGGGCACCGACCGCGCCGGCACGCTTGGTCGGTCCGTGCATCACGCTCGCGTCGAGCTGGACAACGCCGTCCTCGTTCGGCAATCCACCAAGTCCGACCGACTGGTCGTCGGGGTCCAGCTCCTGGATGTTCACCCCCGCGATAGCCGCATCCAGCGGATCCGCTCCATGCTGCGAGATCATCTCGAATGCGCGCGCCACGCCACGAATGCCGTTGGCGGAGGACACCACGAGTGGCCGCATGGCGGGGGCTTGCCGCCAGCTTGGGTTCGCCGCACCGGTAGCTGGAAGGGTCGGCGACGCGAACACCTCCCGAGGCAGAATCGAGCTCACGACTGCTGCCGCACCTGCCCCAACGAAGTCGCGACGAGAGACTGGCACCTACGCTCCGTGTAAAGGCTGAGGACTAACTAATAGTTGCGTCTCCGCCGTTCGGCGGCAACGGGATCGGCTTCGGTCGCGCGGTCCGTCGCGGCGGGCCCGGGCTATCGGCCCAGCAGCGAGCGCACCGCTGCTACGGCCGCCCAAACGCTGAAGAGCGCGACCGCGCTCACCGCAGCGCGGCTTGCCGGGTCGAAGGCAGTCGCGCCAACAACGCCGCCGATAGCCGCAGCAGCCGCCAGCACGGTCATATAGAGTGGCTGACGACGATCCCTGTGCATGATGATGGCGAGCGGGATGCACGCCAGCGCGACGAGGCCATTGCCGACGCGTGCGCGGGTGAGCGCGCCTGCATGACCACGCGCGAATCCGACCGCCGCTTCCTCGTGGCCCTGCATGTACCGCGCGGCGTCGCCCGTCCCGGTCTGCGCCATGAACGCGATGTTGCTGGCGTTGAGCAGCAGTCCACAGACAATGACGCCGAAGACGAACGCGAGGGCGACGCGCGTGCCTGGTTGCGCAGCGGACAGCTGGCCCCAGATGCCAACAATGACGAGAGCTGATCCGGCGAGCATCACCGAATGGATCGTGCGCCAGTGGCCAGTGTCCGCGATCACCGCGAGTTGGCCCGATAGATCGCCTGGAAGCATGGGATGGAGCACCGCACCCAAGCCCAGCAGCGCCGTTCCCAACAGCAGGATCGCCGCGAGCCCCGCGCCGCTCCTCTGGTCCCGTGAGATCGGCTCATCCATGCACCGTAAGATGTCACTGGCGTGACGGACCTGCTGGAGCCTCGTCGGCTCAGGGTGAGTCCTTCCACCGCCGACAGCGCCACACCCGAGGCGCCAGTCAGCATTGCGGGCCGCCAGGTGCCGGCCCTGGACGGCGTCCGTGGCATCGCCGTGGCTATGGTCATGGCCTTTCACATCTGGCGTGCTCCTCTCACGGCCCTGGGCTGGTCGGGTGTCGACCTCTTCTTCGTCCTCTCCGGTTTCCTGATCACAGGCATTCTCTGGGACACGCGCGACGCGCCGGGGCGCGCTCGCGCGTTCTATGTCCGCCGAGCCCTGCGCATTCTTCCCCTCTATTACGCCGTTCTCATCGCAGTCTTCGTCGTTCGCCCGCTCCTCGGGTGGAATCATCGCCTCGACGACGTCGCTCTGGTCCCCGAGCAGATCTGGTACTGGACCTATTTGTGTGATTGGCGCATCGCGCTCAACCATCCGCGCGGGTTCACTTTTCTGACCCACTTCTGGAGCCTGTCGATCGAAGAGCAGTTCTACCTGGTCTGGCCGTTCGTCATCTGGCACTGCACACGACGCCGCGCGATGGCCGCCGCGTTGTCACTCGTTTTCATCGCCTTCGTCTTGCGGTTGTACGTGACTTTCGGCACGACCGCGCCTGGCGCCGCCTACGCGTTGCTCCCCTGCCGTGCGGACGCGCTCGCAATCGGGGCGATCGTCGCACTGGCGTTGCGCGGGCCCGGGGGCGTGGTAGCGGTCCGCCGCTGGCTGCTCCCGCTGGCGGTCCTCGGCCTTCTCATTGCTGCGGGGCTGACCCTCGTGCGTCCGACCGCGCAGTTCGACGACCCGGGCATGATCGTCGCCGGGTACATGGCGTTCGATTGGGCGTTCGCAGGGCTCGTCTTTCTGGCCGCCACGAAGCGGTCAGCGCTGCTGGAGGCCCGGCCGCTGCGCGCGGCCGGCCGTTATAGCTACGGGCTGTACGTGTTTCACCCGTTCGTCATGTGGTGGATCACTCGCGACGTGTCCTGGCTCGAGCGTGACCAATTGCGCTTCGCGGGCGGCGCCGTCTTGGGGTCGGTCCTGATTGCATGGCTGAGCTACAAACTCTATGAGACGCCGTTCCTGCGACTCAAAGAGCGCTGGGCACGTTTGCCGGTGAGGCAGCCCCACGCCCCCGTGTTCGAGGCCGCGGCGTGAGACGCTGAAAAGCGGGTCTGGCGTTTGGGGTTTGGGGTATAGGGTCATGACAACAACACAAGGGACCAGTCACTTTGCACGGTGACCAGCCCTAGCTGTTCGTTGCTGGTACCCCAAACCCCAGACCCCAGACCCGTCTTCCTATCTCACGTCCGGTACTTCAGCCCCGTGCCCGTGTTGAACACGACGACGCGGTCCGACGGCTGTATCCAGCCACGCTCACGCAGCGTTGCGACAGCGGACCATGCCGCGCCACCCTCGGGGCAGACGTCGATCCCCGACAGCGCCGCGAGCTCTGCGGTCTTCTCCGCAATGCTGTCCTCCGGGACCGCGATCGCCGTACCCTGTGTCTCGCGCAACGCCCGCAGACAGAGAAACCCACCGAGTGGCGCGGGTACTCGCAGGCCATAGGCTCGAGTCTCGGCGTCCGTCCAGGGTTCCGTGCGCTCTGCCCCGCTCTCGAAACCTCGGACGACCGGCGCACATCCAGCAGCCTGCACGGACACCATTCGCGGGAGGCGCGCCTTTTCGCCCAGCCACCCCAACGCCCGCATTTCGCCGAAGGCCTTCCACATCCCGATAAGGCCCGTGCCGCCGCCCGTCGGATACACAATGACATCGGGCAGTTCACCATCGAGTTGCTCGAACAGCTCGTATGCCATCGTCTTCTTGCCTTCAATGCGATACGGCTCGCGGAGCGTCGAGACATCCCACGCGTCACTCGGGCCATTGGTCCGCAGCCACTTCCCTGCGTCCGAGATCGTGCCCTGCACCAAATGCACGTCTGCGCCATACAAGCGGCATTCCGCGACAAAGGCTGACGGTGTGTCGTCGGGCATAGCAACGACAACCGGACAATGTGCGGCTGCGCCGTACGCGGCGAGCGCACCCGCCGCATTCCCAGCCGAAGGCGCAGCAAACGCTCGCGCGTTCAATGCCGACGCGACCGAGACTGCGGCGGTCATGCCACGTGCCTTGAACGACCCCGTGGGATTGCGGGCCTCGTCTTTGATCCACACCGACGTGTCGACCGGGAGCAACGGCGTCCACCCTTCGACGAGCGTGACCTCACCGGAGGCGAGCGGGAGCACTTCGCGATAGCGCCACAGCAATGCCGCACGATCGCGTAGGGCAGCACGCGGCATCGTCGTTCGGTCGATCGCGTAGTCGACCCGCAGCGGCATGCCGCAAGACCGGCACACCGTCTGCGGCGAGCGGTGGTCGTGTCGCTGGCCGCACGCGAAGCAGGTAAGTCCTGTGAGACGCGCGTTGAAGGCGGCCGCCGGCTGTGCCAGCGGACTCGGGGTAGGGGCGAGATGAGTGCTCATAACGTGAGCGTAGCGGCTCCGCCTGGCCTGCGCAATCCGCCAAGGCCGCTCGGCGCCAGTATATTTGCCCCATGGCTGACCCCATCTACTTGGATCACGCGGCGACGACGCCGGTGCGGCCCGAGGTCAGAGAAGCAATGGCGCCGTTTTTCGGCCCTCGCTTCGGCAACCCGTCGAGCTTGCACCGCTGGGGGCGCGATGCGCGAGTGGCGCTGGATGAGGCCCGCGAGCGGGTGGCAGCGTGTCTGGGCGCGGTACCAGACGAGATCTGCTTCACCTCCTGCGGCACCGAGGGCGACAACCTGGCCATTCTGGGCGCGTGGCGCGCCGCCCGATTGCGCGGACGCAATGCGGTCGTCACGACGCCCATCGAGCACAAGGCCGTGCTGGCATCGGTCCACCACGCTGCCGCAGAGGGCGCCGAAGAACGGACACTTGCAGTCGAGCGGACGGGCATCGTGGTGCGCGAATCATTCGACGGTCTCGTTCGCGACAATGTGGCGGTCTGCTCGGTGATGTGGGTCAACAACGAGATCGGCACCGTGCAGGACATCCCCACCCTGGCCGACGCGGCTCATGGGCGTGGGGTCGTGTTTCACACGGATGCGGTCCAGGCGTTCGGAAAAGTGCCGATCGATGCTGGGCGGCAGCCATTCGACTTGTTGACGGTGTCGGGGCACAAGATCGGAGCGCCGAAGGGAGTTGGGGCACTCTATGTTCGGCGCGGTGTCGTGCTCGAGCCGCTGATGCACGGAGGTACGCAGGATCGGGGGCGCCGACCCGGGACGGAGAACGTCGCGTTCGCAGTCGGCTTCGCCCGGGCGGCAGAATTGGCGACGGCCGAAGCGAGCGTCGAGTGCACCCGACTAGCGGCGCTGCGCGACAACCTGGAGTGCGAGTTGCTGGCCCGCATCCCCGACGCCGTCGTGCATGGCCGTGGGGCCCCGCGCGCCGCGCACATCCTCAACATCTCGGTACCCGGGACAGACAGCGAGTCACTCTTGATGGCGCTCGACCTCGCGGGAGTTGCTGCGTCGTCGGGCTCTGCCTGCCAGAGCGGGAGTGTGGCGCCCTCGCACGTTCTCGCCGCTCTCGGCGTCCGCCCCGAGCTCGCGGCCGCGGCGATCCGGATGAGTCTCGGAGCGTTGACGACGCCCGAAGGGACTGCGCGGGTCGCCCAGCTCTTCCCGACGCTCGTCGCCAAGGCGCGCGGCCACTCCGGGACGTCTGCCTGATGGGCGAGCGGGTGCTTGTCGCCATGTCTGGCGGCGTCGACTCGTCCGTCGCGGCCGCGTTGCTCACGGAGCGTGGCTGGGATGTCGTTGGCGTGACGATGAAGCTCTTCTGCCATGGGACCGAAGTGCCGGACCGGCCGTGCTGCTCCCTCGACTCGATTGACGACGCCCGGCGAGTCTGCACACAGATCGGCGCCCCACACTACGTCGTGAATCTCGAGCGATCCTTTTCGCGAGACGTGGTGCGGGATTTCGTGAGTGAGTATGCTCGTGGCCGCACGCCGATACCGTGCGTCCGATGCAACACGTTCACCAAGTTCCGCGATCTGTTGCGGAAGGCTGACGCCCTGGACATCAAGTGGATCGCGACTGGTCACTACGCCCGCGTCGAGGGCGGTGTCCTACACCGCGGCAGCGACCCACGGAAGGATCAGAGTTATTTCCTCTGGGGCGTCGATCGCGCGGTGCTCGGGCGTTTATTGCTGCCCGTTGGCGACCTCACTAAGAGCGAGACCCGCGCACGCGCGCGCACCCTCGGGCTTCTCCGCGTTGCAGACAAGCGCGAGAGTCAGGACATCTGCTTCGTACCAGACGGCGATCACACCCACATCATCGCACAGCAGCTCGGCCAGGACACGCCGGCTCTGCAACCGGGGCCTGTCGTCACGCGCGAAGGCCGCGTGCTCGCCCAACACAACGGCTTCGCCAGGTACACGATTGGCCAGCGGCGCGGCCTACCGGGTGGATCGCCGCAGGCGCAATACGTTGTTGCGATTCGTCCCTCGGATCGTGCCGTGGTTGTTGGCGAAAAGGACGACCTGCTATGCAGCACGGTCGTAGCTCGGGAGGTCAACTGGCTGGTCGACGGAGCGCCGCGCTGCGGAGATCGAGTCGGCGTGCAGGTTCGACACCGCGGCAGTGTCGCCATCGCCGACGTGAGTCGGGTCGACGGCGTTGGCCCGCGCGGACCCGTGGAAATCGAGTTTTCGCTGCGCAGCCCGCTCGCAGCCGTCACTCCGGGCCAATCGGTGGTGTTGTACGATGACGACCAGGTTCTCGGCGGAGGGGTCATCGAGTCCGCGCAGTCGGTCGGAGAGCGGCCTGGCGCCTAAGACAGTTGCGTGGCCACGTCGACGACCGCTGCGGACGGTCGCGGCTGTAAGCCTCGTGATCCAGTTCATCAGCGCGACATGGTGGCTCAAGCCGTACATGATGCCCAACGCCGCGCTGGCCATCGCATCGAATCTCGCGGCCTCGGGTCGTTACGAGGGCGGCAACTGGCAACGACTCAAGGGGACGGTCGTTCCGAGCGATCCGCCGCTGCGGTCGTATCACCTTCCTGGCGAACCGGTGTACCTGGCCGCTGGCCTCGCACTCCATCGGCCGGCGCTATTCACCTACTGGCACGTTCCGGTCGCCGTTCTATTGGTGGTCGCCGCTGCGGCGGTGGCGCTCGCGTTGTTTGGGCCTGACGCAGCATTGGTCGCAGGGTTGATCGCTGCGCTCGACCCGCTGATGGTCATCCATGGTCCTGTGTACGACGACACGTTTCTCGGCGCTGCGCTTTTCTGGCTTGTTGCGGCGATCGCCCTCTCCCGCTGGGTCACCACGAGGCTCCCGCGCAATGCGGCCCGGTCGAACGTCTCCTGGATCGTCACCGCTGCACTCGTGATCCTCTCCGGATGGGCGGCTGTCACTCGCACAGAGGCCCTCGTTGCGGTTGTCGGCATCGCTGTAGGCTGCCTTGCGATACCCGGGCTCCGCGTGCTGCGATCAACCGGCCTTGCCATCGCCTTCGGGGTGATCCTCGCCGTCGGCGCGTGGGGGGAGCGGAACGCCATCGTGCAGCATCATTTCATGACGGGGTCCTCGCATGACGGCGTAACCTTATGGGAATCGACCGAACCAAATGCGATGCGCGCTCTGGCACTCGGTCAAGTCGATGCACTGTCTGCCGACTCGTCGATCATCGGCACCATCTGGCAGCAGGCGGCCGGAAAAGACGAGGTTGGCGCCAACCAGGTGTTCGTGCACGCTGCCATGCAAGAGATGCGCGACGATCCGATTCGCGTCGCCGCCTTCGGGGTGCGCAAGATCGGTATCTCCATAGCGGGGGTTCGCCCCGAACTCCCGATCGGCACCGCCCGTAACCTCGTGTCGATCCTGTCGACGTTGGTGCTGGTCTGCGTCGCCGCAACAGGCGCCGCGCGCGTCGCACGCGTGGCTCGCAAGCGCGATCCGGTACGACATCTCGCTGGTGTGGGCGCCTGCTTACTGGCGTTGGAACTCCTCGGCGTGCTGGCGCTCGGTCCCGTCGGCCTCCGTTACTGGATCCTTTGGCGGCCCGTGCTCTGGATACTCGCGAGTCTGGCGCTGGTCACGGCCGCGGGGACCGGGTGACAGGTGAATATCCGCTGGACGTTCGACGTTCGACGTTCGACGTTCGACGTTCAGTACTTCAGACCGCCGGCTGCCGCAAACTCGCGCATCATACGCTGTTGGTCCTCGGTCAGATGCTCCGGCACGTTGATCGTGACTTCGACGATCAGATCCCCCGACTTGCCATCCTTGTGAATTCCTTGGCCTGGCACGCGGAACCGTTTGCCGGCCGGTGTGCCTTCGGGGATGCGGAGTGCCACCTTTTTCCCGTCCAGTGTCCGAACGCTGATCCGTGAGCCGAGTGTCGCCTGCGCGATGTTGAGCGGCACCGACGCGATGATGTCGAGCCCGTCGCGCCGGAAAAAGCGATCGGGCTGCACTTGAAACGTGATCACGATATCGCCAGGCGCACCGCCGTCCGCCCCTTTGCCACCCTGTCCGCGCAGGCGCACCTTGCTGCCGGTGTCCGTTCCGGGGGGAACGGTGATGAGCACGCGCTTGTGACTCCGGACTTCACCGACGCCGTTACAGGTCGGGCATCGTTGTGACGGGACGCGCCCGCGACCGAGACAAACCGGACATGTCCTCGTGACTGCAAAGCCACCCTGACCGAGCGACACGACACCACGGCCATTGCATTCGGGACAGGTCTTGAACGTTGCGCCGGGCGCACCGCCCCCGCCGTGGCACGTGGGGCACTGCTCCGTCACCTCGAGCTCGATCGGGACTTTGCCGCC
Source organism: uncultured Gemmatimonadales bacterium (assembly GCA_963805725.1). Lineage (GTDB taxonomy): Bacteria > Gemmatimonadota > Gemmatimonadetes > Gemmatimonadales > Gemmatimonadaceae > Palsa-1248. Next base: position 265,376 of record CAWDVJ010000003.1, read on the forward strand.
CAGTGCGGCCGTCCGGAACGGCACCTCCACCGCTGCCTCGACCGACTGCCCGCGCTCCGGACCGGCGGCGCGCCCGGCCCCGCGACCGCCGTTGAACATGTTGCTGAACAAGTCGCCGAGGCCGCCGAGACCGCCAACGTCGAAATCGTCGAACCGGAAGGATTGGCCGGCGCCCGGGCCCGGTCCGGCACCTGGCGGCGGCCCCGGGCCGCGCCGTGCGCCCGCGCCCCGACCCGCACCGAACGGTGCGCCGTCGCCAAAGCCACCAAAAGCGCCAAGGCGGCGCATGTCATCGTACTGCTTGCGCTTCTCAGCGTCCCCAAGAAGGGTGTACGCCTCGGATATTTCCTTGAATCGTTCCGCGGCTTTTGGGTCGTTGGCGTTCGCGTCGGGATGATAGCGCTTGGCGAGCTTGCGATACTGCTTCTTGATCTCGTCTTGCGTGGCCGATGCCGATACGCCGAGGACTGCGTAAAAGTCCTTCGTCTGTGCCATGAGCGGAAAGTAAGGCGTCCGCCGCGGTCAGCGACCGCGCGTTACCCGTTCCATTGCTTGACTACCACCCGCGCCGGCCGGAGGAGCTGACCGTTGAACACGTAGCCCGGTTGATACACCCGCGCGACGAGGTGATCATCCTCTGGGCTCAACGCACGCTCCGTCGCAACGGCTTCGTGGAGCTTCGGATCAAACGCGTGATCGACCGGGTTCACGAGCTCGAGACCTGCAGCATTGAGCGCTTTGAGGAGCTTGCGCTCGACGAGGTCGACGCCCTGCGTCAGTGTCGCCGGATCGACGGACGCCGGGTCGATGTGCGCGAACCGTGACAGATCATCGAGTCCGTCAATCAGCTGCTTGACTAGGTCCGCCTGGCCGCGCGTGTTCGCCTCGATTCGCTCGCGCGTCGCGCGTTTGCGGTAGTTCTCGTACTCCGCGGCGAGCCGCAGGTACTTCTCACGCAGCTCCGCCACTTCTGCAGCCTGCCCCGCGTCCCCCTCGCTGATCGCGGGTCCAGGAGTGTCCGCTCCTGTCCCCACGTCCGGGTCGACGGGCATCAATTCGGCACCGGACGCGGTTGTTGATTCGTCGTCCGCATCGGGTTCGCTTGCACGAGGATCCCCGTCGGCCTGTGACTCAAGGGGACCATCCCCGTGCTGGTCGTACTGCATACCGTGTCTTGCTCGGCGAGAGAAAGCCATATTGGGAAGGGTCTGAAGCGCGCGTTGCTATCGGGAATTGAGGGGCTCAACGGCGAGATTGGCGAATCCGTGCAACGCGCATCGACACGAAATGTCGGCGCCGCCTAACCCCGGTGCAACGGGCGTGCCCTCAAACGCTGCCGCTTCGGCAGACTGGGCAGGACGCTTCGTCAGTCCAAGACCGCGCGACGCACCATTTCCAAAGCCGCTTGAGCCGCGCGGCGGCGAATTTCGTTGCGATCGCCAACGAACCCAAATCGCCTGGCCGTCACAACGGGGACGTCACTGGTGGGTCCGGGGGCCGATAGGCCGACCCACACGGTCCCGACCGGCTTCTCGGGCGAGCCCCCGTCCGGCCCGGCGATCCCGGTAACGCTGACGCCAATGTCAGCGCGCAGGCGCGTCCGGACTCCTCGCGCCATCGACAGCGCGACGGGCTCGCTGACGGCGCCAGCTGCGACGAGCTCCGCTTCCGTGACCCCCAGGAGCTCCTGTTTGACGGCGTTGTCATAGGCAATCACACCGCCAAGGAACACCTCGCTCGAACCAGGGATCGCCGTGAGCCGAGCACCAAGCACGCCGCCCGTGCAGCTCTCGGCAATCGCGACATGCAGGCCCCGGGTGCGGCAGGCATCGAGTACCACGTCAGCGAGGTCCGCACCGTCCTCTCCGTACACGAACCGGCCGATCCGCTCGCGCAGCTGCGCGATGCCGTTCGCCAGGATCCGGTCCGCGTCTCGCGGGGACAAGTCTCGCGCGGTGAGGCGCAAATCCACGCCGTCCTCACTCGGCAGATATGCCAACGGCATGCCCCCCGTCCCAGAGGCCAACTCGCCCAAACGCTCGGCTGCCGCCGACTCTGCGATCCCGGTCGTGCGCAGCGTGCGCGACCGCACAACGGTTGTGGCATCGATTCCGCGGTCGCGTAGGCGCGGGAGCAGCGTGTCCTGCAGCATGGCACGCATTTCCCTCGGCACACCGGGCAGCATTGCGACCCACCGGCCCATCGAATCCTCGAGCCAGATCCCCGGCGCGGTGCCATGGTTGTTGACGAGGACAACCGCTCCATCGGGGATCATCGCCTGTTGGCGATTGGTCGCGGGCGGCGCGCCTGGCAAACCGCGATCTCTCCACCGCTGCTCGATCCGGGCATAAATGGATTCGTCGAAATGCAGGCCGCGGCCGAACAGCCTCGCAATAGCAGGCTTCGTCAGATCATCGCTTGTCGGGCCGAGGCCTCCGGTCGTGACAACCGCGCCGGTGCGCTCGAGCGCGTCACCAACCGCGCTTACAATATCCGCCGCGGTGTCACCGACCGTTCCCCGACGGGCGAGTTGTACGCCGACACCGGCCAGCTCACGTGCCAGGTAGGCAGCGTTCGTATCGATTGTGAAGCCGAGGAGAAGCTCATCCCCGATGGTGATCAGTTCGATGCGCAAACAGCCCGCCGTATCGGCGCAGGTACTGCGCCAGGGAGTAGAGCGTAAGCGAGACCGCGCCAGCCATTGCACCGACACCGACAATGCCGATGAAGATCGCGATCGGACGCCATTCCGACAGACTCGTCCATCCGTATACGGTGGCCGCGCGGCTCGCGGCAAACCAAAACAGCGCCGTCCCCATCCACGTCCATTGGAAGCCGGTCTTGAGCTTCGCGGATCCGATCGCGCCGATCACGACGCCGCGCCACGCCGCGGCCTGTCGAAACAGAGTCATGAACAGCTCGCGGCCCAGCACGACGACCAGAACCCAGAGCGGGAGTCCGACCGCACCCAGGGGCGTAATGAACGGGGCGGGCTCGCGCCATCCCTGCGGCAGTGCCGACAACACGGTCGCCGCGGGTACGTTATCGATCCCCGTTCCCTGTAGCAGGAATATCGGGAGCAACGTCGCGACCAGCAGCACCTTGTCCGCGAGCGGATCAAGCAAGCGTCCGAGATTCGTGACCAGGTTTCGGTCGCGTGCCAGCTTCCCGTCAATGTAATCCGTTACCGCGGCGCCGACAAACACCGCGAACGCAAGCAGTCGAAGCGGCCACGCCGGAGCCAACGCGAGGAGCGCGAGGACCGGGGCGATCGCGATGCGTCCGATGGTGAGAGCGTTCGGCAGGTTCACGGTGTTGGGCAATCTAACAGGCCGGAACGAAGCGATTAGTAGAGACAACTGCGGGGTCAGGTATCGGGGGCCAGGGGTCAGGGAACCAACCACTTGGCCAGTAGCGCGCGCCGGGCGGGTCGGCGGTTTTTTCCCAGACCCCAGACCCCGCCGTTCGGGCCTTTATGCCAGTGACTTCAGCACCAACTTGCTGACGGCCTTCAACGTATCGAACACGCCATCGCCGCTGACGGCGACGGCCTCGGCGTACGGGGCCCGCTCGACCCATTCGCCCGTTGGGATCTGCTCGATGAGGTTCTGGCCGGGATGCGCCAGGTCCGGGGTCACCCGGTGGCGGGTTGTGTCTTCGACCTCCCATCCAGGATTCAGCGCGGCTTGCAGATCATTGATTGCTGCGGCGTTGGGCAGGTCGCGCTTGTTGTATTGCACGATGAACGGCATCTGGCGCAGATCGTACCCGTATTCGGCCATGTTGTCGTACAGATTCTGCATGGCCTCCTGGTTCGCTTCCATTCGCTCGATCTGCGAATCGGCCACGAACACAATGCCGTCAACGCCCTTGAGGATCAGCTTTCGGCTGGCGTTGTAATAGACCTGCCCGGGCACGGTATACAGGTGAAATCGGGTCTTGAAACCGCGGATCGTCCCCAGATCGACGGGCAGGAAATCGAAGAACAGCGTCCGCTCGGTCTCGGTCGCGAGCGAGATGAGCTTTCCGCGAGTGTCCGGCTGCACCTTGGTGTAGACGTGCTCGAGGTTCGTCGTTTTGCCCCCGAGCCCGGGGCCGTAGTAAACGATCTTGCAGTTGATCTCGCGCGAGGCGTAGTTGATCATCGACACGACGGGGCCCTCCGTTCCCTACTGAAACAGTCGGTCGATCTCATCTTCCGCGCCGGCAAGCAGATTGTGTGTCGTGGCGCCGCCATCCGTCCCGCTGCGGTTGAAGACCTGTTCGAAGAGACGGGTGAGGTCGTCGACCGCCCCCTTCATCTTCAGGCGAACGAGTCCGAGAGTAGTACGGTTATCGAACAGCACGACCAGAATGACCCGGCGTGCCACATCCGCCAAATACATGGATTCGCGCTCGCCCTGGTGAAACAGCGTGTTGAAGTCACGCTCACCGATCAGACGAGCCAGTTGATCGTTGGCGCTGAAATCCGCTGCAGTGAGGGTGGCGAAGGCGGTGGGGTCGAACGCAGGAGGCTCGCCCACGGTGGTAACCAGCTGTCCTGTCCGATCGACCAGGAGTGCACAGCGAGCGTTGCTCTCGTACAGGAAACGCTGCAGCGATTGCGTGATTGCGCCGTAGTCATCTTCGGTGAACGACCAACTCGCTGCGCCAACTGCCATGTGGCCTACCTATTGGAGTGACGCCTCCACGTGCCGCAGCACCTGCCGGCCGCGCCGCCGGAGGACGGGTCGCGCTTCCCATCCGACGTAGTCGCGCAGGAGCCGCGCGGTGGCCGCCGAGGGTTGCCGGCTAAGGTACCCTAGCGCTGCCAGCCGTTGAAGCGGGTTTCGGCTGAACAACCCCCGCCGATACCGCTGCTGCTGACCGCTCCAGAGCACAACGCCGATCGCGAGCCCGCCTAGAAAGCCGAGCGTCGCGAGTCCGGCAGCCCCTCGGGCGCCCACGCTACCGGGGTAACGCGTGCCGACGACGACTACCAGCCGCCGGCCAGTCAGCTTCACCGCATCTCCCGGCGGGCTGACAACGCCTGCGCGATAGTGACGCCGTCCGCGTACTCAAGGTCACCTCCGACCGGCAATCCCCGGGCAATACGCGAGACGGTGAGGGGGAAAGACGAAAGTTGCCGCTGCAGGTACAGAGCCGTCGCTTCCCCCTCGAGGCTCGGATTCGTGGCAATAATGACCTCCCGAACAGCGCCATCGGCCACTCGGGCCACCAGCTGCGGGACCGTCAAATCCTCCGGACCGACTCCGTCCAACGGCGATAGCCTCCCCCCCAGCACATGATAGAGGCCACGGAACTCCCCGGCGCGTTCGATGGCACCAATATCGGACGCCTCTTCGACCGCACAAATCAGGGCGTTGTCCCGCCGGTTGTCGCGGCAAATGCCGCAGACTTCGTCTTCCGTCAAGTTGAAGCAGCGCTCGCACGTCCGCACGCGGTCGGACACGGCCAACAGGGCAGCCGCCAGCCGGCGGCTCTGCTCAGCCGGATGTTTGAGGAGGTGGTACGTCAACCGCGAGGCCGTCTTGCGCCCAATGCCTGGCAGCTTAGCCAACTCTGTCGCCAGATCATCGATCACTGACACGTCGACTCCGCCGGCGGGTGTCGTGCGGTACACCCGCATCTGGTGCTCGGCCACGGCACACACCGCCGTGGCGCTTGTCAGAACGGGAGCTTGAACGGCAAGGGCAGGCCACCCGTGAGCTTACCCATCTCCGCCTGGGCCAGCGCGGCCGCCTTGGTCTGCGCATCCGCGACGGCCACGACGATCAGGTCCTCGAGCATCTCGACGTCTGTCGCCGACACCACGCTGGGATCCAGCTTGACCCGTCGAACCTGTCCCTTGCCATCGGCTTCCACAGTGACCATACCACCACCGGCGCTGCCGGTGACGGTCTGCAGCTGCAGCTGATCCTGGAGTTCCTGCAAGCGGCCCTGCATCTGCTGTGCCTGCTGCAGGAGCTTCATGATGTCTGCCATGGGCACAAATCTAATCGCTGGCCGCGGCTGCTACTCGATCACTTCAAGGTTCAGGGCGTCGATGGCCGCCCCGAGGAGGGCATCTCGCTTTCGTAGGGCAGCGAGCTGTTCGGCCCTCAGCGCGGCCACGCTGAGTCGCTGGGGTGCCCCGCCGCCCCCTTCGCCGGGCTCGGCGACCGCGATCTGCTCGACTCGAGGCCAAACGCTTCTGAGTGCGCGGACGACATCTTCGCGCCCAGCCTGCAGGGCACGGCCGAAGATCTCGTTGCGCTCGGCAAGCCGGAGCAGGACCACGCTGCTGTCAGCCCCGAGCTCGGGCGCCGTCTGCTCGAGAGCCGCAACGAGCATCGGCGCGTGGCGATCGCGCCGCACCATCGCAATGATCTCCGGCCAGCGCGCACGCAACGCCTCGGCGTCGATCGCGGCTGCGCCGGCGGGCGGCACCACGCGATCGCCCGCCCGCGAGGCAGCCGCCTCTTTCCGACTCGGCCGACGCAGCGGCATCCGGAGCCGCGGCCATCGACTGGCGCTTCTCCGGAGATCGCGGTGCGGGCTCGGCGCGTTGGACGGGTGTCGATGACGGGTCAGGCCGTGAAGGCGAGCCGGGCTCATGGTCCTCCAGCGTTCGCAGCACGTCCTCGAGCTCGACCGACCGATCCAGCAGCGCACAGCGCACCAGCACCGTCTCGAGCAGCATCTGTTGTTGACTGCTCCGACGAAACCGTGGCTCGAGCTCCGTAAGTGCCGACAACATCCGCAACACGTCGGCGGCCGACCATGTGTCGCGATGCATCTCGAGCGCCCGGCGCGTTTGATCACTGACGGCTGGTACGTCGGCGCCGAGGAGAACGGCGAGTTGGGCGCGCAGCACATCGGCGAACGCCACAAGGAACGCCGAAAAATCGATGCCAGCGTCGGCCAACCGGCCGACCGCTGGAAAGATCGCGGCCGCGTCACCTCGAGCGATCAACTCGAGGATGTCGACGCACTCATCCTCGCTCACGAGGCCCAGTGCGTCCCGCACCAATTGGGTCGTGACAGATGCGACGTCGCCCAATGCCAGTACCTGGTCGGTCAGGCTCAACGCATCGCGCATCGATCCATCCGCCGCGCGGGCGATCAGCGCGAGTGCGTCATCCTCCGCGCCGACTTGCTCCTTCGCCAGTACGTCGCGGAGACGCTGGCGGATGACCGCAGAGCCGATACGCTTGAGGTCGAACCGCTGCAGACGGCTCAGAACTGGAGCGGCAGCCTGCGCGATCTTCTGCGGCTCTGTCGTCGCGAACACGAATACGACACGCGGCGGCGGCTCCTCCAGAATCTTCAAGAGCGCGTTCCACGCTTCGCGCGTCAGCATGTGCGCTTCGTCGACGATATACACTTTGTAGCGCTCCGCTGTCGACGGGGCGTACATGGCGCGTTCGCGCAGGTCGCGAGCGTCGTCCACGCCGCGGTTCGAGGCCGCGTCGATCTCGATGACGTCGAGACTGGCCGATCCGCTCCAGATCCGCTGACACGAGACGCACTCACCGCATGGCTCGCCATCATCCCGCCCTGCCCGACGCTCGCAGTTGAGCGCCATCGCCAGGACGCGTGCCAGCGTCGTCTTCCCCGTCCCCCGCGGGCCGCAGAACAGGTAGCCGTGCGCTACACGATCATGCGCGATGGCGCCTTTGAGGGTCGTCGCGACGTGGGACTGCACCGCGACATCCGCGAATGACTTCGGGCGATACTTGCGGGCGAGAGCGAGCGGCATCGACGTCGGTCCGGGGCGAACCCGACCGGTGGGGGATGAAAAGCGCGGGCGTGTCGTCGCCTCACTGACGAGGCGACACATTCGGCCCGCGCGATACTCCAGGCCTGACGAAGCAACGAAAGACACCGCATGCCGCTGCTACCTGCGGGGTCCTGACGGGATTAGCGGGCTCGCGCCCTCCGGGACCTGGAGCACCGGTAAGTTAGCGCGGGTGCACGAAGGAGGACAAGAACGGGAATTGGATTGGACGCTCGACGTTCGACGTTCGAGACAAACCTCGAGGGCCAGCTCTGGTGCATCAACTGGCGCTCGAGGTTTGTCAACGTCCAACGTCGAACGTCCAACGTCGACCTCTACATCAGATCCATCTGCTGCAGCCGGCGCACGCGACGTAGCTCGTACACCTGGCCGACCTCACCGCCGATGACGAACACGAGCGCGAGGTAGTAGACCCAGAGAAAGACGACAACGCCCGCGGCGAGAGCTCCGGTATACACCGAGCCAGGGTTGAAGTGGCGCAGATAGAGACGAAACGCCGCCTTGGCAAGCTGGAACAGGACGACGGCGACGCTCGCGGAGACCATCGCCTTCTTCAACCGGATGTGGCGACTCGGGAGATACTTGTACAAGCACAGGAAGATGAGACCAACCATGAGCACAGCGAGCGCTCGCCCGGCGTTGTACTGCAGGCTTCCCATGGTTCGCGCTTCGACACCGAGCTCCGACAAGAGTTGCGCACCACGCGTGGTCGCAATTGCCAGATACGCGCTGAGCGCAGTGTATGCCACGACAAGCACGGTCGCGATGATCGTGACCCGCACGTCGAACCACTTTCCGGCGATGATGCCCCGGTCGCGATCAATGTCGAACACACTGGCCAGGACACTGCGGAGTGACCCGAACAAGCGGGTCGAGAACCAGATAAATCCGATCGCGCCGTAGAGCCCGACGCGGCCCCGCCCCCGAATCAGGTCCAGAAGCAGCGAGTGGACCAACTCTCGAGCCGTACTCGCGCCTTGACCCGGCGGCATGAGGCGGTCGAGCAAGCTGGATACGTTCGCGAGCGAGGTCGTCGGCGACATGTTCAGCACGTAACCAAGGCCGCTGACTACGAGCAGGAAGAACGGAATCGTCGCCAGGATGATGTTGAAGGCGACGCCACTCGCCAGGAAGAAGATATTGTCTTCAGCGCTATTGTCCCACACGCGTCGCACGTAGTCCTGGAGCGCGGCCTGGCGGCCCCACACCGTTCTCCGTGGCGCCCGCAACGAAGCGTGGCCACAGAGCATGGCGCCGCCGCAGCCGGTGACTCGACCGCGGCGGGCCCTTGGTGGATCTCGGGCATGTGCTCGCTCGGCGGCCGCTTCGAGGCGGCGCCGCTATCGGGCGCCGCGTGGCGCGCGGCGCTGTCCGAGGGCCGAATCCTGCGGGGGCGCCTCGGTCGCGGCCGGCGGAGCGTTGTCTGATTCAGGCCGACGAGGTGCCGGTACCGACTCGTCGGGACTGACCTTGTCCAAACGCGAGCGCAGATCCCGCTCCGCTTCTCGTGCCGCCGATCGCCCCGCCGCGACGGCGTCGCTCAGGGGGCGACCACGACTCGACACCGCTGAACGCGCGGATTCGATCCGGCGCTCCAACTCGTCCCGCGCCTGGCTGAAGGTACTGGCAACGCCGTCGGCCGCATCGCGTGCGCTCTCTCGAGCCGACCGGAGACGATTACGCACCGCCTTGCGCGTCTCAGTTCCTGCGCGTGGTGCGAGCAAGAGTGCGATGACCGCACCAAGGGCCGCACCGAAGAGAAATGGTCCGAGATCGCTGGACCGGTCGGCGATGACGACGTACGGCTCGTCGTCCCGCGGTGACTCATTGCGTGTCATTGCACACTCCTCGTCGGCGATTCCGACGGCCACGGGTGGGCGATCCGCTCTGAGCGCTCTAGCGGCGTCGCTTCGGCGTCAGCTTCTTCGCACCCCCCTTGTCCTCGGGCCGGGCCATTCGGGCTCCCGTCCCGCTGTCCGCCGCCGCACCGACCAACGGCGCGGTCATGATCCCGCCTCCAAGCGAGTCCATCGCGCTCAACCCGGCGGGCGCGTTGATTTCGTCCAATCGAACGTCGGCCGGGCCGGGTGCGCGCGCCAAGCCCTCGGATGCGACGGCTTTGACCGCCGTCGCGGCAGGCCCGCGCTGGTCAGACTCGACCGCATCAGCTCCCTCGGAGCTTTCTTCCAGGACAGCGACGAGTTCGGCGCGAAGCTCCGCCACGGTGATCCCGAGCACCTTGGCCGCGCGTTGCAGATCGCCATTCGTCGACGCGAAGGTGCGGATCGCGAGCTGCCGCCGCGCGTCGCGCAGGGAGGAGCCAACGGGCAACGTCACCGAGGTCGGTGTCTCGACCACGGTCGGTATCCGTAGGTGTCGCGGCATGAGATCACTGCGCGTGATCACCGGACCCCGGGCGAGAACGACCGCTCGCTCGACCGCGTTCTTGAGATCGCGGACATTGCCAGGCCACGTATACGTGAGGATCCATTCCATGGCCGCATCGTCGAATCCGCTGACGGTCTTGCCGTTCTGGCCCGCGAACCGGGCGAGGAACTCGTTGGCGAGGAGCTGGATGTCCCCCGCCCGCTCGCGCAATGGCGGTAAGAAGAGCTCAACGACCGCGAGACGGTAGTACAGGTCCTCGCGCAGATCGCCATCGGTCAACGCGCGCTGCAAGTCCTTGTTGGTTGCCGCGACGACACGGATGTCGACCGCGATCTCCTTCTTCCCGCCGAGGCGTCGCACCATGCGGGTCTCGATGCCGCGCAGGAGCTTGACCTGAATGTCCGGTGGCATCTCCGCCACCTCGTCCAGGAACAACGTTCCTCCGATCGCCATCTCGAACGCGCCCGGCTTCTCGTTCGTCGATCCCGTGAATGCACCCTTTTCGTGACCAAACAACTCGTTCTCGAGAATCTCTTTGGGCAATGCCGCGCAATTGAGCGCGAAGAACGGCCCCTTGCTACGCTCACTCTTGCTGTGTAGTGCCCGCGCGACCAATTCCTTGCCGGTGCCCGACTCGCCGAGGATGAGCACATTGGCTGTGGACGGCGCGACGGCGTCGATGATGCGGTACACCTCGCGCATCGGCTCTGACGCGCCCGTGAGCTCCGCGTAGTGGGTCAGGCCCTGCAGCTGTGATGACAGCTCGCGGTTGCGCTCACGCACGGCGTACTTGTCGAGCGCCTTGGGAATGAGCGCTTTGAGCCGGCTCAGCTTCTCTGCGTTGAGCGGTTTCTCGATGTAGTCATAGGCGCCGCTCTGCATCGCCTGAACCGCCGATCCGATGGATGCCTGTCCGGTGATGATGATGCACTCGGTCGGGATCGCGCGGCGCTGCAGCTCTTCGAGCAAGGTCAGGCCGTCAACGCGAGGCATCTTGAGATCGGCGAGGACAAGACCAAAGCGCTCGCTCGAGAGACGTTGCAACGCCTGCTCCCCATCCTCCACGATCTCGACATCGTACTGAAGATCAGCCAGGATCGCGCTCAAACCAGCGGCGATCGCCGGCTCATCATCGGCAATGAGAATCTTTGGTTGAGTCATAGGTGCGGGCTTGGGGTGGTGCACAATGTAACTGTCACGCGCGACTGACGCCCCCTGGCGGTCGTCATCGCGTGACGTATCGGATGCAGCGTTGGGGGAGGATACGCCGGGCGATTCGCCCGGCAACCTCGCCTGCGACACCTGACTCGCAGGGCGTACGCCAGCGTACGCCTCGGGTATCGCGTCGCGCGCGCCAGTCGTGAGCAGTCGCGCGAGCTCCTGGCAGTGTGTCACGGTCGCTTCGAGGAATCGACTCGCCGCGGGTGGCAAGGCATCACCCCGCACGAGTGAGGCCCGCAGCGCCTCGAGACTCACGAGCACTGCGTTGATCGAGTTGCGCACCGCGTGATCCGACGCGGCGTGAACGCGCGTCGTCGAGGCGTCCGTCATCGGGCCTCCTCAGGTCGCCGACGTGGGCGACTCACACCGAATGCGACTCGGTCAGTCACTGAGCTCCAGATCATCGGGCGCAGCATCGACCTGGCTGTGACCCGCCGTCCCCGGTACCGGCCGATGATGTTCGATGGGCTGCACGTATTGTGCGACCATGCCCGTCGTATCACCAACCGCGAGCTGCTTGAAGAGGAACTCGAATTTGGCGTCGTACGCATCCGCCAATTGCTGTTTGATCTGCGGTGAGAGGTCCCAGAACGCGCGCTTGAACGGCCCGAGCGCTTTCTTGCGCGTCTTGTAGATAGAACTGCTCATCGGTGTCGGTCGGCTTGCGCTCATCCTTGGCATTGACCCGCAGCCACTCATAGATCTCGTCGCGCAACTCCGCGGGAATTCCATCGTACAGCATGTTCTGGAAGTTCGTCGCGAGGTGGATCTCCGCCGTCTCCGTACGCGGAAAGTGATTGAAGGCCGCGTCGGGGAGTGTCGAGGCACCGTGCTGGACCGCGCCCGCCAACCCGTAATCGCGACGCGCCACGCGTGACAGGTCTTCGAGCGTGTGAAAATCCAGCTTCACATCCGCGATCGATCCATCGGGTAGCACCACGCCGCCGTGCGATGTGCCGGATTGCACGCTGATTTTCGACAAGCCCGGGCGTGTCGGCCGGCAACCGGCTCGCGAGCACGGCATTGAGGCCGTCCATGTACGCACGAAGCTCCTCGACGGTGCTGTTCTGGGTCCCCACTTCGCCGATCTCGCCGCCAATGGAGATCGTGACGCCCTTGGGCTGGATCGAGCGGACATGCGCCGCGATCTCGCCGCCCACTTCGACGTTGAGCCGCTGCTGGTCGGCCAGCGTCTGACGGTGCAGGTCGACGAGCGTCGACGTGTCGACATCGATGTTGTAGAAGCCTGCGGCGACGGATTCGCGCGCCAACTGGATGACGGCGTCGACCTCGGGGCGCGGGTCGGCCGCGTACTTCTTGGCGTTGACTTGATAGTGGTCGCCCTGGATGAAGACCGGCCCGCGGAAGCCCTCCCGGAGCGCCGCCGCGACGATCACCGCCGCGTACTCCGCGGGTCGCTGGTCCGTGTATCCGATTTCGGAGCGCGCGATCTCACAGATGAAGGCACCGGCGTCGAGCCGTTTGGCTGTCCGGAACACCGATCGCGCCGTGTCATATGCCATACCGCGCACGTTGATCGCCGGCACCGTGAAGCCGTGCACCAGGCCGCGACCACGCGCCATATACAGGCCGTGGATGGACGATGGCCGAACACCCACTTGCTGGCCAAGCTCCCAGATCAGCCATCGTGCCGCCTCGCGGATCGCCCCGTCGCCAAATACGGCATCGCGCGCGAGCCGGTCCATGCGATCGCTCGCGAGCGCGTCAGCTCGACGCACGATCACGCGAGCCTGATCGACCGCAACGGCATCGCCGAAGGGGTGCACGTATGGAGCAGTCAGTGTCGGCATGGCCACGCTGGTAGACGGTGAAACACCCTATCCCACAGATCGGTCGGCACCCGCCCGGGCAGTCCGGCAGCCGAGCCTCGTCGGGCAACCGTAACTGTTTATGTCCAAATGATTTACAGTCAGACAACCGGCGAGGCGCCCTTAGAATTTATCGTCCCGGCAGACGGCCGACCAGCAGCAGTTCTTCAGCAACTTGCTTGCCGAGTTCGCTGGTCGCGTACCGCAGCCATCCATCAATCCACCCGCACGGTGAGGCCATCGAACGCCGGCATGATGCCTCGTGGCAGCTCGGCTTCGAGGTCCGCGTGAAAATTGTCGTGCGTCAAATGCGTCAAATAGGTCCGCTCGACGTTCAATTCCTCGCGCCGTCCGGACCGCCTCCGGCACGCTCATGTGCGTTGGGTGCTCTGTCCGAAACAGCGCGTTGAGCACCAGCACCTTCACCCCGGCGAGGGCGGCGCGGGCTTCGGGTGGGACGCGCTTCGCATCGGTGATGTATGCGATCGGGCCGATTCGATAGCCGAATACCACCGAGCGCCCATGCGGAACCGGGATGGGGAGGACCGCAGCATCGCCGATGAGCACACTCTCGTTCGGCTGTAGGACCGCCGCACGGCCCTCGGGCTTGGACGTCCCGGGAAGAGGCCGCATGTTCTCATCGAAGACATACGGGAACTTGCGGGCCAGCGCCTCGAGCGTGCTGGCGGACCCGTACATGGGCAGCGGGCCGTCGCGACGCACGGACACCGCCCGTACGTCGTCGAGACCATGTGTATGGTCGGCGTGATCGTGCGTAAAGAGCACGGCGTCGACACGATCCACGGCGTTGGCGATCAGCTGGATGCGTAATTCGGGCGGCGTGTCGATCAGAAACCGCGTACCGGTATCGGTCTCGATGACGGCGCCGACGCGAGTGCGTTTGTCGCGTGGGTCCGAGGAGCGGCACACCGCGCAGTGACAGCCGATCTGCGGCACGCCGAAGCTCGTTCCGGTGCCGAGAAAGGTCAGCTTCAGACGCGCTCCACTTTCAGGAGGTTGGTCGTGCCGGGCACATCGAACGGCACGCCAGCTGTGACCAGCACGCGGTCGCCGGCGTGCGCGAGCCCGTGTCCGAGCGCAGCCGCGCGCGCCAGCGGAACGGCCGCTTCGTAACTGGATACATGCTCGATCAAGTGGGGGATCACGCCCCATACAAGCGCTAACTGCCGATAAGTCCGGGGCTCGTCGGTCAGCGCAAGGATAGGGACCGTCGGCCGGTGCGAGGCCACGACTCGGGCGCTGAAGCCGCTCTTGGTGATCACGATGACGAGCGGCGTCGCCAGCATGCGCGCGGCTGCACATGTCGCGGCCGCGATCGCGTCCTCTGTCGGTACCACCCGCTCACGGTCCGCGCGCCGCGACCGTTGCTCCTCCCGCCCAGCCGGTCGTGCGTGCGCCTCGATCTCCGCTGTGATGCGACGCATCGCTTCGACGGCCAGGCGAGGGAACGCCCCCGCGGCTGTCTCCGCGGACAGCATCACGGCGTCGGTGCCGTCCAGGATGGCATTCGCGACATCGCTCGCCTCGGCTCGCGTCGGGCGCGGATGCTCGATCATCGATTCGAGCATCTGCGTCGCCGTGATGACAGGCCGGCCCAATAGATTCGCGAGCCGGATGATCCGCTTCTGAGCGATAGGTACTTCCTCGAACGGCAATTCCACACCCAGATCGCCTCGCGCCACCATTACCCCGTCGGCCGCGCGAACGATGCTGTCGATGTTGTGCAGTGCGGCGTCCTTCTCGATCTTGGCCACGATGAGGAGCCGCGGCGGCACGATCGCCCGCAGCGCACCAATGTCATCAGCACGCCGCACGAAGCTCATCGCCAGGTAGTCGAGATCGTGCGCGACGGCAAACGCGGCATCCTCCCGATCCTTCTCGGTGATGGACGGCGCGGTGACCTGAACCCCTGGGAGATTGATTCCCTTGTGGCTCGTGAGCTCGCCACCGTGCACGACGCGCACCACGACGCGCGGCGGTGCGGTGTCCATCACGAACAGCTCGAGCAATCCATCGTTGATCAGCAACCGATCGCCGGTGTGTACGTCGTTCGCCAACGCATCATACGTGATCGGTATCTCGCCGGCGCTCGCGCGGTGCTCGGGCACCAACACCACCTCGTCCCCCGGCGCCAAGATCAGCGTGCCCGGGAGATCGCCGATGCGAATGCGCGGGCCCTGAAGATCGCCCAGGATTGCAATAGGCTGCCCGCGGGCCGCAGCCGCTCGACGCACGCGAGCGATCGTGTCCGCGTGCTCCGCGTGCGTGCCGTGGGAGAAGTTGATGCGCGCCACGTTCATGCCGGCGTCGATCAGGTCGCCGATGCTGGACTCGGTGGCGGTTGCCGGTCCCAGGGTGCAGACGATCTTGGCTCGCGGCCGGGCAAGGCCGGCGGCGCCCACGGGCCGGTGCGAGGCGTGGGGAGTGACGATGGGCGTCAGTATCGGCGTCGATGTGCTCGATGCGGCCACGGCGGTCTGCGAGCGGGCGAGAACGGCAGTCGAAAGGAAAAGGCTAGCGACCGGCGAAGGTTAACTCCCGCAACCAGAGGGTCCAAGCGCATTACCCCAGGCCGGCGACACGCGCGCAACGACCCAGGCGAGACCCGTTGACCGCGCCTGGAGCCACTCGAGTAGGGCTCTGTATCACGCCGGAGAGCGCTCCCATCACACGGTGACAAGACGGCAGCCTGCGGCCCGCTAAGATCTGCAGGCCTCCTTAACGCGCCCATCAATACGTCGTCTTCCCTCCGACCACTGCGGCAATGTCGCCGCACCGCGGGCGCAGCCGAATCGGCCCGGACTTGTGAGAACCAGTCGCGGCCCCGCCGCACTCAGGAGGTGTCCCATGGAGTACCGTAACACGTTGACGGCCATTGGTGCCTTGGCGGCCTTGTCAGCGCTGTCTGCCTGTTCCTCGGCAGGTACCGCCGTCGGGCCGACCAACAGCGGATTGCAGACGCAGATCGCAAACGATGTCGCGGCGAGCACGGGTCAGGCCGTGGTGTCGGATATCGACGAGACCGGAAACGACGCGGGCGATGATGAAGGCACAGCGGCGGTGGTCATGACGTCCCGCGGTTTCATGATCCCGCACAGTGCATCCGTGTTGTTCGGGATGGGCAGCCACAATTGCACCCAGACCGGCCTGCCGTCGGACCTGCGCTTCTACTGTACGCCGGACACCCTCACCATCTCGACGTCGGCGCCTTCGCGCGCGGATACGCTGATCCGTACATGGAACTACGAGTTCTTCGCCGAGGATACGGCGCAATCAAAGACGGACAGCCACACCGACTCCATCAACTTCGGCGGTCCAAACGGCGTGCTGGTGTACGCAGCGATTCACCGGACGAAGTGGGAAGGCAGGAGCCATCGGGTGCGCAATCACTCCGTCACGGACCATCCCTCGTTCGCGCAAGACTCGAAGCAGCAGAGCACGTGGAACGGCAACACCCTGGCGAACGACACCGCTTCATATACTGGCACGATCTGGTCGATCGACGTCACCGGCGTCGCGTATGATACGACCGCCAACGTGATCTATCAGCGGCCACGTACTCAGAACCCCTTCCCGCTCTCCGGTCAGTACCACCGGTGGGCGACGTGGGCGTACACCGCGAACGGTCCGAGCACAGTGACCGGCACGCTCACCCGCCATATCGTCGTGACGTTCAACGGGACCGATAACGCTGAGCTTCAGGTGATCGGGACCACGACGCTGACCTGCGAGGTGAATCTCGTCACGGGGGATGTGTTCAACTGCCAGTAAATGCTAGATGCTGGACGTTCGACGTTCGACGTTCGACGTTCGAAAGAAACCTCGGGGCCAGCAGCGGTGCACTTCGCTGGCCCCGAGGTTTGTCGTCGAACGTCGAGCGTCCAACGTCGAACGTCTAGCCGTTCACACCAACGCGTGCCGCTTGCGCTCCAGGCCGGCCAGTAGCGAGTCGTAGGACTTCTGGAAGCTGGCAATCCCGTCACGGAGCAGCTGGTCGGTCACGTCGGTCATGGACACGCCGGCGGCTTCAATGTCCGCAATCGCGAGGTCAGCCTGCGGAAGATCCGCGTCAACCGTGCGCGACACCACTCCGTGGTCACGGAACGCATCGAGGGTCGCGGGCGGCAGGGTGTTGACCGTATTGGGCCCGATCAGTTGCTCGACGTACATGACGTCGCGATATGCAGGATTCTTCGTGCTGGTACTGGCCCACAGCGGGCGCTGCACGTGAGCGCCCTTGTCGGCCAATGCGGACCACCGAGGTCCGGCAAACCGTCGCGCGAACAGTTGGTAAGCATGCTTCGCATTGGCGATGGCCGCACGGCCTCTAAGGCCGA
Source organism: uncultured Gemmatimonadales bacterium (assembly GCA_963805725.1). Classification (GTDB taxonomy): domain Bacteria; phylum Gemmatimonadota; class Gemmatimonadetes; order Gemmatimonadales; family Gemmatimonadaceae; genus Palsa-1248. Next base: position 282,952 of record CAWDVJ010000003.1, read on the forward strand.
GGATGCGGTCGCGGTCGGCTCCACTGCGTTGCGCTGCGAGTGCCTCGAGACGTTTGTCGACTTCCGAATCCACGCGACTCACGAAGAAGCTGGCGACCGACGCGATCCGATCAATCGGCTGCTGCGCCCGGACGCGATCTTCGAGACCCGCGAGGTACGCCTCGATCACCCGCGCGTGGGCCTCGACCGCGAAGAGCAACGTGATGTTCACGTTGATGCCAGCGGCCGTCAACTCGCGAACCGCGCGCGCGCCTTCCACCGTCCCGGGCACCTTGATCAAGACGTTCGGCCGTGCGACCGACGACCAGAGGCGGCGCGCCTCCTCGACGGTGCGCTTCGCGTCCTGCGCCACGCCCGGCGACACTTCGATTGATACGTAGCCATCCGCGCTTCGCGTCGCATCGTACACGGAGCGGAACGCATCGCATGCGTCCCGCACGTCCTGCGTGGCGATCTCCTCGAACAGCGCCTGGGGTGTCGCGTCGGAATCACTGCCGATCGCGGCGAGTTGGGCGTCGTACGCCGTTCCCTCGGCCAACGCCTTTTCGAAGATCGTTGGATTGGAGGTCATCCCCGTGACAGCCTCGTCACGGATCCGACGCTCGAGGTCGCCATTGTGCAGCATGCTCCTGTCGATGAAGTCCAACCAGATGGATTGGCCGGCATCGTGAAGGCGCCGCAACGGAGAGGGGGTCTGGGGAGTTGGCATGAGTGGAAACTATACGTTATGTGACACCAAAGGCGACCTCGTGGGCGTCGGCGAACCTTGCAACGACCCGGGACGTCCGCCTGCGCCTAATGTCCCGCGCGGAGCGTGCGGCCGCGGGCCTCAGCGAGCGCGCGCGCGATGCCTCGATAAAACGCCGCATCGTCCCGACGCGCCTCCTCGTCCAGCGCGAGCGCCGTGCGCTCGAGCGCGAAGAGGATGTTGCCGAGGTAGACCTCCGCAAGCTCACCGACCGAGTCTGAGCGCTCATCTGTCACGGCGGTGCACCTCTCACCGGACGGGCACGAGCCACTACCGTCGCACGGGACGCGTCGGCGTGCTGGTGTCGGCGGCGGGAGTCTCGCCCGTGGGGCCGTCAACGCACTGATCATCGGCCGACAGGACCTGAACGACAACGGCGGTGATGTTGTCGAGGCCGCCCCGACCATTGGCTTCGTTGATCAACGCGTCGACGAGGCGGCCCGGCGACGTCCGTGACGTCAACAGAGTTTGCAGGCGGGCGTCATCGATCATGCCGGTCAACCCATCACTGGCCACCAGGAAAATGTCGCCGCTTTGTACGACGCCGCCGTACGTGTCCGGCTCGACCTCCCGGCCGGCCCCGACGCAGCGCGTGATGACGTTGCTGTAGGGATGGAACCTGGCCTGCTCCGGGGTGAGGTATCCCGCGTCGACCTGCTCCTGTACGTAGGAGTGGTCCTTGGTCAGTTGCTCCAACACGCCCTGGCGAGCGCGGTAGACACGGGAATCTCCGACCTGTCCGATCAGGTATCGCGACCCGATGAGCAGAAGCACCGAGGCGGTTGTCCCCATGCCCTGCTTATCGACCTCGGCCAGCGTGCGCTCGAAGATCGCCCGATTGGCGTCGCGGAGCGCCGTCTTGAGAGCGGTCTCGCCGTCAGGTGATGCGATGTCCCGTAGCCGACCCAACTCGCGTGTGACAATGCGAACGGCCATCTCGCTCGCAATTTCACCGGCGGCGTGCCCGCCCATGCCATCGGCGACCATGAAAACGCCGCGGGAAGCGTTGGCATCAGCGAAGACGCTGTCTTCGTTGCCCGATCGAATCATCCCCACATCGCTGCGGGAGGCGTAGGTGAGATGCACTACCGCACCTTCGTGAAATAGAACGTCGCCGCCGCGGCCACAGCCGCCGCCACCAGTAACCAACCCCACGGACTTCGCGATTCCGACCGGGGTATACCCCCCTTTACTTCTCCCGCACGTCCTGAGACCGCCGCCTCTCTGCGCCCGCTTTGCGCAGCAGCTCCCCGCCCTTGCGCGGGAGCCGCAGCGCGGTCGCCCACCCCTACTGAGCGGGGAGCGGGCGGCGCTCGCCGCGGGGCCTCCGGCAGGGGCGGGGCAGTCATTTCGCGCGTCGCCCCCCTGGGCCCAGTCGACGGTTCTGTCGCCACAGCTTCGAACGAGAGCTTGACGCCGCCCAGCCGAACGTCGCCAGCCTGGCCCAATCGTTCCTCGGCCGTAATACGTCGGCCGGCAACGTACGTGCCGTTGGTTGATCCCACGTCAGTGATATACCACACTCCATCCCGGCGCTGCAGTTTCGCGTGAGAGTCGGAGACGCTCTCCTCCGGTATGATGACATCGTTGTGCTCTCCACGCCCGAGGTGCGCCAGGATCGAGTTCACGGGGTAGATCTCGTCTTTGAGGACGCCCCCACTCACCACCAAGAGCGTCGCGATTGCCCCACGCGGCACACGCGTCGAGGCGCTCGCCGCCTCGGCCTCGCCCAGCTCAGCAGCTGTCGCGACTTCCTTAATAGGTGGCCCCCCGTCCGGCCTCTCGCCAGCGGCTAGGGGGGCAACAGGTGCTGCCGGCGGCGAAGCCGGAGTAACCTTGGCAGCCCCAGCTTGCCCCGGTTGCGGCGCGACAACCTCAAGAGGCGCCGCGTCGGCATAAAAGCGAAACTCCTCAGGACCAATGCGGAGGATGTCAGCGCGCCCCAGGATCTGCATTCCCTCGACGCGCTCCCCGTTCACGAACAGGCCATTTGTGCTGCTGTCCGTCACGACGTATCCCGCATCGCCAGCCACGATCTCGGCATGGCGGCGAGACACCTCGGACGACGCAATCACGACATCGCAGGTGGCGTCGCGACCAAACACTAACCCGGAGCCGACCGTGTATTCTCGGCCATCGACGAGCGAGATCACCCGGCCGCCGGTGATGGCTGTTGCGCGCGGTGGCACGGCCACCCGCAGGCGGGCCATGTCAGGGACGTTGGCCGCCGTAATGAACTGGGTGCTGCCCCCTTTTCTATCGTCCCCGTAATACAGTTCCGTTCCCGCAACCTCGATCTTGTCGCCATGGAGTAGAGGAGTAGGTTCGGCACCGAGCAACACGCCATTGACACGCACGACAGCATCGGCCGCTGCGCGACGGACGGCGACATGGTTGTCGCGTCCAAGCTCGACGATCGCCAGCAACGGCCCCGTCCCTGTCGCGGGCCCCGGGAGCCGAACCTCCACCTGGCCACCGACACCGATGCGGGTCTCGCCGGGACGGAGCTGTACCTGTTTATCGTTGATCTGGAGGTACGGCATCACGGGGTTGTCGGTTAAGACGGCAAAGCTACGAGTGACTGCCGGGGCTGGCAAGGAAGCACGCGCGAGTTGCCTCGCCTACAGTGCCGCCGCTGGCTCACCGACTTGCAGACGATACAAGTGCTCATACGCGCCGCCGAGCGCAAGAAGGTCGCGGTGGGTACCTCGCTCTCGCACCTCGCCGTGCTGCATCACGAGAATCTCGTCGGCGTCGACAATCGTGCTGAGGCGATGGGCAACGGCGATCGTCGTCCGCCCCTCCATCAACGTGTTCATGGCGGCCTGAATCTCGGCTTCGATTTCGCTGTCGATGGCGCTGGTCGCCTCGTCGAGGATCAGGAGCGACGGGTTCGCCGCGATGGCACGAGCAAACGCGAGCAGCTGCCGCTCGCCCACACTGATCGACGCGCCGCGCTCGCCAAGCAAGTATTGGTATCCTCCAGGCAGGCGTTGGATGATACGATCGGCGCCGACGCGTTCAGCGGCCAGCTTGACGTCGGCGTCCGAGAGATGGCTGGAGAGGCGAATGTTGCTCGCCACATCGCCCGCGAACAGAAAGATGTCCTGCTGCACGTAGCCGATCCGGGAACGAAGCTCCGCCAGCGAGAGCTCCCGGATGTCTATACCGTCGAGCGTGATTCGACCACGCTGTGGATCGTAGAAGCGCATCAGGAGACTGACCACGGTCGTCTTGCCCGCGCCCGTATGGCCAACAAGCGCGACGGTCTCGCCGGGCGCGGCTCGGAAGCTCACGCCCTTCAGCACCCACTCCGGCTCGTGCGGCGTTTGGCCGTCCGCCCCGAGATGCGCGACGTCGTACGCGAACCACACGTCCTCGAACGCAACCGTCACGCCGCGAACCGCCGCAATGCGTGCGCCGCGCTCAACCGCAGCCACGGGAGGGAGCTGACCGGCCACACGGCTGCCGTCGAGAGGGACTGTGTCGCCAGGGAGGCCTTCCGGCTCGTCCAACAGCCGAAACACGCGCTCCGAAGCCGCCATGGCCTGCTGCAAGATGTTGTACTTGTCCGAGAGGTCCTGCAACGGCTGGAAAAACCGGCGAACCAGCAGCAGGAACGCCGCGACGGTGCCGACCGTGAGTGAACCGACCGATGCACGCGCCGCCCCCGTGACGAGCAGGCTGGCGAGGGCGATCGACGTGAGCACTTCGATCGCCGGAAAGTACAGCGCATAGTACGTGATCGACTCCAGGTTGGCGTCGAGGTGTGCTCGATTGAGCGCGTCGAACCGGACGCCCTCACTGAGCTCTCGACCGAAAAGCTGCACAATGCGCATTCCCGTGAGTCGTTCCTGCAGGAAGGCATTGATGCGCGCGAGCCTCGTCCGGATGTCGCGATACGACCGGCGAACGTTGATGCGGAAGAGATGCGAGGTCAAAACGACGAGTGGTATCACCGCGAATGCCGCCAACGCGAGGCGCCAGTCCATCGCCACCATGAGCACGGCGATCGCCAGCAGCGTGAAGAGGTCGCCAAGTCCCGCGACCACCCCCGAAGTGAACAACTCGTTCAATGCCTCGATGTCGGACGTGACGCGCGTCATCAGCCGGCCGACGGGATTGCGATCGAAGAAGGCGATCGGAAGCCGTTGCAAATGGCCAAAAAGCTGGAGTCGGAGATCCCGAATCACCCGCTGACCCAGCAAACTGGTCAGCATCGTTTCGCCGTACTGGCATACGAACTGGATCACCAATGTCGCGGCAAACAGTGCGGCCGCGCTCGCAATCGCCGCGCCGTCGCGCGCCGGAAGAGCCACGTCGATCACGCGCCGCGTGAGGATCGGCCCGACGAGCTGCAGGCCCGCGTCGGCCGACAACAGCACCACAGCCGAGGCCACCAGAAGCCAATACGGGCGCACGTACGTCACGAGCCGCCGCATCAGCCGCGCATCGTACGCCTTGCCCAGTACCTCTTCGTCGTGTATCCCGCCGCCAGGCCCATCTGCCATGTAGGGCGAAGGCTAACGCCCGCGAAACCAGCACGGGAGGGACGCGTTTCTTGACGTTGATTTCGCGCGCGGCCATCCTCCTCGCGGCAACAACTCGCTTCACCGAGGAACGTCTATCGTGCCACTGTGGCTCCACTGGATCGTGCTCGGATTGGTCGCCGGAGGACTGGCCAAGTACCTCATGCCGGGACGAGACCCGTCCGGCTGCATCGTGACGACCACGCTCGGGATTCTTGGCGCGTTCCTCGGTGGCCTCATTGGCACCCGGTTGGGGCTGGGCAAGGTGACCGCCGATCGACTCGACCCCTGGTCGCTCGCGCTGGCCACGTTGGGGGCGGTGCTGATCCTCACGGCCGGCCGCGCCGTGAAGCGGCTTACGGCGCGGAAGCGCCGCAATTCACCGCGCTCCGGCTGGAGCGACGATCGACCCGACAGCTCCTCCGCCGGCTAGCTTTCGAGTTGTGAAGGACCGGCTGATCGTCCGCGGCGCGCGCCAGCACAATCTGAAGAACTTCAATGTCGAGATTCCGCGACGAACCTTCACGGTCATCACGGGTCCGTCCGGCTCAGGGAAGTCCTCTCTGGCATTCGACACGATTTACGCCGAGGGCCAGCGCCGGTACGTGGAATCACTGTCCGCGTACGCAAGACAGTTTCTCGAGCGGATGGAGAAACCCGACGTCGACGCGGTCGACGGCCTATCCCCGGCCGTTGCCATCGAGCAGAAGAATCCCACGAAAACTTCGCGCTCGACCGTCGGCACGGCCACGGAGATCTACGACTATCTCCGTCTGCTGTGGAGTCGAATTGGCCACACATTCTGCCGGCTGTGCGGCCGGGAGATGCGCCCGGACACCGTCCAGTCGGTGACCAATGCGGTGCTCTCGCTCCCCCATGACACCCGGATCGCGGTTGCCTTTCCGCTCCGGCTATCCGCGGCGGTCACCCACGAGCTTGCGGTAGAGAACCTCAAGGCTCAGGGGTTCGTTCGGGTGAGCGCGGACGGGGTGATCCGGTCGGTGGACGAGCTGGCAGGATCGGGGATCGATCTTGCGGCCGCGCGCGATCCGCTGGTTGTCGTCGACCGATTGACGATCGGCCCCGAAATTGGAGGGCGCCTCGCCGACGCGATCGGCACGGCGTTCCGGGAGGGCGACGGCGACTGCGCGATATTGTTTGCCGAGCCACTGCAGGTCGACGGCCGGATGCTATCGCGTCTCAGCTACACCGAGCGCTTCGAGTGCCCGAACAATGGCACCAAAGCGCCACAGCCGTCACCGCAACTCTTCTCCTTCAACAGTCCGCGGGGGGCATGCCCGACATGTAATGGGTTTGGAGCAGTCCTCGAGTACGCGGAGCATCTCATCGTGCCATACCCGGACCGATCGCTCCGCGACGGCGCGATCGACCCGTGGACGAAGCCGCGATACGACAAGCAGCGGCGCACGCTCGCGGAATTCGCGCGACGCGAGCGCATTCCGCTCGACGTGCCGTGGTCGGATTTGACAGAGGCGCAGCGGGACCGGCTGCTCAACGCGACAGGACGCGGCTACACGGGTATCCTCCCGTTCCTGCGGCGACTGGAAGACAAACGCTACAAGCAGTACATCCGCGTCTTCCTCCGACAGTACCAGTCTGCGAATACGTGTCCCACATGCCATGGCAGCAAGCTCTGCCCGGAAGCGCTACAGGTACGCATAGCCGGCCGCACGATCGCTGACATAGCTGAGCTGCCCGTGGAGCAGCTGCTCGAGTGGCTCGAGACAGTGCTGCTCTCCCCTTCGAGCGCGGCGTGGCCCAACACGTCCTGGACGAAGCTCGCGCGCGGGTGCAGTTCCTGTGCGACGTCGGGCTGACGTATCTGTCGCTCCATCGCTCGGCGCGGTCGCTCTCGGGCGGCGAAGCCCAACGGATCGCACTCGCCAACTCGCTCGGCGCCAAGCTCGTGGACACGCTGTACGTGCTCGACGAGCCATCCATCGGTCTCCATCCGCGGGATATGGATCGTCTGCTCGCCCTGTTGCGGCGTCTTCGAGAGGCCGGGCAACACGGTCCTCGTCGTGGAGCACGACCCGCAGGCGATCCGGCAGGCGGATTTCATGATCGAGCTGGGTCCCGGAAGCGGCGCCGACGGGGGCTCCATCGTGTTCAGCGGACCGATTGCCCGGATCGCCGAGAGCCCCCTCACCGGTCAGTACCTGTCGGGCGTTCGCGAAATCCCGCTGCCGCCTGAGCGTCGAGCGGCCGGGCCACAATGGCTCCGATTGAAGGGAGCTCGCGCGCACAACCTCCAGGGAATCGACGTGTGCATCCCGCTCGGCACACTGACCGTGGTCACCGGCGTATCGGGATCAGGCAAGAGCACGCTGGTCCACGACGTCCTGTATCGCGCATTGGAGACGCACCTGCGCGGCGCGCACACCGCGAAGCAGCACCTCGGTGAACGAGTCGGCGACTACGATGAGCTGACGGGCGCCGACACGCTCGATGACGTTGTTCTCATAGACCAGTCCCCGATCGGGCGTTCACCACGGTCGAATCCCGTCACGTATGTGAAGGCGTTCGAGGAGCTCCGGCGGCTGCTGGCCGCGACACCCCTTGCGAGACAGCGGGGCTACACGACTGGAACGTTCAGCTTCAACGTGCCGGGCGGGCGGTGCGAAGCGTGCGAAGGTGCCGGCTACACCCAGATCGAGATGGTGTTCATGGCCAATGTGTTCGTACCGTGCGAGATGTGTGGGGGTCAGCGTTTCAAGCCAGAGGTGCTCGAGGTCACGCTGCGCGGTTTGAACGTCGCACAGCTACTCGAGATCACGGTCGACGAGGCCATACGACTGTTCCCGCTCGAGGAGCGGTTGACGTCGCTCTTGTGGCAGCTCCAGCGGGTGGGCCTGGGATATCTGCGATTGGGTCAACCCGCGACGACACTCTCAGGCGGCGAAGCCCAACGGATCAAGATCGCTCGTGAGCTGGCGCAGGCCGGCCGCACGCATGGACGAAAGCTCTATATCATGGACGAGCCGACGACGGGCCTACACCTCGAGGACATCCGCAAACTCGCCGACGTGCTCGACCGTCTCGTCGATCAGGGGCACACCGTCGTCCTCATCGAGCACAACCTTGACGTCATCAAGCTCGCCGACTGGATCATCGACTTGGGCCCGGACGCCGGCGATGCAGGTGGTCGGGTTGTCGCAATGGGGCCGCCGGAAGTGGTGGCAAATGCGGCCGGGTCCTACACAGGGGAGTGGCTCCGGCCACTGCTGCGTTTGAACGAGTCAATCGTGCCGAAAGACACGGAGCGTGGGAAGCGGCGTGCCCGAGCTGCATACGCGACAGCGACGAACAATGGATTGCTTGACCCGGGTCCGGGCGCGTCCTAGGTTTTTAGGCTCTTCCCGAGTAGCTCAGTTGGTAGAGCAGGCGGCTGTTAACCGCCGGGTCGGGGGTTCGAGTCCCTCCTCGGGAGCGTAGCGAGAGAACGACTTAAGTGTTGATCCTAAAGGGGTTCCCGGCCGGCCGGGGACCCCTCTCTCGCAGGCAGCCGCTGGTGGCGGTCATCTCCCTCATCGGTCATGTTTCCCCTGTGAACACATCGCTCGACTTGGCCAGGCTCGCCAACAGGTGACTCCAGGTCGCCGAAGCCGCAGTGCCGATCCTGCAAGTCAAACGCGGGCGCCTGCCGCGTCCCCCGCCCCCTCCGCGACACGAGTCGGCGTCGTGATGGGCAGCCAGAGCGACTATCAACATCTCGGCGCTGCATGCGAGCTGTTGCGCGACCTGTCGATTTCGTTCGAAGCGCGCGTGGTATCCGCCCATCGGACACCCGATTGGCTCTTTCAGTACGCCGAGACCGCAGCCAGCCGCGGCTTGCACGTGATAATTGCCGGCGCGGGAGGCGCAGCACACCTCCCGGGCATGATCGCCGCCAAGACACTCGTCCCCGTTCTTGGGGTGCCAATCCCTGCGACGCAACTCAACGGTCTCGACGCGCTGCTCTCGATAGTGCAAATGCCAAAAGGTGTGCCCGTCGGCACACTCGCCATCGGTGCCAGCGGCGCCGCGAACGCCGCGCTCCTCGCGGCGGAAATCCTGGCCATCCATGACGCCCCCCTGCGCCAGCGGCTCCAAGCATGGCGCGACACACGCCGCGACGAAGTCCTTGGCCAGACACTGCCGCCGACGACCGCGCGGTGACACCGCCTCGCTCCCGCGGCGCTCGGCGAACACGCGGGGACCGCTGCGCTGCATGAGCATCGGGGTGTGAGCAGTCGCCCTGTTCTTCCCGGTTCCACGATCGGCTTTCTCGGCGGCGGGCAGCTCGGGCGGATGGCGGCCCTGGCCGCGCGAGAAATGGGTTATGACGTGCGAGTGTTCGACCCAGACGCAGCGTGCCCGGCGTGTGCCGTGGCGGCTGATGTCGTGACCGGACACTTCGACGATGTCGACGCGATCACACAACTCGCTCGACGCTCTGACGTCGTGACGATCGAGATCGAGCGGGTCGCGGTCGCGGGCCTGGCCGCGGCAGCCCGGTTTGCTCCGGTACGGCCTGACGCGGCGGTGCTGGAGATTGTGCAGCATCGCGAGCGACAGAAGGGTTGGCTGATCGCCCACGGATATCCCGTCGGTCCGTACGTCGCCGTGGGGAGCTCCGCCGAATGCGAGCGCGCGGTCGGCACGCATGGCCCGTCGTACGTCAAAGCGTCGACCGGCGGGTACGATGGACGCGGACAGGTCCGCGTGGAAAGCGTGAGCGAGTGCGCGGCAGCGTGGCAGGCTTTGCGCGCTGAACGGTGTGTCGTCGAACGTGCACTCGACCTCGAAGCCGAAATTTCTGTCATGATCGCGCGCCGCCCAGCAGGCGAATCCACGAGCTTCCCGGTGGCTCTCAACCACCATGAGGCCGGCCAGCTGGCGTGGTCGGTCATCCCGGCGCCGATCGATCCGGGCGTAGCGGCGGTGGCGCGGCAGATGGGGACGGCCATCGCGGAGGCCCTGCAGGTCGTCGGCCTTCTTGCGATCGAGATGTTCGTGACCACGTCAGGTGAGGTGCTCATCAATGAGCTGGCCCCGCGACCGCACAACAGCTTTCACCACACGATCGAAGGCTGCGTCACGAGCCAGTTCGAGCAGCTGATTCGCGCTGTATGCGATCTCCCGCTGGGGGCGACGGACGTCGTTCGCCCGGCGGCCATCGCCAACATCCTGGGCGACGCATGGTCGCATCCGGACGGCCCCGACTTCACGGCGGCGCTCGACGTGCCCGCAACACGGATCCATCTCTATGGCAAGCGCGACCCTCGGCCCGCGCGGAAGATGGGCCATCTGGCAGCCGTTGCGGACACACCGCTCGAGGCAAGGGCTCGCGCCCTGGAGGCGCTGGGTAGACTCAAGAGGATCGGCTGCGGGCGGCGGGCGCTAGAGCGCCCGAGAGAGTAGAAGCACAGAAAGTAGAAAGTCGACAAGAACTGGCCGGTCTACTCTCTACTTTCTGTAGGTCAACTTTCTCGGGCGCGCAGCGCCCGGCTCACCCCGCCGCTGCCGCCGGCAACCCACCAAACCGCCGCTCGCGCCGGTGAAAATCGGCGACAGCGCGCGACAGTTCAGTTCCATCGAACTCGGGCCACAGGCGGGGGGTGAAGTAGAGCTCGGCGTACGCGCATTCCCACAGAAGGAAGTCACTGAGTCGCTGATCGCCGCCGGTGCGGATGAGCAAGTCCACATCGCTCGCCGGCTGGCTGTGATCGTGCGCCGCAAGGAGCGCGCTGAACTCGTCGCGCGTTGGGGGTCGCGCCCCGCGCCATCCCGCCGCCGCGCGCAGAATCGCGTCGCGCGCCGAGTAGTCGATCGCCACCCGAAGCCACAGCCTCCGCCCGCCGGCAGTCGACTCTTCGGCCGCTTCGATCGAGTGCCGGAGCGCGGGGGGTAGGCGGTCCCGCCGTCCGATGATCGACAGTTGCACACCGTTCGTCACACAGTGATCGACCTCTGTCCCGATACCCCGGCGCATGAGTCGGAGCAACGCACTGACCTCGGTGCTCGGTCGACTCCAGTTGTCGGAGGAAAACGCGTAGACGGTCAACGTCCGGACGCCAAGCGCCGGAGCGGCCTCGACCGCTCGACGCAGCGCGGCCACGCCGGCGGCGTGGCCCGCGGAGCGAGGTCGCGCCCGAGCGGTCGCCCAGCGGCCATTGCCGTCCATGATGACTGCCACATGCAGGCCTTCCGGGGAAGGCACAATCGGCGAAGTACTTTGCTGCACGAAGCATATCTCCAAAAAAAGGGCCGGGGCTACCGTTCCCGGGTAGCCTGAATGAGGGCCTCCATGTGGTCCAGGTACCGCTCGAGCGCTCGGCGGCCAGCGGCCGTGAGGCGGTACTCGGTCCGCGGCACCCGGCCGGCGAACGTCTTCGAGCAGGCGATGTATCCGGCCTCCTCGAGCCGTCGGGCGTGCACGCTGAGATTCCCATCGGTCGCACGAACGAGCTGTTTCAGCTCATTGAACGTGAGTGCGGTATTGACGGCCAGGGCACTCACGATCCCGAGACGCAGCCGTTCATGAATGATCCGGTCGAGCGATGACGATGCACGCGCCGCAGCGCGGCCGCCGACACGCCCAGTCACCGGTCGCGCGTCGCCCGCGTCTCGATCGCGATGTCTTGCAACTCCCGACGATTTAGCCACCGTACCTCCGCGCAATAGCGACTCCGAATCCGACGTGGAGCAATCCGAACCCGACGCCCAGCTCCAGCCAACCCCACGCCGGCGGCACCACCAGGGAGACCGCGCCGAGCGCCATGAAGCAAAGACCCATAACCGGGACGATCGGTATTGAGAATGTACCCCCGCACACGACGGCGGTGCCATAGAGTAGCAACCACACGGCAGGAAGCACGCCGTCGAGCCCTGCACGGTACAGCGCCCACGTCAGCAACGCCCCCACGACGATCGGCGGTGCGAAGCCGAGCGCGAACTTGCGGGCGGGTCCGCTCAACAACGGCGTGCGAGAGGCGCGAGCCTTATACACGATCGCCGAACCGCCGACGGCGGCGCCAAGAACCGCAGCGGTCAGCCAGATCGCGAGCCACTCGTTGCGGGAGCGCTCCCCCGCGGCGATGCCCGCAGCGCCGATCGCCAGCATCCCCATCGCGACCATTCCGCGCCCCGAGATCGCCGTGAATGCGCTCGCGCGCTCCATGGTGTCCCGGATGAACTGCAGGTTGTCGAGCGCCCGCACATGCAGCGGTCGCGTCACCGATTCCGCATCGGCCGACGGAGGCGAGAGGTGCTCCAGTGACACAAAACGCAAGTTACTGTCGCACTCACGAACCGCTATGGCCATCGACATATTTCGTTGTGCCACCGTCCGACGTCACCCCCTTTGTAGGCCACCACGGCCTGCGGACGCGCCTCGCCCAAGCCGTTGATCGGGGGTCTCTCCCCGCGAGTCTGCTCTTCCACGGCCCGCCCGGCGTGGGGAAACAGCGGCTCGCGTTGTGGCTGGCGCAACGACTGTTGTGCACGGGCAGCGCGGCAAGCGGGCAGAACAGAGCCGTCGAGCCGTGTGGCGTTTGCACGGCCTGTCGGTTCTCAGCGTCGCTGCTCCATCCCGATCTGCACTGGGTCTTCCCTAGACCCCGCAGCAAAGATCCGGATATCTCGCCCGCCGACGTCCAGCGCGAATACGCCGAGGCGATCGCCGAGCGGGTAAAGGGCCGACTGCTGTATGGCCCAGCCGACGGGTCCGATGCGATCTACGTTGCGACCGTCCGCGCGCTTCTCCATGACGCGGCGCTCACCCCAGCGATGGGCTCCCGCAAGGTCATCGTGATCGGCAATGCGGAACGCATGGTGCCGCAGGAGGGCGCGGAAGCGGCGGCGAACGCGTTCTTGAAGATGCTCGAGGAGCCTCCAGCGGATGTCAGCATCATTTTGACGTCGAGCGCGCCGGGCGCGCTTCTGCCGACTATTCGCTCTCGCGTCGTCGCGGTGCGCGTTGCGCGGCTCACTGAGCCGGACATGGCAAGCTGGGTTGGCGACGCCGCGGTTCGTGCTGCCTTGGACGCAGCCGGAGTTGACGGCGACGACGAGGAGCGTGTCCGTCGCGCCGCGGGCTCCCCGGGGATGTTGCTGGGTGTGGCAGAATCTGGCGCCGCTACCGTGACGGCTCGGGCTCTGGTTGATGCAGCTAGCCGCCGCCAACCCGCCCTACAGTACGCCGCGGCACTCCGCCAGGGATCTGCGGGTGCACGCGGCGCATTTGCTGAGGCACTGAACGGCTTGACCACCGTGTTGCATGCCCAACTCCGGTCGGCCGTCGATCGGGGTGACGTACCCGTCGCGCGGGCGGTGTGTCGAACCATCGCGGAGGTCGAAGAAGCGAAGCTGCGCGCGGATGGGAACGCCAACCCCCAGCTCCTCACCGGGCAGCTCGTGCGGCACATGGCGGCCGCGTTCGGGACGCGCACGTGAGAAGAGGGTCGCGGCAGTCGGGGAATCAGCCCGGGCGGGCATCAGAGGGCCCTGCCGTGCCAACCGCTTCCGGGGGGATGTCGCACGTCGGGCCTGGTGGCCAAGCTCGGATGGTGGACGTGACCCCTAAACCCAACACCGCGCGTGTCGCCCGCGCCACAGGTGCGATCCAGAATGGCCGCGGCGACTCTACACGCGATCGTCACAAATAGTGTCAAAAAAGGCGACGTCGTGACGGTCGCCAGGGTGGCTGGCATCATGGCAGCCAAGCGGGCATCTGACCTCATTCCGCTATGCCATCCCATCCCACTTACTGACGTACAAGTGACGCTGTCGAGCGACGATACACTGCCAGGCCTGCGCGTCGAGGCGGCCGTGCGGACTGTCGGAAAGACAGGAGTTGAGATAGAGGCGCTGACCGCCGCCGCCGTGACCCTTATCACCGTTTATGACATGGCGAAGGGTGTAGATAAGGCGATGGTCATTTCGGACGTCCGCCTCGAGGAGAAGGACGGCGGGCGGAGCGGCCATTGGAGGCGTCTATGAGGATCTGGCGCCTGGCACGGCCGTTGCCGCCCAATAGGGCATCACCAGAGCCCCCCTCTGGGGGGTCTTCGGGCGTGCGATGCCCGTCTCGTACGTTGACCTTCTTGGCCAGGGCGAGGCGAATGCACACCTTGCGTGGGACGTACGTACGCCGGGGCGATGCGGCTCGGCGGCGCGCTCGAGCCCGACAAGGGATCGTTGGGGTTGCTGTCGCCGTGCTGGCCGTTGTGCTCATGCTGAGCCGTCGCCTGCCTGAGGCACGCGCAGGCGTTGAGGCATCCATGCCCCTGTTCGACTTTGGCTCGGGCATCGGAGCGCAGCACCTCCGCGACGAGCTCAGTGCCACGAAGGGGCAACTCGACTTGGCGAACGCCCAGCTCGAGCGGCTCAACGCAGTCGTCGGATACTCGACCCGATATCACATCGGCGCGGACCTGGCGGGTTCCGTTTACGACATCGCGCTCGCGGAAGGCATCGAGCCCGAGCTCGCATTTCGTCTCGTGAAGGTCGAGAGCGACTTCAACGAGCATGCGAGCAGCTCGGCAGGCGCGCTCGGACTGACGCAGGTCATGCTGCCCACCGCGCAGTTTTTCGTGCCCGGCATTACTCGTGACGGTCTGTATCAGCGGGAGACGAACCTGCGGGTTGGGCTGCGATATTTGCGCACGCTGGTTCGCGAATATCACGGGGACCTTCGCTTGGCACTGCTTGTCTACAACCGCGGCGAGATGGCCGTCGACCTCTCGCGCGAGCAGGGCCTGGATCCCTCCAACGGCTACGAGCGCCTCGTGATGAAGGGTTATCGCGGGACGGGGATCATCAACTAAAACGGCGGTTGGGGGCGGGCGCTAAAGCGCCCGAGAGAGTAGAAGCAGTAGAAAGTAGACAAGGACCGCCCGGTCTACTTTCTACTCTCTGCCAGTCTACTTTTTCGGGCGCTTTAGCGCCCGCCCCCAGACCCCAAACCGCCGTTCAGCTACGACTTCGATGTCTCCTGGGCTCGCCGGAGATCGCCAGCGCCTGCCCCGGCAAAATCGTGCTCTTTCGCAACCCGTTCAACCGCATGAGCGATGCGACGGTCGTATGGTAGTGGGCGGCGATGCGGCTCAATGATTCTCCCGGCCGCACGATATGGATCTGGCGCCCACTTCCATACCGCTCGATGGACGGATCCGGGACATCGAGCGCCGCCTTGAGCACTGCAGCAGTCGGCACGAGGACCCGCTCGCCGACGGGAAGTCGGCCGCTCTTCGCTGCAGCCAACCCATGGTTGTACACTCGCAGCTCGTGCACGCTGACATCCGACCGTCGTGCGAGCGTCGCCCAGGTTTCGCCTCGCCGAGTGATCAGCAGGGCGTAGGCGTGGCGCGTCGTCGAGTCGAGCGCCGCAAAGGCCTCACCGAACTGCGCCGCCTGGCCAACCGGAACGCGGACGGTGAACGAATCCTTGGGCGGTGTGACGCCTCGCAGAACATGCGGGTTGAGATCCGCAATGCTGGCAGGGTCGGTGGCGGCTGCTTTCGCGATGGCCACCAGGGGGGTCGACGGTCCCACACGCACCGAGTCGTACGCGTACGGCGCTTGCGGCTGAATGTGCAAGCCGTAGCGCACCGGTTCCTTTGCGACCAACGCCGCGGCGATGAGCTGCGGCACGTAATCCTTCGTCTCAACGCGGAGATACTTCTTGTCGGCAAGCGCGAAGAAAAGATCGTCGCCCGAGGTCCCTTCGAAATCGTCCGCGTAGCGTGCCAGCCCGCGCGAGATGCGTCCAGGCCCGCCGTCGTACGCAGCGGCCGCCAGGTAAATGGACCCAAATTGGTCCTTGAGGTATCGCAGGAAGCGGATCGCAGCGTCCGTGGACCGCACTGGATCGCGCCGCTCATCGATCCACCAGTCGACCCGCAAACCGGCGCCCTGCGCCGTCGATGTCATGAGCTGCCACAAGCCGACGGCCGCCGCTCTCGAGTAGGCTCCAGGCGAATAGCCACTCTCAATGATCGGGAGATAGGCCATGTCCTCGGGCAAGCCTGCCGCCCGCAACTTGCCGCGGATCAGGGGCTCGTACCGCGTCCCTCGTTCCACCCAGAGCGCAAAGCGATCGCGCGCCTCGCCTGTGAACCTTGCGACGAAATATTCTACGCGGCGCTGCGTCGCATATGACCGCACGTCAATGTCCCAGGTCGGGGCGGACCCCGTGGCTCCATTCGGGGTGCTGTCCGCTGCCCCATGCGGTTCAGCATTTCCACTCGTCGAGTCGCCAAAAACCTGCAGCGCTTGTTGAGTGACGTCGTGATGGGTGACCAGATCCGGGCCCGTGTCCGAGTCGATCCTCGTCGAACGCTCCGCACTGACCGGCCTCACTGAATCAGACGGTGCGGTGGTCGTTGATGCGGGCCCTTCGGCCGTGCCGGAATCCGCGCGGGAAGGCGCAGGCCCGTGTTGCGGCGCATGATGGGCACAGGCGGCGGATAGTATAGCCGCAGCGAGCCCGGCCATGAACGGGACGCGCGCCAATTGGCGCCGGGAACCGTCGCTCATGGGAGATAGCAGATTGCGTGCGACGTGCCTGAGCGCATGTCGATCACCCGCAATAGAACAACTGGAGGCGTACCGCTGAGCTACTCCAAGCACGAACGAGGCGGACGACCGCGGCGTTCGAGCCGTGGTCATCGCGTCGCGATGAAGTTGCCCAGCAACCTGTTTGTGGCGTTCAGGACCGCAATCACGGCCGCTCGGACCGGATCACGCTCGGCAAGATAGCTCCCCAACAGGCGGCGCGGACCCTCGCCTTTGCGAAGGCCCAGCGCGACGATCACGATGTTCGCGTCAAACGCCCGCAGGGCTTTGATGCCGGCCAACTCGAACTCGATGGCGCCGCCGGAAAAGTTTTCGAGGGCGTGCAACGCGGCCTCGGCCGCGATGCGCAAGTCGCCCATTGGGCTGGACTGGCCGCTGGCTTTGCCGACCACCGTCACACCGTCGAGCCACTCGAGCTCGACCTCCGCCGTACACAGCCCCGAGGGCGTCCGAACGAAACGGAAGTTGGTAAAGCGCAGCCGCTCCCGCTTCGCTTGCAGGGCACTCAGCGCCAATGGCAGTGAAGGATCGGGCTGCTTGACGGTGGCCATGAGCCTCAGACCGGTGAACAGGCGTGTACGCACCGCTGCGCGTTTGTCAGCGGCTATCCTGGTACACGAGCGACCGAGCGAGAGGCAACCGTCCGTTGTCCTGCTACATCATGCGCATCACACAGAGATCCGTGAGGATGGCGATCGCCTGGCCAGCCAGCACATCGCCAGGATAGTGCACCCGCAGACAGACGCGCGAAATACCGACCGCAGCCGCCAGCATGATCAGTGGGGCAGCCCACGCGGGGAACGCCACCGCATAGACGAACGCCACAGCCATGGCAGCTGTGGCGTGACCGGACGGGAACGAAAACGCGTCGGGACTGGTAATCAGCGCCTCAGTCCCGACCCCAGTAGATGGTCGTTCGCGAAGAACTTTACGCTTGATGATTTGGACAATACCGTGCGAGATCACCAGACCGCATGCCGCATGAAACGCCGCGACATGAAGGACGGCGAGCGCGAGCAGCGGCAGCCCCGCGGCCAAGGCCGTGCACCACAGCCCCCCCAGATGGGTGAGGACCACCCAGGCGCGGCGGGAGCCAGTCGAGGGGTCAATGGCCCATCGCATGAACAACGCGCGGTCGCTGGCATCGAGGCGGGCAAGTAGAGACGCTGCCATGCCTGTAGGCTAGGCGCGATGCGCGACATCGCGATGATGGATTCGCAACGATCGTGTAAAACCCTACCGCTGTCACGTTCCAGCCTTGCGCCCTGCCCCAGCGTGACTCCTCGAACCAAACATTGCGCCTTTCCGTTACGCAGCCGCCACGACGTCACGCGGGAGTGTCAGTATCGCTCGGCCTTCGTAACTCGCAGGGATCGCGACGCCGAACGCCGCGAGCACGGTCGCCGGTATATCCACGAGTGTGGCGCCGCGGACCAGATCGCCCGGTCCCGTGCCGCAGCCGATGAACGCGATGGGAATCGTGCGGTCCGCTGGATGGTCGCTCTCGTGGTCGGTGAGCACAGTGCCGCCCCCACCATGGTCCGCCAGGGCGATCAGCAGCGTGTGCGCCTCGTCTGGCTGCAGCAGCTGTATGAGCCCGCCGAGCGAGGCATCCAGCGCACGCGCCGCTGCTGCGTATTCTCGTGTCATCCATCCGTAATCGTGCCCTGCACGGTCGGCATCGGGCCAATGCAGCACAAAAAAACCGCGGCGCTGATCTTTCAGCGCCGCGGTCGCTTCACTCAGGATCTCGCGAGCATCCGCTCCGGCACATCGCGTGCGCCCGATGCCGAGATATTTCGCAATGCGTGTTGCGAGTCCTCCGTACAAAGGTGGCAAGCCGCCGACGAAGACCTCGGTGGGGTACCCGGCCTGGGCCAATACGCGTGGAAGCGGATCCAACGGGCCGCGCCGGCGCGGGATATGGAAGCGGTCGCTGACGACGCCGTGGTGCGCAGGAGTCTGCCCGGTGAGCAGCGACGCCATGGCTGCTGCAGTCACGCTGGGCGAGACCGTGGTGCCCTCGAGCGTCGACGCACCCCGGCTGACAAGGTGCCTCATGTGTGTCATCCCGAAAGCCTCGATCGCATCGGGGCGCAATCCATCCAGCACGACCAACACCACGCGACGGACGTCAAACGGATCATTCATGGCGACTCCAGTGAGAGCGACGTACATTGTCGCGCCGGGCACCCGCCCACGAATTGGCAGTGCACCGTCGCGTGCACGCGCCCAACTAAACTCACGCTCGCCACGACCGCATCGGTCGTGGTGTGACATGCAGGTAACGCTTCGCTCACACTTTGATGACTTCGGGGATGCGGATCCTCTACTGCACTGATACCTACCCCCCGCAAGTCAACGGGGTGTCCGTCGTCACGGCACTGTGCGTCACCGGACTGCGCGCGCGCGGTTGGTCGTGCGCAGTCGTCGCGCCGCGCTATCCGGCCAATGCGCAGACGGTCTTTACCGACTCAACGGCTGTCGCCGGTGATCTGCTGGTCTCGGTCCCGAGCGTGCCCATGCCGCTCTACCCGGACGTACGCTGCGCGGCGCCGGCGTATGCCGCAGTGAGTCGCGCCGTGCGACGTTTCCGGCCGCACATCATTCACTCCGAGACCGAGTTCATGATCGGGCGCCTCGGTCAGATTGCCGGACGGCGGGCAGGCGTCCCGCTGGTCTCGTCCTATCACACCGACTTCGCACGGTATACAGCGGCGTATGGGATACCGTGGCTCCGGGACGTTGTCGCGGCCTACATCAGTCGGTTTCACCGCCGGAGCCTGCGTACCTACACGCCGTCGGTACCCTCTCGGGCGGATCTCTTGCAAACTGGTGTGCGGGACGTCGAGGTGTGGGGACGCGGTGTCGACGCCACGACCTATTCACCGTCCCGCCGCACCGCCGTGTGGCGTGATCGCCTCGCGCTCGGGGACCGATTCGCCTTCCTCCACGTCGGGCGTCTGGCCGTCGAAAAGCGGGTCAAGCAGATCGTCGAGGCGTATGCGCTAGCGCAGCGAGATCTCCCACCCGATTCAACGCGCCTCATCATCGCTGGTGCGGGCCCATGCGACGCCACCATTCGCGAGACCGCACCGCCTGGGACGATCATGCTCGGCTACCTGGATCGTAGGACCGAACTTCCAACCCTGTACGCGAGCGCCAATGCCTTCGTGTTCGCGTCGCTGACCGAGACGCTCGGTCTCGTGGTGCTCGAGGCGATGGCCAGCGGCCTCCCCGTGATCGCCGTGCCTGCCGGGGGCGTGGCGGATCACTTGCGCGACGGCGTGAATGGCATTGCGACTCCACCCAAGGACGCGGCCGCAATGGCAGCCGCGATGGTGGCGCTGGCAACCGACCACGCGCGCGCTCGTCGCCTCGGGGCCGGCGCTCGCGCGACCGCCGAAGCCCTCACCTGGGATGCCGAGCTCGATCGATTGGACCTGAGTTATCGTGAGGTCTGCGCGCAGGCATCGAGCGACCCGTCGGTGGGATCGGTGCTCGAGACCGCAACTGCGGGATCACACAACGACGAGGCGTCGGAGTCTTAGCCCGGGCCCGAGGCTGATACGCCGCTTCCGTGTGACGGGGTCTCTCGGGCCGCCGTCGCACCGAGAGTCGAGTGGCCGGCGGAATCGGGCGGCAGCGAGATCACCATGCGATTCTGGCTGTGCTGTACGGTTCCGCCCTGCGCGCTAATGAGGCGATCGGCAAAGGCAACGTCTATTGGGCGGCCTGGCAGCACGCCGTGCGAAATGGCGAGTTGGACCTGACCCCGACTGCCGTGTGGGGGCGCGCCCCTCTCCGGGGCGATCGTCGGATCGCCCGCGCCACCCGGCCCGTCCACGCCTCCCTGCTGTGGCACCGCCGCTGTTTCGAGACTCGTGAGCTCGAGGCGGCCCCCTGCCGGCGTACGACGGAGAGCGTCCGTCGCGAGCAATGACAACGCCTCGCTGAGCCATGCGCGGTCCGCGATCGCCGCGGGCACGACCGGCGAGATGTTGCTCTCGACCGTGACGCCCGCCTCCCGAGCAGCAGCGGTAAGGCCGGGCAACAGCATGGTGACGACCTCGCCGAGCTTCACCCGCTCCGGACGGAGACGGAGAGCACCGCGGTCGACGTCGGCGATGGCTCGCAATCGGTCGAGGTGCGTGTGCACGTCATCCGCCGCGGTGCGTGCCGCAGCCAGCATCTCTTCCTGATTCTCGTTGAGGTCACCGAATCGCGATTCGAGCAGGATGTGGAGCGGGATCCGGACTTCGTCGAGTTGACGTGTCACCATGGTCGCGGCGTCGCCCATGAGCTCTGCGTACTCGCGCACACGCTGATCGGCGACTGCTTGCGCGCGACTCTGCGCCGCACTGGCGTCGGCTACTGCGCTCCGGAGGCGCGCGACTTCGTCTTCGATGGTGTCCAGCTCGTCGATACGAGTTGCCTGGACCGGGGCCGCAAGGCGCGAGACGCGTGTGGCGACGTACCTGGTGTTGCGCCACGCGACGACGAGCGAGGCGACCAATGCGACGACGACCACGAGGATGATCACGTGGGGCGCGCGCGAGCCGAACGGGCCCCAGTAGGCCAGACCCGCGACGACGAACACGCCAAGGATCGCCGGTACGACGGCGAGATAGAGACGTTGGCTGACGGTCACGACGCGTCCTCGACCTCGCCAGACGTGGGCAGCCCGACTACCAACACATCGAGATCGTCGTTGTTGTGGGTCAATTGCTCGACGACAGATCCATGTCGAAGGCGGTGCCATCGCGACCGCCGACTCTGCCCGACGATCAGCAAGGTCACGCCCCGCTCGCGCGCAAACCGCGTGAGCTCGGCCGCGATATTGACGCCCACGAGTTTCACGACTTCTGCTCCCATCGACTGGGCAAGCTGAATGTTCTGCACGAGCGTTCGTTGGACCGTCGCATCAATGCGGGAGGCGCTCTCTTCCGGCGTCTGGACGTAGACGCAATACCAATCGGAGTTGAGCCTCCCCGCAATTCGGCTCGCTTTGCGGAGCAGAACGGCCGTGTACGGCGGGTTGCTCGCAAGCGCTACAAGGATCCGGTCGACGGTCTTGGGTGCGGCCTTCGCACCTTCCTCGCGCCGCACGATCTCTTCACGGACGCGGTCCACCGAGCTCGCCACCTCGCGCAAAGCCAGCTCGCGCAAGGTGGTCAGATTCTCGGCGGTGAAGAAATTCTCCAGAGCAGCCTCGACCTTCTCGGGGCGATAGATCTTGCCTTCTGTCAACCGCTGCCGAAGGTCCTCCGCCGAGATGTCAATGTTGACGACTTGGTCCGCGATGCCGAGCACCCAGTCGGGGACCGTCTCGCGCACCGTGACGCCGAGCGTCTTCGCGACGACATCGTTGAGCGACTCGAGATGCTGGACATTGACAGCCGACACGACGTTGATGCCGTTGTCGAGCAGCTGCATGACGTCCTCCCATCGCTTTCCGTGGGTGACACCGGGCACGTTCGTGTGCGCGAGCTCATCGACCAGCGCGACCTCCGGTCGTCGCGCGATCACGGTCTCGAGGTCCATTTCCTCGAGCACCACGCCTCTATACTCGATTCGCTTGCGAGGCACGACCTCGAGGTCGCCGATAAGCGCCGCCGTGTCCGCTCGGCCATGCGTTTCCACGAATCCAACGACGACGTCGACGCCCCGGCGGCGCAGGTCGTGCGCCTCTGTCAACATGCGGTAGGTCTTTCCGACGCCCGCAAACGATCCGATATAGAGCTTGAGCTTACCCCGCACACGGGGCGTCATCACGTCCAGGAAGCTCGGCGACTGCGCGGGCGTGGTCATGGCCAGAAGCTACTGCGGCGCGAGCTCCGCGCGTCGGGCATCGAGCTCCGCGATGAGTTGGTCGTACGCGTCAGCCCGAAGTTGGCCGGCGCGCAGTGCATCACCCAGTCGATCCCGCTCGACGTCCAGCAGGTAGCGCTCGACGCGCCGCACAGATTCCTCCATCGATTCCCGGGTGGGCGCATCGAGATCGAACTCCACGGCGGCCTCTTTCATGTCCTCGGCTTCGGTCATGTCGCCCGCGGCGCCCCCCTGCCCTTCTGAGGCAGCACCCATCTGGGCCACAGCCTCTCGGAGCCGCCCTTCGGCGCCCGTGAGTCGAGTGCTGTAACGCCTCCGCAGGCGAGCCTCGAGTCCGCCCGGGAGCACACCGGCCTCAGCGAGATAGTCCAACTCCTCAATGGCGGCGCGCGCTGCGCGAAACTCCTCTCGTGCGATCTCAAACAGAGTATGCGGGTTGGTGCCATCAATGAGCTTCAACTTCCTGAGCACGGCGGGCATCGAGAGCCCTTGTCCAAGCAACGAGAGCGTGACCACACCGAACGTCATTGTGATGAGCAAGCCCCGGTACGGCAGCGTCACAGGCAAAGCGAGTGCGAGCACCATGGACAGCGCGCCCCGCACACCACCCCACGTCAACGCCGCACTCCAGCGCCACGGGATGTGCTCGGCAGTCGGTCGTACCAGCGCGGTCACCCCGCCCACCACCACCGCTCGGGCCACGGTCACCGCCACGAATGCCGCCACGACGGGCCGCCAGGCCGTCACGAGGCTCTGGAAGTGCACCTCGAATCCGATTAGCAGGAACACGATCGAATTCAAGGCGAAGGCCCCGTACTCCCAGAACGTATCGACCGCGACCCGGGTGGTCGCCGTCATGCCGCGCCGAGCAACGTCATGTCCGCACAGCACGCCCGCCGCAACCGTGGCGAGTACGCCCGACAACCCGAGTTGCTGCGCCGCCGCGAACGATCCGTAGGCAGCAACGACCGTCAGCGTGATCTCGACCATCGGATCGCTGACCCGAGCGATAATGAGTGTTGCCGAGCCGCCGACGAGCACGCCGACCAGGGCGCCGCCAACCAACTGCACAACAAAGTGCCAAGTCAGGCCGAGCGCACCAGTGGACGGCGCTCCCGCCATCACGAGCGCGAGCGCCGCGAGGAAGAAGACAATGGCGGTGGCATCGTTGAGGAGGCTCTCCGCCTCCAGCAACAGCGTGAGCCGCGGCGGAGCTCCGAGCCGCCGGAACAACGCGAGGACAGCGATCGGGTCAGTCGCGCTGATGAGCGCCGCGAACACCAACAGTTGCCCGGCCATGCCGGTTGCCGGGGCTCCCAGAGCGGCCAGCGCCACTGGCGTCAGCATCGCGGTGAGCGCAATGGCAATGGCGACCCCCGGCACCGACAGCAGGAAAAGGGTGCGCCAGTTACGCTTGAGGTGCTCGCTCCGAAGGTTGAATGCGGCCTCGAACACGAGCCCGGGGAGCGCTACCGCGAAAAGCAACTCCTGGGTGAGATGCGGTGCGGCGACAATGTTGAACGTCCCGAGCACGAGTCCCGCAAGCACCAGGGCGACTGGATAGGGCACGCGGAACCGCCGCGCGCCAATGGCGACCACCGTGGCGACCGCGAACAGCAAGACGAACACGGCCCCAAGATCCAGAGGCAATCCGACACTCAATGGCTGCGTCGCCGTGGCCATGTCGTACAAGATATGGCATGATGGCCCGCCACCCGTCACTTCTGGCTGCTATTCGTCGGTCGGTGGTGCGGTCAGCGTAGAGACGTCGACCGCGGGCAACCGGAGTGTGAATACGCTTCCACCGCCGGCGCGCGGCTCGAACACAACCGATCCGCCCTGCGCCGTTGCGAGGCTCCGCGCGATCGATAGTCCGAGCCCGGCGCCGCCAGCGTCTGGTGGGGAGGTCTTCGGACGGTAGAACGGCTCGAAGATACGCTCGCGTTCTGACGCCGGTATCCCCGGACCACGATCCGCAATGGCGAACGCCAGCCACGACCCGTCACGGCGGACAGCCAGCTCGATCGGCTGCGACGCTGGGCTGTACTTCACGGCGTTCTCGAGCAGGTTGACAAGGACGTGCAGCGTGTCGGTGAAATCGAATCGCCCGACCAAGAGGCCGTCACCGCCTGAGTCTAGTTTCACCTGAAGGTCTCGCTCGCCGGCGCGGCCCGCCATGCGCTGCAGCGCGACTCCGACGAGATCCTCGGCCTCGTTCGGAACGCTCACGCGCCGCGCGACACCCGCCTGCAGGCGCGACAAGTCCAACAGATTCTCCACGAAGCGATTCAATCGATCCGCTTCCTCCTCAATGGTGAACGCGCGATCGTCTCCGCTGGTCGCCATCTCGTTCGCCAGGGCCTTGATCGTGGTGAGCGGTGTTCGAAGGTCATGCGACACGGAGGCGAGGACGGCGTCTTTGAGTCGGTCCGCTTCCCGCAGCGCCTCGGCGTGCTCGGCAGCGTCGACGAGCCGGATGCGCTCGACCCCGAGCGCGGCGTAGTAGGACAGCGCCCGCAAGACGCGTCGACGCGCCGCGCCGAGACGGAAGCCCGTCCCCGAGCCGATTCCCAGCACGCCGACCACGCGGTCGCGCACCCGGAGCGGCAGGTACAGCGCGCACATTGCGCCGTCGTCGCTGGCCGTGTCGAGCGCGGAGCGCTGAGTGTTGCTCGTGGCGCCCAAGGCGTCGCCAAGCGCACTGGTCCCCGCGACGCCGCTGACACGGGAGGTACCGTCCTCGAATTCCACCGCCTCAGTGCCGTGTTCGGCCACCCACTGCACGAGCTTCCCCTCGACCACGGGGCGACCCCGACCCGACTGACGATCCGCTGGCGAGCGCGCTCCCCGCACAAGGGCGCCTGTCTCGGCGTCACGCATGAACACTTCACACCACTCGACTTCCACGGTCCCACATATGACATCGGCGATCGCGGGGAGTGCCTCACCTGCCCGGCCGGCGTTGAGCGTTTCGGCCCCAAGCACCGCGAGGCGATCGATCTCGACAGCGCGAGCCTGAGCGGACTCCGCCTGCGCACGGGCCCGATTTAGCAGGTGCGCGGCCACGATACTCGTGCCAAGAAACGTGAGCAGGACCAGCCAGTCGAACGGATTGGCGATATACAGCGCCCCGTACGGCATCAGAAAGAGCCAATCGAACAGAAAGAACGCCACTCCCGCGACGACCATCCCGAAGGCGCGCCCCGCATACGCGCTCGACCCCAGGACAATGAGCAGATACACCATCGCGACGTGGGCCTCGTTGAGACGAGTGCGAATGAGCATCATCGCGACCGTCGCGAGCACGAGCGCGGCGACCCAGCCAGCGAGCCCGATTAGGCGGGGGGGCCGTGGTGGTGGGATGTCGCCAGCCGCACCGGCAGCATCGGCCTGGAGGGCCCGCCAGCGAAACCATTGCGGCGGGCGGCGCGCCCAGAAGACGCTAGCAGACATGGCCGGCTGAGGGGGCCGTGGGGCGCGTCCTGGCGCCCCGCGCTACGAGGCCGTGCGCCGCTCGAAGCGGTAGCCGACGCCCGGCTCTGTCAGGATCAGCCGAGGGCGAACTGGATCGTCTTCCAGCTTGCGCCGCAGGCTGCGGACATAAACGCGCAGGTATTGCTGCGCATCGCCTGACACATTTCCCCATACCGCGCGGAACAACTGCGCGTGTGTCATCGTGCGGCCTTCGTGCTCGACCAAAGTCCGGAGCAGGTCCCACTCGGTGCGTGTCAGATGGACGGATTGCCCGTCGCGCGCCGCCGCTGGCACCTCGAAGTCCAGGGTGACACTGCCCAACACGATCGGCGCAAAGGTAGGTGATTTGATGCCCCCAGAGGCGCGCCGGACCTGCGCGCGGATGCGGGCGCGGAATTCCTCCGAACCGAACGGCTTCGTGACGTAGTCGTCGGCCCCCGCATCGAGGAGCGCCACCTTCTGCGCCTCTGAGTGACGCGCGGACAACACCACGATTGGCGCGGGGGTCTTCTCACGGAGCGCACGACAGATGGCTTCCCCGTCCGCGTCCGGCAGGCCGAGATCGAGCACGATGACGTCGGGACGCTCCGCGGTGCACACGGCGATCCCTTCAGCTCCAGTCCCCGCATCGAGAACCGACGTCACCTCGTCTTCCAGCGCTGCCCGCACGACCCGGCGGATCTGTGGCTCATCCTCGATCACCAGCACGGTCGTCGGCCGAGTCGTCCGCGACGCGGGCGCAGGCTGTGCCGCTGCCTCACGAGTCATGGGGCCAAGATAACGCCTGGCTCAGGCGGCCGTAGGAAGCGCTCGGGGTCACGGACAGGGTGACGTCAACGTGAAGGGTAGTCGCTATAATACCGGCGCCCATGGCCCAGCCGATCATACCCGTCCGTGCGCCAGATGGCCACGTCGTCCCGCCCCCTCCGCGAGCGGTGTCACGGTGGTTCGACGTGGTGCTCTTTGGCGTGGTCGGCGCCGTCGCATATGGCCTCATGCGGGCTGCAACGCGGCTGTCGACGCCCCTCAACGTGGGGGCGCGAGTCGACTTGAACCCGATCCACTTGCCGCTGTATGCGGCCTACTCCACGCTGCGGATGACGATCGCCTACGCCATCTCGCTCGTGTTCAGTCTCGCGTACGCCAAGATCGCGGTCGCAAGCCGTCAGGCGGAGCGCCTGATGATCCCTGTGCTCGACATCCTGCAGAGCATTCCGATCCTCTCGTTCATGCCGGGCGTCGTGTTGGGGCTGGCCGCGTTGATCCCAGGACGGACGGTCGGACTCGAGTTGGCGGCTATTGTGCTGATCTTCACGAGCCAGGCGTGGAATCTCGCCTTCAGCTTTCACCAATCACTCATCACGATCCCGAGCGAGTTGCAAGAGGCATCCTCCGTCTACCGCCTGGGCCCTTGGCGCCGTTTCACACGACTCGAGCTGCCGTTCGGCGCGATCTCGCTGATCGCGAACAGCATGATGAGCTGGGCCGCGGCGTGGTTCGTGTTGACGGCATCCGAACAGTTTCAGATCGGCAGCAAGGATTTTCGGCTTCCCGGCCTCGGCTCGTACCTACAGGTCGCAGCGAACGCCGGCGACATGCGCGCGACACTCCTAGGCCTGGGAGTGCTGATTACCGTCATTGTGCTGCTCGACCAGTTATTCTGGCGGCCACTAGTGACCTGGTCCGACCGCTTCAAGTTCGAGCAGTCGGGCGGTTCGGAGACGGTGACATCACCGATCACCGAGCTGCTGGCTGGTTCTGCGGTCGTGGAGTGGGCGCGCAGGCGCGTCTGGCTCCCCGCCTGGCGTAGCCTGGACCGGGCGCTCGGCGGCCCGGGCGAGCGGCGTGCGCGCTTCGTCGTCCCAGCGCCATACCGGCGCGGGGGCCGTCGCCTGGCGATCGCCGCTCTCGTCGCCGCACTGCTCGGCGTTGTGATCCTGGGAGCTTCAGCTGCGATTCACGAACTCGCCGGTCTTCCAGCCGACCAGTGGCGGCATGTATGGGTCAGTGCGGCGGCGACGTTTGCACGGACGCTGGTCGCGCTCGCAATCGCTGCTGCGTGGACGATCCCGGCCGGAGTGGCGATCGGCTTCAACCCGCGGTGGTCAGCTCGCGCTCAGCCCTTGGTACAGATCGCCGCGTCCATCCCGCCCAATACCGTCTTCCCCATCTTGGTGCTGGTGCTCCTCGCCGTCCCGGGAGGCCTCGGCATCGCGTCGGTGTTGCTCATGCTGTTGGGCACGCAGTGGTACGTCCTCTTCAACGTGATAGCAGGCGCGATGGCCATACCCTCGGACCTGCGCGAGGCGGCCGTCGTCTATCAGATAAAGGGGTGGCGCCGGTGGCGGACGCTGATTCTCCCCGCGATCTTCCCGTATCTCGTCACCGGGATGATCACCGCGACCGGCGGAGCGTGGAATGCGAGCGTCGTGTCGGAATTCGTCACCTTTCGAGGTCACAACTTCATGACCGTCGGGCTTGGAGCCTTGATAGCCGACGCGTTGTTCCGCGGGGATTTTCGTTTGCTGCTCGCAGGGACGCTTGTTATGGCGGCCATTGTCATCACGGGCAATCGCCTGGTGTGGCGCCGGCTGTACTCGCTCGCCGAAGCTCGATACCGTCTCGACTGATGCGCATCACCCGCGGTTCCGCCACCATCCGCAAGCAGCGCTCATGACGACCGTTGCTGCACCGCCTACGACAGCGCTGGCCGCCACGTCGGAGGTGCTGCTCGCCGCCGACAATGTGAAGAAGTACTACGGCGACGACCGCTCACCCGTCCTCGATCA
The DNA here is from genome assembly GCA_963805725.1 of uncultured Gemmatimonadales bacterium. GTDB lineage: Bacteria > Gemmatimonadota > Gemmatimonadetes > Gemmatimonadales > Gemmatimonadaceae > Palsa-1248. The sequence continues at coordinate 311,904 of CAWDVJ010000003.1, forward strand.
CGTGAGCGTGGAGTTGCACGACGGAGAATTCGTCGCCCTACTCGGCCCGTCGGGATCGGGCAAATCTACGCTGCTCCGTATCCTCGCCGGACTGATGCCGCCGTCCGAGGGCCGCGTCCTCGTGCGTGGGGCCCCGCTGCGTGGGCCGAATCCGCAGGTCGCGATCGTGTTCCAGAGCTTCGCGCTCTTTCCATGGCTGACGGTACTCGACAATGTCGAGCTGGGACTTCTCGCAACACCGCTGACTCCGGAGGAGCGCCACGCGCGGGCGGAAGCCGCGATCGACCTCATCGGACTCAATGGATACGAGGAAGCTTTTCCGAAAGAGCTCTCAGGCGGGATGAAGCAACGCGTCGGCTTCGCACGCGCGCTCGTGGTGCACCCCGAGGTGTTGTTTCTCGATGAACCGTTCTCGGCCCTCAATGTGCTCACCGCGGAGAACCTCCGGCAGGAATTGCAGGAGCTCTGGGAGAAGCGATCGATCCCGACTCGAGCAGTGCTGATCGTCACGCACAACATCGAGGAGGCGGTCACGCTGGCTGACCGCATCCTGGTATTCGGGGCCAATCCGGGACACGTGCGGGTCGAGTTGCGCGGGTTGCCTCCAGCAGAGCGGCACAGTCGCAGCGCCGCGCGTACGAATCTGGTCGAGACGATCTACCAGATCATGACGAATCCGGATCAGGACGCCGCTGCGCTGCTCGAACAGCGGACGCTCGCGGCACAATCCCCACCCGCGCGCGTGACCGGCGGTGTGCGTGCGCGGCGATACCAGACGCTGCCCGATGTCAGCATCGACGACTTCACGGGGTTCGTGCAGTACCTGGCGACGGTGGGTGGCCGCGGGAGCATCCACGAGTTGGCGCGCGATCTCCAGATGCGCAACGACGATTTGCTGGCGCTGGTCGAGGCGACGGACTTGCTCGGACTCGCTGATCTACAGAATCGGCACGTGATCCTGACGCCCGTCGGCCAGCGCTTCGCCGACGCCGATCTAGACCAAGAAAAGGAGCTGTTCCGGTCCCTCGCATTGGAACACATCTCACTCCTGCGCTATGTGGTTCGCGAGCTCGAGACGAACCCCACGCACACCCTCGAGGGCGATCGAGTGATCGACGACCTCGAGCATTCGTTCAGCAGTGAGGAGGCGCGACGTCAATTCGAGACCGTCGTCGATTGGGGTCGCTATGCCGAGCTCTTCACATACGACGATACGTCGGGTGAACTTCGACTCGACGAGGAACATCGAGTTCCGGAGTAGTACGACCCGCGGGAGACGAATCACGCGGTCACGACGATTTCGGTGCGCATGTTGCATATGGTGGAGCCCGACCACGTCAGTTTCGTCGGGCATTTTCTTCGTAGTGCCCCTCGCAGTGTGTTGCTTCCTCGGGGTTGGCCGATACCTACCACTATGCAGCAGGACGAGAGCTTCGGTCTTCGCTGGATATTGCGCCAGCGCCTGAAATGGGCGAGGGATGCGCTGCCGGGCGATCGATTCGCGACTGTACTCGAAATTGGATACGGTGACGGGTCGTTCATGCACGAGCTTGCCAAGCACGCGTCGCATGTGTACGGCAGCGACGTGCACGGTCGCGGCGCGGAGGTTCGCCGGCGCCTGACCTGCGGAGGCGTCATCCCGCATCTGGTGCGAAGCACAAGCGACGCCCTGCCATTCTGCGAGGGCGCGTTCGACGCCGTCGTCATCGTCAGCTCCCTCGAGCAACTGCGCAACCCGGCGAAAGCGCTTCGCGAGGCCGTGCGAGTGGTTCGGCCCGGTGGCGCAGTGGTTTGTGTCGCGTCGCGGAACTTGCCGTGGGCCGGGCGCTTAGCGGCACTTCTGGGAACGGTGCGCGACCGCGAGATCCGAGACGCTCGGGTGCGTGTCCAGGCGGCACTTGCGGATCGCGCTCTTCGCGCCGAGCGCTCGCCGCGCCCCCGCCTGGCGCCGCGTTTTCTCGCGCCGTACGAGGTAATCGTGCTGCGCCGCCTGCCCGTGCACGCAAGCAGGACGGTCAATGCGAGCGTCCGCATCGCCAGGTACAACGGCTCGGATCTTCACTATCGGGAGCCCGATTATCGGGCCCGTCAGGTCGCCGGCGGTCCGGCCGTGCCACGTGACGCGAAGCTGAGCTCCTAGTCGTCTACGGCGCACGCCCAGGGCGCGTGCGCGGCAGACGACCGATTCACACGCTGGCCTTCACGCCTCTCGCTCGGCGGGCACTCCGACCGCGTCAATGGCCGCGGCAAGCCGCGGCAGCACGTCGGCGATGTCCTCCATCGACACCGCACCGGCCGACAGTCGGAACCAGCCCGTTTCGCCCTCGACTCCGAAAGCCTGGAACGGCACGGCTGCGAACCCGGCCTCCCGCAACAGGTATTTTCTGATCTCCTCGTTAGTCTGCAGCGTGTCACCGCTCGGCGTCCGGCAACCCGCAAGGGCGAATCGAGCGCTCAAGTAGATGGCACCTGCCGGTGGGACAGCATCGACGGGCAAACCATGATCTCGCATCGCGACGATGCCCTGGTACAATGCATCGAGACGCGCTTGCAAACCATGCGTGATCGTGTGGTTGTACTCCACAATCGCGGCGCGTGAGCTCAGCAGTGTCGCGGTCGCCACTTGTTCAGGTCGAGGCGCCCACGCGCCGACGTGGCCGATGAAGTCGCTCATGCTGCGGACGACGTCGGTCGGACCCAATACCCAGCCCACGCGGAGCCCGGTCGCGGCAAACGCTTTGGAGATCGCATCGACGGAAATTGTGTACGGCAGGATCTCGGGGCGGAGAACGACGGGCGTGACATGTCGGATGCCGCGGAACGTCAGCATCCAGTACACCTGGTCGTACAGCAGGTAGAGGGGGCGCTCGTGGGTGCCGCGCCGCGCGTTTTCCTCGAGGATCAGCTCGCAGATATCGGCCAGCGTTCGTTCGTCGAAGACCGTTCCTGTCGGGTTGAGCGGCGAGTTCACGACGAGAAGCCGGGCACCACGGACCAGCGGTTCGAGCATCGCCCGCGTCGGAAGGAAGGCGGTTGTCGCGTCGCAGACGATCGGCACTCCTCGCGCTCCAACCAGCTGGCAGTAGTACGAATAGTTCCACGAGGGGACCGAGTAGAGAACGCGGTCACCCGGATCCACCAACGCGCGATATGCGGCATATACGCCGGGCCGCGCGCCGCTCATGACGAGCGTGCCTTCGACCGGATAATCGAGCCCGAGCCAATCGCGGCTGTAGCTCCGAATGGCGTCCCGCAGCGCGGGAACGCCGTTGCCAGCTGGATAGTTGGTCTCGCCGGCGCGCAGCGCCTGTGCGATGCCATCGCGCAGCACCGCCGGAATCGGGAATTGGCGTGGGTCGAAGTCTCCGACCGTCAGGTTGCAAACTTTCCGCCCTTGGCCAGCGAGCGTTCGCACCTCGCCCGCGATCTTGAGGATCGCAGAGCCGAGCATCCCGTCGGCCATCGCCGACACGCGCCGGGCGCCGACCTGCTCGGCGGCCGGTGACCGTCCGTCAGAGGACATGGTAGGACAAGGTTAGGAGTGGGAGGTTTGGGAATCGGAGCGATTGCAACTCGACACCGCCGTCGCGGTCTCGTGCATACGCTCGGCGCAGCAGCGCATTGCGTCGCCCGCTGTGGCCGGCTGGAACTGCCGAGGCAATGAAGCATTGAGCCGACAGGATCGCTGCATCACTGCATCACTCGGATGCGGATATTGCGCAGCTCGAGCGATCCCGGGTGATCGCCCTGGATGCCGATGTACCCGCGCGGCGCACGCCCATAGTTCGGCCATGCGGCAAACTTGCTCTGTTTGACGCGCGCTGCCCAGTCGGGACTCTCGAGCTCGTATGCCAGCAGCTTCTGGCCATTCATCCAATGTTCGACACGCGTCCCGCACACGATGATGCGCGTCGAGTTCCATTGGTTCGCGGGTCTCACGACACCTGCGGGCGCCGGATACAACGCGTAATCCGCACCGGCGGCCGTCAGCCGGCTGCGGCCGTCCGGCGCGAGTGAGTCATCGAGCAGCTGATACTCGGGCGCGCTCCAGTAAATGTGGTCGTACTCCTCGGTCCCTCGATAGAAGATTCCGGAGTTGCCGCCCGGGCCGATCTTCCAATCGATGTCGAGTTCGAAATCGCCAAACTGGTCGGTCGTGACAATGTCCTGTGTCTTGTCTTCTTTGTGCAGCGTGCCACCGCTAACGCTCCATCCAGCCGGCATCGTGGACGCGCGATACCCGCGCCAGCCCGTCGTCGTCCGCCCGTCAAACAGCGTGCGCCAGGTACCCGAGCTGTCCCCCGGGGTGCACGCCCGGGATGTCAGAGAGCTGTCGCTGGCCGGCGGCCGACGTCCGGCGCCGAGCAGACTGGCTGCCACACAGGCGACGGTCGTCGAAACCAGTGCTCGGCGAGCAGCAATCCAAGGCGCGGGCATCACCACGCGATCTCCCGATAGCGGTTCGGACCTCAAATGGCCCATCCCGCGCGATAGACCCGCGACAGGTATTGATTGGCTTCAGGGAAGTTCGTGATGCGCATCGAGTCACCGTCGTAGTCGATCCGCTGCCCTTGCGCCGTGCGCAGCGCAACGACGCCGAGCAACATGGTCTCGGTGAGTTGTGCCCCGTACTCGATCGGCGAGCTCGCCTGCGCCTGTCCCTTGCACGCCTTGGCCCAGTTCAATTCGTGCGACCAGGTGATGCGCGGATAGTGTTGGGGCACCTTCAGCGCGCCCTCGAGCAGCGACGCGGGATAGAGTCGGGGATTGGCACCGTAGGTGTCGTTCATGAGCACCCCTTTCTCGCCGACGAATATGACCCCGCCTTCACTAGTGAGCGGCACGTCATCGGGAAGGACATCCGGCCGGCGCGGGAAGAGCCCGCCGTCATACCAGCTGAGGCGCACGGGCGGTTGAGAACCGCGTGCGGGAAAGGTGTAATGCACGGTCGTCGCGGCAGGATATGACACCGGGCGGCGACGCGGTGCGACCGCTGGCGGCGTCGATGCCGAGGCATACTCCACCGGGACGGGCATGGTCCCCCAAGGTGTGGAGGTGGCCTCGATGCTCGACGGATAGGTCAAGCCGAGCGCCCAAAAGGGCTGGTCGATCAGATGCGCACCCATGTCTCCCAGTGCGCCGACTCCGAAGTCGATCCATCCGCGCCAATTGAATGGATGGTAGATCGGATGATATGGCACATCGGTCGCCACCGGGCCCAGATAGAGATCCCATCGCAGGCCAGACGGAGGCGCCGTGCCGCCGCCCATCGCGACGGCGAGGACATCGTTGACATGTTGCGTCGTCCACGGATTGTCGAACGGACTCGTGGCCTCGGGTGGCAGCGGGCCGCCGGCGGGCCGCGGGATGCCCTGCGGCCAGTAGACGAGCGGGCGGTTGGTCCACACGTGCACCTCTCGCACCGGTCCAATGATGCCGGCCTGCACCCACTCGTTGATCAGCCGCGCGCCGTCGCTCGAGTGGCCCTGGTTCCCCATCTGGGTGACGAGTTTTGGGTTCGCGAGAGCCGTCGCGCGCAGCACGCGCGCCTCGTGCACGGAATAGGTCAGCGGCTTCTGCACGTATACGTGCTTGCCGAGATCCATCGCCGCTTTGGCCGCGACCGCGTGGATGTGGTCGGGCGTTGCAATCACGACGGCATCAATGTCCTTTTGCCGGTCGAGCATGACGCGAAAGTCATCGTAGCGGGCGGCCTTGAGGAACTGGTCCTGGAGTTTCTGCCCGTCGGCGAGTGGCGTGCCGTCACGGTCGCGCAGGTGCTCCTGCATCTTGTGCTCGGCGTAGGCAAAGTCGACATCGCAGATGGCGACAATGTTCTCCGTCTGCGCCAGAACCCGCGCATTGCTCGACCCCATGCCTCCGAACCCGATGATCGCGACGTTCAACGTGTCGCTGGGCGCTTGGTACCCGACACCGCCAAGCACGTGGCGAGGGACGATCATGGCGCCGACCGCCAGTTTGCTGGCGTCGCTGACAAATTCCCGCCGACTGACGTCGTGCGTCATGGCATTCGATCTCCGGCCAGAGGGAACGGTGCGGCTAGCGCCTGCAAATGTACCGCCCCGACCGGTCGCCGTCCGCTGCCTCAAAAAAGGAGCGCCGGCCTTTCCAGGCCGGCGCAACGACCGGTCAGCGACCAGACGTCTCTGTCCGAGAGCGGGCGACCGGACTCGAACCGGCGACGTCCAGCTTGGGAAGCTGGCATTCTACCAACTGAATTACGCCCGCGAGGCGTTACCCAACGGGTGCAATCTGGTCGTGCTCGAGAGCGGCGACAAGGGCGCGGTCACCGCCGGCCAATGCGGTCGCCGCGACCGGTCGATCCGGTCCTCGTGGCGAATAGTGAACAGGCAACCCGTGCGTACGGTATCGTGCGATACGGTCACAATGTATTGCGCCAATGCGTTCGTGCTGTAGCGGCAAAATTTTTTCGCGTCTTGGGTGACGGTCGGCCGCGGCAATGCGTCCTTATTGACGAGATACATGGGCTTGCATATAGTTGACGCGCCACCATTTAGCCCCGACCGCGCTCTGGCTCGGCCGGGCCGTAGGCACTGCGCGGCCGGGGCTCTTGTCGACCGGCCTTGTTTCCATTCTCTCTCTCTCAAAGGATTGCCCGCCATGTCCCGCTTCCTCGTTCACCGCGCGCCAGACGTTTCGGCGGCCGCACTGGGACTCGTGGTGATGGCTGCCGTCTCGGGCTGCCACCACCCACCGCCGCCCGCCGCCGCGCCGCAACCCGTGGCCGCGGCCCCCGCCCCGCAGCAGCAGGCGGCGCCCACCCCGGTTACTCCCGTCGCTGATGACGGCGCTGCGCGCCGGGCAGCGGAGGCCGCGCGCAACTCGCTCCTCCAGATGACATTCTTCGAGTTCGACCGATCGGAGTTGACCGATCAAGGCCGGGCGATTCTGGACGCCAAGATCCCGATCCTCCAGATGAACCCTTCGCTCCACATCCGAATCGACGGGAACTGTGATGATCGCGGTTCCGACGAGTACAACATGGCCCTCGGCCAACGACGGGCGGCGATCGCCAAGCGGTACCTGACGGATCACGGCGTCGACGCCTCGCGCATCGACATCATCAGCTACGGCAAGGAGCGCCCGATGGCCCAGGGCAACGACGAAAACGCGTGGGCCAAGAACCGCAACGATCAGTTCGAGATCGTCGCCGGCCCGCAGGAGCTGAAGACCAGCTGAGGACTGCTGGGTATCGGGTTCCGGGGTTCGGGTCGTACAAAAAAGAGGGCCAGTCACGGTACGCAGTGACTGGCCCTCTCGCTTTGTTCCGAACCCTGAAACCCGGACGACGCCGCCTTACCCGAAGCCACAGAAGGGGTTCGAACCCTTGACCTCCCGATTACGAATCGGGTGCTCTACCAACTGAGCTACTGTGGCAATGCTCTTGTAAGACTCTCTAACCAGAAGGGCCGCTCATTCAGCGGCCCCATGCCCTGGCGCGGACTCGAACCGCGACGCCTTGCGGCACCACCCCCTCAAGATGGCGTGTCTACCAATTTCACCACCAGGGCGACGGGCGCTCGCGCGCCCGACAGAGGAGAACTACAGAAAGGAGAAAGGAGACACAACCGAACAACCACTGCTAAACGGGACTGACGGGGATCGAACCCGCGACCTCCGGTGTGACAGACCGGCACTCTAACCAGCTGAGCTACAGTCCCTTTTCGCCGCGCGGCGGCTCCCCCATGTTCTTCAAACTACCTGCTCGCTACCCTCGCCCTTCACATCGCCGTCACCCGACCATAGCCCCAACGGGAATCGAACCCGTCTCTCCACCTTGAAAGGGTGACGTCCTGACCGATAGACGATGGGGCCGTGCACCCTCCGGCCTCTCCCCCTGCCTGCCTCCAGTAGCGGTAACGGGATTCGAACCCGTGTTTGAGCCTTGAGAGGGCTCCGTCCTTGTCCCCTAGACGATACCGCCGACGGCCGCTGACGCGGCCGTAGAAAGTAGAAACTCTGAAAGTAGAAAGTAGACGAAAAACCTCGGCATAGTACACCGCGCGCCCGAAATATCCCGTCTCCCCACTCGCAGCCTCCACCCTCTCCGTTCACGTCTACTTTCTACTTTCTGTCTTTCTACTCTCTTGTGCGCGAAGCGCACACGCCCTCTCCGTTCACGTCTACTTTCTACTTTCTGTCTTTCTACTTTCCTGTGGCGAAGCGCACTCGCCCTCTCCGTTGACCTCTACTTTCTACTTTCTGTCTTTCTACTCTCTTGTGCGCGAAGCGCACAGGCCCGGAGGGACTTGAACCCCCAACCGCTGGTTTTGGAGACCAGTGCTCTACCAATTGAGCTACGGACCTATCGAATCGCATCGCAGATTCGATCAGGGTGACTGATGGGAATTGAACCCACAACCCCCGGAGCCACAGTCCGGTGCTCTAACCAATTGAGCTACAGTCACCATTGTCCACGCGTCTCACCGCGCGCCGACCCAACCAACCCATCTTAATTTGGCCTTTTCCACCAAGCAATCGCACTGAACCGCGGAACTCGACCGGACACCAGGAGACTGTCGGAAAACGTCGCTCGTCTCCTTTCTCCTCCCGCCGTTCGCCTCTCGCGATCGCGAAGCGGCCGTGTTACTTCGCTCGGTCGACGTACTCACCAGTCTGCGGGTTCACCCGCACACGCTCGCCCGTACTCACGAACTCCGGCACGTTGATCGTGACGCCGTTCTCCAACTTCGCGGGCTTCGTCGACGCCGTCTTGGTCGCGGTCTTCATAACAGGCGCCGTGTCGACGATCTCGAGCGTCAGGGAGTTGGGTAGCTGGATGCCGATCGGTCGGCCGTTGTAGTACTCGGCCTGGATCTGCATGCCCGGCTGCATCCACTGGGCAGTATCGCCCAGCATCTCCTCGTCCATCTCGAGCTGGTCGTAGTTCTCCGTGTTCATGAAGTGGTAGGTATCACCACCCTTGTACAGAAACTCGAGGTCGTGCGTCTCCATGGACGCACGTTCGACCGAGTCGGCTGCGCGAAAGCGATGCTCGAAGCTGGATCCGCTTCGCAAGTTCTTGAGCTTCGCCTGCACCATCGCCCGGAGATTCCCGGGTGTGTGATGCCGAAACTCCAAGACGCGACACGGGTCGCCCTCGAAGACGAGCACCATCCCTCGCCGGATTTGGGTCGCCGGCATGGCCATATAAGAAACCTTATTGCCAGAAGTGATTGTCGAGCTAACAGCAGACAGCCTTTAAATTTACGTCTCACGATCGATCACCGTCAACCGGGAGCGCAAGCGGCCGTGGCTTTGGCGCGAGAGTTGTTCGGCCTGACGCGGACGCCCGGTCTATGAGGCCGGCGCCGCCGACGCGTCCTTGCTGGCGCGCGCCCGCAGCACCGGCTCGAGGCCTGACCAGACAGTCGCCGCCACGATGCGTTCGCCCGTCACGTTCGGATGCATGCCATCCGCCTGGTTGAGAGCAGATTCGCCAGCAACCCCCTGCAAGAGAAACGGCAGCAGCGTCGCGCCCTGAGCCCGGGCAACCGCGGGGTACAGGTCGTGAAACGCGCGCGTATAGCGAGGACCGAGGTTGGGGGGCGCTTCCATTTGCACAAGGCAGATCGCCGCTCGAGGATCCGCGCGCCGTACTGAGTCGAGGATCGCCGCGACATGCGTCTTGGTCGAGTCGACATCGAGACCCCGCAGCCCGTCGTTGGCCCCGGTTTCCAGAACGAACACGGCGATCGGTTGTCGCAGGAGCCACCCGATCCGCCTGAGCGCACCGGCAGACGTCTCGCCGCTCAACCCGGCATTGACCACCTGATACGGCAATCCGGCCGAATCGACCTTGCGTTGCAACAACGCGGGATATGCCTGGTCTGGATCCAGGCCGAGACCGGCCGTGAGACTCGTCCCGACGATGAGCACCGTGCCTTGCCCCATCTGTCGTAGAATCCGAGCGACGACTGAGCGCCGAGCTTTGCTGCGACGTACTTTGCGGGGTGGCCGCGGGCGGTTTGGCGTCGCTGGTGCAACCGGCGGCGGCCACCGTCAGGTAGAGCACGGCCGCGCCCGCGAAGGCATGCAGGCGCAGCCTCGCGATGCTACGGCCGCGGATGTCGTCGCCACCCTCGCCGCACTTCCATCGCCTCCGATCCGCTCCCTCTGCCATGCTTGTCGCTCGCGAATTGACCAAAGAATACCGGAGTGGGGATTCTATCCTCCGCGCACTCGACTCCGTGTCGTTCGAGATCCCCCAGGGAGCCTATGTCGCGATCGTCGGCGCCTCAGGCAGTGGCAAGACGACCTTGCTCGGCTTGCTCGCAGGACTCGACACGCCGACGCGTGGCGCGGTCCTGATCGACGGAGTGGACCTGGGACCCCTCACCGAGGATGGACGTGCAAAGCTCCGCGGTGAAAAGGTAGGCTTCGTGTTCCAGAGCTTTCAACTCATTCCGACGTTGACCGCTCTCGAGAACGTCGCCGTCCCGCTCGAGCTACGTGGGGACCCGGACGCGGCGTCGCGTGGCCGAGATTTGCTCGACCGTGTCGGGCTCGCAAGCCGGGCCAGCCACTTTCCGGCGCAACTCTCCGGCGGCGAGCAGCAACGGGTCGCGATCGCACGAGCGTTCGCCAACCGCCCGCGCGTCCTCTTCGCAGATGAGCCGACAGGGAACCTGGATGCCGCTACGGGCGCCCGCGTCATTGAGTTGCTGGAAGCACTGAATCGCGAATCGGGATCGACCGTGGTCATCGTGAGTCACGACACGGCGCTCGCGGGCCGCGCCGAACGCATCCTGCATCTCGAAGATGGGCGCATCGTGGAGGATACCGCTCGCGAGCGGGCCGGCCGAGCAGTCAGTGGAGTCGCCTCGTGAGTCTCGGGCGATGGCGAGCGCTTGCGGCGCTCGCGTGGCGGGAAGGTCGCACCATGCGGCGCCGCCTCTTGCTGTACATGTCATCCATCGCGCTTGGCGCGGGCGCCCTGGTTGCGATCGATTCGTTCGCCGCGAACGTCAATGCATCGGTGCACGAGAGCTCTCGCGCCTTGCTCGGGGGTGATGTCGCATTGACGGGCCGCGCGCCAATGCGCGACGCCGCGGCGACCTTGATCGATTCGCTGAGCCGCGCGGGTGCCCGTACCTCCACGGTCACGACGTTTCCCTCGATGGCGAGCGTGCACCGCACCGGGCGAACGCGGCTCGCTCAAGTGCGCGCAGTGAGCGAGAGCTATCCGCTGGTCGGCCGCATCGAGACCGAGCCGTCCTCAGCGTGGCGACTGCTGGCTGGTGGCGCGCGCACCGTCGTCGATCCGTCATTACTCGCAACCCTCGACGCCCGTGTAGGCGATTCGTTGACGCTGGGGTACGCGCGATTTGAGATCGTGGGAACGATCCGGACCGTCCCAGGCGACGCGGGACTTTCGGCCGCCATCGGCCCGCGCGTGTTCATCCCCGAGGGCGATCTCGCCGCGACGCGGCTCCTCGTGTTCGGGAGCCGGGCGGACTATCGCACACTCATCGCCCTGCCCCACCTGGGCGGAACCCCCGATGCACGCTGGCTGCGACGAGTACGCGGACGACTCGAGGCCGTGCACGTCCGCCTGCAGACGGCGGCCGACGCAGAGACCAACCTCACCAACGCGATCCAGCGGCTGACGAATTTCCTCGGGGTCATCGGCGTGGTCGCGTTGCTGTTGGGGGGGATCGGCGTCGCCAGTGGCATCACCGCGTTCGTCGCGCAGAAGATCGACGTCGCTGCCATTCTGCGGTGCCTCGGTGGGACCGAGCCGCAGGTGTTGGCCATCTACGTATCCCAGGCCGCCATCATGGGGCTGGTAGGTGCGCTGGCTGGAGCGGTGATTGGCGTGTGCATCCAGTTCCTGCTGCCCTACGCTGCCCGCGGACTCTTACCCGTCGACCTTGATGTGGCGCTCGTGCCGCGCGCGGTCATGCACGGGCTATTGGTTGGCGTCTGGGTGTCGCTGCTGTTCGCACTGCGCCCCCTGCTGAGCTTGCGTCGGGTCTCGCCACTCCAAGCGCTGCGTCGCGACGTCGACGTCACCCGGACGCAGTCCGGTGGGCGCAGGCGCGTGGACGTGGCGGTGTTGGCCGTGAGCCTGCTGATTGTCGCCACCGTCGTGTGGATCACGCTCTCGCGCTCGCCATCCACGCGCCTGGGTCTGGGCACGGCCGCAGGGATTCTCGCTGCGGTAACGGTCTTGTGGCTCGCCGCCAGCGGCCTCGCGGCTTTGGCCCGTCGCCTCGTCCGTGCCCAATGGCCGTATGTGGTTCGCCAAGGGATCGCGAACCTGCACCGGCCCGCCAACCAGACCCGCGCAGTCGTGGTCGCGCTCGGCTCTGGTGCCTTCCTCATCGCCACACTCTATCTGGTGCAGTCCGCGCTGCTGCGCGAGTTCGCGCGAACGACACAGACGTCCCGCGCCAACCTGCTGTTCTTCGACGTCCAGCAGGATCAGGCGGAGGGCGTCGATTCGGCGATCCAGCACGCCGGATTCCAAGTCATTGAGCGCACGCCGATCGTCACCATGCGCATTGCCGCGATCAATGGCTCTGCGGTGGCTCGCTCGGCGACCGACACGACTGACACTGCCGAGGGCGTGGAGAGCCGGCGCGATGGACGCGGGCGGGCCAATCGCGGCGTGGGTGGCGCACCGCGCCGCGCCCAATGGGCCCTCCGGCGAGAATACCGCTCGACCTACCGCGATTCGCTCGTCGGCTCGGAGCGCCTGGTGGCGGGCCGGTGGCCAATGGCCAGCGCGTCCGGCGCGGACTCATTGTCAGGGGTGTCGTTGGAGGACGGTGTGGCACGAGAGCTCGGCATCGGGATCGGCGACACCATCACGTGGGACGTCCAGGGTGTGCCAATCCGCACGCGCGTCGCGAGCTTACGGTCCGTAGACTGGGGGCGCTTCGAGCCGAACTTCTTCGTTGTGTTCCCCACGCGCGTTCTGGAGCGCGCCCCACAACAGGACGTCATCCTCGCCAACGTGCCCAGTCCATCAGGGACGGCGATGCTCCAGCGCGACGTTGTCGACCGCTATCCCAATGTGTCGACGATCGACCTCTCGCTCGTGCGCGACACAGTGAATCGGATCCTCGACAAAGTAACCATTGCGATCCGGTTCCTTGCGTTGTTCGCGCTCATCATGGGATTCCCAGTTCTGATAAGCGCCGTGGCCGCGACCGGGCGTGCACGCGTGCGCGAAGGCGTGCTGCTCAAAATCCTGGGGGCCAGCCGCACCCAGGTCGGCCGAATCATGATTGCGGAGTACCTCGCCCTGGGGTCCCTTGCGAGCCTGGCCGGGATCGGCCTGTCCGTCCCCGCGGCCTGGGGCCTGGTTCATTTCATGTTCGATTCACCATTCGCGCCGACGATCGTCCCTCTCTTTGTACTGGCAGCAGTAACTGCCGGGCTGACTGTCGCGATCGGGGCGGCCGGTAGTCGAATGGTGTTCGCCACTACGCCTTTGGCGATGCTTCGGACAGAATAACCGACTCAGTCGGCCCCGTTTCCCAACTGGCCGCCTGGGCGTCATCAGCCAGGAGGAACACGTATCCATGGCTGGCACTGTGACGCCCGACCCGGCGGCACCTACGATGACGTGGGAGCAGCACCACGAGGCCGGGCGCCGGCGCTTCGCCGAAGGAGATGCGGCGGGCGCGGAGCACGCCTTTCGTGCGGCCATCGCGCGAGCGGAGCAATCCGGTGGCGATCCGCTGCAACGAGCCTCGAGCCTCAGTAGCCTCGGACAGCTCAAGTACCAGCAGAAGGACTACAAGGGCGCCGAAGACAGCTTCCGCCAGTCGCTGGAGTTGCGGGAAGCCGCGCTCGGTGCCGACCACCCGACCGTCATCAGCGGTATCAACAACTTGGCGGCGCTGTTCGTCGCACGCGGCGCGCTCGACGAGGCCGAACCGCTGCTGCAGCGTGCGATGGCCGTCACGGTCAAGCGCGTCGAGGCGACGCAGGCCGAGCTGGCAGTCAATTTGAACAATCTGGTACGACTGTACGTGAAGCGCGGTGATTACTCCCGCGCGGAGCCACTGGTCGTCCGATTGTTGGCGCTGAAGCGCCCTCTCGGTCCCGAACACCCTGACGTTGCCGCGGTTCTCGTCACGCTGGCAAAGCTGCGCCAGTCGATGGGTCAGTCCGACGCCGCGGAACGGCTGTGGCGCCGAGTACTGGCCGTCCGCCAGCGCACACTCGCGCCCAACGACCAGCTGTTGGCGTCCACGCTGGATGGTCTCGCCGACTCCTGTGCGGCGCAGGGGAAAGCTGGCGAGGAGCTCTCGCTGCGCGAGCGGTCTCTCGCCGTGCGCACCGCCGCACAAGGGGCTGACAATCCGGCGCTCGAGCCGCATAAGGCGCGAATCGCGGCGCTCCAACAATCGATGAGCACCGGCCGCGGCGGCACGCCTGCCAGCAACGCGGCGGCTCCAGCTACGCCACCCGTCGCAGCGAAGGGCACGGACGCGGGAATCGCGAGCGGGCAGACGGGACTCACGGGCGTCATCCCGAACGTGATTCCCGAAGCGCTGGCGTTGACGCGTGCTATGAACGAGAAGGCCGCGAACGCAGCCGCGCGCCGGCCGGAACCCACGACTGGCGCATCGACAGCCGCGAAGGGGACACCAGCGGGCGGCGTAGCACGCGGCTCGCGCCCTCCTGGCGCTACCATCGCTCCGGCCGACAAGCCGCGACCAACCCCGATTCCAGAGCTTCGTCGCCCAACGCCGATCCCGGAGCTGGAAACGCAGTCGGCCGCCGAGAGCGCCGCGACGTCCTCGGCGCCCGGATCGAACGGGGCGTCGATGGGTACGCCAGCGCGAGAACCACAGAGTGTGCCGCCCGCCGCTGGGCCAGATGTCAAATGGATCGAGCCAGCCAACGTCGTGCCGCCCACGCCGCGCGCACGTCCCAGCGCCGAATACACGCGGCCCAAGCTCAAGTTGGGGGGCCAACCGCGCACGAGCGGCGCGAGCGCGAACAACGGCCGCTCACCGCTCTGGTACGCGGCGGCGTTCGCGATTCTCGCGTGCGGCCTGGCGGCCGCGCTCTACGCGCATCACCTCGGCCAGCCTGTGTCGACCTCCTCGGGCGCGGCGCACCCTTTACCGCATCATCCGCCAGCCGGAGTAACGCGAAGTGCGCCCGTAGCCGCGGGTGCCGCGGCTCCCGCCAACCAGCCCTCCAATGCCAGCGGCGGCGTGGCTGGTGTCACAGCCACATCAGGGCCCTCGGCCGGCGAGCCGGAGCCTGTCACCACAGCCGCCGAACGGACGCAGGGGCCCAACGAGGCCCCGTCTGTCCCTCTCGTGACGGCCCCGGTGCGCATGTCTCCCCTTCCGCCGGCGGTGGCCAAACCGGCAGCGACACGGCGCGAGCCGCCCCACCCATCGTCCGACGCGCCGGTGACGCTTCCGAGCATCAACCTGGACGATGCGACCCGCGCGATTGACAGTTCAGTCAAGGCACGACATTCGCCGTGATTGGCTGAGTCGCCGTGATCGCTGAGAGACAAATGTTTCCGGCGCCGGTACACGCACCTCATTGCCCGGTGTCAACACTGAGCGTTTCTTTCGATAGGCCGGATCTTCTACTCGGTTGGAGTGGTCTTATGATGGGGCTAGAGCGAGCTCATCAATAAATCAGCCCCTGGCCTACCATGTCCCTGACCGACTTTCCCGCGGTCCAAACAAACGACGCGCTGCTCGCTGCAGGGGCTGGACTTGCCCTGGTCGCGATCATTGTGGCGGCTGTGCGTGCCATTAATCGGTGGCGCGCTGCGCGCGCGATCGAACTTTATGACCCGCCACCGTTGTTGATCCCCGTCGAGCGGCGCGGTAGTGCGCCACCGCCACTCTATCCCACTCGGTTCGGACACGAGCGGCCAAGCGATGCGATGGGAGCAATCGGCGCAGGCGGCATCCCCCGGGGAGCCGGTGGCACTGGCGGTCTCGCGTCGGCGATCGGGCACGTTGTGGGCGCCGGGTCAGAAGTCGGGGCACCTGCTCGGAACGGACATGGATCCGCTGCAGCCGCGACCAGTGCGGCCGAAGCCCCCGCCGACTTGGTGTCCACCGGCAAGACCAACGGCGGCACCGCCAGCAAGGTCGTGCACACGATTCCGCCGATGGACGGGACGCTGCAGTTCTTGCCTGGCCGGCTCGAGGTGATCGATGGTGAAAACCCGGGTCGCGATGTGCGATTCGTGCGGACATGGGGCGAAATCCCTGAGATCACCTTCGGACGCGTGAACGGTCCGCCGTACCGTCATGTGCAATTGCGCTCGCAGACGGTCAGCCGCCAACACGCGCGCATGCACTACGTAGATGGTCGGTGGAAGATGACGAATCTCTCGCAGACCAATCCGGTCATGATCAACGGCGAAGCCCTCGACACCGCGCATGGTAGCCGCGTGCTCCGCGATGGTGATCAGATCGAGATGGGTGAGGTGGTTTTCCGGTTCAGGGAGCGATAGCGCTGTGGAACAGGAGGCGGCGCTACTCGAAATACGCGAGCTGGAATCCGAGTACGAGATACTCGGAGAGCTGGGACGCGGCGGCATGGCCGTCGTGTATCTCGCGCGCGATCGACAACTGGGCCGCCAGGTGGCCATCAAGGTCATCCATGCGGCCGCCGGCATCGATGAAGCCGCGGTCGCGCGGCAACTCGTCGAGGCCCGCACGGTCGCGCAGCTCCAACATCCCAACGTCGTGGCGATGTACGCGGTCAAGCGCCTGTCGACCCTCGGACTCGCGCTCGTCATGCAATACATCCCGGGGCGCACGTTGGAACTGGCGATGCGCGAGGACGGCCGCTTCACGCCCGAGCGAGCGGAAGCCGTCCTCGTCGACGTCGCCGCCGCCCTGTCTTACGCGCATGCGCGCGGGGTCATCCATCGAGACATCAAGCCCGACAACATTTTCTTGAACGACGAGACGGGGCGCGCCCTGGTCTCCGACTTCGGCATCGCGTTGTCGGCCGAGGATCGGCAGCAGGCCAACGATGTCATCGTCGGTACCCCCGCCTACATGTCGCCCGAGCAGATCGACGGCCTCGACCTCGATGGACGAAGCGATGTGTTCAGCCTGGGACTCATCGGGTACGAGATGCTTGTCGGCGTGCGGCCGTGGGTCGACGAGAACATCTCGGACGTGATGTATCGCCAGAAATTCGAGATGCTGCCGGCACTGGCCGGGTTACGACCAGACATGCCGGATCGCCTGCGCGTCGCCGTCGACCAGGCCCTGGCCAAGTCGCGCGACGAACGCTGGCCGAGTGCTGGCGCATTTCTCGCCGCCCTGACCGACGACGAATGGGTGCCGGAAGAGCACAACCCGTCGGCTCGTTCGCTCACGCCGAATCGGATCGCGGCGCATTCCAGCTAGTCGACCAGTCAGCGGGCCTGCGGCGGGTGGAACGCCCCTCGAGACGGTCCAGTATCGGCGTGATGGCTTACCGACGCCGCGCCGCGGCGCCTTGGCACCCCAACGCGGATCTCGTGCACGACGCGCTCTCACGATCGCGCTTCCAGTCCTGCTGCTCGGGGGCGGAGCCGCGGCGACCGTCGCGATGCATCCCGAGGTGCTCGCGCGATACCATCTCCGCCTGCCGGGAACTGTGCGCGACAGTGTAGCGCGAGTCAACGCGGCGGCGATGGCTGCACTGCGCGACTCGACGGCGCGGGCCATCGCGGCCGCCGACGGGGCACGTCATGCGGCGGACAGTGCGGCCACCGCGGCCGTGTCGAGCGCCGACTCATCCGCGGCGCTCCGCCTCGCCGCCATTCGGGACTCGCTCGCGAAAGCCGCGGCAGATGCCAAGAAAGCGCTCGCGGTTCCTGTCAGCAATGCCGGCACGCCGCCGGCCACGCGATCACGTGCCCAATCCGCCGATTCTGCGACCACCGCCACCCGCCGCGAAAGCACCGCAGCGACGCCGCCCCCACCGCCCGCCCCGGCGCTCATTCATTCCGCCGAGTGCGCCGACGCTGGTCGCCGGCGGCTCGCACAGCTGCGCACTCTCCAACGACGGATCCATTTTGTGCTGGGGAGCGAACGATCGCGGGCAGCTGGGCCTGAAAGGTACGGCGCGCAAGACAGCGCCAACGCGCATCAGCGCCGATGTGCCGTTTGAACAGGTCGCCGCGGGCATGGCTGACGCGTGCGCGGTCGCACGCTCAGGTGCTGCCTACTGCTGGGGTGACAACACGTACGGACAATTGGGCGACTCGGGCGGTGGGCCACAGCCGACTCCGACACGAGTCTCCGGCGGTCACACCTTCCGCGTAATCGCTACAGGCACGACACACAGTTGCGGACTCACATCGACCGGCGACGTGTGGTGCTGGGGGCGGAACCTGTATGGAGAGCTGGGCAACGGCAGCACACAGGACCAGGCGGCGCCGGTCCGCGCGGACGGAGGGGCCCGGTTCGTCGCACTCACCGTCGGGTGGAATCATTCCTGCGCGCTCGATGACGTCGGTCACGCATTTTGTTGGGGCCAGAACAACGCTGGTCAACTTGGCGACGGCACGACGATCGTGCGAGCGGCTCCGGCCCCCGTTGCTGGCGGCCTGCTCTTCCGCGCGATCGCCGCTGGCGGCTCTCATACCTGCGCAGTCACGACCGGCGGAGAAGCGTATTGCTGGGGACGAAATACCGCGGGACAGCTCGGGACCGGCGACGGCCACGATCACCCGTTACCGGCCAAGATCAACAGCAGTCTGACCTTCACCACCATCGCGGCCGGGGGCGTGCACAGTTGCGCGCTGGCTGTCACCGGAGAGGCCTGGTGCTGGGGTCGAAACAGCTATGGACAGCTCGGTGATGGCACGACGACCGATCGATCGACGCCGGTCAAGGTGCTCGATGGCCTGTCATACTCCGCCATCCACGCGAGCGGAGCACACACCTGCGCTACGGCGACGGGCGGGAGCATGTACTGCTGGGGCGACAATAGCGACGGCCAACTCGGCGACGGGAGCACGACGGACCGATCGGAACCCGTCCCGGTAGCCGGCGCTCGATGATTGTCCCGACACTACGGCGCCCCCTGCCGGCCGCGTGGCCGTCTCGTGCGATGGTGCTTCTATCGCTCGGCGTCAGCGTCGCATGCGGCAAGTCCGACAACGTCAACGGGCCTGCCGGCCAGCTGCACACTATCGTCATCTCTCCCGCGACTGATTCGATCGCGGTCGGCGGATCGCAGACGTTCACCGCAACGGGGAAGGACGCCTCCGGCCACACGGTGACCGGGCTCACGTTTTTCTGGTCCAGCAGCAGTCAAGGCGTCGCGACGATCACGCAGAGTGGACAGGTCACGGCGATGGCGACCGGACAGGCGCAGATCGCCGCGAGCGTGGCAGGCGTATCGGGGATCGCAACTCTCACGGTCACACCAAAGCCGGTCGGATCGATCGTCATCGTGCCGTCGGCCGCGACGCTTCGGATCGCGACGACGCTGCAACTGTCCGATACCGTCAAGGACGCGTCCGGCCACCCCCTCACCGGCCAAACCGTCACGTGGAGCAGCGACACGGCGCTGATTGCCGCCGTCGATGAGAATGGCCTCGTCACCGCGCGGACGCTCGGCGTCGCGCACATCTCGGCGTCGTCTGGCGGCAAAAAGGCCGTCTCGACGATCACGGTCTCCCAGGTACCCGTCGCCTCTGTCGCGATCACCCCCGCCACCCCTTCGGTCTTCGTCGGACAGACCACGCAGCTCTCTGCCGTGACGAAGGATTCGGCGGGGAATGTCCTGCCCGGACGGGTGGTCCGCTGGAGTACCGCCAACAGCGCGATCGCGACGATCGACTCGGTCGCCGGCGTGTTGACAGGGGTGGCGCAAGGCACGACCTACGTCAGAGCGCGCAGCGAAGGCGTGGTGGACAGCGTCGTCGCGACAGTATCTCCTGCCCCGCCTAGCACCGTCATCCTGTCGCCAGCCCTCGCCCAGGTCGACGTCGGACAAACCGTGTCGTACAATGCGGTCGTGACGGACAATCACGGCAACCCGATTCCCAATCCGACGGTCACTTACTCGTCGCTCAGTCCGAGTATCGCCAGCGTGACGAGCCAGACCGGCGCGACGGCTCAAGTGCTCGCCGGACCCAACTCAGGGACTGCGACCATCAAGGGCACCAGCGGGACTGCGACTGGAAACGCGACGATCATCGTGTCGCTGGTGGGCGTGGACTCGGTCCACATCGCCACAGTCCACGACACCCTGAATCCGCAGCAGTCGGAAACGTTTACGGCAACCGCGTTTGACTCGAGCGGTAATGTGCTCAGCGGGCGCGCGGTCTCCTGGCAGTCGAGCAACCCGGCAGTCGCCACGGTCGTTGGTGCAGGACCGACGGCGCTCGTAACCGCTCAGTCGACAGGCGTCGCCGTCATCTTTGCGGCGATCAGCGGCGTCAAGGGCAGTCTTGCGTTGATCGTCAACCCAGTCCCGGTCGGGTCTGTGACGCTTTCGCGGCACACCGACACGCTGCAGGTACTCGGCCAGCTGCAGCTCACCGCGACGGTGCGGGATGTCAATGGGAGCATCATCAACCCGCCGCAAACCTGGTACTCCACGAATACGAGTATCGCGGTCGTCACGTCCTCTGGTCTTGTGTCCGGTTTCGGAAGCGGCTCGCCAGGGATCATCCCGACGATGATCATCGACTCGGTGGGCGGTAAAGCGGACACCAACACCACCTGGGTGCTCGCGCCCATCACCACCGTCGCGGTGTCACCGTCGACGGCGACCATCACGACCCTTCAGACGCAGCCGCTGTCCGCCCAGTTGGGGGACGCATACGGCGACAACGGCCTCACGGGGCGCACGGTCGTGTGGACCAGCAGCAACCATGCGGTCGACACCGTCTCGCAGAGCGGAGTCGTCTTTCCCGTTGCACCGGGCACCGACACCATTACCGCGTCCGTGTCGCAGCCGACGGGCACCGTGCGCGGCACGGCAGTGATCACGGTCACGCAGGATCCCGTCGCGACGGTGATCGTTTATCCGGCCCCAGATACGATCTACGCCTCGGCACCTGGCAATACCGTTCAGCTTCACGACTCGACCAAAGATGCGAGCGGTACCTACCTGCCGGGCCGCCCGGTGACGTGGTCAGTTCCGACCGGTACCCAACCCGCCAGCGTCAATGCCTCGTCTGGGTTGGCGACCGGCGACAGTACTGGCATTGGGCAAGTAACGGTAACGGCCACGAGCACCGACGGGCCGTCCGGCAACGGGAGAGTCGTTGTTCGAGGGCATACGGGCTCGTTAACGGTTAATGTTGCAGCACCGACAACGTTGTCACTTACCGGAGTCACTTCGACGACGGCGACCGTGACCGCTTTGGATACATTTGGGAACCCAGTGGAGAGCACGCGTCCCGTGACGTGGCAAAGCTCGGATCCCACGACTGTGACCATCAACGGGAGCGGGTCCGTTACCACCACTGCCGGCGCCACCGTGACGTTGACGGCCATTTCTACGAACAGCACCTCGGTTACGATTACGCCGGCAGCGCCGGATAATCCGAGTGCTGCCGCCACCCCAGGACAGGTGACCGTCGGCCCGTGATGCGACCGTTGGGCGTAGGACTATCAGGCACCGCGTGCGTCGCGGCGATCGTGGCGGCAATGCTGCCTGTGTCCGCCATTGCACAATCCCCGCAGCCGCTGCCACTCAAGCGGCCGGCGCTGACCCCTGTGGCCGTCGCGTGTCCAGTGTTTCCCACGCCGCCGGCGCCAGTGCGCCAACAAGTCGACGAGGCCAACCGACTGGCAACGCTGGGACAGGAATCGTCGCTCGAGGGCGATCATTGAGCTGCCCGCGATCTCTTCAGTCAGGCCACTACGCTGAATCCTCGTGAAGCGAGCCTCGCGTATCGTCTCGGCCGTGAGTATGAGGCCTCGAGCCAGCGAGAGGACGCGGTTCGGCAGTACTGTCGGTACCTGTCGCTCGCGCCGAACGCCAGCGACGCCGCCCAGGTCAGTGCCCAGGTATCGCACTTGTTGGCGCCGGATGCGGTGGCGCGCGGCAACGACGTTGTCGTCGCGTTCCGTGGCGGCGTCGTCGACTTCGATGCTCGCGACTACGATGGAGCCGTGGCCGCCTTCACCAAGGCGGCTCAGGACTCCGCGCTCACCGATGCGATCTACAATCGCGCGCTGGCTCACGACCGGAACGGCGAGGCGGCGGCTGCCGTTCGCGACTATGCGACCTACCTGCGACTCAACCCGCAGGCCGCGGACGCGGTTGTGGTCCGGGGGCGCATTGACGTACTGCGCTCGGGCATCCCGAGCCCCGGCACGGCGTTCGCACTCGGCCTGCTGCCTGGAGGTGGCCAGTTCTACACGAAGCAGCCGGTGCTCGGAGTCGTGGTCATTGCAGGAGTCGCAGGTGGGGTCGCGCTCGCCCTTCACAGCACTACCGTCACACGCGATACGACCTACACGGCACCGTTTGGCGGAACCTACGCAGGCACTTATACACAGACCCAGCATCCCGATCTGGCGATCGGCGCCGGTGTGGCCGGAGGAGTCCTCTTATTGGGCGCCATCCAGGCCGCACTCGTAGCGCACAGTCGGAGCGCCGACTTCTCAGGTACCGACGTGGACGCGAGCCGCGCAGCCCTGCTGCCTCGTGTCGGCCCCGTGATGGTCGACTTCCCGGTGCTCGTCCGCACGAGCGACGGGCTCAGATGGCAGTTCCCGCTTCGGATCGCCGTTCGGTAGCACCCACGACGCGGCGGCCGTCGGCTAACAGCGGTCGCGCGTCGACTCTGAGGTATCGGGGCCCGACATCCCGGTGACCTTCGGGCCCTGGCCAACGCCCGCTATTTCGACCGATCGGGCGAGCTCTACCGGGCGGTCCGAGACGATTTCACCGGTCCGATGTGCCCCGGACAGGTGGTCCGCCATCGCGTGTCGCTCCGACGAGAGTCGCGCCATCTCCGTCCGCGCCCGGAGCACAGCGTATTCATCACCCGAGTCCCGGCCCAGCGTGAGCGCGATCTCGTACATCCGCTCGGCTTCGGCATTCTCGCGAAGCTCGCAGTAGCAGCGCCCGGCGCGCAGCGCCGCGGATGCCGCCAGCTCGCGCTGGACTGGTTGTTCGGTGACGTGCGCGCACGCCCGATACGCCCGCATGAACACATCCGCCGCCAGCGCCCAGCCCTCGCGCCGCTGGAGCGCACGCCCGTAGCCGAGTAGCAGCGACACGACACGGGTGAGGTCCTGCGCGCGGTCGGTCGTCGACGCGTCGACCAGCCCGGCGAGATAGATCCGTTCGGGAACGTTTGCCGGGAGCACCGCAATCGCGTTCTCGACGGCGCGCCGCTCCGTGGCGAGGTCCGGCGCCGTGGCGCCGGTATCGGCCCAGGCGTCCAGGTAGCGGAGCGTGACGAGCCCCGCAAGCGCGGCGCGCCACTCGGCCGAGCCCTCGGGCAGCACCCCCAGCGCTTCGAAGAAGGCGCGGTGAGGCGGGATGCTATTGGCGCTGCTCGATGGTCCTTCGGGTGTCGGCACGGCTCCCAAATATGTGGTGGAGCAATGCCAGGTGGGAGGGCGGGCCGTGGAACGACCGCAAGACGGCGTTTTTCAGTTCACCCGCCATTGTGATTTAGCCTCGGCTAATTAACTTTTTGGCAATGGAATTCGTCCGAAGTCGGCGGAAGCTAATCAGACCGCACCCGGTGGAGGACGGGGCGCCGACGGAGCGCGGTGGCGCGGCGCGCAGCTGGCGCGGGACGCGTCTGACGCCGTCGCTCGCCGAGTCGTATCGGACCATCGTTGTCGAGGGCGGCTGGTGGCGCAAGGCCCTGGCGTTCGCTGGACCGGGCTATCTCGTGGCCGTCGGGTACATGGATCCGGGGAACTGGGCTACCGATCTCGCCGGCGGATCCCGATTCGGATACGCGCTGCTCAGCGTCATCCTCATATCGAATTTGCTCGCGGTATTGTTGCAGGCTCTGGCCGCGCGGCTCGGGATCGCGACGGGCCGCGATCTCGCGCAAGCGTGTCGGGACCAGTACGGCCGGCGAACCAGTTTTATCCTTTGGGTGTTCGCTGAGATCGCGATCGCGGCCTGCGATCTCGCTGAGGTCATCGGATCGGCGATTGCACTCAATCTCCTGTTTCGGATTCCGCTCGCGATCGGCGTCTTGATTACGTCAGCGGATGTGCTCGTCGTCCTGTATCTCCAGCACTACGGTTTTCGGCGACTCGAGATCGTCGTCATTACGCTGATCGCGACGATTGCGCTCGCGTTTCTCTTCGAGCTGGTCATTCTCTCGCCCCGACCTCGCCGGGGTCGCGCGGGGCCTCATCCCCACGCGATCGCTCATCACCAATCCCGCGATGCTCTACATCGCAGTATCGATCCTGGGCGCCACGGTGATGCCGCACAACCTCTATCTGCATTCATCGGTCGTGCAGACGCGAAGCTACCAGGAGACGACACCCGGCAGGCGAGAGGCCTCGCGTTTCGCGGTTCTCGACTCGACGGTGGCATTGACCTTTGCGCTCTTCATCAACGCCGCGATTCTCATCATGGCCGCTGCGACGTTTCACCGCTCGGGGCACGTTGAGGTCGGGGAGATTCAGGACGCGTACAAATTGCTGACCCCTCTGCTCGGCGTGAGCGGCGCGAGCCTCGTGTTCGCCCTCGCCTTGCTGGCGTCCGGACAGAACTCCACCTTGACCGGCACGTTGGCAGGCCAGATCGTGATGGAAGGGTTTCTCGATATCCGCCTGCGCCCGTGGGTGCGGCGGCTGCTCACCCGGCTGATCGCGATCGTGCCGGCAGCCGTCGTCGCGATCATGTTTGGCGCGTCGGGTACAGCGGCCCTCCTCATCCTGAGCCAGGTGATTCTGAGCCTGCAGCTATCCTTCGCTGTTGTCCCCCTCGTGAGCTTCACGTCCGATCGTGCAAAGATGGGCGACCTCGTCAATCCCCCGTGGCTGAAGTGGTTGAGCTGGACGGCGGCCGCCGCCATTGCTGGTCTCAACACGTGGCTCCTGATCTTGGTCGTGCGCGGGGGGGCGTGACGGTGCCGATGTCGATCCCTCACTGTCTACCGCGAACGGTCCGGTAATGGGACCTCAAAGCCGCACCCCCGACCGTGTCATGCCTCAGCCAGCGACGTACACTGGTCCGGTCGAGGACTACCTCAAGGTGATCTACGAGCTCGAGCGCGGGGGCGATGCGGCGACGACGTCCGAGATCGCACACCGGCTCGACATCGCGCCGGCCTCAGTGACTGGCATGATTCGTCGCCTCGCCGAACAGGGACTAGTCGAGCACGAGCCCTATCGCGGCGTTCGCCTCACGGACACCGGCCAGCGAGCGGCCTTGCGGACGATCCGCCGTCACCGCGTGATCGAGACATTCCTCGCACGCGTGCTGGGCTACCCGTGGGACGAGGTCCATGAGGAAGCCGAGCACCTCGAGCACGCTGCAAGCGACACATTGATCGAGCGCATGGTCGCCGCGCTCGATGAGCCCACCGTCGACCCGCATGGCGCGCCCATCCCGACCCGGGACGGGACCATACACGAGCCGCGATACCGATCGATCGACGATCTCGCGCCAGGCGAGCGGAGTCGCGTTGTGCGCGTCCACGACGACGACCCCGCACGGCTACGATATCTCGCCGAGTTGGGTCTGGTACCCGGCGCAATCGTCGCCCTCGTCACTCGTGCTCCCTTCGACGGTCCCGTCAACATTCGTGTGGGGAGCGGCCCGCGCGCGACGGAGTACGCGATCGGACCCGCTCTTGGTCGCGGCGTCATGATCGAGCCTGCGGACGCGAGACAGAAGGGGCGTTAGACGTTCGACGTTCGACGTTCGACGTCAAACGTCTAGGCCGGCGACGACGCGTCCAGCTGGCCTCGAGGTTTGTCTTCCAACGTCGAACGTCGAACCTCTAGCGTCTAGGCCTACGACGTCGGTGCCGCCGTCCAGATGTTGTTGGCGCGATCAATGTCGATCAGTCGATGGTCCGGATCGAGCTCAATGCGCGTGAGCCGCTTGCCGGCGAATTCGTAGTGGCGCATGTAGTGTCTCGAGTTCGTGCTCCACACGAGCGCCGGGTAGCGATACTCCTCGGTGCTGCCGTCCGAGAAGGTAAACCGGGCGACAATCGGCAACACGCCTCGCGCCCGATTCCCGTAGACCACAGTGGCCCGCTCGGTATCGGCTTGCTGCCGCACGACGACGGTATCCACTGCCTGATCGAAGCGATAGTTCTCGAGCCAGAACTCCCGCCAGAACCAGTCGAGCTGCTGACCACTCACATCGCTCATCGTGCGGAAGAAGTCGGCCGGCGCCGGATGCTTGAACGCCCACCGTCGGATGTACGTCCGAAATGCATCGTCGAACGCATCAGGCCCGAGAATCTCCTCCCGGAGAAGCTGCAGTCCTACAGATGGCTTGTCATAGGAATTCAGACCGAGCAGCTGCGGCGGGACGCGATCGGCCTGCAGCTCGATCGGAATGTCCACACCGACTGACTCGGCCTTCTCCTCGAGGCCGCGCTCCTCCCCCGCACGGGCCGTCTGATCCCCACGATCGGGGAATCGCCGAGCTTCGGAGAAGGTGTTGATGAACGTGTTGAAACCTTCGTCCTGCCACATGTGCACACGCTCGTTTGATCCGACGATCATCGGGAACCAGTTGTGCCCGATTTCGTGCGTGACGACGTTGTACAACTCATACTTGTCCGAGTTGCGCGACTCCATCGCGAGCATCGGGTATTCCATGCCGCTGACCGGCCCTTCAATGGCCGTGATCTGAGGGTACGGGTACTGGTACCAGCGCGTGGAATACTCCTCGATCGACATGCGTGCCATGTCCGCGGCGTCCTGCCACACCGACGCCGCACTCGGCCGGTAGTACGCGTTGGCCATCACCCCGTGCCAGCTCGAAGCATCCCACTGGTAGTCGGGCGCCGCGCCCCACGCCACATCGCGCACGTTGTGCGCGCGAAAGCGCCAGGTGAGTGTGCCGGCGCTCCGCGGGCGGGCAGTCCCGCTCGTGAGATCCGAATCCGTCACGATGGCGACCTGCGTCGCCAATGTCGCCGCTTTGGCGAGGCGGGCACGTTCAGTCTCCGTCAAGACGTCGCGGGGATTGTCGAGGGTGCCCGTGCCACCGACGATGTAGCCGGCCGGCAGCGTCACGGTGTAGGTGAAGTCTCCGTACTCGAGGTAAAACTCGCCTTGCCCAAGATACGGCTCCGTATTCCACCCTTTGAGGTCGTCGTACACCGCGACTCGCGGGTACCATTGAGCCATCTCGTACAGCGACCCGTCGCGGCCCATCCGATCCGCGCCGTGTTCCGGCACGAGAAAGTGCCAGCCAATGTCGAACACGACGGTGGCACCCGGAGCGAGAGGCTCGGGCAGATCGGCCTTGAGCTCAGTGCCCTCCGTGCGCGTATGCAGCGGGACGTGCGTGCCCGAACCGCCCCCCGCGCCTCGCACGAGATCGAAGTGATCGATCATGTCACCGCCGGCAAATCCCCGGCCGCCGAACCGCGACTGCTCCGGATAGACGAGCGAGTTCAGGGAGTGTTGGGCAAATGCGTTCTGTTCCACCTGGAACCAGATGAATCGCAGCGTATCCGGTGAATGATTGGTATAGTGGAGACGCAGAGTGCCCGTGAGCGTCTTGGTCGTCGTGTCGAGCGTCGCGCGAATGTCGTAGTCGGCGCGGTTCTGCCAGTACCTCGGGCCCGGAGCGCCCGACGCGGCACGAAACTCTGTGCCTGGCGGCAAGCTCAGGGGAGCAAATACCGACGTATCGCCCACACCTGTCGTGTCATATCGCGTCGCGCGAGCGGTGGCCGCCGGCGCAGGGTTCACAACGCTCTGCGCGACGGCCGCACGACCGCTCATGCCGGCGACAGCCGTCGTGGCAATCGCGAGAATCCAAGAGGCGCGTGTCATATCTGTGTATAAGGTGAGAGAGCAAGGACACACTCGACGCCCCACAGTATCAAACGGCTGAGGCGCCTGAGTCGATAGGTATTACACCTGGTGGGGCGTAAGGTTTTGACGGGTGACATTCGGCGTTCGACGTTCGACGTTCGACGTTCGACGTTCGACGTTCGAGACAAACCTCGAGGCCAGCCGGATGCACAGTAGCTGGCCTCGAAGTGTGTCGTCGAACGTCGAACGTCCAACGTCGAACGTCCAACATCTACAACCCCACTCTCCTTCCCAGAATCATCTTCGCGATCGAATGGTCCGTCGCCCGTCGGAGGGCATGGCGCGCGCGCCAGGCGCACGGCGCGAGGGAGCCGCACCACCGGATCGGACGGGAGCGGCGGTACCTTTTCATCGGCATATCGTCGATATGTGGGATTCACTTTGCATCGGGCAATGCCCCGGGGAGCACGGAGTCGTGTCGTCAGCGCGTCGCAGCACGGAGTCTTCAGCGGATCGTCACGGGGGCATCGGCGCGCCGCGTGTGCGCACGCGCAGTGTGACATGGGTCGCTAGTCTGGCGGGGATGTGCTTCGTCGCCAGCCCGTGTGCAAGCCACGTACTCCGTGCGCAGTCATTAGCGAATGAAACGTCGGGAGTCGTACTGGTGGGCGCTCGCGTTCGTCTCTGGGAACTGGCCGCTCGCGACCTCTCGATCCCCGTCGTCGGTCGTCTCACCCGACTCACACCCGACAGCGTCGACATCCAGCCTGACGGGAACGACGCCGCCATCGGCGTCGCACGCCCGGCCGTGACCCGAATCGAAACGAGCGCGGGACCACGCACCAAGTCACGGACCACGACTGCGGTGATGGGAGCGGTCATTGGGGCCCTCGGCGGCGGTGTGCTCGGCGTGATCGCCGGTAATATGAATCGGAGCAATGCCGCGCGTCTCGGCATCTATGGCGGAGCGGCCGGAGCTGGCATCGGGGCCGTCGTGGGAGCATCAGCGCCGGGCGAAGCCTGGCACCGCGCGACGCTGCCAGCGCCCTGAAGCCTGAAACAGGGACGCCCGCTTAGACCGTTCGCTGGAGCTGCGCAATGTATGCGCGCACGCGATTCGCGTTTTCTGGAACGTCGTCCGGGCCAACGCGCGACACCGATCGCACATCAACCCGACTGCCATGCTCGGTCGCTGTGATTCGTACGGCGATGTCGTCGGTGAACCCGAACCATCGCGTCGCGGCGACTGCCTCAATGCGGCCCGAGGTCGAATCGGCGGCGACGACGTCCCACCCCATGTTGCGGGCGGCAGCGAGGGCAATCCGAAACGCGGCGCCAGGCGGGACGGGCAGGTCTGCCGGCCCGATATCGGGGTACGAGGCTCGTTGCTCGGCGGCCACGTTGGGTCCTCCGTAAGCTGGCGGTGGGGACACACCCGCCTGCGGCTGCGCCAAACCAAAGGGCGGCGGGTTCCCGAAGTCAGTCGTGATATCCCGAATCGCTGGCGCCGATCGCGCCTGCAGCCGCCACGAGACCACCCAGCCGAACGTGCCGAGGCCGATCAGCACCCCCAGGACCGCCAGCAGAAACCCTCGGCGCCCGGTTCCCGGACGCGTTAGAGCGGCGCCCAACAGGGCGAGGAAACCGCCCACAAGGCCAATCCAACCACCCACGCCCAGCACCGTGAACGCGGCGCGAAGCGGCCACGCCCCGACGCGGTACCCCAAGCCGGAGAGGGCAAGGACGACGAGACCAACGATCGCGACCAGTGTACCGAATACGGCTGCGACGGGCAGCCCTCGCCGAACGGGGACGCCGGAGCTGGAAACCGCCGATCCGCCCGTCACGAGGCGGGGTGACTAAAGCGCGGAATGGCCGGGTACATCGTGCGCGTCCGCCATCTCATGGGTTGGAAACGCATTCAGAATGGCGCCGCACTGCCCGATGAGCGCTTGGAGGCGCGCTTCGTCGACCTCAAACGCGAACCAGTGTCCCTGGCTTTCGTGTCGCGGGCTGATATCGACTCGTACGCTCATCTTGTCCGGGGTCGTGCTCGGACGGACGCACAGCGAGAGCTCCGGACCTTCGGTCGCGAGCAGCGCACATCCCACGTGGGTTCGCACGAGGTCGGCCAAGCCCTCGCGAAAGCGGCGCACGCTCCAGCTCGTCAGCACAATGCCCGGGATCGAGACCGTCGACCCCTGCGCGTCACAAGTCGCGGCCGCCGAGAGCCACGTGGCGTCCCAGGTGTCGTCCGCCGCGTGGGGCGCGTGCCCCTCGACATCCAACTCGAATCCACCGAGTTGGAGCGGTAGCGCCTCAGGGTGCTCGACGTTGGGAGGCATACGCGAAATAGACACAGACGGAAGGAAAGTGCCAAGCCGCCCAGGGGCCCTGTGGGACCCGCTTGACGACGGCCGAGGCCCGCATGCTGTGGTCGGTCATCGTCCACGCGTCATGGCGTACAGCCCGATGACGATCCAGAGCGCGTTGACCGCTAGGGAGGGATACGCGGTGTGGTACCAGGCGTTCAGCATGAGGAGGATGCCGCCAGCGATGTTGAGCACGCGAAACGACGTCGCGGTACCCGAGAGCCGACCGGTCGAAACCAGTGCGTACGGCACGAGTACCGACGCCGCGCCAATCCAGCCAAGGCCGTCGAATACGAGAAGTGAGGACAAGGAGGTGTGGTTAGGAATGAAGGTGGCTGGAATAAACCAAGGGCCAGTCGGCGCGCTGCGCCACTGGCCCTCGATGTCCTGGACGTTCTGGGCGGGACGTGATGTGCCGCCTGCGGCTCAGGGGCAGTAGGGCGCGCCCTCATCCTCGTTGGCGGTCGTTGCAGCGGTTCCGATCGCGATGTGGCACCCCGACGGCGTCGCGCCGACGAGCCCGACGTGGGTGGCCGTCCCTGACCAGCCCGTCGCCGCGACGCCGGAGACCGAGTAGGTCACCCCTTGCGACGACACGTAGAGCGTCGACGGCAGGCTCGTCGTATAGGTCGCGTTATTCGTGAAGTACGCTTCCTCGGCAACTACCAGGTTGCGCAAGTCGGCCTTCAAGGTCGCCAGATACGCCTGCTGCTTCGTGTTCGCGAATTTCGGAATTGCGATCGACGCCAAGATCCCGATGATCACGACCACAATCAGCAGCTCGATCAGCGTAAAACCTCTGCGTGTGCGCGTCATAAGCGGTGTCCAGTTTGGCGTGGCGACGAGCTCCGGTTCGGTATCCGCGACGCTCACGCGCTCGGATTGCCTAATCGAGGCTCCAATTCGCCTGCATTACAAAGCAACTGCGCTGCCGTTCTTAATGCCGTCTATAAGTGCTTGTCCCTCAATAGTTTATAATCTCGGCGCGCCCGGGAAGCCCCTTTGGCTACCGCAACCTGCGCGGCTTTTTCGCACGGTGCATGGGCCACGATGTGTGCGTACGGGCTCTGATCGATCGCATCGCCGCTCCGCGCCGCGCCGCGCCCACGACGATCCGACGTTGCGACCTCATCGATTGGCTCGCCGATCGTGCTCGTTCAGCGCACTCCGTCCACAACCTTTGTGATGCCGCGCACATCCGCGAGGCCGGCAGCCGCGCCTTCGGCATGGGCAGCGGTCAATCAGCCAGGACACTGGCGTCTGCATTACATCGGTCTCGATCTGGGGCTCTGACATGACACACATACATTTCACGAATTCATCGCGCATCTTACGCGCCCGCTGGATGTCGCTAGGGATAGCTGCGGCGGTCGTGGCGGTAGCGGCATGCGCCGACAGCAACGTGCCGTTCTTCACGGCGCCGACCTCCGTGCCGAACTCGCCGGGCGGTATTCAGAATTTCGATCACGGGCCTCTTCTCCGCGACGCGGAATGATTTCGGGGACTTCATCATCGAGGTCGGTGCCGGCTATGCTCGCAATGGCTCGGTGTTCACGAACACCGAGGCGCGCACGGTCGAGTATCCGCTTGGCGTCTTTCCGGAGCCGGGCACCTGGGCGAACGACTGGGCACAAGATTACCAGAACATTTACCAGGCGCACGCCACACTTGCCGCGCTGAGTAAGGTGTCGCCGTCCTACACCGGAGCGCAGTCGCAGGCGGTGTACGGGGTCGTCGCGACGCTCGAGGCGATCAACTACATGATCGTCGCTGAAGCACATGACTCGCTGGGCATGGACATCCAGCCATATCCCAGCTCGACCAGCCTCCCGTCGGCGGTCTGCCTCAAGGACGCCTGGGAGTACATCACCGCGTTACTGGACAGCGCCGGCGACAGCCTCGAGGCCGCAGGCAGCATCCCTCTGCCGATCACGGTGCCGAAGGGCTTCGCGGGCGTTGCCAGTGCAGCGGGCCCAGCGAAGACGCTGGGGACGTTTGCCTCGTTCAATCGCATCTTGGCGGCGAAGGCGTACCTCGAGCGGGCCTACGCCATCTCGCGCAATCCAGGTAGCATCGCGAATCGGGCCAGCCTCACGAGCCCAGGCACACCCAATGGTCCGTCGCTCGCTACCGCCCTCGCACGGCTCAACGCGTCGGCCATGTGGGATCCGACCGGCGCGTCACTGGCGCCAAACACGCCCGGATCGTTCTCTGCGGACTCGCGCGATGTGTTGTGGGACTTCAGCGCGCAGTCGGGTGACCAGGTCAACGCGATTCAGGGCTCGATCGGCACCATCGCCCAACTCAAAGATATGGTCGCCGACGTCGACACGATCCATGACCTGCGCTGGAAAGCGAAGTTCATCGTCAACCCGGTCATCGCGGGTGGCGGCCAAGTGCAGCAGCAACTCTACAATCCGGTTGCCTCCGTGTACATCTACGGCCAGTCGCTTTCCCCCGGATCCCCGATCCCGCTGACTCGGGAAGAGACGATCACGCTCTGGGCCGCACAGATCCGAATGGCAACGGGGCACTACACGCAAGCGCTCGCGTACGCCAACAACGTGCGCACGATCGTGGGTGGCCTCCCCCCACTGCCAGCGTCGGTCGCCTCGAGCTACCCGACCATGCGTAACGCATTGATGAAGGAGCAGCGCATCTCGACGACGTGGGAGTTCAGTCTCGACCGGACGATCGCGATCCGCATGTACGGTCTGGCCCTGTATGCGGACACGACGTGGTCCAACCCTGGGGGCGGCACCGAGGATGCCTCGGTGCACGTGAAGGACTCGCACACAACGGTCGAGCCGATTCCGTCGAGCGAGGTCAGTGGCCGCAGCGGAACGTACACCACAACGTGCAACTGAGGATCGGTACCGAACTGGCGATACCGTAACTGTTGTGTCGTAGTGCCGAGGGCCAGTCACGAACCGTGACTGGCCCTCGATCCGTTCTTAACGCGAGCGTGATTCTGGACTAACTTCCCTGCCGGACGCGAGCACCGCCTGCACAGATTCTTGGCCCTGGCGTGCGTCCGTCCACCATGCCCTCTTGGAGAGATGAGCTCGTGCCCAACGCCTCAAACCCGGCCAAGACAGTCCTGTTGACGATCGTCGCCTGCGGGCTCCTCATCGCGCTCATCGCCTGGGTCGCGATTCGCGCGGGCGCGATGCCCGCCAACGCGGACGCGCAGCCCGGACGATTGGAGACCTGGGCGGCCAAACGATCCCTGCACGCCACGCTCGATCGCGAAGGACGTCCCTTGCAAAGTCCCCTGCCGGTCAACGACTCGGTGCTCACACAAGGGGTGCACCTCTACGGTACCTATTGCGCGGTCTGTCACGGGACGTCGGACGCCAAGGCGTCCGCGGTCGCGCGCGGACTCTACCAGCACGCGCCGCAGTTCGCCAAGGACGACGTCACCGACGATCCGATCGGTGTCACCTATTGGAAGATCACGCACGGCATCCGGTACACCGGCATGCCGGCCTTCGACTCGACCCTCACCTCCGACCAGCGCTGGGCAATCGCGACGTTCCTGCTCCGCCAGGATTCGCTCACACCATCAGCTGCCGCCGCATGGAAGGCTCTACCTAGCGCAGTCGAGGAAGCGCGGTAGCCAGGGAAGACCCGTTGCGCTTCACGCCGACCAGCCGTGGACTGGTAGAGGCGACGCAGCGACCCCTGCTCGAGCACAAATGACACAGAGCCTGCCAGCCCCAGTGCCGCTCACCACGGGTGAACCGGGTGTCCCACGGTTCGAGGCCGACGCGGCGTGGCCTCAACCAATGCCTGGGAACTGGATGGTCGGACAGGTGTCGGGAGTCGCCGTGGACTCGCATGACCACGTGTGGATCATTCATCGGCCCGCATCACTGACGCCCAGCGAAGCGGGTGCGGCGCAGCATCCTCCGATCGCCGACTGCTGCATCGCAGCGCCACCAGTGTTGGAGTTCGGACGTGACGGCCGCGTGATCCGCGCATGGGGCGGCCCGTCGACCCAGTATCACTGGCCCGAGAGTGAGCACTCGATCTACGTGGACAGCCGCGACAACGTGTGGATTGGAAGCAACGGGCCGTCCGATCACGTCGTCCTCAAGTTCTCCACCGACGGGCATCTGTTATTGCAGATCGGCGTCGCCGGCAAGACGGGCGGCAGCAGCGACACCTCTCTGCTCGGCGCGCCGGCGGCCATCGAGGTCGATGACGCGGCGAACGAAGTGTATATGGGCGACGGCTATGTCAACCGACGCGTCATCGTTTTCAATGCGACCACCGGAGCATACAAGCGCCACTGGGGCGCGTATGGCCGCCGCCCCAACGACGTCGACCCAGGACCGTACGATCCCGACGCATCACCCGACGAGCAGTTCCGCACGCCAGTTCATGCGGTCCGGATCGCGCATGACGGCCTCGTCTATGTCGCCGATCGGTCCAACGACCGGATCCAAGTTTTCCACAAAGACGGGACGTTCGTCAACGAAGTGTTCGTTGCAAAGCACACACGCGGGATCGGGTCCGTATGGGATATCGCGTTTTCTCACGATCCCGCCCAGCAATATCTGTATGTGGCTGACGGCACCAACCATAAGGTCTGGATCATCACGCGTGCGGACCTTCGAGTGGTAGGCGCCTTCGGTCGCGGCGGCCGAAATGCCGGCTACTTCGGTTGGGTGCACAACATCGCGGTCGACTCACGGGGCGACGTGTTCACGACCGAAGTCGCGACGTACGGCCGGGTCCAGAAGTTCCGGCTCCTCAGCCCAACGGAGTCCCGATAGCGAACGGGACCACTCGAGCGGTGGCGCATCTGTCGCCTCCAGCCGGACGGGTCGGTCGCGTGGTGCGGGAGTTGCGGCCAGGCACCCTGTGATGAATCGGAACCCCAAAGCGTGAAGAAACGGGACCGCAAGGCGGACCGGTCCGGCCAGCAACCAGGGCCGCAGGACCACGCCGAAGGCGATCACGGGCCGAAGACGCGCGCACGGCTGCGTCAACAACTGCAATCCGGCACCCCCCGGCGACCGGCCGAGCAAGTGGTCGAGGAGACCCGCCACAACGCCGCCTACCACGGCAAGCGACGGTTAGTCGAGGACCGCCAGCAACACGACGAGGCAGAGAAAAACAGCGAGCATACCCGCTTGTTCGTCGAGCACGTCCGTGGTCGAGATGACGGCCCGAGCGACAACCTCGGCAACTTGCACGGCGTGCTCTGCCACCGCGAGCACCGATCCGACTTCAAGCAGCGGGGACGAGACGGGCTGCGCGACGAGAAAAAGCGCTAGGCACACGAGTCCCGGCTTTCGCCGGTCTGTGTTATCCTGCTAGCTCGTCCGCGACCACCCTACTCATCGCAAGCCGGAGTGTCCTGTGCCCAGCAAAGCACCCAACGATGAAGCTGCCGCACGTCGACAGCTCATCCAGGGCCTTCAAGACGATCTCGCCCGCGAATACAAAGCGATCATCCAATATGTGATCTTCAGCCAGAAACTCGACCGGGCCGAGTACATGAACATCGCCGACCAACTGGTCGAGCACGCGCACCAGGAATTGAACCATGCCCTCGCGATTGCGCGTCAAATCGACTATCTCGGCGCCTATCCCGTCCACGAGCCGAAAGGGGTGGAGGTATCAGAGGACAACGAGGAAATGCTCTGGTCCGACCTGCGCGCGGAGGACGATACGATCCGGAATTATCGAGAGCGCATCCGACAGGCCGACGCCTTGGGCGAGATCGCGCTCTCCGAGATCATCCGCGGCATCGTCAAGGAAGAGCAAGACCACCAGATCGATCTGGCAACGGCGCTTGGCGTGACTCCGGACGACCGCGTCCGGACAGAGACCGGCGGCCGCAAAAAGGCGCCACGTTAGGCAACTGAGAGGGGCAAGAAAAAAGGAGACCGCAGCGAGATCGATGTGTCCCCGCCGCGGTCTCCTCTTCCTATTTGACCTCCCCTTCCCCTTTCTCCTTTCTCCCGTCTACGGGCGCGTAGCGCCCGTTGCGAGCCGGACGCGCTCGATGCGCTTGGCCTTCGACGGGACGTTGTACACCTGAAGCGAGACGATCGGCGCGCCGCCGTCGCTGGCCTTGCTTTCGGAAGCCTTGCGGAGAGCATCGCGCAGCGCCTCCGGCGTAGGAACCGGCGTGCCTTCAACGGACACGATGATGTCGGGTCCATTCTGCTCGGACGCGAAGAGCCGTCCAGACGCCGGGCTACCATCCTCGACGCTCGTGACCATCTCGCCGCGAACGTTGTCGGGGAGCTCCAGCTCCTTCACGATCGACTCATCCGTCGGCGCGACGGTGACGCCCAGAAGCGGGGCTGAGCCATGCTTCGTCGACTCGTCACCGTTATCGCTCACGCGATTGGCGGCCGCGAGCTGCTCGCCATCGACGGTTTGAAGCTTCACATGCAGCGTGACTTTCTCACCACCCTTGCGCGCAACCTCGAGAGAGACCACGTCCCCAGGCTTGCGGAAAGCGATGGCTTCCTGCAACTGGGCGGTGTAACTGACCGGGTGCCCGTCGACCGCAATGATCACATCACCGGGCCGGACACCGGCCTGGCGTGCAGGCGAGTCGGTTGAGCCGTAGTCCTCGACGAGAACGCCGCCAATCGTGCTGAGGCCGACATAGGCCGCATCGTCGGCCGATGCGTTGCGCACCTGCACGCCCAGCGCGGCGCGCTGGACATGTCCAGTCGCGATGATCTGCTGCATGGCATTGCGGGCGAGATTGATCGGCACCGCGAATCCATAACCCGTGTTGTATCCGGTCGGGCTCTCGATGGCGGAGTTGATTCCGATCACTTCTCCGCGGACGTTCACCAGCGGGCCACCCGAGTTGCCAGGATTGATGGCGGCATCCGTCTGGATGAAATCCTGAATGCTCCGCGCGGAGCTGTTCGGCAGCCGGAGCGCGCTCCGTCCTTTGGCGCTCACGATGCCCTGCGTGACGGTGAATGTCAGGTCTTCGCCGAGCGGGTTCCCGACTGCGAGCACCCATTCGCCGACTCGGGCAGAGTCACTGTTGCCAAGAGGGGCAGCGGCGAGGCCCTTGGCGTCGATCTTGACGACCGCAACGTCCGTGGTCGGATCGGTGCCAACGACGTGCGCCTTGAACTCCCGGTTGTCGAGCAACCGGACGGTGACCGTGGTCGCCCCATCGACGACGTGGTTGTTGGTCGAGGATGTAGCCGTCGGTCGACACGATGAATCCGGACCCGGATGCCACGGCATCCCCGTGCGGCATGTCGGGCATCTCTCCCCCGTCGGGCATACCTGGCATCCCGCGGAAGAACGGCATGATGTCGGGCGGCAGCATCTGTGGCCGCTGCTGCTGGCCGCGCTGGGACCGCGAGGCAATTTGTTCGGTGTGCTTCGCAACTATATAGACCACGCTCGGTCTGACCTGCGCGGCGACCGAGGCGAACGCATCGCTCAGGTCGACCAGGCTGTTGACCGCGGCGCTCGGTGGTGCGATCGCGCCACCGATCGCGGCAGCGAAGGTACGTGCGTGATGAAGTGAAGAGGTCTTGGTGAATCCAACGGTAGCGAGGGCGGCCACGCCTACCGCGGCAAGACCGCCAGCGCGCCAGCGCGCGCCGCGAGCATCGAACATGTAGCGAACCTCCCGCAAGGGTAAATTGGGGCCCATACATACTAGCCCGCTCGACCGGAGGCGGCGGGCGTCAGAATCGCCGGCGACGCACCAAGCGGTGGTCACCTACGTAGTCGCGCTTCTGTACCGCGCGCCCGCCGATCAGGCGTGAGCGCCGCGCGCCGGCCGAAATTCGCGCGCGTGATCCAAAATACCCGGGTCTGCCGCGAAGGATCCGCGGTTCCGCGCGTGCATCATACCCCTCGGCCCCATTTGCCCGCGCCGGCCGTCACGACGGGTATCGGGTCATACGGGGCGGTGGCGCAAGCGACAGATCCGGTCGCGAAAGGAAAACGATACGTGCGATCCGCAGGCGACAAATCTCGGGCACCCCAAATGCGAATGCATGCGGCGTCCGTGCACCATTCCGCCAACGGCGAGCGACGCATTGCGTCGCCCCTACACGCCGTGGCC
Source organism: uncultured Gemmatimonadales bacterium (assembly GCA_963805725.1). Classification (GTDB taxonomy): domain Bacteria; phylum Gemmatimonadota; class Gemmatimonadetes; order Gemmatimonadales; family Gemmatimonadaceae; genus Palsa-1248. The sequence goes on from CAWDVJ010000003.1 coordinate 350,300, forward strand.
TTAGGCCGTGGTTGGTCTCCGACCCCAGCCCCCAGACCCGCCTTTCACGTCTTTGGCGGCGCCTGCCAGGCCGGCGGCGCGGGCAGGATGGGCAGGACGTTCGCGAGCGTGGCCTTGGGCCACATCGAGGGCACGCCGCGAACGAACGTAACCAGGCCGTCGATGGGCGATTGAATCTGTCCAGTGCGGCGGCCGAGGAAGTCCGTGGTGTAGCCGAGGAGCTGTCCCTTCGTGACGCGAACATCGCGGTCGACGGAGGCGAAGAACATTCCGGCGCTGTCGGCCGCAACGCGCGCACCCGCGCCGTCGAGCCATACGGGATGCGCGACCGGTCGCGTCGGACGATTCAACATGTGGAGTGCTCCGAGCACGTTGAGAGACCCGTCCACGAGCGCTGTGAGATCCGAGGCGGCGACCATCCCACTGCGTCCCGCTTCCGCGACCAGCACCGTCTTGCCGCGCACGAGTGCCTGTCCGGACAGCGATCGACCGGCGGTCGGCCCATTGGGATCGACGTCCGTGACGATGATGTGATCCAGACCGAACGCCATCACGAGCTTGAGGCCAGCCGAGTCCTGCGCCACACGTCCGCCGCGGAACCAATAGCTGTACGGTCGCAGATTCTCGTCGAGGTCTCCACCATGGAGATCGACGACCACGTCGGCCGGCGTTACCACTTCGTTGGCGATCAGCGCAAGCGCGCGCTGGGTCTGGGTGCCGTTCGCATCGCCCGGGTAGTTGCCATTCATGCTCTTCCGATCGATCGGATTGAGATGCGGCGTCATCTCCTCGAACGACGCGATGTTGATGATCGGTATGACGATCACTGTGCCGGTGAGCTGCCGAGCATCGATCCGTGGAATGAGTTGCTGCATGGCTACGATCGAGCTGTACTCGGTGCCATGGCTACCCGCGACGAACGCCACGACCGGACCCGGATGCTGGCCGTGGATGACGGCAACGGGGATCGAGAGCGCCGAATCGGATCCCGCCGGGACGGCAATCACACCGGTCGCGGTCGTCCCGCGTTGGGCAGTCGCGGTCCCGACAGAGAAGGTCGCGGCGTCGCGACCTTGGGCAGCGGCGAAGGCGGGAACACAGACCGCGATCGCGATCCCGCGGGCGAGCGACCGGCTCAGTGGGCGAGGCATGACATTACCCAGTGGGAGTAGGTGCCTTGGCGAAACGCTGACGGCTCCGTTCGCGGGCCTTCCGTATTTCGTCCTCGCGGTTTCGCGGAGGCGCCGCGGTCTCGTACGACGCGATTAGGCGCTGGGCGGCTGCTGTCACCTGCTCGACCGCCCGGTCGAAGGCGGCTTCGTTCGCGCGCGACGGGTGAGTGGTACCACTCAGCTTCCGCACGAATTGGAGCGCCGAAGCGCGAATCTCCACGTCGGTGGCGGGTGGCTCGAAGTTGGCGAGTGTCTTGATGTTGCGGCACATATCAAGGGCGGCCGGTGGCCGCGAGAAGAGAGTGGATGTGACCCCCAATCTACAGCGCACATGGGCACCCGCGAGGCCGTCGCCTGACGGCAACCACGACTCCGACGGCGCAGGGGCCGGCATGCTCGCCTATGCCGGAACCGCGTCGTAAGTTCCTCCACTGCCATAAAATTATCATAAAAATATGAAGCGTTATCATCGGCTGAGAGCAGCCGTTTTCGCGGTCGCGGCTGCTATTCCTCGAGTCGCGCCGGGGCAGTCGGTCGCGGTGTTGAACGTGTCGCTCTACAACGCGAGCGCCAACGTCCAGGAGCGGACCGACTCTGCCAAGGCAGTGACTGCGACGACCAAACTTCGCGATACGCTCGCGCGTTTCCCGGGGCTCGAGGTCGTGGAGCCTGCGAGGATCGGCGTTGCCGAACGGTCCCCGGCCGCCGTTCAAGCGGCAGCGGGGGAGCCCTGCAACGTGATCGTTGCCTGCGCCAGGGCAGTCGGTAAAGCCCTGGGCGTGAAGTGGGTGGTGATGGGGAAGGTCAGTAAGACGAGTAACCTGATTTGGCTATTCAGTGGAGAGCTGATCGACGTCGACACGGGCAAGTTGGTGCTCGACGACGATTCCGAGCTAAAGGGCGACGCTGACGTAATGGTGCCAGCCGGCGTGGGCTTGTTTGCCAATCGCGTCGACAAACAAATCCGCAGTTCAAGCACGCGGTGACAGCGCGCACGGCAGCCCCTCACGCGTCGCGCGGGGCGTCCCTCGCGCGAGCAAACATGCAGCGCGACGCGCTACGGAGATCGCGACGGTCCCGCGCCGGTATTGAGACGGCAGTCTTGACACAATCCGGCGTTGGCACCACACTAGCCGCGTCTCAAAGCGCTTTTCACGCTCAAGCGACCGGGTTCTAAGCTGGCCGGCCCTATTCGCACATCCACAGGCGGACGCACTACAGCGCCCGCCTAGTCTGCTCTATTGCCGCTTCAGGAGGGGATGTCGCCAGTGACAGTCTTGGCTTCGTCGATTCGATCTTCTGCTCACCAACCGGAGGGAGCTTCATGAGAACGTATCACGTAGGGAGAATGTGGCACGTCCCGCTGGGCGTGTCCTTCGCCCTCGGCGTAGCGCTGTCGACTGCCCACGCGCAAGACACGCGCATCACCGGCCACGTCCAGGACGCGGCGGAACACGTCGCCATCCCGACCGCCGCCGTCGTGGTGACGGGGACGACGATCGGGGCCAACACGTCGGACAGTGGCACCTTCTCCTTCCGCGTGCCGCCGACCGCCAGGTCGATGACCGTGCGCCGAATCGGCTACCTCGCTCAAGTCGTGCCGTTAACGCCTGGCAAGACCGACTACACGATCGTTCTGCAGAAGGACGTCCTGCGCCTGGAGACGCAAGTCGTCACCGGCGTGGCCACGAGCGTCGCCTCGCAGAACGCGGCTAACGCGGTCTCAGTCGTCAACACGACGGACATCAATCAGGTGCCGGCGCCGACGATGGAAAACTCGCTCCAGGGCAAGATCCCCGGCGCGGTGATCCAGCAAAACAATGGCGGCGCGCCCGGTGGTGGACTCTCGATCCAGGTCCGTGGCGTCACGTCGATTTTCGGCAACGCCCTCCCCCTCTATATCGTTGACGGCGTCGTCGTCAACAATGAGACGGTGGAGGCTGGCGACAACGCGATCAACCAGTCTGGCGGCGGCGTTAACTCGATCGGCTCTGGCTCGGGCGGCGCCAATCAGACCGCCCCCGGCGACCAGGACAACAGCGTAAACCGCATCGCGGACCTCAACCCCGACGACATCGAGTCGCTCGAGGTGCTGAAGGGTGCGTCCGCCTCGGCGATCTACGGTTCGAAGGCGTCGGCTGGCGTGGTGATCATCACGACCAAGCGCGGCACGAGCGGCAAAGCCAAGTGGACGGTGAGCAATCAGGTCGGGCACACATTCGCTCTCCAACGAGTTCCCGATCCGCACCTTCAGTACGCTGGCGAGTGCCGAGGCCTGGCAGAACACGGTCTCAGGGGCCAAGACGGCGGCAGACAGGGCCGCCAACAATGCCTTCGTCTCCGGCGTGTACGCGGGACCACAGAACCTGCAGGTGCAGCTGTTCAGCAACCCGCAGGCGTCCTACCAGACGAATATCAATGTGAGCGGGAGTTCGGGTCAGACGCAGTATTATCTCTCTGGCCTGTCCAAGTACGACAACGGGACGCTGTACAACACGGGCTACAACAAGCAGTCCGTCCGGACCAACGTCGCCGAGCAATTCAGCAGCGACCTCACCGTCTCGACGAACCTGAATTACATCCACAACACGACCCGCCGAGGCATTACCGGGAACGACAACATCGGGATTAGCCCCTATGACGTCTTCTCATACACGCCCGGGTTCGTCAATCTCCAGAAGAAGAATCCGGACGGGTCGTGGCCGCTCAACCCGTTTGGACCCGCGAACCCGTTCGCGGATGCCGCCGAGATCAACACGCCGCAGCAGACGAGCCGCTTCATTGGCGGCGGCACGGTCAACTGGACGCCGTGGAAAACGGACAAGCAGAGCCTCCAGTTCAACGCGACCGGCGGCGCCGATCTCGCGAGTCAGTCCGACCTGCTCTACGCTCCGCCAGATCTGCAGGTGGAACAGCGGATCCCCAGCGGGCTCCCGGGTACGTCGGTCTCGAATACGGCACAGATCAACTACTTCAACTACAGCCTCAATCTGATTTACCACACGACCGTGCTCTCCTGGCTCGACGCGACCACGTCGGGCGGCTTCAACCGCGACCGGCGGAGTAGCACCAACCCTGTGTCGGAGGGGTTCAACCTGCTGGCCGGGGTAAACGCCCCGACAGTCGGCACGACGCAGCTCAACTACTTCTATCGCAGCGCGCAGCTCGATCAATCGTTCTACGGCAACGAGCAACTGATGCTGCTCGACAGCCGCTTGACGCTCAACGCCGGTGTGGCCGCCGAACGGTCGACCAACGACGGCGACATCAACAAGTTCTACTACTATCCTCACTACTCCGCGTCGTACCGGGTCCCGAACTTCGTCGGCTTCCTGGACGAGCTCAAAATCCGCGCGGCGTACGGGCAGTCGGGCAACCTCGCGCCCTACGGCGCACGGTGGTCGCCCCTCCCATACGCATTCATCGCCGGAGCAGGCGGCATTGCCAGCAATTCCACGCTGGGTGATCCCAACATCAAGCCGGAATCCGAAGTCGAGGGCGAGTTTGGGTTCGACGCCACGATGTTCCACTCTCGTGCACAGTTCACGGCGACCATATACCAGAAGCGCCTTTCGAGCCTGCTCCTGCAGAACGGCGTGGCGCCTTCGTACGGCTACTCGAACGTGTATCATCAACGGCGGACAGTTCACGAACCGCGGGATGGAGTTCTCGTTGAACATGACGCCGGTCCAACTCAGGAACGGCTTCACCTGGGTGAGTACGGCCACGGTATATCGCAATGTCAGCGTCGTGGACAAGCTGCCGGGCGGGCCGTTCTTCGCCGGTGCGGGCGGGTTCGTCGCGGTCGGTCGATCCCTCACCGAGCAAGTCAATACAGCCTTTACCAACTCGGCTGGGCTCCCCGTCCAGAACGGCGATAACAGCCCGGGCATCCTCACGAGCCTGGGCAACGAGTTCACGTGGAAAGGGTTCCGCCTGTATGGATTCCTCGACTGGTCGCGGGGGGGCAATGAGGTGGACATCACGGACCTGTACTTCGACTTCGGTCCGGACCTCTATGCGGACACGGCCCTCAGGGCCAAGCGCCTCAACCAGCTGGCGATCGGGCTCAGCCCCTGGACCCAGCCCGGCGAGCTACTTGAAGGTGCGACAGCTGACGTTGAGCTACTCGCTGTCGCCTCGCCTGGTGAACACCATTGGCGGCGGTCGGCTGTCGAGTGCTCGCATTTCAGTCAACGGCTTCAACCTGTTTCACATCTTCAACTACGACGGTCTCGACCCCGAGGCCACGTTCACGCAACGGACAGCAAATCCGTAATGCGAACGAGGTCACACCGTACCCGCCCGCAAAAGTCTTTTACGTCGGCCTCGACTTGGGACTCTGACATGACATACAATCACGACAGGAATCCCCGGGGCCGTGGACAGAGCCGCGGCTGGCGCCGGCGGCACATGCTACTGGCTGGCGCGGGTGCGTTAGTGGCGCTGGCCGCGTGCAAGGACAGCGTTGTGCCGTTCTACGCCGCGCCGACGTCGATCCCGGGCACGCAGGGCGGCGTGACGCAAGCGGTCACCGGGTTGTTCTCCGCGACGCGAAACGATCAGTTCAACGTCGCGCTCGAACTTTCCTCGTATGCGCGTGAGGTGGTGAACTTCACGAATACCGAACCGCGCTTCATCGAGTATGACGCCGGGATCATCCCGATCCCGGTCGGCTCCTGGATCGAGACGTGGGCCACCGAGTACCAGAACATTCGCCAGGCGCAAGAGATCCTTGCGGCCATTCCGAATACGGTGCCGGCATACACGGACCAGCAGGCGGCCGGGATCACCGGTGTCGTTCAGACGATGGAAGCGCTCAACTATCTGATCCTCGTCTGGGCGCACGACTCGGAGGGCATCGCGATCACACAGTCGCCGAACGGGACGGCGCTGCCTCCCGCTGTGTGCCTCAAGGACGGGCTCACCTACATCGTCGCGCTCCTCGACTCGGCGAACACGAGCCTCAACACTGCTGGTGCGGCGCCGTTCGCCCTCAAGATCCCGCCCGGGGTTCTCGGCGGTCGCCAGTTCGGCGGACCCAGTACCGCCGCAGGCTCGTTCGCGGCGTTCAACCGGGCTTTGGCCGCCAAGGCGGGACTCCAGTTGGCGTACGCGATCGCACACCAGAAGGGGGGAGCCAGCGTTCCGACCTTTACGTCTGGTGGCTCCCCGGACGTAGGGGCACTGACGCGCGCCGACAGCGCGGCCAAGGCATCGGCGTTGTACCAGCCGACGTCATTGCCGCTGAACAATGCGGGAGGGTGGCCGTACGACCAGTTCAGCGTCATGTACGATTTCAATGCGGTCTCGGGCGACCAGGCCAACCCGATGAACGCCATCATCGGCACGCAGGCGGTGCTGAGCGAGGTGCCGGCCACGCAGGACACGATCCACGACTTGCGCTGGAAGGCAAAGTTCCTCCTCAACCCGGCCTACAGCCCGGGAGGGCCCTGGCCGGTCCAGCAGCAGTCGTATTCCCAGGCGCACGCACCGGGCAGCCCGAACGTCGCATCAGTCTACATCTACGGGATGTACCCAAGCCCGGCGTCGCCGATGCCGATCATCCGGAGCGAGACGCTGACCCTGATCGAAGCCCAGATCCGCCTCGGGCTCGGTGACCTTGCCGGCGCCCTCGGCGCTGATCAACGACGTGCGGACGGAGGTAGGGGGCGTAGCACCGTCCACTGCATCGACCTACACGGCCCTCCGGAACCAGATCCTCCAGGAGCAGCAGATCTCGACGCTCATGGAGGGCGGTGCCGACCGAGTGGTCTCCATTCGGATGTATGAGGTCGCCGCTCTGGTCGATACGACCTGGAATCACACTGGACCCCCCGCCACATCATCAGGGGACGTACACACGTCTGTCACTCCGCTGACGGCCGAGGAGTTGAACGGCCGGAACGGGCAATGGACGCCCAGTTGCAGTTGAACGACCGGTAGAGTGCGGGCGCTCTCGCGCCCGCGGGAGTAGGCGAACGGAAAGTAGAAAGTAGACCGACAAAAACCGGAGGCCAGTTCCAGCAGGTTGGGACTGGCCTTCGTCGTTTCTAGACTGGTGGGTGCAGACCGCGCAGTGTCCAACAGCGGGTTTTCAGGCTCTGATGAGTCCGCTCAATCCCCTTGAAGGAGCTAGAGAAGGCCTTGCGTCTAGCCACTGGCTGGCTGACGCTTTGCATCCAAGCCGCCCGACCACTTGGAGCGGACGCCATGCCTCGTCGGGTTCACGTCAATGGCCATTTAGCGACCACGGCCGGGGTTTTGGCGGCTGGTCTCGCTGTCGGGCGCTGGCTGCTACACGAGAGCCGGCGGATTGATTTTCGCGGCCGGCTCGTCCTTATCACCGGCGGATCTCGCGGACTGGGGCTCGTGCTTGCCAGCGAATTTGCCGCAGAGGGGGCGCGCCTCGCCATTTGCGCGCGCGATGAGAGCGAGCTCGAGAGCGCGCGGGCCGAGCTCGCCGCCGCCGGGGCCCACGTTCATGCATTCGTCGGCGACATGACCAACGCCGCACAGGTCCGGCAACTGATACCATCCATTGAGGACGAAGAGGGCCCGATCGACGTCGTAGTCAACAACGCAGGGCTGTTTCAGGTCGGACCGTACGACTCAACGACCGTCGATGACTACGACCGAGCCATGCGGACGCACTTCTGGGGACCGCTCTACGTCATCCAGACGGTTCTCCCCAAGATGCGCGAACGGCATTTCGGGCGCATTGTGAACATCGCGTCGATCGGCGGCAAGGTCAGTGTGCCACACCTGTTGCCGTACAGCGCGAGCAAGTTCGCACTCGTCGGCCTCTCAGAGGGACTTCGCGCCGAGCTGGCCAAGGACAACGTGTACGTCACGACCGTGTGTCCAGGCCTCATGCGAATCGCGGGCGCACGCCGCCTGCGCCTGAGTGAGCAACAAAGCGCAGAGTACGCGTTGTTTGCCGCCGGCGACGACGCACCTTCGCCCCCGGCCAGCGGCACCCGTATGGCGCGGCGAATCGTCGAGGCCTGCCGCTACGCGGAAGCGGAAGTCGTCATTGGGGCGCCCGCTCGCGCGGCCGCCTGGCTGCACGGTCTGCTGCCAGGCATGACGAGCGAAGCGCTGAGCATCCTCAATCGCCTGCTGCCTAAGAGCCGGGCGCCCGAGAACCAGGAGCCAGCCACTAATCCCTGACGGGGGCACAGTTCGGATGGCCCCGACGAGTACTCGCGATTAGCGTTCGGCGACATTGTCGTAGCGTCCTCCCCCTATACCGGTAGCGGCGCGCTCCGTGTCAGTACCATCCCGTACCCAATGACGGGTCCAGAATCCGATCCACCGACCGATGAGGTCACGCTCGACCCCAGCGACTGGACCGCCTTTCGCGCGCTCGCGCATCGGATGCTGGACGATATGCTGACCCATCTCGAGACGTTGCGCCAACAACCGGCGTGGCGCGAGATGTCGCCGGCCATCCGCGCGTCGTTCAGCGAGCGGCTGCCGAGGACAGGGACGGGCGCGGCGGCCGCGTACGACGCGTTCGTCCAGCGCGTGATGCCGTTCACCAATGGCAACATCCACCCGCGGTTCTGGGGATGGGTGCAGAGCAATGGCACGCCGCTCGGGATGATGGCCGACATGCTCGCCGCCGGGATCAACCCACACATGGCCGGCTTCAACCAGGCACCCGTTCTGGTTGAAGAAGAGGTGCTCCGCTGGCTCGCAGAAATGGTCGGGATGCCCCGTACGGCGAGCGGTTTGCTCGTGCAGGGCGGGACGATGGCCAACATCCTCGGCCTCGTCGTGGCCCGCTACGTCGCGGCCCGCGCGGAGGGTTTCGACGTCCGCGTCGACGGCCTTCAGGGGGCACATCCCCCACTCGTGTTCTACGCGTCGACAGAGGCGCACAATTGGGCCAACAAGGCGGCCGAATGGCTTGGCCTTGGCAGCCGCGCCCTACGATTGGTGCCGGTCGATCGAGAGTTCCGCTTGGACGTTCGTGCGCTGGAAAAACAACTCCGAGCCGATCGGAAGAGTGGCCTACTTCCGTTTTGCGTCGTCGGTACTGCCGGCACCGTCAACACGGGAGCGGTCGACGATCTCGAGCGGTTGGCGGACATCGCGCGCGCCGAGAAGCTCTGGTTTCACGTGGACGGCGCCTTTGGCGCCCTGGCGTATCTCTCCGACGAATTGCGAGCGCAGGTCGGCGGCCTCACGCGCGCCGACTCGATCGGCTTCGATCTCCACAAGTGGGGATACCTGCCCTTCGAGTGCGCGTGCGCACTGATTCGAGATCGTGTCGCCCACCACGAGGCGCTGGCCTCCACCGCGAGCTACCTCGCCCCGACGGCCCGAGGCGTCATCGCTGGAGGGCTGCCGTTCGCAAATCGCGGCCTCGAGCTGACGCGTAGCTTTCGCGCGCTGAAGGTGTGGATGACCCTCAAGGCCGAAGGCGTCGAACGCCTCGCGGAGTGCGTCGAGCAGAACGTGCGGCAGGCTCGGTACCTCGCGGCGGCAATCGAGGCCTCACCGGAGCTCGAGCTGCTCGCACCCGTGCCACTCAACATTGTGTGCTTCCGCTATGCGCCGGCGCAACTTCCACCGAGCGGTCTGGACGCGCTCAACCAGGAAATCCTGCTACAGCTTCAGGAGCGAGGGATCGCTATCCCATCCGGAACCACCGTCAACGATCACTTCGCCATTCGCGTCGCCAACGTCAACCATTGGAGTAAGCGCGAGGACTTTGACGCGTTGATTCGAGGCGTCATTGAGATAGGTAAAGATCTAACGGCTAACGTCTAGGCGTCCAACGTCGAACGTCTAGCACCTGACGTCTACCCTCCCGATGTCGCTTCGCGCCCGGTGACTTCGTCCAGGTGCAGCCGAAGCACGAGAAGTCTGAACGGCGCCGGATCGTGCTCAGTGCCCGTGCCTGGTACAAGGTCGCGCAGCAGTTCGACGCCACGCTCGAACGACTGTTGGTCGATCGGGGGCGAATCGGAATCCAGGAAGTACACGGCACCACGTACGACGACGCTGCGCCAGTCGAACGTGCCTTTGACTTCATCGACCTCGAATGCGGCCCATCGGTGGTGCGCGAGAATGGCGCTTTTCACTCCCCGCGAGGTCCGGCAGTAGATCCAGCCATCAGTGAAGACGTAGTTGATCGGCTCGATGTCGACGCGCGGCCCACTCGCGTATGCGATGCGGCCCACGTGCTGACGCGCGAGGATCGCCTCGCATTCGGCGCGCGCCAGCTCTCTGATAAGGGGTCCGTTTCTTGACGGCACGAAAGTGCGTGGTGGTCAGGCTAGATGACTACGATGGGGAGCCCGCTTCACGACTATTCTATGCGCCCGCCCGGTCGTGCGGCAGTCGGGGACCGTCGGGCTTCACCGCCGCGGCTAGGAAACAACGGGTTCGACGGGCATGGCTCATCGACCAATTGCTTCGCCGTGGACTGCTCGACGTGCTGGGGGTCCCCGCTCGAGGCGGCACCCAGGGGGGCGGTGCGTGACCATGCCGTTTCCTATCCCTTAGTCCCTTGTGACACTGTCCAAGGATCCCTGAGAGACGCTTACTGCAGTAAGTCCTGCGTCGCCAACGACGGCTCTGCCTGCCGCGCGAATGGCCCAATTGCCAGTGAGGAGAGCCGCGCCAATTCCGACGAAGATCCTCACTCGCACGTGAAGGGGATGTCATGACTACTTCCAGCGTGACGCCGGTATCGACGAGCGCGTTGGAGTCCTCGCCCCAGCTCGCTGGAGCGAGGCCCACTGCCGCTCCGTCTCATGCCGGCAGTCTGATGGTTGCAAGCGACGGTACAGTCGCCGCAGCTGCAGCCTGTCGAGCTGCGAGCATGCTCGCCAAACGGCTCGGCGCCCAGGTCTACGTTTTTGGCGTCGTCGAGCCGTTGCCGACGGTCAGCGTCGAAATCGAGTCGGTCCCCATCCCCCCGGATGTCGAGACGGCGATGAAAGCGGACCTGTACGACAACATTGCCTCGCAGGTATCGGCCTCCTCACCCACCGATCAACCCTGGCCGATCGAGATCGGCCAAGGACCGCCGCCTCTCATGATCGCCGGCCACGCCCGCGAGCTTGGCGCCCGTGTCCTCGTCATGGGACTCGGCCGTCATCAGCTGGCCGACCGTCTATTCGGGACTGAGACCGCGTTGCAGGTGCTACGGCTAGCCGAGGTGCCAGTGCTCGCCGTACCTCCCGGATTCTCTGCCGCGCCGCGTCGAGTCGTCGTCGGGATCGACTTCAGCGCCGCCAGCGGACGGGCCGCGCGACTCGCGGTGGCCCTGTTCCCCGACCTTGAGGTTGTCGATCTGGTTCACGTGGCGCCGGCGGTCGGACCGGCGATCGTCGCCACACCCTGGGAGTCAGCCTACGGAACGGAGCTGGCGGACGCGTTGCCGCGGTTCGTGGAGAGCTTGAACATGCCGTCCTCGGTGCGAGTGGAGACGCACACACTCAAAGGCGCACCTGCTGAGGCGTTGCTCGCTCACGTCGAGGCTGCGGGCGCCGACCTCATAGTCGTCGGCAGTCACGGGCGTGGCTTCATCGGCCGCATGATCGTTGGCAGCGTCGCTACGCGAGTGCTCCGCTCCGCCGGCAGAGCCGTGCTCGCAGTGCCGATTGTCGTGGGCGCTTCGACGCCGGCTCAGGGGACGGTTTCCCAGAGCTGACTCCACGGGGAAGAGGTCGGACACCACGTTAGACAGGACCGGCCGCCGCGGCACTCTTACCAGGGGCCCAGAGAAACCGGCTTGGTCGCTCGCGGAAGGATTGCAGAACGGCGTGCCACACAGCTTGGCGCTGCTGCGCGTCAAGACCGCGCGCGCGGGCCGCGACACGCAGGGCAAGCACGAACGACACGCCGAAGTTCAGCGCTCCAATCCCGACGATGCCGAGCATCGCCCACGCGAAAGGCCCGAAGCGAAGGTGATGATCGGCAATCTGCGCCCCGACTGCGAGGCCCAGCGATGCGGAGGACAGGGTAACGTGCCGGACCTGTAGGCCCAGCCCCATGAACGCAAACAGCACGGGCGTGAACCCCATCAAGAACCCGAGCGTGAGGTTCCCCGCCATGCCCCCGATATGGCGGTCCAAGATGGCGCCGAGGCGTCGCGCTCGGGCCGGCCTGAGTATGCGCTGCACGCGCGGGCTGTCGGCCAGTGCCTGCGGAAACTGTCGGTACGCGCTCCAGTTGGCGGTCCATCCATCCGCCATGCTGCTGACCCACAGATACACGCCGGTCAGCGCCGCAAAGAGCAACGTGCCCGACCGAAAGGGATGCAGCGATGCAATCGCCAGTGCTGCGGTGTCCGGACTGAGCGCTCCGTGCCCGGTCATGAGTTGCCAGAGGAGATCGATGCCGATGCCAAGTGGCACCGAGAACAGGACATTGCACAACGTCGCGATCACCTGACACCGGGTGATCGCGGCAATCAGGTCGACGAGATCCTTGATGTGATGCTCTTTGACGTGATGCTCTTTCTCGAGGGCACCGGCCAGGGCGGAAGCGGTCACCGACGGCTGCTTCGATGCGAGCGTCAGGCGACACCCTTGCATTGTCAGGAAGCTCCCGGCGTCGTCTGCTGTCAGCGCCAGTCCAGTGACCATGGGAGCCAACGGCAACGCGGTGATTCCGTACCCGACCAGCGCGGTGAATACCGTGAGGGCGCCGCCGCCGGCTGCTGCCCGAGCGGTTCCCCACCACTCGCGGCGCGTGCGCACGACGTAGTGCTCTCCGGTCTTCCCCGTGTGCTCGATGACCTTCCGGGCCAGTCTCCGCAGCGTAACGCGCACGAGACCGCGCACACTCCGTTGGTCCGCACTCTGGCGGACGAGTCGTGCGGCGAACGCCTGGCCATCGAGCGTCCCCGCTTCGAGTCGGAACAGCGCACCGATCCGCTCGAGCTGAGCATCCAGCAGCTCGCGCCGAAACACGAGATCGCTCGATACCCCTCGCTCCTCTAATCGCTCATCGAGCGCTGTGAGCGCCGCGTGACAGTGGTCACGACATTGCTGCCATGCGCCGTACCGATCCTGCCACGTCTCATCGCCTCGCGCCGCGGCCTCTGCACACTCGCTGACGATGCGCGCCAGGCGAAAGAATGGAGAATCGAGCTCCCAATCGATCGGCTGCAGCGCGAGGATGTCCCGCGACAGCCCGACGGCCGCGGCGCGAACAGCCACGAGCTCGGCCGCTGCGCCGACGGCTGTGGGAGATGGTCGTAGCAGCGGCCCCCACGGCTCTGCCAGGTCCGGCGGCAGCGCGGCGATCCACTCAGCATCCGCCGCGCGCAGATCGAGCCGCTCGACGAGCGCCAGCAAGTCGTCTCGAAACCCCACTCGCGGCAAGACGTGGTTGGCCGTCCGCCGAAGCGCTTCGGCCACGAAAGACGTCCGCTCGGACAGCCCAGTCTCCGCGAAGAACCTTACGGCTGATGCATGTGCCCAGACCCGTCGGATCCGCTCGCTCAGCACCGCGCCAGTGTCCGGTCTGGCCAACTCCTCCACGAGGCGTTGTAACCGGTTGGTCCGTTGTCCCCACCCAAACCAGGCCGCGACATCACGATCGAGCAGCCAGCCGACCAGCGCCGCGAACCACGCCTGATCGGCCGCGATACTCGTGGACGAGCTCCCAGCCGCGCGCACGATGGCGCCGAGTCTACGGTCGGTCGCGCCGGGGCGGGGCGTGGGCGCCCGAGGCGTAAACGACTGAGGCGGTCTACTGACCGGGACTGCCATGACCAATCGAGCCGACGCAACCAAGGAGCGGCCGGCGTGTGCCAGAAGGACTCACTAGCTGGGCGTTCCTCGCGCAGATTGTTCGGGGGACCTGGAAACGCTCTGAAGTATGCGCGAGGATGCCTCGCGGCAAGGGGACAGGGACGATCGGCCCAACATGGACTTTTTCCCCCACGACGAGGAGATTTGACCTGTCAGGAGGATTCGGACTGATGGCTGGGCATCCCACCGCCCTCTGTGCGCCGATCATTGTGGCATCAAACCGGGTCGGATGAGCCCGCTCCGTTCGACGCCGCTCTCCCGCGTTCCCTGACAGTGGACGATGTCTCCATTTTTCATCAGGTTTCCCCAACGACGCCACGGTGACACCGTGCGCAACCCCTCGACATGACTCTCGACCGCCGCTCGTTCGTCGCCGCCGCCGCGTCGATGGCCGCGACCGCCGCCATTCGACCTGGCATGGTGCCTCCTGGGCTCGCGAGGCAAGTGTCGCGGGGCGAAGACCCGCTCAACGTGCGAGCCGACTTCCCGATCGTCGAGAATCGCACGTATCTCAATTCGGCCTACGTCACGCCCATCCCGCGGCAAGTCGTGGCGGCGAACCAGGCTTTCCTCGAAGCCAAGTCCACACGCCAGATGCTCGTCGGCGAGCTGCTGGCGAAGAATGACGAACTGCGCAAGCAGTTCGCGCAGCTGATCAACGCAACACCCGACGAGGTTGGCCTGCTCTTCTCGACCGCCGAGGGCGAGAACGTCGTCGCCAACGGAATCGGGCTCAAACCGGGCGACAATGTCGTGGTCGACGAGCTCCACTATCCGACGGAGTTCGTTCTCTACCGCGCGCTCGAAAAGACGCGCGGCATCGAGCTTCGCATCGTCAAAGCCCGCAATGGCGCGGTCGATGTCTCCGACTTCGAGCCGCACGTCGACAACCGGACGCGCATCGTCTCCGTCGCTTGGGTGTCGCACCTGAATGGCTTCCGGCATGACATGCGTCCGATTGCGGACCTGGCGCACAGCCACGGCGCGCTCTTCTACACTGACGCGATCCAGGCGGCCGGCATGGTCCCGCTCGACGTACGTGCAGCTGGTGTGGACTTCCTGTGCTGCGGATCGTACAAGTGGATGCTGGCCGGCTTTGGTGTCGCCCCATTCTTCGTCCGCGCCGAGGTCATCGACCGCATCCAGCTCGATCGCTACGGGGAGTTCCAGGTCGAACACGAGCTGCCCGACCATCACTATGAGCTGTACAAGACCGCGCGGCGGTTCGATTATAGCAGCCGCGCGTTTGGCGCGGTCTATCAGCTCAGTGCCGGTCTTTCGTACGTCGACAAAGTCGGCGTTGACCGGATTGCCGCGCACACGGTCGGCCTCGCGCAGCGGCTGCACCAAGGGCTAGCCGCACAAGGACATCGGATGTTCACGCCCCCGGACAACAAGTCATCGATCGTGGTGTTCTACAACGACAAGGCGCCCGCCGAGCTGCACGCCGCCTTCGACGCCGCACACGTCGACGTGACGCTTCGGAACGGCACCGTCCGGATCTCACCGGCGCTGTTCAACACGGCCGACGAGATCGATCACTGCTTGGAGGTTACGAAGCAGTTGGTGTGAGGAGCGGAACGGCGGGGTCAGGGGTCAGGGGTCTCGGAAAGACGATCCGCCACGCCGACATGTAGGGCGGCCTTCAGGCCGCCCATTGTTTTGCGGTGGCCGTCGCCGTTCCTCTGACCGCTGACCCCTGACCCCGTCCGTCAGCGCCACACGAGCACGGTTGCCACCGGTCAGTTGGCCCGACGTCGACGCCACTGCCATCCTTCGTACAAACCATCCTAGGATCAGTCCATGGATCTGGCGTTCGTGGGTTTGGGCGGTATGGGGAAAGCCATGGTGGCCAACCTGGTCAAGTCCGGGCACAGTGTCCACGTATGGAACCGGTCGCCCGCCGCTGTCGATGAGAGCGTGAAGCAGGGCGCACACCGCGCGAGCAGCCTGCGCGATGCGTTTGCGCGCGACGTCGTGCTGTTGATGGTGGCGGACGACGACGCCACTCGCGCCGTGATCACTGACGGCCAACTCTTCGAGCGCGCACCTGAACGACTCACCGTGGTAAACATGGCCACGATCTCGGTCGCGCTCGCTCGAGACCTGACCGAGCGATGTCAGGAGCACCGAATCGGCTACGTGGCCGCGCCCGTGTTCGGCCGACCCAATGCGGCAGCGGCTGGCAAGTTGCACATCGTCGTCGCAGGCGATTCGGCGAGTGTCGAGAAAGTCCAGCCGCTCCTCGACGCCATGGGGCAGAAAACCTGGCCCGTGGGTCGAGAGGCGTACCGGGCGAACGTAGTCAAGCTCGCGGGGAACTTCATGATCGCTTCCGCGATCGCCACGATGGGGCAGGCGGTCGCACTTGCAGAGGCCAACGGCATCAACGCAACCGATCTGCTCGAAGTGCTGACGAGCTCACTATTCACTGCACCGCTGTACAAGAACTACGGCGGCATCATCGCGGACAGACGCTACGAGCCGGCGGGCTTCCGCCTGGCCCTTGGACTCAAGGATGTGCGCCTCGCTCTTGCCGCCGGCGAGGCAGTCCATGCGCCCCTCGCCATCGGCAGCCTGCTGCGCGACGATTTTCTCAATGCGATCGCGCACGGACAATCCGATCAGGATTGGGGTGCAGTCGCCGAAGTCTCTCGTCGCCGTGCCGGACTCGATGGATCTACACCCGCACGAGGCAGCTCATGATCACGCAGATTCAGATTGGCGGGCGCACCGTGCCGTTCCGGTTGGATTGGCAACATGCGCGATGGCACTCATTGGAAGAGATCGACGAGGGGGATTTCCCGCTCGTGACGATCGTGGGCGCCAAACGGTATGAGCTCTACTCGGACGGAACCTTCGCCGAAGTAGAGCGATGAAGGTGGTGGTTCTTGATGGTCTCTTCATCGCGGAGCACTACTCGGAATGCCTGAGGCGAAGCCAACCCCGTTCCCGGCCCATTTTGATGGAGAGCGATTCTACAACCCGGGAGTACCCGCGCCGCGCGGGCTGTTGGACGTGCTGCGGTGGAAGCTCACCAGCCGAGCGGACCGATCGCCACGGTTCATCTCCGACGTGGTGTTATCCACCCCACCGAGCCGAGTCGAGGGGAGCGAGCTCCGAGTCACGCTGATTAACCATTCGACGGTGCTGCTGCAGCACAGCGGATGGAACGTGCTGACCGATCCGGTCTGGTCGCAAAGGGCCAGCCCGATTGGCTGGGCAGGTCCGCGCCGCCATCGGGCGCCAGGCGTCCGGCTCGACGACCTGCCTCGTCTCGATGCCGTGCTCATCAGCCATAACCACTACGACCACCTCGATCTTGCCACCCTTCGCTGGCTCACGCGTCACCGCGCCCCGACCTTCGTCGTCCCGACCGGCGTCGGTCAGCTCCTCCAGTCCGCGTCGGTCGGACCCTTCCATGAGCTGGATTGGGGTGACACGCAAATAGTCGGTAGCGTATCGGTCTGCTGTGTACCGGCGTTCCATTTTTCAGCGCGCGGCCTCCGCGACCGCAACAAGACGTTGTGGTGTGGCTACACCATTCAAACCGAGCGAGGAGTCGTCTACTTCGCCGGCGACACCGGGTTCGGGACGCATTTCGGTCAGATCCGCGACCGTTTTGGGTCACCCCGACTGGCTCTGCTGCCGATCGGCGCGTATGCGCCCCGCTGGTTCATGGCGCCCGTCCACATGGCCCCCGACGAAGCGATCCGCGCTCATGAGATCCTGGGCGCCCAGACCACGATCGGCATCCATTATGGGACCTTCCAGCTGGCCGACGACGGGCCGGACCAAGCCCCGCGCGTGCTGGCAGCCCTTACGCCGCCCTCCACGTTTCGCCTGTTGAAGAATGGGGAGTGGCTGAACGTCTGAACTGCGGGGACAGGGTTCAGGGCGCAGGGGTCAGCGTCAGGGAACAAACCGAATTGCCGGTCGCTGCGCGGACTCGCCTCTGAGTTTGTTTCCCGACCCCAGACCCCCGACGCCAGACGCCTTGCAGTGTCCAACCTTTGCCCGACCCGCACTGTCTGAGGTTCCGAACGGCCACAACCTGCGAGAACACTTGTGACCCAACTCTTCGGAACGGACGTTCGAGCGGCCGCACGCGCTCTCTGGCGGACACCGACCATCACGATCTGCGCGGTCCTCTGCCTTGCACTCGGCTTGGGGGCCACGACGGCCATCGCGAGCGCGATCGACCGGGCACTCATCCGGGCGCTCCCGTTCCGCGACCCTGCACGCCTCGTCTCCGTATACCGGATCTCGCCCCAGGCCACTGACTGGCCGTTCTCGGTCCCGAAGTACCTCGACCTCGCCCGGGGGGTCAAGCAATTCACCGGGCTGTCGGCCTTGGGATGGTCGTCGCGGCTGGTGGCGATGCCTGACGGTGGCGTACAGATGCGCACGATCCGCGTCACCGGAAACGTCTTTCCGCTGCTCGGCGTCCGTGCGCTTCGCGGGCGGCTGATCAATACCGCCGACGATTCGGCGGGCCAAAATCCCGTGGTCGTCATGGGCGAGGAGGCCTGGCGCGAGCACTTCAGCGCCGACCCATCCATCATCGGCCGCACCGTGCGATTGGATGGCATACCGACGACGGTGATCGGGATCCTGCCCGCGGGATTTCGCGTCCCGCATGGTCTCTCCCAGATGCACGGGGATCTGTGGGTCCCTATCCGGTTCACGCCCGAGGAACTCGCCCAGCGCGGCCACAACTTCCTCAACGTGGTCGGGCGACTCGCACCGGCTGCGACCGTCGCGAGCGGGACGGTCGAGCTCCACTCGCTGGTGGATGCGATGGTGGAGAAGTATCCGGAGCTCCGCGGTGAATCGGCACGGGCGGCCGCCATGCAGTCCGACAGCGTGAACACGATCCGCACACCACTGCTGCTGGTATTCGCCGCCGTCTGCGTCGTGTTGCTCATCGCCGCCGCGAACGTGGGGAGCCTCTTGCTCGCCCGTGGCGTGCGTCGCCAGCGCGAAATGGCTGTGCGTACGGCTCTCGGTGGCAGCCCGTGGGCCGTGATGCGTCCGGCGATCACGGAGGGCGCGCTCCTCGCGCTTGTCGGTGGGCTCGTCGGCATTGGGCTGGCGTGGATCGCCGTTCGTTCGATCGGCAACCTCGCGAGCGAGCAACTGCCCCAGCTCACCGGGCTTTCGATTGAGATCAGGATCGTCCTCTTCGCCGTCGCGTTGTCGACGATTGTTGCCCTGCTCTGCAGCGCCCTTCCCGCGTGGTACAGCGCGAACATCGATCCCCAGGACGCGTTGCGCGGGGAGCGCACCGGTGGCGGTGGCCTGATCCAGAAGCGGGCCCTTGGCACTCTGGTCGCCCTCGAGGTGGCGCTTTCTCTCATCCTGCTGATCGGGGCGAGCCTCGTCCTGCGAGGGTTCCAATCCCTCATCCATCGCGACCCGGGCTTCGATCCACGAACAATGCTGACCGTGACGGCCACGATCTCGCCGGAGCGGTACACCGACAGCACGACCGTTTCGCGCTTCCTCGTGCCGGCACTCCAGGCGATCGAGCGCGTTCCAGGCGTGCAATCGGCGGGCGCGATCAACCTGTTGCCCTTCCGAGAATGGGGATCCAATTCAAACATCCGGTACGAAGGTCAGCCCGCCGTTGATATGGAGCATTGGCCCCTTGCCGACGACCGTGACGCGACGCCCGACTTCTTTCGCGCTACGGGTCAACGCTTGCTCGCGGGCCGTCTGCTGCGGTACGACGACGACCTTCGACGCGGCTTGCCGATGGTCGTCGTAGCGAACGAGGCACTCGTTCGGCGTGATTTCCCGCACTCGGACCCGATCGGCAAGCGGTTCTACTTCGGTGACTCGACTTTCGCAACGATTGTGGGTGTCGTTAGTGACATCGCCAACGCCGGTCCTTTCGATCAGCCTCTCCCGGAGGTCTACTGGTCCTACTCGCAGATGAACGGCGTCGGGGAGACCTTGTTCCCGATCGTGGTGCGCGTATCGGGCGACCCGGTCCATTTCGGCAACGCCGTGCGAGCCGCCATTCACGAGGTTGATCCCGTGGCCGCGGTCTCGGACGTCGGCCCGATGACCGATGTCATCTCCAAGAGCGTCGGGGCACCGCGGTTCTATCTCCTCCTCCTCGGCAGCTTCGCCGTCGTCGCTCTGGTCCTTGCACTCGCTGGCCTCTATGGGGTCATGAGCTACTCGGTCGCACAGCGCACCCGGGAGCTCGGAATCCGGACTGCGCTCGGAAGTCCGATCGCCTCGACGCTACAGATGGTGACAGCGGAAGGGATGCGGCTTGTCGGTGTCGGTGTCGCCGCCGGCATCCTGGGCGGCGCGCTTGCCACTCGCCTGCTGCAGAGCCTTCTCTACGGCGTGAGTCCCGCCGACGGCACGACCTGGCTCGCTGCGACCGGCAGCCTCGTCGTCGCGGGCCTGCTCGCCACGTTCATCCCGGCATACCGCGCCACACGCGTCGATCCAGTGATCGCGATCAAAGTGGAATAGCGATTGGGGGCGATGTGTCCCACCCGGGACGAAACCCCGACGATCGGCGGGTAGGGGCGACGCAATGCGTGGCCGGTTTTTGCCGCCCAACAAAACCAATGAACGCACGGGCATGAGGGACGCTGCGTCGCCCTCTTTCACCGCCCGCGCGGTGCAAACCGTTGCACCGTGATGATCGAATCCAACGGTTGCGCGCGCGCAAGCACGGAATCCGTTCGACCCAGAAGCGTCTGATCGAAGAACGCCAACACGTACGTGCGAATCAGACCCATGTAGTGTCGCTGGGTAGCGGCGGTCGAATCGCTGGGGGCCTGCAGGATCTTGAGATCAATGAACGTGCGGTGCGTGAAGGCGTCGGATTCCGCCATGACGCGAGTGGCGCCGCCTGGCATCGACGCCAGCGCTTCATCCTGGTTGTGTTGATACAGGTGGACAATCGAGTCGTATTGCGCCCGCGTGAGCTTCATGTGCTCGAGTGCCGTCTGGGTGGGCTGCGGTGTCCGCGGGCTCACGTATATCGAATGCCCCGTCGCAAAGAATAGAAATGGCTGCTTGATGGGGCTCGCTGCGGTGCCACCTATGTAGGGTCTTCCGTCGTCGTCCACGTCCTCGTTCGCGCACGCAGCGATGCGAGCGTCGACTCGGCACGCGTCGCCGGCCGCGCCTCCGCCGAGCGAGTGGCCGAAGACACCAATACGACTCATGTCGAGTCGGTGGGCGAACGGATTCGCGTGTGGAGAGGCGGCATTGAGGCGCGCGATCTGGTCCACTACAAATCGGAAGTCGTCGGCTCGGATGAGAATCTGGGCAAGCTGGTACTCCACCGCGCCATTCGGCGAGCCTGGGGGGACGTCGTTGTGGCGCTGCTGCGCCGAATCCCACGCCGCGCTCGCGAAGGGCACGACCCGCCCATCCGGAAACCACACGGCGAAAGCATCGTACGGGTGCTCGATCGAGAACACCACGTAACCGTGGCTGGCGAGATCGGCGAGCTGCGCGCTGTAGGTGAGGCCCGACTCCGCGAATCCGTGAGAAAACACGAGTACTGGATACGTCGCTGACGCTGACGAGAGTGTCGCTCCGTCGACGACATACGAGCGAACGCTTCCCCCGACGACCGCGCTCAGCGCGTTGCCAAACTCGTTTTTCGTGAGCGAGTCACCCAGCGCCCGCGAAATGGCATCAATGTGTGGGATGTAGGGACCGGCCGCCTGCCCTCGCTGGTCGGTCGGAAACCAGACATAGACCATTACCTCGCGCCGGCTCGACCGCGCCGCGACGAAGGGATTGGTCCTGCTCGAATCGATCCAGTGAAAGACGGACCGGCCAACAGCATACGGACCGGTCGGTGGCGGCAGCTGCTGTGCCGTGCCCTGGGTCTGCGATTCGAGCCGGCTCGACGAAAGCGCACAGAAGAGAGACAGCACGACACCAGCGACCAAACCGCTGGCCAAGCGGTCCACACGTTCCCAAAGGGCAGCCTGAAGGCCGCCCCTACATGTGCATCGCGACTGCTCCGACGCCGCGCCGGAATTCAGAAGACGTGTACCGAGGTCGTCCGCGCGGTACCTCCCAGCTCCGAAACGATGCGATCGCGATCGGCCGAAGGCGGCAGCATCGACTTGGCAAGGTCCGCAGCCTGTTTCGCGTCATCGGGCGAAAGCCTGGCGTAAGCTGCTTGATCTTGCCCATAAATGAGCTTGTTGGGGCCGTCCCCGCTAATGTAGACCAGCGCGTCGAAGTACGCTCGGGTCCCCATCTCGCTTCTGACATGTCGAATCTCGTCGAGAACCGCTGGCACGCCGCCGTGCAAACGCAGCTGAACGACCCGGTCTCGCGCGTTGTAGCCGGTCTCCCGAACGAGTTGCGCTAGCGTCGAATGGAACCAATCCCGTCCGTCGCCCCAGGAACGCGGCTGTCCGTCGACCGAGTAGCGAAACGCGACCAGGCTCCGGCCACGAACGGAACCGTTGGTCACCATGGGGTACCCGCTCGATTTGTCAACGGATGCTCCAATCGTTGCGTCGATGTTGTTTCGCTGAATGATCCATAGCTTCGTCGTGTCGACAGTTGGACTGGTGTCCCGCGGTGATGCCTTCGATCCATCCTTTGGCGAACCCGGCGCGTTTTTGAGTTTCTCAATGTCGTCAGGGTTGACATCGGACACGCGATTCACGCTGTTGTCGTCGTTTACTATCGTGCCGTCGATCACGTACATTGGCGCCGTTGCCGCCGGCTGGCCGAATATGTAGTAGCCGGGTTTGGGTTCAGCGTCGGTGCTAGCCACTACGACCTCAGCGCGTCGAGAATGGCCGTCGGTCTCCTCGGTAATCGTGAGTCGGCCACGCACGCCAAGCCCGCTGACGTCACTTGCGTCGCTGCTCAAAGCCACCTGCCCGTCGATTCGGCCGCTCACACACCGCCCATCATCAGCCAGGACCAGGATGCGGTGATCGTCGTGCTCCGCCTCGAGCGCGGCGGGCCTGCCCCCATCAGCACTCACCCCGCCATGGATGAATTCCGCGTCAACCGGGCAGCGATACAATGAGACACGAGCCGGCGACGGAAGCGCGGGTGCTTGAAGCGCGTGGAGCGCGACAGTCAGTCGAGGAGATGGCAGAACAGCGTGGAACGCCACAGTCAGTCGAGGAGATGGCAGAGCAGCCCGCGCGACCGATTGCACGATGGCCGCCACGTGCGCAACGAATGGCGATGCACTCTCGATCGCCGTTGGGTGAGGCGGCCGCAGCTCCGGTCGAACCGCTGCGAGGAACAGTACGAATGGAGCGGCAGTCACGAGCGACAACACCGACGCTCGCAGACTTGACTGTGCTCGTCGTCGCCGACCGTCGAGGATGCATCGAAGGCGACCTTCCAGCTCGGCCTGCCGCGCCATGGCAAGCGCGGCGAATCCCGGCGTCGTGGCAGGCCTGAGCGCGCGGACAAGCGTCAACAGATCCTCCGCGTATGCCGACGCTCGCGTGCCACGCGTCAAGACGATATCGTCGCACGCCCCTTCCCGCTCCGCTCGCATGCGGCCCATCGCAACCCAGGCCAATGGGTTGAACCAGTTTGCGGCGAGCACGAGTTGACCCACGAGTTGGGTCGCGGCGTCGAACCTCGCGACGTGCGCGAGCTCGTGGAGCAGCACGATTCGTCTGCGCGCGCGGGGCCACGTGACGGCATCGCGTGGCAGGAGCACCATAGGATAGATGATGCCCCACGTCACGGGGACGATTGAAGCCTCGGCCATGAGCAGCGTGACGGGCCGCCGGATCGAGAGCTCACGCGCAACGTCCCGCGTCAACATGACCCAGCCCGCGTCCATTACGTGCTCTGCGTCGAGGGCGCGGCGCCACACGACGATTGTGCCCACAACGAAGCGGAGGAGAAGGCACAACGCACCAGCCAGCCAGAGCCCCACGACCACAAGCGGGATATCGATCGCTGCCCGCTCACGCTGCACTGGCGCTGCCGCGACACGGACTTGTCGAGGCTCGCTCGTTCCGAGACGCCCCTGTATCGGGGGTACAGGCAGTGGCTGAACGGGCCTGGAGGCAGAAGGAGTGGTCCCGACAGGGACCGTGGAGCTGGCGGACGCGGTCGGGATTGGCGCGATTACCGGGAGGGAGACGGCGATCGGTGGTGTCGCCCGAGAGAGCAGCGGCAATGCCGCAACCATGGCGACCGCGACTGTCCATACCGCGTACCGGGTGCCTGCTGCACTTCGTCGAAGCAAGGCAGCGACGATCCACGCGGCCACAAAAATCAGTGTGCCGCGCACGGTGTAGTCCGCGAGGGCCCCGAGGAGCGAACGCGCTGCAGTGTCTACGGTGTGGAATGTGGCGAACGGAAACAGCGTGACGGCCACCGCGTTCAGCATGTCAGCGCCCCTCCTTTTTTGCCTGCTCGATCAGCACGCTCAATCGGGCCGCTTCTTCGTCGTCGAGCGCATCGCCTGACAGCCGAATCAGCGCCGCGACGGCATCAGCGGCAGATCCGTCGAAAAACGTGTCCACGAGATGCCGCAGCGCCGACCGCCGGGCCGACGTCCGCGCTTGCACCGGCTCGTAGACATACCGCGCCCCCTCGGAGCAATGCCGCACGTGCCCCTTCCGCTCGAGGATCCGCAACAGCGCACGGACGGCCGAGTAGCTCGGCGCCTCCGAGATCCCCGCTCGCACCTCCGACGCAGTGGCTGATCGCCGAGCGTGGAGCAAATCCATGATCTGCCGCTCGCGACGACTCAGGCTCGTCGATTCCCCCGCCGCCATCGTAACCCCTCAGAGCAAGTGCTAAGAGATTAGCATGGTGCTAAAATATTAGCAAGGGCGCGACGTTCGACGCGCGACGTTCGACGTTCGACGTTCGACGTTCGACGTTCGACGTTCGACGTTCGACGTTCGACGTTCGACGTTCGACGTTCGAAGACCAACCTCGAGCGCAGCTGGATGCGCCGTAGTCAGCCTCGAGATTTGTCTCGAACGTCGAACGTCGAGCGTCGAACATCCCGCAGTTCAATGCAGTACCTGCACCTCCAGCCCACTCGCGTGCGCCTGATCCACCCACACGAACTCCGTGGCTTTCACGAAGTCGCTCGAGGCTGCCTCGTAAATGTTCGGCACGTAGCGCTGCGGGTTGCGGTCGAACGCGGGGAACCAGCTGCTCTGCACCTGCACCATCATGCGATGGCCTTTCTTGAAGGTGTGCAGCACGTCCTGCAACCGGAACGAGACGTCCGTGACAGCATTGGGCTGCATCGGGATGGGATGCGCGAATGAGCGACGGAATCTCGCCCGCATGATTTCCCCCCGAACGAGCTGCTCGTACCCACCCATATGGATGTTCGTATCGGGCCGGAACGAGAGGTCCGGCTCGTCCATCGGATATACATCGATCAGCTTCACGACGTAGTCCGCATCCGTACCGGTCGTGCTGACCTGGAGCTTGGCCGTGATCTCACCTCCCAGCGTCAAATCCTCGTCGAGCACCGGCGTCTCGAAGGTGAGCACATCACCTCGCGACCGATCGCAGCGCTGATCGTCGCTCATGTACTTCCAGAGCGTGAGCCCCTGAATCGTGGGCACGAGACAGCGGCTCGGCACGGGTTTCGCCGGATCGCTGACGTACGCAAGCGAGGCGTGGCCATCGCTCGGCGCCGTTGTCGAGAGCGATCCGTTGGCATGCAGGTAGTACATGACCGTCTTTGCTTCCGGCGCCGGCCACTGAGTAAAGGACTCCCAGTCCTTCTTACCGGTATTGAACATGTATGCCTCGGGCAGCCCGGTCTTGCCGTCAGCCGGCCCCTTGAGCCAGTGGCGAAAGTACGGCGTCTCCACGTCGCGCTGAAACTTGGTCTCGAGGGAGTCGCCAAAATAGACATCCCCATGGAAGGTGTGCACGACATTTGTCGCGTGCCACCCGCCATGGCGGAATGGCCCCTCGACAATCGAGACCTTGGCTTGAGGATCAAACTTCTTCAACGTCTTGTAGACCGTGAGCGGCCCGTAGAGATCCTCTGCGTCGAACCAACCGCCCACTGCCATCACCGCGTGCTTCACGCCCCGGAGATTGGTGGGCACGGCGCGCGTCGCCCACAGTGAGTCGTAGTTCGGGTGGTGGACGATCTCCTGCCAGAAGGAGTTGTCGCTGTAGTACCGATCCGTCGTGGTCTTGAGTGGACCGAGCGAGAGT
Organism: uncultured Gemmatimonadales bacterium; assembly: GCA_963805725.1. GTDB lineage: Bacteria > Gemmatimonadota > Gemmatimonadetes > Gemmatimonadales > Gemmatimonadaceae > Palsa-1248. The sequence continues at coordinate 376,443 of CAWDVJ010000003.1, forward strand.
TGGAACGCGTAATCGTCCGGCAGGCCGACGTTGAAGAACGTCTTCGACATCCACCAATCCTTCGTCGTCGGTTCGGGGTGCTGGATGCCGAAAATGGGATAGGCGTAGAAATACGCCTGGGTCAGTGCACCGTTATGGTGGAAGTCCTCGAAGAAGAAATCGGTCACCGGGGCCTGCGGCGATGAGACCACCAGCGCTGGATGCCGGGACAGCGCACCCATCAATGTGAAGTAGCCGGGGTAGCTGACACCGTACTGTCCGACCTTTCCACTGTTGCTCGGGACCTTTTTGACGAGCCAGTCGATCGTGTCGTAGGTGTCGGAGGCCTCGTCGATCGCCTTTGAATCGCGCGCCTTCACCGAGTCAGGCACGAAGGGACGCATGTTGACCCAGGTCCCTTCGGACATGTAGCGGCCGCGCACATCCTGGTATACGAAGATGTATTTGTCGCGCATCATGAACGGGTTTGGGCCAAGCGTGTGCGCATAGGCGTCCGGCCCGTAGGGCGCGATCGAGTAGCAGGTCCGCATCATGACCATCGGGTAGGTGGTCGATGCCGACGCGTCCTTGGGCGTATACACAATCGTGAAGAGCTTCACGCCGTCCCGCATCGGAATCTGGTATTCGGCTTTGGTAAAGTTGTCGCGGACGAAGGCCGAGTCAGTCTCCTGTGCCCCGAGCAGGGACACTGTTATCGGGGACATCAGTCCAATCAGCGCGGCCGCACACACACCCGCGGGGACATTGGGACAGCGTCGGTAATGGAGTCGTGGCATGGGTCGGGTGGATGGGAAAACACAGATCATGAGCCGGCAATAACTTGAGTCCACGCTGCCGGTACGTCGAGGCGGCAGGCGCATTTGCTCGCCTGCGACCGTGAGGGGCGAGTAGCCGGCCGGGAGGTCGTGAACGATATTCTCCGCGGCCCAGAACCAGGAGAAAATGTCGTGAGCTCGCGCAGAGAGTTTCTCGTCCGCGCCCCCGTAGGTCTGTTGGCACTGAGTGCGGCATGCCGTGGACAGACCGACCAGCAGGCGACCACGCCGCCGACTCCGGCCGAGACGCCAGGCGCACCACCGACGTTCGCGACCGCCCCGGAGGTGGGCCCTGCCGTCTCGACAACGACCTTCAAGGAGGCGGAGAAGCTGGCCCAGGTCTCATTCACCGACCCCGAGGTGACCATGGCTGCGGACACCTGGCGACGCTCGATGGCGCCATACCTCGAACGACGCGTGGGGCCGCGGAAGGTTGAGCTCGATGCGACGGTCGCACCCGCAACCATCTGGAATCCGGTCCTCGGCGGGCAAACAATGGGCCCCGCGCGCGACCACTTCGTCCGCAGTACGACTGATCCAGGCCCGTTGCCGGCCGCCGACGCTGACATTGCGTTCGCGCCTGTGACACAACTGTCCCGATGGATCGAGCGGCGGCAGCTGACATCCGAACGGTTGACCAACATCTACCTCGATCGCATCGAGCGGTTCAATCCGCAGCTCCGGTGCGTAATCACCGTCACTCGCAATGTGGCGCTTTCGCAGGCCAGGGCCGCTGACAAGGAGATTGCCTCGGGCAAGTACCGTGGCCCTCTGCACGGTATCCCGTGGGGCGGGAAAGACCTGCTCGATACGGCCGGCATCCCCACCACCTACGGTGCAGAACCCTACCGTAACCGCGTGCCGACGAAGGACGCGGTAGTCGTACAGCGCCTCCGCGATGCCGGCACCGTTCTCCTCGGCAAGCTGAGCCTCGGTGCCCTCGCCCTCAACGACATCTGGTTCGGCGGGCAGACGATGAATCCCTGGCTTCCGCAGGAGGGCGCGTCCGGCTCGAGCGCGGGGCCCGGCGCATCGACCGCGGCCGGATTGGTCGGCTTCGCGATCGGCAGCGAGACGGGAGGGAGCATCGTCGCACCCAGCATGCAATGCGGAGTCACCGGACTCCGCCCGACGTTCGGCCGCGTGCCGCGCACGGGCGCAATGACCCTCTGCTGGTCACTCGACAAGCTCGGGCCCATGACGCGAAGCGTCGAGGACGCGATGCTCGTGCTCCACGCGATCACTGGTCCCGACCAAGCTGACGTCGCATGTCTGCCGAGTCATCTCGACTTCAATGCATCCGCTCCAGTGAAGGGGTTGCGAGTCGGATTCTTTCCCGCATGGATGCGCGAGGCGCCCGCGACCGATGTCGACCGCGCCGCCCTGGATACCGTGCGGCAGATCGGGATGGTGCCGGTCGAGGTATCGATTCCCGACTGGCCGTACGACTCCCTCAACGTCGTGCTCTTCAGCGAGGCGGCCGCTTCCTTCGAGGAGTTGACGCTGAGCGATGAGATCAGCCAGCTGCGCATGCAGGTGCCGGACGCGTGGCCCAACCAATTCCGGCAAGCACGGTTCCTCTCCGCGGTGGACTTCGTCCAAACGGATCGCTTCCGACGGCGTGTCGCCGGCGAGATGGCCCGAGTCTTCTCCCAGGTCGACCTGCTCCTCGTCCCCTCACTGCGAGACGAGTTCCTCGTAATCACGAACTTCACTGGGCAACCATCGCTCACGATGCGTGCCGGCTTCGTCGAGGTGTCGCAAGCGCGCAGTGACTGGGCCCCAGACCCCAAGAACCCACTTCCCACCTTCTCCCCACCACGCCGCGTCCCACACGGCGTCACACTCGTCGGGCGTCTTTTCGATGAGGGCACGATGGTGCGCGCCGGTCTCGCCATGGAACGGGCCTTCAACGTCGTACGGGAGCGGCCCGAGGGATTTGGGGCTTAGACGTTCGACGTTCGACGTTGGACGTTGGAGACAAACTTCGGGGCCAGCCGGGTGCGCGGTGTCTGACGCCGAGGTTTTGTCGAACGTCGAACGTCCAACGTCTAACGTAGTTCCGCCTTATGCACTACCTCGTGCTTCGCCGCCCCGAGCCCCAAGGTACTCGCCATGAGATCCAGGCTGTCGACATCGCTAACCGTGCGATCGGTCATCCCACGAGCGGCATGCTCCAGCTTGCGAACCTGATCGTCAGGGACGCGGTCATCGAGCCGCGCCAGGGTGATATGGGGGTGAAACGGACGCCCTTCGCCGGGAACCCCGAGGTCGCGGCACGTCCGCGCGACTGCGTCGGCGAGCTGCATGAGCGCTGGGGACTGCTCGACACCGAGCCAGACAACGCGTGCGCGCTGCCATGCAGGAAAGGCGCCGACTCCCTGCATCGCCAGCGATGGCCGCGTGGACCTCGTAGCGATGCTATCGAGCGCTGACGTCAGTACGGGCACGAGAGATTCCGGCTGCTCGCCCAGAAAGGCGAGTGTCAGGTGCATCTGCGCAGCCGGCGTCCACCGCGCTCGCGGCGCGAGAGCGCGCAACGCTGCCGTCCCCTCTGTCCAACGGGCGCGTAGCTCCTCCGGGAAGTTCATCGCGATAAACAGGCGCATGGTCTCGACGGGTGCAGGATAGCGTTCAAGGTATCAACCAGGGCCGAGGTCCCGGGCATCCGCTGGCAGGCTACTCCACGCGCACGGGCTGTGCGATATACAGAGGCATGTTCCTAGACCTCTCGCGCCTCCCACTGTCGCTGCCCGCTACCTGGGCCCAAGGCTTACCCGCTCAAGCCGCGCAGGCCGCGGGCGCGAGTCAGTCGGACACGTCACAGCATTTGCCAGCCCTTCCGCCAATCGGGAAAGACGCTGCCGTGGTGCTGCAGGATTCGTTGGCGAGCTTGCCCCAGCGAGCCGAGCGCTGGGTATCGGCCACCATCGGTGCCGCAGTCCGCCTTCTGCCGCGGCTTCTCCTCGCCGTCTTGGCTGCGGCCGTCATCATCGCGTTGACTGTCTGGATACGCCGCATCGTCGTTCGGCGCGAGGGTGTACAGCAAGCAACCAGACGAGGGGCAACGGTCGGCCTGACCGGTTTGCTCGCAGCGGGCGTGGCAGCCGCAGCCATCGCCGGTGCATCTACGCTCGCCGCAGCGCTGCTGGTCTTTCTCCTGTTTCAAGCCACGGCCACGCTCGTGCAGCTGGTAGGCCAGCGAGTCCTCGGCCGCTCACGCGTCGGGCCAGGCGCGTCGGAGTTGCTACTCTCCGTCGTCCGAGCCGCGTTGTTGACCCTCGGAACGGTCGAGGCACTGGCGACTATTGGGCTCAATCTCAGTGGCGTCTTTGCGGGACTCGGGATCATCGGGCTCGCAGTGGGATTCGCCGCCCAGGACACGCTCGCCAACCTTATTGCGGGCTTCACGATTCTGTGGGATCGGCCACTCGCCGTCGGTGATTGGGTGCAAGTCGGCGACGGGCCACCCGGCCGAGTGCGGCACCTGACGCTTCGCACCACGCGCATCGAGACGATCGATCTCGGGATGCTCGTCGTTCCCAATAAAGATGTGACGGGCTCGCGACTCTACAACTACACGATGCTCAATGTCGGCCGGCTCCGCATCAATGTGGGCGTTCCCATCGACGCAGATCTGGAGAAGGCACGCCGCGCACTGCTCCGCGTCGCCGCGGCCGACGAGCGGGTAGCCAAATCGCCAGCCCCTATCGCAAACGTCATAGCTATCGGCGACACCGCGATCACCCTCGAGTTGGTGGCGAACGCTTCCGACCACCGCACTGTCCGTTCGCTCAGAGCGACGCTGACAGAGCAGATCATCGCCTCCTTCCGAACAGATGGCATGAAGGCGATGGAGCCACACCCTCCAGCCGAGGGGACGCGAGGCCCTTGGGTGGACTAGCTATCATGGCCGCGGCCAGGTCTCGTCGCTTCGATTGAGTGCAGGGAATTGGTTGTCGGGGTCGATCTCGACTTTGGTCACCGTGGGCGCCGCTGCCACGCGCACCGTGTGCCGCCGCGCGCCGCTCAGCCAGATGTCGACCGGGAGCTCCAGCCGCTGGTTGCTTCCATCGGCGCGGTTCACCAGGAGCGCCACAGGCATGGGGGCCAGTCCGCGGTCCTCCAGCGTGATGGCAGTCGAGTCGCCGTGGGGCTCGACCGAGACGATCGCCTGATCGAGTGGCCACGGCTCGTAGAACCAGGTTATCCAGAACCAGGATAGATCGCGATGCGAGACATCGCTCAGCGTGTTGAAGAAGTCGTATGGGTATGGATGCCTACCCAGCCACCGACGCCCGTACTCACGATACGCCCGGTGGAAGATTTCCTCACCAAGCACACCGCGCAGGGCAGCAAGCACCTGCGCGGTCTTGTCGTAGAACATCACGAAGTAGAGACTCTGGGGGTACAGGTCGCCGGGCCACATGAGCAGCATGTCATTGCCGGCACGCGCCGCGTCCAGATACAACTTGCGCTGTCCGTGCTCGGAGTCGTTTAGCCGGCCGCCGGTTCGCTGCTCGCCGTAGATCGCCGCCATCGCCTGTGCCGCATCGAACTGCGTGAAGCCTTCATCCATCCACGGGTATCGCGTCTCGTTGGAACCCACCTGCATGGGGAACCACATGTGGCCGGTCTCGTGCATGATGTCGCCTGCGAGCGAGAGCGTGTCAGCCCAGGGTGAGATGAGCGTCATCATGGGATACTCCATCCCGCCGCTCTCGAGGACCCCTTCCATCGACGTCATCTGCGGCCACGGATACGCCCACAGGTAGCGCGACAGCTGCTCAATGGCATCGCGCGTGAAGCGCGCGCCACCAAGCGCCCATGCGGCGGCAGGTTTGGAGATGCGGTAGAGGCTATTGATGTCCACCGTGTCGTGAGACGCACCGGTGGCGTCGCCAGACGAGCCGACGAGCGCACGCGTCGCGGCCCACACGTACTGGTCGCTCGTCCCCCATGCGAAGTCGCGCACGTTGTCGGCAACGAAGTGCCAGGTCGCCGTAGGTCCACTGCCCGCGAACGCCATCGCCGCGGCCGGTCCTGGGTCCACCACATGGACGACGCGCCCCGTCTGCCTGGCCTCCGCCAGGCGCGCGCGGGCAGCAGATGAGAGCACTTCATCCGCGTTTCGAAGCGCACCAGTTGCACCGACTGACCAGCCATGCGGCACCGTGACGCGGACGTCGTAGTCCGCGGGATCCATGTAGAACTCGGCTTCCAGCACGTACGGGTCAGTGACCCACCCATTCACGTCATCATAGACGGCGACTTGCGGATACCAGTAGCCCATGAAATAGAGATGGTGCCCCTCCCGCCCCTGTCGGCCGTCGGATGGCGAAGGCGGAGGCACGTACGACCATGCGAACTCGAGCCTCGTACTGTCGTGCGGCATGAGCGGTCGCGCGAGGTCGATCCACATGACTGTCGCATCGACGTGATACCCGCCACCCGCGGGCCCTTGCGTTGCGGCCGTCGCGTTGCCCAAGGTCGCCAGTGCCGCCATCGGCCGGCTATCAACTTTGACTGTGGTCAGCGTGACGCCACCGGTGATGGGTGCTTCCTCTCGACGGGGGCTGCCGGCTGCAAAGGCGTTCTGCCGCAGGTACACCGCGATTCGGCGCAGCGTGTCCGGCGAGTTGTTGAGGTAGACGACGCGTTCATGACCGGACACACGATCGGTAGTGACGTCGAGCCGCGCATCGATGACATAGCGTGCGTGCTGCACCCAGTAGGAAGCGCCGGGACTGCCGACGCGCGTGCGTGTGCCGCGATCGACGGCGCGCGTGAATCCAGGGATCTCGTACACTGGGCCGGGCAGCGGCCGCCCCCCCTCGACCGTGATCGTCGGCGCGAGCGGAACCGCTGGCCGCGACTGCGCCATGGCCGCCAGAGGAGTTGCGATGATGGCTCCGCCGATTCCAGCAATTGCGAGGAGCTGTCGTCGCTTTAGGGCAGTGTCTGTCGTGGAGTGAGGGTGCCGATCGTACATGTCTGATGAATTGAGGGCGAGGGGCGGATGGAAGCCCTAGAAGATGCTGAGAGCGCCACGAAAAAGCATCAGCGCTGAGAGATCGCCCATGTCTTCGCGACAAAAAAGGGGGCGACGCCCCGCGTCGCCCCCTTCCAGCCTTTTGGGGTCTCCTCTCTCCTTTCTCCTCTCTGCAGGCGCCCAGGCGCCCGTCACCGGGCCCGGATTACGGTAGGACGCGATGTGCCGGTACCCCACAGGCTCAATACGAAGACGCAAATGCCGACGCCAACGCTATTGATCAACTGGCCCTGGTTCCCGGTAAAGCCGAAGATCCACGGCGAGAAGAACGCCCAGAGGCCAAGGACCAGGTCTAGCCGGCGGGCCGCCGGTATCGCGACGCGATTGCTCAGCCGCGCCGCGGCGAACAGTGCGATGAGAATTCCGACAACGACAGAATTCCACGTGGCCCCGTTGGTTGAGTGTCCACCACCGTAGACCCAGGGTGAAGCGATGTACCACAACCCCAGGATAAGGGTGAGTACGGCTGGTGCCCCGCCACCGCTCGATGCGCTCGGGTCTTGTTTGAACGACGTCCCCATCGGCTCCTCCTCCGTGCCTCATGCACGGCCCGTTGGTTTGCCTCAAAGCGGGCAACGGCTGTGCCCATGCGCGAACAGACGTAGGGATCAGGAGTTAACAGTTTGCAACAGCGTTAGGCGCTCCACAGTGTCCGCTTAGCGATCCCCGCCGTGTCCCGGCGGACAGCAGTTGCTGACGGCAGGTTCGCGACGATACTGCGTGCCGCAGTCTGGACAGGCGATTGCCATTGCTGCCGAGTGGCAAGCCCCACACCAGGTTGTCCGTTCCTGCCGATATGTTGGTACCAATGGATCTGCTGATGCCCTGGACGCTGGACGCAGATAGCAAACCCTGAGGGCCAGCTAAGTGCCCGCTGTCAGCCGGCGGGGGTTTTCCTGGCGTCCAGCCCTGGCGTGCAGCGTCCCACCTCACTCAGCGTGATCGAGCTGAACCGCCACCGCAAGCGACCTATACTTGATCGGCCGCTTGGGTCCGCTAGGCCGTTCGCCCTTCGGGAGGGCCGTCTGTCGGAACATCCGCGGCGGGGGGCGCGCCCGTCGCGCGACGAATCGCCGGGACGATTACCTCGAGCGTGAAAACGCGGAGACCAGCCGACAACGGGAGCGCGACGATGACCCCGAGGAGGCCACCCAATGCAGCGCCGACGACGATCGCAAAAATGACCAATGTCTGCGGCATGGACGTTTGCCGCTCCATGATGTTCGGCGTCAGCACGTGGCCTTCGAACTCCTGAAGCACGCAATAGAAACCGAGCGCGATCAACGCCTTCGTAGGTGACTGGACCAGCGCGACCAGCACCACGGGGACCGCGGCGGCGACTGGTCCGAATGTAGGGGAATGGCTCGCCCAGGGCGGTGATGACTCCGAGCGCGAGGGGATCATTGACGCCGATGATCGACAGCCCTATCGCGGCCAGCACGCCCATGATCACGGCGTTGATCGCCGCACCGCGGACGTAGCCGCCCATCGCCTGTCCTATGTTGTGTAACAAGCGGCGAAGCCGGTCGCGCCGGTGCCCTGGCACGAGCGATAGCAGAAACTCGCGCATGCTGGGAGAACCGGCCATCCAGTACAGCGCGAGAAAAGCAACCACGAGCACGTCGGTCAACATCGATAGTAGCTGTCCCGGGATGACCACGAGCAGGTGCGTGGCGTCCGATGCGCCGCCGGAAACAACTCGTGATACCTCACCGTGTGAGGCGATATCGGCTTGCCTGAGCCACTCCTGAACGCTCGCCCCCATCTGGGGGAGACGGGCCACCAGGCCTTCGCCCTGGTCGATTATTGACGGCACGACCAACCAGGCTGCCAGCGCGGCGCACGCGGCGAGACCCAGAATCACGACTCCGACCGCAAGCGGTCGCCGCATGCGCCGCTCCAACCTCGTGATGAGAGGCTCAAGTGCCTCCGCGACGGTGACGGCAATGATCAGCAGCCCCAGCGGGCGCGCCGACATCCGGAGGATCGACAGGCCGCCGACGGCAATCGCCAGGGCGGCCGCGAGCGGGAGCGTCGCACTCCACATCAGCCGCACGCGGAGTGCGCGTTCGGATTCGGATTGCCCTTCATCCTGAGGCATGCGACTGACATGTCGCAATCGCCACACCGCGGGCCCCACGGGGCCGCTGCTACGGGCGACCGGGCCCCACCATCAGGCCGTCCAACGAGTGACATCCGGGACGCCGGCCTGAGCTCCGCGAGTTGCAACCCGCAAGAACGGCGAGCTATTCTTTGGCCTCTCCGAGGGAGCCATGCGACACAACCTGCCACTTCTGTTCCTGCTCGTCGGGCCTTCGCTCTTCGCCCAGACGACGCAGTCCGCCGATCTCGTTCTCAAGAGCGCCACCGTTTACACCGTCGATGCGCAGCGCCCGCGCGCCCAGGCCGTCGCGGTCACTGGGGATCGGATCGTGTTCGTCGGATCCGACGCCGAGGTCCAGCGGTACGTCGGACCCAAGACCCGTGTCGTCGATCTGGCGGGCGCGACGGTCGTGCCCGGGATGACCGACTCGCACTACCACTTCATGGGCGTCGGCGATCGAGAGCTCAGCTTCAATCTCGAGGGCACGAAGAGCCTCGCCGATCTCCTCGCCAAAGTGAAAGAGCGCGTGGCCGCCACCAAGCCGGGCGACTGGATCGTCGGGCGCGGGTGGATCGAGACCTTCTGGCAGCCCCCGGCCTTCCCGACCCGCGCCGATCTCGATCGAGTCGCACCGAACAATCCGGTGATCCTGGGCCGAGCCGACGGACACGGCGCGGTCGTCAACTCCGCGGCGCTCAAGATTGCGGGCGTCGATCGCAACACAGCCAATCCATTCGGTGGTGAGATCTCGAAGGACGCCAACGGTGAGCCCAACGGGATGCTGTTGGACCACGCGCAGGCGCTGGTGCGGAGCCATGTCCCGGCGAGTGCCTCCACGCCCGATCCCGAGCAAGCGGCTCTGGCCGCGGACCGCCGCAGCATCATGCTCGGGTGGTGTGAGATCCAGGACCCCGGCGGGACATGGGCGGACATCGCGACGTACCGGAAGCTCTATGGCGAGCATCGCCTCAAGATCCGGATCTACAAGGCGGTATGGGGGCCTGGGCCAGAGGCCGATCGCCTGCTCCACGAGGGAGCACAAGTCGGTGCGTTCGACAACCATCTGACGGTTCGGACGATCAAGGTGGTTTCCGACGGCGCGCTGGGTTCGCGGGGTGCTGCGCTTCTCGCGCCGTACTCCGATGATTCGAGCACGTCCGGGTTTCTCACGGTGCAAGCGGATGCACTGCGACCGATGCTCGTTGATGCGCTCAAACGCGGTATCCAGGTGATGACCCACGCGATCGGCGATCGCGCCAATCGATTCACGCTGGACGAGTACGAGCGTGCGTTCAACGCCGTACCCGCGAGCGATCGACCGGTGGCCGACCCCCGCTGGCGGGATGAGCATGCCCAGATTCTGAGTCCCGTCGATCTCCCCCGCCTTGCGAAGCTCGGGGTGATTGCGTCGATGCAACCATCGCACGCGATCGGTGATCTCTTCTTCGCTCCGCGGAGACTCGGGATGGCTCGCCTCGAGGGTGCATACGCATGGCAGTCGCTCATCAAGTCGGGCGCGCTCGTGGTCGGTGGGTCAGACGCTCCTGTCGAGCGCGGCGAACCAATGATCGAGTTCTATGCGGCGGTCGCACGGAAGCCGTTACCCTCCCGGGCCACCGGCGCGTCGCTCGACGGGTGGCATCCCGAGGAGGCAATGACGCGGGAGCAGGCGCTCCACGCGTTCACCGCCGGCCCCGCCTACGCCGCGTTCGAGGAGAAGGCCAAGGGGTCGATCACACCTGGCAAGCTCGCCGATTTCACGATCCTGTCGGCCGACATCATGACGGAGCCAGAACCCGATATCCTGACCACCAAGACGCTCATGACGATCATTGGCGGCCAGGTCGTGTACGACGTGAAGGCGACGTCAGCGATGGCGCCGGACGGTAGACGCTAGGCGTTCGACGTTCGACGTTCGACGTTCGAAAAAAGAGCGGGAGCCAGCGAAGTGCGCTGCTGCTGCCGTCGAGGTTAGTTGTCGAACGTCGAACGTCTACGTAATCCTACCTCACACCAAAGCCGGACTGGTCAGTAGGTCGTGCTGCCAGTCCGTCTGGTACCCTTGCTGGCGAAGCGCGGTGGCGAGCTGAGCCCAGTGGCGGATGCCGTGCAGCAGTGTGTGGGCGACGATCTTGCGGGCGCTGGCTGCCTGCGTGCCGGCGGTCAATGTCTGGAACTCGAGACGGCGTCCGAGGTCGTCGTCGGTTGCGGTAGCCAGGTACTTCTCGAGACGTTCGCGTGCGTCGCGGCCGCCCGCAAAGAGTGACGCCCCGCTGGTTGCGTCGATCACGTCGTACGTACTCACGGGCTGGTCTTGCAGGCGGTCAGCGTAGCGACGCTCGACCGCGAAGATGTGCTGCAGCAGCCCGCGAACCGTTGCCGTGCGCCCCTCCCCGACCGGTAGGTCGAGAACCGACTCGGGCTGCTTGGCGAGCCAGCTCTCCCACCGCTCGGTTTCGGTGGAGGTGTAGTCGAGGAGCTCGCGGAACGTCAGGGACGGAGTAGAGGTCTGCGTGAGGGTCATGGGAGAAAAAGGTGGGAGTGGGACGTCATTGCTTCGGCCGAGACAGTTCCGCCGTCCGTGCCGCGAGCAGGTAGGCGAGCCGATCGTAAGTCGTCCAGAGGGATGCCGCCATCGGCGTTCTAAGTACCAAGTTGCGGATCGCACGTGAAATCCTCAATGCACCGCCCCATTGCAGCAGCCGCCACCGCAGCTCACCCATGACGAGTTGCCCACTCTCTTGAAGGTTCCTCGCGCACCACCGTGTATGAGCGCGTCGGCGAGCATAAAATCCAGGTGCTTATCCCAGTCTGCAGTTGGTGCACTCGGGACCGTTGCGTCCTCGTGCCAGGCAAATGCGCTGTCGGTGGCAAGCGGCTGGATGACCGGGCTTTTATGGGTGTGGTTTGTGTCCACCAGCACGTAGTGAGAGCGCCACGCTCTCCAATCCGCCGCGCCGCCCGAGACGTCGACCCACCAGATGATAACGGAGTCGGGCATGTTGGGCTGTAGTGGCAAGTCGGGGAGCGTCGTGGTATCCGCATTCCCGATGATGGCCATCACTCGCGCGGGATAGGTCCCCGTTGCTGGAGCATCGGTCGCGATCGAACCGTTCGGCTTGCCCTGGAGCGTGGAGACACTCGCCTCGGGCGCTATGGTGAGGTGGATCGGCAGGTTGTCCGCTCTGACGGGGTAGTGGGCCGGCGTGTTGGGCAAAAATTTGATCGCCCTGACGTGAGCGGCGAATTCCGGATGGGATGCGTCCGGTGAATACGTGAGCCACGGAGAAGGGCGCTTGTTCCCTTCCCGACACGCGACCGCGACGCACATCGCGGCTGCCACATACACAAGTCGGCGAATCATTCCTGCACCTGCGGACAACACGACGTGGTAGCTGTTCCGCCCGGGCATATCCTCTCCTTGAGAGCCGTAGTCAGCGCCGGCCTGCGACCAAGCACATTCTGCGCCGATCCCCCTGTAGCACATCGTCAGCGTGCGACCACAGGTCGCACACTGCGCCAGCCCAACGTTGGCGCCCGGCATCGGTTCCGTGCGCATCGAGATCGACCCTGAGCATCATCATGCGCGGCAAGGATCCAGCGAGTGGGATATCGCTCAGCAGCTGATTATCCGTCGCGGGGAGGGCATCGAGCGTTTGATCGAGCTGATTGATCGCTCCCGCGGTGTCACCCGCTGCGCTTCTCACCCACGATTCAATGTATGTCGCATCGAGGCTCGTCGCGCCCGGCCACGCATTGCGCCGCAGCGTGGCGAGCGACTTGAACTCGGTGCGGAGCTGGCTCCGATCACCGGCGGCCAACAGCTGCTCGAGGCGAATGAGGTAGTTGCCCGTGCTATCCAGCCCGCTCACGGCTGCCACGCCGACGACCGGCGCGGCCAAGCTCATCCATCGCCCGATCAGAACTTGCCGAATCTCCCTTCGGTCGGCATCGCTGGTGTACAGAGCGAGCAGCCGATCGATCAGGAGTCGGTACGCCTCAATGCTGTCGGCTCGACCGCCCACGGCTGCGTTGACATACAGGGTCTGCGCCGCGGCGCTCAGGGCGGGTGGAACGTGATACGCCCGGCCTTGGGCGATCGGGACGTCGCCGCGCGACGTATCGACAGCTGATAACGCGAGGGCATCGTGCGGTCGTCCCGCTATCACCGCCATGCCGGTGAGGGAATCACCCACCTCGACGGAGTGCGGGACGTTCCGAGCGAGCGTGGAGTCGATGAGCGCACTCGCTGCCGCGAACTGGCCGTCCTTGATGAGCAGGCGAACAACGAGTGCAGACAAGTCCAGGCGAACAGCAGTCGGCGCACTCGCTCCAAAGAGCGCTCGCGCTCGGCCCGCCTCGGCAAGCGCAGAGGGAGCAGTCGGTGACGACGCAATCTCTCCAGTCGATTCGAGCGCCTTCGCGAGCTGCAGATGTGCCATCGGGTCGTCGGGAAAGTCGCGTGCCCACTCGGCCGCGGTCGACCGAAGCAATCCCCGCTGGCGGACGAGACTGGAGAAGGCCGTTACGGCGGGGGCGCCGTTGAGCTCGCTCAGCGGGTACGGTATGAAAACCAGTGTGTCACCGGCGATGCTCCCGAAAGCGCCAAAGAGGGTATCCGTCGACGGCACTGGCCGTCCCGGCTGATATAGGTTGGGCGTCGTGATGAGCAGCTTAGAAAGACGCGAGAACACCAATCCGCGCGCTGGTGCGATCGCCGGATACTCGTGGATGAGGCGTTGATACAGGCGCACAGCGGCCTGCGCGCTCGAGCGGAACCGCCACCCCGAAGCCGTGCGTGGGTCGCGAACGACGACGTCATCACGCGCAATGCAGTCGGCGAGCATGAGAAGCGCCGGCACGTCACCAGGAGCGGCGTCCACGATCGGTCGCGCCGAGTCGCACCCTTGGGCGCTATGGTCCTCCGACATCACGAGAAGCGCCCGCGCCCGCAGTCGGTCGATGCTATCGAATGCCGTAGATTTCACGGCAGCGAGGCGTGCGGATCCGGGCCATTCGGGAATCGAGTCAGTGCCGACGATCGCACCGGTCTGCGCGAGCCACAGATTCGCGGCAGGATTTGTAGGATCGCGCGCGAGCGCTGCTGCCAGCTCGCTGTGTGCATCCGAAAGCTGCAGCGTACCCAATGCTTGCTTGGCACGCGCCACCTGCCCTTCAACAGACGAGTGGCGCAGCATCGCCCGCGCGCCAAAGGCGCCCACTGCGACCAGAGCGACAACAGCAAGAGCGAGAACACTCGTGCGTCGCGCTCGTCTACCGACCAGCGTGCCGCCTCGGGACGTCGGTTTGGCGAGCGCGTCGTTCAACGCCGCAGCGAAATCATGCGCCGTAGAGAATCGGTCGGCCGGAACGCGCTCGAGCGAGCGTGCAACTGTCCTTTCCAAAGCGCGTGACGCGGTTGGCCTGAGCTCGCGGACCGGGGGTGCATCCGCGGCCAGCCGGCGCGCCACCACGGCTTGCGGAGTCGGCCCGACAAACGGAGGGATCCCGGCCAGCATCTCGAACAGCACGCACCCTAAGCTGTAGATGTCCGTCCGTGTGTCAATGTTGCGGTCGCCGCTCGCCTGCTCGGGACTCATATATGCCGGCGTGCCCACTGCCAGCCCGGTCGACGTGATGCGATCCTCCGCAGCTTCGGTGACGGCTCGCGCGACGCCGAAGTCGGCGAGCAGCGCCCGGTCGCCCGTCAGCAGGACATTCTCCGGCTTGATGTCGCGATGCACCAACCCGCGCGCGTGTGCGTACTCGAGCGCTGAGGCGATATCGGTCGCGATGCGCACCGCATCCGGAACAGGGAGTTGCTTCTGGCGATCGAGCCGAGCCCGAAGCGACTCGCCGTCGATGAACGGCATGACGTAGAAGGGCACGTCATCGGCGATGCCGGAGTCGTACAGCGGGACGATATGCGGATGCTGGAGGTGGGCGGTCAAATGCATCTCGCGCAGAAACCGCTGATGGCTGAGCGCACCGGCGAGCTCGGGTCGCAAGACCTTGATCGCCACAAAACGCTCCTGGACGAGATCGTGCGCCAGCATGACTGTCGCCATGCCACCTCGTCCCAGCTCGCGTTCGACGACGTATCGGTCGCTGATTGCGCTCATGAGCGGCAACAAGTCCAGGCCACCCGCCCCGTCACAGAGGGTCTCGCACCCCATACAGTAGTGTGCCGGGGCAGAAGCGCATAGTAGTAGTGCCGTCACTATGCGTGGCGCCTGACTCGTGGGCGCCCGAATGAGGCGGGAAGGGACACCACGGCGCACTCCGCTGGCAGAGAATGGGTGTTTATGGGGTCGGTGCGCGGAATGAGATGGGACCTTCGCCCCATTGTAGCGCGTTGCGGTTTCGGAGCGGGCACTCCGCTACACGGTTGCTGCTTGAGGCCGTGTGGCGCGCAATCTCCACGAAGCGCTCAGCTCGATCAGTTTCGGATCCGACGAATGAGAGCGATGGCTTCACGCGTGGGCTGCAGACGTTGCAGTCGCGGAGGAGGCGCGCACGGAACGCTTCGTACGTCGCATGCGAGCTCGGCTGATCGTTCCTGATGCTCGCCCGGCGTTCGGCACCCTAGACGTTCTAGCCGCCAGAGACCGACGTCTGTGCGGGCGAGCCCACATCGTGTGGGCTCGCCCGCTGTGTTGTTCGTGCCCGCGTATGGGAAGCGCTGCTGGACGAAGCGGACGCTCGAACGCGTCAGCGATCCTTCCCCGCACCAGCCGGCACACCGGAGGCGAGTAGCTCCTCGAGCCGGTCGTAGCCGACCGCCATCCCCGAAGCCATCGGGGTCTTGAGCACCATGTCGCGCGTTTCGCGCGAGTCGTAGCGGATGATCATAGTGAGCGTGGTCCGGCCATCGCTTTCGGACAGCGTCTGCGACACAACTGCCTCACCGGGGTACCACGGCTCGTCGAAGTGCTCCGTGGCAACGAGCCGCTGCGGCGGCACGACTTCGGTGCAGACCCCGCGCATCCCCATCGTCTGGCCATCGGTGTGGCGCCACGCATAGCGGTAGGCCCCACCAATTATCGGTTCGATCTCGCACTCGGTCATCGTCCAACCCGGTGGGCCAAGCAGCCACCGCTTGAGCAGAGCGGGCGTCGTCAACGCCTCGAAGACCAGGTGACGCGGCGCATCGAAGACGCGCGTGACGTGGACCTCGCGATCGCCCTGAGTCGTCACTGTGAGCTTGCCAATCGTCGTCATCATCGCTCCTCGTTAGGGCCTAGTCCGCCGTCGTCGCGTGTCGACTGCCTTGAGCTCATCCAGGATCGAATCCAACGCCTGAAATCGCCCTTCCCAGAACTTCCGATATCCCTCGAGCCATCGCGTGGCTTCCGCGAGTCGGTCGGCCTCGAGTCGCCGCGGCCGGCGCTGTGCGTCGCGGCCACCTGAGACCAGTCCTGCGTGCTCGAGCACCTTGAGAATGCTTCGAGATCGCCGGCTGGCTCATCGCAAAGGGCCGCGCCAGCTCGCTGACCGACGCCTCCCCCAATGCGAGGCGCGCCAGTATCGCCCGCCGAGTCGGATCGGCCAACGCCGCGAATGTGACGTCCAAACGGTCAGATAGGGTCATGTGAATAACCTGTGGGTTCTAGAACCTACTGGTTATATACAACTCCCGACCGCGTGCGTCAAGGCCACCGGTGGGAGCAATGCCTCCCCGCTGCACCTACGAATGCGTCGTGGCGCTCGAGGGCTCGCCGCGCGCACCACGGCGTCAACCTGACGGAAGCACCACGGTCACGGTGGTCCCGCGTCCGACTGCGCTGTCCAGTCGGAGCTCCCCATTCATAGCCTGCGCGAGGTCTCGGGCGATCGAGAGACCGAGGCCGACGCCCGGGTACCGCATCCCGTTGCCCTGCCCGAGCTGCACGAAGGGTTCAAGGACGTACTCGAGCTGATCGGGCGGAATCCCCATGCCAGTGTCCTGTACCCAGACCTCAACCCACGAATCCTGCGGGCGTTCGTGTCCGTCGTGTGGCTGCGGCCGAGCCCCAACCCGAATGACTCCACCGGCTTCCGTGAACTTCACGGCGTTGGTCGCCAGATTGAGCAGAATTTGATGCAGCCGGCCACGGTCGGCACGCACAGACAGGGATCGGTCGAATGCAACCCACTCGAATTGCAGCCGTCGCTGCGCGATCTGCGGCTCGAGGCTTGCCTGTACTACCGTGAGCGCGTCGTGCACCAAGACGTCTTCGAGGTCGAGTGTGAGCTGCCCGGCTTCGATCTTCGCGAAGCTCAATACTTGATCGATCAGCTTCAGGAGCTGCTCCTCGTTTCGTTGGATGCGCGAGATGTAGTTGCGCTGTAAGTCAGTGAGCGGACCCTTCTCCTCCAATGTGAGTAGATCGGCGTACCCGCGGATCGCCGTCAGCGGCGTGCGGAGCTCGTGACTCATGACGGCCAGGAACTGGGACTTGGCCTGATTGGCTTCCACCGCCGACGCGTGCAGCGTCTTCTGTTCGGCCACCGCCGCCTCGAGCTTCTGCCTCGCTGTCCGGCGCTCTGACACCGAGGCCCCCAGCACGAGAAACGTCGCGGCTGTCACACCCATGAAAACCTGAAGGGACAGCAAGCTGCTGTAGAGGGCGGGCCGAGCGAATGGTCCGTTCCCCAGGACGGTACCCCATACGGCGACGAGCGAGATGAGGAAGGTCGCAGTCACCCCGCCTCGCTGTCCGAACCTGAGGGTCGCCCAAATCAAGACCGGGAACACGAGGTACACTTCGCTAAACTGAGCCGCGGGCCATTGTAGGCCCGCGAAGATGAATAAGCTTGCGGCGATCGCGGCAGCGCCGAGTGCCAGCGCTTCGAGCACGCGGCTCGGGCGAGGGGGCGTGGGTTTGTAACTCCACCATGCGAGGAGGAGCGGCGCAACGAGAAGATCGCCAATGAGGTCACCCAGCCACCACGTGCGCCACGTCTCTCCAACTGCCGTCGGTGCTACAATGCCGGCGAGCCTGAGACTTGCCACGCCAATCGTGGCGCTGAATGTCGTGCTGAGAACCGCCGCGAGACCGATCAACGCAAGGACGTCTGCCACTCGATTGAGTGACCGATCGAATCGCGGGAATGAGAGAAGGGCTTGAACGCCGACGAGTGCCTCGATGGTATTGCCGGTCCCGATAGCCACTGCGACGGGCAACGGAGCACCCGTCAAGACATTGGCCACGACCGCGCCGAGCCACACGCCTGGCCACAGGCGGCTGCCGAATGTGAGCAGCGACGCGAGCGCAATTCCACTCGGCGCCCAGACGAGGGTTGCGAATCCAGAGACCGCATTGAGCCTGAGCCCGAGGCGGGCAGCCGCGACATAACCTGCCGCCAGCGCCACAAGCCCAAACACATACGTCACGCGTCGCCGGTCGAAACCCGAATTTACGGCGGCAAACATCCGCACAACGATAGCCCGTGGCGCTAACGCCGCAACCGGCGAATAGCGCTGCTGCGTCGACGAAGTCGACAGGGCTGTGGGCTTGACACTGAGGTTCGCGTCGCTCGCCACGGAGCGCGGATTACTTCGCCCGATCGTTTTTCTTGTCGTAAGCCGCCACCGCCCGCTTGGGCGCGGTCAGTCGCCAGGCATCGACTACGAGCACGCGCATCGCGCGTGCGCTTACCGTCGACAGGCGCACCATCACCCAGCCGAACCGGCCCACGTAGGGCGCGACCGAGAACGTCCGCGGATCTGACCCGATGATGGTGTGCTGATGCTCTTTTCGCGCCTTCACGGTCGCCGCGCGACCGTCGGCATCCAGGATCATGAAGATCCTGTTCTTCACGCGGAAGGTCGGAGAATCCCACGTCGTACGCTCCACTGCGCCCGGGAGCGACAATGCAATGCGTCGAACGACGCTGGCCTTGATCACGATCGAGCGCTCAGCGCAGTTTCGCCCGGACCGTGACCGGCGCCGATCCGTTGAGCATGCCGAAGATGGCGCAATACTCTTTGTTGTTCAGTGTATCGGCGTGGATCCGAGGTGCCTTGCCTGTGTCTACCGGGGCGTGAACTGGCGTCGGCCTGTCGCAGCTCGCCGGCGGCCTCAACGCCTCCCGGGCGGCATCCACTGCCCGCCCTGAGATCAGCCACCCAAGTATGTACGGCACGCTGTCCTTCAGCAGCAGAAACTCGGCCGCGTGAATCGGATGCCGCCGAGGCTGCGCACAGCTCTGCGGACAGCCGGCGCGCGTCGTCGAAGTGTCGATCGGCGTCGTCGCCTGCGCGAGCCGTTCTAGTGATGCGATCTGGTCCGCCGTATGCGCGTCCCGAGCGTTGAGGAGCGAACGGACCGGGCTCAGCGCCTCCGCCCAGGGCTCAAACGAAGATCGCCCGCCCCACTGCACGGCCCTCGACTGCTCGGGAGCCACCGCGTATCCAATACGAATGACCACGGGCACAGCGTCGGTGTCCCGGCGGACGAGTGCCGCAAGCGCGAGTGCCGTCGCGAGTCCAGAGTTGTCGTAATAGCCGCCATCTACGAGCCGAAACACCGCGGGTTCGCTATCTGCCCGAACAGGCGGGGCGATCACCCCTTCGGGCGACACCACGGGGAACCGAGCTGACAGCGTCGCCGCAGTGCTGAGTCGCAGGTCCAGCTGTGGGTCAATGTCATATGTCGACAGCACCCCGGCAACCCCCGAGTCCCCGAACTCGAGCTGACTCGCGAGCACCCGCTGCCCTGTCTCGACTCGCGTCGTGTTGAGGATGAGCGCGGGCACCGAGTCCGTCGTCTTCCAGCCAAGGGACGGGTCCGACGCGTTCCCCAGGAACGAACGCTCGAACAACATGCCGTGGCCGCTGTCGGCGGCCGTCTCCTCCACGCCCCGCGAGAAAGCGAGCTCCAATGCGCGCGCGCGATCCACCTGCGTCCACGGGAACGGCAGGAACCACGCGAGAATGCCAGGATAGAGACCCTCGGCAAGCGCCGGTGTCAGAAAATCCTGTGCGACGAAGTCGGCCAGCTTGCCCGTCAACGGGAGCGAGTCGCTCAGCCTGGGACACACCGCTCCAATGTCGCCGCTGCAATGGCGTCTCGCCATCGCCACATACGCTGCGCTTCCCACACTTCCGCCCGACACGCCACTAATCGCCAGCGTGTGGATGGGAAACGCCGGACACACATCTGTCAGATATCCCATCACCAACGACGCGGTCATCGCCGCCCTGATCCCTCCGCCTTCGGCCGCCACGATGAACACGGGATACGCGTGGCCATACCGCGCCCGGTCCGGTCGGCGGGCCATCCAGGATGAGACGGCCGCCGCGATAGGGAGCGGCCGCAACACGCCCCCAGCCGGTTGCGCGTCGAGTCGTCGGACCGCATGGTCCTCGTTGATGTTGAGAGCGGCGAAGACAATGGCCGCGACGACCAGCCATCGCAGGAACGGCTTGTTGTGGTGTCGGCTCTCGTAGAGCAGCCACGTGATCGCCGTGACCCACAATGCAACCGACAGCATGACCACCCCGGGCGTCGTCAGCCACGCCAGACAGGCGCCATTCTTCCACACGATCCACGCGCAGAGTAAAACCGACCCGGTCGCGATCGCACCGAAGATGAGCCTGCTGGTACGAGGCAGGTCCGACGCCAACGGCTGCATCGCGGCCTCTGCATCCGTGCGCGGCCGCACCGGCCGCGCAGACTGGGACGATCGCGATCGATTTGCGTCGAGCCACACCCGGCGAGCCGCGAAAAACAGGTACAGCGCGATCGAGAGTCCAATGCCGCCGGCAAAGAGCACGATGGCCGACGAGCCGTCGCGCTCACTCGGCACCCACGCAATGATCGCATACCCGGTGGCGATCGCGAGGCCCGGGATCACACCCCAGATTCGGGGGACGAATTTTGCAGCCCCCGTCGGCGTGTCCTGCGTGCTCGGCTTGTAAATGTAGAGCGCCACGCGCGCGCAGTACCAGGCGGTCAGTCCTGCGATGCCGGTCGCCACGAAGAGCGACACGACGGGCCCCCACGGCACTCTGCACCGAGGGACATTCCCGCCTTCGGCAATGACACGCAGTGCCTCGAGGCCCTGCGAGAGCGCACACAGTATCACACCGGCCGCGATTGGGATCACCGCGCTCGGCAATGTCAGTCGCACGACCTCCCACAGGGGAGCGACCCGCTGTCGCGCGGCATCGAACCGCTGATCCAGGACTGTGCGGGAAGCTGAGGCGTCGCTACCGGTCATGGCGTCCCTGTGCTCGATCGTTCACGAAGGTGCCCGCCTCGATCGCGGACCGCCAGAGGGAGCCTGCGACGCGCGTTATCCCTTGCGCTCGGCCGCCGCTACGGTCGTCGTCGGGTCCGCGCCCTTCCACTGAACGTCGGCCGTCGGGCCGTACGTGGAGGGCACGAGGCGGTCCATGAGGCGTAGATAAACTGTAAGCTGTGTTCGATGATGCGTCGTGTGCAGGATGCGGCGCCAGAAGATCCAGACTCGCGCGCGGCGAACGTCGAAGAATGGCACGATCTCCGTCCACCACGATGACGGGCGCAGCGCGAGAAACGCAAGTCGTGGGCGCGCCAATGCGATCAGCCGCGCGCTCGCCGATTCCACCGTCAGGGCCGGCGGCAAGACTTCACTCGCCGGCGGCTCGGGTGACCCAAGGAATTCTCCGAAGAAACGGCGCTCTGAGAGGAGCTGGTGCTTCACGATCTCGCCCACGGCGCTCGCGCGAGGATGCGGCCGATAGGTCAGGTCTGCATCGCGAAACTCCATCCAGACCGACCCGACTTTGTTGGTCTCGCTGGCATACGTGTCGAGCGCATGTTGGAAGAGCGGCTCGACCGCAGCCGGTATCTCCCCGTCGGGAATCCCCACGTGCGCATAGGACAGCGGCATCGTCGACATTACCTCTTGGCAGCGGCGTACGCACTTGCACCCATGATCGGTCCCTTGTTTTTCACCCCGCCTTTCGAAATGTCAAGTTGATGCGGTGCGGGCCGACCAGCGGATGATCACCGTCGGCGAGCGGTGCGATGCCGTGAAATCGCAGGCGGTCCTGGCCTCCCCACACCACGACGTCGCCGTGCCGAAGCGGAATGCGAGCTTGCCTGTCGCTCCGTTTACTACCACCGAATAGAAAGACGGCCGGCAAACCGAGCGACACCGAGACGATGGGCTGATCGAAGTCCTGTTCGTCGCGGTCCTGGTGGAGCGACAGCTTCGCACCGGGGTCGTAGCGATTGACGAGACACGCGTCGGGCTGGAACCCGGGGAACTCGGCTTCGCTGGCCGCATCGGTTGCGAGCCGCGCGAACACCGCAGGCAACGGCGGCCACGGGCGTCCGCTCTCGGGATCCGTGGGGTCGTATCGATACCCAGCGCGATCCGTCACCCACCCCAGCTGCCCGCAGTTCGTCATGGCCACCGACATCCGAAAGCCACCCGGCGTAATCATGTGCCGAAAGGGCGCGGCTGTCGCGACCTCCCTTACGGCCTCAAGCAACAGAGCTTCCTCGCGTAGCGCGAATCCTCGCAGCACGAGCGAGTCCGGCCCGAGCTGCTCGCGCTTGCCGACTTCAGCAGGCTCATCGAATAAGGGGAGGCTCATACCGGGCTCTTACGCCGCATCGTGAAAGATGATGCCAACGGTGTGCCGGCGCCCTGAGCGAATGCGACTCACGCCGTGGCGGAGCACGACGCGGTACGCGCCGCGACTCCCCTGCACCGGCCGGTGGTGGACGGCAAACGCCACGGCATCGCCCTGACGGAGGGGAACGACCTCTACGCGCGACTGCATGCGTGGGCGTTGCTCGGTGAGAGCGAACTCGCCACCGGTGAAGTCCCGTCCTGGCTCTGACAGCAGGACCGCCACCTGCAGCGGGAAGACGTGCTCGCCGTACAGATCCTGGTGCAGGCAGTTGTAGTCGTCGGCGCCGTACTGGAGCAGAAGCGGCGTTGGTTTCTGCTGGCCTGCGCTGTGGCAACGCTCGATGAATCGTGCGTGGGAATCCGGGTATTGGACGTCCAACTGCAAGGCGTGATTCCAGCGGTTGGCAACCACGGCGAGGTTCGGGTAAAGCGCGGTCCGAAGCTGCTTGATGATTGGGGGAAGCGGATATTTGAAGTACTGGTATTCGCCGCGGCCAAAGCCGTGCCGACCCATGATGATCTTGCTGCGGAAGTAGCGGTCGTCTGTGTAGCGAGCGGCCAGATCGTCGCACTCCTCCGGTGTAAGGAGCCTTTCGAGAACGGCATTGCCGCGTGCATCGAGATCGTCGGATACCCGGTGCCAATCGATTCCCTCGATCCGCGCCTCCAGCGTGGCCGCCGAGTCGCGTCGGCCAGCTTCTACGGCTACAACGTGCACCATGTCGCCTCCTGAACAGACGGATATGACCGAATGCTATCCGCCGGAGCGTCCCGGGGCCCCTCAGTTCATGTCGTGAAAGTCGGAGCACACCTCACGTGTCAGTGCGGCGCCGCTTGGCTCGCGTGATCTCGTGCGTGAGTGCGTGTAGCCGTCGCGCCCAGAAGATGCGAAACCGCTCCAGCCACGCATCGATGACCTGAAGGGGTCGAGCGTCGATCGAGTAGATGCGCCGCGCACCATCGACACGAACGCTGGCAAAGCCGTTAGTACGTAGCACGCGCAGATGCTGCGACACGGCCGCCTGCGTGATGTCGAACTCACGCTGAACCATCCCGACGATTTCCCCGGCAGCCTGGGGACGCCTCGCGAGGATCTCGACGATCCGGCACCGCACCGGGTCGGCGAGGACCTCGAATGGTGCGGCTGTGTTGGCCTTCGCTCTCACCGGCATAGCGCCTGCTCCTCTCCGTGCAGTCCTCGCCCTGCGACCCGGGGGCACCGCAACCGATCACTCGACATGTTCTATCCTGAAGATAAGTTACTACTTATATAAGCTATTGCTTATGTCCATGCAAGTACTGTCGGGGCTGGCGCCGTGACCCGTGCGTCGTCATTCCGTGACATGGCTGGGGCCGTTCGGCACATGCTGCGGTCCGAGGGGTGCGTTACGGTTCAGTAGTATCCCAACAACCTGCCGCCCCGAGAGGACCCCCATGGAACGAGAGTCGGAGACGACTGACCAGCGCGAGCCAGCCGAGGATAGGGAAGACGTGCGTGAGGAAGACCAGCACGGGGAACAGCAGGCTGACGGGACCACCAGATGACGATGAGATCGTCGATGACGACGACGAAGCCCTGTACGAGTCGGGCGACCGGGATGCGCGCGGCGAAACGGGGTTGATGGACTAGAGTTGCACGCGGGCCGGACCCGGACGCCCGGCGAGCACTCGACTGCCCTTAGTCGCTCGGCCCTTTCGCTCAGCGACGAACGGCCCCTCGATCATTCGCTCGGCCCGATAGGCTCGATCTGACAACGGCACTTCGGCGCAGCCCTCGAGGGTCGACGGCCGAAGTGCCTAGTCGCGCCTCAGTCTCACCCGCAGGCGAGGCGCACGCTGAGCCGGCGCGCATTGAATGGAATGCTCGCCTGAAAGGTGCTGACCGAGTCTCCAGCGCTCGCCTCCTGCAACGTGAGGTCGGCGGTCCCCCGGACGCGGTCTCGGGTCACCGCCTCGAAGGAGACCCGCGCGAAGTCCAGCCGTTCACAGGTGCGGTCCCTCTTGCAGTAGGACGCGAACCCGCCGCTCGCGTCCTGTCTGAGCAGAAAAGTGTGACCGGCGAGCGTCGACCAGCCGCGCCAGATCGAGATGGTGACGTACGGCGGCCTCACGCGCTCGCCCATCGCAATCGGAGCAGCCCGTCCACCGAAAAACAGTGTCACAGCCGGCCCATCGTTCGGCGCACACGCCTCCTGGAAGTAGCTGGAGTCGAGTGCGAGTGAATCGGGTCCAATGTGACCGTGTTGCCTGACAAGAACCGGCGTTCGGCGGGGGGATGCCATCCCGCAGAGCACCACGCCGCAGGCGAGCGCGCCGGCCCACACCGCGCGATGCGCTAGCTTCGTCGAGTTTCGCATATCTACTAGACGACTGAGCATCGTGGGATTGCACAGGGGCAAAAGGCGGGCCCCCCGTCTAAAACCTTCTGTCACTTCGCACTATAGAACCGGACGCCAGCACTCACTCGAGCTGTAGCGTGCCACACAGTCCATGGCCGCCATTGTCGAAGAGGCACAACGAGACATCCGGATCGAGACACCTAGCGGTCACCAGTAGGGCGCGCATTATAGAGACGGCACGCCCGGGTCGCCCCGTACCGGACGGCCATCCAACGGAGCGCGTTCAGGCTATTGACCCCGACCGGAGCATCGAATGCGGCCCTCGATCCGGCGCATCGCCCCCTACGTCCTCGCGGCCACATCGCTCGGCGTTCACGTCGTTTCCGCCCAGACCGCGGCGACGAAAACCGGCCGCAGCAAGAACGTGCACGAGCTCTCCCACCTCGAGATCGGCCCGTTCATGACCGTTGGCGGGATCGCGATCGAGCAAGAGCTGAACCGACCTTATGTCTACATCGATCGTTGGCGAGACCAGGTCGGCTTCGACGTGTTGGACATCCACGACCCAGCAGCGCCGAAAGTGATCGCGCGCTGGCGCATGGAGCACCCCGAACGGCATCGCCTTTCGCGGGGTGAGACAGGCAAGTACTTCAAGACGCACGGCCGCTACTACTACATCAAGGCGACCGAGTTCGAGAGTGGCACCCTGGACTCCGACCTCGGGGCTATCGTCTTCGACGTGACGGATCCGAGTGCGCCCAAGGAGGTCGGTCGCATTCGCTCACCGGAGTTCATGGACGGATTCGTCAACGTCTTTCCATACCGCCACCCCGATGGCCGAATGCTGGTATTCGCCGCCGTGCGCACCTTCCCCGACACGATGGCGCCGCATGCCAACGTGTACGACATGGATCGCTTTCTAACGGGTGATCCCAAGCAGGGACTCATCGGTATCATCCCGATGCCGAACGCCGAACATGGCGTGGGCCGCGGCTACCACGATGTGCACGTCGAACGCGACACCGTGTCCGGGCAAGACCGATTCTACGGCGCCGGCAACGGCGGCTTCTACCTGTTCAATGTGACTCACCCCGAAACGCCCGCGCTCATCACGAGCATTCCCGATCCAAATGGGGTTCCGGCGGCACGAGCGCACACGATCGTGCCGACCCCCGACGGGCGATACGTCGTGACCCAGATGGAGGTGCAGTTCTCACCGCTCATGATCTTCGATCTCAAACCGGTGCTCGACAAACCGGGGGCGGAACCCGTCACCGTACCGATCGGCGCATGGACGGCCGATTGGCACGACCTTCCGCACAACCACCAGGTTCGCTGGCCGTACGTCGTCGACGCGGCGTACGAAGACGGGCTGCAGGTGCTGGACATCCGCGATCCGACGAGTCCCAAGACTGTCGGTTGGGCCTACACCTGCGGATGCCAACACATGACGGGATACGTCGACGAGCAACACATCCACGGACCCAGCGTCTTCAGTGGCGCCATGGAAGCCGACGTCAGAGACGCCGACGGCCTGATCGTGGTGAGCGATCTCAACACCGGCTTCTGGGCTTTCCGCATGGATGGCTTTGGCCCCTTCAAGAGGAGTAATCAGGGGAGGCCAACGACATAGAGGTTCGAGGTTCGAGCGTTCGACGTTCGACGTTCGAGGTTCGAGGTC
The DNA here is from genome assembly GCA_963805725.1 of uncultured Gemmatimonadales bacterium. Lineage (GTDB taxonomy): Bacteria > Gemmatimonadota > Gemmatimonadetes > Gemmatimonadales > Gemmatimonadaceae > Palsa-1248. The sequence continues at coordinate 403,048 of CAWDVJ010000003.1, forward strand.
GAGGTCGACGAGTCGAGATCGAGGTCGAGAACGAGAACGAGAACGAGAACGAGAACGAGAACGAGAACGAGAACGAGAACGAGAACGAACCTCGAGGGCTAGCTAGATGCACGGTAGCTTGCCATCGAAGTTTTTTTGTCGAACGTCGAACCTCGAACCTCGAACCTCGAACGTCTGCTTTATCTCACGATATTTATCGCTATCGCCGGCGTGACCGTTGCCGCGGTGTTCAGGCCTCGCGGGACGAGACGGACGCCCAGCAACACTCCCATACTCGAACACCAGTTGTATTCGACCGCGGGGGCGAACGCGAACGCAGCGCTGGCGCCGGAGCTCAGATGGACGCCGGGGACCGTCACGGCGGAGTCGGCCCTCAGCACGTCGTAGCCCGAGACGCGTGTGGTCGCGCTCTGCGCGTAGACCGCATCGAGTGCCAAGACCCAGTGCCTGGTGAGACTGTACTCTCCCGCGAGATCCAACGACGTCGAGCTGCCCGGACTCGCGCGCCCGTGGAACCCCGGGTCCGTGCCATATACGCTCACGCCGTTGACGGTAACACCGCTCGAGAAGGTCTGCGATGCGTTGAAGCGCATACGCAGAATCCGACCGGTCGACATCCAGAAGTAGGTCTGGGAGTAGAATGACACCGTCGTCGAGAAGGCCCCCGCACCCAAACCGTCGCTCGGTCGCGTACCCAACCGGTCGTACCTCCCCGTCGGGAAGGTCTCCTGGAGGTTGATCGACGTCGTGGGGACCCAGCTGCCAGGATGGAACTGAGTGAGCCGGAACTGTCCCATCAGCGAGAAGTCTCCCAGGCCGACGCCCGAGCTACTCGGGTCCATCGCTCACCTGATTGAACCCAAAGACGGGGATCACGCCGATCGAGAATCGGTTCGCGAGGCCGTAGACGATGTAGCTCCGCGACCCAAAGCTGTTCGCGTGAGGCGCGGTGATGACGTATAGGTACGGCTCGATGAGAAAGTGCCCCGGTGGGAGCGTACCCGCTGACGGCGCCAGCATGGGGCCGGTCCACCAGGCGTCCGTGAGTGACTCGCGGGTGGTAGCGGGCGAGGGCGTGTCCTCCTGCGCGCGCGCGACCTGCGTCAGACAGAGCACGAGAGCGAGCCATCGCAACCTCATGACGTCTCCACCACTCTCATGCGTGCGCCCTCCGAGACAGATCGATCTGACATCCGGATCCCACACGGTTCGCCGGGCTCGCACCGAGCGACCTTCCAGGATGTCCGGTTGGGTGGTATTCTGGTAGATCCACTTTGTTAGCACTTCGTGATACCACTTTCTCTACACAGCGACGCGCCACTGGTTCGCCAGGTCTACACGGGCCTGCGGAACGCTGTCCTATCGAACACTCTTCGCCCGGGCGAGCGTCTGCCGTCGACGCGGCAACTGGCCGCGGACCTCGGCGTTTCACGCACTGTGGTCTTGCTGGCGTACGACCAGCTGCGGGCCGAGGGCTTCGTCGCCGCCCGCGCCGGATCCGGGACGTATGTCTCGGGGAGCCTGGGGGGCAGCCGGCGCGCGGCGCCGCGGCCCGCGGCCAGGATTCGCCTGTCGCGATTCGGGACCGCGGCGGAGGCGGTGGCGTCCACTGTGGAGCTCCCGCGGCGTCGGACCGCAGGCGTGCGGTATGACTTCGCCTACGGCCGGACCGAGATCGGCACGTTCCCCTTCCCCACCTGGCGCCGTATGCTCCTGCGGCACGCTCGTAAGGCGCCCGCGCGAACACTCGACTACGGGCCATCGGGCGGGAGCCCCGCACTTCGCGAGGCGATTGCCGCACACCTGCGTCGCTCGCGAGCGGTCATCTGCGATGCGGCGCAAATCATCGTCGTCAACGGCTCGCAGCAGGCCCTCGACCTGGCAGCGCGTGTGCTTCTCGAGCGCGGTGACTCTGTGGTCATCGAGAATCCGCACTACCACGGCACTCGAGAGATCCTCCGCGCAGCCGGAGCTCAGCTCTTGCCCATTCCGGTCGACGAGGCCGGCCTCGACCCGTCCACGTTGCCTTCACAAGCTCGGATGGCAGTGGTCACCCCCTCCCATCAATTCCCCACCGGTGCCGTCCTGCCTCTCGCTCGCCGGTTGCAGTTGCTGGATTGGGCCCGCCGAGCCAATGCAGTCATCATCGAGGACGACTACGACGGCGAATTCCGGTACGAGGGGCAACCCGTCGAGTCGCTGCAAGGGTTGAGTGGCGCCGAGCGGGTGATTTATGTCGGGACGTTTTCCCGCACGATTTTCCCCGCGCTACGGATCGGCTATCTCGTCGTCCCAGAGATCCTGACTCGCGCGTTTACCACCGCCAAATGGCTGTGCGATCGACACACGGCGACGCTGGAACAAGAAACACTGGCCGAATTCGTCGGCTCCGGCATGTACGAGCGCTACCTTCGACGCACGCGTCGTGAACACGCTCTCCATCGCGAGGAACTTCTGAGCGCGCTCGACCGGTACCTGGGGCAGCGCGTGCGCGTCGGTGGCCAGGCGGCCGGCACGCATGTCGTGATCTGGCCCACGACGCGGGTCAACGAGGAAGCCGTCATCGCACAGGCGGCCGGGCGCGGCGTAGGGATTTATGGTATATCGCCCTACTACATCGGACGCCCTGTCCGCGCCGGCTTCCTGCTTGGGTATTCGCGCATCAGCGGACGAGATATCCGCGAGGGCGTGCGCCGGCTGGGCGACACCGACATCTGAGGCTCGACTGACAGTCTCTCGCGGAGGAGTGTGATGACATCAGGGGCATGGCAAGGCGCGCTGTCGTTGGTCTGCGCGATGCTGGCTGGGCAGGCACATGGTCAATCAGCGCCACCGGCGCAACGTGAGATCGAGCCGCTGTTGTCCCAGCAGATGGAGGCCGCCAACGCACACGACACCGATCGCTTTCTCACGAGCTACCTCCACGATTCGACGTTCGTGCTCGTATTCAACAACCAGGTCATCCATGGCATTGCCGCCGTGCGCGATCAGCAGCTCAAATGGTGGAATAATGGGAAGAGCGATGTCGTCTATAACGAACGGTTACCGAGCGAGTTTACGGTCGTGAGTCCCACCATCGTCCTCGTCACGCAACAGCTGTCCTCGAAGCGCACGCTCCCGACCGGCGAAACGCGAGGCGGCGACTTCGTCGCAACCACGGTCTGGCAGCGGCGTCCAGAGGGCTGGCGCGTTGTCGAGGCGCACGAATCGACCGGTCACTGACCTCCAATCAGATGTACAAAGCGCCGCGGACCTGTTGCTCCGCGGCGCTTCCTGTCTACTGCGTACTCTCTAACTCACACCTTTTACTGCTTGTCCCAGACGGCGGTCTCGTCGTAGGAGCCGTTTGCCCCTGTGACCTGCGACTGCCCAGTGAAGTGCTTGCCGCTCTGCGCCATGACAAACGTGGTCGAGATCGTCGTTCCGTCCGAGAGCGTCTCATCGACGGTATAGTGGTGGCTGGACTTTCGCTGCCACGCGGCCTTCCCGATCGCTTGACCGCCAGACAAAACCGGATAGGGCTTGGCGTCCGCAACTCCCTCAAAAGTCACGTTGATCGGTTTGCCATCACCGGCAGTGCCCGTGATCGCGTATTTCACCGTGAGAGGCGAGCCGGTGGGAGTCTCGACCTTGAGGGTCTCGTCTTTCGCGGCCGGTTGGTGAAGCTTGGATTGGGCGACATTCAGCGTCCACGTCCCGGCCCAGACCGTGTCTGGTGTCTGCGCACCCGCGGCCGTACCGACGAACATCAGCAACGGGAGCAGCCCGACGGTCTTCAGCATTGTCACTCCTTTGGGAAAGATGGCCTTAGCCTGGGCACACTATGCACCTCAGGGTCGCCACACGCAATCAAATTGGACGTTCGACGTTCGACGTTCGACGTTCGACGTTCGACGTTCGACGTTCGACGTTCGACGTTCGACGTTCGACGTTCGAAAAAAACACTAGGGCCGGCGAAGTCCAGCGCTGCCAGCCCCGAGATTTCTTTCCAACGTCTAACGTCCAACGTCCAACGTCTGCCGTCTAGCCTTGAGGCGCAGCGTCAGGAGATGCGTGCGTGCCCGGCGGATCCGATCCATCGGCGGAGACGCGTCGACGAGCACCGTCGCGGCTGACGTGCCAATCTCGTTACCGCCCGAGAAGCCAGGTGTCGCGGCGTAGGCCGTGACCGTTGATGCGCCCAGCCCGACGGTGGTTACTGTGATCGTGTCGCCGCTCGAGGCGAGCTCCTTCAGCACGCCGTCGCGACAGCACCCCCACGACACGACCGGAGTGCCCGGCATGCCCGGATCGGTCGCGCTCGCGACGAATATGAGCGTGTCGCCGACGATCACGGTATCGGCCGGGGAAATCGCAACAGACGGTGGAGGCGGCACCTGTACCGTCAATAGCAAACTGCCGGTGAACGCAGGATTGGAAACGCCATTGAACGGCGCGGGTTGTACATTCACCAGCGCTTGATACGCAACCGCCTGGAAGATCTGGTTGCTCGCCGGGTAGCACACGATCTGGGTCGGCGCGAGGCCTGGGTTGCAGGGAGCGGCCTGGCCCGGTGGGCCACTACCACCGCTCTGGATGACGGCCGACGTCCAGCCCACGAGTGGCAACGAGCTCACGAAGAGCCCTCCCGTGGTAGTCACGCGTATCGTGTCCAGTTGGGCTAGGCTGATGGTGTCGCCGCCAGTCACGGTGTACGCTGGGATCTTCGAGACGGTGAATGACAAGGGCTGACTGCCAGCGAGCCCGCTGTTCACGAACCAAAAGACCGTGTTGTGTTGATCGGGCACACCCTTGACCGACTTGGCATGCACCGTCGCGGACCAGTAGCCGTTGTACTCGAACACTGGCGCCCCCGCCGGCCAGCCACCGTCGGGGCAGTACGCGACGAACGTACCCGCCAACACGGTGCACGCGCCCGGCTCGCCATTCCCGAGCACTGGGACATACGCAACGCCCGACACACTTGCGAGGCTCGTGGCACCTACGGAATCACCGAGCGAATTCTTGAGGACCCAGCGAACGTGCCGGCTGATGTCGTAGGGCACCCCAAAGGGGACCGCTGTGGTGCTGTCGAAAACGAAGCGCTCAGAGACCGGCGTCTTGTTGGCAGGAACAACGATCGTCGCCGCGCCGGTGACGCCGCCAGTGGAGGCCCCGATCTGTGTCGTACCGGGACCGACGGCCGTCACGCGTCCGGTGGTGACGCTCGCAACAGCGGGCGCACTACTCGACCATGTGACCGGTTGGCCTTTGAGCACGTTGCCACTCACGTCCTTCACCGTGTCATTCAGCTGCACCGTCGAGCCGATCTGCAGCGTGTCGATCGCTGGCACGACGACGATGGACCCGACGGGAGCTGCCACGACGCTGACCACGGTCACGCCGCTGATTCCGTTGATCGTCGCCTTGACCGTATCGGTGCCAGGTGAGACACCTGTCACCACACCCGTGCCCGAGACGGTCGCGATGTTGGTAGCGGTCGAAGTCCAGACCGGCGTATATCCGGTCAGCGTATCGCCTTTGGCATCGAGAAATACGGCGCTCAGCGTCACGCTCGATCCGTTGCGTACCGTCGGCGCACTCGGCGCCAGGGCGATTCGCGCGAGCGATCCACTTCCCACGATCAGCACTGCCTTGCCGATTCCGCCGCCCACAAGCGCTTCCACCGTGTCCTTCCCTTTGCCGATCGCGACCGCGCGTCCGTTGATCGACACCGAAGCCACGTTGGGATTGGTCCCGCCCCAGACGATGTTTGCCCCGGTCACGACCTGCCCAGTCGATGTGAGCACGGTATCGGCGAACTGCACGCTCTGCCCGACACCAATGCTGTCCACGCGAGGCACCACCACGACCGTCGGCACGCCAGTCGCTTGATCGCCCGAGCGGCCATTGTCAGGGCCCGTCGTCGCGCACGCTGTGCCGGCAAGACACACAGCGGGGACGGCCCATACTAGCCGCACGACATCGAGGCGCCGCAGCATGGCACGTGAAAAAGGGGACTGTGATTGACTGGTGAGGTGCACACCGATAGTGCGACACGCACGTGCCGGTGTCCAGGGCAGCGCGATACAAAGTCCCGCGAGCTCACTAAGGGCACGAATCGTTGGGACCGATTCGATGCCCGTTTGCCGTTCGATCGCTATGGCATGCTACAGTCGCAGTGCAGTTTCGGCTACGTACTAGTAATAGCTTGCTCTGACGCACGAGCCGGCCCTTCCCGCGACGCGACGTGGGCGTGTCTCGAGCGCGCAAAGGAGCGGTCCGGCAGTGCAGATCTTGGGAACGCACTACAGAGCAAGCGCTCGCCTGACCTCGTGGATCGACACGCCCCGAATGGCAACCACTTTGTCCCGCGACGTCGCGCCAGAAACGATACGGATCGCGCCGCGCGGGATACGCAGCACGTCGGCCAACAGGTCGAGCAACGCCTCGTTCGCCGCGCCCTCGACGGGCGGCGCCGTCAGGCGAATCTTGAGTGCGGAGCCGTGCAGGCCGACGATGCCATTCGATCGGGCGCGCGGCTGCACGCGAACCGCAAGTCGTACCTCATCGCCAGATGCGCGGAGCATTCATTCCTGACGGGTGGACGGTGCCTCTCGTGGTGGTCGTCGTGGCTTGCGGAGAGCGGCGCGGGCGCTAAAGCGCCCGAGAGAGTAGAAGCACAGAAAGTAGAAAGTAGACAATGACCGCCAGGTCTACTGCGATCGTAGCGCCGCCACCGGATCATTCCGCAGCGCGCGTCGGGCAGGTAGCCAGCACGCGGCAAGTGCGACAGCCACGAGAAGCGCGGCGACCGCGACGAACGTCGAGGGGTCGGTCGGGCTGACGTCGTAGAGAAGGGAGCCCATGACGCGCGTGACAGCTAGCGATGACGCGAGGCCGATCGCGAGGCCGATTACCGCGGGCCGGAGACCACGTGCAAGCACGAGTCGCATGACGTCGCCGCGTTGCGCGCCCAGGGCGAGCCGCAAACCCAGTTCCCGGGTCTGTTGCGCGACACTGTAGGAGATCACGCCGTACACACCAATGGCGGCGAGGGCGAGCGCGCCGAGTCCGAATGCGACCAAGACGAAGGTGTTGAGGCGTCGTGGCGCGAGCGATGCCGATATCAACTGGTCGATCGCCACAACGCGATCGATCGCTTGCTCCGGATCCAGTTGGTGGACCAGCGCCCGGACAGCGCCCACGGCCGCGTTCGGGTTGGCGGAAGTACGGAGCAGGACCACGCGACTCGCGCACATCCCCGAGATGGCTGGTAGGGTACAGACGTGCATGTAGGGTTCGTACGTGTGCGGCAGCGTGGCCTCATCGAGCCGTCCTTGTTTCACGTCCCCGACGACGCCGACGATCGTGAGCCACACGTTGGGCGCACCCGCTCCTCCCCATTTCAAGCGACGGCCGACCGGGTCTTCATTTGGCCAGAATCGCCTCGCCATCCCATCGCTGATGATCACGGGGTCGCCGCGGCCACGAAGTTCGGTCTCGTTGAAGAGGCGGCCGCGCACCAGGGGAATGCCCAGTGTCTGGAAGTAGTCACCGTCGACCAGGGTATGCACGTCGGTTGGGACGCCGTTCTGCATCTCGCCTTCGTGGCCCTCAGGCATGAACAGATGCGTCCATCCGACCGTCAGCGGCTCGTCGCTACCGGTTCCCGCTGCGACGACACCGGGGAGTACGCGGATCTCTGAGGTGAGCCGGTCGAAGAACGTTTGCGCGTCGACGGGTGTGCGGTACTGTGTCACTGGAAGGGAGATCTCGAGCGCCATCGTGTTTTCACGCTGGAATCCCGGGTTCGTGTCCCGGGCATGCACGAAGCTGCGGATCAACAATCCGGAGCCGAGGACGAGTGTCAGCGCGAGCGCCACCTGCGCGACCACGAACGACGTCGCGAGCGACGCGATGCCCGCGGGCCGCAGTTTGGCCACGACCACCTTCATTGAGCGACTCGCTCAGGTGCGTGCCCGTTGTCGCGACGGCGGGTACGATCCCCAGCGCAATGCCGGAGACGATCGAGATGGCCAGTGCGAAGAGGAGCACGGTCGGATCGAATGTTCACCTCTCGCGCGCGGGGCAGAATGTCAGCGGCGAGTGTCGCCAGTGCGCGCGTGCTCACATAGGTGACGACGAGGCCCAGGATCCCGCCCAGGAGACCGAGCAGCGTGCTCTCGACGAGGAGCTGCCGCACGAGGCGTCGACGTCCGGCGCCGAGGGCGATGCGCACCGCGAGCTCCTTCTGCCGATCCATGCCGCGTGCGAGCGTGAGATTTGCGACGTTGGCGCAGGCGATCAACAAGAGGAGTCCCACCGCGCCGAACAAGAGGAGGACCAGCTGCTTCGACTGCCCGACAACCATCTCGTTGAGCGCCGTGACGTTCGCCTCGAGAGCGAGCTTCGATCGGTCCCGGTAGGCCACGGGGTAGAACTCTTGAACGCTGGCTGCCACCGCCATCACATCCCTATTCGCCGTCGCCAGCGTCTCGCCCGGCTTCAGTCGTCCCAATACGCTGATGTTGTAGTTGTCGCCTCGTCCGGCGGGATCGCGTTCCGATGCGGTGTAGGCAATCGGAACCCAGATCTGTGCTGGCGCATTCGAACGGCATCCCGCTGAGCGGGAACTCGAATCGGGCCGGCATCACGCCGATGACCGTGTATGGCTGCCGGTCGAGAAGGATTCTACGTCCGCCGATGTCGGGGTCTCCACCGAATCGTGACTGCCACAGCCCGTACGAGAGAATCGCGACGTTGTGTCCGGCCACGTCCTCCTCGTCCGTGAACGTGCGGCCCAGCGCGGGCACGGCACCGAGGGCCCGAAACACGCTGGCCGCGGTGCGAGTGACGTCGACCCGCTCGGGCGTGCCGCCGCTCGAGAGGTCCTTGGAGGTCCCGTTGAATCCGCCGAGCTCGTCGAACGAGCGGCTCAACCGGCGGAAGTCCGGGACATCCTGGGCGGACAGCGACATGTATCCAGGTCGGAGCTTCGGGATCGACTCCTGCAGGATCACGAGGCGATCAGCGTGAGGGAATGGCAGCGGACGGAGCAACAGGGTGTTGATGATGCTGAACATCGAGGTCGTCGCCCCTATCCCGAGCGCGAGCGTCAACGCGGCGGTCGCGGCGAAGCCCGGATGCTTGCGCAGCATCCGGGTGCCGATCTGGATGTCCTGTCGCAGCGTTTCTCTCACAGGTGGGCTCCTCAACGACCAGTGTCGGTACGGCTCTCTGTCACTCAATGTGACGGTGCCAAACTCGTGCCTATCCCGACGACTCGGTGGGGGCCGCGGCGACCGGAGACCGCGTGAGTACGTGCTAGGCGATGTCGCCGCTCATCAGGTCAATCGTGACGTGCAGGATCATGGCAGGAATGAGAGAGCCGGACCAGAGCACGATCAAGGCGAGAACAAGGCCCAGCCCTCCGGTCTCGAGCATCCCGGTCCACCCATAGTATACGTGTAGAGACCGAAGAGCGCCGCGTTGATGGCGACGGCGGCAGTAGGTCCGTGTAGCTCGCCACGAATGTCAGCAAGAATCCTACTGCTGCGTGACCCTGCCGCAGCTCCAGTGCCCTGTGGCGCTCTTGTCGTTCAGGAGGAACGTCCCCGACTTACCGTCGGCGCCTACGGTGACGCTGCCGAGTCCTCCGTATGCGTCCTGCAGCGCGCTCTTGCCGAGGTACAGCATGACGATCACGTTCTTGTATTCGCCCGGCCCGGTGAACGGCGCCTTGCTCGCGTGCATCTGATCGGCCATCGCTGATCCGGGACCGATGGTGAACGCCAGCGGCGGCAGCGTGTCCGGACCAAACACCGCGCCGAACGTCCCGTCCGTGCGCTTGGCGCAGTGACCGCTCGAAACGGTCATCGCCTTGGGTTTTTCGATCGTGGCGGTCGGACTAGTGGGCCCCTGTGCCACCGCGCGCGCCGAACCCGCTAGTGCGGTGCACACCCCCAGAGCGGCGATCATCGATGCGCTCTTCCTACTGATCATGCTCCCCCTCCGGCTGGACGGCCCTGTGGTCTCCTGTCCCCGTTACTTCTCATCTTTCTCCTCTCCCCTCTCTCGGGCGTGCCGCGTCCGCCCCCTGACCCTGCAGTGCTCGCCCTTCTAGCGAAATACAGTCAGCGGCATGTAAGCCGATACCCCCCAATTCGGTTGATCGACGATCTGCGAGATCTTCAAATCGGCTGCGAGACTGCACAGGATGTACGCGTCCTCGCGACCGAGCCCCTTCTCGCGGCCCAGCCAGGCGATGAGCTCCCGGATGGCGTTCTTGGCATTGGTCATGAGGTCCGGGCCCAGTGCGGTTGTGGCGTAGTAACCCCGCAAATCGGAGCGGGGTTGCAAGGATCCGGCCGGCGTGCGGAAGTGGTAGCGCCAGGGCGGCATCTTCCCGCCCTTGATCACGTTGAAGCGCAGGCTGAAGCGCATCGGACACTCGATGCCGGTGACGCACACTTCTCCGTCGCCCTGCGCGGCGTGACAATCTCCTGCAGAAAACAGCGCACCACGCACAAATACTGGCAGGTACAGTGTGCTCCCCGCCGTCAGGTGGCGAGTGTCGATGTTCCCTGCACCCTTGGTCGGCGGTAACACGTCGATCGGGCCCGGTTCGTCCGTCGCCACGCCCATGGTGCCGCAGAACGGCGCGATCGGGATCCGGATGTCGTCGCGCAGCGCCGTGTCGCTCCCATTGGTGAGGTCGAAGTACCGGATGTAGGGCGCCGTGAAGTCCTCGGCCAACAATCCCAGGCCCGGGATGATGGCGGCCCAGCCCCAAGCGAGCGGCTGCAGAGAAAGGATGGCCACCTCCAACGTGTCGCCCGGCTCCGCGCCACGGACATAGACGGGCCCCGCCAGCGGATACAGCTTGTCGAAGTTGAGATTCGCCAGCGCGGATGCGGGCATACCCGGTTTGAGCTGCCCACCGCTTACCTCCTCCGTCTCACAGTGCACGACGTCACCCGGCTCGATCTCGATGGCGGGCTTGTTCTTGTTATCCCACTTGTAGTGGACCCGCTCGGGCGGAATACGGTGCTCAGCCACGGTCACCTCTCCTTGCCAGTCGGTGTCAGTGGGAAATAGCGGGGGACGGCCCCGAGGGCAATCGCGACAGAATGGCCGGTTTTCGGGGCCACCGGTTACCCGGGAAACATCAGTACGTCCGGCGCACGACTAGGCGCACGAACCCGGGTTGTATAAGCTGGATGGCGGGCTTCTTTGGCAGCCGGGGCGTCGGAGGGGCTACGGTCGACGAAATCACCCCAATGCGTGACGCCAATGGCGCCTGGCGGGTCGCCGGCTACTATCCGACCGACAGGGGGACGTTGGAACTTGGAGGTTAGAGGTTCAATGTCCGACGTTCGACATTATCGTGCGTGCATCAAATCCGAGTGCACATGCGCAACCGATTGGTCATGATCCTTGCCGGCGCTGCATTCGCCGGAGCGGCGGCAAGACTGCGCGCCCAGGAACCTAAGCCCCAGGACACGGAGGTTTGGCAGCCCGTCCCCAGGGTCGTAACACCGGGCGGCGCCGTTGGCGCACCGCCGTCCGACGCTATCGTGCTGTTCGACGGCAAGAACCTGGACCAGTGGGTATCGGTCCGCGACAAGACTCCGGCCAATTGGACCGTGGCCAATGGCGTCGTCACGGTAAACAAGTCCGCGGGCGACATCGAAACGAAACGGACCTTCACCAATTTCCAGTTGCACATCGAGTGGCGGATTCCCACCAACGTCACCGGGAGTGGCCAGGAACGAGGCAATAGCGGCGTCTTCCTCGCCGCGCTTTCCAATGGTGTCTACGAGTTACAGGTCGTGGATTCCTACAACAACCCGACGTACGTCAACGGGATGGCGGGTAGCATCTACAAAGAGAGCATCCCGCTAGCCAATCCCAGCCGACCGCCTGGCGAGTGGCAGAGCTACGACGTCGTGTGGACCGCGCCCACGTTCAATGCGGACGGCTCACTCAAGACTCCGGCCTTCGCCACCGTCTTCTACAACGGCGTGCTCGTCGCAAACCACTTCGAGCTGAAAGGCGAGACGAAGAACACCGGCCAGCCATCGTACCATCCGTACACCGCCGCGCCCATCGCGCTCCAGGCGCACGGCGATCCGAGTCCACCCATCAGTTTTCGCAACATCTGGGTGCGGGAGTTGGCCGGGCGCTAATTCGCCCGCCGCCGCTGACTCAGTCCTCGAGCGCGGGGAGCGTTGCCAACACGTCCCGCGCGAGCGGCCTGATCGCCACGCGATCATCGCGCTGCACGCGACCGTCACGGAATACGATGATCCGGTGCGCGAACTGCGCGATATCCGCCTCGTGCGTGACCATCACGACGGTGAGGCCGCGGTCGTTGAGGTCCTGGAGGACCTGCATGATCTCGACCGAGGTGCGGCTGTCCAGGTTGCCCGTCGGCTCATCCGCCAGCAACAGCGCTGGCCGATTGACCAGGGCGCGCGCAATGGCAACTCGCTGCTGCTGACCACCCGACAGCTGCGAGGGAAAGTGTTCGGCTCTCCCCGCGAGGCCCACAGTCGTGAGCGCGGCTGTTGCGCGCGCGGTGCGCTCGGCCTTGTCGAGGCGCGTGTAGAGCGTGGGGAGCTGAACGTTCTCGAGGGCCGTGGTGCGTGCCAGCAGATGGAATCCCTGGAACACGAATCCCAGTTTCCGGTTCCGGATACCGGCCAGCGTCTCCTTGTTGAGCGTGGAGACATCGATGCCGTCGAGCAGATAGCGTCCCGACGTCGGGCGATCGAGACAGCCCAGGATGTTCATGAAAGTCGATTTCCCGCTCCCGCTCGCCCCCATGATGGCGACGAAGCTCCCGCGCTCGACACTCAGACTGACGCCGCGCAGTGCGTGCACACGCGTCTCGCCCAGGTCGTAGTATCGGTTCAGGTCCTCGACGCGGATGATCTGGCCGTCCGATGCTGCCAGGGCGGCATTGTCGACAGATGCCTCCGCCGGCACCTCGTCCGCGAGCGCGCCGGCGAGCTTGCGCTGCACCTCGCGAGCGAATCCGGTGAGTGTCATGGTGTCTGCACCCGTTCCCTTATCGCCGTGCACCCGATCCCGCGCCCGGCGCGACAGAACCGGTAATCACGTCGTCGCCGGTACGCAGCGCGCCCTTGATGACGGCGACGACCTCGGTGTACGCGTGATCGGTGATGCCGAGCGCCAGCTGGACCGGCTCGACATCCCCGCCGTCTGTGTGCTTCCACACGATGGCATTCTCTTGCGGGACCACCCGCCGGCTGGCTGGTCGCTGTCCCTGAGCATTGTTCGCAGGGACCGTCGCCAGGGTGTCGTCGGCAGGGGTGAAGGAGGTCCGATCGGTCGCGTGCTCGTCGATGCCATAGCGTACATACAGCCGGTGGAGCTCATCGGCTTTGAGTGGCGGCCGGTATCGCAACGCGCTGTTGGGTACCTTCACCACGTCGTGCACGCTGGCCACCGGCACGGTGACGTATGCAGTCATGCCGGGGAAGAGCTTGAGATCCGGGTTGGCGAAATCGATGATGGTGCTGTACGTGACAACGTTCTGCACAGTCGCCGCGTTCATGCGGATCTGGCTCACGACTCCCTTGAAGGTTTCCTTGGGGAACGCATCGACCTTGAACGTGACCTGCCGCCCTAGCTGCACACGCCCGACGTCCGATTCATCTGTGGCTGCGTAGAGTTGCATCTTGGTCAGGTCCTGCGCGATCGTGAAGATCACGGGCGCCTGCAAAGAAGCGGCAACCGTCTGGCCCACATCGACGTTGCGCGCGACGACGGTCCCGTCGATCGGAGACCGGATGACCGTGTACTCAATGTTGGCATGCGCGACGTCGACGGCCGCGGATTTGAGCTTGACCTGTGCCTGCGCCTGCGACACCGCGGCGGCCGATGCGTCGACGGTGGCTTTCGCGACGTCGACTGTCGCCTTCATGTCCGTCAGCGTCTGCGCGGTGGCATAGTCCCTGGCAACGAGCGGGACGTACCGCTCGTAATCGCTCTGGTCCTGCGCCAGGGTGGCTTGCGCTTTCTCCAGATCCGCTTGAGCTGCGACCACATTGGCCTTGGCGCTCTCGAGGTCGGCGGTGGATTGCTCGAGCGCGGCGCGGAAGAGCGTAGGATCGATCACCGCAATCGTGTCTCCGCGATGGACGCGCGAGTTGAAGTCGGCGCGGAGTTTCGCGATCTGTCCGGAGACTTGCGACCCGACCTGCACCGTCGTGACGGCGTTCACCGTGCCGGTGGCGTCGACGACGTCGCGGATGTCGCCGCGGCTGACGGCCGCTGTGAAATACTGCACCTGCGAACCACCGCGCAGCTTGAACGCGACGAAGGCGACGACGAGCACGGCACCGGCAATGGCGACGGCCCAGCGGAATCGTTTCGAAGATCGGAGAGGAGTCGCGTCACTCATAGCGGAGGGCATCAATGGGGTCGAGAAGCGCGGCCTTGCGCGCGGGGTAATAGCCGAAGAACACGCCGACGGCGATCGAGAACAGCGCGGCCAGGATCACCGCCTCGACCGAGAGCTGCATCGCCCACCCAAGTGCTCGGGCGCCGATGATGGAGACGGCAATGCCGAGGCATACGCCGGCTGCGCCCCCGACCAGGCTCAATAGCACCGACTCGCCGAGGAACTGCAGCTGGATCGCGACCTCAGTGGCGCCGACGGCTACGCGCACGCCGATCTCGCGGGTGCGCTCGGTCACGGAGACCAGCATCACGTTCATAATGCCGATGCCGCCGACGACGAGGGAGATCGATGCGATCGCCGCGAGCAGGAGGGTGAGGGTGCGGCTGGCCTCGATCTGCGCCTGGATGATGTCTTCAGGGTTGCGGATGTTGAAATCGTCATCCTGTTCCGGTCGGAGGCGGTGCCGGTCTCGGAGGAGCGCGCCAGCCTGCTGGCCGGCCAGCTTGACGGCGGAGGGTGAGACGGCCGAACACATGATGTCATCCAGCCAGGTGACGCCTCGGATTTTTTTCATGACCGTCGTGTACGGCATGATCACGACATCGTCCTGATCCTGACCCGACATCGAGAGGCCCTTTGATTGGAGGATTGCGACCACCCTGCATGGCAGGCCCGTGACTCGAATGACCTTCCCGAGTGGGTCTTCGTTCGGAAAGAGCTGATTCCGCACCGTTTGGCCTATCACGCAAACATCGGCCGCCCGATCGACATCGTCGGCGGAGAACAAGGCGCCGGAGGCGGCGTCCCATCGTTTGATGTCGAAGAATTCCGGCGAGACGCCGCGGTAGTTGGTGAACCAGTTCTGGTTGCGGTAGACGATCTGGATCGACCCGTCAATGTTGGGCGACACCGCCTTGATGAGCGGGATCTGGTTCTTGATGGCGATGCCGTCGCCCAGGGTCAGGCTCTTGGTGCCATGGACCCCGGTCCGAACGCCATTGACGGCTCGGCCCCCGGCCTCGATCCAGACGAAGTTGTCGCCCAGGTTATTGAGTTGCTTTTCCACCCGGGCCTGCCCTGCCTTGCCAATTGCCACGACGCAGATGACCGCCGCGATCCCAATGGTGATCCCGAGGATCGTGAGGATGCTCCGCATCTTGTTGCGTAGCAGCGTCCAGACGGAGGAGGCGAGGAGGGCCCAGTAGTTCATGAAGGGCGAAAGGCCCGGAAACGGGTGACGGGTAATGGGTGATGGGGACACCAGCCGGGAAGGCCGGTGACTGAGGACCGACGGGACTAAGGTAGGGCCGGCAGCCTTTCACAGCGATTACATCGGCCGACCGGCTGCACCATCCGCTCCTCGTCTACCCTCTCACCGCGCAGCCGACATGTAGGGGCGGCCTCCAGGCCGCCCATCGGTGTTGGACGCCGGCTCCTCGACCTGACCCCCTGACGCTGGACCCCGGAACCGCGGACGCCGGACCCGGGACCCAGACACGGACCCGGAACCCCGACACGGACCCCGGACACGACCCGGGGCCCGGGATGGGCGGCCTGAAGGCCGCCCCTACATGTCGGCGTGGACGGCGCGACAACGGAGCGCCATAGCCATGGTCGTTCACCCGTCACCCGTGAATCCGTCACCCCTGCCCTCTCCCAACCGACCTCAGCCGTTCCGCTAGTGCACCCTAATAATCCCCACACGGAACCCACTGGATCGGGAAATCGGGCCCCCGGTGCCGCTCAGGAGCTGCAGTTGCTCGTCGATCGTGGCTGGCCCGTTGGAGAGGAGCCAGTACGTCTTACCTGTGCCCGGGATGGTGGGCGCCTTCTTCTGAAATGACCCGGGCGTGAGGAGAAACGGGCGGACGGGTGCAGGGATCATGTAAAACGCGCTTTGGGTGGAGAGCACCGCGTAGAATGTTTCGGAGGTCGAAGCTCGGCACCGTGGCGCGCGGATCTGTGGGGATGAAGGTCGCGGAGTCGGCAAGCGTCGAGCGGTCGACGGCAGTGGCGAGGCTCCAGTAAACGAGCATATCGGGCACGGGCGCCCCGGTGACGCTGCTGACGTTGGCGAAGCCGTGGAGCCCAGTGTTGACGATCATCGATTTAATGAATGCCCCTTCGGCCGCTGGGCTGGACCCCGTCGCGTAGTTGTCGATCGCCCAACGGGCGAAATTCCAGCCCGCGCCGTACTGCCCCTCCTGGCTGCCCGAGAAGGACCCCTGCGGCGACAAGCCAACGCTGTCGATCTCCGCGAGGAAGGTGAAGAGGAAGGGAAAATGGCTGAAGGTGAAGGTGAAGGGACTGTTGGATGTCTCGCAGGGCAGCGGATCGGCGAACGTGGGCTCGCAGCCGATCGTTTGATCGAAGCCAGCGTCCGACCGCCAGCTGGCGAGGTTGAAGTTTCGTCCCCAGATCTCGGACGAGACCTGGGCCAGTCCTTCCTCGAGCCACACGAACTCTGGCTCGTACGTGCCGCCGATGATGTGGTCCCCGATCGAGACCACGTGCTTGCTCTCGTGGGCGGCGGTCGAGCGTGCGAATCCCTCCCAGTCGCCGACGTCGAATCCGCTGGCCGAGGGGACGGACAGGTAGATCATTCTCGGTCAAGTTCGAGAACGGATTTACCGTTCGCGAGTAGAAGTCGCAGGGGGAGACCATGCCGATCGTGCCGCCCACGAAGTTGTTGATGACCGGCGTGAACACGATCGTGACCTTGCCGGCGCCCGAGAGATCGCCATCGAGCTGCAAAGGATCACCGATGTACGTGAGCAAATGCTTCGCGTACGTCAGCGTATCGTACTCGCGGCCGAAGAGTTGGTAGTAGGAGGAGTCGAACCGGAAGTCCGACGGCCAGCTTGTGAGGCTGGTGTCGGCAAGCACCTGCACGTGAGCGCCTGCATACACCGTCCGGGCGCCGATCGAGTCGACCTGATTACAAAATCCCTTCAGTGCCGTGCGCACGTACACCTTGTTCACATCGCCGACCTTGGTGTGGACGAGTGATCGCGGCGCGATCTGTGGCGATGGGCGCTGTGCTCGACGCGCGGCCGCGTCGGCTCGCAGTTGCGGCAGCGGATTGCCGTAGTGCTGCAGGATGCTGCGGTTGTCCTCGAGGAGGGCGAGGTGGTTGTGCACGGCCCGTCGCATGAACGCCATCTCCCGCCGGTACGCGGGCGGCGTGACGGTCCTCGCGGGACCGGCGGCGCTCGGCGGAGCTCTCTGGGGCTCAGTGGCAACTGAAGGTGCAGGAGCGCGCCGTTTCATCTCGGCCGACGCGACGGTCCTGCTGACGCCGACGATCGAGCCCGCCAGCTGAAAGTTTTCGAGCGAAGATGCGCCGGTGTCCGTGTTGACGACGGCTATCATGTACACGCCGTTCGCGGCGAGCGAGAGCGTCGTCTCGAAGGCCGGCGAGCCCGTGAAGATGGCGGCCTGGCCAACAGCGAGCAATGTCACGTTGGTGGGACACGTGACGCCGATGTTGATTGGGAGCGGCGTGCTGCCTGTAAGCCCGTGGTACGGCGTCGCTGTCGGGGGAGTGCAACCAGTCGGCACGTTCGCCACGGCAATCGAGCCCGTGCCGCTGCCAATGGGGATGCCGTTGACCGTGTACGTCCCCGTGGCCGACGTCGTGACCGACGGCAGTGCGCTCGAGCCGGATGGCGTGACGGTGACGGTTGCGTTGGCGACGCCCACACCGCCCGGGTTGGTTGCTACGGTGCCCGAGATCGTGCCGCCCGGATGGTGGCAGGTGACCGTAATATTGGCAGTCGCGTTCGCGCTGGCCGTTGCCAGCGAGTACGGCACCGGGCTGGGTGCGGTACAGTTGCTGGGCAGCATCGATATCGCAACCAATCCGCTGCCAATGGGCACGTCGGCGATTTCGTACGCGCCAGTCGTGTCGGTGGTGACTGCTGGGAGGGCGGAGGCGTTTGTGGGCGTCGCGATCACGGTGACGCCTGCGACTCCGCCTCCCAGGCCGCTCGAGACAATGCCTGAGAGCGATCCTTTGCTCGGTGCAGTGGGCGAATGGGAGCACCCGCTTGTCGCAACCACCGACGCGAGCGCGATGATCCTGACGCGACTTGCACGGTGACTGCGGGTATGCACCACTGTCCGTCACCTTCGGCTGCTCTGGTCCAGCCTACCGCGACCGCAAGCCCTCGGAGTGCGCGTGCCGCGATGTCGGACGACGACTGCCGGCTCGCTGCGCGGCGCACATGAGAGCGCGCCGAACCATATCGACTCCAGGAGGATGGATCAATGGCGATTGGCGAGCTGGGCAGCAAAAACAGTTGGCTGGACGTGGGGTCAAAGGACTAAAGGACTGGACGTTGGACGTTGGACGTTAGACGTTAAGACGACAAACCTCGAGGCCAGCGATACGCACCGTGACTTGCCGCGAGGTTTTTTCCAACGTCGAACGTCCAACGTCCACCGTCTAGCCCTTCAGCATCTAACGGCCATGTCTTTTCACGTGACTGACATTCAGATCAAGAAGGCGGAATCCCGAAAGGCGCGTCCGGCGGACGCGGATCTCGTGTTCGGCACCGTTTTCACGGACCACATGTTCTTGATGGATTACTCCGAGGAACACGGTTGGCATTGCCCGCGAGTCGAGCCCTATCAAGTGCTGCCGCTCGATCCGGCGGCAATGAGCCTGCAGTATGGGCAGAGCGTGTTCGAGGGGCTCAAGGCCTACCGAGCCGCGGATGGCAAGATTGGGATTTTTCGGCCTTCAGCCCACGGAGAGCGGCTCGTACGCTCGTGCGAGCGCATGTGCATTCCAGAGATCGATCCCGAGTTGTTCGTCCGTGCGCTCGAGACCCTGGTGCAGATCGATGCGGAATGGGTGCCGAGTGCACGGGGGACAGCACTGTATCTCCGTCCGACCGTGGTGGCATCGGAGCCCGCACTTGGCGTGCGGCCGGCGCGCAGCTTCATCTACTATGTGATCATGACGCCGGGCGGGCCCGTATACGGCCGTGACCCGCGACTCAAGATCCTGGTGTCCGACCATCACGTGCGCGCAGTGCGTGGTGGGGCCGGGTTCGCCAAGACGGGCGGCAACTATGGGCCGACGTTGTACGCGACTCGCGCTGCACAGGAGCAAGGATTTCATCAGGTCCTGTTCCTCGACGGCGTGCACCGGGAGTACGTCGACGAGCTCGGCATCATGAACTTCATGGTCCGAATCGGCGATGAGGTCGTGACGCCGCCCATCTCGGACACGATCCTCGCGGGAGTGACGCGCGATTCCGTGCTGACGTTGCTGCGCGATTGGGGGCTGTCGGTGGTCGAGCGTCCGGTTTCGATCAGCGAGATCTTCGAAGCCGGGCATCGAGGCCGCTTGATGGAAGCCTGGGCGACCGGCACCGGAGCCGGCATTGCCGCGATCGGCGAGTTGTGCTACCGCGACGAGCGCTTGGTCATCAACGGGGGCGAGAGCGGCGCGCTCACGCGGAAGATCGACGCGACGCTCACGGGCATTCGCTATGGGGAGTCGGAGGATCCTCGCGGCTGGATGGATTGGATCTGAGCCGGTGGAGTGCGCGGGGACTCAGTTCCCCGCGAAGGCGGGGGATGCAGCCACCGCCTGCCAGTGAGAGGCGCGTCCCGATTCTGACGTTCTACACAGAGACGAGACCGGCAATGTAACCGTGAGGGCGCGGCGCGCCCAGCCATCGCCCCAGCGATCCTGCACCTCCATCACCGGGAGACAACATGGCTCGAAGAGCGCTCATGACCATCGCTCTGGTCATCACCGTATCGGCATTGCCGGCCGCGCTGATCCAGGCCCAGACCGCAATGCTGAACCGCAACGTCGCGGTGAAACCGATCATACAACGGCGCTTCGTCGCACCGCCCCCGCTGCCCCCGCAGGGGATCAGTGTACAGATGCAGACGAATTCGTCCCTCGGGAATGGCGCCGGGGGGCTCAATAGCCCGGCGTTCTCGCTCGGCATGGCGTCCAACTTTTCGTTGGAGGCCATCCCGTCGCCCGGGCAATCCCTCCATCGCGCCGCCAACGGGAGCATCCTGTTCGCGAGCGGCAACGATCTCGCGATGTGGCTCAGCGATTGTTTCACAGTGCACTGCATGCCGACCGTGACGATCTTCAACGCGAGCCCTCAGGGCATTGTCTCGTATGCACTGCACGGCGTAGCCATAACCCAGGCTAATGTCGGACCGGCGATCAACGTGGCGTTGCAGTACAAGTCCATCGTTTGGACGATGTCGGACGCGCAGGGACATGTGATCTCGACCGGAAGCTACGCCTTCGATCAGCCAAACACTTAATGGACTGCGCACCGGCGGTTCGTGCGACGAGACCGCGGTCAATTGCATCGCTGTGACTTTGCCGAAACGCGCCGGCCATCGCCCTCTTGTCCGGGGTCGCGGAAGCGCCCGCTCAGGGCGATGGGCTGGCGCGGTCCCACAGACCGCGCGTGCCGGATCCCGATCCTGAGGTAATGCCGTCCTCACTCGCTCGGCGGCCTAGGCATGCGATCGCGGGCAGACGGTCCCGGATTCCCCCTACTATTGTATAGAGCAGCCCAGGCGGCAGAGCGGTCCCAAGAGTAGCTCTGGCCGGGCGAGGCTGTTGAGTCAGGAATGCCGGGGGTAGAGTCTGTCATGACCGCTCGCCTGTACTACCACGATTCCTTCGTGTACGACTTCGACGCGGACGTGCGCGCGGTGCTCGCCGATCCACGTCCCGCTGTGATTCTCGACCGCACCGCGTTCTATCCTGCGAGCGGTGGCCAGCCGTTCGACGCGGGGTGGATCGCCGTCGGGGACATCGCTCATCCGACCCGCGAGATACGCGTTGTCGAAGTGGCCGAGTCCAAGGACGGGGCGATCGTGCACTATGTGGACATCCCGGAGGGCGGCGAGCTTGCGGGCACAATCGAGCCGGGCACGCGCGTCCACGGCCGGATCGATCCGGCACGCCGTCTCGACCACATGCAGCAGCATTCTGCGCAGCACGTGCTCTCGGCCGCCTTCGACCGGCTGTTTGAGATGCGCACCGTGTCATTCCATATGGGTGCAGATTATTCCTCGATCGATCTCGATACGCCGACGTTGACGACTGCGCAGATCGAGTCAGTCGAACGATTGACGAACGACGTGATTCTGGAGGATCGGCCCGTCGCCGTCCGCTTCGTCACACCGGGAGAAGCAGCGGGCCTCGGGCTGCGTAAGGATCCGGTAGCTGATAGAGACGAGCTACGGATCATCGACGTTCAGGATTTCGATCGTAGCGCGTGCGGTGGCACCCACGTGAATCACACCGGCCAGATCGGGTGCGTGCTGCTGCGCAAGACGGAGAAGGCGCGCCATGGCTGGCGCGTGGAGTTTGTCGCCGGCCAGCGCGCCGTGGCGACTGCCCGAGGCGACTTCTCCGTGCTGACGGCGGCGGCCGCTCTCTTCTCCGCAGCTCCGTCCGACGTCGCGGAGCAGGCGCGCCGAACGCTCGAAGAGGTCCGGTCGTTGCGCAAGCAACGCGAGCAATTACATGCAGAGCTCGCGGGCGCGCAGGCGGCGGCGATGCTGGCTGACACGCCCGAAGCAGACGGGCGCCGAGTCGTCGTGCGCAGCTTCCCCGATCGCGACGTGAATGCCCTCAAGATGTTGGCCCAGGCGCTCGTCCGCCTTGCCCCGAGCGTGGTCGCCATTCTCGCGGGGACCTCGCCAGGTGCGTCGCTGGTGTTCGCTCAGTCGCCCGGTACGCCGTTCGACATGCGCGCGCTCATGCAATCCACGGTGCAAAAGCTTGGCGGTCGCGGCGGCGGCACCAAGGACATCGCCCAAGGTGGGGCGCCGAGCGCGGACGGAATCGACGGCGCGCTCGCGGAGGCCGCACGCGCAGTTGGCGCCCCCCAAACGGCGTAGCAGGCCGCCTGACCTACAAGATCCTAGCCGCTTCACGCCTCCCTGCGTCGACCCGCGACGATCGACCTTAGCGCTCATTTGCGACCGGGGCCAAACGTTTTGGTACGTCTAGTGCTACGAGTATAGGCGGCATCACTGTGCGGGACTGCGAGGCGTGCCTTGCCCCACGCGGTCTCGTGCAGCTCGGAACGCGGGCGACCCGGGGAGAATGACTCGAGTGAGATATGTCATTGTTGGCTGGTTCGTGGCATTGGCCGGCGTCCAAACATCCGCGGCCCAGTCGTCGGCGGGCATCGCCTCCGGGCCATTTTGGGAGCGCCCGCTGTACATCGGCGGGACCGTGGGGTTGAACGTACCAACGGGTCAGTACGGTCAGGCATTCGACCCCGGGTGGGCCATCGGTCTCAACGCCGCCTGGCCGTTCACGCCCCACCACGGCGCGTGGTTGCAGGCGGACATTGGCTACGCTGCGTCGAGCATGACGTCGGCGACTGTCGCGTCCTACGGTGCGTCGGCAGGCCACAGCAACGTGACGTCCGGCACGCTGAACGTCGTGCTCAATAAACGTGACTACTTCGGCAACTTCACGCCGTATATCGTGTTCGGCGGGGGCGCATACTGGCGGGCCGTATCGCTCGACAATTACACCGGCACATCGTATTGCAACGCCTTCGTCGGGTTTTGCGGCGTATACGGAACGACGCCGGCGACCAGGAGTCGCACGCAGTTCGTGCCGGGCGGCGATGCGGGGGGCGGTATCCGCTACCGAGTACCCCCGTTCCGGATCTCTGTCGAAGCGCGGTACAACACCATTGCTACACGTCACGGCAATACCGACTTCGTGCCCGTAGTGCTCGGCGTCGAGTGGTGATGGCCGCGGTCACCCGTTTTTGTCGGCCAGAGGCGTTCACGATGTCCTGAGCCTCAGGCGCTACTACTATAAAAGAGGGGGTAAAGAGGGGGTCCTGCCTGGTCACTCTGACACCGTGCGGCCGATGCGCTCATTGACGTGGCACAACTCGGAGCTCAAAGCCCTCATCCCGAAAGGCAGCTATGGTTTCAAGGACATTGGGCGCATTGAGAAGGCACTCAAGACGCACCGTACATTGTCGATGCGACCCTTCGCATCCGGGCTATTCCCAGCTGCTGCGCTCCCTGCCACTCGGGCGAAACAAACCGGCTACGGCCGCGCCTGGGTACGCGACAACGTGTTCGTCGCCTACGCCTATGAGCTGCAGGGCAAGCCGGACGTCGCGGCACGCACTGCCCGTGCGCTGTTCGATTACTTCTGGGCGCATCGCCAACGGTTCGAGACGATCATTGCAGGTGAGGCCGATCCCAATGACGTGATGCAACGACCCCAGATACGTTTTGATGGCAGGACCCTGCGAGAACTGCCGGAGCCATGGCCTCACGCGCAGAACGATGCGCTCGGGTATGCGCTCTGGCTTTTTTGCAGGTTAGCGGCCCGCGGCCTTGCCACGATTGATGCCCAGGTCTGTCAAACACTCGGTCTGTTCCCCCGCTACTTCGATGCGATTCGCTACTGGCAAGACGAGGACAGCGGGCACTGGGAAGAAACCCGCAAAGTCTCAGCCTCGAGTATCGGAACCGTCGTTGCGGGCCTCGAGGCCCTACTGTTCCTCTCAGAGCAACGAGGTCCGGATCTTCGGAAAGGCGGGTTTGACCTCCGACTGGTCGACCTGACTGGCGCGCTCATCGCACACGGCCGGTCCGCACTCGCGGATATTTTGCCGAGTGAATGCGTGCAGCGTTCACCGCTGCAGAGACGGTGCTATGACGCTGCTCTTCTATTTCTCGTATATCCACTCGAGGTCGTGAGCGGATCCGATGCAGAGAGCATTCTGTTCGACATCAATCGCTTCTTGGCGGGTCACATTGGTGTGCGTCGGTATCTAGGCGACTCCTATTGGGCACCCGACTATGACGAGCATTTGCGGGTGCTCGAGCAGACGCGGGACTACAGCGAGGACGTTGCAGCCCGCGACCGACTACTCGATCAAGTCGGGGATGAGGCGCAGTGGTGCGTCTTCGACCCGATCCTGTCGGCCGCTTATGGCAGGCGCTATCGCAAGGGCGGCGCAGAGAGCGACTCGAGATCTCAGGTCCTTCACTTTCACCGCTCGCTAGCGCAGGTCACAAAGCAGTGGCAATGTCCGGAGCTGTATTATCTGCGGCGCGGCTCCTATGTGGCGAATCCACACACTCCGTTGCTTTGGACCCAGGCCAACTTGACGGTTGCGCTTGCGGAACTGCGTGCGAGCGTGATACCGTGACCACCACTCACTCCACTACGGATATGGATGGCGCCTCGATGACCGACCTGGTGACTGCCCTCCGGAACGAGATCGTCGCATCGGAGAACGCGCGGCTCGACTTCATCAAGTGGAAGATCGTCCTGGTCGCCGCCCTGGGAGCCGTGGGGCTCGGTCTAGCCAGCGACACGAAGGTCGCTGCCCCCGCAATACTTGGCTTCATCCCGATAGCGTGCGCCTATGTCGACGTCGTGTGCGCCCACGTGAATTTCAGGATTTTGCTCATCGCCCATTTTCTGCGCACTGGAGGGACGGCCAACCGACCACCCGACTCTGCGACCGCGGATTATGAAGCGCTCTGCCAGGCACAGCGAGGCGGTTTCGGGTTGGAGTCGATCGTGCTCGTCGGGGCGACCATCGCCATGTCCCTCTTGATCGCGGTTGTAGCCCTCGAGTCCCGATCGTTGTCGGGGCAGTTACACCTGGGGCCAGCCTTCGAAAACATGCCCGCTGGGATGACCGATTTTCTTTTGATCAGCGCGGTCGTCGGGAGTGTCGTCAGCGTTGGAACGACGTGGTACAAACACGTTCACGTCTCGAAACTTGCGACCCCGACTGCTACCATCGCATCTGCGCCGTCGCCAGATCGCGTGGCTGCGCCGGAGCAACGCGATAAACAACACGCCTGACTCCTGTCTCACTGCTGCCGCTTCACTCCCAGCTGCTCGAACAGGAACGCAAATACGTCCGCCTGTTGCGCGAGTCGGTCGCTGGCCCCGCCGCCGGCGTGACCGCCGCCCATGCTGGTCCAGAGAAGGACCGGTCGGCCGGAGGACGTGGCTGCCTGGAGGTGCGCAGCCATTCTTACGAGAGTTGGCCGGACTGACCCGCCCGTCGTTTGCATCAGTGGTGAGTAGGATCGCGGGATATGCCGTCCCATCCATGACGTGGTGGAAGGGCGAGTAGGCATACAGCGCCTGGAATTGTTGCGCATCCTCGACCGAGCCGTACTCGGGGATCCCGAACGCCCCGTTGGGCTCCTTCTCGAAGCGAAGCATGTCGTAGATGCCGACGTGGGACACCACGGCCCGATAGAGATCAGGATGTTGGGTAACGGCGGCTCCCATGAGCAGCCCGCCGTTGCTCGCCCCTTCGATCGCTAGCCGCGGCGCGGTGGTGTAGCCGAGCTCCGTCAGGCGCCGCGCCGCTGCCTCGAAGTCGTCGAAGACATTTTGCTTTCGCGTGAGCTTGCCGTCTTGGTGCCAATTCTCTCCGAATTCACCACCACCGCGCAGGTTCGCAATCGCATAGACACCTCCCGCATCGAGCCACACGCGACGCGCCGCGCTAAAGGACGGCGCGAGGCTGATGGCCATGCCGCCGTACCCGGTGAGGAGCGTGGGGTTCTGACCGTTGAGCGGCGTTCCCCGACGACGCAAGATGCTCAGGGGAATGACGGTGCCGTCTTTCGATCTCGCGGAATCTCTCAGGACTTCTATATCGCTGAAGTCAGCAGCGGAGTTCAGGAACATCGCCGTACGCTCCGTCTTCCCCGTCCGTGGGTTGAACCGATACCAGGCGGGCGGGTCGACGAAGCTCTCGCTGAGGAACAGGATCTCGTCGCCGCGGAGAGCGACGAGGCTACGGACGGCAGATAAAGGTTTCACGGGAACTGATCCCCGGAACCGTCCCTGGTAATCGAAAATGCGGATTTGCGACGGTCCCCCCACGACGTCGTGCACATAGAGTCGCGTCGCGGTGGGGAGGAAGTCGTCGATCGAGGCCGCACTTTCCTGAACGAGCGTGCTTGCTCGAGAGATGTCAGGACGCTGGAGCGGGAGCCGAAGAATCTTCCCCCGCGAGGCTCCGTCATGAGAGAGGAGATAGAGCGCGCCGTCTGGTCCGAGCGCCGCGCGGCCGGCCCCGTTTCCGAAGCGTGTGACCGAGGTCCAGGTGCCGGAAGGACTTCGCAGATAGTGAGCGGTCTCTCCCCCGAAACCGTTGCCCACCGTGGCAAGAACGTCCCCGCCGCTGGCCGCAGTCTGCAGGGCGCTATAGGCGATGCGCGGGAACTCTCTGCCGATTTCGTACGCATCGCGTTCGGGTGGTGTCCCGAGACGGTGAAAATAGATCTGCTGATAAAAGTCCCGGTCCGCGGTCGGACGCTCCCCGTCGCGCGGGTAACGGGTGTAGTAGAAGCCAGTGGCCGCTGCATTCCATGCAACGCTACCCGCGGCCGTGGCGTCGTTCACGTGCGCAATCGTGTCGTCGAGTGATCGGCCGGTCGCCGACTCGTACACGTGGATCGTTCCCTCCTCCGTGCCGTTGCGCGAGAGTGAGACGGCGACCAGGCGGCCGTCCAGGGAGGGAACATAGAAATCGATCGCCGTTGTCCCGCTGCGATCGAGGGCATTGGGATCCACGACTACGCGCTCGGAACGGAGATCGTCGGGCGGCACCATCATCACGAGGTAGGGACGCTGGGCCGGCGGTTGCGCCTTGAGCGCGAACAGCGCGCCCCCGCGATACTCGAGTGCGGAGTAGGTGGCGGACGTGGAGCGAGAGATCTCGCGGAGTCGCTCGAGAATCCGCGGCCGCGAGGCGATCGTGTCCAGCGTCGCCCGGGTGTAGCGATTCTGCTGCTCGCTCCACTGTCGGACTTCCGGGTCATCGCCGTTCTCCAGCCACCGATAGTCATCAACCACCCGCACACCGTGGTACTCATCGGTGACCGGGCGGCGTGGCGTGGCGGGCATCGCGGTGGACGAAGATCGCTGAGTCGAACACCCGATCGCAGCAAACGCGAGGACGAGCGCCAGGATGCGGCAGGTCATTGTTGGACGCTGGACGTTGGACGTTCGACGTTGGACGTTGGACGTTGGACGTTGGACGTTGGAAGCACGCCAAGTGTTGATCAACAGTGCACGCAAGCGGGCGGTTTTTCCATACCGCCGGTCTTGCGTCGATCGATTATTGGACGTGCGCCAGCAGGGATTACCTAACTGGAGCGTCGTGTTACTTGGCGGGCGTGCCTCGCAGCGGTGTCCGGGACTCCGCGTCGATCCGAGCCAACACCCGGCGATAGTAGCTCATGGTACTGGCGTTTCTGGCGCCGCGCATTGCGCGTACGAGCAAGAGACGCAGCTCCTGATGCCTCCGATTGCGAGCGTCCAACGCCTGTCGTCGGGCGATCGCCGCCGCCGCGGCGATCACTCGCGCACGATGCTCCTGAGCTGATACAGCAGCGACGGATGCGCTTGGTGCGGAATTGACCGTGACGTCGCTCAGGCCGCCGAAGCCCTGAATGGACGCGTCCACCTCCTGCGTCCCGGGGTTCACTGCGTGCACTTCCCCCTCGGGGTCGACGACAACCACACGACTGGAATCAGACGAGATGACCGGGCCGGCGTCCCATTCGACCAGCATGTTCGGGTACGTGTTCCCCGAGGAATCGATGCCAATTGCCACCATAAACACGCTATCGCCGACGGTCAGTGTATCCGCAGGTGGAACAACCTGCATGCGGGCGAAGGGGTTGCAGATCGGCGTACTCGCGGCGTAACAGACCGTCAGATTCGCCTGAGCAGTGACTGGACCGGCGGTAGCAGTGATGACGGCGCGGCCGTTCGCATCGGGGACGATCATGATCGAGCCACCGACGACGGTGTCCTGGCCTTGTCCCAAAAAGCCGCTGACGGGAGGGTCCGTGCTAGTGAAAATGACAGGAAAATTGTTCAGCACGCGGCCGCTCAGCGTCTTTACGGTCGCCGTGATTTGGACGAGTACGTCCAGCGGGTTCGGGATCGAGACGCTGGAATCGGGATCGATCTGCAGTGAGAATGCTCGCTGGCCCCGCCGTGTCGATCACCACCGTCGAGTTGCTCCCGGTCTTGCCGCCCACCGAGGCCGTGATCGTCACGGTGCCGGCGCTCCCGCCCAGCACCTTGCCGGTGCTCGAGACGGAGGCAACGCTGGTGTTCGAGGACGTCCACGTCACCGGCATGTTGAGCGCATTCCCGTTCGTGCCCTTCACCGTGTCCGACAACTGTATCTGCGACCCGACGCCTATTGTGTCGTTCGCGGGCTGGACAGTGACAGACCCAATGGGGATCGGAGTGACAGAGAGGGTGGCGAAGCCCGAGATCCCTTGTGCGCTCGCGGCGAGCCGGACCTGGCCGGTATCCACCGCCGTGACGCGCCCGTTCTGATCGATGGTGGCGATGGTGGTGTCGCTGCTCGACCAGAGGAACGTGACCCCGCTCACGACCGCGCCTGCCTCGTCGTGTGCCGTGGCGGAGAAAGTCCGAGTTCCGTGGAGATTGACCGCGGCCGAGTCGGGGGTGATGACGATGCCGTGAAGTGGGCCGACGCCGGGGCCAACGGCCTGCTGCGAGGAGCTGCACGCGATCTCGATAACGAGCAGCGCGAGGGCGGCACCGCAGAGCCACCGCAGTCCGAGTTTCACATTTCACCACCGCGTTCGAGTGCGGTTGTCAATGAAGCCGGCATGACAGCGCGATGAATTGTGATCTCGGGAGCGAGTGCCCAGGTTTGCTCGCGAACGAGCAAGAGTGGTCAATCAGTCGTAGCGGGCGAGCTTCCAGCCGAGCCAATCCAGCCCGCCGAGGGATGCCCAGACACGTGGACCGCCGCTGGGTGTCGCCGCCGTAAACTCGACGGCTAGTCGGAGGGATGGGGTCGCCCTTTCATTGCAACGAAATCGACGACGGGGCGCCCGACAATTGTGCCTTTGTAGAGGGTACGACGGCGACTAGGGCGCAATCGGCCCCGACAGCGTTCGGACGAGTCCGGTTGGCAACGCTACGGCTTTGTCCTGGCCCCGGTCTACGCTCCTGAGTCAGCGCGGCTCACGCAGCCTCAGTGATTTGGCCCCGATCGGTCGCGGGTCGGCCCGCGACGCGAGTGCGCAGCGACGAGCGTCTTGGGCGCCACTCGCGCCCACGCAGCCTCTACGGCGATACGCACGCTGATGCGCGATGCCTTGGCGAGGCACACGGTCGTGCTGCCACGGCGGCCCCATGCTCCTTTTGCCGGCACGAATACCTCGGGCTCCGCCTCGACGAAGTCGGCTTGCTGATCGGGCCGCAGCGTGACCACGGCGGAGTCAGCGTTTGGATATCCGAGTGTGGCAAAGATCTTTCCGCGCACACGGAAGTCCGGGTGGTCCATGTGAGAGTGCTCGACGGCTTCGGGCAGCGCGAGCGCGAGGCGGCGGAATTCCTGTGCGGTCATCTCAAAGGAGTCTACGGCTTGGTCTTCAGCTCGCTGGCGTGCTCGGTGATGAACGACCGGATATCGGCCGCCATGTCGAGCAGCTTTGTCCACTGCTCCTTGTACAGCGTGATGGGAAACCGTCCGAGCCCGTAGACTGAGACGCCGCCCTTCTCGCTCACCTTCATCGAGACTCGACTCGTGGGTCTCTGCTTCAGCGCTTCGTTCTCCTTACGCAGGCGCTCGAGCTCCGCTCGCAGATCTTCATCGGACATTCCCTGTACCTCGTGGCAGCTGGTGAGTGAATGCGCGCTGCATGATAACACCAAGTGTCGGCCGGGGGACTTGGCGCCCCTTGTGATTCGCTGGGTAGAAAACTCGGAGGGCCAGCGACGCCGCGCAGTCGCTGGCCCTCCTTTGCCGGACTCGAGCCGCCGCGGCGGCGGCGTTCCCTACGCTCTGGCTGGCGCCGCAGCACCGCCCGCGGTGGCCATCTCGGCCCGCCGCGCCATGTGGGCGCGCGTGAGATGTGGCACCAGGCCCACCATCCGTTCGATGAGCATCAACTGTCCCCAATGGTGCATCTCGTGTTCTTTGACCGACAGGATCATTTCGAACCGGCTCTTGGAGCCAGGCATGTCGCCACCGAAGCGGACCCGTTCGGCCAGAAAGCTCTCCGTCAATCCGTCGAGCCATGTCGCCCACTTCTCGCCCGAGCTGTGCAGCATGGCCAGCGTTTGATCCTTGTTCCGCGAGGCCTTTTCCTCGGCCGCCAAGCGCTGCATCAGGCCGACGAAGTCGAAGCCCTCCAGGGACGATCGGTTTTCCACCGCATGCACCTGGTATTGGAAGTTGTACGCCAGGGCAATGTGCGAGAGTAGCTCCCCGACAGACCGCGTCTCAGGGACGGGTCGAAAGGCGTATCGATCCTCGGGAAATTCCTCGGCGATCGTAATGGTGTTCTTGCGCACGACGCGGAAGCTCTCAGCCAGCTCTTTGGATCCGTAGTAATTCACAGCATCTCTCTGGTTGTGGGGTCGGCGAACGGATAGTCCGCGGTGGGCAGCCTCGCAAGTCCCGCCGGCAGGCACTACAGCGCTTCCGTATACGCGACCTCCCCATGCAGGGCCATGTCGAGGCCTTTTGCTTCTCCGGCCTCATCGACCTTCACAGGGGTGATCCGATCGATGATCCAGAGCATCCCGTACGTAAAGGCAAACGCCCACGCCGAGGCGATACATGCGGCGCCGAGCTGTACGGCGAAGAAGCGTCCATTGCCGTGGAGCAGCCCGTCGCTGCCCGAAGGATTGAAAGCCAGGCTGCCGAAGTAGCCGAGGCTGATGATGCCGAGGAACCCACCCACTCCGTGGACTCCCCAGACGTCGAGAGCATCATCCCAACGCAATCGGTTCTTGAGCGCAACTGCATAGAAGCAGACAATGCCGGCGAGGATTCCGATCAGGACGGCGGCCGCTGGCGATACATATCCAGCAGCCGGCGTGATCGTCGCGAGACCCGCCACGGACCCAGTGAGCAGACCCAGAAACTTCGGCTTCCGGGTCGTCATCCAGTCGATAGCGAGCCAGGTGACGGCGGCAAAACTCGCCGCGAGATCCGTATTAATGAACGCGACTGCGGTGACCGAGTCGACGCGGAATTCGCTGCCGGCGTTGAATCCATACCAACCGAACCACAGGAGACCGGTGCCGAGCGCAACGAGCGGGATCGAATGCGGCGCCCGATCCTCCACGCTCCGGCGCCCGACGTACAGGACCGATGCCAGCGCGGCGACGCCCGCAATGTTGTGCACGACAATGCCGCCGGCGAAATCGAGCACCCCCCAGTGCGCCATGATTCCGCCTCCCCAGATCATGTGGACGAAGGGGAAATAGACAAGGATCAGCCAGGCCGTGAGGAAGAGCATGTACGCGGGGAATCGCACCCGGTTCGCGAACGCGCCCGTGATGAGCGCCGGCGTGATGATCGCAAACATCATTTGGTAGCCGAAGAACACGAAGAGCGGGATCGTGTCGTTCGTGGGTGCTGGGGTGGAGAGACCGACCCCTTTCAGAAACGCCCAGTGGAAGTTGCCAATGATCCCGGCGAAGTCAGTGCCGCTCTTGAAGTCTCCGCTGAAGCAGAGTGAGAACCCGAACGCCCACCAGAGGACCGTGGTCCAGCCCATCGACGCGAAGCTTTGCATCATGATTGCCAGCACGTTCTTCCGACCGACCAGACCACCGTAGAAGAACGCGAGCCCGGGCGTCATCAGCATGACGAGGCTCGAGCACAGAAGCATGAAGCCGGTGTTACCGGTATCGAGGTTCAGATGCGGCACGCGTGCCTCCTCATGGGTGACGGGAGCCCATCGAACGGCTCCAATCGACACCACGGGCGGCAACTGGGCAAGCCTTGGCCACAAATGTTAGTGCTTTTTTTCGGCCTGGCGCGCTAGACGACGATATCGTCGATGGTCAGGTCGGTGGGACGCGGCGGTGCTTCTCAGGCAGCGCGCTGCGATTTGATTCGCTTGGCTTCTGCTGGAGACAGATCTCGCTGGGCTATCGTCAATGGTCAGGTCGGTGGGACGCGGCGGTGCTTCTCAGGCAGCGCGCTGCGATTTGATTCGCTTGGCTTCTGCTGGAGACAGATCTCGCTGGGCCATCTTGAGATCGTAGTGCGTCTGCAGATTCATCCAGAACTCCGGGCTGTTCCCGAAGTAGAGCGCAAGGCGGACCGCGGTATCGGCCGTAATGCGCCGCCTATTGTGGACAATCTCGGCGATCCGGTTTGGCGAGATCCCTACGGCCTTGGCCAAGGCATTCTGCGACAGCCCAAACTCAATGAGGAACTCTTCCTTCAACATCTCGCCCGGGGTGACGGGTTCAAACAGTTTGCGATCCACAGCCTCTCCAAATCGTCAGTGGTAGTCGATAATCGTCACGGAGTGGGGGCGCCCTTCAATCCGCCGAAATATTGCGCGCCACTGGTCATGATCCGGATCGAATGACAGTCCTTCAGCTCACCCTTCATTTTCTCCAATCGACTCAATGGTGGCACGCACAAGTCATCCAGGCGGCTCGCCGCGTTGACGGCCTCCAGCTTCCGCTTCGCACGACGGGCGATCGCATGAAATGCTGGTACGACCTCATCCCGGAATAGGGCTTCCGTCCGCTTGTCGCCGAACGACCGGATCACCTCTGATTATATACCGCGTACCGGTATGCGGTCAAGCTCTCTCTGCGCGCGGTCCCGAGTTGGGCAATGATGGTTCTCCTCAAAGACTGGGTCGCAAGCCAATTGGCTAGTTGCCCACGACGCAAGCCAACAGGGAGATCGGCAGGCATTGAGTAGGCAGACAGTTGCCGCAATTTCGCGATCCGTGGATCGATCTAGGCGGCCAGGCCGTTACGGCTTATTTTAGCTCGCGCTCCGAAGTCCTCTGACCTTACGCGAGGCTGGTGCATGCGCCTACGATCCCACGTCGCTGGAGTGCTCGGAGTCATCAGTTTGACATCACTCGGGCGGGCGCAGCTGTCGGCGCCGCAAGCGGCGCACGCCTGGCGCATCGCGCATGAGCAAACGATTCTCCGAGAGTTCACCGACCTCATCGCGCTCCCAACGTCTCGAGCGACACGGCGAATATTCATCGCAACGCGGACGCTCTCGTGGCCGCTTTGGAGCGGCGGCAAGTCGCCGCAACGCTTCTCCAAGTGCCGGAGCAAACCAGTCGTGTTTGGCAACATCACGACGCCGGGCGCACGGCGGACGATCGTGTTCTACGCCACTACGACGGGCAGCCGGTTACGCAGAAGACTGGGACAACAGAATGCGTTCGCGCGGTAGTGAAGGAGGTGAACGGTGAGAGATCTTCGGCCGCGCGGCAGCGGATGATAAGGCGATTAGCACAACCAGGACGACACTGCGGGCAGCCCATACCGCTCAAAGCGAACCTGCGATTCGTATGGGAGGGCGAGGAGGAGGTAGGCTCGACGCACCTGCAGGACGTGCTCCAGAAATATCACGACGAGCTCGAAGGCGACGCGTGGCTCATCTGTGACGGACCAATCGATCAGAGCGGTCGACAGACGGTCGTGTTCGGGGCACGCGGAATGACGCACCTCCGGATCACCCTCTTTGGTCCGAACCGCGAGTTACACAGCGGCCACTATGGCAATTGGGCGCCTAACCCCGCGGATAATGCTCGCGCAACTCCTGGCCGGAATGAAGGATGAAACGGGTCGTGTCCTCATCCCACACTTCTACGACGGGGTTGTGCCGTTGACCGCCCTCGAGAAGCAGGCCATTGCCGACGCGCCCAAGAACGACGACGCCTTGCGCCAGGAATTCGCGCTCGGCCAATCCAATGGAGATGGCAAGCGGCTTCTCGAGCTGTTGAACCAACCGGCACTCAATGTAGAAGGACTGACTTCGGCTCGAACCGGCGCGAAAGCTAACAACGTCATTCCATCCACTGCCACCGCCGACTTCGACCTGCGGCTCGTGAAGGGCATCGATTGGCGGGTCGAACAGCAACGGGTGGTGGATTACGTCGCGTCACGAGGCTACTTCGTGACGGCTAGCCCACCGGATAAGGCTATGCTTCTAGCCCACGCCAAGGTGGCGCTGGTGACGCGCGATACCGCTGGCTACAACGCGATCCGGGTCTCAATGGACCTGCCGATCGCGCAGGCAGTAGTGAAAGCCGTCGCGAGCGCGCGAAGGCCTGTCGTTACACTTCCGACAATGGGCGGAAGTGTGCCACTCGAGATGATCGAACAAGCAGTTGGCACGCAAACGATCCTGGTTCCCATCGTCAACTATGACGACAACCAGCACGCCGCGAACGAGAATCTCCGCTTGCAGAATCTGTGGGATGGGATCGAGGTGATGGCGGCCTTGGAAGCAATGGACTAGCGTCCGCAGGCAGACCCGCGAGCTCTTGAGGTTTCACTGACGGCTCGAAATGCGGCCTCAGTTTGTCCCTCGAATTGTCTGGCCCACCTACGACTCGCCTGCCTGGGGAGCTGGCCGCCGTGGGCCGGCTGGGGCGGGTATGGCACTCAGTTCTAGCGCGCTCGATTGCCGACCAAGGCAGCAGTCCGGAGATCCTCACGCGCCGCACTCAGGAAGCTGGCGTAGAACGCGTTTTCCTCGGCGGTCGACGAGTCCGAGAACGCACCGTACATCTGCGCGCTCGCTCCACCCACCCAGCGAACAATGGCGCTCTCCTCGACCTCAAAGGTGATCCGCTGCCGGTACAGCGCAACACCACCCGTGCTGTCTGCGATCCAGGCCTCGGAGAGTCCGCCTGGACCGGTGAACGGTTGAGCGAGGGATGCGGTGATCAAGTGTTCGAGCATCAGGGGGAAGTCCCATTTTGGTTCTTGTTGGAACTGAAAGCGCCAGCCGAGCACGTGCGGGGCATCGAGCAACGTGAACCGCGTGATCAGATCGTGTACCCCGACGGAGAACAACGAGATCTTCGTCGAAACAGCACTGTTCAGGCGCAGCGTATCTGGCATCGGCCGTGGCGGGCCGGTCAGCGGCGCGAGGTGTCCCGAGGGCGTCGTGGCGATTTCCATCGTGAACCGGCCGCCACCGAGGACGACTCGCGCCCACTCGGCGCCGCTGCCATCCGTGGCGACGCAATGAAACTGCGCGGCCTCGGCGATCGTGCGCATCGAAGCGGCATAGCTCGGGTAAATGGACGCGAGTCGATCCATGTGAATCCCGACAACGAGACGCACATGGGTCTTGAGAGAGTCCCGCTTGGTGACAATGCTGTCGAGCGAGAGCCATCGACCGAGCACCGCGGCCGCGTGGGGGTAACGCGACAGTGAGGCTTCGCGTAACTCGGCGCCCGTCATCCCCGCCGCTTCCCTGAATGCCGCCTGAATGCCGCGAACCAGATCCTGGACTGTGAAGGAACCGAGCGTCTGCTCGACCGTGGATGTCCAACGGAAGTGCCGGCGGCTGAGTCGCTCCAACCGTACGCGCCTGAGCGAAGCACCCAGCTCGACCGGTATGGCCGTATCGGGCGCCACATCATAATGATTGTCGCGAATGGTGCCGGTCACCGACAGCGTCCGCGTGCTATCGTGGATGTCGTTCCATATCGATGAGTCGCCGTAGATCGAAGACGGGATGAGATTCTTTTGATCGAAGGCTCTGAAGGCTGTCACGACCTTCGGCGAGAACTGCACGTTCGTACTGCTGCGCTCGAAGCTCGCCATCAAGTCGTCCAGCTGCTCGCGCCCGGTGGCAGGCATTGGCGCAACGTCGGCCGGCGTCACGGTACACGCGGCGACCACCAGTATCTCAACGAGCAGTGCGATTGCTACACGCACCACTCCTCTGCCGCGGTTTGTCGGCCGACACGCCATTTGCTGCTCCGGCTGCACGGAAAGCCCAATGAAGCCGTGACCTCAGCTGCGCGCCGTTGACACGTTCCTCCGCCAGGCGCGCGGAGAGAAACGGCAGCCGAATCACAAGCTGAAGGGTGGCTACTCACACGCCGTATATCCGTTGGCCGTTGGATGCACACGCTCACGCCACGTGCGGGCCACGCGGAGGTATCGGGGTTCCCTTACGCCCGCCTGGCCCGCCACGGTCCTGCTCCCTGGACCAGGCTGTCGCGGCCTATGGTCGGGGTCCGCAACTCAATGGGGGTGGGGCAAATGCCCTATTGTGCGCTAACGGGCCCCGACGAAATTGTTCCACGCTATCGACCAACAATGTTGTCGGCTGTGGTGGCGATTGATCGTGGTGGAAAGACATGACGCGAGAATAGCGCAATGTTCGGCTGCAGTTCGCGGCCGGGCTCGTAAAGGGTGATGCTGTGCAGGCGTCCGCGTCGCTTGTGGGCACATGAGGCATCGTTCGGCGGGAGCCCGATGTCGCCGTCTCCCCTCCCAACCGGAGCAGCATATCTTCGCGCGCGTCACGGCCTGATCGCACGAGAAATCAATGTGACGCACCAGCTCGTTCGTGGCCGCTGCACTGCGGCCATCGCACGCGAGCTCGGTCTCAGTGTCCACACAGTCCGGCGTCACACCGAGCGTATCTTGGCGAAGCTCGCGGTGCACTCACGTGGTGCAATTGCGGAACGGATCGGCATGCGCTGACTGTATCGGGCCAGCGGGCAGATTGTTCGTTGCTTCCCGGCTGCTCCGTCGTGTTGCTGAAGTAGCTGGTGCCGCGCCAATGTGTCACCAGGCAGACAGCAGCCAGGAGCTAGATATGCGGCGGGGATGCAGGATTGCGGGGCTGATCGCGTGCGTCGCCCTCGGTATCACGGCGTGTAGCTCTTCGAGCGGGCCGCACTATAGCATGACCGGATCCTGGGCTGGGGTGGGCCAGACCGACAGCGTCGCAATGACCGTGACGCAAACGGGGACGTCGGTGTCGGGCACCGGGGACGTCGACGGACTCATCGACAACGGTGAACGGGTCAGCGACCAAGTCCGGGAGTGTCTCACTGACGTTCGCCGCCAATGGGAACACGGCCATTTATTCCGGCACTTTCAGCAGCGCGACGCAAATCCAAGGGTCATTTCCGGTGCAGGGCGGCACCGAGACGATCACCTTCAACAAACAGTAGCTGCGAATTACGCGAGCAGCCGCGCGCCGAGGAGCACCGCTCGCGCGACCGCGCATACGTGCAACCACACTGCTCGAAGTCACGGCGTGAACGCCAGGAGCTTCGGGAGATTGATGAGAACGAAGGGCGGACTTTAAAGTCCGCCCTTCGTTTCTTCCGTCCATAAGGCGAGGGCATCGACCCACAATTCGCTCGCGCCGGCCCCGTGACAATCCAACGGCCGCCTCCTGTCAGAGCGAGACATCCCAGCTGAAGTCGGAGAAGCACGTAGGAATCAACACATCACCCACTTCTGGGGCACGATGCGTCACCATTCCGTCCTGGGTTGCGCCTCTCGTACCACCCGCGCATCAACGCGATCATACTGCAGAGTCTTACGGTCCACGTTGCTCCCGCAGGTCAGTCGCGCCTCGCGGGCGGCAGGGTCGCGTAAAAGCGTTCCGCGTCGCCAATGGTCTCAACGTGACTCAGACTTTCCTGAATCGCCGAGGCACGTGAGACGAGCGTACTGTCTTGCAACATCGGTTGAAGAGTTCTCAACGTCGGTCCATGAGCTGCGGCCGCGGTATCGCGCGACGCGTCCGCGGCGGCGAGGGCAAGATTCAGGCGCTGATTATCGTCGAGCGGGACGTTGGGATCGTAGTGCAAGTCCGTGGAGGTCGTGGGATCCACACTCGTGGGCGTGTCGGTACGGCTCGGTGGCAGCGGCGTCTGAACGAAAGCGGCGGCTTGCGCCGCGCGTAACCCCAATGTCGTCGGCACGTCGAGACCAAAGAGCTTGGCAGCGGTCGCGATGACAGAGGTGTGATCATAGGTACGAGCGTCGAGTCGTCGCTGCAGCGTAAGGTGATATCACGACCGCTGGCACCCGCACGCCCAGGTGCTTGAAGTCGACGTATGAGCTGTCCGATGGATGATTGTCTGGCGCTACCGTGGTGAGCGGAAGCACATGGTCGTACAGGCCACCGTGCTCATCGAATACGACCAGGAGAACACTTGTCGACCAATAGGGGCTTGCGCGCAGGGCGTTATAGAGCTGTGCTAGCAAGAATGTCGCCACGGCGGACG
This sequence comes from uncultured Gemmatimonadales bacterium, assembly GCA_963805725.1. GTDB lineage: Bacteria > Gemmatimonadota > Gemmatimonadetes > Gemmatimonadales > Gemmatimonadaceae > Palsa-1248. Next base: position 441,542 of record CAWDVJ010000003.1, read on the forward strand.
TCACCTCCGGGCCCCGGATGCATGTCGTTTTCTTCCTGGCCCATCCAGTCTGGCTCGATGAACACAAAGTTCGCGAGCGTCTTCGGCGCATCCGGCCGGAGGTCTTGCCAGAGCTGCGCAATCGGAGCGAATCCGTTTCGAGCCGTCGTCGCGGTGGGCGTCGGCGCGTGCATCGGTGCCAATGCCCGCGACTGGGAGCGGCGGTGCTCATAGATAGTCCACGAGAGCCCGGCGCCCTCCAACCAGCTGTAAATGGTGGCTGGAAATTGTCGTTGGTTGATGTTCCAGTACACGATCTCAAGGGTGCTCGGGCTATTTGCCGTGCCCTCGGACGTGCCGGTGTGGAGGAAGAATCTGTTGGGCCACGTTGGGCCGGGCACGGAACTGTGCCAATGCGTGCAGACTGTGAACGATCGGGCAAGTGCGGACAGCGCCCGTAACGAGTCGGGCGCGAAGCATCGCATGATGACCGACGGGGCGGGGGCATGTTGCTCATAGAAGCTTTGCATGAACCCCAAGCTCGTGGCTGTCGGTGGAGCGTTCCCGCGACGCCCCTGATAGAGCTGGGTCCATACATCGCCCGGTTCGTGACCTGGGTCGCGGCCCGGATCCAGGAAACCCGCAGAGGCTGTCGGCAAAGAGGGAGCGCCGGTCAACGGGTCGAGATTCGGGTACACTCCCGGTGGCATGCCATCCCGTAATCCGTCCACGCCGCCCGTCTGGAAGCCAAGGAGATGGTCGAACGAGCGATTCTCGAACATCAGCACGAGTAGATGTTCGATCGGAGTGGGGAAAGGCATATCACGGCTCCGGCTTCTGCGAGTGAACGGACAAAGGAGGGTTTGGCGCGCGTCCCACCAATTCAGGCGCGCCTCACGAAATTAGGCTTTTTTTGAGCCCCAAACCGCGCGGGAGTTTTGTTGAGGCGTGAAGCGGCCGTTGGCGCTATGGAGCACATTCTACTGGCGACCAAGTCTGGCGACCCATGGCATTTGCAGCGCACGCTTATCAGGCATCCGTATAGGCTGCCAACGGGCGGCAAGTTGCCGCCGTTCCCTCTGACAATGCCGCCATCTGCCTGATTGCGCAGCTAATGAAACGGCAAGATGCCGGCTCCAATTGTCCCAAGAATTGTCCCCATCGGCCCCAGGGTATGACCGGTAGCACTCGGGCGGCAGCCCGATCCATGGACATGGCGCGCGGTTAGGCCCAACTTCTGGCATCCTGCCACCCGTTCAGGATCAAAATGACGGCGGTGCGGGAACCATCGCCGTCTATCCCCGCCACCGCGAAGGTGCCCAGTGTCGATTGATCGGCGCGCATTTCTTGCGACAGCTGCGTCGCTCGCGGCTTCCGCAGCGGTCCGTCCCGCAACCACGCTGACTCTGCCGACGGTGGCCGCCGGACGCGGTGACGATCCGCTCGGTGTTCGCGGGGACTTTCCAGTCGCAGCAGGTCGTGTCTTCCTCAACTCAGCCCACATCGCGCCGGTTCCGCGCCAGGTCGCCGCCGCCGGCCGAGACTTCGTGGACATTAAGCTGACCCGGCCACTCGAAATTGACGAGTTGTTGGCCAAGGCAGACGCGGTTCGTGCGCAGTTCGCGGCTCTCGTGAACGCCACACCGGAGGAGATTGGGCTGCTCTTCTCGACTGGAGAGGGAGAAAATGTGGTCGCGAACGGCATTGGGCTAGCGCCGGGCGACAACGTGGTGATCGACGAGCTGCACTTCCCCACTGAGTTTGTGCTCTATCGTGCCCTCGAGAAGTCACGAGGCATCGAACTGCGAATCGCGAGACACCGGCATGGGGTGGTTGACGCGAGCGACTTCGAGCCGCATGTGGACCGCCGCACCCGGCTCGTGTCGGTCGCGTGGGTGTCCCATCTCAACGGCTTTCGGCATGACATGCGCCCCATCGCCGATCTGGCGCATGCTCACGGGGCTCTTTTCTACGCAGATGCTATCCAAGCAGTGGGCATGTTCCCCGTAGACGTGCGCGCAGCAGGCGTCGATTTCTTGTGCTGTGGAACATACAAATGGCTCCTCGCGGGGTTTGGCGTCGCGCCGTTCTTCATCCGACGGGAATTGATCGATCGCATTCGCCCGGATCGGTTTGGGTGGGGCGACATCGCGCGAGAACTGCCTGACTACCACTATCATCTCGAGCCGACCGCCAGGCGGTTTGACTACAGCTGTCGGGCGTTCGGCGCTGTGTATCAGCTTGGCGCAAGCCTGTCGTACCTGGCGAACGTCGGCATCCCGCGGATCGAGCAGCACAGCATCGGCCTCGCGCAGCGGCTTCGCGACGGGCTGGACAGGCAAGGCTACAAGCTATTCACGCCTCCCGACAATCGGTCTTCAATCGTCGTGGCCTACACCTCGAAGCCGATGACCGACATCCAAGCAACGTTACAAGAAGCGGATCTCCACGTGACAGCGGAAGAGGGTCGCGTTCGCATCGCCCCCGCGCTGTTCAATACAACTGACGACGTGGACCGGTGCCTCGAGGTGACACGTCGCTTGGTGTGAAAACACCACGCACCGACGTCCGTTCTGTGCTCGAAGAATGCGAGTCAAGGCCACCAATCGACCGTAACTGCGCTGGGCGACCGGCAGCAGCTTAGCGCGGAGTTTAGTCCGCGAGCAGCGTGGGCCGGCAGCTTATTGCATCGGCTGACGCTGCGCTGACAAATGGGCGCGATCGAGTGGCCGTCTGTGTTCACACCAACTGACCGAGGGCCGACAGCACTCTCTGCACTCCATCGTCGTCGTTGAACACGTGACAGGCGAAGCGGATCATCCCTTTTCGCGGCGAGACATAGATGCCGCGCTTCTCCAAAGCCTCGGCGAGGGCCGGCCCGTTGCCCTTGAACTTCGCCGTGATGATTCCGGCTCGCCGGGCCGGATCCTCAGGAGTCACCACAACACCGCCAAGCTTTTGGATTCCGTCCGCCAGCATCGTACCGAGTCTATGCACATGGGCTTCGATGCGGTCCAGCCCCATATCGGCCAAATACGTGCCGCCGGCACCGAAGCCGACTCGGGCTGAATGGCTCGAGCTACAGTACTCGAACTTACCAGGCCCGTCCGGCAGCTGGATCAACCGTGACTCGACTTCGTCGTATGGAGGCTTGGGCTGGTTCGTGTCGGCGCCGAGGAGAATCGGATCGAACCGTGCGAGAAGTTCAGGCCGGACGTAGCACGCGGCGATGCCGGTGACACCTCCGAGCCATTTGTAGCCTCCTGCTACCAGTACATCCACTTCGTCGCGATCGACATGGATCGGCACGACACCGGTCGTGTGCATCGCATCGACGATGAGCAAGGCGTTGTGCGCGTGGGCCGCATCTGCCAACGCTTTCAAATCCATCCGATAGCCTGTAATCCATTGTACGTGGCTGACGCAGACAGCAACGGTGTTCGCGTCGATTAGCTGGATCACCTTCTCCATAGACAGCGAGGCAGGATCAGACCATACCTGCGCCAGGCGCACCTCGGCCCCCGTCTCCTTCGCGACTCGCATCCACGGAAGCGTCGTCGCCGGCACCTCAATGTCGATCGACACCACGTTCTTGCCACGCGCCGGCCGCAGCCACCAGGAGAACTGACAGATTGTTTCTGAGAATGCTTCTCGTGAGACCGACATTCTCTGGCTTTGTGCCATAAAGACGAGCTGCTGCTATACGGGGCGTCTCGGTCAGGTCCTCGAGCGCCTTGAAAAAGTAGGATGCACCTTCGGTCGCGATGCCGTCATCGATGGCGCGCATCTTTGCCCGCACAGGCACTGGCGAAAGACCTAGGGCGGCGTTGTTGAAGTACCCTTGGCGCACTGCGTACGGATAATCCGCCGCCGGCGCGAGCATGCCCGAACCAGTTCCGCGACCGTGCTGCCGGGCGACGCGCGCCGAGGTCCCGAGTGACGCGAGTGTCTCTGCGCCAAGCCCGACCGACGTGGTAACGCCAGCCAGCCCGGCCGCACTGGTCGTCAGGAATTCACGTCTCTGCACGGTCCGATCCTCCCGGCGTGGTAGTTAGTCGCGCGTTCGAACACAGTCGCGGACAAGGCGGCGGCTCCGCGCACATGCACGCGTGGGTGCGGCGCACGGAAGCCGCCTATGTCATCCTCAGCGACCGTCGATCTTCACCGGCGAACCGTCACGGTGACGAGCAGGTTGTGGTCCACGTACCACCGCGACCGTTTAGCTCCGCTGTTGGGACTGGGTTGATCGTGGTGTGAAAGTCTCCGGTCGTTACACGGGCGTCTTCGTTGGGGCTCCCGGGCGTGCCCCAGGTCGTGTCCGCAACGGCAGCGAGTCCGTACATGCGGATGGCGATCGTACGGTCCTCGCTCATCTCGTAAGTCGTGGAGATGCGCTGCTCTTTCATGAGCGAGTCACGAATGCTCGTATAGGAACTCGCGACACTACCCGGGAGCGCGGGTAGCCCTCCGACGGTCGTCCGGACCAGGTTCACGAGAGTGAGCGCTTGCGCGTAATTGCCGAGTCCCATCTGAATCTGGGCGTTCCACAGGACGAGTTGCTCTTCCCGCACGAGCGGAATGGGGGAGCTCGGGCTCGGATACATGCCGGGCTGGAACTGCGACGCCACAACGTTGTACTGCGGTTCCTGCACGGCGTTGGAGTTCACGACGATCTTGGCCTTCCAACGGAGGTCATTCGCCGTGTCGACATCGGCGACGAAATCGTTGAGTAGCGCGAGAATCCCGAGGTTCGCGTTAATCGGGTTGGGCAAATCGCCTGAGATCGCGCTGAAATCGAGAGTGACTGCGTACGAGCCGGGTGTGAACCCTCCGGGCGTCATCGGTGCCAGCACAGAAGGGTTGTACATGGCGGAGGCTGCAATGTCGGCCGCCGCGACCGCAAGAGCCGAATGATCCGGCGCGCCGGGCGTGGTGGGCGTCGGTGCCGAGCCGCCCGGGCTCCGGGCGATGGCATATGCCAACTCGAGGTTGGCTTTGGCCGCGAGCGCACGATTGAACGAGGCGAACGAGCCGACTGCGGTACTTGGAGCGGACGACGTGCCTACCCCGGCGAACCCCGGTGGCAGCTTGAGCGGCGGTGCCACAGCACCGGCGGTGCCAAGACTCGTATTTGCCGAATCGAGCAGGGTGACGACGTATCGCCAGACGTCCTTCATGCACAGTGCAGGCGGCGGGCTGGCAGAGATCGGCACGGACATGATGCTGGCGCCGAGGGTATCATGCGCCTCGAGCACGATCATGTAGTTGTATGCTTCGAGTGTTTGAACGACACCCACGAGTGCCGCGGCCTGTTGCGCCGTGTACGTCGGCGCGACGTTGGGGATGGTGGCGATGACCTGTCTCGCCTCCGAGATATTCTGGAATTCCTGAGCCCAGATGCCCCCTTCGGCGTTGGGGGTGACGTTCAAGCCAAGGGGATAGCTGATGGTGAGGGGGTTGGTGTTCAGGAAGGGCGCCCCGTCGCGCGCATAATCCCCCATGATGAAGAGAAAGCCATACTCCGTGCTGCCGATATCGCTCCGCAAGGACGCAAACACTCCACCGATGGCATTCTGGATGCCGGCGGGGCTGTTCGGCACCGAGGTCGGTGCGGTGAAAAAGGGGACATTGCTGTCCGTGCACGCCGCCAGGGCGCCGAGGGCAGCGCTTGCCAAGAGAGCGAGACGGCGCGGGAACGTTGTGTGGCGTAAGCCACCGCTCAAAAAGAAGGGTCGCATGTCAGAACCCCAGGGTGAGGCCGAGGAAGTAGGATCGACTGGGAGGATAGGGCGTGACATCGACGCCGCGGCCAATGGTTTGGGAGCCGAGAGCGGTGACCTCGGGGTCCAGACCGTCGTAGTTGGTGACCATCCACAAGTTGAAGCCCGAGAGGGAAACCCGCGCGTTCGTCACACGCTTGCCACTCAGTTGATTGACCAGAGATTCGGGCAGCGTGTAGCTCAGAGTGATCTCGCGGACCTTGAAGAAACCGCCCGACTTGACGTAGGGTTGGCCCCCGGAGAGCCAACTGCTCAATCGGCTGACCTGAGCTGCCGAGTCGACTGTGCCGAGGAAACCATCGAAGTCGAAGTACGGGTCGGTGAGATTCTCGACGTTGCCACCCCGGCTCCAGACGAGGAGTCCGTAGACGCGGAAGCGGTGCCAGCTCACGGTGTTCCCCAGAGTCAGGTAATCGCTCGGACTAAAATCGCCGATCTGAGCGGGGCACCCATTGGGTCCGACAACGTTTGGGTTGACGACCTCGGTCAAGGACCGGCCCACCGTCAGCAGGTCCTCGCCGAACGGGCCCGCCCCATTTGCGGGGACGAAGGCGGGGACGGGGAGTGCGTTGACCACGCTGTAGTTGCGATAGAAGCTGGCGGTGGCGGTCCACGTCAGCCCGCGCGGAATCTCAATCGGCGTGCCTTGGAGCGAGAGCTCAATGCCTTGGTTGGTGAACTCGCCGCCGTTCTCGAACAGCGTGCTATACCCCTGTGTCGGCGCGACACTCGCCTCGAGGAGCAGGTTGGTGAGCCGCTTCTGGTACACTGTGGCGGAGAACTGTGCTCGCGAATGGAGCATTGTGGCATCGAACCCCAGCTCGGCCTCCTGCTCAGACTCTGGCTTGAGCGCGGGGTCGCCAAGCGCCGAATTGCTCTCGATGACGTTCTGGCCAGCCTGGACACCCGAGATGAACGGCGAGTACTTCTGCCCGTATGGTGCCAGATTGCCCGATTGGCCATAGGCCGCCCGCACCTTCAACTCGTTGAGAAAGCCGACGAATTGGGGTAGGAGGTATGAGGCCGAGTACCGCGGGTACGCGTAGAACTTGTCGATATTCCCGTCGTTGGTCGATCGCTCCGCCGTCACCCCAGCGGTCACCGCCAGCCGGTTCGCCAAGGTGATGACCTGCTCCTGGGCGTAGAGCGACTGGTCGCGCTGCGCAGTGCGGTAGTAGTAGCTGACCGTGACCGTCCCCGCCGTCGGTGAGGGCACCCCAGCGAGCAGGTTCTGCCCTACCGTGATCGGGTTGGTGAAGTCGCGCCGCTCGCGCGCAAAGCCAATCGACGTCGTCGCGTCGATCCCCTCGACACCCGTGTAGTGGTGAATGAGGTTGATCGAGTAGTTGAAGTAGTTGTTTTGCGAGCTATTGGCGACCAATGTGCCTACGAGCCCCGTGGGGATGGCCTGCTCCACCTGGAGTGTGGGCGGGGCATAGAGAATGTCTTGCAAGCTCGACAGATCGGCCCCACCGACGACGTTGATCTGCACGCTCTGATGGTCTGTTCTCCACGGCGTCCAGTTGATGTTGCCTCCGCCGATAAAGCGTGACAGCTGTTGCGGCGTCTGGATCTCGGCTGCATCGGCAAAGGGGTTGGCGGGCCCAAACGGGTTAATGGGCCACGCCCCGTTCGCACTCTGGCGGCTCAAGGCCATGAATTGCGGCGTGTACGAAAACACGTCGTACGGGGAGATCCCGATGTTGTCGTTCCCCGATATCCCATCCCGCGTGACGTCGTGGATGTAGTTCACATTAGCCGTCACCGAGAGGGCCGATGACAGCTGCTGGGTCACGTTCGACCGGAACGACTGCTTGTTGTACCCCGTGTTGATCTGCGTGCCGTTGTCGTACTTCGAAAGCCCGGAGAGGAAATACTGGGTTCCCCCTGCCGTGCCGCTCACGCTCAGGTTGGCCTGATAGGAGGCTTGAGGGCTCGAGAAGAGCTCATCCTGATAGTTCTGCGGCCCGGCGTAGATACCCTGGATGCGGGCGTTGTCGGCAGCCACCTGCGCCGGCGCCGTATGGTGCGTGACGTCGCCGATGTACCACGCCTGTGCGGTCGCCAGGGTCGGGAACCTTCGAAGCGGGATCGAGGACGCGTCGGCGAAGTGGCCCACTTGAGTGCTCAACTGCCACCTGGGCTTACCCGACGTGCCGCGCTTAGTGGTGATGATGATCACGCCGGCCGACGCCTTTGAGCCGTAAATCGCAGAGGCCGAGGCGCCCTTCAACACCTCGAGGCTCTCGATGTCGTCCGGATTCAGGTCGGCGATGCGGTTGATGCCGTTGTCCTGCTCGTCTGGCGCCGTCCGCGCACTTCCAACGTTCGACGTTCCCTGCGCGATCGCGTGGATATCGGAGTTGACCGTCTCGTTGTTGACAATGATACCGTCGACGACATAGAGCGGCTCCGCGTTGCCATAGATCGACGTCACGCCGCGAACCTCGACCTGTACCCCTCCGCCTGGTTGTCCCCCGTTGTTGGCCTCAATGACCGCGCCGGGGACATTGCCCTGCAGGGCGTCCTCCACCGTGGGCGTCGGCACCTGCGTGACATCCTGTGCGGTCACCACCGCCACATCATTTGCGGCATTCCGCGATGAGACGGTCGTTGCGACACCAGTCACGACCTGCGCTTCCAGTCGGAGAACGTCCCGTTGCAGCGCGACGGTATAGTCAGTCTGCCCAGCGACAATCGGCACCGTCTGCGCCAGATACCCAATGCGGCGGACTGTGAACGTCCTGGCATTTGTGGGCAACCGGAAGCTGAATGTTCCACTATCACCGGTGGGCTGACCGATCGTCGTGCCCGTAACTTGCACTTGCGCCGTCGGAATTGGCGTTTGGTCACCAGCATCCACGACGCGACCGCGGATCCGGTTCTCTTCCTGTGCGTTCGCCGTGGCCGCCCACGCCAACGTTGCTAGAAGTAATGCTCGGAACCGCACGCAGCGGCCTGCGCCGACAAGTACCGTGCCCAAGGGAGTCTCCTCTACTCTAAAGGAAGATCGTTCACACCTGCATTGCATCGCCATCTCAGCGCGGCCGCGGTAACTCGCCACCGCCACGTCCTTCAAAGACACAAAGGTCTCTGGCGCGGTTATTGAGACGCCCTGCGTTCCTGTCCCCACGTGCCTTAGAACTTCACTTGCACATACTGCAGCTAGTTCCCCAAAGCGGTCACGTGCGCGGGCTGGTTGCACCGGAGCGTCCGGCTGCCAGAAACACCTCGCGCACCCTGCGCGCAACCAAGAGCTCTTCGCCGTCTCGCAGCAGGCGTGTACGCGCCAGGGCATGCCAGACGGTTGTCCCTTTGTCCTGTGCTGCGCGCCCATCAAGCCGAACGCGGGGCGAGCCGGCTGCGAGCTGCTCGGTGAGATCCTTTCCAGTAAGTGGGACGTCGTGCTCGTCCCACTGGAGAGCGGCATCACCGAGTCCGACCGTGTCAGTCGTGTACGTTGCCTTGAGCCCGGGAACACCCTGGAGCCCAGCAATGATGCGATGTGCCATCGTGTTCCAGCGCTCAGCCTGCGCGACATGATCCAGTTTGACGAAGCGCTCAAGCGCAACGAGCAAGCCAATGATCTCTTCCCTGCCCACCTTCATCCCGCGGCCCAAGTTTTCGTTTGGGTATGCGTTGAGACGCGCCGCTTCGATCAACGGCCGCTTGCCAAACAGAATGCCCGTGGCTTGTGGGCCGCCGATGCATTTACCGCCACTCAGCACGATGAGATCGGCGCCTGCGTCCAGAAAACGGCGCGCGTTATCCCACGGCGGGAGGTCCGACGCCATGTCCATCAGCACCGGCACATTGGCTTTGTGGCCAATGGCGACTAGATCCTCGGCCTTAATGAAATCGGGGTCGGGCGGCGGCGCTCGAATGCACGTCAAATGGCGTCCCGAAGACCCCTTGCCGCTCGGCGATCGCAAGTCCGGAGATCATGGCCGTGCGCTCACTCAGCCTGCCGACGAAGTCCGAGCGGGTCTTAGCTTCGACGATCAGTGCGCCGGCGTCGCGGTAGGCGCGATCATAGCCAAAACGCTGGCACGTCTGGATCAGGCATTCCTCGCGCGGCCATGTCGGCTGTGGCAGTGCTTCAATCTTGGCTTTATCGGTGCCGGTGAGACACGCGGCCGCGCCAAGCACGAGGGCGGAGAATCCGCCGCAGGTGATCATCGCCGCTTCGGCGCCGAGTAGCTCCGCTGCGCGCTTGCCCGCTGCGTCATTCAGCTCGTCGAGATCGACGTAGTACTCGTTGGCAGCAATCATGGCGGCGAACACATCGGGCGCCATCTGGCCGCCGCCCAGCTTCGAGACATGGTCGTGGGCGGGCAGGTGCGGCCGCACGCCCAGCATGCGCGTATAGATGTTGTCGTCCAGCGTCTGTTTTGTGTTGGGTCCAGCGGCCGCCGGCGTCGCCGCGCACGCAGTTGCGACACCAAACCCGGCTGCGCTCGCCAAACCTGCCGACGCCAACGCGGCCGCGCTCACGAATTCGCGCCGATCGAGTAAAGGCTGGCTACCCATTGCAACTCCCTCCGGCATGTGTGGCACCCGGACGGCGTACGATGCGGGAAATGGCTCGAGGCGTGACTGGGCCGAAACGCCCGCGTCGTCCTGAGCCTGATTGGTCCAGCGCTAGATCGGTGGTCGCGTTACACCAGCCGGCGCGTCACCTCGAGGCACCGGTCCACTTCATCTGCGGTATTGAACAACGCCATCGACACGCGAACCTGACCTATTTCTGATGGGAATGCCGGGTCAGTGCGCACCGTGACATCAATGTTGGCCGCGCGGAACGCCGCAGCAACGTCGTCCATCGGTTTGGCCGGGTAGAATGTCACGATCAATGTGCGATTGCCCGGGGGCGTGAACATCCTGTGACCTTGCTTGTCGAGACCCGCGTACAGCTGGTGTGCGAGTCCCACGGTGTGTTCCTCGATCCGTGCCACACCTACCTTGTCCAGATACGTGAGAGCGGCACCCAGTTGGTAGACCGCGCCGAATGTGCGGCTGCAGTAGTCGAATTTCCTGGCCGTCTGCTTCATCTCAAAGTGGTTGTCGGGCAACTCTTTCGCGATCTGAAACTCTCCGAACCGGTCGAGTTGGATCCGATCGATGAGCTCACTGCGGATGAAGAAGGGCGCGACCCCAAAGCCAGCGAGCAGCCACTTGAAGATGCCGCTGCACAAGGCATCAACGCCCGCGGCGCGGACATCGATGGGAAACATCCCGACACCTTGGACGGCATCAGTGTAGAACAACGCGCCGTGGGCATGCGCGAGGTCGGCAATCGGGCGCATGTCATGTCGGAAGCCGTTCTGTGAGATACCCATGCCACGGACACGACCCGCGTGCGCTTGTCGACGTGCGGCTCGAAGTCGCTCGCGTCGACTACGCCTTTGCGATGCTTCACGATGCGCAGCTCGATGCCCCGCGATTTCTCCAGAGCGCGATACAAGACAAACGGGATGGGGTAGCAGAGCTCACTGAGGACGACATTGTCACCCGGCCTTGAGATCGAACCCCTTGCGCGATGACGTTTTCCCCTTCGCCTGTCGAGAATTAGGAGTCCGATTTCGTCGGGACTCGCGTTAATGAGTCGCGCGAATTGCGCGCGGACGGCATCGTCGTTGGCGAGCAAGCCTTGACGAGGGGCCGGGCGCGCTTCCTCCAGGTACGCCGTTCCAGCGGCAACCACTGGACGGGCGATCGGCGCGATGTAGGCCGAATTCAAGTACGTGCGGCTGGCAGTGATCGGGAAATCGGCGCGAACGCCGAGCGGATCGGACCCGCCGACAGCGAGATTGGCGGACGCTGTGAGCGCGTGCGCGGGACGAACGGCAGCGGTGGCGGCGAGGGCCGCCGCGCTGGCGACGAATGACCGACGGTCGAGCGACATGTGCACCCTCCGGCGTGATGGGGGCGAACGCTCTTCTCGTCGTTACACTACGACAATTGGACGGCTTCGCAAGTAAGGGAAGTGCGATGGATGAGGCTGCTGAATGTGAAGGGGAAGAGATTGGACGTTTGAGGCGCCGGGTGACGGGTGACGGGCGGATATGGACGGGGATCGGGAGAGAGGATACCATGGGGACGGGGCAAGACCACCCAAAGGACAAAGGAGGGTGCGGCCGTGGAACGACGAGAATTTCTTCGAGCGGGGGTTGTCACTTTGGCTGCCGCGACGACGCCGAATTTGGCAAAGGATGCTGCTAGCGCATGGCCAAACGTGTCGTCGCCTGCGGCCGCGCTCCCGCTCACACGGCCGCCGGTCGGAACGGAAGGCATGCTGGTGCCGGCCGAGCACTATCCCTATAAGATCCGCGCGGGCTACCTCAATTCTGCTGGCGAGGGGCTCATCGCGAAGCCCGTCGCCGATCTTATCCAGGCGCAGTTCGCCGCGCGCGCGGCGGGTGAGGAGTATTCGCCGCCGCACGTCGAGGGGCACGCGACCGACGCGCACGAAGCAGCGGCGCGACTGTTCGGCACGCAGGCGAGCAACATCGCCCGCGTGGGGTCCGTCTCCGAGGCGATCGCGCAGATGGCGTGGTGGCTGCGACCGGGGAAGGGGAAGAACGTCGTCCTGATCGACATCGAGATTCCGGCCACGACCCTCCCGTGGGTGCGCGTAGCGCAAGAGACCGGCGTGGAGTTGCGGATGGTCAGCGCCACAAATGATCCGGGGAGCTTGTCGTTCGAGAAAGTGGCGGCGCTCGTGGACAAGAACACCGCAGCCATCTGCGTGTCGCACGTGCAGTACGCGACCGGCTTCCGGCTCGACCTGAAGGCGCTGGCGGACCTGGCGCACGCCCATGGGGCGATGTGCATCATCGACGGCTATCAGTCGGCGGGTGTGATCCCGCTGGACGTGCACGCGAGCGAGGTGGACGTGTTCGTCGCGGGCCCGGTCAAATGGCTTGGTGCGGGCGACGGCGGCGCCGCGTGCTACGTGCGTCCCGAGCTCCAAGAGCGCTTCGACCCCATCATAGTCGGCTCGATGTCATCGGGTGCCAGGCCACCGTTCAACGTGGCCCCGACGCGGGTCCTGAGCTTTCCGACGGGGGCGAGTCGGTGGGAATACTCGGATATGGACAACGGACCGTTCGCCTATACCGCGGCCGTGAACTACATGCTCGACATCGGCATCGAGCGGATCGAGGCGCATACGCAGCGACTCGGCACCATCCTGGCCGAGGGGCTCCGCAAAGCCGGTGGCACGGTGATTACGCCGGAGGACCCGGCCAAGCGAGCGGGCACCATCACGGTCCAGTTCAAGGGTCGAGACGCTGTGGCATTGGCAAAGGCTCTCCAAAGCTACGGCATCCACGCTGCACCGCGGCTCAACATGATCCGACTCGCGTGCCACATATTCAACGAGGAAGAGGGCATCGACCGCGCGATCCACGCCGTTCAGAAGGTGGTGTGAGGCAGGAGTGACAAGCCGGCAAGTCGTTAGGCGATCGGAGCGCCACTGCTAGTCACAACGAAGGCGACTGACTCGCGCTCGTGCACACAGTGCAGCGTTTCTGGTTCATCGCTCTACGTGCGCCACGGCGGGCAAATCAGCACTTATCGCGTGCCATACTCCGCCAGCCCTCTTGGAGACGCCGTGTTGTGTCTTGAGCAATATTCACAGAAACAGCGGCCTTAAGCGAAGTTCGACTACTGGACAAAGCTGGTGATTTGTTGGGCAACGCTCGCCTGGTACAGGCACCGCCCAATCAGAATGAAGCGACTGACTTGCGTTCGTGGTGACGCAGCGTGGCCAGTCGGACAGGCCGATTGGCCAGAGCCACAAGACAACGGAGCCTAACTTCGCGTCGTTTGCGTTCTTGCTACGCGCCCTCTCGCATCTCGGATACGGTCGCGACACGCTCTCGGATGTCGGGCGGGAGCGGTCTGGCCTTTCGCGTGGTGAGATCGATGCAGACGCCGGTCAACACAGAACGAGCGGCCAGCTCTTAGCTGCCTTGGTCGGTCATTTCATCGAAGGAATCGAATCGCCTTCTCGCGTACCTCTTGGACCCTTGAGCGAATCGTCACCAAATCACCAGCGAGCAATTCTCGTTTGTACTCGAGGTGTTGCTCGACGGCGACCATGCCAATCCTCTCGTCGCGCAGGCGCTTCGCGGACAAGCCGATAGCAGCCAACAGCTGCCAGGTTGCCTCGTCGAATTTGCCCACGTACCACATTACGTTCATGTGCCCCATGTGATCGCACTGCCAGGGGTACACAGTACCACGATAGGTAGTCACCGATTGGGCCATGAATTCGTCCGTTGTCGACGGAACGCGACCAAGGGTCGCCGTTCGACGTTTCGCCGAATCCCCTCGTCTAGGCGGGGTTCTTCTGCTTCAGTTCCTTGAGGAGCCGCACAAGGACGCGTAGCGCAGTATTCACGCTTTCGGGCGTGTCAAAGATTTCGGCGACATCATCATCCAGCCGAACAACGTTTGCCGCAGCCGCACCCTGCGCTGCGTGCTTGCTGCGCGTCCCAGGCCGCAAGTCATGATGTTCCTGCCCGTCGGCATCGCGCCGTCTAGCCGCTTTCTTACGCCCCTTCTTCATAGGCTCGTCGCTCGTGCTTTTCAGGAGTGCGCGCGCTCACACCGTGCGCGACCGTTGCGTGGTCAGTCTCTGTCGGTGTGTAAACTACCACGAGTCAGCAGATTAGCCGGAACGGCGGGGTCAGTGCTCAGGGGTCAGGGGTTGGGGAACCGCAATAAACCATGAGGCCATCGGCGGCGACATGTCGAACGGCCTCATAGTTTGGTGCCTGACCGGAGCTGAAGCCCTCAACCCCTCGCGCTTCGTGTCCCAGGTCCGTGCCGAAGTCGAGGGTGGCTTGCTCGACCGATGGCTCGGCGGAGCGTTCAGCTCTTGTCCCACACCTCTATCAGGTCGTACGCCCCTTGCTTCCCGTTCACGTGTTCGCGAATGGTCATAGTCTTGCCATTGGCCGACAACGTCAACGTGCTGCTGGCGGTGATGCCGTCATTCTGGACCTGATGCGCGCTCAACTCACGTGCCCCCGTGCGGCGCCAGGCGATTTTTCCCACCTCCTGCCCGTCGGACATGAGCGGATAGTGTTCACTATCAATCTTCCCCTCGAATGAGAAATTGAACGCCTTCCCGTCAGCGCCAGTGCCGGAGATAGTGTACTTCGTTGCCGTCGTGTCGGTGGGCGAGGCCTCGACGGTCCCGGTTTCGCTTTGTGGCGGCGGACCGTGGAGCTGCGACTTCGCGACGTTCAGTCTCCACGTGCCCGCGAGTTTCGCCGTCAACGGTTGGCCCTGAGCGGTTTCGCCAGCCACGAGCAGGACGATCAACAGCAATGTTACTCGCATAGACCTGGCCCTCCTTTGGGAGACTGGGCGACGGGGCGTCAATCGTGTTGCACGCCGGGGTGATTAGCAAGACGATGCCATTGTCGCCAGATTCGCGCGATGCACAACGCCCGCTCCTGACCGACGTCATCAAACGGGCACAAATGCGTCCACGCGAATCGGTCGGCATTTCGCTGCCGCCCGGGAGGAGGGCTGCTCTCTCGCTCGCAATCGCACCAAAATCAGGCATAGCTTTCGCGCGCGATCGTTTCTGAGAGCGGCTCGATGCTTACTCATTCGGCAATGGCGCCAGCATCGCCAAGAACTGCCCACTACCCGCCAGTACTCCAATCCTCCAGCGCCAGGCCGGGCACTCTCCTGAACTCCGCTTGGTTACAGCTCACGAGCGTTTGCTGCTGGGCCATAGCCACACTCGCGATGATCAAGTCGCGTTCCCCGATCGGACGGGAGCGAAGCGCCCAGCGGAGCTCCGCGTGCCAGCGCGCCGCCTCGCTATCGAACGGCAGTCGCTCGATCGGCGCCGACAGAAAGGCCTCGATCCGGGCAAGACCGGCCGGAGGATTGGTGCTGTTCCGCGCTCCGTAACGGAGCTCGGCCTCGGTCATCGTCGTCACGGCCACCTCGTCAGGCGAACGAGCACGCACGCGAGACCATACCGGCTCCCGCTCGCGCAGCATCCAGATGACAGTGTCGGTATCCAGAATGTAGCGGTCCACGTCAGCCCTTCGTGCGGCGTCCACGGGTCGCTGCGCGCCCACTGCGCTTTCGCCGCGTGCCTGCCCCCACCCGGTCGTGACCATTGCTTTCGAGTGCCGCAAGCCGCGCCTCGCGATCGATCGACGGCGGCAGTGGCGGCGGGGCTACCATGTCGTCCGGCATTGGCGCGAGACTCGTCAGACGCTCCCAATACCCCTCCGGCCACGCACGCCCCTCCAACGGCTCGAGCAACACCCCCCGCCCAAGCCGACGGACACTCACCACCGTGCCGGGCAACCGAAATTCCTTCGGCAGCCGAACTGCCTGGCTCCCACCATTCGTGAAGAGCGTCGCAGTCTTCTCGTGAGCCATGTGGCCCTCCGATCTATGTATATATAGTATATACGCTCGCTCGAGGCCGGAAGCAACACCGGGACGCGACTTCATTAGAAGAGCGCATGATAGGCCAGAAGAGCCCATGGTCCGCCGTCACCAGATCAAGATTTTGTACCGCGTACGCGCCTGTTGCAGTCAGTTTCCCCTGATGACGGTGGCGGTGACCGGCTCGCTGGGATAGCTAGACGGTTTGGTCCAGCCAATCGGCCAACCGACGCAACTCAGCGGCCCAGTTGTCGCCCATCCCGGCGGTTCGGTGCGGCTCCGCCAAACCGGTGTCAATGAACGCCCGCCGATGTCGCTCAAAGAGCTCGTCGCCTTTCACCGCTGCGGCAAAGTGCGAAAGCGGACGAGCCTCCACTTCGCGCCACCAGGTCAGATACTCCACCACGAGCGCGTAAACTTGCGCTAGGTATGTCCAACGCGGCATCTCCGACGCGCTGGGGCCGGCAATCCGTTGCAATGGGCTCCCCTTAATCGAATAGCCGGGGTACGTGCCCGCCGCATAATTCAGCCCCCCCGCGTCGGCTAACTGGGCGAGCACGCGACGTACCGACGCCAGATTGTACGCGGTCGCGGCAGCGACGTCGTTCGGTGCAATGTAGCCGTCCCGCACCGTCAACAGAAACGTGACGATATCCGTGCGCATCCCCACCCCGAGAAGCACCCGCATCCGAACCATGAGAGCAGCGGGACGCTGCAGTGGCACCGGCACACTCAGCTTCTTCCCTCCTCGCCGTTCCGCCAATGACGGCACATCAGAGCGCACCAGGGATTTCCATCGGAAGTCTTTCCCACGTTCGAGGGCCAACCGGGCGAGAGCCGGAAGACGCCGTTCCACGACCTCAGGAAACGACCGTGCGACGTTCTTGGCCCGTTGGACGCTAAGATGCGCCACGTTCTCAACCACCCAACTGGCCACGAGATCCATGAGCCGCGGCTCCTCGTCCGTGAACCACAACGAGGCCAACAGGAGAGCCTCGGGATCTACCACCGCTCGCGCGCGCCCGCCGGCGGCGGACGCGCCGATGGCGGCCCACTGTCGCCACATCGCGTTCAGCGTTGCTTCCTGAATGCGACTCGTCGCAGCCTCGAGATCCGCCTTCGCGACGCGATCCTGTTCGTTCATGGCGAGTTGCCGATTCACAGAGGTTCTCTACGCGTTCGCGCGCCCAAGGCCTTTTGCAGCTGCACCAGGATACGGCGACTATTATAGTGGTCTGACTGCACTATAATAGTCTCGGTTGCCGGTCATTGTCACACATCGGCGCTCCGCCCGAGACGCGCGTTCTACCAGCGGCGGACAAACCCGACCTGCTCCGGGCAATGACGCTCGGCTGTCGCCGCGCTCCTAACGTGGTTCGTCGCCGACGTCACCTCACGAGCGCGCCACCCTGCCCCACACTCCACACTCCGATCCCACCCCTCGCGGCGCACGACGACGCGGTCGAGTACCTACCCGGCCGCCGTCGGCGCGCGACGTCGCCATCATCGAACGCTACCTCCGCGTCCGCGGGACTCGCCTCGCACGCACCATCGGCCCAGGAATACCGCGGCGACCTAACGCACTTCGCCGGGATCGATCGGGCGCCGCGCACTGCTGTCGGCCACCCCGATGACGTCGCCGCCTGGTTCCACGCCCACACCCGCGACGACGGCGACCCCACCGATCCCCGACGCTGGTCCGTCCGCACTGCCCACCGCCGACGCGACACGCTCATGGGCTTCTTTCGCTGGGCCCTCCGCGAACGACTCGTCCGCCGCAACCCCGTCGAATCGGTCGAGCTCCCACGCTTCTATCGCCGACCGCCGCGCCTCGTCTCGCTCGCCGACATCGAACGCATCTTCACCTACGCCGAAGCCCGACTGGCCGCGGCCGACACGCCCGACACCGCGCTCCTCACCCTCAATGTCGCCGTGCTCCGCCTCATGGAACGCCTCGCCCTCCGCGTCTCCGAGGCCGCCGGCATCCGACTCTCCCGACTGTCGACCGTCGACGGCGAGCTCCGCGCCTGGATCGCCAAGAAGGGCAACAAGCCAGCCGCCTACCCGATCACCGGCATCGTCGGCGAAGCGTTCGTGCGCTGGCTCAAGGTGCGGAGCACCGCTCGACGCCCGCGCCCGGGCACGAGGACTTCGTCTTCATCCACCCCGCCTTCGGCCGACGGGTCACACGCTACCAGATCTGGGCCCGACTCCGGATCCTGGCCCGCGCCGCCGGCCTCGACGAGCTCGTGCTCCAGGCGCTCTCGCCCCACAAGCTCCGACACGCCCGCGCCCGCGCCATGCTCGCCTCCGGCTTCAACATCGCCGCCGTCCAGAGCGTCCTGGATCACGCCTCGATCCGCACCACCCAGGTCTACGTCGAAGATGCCGAGCTCACTCGGCTCGACACGCTCCGCGCCCTGAGCACCCGTCCCTAGCGTCGAACGTCGAACGTCCAACGTCTCTCGACCGTCGAACGTCGAACGTCGAACCTCCAACGTCCAGCGTCTAACCCCCAACGTCTAGCCGATGCCGTTGTACCTCGGTCACCAACTGTGCACCATTGATCGTCAGATACAGCTGCCGCTCTATGACTGACAGGCTGAACGCCACCCGACGTTCGAGATGTGGTGCGAGCCCCGCCAGGAACTCGCGGTCGATCGCGTACAGCTCGATCGAGTCGGCACGATGGATCCGCGATCCCTCGAGCTGCCGCACGAGCTGCGCCGGTTCCTTGTGGGTGTACACCACGACCCGCGGGGCCGCACGCGTCGCGCGATGGAGTCGCTCCGCGTTCGGCGCTCCGATCTCGATCCACACTTTCACCGCACCCGTTAGGTCGCGAACGGTCAGCGCGGGATCATCGGGCTCCGCCAGCCCGCGCGAGAACTCGATCCCCCTCCGCGTACTCGAGGCAGTACGCCAGCATGCGCGTGAGAAGATAGTCCTCGGTCTCCGATGGGTGCCGTGCCGCCCGAATCGCCAGCGTCGCGTAGACGCCACGGTCGACGTCAGACAGCTCGACGTCGAAGGTGTACATGGTGGCAGTAAGTGCCACGTGGCAGCTCGCGCCCGGAGCGTACGGACCCGGATTACCGCGCCGGTTTCACGGCGTAGCCCATGTACAGAATCTTCATATCCTGGCTTTCGACCAGCTTGAAGTTTTGCCCGAGCTCCTTGAAGCCGATTTCGCCCTTCGCCCGTCTCCGGAGGAGGCCGACCATCTCTGGGGATGCTGACGTTTGGCTGAGTGCCGCGAAACTCCTCGAACTCGAATCCCGCCTCGACCAGCAATCCTTCCAATTCCTCCGGCCGGATGAACATCCTCCACTCATGGAGTCTCGGCGGCATGAAGGCCGTGCTCTTCCACTCCTGCCAGATCTTGATGGCCACCAGTTTGCTCACGAAGGTGCGGTTGATCGTATCGAAAAAGAATACCCCGCCGGGCTTCGTCACGCGGTAGATCTCACCGATCACTTTCGGCAGGTCGCGGACGTGCTCCAACACGTCGCAGCAATACACCACCGGGAACGTGCCGTCAGCAAACGGAATGGACTCCCCGGTCCCCTGCCGGTAATCGATGGCCAATCGCTCGGATTGCGCATGTTGCCTGGCCGCAGCGAGTGAGGGTTCCGAGGGATCGATGCCGGTGACGCGGAAGCCCATCGCGGCAAACTCCTCCGCCAGGATCCCACCACCACAACCGACGTCGAGCGCTTGCGCGCCGCGATAGTCGAGCCTGAGAACCTCGTCGAGCAGCCTTCGGAAGTATCCGACGCGTACCGGATTCACCGACGATTTGAGGAGGTGCAGAACCCGGGTCTCATCCCCACCGAGATGTCGCCCTGTTCGTTGTACACTGCGTTATCGATCTGCCGATAGACGTCGTCGGAAATAGCTCCCACGTGTTCTCCTACCTTTTGACGGGGATGATCGGGCTCTGCTCGCGGAATGCGCCTACAACATACCACCCATGTGATGCCGGCGCTCCGCGGCTGCGTTGCCCGTTTTCCCCGGATCAACGGCGTGATCGCTTCACCATCCGTCACCTAACCGGGCCCGAGAAGAGTCTTCGCCATTAACAGTGTAACTTGCCAGTTTACCTGTTTTGTTGTAGTTTGCATCGATGCCCCGACAGACCCTCGAAAGTGCCGTTGCCGACCTCGCACACGCGCTCGGCCTCCTGGTACGGCGCATGCGCGCGGCGGCCGCCTCACACGAGCTTTCACTGACGGAAAGTGCTGTGCTAGGGCGCCTCGCTCGGGAAGGGCCCGCCACGACGGCCGAGCTCGCGCGCGCGGAAGGGGTCAGGCCGCAATCGATGGGAGCCACCGTCGCCGCACTCGAGGACAGAGGCTTGCTGGAGCGCAACCCGCACCCGACCGACGGTCGGCAAGTCAATCTCGAGCTGACCGCCAAAGGTGCCACTTTGCGGAAGGGCGTCGGCGACGCCAAGCGCACCTGGCTTGCCCAGGTCATCACGCAACTGGATGAGCACGACCGCGACACACTGTTCGCCGCCGGCAAGATCATTGAGCGCCTGCTGCAAGAACGGCCCACGATCGGGGACGAGCGCGCCACGTGACGCCGTCCCCACGTGCCGCGAACGCTCAGGAGGCCGCGGTCGCCGGATTCATGTCCCACGCGTGGCGAGCGCTGCGGCACCGAAACTTCAAGCTCTTCTTCGCGGGGCAGAGCGTCTCGCTCATCGGCACATGGATGACGCGATTGGCCACGGGGTGGCTCGTCTACCGACTCACACATTCGGCGCTGCTGCTGGGCGTCGTGGGCTTCTCGGGACAGATCGCAGCCTTTGCGCTGGGACCGTTCGCCGGTGCCTGGGTCGAGCGCCTGAATCGCCGCAAGCTGCTGGTGTGCACGCAAGCCGCTGCCGCCGTCCAGTCGCTCGCGATGGCCGCACTCACGCTCGCGGGTGTCATCACGATCGGCGAGATCATTGCGCTCAGCGCCTTCCAGGGCGTCATCAACGCGTTCGACATGCCAGCCCGACAGTCGTTCCTCATCCAGATGGTCGAGGATCGGGCCGACCTCGGGAACGCCATCGCGATCAACTCCTCGATGGTCAACGGTGCGCGGCTCATCGGACCCGCGATCGCTGGCGTGGTCATCGCCGCGGTCGGCGAAGGCTGGTGCTTCCTGGTCGACGGCATCAGCTACTTCGCCGTCATCGCATCCCTGCTCCTCATGCGCCTCGAGCCATTGCAGGTCCAACGAGCCACGACCAGCATCTTCGAGCAAGTACGCGAGGGATGGGACTACGTGAGATCGTTCCGGCCGATTCGCATGATCCTGCTCCTATTTGCGGTGCTCAGCCTCATGGGGTGGCCGTACTCGGTCCTGTTACCGGTCTTCGCCGCCCAGGTGCTGCACGGTGGCCCGAATACGCTCGGCTGGCTGTCGGGCGCCTCCGGGCTCGGCGCATTCATCTCGGCGGTCTCACTCGCCGTCCGCAAGTCGGTAGTCGGCTTGACGCGCATGCTCCAGATCGCGGCGGCAATACTCGGCACTGCGCTGATGTTGTTCGGCCTGTCGCACACACTGTGGCTGTCAGTCGTACTCATGGTGTTCGTCGGGTTCGGCCTGATCCAGGGCGCGTCCGTGAGCAACACGATCATCCAGACGCTGGTGCCGGAAGACAAACGCGCTCGCGTGATGGGCTATTACACGATGGCTTTTGTCGGCAGCGCGCCCTTCGGCAGCCTGCTGGCCGGCGCACTGGCCCACCGGATCGGCGCGCCGCACACGGTCATGATCACCGGCGCGGTCTGCGTCGCTGCCTCACTGTGGTTCACGCTCGAGCTGCCGAAAGTCCGCGCGGTCATGCGGCCGATCTACCGGGAAATGGGCTTGCTGCCTGCACGCGACATCGCCTGATCGCCGACGAATTCCCCTACCAACGGATTCCCCATGCCTCTCACACAGCTCGACCCTACTGCTGCTCTCGTCGTCATCGACTTGCAAAAGGGCATTGTCGGATTTCCGACCGTGCACCCGGCTGCCGACATCATCGCCCGAGCGGCCCGGCTGGCGCGGGCGTTCCGTGAGCGAGGGCTGCCGGTAGTACTTGTGAATGTCACGGGCGGAGCGCCGGGGCGCACCGATGCCGGGTGGCCAAAATTTGAGCGTCCGGCCGATTGGGCCGAGCTCGTGTCGGAATTGGCTCAGGATTCCAGAGACCATCTCGTCACCAAGCAACGCTGGGGCGCATTCCTCGGCACGACGTTGGACGAGTATCTGCGCCAGCGCGGCGTAACGCAGATCGTCTTGACAGGCATCGCGACGAGTATCGGTGTAGAATCGACGGCGCGAAGCGCGTACGATCTGGGCTACAACGTTGCGCTCGTCGTCGATGCCATGACGGACCGGGACGTAGACGCGCACCGGAACAGCGTCGACAAGGTGTTTCCACGACTGGGTGAGACGACCACGACCGATGACGTGCTCAAGCTATTGCGGCAGACGCCCGGGTCGACCGAACCGCCCCAGGCACCAACGCGTTGACACGAATCCTTCCCTGAAAGGGCTCTTGACAGTTGTATATTAACATCATATACATAGATCGTGGCTGACGCCCTAGCTGAGCTTACAGCCTGTGCTGGGTTCCAGTGGGATGACGGCAACTCGCATAAGAACTGGGAACGCCACCGCGTGAGCCGCGCAGAATGCGAAGAGATTTTCTTCAACGACCCGGTCGTGGCAGCACCTGACGTGATCCATTCTGAGAACGAGCCCCGATATTACGTCCTCGGACAGACGGCCCGAGGCCGGCGACTGTTCGTCGCATGTACAATCCGGGCCCGACTCATCCGCATCATTTCTGTACGGTCGATGAGCCGCCGCGAAAGGAGGACCTATGACCAAGCGACGTCAGAAACCGAAAACTGAGCGCGCTCCCCGGAAGCCGATCCCAGTGTTCGCGACTGAGGACGAGGAGCGCATCTTCTGGGACTCGACCGACTCCGCAGACTACATCGACTGGGGGAAGGCCCGGCGCGTCCAGCTTTCAGAACTCAAGCCGTCGACCGCCACCATCTCGCTCCGGCTGCCTGAGGGAATGCTGGACGAGCTCAAGATCCTCGCGAACGAGCGCGACGTTCCGTACCAATCGCTGCTGAAGGTGTTTCTAGCCGAGCGCATTCGACAAGAACGAGCGCGACGGCGCCGCTCCGCCTGACCGCGCGCGCGAAGGTGGCGCGGGTCGGACCATTCTGCATCGTACAGACGCCGAGAGCAACTTGGCTGCCAGGGATTGGTCTCCAGCACCGCGTCGCTGACGAGGACGCGGCCGCGCGGGGACACTGTGCAAGCTGAAACTTTGTGCTCGTCCTCCTCGATAAAGAAAGGGGAATTGAGCTCCAGCGCTGGAATACACGGGGTGGTCGACACTGGCGCCACATCCAGGTGTCACCGGACGAGGCCGATGCGTGCTCGACCGCCCCTCCCCGGGATCGGCGAGTGACCCTCGGCCGTCTTCGGTTCACCGACTGACGAGAGAGATTGTGCGTGAGTAGATCTGCTACGGGTCGCTCGGAGCGAGCCGCCAGCACCGGCGCGGAAGACCTTCGACGCGGATGGGATTATTCGCTGGGCGAGGAGATCGCTAACAGCATCACGCACGGCGCCGGTCTCGCCGCCAGCATCGCTGGTGCGGCCATCCTGCTGTTCGTCGTCATCCAGCATCACGACCCGCTCTGGTTCGCCGCCAATGCCGCCTACGCGGCGTCCCTCATCATCCTGTACACCGCCTCGACGCTCTATCACGCGATTCCCAACCGGCGGGCCAAGCACGTCTTTCGCATCATGGACCACGCCGCGATCTACATCCTGATCGCCGGCACCTATACGCCGTTCGCACTCCTCAACCTGCGCGGCGCGTGGGGTTGGGCGCTGTGCGCCGGCGCCTGGGGCTTGGCAGCCGTAGGCGTCGTCTTCACGGCGCTCATCCGTCACCGACTGTCGCGTGCCACCACGCTGCTTTATGTCGTTATGGGGTGGATGGGGGTAATTATTGCCAAGCCCGCCTTCGATCACCTGAGTGCATGGGCCATCATCTGGCTCGTCGGCGGTGGCCTCCTGTATACAGTGGGCACTTTGTTTTATGCCTGGGAACGACTCCGGTACGGACACGCCGTGTGGCACGTGTTCGTCCTGGCCGGCAGCGTCTGCCACTACATAGCCGTCCTGCGCTACGCAGTCCCCAGCTGACGACACGGGACGCAGCCCGAACTCTAGGGACGCCCATCGAGCGTCAGCATCTGCCCGGCCGCTCCGTATTCCAGGAGCGCGGTATCACAGGTTACGAGACGGGCTCCAAGGCCGCGGGCCGTCGCCGCAATGAATCGATCGGCTGGATCCTGTGTGGAGAGAGGCGACAGAGACGTGCTGTCCAGCGCAATCGACGCAGTCAGCGGTGCGATACGCACGCCCGGAGGGCGCCGAGCGGCCGCGACCCAACTTGCGACGTCACGCGACAAAACGAGACGACCCTTCCGGACCAACATGGCGATCTCCCAAGCCGAGATAGCTGAGACGTAGAGGCGCGCATGGCCCGCCGCGTCTTCGATCGCCCGGAGAGCCGCCGTTGACAGCAGGTTGGTCGCGCCCTCGACTGCCCAGACCCAGACGTGCGTGTCGAGCACGAGTGGGCGCTCGACTGCCGAGCCCAGTGGCCGCCGGCGGCGGCCCGCAGGGCTAGACATTGTCCGTCAGCACCTCCCACACATCGTCGACAGGACTCAAGACGTCACCGATGTGAGTCGCCGTCCCCGCCAACCGGCCAACGAACGGCATCCGCTGCTCAACCGCCGGAATTACACGCACCACAGGCGTTCCGTGCTTGGTGACGGTCATCCCCTCGCCCGTAGCCGCGATGTGGTCCATCAGCTTGAGGCACTTGGCCTTGAATACTCCGGCGGGGATTCGCTTAGCCGTCATAAAAGAGGCCTCCGTTTTGGCTAGTGGTCATAAATATATGACCATAAAGCTTAGGCAGCAACTCCTGCCAGACGATGGCGTATTATCGGTAGCGCCGCGCTCGGGTCCAGCTTTATCGGACCAACGGACTCTCCCACACCCGCAGCAAGAGATCCTTGAGCCGCGCGAAATCCTTGGGCCCGAGCGCGGCTGTCCACTCGCGCTCGACCTCGCGCAGGATCTCGTGGGCCTTCGCCCACGCCGCGTGTCCGCGCTTGGTGAAGCGGACGATACGCGCGCGCCCTTCGTCCGGCGCGTCTGACCGCGTGATATAGCCGAGTCGCTCGAGGCTCCCAAGCAGCTGGTTCATGGCTTGCTTACTCACCCCTGCACGATCGGCCAGCACACCCGGCCGCACCCCGTCCGGACCCGGAAACTGCAGCACCGCCATGTGCGGCACCCGCAAATCCCCGAACCCCGCAGCGTTCAACCCGGCGATGATCCGGCGATGAATCGCCTGCCCCGGCACGCGGAGCAGCGCCCCGATCAGCATCTCCCTGCTCTTCAACGCCGACCCCACATCGGTCCCCTTGACGCGATGGTAAACGATATGTACTATAGCCGATAGTACAGACAATTTACCATCGAGGGAGTCCGGGATGCCAGTGCTGACCACCGATCTTCGCATTGATCCGGCCAACGAGACGATCCGCATCGGGCCCCTCACGATCCGGTTCGTCATCACGGGCGACCAGTCGCATGGCAGCGTCGCCGCCTTCGAGGTTATCATCCCCTCCGGACACCGGCTCGCCGCACCGCCCCACAGCCACGACCACTTCGACGAAACGATCTACTGCACCGCGGGCGTCATCACCTGGATCGTCAATGGCCAACGCATTGACGTGGGCCCAGGCCAGACGCTCTGCATCCCGCGCGGCGCCGTCCACCGCTTTGAGAACAACGGCACCCAGGATGCCACCGCGTTCTCCGTCATCACTCCCGCCGCCATCGGACCCGCGTTCTTCCGCGAGTCCGCCGCCGTGATCAACGCCGCCGCCGGCGGCCCGCCTGACCGAGCGAAACTCACTGAGATCATGCTCCGCTACGGTCTCACTCCGGCCCCACCGCCGCCGCAGGCCTAGCGCCGCCGCGACTCACCTCGAGGGACCTCCGCAATGCTGATCAATACCTCTCCGCACGAGGCGATGCGCGCCTCGACACACACAATCGTGGCATTCGTCGCCGCCTTTGCCCTGGGAGCTTGTAGCCCGAAGAGCGCCGACCACGCCGTTGCAAACACCAGCGCGGACGCCAGCCCCACGGTCACCGTGATAGCAACGGACTTCGCGTTCGATGCACCAGCGGAAATTCCCGCTGGCATGACGACAATGACCATGGTCAACCACGGTCAAGAGATGCACCAGGTCCAGCTCATCCGGTTGGCCGATGGCAAGACGGTCAATGATCTGGTTGCCACCTTCACGCAACCCGGCCCGCCACCAGCATGGGCCGTTTCCTTCGGTGGTCCCAACGCCGCCGTACCGGGCGCCTCGAGTCAGGCCACCGTCATGCTCGCCCCAGGCAACTATGTCATGATCTGCGCCGTTCCGAGCCCCGACCACGTGCCACACTTCGGCAAGGGCATGATGCGACCCTTGACCGTTACCGCAGCCCAAAACGTGGCGAACCCGACGCCACAATCCGACATCACGGTCACGATGACGGAGTATGCCTTCAATCTGTCGGCACCGCTCACTGCCGGCACTCACACCCTGCGCATCAACAACCAGGGTAAGCAGGACCACGAAGCCGTGCTGGTCCGCTTCGCACCGGGCAAGAGCATGAAAGACCTCGTCGCCTGGGTCGACAACCAGGTCGGACCGCCGCCAGGCACCCCGCTCGGCGGCCTCACCGACATGTCCAGCGGCGCCGACGGCTTCTTCACCGTGAATCTCACGCCGGGCAACTACGCCCTCGTCTGCTTCGTCCCCGATGCGAAAGATGGCAAGCCGCACGCCGCCTACGGCATGACAAAGGAATTCACGATCTGAGGTCGACTCGACACCGACGCCTTCGGCGCCGGAGAGAGTAGAAAAACAGAAAGTAGAAAGTAGACAACGGCGCCGAGCCCGTCGCCCGGCGTCTACTCTCTACTTTCTGTACGTCTACTTTCTCGGGCGCTTTAGCGCCCACCCCACACGGGAGGCGCACAGTGGCCACGACCGAAATCACCTTCGAAGGCCAGACCCCGATCCTCCGCGTCCGCGACCTCCACGCGAGCATCGACCACTACGTGCGCATCCTCGGCTTCAAGTTCGATTGGGAAGGACCGGGTCCGTTTGCATCGGTAACCCGCGGCCGCTGCCACCTCTTCCTCAGCCAGGGTGACCAGGGGCACTTGGGCTCATGGCTCTGGATCGGCGTGTCCGACGCCCGGGCACTCGCCGAGGAGCTCCGGGCGAAAGGCGCCACCATCCGCCACCCGCCTACCAACTATCCGTGGGCGTACGAGATGCAGGTCGAGGATCCCGACGGCAACGTCCTCCGCATGGGCTCCGAACCCCTCGCAGGGCAGCCCTATGGCGACTGGCTCGATATGGAGGGTCGCACCTGGCCCCCAGCCGACACCGATATCAAACAGACGTAGGGACGACGCATGCGTCGCCCTCCGCCCGCGACCCGCGGCCCCGCCGTTGCCGTTTACCCCGTGACCGCGAGCATCCGCAACACCTGCTTCGCCGCGCGAGTTCCCTCGTTACCGGCGTTGCTGTGCGTCTGGTGCCCCGACAGCTCGGAGTGCGCGAACGTCAGATTGCCAAGCGGGCGCCGCAGCACATCGCTCGGCGCCGACTTGCCGTCGCGACCAAAGAAGAAGCCCGGACCGGCGTTCACGTACGCGTGGCCCCAGCGATTGAGAATGATCCCCGCGATGTCGCGCTTCGGGTCGAAGCCCGCCCCACCGAACAGCGTGACGAGCTGCTGGCGGACCTGCATCTCGTACTCGCGATAGCTCGTCCCGAACATCTCTGAACCGCCCGCGCTGTCCCTGCTCCACCATCGGCACCCCGGGCTGATTGAACGGCACGTACATCGTGAAGATCGTGGGCTTGTCTGGATCGAGCGGCGGCCGGTAGTCCCCGACATACATCGGCGTCCGCAGGTTCCCCGTGAATCCGAACCCGCCCTGCCACGTGCAGAGCGTGTATCCGAGCTCGTACAGCGCGCGCCAGTTGTCGAGTGCCACGTTCACCACGAGCATCGGAGACCGGGGGAAGCTCGCCATCGCCGATTGGTATTCCTCCGGCAACCGCTGGATTGCGTGTTTCGCCGTCCAGCTCGCGCCTGCCCAGATGACCGACCGCGCGCGCACGGAGTAGAGCTTCCCGTCCTTGATGTACGTGATGACTGCCGGCTCACCTGTACGATCGGGATCGTGTACCACCCGCACCACCGTCGCACCGACGCGCATGCGGCACGGTGCGTCCGCCCGGTCCATCGCGTCGAACCGGATGCGGCCGTTGTGCACGTCGGCAAATGCCGTCGTCCCCTCGATCACTGCCGGATTGAGCCACTTCACGAGCAGCCGCATCGTCCCGTCGCACCCGCCCGGGTAGGACCCGCCCGGTGCGTCCGCCAGCTTGTGCCCCGGCGGGAATCCAGCAGGCGTCGGTGTCTTCGACAGCCCTTCGAACCCTGGGAAGAACGCACGCAGGTAATACGGGACGTACGCCGACAGGGCATCGCACCCCAGACCGATCGCCGCCGCGAGAAAGGGATCAATGTAGCGCGCGACCTCGGGATGAAACTTGCGCACCTTGGTGAGGTAGTCCTCGTACGTCATCGTGTCGAGCCAGCGCTCGAGGCTCGCGTCGTCTCCGCCGAACGTCTCCGCGGGCTCCTCACGACAGCGCAGCATGTCTCGCTTCACGTCCGCCGGCCAGGGGGTGCCCTCGAGCTTGTGCCCCCAAGGGTTCCGCACCCACTGTGGCTTGGGCTTGTCGAAGAAAAAGCCGTAGTTCTCGCTGACGTCCTGCGCGTAGTACATGTAGTTGTCGCGCGGGAAATCCATTGGCCGCCGGCCTGCAGCAAGTTCCGCAAACTCAACATGCGCCGGCACGTCCGGCGGCTTGATGTCGTCCCACATCTCGCCGTACCAGCCGACGAGCCGCGACGCCGCGGGAAAGCCGCACTGGTTCGAGCCCTGCGGCCCGATGAGCCGCTGCCCACGCACGATGAACTCGTTGCGCTTGGCCTCGCCGCCGATCAGCGGGTGATTCTCGAGGATCAAACAGGGGCGCTCACGCCCCGTGTTCTTGAGGAAAGTGTACGCCGCGATCACTCCCGAGAAGCCGCCACCCACGACGACGAGATCATAGGTCTCGCCCGTCGCCGTCGCGTTGGCGATCGCGCGCTCGTACATGTTGTCGCGAATCCCGTGTCCCGCGTTCACGACCTCCCACGTGTTGCCGTTCGAGCGGGCGTAGTCGCCAACGCCGCCATACCCGGTCCAATCGGCCGCCGGATCGCCAGGCCCTTTCGGCCCGGTCGCCGCCGGCCGCAGGAGCCCAGGCGCGGCAGTCCCCAACAACGCCGCACCGGTTCCAATCGCAACGGTATTCAGGAAATCCCGACGGGTGATGTCCGCATCCATGCCGAGCGCACGTTCCTCCGGTGTCAACCGCGGGGGCGTTGTTGCTCCGTTCTGTGCGTCATCCGCCATTGTGCTCCTCAATGAACGAGTGCCAGCTTCGCACGCGACCCAGGCATCTCGCCCAGCGCGTCCCGAACATATCATTTACCGATCAGCGACGCTCGGCAGTGGGGTCTGTACCGTTCCCAAACCCCACACCCCAGGCCCCAGACCCCGCCCTTTATGCCCGACTCATCACGGAACATGACGGACTACGAGTCGGCCCGTCGCCACTTCCACCTCGAGGTCCCGCAGTCCTTCAACGCCGCGCGTGACGTGGTCGACGCCTGGGCACAGAAAGAGCCGAATCGCCTGGCACTCGTCACCGTCGGACCGAGCGGCGCCGAAACGGGCCGCTACACCTTCGCCGATCTGGCCCGCCGCTCGAACCGCGCCGCCAACACCCTCCACGCACAGGGGGTCAAGAAGGGCGACCGCATCTTCGTGATGCTCCCGCGCGTCGTGGAGTGGTACGACGTCATGCTCGGCGCCGCCAAGCTCGGCGCGATCCCCATGCCCGGCACGACGCTGCTCACCGAGCGCGACATCGAGTACCGTACGACTCGCGCAGAAGCGAGCGTGATCGTCACCGACGCCGACGGCGCCGCCAAGGTCGACGCGGTCCGCGACCGATGTGCGTCGCTGCGCACGCGAATCATCGTCGGATCCAAGTCAACGGGCTGGGTATCGTTCGACGACGCGATGACCAGGGCATCCGACGCGCCGCCCAATGCGACGCCGACGCGTGGCGACGATCCACTGCTCATCTACTTCACGTCGGGCACGGAAGCGTACCCCAAGATGGTGCTGCACACCCAGGCGTCCTACGGGATCGGGCACGAGATCACTGCGCGCTTCTGGCAGGACCTGGGACCATCGGACCTGCACTGCACGCTCTCCGATACGGGCTGGGCCAAGGCCGCCTGGGGGATGCTCTTCGGCCAGTGGCGCATGGGCGCCGCACTCTTTCTCTGGGACGCGCGCGGAAAGCCGGACTACGAGCTCCTGATGCGGCTCATCACTCGGCATCACGTCACCTCGTTCTGCGCGCCGCCGACGGTGTATCGCAGCCTGGTGTGCATGGAGCTCGCGGCGTACGACTGGTCAACGCTCCGCCACTGCACCGGTGCCGGCGAGCCGCTCAATCCCGAAGTCATCAAGATCTGGCGCGAGGAGACGGGACGCACGGTGTACGATGGCTATGGTCAGACCGAAACGGTCAACGTCGTCGCGAACTACCGCTGTCTGCCGGTCAAACCCGGCTCGATGGGCAAGCCGACTCCGGGGTTCGACGTGCACGTCGTCAATGCGGATGGCAACATGCTCGCGCCGGGCGAGGAAGGTCATCTCGCGATCCGCGTTCGGCCGGACCGACCGGTCGGTCTCTTCAAGGAATATTGGCGCGACCCAGAGTCGACCGCGAAAGCCATTCGCGGCGATTGGTACTTCACCGGCGACCGCGCGATGACGGACGACGAGGGCTATTTCTGGTTCGTGGGGCGTGGCGACGACATCATCATCTCCGCCGCATACCGGATCGGTCCGTTCGAAGTCGAGTCGGCGCTCATCGAACATCCCGCGGTCGCCGAAGCCGCGGTGGTGGGTAAGCCGCACGCCGAGCGCGGTCAGATCGTCAAGGCGTTCGTCGTGCTCGCACCAGGGTACACGGCCTCTCCGGAGCTCGCCATCGAGCTGCAGGATCACACCAAACGCGTCACGGCGCCCTACAAGTACCCGCGCGAAATCGAATTCGTAGCGACGCTGCCCAAAACGGTTTCGGGCAAGATCCGCCGCGTCGAGCTGCGCCAGCGCGAACAGGCAGCGGCGACGACGCCCCCAGACATCCGACGTCTATAAGTCTGACGTCGAACCTGCTGCGAGCTGAATGCTCGAGAGGCGGAACGGCAGAACTTAGCCGTCACGTTACACAGAAGCCCGAGCTCGTCTGACTGCGCGTCACACTGCTAGGGCCGCCATATCTGGCAGCCATCGGCCCATTCAAAGCAAAGTATTGGAGCCACTGGCATGGTCCCCCGTATCCCCGTTCAGGCAACCACAGCGTCGACGGGGCTTGCAATTTCGGTCTTTGTTCGGCTATCATACCAGCCCCGGTCTAATGAGGAGACGATGCCGATCAGCGATTTCCTGCTGCAGGAGTTCGACGCCGAGATGGCGAACACTCGCAAGACGCTGGAGCGTGTGCCCGCGGACAAGGGCACCTTCGCCCCTCACGGCAAGTCAATGAAGATGGAGAACCTCGCACCGCACGTCGCCCAACTCCCGCAGTTTGGACACACCGTACTCACGACGCCGGAGCTCGACTTCGGAACGACCACCTTCACTCGCCTGCCTTTCGAGTCGTCCGCACAGCTCGTGAGCGCGCTCAATGAAGGTGCTGCCAAAACCCGCGCCGCCCTCAAGGCGACGCCCGACTCGGCGTGGAGCGAGCCCTGGAAACTGAGCTTCCAGGGAAAACCGATCTTCAGTGGCACGCGCTTCATGGCGTATCGGCAGATGTTCTTGAACCACATCGTGCACCACCGCGCGCAGCTCGGCGTCTACCTGCGCCTCAACGATCTCCCCGTCCCCGCGACGTACGGCCCATCAGCCGACGACACACAGGGGTTCTAGACATTCGACGTTCGACGTTCGACGTTCGACGTTCGACGTTCGACGCTAACGCTAGACGCTAGACGCTAGACGCTAGACGTTGGAGACTGACCTCGAGGGCTGGGCGATACACTGTCGCCGGCCCCCGTGGTTTTGCCTCCAACGTCCAACGTCTAACGTCCATCGTCTGTGTCAGGAAGTATGAGACCCGTGAGCGCCGGCTCGACATGGTCGAGCGCGCGATGCTTCCCCATCCACATTGCCGTCGCAGGCCGTAGTTTATGCCCGTCTAGAACCTCGACAGCCTGCGCCAGTATCGGCGCTTTTTGAGCCTTTTGGCGGGACGTAATGAAAATCTGGACTCATTTTGCAGCGACGACCCTTGGCGTCCAGGTCATGGGCCTCACGGGACCCGACCTCGCGTTGGCCTACACGTTCGGCATGGCCGTCGACGTCGATCATCTGATCAAGGCGCCGTTTTACCTCAAAGCGGTCGGCCTCAAAGACAAGCGCGGATACTACTGGCGGTCATCGCTGCAGGAGCCCGTCGCCCTGCTCTGGATCCTGCCGCTCTGCTATTTCCTCGGGACGCTCGTCCCCGCGATCTTCTTCCTGATCCACGTGGCGATGGACTACAGCGTCCGCTTTGAAAAGAATGCCACTCTACCCGTACTCGGACTGGGTCACCCGCGGCTGGCTCACGAACATCCCGGACTGGGCGAAGGAAGTCCCGCTGCTCGTCGTCCTCGTTTTGCTCAACGTCGCCGTCTTCGCCGTCGCCCGCGGCTGGCTCCATGTTTGAGCGATGGCCGGCGATTGGCCGGGTCTCGGACACGATCATCAAAGCGCCGATGCGTTTTCTCCATCTCAAGCTCGGCGTCACGCCCGCGCAGGTATCCTGGTCTTCCTTCGTCGTGAGTATCATCGCCGGTATCGCCATCGGCATGGGGCGACTCGGCTGGGGCCTCGGGTTCATGGCCGTCGGGCAGATTCTCGACGGAATGGACGGCGGAATGGCGCGCGAATTCAACCTCGTGTCGGAGTCGGGGAAGAAGCTCGACGAGGGACTCGACCGCGCGTCCGAAACCGTGATCTTCCTCGGATTCGCCGTCGCCGGAATCGTGCCGGTCGGACTCGTGATCCTGGCGCTGATCGCCATCGGGCTCCTCACGACCGTGTCGCACCGCGCAAAGTTCGACCCCGGGATGAAGCGGTTCGCGCTCTATTTCGGCGTTCTGGGCGTGGTCTCCTACTCGCTCATCTTCAAGGTCATCTTCGCGGTAAATCTGGCGGGCTACGTGATCGATCTCCTGATCATCGACTGCCAGTTCCAACGCGAGATGGACACACTCGGCGGCGATCTCGATACCGTCGCATCGCGAGCGGCCGCGCTCGAACACAAGTAGCACCGCGACCCCAGACCCGTGACCAATCTCGCACAACGCGTCGCCGTCGGCGTCGTGGCGATCCCGCTCATCCTGCTGCTGTGCATGGTGGGCGGCGTCCCCTTCTTCCTCTTCGTCGCCGCCGCATCGGCGGTGGCGCTGCGTGAGTTTTACGGACTGGCCGAAGCGAAGGGCGCGCGCCCGCTCGTGCTCCTCGGGATCATCGCCGGGTTTGCCGTCAACACGGCATTCTTTCTGCCTGCGTCGACGCACCGGTCGCTGCTGGTAGTGACGCTGCTCGTGAGCATGATCGCGTTCAGCTTGCGCGAGCTGTTCCACAATGAGGGGTCGGCGGTGATCAATCTGTCGACCACAGTGTTCGGGGTGCTCTACATCTCGCTCTTCTTCGGCACGCTGATCGGGATCCGGCAGCTCTTCACGCCGGCGCTGTTCCCGATGTCACGGTATTTCGCGTCCGGCCTCGCCGACCCGTCCCCGGCGAGTGTGATCCACCGGTGGGGCGGGTTCATGACCATCACGGTCTTCGCCATCATCTGGATCTGCGATTCGGCCGCGTTCCATGTCGGCGTCGCCTGGGGCAAGCACAAGCTCTTCCCGCGCGTCAGTCCGCAGAAGAGCTGGGAGGGCGCGATCGCAGGATTCGTCTTCGCCGTCGGCGCGGCTCTGGCCGCGAAGTATCTGGTAGTCACGTTTCTTCCCGTCACGGGCGCGATCCTCATCGGCGCGATCGTCGGCACGATAGGACAACTCGGCGACCTGACCGAGTCTCTCCTCAAGCGCGATGCCGGCGTCAAGGACTCATCGAAACTCATCCCGGGCCACGGCGGCGCATTCGATCGCTTCGACAGCGTGCTGATGGTCTCGCCCTGCGTGTACCTCTATCTTTGTTGGCTCTTCCGCGCGTGATGCGATGGCCTGGACGTTGGCGATCTCGCTGCGCCCCGCCCTCACGATTGAGAACCTGAAGCCCGCGCCGCTTGCTGCGGCCGAATAATGGGATGCTCGCGCGGGTGTCGCCCGGCGGGTAGGGGCGACGCAATGCGTCGCCCTCCTTGACCGTCCGCACGATCTGGTCGTGGCGGCAGCCGCATCGGCCTCCGCGGGTAGGGGCCGCGGCCGAATAGTGGGGTGCCCGCGCGGGTATCGCCCCTCGGCGGGTAGGGGCGACGCAATGCGTCGCCCTCCATGACCGTCCGCACGATCTGTCCTAGAGCGATTGGACCCCAGTCGGGAACGGGATCCTCCGGCGGCCGCATCATGGCCTCGCAGCTCGTAGAAACCCACGTCGTACCGCCGCTGTCTGAGCGAAAGGGGCAAGCGTCGACTACCCGCACCCTTGTCTGAACTCCCACCGACCGTCATAACTTCGACATTGCCGTACAAATCGAGGCCTCGACTCCCTACCACGCCGGGCGACCGGCCGTGGACCTGGTTCTTCGACAATGTGCGCCTCGCCGTCCGCGTACTGCGTCGAAACCCGGCCTTCGTGGTCCTCTGCGCCGGCACACTGATCATCGGCATCGGCGCGACGACTGCGATCTTCAGCATCGTCAATCCCCTGATCCTGCAAGGGCTGCCGTATCCAAACCCCGGCCAGTTGATGATGGTCTGGGAGCGCGACGCCAATGGTCCATCATCTTCCGTCGACCCGTTGACGGCCGTCAGCAACGTCGGGTTCGCCTCCTACGTCGACATCGTGGACCAGTCGCGATCGATCGAACATGCGACTGCCACCGGGCTGTGGGAGCCGGTGATCGGCACGACGGACCCGGAGCGGATCTCCGGCGAACAGGTCACGGCCAGTTATTTCGCCACGCTCGGAGTGCGCCCCGCCCTCGGACGCGCCTTCGCCGCGAGCGAGGACCAGCCAGGCCGCAACGCCGTCCTCATCATCAGTGACGGCCTGTGGCGGCGCCGGTTCGCCGCTGACCCACACATCGTTGGCCGCGCCGTCACCGTGAATGGCACCTCGTATACACTCGTTGGCGTCATGCCGCCGGGTTTCGAGGACGTCGTGTGGCCAGGCAGCGAAGTCTGGCGCCCCCTCGGGTACACACCGACGCTGCCGTCGGCGTGTCGCACCTGCCGACACCTGCAGATGTTCGCACGCCTTCGCGCCGAAGTCTCGGCTTCGAGCGCGTTGGTCGAGCTCAATGCCATCTCTGCACGCATGGTCGCCGACCACCCCACGGAATATCCGGCGTCGGGCATGGTCGTCATGCCGCTACAGAACGCGGTGATGCACGCCTATCGTCCCGTGCTCGTAGCGATCGGGGCCGCTGGCATCCTGATCCTGCTCATTTCGAGTGCCAACGTCGCCAATCTGCAGCTGACCCGCGCTGTCCGCCGCCGCAGGGAGTTCGCCGTGCGCACAGCGCTGGGTGCCAAGCGGCTGACGCTCGCCCGTCAGCTATTGGCTGAGGCGCTGGTCATCGCAGCGGTCGGCGGCGCCGGCGCGATCGCGGTCGCGTGGCTCGTGCTGCCGGTGCTCGTTCGACAACTGCCACCCGGGATGCCTCGCGTTGCAGCCATTCATGTGAATGTCGCCACGTTCGGGGTGGCCGCGCTCGCCGTGTTGGCCGTTGCGACAGTCGTCGCACTCGTGCCCGCGCTCCCGGACTCCACGAACACCACTCAGGACGAGCTGCGTGGGGGGACCGCTGCTGGTGATTTCCGCAACCGCCGCAGTCTCAAGGGCCTCGTGGTCGGAGAGTTCGCCCTCGCGCTGGTACTGCTCGTCGGTGCCGGCTTGGTTGCACATAGCTTGGTGCGATTGCTGGCCGTGAACGTGGGGTTCGATCCGTCGCACCTCCTCAGTTTGCAAGTCAACGCGGTCGGCCCCGTGTACGACCAGGACAGCGCTGTCTATACGTACCACGACGAGCTCCTCGCGGCGGTGCGTTCCGTACCCGGCGTCCGAGGCGCCGCTCTCGCCAACCAGATACCGCTCGCCGGCAACGTCGATCGATACTCTGTGGAAACGCGGGAGCACCCGCTCGCGAATCCGGAACTGGCGCCGTCCGCTGACCGGTATGTCGTCTCAAAGGGCTTCCTCGAAACGATGCGCGTGCCCGTGGTGCACGGCCGGGGATTTGACGCGACCGACTTCTCTGGTTCGGCCCCCAAGGTGGCGATCGTGAGCAAGGCGCTCGCGGCTCAGCTCTGGCCAGGTGAAGATCCGCTGGGCAAGCAGATGAAGGTCGGGGGCTCGACGACACCGTGGCGCGCAATCGTCGGAGTCGTGGGGGACGTTCGGCACATGGCGCTCGGTCACCAGGGCACCGGCCAGTTCTACGTGCCTGAGCGCCAGTGGCCGTGGTCCGACGGAGGCGCGATGCTCGTCGTGCGAACCGCCGGCAGCCCTGAGGCCATGGCTCACACGCTGCGCCAGGCGGCAGCCTCGGTCGATCCAACGCAGCCGATTTCCCGAGTCGAGACGATGGCTCACCTGGCGATCGAATCCATCGCGCAGCAACGCGTCGCGACGCTGCTGTTCACCGCCTTCGCCACCATCGCGCTGATTCTAGCCGGCGGCGGCATCTACGGGGCGCTCGCCGGCAGCGTAGCCGAGCGTACTCGCGAAATCGGCCTCCGCAACGCGCTGGGCGCGGCGCCAACGCGCATCCTCGGCATGATCATCGCCCAGGGCGTCCGTCTCGCGGTGATCGGCAGCGCGCTCGGATGTGTCGGCGCGTTCATCATGACGCGTTTCCTGCGCGCGCTGCTGTACCAGATCACGCCAATGGATCCCGCGACGATCGTCAGCGTCGGGATAGTGCTGGGAATGGTCGCATTGTTCGCGTGCCTCATTCCAGCCGTCAGAGCCGTGCGTATCGATCCGATTTCGGCCCTGCGAGACAGCTAAGTCACTCCGCTCGGGGTTTGTCTTCCAACGTCGAACGTCGAACGTCGAACGTCAAGGTCCAAACATCCAACGTCTCACCAGCGACGTCATTGCTTGTAGTCGACCAGCGCCTGGTACACGAGCATGGGCAGCTCGGTAGCGATCGTGCTGCGGTTGGGCAGCAGTTGCGTCATGTACACGATCACGAGATGCTGCCGCGGGTCGACTTCATAGGTGGTCCCGTATGCCCCGGTCCAGCCAAAGGTGCCAACGGACTCGACGCGTCCCTCCGCGCCGGGGCGGAGAACAATGAAGAAGCCGAGGCCGAAGCCGAGACCCGTATGCGAGTACAGGGTGTCGGTTTGGTTGGTGGTCATGAGCGCGACCGTGGCCGGCGAGAGGATGCGCACGCCATCGAGTATTCCGCCGTTGCGCATCATTTCGAGAAAGCGCGCGTAGTCGGCCGCGGTCGATGTGAGGCCCGCGCCTCCCGAAAAACTCATGCGTGGCCCGTCGACGTAGTTCCCCTGCCCGCGCGGACCATCCGCGGCGCGCACCACCGTGTCCCCGTCACTCGTGCCATATACGGTCGCAAGGCGATCTTTGTCCTCGGGCGGAACGAAGAAGTGCGTGTCATGCATCCTGAGGGGACGAGTAATTCGCTGTTCGATGAAATCGGCGAGGGACATCCCCGACGCACGCTCGACCACACAGCCCAGGATGTCCGTGTTGTAGCCATACACGAAGCGTGTTCCCGGCTGCGCGGCGAACGGAAGACTCGCGAGCCGCGTCATGGTCTCGCAGATCGGCTCGTCCTTATTCGCTGTGTACCAGCCGTAGCCCGCGGCTGGGCCGAGACCTTTGGCCCTGTAGAGTTGAGCAAGGGCCGTGTCGGTGCCGTAGGAGATCCCCGCGGTGTGCGTAAGGAGGTCGCGGATCGTGATCGGTCGCTGCGCCGGGACGAGAGTGGTTCCGGACGGGGTGTGCTGCATCACGGTCGTGAGCGCGAACTCGGGGATGAACTTCGAGACCGGGTCCGCCAGCGCGAGTCGCCCCTCCTCGGCCAACACCATCGCGGCGACGCTCGTGATCGCCTTGGTCTGCGATGCGATACGGAAGATGGCGTTCGCGCGCATCTCCCGGCCTTCCTCGCGGTCCGCCCACCCGAAGGCCCGTTCGTATGCCGTCTGACCATCCCGAAGCACGAGGACGACCGCCCCCTCGATCTCGCGGCGATCGAGCGCGCGGTCGAATGCGCTGTCGATCCGCGACAATCGCTCGGTCGAGAACCCCGGCGCGACGATCGACGGTCCTTCGCTCGGCGGATGTTGGGCACGTTTGTGCTGGGCCGAGCAGAATGGCTGGCACGCCGAGGAGAAGAGCGGCTCCAATAGCGGCGCCCGCGTGTCTCCACATGAAGAGCACCCTGTCGCTGACGTGAGGACCGCGCCTGTCGCAGAGTCCCGCGATCTGGGACCAAGGTACCGTTTGAGCGCCGCGTCGCCAGGTCGGACATGATCCCATTGTTTTTTCCACTCGCGTCTCCCAGTGGTGCCTCGCGGTGACGAGTGTTTCGGCGGTTTGTTCCCTCGCCTGAGGCCCGGAAACTGCAACCGGACGGGCACCCCGTTGCCCCGCGCGAACAGAGCCCACATGATAGTGGACTCGTCACAGCCGCACATGCCCACACGACGCATCGTCTCGTTCCTCCCCGCATCGACCGAAACGGTGTGTGCCCTCGGGCTTGTAGATCAGCTCGTCGGCATCACTCACGAGTGCGATTACCCGTTCGAGGTCAAGACCAAGCCGGTGGTCGTGCGCAGTGCGCTCGAGACCGATCGCATGAGCCCGCGCGAGGTCGACGAGGCGGTCGGCGAGCGCCTTCGACGTGGCCAGAGTCTGTATTGGGTAGACGAGGACCTGCTCCGGGAGCTCGCTCCCGACCTCATTCTGACGCAGACGTTGTGTGAGGTCTGTGCGCCGTCGGGGAACGAAGTGTCACATGTACTGGAGACGCTCCCGATTCAACCTGAGGTCCTTTGGTTCACGCCGAGGTCACTCGCCGACATCGACGGAAGCATCCGCACGATTGGTGGAGCGACGGATTCGCGGGAATCCGCCAAGGCTTTGATCGGCTCGGGACGTGTGCGCATCGAGCGGGTGGTCGCCGCGATCGCGCGGAAACGTCGCCGGCGACGAGTCTTCTGTATGGAGTGGCTCGACCCGGTGTACTGCAGCGGTCACTGGATCCCCGAGATGGTGGAGCTCGCGGGCGGGCACGACGTCCTGGCCCGTCGTAACTCGGATTCGATTCGGGTGTCGTGGAACGCCGTTCGGGATTCCGCCCCCGAGGTGCTCATTCTGATGCCGTGCGGGTTCGACATCGATCGGACTATGGCGCAGGCAGCTGAGTTGGTGACTCGCCCTGGCTGGTCCGAGATCCCCGCGGTTCGCTCGGGCGAGGTGTATGTGGTCGATGCCAACGCCTATTTCGCCCGTCCCGGTCCACGAGTGGTGACCGGTGTCGAGCTGCTCGCGCACCTGTTTCACCCCGATCTGGTCCCCTGGGAGGGCCCAGCCGACGCATTTCGGCAGCTCAACATGGCGGCCGATGTAGTCAGCGCGCCCAGGCCCACAACCGACCAGCCACGAGATCGAGCCTGACACATGGGGGCGACGCGCCGCGTCGCCCGCCCGCCTTGCCGCGCTGCAGGCAACGCCAATCGAAATGGGCGGATCGCAGATCGTTACCGCCGATCGGCGCCCGGGTCATCCCGCCGCTCGCTCCCCGACCTGTCCCTCCGCGGATTCAGCGACGACCGCCGAGAGCGCGTCGACCACGCGCGGGTCGAGTTTGCCGCTGGCGACGTCGCGTCTCAGCACGGTCAGCGCAGCGTCGGGCGGAAAGGCAGCGCGGTAGGAGCGGTGCGCGGTGAGCGCGTCGTACATGTCGGCGGCCGTCAGGATCCGCGCAGGCAGGTCGAGCCGTGCACTGCCCTGCCGCCATGGGTAGCCCGAGCCGTCGAGCTTCTCGTGGTGAAGCGCAGCCGTCAGCGAGAACTCGGAGAATGCGGCAACGCGGGAGAGGATCTCGAAGGTGTGCACGGGATGCCGCTCGAGTGCGCGGCGTTCATCCGGCGTGAGGGGGCCTGGTTTGTCGAGGATCCGGTTCGACACGCCGAGCTTCCCGATGTCGTGAAGCCAGCCCGCGCGCGCGATGCGCCGCAACGCACCCGCCGCGAAGCCGAGCCTTCGCGCGATCCGGACCGCGTAGGAGGACACACCCGCCGAATGCTGGTAGGTGTACGGTGACTTAGCGTCGATGATTTCGGCGAATGCACTCGCGATGCCATCGAGCGCCGATTCGTCCACGTGCTGCACACGATCCCTCGGTTCCAGCGCGACGACGGTCGTGCTGATCGATGGGTCCTGGAGCCCGCGCCACCAAGCGGCGTCGCGGCGCCATCCGGCCGCGATCCGGACGAGCTGAGGGTCGAACCACGTGCCGCTCCGTGTGTGCGCCACGGTGAGCGCGGCCCCACTCCCCCGCTGCGTCTGAAACCCGTCCAGGGTCTGCGCGAGCAGCACGATGCGCGCGAGCAGGGGGATCTCTTCGCCGCGAAGACCGTCAGGATACCCGAGTCCTGCCCAGTGCTCGTCCAACGACCGGATCGCACCGACCGTCGCCGTGGGAAACCCGAGCCGATCGGCGATATCCGCGCCTCGTTCGCATCGGAGGCGGATCAAGTCCCGCGTCATGTCCGGAGTGCGCGCGATCGCGAGGAACCGCTTCACACGCGTCGCGAGCGGCAGACCTCGCCCCACCTGTCGGGCCGTAGCAAGTGCCAGGCGCAGCCGCTTGTGCCAGTCCTGCAGCTTGAGACCCGGCTTGACCACGCGATCGTCGGAGGCGAAGAGCGTGGCCATCCTCGCGGCGTTGCTCGAGCACCCGGCGTCTTTGAGCAGGAGCGCGTAGTAGAGGGCGGACCGGTCATCCGCGCTCAAGCCGACTTCCTCACCCAGCCGCATGCCGATCACACACGACCGTAGCGTGTGCCCC
This sequence comes from uncultured Gemmatimonadales bacterium, assembly GCA_963805725.1. Taxonomy (GTDB): domain Bacteria; phylum Gemmatimonadota; class Gemmatimonadetes; order Gemmatimonadales; family Gemmatimonadaceae; genus Palsa-1248. The sequence goes on from CAWDVJ010000003.1 coordinate 483,276, forward strand.
GGCGCCTGCCCCTCTGTCAGGTCGAGCGCGTACGACAGCGCCGAGAGGACCTCGGAGAGGCTGACATGGATTTGCCGCACGTCCGTAGGACGACTTGGCGCAAGGGATTGGTCACGCGGCCCGATGAAGCGGGTCTGGGGCAGGGGGTTTCGGGTGTGGGGAAGAAACGCCAAGGGCCAGCCACGGCGCGCCGCAACTGACCCCTTTGGCTCTGTTGCTCTTACCCCAAACCCCAAACCCCAAACCCCAAACCCTAAACCCTCTCCTCAGCCTTTCCTTACGGGCACTGCAAATTCCAACTGCCTCCGCGCGACGAGATCTCGGCCGGCGGCAACGTCGCAACCGTATTGTGAAAGTCCGTGGCCTTGACCGACGCATCCACAACCGCGTCTGGGCCCGAGTGTGCAGCCCAGGTGGTGTCAGCCGTCAGCTGGAGGCCATACATGCGAATGGCAATGAGGCGGTCACCGCTGCCCTCCAGGACCGTCGAAATCCGTTGTTCTTTGAGCAGCGTGTCACGAACTGCCGTGTAGGTGGCGGCAATCGTGAGCGGCGTGGCGAAGCCGCCAGCCTGTTGATGCACGGTGTTGATCAACGAGATCGCATTCGCCAGGTTGCCAAGCCCGAGCTGGATTTGTGCTCGCACCAGCGCGAGCTCCTCCGCGCGCACGATCGGGATCGGGCTGTTGACCGTCGCGTAGGGGAGAAAGAGATGTGGATTTGCAACGCCAGCATACGTACCGACTTGGACGGGCTGTGGATCGGGAACGAACTTGTTCTTCCACCGAAGGTCATTCAGGGTGTCGACGTCGTTCGTAAAGTCGAACGTCGTGACGAACTGGAAATAGTTCCCGTTGACCGGGCTGACTTGGTCACCCGAGGCGCCGCTGAACGTGTGGTAGACACCATTCGCATCGAGTGGGAAATTGCCGACCGCCGGCGGTTTGATCGCCGTCAGGTTGTAGAGAGCGGATGCCGTCAGCGCACTATCCGCCCGCAGCAGCGCGGCCGCGTTGGGCGAGCCCGCTGACGTCGGCGTCGGCGCACCACCCGTGCCTCGCGCAATGGCGTACGCCAGCTCCAGCCCTGCCTTGCCTGCCAGAGCCCGATTGAACGCTGCGAACGACCCCGGCGCCGTGCTCGGAGAGGCGGTTTGCGCAACGGCCGCGAATCCCGCCGGTACGCTGATTGGTAACGCAATCGACCCTGCCGTGTTCAGCTGGATCGAACCCGGAGTCCAGCAGGGCGACAATGTATGCCCAGACGTCCTTGTTGCAGAACGGCGCGTCGGTCGGATTTTGATCGATCGCGTACAATGGGATTCCGAGCGTGTCACGGGTTTCGGCCAGATACATGAAGTTGAGCGCCTTCATCGTCTGTATGACACCCGTAACGGCCGCCACTTGGGCCGAGCTGTACGTCGAGACCTTTGACAGGCTCGTCACGATGAGGTTCGACTGCTTGGCGTTCTCGTACTCGGCGTTCCACACGCCACAGCAGATCAGCGTGGTATTGGCGTTCGCCCCTGGTACCAGGCCCGCGACGTCCGTGAGGGTGTTGGGACTCGCGCCGAGGAAAAAGAACAGGTCACGCGCGAACCCTGTCGAGAACCAGAGGTAGTCGAACTGATCGCTGCGCGTGGAGCCGAACAGCCCCATTACGGCGTTCTGCACTCCGGTCGTTGACGCCGGAATGCTGGTCGGCGAGTCGAAGTAGGGGATCGCGCTGTCTTTGCATCCCGCGGCGAGGAGAAGTGCCGAGGAGCCGATGAGCGCGCGTATCCGCGACCGACGGGTGCGAAGTGCACTACCGCACGCCGCGATGCCGGTCCTGAGAGAGAATGTATCGCTCATGTCAGAGGCCCAAGTCGAGAGACAGGAAATAGCTGCGCGATGGCGGATACGGCGTGACCTGATCTCCGCGAATGACGTTTTGGTCACCCCTCGAGCTCCCCTCGGGATCGAGGCCGTCGTACCCCTTGCCCCACCACATCAGCACGTTGCGGCCGATCACCGAGAGCCGAGCGCTGGAGACGAAGGATCCAGGGATGCGCTGCACCCAGCGCGCAGGCACCGTGTACGCAAGCGAGACCGTTCGCAGCTTGAGGAAAGACCCGGGCTGTTCGCGCGGTGTGAGACCCGCTTCCGTCTGTTGAATGAATTTCGCAGAGCGCGCCGAATCACCCCAGAGCCACGGGCCGAACGCGAAGTATGCGTCCTGATTGTTTCGCACCCATGCGCCCTTGCTCCATTCGAACAACCCTGCCAGCCGGAGAGGCCCGTAGCTGAAGCCGTTGTTCAACGTCATGTCGAAGCCGGGCTGCGCGTCGCCCACTTGCGCCGGATAGCCGTTCGGCAACACGATCGCATTGTTCACGAGCTCCGAAACCGACCGACCTGGATCGATCCACCCGTTGCGCCCGCCATTCGGGGCGAACGGTGCTACCGGGATCGAGTTGGCGACGCTGTAGTTCCGGTAGAACGACAAGCCCGTAGTCCACGCGAAGCCGTTGCGCATCTGAATCGGCGTCGCCTCCAGCCCGATTTCGGCGCCCTGGTTCGTGAACTCGCCACCGTTGAGCCATTCCGCGACGTAGCCGCGCGACGGATTCACCCCAGCCTGCAAGAGCACATTGTCGATCCGCTTCTGATAGACCGTAAACGTCAGCTGGGCTCGCGAATGCAGGAACGTCGCATCGAACCCCAGACTCGGTCTCCGTCTCGGACTCTGGCTTGACGTTCGCATTGCCGAGCAGGGTATCAGGGCCGACGGCCGGAGCCGAGCCGACGACGACTGCTGGGAATGGGCTGTACCGCACGCCGTACAGCGGCTGCGTGCCCGACTGCCCGTATGCAGCGCGAACCTTGAGCTCATCGAGGAAGCTGAGGAACTGCGGGATCCGATAGGCGGCGGCAAAGTGCGGATAATAGTAGAACTTGTTGATGTCGCCGTCGTTCGTCGTGCGCTCGCCCGTGACCCCGCCGGTGAAGGAGAGCCGCTGCGACTAGCGTCAGGATCTGCTCCTGGGCATACAGCGATTGGTCACGCTGCGCGGTGCGATTGTAGATGTTGGTCTGGACCGTGCCGATCGATGGATTGTTGACGCCCGCGATCACGTTCTGCGAGACCGTGAACGGATTGAGCAGGTCCCGCCGCTCGCGAACGAATCCGACCGACGTCGTTGCGTCCAGCCACGAGAGACCCGTGTAGTGGTGGATCAGGTTGACCGAGTAGTTAATGTATTGGTCGTGCGTCGTCTGCGTCGTGGAGACCCCGGGCAGCGGCAAGGTCTGCTCGAGCTGGAGATTCGCCGGCGCGTAAAGCTCGTCCAACACGTTGGCGATATCGACACCCCCAATGAGAGTGAGTTGCAGCGATTGGTGCTCCGTGCTGTACGGTGTCCAGTTGAACTGGCCGCCACCAATGAAGCGCTGCGTAGTCTCAGGAGTGCTGATGTCCGCATGCGTCCGCGTACGGGTTCGCCGGCCCAAACGGATTGGGCACCCAGCTACCGTCGGCGTTCTGACGGTTCATGTTCACGAACTGCGGTGTATACGAGATCACGTCGACCGGACTGCTGCCGTTGTTGTCGTTGCCCGAAATGCCGCGCCGCGCCACACTGTTCGAGTAGAAGAGATTGGCCGCGACCGAGAGATTGGGCGCGGAACTGTTCGGTGAGGTTGGACCGAATCGACTGCTTGTTGTATCCGCTGTTGAGCAGCGGGCCATTGTCGTATTTCGAGAGGCCCGAGAGGAAGTACTGCGTCGCACCCGACGTGCCACTGACGCTCAAATCGGTCTCGTACGAGGCCTGCCCGTTGCCGAAGATGGATGACTGATAGTCCTGATTGCCGCCATAAACACCGGCGATGAATGCGTTGTTGGCCGCGATCTGGGCCGGCGTCGTGGCGAGCGTAACGTCGTTGACGTACCACGCTTGCGCACTGGCCAGTGTCGGGAATTGTCGGATGTTCAGGTAATGGGCGTCTGAGAAGTGCCCGACGTCCTGCGTGAACGTCCATCGGGGTTTGCCCGTCGTCCCCTTCTTGGTCGTGATGATCACGACGCCGGACGACGCCTTGGAGCCGTAGATGGCCGACGCCGAGGCGCCTTTGAGCACCTGGATGCTCTGGATGTCCTCGGGATTGAGGTCGGCGATGCGGTTCACGCCGAGGTCCTGTTCGCTCGGCGCGACACCGCCGGCCGCCGCCGTGATGGCGTTGTTGCCCGCCGTTCTGCGTGTCGTTGTCGATGATGACACCATCGAGCACGTAGAGCGGCGAGGCATTCGCATTGATCGAGGTGATACCGCGGATCTGGATCTGCATGCCTCCGCCAGGCGCACCGCCGTTGTTCTGTTGGATCAGCGCGCCGGGGATTTGCCCTTGCAGCGCGTTCTCGACCGTTGGCGCCGGGACCTCGTTCACCTGCTGCGTCGTGACCACGGCGACGGCGTTCGCGGCGCTCTGCGTCGAGACCGTCGTCGCGACGCCCGTCACGACTTCCGCCTCGCAGGTGCAGGACGTCTCGGCGTCAGCGCGACGGTGTAGTCCGTCTGGCCCGGCGCGAGCGCGACCGTCTGCGCCAGGTAGCCGATCCGGCGGACCGTCATCGACGTGGCGTCTGCAGGCCGCCGCACCGTGAACGTGCCGCTGTCGTGGTGTTCGCGCCGATCGTCGTACCGACGATCAATACCACCGCTGCCGGCACGGCCGTGCGCGACTCGGCGTCGACGACATGTCCCGTGATCCGGGCTTCCTGTGCCCAGCCTCGGGCGGAGACCGCGGAGAGCAATGCGGTTACTGCGACACATCGGAGAAAGCGTTCAGAGAGCTTTAGGCGCATTTGCAGCCTCCAAAGGTTGCAAGAGAAGGTGCGGAGACAGCACGGAAGAGAGTGGACGCCTGGTTTCGCCGTCGTCCAGGACCGCAGCGCGGCGGGTCGCGAGGACGGCAATGCCATCGCCCGCGACCAGGCACAATACGATTCGGGAAGGGTCTCGAACGCAGCATCATCCGCCGCCTCTGCCCAGCTCACACAGTGTCCGCTCGTCGCCCGAGGAGGCACGACGATGCGCAAGATTCGACCAATGTGGGCGTTCCATTAGTTGCCGCAAGAGCCTAATGAAACTGGCGATGCAGCGTCCGGCCTACCCGACCAATGGTCGAACCTCAGAATCCACGGGACGTGGCGGACGCCTCCATCCGCGAATTCTTTGATGCTTTTCCGGTTTGAGCCCCGGTCGCGCCAATGCTGTCTGCGCTAATCGGCGTCTGCCAACCGCGCTCACCACCGGCGCGCACGGAGCCAACGGCGGTGGCCCGCATGCTTCAGGCCAGCCTCCGGGCTTCCCTCTCCTTCTCCCACTTCGACACGCGACGCGAACATTGCTCTTCCAAATCGCAGCGGTTGGAGACAATGTGCGGTGAGTCCAAAACGCCAAATGAGCAAGCGCACACCGTTCGGGGAGGCGCCGTGCAGAGACGTAGAGGAGGGCTGTGCGTAGTTGCGGCAAGCGCCGTCGCCATCATGGTCGGCGGCGCGCAGGTACCGGGGCAGACATCTGCGACGGCGCCGGCATCCTGACCAGTCACTGCCCACGAAGACAGGCGGTAGCGAAAACGTGCATCTGGTAGGGCACGTGGCGCTGGGCGGCCCATTCCGGACCGCCAATGCGGACCTGGAACAGGAGCTCTCGCGCCCCTACGCCTACGTCGCACAGCGGCGTGACCGGCCAGGCTTCTCGATCCTCGATCTCAAGGACTTGAACAACATCAAGGTCCTCTATCGATGGAAGATCGAGAATGCGGGGTTGCACGTCGGGGCCGGAGGACTGCGCACGAAGTACTTCAAACTCAACGGCCGCTATTATGTCGCCGCGTGCTTCCAGTTCCGCCAGGGCACACCGGACGGCGATCTGGGGGCCATCATCTTCGATGTCACCGGCCTGCCCGACACGAGCAAGGTGAAGGTCGTCGCCCGGATTCGCGCACCGGACGCGCCCGGCGGATTTCACAATTTGTTTGCATACAAGCATTCGGATGGTCGCGTCCTGTTGTTCACGACGACGACCGCGAATTACGCCAACATCTACGACATGCAGAAGTTGTTGGCGGGCGACAAGGACCAGGGACTCATCGGCAAGGTGCCCGTGCCGCCTGGCAACGCGCGCGCCGAGGTCCTGCCAGGGTTTCGCGACGTCCCGATCATGATGGTCGGGTACCACGATTTCTATGTCGCCTATGACCCCGCGCGCCAACAGGACAAGTTCTACGGCGCCGGCGGCGGCGGCTACTACGTCTACGACGTGACCAAGCCGGAGGACCCCAAGCTCGTCACCTCTGTCGTAGGCATGGCCGGAGTTAGCTGGGGCCACACCTTCACGCCGAGCCCGGATGGCAATTTTGCGGTGACCGAGACGGAGTACCAATGGGCACCACTCCGCATCTTCGACCTCCGCCCGGGACTCGAGGGCAAGGTCGCCGCCATTACGCAGCCACTATCGGTCTATCAAACGGATTGGAATGACCTCTTGCACAATCACGAGGTACGCTGGCCCTACGTGTTCGTTTCAGGCTATGAGGATGGTCTCCAGATCTTCGACATGCAGGATCCGGCGCATCTCAAGAACAAGGGGTGGTACTACACCTGCGAGTGCACCCACGCGACTGGCAATGGCGGCAACCCGGATTACAGCGGCACCAGCGTCTACAATGGCGCGTTCGGCGTCATGGTACGAAATACGGACGGGCTGATCATGATCACGGACTCCAACACCGGCGCGTGGTTCTTCAAGCTCGATGGCTTCACTGGCTGGAACGGCGAGGACTGGGGCATGCCGAACATCTCGAGCGCTCAGGACTGGGACCACGGGCCGCCCGGCGCACGACCGCCCACCGGGAAGACAGCGGCGTAAGGCTCGACGTTCGACGTTCGAGGTTGACGTTCGACGTTCGAAGGAAACCTCGGGATCAGCACCGGTGGCCCGACGCTGGCCCTGAGGTTTGTCGTCGAACGTCGAACGTCTACTTCATAAGCAAGAACGTCACCCCATACCCTCCCAAACTCACCGTCATGGTCCCACTCGGCGTGACGGGGCTCGGCGTCGGGCCGGTGGTGGGATCGGTGCCGGCATCGATCGTGATGAGCTGCGCGCTGTGGAAAGTGCCTAGCGCGGAGAGATCGAGCGAGACGAAGGCTGGCGCACCGTGGCCATTGTTGTCGCGAGTCGACGCGACTGCATGGTCGGCGACCATGAGTACCGCGCTGCTGTCGTCGTTGCGGACCGCGAGGACTTCGATGTCCGCTGTGTCGCTGTTGGTCACAGCGAGGATGTTCGCGCCCGGTGGCGAGGGGAAGGCGCGCTCCAACCAGTAGTCGACCCAGTACGACAGCTGCAGCGCGCCACTCGTCCGATTGAATTCGCCGAACTGCGTGTCGCCGAAGAACGACCACTGGTAAAGAGCCTGTGCCCCGGCCCGCCCGACCTGGGAGAAAACGTAGGGCCGCCACGCGGCGAAGAAAACGCTCGACCCGCGAGGATCCGTCACGAAGGAATTGCCGTTGCAGGCGCTGATGCCGTTGCCGAGGTTGAAGTCGGCGTTGACGTTGTTCTCCGTGACCCAGATCGGTGCCGATGCCGTCAGTGGATTGTTGGCTGCGGCAGCCCTCGCCCCCTGTACGCTCTGCGCAAATACGGGGACCAGCGACATGATCGATCCGTCGGTTACCGCCTGGCTGCAGACGGAATAGAGGTGGATGGCTACCGCGTCGACGCGGGCATTGATCCCGTTGAGTGCTCCCGGCAGATAGGTCTGAATGGTGTACTGATCACCGGTGACTTCACCGGCCACGAACCGAAGCGACGGATCGATCGCATGCATGGTCGGGACAGTGGCGTTGTAGAGCGCCGCGTCTTGGACGTTGGTCAGGTTGTTGATGTTCGGCTCGTTGTAGATTCCCCACCAGGTGATGGGGTGCGAGCCCGGCGACGCGTGCTTCCCGTCGGGCGCGGTGAAGCCGCCCGTATTGTAGTACCGGACGATCTGTGCCGCGTACGCGGCAAACTGCTGATACGTGGTATCCAGCAGGCCACCGCTGTCGCTGTACATGAACGCGGGACCGCGCCCCAACTGCAATTCGGGACTATGATCACCGACAGTGAGGACAGGCTGCGTAGCGGCATCCAGATCCGTGAAGTTCCAGGTCGTGGGACTCGTTTGCGGGTTGCCATCCGTGGCCGATTGGACCCGGATGTGCTGGGGCTTGAGCGCACCAAGCGGTGTCACGGCACCCGGATAAGTTTGGAAGTCGTTCACGTCGTACGATTCGGGCTGAAAGCTCGTCGACATCGCCAGCGCGAGGCGCCCTGTGACCTTCGTGCCGACCTGGACCGAGATATGGTGCGTTGGCGCCGGCGCTTCACCCTCTCGGCAGCCAATGGCCGCGAGTAACAAAGGCGCCGCATACGCGACTCGTTTCAGCTCCATGGTCCGCGATGTTCTCTCTATCTTCGAGATCTCTACGCCGCCGCCCTCGCGCCAGAGAATCTACAGACCTGTCGGTGAAGCGGCTGAGAGTGCACAATTTGTTGCCTCGCGTGCGGGCCACATGACGGTCACGACACTCCGGTCCCGGCCTCTCTCGCATCGGCCCTGTGTGTCTATGTAGTTGACCCGACACCCGCCACCCGTAACGCGTCACCCGGCTTCTGTCCCTTGCCCTCCATCCTCAACCTCGAGTTGCAGCCATGCGTGCTTCGTTCCTTGCTCGGGCGGCCTTCGGCGGGGTGCTCATGGCGCTCACGGCCGAGCACGCCTTGTCGGCCCAGGAGGACAGCCGGCCACTCGTCATCCTTCACGCCACCGTAATCGACCCGGCAACGTCCTCGGCGCAACCCGATCGCGCCGTGGTGGTCCGCGGTCACCGGATCACCGAGGTCATCCCCGCTGCGAACTTCCACACGCCCGGGCAGGCCCGTGTCGTGGACGCGACGGGCCAGTATCTCATCCCCGGCTTGTGGGACATGCACGTGCACTCCGTCTTCGGGGATTGGTTCCCCGGCGGTCGGGACGTCATTCTGCCGCTCTTCATCGCCAACGGCGTGACCGGTGTGCGCGACATGGGCGGCGAGCTATCGGTCCTCCTTGGCTGGCGTACGGCCATTGCCGCGGGCTCGTTGGTCGGGCCCAGGATGGTCGTAGCGGGCCCCATGCTCGATGGATATCTCGCGGACGGCAAGAGCATGCGGTTTCCCAGCTCGGTGCCCGTCACGTCACCAGCCGACGCCGTCGCAGCTGTTCGCTCGCTCGCGTCGCAGCATGTGGACTTCATCAAGGTCCAGTCGGAGGTCCCGCACGACGCCTATCTCGCAGCGGCGGCAGAAGCCCACCGTCTGGGATTGCCCATCGTCGGCCATGTGCCGACACGCGTCCGCGTCGGCGAGGTGATCGATGCCGGTCAGAAGAGCATTGAGCACCTCATGGGCCTGTTCGAGGGATGCTCGACTCAGGAAGATCGGTTCATTGCCGGGAACGGCAACATGCAGCTCCTGCTCGCGAGCTATGATCCCGCGCGTTGCGCTGCGCTGCTCAAGCGACTCGCGCAGGCCCAAGTCTGGCAGTGCCCGACGCTCGCGTGGCAACGAGGCGAAACGCTGCTCGACTTGCTCGACCAGAACAATCAGCCTCTGGCGCGCTACGTCCCGATGTCCTGGCGAACGGGTTCCTGGCATAAGTTCACGGATGCAATCATGCTCGACATCCGGAAGGATCCGTTGAGTCGACGGCAGGAATATTGGCACCGGAACCTGACCATGACCGGTGCGCTCCACCGTGCGGGTGTGCCGATCCTTGCCGGCACCGACGCAGCGCCCGGTGTGTTCGTGGTGCCCGGCTTCAGCCTGCATGACGAACTCACGGAGATGGTAGCCGCCGGGCTCACCCCGATGGAAGCCCTGCAGACAGCAACCAGCAACCCCGCGCGCTTCTGGAACCGGACGGACATCGGACGCGTCGCCCCCAACACGCTCGCAGACCTCGTGCTCCTCGCCAAGGATCCGACGGTCGACATCCACAATACGACGACGATCCGGGCAGTCGTCGCCGACGGCAAACTCTACGATCGCGCCGCACTCGATGGACTACTGCACGGCGTGGAGACTGCGGCCAAGACTGCAGGGACGACCGCGACCCAGGCAGCCGGTGGCAAATAATCGGGAGGACCCGAGACCCCCTAACCCCTAACCCCCTCGTTCGTCGTGCTCGTCCTCGCACTCAACGTCGGTTCCTCGAGCCTCAAGTCGGCCGTGTTCGACGTCAGTGCCCACGTCGAGCGCCGCGTGTTCGCCGCTACTGTCGCGTTCGGTGGCACCCCGAACACCGCAGCCATCACGATGAGCGCAGGAGCAACTCGCACCGAACCTTGCGAGTGCCCTGACGCGCAAGCCGCGATTCGCTGGCTGCTCGCCCAACTGGAGAAAGAACACCTGGCCGACCGACTCGACGCGGCGGGTCACCGCCTCGTACACGGCGGCACCAGATATCGCGAGCCGGTGTGGCTCACCGAAGCCGTGATGCACGACCTGGAGGGAATCATTCCGCTTGCCCCCGATCATCTTCCGCTCGAGCTCGCTGCGGTTCGGGCGGTGGCCCGCCAAGTGCCGCACCTACGTTCCGCTGCATCTTTCGACACCGCGTTTCACGCGACGCTACCGGATCGTGCACGAGTGTTCGGGATTCCGCGTCAGTTCACCGATAACGGCGTCGTCCGGTTCGGCTTTCATGGGCTCTCGTATGAGTTCATCGTCGATGAATTGCGGGCCGCCGGCGCACTACCATCGCGCGTGGCGGCCGCGCATCTCGGGAACGGCGCCAGTGTGGCGGCCATTCGCGATGGACGGAGCGTCGACACGACCATGGGATTCACTCCGACAGGCGGCGTCGTCATGGGCACGCGCTCGGGCGACCTCGACCCGGGCGTGCTCCTGTACCTGATGCGCACGCAGGGCATGGATCCCGTGGCGGTCAGCCGTGTCGTCAACGTCAACGGCGGACTTCGCGGTCTTTCGGGAACGACCGGAGACATGAGAACGCTGCTCGATCGCCGCGACAACGACCCGCTGGCCGCTCTTGCCGTCGAGACTTTTTGCTACCAGGTCGCTAAGGCCATCGCATCATTTGCGGTCGCGTTGGGGGGCCTCGACACGATCGTCTTCACTGGCGGAATCGGCGAGCACGCACCAGCCGTCCGAGCGCGGATCTGTGAACAACTGTCCTGGTGCGGTGTGTCGCTCGCGAGCGACCGTAATGCGGCGCACGCTCCCGTCATCTCAACCGATGATTCCCCAGTCACGGCCCGGATCGTGCCCACGAACGAGGAGCTCATGATCGCTCGGCACGTGCGAGCGCTACTGGAGAAGGGGAGGCCAACCCGTGCGAGTTGAGACGCCCAGTTTCGTGTTCGACGCGTCGGTCTCGAGCGTCGTCCCTGCGTCGGATATGCCGGCTGCGGGATCAGCACAATCCGCTATCGCCTCCCGCTCAGGACCGCTCGGCGCTGAGCTGCTGAAGCGCATGCAGCGGTACTGGCAAGCCGCAAACTATCTCACCGTGGGTCAGATCTTTCTGCAAGACAACGCGCTTTTGCGCGAACCGCTCCGCCCCGAGCACATCAAGCCGCGGCTCCTGGGCCACTGGGGAACGTCTCCTGGACAAAGCCTCATCTACATCCACCTCAACCGGATGATTCGGGAGCACGACGCGAATGTGATGTACCTCGCTGGACCTGGGCACGGCGGTCCGGCGGTCGTCGCGAACGTCTATCTCGAGGGAACGTACTCGGAGGTCTACCCCGACGTGACGCGCGATGCGGCAGGGATGCACCGGCTGTTCCGGCAGTTCTCGACGCCGGGCGGGATTCCGAGTCACGTAAGTGTGACGACGCCGGGATCCATCCATGAGGGCGGCGAGCTTGGCTACGTCCTCTCCCACGCATTTGGCGCGGCGTTCGATAACCCGGACCTGATCGTCGTGGCCGTCGTCGGCGACGGCGAAGCAGAGACCGCACCGCTCGAAGGCTCGTGGAAGGGGACGCGTTTTCTTGACCCCGCTCGTGATGGCGCGGTGCTTCCGATCCTTCATCTGAACGGCTACAAGATCAGTGGGCCGACCGTTCTCGCCCGCGTCGATGATCCAATGGTCACCCGCTTGCTCGAGAGCCACGGCTACGAGGTTTTCGTCGTCGAGGGCGACGATCCGGCCAGCGTGCACCAGCAGCTCGCCACCGCGATCGATGCGTGCTACTCACGCATTCGCGCGGTCCAGACCGAAGCGCGCGCACATGCGCGGAGCAGAAGCCTCGGCCCTGCAGCATGGCCTGCCATCGTCCTGCGCACGCCGAAGGGATGGACAGGCCCCACTATAGTCGATGACCAACCCGTGGTCGGCACGTTTCGCGCGCACCAAGTGCCGTTGCCGGCAGCCAGGACCGACGCGATCCAGCTGCGACTGCTGGAAGACTGGCTGCGCAGCTACGAGCCCGACTCGGTCTTCACGGAACAGGGAGCGCTGGCCCCCGAGCTCGCGGGCCTTGCCCCCGCCGGTGACCGTCGCATGGGGGCCAACCCGCACGCGAACTGCAAGTTGATCGTGCCGCTCGACCTCCCTGATTTCCGGACATACGCGATCGACATGCCCCGCCCCGCTGTCGTGCGACGAGAGTCGACGCGTCAACTCGGCGAGATGGTGAGAGACATCTTCGTCCGCAACAGCACGCACGCGAACTTTCGCCTGACCTGCCCCGACGAGACCAATTCGAACCGGCTGGGAAGCGTCTTCGATGTCGAGAATCGCTGCCTCGAGGGCCGGCTCATCGCGATCGACGACCATGTGGCGGCCGATGGCCGCGTCATGGAAGTACTGAGCGAGCATCTCTGCGAAGGGTGGCTCGAGGGGTATACGCTCACCGGGCGACACGGCCTCTACGTCACCTACGAGTCGTTTGCAATGGTGTCGGCGTCGATGACGGTTCAGCACACGAAGTGGTTGGAACACGCGATCGCCTTGCCGTGGCGCGATCCCGTTCCGTCCCTCAACATCCTGTTGACATCAACCACGTGGCGAAACGACCACAACGGGTTCAGCCACCAGGGTCCGGGCCTCATCGACGTGATGCTGTCGAAGCGCGGCACAGTGGCCCGCATCTATTTGCCGCCCGACGCCAATTCGCTCCTCTCGGTGGCCGACCATTGTTTCCGGTCGCGCAACTACGTGAACCTCATCGTGATCGACAAACAGCCCCAACTCCAATGGCTGCCGATGAGCGACGCGATCGAGCACGCGACACGAGGAGTGGGGATCTGGCACTGGGCCGGCACTGAGAGCCGAGGTGTCACCAGCACGCACCCGGACGTCGTGCTGGCATGTGCGGGCGATACCCCAACGCTCGAAACCGTGGCAGCCGCGCACTGGCTCCGCCAGCAACTGCCAGATCTCTCGGTACGCGTGGTCAACGTCGTGGATCTCATGTCACTGTTCCCGCCCGACGTGCACCCGCACGGGATGAGCGAGGACCAGTTCGTAGCGATGTTCACCCGCGACAGGCCCGTCATCTTCGCCTTCCACGGGTATCAGCGCGCCATCCATCAATTGATACATGGGCGGCCCGATCCGGCGCGATTCCACGTACGCGGGTACATTGAGCAGGGTACCACGACCACGCCCTTTGACATGGTCGTACTCAACGGTATGAGCCGATACCACCTGGCCGCCCTCGCGCTGCAACACGCGCCGGTCCCGCGCGTACGCAGCACAGAGCTGATCGCGGAATGCGATCGGCTCATTCTGGACGCGGTGCGCTACACGCGCGAGCACCTGGACGACCCGCCCGCTATTGCCGACTGGACCTGGACGACGACGTGATGGGTGGCTGCTGCATCGTCTCCACCGACACGTCGAGGACGGCCGTGGTTGCAGGCGTCCGTGTCGAACCCCCTGTTCAGCCCTCTCGCAGAATCGCGTACAGGAGCTGGTCAAGAACGACGCCGTCTTTCACGACGCTTTCCCGCATCCGCCCCTCGAGCTGGTACCCGGCCTTTTCGAGCACTCTGGCCGACGCCGGGTTCCACGCAAAGGGAACGGCATAGAGGCGGCGAACCTCGCGGTGGCACTCGAACACATAGGAGGTGAACGCGGCCACCGCCCGAGACATGATACCGCGACCCCAGTGTTGGGTGCCGAGCCAGTAGCCAATCTCTGCTGCGACGCGCTCAACGTCGTCGTGCATGGTATAGCCAATGCCACCGACAGCTGCGCCGTCCACATCGATGGCGAAGAACGTCTCCGGCTGGCGCGCGCGCGCCGTCGCAATGAATGCTCGCGCGTCCGCGAGCGCGTAAGGATGCGGGAACTGATCTCGCATGTTGCGCCACACCGAACGGTTGTTCGCGTGCCGCGCGAGCGAGTCGGCGTCATCCTCACGCCATGACCGAATGCGAGCGACGCCGAGATCCAAGAGCACGGGGTTCGCTGCCGAGGGTTAGAGGTTCGGGAAAGATTTAGGCCAGGGACCGCGTCCCGGGCCTTCTAATATGAACCAACCGCACCGTGGGGTATTCGTATCGGAGGGCGTTCGAGTCCAACCGATGGCGCAGGACTGCTGTATGGCCTATGAAGAAGAAGTGCGGATCGCGACGCATGGCGTCGTCGTCACAGGCGACGTGGTTGTGCCCACCACCGCCAAGGGGATGGTGCTATTTGCTCACGGCAGTGGCAGCAGCCGCCGCTCGCCGCGCAACCGTTACGTGGCCCACGTCCTCCAGACGAGCGGTCTGGCGACGCTGCTGCTCGATCTTCTGACACCAGCCGAGGAGCGCGAGGACGAAGTCACGCGCGCGTTCCGGTTCGACATCGCCCTGCTCGCGGCACGACTCACGGGGGCAACGGTCTGGATACGCCAGCGGCAGGGCGTTGCCGGCCTTCCCGTCGGCTATTTCGGAGCGAGTACGGGAGCCGCGGCTGCGCTCCAGGCTGCCGCAGCACAGCCAGAGACCATTGGCGCAGTCGTATCTCGCGGGGGCCGACCCGACCTGGCCGGCGAGTCTTTAGCACTGGTTCGGGCACCGACGCTACTCATTATCGGCGGCGCCAATGAGGACGTAGTCGCACTCAACCACGAGGCCTTTCGGCGACTGCACGACGCCAAACAGATCACCATCGTTCCCGGCGCGACTCACCTGTTCGAGGAACCAGGTGCGCTCGAAGCGGTAGCACGGCTCGCCAGCGATTGGTTCACGCGGTACCTCTCCGGGCCGATGCCGACATGAGGGCCCCCCGTTTTCCACGCGGCGCTGCCAAAACACCCGTCAAGGGGACCTAGGACCACTGTGTGCTCACACACCAGAATCGCTTTGCTCCAGCGTGTATGAGTGAGCCCTATGTCATCCAGGCCGCGGTGAACTTGGCCCGCCTGACTCGATGCTTTCAAGCCGCCCGGGGACCTGATCGCCGTCGCGATCTGCTCGGCAGCGGACTGAGACGCCGGCGCCAGGAGTCACACGCCGCCGGCTACCAGCGCGCAATCCGAGATGCGCTCCGTGGCCTCGGGGCGTCACTGCGGTCTCGGGGTGTCGAGCCGCTTGATGTGACGGCGGCGCTGCGCGACATCGTGGAGCTCGTCGTGCGCCTGGCAGCGCTCGGAAACCCAGCGCGATATCCGAACATGACGAGGCGCGCTGTCCAATGGGGCATCGAGGGTTACAACGGCGTCGCTTGATGCATTGCCGGCACGGTGCCGGTGGGGCGGACCGCTAGGGGAACGCAGGCGCCCGGCCGGACGGCTCGCATAATGCGATTGGGACGGACCACTAGGGCCGATGCGTGCGTCGCCCTGGTCCGCCGTCCCCCCAGCGCACAGGATAAATGACATGATTCGCACGTCCATCGGCCTGCTGGTGCCGGCAAGCCTTGCAGTAATGACGTGCGCACGCAGCGAGTCGTCCGCGCCGGCGTATGTGCCCCACATTCGAGAGATCACGGTGACGGCCGTGCCCCTTCTCGTGCAGGAGGAGCAGAAGCTCTTCCCCTTTCTCAAGCCGGCGTTCGCCAAGGGTGGCGTACTCGATGGCAAGGAAGTCTACGCATTCTCACCCAGCACCCTGGTCGCGGTTGAGGGAGATACAATTCACTTCACCTTTGTCAATCCTGAGGACGACGTGCATTCCTTTGTCCTCCCTGACTTCGCCGTCTCATTGCCCGCGGCACGGACAACCCGCGCAACGTATGTTGCGATGCGCGCGGGTGTCTTCCCGTTTGTCTGCGCAATTCCGAGCCATCTGCCGATGATGTCCGGCCAGCTCGTGGTGCTTACGCCGGCGGCCGTCAGTGGTCCGGGTGCCACCATGTCGCCGGGCGGAGTGAGCACCGGCGCTGGGGCGCGGTGAGGCGGGGATGACCGCGCCGGCTAGCCCGTATTCTCTAGGAGATTAGAAATGATCGCCTTAAGCCCGTGGCGCGAGCGAACGTGGGTCTTTGGCACTTTACCCGTCGGCGCGTATCCGGCCGTCCTGGAACGATTACGTGGCACCGCAGCCCGCGCAGCCGAACTCATCGCCGGCGCAACCGATGCGCAACTACGCGCAAAGCCAGGCCCTGGTTGGTCCGTCAAGCAGCACATCGGCCATCTCGACGACTTGCACGAGCTCGACGTACAGCGCCTCGAGGAGTTCATCGCGAGCGTGGACGTGTTGACTGCCGCCGACATGACCAATCGTCGGACCAACGAAGGTCGTCACGATGACCTGCCGGCAGACACGATCGTCGCACACTTTCGCGCGAACCGCGACGCGCTGATCGACCGAATGGAACAGCTCACAGACGCGCAAATCGCAGTCACCGCAATGCACCCTCGCCTAGAACAGCCGATGCGGCTCATCGACTGGGCGTACTTTGTGGCGGAACACGACGATCACCATCTCGCAGCCGCGCGGACGCTTACCAAGCAGAGGGACTGAACTTCTCCTGCATGAGGGTCTTGAGCTGGTCGTGCGGCAGCGCCTGAACAATGTGGCCGCCCCGTCCGGTCATGGTCTCCGCGCCGACCAATGCGTTCACGATCGCCTCCTCCGTCGCCTGGATCGTGGCGAGGAAGAGTGGATCCATCGCGTCGTTGTGCAGCATGTCAATGTGCGCGACCTGAGAGGCTGGGGTCCCGGCCTCGCGTGATCCGCCCGGAGGCCGAATGCCGATGTCATCGGCCAAAGGATTTGCCGTCGAGAACGAGATGAAAATGTCGCCCGACCCGTCGCCGGATGTGCCACCGATCCGGCCGAGTCCAAGCGTGGCGCGTTTACAGAGGCGGTCCAATTGACGAGACGTAAGTGGCGCGTTAGTCGCGACCACGATGATGATCGAGCCGACATCGCGGTCCGGATCTGCGGGAAAGCCTTCACCGGTTGGCCCCAATGCCACCGTCACGAGCGATCCCACCGGCACGCCAGCGATTCGCAGTTGACTGCGCGATCCGGTGTTGCACTGCACGAGGACGCCGACCACGTAGCCGCCCTGCGGGGCGCTCAGCATGCGAGACGCGCTGCCGGTACCCCCTTTGAACCCAAAGCATCGCATGCCGGTGCCACCACCGACATTCCCTTCAGCAATCGAGCCTGAGGCGGCGACGTCGAGGGCGTGAAACGTATCCTCAGGGTGCACGTGGAACCCGTTGACGTCGTTCAATCCTCCATCATAGGTCTCCGCTACGACCGGCAGTGACCAGGGGTACTCCGCGACGCCCGCGGGCTCCTGGTCGGCCTGGTGCTTCACTTCCCATGCGATGACTGCATCACGTACGACGCCGACGCTGTGCGTGTTCGTGATCATCACTGGACCTTCCAGGAAGCCACCCTCCTGCACCCATTCGCTACCGGTCATCTCGCCGTTTCCGTTTTGCGAGAAGAATCCCGCGAACACCGGGTCTTTGGAGTGCTTGCCGCGCGGCAAGATCGCGGTGACCCCTGTGCGAACCGGTCCCTGACCCGCCACGAACGGCGCACGGGGATCACCGGAGATGAGCGTCGTGAAGCCGACCTCGACTCCGGGCACGTCGGTAATGGCGTTGTAGGTGCCAGGTGTCCCCTCGAACGGCACCCCCAAATCCCGGGCCCGGACTTTGGCACCTTCCCTTCCGACCTGAGGCTGCGCGTCGGCGGGCGTACTAACGAGCGCACCCAGCATCGCCATGAGCAGCGCGAGAAGGAGGATCATCGCGACTCCGTTAGCGTTTGGCGTAGACGTGCGTCGCACCGTCCGCCGTGAATGCGAGGACGTCGTAGTGCTCCGATCCCATCCCTTCCATGCCCGGAGCACCCATCGGCATCCCTGGCACCGCGAGCCCTGCGATCTTCGGGTGCTCGGTCAGCATGCGGACCACAAGCTCCGGTGGGACATGGCCCTCGACCACGTAGCCTCCGATGATCGCCGTATGACACGCCTCGAGCGCTCCCGTGATGCCGTGCGCCCGGTTGAACGCGTCACGCTCGGTGGCCGCCGCGACATCGTGAACTTCGATGCCGAAGCCGGCCGCTCGCATCTGCTCGACCCACGCGCGGCAGCATCCGCAGTTCGGGTCCTTGTACACCACCGCGACGGGGAGCGCTGGGCGAGCCGACCCGCGCTCGGCACTGCTCGGCGACCGCCAGCCGGCGCTCACCATACCGACCGCCGCGGCAGCACTGATCACAACAGCGCTCACGATGACCGTGCGTACGCGTTTCGACGCCGTCACGACGTTGCCTGTCATAGCCATGTTTACCTCAATGCTCTGTCCAAGCAGTCCAGCTGATTCTGGCCCGCCCGACGCGCATCCAAGATAGCGATGGCCGTCACCTACTTTCTACTCTGCGATGGTCGGCGCTCTAAGGGGTGACGGTACCCTGTCCCGGTGCGCCGTGTTCGAACGAATAAGAGAGGAACTGCTGCGTCTCGACGTCGCGCACCTCCCCGGTCGACCGGATCCACTGATCGGACTCGACACGATCGAAGACCTGCACGTTGGGTGCGATCTCACGGAACGTCGTCGTGACGGTCAATTGGAGGATCTGCGGAATCGCCTGGTCACCGTGTGTGAGGTGGAACACCGCGCGCCGCACAAAGCCGCGGACCGCATCCAGGTAAATCGAGCCATCGAAGTCTGGACGCGACAGCTTGCTCTCCGGGCGGAAGTCGACGCGAATGGTGGTGTCGCTACCCACCACCTCGGGACCGCCATACTCGTAACAGTGCGTGGCCATGAACGCGGAGTCGCCCAGGTCCTGAACGGAAGGGACATAGACCTGCTCTCCGACGTTGCCCGATTGGACAAAGTACGTGAACAGGTGGCCGGGCACGTACGTTCTCCAGCGACGGCTGTCGACCGCTATGGTATCGACATCCTGCACGCGTCGCTTCTCGCCGCTCACCTCGACGCGCTTGCGCTCGACTGCATAGCGGAACGGATATACCCGTCGGAGTAGACGGAAACGATCCACGTTCGTCATGAGCGCACGAAACACATTGACGAGCTCTGGACTGGTGGCGGAATCGGGCAATCCCGTCCGTACGCAAGCCGCGGCCCGCGTGCCTGCCACGACCACGCGCGGCAACATGTGCGGCACTTGCACGAGCCCCAAGCGCAGCGTCGTCACTCCAGACTCGATCGTAATCATCGTGTCGATCGGCGCATATCCTATCTCGCGAGCGCGCACCACGTAAATGCCAGGGACGAGCCCGGAGATCCGGAACGCGCCCGCGCTGTCGGCGAACCGTTCACTCAGATCCACCGCGGCGCCGACACTCCTCGGCTCAGCAATCACGACGGACGCGTAAGGCAAACCTTGCTGGTCCGAGGAGTTCGCCACAGTCCCGCTAATCGTGGCGGTCGGTTCCCCGGCGACAGCCGCAAGCACAGCCGCCGGCGCGTCGATTTGGGCTGACACGCGCTGTGAAATCGCGCAGGTACCGAGCGCGAGTGTCCATCGCCAGACGATCCAACTCGCCCTGCATCGTTTGTCGACCGGCTCGCTCGACGGGCATCGCGTAATCACTGACTATTGCTCAGGGCATAGTCCGGACCCGATGCCGCGACGCGCCGCCGCGCAACGCCCTCGCGCCGATTAGACCTTGGTCGACGACAAGGGCCTCCCTGTACTTGCTATAGCGTCAGTTGCTATTCTGACCGGTTGCCTCGCGGCGACCGCGTCTGCCCCGCTACTGGGAGCTCGCTGTGTGCTCGGGCGCTTGCAGTACCGTGATGGCAGTGAGCTGCCGGATCCATCGTGCGCCCCAGTGGCTGAGCGAGCAGCGGTGCCGTCATTCCGACGCAGCACGCCGCGCCACGACGGTTGGTACGATCGATTGTATTGCACGCCGCCAGGTCATCCCGTGTCCTCCCACGGCGAAAGCACGCAAGCGGGCGCTCCTGCGCGCCCGGCGCTCAGGAACGTTATTTCACGCGCCAGATGTCCAGCACGCCAGTGGTCGCGTGGGAGTTGGAGCTACCTTCCGGCAACGCGATCCTGCCGTCGATGACGATGGGCGTGTTCCAGTGGCCGCTGCCACAAGGAAGCGTCGCGACGACCGACCCGGTAGCCGGTTGATAGACGCGGAGGCCACCCCCAGTCGGGTCGTAGATGAAGAGGAGACCGCCAGCGATGACTGGGCTCGTGCCGGGGTTGCCATTGGACCAGGCGTTGGTCAGTTGTCCATTGTTCACCGTCCACGCTGACGTGCCGCTGTTGTCGGCCGCAAAGAGATCGGTGCCGCCCGACGTGTGATACACGGTGAGCGCGGTGAACAAGAGGTCGCCCGCCGGTGTCGGCACAACCTGGCTCTCGCCACCCATGTGCGGCAACGCACCGGCCATCGTGGTTGGGCTGATCACGCGGATCGCCGCGTCCTTGCCACCTTGCACCACATACCCTCCACCGAGAAGCGCCGGCAATGTCGAGCCGAGATCGAGGTCACCCTGGTACAGGGCAAGCGTGTTGGTGGGCGTGTAGTTGCCGATGAGCGTCCCGGTCGAGTCGAGTTGGAGGACCGCGTCACCCCAGTTCGTGCCGCCGTCCCAAAGCCCGTTGCCGGTCGCGACGTAGATGTTGCCGGTCGAGGAATCGACCACAGCGCCGGCTCGGCCCCAGATGGCTGCCCCACTCTGCGCGCACTGAGTGGCCATGACGATTGTTGTCTCACCGGAACAGAGCGCATGCCACACATGACGCACCTCACCGCTCGCCGCGTCGAGAATTGCGACGTGTCCCTGATATGGGGGCGCATCACCGACGTACCCACCCGTCACCGCAATGACTCGGCCGGCGTAGTAGCTCAAAGGGGATGCGATCTTCTCACTCTGCGCCGAGACGATGACGGCCGTGCTCCATACGGCCTGCCCGTTCGCGACTGCGAGTTTTTGGATGTTGCCGTCGGGTGATGCCGCATAGATGTACTGGCGATCGGGGTCCGCAACCGGGGTCGCAGTTGTGATCTGCGCCGTTCCCACCCACGACGCATATGACGGCGGGGTGTACGTCCACAGAATCACGCCGGTGTTGGCGTTGATAGCGATCGTCTTGCCGTAGGTCGTCGTGACGAAGAACGCGTCGTGCGCGGCCCCGTTGATACGGACGTTGCTCAGATAGATGGCCGACGCATCGACGGTGCCTTCAATGGTCACCTGCTGCAACGTCATCGCCCCGACATTACTCGCCGTTATCGCCGTGGGTGCGGCGGACACGCCGGATCGGCCCACATCAAAACCGAACTGCCTCCAATCGTGTCCGGGCGCCACGGTATCTACGGTGTCGGCTGGGCCGACAGGCGGACCGCCCGTCCCGCTACTCGACGGTGAGCGTCCACACACAGCGAGCAACAGCGCGACAGCACATGCTGCCGCGACGGCTCCTACTCGGGTGATGGGCGCCACGTCACGCTCCCCTTGCGATTCGCGCGGTGTCTGAGCGACCTGCTTTCACGTTAACCACGCCCTCTCGTCTGAGGCATACACCCAAAGGCACTACAGCGACGTATCACTCGCACAAAGAGCCTTGACGAAACCGGCCACATCCTTCTAGGTTCCGCCCCGAATTGAATCCCGATAAAATTACTCCCTTTAACACTTTCCCCAACCACCGGGCCCTTGTGCTGCGATATAGAGGCACCCTCCGTACCGGCGTCAATATTCTAGTGGCTCGCACGATTGGGATACGTGGCTGCGCCCGGCCTGCCGACGCCGCGCGTTTCGTGCGGTGCGCCCTCTGCCCGCTCGTTGCGCTCTGTCCGGTCCTCGTCGCGACCCGGCTTGCTGCACAGAAGCCTGAAGCGACCGACGATGCCCAAGTGAGCGGCGTCGCACACACGGCCACCGGCGCGCCAGCCCGAGGCCTGACCGTTGAATTGTTCGGCACGCCATACGCCGCCACGACGACCGACAGCGGCACATTTCGTCTCACGCGCGTGAGACCGGGCGCCTATGTGGTGGTAGCACACGGGACCGGGTGGGTCACGACGCGGTCTCGAATCACGGCGACGTCCGGGCAAGAGACCCGGCTGATACTCGTAGTCGCATCGGCTGGCGCGAGCGGCGCGATCGCGCTGCCGGCCGTTACCGTCGCGGGTCAAGCCGCATCGCGGGCCCCATCCGGCCCCACGGTTTCGGCGGCCGGCTCCAACGACTACGCGCTGAGCGCCCAGGCGATCCAAAGCCTCCCCGAGGGAGATGCGACGACCGTCACTGACGTCCTCGCGCAAATGCCAGGCGTGGCGATCGACCAGAACCAACAGATCCACCTGCGCAATACCGAGGGCCCACAATTCCAGTACCGCATCGACGGTGCAGTTGTGCCCCTCGATATCAACACGAACCCGCCGTTCGTGTCGATGCTCAACCCAATGTTTGTGTCGCGGCTCGACCTGCTCAATGGCGTGTTGCCTGCGCAGTTCAGCTACGCAACGGGGGGAATCGTCGACATTGCTGCCAAGAACGGCTGCGAGGCACCCGGGGGAAACATGTCGGCCCTCTTTGGCCAACGCCGCACGTTCGAGCCGAGTGTGCAGTATGCGGGATGCGCCGGACGCGTGAGCTACTATGTGTCGGGTCTGTACGATCAGGGCGAGACGGCCTTCAGCTCCGCGACGCCGGGCCCCAATCCAATTCATAATCAGACCAATGGTGGTCAGACATTTGGCTACTTCTCGGTACCGTTGAATGCCAGCACGAAACTGAACGCCGTTGTCTCGAGCGAGGCGAGCAACAACCAATTACCGAACGTCGCGGGGTTATCTCCCCAGTTTGAGCTGGCGGGAGCGCCCGAAATGAGCTCGGCGGCGATCGGCTCGTACCTCAACTTCCGCGACTACCTCGGGATGATCACGCTCAAGGGGATGGCAACGGGCGCGCTCGGATACCAGATCACCTATGCCGTGCACTCGATCTCTCAACGCTTCGTACCCGATCAAACGGGGGAGTTGCTCTTTCAGGGTGTCGCGTCGACGGCATCACACAACGACTTCGACAACACGCTGCAGGGCGACCTGACCTACACCGGCGGACGACACGTCGTCACCAGCGGGGTATACGCGGGTGAATATCACGTTGGAGCGAACGACCGGTCGCTCGTGTTCCCGGTCGACAGCAATGGCGACCAGGCCAGCTCGACCCCGCTGACCGTCGTGAACAACACACGGGCGACGAATCTGCTGCTTGGTGTCTATGTCAACGATCTGTGGCGCGTCACCGAGCGTCTCACCCTCAACCTTGGCCTTCGCTTCGACGACATCACCGGCTTCACCAACAGCAGGCAGTTGAATCCGACCGCGAACGTGATGTACGCCGTGAGCCCGCACACCACCGTGCACGCCGGGGTCGCTCGCTATTTGCAGGTCCCGAGCTTCCAGGGCATTTCGCCGGCCGCCTCGGCAGCGTTCGCCGGCACGACCGCGGGCGGTCCACCGGGCATCTCGACGCCACTCACGGAGGATGATGTCGAGTGGGATGTCGGTATCGTGGCGAATCTCAGCCCGAGGATCACTATCTCGCAAGACAACTATTACGAGCTGACGCACCGTTATCTCGACACCGGCCAGTTCGGCGTCGTGCCCATCTTCGCGCCGTTCAACTACGGCCAGGGTACGATCTGGGGCAGCGAGCTCGCGGTTGCCTACAGGGACGACAAGCTCTCAGCATACAGCAACCTCACGATTGGCAACAATCTGCAGAAAGGCGTCCTCACGGGACAGTTCAATTTCCCACCCGACGAGCTGGCATACATCAACAGGCACTACATCGTGCTCGATCACCAGCCGCTGTACGGCGCCGCTGCGGGTGCCAGCTACACGGTGCAACAATTCGCCTTCAGTCTGGACGGCGTCTACAGCAGTGGGTTGCGTGGTGGCTTCGCCGACCTCGAGCGGCTCCCAATGGTCGTGCAAATCAACGTGAGTGCCCAGCGCACCTTCCACGTCCCCGCAATCGGCACCGTGACAAACCGCCTCACGGTCCTCAACCCGCTCGACCGCGTGAACATGATCCGGCCGTCCGAAGGCATCGGAATCTTCCAGTCAGCCTACGGTCCGCGGTTCACGCTGCTCGATGCGGTAACGGTACCGATCGGACATTAGGCGTAGACGTTCGACGTTCGACGTCAAACTTCGAGGGCCAGGTCGATGTACAGTAGCTGGCCCTCAGGTTTGTTCGAACGTCGAACGTCGAACGTCGAACGTCGAACCTCGAACGTCTAAGGTGTCAGCACCACCTTACCCACCGCCGTCGATTCTATCACCCGTCGCTGCGCCTCGGGCGCCGACGCCAACGGCAACTCGACACCGACGGCCGGCCGAAGGACGCCACTCTCGAGGCCCGCCTGGATGTACGCGAAAATCTCGACTGCCTGTGGTGGTGTTACCCGCCACAGCATGACGCCCAACACCGCCGCCTCGCGCGCCATGAGGTCGCGCGGAGTAATCTGAACGTCGCCGCGGCTGCCGATGACGACGACGCGGCCCTTGTACGCAAGCACTTTCAGGTCGTGGCCGAGATTGACGTTCGCGAGCATCTCCAGAATGACATCCGCGCCTTTGCCATCGGTGGCGTCGAGGATTTGCTGGTGGTATCCGGGCGCCCGATGGTTCACGACCGTCTCCGCGCCCTCGCGTTTCACCAGCTCCATACCCTGCGCACTCCCAGCGGTACCAATGACCCGCATGCCCGTGGCGCACGCGATCTGCACCGCCGCAATGCCCACGCCTCCACTGGCGCCGTGGATGAGCACTGTCTCGGACGGTCGCGCGTGCGCGATCTGGAACAGCGCGCGACACGCCGTCGCATAGGGTACGTAGATCCCAGCACCCTGCGAGAAGCTGACCCTGTCCGGGAGATGATGGACCTGTTCGCGCGTCGTGAGTGCTAGTTGCGCGTACGCACCGGTCGCCGAGCCAGACGTGTAGACGCGGTCACCCACCTTGAAATCATCGACGCCCGGTCCGAGGGCCTCGACGACGCCTGCCGCGTCCGAACCCGGCGTGTAGGGCAACGTTGGATTGTTCGCCCCATAGGTGCCGGCACGCATGTACGTGTCGTAGGGATTCACCCCTGCAGCCTTCACGCGAACGAGCACCTGCCCGGCGCCCGGAGTGGGATCGGGCACATCCTCTAGTCGCAGGACTTCCGGACCGCCAAACTGGTGGACGCGAATCGCCTTCATTGAGTACCTCTGCGCGCAGCTCTGCGCGCTACGCTGAGTTACACCGCATCGTTGCTGTGGACTGACCCGCAGCCAGTCTCATGCTGCATCTAGTGAGGTCGGACGCAAATTGCCAGGGCGCGTTCGACACATCTTGGTTCACGTCGCTTTGGCGCCGTCGTTGGGCCGCCCGCGACTCTTGGACCGCTGACAATGTCGGCGTCCCGCGCGACCTCACCGTCTCAATGAACAACCATTGCGGTAAACGGCGCGGCGTAGGCCTGTAGCGCGACCAAGCCTCCCACGAGCGCAGCAAGGATGAGGCTGTGGATGAACACGAATCGCAAAATCGCCCACTCGTGGCCATACCATCGAGTGGTTGTGCTCGCGACGACGATGCTTTGCATATCGATCATCTTCCCCATAACGCCACCGGAGCTGTTCGCAGCAGCCATGAGGATGGGACTCAGCGCGAGACGCTGCGCTGTGATGCGCTGCAGGCTGCCAAAGAGGACGTTCGAGGCCGTGTCGGATCCGGTGAGCGCAGTGCCGAGCCAGCCGAGGAACGTTCCGAAGAACGGGTACCACGCGCCGGTGTGCGCAAAGGCGAGGCCCAGAATTGCATCCATCCCCGCGTATCGGGTGAGATACCCGATCGCGAGCATCGCAGCGATGGTCAACAGCGACAGCTTGACCGAACGAAACGCATCGCGGTACACCTGCCACGCGTCACGCGGTCGATAGCCCATGACGGCGGCCGCGATGAGAGCAGCCACAAGGATCCCCGTACCGGTCGCTGACAACCAATTCAATGTGAACGTCGCGGGCTCCGCCGTGACAGTGGACACGACCGGCGGGACGCGGAGCACCAGGTGATCGAGTCCGGGAATGGGTATTACGACTTTCCCTACGGCATCCAGCACGCCCTTGACCTGCGGGAGTCCCCACAGGAAAACGACGACACTCAAGATCACCCACGGGATCCACGCGCGCCGGATCTCGGCGCGTTCGAGAGTGTCCGCAGGCACGGTCTCCTGCGACGCCCCACGGGGTTGCCAGACGCGCAGAAGTGCCGCCACTGCGATCATCGACGCGACGGACGCGCCAATGTCCACGAGCCACGGGCCGTGGAAGTCGGCGATGAGCCACTGCGGGATGGCAAAGGCGACGCCCGCGACGAGCAAGGCCGGCCACACCTCCAGCGCGCCCTTGATGCCGGCGAAGGCGAACATGAGCCAGAACGGGATCACAAGCGCGAACACCGATAGCTGCCGCCCGACCATACTGCTGAGTGAGAGCAGCGGTAGCCCTGTGACTCCGGCCAGTGCGACGAGTGGGGTGCCGAGTGCGCCGAACGCCACCGGCGCCGTATTGGCGATCAACGACAGTCCGGACGCCTCGAGCGGTGCGAATCCGAGGCCGACGAGCAACGCGGCGGTGATAGCGACGGGCGAGCCAAATCCCGCGGCGCCCTCGAAGAACGACCCAAAGCAGAACGCGACGAGCAACAGCTGTAAGCGGCGGTCGTTGGTCAGGCGCGACAGGCTCTTCCGAAGGACATCGAAGAGCCCGCGGTTCATCGTGAGCTGGTAGAGGAAGATGACGTTCAGAATGATCCAGCCGATGGGGAACAACCCGTAGGCGGCGCCCAAGAGCGCCGCTCGCGTTGCCAGCGGGGCCGGCATGCCCAGTGGAACGACAGCGACGACGAACGCCGCCGCGAGTCCGAGCAATGCCGCGTGATGAGCGCGCATCCGGAGCGCCGCGATCGTGCCAAGCAGGATGACAATCGGCAGCGCCGCCACCAGCGTCGACCAGACTGCGCTGTGGAGCGGGTCGTACGTTTGCGGCCACGCGGACACGGTCGGCAGCATATCAATGAAGGAGCGGTATGTAAATGAGCCTGCCCGGGGCAGCTTGGCGCGCTATACGTGCGCCCCCAGGCCCCTTAAGTCAATCCCGCCAGGCCTTGACAAACCGTGCGCCGTGTTGAAATATCAACACTGCTGAATTCTCAGCATACATTTCTTCAGACTCCTCTCCCATGGCCCGAAGCGCTCCCGCCACCACGCCCACGCTCTCGCGACGCGAACGACAGGTTATGGACATCCTGCATCGCCGGCGAGAGGCGACCGTGGCCGAGATCATGGACGACCTCCCGGACCCGCCCACGTATTCCGCGGTGCGATCCGTGCTGCGAATCTTGGGCGAGCGCGGACTCGTTAGGTACAAGGAGGATGGGCCGCGGTACGTGTACTCACCGTCGATCGCGACAGAGGCGGCCCGGGAGGATGTCTTGGCTCACGTCGTCCGCACATATTTCGGCGGCTCGCCCGAACAGGCCGTGACCGCCTTGTTGCGCATGTCTGACGCTGACATCGGAGCGCAGGATCTCGACCGGCTCCGGAAGACCATTGATCGCGCGCGTCAGCGCGGGAGATAACTGTCATGCCCACGCTGCCGATCGTTTCGACCCTGTTCACCCATTCCGACTGGACCACCGGCGTCGCCGTGTTGCTCCTCAAGGCGACGCTGGTGCTCGTGGTCGCGTTTGGTCTTACGCAAACGTTGCAGCGCGCCTCGGCCGGCGCGCGCCACCTTGTGTGGCTGGTGGCCTTGCTCGGATTGTTGGTCGTGCCCGGGCTCACCGCCTGGGCGCCGCTCGAGATTCCCATCCTCCCCGCCCTCGCGTACTCGAACGCTGCACAGGCCCGGACCGTTGTGCGCACGGACGCACCCGTGACGAGCGGCGCGCTGGAGCTCTCCTCATCTGGTCGCGCCGACCCGACGCCGCTCGTGCGCGCGCCGGATCGCACCGTCCCATCACCCGCGCCT
Source organism: uncultured Gemmatimonadales bacterium (assembly GCA_963805725.1). GTDB lineage: Bacteria > Gemmatimonadota > Gemmatimonadetes > Gemmatimonadales > Gemmatimonadaceae > Palsa-1248. The sequence continues at coordinate 511,813 of CAWDVJ010000003.1, forward strand.
CGCGACGGCGCGCCGTGGACGGGCTGGGTTGTCGAAGGCGCAGTTCTGGTGCTGGCGGTCTGGGTAAGCGGCGTAGTGATCGTGATGATGGGACTCGCCTGGTCGGGGTTGGCTGTCCATCGGATACTCCGCCGTGCGCACGCGCCAGCCGATCCGGCGTGGCAGAAGGTTCTTGTAGAGGCGGCGGATCGACTCGGGCTCGACGAGCCGCCTCGGCTGCTCGTGAGTGCGGACACGCACATGCCCTTCGGGTGCGGTGTGTTGACACCCACCATCGTGATCCCCGAGGAGAGCGACGGTTGGTCAGACAGTCGGCGACGTGCCGTCCTGCTGCATGAGCTCGCGCACGTGCGCCGCCGAGACCTGCTCGCGCACATGCTGGGGCGCATCACCTGCGCGTGCTACTGGTTCCATCCTCTCGTCTGGGTCGCGGCCAAGCGGCTGCGATCCGAGAGCGAGCGAGCATGCGATGACCTCGTGGTCACCTGCGGTACGGTAGCGGCGGACTACGCCGAGCATCTCCTGGACATTGTCACGGCGGTCCGGGCCCGCTCGGTGCCCGCTGTTGCACTGGCGATGGCGCGTCGCAACGAGTTCGAGGGTCGGGTGCTCGCCATTCTGGATTCCGAGCTTCCCCACTCGTCACCGCGTCGAGCAACCTCAGTCGCTTTGATCTTCACGGTCGGCCTCAGCGCTGGCCTACTGGCGGCAGCCGCTCCGGTACCGCGCTCACGCGCCACGACGGTGCAGCAGCCGCCATCGTCCACGCCGTCCGCGCCGCCGACTGCGGAGGTGCAGTCGCGCCCGGCGCCGGCCGCCGCCACCGTACCAGCTCCGCGACCGAATCGCGCCGTTCAGGTGACGGCCGCGCCGTCGACGAGCTCCGCTAGTGTCAGCCTCTTGGCAGACCCACTGGCCCATCAGATGCTCAGCACGCTGCGTGGGCAAGCGACCACACTGGTGACCGGACGCGAGACGCAAACAACCAACGCACAGGAACCGCCCGGTGACCGGCCGGTGCTCCTGGCAAAGGTTCTGCGCACCGACAGCAGCGCATCGCTCCGCCGCGTCGCTGCGTGGGGCCTCCAACAGTACGACAAGTCACCCGTGGCAGCAGACGCGTTGGTGAACGCAGTCAGACATGATTCCGACGCGGGCGTTCGAGAGATGGCTGCCTGGTCGCTCGAGAGTTACGATGATCAACGAAGCGTGGTCGAGGCACTGGGCGCGGCGCTCAGGGGGGATGCTGATTCGCACGTGCGTGCCACCGCTGCATGGGCGCTCGGTGGGCTCAATGCAGAGGGAGCCGCTGACGCCCTCGCTGCAGCGCTGTCGGATTCGAGCGAATCCGTCCGCACTCGCGCGGTGTGGGCGCTAGGGAATGCGCAGGTCAAGCAAGCGCCAGCTGCTCTGATCGCATTGCTTCGCGACCGCGACGCCGAGACTCGGCAATTGGCCGCATGGGCGCTCTATCAGATTCAGGATCCGGTCGCCCTACCAGCCTTGGAGACGGCGCTCCATGGCGAGTCGAACGAGGATGTCCAGCTGGCGTACCTGCGGGCGATCGCGGTGATGGGCGACAAGTCAGTGGATGTGCTGCGAGGCTTGCTCGAGTCGCCCGACAAGCGGATCAAGTCAGCGGCGATACACGCGCTCGCCGGGGGGCGTGCTTCGGGACCGTGGCCATGGCCATGGCCGGAACCGCGTCCCGACCCCGAGTCCTGACGGAAGGGCCCGACGCTCGCCTCGACTAGCCCCTGTGTTTCTAACACGCTCGAATGCTGATTTTTCAACTTGCGGCACGCCGCGACGCGCCGTGTCCAACACCGGAGTCGCTATGCAACGCATGATCGGGCTCGCTGCAGTCGCCTCTGTCATCTCGATCACCGCTGGAGGAGGCGACCGCTTCGCGGGTGTAGCGGTCAGACCGACGGCCGCTGGCGCGCTCGCGCCGCAGGCACCCGTCGATGTCGGCGCGCTGCTCGCCGCCGCGCACGGTGCGCCACCGATGATCTGCGCGCTCGCGTCGCATGCGGTTGGCAACGGTCGTTGGGGGCGGTGGGCTGACGCACCCGCAACGCCCTTGGGCTCGGTCGTCGCTGAGGACAATCGTGAAGAAAGAGAGCGCCAACTGTCCGCCGCGGACGAGGATCGCTTGTTGACGGGTTTGGCCTCCGATGACGCGTGCGTTCGCGAGCTATCGGTACGGCTGTTGGGGGATCACGGCAACACACGAATCGCCACTGCGCTCGTCACTCGGCTCACGTCGAGCGATGCCGCTCTCCGTACCATTGCCGCCGCGGGACTCGGGCTCGTCGGATCCGAGACGGGCGTCGACGGGTTGATTGCGGTGCTTCACGATGGCACGCCTTCCGTGCGCGCCAACAGCGCGTGGGCCTTGGGTCGCATTGCAAACGGCCGAGCGCTGTCTCCGCTCGTTCAACTCTTCCGCGACAACGACACGACGGTCCGTGAGGCCGCCGTTGCTGCGGTCGGACAGCTTGACTCCACCAGCGTGACCGCTGCCTTGACGCGGGTGCTGCAGCAAGACCCGGCCTCTTCCGTCCGCCGAGTGGCTGCATGGGCACTTGGGACCCTGGAAGCGCATGACGCGGCCGCAACGTTGGCAACGACGCTCGGACACGACACCGACCCGCGCGTGCGCGAGATGAGCGCATGGGCGCTCGGCAACATTGAGGCAAAGGGCAGCGCCGCAGCACTGATCGCCGCCTTGCAGCACGACGAAGACGACAAAGTGCGAGAAACGGCCGCATGGGCCCTCGGCCAAAGCGAAAACGCGTCGGCGATGGACGCCCTCGGGGCCGCCGCAGGCGGCGACCACAGTGCGGGCGTCCGTGGTACGGCGGCCTGGGCGATCGGCCAGCTGGCCGACGACGGAGGGCGAGCGCCGGCGGGATTGCTCCGCGTGCTGACCGACGAGAACGACGACGCCCGGCTCAAAGCAGCATGGGCGCTCGGGCAGCTCGAGGACTCCACGGCGCTCCCGGCGATTCGTCAGGCGCTCAACGCAGAGAAGAACACCGAGGTGCGACGAGCCCTCGTGCGCGCGCTCGTCAAGTGTGGGGGACATTCGGAGCAGACTCTGAGCGCGCTGCTCAGCTCAAACGATCCCGCCGTCCGCGAGGCCGCCGTGCGCGGCCTGGCCGGCCGAGAGGCGTTCGGCCCTTGGCCCATGCCCGAGCCACGCCCGCGCCCATTTCCGTAAGCGATGCGGGCAATCGACAAAGGGCGACGCACGGCGTCGCCCTTTGTTTTTCTCCCAGTACGGTCGCGTCTGTCCGGAATCGGCCGAGGAATTCGTTCACTATCGTAGGCTCGACCACGATGGTCGCGCCCGATGTCGTCGTTGATCCCAGATCGCTGACCGCGCTTCGGGAACAAAATGGGCCCCGTTCTACGCGAATTCGGATATGCAATCCGGCGGCTGTGCAATAGCCCCCTGTTCACTGTCGCCGCGACGCTAACACTTTCACTCGCGATCGGCGCGACCGCCTCCGTGTTCGGCCTGGTCGAGGGAGTCCTCCTCAAGGCCCTGCCCTATCGCGAACCCGAGCGGGTCTTGACGGTCTGGGAACGCAATCTCGACATGCACATTCCGAAGAGCGTCGTCGACGCCTCGGATTTCGTCGAGTTCAGAGCGCAGTCCACCGTCTTCTCGGAGCTCGCGGCGGGAGTGTCGGACCAGGTCACGGTGACCGGACAACAAGAACCCGAGCGTGTGACGACAATGGCGGTCACGCCGAGCTACTTCTCGGTCCTCGGGATCAACCCGATGATCGGACGACCCTTGGCGATCGACTCCTCCGGGCCTCCAGAAGCGCTGATCGCGTATGACTACTGGCAGCGGCAATTCGGTGGCGCACCTTCGGTCCTCGGTCGAAATATCATCGTCGACGACACCACGTATACAATCGTTGGCGTGATGCCTCGCGGCGTCCCCGGCACGGCCGAGCTGTGGAACCGACTGAGTCTCAAGGCACCCATTCTCGGTCATCGCGGCTGGCACCTCATTGAAGTGTACGGCAGACTCAAACCAGGCGTCACGGACGAACGCGCACAGCGCGAGCTGACGGTGATCGCCGGACGGTTGGCACGAGCCTACCCGAAAACCAATAGCGGCTGGTCGGTCATCACCGTGCCACTCCCGGACGAGTTGGTTGGTGACGTGAGGCCGGCGCTGGTGGCCTTGCTTGTAGCAGCCGCCTGTGTACTCCTCATCGGCGCGGCGAACCTCGCCAACCTCTTCCTCGTCCGATGCCTCGCCCGCGAACGCGAGATCGCGCTCCGCACCGCACTCGGCGCAACCCGAGGCCGATTGGTCAGGGAACTCCTCGCGGAAGCCACGCTGTTGGGGGTGGCGGCAGGGGCGCTTGGCGTGGCGTTGGCGTATGCCGGCGTTCGGATTCTCCGCACGCTCGCTCCAGCCGCATGGCCGCGTCTCGATCAAATCGGCTTGGACGGTCGTGTCGTCGCATTTTGCGCCGCCACATCGCTCGCGACGGTTTTCGTATTCGGGGTCGTGCCTGCGTGGCACACGTCGCGAAGCAACCTCGCCGATCTGGTAAAGGAGGCGGCGCGCGGCACGAGCTCGGCCCGACATCACCGACTCCAGGACGCCCTCGTCGTGCTACAGGTGGCCGTCGCCCTCGTTCTGCTGACCGGCGCGGGCCTCCTGCTCCAGAGTTTTGCCCGGTTTCAGCGCTCGGACCTCGGCTATCACCCTGAGGGAGTCCTGGCAGCCCAGATTGTGCTGTCGGAGAACCGCTATCCAACCGCCGTCGCTCAGAGCGCGTTCGCGTCCAACGTCGTCGACCGACTGGCTCGGGTACCAGGCGTCACGGCGTCCAGCGTGAGCTCCGCATTACCCGGCCGAGCGACTATCCGGTGGGCATTCGAGATCCTCGGCGATCCGCCGCCGGATCCCGCCAACCGTCCCACACTGCGACCGATCTTTGTCACGCCCGAGTACTTCCGCACGATGGAAATCTCAACGCGCCGGGGACGCCTTTTTGCACCGACGGATGACCAACGCAGTACCAAGGTCGCTGTCATCGATGAGGTCCTGGCCCAGCGTTTCTTCAGAGGCAGAGATCTGATCGGCCGCCACGTGACGTTCCCCGGCATGCCGGACACCGACACACTCACGATCATAGGCGTGGTGGCACCGGTCGCCCAGGGTGGTCTCGTGAAAGAAGACGTGCCCGTTCTGTACGCCGCCTATGCCCAGATTCCGGTCCCGTGGGACGACATGCAGGTGGCCATGCGCACGGCAGGAGAGCCGTCGGCAAGCGCAATGATTCTGACCCGCACGATCCACGGCTTGGACCCGTCGGTGCCCGTCTCTGACCTCAAGACAATGACTCAACGCGTAGCGCAGTCGGTGAGCACGACGAGTTTCTCGACCTTTCTTGCATTGCTCTTCGCCGTTGTCGCGGTCGCGCTCGGAGTCGTTGGCATCTACAGTGTCCTCGCCTACATTGTGGGCCAGCGGCGGCGGGAGATCGGTATCCGTCTTGCGCTCGGGGCCAGTCGCGCGCACGTGATGGCCAATGTCTTGAGGCACGGGCTCGCTCTGGCGGGTGGTGGCATCGCCATTGGGTCTCTCGCGGCGTGGATGTTCACGCGGACGCTCGCTGGAGCCTTCGCGGGACTCGACCCACGAGACCCAAGTGTCCTGTGGAGCGCTGCTCTGCTGTTCGCTGTCGTCGCGCTGGCTGCCGCGACCGTGCCAGCCTATCGCACCACGCGCATCGACCCGGTCGTCGTGCTCAACGCGAGCTGACCGCTCGCCGTCTTCGGACCAGCCAGGGACGGGCGACGAGCACCCGACACTGACCGCCTGCCGCCAAAGGGCGGTGCAAACGTCGCCCTTTCGCGCATATTCATGGGCAGCATCGTGAGCAGGCAATCCTGACCTCTATGGGCCTCGTGCTCGCCCGGGAGAGAGGCAATGGCGGGTGAAGCGACGCGGAGTCCAACCGATTTCCTGGCTGCCGAGCGAACATTCCTCGCGTGGGTACGCACGGGGCTTGCGCTCATGGGCTTCGGCTTCGTGGTCGCTCGGTTCGGTCTGTTCATACAGGAGCTGGGTCTCGTCCCAACGGGCGCGCACCTTCCGCCTACCGGGCTCTCGCTGCCGCTGGGCACCGCACTGATAGCCTTGGGCGTCGTGGTCAACGTCTTCAGTGGATGGGCGTACGTGCGCGTCACGCAGCAACTGAAGCGAGGAGAGACGGTCTATCAACTGTCATCGTCGCTCGGCGTCCTGCTCGCAGGACTTCTTGCCGTCTTGGGAGTGGCGATGGTGGTTGGACTGATGTCAGTCAACAAGCAACAGCCCGCGGTTACCGACAAGGCGGAGGGAACGAAGGTGGGTGCAGACAACGGCATCGTGACCATCCCGAGTCACCAATCCGTCGACAAGACGGTGGATACTTTGCAGAGCATGCTGCGAGAGAAAGGGATCAAGGTGTTCGCCCTCGTCGACCACAGCGGTGAGGCCAAGGCCGCCGGCTTACAGATGCGCCCGACGAAGCTTCTCATCTTTGGAAGCCCCAAGGCCGGCACACCGCTCATGCTCGCCGCGCCAAGCGTCGCGATCGATCTGCCGCTCAAGCTTCTCGTGTGGGAAGACACGAGCGGCAACGCCTGGATCTCGTACAACGCGCCGGCGTACCTACAGGCCCGTCACGGCTTACCGCAGGATTTAGTACAACCGCTTTCCGGCGTCGCCGCGCTCGCAAGCAAGGCCGCGGAATAGTCGGAATGCACTGGTCTCACTCGACGCGTCAATGAGGGACATGAGCACCAGGCGAGAATCATCAGCGGCGTGCAGCTTGAACCACTTTTACGTCGTCCTGGACACGACGACGTATCGCGCGATCGAAGCCGATGCGTTTCTTAGGCAGCGATTCGCGCCAAACGAACGGCGGACGACGGTTCGCACCGACCAGACATACACCGGGCTGTACTTCTACGGTGTCAACACGTACTTCGAGTTCTTCGACGTCGCGGACTCGGGCGGTCGCGGCGTCGCCGATTATGGACTGGCCTTCGGTGTCGACGACACCGGGGCGATCGCCACCCTGCGTACAAGTGTCGGTGTCGGCCTCGAGCCGGAGTCGGTGCTGATTTCGCGGCTCTATGGGGGAGAACAGGTGCCGTGGTTCTTCATGGCGACGTTGACGCACTTTCCACACGGATCCGCCCAGAGCTCATGGGTCATGGAGTATCATCCCGATTTTTTGGCGCGATGGAATCCGCGCTCAGACAGCCGCAGCGGCGTGCGGCGTCGCGACATCCTGACCCGGTACTGCGAGGCGTTGGGGGAGCGAGTCGCCAACCCGATTTTCGAGGACGTGATCGGCCTGACGATCGCTGGCACGCGCACGGTGCGTGACAACTTTCTCGCTTTCTGCACCCGCGCCGGGTACCTCGGCGAGCCGCCCCTCAATGGTGCGGTGGTGCTTCGTGGCCCGGACATCGACTTACGGTTCCTCGAGGCAGCGGGTGAGCGCGTCGGTATCAGGGAGGTGCAGATGCGGACACGAGGAGGAGGAACGACCGCCTCGGCCAGACAACTTGGCCATGCCACGCTTCACTTCGGGGATGGGACAGCCACCCTCACGTTGCCGTGATGCGGACGCTCGGTCACCGCGAGGTCCATGCATGCGCCGCCATCGCACAAGTGTAGGGGCGAGGCGTACGTTGCCCACGAAGAGGAACATCCCTGCAGACGAGTTGTCGATACACGTGAGCGGCACCCAGCCTTGGTTGGCGGAGAGGAAATTGCTGCGATCGAATCTTCACAACGCATCCCGGACGAGCGACCGATGACGACCCCGAACGTGCTCGGCATTCACCATGTGACTGCGATCGCAAGCGACCCGCAGCGCAATCTCGACTTCTATGCTGGTGTGCTTGGTTTGCGGCTCGTCAAGCGAACCGTCAACTTCGATGACCCCGAGACATACCATCTCTACTTCGGTGACGAGGTCGGCCACCCGGGAAGCATCATGACGTTTTTCCCCTGGCCCGGGGCGAGGCGCGGGCGCCAGGGAACTGGGCAGGTAGCAGTCACATCCTTCGCCGTGCTCCCCAGCGCGCTTGGATTCTGGATCGAGCGCTTCATCAGTCACGGCATCAGCTACGAAGGGCCGACCCGCCGGGTCATGGGTGCGCAGCCGGAACAAGTCATCGCGTTCAAGGACCCGGATGGCTTGATGCTCGAGATCGTCGCCCACCCCAACGCCGAAGGACGACCGGCCTGGGCTGGCGCACCAGGCATTTCGCTCGACCGAGCAATTCATGGCTTCTACGGCGTGACGCTGTGGGCCGAGCATCGCGACGAAACGGAACGGGTGCTAGACATTCTGGGCTTCCGCCCCGTGCACGAGGACGGCGGCACTCGACGCTTCGCCGTCGGAGACACCGGACCGGGGACGTTGGTCGACGTGCGAAGTCTCCCCGGGTTCTTGCGCGGCGTGGTCGGCGCAGGTGCCGTGCATCACGTGGCTTGGCGCGTCAGCGACGACGACACGCAACTCGAGACGCGCGAGCAGGTGGCGCACGCCGGACTGCAGCCGACGCCGGTCATCGATCGGGAGTACTTCCACTCAGTGTACTTTCGCGAGCCAGGCGGCGTACTGTTCGAGCTCGCGACCGATCCTCCAGGTTTCACGGTGGACGAGCCAGTCGAACGGCTTGGCGAGCGCCTCAAGCTGCCGGCGCAATTCGAACCGCGCCGCTCGGACATCGAGGCAATCCTCCCCCCGATTCACCTCCCCGTTTCAGCGTCGACGGCCGCGGCGTTCGCCAATGTCAGCGGGCCCGAGGATGTGAGCGGCGACGCGCTGGGGTTCGTTCACCGCTACATCCCGCCAGCCGCGGGCGCGGCGGTCGCAGGCAGTACCACCCTGCTGCTGCTACACGGAACTGGCGGAGACGAGGACGACTTGATTCCCCTCGGACGTGCGCTGCTGCCGGGCGCGGGGATGCTGAGTCCGCGCGGCAATGTCCTCGAGAATGGAGCACCACGGTTCTTCCGGCGCATTGCGGAGGGGGTGTTTGATCAGGAGGACCTGGCCCGCCGGACCGATGAGCTTGCGACGTTCATCACGGCGGCCGCCCAGACCTATCAGCTCGACCGCGCCGGCTTTGTTGCAGTTGGCTTTTCCAACGGCGCCAACATTGCCGCGAGTCTTCTCTTCCGCCACCCGGGTCTACTGCACGCCGCCGTTCTTCTGAGTCCGATGATGCCGTTCGAGCCCGAGACCCTGCCCGGCCTGGCGGGAACGACCGTGTTCATCGGCGCCGGTCGCACGGATTCCATCGCACCACCAGCCCAGGCCGAACGTCTCGCGCAACGCCTGCGCAATGGAGGCGCGGCCGTGACGCTTCACTGGTCGCCCGGCGGTCATACCATCGCGAAGAGCGAACTGGATGCCGCAGCCAAGTGGATTGGGCAAGTGCCGAACAGCCAGACGCTCGACGCTGGACGCTCGACGCTCGAACTAACCTGAGGGCCAGCCATGGTGCATCCCAGCCGGCCCTTGAGATTTGCCCAAGCGTCCAGCGTCTAAGGATTAACGTCTAACGTCCAGCCCTCCGCGCGCCTCCAACCGCGCCAGCAGCAGATAGAAGTACAACATTCCTCGCTGCGGTCCGAGACGTCGTGCAACCGACTCGACGTCGATTCGCTTACCCGTAACGTGAGCGAGGCTGGCTGCAACTCCGCTGTCACTGCCCGGGAACACATCCAGTCGGCCCAGGCCACGAAGCAACGTCACAGCCGCCGTCCACGGCCCGACGCCCTTGATCCGGCGCAGCAGCTCTGCCGCGTCCTCGCTCGTTCGCTCCTCGAGCATGCTCTCGGTAATCAGGCCGGTCGCAAGAGCGTCGGCGGTGCGCCGGAGAGTGTCGACCTTACCGGCGCTCAAGCCGAGCGCTCGCATCGCAACCTCAGGTGCATTCAGCACCCGGTCTACGTCTGGAAAAGCGATGAGCGGCACGCCCTCCCATACGGTAGCGTCACCGAGCGCCGTCACGAGCCGACCCATGATCGCACTTGCCGCGTAGACGCTGATTTGCTGAAATACGATCGCGTTGACGAAGCCCTCCCAGAGGCTCGGATAGCGCGGTGGACGGGTACCCTCCATCCTGGTGACGAGCGGCGCGAGCCACGAGACCCGCTGCGCATGGACGGCAAAGTCGGAGACATCGCGCTCGGTGGCAAGCACTCGGCGGACAGTCGCGAGCGCGCTGACCTGGTCGCCACTTGTTTCCACGGCAAGAGATGTAGCGCCGCGCTGCCGAACGCTGACCACAACTGGTCCTGCAATCCCGGGAAGTGCCCGCAGATACCGACCGTCTGCGGTATAGATGTCGACTAGATTGTTCGATAGACGCCGTAGCACGCTGACTGTCAGATCGAGTCGGTATGGCGCCGCTACCTTGACGTCGAATCGCGCGCAAACGGGAGGCGTTGCTCCGAGCGACCTATGAGACATGGTCGAAGCGCCTTCCGTGGACATTAGCGGTGGGTGGTCTCCGGGATCCGCGTCCGCGTGACGACGCATACGAACGCAGAACGGAAGTTAGCACCAAATCGACAGGGAAAAGGCCATGTCGGCGAAACAGTTCAAGAGGGGTGAGCACGTCTCGTGGAACTCGGAGGCAGGGCGCGTCAGCGGGGTCATCACACGCGTGGTCACCTCGGAGATCACGTTCAGGGGCTACACCGTGCACGCGAGCAAAGAAGAACCGCAGTACGAGATAAAGAGTGACAAGACCGACCACATTGCCATGCACAAAGGATCGGCGTTGCGCAAACTCTCGAGCTGAGTACTCAGGATGAAACGGATCGACCGATAGGACGGTGCGCGACAATGCCGAGTGATTCGCTGGCCGACGTGGACACGCTGACATTTGCCGACCAGAAGGCCTGGGAGAAGTGGCTGAAGGCTCACCACGTCTCATCTCCTGGCGTCTGGATGCGACTCGCCAGGACTTCGACCGGCGACCGGTCGGTCACATACGGCGAAGCGATTGAAGTCGCGTTGTGCTACGGATGGATCGATGGGCAGCGACGGAGTCAGCCCGGCGGCACGTGGCTGCTAAAATTCACGCCCCGCGGCAAGAAGAGCATTTGGTCAAAGATCAACCGAGAGAAGGCGTTGGCACTCATCGAAAGCGGCCGCATGCGAGCAGCAGGGATGCGAGCCATTGAGAGCGCAAAGACGGATGGTCGCTGGATGAAGGCGTACGATTCGCCGCGCACGGCGAAGGTGCCAGCGGATCTCCAGGCAGCACTCGACGCGAACCCTCGAGCCAACGCCTTCTTTGCCACCCTCGAAAGTCGCAACCGCTATGCGATCTTGTGGCGCGTACAAACAGCCAAATTGGCCGCTACACGCGCCAAGCGCATCGCGCTGTGCGTCGGCATGCTGGAGCGCGGAGAAAAGTTCCACCCCTGACCCTAGTCCGCCGTCTTCATTGCTTGGCGCCCACGCGCTCACGCCGTCGGTTCCGCACCGAGGCGTCGCCTGCGCCGGGCGTGGACAGCGTGCGCCCGACCGCGGTCGCGACGGGTGCAAGTTCCTTCATTAGAGTGGTGAATTGGGCGAAATCCAGTGTCTGCTCGCCGTCGGAGCGTGCGGTCGCCGGAGCTGGATGCACCTCGACCAACAGCCCATCGGCGCCAGCTGCGATCGCCGCGCGCGCGAGAGGAGCGACTAGCGACGCGGCCCCGCCGGCGTGACTCGGATCCACGATGACCGGGAGATATGTCTCGCGCTTGAGGATTGGAATTGCCGCGACATTGAGTGTGTTGCGTGTGGCGGTCTCGAAGGTCCGGATGCCGCGTTCGCACAGGATCACTCGCGCGTTACCCCCAGCCAGCACGTACTCGGCGGCCATGAGGAGCTCGTGCACCGTGGCCGACAGCCCGCGCTTGAGCAGCACGGGGACGCGGGTCGCGCCCACTTCGGCGAGCAGCGGAAAGTTCTGCATGTTGCGGGCACCTATCTGCAGACAGTCGGCAATGCCCGCAACCGTCTCCACTTGCCGAGGATCCATCACCTCCGTCACGACCGGCAATCCGGTGTCGGCACGAGCTGCAGCGAGCATCTCGAGCGCGTGAGCACCAAATCCCTGGAACGCATACGGAGATGTCCGCGGCTTGAACGCACCCCCGCGCAGCGCCCGCGCGCCAGCGGCCTTGACCGCCCGAGCCGTCGCAGTGAGCATGGCCGCTCCTTCGACGGAGCACGGCCCCGCGATGACCGCGAGACCCTTGCCTCCGATCACGCATGGGAGTCCAGTTGGGGCCGTGCCGACCGTCACCACACTGGTAGGGCCCGCCCCGTGTCCCTCCCGCGAGGCGAGCTTATAAGGTCGCAAAACCGGGATGACCGACTCGACCGCCGGGAGCGCGGCGAGTGGCACATCGGTGAGCGCCTGCTCATCACCGATGCAACCAATGACGACGCGCTGCTCCCCGCGGCTGACGTGCGCGTTGAGTCCGGCCGCGGCGATACGGGCGAGAATTTCCTCGAGATCTTTTTCGGTGGCGTCAGAACGTGTGACGATGAGCATCGTATCCTCGGGATCTGTGCAGCATGGACGGAAGGAGCAACGACAAAAAGGCCCCCGATCGTTCGGGGGCCTCGGCTTCAACGGTGTCGTCAGTCGGTCGCTATTCGTGTCGCTCTGTGTGCCTCAACGCGCGCGATGACACCTGGCCCCCCCGGTAGCTGGAGCAAGGCCAGGTATAGTATTCGGGCGCCGTCGAGGGGCGCGACAACTGTCTCGATGACATAACCCCCCGAATTTACGACGTGTCGCACCGGACGCAACAGTCGGAATTCCATAACAGAACAGCCACGGGACCGCGCGGCAACAGCTGACCTCGCCATTGCATGTCCTCCGTTCCGACGCAGCGCCCAAAGCGTTCGCTCGACACCCGATTGCTGTAGATTGGTCTGCAACCACCGACGTCGTCGAGGAGGAGAGATCCATGGCTCGCACCGTTACGCCGCGTCGCGGCGTCCGTAGCGTTCCCGAGCGCAAGGTCGAGAGTGCGCCCAGCGAGGTTCGGCTCTACCGGACCAAGAATGATCTGCCGGAGCCGGATCGCGCGGAAGTGATCGACTTGCTCAACCAGCGACTAGCTGATTCCATCAACCTCCAAACTCAATGCAAGCAGGCACATTGGAATGTGAAGGGGCCGACGTTCATTGCCCTCCACGAGCTCTTCGACCAGATCAACGAGTCGGTTGAAGACTATATCGACCTCATTGCCGAGCGGATCGTGCAACTGGGTGGTATAGCAAATGGCACGGCATCTGTCGTCGCGGCCCGATCGACGCTGCCTGAGTATTCGCTCGTGCTCTCGACCGGTGCCGAGCACGTCGCGGCACTGTCGGACGCCCTGGCCGCCTTTGGTCGCACGGCGCGACATGGCATCGACGAGATGGACGACCTCGACGATGCGGACAGCGCCGATATTCTCACCGAGATCTCCCGCGGAATCGACAAGTGGCTCTGGTTCGTCGAAGCCCACGAGCAGCGCTCGGATTCCGGGGTCGGTCTGCCTGGCCGGAGAGATTAGAAGCTGGACGTTGGACGTTCGACGTTGGAAAACAAACCTCGAGGCCAGCTGGATGTGCCGTGGCTGGCCTCGAGATTTTTTTGGAACGTCGAACGTCCAACATTTAACGTCCAGCAGTTCAGACCAAAGTCCACTAGTGGTGCTTGCAAGAACCGCCTAGTCTGGGGATCATGCGCAAACCACTCATACTCGTCGCGCTGGGCGTCGTCGCGTGCTCGACGTTGCAGACACATTCCGACTGGGACCCCGCGACCAATTTCAGCAACTTCCGCACGTACCAGTGGAAGGACGCCACCCCGGTCAAGAACCAGTTGCTCGATCAACGCATCGTGCAAGCGGTCAACCAACAGCTCGCTGCAAAGGGACTGAAACAGGTCGACTCGGGGGCGGACGTCTTCGTGACGTACCACGGGTCGGTCAGTGAGCAGCTCAACATGACGACGACGGGCATGGGATACGGCATGGGCGGCTGGTATGGGCCTGGCTACGGGGGCGGCGGCATTCAAAACACAACCGTCCAGCAAATACCGGTCGGGACCTTGGTCATCGACCTGGTCGATGTGAAGACCAACCAGATGGTGTGGCGCAGCACCGCTACGGACGACCTCAAACAATCCGATAACCCGGAGCAAGCGCAGAGCCGCGTCGACAATGCCGTCAAGGCAATGTTTTCCAGGTGGCCGTCAAAGAGTTGACCACGCGCCGCTGACCCGGTTGTCTCAGGGCCTCGCCATGGACGGCGAGGCCCTTCCTCTTTATATCCGGCCGCCCGCCTCCAAAGTCGCTCGACCAGGCGTCAACGTCGCGGAGCTCGCCATGTGCCTCCGGTCCGACCCGGCTGGGTGTTAGAGGCCGGCCGCTCGACGCTGGGCGCCAGACCCTGGACGTGGCGTATTTCGGGTAATCCGGCAGGTTGTGGGTGATGGTCACCCAATCGTCATTCGGCGGCGACGCACTACGTGGCCCGTGCCCGCTATGGCTCGGGTCCGGGCACCAACGGGATTCCCATCGTCCCACCGGGGGCTACCGTCGTTGACGTGGGCGCCATCCCGGATGTCGCCATCCCGGATGTTCTGATGGCGGTGTGGCCGGCGAACCGCCGACGTCGCAATACGTGACCCTGCCACCCGGGCACCGGATGCAAGACAAACTCGAGGCCACTGGTGCGCGGTGACTAGCCTCGAGCTTGTCTCTAGGGTGGAGCGTCTAGCTTCTCGCGCGTCTAGCCTTCCAACACAACGAGGGCGAGCGACTCTCGTCGCCCGCCCTCCATCCAGCCGTGCCCGACTCCTTAGTCGCTAACCCCGAAACCCGCCGATCGTCCTATTGGCCATATCCCAGCGAGATGCCGAGACTCAGCCATTGATAGCTGCCGGACTTCTGGTTCGGGAGGAAACAGCACGCGTTGACTGGCCAGTTGTATCGGGCGTAGAGTGATACCGTCCCGCCATTCTGCATCGTGAACCGCACGCCCCCCTGCGGAGCGAGGCCAAAGATCCAGTTGCTGGTCGACAGCGTCGTCGCGGAAACCGTGAACGTCTGATACATGTAGTAGACGCCAAGATCCAGGCCTATGAACGGCCTGACCCCGTTGCCGCTGTGACTCGCCGCGTAATAGGTGGCGCCGAAGAGAATCGGGAACATGTTGAAGTTGCGATACTGCTGGCCTTGTACGTTGCCCCCGCAATTGCTCCCGCACGTGAAGCCGAGCGGGGTCCCTGTATTCCAGTAGAACTCGTTCCACGCCAGAACGCCACCGACCGCCAATGTGTTGTTGTAGTTGACGAACTTGCGGAAGTCGAAAGCGAATCCGACCCAGCTTTCGTTATTGATGAAGCCTTTCGTGGCGACCGTCGGCAGCGACATGAAGTAGCTGAAGCTTCCGAAGGACTCTTGCGCCTGTAATGGTCTGGCCGACGGGGTAGCCGCCATCGTCGCGGCCAGAGCGGCGCCGACCGCTAGAGATCGTCGCATGGTCATTGGGCTTTGAGGTATGGGGACGCGTTGAACATCGAGTTAACGCTCGAGGTGATGCCCGAAGCGGTCAGGTTCGACGCTGACAACAGGCCGACGGATGCCCCAACCCAGATGATCGGGAGGCTCCCGGTAGTGACACCACCGTTGTTGATCATGCCGACGAGCAGCGTACCGGTGGTATACGAATACGGCACGGTGTAGCTCGGGTAGTAATAGCTGTAGCTCGGGTAGTATCCGTACCAACCCCAGTAGGACCCGTATCCGTAGCTCGCATAGCCGGATGTCGTGCTCGTCGTCACCGCCGGGATCAGCACAACGTCAGCGGTTTTGGGGTTGTTGACCTGCGTGTAGCCGAGCGCCGTCATATTCGCGGTTAGCGCCGTGAGGATTGTCGAGTTGTACGCCGTCGACACCCCGCTGAGCGATGTGCTCGTGCTCAGGTACACGACCGAGTCGGCGAGCGCGAATGTCTTGAACGACCCGAAGGGCGCACTCTTCGAGTACGCCGTGATGATGGCCGAGTCGTACGACGAGCCAGTCGGATAGCTCGTGTAGCACGCTGCTACGACCGAGCACGCGGCGGCTGCCACGAGCAAACGCGCGGACCTACGCCCAATTATACAGACTCTTCCATCACTCATGACACTCCTCCCTCTCACCGTTTCGCGGATGATTTCCCCGCGAGGGCGCCAAGCGTAGTAGATCTTGGTCTAGACGTGCTTCGTTCGTCGGCGGACCTAGACCTAGGTCCACTCATCGCGACCTCGTCCCGCCAGGTCGCACCGCCCTGCGCGATCGCGTTCCTCAATGCCATCGGGCGCACGACACGCAGCGCCCTCTCACAACGCAGAACGCGCGAACCAATCGGGATTGGTTCGCGCGTTCTGACGGTCATTGCTCGATCCCTAGATCGTGGAGCTCTCCATTCCCTCGCGGGCGCCGCGGCGCTCGAGGAGCGAGTCGCCTACCCGAACGTCACGGAGCCTGGGACCAGAACCGCACGCGGATACATTACTGCGGAGCGACTTCTCCTGCGGAAGTCGACGCGGCTTCCGGGGATGTCTCGACTACGAACGCAACGCGCCGGTTCTGTTCTGCGCCGGGATCATCGTGCGACGCATCCGGATGCACGAGACGGTCTTTGCCATAGCCAACCGCCCTCACGTGGGTCGAGTCCATACCCTTCGTCATGAGGTACTGGGCAACCGCTTCGGCCCGGCGCTGCGAAAGGCCCTTGTTGTACGTCTTGCTGCCGGCCGGGTCCGTAAAGCCTTCCACCGTGATGACGGAGCCGGTGTAGTACTTGGTCACGATCGCCGCAAAACGGTCGAGCATGCCCTGGTCGTTGTCTCGGACTGTCGCATTGTCAAATGCGAAGTTGACGGGGACAGCGAAACGGATTGCGCTCCCCACCACGGCGACCGCTGCGTGGAATTGCGTCTTGAGCGAGTCAATGGCCGCCTGTTGCGCAGTCATTCTGGTTGCGCAACTCTTCGTCCCCCGCCGTGCGAGCCGCCACTTCCTTGCTCATCGCCGCATTCACCGTCGAGTCGGTGTACGCAGTCGTGAGCTTCTGGCTCGCCTCGATCTGATCCTTCACGAATCCCTTCGACGCGCAGGCTGTTAGAAGCAACGAAGTGAAGGTGAGCGTGACGACGGACTTGTGCCGCATTTTCATGGTCTGGTCCTCCGCGAGTAGGGATGTGCATTTACCACAACCTACAGAACCCACCGCTGCGTGAAGATGTGGACCAAGGTACCCATGCACCGTGACACGGGGAGACCAAAGTCTTATGAGCACAGTGGATTAGCGTGAGGCCATTGAGAATCGGAACGTGTCGTCTCCTGCTGATGTCGATATGATCTGGATTCCGCAAACCACGTTCCGGATGGGCTCGGATCGCGACTATCCGGAGGAGCGTCCGACGCACCGAGTATCGGTCGGCGGGTTTTGGATTGACAGGATGCCGGTGACGAATGCGCGGTTCGCTCGCTTTGTCGCAGCAACGCAGTACAGCACGACCGCCGAGAAATCGCTGTATGCAGCTTCGGTCGACGGCGCGCCGGCTGGGACCAGCTTCACCGGCTCTCTCGTGTTCGCGAAGCCCGCGCCGCACTCGCCAGCCAGCCACTGCTGGCAACTGGTAGTGGGTGCCGATTGGCAACACCCGCTCGGACCAGACAGCTCGATCGAGACGCGCGCACACCATCCGGTCGTGCATATCTCCTATGAGGACGCGGTCGCGTTTGCCACATGGGACGGCAAGGACCTGCCGACTGAGGCGGAGTGGGAGTGCGCAGCACGCGGAGGGCTGGACGGCGCGGCCTATGCGTGGGGCGATGAGTGGACGCCTGGCGGACGACTGCAGGCGAACACGTGGCAAGGTGAGTTTCCCTGGCTGAACCGCTGCGAGGATGGATGGGAACGGACATCTCCGGTCGATGCGTTTCCACCAAACGGCTACGGCGTGTATGACATGATCGGTAACACCTGGGAGTGGACGAGCGATTGGTTCCAACCGCGGCACGCGCCGGAGGACGGTCGGGGTCACCGCATTCCTCACAACCCGACGGGCGGCGCGGAAGTCACGAGTTACAATCCGGATCTCCCGACTTTCCGCATTCCACGAAAGGTGTTGAAGGGTGGGTCATACCTCTCCGCTCCGAATCACGGCCGTCGCTATAGGCCCGCCGCGCGGATCCCCGAGGGCATCGACGGATCCGCGTGCCACGTCGGATTGCGATGCATTGTGCGTCGAGAGCACGCATGATGGACCGACTGACGCGTGCGGGTGAACGGGCACGTCACGAGCTCGCCACTCTGTATCGCCTCCTGCGTCACCCGCGCACGCCATGGTCCGTGCGTGCCGTCGCGACAATCGCGGTGGGGTACGTCTTGAGCCCGGTGCAGCTGATCCCCAGCTTCATCCCGATCATCGGGCAATTGGACGACGTCTGCGTCCTCTTCCTCGGAAGCCGGACCATCCGCCTGCTCGTCGATCCAGCGCTGCTGGCGGAGTGCGCGCACGGCGAGGCACCGCCCCGTTCGCTCAGTCTCCTCGTCGGCGCCGCGGTGATCGGGGCCGTCATTGCCGTGGCATTGGGCGTTCACATCATGTAGAGAAGTGGGCCCCCGGTTCCGTCGGCGGCGACTCGTCCACCCGAGGTCCTAGGGGTAGCCAGTGATCACGGGCAGCGTGAAGCCGACGGTGGCGCCGTGATCGGGGTTGTTGCGACAGTACATTGCGCCCCCATGGCCCTCAATGATCGAGCGGGAGATGGGCAATCCCATTCCGAGACCGCCAACCTTCGTCGTGAAGAAGGCGTCGAACAGATGTGGCATGACGTCCGCCGGAATCCCCGGGCCGCTGTCGCGCACCGCGATCTCGGCGTGCCGCGGGTCGGGGTGCAGCGCAGTGATGAGAATGCTGTCCCTCGGCTCCGGGCGGCCCCCGACTGCGTCGAACGCATTCAACAGGAGATTGAGCAGCACTTGTTGCAATTGAATGGGATCGCCCCGCACCGGCAGGATGCCGGGCGTGACGTCGATGCGAAGGGGAATGCGCCGAGTAATGGCTTCGTGCTCGACCACTCTCAGAGTATCCGTGATGAGATCAGCGACGCTCACGACCACACTCTCGACAGGGGAACGTCGCAGCAGCGCACGCATGCGGGTGATGATCTGATACGCACGCGTGTCCTCCGCCGCAATGCGCCGCACGATGTCGCGCACGCGGCTCACGTCCGGGGGCTCCGCATCGAGGAACAGCGAGCCAGCCTCGGCGCTGGCCATAATCGCGCCCAGTGGTTGGTTGAGCTCGTGCGCCAACGACGCGGCGAATTCGCCCAGCGTCGCCACGCGCGACACGTGCACCAACTCGGCCTCGTGGAACATCGCCGCGTGCTCGGCCCGCAAACGTCCCAGCGCATTGCCGACCAGGTCCGCCACCGCCTGCACGACAGCCATTGGAATTGCGCGTCGCGGCCAGCGCGATGCCCCGCTCCCGACCGCAAGGAGTGTTGGATTCGGACGCGTAGCCAGCCCCATGATGAGCGCGGAGGGCATCTGCCACCGTGTCAGCGTATCACGATCAGCAACTGCGTCCGGCGGCAGCCCGTTCAGATGGTGAATACTGATGAGGCCTGATGGTAAGACCCGTTCCGCGATGTATGTCAGTCGGGCGTCGGTCGTCGCTCCGTGCATGCGGTCGATGTCCGGCCAGCGATCGAGCGACAGGACCGTTGCACCACCGGGCGCGTACGTCACCAATGCGGCAGACTGTGCGCCGAGTGATGCGGCGACGTGTTCGAGCAACGCAGCGATTGCAGCTTCGGGACTCTCGGTGACAGCGCGCACTTGCACGCTCGAGAGCGCTTGACCGAGTGAATGGACTACTGACCACCACGTGGATAGACTGCTCTCGGTGTCTACCTTACGCGAGATCATGTGTCAGTGCGCCCGTTGTGTGTCGGGTACAAGGCTACAAGACACTGATGAGTCAACGCATTAGACCTTAGGCTAACGGCGCACTATTTTCCGTCGAGTTACCGTATCGCCCAATGGTATCAGCGAGCGTTTTACTGGTTGACGACGACCGCGCAGTACGCGAGTCAGTCGCCGACGTTCTGATTGGCGGCGGCTATCAAGTCGCGATGTTCGAGTCCGCCGAGGACTTTCTCGCGCGCGCGGATCTGCCGATCGGTCAGGTGAGCACACCGACGTGCCTCATACTCGATGTGTGCCTGCCGGCGGAGAGCGGAGTCGATCTCCAACAGCGACTCGCACTCCGCGGCATTCGCGTGCCGACCGTGTTCATGACGGCGTACGGCGACGTTCCTACCACGGTCGCCGCGATGAAGGGCGGTGCCATCGACTTCTTGCTCAAACCGGTGACTGCCGCTGCCCTGCTGAGGGCGGTGCAGGTGGCGCTGGAAGCCAGCGAGCAGACAGTGGCTGAAACGCGGACCGTCTCCGATGTCGCCGGGCGCATCAGCCGGCTAACGAGACGAGAGCGTGAGGTCTTCGAGCTCATCGCATGCGGCCTGCTCAACAAGCAGATCGCCGCGCGACTCCGTATCTCGCTTGGTACGGTCAAAGCACACCGCGGGCGACTCGTTCGCAAACTCGCGGTGACGACCGTCGCCGAACTCGTTCGGCTCGCAGATCGTGTGAGCAGCCCACAACCCCACGGCGACTTAGGTCGAATGGCTCCTGCCGGGTGGCGCGGTTAGCCTGAGTTTCGCGCGGTGCAATGGCGCGCCGCGCCGTTGCAGTGCGTTGGGCTGATGGCGAGAGCGCAGGTCCTGGGACTGATAGGAATCGTCGAAGATGACAGTGGGATGCGCCAAGGACTCTCGTGGCTGCTTGCCGCGGCGCGGTTCAATGTCGTCGTATTTGCCTCGGCGGAGGAGTTTCTGCAGCACACACGCGACGCGGACTTCGACTGTCTCATCCTGGACGTGCGGCTGCCGGGGATGGATGGCCTTGCGCTCCGACAAATGCTGCGTGAGCGAGGACGGCAGATGCCCATTCTACTCATGAGTGGACACGACGATGCCTTTACCCGTGAGAAATTCCGCCGCGCGGGCGTCGCGCAGTGGCTCCGGAAACCATTTGACGGCCAGGCCCTGCTCGATGCCGTGCATGCCGCCGTCGGGGAGTGAGCACTGATGCGCACGCTCGCACGAAGCTTGGGAGGCGCGGCCGGCCTCGTGGCGGTACTGCTCGCACCAGCCCACATGGCACGGGCACAATCCTACGCCCAGCTGGGCGCCGGCACACACACGGCCTTTCTCTTGGGGATAGGCGTGTCGTTTCCGGCGGGAGGGATCGCGAGCCGAGTCGATCCAACTGAGAACGTCATGCTGGGTTTCCAGGTGCGCCAGGCAAATACACCGGTCGCGTTTCGCATGGACCTGACGTTCCAGGAGTTCAGCGGCCCGGACGGCTGGGCGAGCATCAACGCACTGACCTTTGATGCCGTTGCCCTCCCCGAGCACAACGGTACGACGCAGTGGCACGCCCTCTTCGGCATTGGACCCTATTACACGACCGGGTCCGCCTTCTCCGGCATTTATAGCGGATACCGCAGTAGCACGGTGTTCGGTATCAACGGCGGAGGCGGTATCTCACACGGGAAGAAAGTCGCCGTGTTTGCCGAAGTCCGGTATCACCTGCTCTTCCAGGGCGGCCGCGTGCTGCAGATGATCCCCCTCACTTTTGGGATTGCGCTGCGCGCGAGCTAGCAGGAGCTGGCGACACCATCGACGCCGGTTTCACCGCCGGCCGTGGTCGCTCAATCAGCGCGCACCGGTCGGTCGGCCATTAGCAGGCCGGCGCTGTGAGGCAAGCGCGCACCCCCTTCGATCGCCATATCCGCAAAGGGCAGCGCACCTCCGAACTGGTCGGCGACTTCGGAGGTTTCGAGCCCGAACTCGACCCACAGCGTGGCCCCGCGCTCCGCATTGTTGGTCGCCCAGAGCCGACCGCCCTGCGTGCGCATGATGGAGCGGCAGATCGCCAATCCCAGCCCCATGCCGTGCTCCTTGGACGTGAAGAACGGCTCGAAGATCCGATCCATGATCGCTTCGGGGATGCCGACACCCTGATCGACCACCGATAGCAGAACGCCACTGTCGCCCGGCAGTGTGACGATGGTCAACAGGCGATCCCGCGGCGGGTTGTCGCTCATCGCGTCGCACGCATTCAGCAGCAGATTCAACAGGACCTGCTGGGCCTGCACCCGGTCGCCAAGCACGAGCGGGAGTCCCGGGGCAAGTTTGGTTTCGACCGAGACTCTCCGCTCGACGAGATCGCTACGGACCAAGCCGAGTACGTCGGCCACCATCTCATTGATATCAAGTCGCTGCAGGCGCCGGTCCCCTTTTTTCAGCAACGAGCGCAGGCGCGCGATAACAGCGCCAGCACGGTTGTCATCGTGGACGATGTCTTGGAGTACCTCGCGCACCTCTGTCAGGTTTGGCGGGACCTGAGCGAGAAACCGCTGGCCCGCCGCGGCGTTGGCGAGTATCGCACTGAGCGGTTGGTTCAGCTCGTGCGCTAATGCTCCCGAGAGCTCCCCGAGCATTGCCGCCCGCGCGAGATGGGCCAACTGCCGGTGCTGTTCCTCGACCTCCGCTCTGACACGCCGCCGTTCGGTGTTATCTGCGTGAGTACCGATCACTCGCGTCGCGCGCCGCGTCGGATCGCGCATCACGATGCCGCGGGCAATGAACCACCGGACGCTACCATCCTTGTGGATCATGCGGTGCTCGATCTCGTAATGCGATTGGCCATCGGTGAGGCGCGTGTGTGCAAGCGTCAGCACGCGGCCGACGTCGTCCGGATGCACATGCGGAATCCACGCGTCGAGATGATCTCCGATCTCGTGGTCTTCATAACCCAGCATTGTCTTGATGTGCGGGTCGACATAGAGATGGTTGGTTTGCAGGTCCCAGTCCCACACGCCGACGTTGCCACTTGCGGTGGCGAGTCGATAGCGCTGCTGGCTGAGTTGCAGCACGTCATCCGCCCGTGACCGTTCGATCGCCACACTGGCGATGGCGGTGACCGTCTCGATCAATCGTTTTTCTCCCTGACTAGGGGTGCGCGACTCACGACTATAGATGACGACGAAGCCGAGCACGGCCCCCTGCCGTGACAGGATGGGCGCTGCCCAACAGGCACGTAAGCCATCAGCCGCCGCGACGTCTCGCAACAGCTCCCACAACGGATCCTCCTCAATGTCGCGTGTGATCACTGGCTTTCTCGAGTCCAGCGCAGCCCCCCACGATGCCGAATGCGCTCCGTTCTCCGACCCATCGATGGCCCGAACGTACGACAGCGGCAGGCTCCCGGTGGCTGCATGCCGTACGTGGAAGCGATCCGCATCGAGCAAGAGGACCGAGCAGAGTAACCCGTCGACTTGAGACTCGACCAGGCTCGCGAGCGCATCCAGCACACGAGTGAGGGGCGCGCCGAGCGCCACCATCTCCAGCAGGTTGTTCTGTCCAATGCGCAGAGCGTCCGCTCGCTTGCGCTCGGTCACGTCCTCACTGAGTCCGAGCATGCGCACCGCATCGCCAGGCACGTCGGCAACCACTCGCCCCTTGGTCAGCATCCAGCGGATCGTGCCGTTGGCCGGGACCACGCGAAACTCGATTTCAACCGGCGTGCGGTCGGCGACGGCGCGCGTCAGTGCCTCGCGTACGCGTCGACGATCATCGCGGTGCACGAGACCGTAGAACTCGTCCACCGTGAGCGTCCGGTCGCGCGTGGAAACGCCAAGCGCCCGCTTGGCCTCCGCCGACACGAAGACCGTGGAGTCCCTGATACGCCACTCCCAGCTTCCCATGACGGCCGCATTCAGTGCCAACTCCAGCTGATCCTTGTTCTGCCGGGCCGATTCTTCCGCCTGCTCACGCTCGCGCAGCACCGCCGAAAGGGACAGGAGCGCAATCGACATCATGATGAAGAGCAACTGTATGGAGCGCGCGTTCTCATCTGGCGAGGTGCCCACGAAAGGGCCACGGCCGTGTACCGCCCCCCAGATCGAGAACACGACGACCGTTAGGAGCGACACACTCACCCCGCCCGGGCCGAACCGCACAGCGGCCCAGAGGAGAAACGGTACTGGTGCGTAGAGCAACGCCGAGTCGGTGCCGGAACCGGCCGTCTGCCACACGAATGCCACAAGGCTGACGAACAGGAGCGAGGCGCCGAAGACCCCGGCTTCTATCGCATGCCTCGCCGTCTGACGCCACATCCGCGGCCATTCCCTGTTCCCCATTGCCACGATCGGCGGCACGACCGTCAACAGTGACAGCGTGTTCGCCCAAAACCGCCGGCCGAAAAAACCCCAGTACTCGGCGGCCGCCAGAATGCCGATGCATGACGTATGCGCCAACGAGCGAAGTCACACAGGCCGCACCGAACGTGCAACCGGCGAAGATGCCAACGCGGCGGAAACTGTTGAACCACGGCGGGCCGGGAACGAATCGACGTAGCGCCGCAGCTCCAAGCACCGGCCCGCAACAGTTCGCGAAGTACCAGCCCGGTACCAGCGCCGAGGGCGTTTGGAACTGGATCTCACCCAACAGGTGCGCGGGAAACCCCGCCAGGATCACCACCCACCACCAGCGTAGCGGCAGGAGCAGCAGGCTCGCAAACAGGATCGCATTGGGTGGCCACAGCGTGGCAACCGGGCCAGGCTCCAACATGAAGGCGAAGCCGATCCGAACGCCCAGGTAGTAGCAGAGGAATACCAAGATTCCGACCGACAACAGCCGGCCGGTCGGGACTGGCGCAGGCGCGTCCTTTCGTTGCCGTTCCGGGTCTCGAATCATCTGCCGCGTTGCGGTACGGTGCCCTGGCGTGTGCAGCGACGGACCGGGAGGGTTCTCCTCGGCGAAGGTGCTAGGGGCAATCGTACGTGTCAACCGCAGTCCCGCCCAGTGCACTCACCCGCACTCACAGGCTGATCGCTCGAGGGCGGAGCGCACGAGCTGGACGAGTGCATCTCCGGCGAACGGCTTCCGGAGGTAACCGTACGGACCGCCCCGACGACTGAGCTCGCTCGTCGGCACCTCGTCGTGCGCGGTCATGAGAATCACGGGCATCGCCGAATGCAGCGCGACGAGGCGATCGTATAGCTCGAACCCGCTCACGGATCCGAGGTGGATGTCGAGGACCAAGCAGCGTGCTCCATGCATACGTTGCCCAGTGGCATCACCGATGCACGCGTCGAGGAATTCGAGCGCCGACCCGAAAGTCTCGACACAAATGCTCTCGGTTCGGAGGAGACGCGCTAGCGCGATCCGAACGGATGGATCATCTTCCACAATCGCTACCCACGGCTCTGACGCTTGCGCCCGTAACTTCATCACGGTCTCCTTCGTCGGTTCGAGTCGTAGCGAGGTCGAGGTCCGGAGCGCGCATCGAGCTCAGCTACATCAGAGGTGGAACCAATGCCCGACGGTTGGCTCAGCGGACTGCGAACGAGAGCGGGTGGTCGGTGTCTCTAGCTCCGTCCGTAGTGGTTGCGGCCGGTTGATTCGAGGACATGCGCCGTCCCTAGCGCAACCCAGACCGGTCGCGACAGGCGCCCTCAAGTTTGGGGGAAACGGCCCGATGGTATGTGGGACCAAGGTCCAACAGCGCCGCCTGGGGACGGGATCTATGCTTGCGGCCCGCGTCCCACGGGTTGACAGTGGACGCCGGCGTTGGATTATAAGTCGAGGTAGAGCTGGCACGTTGGGGTCTGAACTCGGCTCATTCGTGAGTCCGAGCATTTGCTGTCCACGTCGTCGTTGTCGTCCTGCGTAGTCGCCGCACATGTCGTCCAACCGGTCGCCAGACTCCTCCACCGGTCGATCGACGTCGCGGCGACAGAGTTCAAATGATGGGCGCACATCACGCGCAACATGAGGGTCGCTCCGATGCTGTTGACGTCCGATACCGATCGGCAGACGCCCATGACGGTAACCGTCCCGAGCGAGCGCGCCCGGCGCGCCCGCCTGTACATCACGGATCGCCTTGGCGTGACACAAGATAAGGAAGGGGGCTCGATGCAAGTCGCAGAGGCGGCCCAGGACGCAACCGTCATCGTCGTCGACGATGATGAGGCGGTGTGTAAGGCGTTGCGGCGGCTGCTCGAAGCTGCTGGCAAACGGGTGGCGACGTTCACGTCTCCGGCCGAGTTGCTCGGGACCGAGCGCCCGGACGAGCCGGGGTGCTTCATCATCGACGTCAGCCTGCCGCAGATGAACGGCCTCGAGCTGGGGAACTCGCTGAGGGCGGCCGGCTATTGGACACCCATAATCTTCATCACCGGACTCGGCGACGTGCCGACGAGCGTTCGCGCCATGAAGTCCGGGGCCGTCGACTTCCTCACGAAGCCAGTGGGGGAGTCCGAGCTCCTCGGCGCCGTCGACCGTGCGCTCGCCCACGACGCCGACACCCGCCAGGCATTGGCCGAGTTGCAGGAGCTCGAGCGGCGACTAGCTGGCCTCACGCAGCGGGAGCGCGAGGTCTTTGCACTCGTGGTCACCGGTCTGTTGAACAAGCAGATCGCCGCCCGTCTCGGACCGAGCGTCAAGACCGTCAAGGTCCATCGAAGCCGCGTCATGGAGAAGATGCAGGCGCGCTCGTTGGCGCAACTCGTGGTCATGGGCCAGCGGCTCGGAGTCAGCTCGGCGCCAGATCAGGCCAAGTGACGCCAGTACACGCAGCGTAACCGCTGCGTCACGGCTCGTCACAGGTTCGCCAAACCTTCCGCATAATCTGATGCCCTGAGCGCGCGCGTCGGCGCGCTCGGGGAGGACAGTGGCAACGTCGACCGCGGGCTGCGGTGATGACGCTGCTAGGGGCGCCGGTGCGGCGCGCGCCATCGCGCGCGATGTGCGCGCAGCGATAGGCCGAAAGCGACGCCTTAGTCCAAGGTCTAATGGCTGGCCTACCCCGTCCATCAGTACGCTGTTGGGCCGTCGGGTGCGATCCACCTCGTGGAGGAGGCCCGTGACCCCTGTGCTCTGCAGCATCACGCTGATCCCGTGCTGCCTATCACAGTGTCACGATGCACGTTGCCACGCTCGTGTTCGTTCGCAGTCGATCGCGAAGTGTCGCCACATGGCCGCCGTGCCGTAGCCAGGATGTCCACGCGTCTCCCATCTCCGGAGCGAACGATGCTCGAAATAGACTGGCATGTCCTCGACAACCCGTCAGCCCCCCGGGCGAACGGTAGTCTGCCGCCCATCGACGCGGCACGCGTCGCACGTCATGAATTGCTTGTGCGACTTGCCAGCTCGTTCGCCTATGCGCGCGTGCTACGCATCCTTGCGGATGTAGAGCCGACGCTGACGAAGGAGATGGCAGACTCGAGCCTGGCCCCCCGGCTGTATGCGCGCGAACTGCGAGCCCGCGTCGCGCTGACCGGCAGACGGATGGATGAGAATCGCCTACGCAGCGAGCTGCGCAGCGCGGTCGTCGCGTACGCACGCGCGCTGCACGAGCGCGATGTCCCGCCACAGAAGATGCTCGTCATGGTGAAAGACGCCGCGCAGGTGCCGACACCGGTCACTCTCACCACCGGCGACGCAAAAGACATTGTCGCGGACATCGTGGAATGGGCCATTGGCGGCTACTACACAACCTAGCCGATACCGATGACACGGACTGGTCCGCGATTGCGATCGCACGCAGGTGGTACGAGAAGATTCATCAGCCGTCGCACCACAGCTCGACGCACGACACGCTTCGACCCCACAATGTGACAATGGCGGGCGCCGCGGTGTGTGCGGCCATCGCCTGCTCCGCCGCATCAATGTTCGCCCAACAACCTGGGCCAACCGCGCAGCCCGTCGCTGCGTCCACGTCACTCGTGGGAGTGGTGGGAGACAGTCTCCACGGCGGTCCGCTCGTCGGTGCCGTCGTGATGGTGGAAGCCAATTCTCGGACGGCCCTCACTGATTCCATCGGCCGATTCCGCGTCGATAGCATCCCGCCCGGTCGCTATCGCGTGGCGATCTACCACGCAGTGGTGGATTCCCTCGGCATCTCGCTGGTCACGGCGCCGGTCGAGTTTGATGCCGGCAAGCCACTGCTGGTGTCCCTCGCCATCCCCTCGGGTAGCACGATCCGACAAACGCTGTGCTCCCAACCCGCAGGCGCCACGTCCAGCCCGCAGTCACTGGACAGCGGGCCGGCGCTGCTCGTCGGACGCGTGCTCGATCCAGAAAACGACACCGCCATCCCGAACGTTGCGGTCACATTGGACTGGACCCCAGATGCAATCGGCGTCGTACCGGTCCGGGCTCCTCCACAACACCGACAAGCGACGACGGGCGAGGATGGCCGATTTTGCCTCTGTGGTTTGCCAGCTCAGCTGACCGGCACACTACGCGCAGCGTTCCAATCCGCGCCGGAACTGGCGGTCGAGCGAAAGCTGACGCTCGACAACCGCATCGTGACCATGAGTGCGCTGCATCTGCCGCGGACGAGCCCGGGCGCACCCGTTGCGCAGCGGGAACGAGCAGTGCTGAGCGGTATCGTACAGCGCCCCAATGGAAGCCCGCTGTCCCACGCCACCGTCACGCTCCAAGGCACACAGCATTCCGCGACGACCGCTCGCGACGGCACGTTCGCAATGCGAGGACTGCCCGCCGGCACACAGACCATCGTGGTGCGCTCGATAGGGTTCGACGCATCGGAGCAGGTGGTCGAGCTTGCCTTTCGCTCCGCCGAACACGTCACGATCACCGTGCCGACGGCCGCGCGTGTATTGAGCCCAGTCGTCGTGTCGACAGAGCGCTTGCAGGCCGGATACGCGCGCGTTGGATTCGACCGGCGCCGCCATGCCGGACTGGGTCAGTTCTTCACCGCCGACGAGATCGCCAGACGCCATGCGGTCCACTTCTCCGAGCTGCTGACCGAGAGTCCGGTGATCCAGAGCGGTCACACCCTCGGAGCGGGCAGTGTGGACACCGATCGG
Organism: uncultured Gemmatimonadales bacterium; assembly: GCA_963805725.1. Lineage (GTDB taxonomy): Bacteria > Gemmatimonadota > Gemmatimonadetes > Gemmatimonadales > Gemmatimonadaceae > Palsa-1248. The sequence goes on from CAWDVJ010000003.1 coordinate 540,907, forward strand.
GGTGCGGATCCGTGCCTCATGTACGTCGTCGACGGACATCCGTTCGCGCACATTGGCAATGGCGAGGTCGACGCGCTGTTCCGGGCCGGCCAAGTCGTCGGCATTGAGATCTACAACGGCGCGAGCGTGCCGTCGGAGTTTCGCATGCCGGGCTTCACGAGCGAGCAGTCGCACGGCATCAATGCACACGGAGCAGGGTGCCCGACAATTGTCGTCTGGACCAGAGCCCACCTGGTGACTGATCAGGGCCAGTAGCGAGTCGTGCGCCAATCTGTATCGGAAGAGAAACAGGAGCGTGAAGTGGCAATCGACGAATGCGGCATATCCATCCTAACGTCGCCGTGTCGATCGTGAGGTCGCGGAGTCAGAATTTGCTCCAATGGTACCAAAGTCCAGTGGCGCCAATGTGTCACTGACTTCTATGGTAGGCGAGACGATCAGATGGCGACGACGTCGGCGCCGCGCAACCGCAGGGTGCCGGTCGGCCGCGTCGCAAAGCCCTGCTTCGAGGCGCCGACGAGCATGCAGTGGACTGGCCAGAATGGCTCGTGACGACCAGCGGGTGTGGCGACGAATCCTCGCGGACTCTATTGGCACCTTCTGCCTCGTCTTCGTCTCGGCGGGAGCGGCCATCGTTGGCGCATCGACCGGCGGCGTTCTCAGTCTCGTCGGCGTCGGCTTGGCGCTCGCGTTTGTCATCATCGCCCTCTTCCACACAGTCGGCGGGTCGCACGGGTCAGCGCTCGGTGGCGCGTTTTGGTCGACGCGCCGGGCGTCAAGCCTCGTAGTACCTGCGTACGTTGTCGCTCAGTGTCTCGCGTCGATCGTCGCCACGGTCTGCCTTCGGGCATTGGTCGAGCCGGCGGCGCGGTTCGGAGTCATTCCGTCGTCTGCAACAGAACCGGTTACAGACGCGATGGCGTTGGGCGTGGAGTCTTCACTTGCGTTCATGATGGCATTCGTGTTGCTCGGGCTCGCGTCCGACACGCGTTCCGCCCAGCGGTTCGCCCCTATAGCCGTGGGGTTGACGGTGGGATTTTGCGTCCTCACCAGCGGATTGCTGAGCAGCCCCTCCGTGGGGGCCCCGCGTGTTGGCGGGCTCGTCATCGTCGGTGCCAGCAGCTCGCATTGGATCTATTGGATCGCGCCGATTGTGGCGATGGCGGCCGCAGCCCGGTGTCATGGTGCCCTTCGGGGCGGCTCCACCCAGCGATATGCACCGCGCGAGATGCGCGGAATAGATCGGCACAACAGCAACGTGGTGGACAATGTGCGTCGTAGCCAGGCCCTGAGCTCGGGGCATCGCAGACACCGCGCTCACACGGTGATACGTCCGTCGTAATGCCTCGGAAGGATGTGGGACGTCGGCCGTCGGAGGGCATTTCGCGTGTCGTGTTGCATAGCGGCCCTCAACCCATGTCGTTCCCCGATCTGCCGCCCGTGAGTCGATCGGATACGATGCCGCTGGTGCGGCTCCGGACCGTGGCGGTGGTCGATCCGGACACCGCCATTCGATGGAGTGTGTCAGAGATCGTTGCCTTCGCGCTGCCGGGCGCTCCACGGGCGACATGCCTCGTCTTCTCCGCGGAAGGTGTCGCCCGACGGATCTGGAACTATCCACCGGACTGGGCCGACCTCCCCGCACGTGAATTGATCAAACTCAGCTGGCAGACTTAGCGCGAGGTCGTCGGGCGCATGTCCGGCGCCGCCCGGAGGGTCGCCGGCTCTGTCGAGCTGGGATAGTCGCGGGGCAACACGAGCGTGAACACGGAGCCAGCGCCCGGCGTGCTCCGAGCAACCACGTCCCCGCGCATCGCGCGTGCCAGTTGTCGGCTGATCGCCAGACCAAGCCCTACACCTTCGTGCTCGCTGTCCAACGTGCGGCCCACCTGCACGAAAGGCTCGAAGATGTGCTCGAGCTGGTCCGGCTCGATGCCCCGACCCGTGTCCCGCACCTCGATGTCCACCTCATCGTTCGCGCTGCACGCGATAACGATGCGTCCGCCAGACGGCGTGAACTTGACCGCATTCGTCAGCAGGTTGAGCAGGATCTGGAGCACTTTGTCCCGATCCGCGCGGGCCGCCACTCCTCCGTTGGCCGGCAATGACTCCAGTGTGACCTTCTTGCTCAATGCATGGGGCTCGACCATCCCGCTCGCTGTCGCGATGACCTCGCTAACCACTATGGATTCGGACGCGACCTCGATCTCCGACGCCTCGTTGCTGGCAAACTTGAACATGTCGTTGATCAGTGATAGCAGGTGTGTAGCCGCCCGGTGTATGCGTTCGATGTCGGTCGACTGGAGCGGGGTGAGCGCCCCTCGGACTCCCGCCGACAGCAGGTCGGTATACCCGATCACAGCGTTGAGGGGCGTGCGGAGCTCGTGACTCATCGTCCGAAGAAACACGAGCTTGGATTGGTTCGCGTCCTCCGCGCTTCGCCTAGCGGACTCTGCAGATACCCGCAGCACATCCAGTGTGGCTGCGTGCTTCTTGAGCAGGTCGCGTTGCGTCGCCAAGCCGGCCTCCGCCGCGATGTGCGCGTCGAATTCCCGCAGGAACCGCATGTGCGCAATCATCGCAAACGTGATTGCGATGAACGTTCCGAGCAGAACCGATGAGTTGACCAGCCGCTGCTGACGGAACATGGCCAGCTCACGGGAGTGAAAGATCGGCGTGAAGAAGGCTCGCAGCGACGCTGCGGCTGTGCGGGCGCGCGCCAGATCTCCCTCCGCGAGCATGTCAGCTCCGCCCCACAGTGTCACGGGGGCGCCGGCCCGGCGCAGCACCACAGCCGTGTTGCAGGCGGTCAAGGTCGCTGTCGTTGTGCGAGTCAGGGTATCGAGCCAGGCCATCGCGGCCGGCCGGCCGTTGAGCGCCGCGCGAACATCATCGCCGGCACGAGCGATGGCGGCTCCGGCATTATGCATTTCGTCCGACCAGGTGCTCGTATCCGGTTCGATATAGGCGCGGGCGGCATCGCGGGCCAATGCGGCAGTGCCGATTGCGTGGTCCATGGCGACTTCCGCATCGGATGTCGATCGGACGAGCCCTTCGCGATGAAATGCCTCTCTGACGCTTTGGAACCAGACAGTGGCAAACAACGCGACGAGCATCGGTCCGCCAAACCCCAGCGCCCATCGATCGCGCCGGCTTAGCCACCTCTTGTGCGGAGTCGTGCGTCGCATCGCTATGCCCACCGATGACGCGGGCCCTATCCAGGCAACGTACGCGGTCGCGCCGACAGGCGCGGTTGAGTCCCACCGCGCTGCCTGACGCGCCGAGCGCCATCGTACGTCACCCCCAACCTTCGGCGGCACACGCGTCGAGTGGTCTCGATCACGAGTGAGCCCTCAGTTCCTTGAGCACAATCTCCCAAGCGCGTGCGAAGCGCCTAGTGGCTTTTGGTCGACAGGATCGCAGCCCGTGTGTCATTGTCCGACAACCGCCCCCGCCCGCGCTCGGATACAACCGCTGCGCAGCCATCGACCCGGTACTTGGCCCTCGGCTCACCTACGGCTGTGGTCGTCCTCCGATCAGTCCACTCGTGTGCGCCGACCAAGGTCCACTATGCCCCACAGTCTGTGCTGGGCACTGTGCGGACGTGCGGGCGTTGTGATGCTATCGGCGGCGCCCGCAGCCACACGACCCTCGACACGGAGGGCTCTCGCGGTGCGCCTCTCGACGCGACCCATCGTTGTTGGCATGTGCCTCTCCTTCACGACGGCACTACTCGGCTGCCCGCACGTGCCTACAGAATCCGCCGCACTGGCCGCCGTCGGTGACCCGGCGGTGACTTCGATGCAACTCAAGTTGCGGGTTTATGCCACGGGCCGCCAAGTGACCGCCTCCATCGAGACTGCGGCGGACAGCATTCTTGCGCTGGCTTCCGGATCGGTCGTCAGGGACCGGGCACTGCTATGGAAGCTGTCGGCGATTCCGATGGTGGAGGAGGCCACGCTCGACAACGACCCTATCGTGGCCGCTGTCGACCTCTGGGCCTTCGCGCTGCAACAACGCAACTACTTTCATATTGGCGACGGCCGCGATGCATTTGGCCCTGCCCAAAGCATTGCCAACGCCGCAGCGGACACGATCGAAAGCGATGTGCGCGCCTTGATCGCAGGCATCCGGACGACAAACACAATACCGCCCACGTTCTCCGAGGCATTGGACGAGTGGGTGGCGACGCACCCTATCTCGGGGACCAAAATGCATCGCGCGTCCATCCTCGCCTCGGATTGGAAAGCACTCGGAGTGCAGTCGAACAGCCTTGGGAGCGCGCTTGCCAGGATGGACCAGGGATTGGCGCAGGCAAACGAGCGGCTGGGGTACCTGAACGAAGATCTGCTCGACCGGGTCACCTGGCAGGCGCAGCTGGCAGCGAGTGGCGCCTCATCAGTCAAGCGCCTGGACACGCTCGCCGGAGAAGTCGCGATCGGGGTGGGTCGATTGGGTGCGTTCGCCTCCACCGCCCCAACGACATTCGCCACGGAACGGCATGAAGTGTTCGAAGGCATCGACGCTGAACGCGCTCGAGTGTTCGAGTCGATAACCGCGCAGCGAGTGGCCATTGCGCAGGACGTGCGCGCTGGGCGAGAAGTGATCTTCGATGACTTGCGGCGGGAACGCATAGCCGCGCTCGATCAGGCCGATAGCATCACGCAACGATCCATCGATCGTGCCGACGCCATGGCACGCCGTCTGGCGCGCGACGTCGCTCTGTTATTGGCCTCGCTGATCGTACTCGGTGGCGTCGTCGCGGACGTCGTGGTGAGTCGTGCCAGAAGGGGGCGACCCATGCGGGCATGAACGCGGACCCTGCAGATGCATAGCCACCGTCAGCCACCCGCCGTTGACGTGTGTGATTGCTACGCTGAAGGTGGACGGGGAGGCGCTCTCTACGGGCTGCCGCCCGCGAGGCGGAACCCGACGATGAGCGTCGCGCTCGTGTATCCGATTTTGGCGCCACCGGGTACGATCGGGATGCCATTCGCCGTCGTGCCAGCGCTGAGGGCTTGCGTCACCGACCCAAATGCGATGTCCCCACCCAGCACGAATTGCGACCCCGCGAGCCCCCAGGAGGCGCCAGCGGTGATGTGGAGCAAGTTCCACCGGGCAAGCAGCGCGTTGTTCTCGTCGGGTGTGCCCAGAGCGCTGTTATCGGTGCGGAAGCTGAGATAGCCGGCAATGGGAGTGCCGAACTTGTGCTTGAAACCAATCCCGCCATTCAGGACTGACTTGAGCTGCTCGTCCACCGTGCCGGTCAGGGGCGCACCGCCGGTCGCCGGCGTGAGCGGCAACGGCGACATGATCGCGAACTCATTCACGGAGCCGAACCACTCGCCTGAGACGTAGAGGCTCGACGCGGTATGCGGAGGTCCCCACGTGTATGAGCCGCCAGCCCCGATCGAGACCGGTGAATTGACAGTAGAAGCCAAACTTTGCTGGTAGTCGATCGCGATGGTCGGCGCCGTCGGTCCGCTGCCCGCCACACCCTGATTGATGACCGTCTCCGTCCGCCCGACCGCCCCACTGCCGAACAGTTTGGCGCGCGGCGTCGTGATGACGAGCCCCGCTGTGAAATCAGGGTATACGATGCCCAGACCAACCTTGGCCAGCACGCCCCAGTTCGTGAAGTTGAAGTCTGCTTCGCGCAGGAATACGCCGCCGGCACCCGATGCGCCGAGGGCCGCCGCGAGGCCGGAGAAGTTGGCGGTCTGACTTCTGACTGCGACGTAGGGTGTGATGCCGATCCCAATGTGCTCGTTGAACGGATGCGAATACGTGAGCCCGCCCCAGTATTCCTCCATGTGCTGATTCAGGATCAAACTGGCGGAGCCGTAGTTGAGCTGTGGGGCGGTGATCGAGGAGTCAATTGGCAGGTTCCGTCCCTGAATCTGCGCATCCAGACGCTGCCGGGTGAGGAACGAATAGGCCAGCCGATCGTGCCCACCGATGTGGATCTCGCCCGCAAACAACGTCGGCACGCCGACCACCGACGATGACCCGAGGTTCTGCTTTGGGCCCAGACCATTCACATAACTGATCGACGAGAATTGGTATGCACTCCCCGCAATCGCCAGCCCTTTGTTCGTGCTGAGCGACAGGGAGCCCGGGTCGTAGTACGTCGTGCCGATATCGACTGGGCTGCCAATGACCACGCCGCCGAGGAGTTGCGCCTCAGTGCCGTAGGCGATGTTCCAGTATTGCGCGTCCTGGGTCGACGCAATAGAGGGCAAAGCACTGCCGGCCAACGCCGCGAGCAGGACCAAGCCCACGCTTCGCAGAGCACACGTCACCTCAACATGCTGTCGATATCAGACGGTGGTGACCAGTCGACTTAGGTCCACGAGGCGTGCGCTCGCTTCTACGTGGTCGTCGAGCGTTGTTGTGTTTTAGCTTCTAGCCTCCAACGTCTAACGTCCGCCGTCTCGCGTCTAACCCGCGTGACCGATCTCTGCTTCTCTGTGCATTGACCGGCATAGTCCTTGGTCCAATGTCTCGCGTCGAATACACGTTGCTTATTAGCCCCAACGCAGTGGCGGAGTGAGCCGGTTCAGGGAGCATTACGCTTGATGACGTTCGGCAGGAGGAATACCGTGGCGTTCAACCTGCTCGAGTCAGTGACGGATCTCACGAGCAACGGATTTCCGGCTGCGGCAGCACGATTCCTCGGGGAGACACCGGCGGCGACGAGAGCGGCGATCGGCTATGTCGCGCCCGTGGTCGTTGCTGGCATCGCTCGACAGGGGCTTACGACGGAGGGTGCATCCGATGTCATGGAGAGCCTCTCGTCCGCACCTGGACCTGACGATCTGCCGGATGCCAACACGATTCTGAGCGGTGGCAGCCGGACGACTGGATTGATCGCACAGGGCACCGCGCTCGCTCGGCGATGGTTTGGTGACCGTGTCCAGTGGGCCGCGGGCAGCGTTGGATCGCTCGCGAGTATCAAATCCGAATCCGCGTTGACGCTGTTCTACCTCACCGTGCCGCTTGCGCTGGCCTGCCTCAAAGAGCACGTCGCGGCCGGTGGCCAAGATGTCACCGAGCTCCAGCAGACCCTCGAGAGCCAGTTCGCGTGGGTGCAAGCGCGAATGGATCCTCGCGTGGCAGCAGCCGCGAAGCTGCGCCACACAGGACTGGCTCGTGACGTGGCGCCGAGACGTCCGGCGGCCCTCCGACCCGTGCGTGCTGACCGCCGTGAGGGTGAGACAGGCAGGTTCATCACCCTGTCCGCTTTTGTCCTCGCGGCCCTGTTGTTGTTCGCATTCCTTCGAGGTCGTGCGAGTACCGCCGCATCGCATTCGACGCCGACGCAGGTCCTGGTCGCCAATACCGCCCGCGCGGAGCCGCACGCACAGGAGAAGACAAACACGAACGGTGTGTCCACAGGTGAGATTGCGCCGGGCGCAACCGGCCTGCCATTGACCGTGCACTTCGACGTATCGTCCTCGGCGCTCTCGGCAGCGGATGAGCAATCCGTCACGACCTTGGCCGACAAACTCACCCGCGATGGCACCCACATCGACATCACCGGATACACCGACCAAACGGGCAGTCGTTCGGCAAACATCACACTTGCACGACATCGCGCCGTCACGGTGCACGACGCTCTCGTCGTCGCGGGTGTGCCGTCCGACCAGATCACGATGAGACCGCCCGGCGATGCCACGGGAAGTGGGTCAGAGGAGGACGCGCGGCGCGTCCAGATCACCCAGGCGCGCTAGCGTCGTGCGAGCACAGGGAACCGAGGCGATCCCGACAGCCAAGCAGTTTGGTGCGGCGCTGCTGTCTGCGAAACGCGTGACCCGGATCCTGAATCCCGGCCGTTGACCCGCACATGACCAAGGTCGCATATGCGTTCCCATGCGGCCTCTATAGGGTACGGACGACAGGCCGATTGCCTGACACCGGAGCGATCCTCATTCGCACCCTTTTCCCGGCGTCCTGCACGAGCGCGCCGAGAGCTTCCTGATCCCATATGGGCACAATCATTTACTGGCTGATCATTGGACTGATCGCTGGAGTCATTACAGGCAAAGTGATGCACTCGCCCGGTCGCGATCTCTTCAGCGACATGATTGTCGGCATTCTCGGGGCGATTCTGGGTGGCTTCCTGATGCAATTGGTCGGATTCTCGTTCTCCGCAGGTTTCATTTACAACATTATCGTAGCAATACTCGGAGCCGTGATCCTGACCTGGGCTTATCGAAAGATCAAGGCGCGCGCCTAAAGCCTCGCGGATGACAGGCACACGTCTCCGTCTCCACAGGACGATCCGCAACTTCGATTTGCGTCTTCCTTCGCGGCCCCGTTGCCGTTGTGGCCGTTTCGGGCCGCGCGTCGGTACAGGCGTCGGCACAATTGTATGCACGGACTGGGAGGTCATGTGGGCGTACTGGATGATCTTGGAGGCATTCTCAAGCAATACACTGGCGCCGCAGCCACGGCCAATCCGGGACCGGCGGTCGGAGAGCACTTCGATCAGGTGTCGAGCGCGGTCCCGGCATCGACGTTGGCTGAGGGAGTCACGCACGCGCTGAACTCGAACTCCGCAGGCGGTGGTCTAGGCCAGGCGCTGAGTCAGTCATTCACACAAGGCACTGGCGAGCAGAAGGCTGGCATTCTGAACACGCTCGTCGCCTCGGTTGGCGCAGCGACGGCGGGTCGCTACCTGGGCTCGCCGGCAGCGCAAGCGCTGAACAGTGGTTCACCACTCTCACCACAGCATGCGCAGCAGATCGCACCGAGCGCCGTGCAACAGCTGGCCGACCAGGCGGCACAGAGCGATAACTCGGTCGTGAACAGGCTGGGTGCGTTCTACGCACAGCATCCCATGCTCGTCAAAGGCCTGGGAGCCAGCGCAATGGCGCTCGTGATGTCAAAGCTCGCCAACCGCAGATAGACCTCGTCTCGTCCCACGAACTGTCCTGCAGCGACCATGGAGTTCGCGGTGCGCTGTCGGTGCAAGTCCGCGCTGTAGAGGTCAGCGGCAAGCCACACAGCCGAACGCCCGGATGTCGGAGGAGTCACAAAATGGCGCTCAATCTGCTCGAATCAGCGACCGAGCTGACAGGCAATAACGGGTTCACCGCCGCGGCAGCGCGGCTCGTGGGGGAAACCCCCGCCGCGACGAAATCCGCGCTCGGCTATATGATGCCGGCCACCATCGCCGGCCTCGCAAAGCAGGCAGAGACGCCCGAGGGCGCCTCTAACATGATGGAAACCCTTGCCTCTGCTCCGGGCGTCGGCGAACTGGGAGATTTCGCCACACTTGGCAATCGAGCAAACACTCTCGTTTCATGGGGCGCCTCGTTCGCCAAGCGGATCTTCGGCGATCGCACTCCGCCGGTTGCGAACGCGGTCGCTTCGCTCTCAGGGGTGAAACCGGAGTCGGTGTCGACGCTCTTCTTTGTCACCCTCCCCATGATCCTCGCGTTCCTCAAGCAGCACGTGGCCGCCAACGGTCTCGACGCCAACGGGCTGCGACAGGTTCTCGCTGGACAACTCACGGCCGTGCAGCCACGACTGGACCCGCGCGTTGCGGCGGCGGCGGGAGTGGCACCCAGCGCGTCATGGGAACCGTCACGCGAGACGACACGCCCCCCGGCCCCGACGATTTCGCCGGTCACGACCCAGCGGCCGAGTGGTCTCCGACGACTCGTCCCATGGGCGGCGCTCGCGGCAGCAGCATTATTGGTCTTCTCGCTCCTGCGCAACCGCCCGAACGCTGCGCCGCCGGTGACGGCTGTCGCGCCAGACACGACTGCGGCCATCACACCCGCCGCGCCGAACTCGACCACCACTTCACCGGGTGAAGTCGCGCCGACAGCGACGGCTGCGCTTCCGCTCGCGGTTCACTTCGACGTGTCATCCGCTAACCTCTCGCCGACCGATCAGCAATCGCTGACCGCAATCGCCCAAGCCATCACGCAGAATGGGGCTCACGTCGACATTACCGGCTACACCGACCCCACCGGCAACCATGCCGCAAATGTCGAGCTGGCCAAGAATCGAGCGGTCGCCGTTCGCAATGCGCTCGAATCAGCCGGGGTGCCCGCAGCCCAAATCAACATGAAGCCGCCGGCTGCCATCACGGGGACAGGTGGCGCGGACGATGCGCGCAGGGTGGATATCACGCAGTCGCAGTGATGGGCGCTCGCGCTACTCTTGACTAACATGCGTCACTGCGGCGCCACGCCATGCGGGGCGCCGCAGTGCATCGCGGCCATCGGTCGGTCCAGGGTCGCTTCGCGACGACGGCCAGCGACGCAGTTACTGACCCTCCGCTCTCCTGCCCGGCCGCGTTACCTGAACTCTTGCTGCAGCTCCTCGAGCACTGCGGACCCTGGGCACAGAGCCTCGAACGGCAGGTGCGCCATGGGCACGTCGGATGAGTTGCTCAGCTCGTGCATGTCAGCGGCAGACTCGTTCAGATAGAGCAACCCCGTCAGGACTTCCCCGGTCTGTTGGTGCTCGTCCAGGAAGGCCGAGACCCGCGCGCGATCCGTCGGATCGTAGTGGGCGGGCACTGACTTGAATCGGACGACGCTACCATCGTGCAGCGTCACACTCGTGGCACCGTTCGACCCGATGTGTGCCAGAATCTCGGTCGCCGGTGGGACGAAATCCGCGTCGGTGGTCTTGACCAGGTGCTTGCGCGTCTGGACGTAACTCTTGGTGGACCCGCTGTGATCGTTGAACGTCACACACGGGGAGATCACGTCCACGAGCGCAAACCCGCGGTGCGCGACCGCCGCTTTCAGGATCGGGACCAGCTGCTCCTTGTCCCCGGAGAACCCGCGGGCCACAAAGGTGGCTCCCAACGACAGGCCCAGCCTGACGGGATCGATCGGGGCCATCCGGTTCGGCTCCCCGCGCTTGCTCTGTGAACCGATGTCCGCCGAAGCCGAGAACTGACCCTTCGTCAGGCCGTAGACACCGTTGTTCTCGATCACATACACCATTCGGACGTTGCGGCGGATCGCATGGCACAGCTGGCCGAGGCCGATGGACAGGGAGTCACCGTCGCCGGAAATACCGATGTAGATCAGATCGCGGTTGGCAGCGTTCGCGCCGGTGGCGATCGCCGGCATTCGCCCGTGGGCGGAGTTGAACCCGTGCGCACCACGGACAAAATAGGTCGGCGTCTTCGACGAGCAGCCGATGCCGCTCAACTTCGCGATCTTGTGCGGTTCGGTCGACAGCTCCCAGAAGGCCCGCGTGATCGCCGCGGTAATGGAGTCGTGTCCGCAGCCCGCGCACAGCGTGGACATGCTGCCTTCGTAGTCGCGAACGGTGAGCCCCAGCTCGTTGCGCGGCAAGCTCGGGTGCGTGGCAATCGGTTTTATGATGGATGGCATAGTCAGCCTCCTCGTTCGGTCATCGCGGGACCGCCATATGTTCGACCTCGGGCCACATGCCCTCCACGACCTGTCGAGCGCTCAGCGGAAATCCACCATACACCAACACGGATCGCAGACGCTCCTTGGGCACCTTGGTCTCGATCGTCAGTAGCGATTTGAGCTGCGCGTCGCGATTCTGCTCCACGATAAAGCAGATCTCATGCTCCATCAGAAACGCTTCGACACTGTCGTCGAAAGGGAACGCGCGGACGCGCATGTAGTCGACGCTCAAACCGCGCGAGGCCAGAACATCCAGGGCTTCCCGCAATGCAGGATCACAGCCGCCGATTCCAACCGCACCCACGCGCGCGCCCGGCTGTCGCCGGATCTCCGGACTCGGAACGAATGCGGCCGCCGCCTTGTGCTTCTGCGCCAGCCGATCCATCACTTCCTGGTATTCGTCCGGGATCTCCGTGTAGCCGCCCAACTTGTTGTGCCCCGAGCCGCGGATGAAATACGATCCCTTGGCGTGCACGCCGGGCAAGGTGCGCGGCGCGACGAAGTTCTCATCCCACGGCGAATAGCGGAAATACTTCGCGCCCTGTTCCAACTCATCGGCCGTGAGAACGCGGCCGCGATCGGGACGGAAGGAATCATCCCACGTCAGCGCGGGGCGTCACCCAATCATTCATGCCGATGTCGAGATCGGACAGCATGATCACCGGCGTCTGAAATCGCTCCGCGAGGTCGAACGATTTGACGGCGAACTCGAAGCACTCGGCCGGGTTCGACGGGAACAGGAGAATGTGCCGCGTGTCCCCGTGCGACGCATACGCGCACTCCAGAATGTCAGCCTGCTGCGTGCGCGTGGGCATCCCGGTCGACGGGCCCACGCGCTGCACATCGATCACGACCGCGGGGATCTCGGCATAATAAGCCAGACCGATCAGCTCATTCATGAGCGAGATGCCCGGCCCGGCGGTCGATGTGAACGCGCGGGCGCCGTTCCAGGACGCGCCGAGCACCATGCCGATGGCCGCCAGTTCATCCTCTGCCTGGAGAATGACGTAGTTGTTCTTGCCCGTCTCCGCATCGCGGCGGAACTGCTCGCAGAATGCCTTGAAGGCATCCATCACGGAGGTCGCCGGTGTGATCGGATACCACGCCGCCACCGTCGCACCAGCGTAGATACAGCCGAGCGCTGTCGCTGTGTTGCCGTCAATCAGGATCTTGCCCGCGTTGGCATCCATCTTTTGGAGATGGAACGGCAGCGGGCACGCGAAGTGCTCCTTCGCGTAATCGTAGCCGAGCATGAGCGCGCGACGATTCGACTCGAGCAGGGCCTTCTTCGCCGCGAACTTCTCCATCAGCAGCGCTTCGACGATGGGCATGTCGATGGCGAGCGCCGCGAGCATCGCGCCGGCATAGGCGATGTTCTTCATCAGGATGCGCTCGCGCGGATCCCCGAAGGCTTGATTGCACATCTTCGCCAGCGGCACGCCGAGGAAGGTCACATCGTCGCGCACGAGGTCCGGATCGAGCGGCCACGATGAATCGTACATCAGATAGCCGCCAGCCCGGACTTCCCGGACGTCGCTCTTATAGGTCTGCGAATCCATGGCGACCATCAGGTCATAGTCCAGCGCCCGCGCGCCGTAACCGTCCTTGCTCACCCGGATCTCGTACCAGGTGGGCAGGCCTTGAATGTTCGACGGGAAGAGATTCTTCCCGGTAACGGGAATGCCCATGCGAAAGATCGCCTGCATGAGGAGGCTGTTGGCGCTGGCAGATCCGGTGCCGTTCACGTTGGACAGCTTTACCGCGAAGTCGTTGACGCCCGCCGTGGTCGCGGTCGGTCGCGCTCGCGTCGACTGCACGTCGTGAATGGCGCTCATGGCCGCGTCCCGTTGGCGATCGGCTTGCCGGCGTACGGCAGGAGGAGATCGAATTTCAGCATGTCCCAGGCTGCAGTCGGGCATCGTTCAGCACACAACCCACAGTGCACACAGACATCTTCGTCCTTGACCATGACCCGCCCGGTCTGGGGCAGCGGCTCGGACGCGTAGATCGCTTGATCCAGGTTGCCGGCAGGGGCGGACAGGCGCTCCCGCAGCTCGGGCTCCGCGCCGTCGCTGCGTGATGGTCAGGCACTGCACCGGGCAGATGTCGATACAGGCATCGCACTCGATGCAGCGCTTCGCCGCGAACTCCGTCTCAATGTCACAATTCAAACACCGTTGGACTTCCCGCGCAGTCTGCTCGGCCGAGAACCCCAGTTCCACCTCGACATTCAGCTGTTCGAAGCGGCGGACGAGATCGACGTGCTGCATCTTCTGCCGCGGCGCCGGATTGTAGTCGTTGTGATAGCTCCACTCGCTGATCCCCATTTTCTGGCTGACCAGGCGTCATGCCCTGCCCGGGACGGTCCGTGACCGGCACACCCTGGCAGTGATTGTGAATCGAGATCGCCGCTTCGTGTCCGTGCGCCACAGCCCAGATGATGTTCTTGGGCCCCCAGGCAGCATCGCCGCCGAAGAAGACACCGGGAAGCGTCGACTGAAACGTCACCTCGTCCACGACCGGCATCTCCCGCTTGTCGAACGCGATGCCGAGGTCGCGCTCGATCCATGGGAATGCGTTGTCCTGTCCGATGGCGAGGATCACGTCGTCCGCCGGCAGGACCACGCTATCGATCACGCGCGAGGTCTTGGCCTCAGCGTCCCATTCCAGCTGCTCGAACTCCATGCCGACGAGCTTGCCCTTCTCGATCACGAAGCGCTTCGGGGCGTGGTTGATCACGATATCAATGCCTTCTTCCTCCGCGTCGTCGAGCTCCCAGGCGGACGCCTTGAAGAAGCCGCGCGGCCGCCGCGCCATGACCTTCACGTCTGTACCGCCCAAGCGGCGGGAGGTCCGGCAGCAGTCCATGGCGGTATTGCCGACACCAATGATCAGGACACGCTCGCCGATCGAATCGATGTGCTCGAACGCGACGGACTCCAGCCAATCAATGCCAATGTGGATGCGATCGGTCTCGTGACGCCCGGGGATCTCGAGATCCTTGCCCCGCGGTGCGCCCGTCCCGACGAACACCGCATCGAATCGACGCCCGGAGAGTCCATCGTTCAGCAGGCTCCGCATACTGGAGACCGGGCTGTTATATCGGACGTCCACGCCCATGTTCAGGATCACGCCGACTTCGTCGTCCAGAACAGCCTCGGGCAGGCGGAACGAAGGAATATTCGTCCGCATCAGTCCGCCCGGCTTGTCCTGTTTCTCGAAGAGCGTGACCTCGTAGCCCAACGGCCGCAGGTCGTTGGCCACGGTCAGATGAGGCAGGTCCAGCGCCAATGAGGGCGACCCGTTTGCCGTTGGATTGCGGCGGGATCGTCGGCAGCAGATGGGAGATCTCACCCCGGAGATCGGCCGCCACCCGCTTGAGGCGGCAGATCGCAACGGGCTTCCCTTGAGGGCCGTCGAGTCGGCCACGTCGGCAGGCAGGCTCGCAGGGCCGGTCGCAGGTCCGCCCGAGGATCGCCGGGAAGACGTTCGAGTCCCGGTTCACCATGTACGCTTCGGTGTACTTGCCCTGCGCGATCAGGCGAATGTACTCCGGCACGTTGGTGTGAGCCGGACACGCCCATTGGCAGTCGACGACTTTATGAAAGTAGGCGGGATCGCGGATATTGCTGGTCTTCACGGTGGCGCGGTTCCCTCGAGGTTGACCCACACAACAGAAGGCCGACAGTCGATCGTCCACGTCGGCGAAACCTGCAGATGTTGCGGATCGCAGCGAATCGGCCAACTACTGCCCTGCGTCCCTGGGGAGCTGGACAGATCGACCGCCTAGGGGAGAAAGTACGGCTGGGCCACAAAACACGGAAGGCGTTGCCGGTGACCCGGCCGAGGAGATGCTAGCGATCTATGTCCGTCGTACTCGACACGCGCGGTTCGGCCGCCCTCAAACGTTGTGGCTGGGCAGACACGGGCGATCCACTCATGCTGGAATACCACGATCGCGAGTGGGGTGTTCCAGTCCACGACGACATCAGGCACTTCGAGTTCCTGTTGCTCGAGGCGGCGCAGGCCGGGCTCAGCTGGTCGATCGTGCTGAGGAAGCGAGCGGGTTACCTTCGCGCCTTCAGCGAGTTCGACCCCGAAAGGTGGCCCGCTACAGCGAGGCACGCTTGAAAAAGCTGGCGGCGGACTCCGGAATCGTAAGGAACCGTTTGAAGATCGAATCCGCCGTCAGCAATGCTCGCGCGTTTCTCCAGATACAGGAGGAGTTCGGAACTTTCGATGCGTACTGCTGGCGATTCGTCGGCGGCCACCCGAGGGTCGGCCGCCGCGCAAGCATGGGTCAGGTCCCGGCAACGTCGCGTGAATCCGACCAGCTCAGCAAGGACCTCAAGGGACGGGGCTTCCGCTTCGTGGGCTCCACAATCATCTACGCATACATGCAGGCGGTCGGTCTCGTGAACGACCACCTCGTCTCGTGCTTTCGGTACCGGCAGCTTCTGGGCTGACAGCTTGGCGCCCCCCGCGCGCAGGGGGGGCGGCATGCGGAGCCCAGCCGTCCGAGAGCCCGGCACGGTTCACCTGGCTCGCCCGCGGGGGTTGAGGTCTCCAGCGTCGAGCGTCTGACGTCCGGCGTCAAACCTCTCACACCGGGCTACGCGACAATGCCACCCCAATTGGTATCTCGAACACGGATGCCGTGCCGCGTCGATCGAGCAAAAACGCGACCGCACAGACCACTAGGGATCCACCCGCAGCCATCCACAGAGGCCACTGGAGTCCCCAGCTTTCGGCTACGCGGCCCGCCACGGTCGGCGCGACCGTGCCGCCGATAATCTCTCCAACGAGCGTGACGAACCCGATCGCCGCTCCCGTCATGCCCGGTGGCACACTCTCCGCCGGGATCAACACGATCGCAAGCGCCGCGATCGCCTGCCCGCCTTGGGTCAGAAACAGGATCGCCGCCAGTAACCACAGGTGGGCGTAGAGAGCCGGCACAAGCAACGCGATCGGCAGAAGAGTGGAAAGCAGACCCATCAGCGCCAGCATCCGTCGCCGTCCGAACTTGTCGGAGAGCTCCGGACCGATAATGCCAAGGAAGAAACTGCCAAGGCCTGCGGCGCCCAGCAGGAAGCCCGCAGTCCGAGGGTCCTGATGCTGGATGCGCGTCATGTACAACGGCCCGAACACGTTCTGCAAGAAGAGCCAGGTCATGAACCCGCCCGCTGCGAGCGAGCACAACCAGATATTGCGATACCGCAGCAGCGACCCGATGCTGGCTGAACAATGCGATGCATCGGACGGCGCCGCGACCCGGGGCTCTCGCACATACCGGGCGATCACACCGGCGAGCAGAAGGCCCGGGATGCCAGCAACGAAGAATGCAGCGCGCCAGCCAATGTGGGCGGCGATCTGTGTCGTCAACACGGGTGCCACACCGAGACCGATGAGCGCTGCGGCACTGACGACGATGCCGATGTTGCGCCCCCGTCGCTCCGGCTGTGACGACTCCTCGACCAGTGCATTCATCACTGACCAGCATGGGCCCTCCGCCACGCCCATCAACGCCCGTGCTCCCAACAGCTGGCGGAAGCTTTGCGCCAGCCCGGAGACGCCGGACAGCACCGAGAAAGCAATGGTCAGGGGTACCAGCACCACCTTGCGGCCGATGCGATCGGACACGGCCCCGAACACGAGCGCCGACAGCGCCCAGGTGATCGCAACTGCCGACACCAGCTCTCCGATCTGCGCCTCACCGAGCTTGAGATCCGCCGCAATGTAGGGCATGAGATACAGCTGCGCCATACGGTCGAGGAAGACGACGCCCCATGTCACGAACATGATCGCGACGAGCCTCGTCTCGTATTTCTTCGAAGCGATGGTCATCGGGTACTCAAGGCAGTTGAAGTAAACGTTAGAGAGCTGGACGTTCGACGTTCGAAGACAAACTTCGAGGCCAGCTGCTGTGCATCGCTCTGGCCCCGAGGATTTTTATCCAACGTCCAACGTCGAACCTAGAACGTCTAGCCGTTAAGACGCCAGACGTTGGAGAGTTGCCGTCCCCGCACGACCGACCGAACTTAGAGAACGCGCGTGCTTCCTTCCATCTGCGACCGCGGAGATCCGATGCGCACCATCCGATTTGCAGTCCGCCGCGCGAGTGTTTTGCTCGCCATGGCCATCGTTCCCGCCGCAGCGCCGACGCTACAGGGACAGGCCGCGCCGGGCTTGCCCGGCGACGCGCCTCCGGGTGTACTGCCGGGCGTGAAGATCGGTGGCAGCCCTAATCTGCACCTCGTGGCCCACCTCCCGCTCGGAGGATACGCCCAGGTGAGCAACGTGGATGTGGAGCAGGAGCCATCCCGTCCGTACGCATACGTGGCGCAGATACTCGATCACACCGGCTTTTCGATCTTCGATCTACATGACCTGCGCAACGTCAAACTCATCTACCGCTGGACCTTCGAGAATCTTTCATTGCACCAGCCGTTCACCGGTGGAGTCGACGGGAAATACTTCAAGCTCAACGGTCGGTACTACTTCATCCTCGCAACGCAATTTCATCAGGGGACACCCGATGCCGATCTCGGCGCGGTGATCGCCGACGTGACCGGGCTTCCGGACACCAGCAAGGTCAAGATCGTTGCGCGGATCCATGCTCCGGAGACACCCGGGGGATTCCACATGCTGTTCCCATACAAGCACTCCGATGGGCGAACGCTCTTGTTCACCACCGCAATGGCGCCCCGCGCGAACGTCTACGATCTGCAGAAAGTGCTCGCTGGCGGCGACCCTTCGCAGTGGAAGGTGGGGGAGGTCCCGGTTCCCGACACTCGGGAGAACACGCCGCTCGGGCTGCAGGGATACCACGACTTCTATCTGGCGTACAATGCCGCCACGCATCAGGACAAGTTCTATGGCGCCGGGCGTGGCGGATACTACGTGTACGACATCACGAATCTCGCAGACCCCAAACTCGTGACATCCATCGCGGGCACCGCCGGCGTCGCATGGGGCCACACCATCACACCGGACCCGACGGGTCGATTCGTCGTCACCGAAACGGAATACACCTTCGCACCGCTTCGAATGTTCGACCTCAAACCCGGCCTGGATGGCAAGGTCCAAACCATTACTCAGCCGATAGGCGCGTGGAACGCCGATTGGCACGACCTCGCCCACAACCACGAGGTGCGTTGGCCGCTCGTATTCGTGTCAGGCTACGAGGATGGGCTGCAGGTATTCAGCATGTACGACCCCACTCACCCCGTCACCGTCGGCTGGTACTATACGTGTCAGTGCACGCACGATGAAGGGATCGGCGGCGGGCCGCCGACGTGGCACGCGCACGGTAGCGTGATGCAGGGTCCCTTCGGTGTCGACGTCCGGAACTACGACGGTCTGATCCTCGATCAGCGACTCGAACACCGGCCTGTGGGTGTTCAAGATGGACGGCTTCGGTGGATGGAACGGTCACGATTGGGGCATGCCCAACATCTCGAGCGTGCAGGATTTCGACCACGGCCCGGAAGGAGCCATGCCGCATAATGGCCGACCCGCGGCGGCGCCCTGAGGGGCGGGTGAGGGGTGTCGGGAGCCGCAACGTCCACTGGAAAACCGGGCGGGCTGATGCCCGCCCCTACACGTTGCTGCGGGCAGCGTCAAATCCAGATTCGTCGACCGACACCGGAATCGTCGCCACGGCGGTCCGTAGAGTCACCGTCCAAGCGGACAGGTAGGGGCGGCCTTCAGGCCGCCGAGCGTTGTCGTCCCGATGGAATGGTCGTTACCCGTCACGCCTCCATCGGCAACCCCACATAATTCTCGGCCAACGTGGTCGCCGCGGCCCGTGAGCTGGTGACGTAGTCGAGCTCCGCCAGTTGGCGTCGGCGATCGAACGCACTGGCGCTGTCGTCACGGTGGAGCATCGATGTCATCCACCATGAAAAGCGCTGTACTTTCCACACTCTTCGGAGGCACGTGGCCGAATATGCAGCCAACTGCGCATCGTCGCCCGTCGCATAGTGGCGGGTCAACGCACGCGCCAGCACCACCACGTCCGCGACCGCCAGGTTGAGCCCCTTGGCGCCCGTCGGCGGCACGATGTGGGCCGCATCGCCGGCCAGGTACAACCGGCCACATTGCATCGGCTCGACGACAAAGCTCCGCATGTCGGTGATACCTTTTTGCAACACCGCACCGCGCGTTAGCGCGAATGTACCGTCGTCGGTAGCGAGGCGTCGGTCCAGCTCCTCCCACACCCGCTCATCGTGCCATCGCTCGATCCGCTCCTGCGGCGAGCATTGCAGATAGAGGCGACTGAATGTCCGGCGACCGCATGCTCACGAGTGCGAAGCCCCGATCATGGTGCGCGTAGATCAACTCGTGAGAGGGCGGCGGAGAGGCCGCGAGAATGCCGAGCCATGCGAACGGATACGCGCGTTCGTATTCGACGAGGACGCCAGCGGGGATGGTCCGGCGGCTGATACCGTGAAAGCCATCACAGCCCGCGATGAAATCGCAGGTCAGCAGACAATCCCGGTCTTCGTGACGAAACCTCAGCGACGGCTTGTCGGACGTGAGGTCGTGCAAGGAGACGTTGGCAACCTCGAACAGCAGCGGGCCACCGGTCGCCTGCCGTATCTCAATCAGATCTTTCACGACCTCTTGCTGACCGTAAATGGTGATGCCGCGGCCCTGCGTGAGATCGTCGAAATCGATGTGATGTCCCCGCCCTGCGAACCGAAGCTCGATTCCCCGGTGCACCAACCCCTGACGACCGAGTCGCTCGCCGACGCCAATGGCGTGAAGGAGATCCACGGTCCCCTGCTCGAGCACACCCGCCCGAACCCGCTCCTCGACATGTCGTCGTGTCTGCGCCTCAAGAACGACGGCGTCGATGCCCTCGAGTTGGAGAAGCCGCGCGAGTGTCAGCCCCGCCGGCCCCGCGCCAATGATACCGACTTGGGTGCGGTTGGATCCCCCACCGATCACGGCGCCATGCCAGTATTGCCGTCGATCGCCTCGAACACGGCTTCGGCGGCCCTGAAGGCCGCATGCGCCGCCGGCACGCCACAGTAGACCGCCGTTTGCAGTAAGACCTCCTTGATCTCGTCCCGAGACACACCGTTGTTGAGAGCGCCGCGCACATGCATCCGGAACTCCTCGAGCCGGTTGAGAGCGACCAGCATCGCCAGCGTGAGGAGGCTGCGCGTCGGACGGGGGAGGCCAGGCCGCGCCCAGATTTCACCCCACGCGTATCGAGTGAGTAAATCGGTAAACTCCCGATTGAAGTCCGTGAGTCCGGCTTGAGCGCGATCCACGTGGGCGTCGCCTAGGACGGCACGTCGGATCGCCATCCCCGCTACGCGCGTATCCGCGGACGGGCCGCCCTCAGTCGGCGAGGAAGGTCGAGAGCCTTTGTGTGAAAGCGGCGGGGTCTTCGACATTTGATAGGTGGGCGGTGGGAAGCTCGGCGTATTCCGCATTCGGGATCTGTCTGACGAGCCAGCGTGCGTCCTCGATTGGGACCGCAAGGTCGTGCGAGCCCGCGAGGATGAGGACGGGGCAGCGGATCTCGGGCACGACCGGCCGCAGGTCGCCATCGCGGAGGGCATCACAGCACCCGAGGTAGCCTTCGAGTGGAGTATCGACGAGTTGCTGCTCGACCGATTGGACGGCCTGCGGGCAGCGCACACGAAATTCCTCCGTGAACCAGCGAGCCATCACCAATGGGGCAATGCCGCGCATGCCCAGCGCCTGCACCCGCGCAATGCGGTCATCCCAACCGGTGACCGTCCCAATTCGGGCCACGGCATTGCAAACCGCAACCTTGACGACGCGATCGGGCGATGCAACTGCGAGATACAATCCCGTCAGTCCGCCCAATGACAGTCCGCAGAAGTGGGCCCGATCAATGTCGAGAATGGTCGAGCAGATCAATGACATCGGCGCCCAGCTGCGCGATGCTGTAAGGTCTCGGCGGAACGCTCGACTGCCCGTGGCCACGTGTGTCGTACCGCACGACTCGCCAGCGGGCGGCCAGGTCGCTGACTTGCGGATCCCACATCCCAATGTCGGTCCCCAGCGAGTTCGACATCACGAGCACGGGGGCATCGACAGCGCCACGCACGTCGTAGCGAACAGAACGGCCCGCAACGCTCGCGACCGAGAGCGAGTCAGTCATCAGCGCCCCCCACGTCGCGATCCGCCTGCAGTACGCGGTCGATCAGTACCTGCGACACCGCAGCATGAGGCGCCGATTCGAACAGCTCCGCGAGCTGGTTCAATGTCAAATGCGCGCGCACAATGGGATCGGCTGCCAGGCTTTCCTTGAGGTGTCGACGTTCTCGCATGGCGACCCGTGTCGCGGCCTCGACGATCCTGTGCGCCTCGGACCGTCCGACGTGGCGCGCCAAGGCCATGGTGACCGACTCGCTGTATACCAACCCGCCCGTCGCCTCGAGATTGGCCTGCATCCGGACCGGATCGACTGTAAGGCCATCCAGCGCGGTGAGCAGGTGGTGCAAGGCACCTGCTGCGAGACGAGCGATCTCGGGGACAGTCTCCCATTCTGCTTGCCACCCACCCAGTCCACGTTCGTGCTCCTGCACCATCCCAGTGAGTACGCCCCCGACGAGTGCCGGGACTCGTACCGCCGCAGCCAGTGTGACGGCTGCCGCGACGGGGTTGCGTTTGTGCGGCATGCTGGAGGAACTGCCTCGGCCCTGCTCTATCGGCTCTGCGAGCTCCGCGAC
Organism: uncultured Gemmatimonadales bacterium; assembly: GCA_963805725.1. Lineage (GTDB taxonomy): Bacteria > Gemmatimonadota > Gemmatimonadetes > Gemmatimonadales > Gemmatimonadaceae > Palsa-1248. Next base: position 563,033 of record CAWDVJ010000003.1, read on the forward strand.
TTCTGTTTGGGACTGCAGCGCGAGATCGCGTGCGATTTTGCCGAGCGTTCCGGTCAACAACGCGAGCGTCGCGACAATGGACGCAATACGATCGCGGTGCGCATGCCAAGGCACTGCTGGCAAGGGGATCGCGAGGCGCCGAGCCAGGATGCCGCCGACGTCAATGCCCTTCCCTTCAAACGCCGCGAGAGTGCCACCCGCACCGCCGAACTGGAGGGCGACATCGCAATGGCGCACGTCCGCGAGCCGTGCGGCATGACGATCGAGCGCGTCGAGCCAACCCGCGACCTGCAGCCCCATGGTGGTCGGGACGGCATGCTGCATCCACGTGCGCGCTACCACGGGCGTGACTCGATACTGCTCGACCAGACGTCGCACAACCCGACGAAGCCGCGAGAGATCCTCATCGATCAGTGCGAGTGCATCCCGGAGCTGCAGGACGAGCGCGGTGTCAATCACGTCCTGACTCGTCGCACCCCAATGGACATAGCGAGAATGCATCCGGATCGACGGCTGCGACGAGCGTCGTGAGGCGCTGGATGATCGGGATCGCGAGGTTCCCAGCGCGCGCAGCTTCTGTCGCGAGGACCGCGAGATCGAATTGCTCGACGTCGCAGTGCTGCCGGATCCGCTCGGCCGCAGTGGCCGGGATCACCCCGGCTTCGGCCTCGGCTTGCGCGAGCGCGGCCTCGAAGTCGAGCATGCGCTGGACGCTGCTCGCCGGCGAAAAGAATGGCGTTGACGGCCGGAACGCCAAAGAGGGGCTCGAAGAGCGTCATGCCGAGGAGTGGGGGCGACTCAAATGTCGAAGAAGACCGTCTCGTCAGGCCCCTGCAAATGCACATTCCATGTGTAAATGTCGGGTGATCCTGGCTGCGGCACCGCGAGCAGGGTTTTGCGTCGCGCTTGATCGACCAGCTTCAAGATCGGGTCGGCGAGGTTGGCCGCTTCGTCCTCGAAGTAGATGCGTGTGACGAGGTGCGTCAACAGGCCGCGCATAAAGATCATGACGGCCAGGTGCGGTGCCTGCGTCGTCCCGTCCGGCCCACCGACGCAACCGGGCATGATGGTGTGCAGCTGGAATTGTCCCGCTTCGCCGGTCGCCACGCGGCCAAACCCCCTGAACTGTCCCGGCTGTGCGCTGGTTGGATAGCTGCCGCGCGCATCCGCCTGCCACGTTTCGATCACCGCATCCGGTACAAGCGCGCCCTTTCCATCGAACACGGCGCCCTGGATCGTGATCGCATGCCCCGCGGCCCCGTGCGCGACGTCAGCGACCGCCAAGGCCTCGAGACCGATTTGAAAGAATGGACCGACCGTTTGCGAAGAAGTGCTGCCAAGCGTCGTGGGCACTAACGCTCCATCGGCGTGGCGGCGACGCCACGCAACACAATATCGAACCGATAGCCCAGCGCCTGGTTCGGAACGGTCGTCGCCCAGTCAAACGCCGAAATGAGTCGCGTCCTGGCGGCCGCGTCGGCCGTGCTGTTGTAGATCGGATCGAACGCCAGCAGGGGATCGCCCGGGAAATACATCTGCGTGACGAGCCGAGCGGCGAACGCTGGGCCGAAAACGGAGAAATGAATGTGCGCGGGTCGCCAGGCGTTGGGCTGATTCTGCCATGGATACGCCCCCGGCTTGACCGTGAGGAATCGGTAGCGCCCGGATTCGTCGGTCAGAACGTGACCGCGGCCGCAGAAGAAGGGGTCGAGCGGCGCGTCATGCTGGTCATTGCAATGGAGATACCGGCCCGCGGCATTTGCCTGCCAGATCTCGATCAACGTGTGGCGCAGCGGTCGGCCGTCTTCGTCGCTCACTCGCCCGCTCACGATAATCCGTTCGCCCAACGCCTGACCCGACCCGAGAGCCGTGAGATCGCAGGTACTTCCCTTGATGTCATCCGCCGTGAAAGACGGGCCAGTGAGCTCGGACACGGTGTGCGGAATCACGATCGGCGACCGCGTCGGAGCGCGGTCGATCGACGCCGCGTACGGCGGATAGAGGTAGGGCGGTTGTGATCCAGCGGCAGGGCGCGGATAGCGCAACACCTGGCTCACGCTCGAGTCCTTCGCGATCGGTTGGTATGCAAGGTAGCGCGCCGACCGTCAGTGGCCAGTCGTCGCTGCCTCACCTCGTCTGTGACGCGCCCGGCGCCTGAGGATGTGCGGAGCGGTTCTCGCGCGAGGGGAGGCTCCTCCTGGCAGCCGCGATCGCCCCAGCTAGCACCCCCTGTGACCCGACGTGGTTGGCCAGCAACAGGACCAGCCGCGCATTGAGTGCATGGCTCTCCGAGGGCGTGAGGTCCGCGTGCGCGTCGAGCAATGCCTGATAGCAATCGTCCGGCCCCTCGAGGTTGGGCGCCGTGATGAGGGATGGCGGCATGGCAGTTTCTCAGTCGAGGGCGAGTGCCCGGCGAATCGCATGACGCAGCGTCCGCGGCTCGACAGTCCGCCAGCGCGCACACACGTGTTGGTCTGGACGCATGAGGTACGTTGTGCCGGGCTGCATGTCGTAACGTCGTTCGACCGCACCAATGGCGTCGACCAACGTGGTCAGTTGGTCTGAATGCACCACGTCGACAGAGTCCCGTCCCCCGGTGGTCGGCGTCGTGATGCCGACCACGTGGATTCGTGCGATCCGTCCTACCTCGTGTTGGAGCGTGCGAACGCGATCGGCGAGGTGGGGGCCGTCCGCCACCAGCAGTGTAAACGTCCCCCCGGCGAGGTGACGCAGCAGCCAGGACGGCCCCTCTGCAGTGGCGACCGGTGCGTCGATCGCCGGTGCCCCCGGCACCAAGTCGCCAGCGAAGGAATCCATGTCGGGCGTATTCAGCGGAGACTTGTGATGTATCGTCGCCGTCGACAGTCGGCCCGTGTTCACCAGCGTCCGGGCAAACTCGTTCTCCCGCGCGAGGCCGAGAACCGCATCGCGAAATAGGTGGCCGATCTCGGTGGGCGGCGAGATGAAATTCGTTGACCTCGTCGAATGACGGATGTTCTCGTCGGCGGCGTATTCCCGCTCAGCACAGTACGAGTCGAGCAGTGCGTCGCCCGCCTGTCCGTTGAGAACAGAGGCGAGCTTCCACGCAAGGTTGTCGACGTCCTGCACCCCGGAGTTGGCACCTCGCGCTCCAAAGGGCGAAACGCAGTGCGCCGCGTCGCCCGCGAAGAACAGACGACCGAGCCGAAAAGAGCACATGCGAACGGATGCAAAACTATATACGCTCGCCCACTCGAGCTCGACCGGCACGTCCGGGCCGAGCAGCGCGCGCACCCGCGCCATGACATTTTCGGGCCGTCGTTCCTCTTCCGGGTCCGCATCCCGACCGAGCTGGAAGTCGATGCGCCAGAGATCGTCAGGCTGCCAATGCAGCAGGACGTTCTGGTGTCGGTGGAACGGCGCATCGAACCAGAACCGTCGCTCGGGCGGAAGGTCCGCCTTCATCTTGACGTCGGCAATGAGAAAATGGTCTTCGAACTGCTGTCCGAACGTCTGGAGGCCGAGCCGCTGCCGAATAGTCGATCGCGCGCCGTCGCACGCCACCACGAAGTCGCCCACGAGACGGTAGCCGTTCTCCGGCGTGTCGAGTGTGAGGACGACCCCGTCCGGGCACACGGCAATGTCCGCCACCGCGTTCTTCCATCGAAGGTCAATGAGGGGCATCCGAGCCACTCGATCGACCAGAAATCCCTCCATGTAGTACTGCTGGAGATTGATGAATGGCGGACGCTCGTAACCGGTCTCGGGCCGAACATCGAACTGATATAGCAGCTCGTCGCGCAGCAATACCTTCCCGACGCTCCACGAGACGCCTTTGGCCACCATCGCGTCCGCGCAGCCCAGGCGATCGAATATCTCGAGTGTGCGCTGCGCAACGCAGATCGACCGCGAGCCAGTCGACAAGCGGTCGCCGCCATCCACAACCACGACTGGCACACCATGCTGGGCCAGGTCGATGGAAAGGCTCAACCCGACGGGGCCCGCGCCAACGACGATCACGGGGTGACGGACGGCGGAGGCCGCGTCCTGGTCTCTCGACCGCCGATATGGGTAGGCAGCGTGCTGAAAGCTCACTGGCTCTGTCACTGCTCGAGCGCTTCCCACATCTCTCTGTCTCGGTCGGCAGTCCAAATGCGGGGTTCGGGATAGCGAGTCACCTCGTCGTAACAGCGGGTGATGTCGAACGGCATGCAGTGGTCGAAGATCACCCATTGACCGTAACGGGGTCGGAGACTCGCGACCGTCTCGGAGTAGATCTCCTTCAGCGACTTGCCCGCGGCTACGCCGCCCTGTACCGCCTCGTATGTATCCATGACGAAGCGTCGCGTGCTGGCGATTCCGTCGGCAACCTCGGGCGGTGAGCGCAACGCCGCGCCACGGCCGGGCACGAGCGCGAGAGCCTCCAGCGCGGCAACCGCATCCAGCGTACGTGGCCAGTGGGTGAAGTACGCGTCGCCGGCATACGGTGTAGCAGCATACTCGACGAGATCTCCAGCGAACACGACCCGGTCGTCCGGCAGCCACGCGACGATATCACCCTTGGTATGCCCACGCCCGAGTTGCATCAATTGCACCTCGAGCCGTCCGAGCCACACCGACATCCGGCCAGTGAAGGCTATTGTGGGCCACGTCAGGCCCAGCGGAATGGACTCGGCGGCGCGAAATAGTCGCGGGAACCGTCCGATCTCACTGGCCTTGTCTTGTTCGCCGCGTTCGACGATCAGGTCGTACGTGTCTCGGCTCGCGATGACCTGTTCCGCGTCGTACGCCGAATGCGCCGAAAACGCGGACGGCATGGTAGTGACTGAGCACGACGTACTTGATGGGCTTGTCAGTCACGGCTCGAATGCGGGCAATGACCTCCCGTGCCATGACCGGGGTGGCCTGCGCATCGACGACCATTACGGCGTCGTCCCCGATGATCACCCCGGTATTGGGATCACCCTCGGCGGTGTATGCGAAAGCGTGTTCGGAGAGCTGCTCGAACGAGACGACCTTCTCGCGAGTATCCGCGTGCGACGCAAACGCTTTCGCTGTGCTCACGGGCGCGACCGACCGATGCAGGTGGATTGATGAGGCTGCGCGGCAAATGGGACCTGTGTCCCGTTTCTGGCCACTAGGTCAGATCGGTCAGTGTACCGGCGCCGGACCCAATGTCAATAGTGCGAGCGAGCTTGCCTCGAGGTTGTCGAATGCATCGTCGCCCACGCACGGTCACGGGGTGCGGAAACGAGGGACGCGTGCAATATTGTGCACCGACCTGAGCGTTGTTCACCGTTCTCTTCTCTCCGGGCGCCGTTACTGGATGCTCCAGACGCTCTCTGACGTCCTGGCTCTCTTCTCCCGCGACTGTCCCCAGCTGTCGATTCAGGACGTCGCGGGATCGCTGGGCTGGCCCCGGCGGACAGCAGCTCGGACATTGGCCCGGATCGAGCGCGCTGGGTTCCTGGAGCGCGATGAAGCGTCCGGGCTCTATCGCCTCGGCATCCGCCTCGCGATGCTGGGCGGCCTCGCCGGCCAGGCACCGGCCGTACAGCGCGTAGCCGCCCGTGCCTTGCACCGATTGAGCGTCGAGACCGGCGAGACCGCGACGCTCATGATTTTGAACGACCATCATGCCGTCACGATCGACGTCGTAGAGAGCTACCACCCGATCATGGTGCCCGGGCTGCTCGGCTCTCCGCAGCCCCTGCATGCGACGGCGGGGGGCAAGGCCATGCTTGCGTTCGCGAGCTCTGCGAGCCGGCAAGAGCTGATCCGTCCACCGCTGACCCGATACACGGCAACGACCATCACCAATGTCGACACATTAGTGCGGGAATTGGACAGTTCCCGGCGCCGCGGCTACGCGATCAGCAACGGCGAATATGTGGACGACGTGGTCGCAGTGAGTGCCCCGGTTTTCGATCACCGCGGGCTTGTGCGAGCCGCGCTTGCTGTCGCCGGAACCAGCGCCCGGATCCGCCCCAAGACGGTTCCCATAGCAGGACTGCTCAGTGGCGCGGCCGCCTCCGTATCGGCCCTCCTTGGATACCAGGACAGCGCGATCGCATCCCCCCGGCGAGCCGGGTCAACGGCGTCCTACCGGGGCGCACAGGCGGGAGTGCGAAGCTCTGCAGCCCGTGTGAAGAAGAACGCCAGCGGCTCGCCGCGCCCAAATCGCTCTGCCGACCGCCGCCAATAGCAGCACCGCGAGACCCATGCGGACCGACTGCCGGTGCGCAGCGCGAGACGTATGTCCCATTTCCAGACTTCGAGCGGGTCGCTGCACCGAAAGGGAGTCCGCGGGCAATAGCCCGTGCCGGTGCTGCCGCCGGGAAGCCACGCGACCGAACGGCAGGACGGCTGTCCCATTAATGGGTCTGCGGGGTCAGTGGCGGGTACGCAGAAACTTGACAAGTCAATGGACTGATCGTATTTGCAACTGGCTACGGACTTCCGAGCTTGGCGGGAGTCGGGTCGATCCCATCCGGGCTGCCGCGTCACACCGCTGCAGATCGACATCCGTACGCGCGCCGAGACTCGCTCACCGAGGAACGCCGGAGGATGCATGGGCGTTGATTGTAGGAGAATGGGGGGTCAGACCTGGCTGCTCGCCGGGCTTGCCCTCGGGTTAACGCTTGCGGTGGCACCCGCCACGCGAGCACAGGGAACCGAGACGCGAATCACTGGCAGGGTCGAGGACGCGGGGGAACATCAGCCTATCCCGGCGGCCGTCGTCCTCGTCACCGGGACGACCCTCGGCGCCAACACGAGCGATAGCGGCACATTCACGCTGCGTGTTCCGCCTGATGCCAGGACGCTTACCGTGCGCCGGATCGGCTACCTGGCGCAGACGGTGGCGATCACGCCGGGCAGGACGGAGTACCGCGTCGCGCTGCAAAAGGACGTGCTCCGCCTCGAGACACAGGTCGTCACCGGCGTCGCCACGACGGTCGCGTCACAGAACGCGGCCAACGCGGTCGCAGTGGTCAGCACGCAGGACGTCAACCAGGTGCCCGCGCCGACAATGGAGAACTCCATTCAAGGCAAGGTCCCCGGTGCAGTCATCGTGTCGAATAACGGCGGCGCTCCAGGCGGTGGATTGCAAATCGAGATTCGTGGCATCACATCCATCAACGGAAACGCGGAACCTCTGTACGTGGTCGACGGGGTCCTGGTCGACAACGAGACCGTGAACGAGGGCGCGAACGCGATCTCCCAAGGTGGTGGGGGCACCACGCAGACCGGCGCTGCCGCTCCTGGCGCGCCTAGCCCGGAAGACAACGGCGTGAACCGCATCGCGGACATCAACCCCGACGACATCGAGAGCATCGAGATCCTGAAGGGTGCGTCCGCGTCGGCGATCTACGGCTCGAAAGCCTCGGCCGGCGTCGTCATTATCACGACCAAGCGTGGCACCTCGGGCAAGGCCGCATGGAACGTCAGCAGCCAGGTCGGCCACTTCGGCCTCGAGAACGAGTATCCAGCCCGACAGTTCCCGACGCTGGCGAGCGCGCAGGCGTGGTATGTAAACGACGTGCAACACGACACGAAGCCGACCGCCGTCGCAGCGGACAATGCGACGATCGCGTCACTGTACGCGGGACCCCAGAATTATCAATCGCAGCTCTTCGGAAACGGACAGGCGGCCTATCAGACTGCGGTCAGTGTCAGCGGGACGTCCGGCAATACGCAGTACTTTCTGTCGGGCCTCTCGAAGTACGACAACGGCATCATGCTCAACACGGGATATAACAAACAGTCCATCCGTTCCAATGTCACGCAGCAGTTCTCGCCCTCGTTGTCCCTGTCGGCCAACCTCAATTATATCCACGACCTGACGCGGCGTGGTGTCACGGGCAACGACAACATCGGCATGAGCCCGTACAACGTGTTTTCCTATACGCCGATGTTCATGGGACTCTCACGGGCCAACCCCAATGGCAGCTGGGAACTCAACCCGTTCGGACCGGCGAACCCCTTCGCTGATGCCGTCGAGATGCAGACCCCCGAGGAAGTCAGCCGCTTCATCGGCGGTGGCAGCGTGAATTGGACACCGTGGAAGACGGACCACCAGAGCTTGCAGGTCAATCTCGTGGGCGGCGCAGATCTGGCCAGCGTCCATGATCTGCTCTACGCGCCGCCTGACCTTCAGGTAGAGCAGCGGGTCCCCACAGGGTTACCTGGTGCGTCCGTTTCCAACGTCGCGCAGATCAACTATCTCAATTATTCGATCAACCTGGTCCATCGCTACACGGGACTCTCGTGGCTCGACGCCACGACCGCTGTCGGATTCCAGCGCGACCGACGGAGCAACACCAACCCGGTGACGATCGGCTACAACCTGCTGGCCGGCGTCAACGCCCCGACAGTCGGTACGGTGCAGAACAACTACTTCTATCACACTGAGCAACTCGATCAGTCGCTCTACGCGCAAGAGCAGATCATCACCTTGGACTCGCGCCTGACGCTTACCGCGGGCGTGACGGCCGAACGCTCGACCAACAATGGCGACGTCTCCAAGTTCTACTACTACCCGCACTACTCCGGATCGTATCGGTTGCCGACGTTCGCCAGCTTCATTGACGATGTGAAGCTGCGATTGGCGTATGGCCAGTCGGGCAACCTCGCGCCCTATGGGTCGCGGTACACGGGTCTCAATCAGACGCTCCTCGCGGGCGCGAACGGCGTGGCCGACAACCTGAATCTCGGCGACGGCAACATCAAACCCGAGTCGGAACAGGAGGTCGAAACCGGCTTCGACGTCACGCTCCTTCACTCGCGCGCGCAATTCTCCGCCACGATTTATCAGAAGCGACTCACCAGTCTTCTGCTGCAGCAGGGTGTTGCGCCTTCGTTCGGATATCAGACGCAGTACATCAATGGCGGCGAGTTCACCAACCAGGGCATCGAGCTCTCCCTGCAGGCGACACCCGTTCAGCTGCGCAATGGCTTTACCTGGATCACCACCACGACGTTCTACCGCAACTACAGCGACGTCAACGCGCTCCCCGGTGCGCCGTTCTACGTAGGCTTCGGCCTGTCGGGCGCGGCATTCCTCGCACCCGGTCGCAGTGTGTCTGAGGTCGTGAACCCTGGGGTCAGCCTCGCCAACGGCTTACCGATGCAAGTCGGGGACAACTATCCCAGCTTCGACATGGGATTGAGCAACGAATTCACCTGGAAGGGCTTCCGGCTGTACGGCTTCGTCGACTGGAGTCGCGGCGCCGACGTCATCAACCTGACCGATCTCTATTTCGATATCGGGCCGGGCCTCTACGCGGACTCTGCGCGCGGTGCCAACCGTCTCGCTGCATTCGGGGCTGGCGGGACGCCATACCTGGAGGGTGCGTCATTTTTCAAAGTTCGACAGCTCACCGCCAGCTACTCCCTGCCGCCCCGAGTCGTCAACCGAATCGGGTTCGGGCGAGTAACGACTATGCGCCTCAGCCTGAGCGGCTACAACCTCTGGGGAATCTACAAGTACAAGGGGCTCGATCCCGAGGTCAACTTCGACGGTGCCGTCAACGTGGGACGCGGCGTGGACATCACGCCGTACCCGCCGGCGCGCAGCTACTTCCTCGGCCTCAACCTGGGACTCTGAGATGACAAAGCCTATTGCGAACGTACCCGCGACGGGTGATCGGAGACCGGGACGTACGCTCCGTCGCCGAATCAATCGACTCGCCGTCCCGGCTATCGTGGCCGGAGCAAGCGCGGTCGCTGTGGCATGTTCGGATTCCGTTGTGCCTCTGTTCACGGCTCCGACATCCGTCAACAACACCACCACCGGCATCAAGCAGGCGATCACTGGACTCATCAGCTACTCGCGGATCGATCAATTGAACGTCGTGCTGGAGATGTCCGCGTTCGCCCGCGAGGCAGCCAATTTCACGAATACCGAGCCGCGGTTTATTACGTACGACTTGGGCATCAATCCGATTCCGGTCGGCGGCTGGATCAGCATCTGGGAGCAGGAATACCTCGACATCCGCCAGGCACAGCAGATCCTCGCTGCGATCCCGCAGGTCACGCCCGCCTATACGACGCAGCAGCAGCAAGCCCTGGCGGGCGTCGTGAAGACGGTCGAGGCGCTCAACTACTTGTACGTGATCTGGGCGCACGATACGCTCGGTGTCGCAATCATGCAGTCGCCCAACGCGACGGCCGCTGCGCCCGCAGTCTGCCTCAAGGACGGGCTCACATACGTCGTCTCACTACTCGACTCGGCGAATGCGGAGCTCGATTCGGCCGGCAGCACCGCCCTCCCCTTTACCGTCCCACCGGGGTTTGCCGCCGTCGGCGTAATTGCGGGACCGAGCACGGCGCCAGGATCGTTCGCCGCATTCAATCGCGCGCTGGCCGCCAAAGCGGGTCTCGAGCTGGCATACGCCTTGGCCCGTACATCCGGCGGTTCACCCACACCCTCTTCCGCTGGCACGCCGAATCACGTGGCGCTGGTCCGGGCGGACAGCGCTGCAACGGCATCCGCGCTGTACAACGTCGGGGCGCTCGGCCCGAATCCGGTGGGCCAGTGGGCGTACGACAACCAGAGTGTGTTCTACGACTTCAGTGCGCAATCGGGTGACCAGGCCAATCCGATGAACACCGTCGTCGGCACGCAGGCGGTGCTCAGCGATGTGCTGAGTGATCAAGACACCGCAAACGATCTCCGCTGGAAGGCCAAGTTTCAGCCCAACGCGAATGCGGTCCAACAGGCATCGTACAACTTCGTGGCGTCGCCCTTCATCTATGGAATGTATGACAGCCCGTCGTCACCCATTCCGATCATTCGCAATGAGACGCTCGTGCTGGTCGAAGCCCAGATCCAGATTGGGTTGGGCAACTATCCACAAGCGATGACGCTGATCAACGCCGTCCGCACCCAAGTGGGTGGGCCTGCGGTCACGCCGGATACCGGGACATCGTATGTCGGAGTCCGGAACGCGCTCCTCCGCGAGCAGCAGCTCTCGACGATCCTCGAGGGCGGCGCGGATCGGGTCATCGCGCTTCGGATGTACAACATTGAGGCCGCGCTCGATACGACGTGGAACCACACGAAGTACGCACCCGACCAACACACGACAGTGGAGCCGATCTCCGCGAACGAGATCGCTGCGCGCGGAGGCTCCTTCAACCTGACCTGCAGCCCGTAATGAACGAGCTGTAGCGGATACACGAAGGTGCACCAGATTGCGAGGGCCAGTCGGAATATTTGGCGACTGGCCCTCGCCGCCTTCGCGGGCGTGCTGGCCCTGCCTCGTCAGGCTATCGCTCAGCAGTCCCCTGCCAACCCCGTTCAGCCACAGGGGGCTACCGAAATCACACCTGCCGAAAAAGCCAGAGCGGAACTCGAGCATCCGCGCTTCACGGCGGCGGGTGTGCACTTCATATCGGGCATGATCGGCCACCATACCCAGGCGATTGTGATGGCAGGGTGGGCAGCCTCGCACAGCGCCAGTCCAGCGGTGCAGGCGCTGGCTGAGCGCATCGCGGTGTCACAGACTGATGAGATCAAGTTCATGCAGGACTGGTTGAAAGACCGCCGCCAGACGGTCCCACCCAGTGACCCACGCGGATATGCAATCCCAGGCACGGGCCAGCCAATGCTGATGCCCGGTATGTTGACGTCGCCGCAGATGGCCCAGCTCGATTCGGCGCACGGCGCCAAGTTCGATCACTTGTTTCTCACGGACATGATCGCGCATCACACCGGTGCGATCGATATGGTGCACCGATTGAATGCCTCGGGTGAGCAGCAGGACGATGCGCTCAGTATGTACGCGACGAACGTCGAGGCCGACCAATCCGCGGAAATCGCGCGAATGCAGCGCATGCTCGAGGCGATGGCTCTCGACACGGCCGCCGGACGCCCTGCACATTGACGTCCAAGGGTGGCGCTCGAACCAGACCACACCGGGTAGGGGCGAGGCATTGCGTTGCCCGCCGTTCGCCGGCCACACCACGCATCTCCAACGTCCAACGTCCAGCATTTAGGTCCATCCAATGACCTCACATTCGACCACCCGTTGGCCTGTGCTCACGCGCTCGCTCGTCGCGGCGGCGTCTCTGGCCCTGTCGGCGTGCGCGTCGTCGTCGTCGACCGGCGCCGCCCAGGGTCCCTCAGCGGTCAAGCCCGACACGGCGCCGAATCCGGACCCTCGGCTCGCGCTCAAGGCCGGATGGCTCGACGCCGGCCAGGCGACGTGGAACATGCGATTGGTCGCCGCGGCGCGTCCCTCCGCTCCCTTCTTCAATGCTTCGGGGGCGACTGAGGAGATCTGGAATTCGGACCTGGCGTTCACTGGACACTATGTGGTCCAGGGGAACTTCGCAGGATTTCAGATCTGGGACGTCTCCAACCCGAGCGCGCCGCAGGTCGCGACGGCCTACATCTGCGGAGGCGTCCAGGGCGACGTCTCCGTCTACAAGAATCTGCTGTTCGTCTCCGTGGAGACGGGAGACGGCAGGCTCGATTGCGGGCTCGGCGGCGTCAAGGATTCGGTGAGCACGGAGCGGTTCCGGGGCATCCGCGTCTTCGATATCAGCGACATCGCCCACCCCAAGCAGGTCGCCGACGTGCAGACATGCCGTGGCTCTCATACCAATACAGTGGTCACCGATCCGCGCGATCCGGCCAACATCTACATCTATGTTTCCGCCATGGGAGGCGCCCGTTCGTCGAGTGAGCTCGCGGGTTGTTCCGACGTAGCCCCGGAAGACGAGCCCAACACGCAGCGGTTTCGGATCGATGTGATCCAGGTGCCGCTCGCACACCCTGAGCAGAGCAAGATCGTCAATCGACCCGCGCTCCTCGCCAATCTGGCTCCCTACGGCCGCCACCAAGAGTACGCGGCGGACACGACTGATCCGCAGGAGCGGATGTTGGTACGCATCACGCAGCCGTCGCCGCTGGGCGCCCGAGCTCCGCGACTCAGTCCCCTGGGGCCGATCGCCACGGTGTGCCACGACATCACTGTGTACTCCGTCATTGGAATGGCGGGTGGCGCCTGCATTGGATACGGACTGCTGATCGATGTCCGGGACCCGGCCAACCCTCGTCGCATCGCGGTCGCATCCGACTCGAATTTCTTTGGCTGGCACTCGGCCACGTTCAGCAACAATGGCAAGGAGGTCCTGTTCTCCGATGAGTGGGGCGGCGGCACCCTGCCGCGCTGCCGTGCGACCGACAATCGGCGATGGGGGGCCGACGCGATCTATACGATCGCGGGCGATCACATGACTCTGCAGGGATACTACAAGCTGCCGGTCGCACAATCGTCGCTCAAGAATTGTGTCGCCCACAACGGCTCGTTGATCCCGATACCCGGCCGCAATGTCATGGTGCAGGCGTGGTATCAAGGCGGCGTGTCGGTGTTCGACTGGACTGACGCGGCACATCCCAGGGAAATCGCATATTTCGATCGTGGACCCATCGACAGTACCAAGATGTCGCCAGGTGGCTCGTGGTCAGCGTATTGGTACAACGGCTATATCTATAGCTCCGAAATCACGCGAGGACTCAATGTCCTCGAGCTCCAGCCCAGCGGTCTGCTGACCCAGAACGAGCTCGATGCTGCAAAGACCGTCCATCTCGATCTGCTGAACGTGCAGGATCAACCGCAGTTCGTGTGGCCGCCCAGCTTCGCGCTCACGCGCGCGTATCTCGACCAACTCACGAGGGACAACGGCCTAAGCACCAATCGCCGTGCCGCAGTGGCGCACGACCTTGCGAGCGCCCAGCAACGCACCGGTGCCGAGCGCCAATCCACCCTCACTCATCTTGCGACACAGCTCGACGGCGACGCCGGTCACGCTGGCGACCCCGTGAAGGTGAGAATGTTGGCCGACGCGGTTCGACAGCTGGCTGCGCAATAGTCTCTGGTACCCTCGGCCCGGGCGCGCCGGTCACTCGCTGCCGGCGCGGTAGCGGGAAAGTCGTGGCGGGTTTCGGCGGCGTTTTCCGATCTACAGGTTGGATAGCCTTGGGCAACCGACAGGCGTCGCGGGCGTCCGGCTGAGATCGCTCGCTTGCAGCGAACGCGGCCTCGCTGCAGCGCCAGCTGCGCTCAATACACCCGGCCGATTGCATGCCGCCAGTCAGGAGTCTGTGATGAGCCTCGCCCGTCGCTACTCGTTCGCGCGTCACACCCGGCGCGCCCTGGTAGTCGGAATCGTCGCCGCGGCCGCAGCGTGCGCCGACAGCGCCCCAACGGCTCCAGTGAATGCACCCGCGCTCGGTCGAGACGCTGCACGGAACGCGATCGACCCGCTGCTCGTGCAGGAAGTGCGAGCGCTCGTGCTGCAACGCGGCATGGTGGCGCTCCCGCAGCCACCGTATGTCCGGCCCGCACTCGCGCGCCTCGGACAGGCTCTCGCATTCGACAAGATCCTGAGCGGCAACCGCAACATTGCATGCATGACCTGCCATCTCCCGTCTTTCGAGACCGGCGACGGTCGCAGCATGCCGATTGGCGACGGCGGCGAAGGGCTCGGCCCGGCGCGAATGGTGGCAAACGGCGCGGCCATCATACCGCGCAACGCGCCGCCACTCTTCAACATGCATGCGTTGCCAGCGCTGTTCTGGGACGGCCGCGTGGCCATTGACGCCGCCGGCCAGTTCCACACGCCCGCGGGGGCGCAGCTGACGACGGACATGACACGAGTCTTCGAGTTCGGGGCGGCATCCGCGCAGCCCCTCTTTCCGGTGCTGAGCAACGCCGAAATGCGCGGGTTCAGCGGAAGCCGTCTATCGGAGCTCCCGGCCACCGACGATCAACGCATTCTGGCGGGCGTTGATGGATCGGTTGCGCCAGATCCCACGATACCGTGAGATGTTCGAGACGGCGTACCCCAACACGCGATTCGAGCACATGAACTTGGCGTACGCGAGCAACGCGATCGCCGGCTTCATGGTGTCCAGGATGGCGTTCGATCAGACTCCGTGGGACCGCTTCCTCGCTGGCAACGACAGGGCAATGACCCGGGATCAGCTGCTGGGAGCCAAGAACTTCCTCACCCTCAAGTGCTCGATCTGCCACAACGGATCGACGTTCAGTGACAATCAGTTCCACGACGTAGCGCTCGCCCAGTTCGGACCGGGGGAAGGCGTGTTGCCGAACGTACACGATGACTTCGGCCGCTTCAACGTCACGGGCGACGCAGGTGACACCTATCGGTTCCGCACGACGCCGCTGCGCAACGTTGAGCTCACGGCCCCATACGGGCATGCAGGGCAGTTCAAGAAGCTGCGCGACTTCATCGCCCACTACAGCCAATCGGACGTCAAGCTGATGACGTACGATCCGTCGCAGATCGATCCGATCCTGGTGGCTTCCCTCATCGACAACACGGCGGCAGTGCTCGCCAACCGCGACACGCTACTCAAAGGCGTCGTGATCCCCGACAGCACGATCGATCGGTTGACAACCTTCATGGGCGCCCTCACCGATCCACGTGCTCGCGATCTGCGCCACCTCGTCCCGGAGCGCGTCCCGAGCGGTCTGTCGATCGACCACTGAGTGGCCAGGCCCACCTGTCCGTTCTAGCTTAGTCCTCCGGGCAAGTTCATTCGCGGCCGGAGTCGACGATGCCTGTGATGGATGGCGCACGATGGCGCGCGTTGGAGCCGTTGCTCGATCGCGCGCTCGAGCTCAGTGATAGCGAACGCGAATCCTGGCTGTCGGCCCTTCGCGAGAGTACACCGGACCTCGCGACCGATCTGGTCGCGATCCTGTCCGGCGAAGGCGACGCAGACAAGCACGGGTTTCTCGCGGAACCACTCGTCGCGCTCGAGCCGTCCCTCGAGGGCGTGTCGCTCGGCGCATACACTCTCGAGCGTCCGCTCGGACAGGGCGGCATGGGTTCGGTCTGGCTCGCCCGCCGAAGCGACGGCCTCTACACCGGACGGGCCGCGGTCAAGTTCCTGAATCTCGCGCTCCTCACGCCCAGCGGGCAGACCAGGTTTCGTCGCGAAGGGTCGATGCTGGCACGCCTGGCTCATCCCGGCATCGCGCGGTTGCTGGACGCTGGCGTGGCGCCGAACAATCAGCCGTACCTCGTACTCGAGTATGTCGAGGGGCAACCCATCGACCGCTACGCGAACGAGCATCAGCTCTCAGATGAGGATCGTCTTAGGCTGTTTCTTCAGGTGCTCGATGCTGTGGGTCATGCGCACGCCAATTTGATCGTGCACCGCGACCTCAAGCCCTCGAACATCCTGGTGACACCGGATGGGACGGCGAAGTTGCTCGACTTCGGCATCGGGAAGCTGCTGGAGCACGACCCTGGTCACGATCAGCCTGCTGGCGGCGGCGATCGAACCGTGGCGCTTACGCCGGAGTATGCGGCGCCAGAACAAGTAATGGCGGGCACTATCACGACCGCGACCGATGTATACGCCCTCGGCGTCTTGTTGTACCTGCTCTTGTCCGGTCGCCACCCGACGGCCGAAGGGTGCGCCGGTCCTGGTGAGATCATCCTCGCGCTTCGCGAACGACAGCCGGCGGTCCTTCCACTCGGCGATCTTGGGGCCGTCGTAGACAAGGCGCTTCGGAAGGACCCACGTGAGCGCTATCAGACGGTCGCCGCGTTCGCGGATGACGTACGGCACTATCTCGCACACGAGCCAGTCAGTGCACATCGCGGCCTGCTGCTGTATCAGACCGCCAAATTTGTTCGGCGTCATGCCGCTGCGACCGGAGGCGTAACGGCGACTGCTCTCGCGCTCATCGCCGCCACTGTGTTCTCCGTCGCCCAAATGCAGAACGCCCGGCGCCAGCGCGATGCCGCGATGTTGGCCGGGAAGCAGACTGCTGCCCAGGTGGAATTTCTCTCGATCCTGATGGGTCAACTGGGGTCCACTCCGCTGTCAATGCGCGAGTTGGTCGACCGCGCACGGACCGTGCTGGAAAGGCAACAAACGGGCGACCCGCGATTCCGCGCGGGCCTCCTCGTACAACTCTCGGATCGCTATGGAGAGTTGGGCGAGACGACCCGCCGCGGCGAGCTGCTCGCCGCGGCCGAGTCCCTGGCAGTAGCTGGCGGCTACACAGGTGACCTAGCGGAGATTCGCTGCCACCTGGCCGATAACCGTCGCACCGACGGACGTTACGACGAAGCCCGAGCTTTGCTCGCGAGCGCCGACACACTGCTACGTGCGCACGCCGATCCGGCTGTCCGGGCACTCTGCCTGCAGGCGCGCGCGGACCTGCAAGTCGAAGCCGGTCCGCACGACGGGACGACCGCGATGATGCAGCGGGCCATCGCCATTCGGGACAGCCTCCAATCGCCGAGACAGTTGTCGTACATCGAGCTCTTGGGCGATTATGCGGATGCGCTCGACGAAGACGGCCGACACCGCGATGCCATCTCGGTTCATCACCGGGTGAACGCGCTCCTCGACAGCGCTGGCCTCGGAACGACCATGACCTCGGTCATCAACGAGCACGATATGGCGCTCGTGCTATTCAAGCTCGGTGAAACCGCCGAGGGTGAGCGCCTCTTGCTCAATGTAGTCGCCCGCTCCGCGGAGAGCGATCCGAGCGGGCACCTGCCGCCCCAGGCGCTGATTCACGTAGCGCACGCGGCGCTCTTTCAACAACACTACGATACCGCGATCAAATACTTCGGCATGCTGGAGGCACAGGGCGTATCTGACAGAAGCACCTACTGGCAGGGACGGGCGCTATTCGGCTTGGCCGAGGCACAGATCGGCCAAGGGCGCCTGGCTGACGCGGGACGGACGATGGCGACGTTTCGGCCGATTAGCACCAATCCCAAACTGCAAAGCAGCGACGATCAGCTGGTAGACTACCGTGTGCTCGAATCGCAGCTTGCACTCGCGAACGGAGATCCCGCGATGGCACGACGCGAGCTCACCCCGGCTCTCGAGACCGCGGGATATTTCCGCGGCAAACGGAAGGAGATCTTTCGGTCGGCGCTGATTCTCGCCGCAGATCTGGCGTTGCGCACCGGTGACCCCGCCGCCGCAGCAGTTTTTGCACGCGACGCCCGTTCAATCGCCACACGAGATACCTTGTCATTGACGCGCAGCGCGTTTGTCGGAGAGTCACGGTTGTTCGAGGCGCGCAGTCAGCTCGCGAGCGGAGAGACCGCTGACGCCCGCACCACGCTCGCTCAGGCGGTCATCGGCCTCCAAACGGGAGCGGGCGTGGACCATCCCCGCGCGCGCGAGGCACGCGCCCTACTAAGTGGATTGACGACACCTACCCCCTGAGCCGACGAACAACGCCGCGCACTGCTCAGCCAGTCGAGTGGTTGTCGAGCAGCGCGTGATGGAGCATCAGTCGGGCCTTGCGCCACTCGCGCTGGACGGTGCGGTCGGAGACCCCGCGAAGGGTTGCGATCTCGGCAAAGGAAAAGCCGCAGAAGAAGTGCAGATCTACGAGCTCGGCGAGCGCCGGCGCGATGGCAGCCAGTTCGTCGAGCGCATCGCCCAGGCGTGCCAATTCATCGGACGTGCGGAGCTGCTCCGCCGATACTGGCTCGTCGTCAGCGAACGTGATCTCGAACCGACGATCCCGCTTCGCAGCCTGCCGCCGTCGGGCAAAGTCGACGACGAGGCCGCGCATGGCGCGCGACGCGTACGCCAAAAAGCGTGCACGGTCCGGAAACGCGACATCCTCACGCCCGGTCATATTGAGATAGGCCTCGTGGAGCAGCGTGGTCGGCGTCAGCGTCAACGAGTGGCCCGCTCGACGCAGCGCCCCTTCGGCGAGGCGATGGAGCTCCGCATACAGCATCGCGAAGAGTGCGTCCAGCGCCTCTGGATCCGCGCTATCGGCGCGCTGAATCAAGTGCTCAAGCGCGTGCTCCACTGCGTCTCACTCCCCGCCTTTGCCCGCGGTGGTCACGACGTGGGCTCAGCGTCCCGTCGCGGTCACGTCCAACCGCCTGGCGAAGCAACACCAGGTCGCCTACGCAGCGGGACGCGTCACGCCATAATGTGATTCAATTCCGTGCCAGATGAAGGGGACAACGCATAAAGGCTGAAGGATAGATGCGAGAGAGTTGGCACTGTCGGACCCCGCCGGGAAGACATTGGCGCAGTTCGAGGCGCGCGATGCCTACAACGTGAGGGAGGTGTGGCTCCGGCGAACCTGTGGCTCGCCGCCTACTCGCCCGTCGAATCCACCGGCGGAGGCTCCTCGGGTGCACCCGGGGCAGCGTCATTGGTCGCAGGCACCGCCGGGCCGACTGGCGCTCCCGCGACCGGCACTTTCTCCGTGCGTCGCCACGGCTGGCGAGGTTCAGCCAGTCGCGCGACCAGCGCGTCGTAATAGGCGATGATCCGTGTTCGCACCGAGTCCTCGGTGTCACTCTCGGACGAGTGGAACGGGGCGTAACGGTGACTATCGCTCGACACCGTAAACCACCACCAAGCGGGTGTTTGCGGGCTCCGGGCCTCTTCGACCTGGCAGACGAACTTCCGCCCAGCGTCTTCGAAAGCAAAGAAGTCCTTCACGTCTCTCCCATCCGAGGTGTCGCAACACCCGCCCGGACGAAGCACCCGTGAATTCACGGATGCTTCGCCGCGCGTTGTCGCACCGGAGTCGCTTTCAGAGCCCTTGCCCGCCGTTCCTGCAGCGGAGGAGTGTTACTTCTGCAGCTTCGTCACGTTCTCGGCGGCAGGCCCCTTCTGACCTTGCACAATGTCGAACTCGACGCGGTCCCCTTCCGTCAGCGACTTGAAGCCGCTTCCCTGAATGGCCGAATGATGGACGAAGCAGTCCTTTTGACCGTTCTCGGGAGTAATGAAACCAAAGCCTTTGCTGTCGTTGAACCACTTTACTGTGCCGGTCGTGCGCATGCGTAACTCCTATGCCTTCGTAATGTCGAGAGCGTGCGCGAACGGCGCCCCACGACGTTTCGGAAACCCCTGGCCCAACATGGGTCAGGAACGAGCGATCATCAGCAAAGCGTCACGGGCGCTGAAGCAAAAAACCCTCGCTAAAACGAGGGCCACAGCCAGGGGCGGCGCACTCGCCGCAAATGTCGCTGGCTGAAATCTAGGCGCCTGGCGCCGTTGCGGCAATGCTGCCACGGGGGCCGCATGCCGAGCCCTTGCATGGAACGCTTGCCGATCGCCCGGACCGACGAAGCCGCTCTGACCACTCCCTTGGCGCGTTTACGAGTGCCCTGCGCGTGGAAGGCCCTTTGCTCGCCGGTTGGGGGCGCCGCTGTGCAAGACAGCAAGCCGTCCGGCGGCACATCTTAATGTCCTCATGGCCGATCACACCTTCTCCAGACTCATCGACAGTCCGGTCGGCAAGCTGCTCCTCGGGGCACGAGCGGGTGGCCTCGCAGCGGTGTACTTCGAGCCGCACGCGCCAGAGGTGAGCGCAGAGTGGCGGCCGGACGACGGCAGCGGTGCCGGCGCGTCCGCTGCGCTCGATACGGCCTGCGCGCAGCTTGCCGCCTACTTCAGCGGTGCGCTGACGGCGTTCGACCTGCCCCTATCGCCGACAGGCACGGCGTTCCAACACCGCGTGTGGGACAGGCTCCGGCGGATCCCGTTCGGCGAGTCCACCACCTATGGCGCGTTGGCGCGTCTTATCGGCGCCCCACACGCCGCTCGGGCCGTCGGCGCAGCAAACGGTCGCAACCCCCTCCCCATCATCGTCCCGTGCCATCGCGTGATCGGGGCCGACGGCACGTTGACGGGGTTCGGTGGAGGCATCGAGCGAAAGCACTGGCTGCTGGAGCACGAACGAGCCGTGTTGCGGACCAGAGGTGCGCTGAGCTTCGCGCTGCTGTAACACAATCGCCCGAGGCCGGATATCTAGACACCTTGGTCCACTAGCTTGGCCGCGCCATGGGCGTCAATCCCGGGGATACCAACTCTTCCCCACGCCGCCGCGCCCCGACTTTATGGGGCCACGTACGCCGTCTTGACGATCGTGTAGAACTCCTTGGCGTACGTTCCCTGCTCGCGGGGACCGTAACTCGATCTCTTCCGGCCACCAAACGGCACGTGATAATCGAGTCCGGCCGTCGGAAGGTTCACCATGACGAGCCCGCTGGCCGCGTTGCGCTTGAAGTGGCTCGCGTATTTCAACAATGTCGTCACGACGCCCGCCGACAGCCCAAACGGCGTATCGTTTGCGACCGCCAGCGCCTCGTCGTATGACTTGACACGGATCACCCCTGCCACCGGGCCAAAGATCTCCTCCCGGTTGATGCGCATGCCCGGCTGCGACTCGGTGAAAAGCGCCGGCGCCATGTAGTATCCGTCGGTTGCGCGACGCAGCCGCTCCCCGCCATAGGCGAGATGGGCACCTTCCCGCTTGCCGATCTCGACGTACTCCAGATTCTTCTGCAGTTGACGCTCATCTACGACCGGCCCGATCTCCGTCCCCGGTTTCAGCGCATCGTCGATAACGAGAGTTTTCATCCGTTCGATCATCGCTGCCACGAACCGATCGTGAATGCCCTCGGTCACGATGATCCGACTCAATGCCGTACATCGCTGGCCTGCCTGAAAGAACGCGCCATTCACTGCGACAGAGACCGCTGTCGGCAGATCGGCATCGTCGAGCACGATCAGGGGATTCTTGCCACCCATCTCCAACTGGACGCGACTACCTGCCTTCATCGCCGCGGCGACGACGGACGCGCCCACCTCCTGCGAGCCCGTGAAGCTCACGGCATCGACATCGGGCGATGATGCGAGCGCCGCACCAAGTGTCGCGCCCGGTCCCATCACCAGATTCAGCACGCCGGGTGGGAGCCCAGCCCGCTGGACAATATCCACGATCATCCACGGCGAGGCGGGCACGAGCTCGGCCGGCTTGAAGACGACGCAGTTCCCGAAAGCCAGCGCGGGCGCGATCTTCCAGGCCGGGATCGCGAGGGGAAAGTTCCACGGTGTGATTGCCGCAACGACGCCGAGCGGCTCGCGCGTCACCTCGACCTCGATCCCCGGCCGGACGGAGTCCAGCTTCTCTCCCGCGAGGCGTACGGCTTCGCCAGCGAAGAATTTAAAGAGGGCGCCGGTCCGAGCGGCTTCGCCAATGCCGTCTACGAGGGGCTTCCCCTGCTCACGCGACAGCAGTCGGCCCAACTCCTCCTTGCGGGCGAGAATGTCGCTCCCGGCCTTGTCCAGAATGTCGAATCGTTGCTGTGACGTCGTCCTCGACCACGTCGTGAACGCGTCCCGCGCCGTAGCGATAGCATGTTCGACGTCAGCCGGCGTGCCACGAGCGAACTCGCCCACGACGTCGGCGAGATTGGAGGGATTGAGATCGGTCGATCGGTCGGTCGAGGTGACGGCTCGGCCGCCAATGACATTGGCGTAGGTCGCGATCATAGAGATGTCCTACGAGGAAGCGCCGGTGAGGCGCGGCTTGGCGATGTGCGCAATCTCGCACAGAACGTCCACCATCGAGGAGAAGTCCTTCGACCCGTGGCCATAGCTGCGAGCGACGCTGAAGCTCTCACGCGCCGCGGCCGCCACGGGCATGGGCACTTTGATGGCGTTCCCGGCTTGGACGATCAGGGTCAGGTCCTTGTGGGCCAGGTCGATCGTGAATCCGGGTTCGGTATCGCCCTTCAGCACTTTTGCCGGCCACGCAATTGCGAGCTGTCCGTTCGTCGCCGTGGTGCCGTGAATCACATCGAGCGTTTTCGGCAATGAGAGGCCAAATCGCTGGGATAGTGCCAAGGCTTCGGCGTTGAGCTGGCACGAAATGATCGCCAGATAGTTGTTGACCAGCTTCGTGCGCATGCCGGTACCGATGCCGCCGCAATGATGGATCGTTGTCCCCATCGCCTCCAGGAGCGGCTTGATCCGCGCGAATGTCGACTCGTCTGCTCCGACCATGAACAGCGACTCCCCGCGCTCTGCGTGGCTCGCGAGGCGTCCAACCGGCGCGTCCACGAAAGCGATGCCCTTGCGCTTCGCCGCCGCGGCCAACCGATCCGTCACCAGCGGATCGATCGTGCTCATGTCCATGATCACGGAGCCAGCGGCGGCGTGCGCGAGGACACCACTCGGCCCCGTGATCACATCTTCCACGACGGCCGAATCAGGGAGCATCGTGATGACGATGTCCGACGACTGCGCGACGTCAGGCACCCCCTTCGCCGATCGAGCGCCAAGCGCAACGACTGCGTCGACCGGTCCTGTGAGAACGTCGTACGCGACGAGCGAGAATCCCTTCCGCACGAGGTTCGACGCCATGGGCCGGCCCATGTTGCCGAGCCCGATGAATCCGACCGTTGTCATGCCGCTCTCGCCGGTGGATGGAGAGTGCAATCTACATGGCTGGCAGCTGACCGTCGGACCGCAACATCTCGAGACTCGACTCGAGGGCTCCGGCAGTGGCGGTAATGTCATCCGCGACATGCGCAGCGGACGTAAAGCCCGTGAGCCGACTGTTCAAGTCGACGCCGTTCGTCAAGAGCGCGAGGCGCAGGAGTTGAGCGAGAGCCGGCGGATTGGACAACAGCTCGCGGTAGCCCAGGGCCATCGGGTCGAACCGGTGGGGGTCGACGTCACGGCACTGTGCATTGAGAAAGAAGTGGAAGCCGCTGAAGGTGCCATACACCGCCCACGGCACGCGTGCCTCCGCCAGCACGTCGTTGAGCCGAGCGCGCAACGTCTCCGCCGTCGCGTTTGCGCAGCGACACGCCTCGGTGCTTCCGACCAACTCCAACGTCGCGATTCCCGCGGCTGCCGACAGTGGGTTTGCGTTGTACGTCCCCGGATGCGTGATCTTTTCCCGGCCTTTGCGCTCCATCGCCTCGAAATCGAGCTCCTCCAGAATGTCGCGGCGCCCGCACACGGCTCCGCCGGGAAGGCCGCCGGCGAGGATCTTGGCGAGCGCAGTCAGGTCGGGCGTGATACCGAATTCGGCCTGCGCGCCACCAGGCGACACCCGGAAGCCCGTGATCACCTCGTCGAAGATCAGGAGAATGCCGCGCTTCTCCGTCTCTTCCCGGACTAGGGCCACGAACTCCGGTGAGATCGGGGCCGCGCCAAAGCTGGTGCCCGTGGGCTCCAGGATGACGCATGCGATGTCGTCGTGGCTTCCGAGAGTCTGCCGCAGCACTGCCATGTCGCCTGGCGGCAGGAGAATCACATTCTCAGCCACACCCGAGACCACACCCAGCGTAGGCGAGCCATCAAAGTGATTGGTGTGACCGGATGTCATGTGATCATGCCACCCATGGAACTGCGTCAGAAAGCGAACCAGCTTGGGCTTTCCCGTTGCCGCTCGCGCAAGCCGCACGGCCAACAGCGTCGCCTCGGTGCCGGACGCGGTGAAGCGAACGCACTCGGCCAATGGAATGAGCTCGTGAACGAGCTGAGCCCACCGAACCTCACCCGCATGGTTGGCGCCGAAGTGCGTACCTCGTTTCAGCGCTGCTTCAGCTGCCGCCACGACCCGCGGGTGGTTGTGGCCAAGTAACAACGCGCCGTGCCCACCAAAAAAGTCGATGTACTCGTTGCCATCGATATCCCATTTGCGTGATCCGGCGGACCGCTCGACATAGATACCGTACGGCTTGGTGTACCGAGCGTCGTGGGTGATCCCACTCGGCAACAGCTCGCGCGCCGCTGCGGCCATCTGCTCAGCGCGCGGCGTGCGGCTCCGGTAGGCCGCGACAATCGTAGACTCAGTCAAGGTTGCACTAGGCATGGCTTGGTTGCACGACAGGTTTTGTATTGACACTCATGAGGGAACGCCACCATCCGTTCGCACTAAAAGTACTCGACCTGCTGCGATCCCCAGCCGCAACGTCCAAAGTCCAATGTCCAACGTCCGTCCAGCGTCGAACCTCGAACGTCGAGCCCTTCACTGTTGCACGGTCAGGGCGAAGACGGAGACCGATGACGGCTGACCGGCCGACCGGTAAATGCGCTCAGTCGCTGGCTGGAAATCGGAGTCGGCGGCGTTGTAGATGTCCTCGAAACGTTGCGGGTTCCGATCCACGAGCGGGAACCAAGTGCTCTGGACCTGGATCATGATGCGATGCCCGCGCTTGAACGTGTGGAAGACATCATCCATGTCGAACTTGACGTGGGTCACCGCACCGGGAGTAAAGGGCTCCGGGTGCTCGAAGCTGTCGCGGAACTTGCCGCGGATCACGTCCCCACGCACGAGCTCCTCGAACCCGCGGAGTGGGTGATCTTGTTCGGCGTAGTACAGAGCACGCACCCGCTTGGCGTCGAGCGGAGTCGCAGCCGCGGTCGCTGCCCAATTGGCGCCCGGTGGCTCCTCCGGATGCACATCGATCACCTTCACGACCCAGTCACCGTCGGTACCCGTCGTCGATACGAAGAGATCTGGTGCGATCGGCCCCGCGATCGTCACGTCGGCATCGAGCGGTGCGCTCTCGTACACCTGCACATCAGGACGGCGCGTCGCGAAACGCTGATCCTGTGACATGTAGTCGGGATCCATGTCGGTGCTGAGCGACGGCACGTACGGGACCGGGTGCCGTGGATCACTGACGTACTCGTCGAACGGCGTGGTGCCGGAATCGGTCGGCGGCTCGAACGACAGCAGCCCATTCGCGTGGAAGTAGAGCGACTTCGGCCTCGCGCCAGGCGGCGGCCAGGACGCGAACTGGCGCCATGTGTTCGCGCCGGTCTCGAACACGTAGGCGCGTGGCAGATCCGTCGGAGAGTCCGCCCGCAGATAGTGCTCGAAGAACGGGAAGATGATGGATGTTCGGTAGAAGGCCGAGGTGTTCGATCCGAAATGCAAGGAATTGATCGAATCGCCCGCGACAGTCCACTGGCCGTGGTACCACGGACCGATCACGAGCCGCGCATCGGTCGTTGGGCTTTGGCGGACAATGCTCTGATACACCTGGAGGGCGCCGAACAGGTTGTTGGCGTCGTACCAGCCACCTACACTCATGATTGCCGGGCGGACGTTGCGAAGGTGCGGCCGCAGGTTGCGCGCTTGCCATAGTGAATCGAACGTGCCGTGCTGCATGAGCTCCGTCCAGCCGGGGATTTCCCCATGGAAGTAGCGGACGTCTGCGTTCTTGAGCGAGCCCAACCCAAGGTAGAAGCTGAAGCCGTCGGGCGTGCCGAAGTCGAAGGGAACGCCACACGACATCGATTGCCCTGCGCCACTCCGCCCGCACATCGCCATCCAATTGAAAGCTGAGGTCAGGAAAAACGCCCCATTGTGGTGGACATCGTCACCCATGAACCAGTCGGCTTGCGGCGCCTGAGGGGAAACCGCTTTGAGCGCAGGATGCGCATCGATCGCACCCGCCGCCGCGAAGAACCCGCTGTACGAGATGCCCCACAAGCCCACACGCCCGTTGTTGTGCTTGACGTTGTGGATCAGCCAATCAATGGTGTCGTAGGTGTCCGTGCTCTCGTCGATATCGTGCGGCCCGCGCTTCACATCGAGGTGCGGCGTCATTTGCACGAAGGTGCCGCCGGATTTGAACCGGCCACGGACGTCCTGGCGGACGAAGATGTACCCGGCGCGGAGAAATTCGTCGCCCGGCGCCAGCGTATGCGGATAGGCGTTCGCTCCGTACGGCCCGACACCATACGGCGTCCGCACCATCAAGACGGGATAAGAGCGCGCCGTGTCGCGCGGGACGAAAACGGCCGTGAAGAGCTTCACGCCGTCGCGCATCGCAATCTCGTACTCGTACTTCTTGTAGTGCGCCGGGACGTCATAGGGCGCGGCCCCACCCGACGTACCCTGTGCACGAGCGGTGACCTGCGCGCTCGAAGCCAGCACAGCGAGCGCAACGAGAAGGCGGAAGAGGCGACAGTGCAGCATGGCAAGGGATGGGGTGGCGGGTGCGAGTCCGGAGGTGTGTCCTCCAACGTCCAGCGTCGAGCGTCTAGCGTCGAGCCTCGAACGTCGAGCGTCGAGCATTTTCTATGGCGCGGCTGCTGGCTTGCCGCTCGGCGCCGCGCGTGTGCCCTCGGGTCCGTGATCGTAGTCCTGTACACTCGAGATGTTGGGCATTCCCCAATCGTGGCCATTCCATCCGCCGAAACCATCCATCCGGAAGAACCACACGCCGGCGTCTTCGTCGCTGATCATGATGAGGCCATCACGATTCCGCACATCGACCCCAAAGGCCCCTTGGTCGACCGACTGTGTATTCATGAACGCCGGCCCGTTGATCCGACTCTGGTGGCTGCAGGGACAGGTATAGTACCACCCGACCTCAGTCGGGTGCGCGGGATCGTACATGCTGAAGATCTGCAGCCCATCCTCGTATCCCGACACGAACACGAACGGCCACCGCACCTCGTGGTTGTGTGCCAGGTCGCGCCAGTCGGCTTGCCACGCGCCGATCGGGTGGTTGATGGTCTGTACCTTCCCCTCGAGACCTGGTTGCAGATCATACACCCGAAGCGGAGCGTACTGATACTCGGTCTCCGTGATCGCGAATCGCCCGTCTGGACTCGGTGTGAAGGTATGGCCCCAGTCGACACCGGAAGACCCTGTCACTGATGTCAGGAGCTTGGGCTGGCCGATGTCCGTGACATCGTAGACATAGTAGCCGCCGCGCCCGGCACCATAGAATTTATCCTGATGGGTCGCCGGGTCGTAGGCGACGTAGAAATCGTGATAGCCCATGCGACCCAACATGGTCGTCTCACGCGTGTCGGGCACAGGGACTTCGCCAATCTTCCACGTCGCCGGGTCTCCGCCTGCGACAACTTTGGCGAGGTCGTAGACGTTGGCGCGTGGTGCGGCGACGGTCGCGAACAGGAGCACCCGACCGTCCGAATGCTTGTACACGAAGGTGTTGTGAAAACCACTCGGCGTCTCAGGCGCACGAATACGGGCGATGATCCGGATCTTGCTCGTGTCGGGGAGATCGGTGACATCCGCAATCACCGCCCCAAGGTCGGCGTCCGGTGTGCCTTGGGCGAAGCCAAATGACTGGAGGTAGTAGTAGCGGCCGTTCAGCTTGAAGTACTTGCCGTCCATTCCGCCAAGCATGCCCCGGTGAAGCGCAACGTTCTCCACCGTCCATCGATACAGCAGGTGCACATTATTGAGGTCGTGGAGGTCAATGATCGCGAAGCCCGAGCGGTCTTGCGCCATTGAGACGTAGGCATAGGGGCGACTGGAATCCTGTTCGATCTCGTCGTCCATAACGCGAACGGATCCGCCCAGTGGGATGTGCGCGACTGGATGGATGTTCACGCTGCCACCGAATTTGACCCCAGGGAGGACCCCCTGAGGTGCGCCCCCTGGATTTTGCGCCAGAGTCGCGCGACCGCCTACAATGAAACCAACGGCAATACAGGCGGCCAGACACTGGTTAACGCGTCGGAGTATTGGCATCGAGACGACCTCGCGAGAGAGTCGGTAGCGGGCAGACGTAGGCCGGCACGAGCGAAGATGCACGGGCGAAAGCCATGCAGCTAGCCCGCCTGCCGCCCGTAAGACCGTCCGGTGACTTCTCGCCCCGACCGCCCCGGGTTAGATATCCGGACGACCCTCATTCGCAACCGGGAGGCTCTAATGAAGGCTGTCTGCTTGGCTGTCGTACGCACGCTGTTCATCGTCGCCGCGCTTCCTCCTGCTATCGCGGCGCAGGGGGCACCGCCGCCGGTGCCCACCGAGGTTGGTGGCGCTCAGCTCGCGATGAAGATCCTGCCGGCGCCGAGCGGCGCGACGTTGACCGTCACGAGTCCTGCGTTCAAGACCGGCGGCGACATCCCGTTCGAGAACACCCAGTACAAAGGCAATGTGTTCCCCGGCCTTTCGTGGAGCGCCGGTCCGGCCACGACGAAGTCGTACGCGATCATCATGCAAGATCCGGATGCCATGAGACAGGGCTCAGCGATTCTTCACTGGACGATGGTCAACATCCCGGCCTCTGTGACGAAGCTCGACCCCGGCATGGCGGCGCCGCCCGCGGGCGCACAGTACGGGCCCAACATCCGGGGCGCCGACCAGCCGTACATGGGTCCGCACACGCCTCCAGGCCCGAAGCACCGCTATCACTTTCAGGTCTTTGCTCTCAGCACGACGCTCGCGCCCGAGGCGACCGCGACATACAGCGCGCTGCTGGACGCCATGAAGGATCACGTGCTGGCCAGCGGCGAGCTCATTGGACTGGGCCAGGCCCTCGCCGGAGCCACCACAGGTACCGCAACCAAATAGGGACGCGCGGCCGCCTGTACCCAGCTGCACCGTATACGACCGGGGGGCGAGCGACAACGTCGCTCGCCCCCTGTCCACTATCTACTGTCTTGGGCGTGCTCGTGCGTGTGAGTGGTCCGCGAACGAGGACCGACGCTCCCGCCTCTTCATCTGTGTATCGGCACGGTCACGAAGGACACGCATAGGCCCAAGGTCCACTGCTGTCGAAGTAGCGCTCGGCGCGATCATCTCAGCCCGCGATCGTCGGACCCCATCTCCATAGTAGTGGAAGCAGCCGCCAGCGTTCGCCAGTGCCTCGGATCCTCGACAACTCCGCCGTTCGCATCACCGGCTCACGCGCGCACGCTGGGTACGGTAGGGACCGTACTGGTCCGAGCGGCCCACCCGACGACTGTACCACAAGTGAGCCATCGAGCACCGGCCGGCAAAAGCCTGGCAAGGCCGACCATGGAGTCGGAAGGAGTATCACATGCCCACCGCTGGTGACTCTCGTCGCGGCCGCCCAACAGGTTCGCCCAAGACGCAAAACCGGAAAAAGGCTTCGCAAAAGGAGCACACGATGACCAATGCCGATGAGAGCGCAGTGAAAGCAGAGCACGGTGCGGCGAAACTCTTCTCCTTCACGATCGATGCGAATACGGCTCAGATCGTCAAACTCGAGAGCTTAGATGCAACCGGCAATCGCCACGAGCTCTCCGAAGACGAGAAGGCAAGCCTCGTCAAGGAAGCTCGAGACGATCGGCTGGAGAAGGTTGTCGAGCAGGCATTTGAGGCCGGGATTGCCTGTGTCCTGGACAGCGACGTCGAACAGGACGACACGCAAGAGTCCGCCGACGACGCGGAACTCCGACACATCCTGCTGACGCCATTGATCGAGCGAAGCCCTGCCAAGCGTTTGATGGAGCGCGAAGTGTTGAATCGCGCCATTCTCGACACGCTGATCGAGCATTCGATGAAGGCACGCGAGTCGGCGCTAGGAGATAGGCCCACTGCCCGCGCCTAGTGAGATCGCACGAGTAATCCGTTCGCGCTATCCGTTCAAGCCAACGACCAACAGGAGACCCTCCTATGGCAAGCACGATCGATCGTGAAGAGCTGACCGGCCTCGCCGGCGCCGCAATGCGCGGGAAGCGAGCACGCCGCGCGCTCATCGCCCACCTGCTCAAGGAAAGGAGCGAAGGACGCGACGAAGAGGAAGGCGACGAGGAGTATGGCGAGGAACAAGGAGGAGGAGAGCGCAAGCTCGTCCGTCTCCTGATCGCCAGCCGCATCCTGCGAAGACGACGCCTGCGTCGTTTGGTCGTCGCGCACCTCCTGAGCGAGAAGGGCCAGGAGAGCGATGAAGGAGACGAGGCCGGAGAGGGTGAAGAGGAAGAGGGCCAAGAGGGCTCGAGCGATGAAGGGAAGCTCGTGCGTTTGCTGATCGCGAGCCGTATGCTCCGCCGCCGCCGCGTGCGCCGAGCGCTTCTCGCACACCTTCTGAAGGAACGCGGTGAAGCCGGGGATGAGGGCGACGAAGGTGAAGAGGGCGAGGAGGACTCCGGCGAGGAGAGCGGAGAGAACGAGGGTAAACTTGTCCGCCTCTTGATCGCGAGCCGCATGCTCCGGCGCCGCCGGGTGCGTCGTGCGGTTCTGGCTCACCTTCTAAAGGAACGCAGTGAAGCCGGGGAAGAAGGCGACGAAGGTGAAGAGGGCGAGGATGACTATGGTGAGGAAGCGGGAGGAGGTGAGCGGAAGCTTGTCCGTCTCCTCATCGCGAGCCGCCTGCTCCGCAGGCGCCGCGTCCGTCGCGCCGTCATCGCCCACCTGCTGAAAGAGCGCGGGGAGGGGGAGGGGGAAGAAGAGGGAGATGAGGGAGAAGAGGGCGAGGAGAGCTACGGCGAGGAAGCGGGAGGAGGTGAGCGGAAGCTTATCCGTCTCCTCATCGCGAGCCGCATGCTCCGCAGGCGCCGCGTCCGTCGCGCCGTCATTGCCCACCTGCTGAAGGAGCGAGGCGGCGAGGCCGCCGGCGATGAAGGCGATGCAGGCGAGGAAAGCGAGGAAGGCGATGACGAGTCCGGCGAAGGTGCCGGCGGCAATCGGGAACTCATGCGACTCCTGATGGCCAGACAGGCAGTACGTCGCCGGCGCGCCCGGCGGGCGGTCGCTTACTCCATGCACAACGGACACGACGAGTAGCAGACAGACTGCAAACCGGGACCGGGAATCCGGACCCGAAGACCCGCAGCAACTCAAAAGGGCCAGTGGCGGACCTCCGTCGCTGGCCCTTTGACTTCTTGCCGATTCGAGTCCCGAATCCCGCGCCCATCCACTCCCGTGCCCCCGCGACCCTTAGACACCACCCGACGGACCGGAGACCAGATGGCCTGACCAGGAAGCCGATCCTCGACGGAGGCGACCAGCCATGACTATGATTGCTCCCGGCAGCGGCTGGAGTACGGGTCTGGGGGCGCTGCGCAGCGTCGTCCACGCTGGCTCGAGAGCGGGCCGGCCCTTCGAGGAGCCAGCAACCTTGAGGCTCGTCATTACGAGTGGGATGCGTGGCACCAGTTCATGCTCGTGCGCGCGGTCCCCGAATCCTCTCGGCTCACCGCCCGGATAGGGGAGAGCGCCGACCAGATCCTTGGTCGATTGCCGAGCGGGACAAATGCGTTTGCGTTCCATCTCTAACATCACCGCGACCGGGGGTATTCCGCCGGATCGGCAGAGGCTCATTCACGCGCTGCAGGCGCGCCGCATCGTGCCACTGAATGGGGCCGTCATGGACATTCTCGAAAACCGGTGTCCAGGCTCAGTGCCGAGCGTTCGGGCTCTCGACCACCGCGGCTGACTTCCGGGGCGATAGATCAGAGCTGGTGATCGTGAAGACGGATCTCAACTTCGGCGGCAAGGGAGAGCGGCAACTTCTACCCGCTCAGCGCACCAGCATCGGATCACCACCAATCTCGGACGTCATGTCTGACTGGACTGCGTACCAGGTCATGCAACGCGAGCAGGTACCGGCTTCGTGGTGGAGTGATCCGACTTTGGTCATCGAACGCTTCATTGACAATCGCGCGCACCACCTGTACCGAGTCAACTTCGCCGGCGATCATATCGTCATACTGCGCCTGACAAATCCGCACCCGCTGAAGAAGATCATGAACTCGACTGCTCGGTTCGATGTGTACTGCAGGACTCGGGACCTCCGGAGCAGTGCCGTCGCCGGCGTTGAACCGTCAGTCGCCGCGGTCATTGTCCGGTACATTCGACGGATCCGGAATGGACTTCGGAGCCCTCGAGGTCATTCCGGACGATTCTGGCCAGGCGTTCATCATCGATGTCAATAGTACGTGCTATGCCGAGGTCCTCAACGTTCGCATCCTCACGCATTTGCGGAGCGGATTGTTCGCGAGGATCGCAACGCGCGCCGCACAGCTCGGGGGCCCGGCCCTGCGCCTGCCTGCCCTCCCCTTGCCCACGTGGCCGATGGTGCGCGCCGACGTCGTGCGCATTGCCAACCAGGTCATTGCGCGGCGCGCGCAGCGCCCATCGCCCACCTGATCACCCCACCGCACGATCAGTTCGGACGGGTCTCTTCTTACCCCCAACGTCTAACGTCTAGCGTCCCCCTACATTTACCTGTACCATCGCACCCGGACCGGAATGAGCCACGGTCTCAGCAAATGGTACCCGCCTGTACCGGTTCTACCGGCCCCGCGCGCGTCCGTTACCGACGACAGATGAATCGACTGCATCAGGCTCTTGTGCTGGGAAGCGCCATCGCGACGTACGCGAGTGGTGCCTGTCTCGCCGCGACGGCACAGGCACCGACCTCTGTGCAGCCGCAGGGCGCCCCCGGGATGACGCCTGCGCAGCTCGCGGAATTGAACGGTGGCATCCCACCGTTCACGGCAGCTGACGTACAGTTCATGTCGGGCATGATTGGACACCACGCACAGGCAATCATCATGTCCAGCTGGGCGCAGTCGCATGGAGCCAGCGGTCGCGTGCGAACGCTGTGCGAGCGGATCGTGGTTTCGCAGCAGGACGAGATCAAGTACATGCAGACGTGGCTGGCCGACCGGCACGAGACCGTACCCGAAGCGGACCCCCGCGGGTACACGATGCCGGGGATGGATCACCAGATGCTCATGCCGGGAATGTTGACGGCGGAGCAGATGGCGTCGCTCGACCGATCACGCGGTGCCCAGTTCGACCGGATGTTCCTCAGCAGCATGATCGCCCATCACCGAGGCGCTCTCGACATGGTGCATCAGCTGATGACGTCCCCTGGAGCCGCACAGGATGCCGGACTGTTCGCTTACGCCACCGACGTTCAGGGAGGGCAGGCTGCGGAGATCGATCGGATGCAGCGGATGCTCGCGGAGATGCCACCGGATGAGTCGCATGCAAATTCCGCTCGTTGAAGCAGGAAATGACACGTCCACGTCGATGATCGCGGTCCAATATCCCCTCCGACACCCGCAACCCCACAGGCGACCATGACAGCCGCATTCACCCGCCGCTCCGCCCATGCGAATGCAGTACGGTCGCTCACGCCGGCAGTAGCCGTTGGGTCGTTCATCCTGGCGGTCGCCGCCTCGGCACAATCGACTACGGAGCCCTCACCGGATCCGCGCCCTCATCTCAAGAGCGGCTGGCTCGATGCAGGCGAGGCATCCTGGAACATGCGAGTCGTCTCTGCCAATCGCCCGTCCGATGCGTTCTTCAGCTCGAAAGGGCCAGCCCAAATGCTGTGGAACTCCGACCTCGCATTCAAAGGGCACTACGCTATTCAGGGGAATTACAGCGGCTTCCAGATTTGGGACATCACGAACCCGCAAACACCTCGCGTCGTGACCGCATACGTGTGCCGAGGTGGACAGGGTGACGTGTCCGTCTACGGCAACCTGTTGTTCGTCTCCGTCGAGGAAAACGTGGGGCGCAAGGACTGCGGCATCCAGGGCGTCACGGATACGGTTAGCGCCGATCGCTTCCGCGGCATCCGCATCTTCGACATCAGCGACATCGAGCATCCCAAGCTCGTCAACAACCTGCAGACCTGCCGCGGCTCGCATACCAACACGGTCGTCCACGACCCTCGCGACAACGGCACCGTGTACATATACGTGTCGGCCGTCGCCGACGTGCGCTCGTCGACTGAGCTCAGCGGATGCGCAGAAGGGCCGCCGGACCAGGACTCGACCTCGCAACGGTTTCGCATCGACGTGATCAAGATATCGCTGGCAGATCCGACGCGGGCGCAGATCATCAGCAAGCCGGCGCTGTTGGCAGGCCTCGACCCGATCGTGCGCCACGTGGAGAACGCGTCTGACATCGCCGATACATCCGCGGGAGAGCGCGGCATCCGGTCAGCCACTCGAGGCGACCCCGCCGGTCAGCGAGCGCAGCGACTGAGTCCACTCGGCCCGATCGTCACGACGTGTCACGACATCACCGTGTATTCGGCGGTTGGACTGGCTGGTGGCGCCTGCATTGGCTACGGCCTGCTTCTCGACATACGTGACCCGGCGAACCCTCGCCGCCTCACGATCGCCTCCGACACGAACTTCTTCGCCTGGCACTCAGCGACGTTCAGCAACGACGGCACGAAGCTGATGTTCACGGACGAGTGGGGCGGCGGCGGCCTACCACGGTGTCGGGCGACAGACAACCGGCACTGGGGCGCCGATGCGATCTATACGATCGAGAACGACCATCTCAAATTCAATGGTTACTATAAGCGACCGTCGTCTGAGCCGGCAACGAAAAACTGCGTGGCCCACAACGGCTCCCTGGTTCCGATCCCGGGACGTAACATCATGGTCCAGTCGTGGCTGCAGGGCGGTGTCTCGGTATTCGACTGGACCGACCCCGCGCGCGTCCGGGAGATCGCATACTTCGACCGGGGCCCGGTCGATTCGACCAGGCTGACCTTCGGCGGCACATGGTCGGCGTACTGGTACAACGGCGCCATCTACAGCTCTGAAGCGGCGCGCGGATTCGATGTCCTGGAACTCATGCCGAGCGCAATGCTCACGCAGAACGAGATCGATGCCGCGAAAACAGTCCACCTCGACGTTTTGAACGTGCAGGATCAGCCGCAGCTCGTGTGGCCGGCGAGCTTTGTGCTTGCCCGCGCGTATCTCGATCAACTCGCGCGTAACCACGGCCTTTCGTCGCAGCGCGGTGCCGCCGTGACCCGTTCCCTGGCAGCGGCAGAGAAGGGCACCGGCACGACCCATAAGCAACTGGCGACAGTCGCCACCCAACTGGACAGCGACGCGTCGGCGGCGGGGGATCCGGCCAAGGTGCGCATGTTGGCGGATGTAATACACAAGCTCTCCGCCATGTGAGCCTTAGGACCGATCCTCCCGAATGCCGAGCGGCCTGATGGCACACACGCCACCAGGCCGCTCCAGCTCTGTATCCCGTCTCTCCTCTGCCCTCGCTCCTCTCTAATTCGGGCGCGCCGCGCGCGTCGAAATCACGGTGCAAGGACCGCCATTACGAGGTCCGAGTTCTCCCGCGTAGTACCGTTGTAATAGAAGACATAGACCTTGTGCGTCTTCTCGTCCACCGCGCATGTCCGTGCCCCCCCGCCCGTGGGCACCTTTCCCACGACCGTGAACTTGTTCGGGCTGTCCTCGTGCACGATCGTCATCGTGCTGTCCTTGCGGTTGGCGTTGAACGCAAGCTTGGAGACCGGATCGAAGGCGTTCTGGTCCGCTCGGCTCGGCACCCCGATCCGCGCGACCACGCTTCCGTTGTCTGCGTTGACCACGACCATTTCCGTGTCGCACGCCATGAACAGACGCCGGCTCGACGGGTCCATCGACAATCCCTGGGCGCGGCCACAGTTCGGAATGCGGAAAGTCGGCCCGATCTTGTAGCTCGTCGCGTTGACCTCTTGGATGTAGCCCGAATCCTCGACATTGAGAAAGAGATTCCCTTTCCCATCCGCGACGCCGGACTCGAGTCCGTCTCCGATCGTCGTCTTCTCGAGGAGCTTTCCGGTCCGCATGTCCACAACCCATGCGTCCTTGCCCTCCCAGGTGAAAGCACGGTGCGTGACGGGTTCGTAGCGAATGCCATCGCCCTTTGACCCTACGTTCCCTTCAACGGCAAGCGTCTTCGTGTTGAAGACGATGCCGTTGCGCACCAATCCGCGGCTCAGGTCCGCTGCGATCGCGTACCCGCCGCCCCCGCCTTCCACTGTGCCGATCACCGTGTCCTTGTCGACGTCGATGACATCGGTGCCCATCCCGTACAGACGGCGGCCGACGGGGTCCACAATGAGATAGTCGGCGCGGACGCGACCGAGGTCCAGGCGTTTGATGACGTGATAGTTGGCGCTTTGGGCGTCCAGAGGGGACACGGAAAGAAGCGGCAGCACGACTGCGGCGAGCATCGCTGCGCGAGGGGAACGCACGGCACCTCCTGGAAGGGGACTGGTCGTACAGTGCAGGCAAGCTAAGATGCCAACCTGACACGACCATTACAGGGCGCCGGCAGACGCGCCGCGAACTACCCGACGCCGTCGACGAGAGTGACAGCCGCGCGGGCGTCCTCGAGAGCCGCCGCCGGCACGCGTACAGTCACCCCGCGAGCCGTCGCGCCCTGAAACCCGGGACCGAAGATCCCCACCGTATCGTTGTTGTCACGGATGGCCGGAATACCCGCAGTCTCGAGTTGCGCCATTGCCAGATCTGCCTCGAAGCCAGAGGCATACGTGGCCAGGACGGACCAGCCGCCTGAGTTCATCTCTCCTCCAAAGGGGCCAAGCGTGCGGTGCCGCTAGCGGCCCAATATCACGTCCGGCAGCTGCGACAACCCATGTACGCAGAATGCGTCCGGGAAGTGCCGGGTGCAAGCATGCCTCGAACCTGCTCCACTCCAGCTGCGTGAGCCCAGCACGAAATCGCATTGACATCCATGCATGGGCCGGCCCTGGCACGACCGGGTGACCTCGCGTGACTCTCTGACCCCAATCTCGCCGTTACTGCAGGCCTCTGTGCGTCAGCCCTCCGCTACGTCGCCGACCGACCGACCTGAG
The DNA here is from genome assembly GCA_963805725.1 of uncultured Gemmatimonadales bacterium. GTDB lineage: Bacteria > Gemmatimonadota > Gemmatimonadetes > Gemmatimonadales > Gemmatimonadaceae > Palsa-1248. Next base: position 600,191 of record CAWDVJ010000003.1, read on the forward strand.
CTCGCGGCACTCGCCAGGACAGCGTGGCATCTCGCTGATGGCCGGCGTCTGGTCGAACGCGACGGACGGCGCCCCGCGCGCGCTCTTGCACACCGTCCCACATCCGGAAGCCGCCGACGAACGCGTGGGCATTGTCGCCCGCGCGGCAACCGTCCGGCGTCGTCTTCAACTTCTTCGCGTTGCCTCCTCCCAGCACCACGTCATCCAGGTGCAGGATCGGCACGAGACGGCTCACGACGTTTGCAACGTGTTTGCGCCACTTCCGCTTGCCCAGGCGCTCCAGGCCGCGCCGGCCGAGGTATTCCTCGTAGGTTCGCTTACGGTAGGCCAACTTCCCGATCTCCATTGGAACGACGACTCCTTCGACGACCAACGCAGAGCCCAGCCCGGTACCGAAGCCCAGGAACAGCATCGTGCCCCGCCGGTAGCTCCCCAGCGCCTGCATCGCCGCGTCATTGATGATGCGCACCGGGCGCTTGAATGCGGCCTCGAAGTCGAACCCGAGCCATCCCTCGCCAAGGTTGCGTGGCTCGGACATGGGGCGGTTGTGCTCAACGGGCCCCGGATACCCAATGGACACCACGTCATACTGCCAGTCCTTCGCCAGAGCAGTCACACGTGCCACCATGGCCTGCGGAGTCAGCTTCCGGCCGGACGGGAAGCGGCGACGCTCTCTTTGCCCGGTCACGAGGAACTTGACGTTGGTTCCACCGACATCGACCGCGAGTACGCGCATAGCCGATCTCCGAGCGTTCAGGTGACCTGGGCGCCAGTCATCTGCATCGTAGCCTGGCCACTCATCGGGAACCAGCAGTCGTTGGTACGGAGGTTCCTCTCCAGCTCGGCTGAAGGAGATCCGTGACCGGTCAGCGCCGACAGCGCCAGACCGATTGTCGACGCGGGCTCGCTGACCGTGCGACCGGTCGGCAGTCGACGAGGTCGACCGGTAGCCCGCAAGTCCCTCTCAGGCTGCGCCTCCGTGGGCTCGAAACACGAAATAGACGGCGCCGAGAATGCACAGGCCGGCCCAGAGATAGTCCAGATGCACGGGCTGCTTCATGTAGAGCACGGCAAAGGGCACGAAGACGGACAGCGTGATCACCTCCTGCAAGATCTTCAGTTGCGGGAGCGAAAGCGTCATGTATCCGATGCGGTTAGCGGGTACCTGAAGCATGTATTCAAAGAAGGCGATTCCCCAACTAATGACAGCCGCGACGTACCACGGACGGTTGCCCAGGTTTCGGAGGTGGCCGTACCACGCGATCGTCATGAAGATGTTCGAGCCGACCAGGAGGAGGGCAGTGCGAGCGACAACAGGCATAGGGTAGATCGGGTAAAGGGAGGACGGTTAGCGCACGCCGGCGCCAGAGGCTAACATCTCTAATGCGTAATCTGTAGTATCCCGTTCGTACTACCCTGTTGGCCGCAGTGACCGCGACTCGCTAACCCAGGAGGCAGGCCATGGACCTCTCACGACGTCAGTTCGTTCATCTCGCCGGTGTCGGTGGCCTCGGCGCCTTGGCTGCCCCTGGTTCGTCGTTGCGGTTCGGGTCCAAGGAACTGGCATATCTGACCGCGGGGCCGCGCAACGCGCCGGGCGCGCCAATGCGGCTCGCCTACAACGAGAACCCGAATGGCCCGGGTCGGGCCGTTGTCGACGCGATTCGCGCGCGGGCCGCCGAGGTCTCGATGTATCCGTTCGAGCCTGGCGCAGCAATGCACGCCGCCATCGCTCAGTACCTCGAGGTGCCGGAAGCAAACCTGATGACAGCGCTGGGATCGAGCGAGGTGCTCGAAGTCTGCATGAAGACCATGCTCGGCCCGGATCGCCCTCTCGTGATCGGGACGCCGTCGTACGACTACATGGGGCAAATGGCCGCTAGGCTGCAAGTGCCGGTACGAGAAGTCCCGGTCACGGCAAATCTCGAGCTTGACCTCGATCACATGCTCGCAGCGGCCGACGGGGCGGGCATCGTCTACATCTGCAATCCCAACAATCCGACGGCCACGGTACACCCTGCGGCGCATCTCCCGCGACTTCGTCGAACAGGTGAACCGACGCGCACCGACCGCCAAGATTCTGATCGACGAAGCGTACATCGATTTCGCCGATGATCCCGCGCAGATCAGCATGATTGCGACAGCTCTCCAGAACCCCACCGTGATCGTCACGCGAACGTTCTCCAAGATTTTCGGGCTCGCCGGACTGCGCCTCGGATACGGGATCGCTCGCGAAGAGACGTTGAAGCCCTTGATGCCGCAGCGCGTGTTCATCACCGAACTCGGGAATTATCTGGCCGGGGTCGCTGTAGTGGCGACACTGCCGGACCGCGCGCACTACGACTCGGAACGGCGCCTCAATCGCGAGTCCCGCGAGTTCACGCAGAAGGCGCTCGCGAGCCTCGGATATCCGAGCGCTCCTTCCGCGAGCAACTTCATCTTCGTGCCGATCCGCCGCGATTCGAAGGACTTCGCCGCCGCGTGCGCGAAGCACAACGTTCTCGTCGGCAGGCCCTTCCCGCCGCTCACGCAATACGCGCGGATCTCGATCTCGACGCTGGACAACATGAAAGCGGCGGCCGACGTGTTCAAAGCGGTACTGATCAACGTGTGAGACGGGCGTTCGGACGGAGCTCGCCTCGGTCCGGTCGGTGCGGCGCATTGCGTCGCCCGCCGGCGCGTCGCCGTCCGTAGACGCCGTAAGGCCGCCGCGCCGGTGCCGCGGCGGCCAACGAGAGAAGAACTGATCGCAGCCGCCGGGCGCACGGTGTCGGACGTGATCCGGCCGAAGCTCCGCATCCTCTTCGCCGGGATCAATCCTGGCCTGTACTCGGCCGCCGTGGGGCACCATTTCGCACGTCCCGGCAACCGGTTCTGGCCGGTCCTGCATGCAGCCGGACTGACCCCTCGTCTACTCGCCCCCCATGAAGAGCACGAGCTCCTCGCGCTCGGATACGGCGTCACCAACATCGTCCCCCGGTCCACGGCGGCGGCGGCGGAGCTCTCGCCACCGGAGCTCATGCATGGGGCACGCGCGCTCGAGGCCAAGGTGAAACGCTACCGCCCACGGGTGCTCGCCGTACTCGGCGTGACGGCTTATCGCGCCGGCTTCGAGCGCCCGCGCGCGGCGCTTGGCCCGCAAGCGGAGACAATCGGCAATACGATGATCTGGCTCCTTCCCAACCCTAGCGGACTCAATGCGCACTACACGCCGAAAACCCTTGCACCGCTCTTTCGCGCCGTGCGCGATGCCGCCGACGGATGAGGCTATCTGGTCCCGCTGTGCTGGCCAACGTTCGACATCTGCTGTTGCATTTCCTCTTCGCGCTTTGCCTCGTCCTCGTGGATCTGAGCGACGTTACGGTCGAACTGGTCACGTTGCGTATTGGTGGTGAGGATGTTGCGCGCCGCATTGAGCTCGCGCTCGCGTAGGTCTTTCGCCTGCTGGCGCAGGCTATCCATGCGCTGGCGATCGGGTCTCTCGTGCGCGGCATGCGCGCTGTCGACCAATTGTTGGGCCGTTTCTCCCATCGGCTTGAACAACTTGTTGTAGCCGCGCTCAATCTCGGGGAAGGCATCCTTCTGGTCCTTGGTCAGACCGTCGATGTGCTTCACGGCGTCTTTGAGCGAAGCGAGATCCTCGAAGTGCTTCGAAACGTTGGGAGCGCTCGAGTTGGACGACGAGCCCATGCCGTGTCCGTGCCCATGTCCTCCCCCTCCCCCTCCCATTCCGCCCGACCCCCCAAATCCGCCCATGCCACCGCCCTGCGCTACCGCGACCACCGGCAAGGCAGCGATGGTCACCAGCGCCACGAGTGCCGCTCTCGCCGCGACGCGCACGCCTTGGGTCAGTCCGGTTGCGAAAAACATTGAGAACTCCCTGAGTTGGTGATCCGCCGTTGCGAGGCACGGGACTCGCGCCGCCGACAGGACCACGGCCGGCGCTAGCCCTCCGTGTACAATTCGCGCGTGGTGCAGCAAACGTTGGGGGGCCTGTTCCCCACCCCAAGGGTTCGCCGACGTCAGCCGGACGGCCCCGCAGCCAATCTCGACGACCTGCTTGGCGCTAGGCGCCTCAGCCATTGACATTTTGCGCCCCATGCCCAGGCTCTGGCGAGTCGACTCCTTGACGCGGGCGGCCGCATTGGCCGTCGCGATAGTAGCATTGGCGTGCACGCCCACACCACACCCCGCCGCCGCACCGGCGCCGGCGGCACTTCCGACCGCCGCGCGCGACACAAACCACGCCGACACGACCGCCAATCGCCCAGGGCCCGGCGGTGTGTCCATCCCGAACGCGAATCCGTTCCCGAGCACTTATGCGGCGTTCCCCTCGCACCCAATACTCGTGCGACACGCGACCGTCCTCACCGCCGTGGGGCCGATCATGCACGACGCGTCGGTGCTCATGCGCGACGGCAAGATCGTCGCAGTCGGAACGGAGATCGACGCGCCGGCTGACGCCACGCTCATCGACGGCACGGGCAAATACGTCACGCCCGGCATCATTGATGTGCACTCGCATATCGGCGTCCAGCCATTGCCCGCCGTCGACGCGCTCTCCAACGGCAACGAGGCTACTGACCCGGTCACCGCCTACGTGTGGGCCGAACACTCCGTCTGGCCGCAGGATCCACAGTTCCCACGCGCCCTGAGCGGCGGTGTCACAACGGTTCAGATCCTTCCCGGCTCGGCGAACCTCTTCGGGGGCCGCAGCGTCGTGCTCAAGGTCGTACCCTCTCGTACTGTCCAAGGAATGAAGTTCCCCGGCGCGAAGTACGGCCTCAAGATGGCCTGCGGCGAAAACCCCAAGCGTGTCTACGCGCAACGGGGCCCGTCGACCGACATGGGTAACGTCGCCGGATATCGACGCGCCTGGATCCAGGCCGAGGCCTATCGGCGACGTTGGGACGCGTGGAATCGCACGCACAAAGGCGATCCACCGGCCCGCGATCTGGGACTCGAGACGCTGGCCGAAGTCCTGCGGGGGAACATCCTCGTCCACATGCACTGCTACCGCGCCGACGAGATGGCGCAGATGATCGACGTTTCCCGCGAGTTCGGATACCAGATCCGCGCGTTCCACCATGCCATCGAGGCGTACAAGATCGCGGACCTTCTGGCCAAAGATGGGATCGCGGCCGCCGAATGGTCAGATTGGGGCGGGTTCAAGATGGAATCCTTCGACGCCATCCGCGCGAACCTCGCGCTCACATCGCATGCAGGTGTCCGCGCGATGATCCACTCGGACGACCCGAACGGTATCCAGCGCTTGAATCAGGAAGTCGCCAAAGCGATGGCTGCGGGCGCCGCAGCGGGCGTCCCCGTCCCGGAGGAAGAGGCGGTCAAATGGATGACCATCAACCCCGCGTGGGCACTCGGGCTCAATGATCGTATCGGGTCGCTGGAGCCGGGGAAGAACGCCGATGTGGTCCTGTGGTCCGGCGACCCGTTCAGCGTCTATACGCATGCGGACAAGGTGTGGATCGATGGCGCCCTCCTGTACGATCGGAGCGACGCCACCGGTCAATGGCGAACGGATTTCGAGCTGGGCTATGTGAGCAGTCACCCAGCACCCGTAGCAGCCGGAGCCCCCCGATGAATCCATCTCCAGAGCGGGACCGGTGCCGGCAGTTCGCTGAGCGTATACTGACGCGGCGGCGAAGCCTGGTCGTGGCGTTGAGCACATTGGCCGCCGTACAAGCAGCCCACGCGCAAACCGTGGCCGTCGTGGGCGGCACGGTCTACCCGGTGAGCGGTCCGCGGATCGAGCATGGAACGGTGCTTATACGGGACGGCAAGATCGTCGCCGTCGGTACCGACGTCCTGGTGCCTGCTGGCGCGAATCGAATCGATGCCACTGGGCGCTGGGTGACGCCGGGCTTGATCAACGCCGCGACGGACCTTGGACTCGTCGAGGTGAGTGGCGTGAGCGAGACCCGCGATATCTCGGCGCGCGGTCACGACGGCGTCGCCGCGTCGTTTGCGGCGGTGGATGGTTTCAACCCTGCCTCACCGATGATCCCCCTCGCTCGTTCCGGAGGCGTGACGACTATCGTGGTGCTGCCGACCAGCGGATTGGTCGCGGGCCAAGCGGCTGTGGTTGATCTGGCTCCAGGGCCAGCACGCTCCGTGCTGCTGCGATCACCGGCAGCCATGGTAACAACCATTGGACATCCTGAGTCCGCGATCGGGACCGCCCGCGGCGAGCTGCTCGACCGTCTGCGCGAGCTGTTCGACGATGTCCTCGCGTTCAATCGGCAGCGTGACGCCTACGATCGCGGCGACATGCGGTCCCTCTCAGCCGGTCGCCGAGACCTCGTCGCTCTGGTGCCGGTCGTCCGCGGGGAAGAGCTACTGATCATCCAGGCCGACCGCGCCAGCGACATCGAGAATGCCCTGCAGCTGGCGGGCGAGTACCACCTTCGCATTGCCATTGCTGGAGGCGCCGAGGCCTGGAAGGTCGCATTGGCTTTGGCCGCCGCGCACGTCCCGGTGCTCACCGGAGCGCTCGACAACATTCCCGAGTCGTTCAGCACATTGGATGTGCGCCGCGACAACGCCGCCCTGCTCGAACGCGCTGGCGTGACAGTCGTGCTGATCGGCAACTCGGGCACGGAGGACCGGAGTCAATTCAACGTGCGCAACATCCGCCAGGAGGCGGGAACGTCCGTGGCCAATGGCCTCCCATGGGATGACGCGCTCCGCGCTATTACTGCCGCTCCGGCAAGCCTGTTCGGCGTTGGCGGTCAAGTAGGCACGCTGCGCGCTGGCAGCGAGGCCAATGTCGTCGTGTGGAGCGGCGATCCCTTCGAGATCAGCACGCGTGCTGAGCACATCTTTGTCCGCGGCCGCGAGTACAGTGAGCCGACGCGGGAAGACCTGCTCACCGCGCGATATCGACAACTAGCTCCTCGCTAGCCAGTTCGGGATTCGCGGCGCGATGTGATCGGGGATCGTTTGCGGGCGCCGAACGCCTGAATTCTCGCCGCCTTCATCTTCACCCCCACGACGTGAGCGGACACGCGTCACGACACTCATCGCGCCTGGGTTGCGTAGCGAAGTGGATGCCATAATGGCTCACTGCGCTTCACGGCCGGGTCGCGTTAATACTTAGACCCCGTTAGCGGGCACATAGGATCTTCGACCCCACAGTGGGAGGGCGAGAAATGCCAAACGTGATCGCACAGGATCTGCGGAGCTATGTCGAGGTTGGTCAGGAAAACTCAACTCCCATTGACCTGTACTACGAAGACCACGGGTCCGGCTCGCCGGTCATTCTCATCCACGGGTATCCGCTGGCCGGCGGGTCGTGGGAGAAACAGATACCCGCGCTCATCGCCGCGGGTCACAGGGTGATCACGTACGATCGACGAGGATTCGGCAAATCGAGCCAACCGGCGACCGGCTACGATTACGACACGTTCGCCGGCGACCTGCACGCGCTCGTGACACACCTCGAGCTGCGCGACTTTTCGCTGGTCGGTTTCTCGATGGGCGGTGGCGAGGTCGCCCGCTATCTCGGCAAGTACGGCTCCGACAGGGTGCGAAAAGCCGCCATCCTCTCCGGCGTGCCACCGTACTTGCTCAAGACGCCCGATAACCCCGAAGGGGTCGACAAGAGCGTGTTCGACGGAATCCAGGCCGCCATCACAAAAGACCGCTACGCATTCTTTACCGACTTCTTTGCCAATTTCTATAACACGGATGTCCTGTTGGGAAAGCGTGTCACTCCGCAGGCCGTTCAATCGAGCTGGAACGTGGCTGCTGGATGCTCACCCACGGCCACGCTTCAATGCGTACCCGCGTGGTACACCGACTTCCGAAAGGACCTGGCGCGCATCACTGTGCCGACACTGGTCATGCAGGGTGAGGCGGACCGGATTCTTCCCATCACGGCCTCCGGAGCCAGAACGGCCAAGATGATCAAGGGCGCCAAGTACGTGGTGGTCAAAGATGGGCCGCACAACATTGCGTGGACCCACCCCGAAATCGTCACACCAGAGCTCGTGAGTTTCCTCGAGTAGCGCGCAGGCGCGCTTTCACTGAACGGTCACCGGTTCCGCGGCAGAGGCGTCGCGGGACCGGCGCCATCACGGGTCATCGCCGTACGCACGCCTCCTCGGTTGCGAGAACGCGTGCCGACTCGCATCATCGTCTGGCCGCCGGAGTCTCTTGCCGTGCTCCGGACCCACGTGCAGCGGCCTGCCCTGAACGAGCGCACCTAGTCGGATCATGTCGAACGAACCGAGGGAGATGAAGGCGATGACACAGTCGTTGATGACCCGTTGGCTCACGCTGCGCAGGGTGGCCCACTTGATTGGGCTTGCCGGCGTCGTGGCCGCGGCCCAGTTGGCAGCAGGTCAGGCTGCGCCTGGAAGCGGGCCAGATGCGATGCCTGGAGTGCTGCCGGGCGTCAAGATCGGCGGCAGTCCCAACATCCACTTGGTCGGTCACGTCACCCTGGGTGGATACGACGCCGTGGACGACGATGAGATCGAGCAGGACCCGGATCGCCCCTATGCCTACGCGTCTCTTGGCGACATCGACCGCCCGGGCTTCGCCATCATCGATCTACGCGACCTCAACAATGTGAAGCTGCTGTACCGGTGGCAGATCGAGAACTCGGCGCTCCACAAGACCGTCCTCGGCGCCCCGGATGGCAAGTACTTCAAGCTGAATGGTCGCTACTACTACGTGCAGACGTTCCAGTTCAACCAGGGCACTCCCGACGCCGAGCTTGGGGCGGTCGTCGCGGACGTCACCGGCCTGCCAGACACGAGCAAGGTCAAAATCGTCGCGCGCATCCGCGAGCCCCAGTATCCCGGTGGATTCCACAACTCGTTCATCTACCGTCACTCGGATGGACATACCTATCTCGTCGTGACCGTTGACGGCCCGCACGCGCAGGTCTACGACTTGGCCAAGGTGCTGTCGGTGAGCGACCCGGCGCAGTGGAAGGTCACAGACATTCCGGTGCCTCAGACCGAGTCGAATACGCGGCTGGGTATGTCCGGCTACCACGACTTCTACATGGCATACGATCCCGGCGGACATCTGGACAAGTTCTACGGCGCCGGCCGCGGCGGGTATTACGTCTACGACATCAGCGACATCCGCCAGCCGAAGCTTCTGACGTCCATCACTGGCTCGGCTGGCATTTCATCCGGGCATACGATCACGCCGACGCCCGACGGCCGCTACGTCGTGACCGAGACGGAATACCAGTACGCTCCGCTCCGGATCTTCGATCTCCAGCCCGGCCTCGAGGGCAAGGTACAGAGCATCACTCGGCCGATCGGCGCGTGGAACGCGGACTGGCACGATCTCGTCCACAACCACGAGATTCGCTGGCCCTTTGTCTTCGTGTCGGGATACGAGGATGGCTTGCAGGTGTTCAGCATGTACGACCCCACGCATCCGGTGAGTGTCGGGTGGTACTACACCTGCCAGTGCGCCCACGAGATCGATCCCCAAGGGTCAGACCGTTGGGGCGTGGACCAGGGTGCCTGGGGCATCGACATTCGCAATCGCGATGGCCTGATCATGATCAGCGATGGCGACACTGGGGTCTGGTTCTTGAAGATGGACGGCTTCAATGGCTGGAACGGCCACGATTGGGGAGTGCCCAACATCTCCAGCGTCCAGGACTACGATCATGGGCCGGAAGGTGCGACGGCGCCCACGAAGCCGGCGGCGTGAGGCACTCTCTCCAGCAGGCGCGGAACCGCGCCTGCTGGTCTACACGGCGGCTTTCGCCCCCTTGCAGCGCGTTCGAAGCATGGTATCAGCGTAGTCGAGCAGTGAGGGCTGCACGCCTCTCGGGGACGTGAAGTCCCGGGCACCCGCGTTCCGCCTGGAGCCGTAGTGCTGCGCCTGAATGGCATCGTTGTGAACCGCCCACCACTCATTGCACTCGTCGGTGCGCGATGCCAGCACGGCCTCCGAGCGAGCGCGGTAGTAGTACGACACGGAGAGAAAGAAGTTCGTCTCTGCCGTCGACCGCACGGAGTCGGACAACGATAGGTAGCGGATCGCCATACTCAGCGAATCGACGTGCGTGCCGAGATTGCGGGAGCCCAGAGAATCCAGGCGAGGCGCGACGTTCATCAGCCGGAACAAACGGTTGCCCTCGATCAGGGCGTACCGCGACACATCGTCCGAGTCTTCCCGCGACGCCGTGAAGAGCACGGCACGCAACGTCGTGAAGGCGGAGTCTGGCCGCCGCGTGAGTTGCTCCGTGTACGCCCGGAAAAGACCCTGCACGGTTCCCGCATCCTCGTGCAGCGCCTGAGCGTGCATGGGAACAGTCGAGGCGATGCCGCTGACCCCGAGGCATAGAACCAGGACCGCGATCTGCTGCACTCGAGCCAGTGGCATGGTACGGCCTCGTTGGGGCTCTGTTCCGGTTTTGATGACTGCACAACTCGCGCCGATCCCGGGCTCGACACCAGGCCGAAGCCACCCATCCAATCGCGGAGGACCCTGAATTCTAGGAGAGAAAGCCGGAACGAGAAAGTATACGTCAGGTGTTCTATCCGTGAATGCTCGACCCGCTCGGTGCCTATTTCCATTAGCCATTAGGTGTAACCTGCGCATCCCGCATCCGAGCATTTGATGCAACTTCGGCACACTCAGGGCCTTGCGCCGAGCCGGCGTCACTAGAACGCTGATGACGCTCGACTATGCCGACGCGCCGCACCCCGCTTGGCGAGTCAGCGGTCGGGTATCTCCCCGGGGACGTAATCGGGCAATCCGCCAGCCGGAAAGAACGCGAGCAGCGCCAACCCGGCGAGCGCGAAACACGAGACTTTGAGCGCGACAAGCCTCGTCTCGGTATTGATGCGCTCGAGCTCGGCCACCTGTTCGGGTGTCGCATCCGTCCGCTGGAAACTCGCGCGCAACTGGTTGTTGCTGACGAACGGGATATCGTCCAGGTTCATCTCGATTTTCAGATCGTTCGGGATCACGGGGTTGGCGGCCAGCTCGCGATGAACACTCGTCCCAAGCACCGCGACGACCAGCGCACCCGCCACCGCGGTTCCCACACCGGACGCGAGGTTGTTGGCAACCCCGCGCAGCGAGCCGACATCGCCGGCCAGCGGCTTGGGCGAAGCCGATACCAGAACGTTGAAAAGCAGAGTCATGAGCGCGCCCTCACCAAGTCCGGCGAGTGCCATACTGATGATCACGGCAATGGTGCTCCAATCATTTCGGATGACGACTCCGAGCAGCGCAACGCCGCCCGACAAGACCAGGAACGCATAACGCGCGATGCGTTGCGGGCTCACGCGATCGAAGAGTCGTACCACGAGGACCGCAGCCACGAAACTCGATAACGAGTAGGGAATCACTGCCACCGCAGTCTGCAGGCCGCTCCGTCCTTGAACCACCTGGATGTAGAGCGGGACCAGGAATGTGACGGCCGACCCAAGTGCTCCGACCACGAATAGGCACAGTGTGGCAAAGCGTTCTTTCGGAGTTTCCAGCACCTCGAGCGCGAGGAGCGGAGGTTCTTGGAGTCGCTGGCGTCGTTCAGACCAGGCAAAAAACGCCTGGCCCAGAAAGACCCCGAAGATGATCATGATCGGCGCCGGCGACATATCCACGACGCTGAACGGCGCTCGGGGTCCAGCGAGCAGGACGCCCCAATGCGTCAGATTGTTTGCGCCCAGGCTGATCAGGAGCACTGCCGCGGCGGAGACCACCACGCCCACGGCGTCGATACGTATCCCCGAGCGGCCACGAACCGGGTTGAGCTTGGCGCTGAGGATCCAGACGACGGCAGAAAGCAAAACGAGGAGGCCGAAAGTGAAGCGCCATCCAGCCAGTGTGGCGAGCGCGCCAGCGATCAAGAAAGCCAGCACGATGCCCGCCGGCAGTGCCCCAGCCAGCCATCCGAGCGCGTTTTGCTGTTGCTCGCCTCTGTAGTTATCGGCGACGAGCACGACGAGCGTGGGAACGACAGCGGCCGCAGCGGCGCCCGCAATGACCTGAGCGACGATCACCATGCCAATGCCGCGGCTCGCCATCATAAGCGCCATCGCACCGCCGAAGAACCCGATGGCCGCGCGAAACACGCGGCGCGAGCCGAACGCCTGACCGAGTTTCGCCCCCAGCATGATGAAACCCGCCACGACCAGCGAATACGTCACGATCGCTGTGCCCAGGACAGTCGCAGGAACGTTGAAACTCGAGACAATGCCTTCAATCGACACCTGAAGCGTCGAGACGTTGAAGATGAGGAGGATCTGCGCCATGGCGATCACGACCATCGGCAACCACGACGCACTCTGTTGGCGATCGGCTGTCGGTTCCGTGTCCATCAGCGGTTGGGGATCATCAAGGTCGCCATCCCTGAGGCATCGACACGAAACCAGCCAGGCGTGCTGACGATGCGCAGCATCACGGTATCGCACACCGGACACCGCAGAACCATTCCCATCTCTCGGCCATAGTTCATGAGAGCGCCTACGTAGCTGGCCATCGCGCAGCCCGTACACGTCGCAATGGCCGCGGTCATCTCGCGAGCAAAGACTTCCCGCAACATGCCGCCAGCTGCATTCCCGTCGAGTCGCATGTCTTCCATCAGCATATTCACCCCTCACCCCGTTGGGCCGAACCGCTCGGTCCGAATACGCACCGGCTCGTGACCAAGCTCCACCAGCAACGTCGCGACCGACTCGACAAGCGGCGTCGGCCCGCACACGAACATCCGTGGTGTTTCCGAGACCGGCCAGCTTACCTCCTCGAGCATCAATCGGTCGATCCGGCAATGATACCCCTGCCAGCCTACCGGTGCGTCACGCGTGAGGGTGAACGACACGTCCACGTCCGGACATTCAGCCAGGTGGCCCAGCTCATCTCGGTAGATGATGTCGTTCACCGTCCGGGTGGAATACAGCAGCCGCGATGGCGCCGACGCCCGCAACGGCTCCGCACCGTGCGCGCGATGTCGAAGCATCGCCATGAGTGGCACGATCCCCGAACCGCCAGCGATGAGCAGCAGCGGCCCACCGTCCGAAAACTCCCACACGAAGTAGCCGCCAATCGGGCCGCGGATCTCCAGTCCATCACCGGGGCGAAGCACGTCCGAGAGATAGGGAGACACCTCACCATCATCGATACGATCTACGGTCAGCCATAAGGACGCGTCCTCCGGCGCTGACGCGATCGAGTAGGATCGCTGGGCCTGATACCCGTCTTCGGCGACGAGACGTACGTCCACGTGCTGACCGGCGCGGTGGCCGGGCCAGTCCGAGACGTGGAGCACGATCGTGTGGGCTCGCTCGGTCTCGTTGCGAATCTCGACGACACGCGCCACTCGCCAGTCGAGGCGTGATGGCGCCATCGCAATCGCTCCGTCGCTCACGTCAGGGATCGCCCTGGTAACGCTCTTCGCGCCACGGATCGCCGTAGTTGTGGTACCCTAGCTGCTCCCAAAACCCGGGTTGATCGTGCGGCATTAGACGAAGGGCGCGCACCCACTTTGCGCTTTTCCAGAAGTAGAGATGCGGAACCAGCAGCCGTGCCGGCCCACCGTGTTCCGCCGGCAACGGTGCGCCGTCGTACCCGAACGCAACCCACGCCTTCCCGTTGGTGACGTCGGCGAGCGGCAGGTTCGCGGTGTAACCACCATCACAAAGCGCCACGACGAATGGAGAGTGCGTCACACCAGCGGCGAGGCCGGCGGCCAGTAAGGTGTCAACCGACACCCCTTCCCATTTCGTATCGAACTTCGACCACTTCGTGACGCAGTGGATGTCCACTGTCGGCGTCTCGCGCGGCAGCGCCCGCAATTCGTCCCACGACCAGCGCACGGATCGGCCGTCTGCGTCTCGGATGGTAAAATCCCAGGTTGCGAGTGCCGTTCGCGGCGTCGGACCCGCCGACAGCACGGGGAAATCCTTGGTCTCGTACTGCCCGGGGGGAAGTCGACCCGGCGGAGGCGCCGGACGCCGACTGTGGAAACCGCGGGCGATGAATGGACTGTTGGCCATGCACGCACTCCAGGGAATTCAACTGTGGATGCTCTGTGGCGTGCGGATCGACCGCCAATGGGGTCGCTAAAACACCTTGAGTCTGCCGAGCCCAGTAGCTCGTCCCTAGTCGCGGCGGATCAACATCCGTGCCCCACACGTGCCGTCATGGTCGCAATCGAATCCAGCTCGACCAGTATCTCGCGGCCATTGACGTCCCGTGTCCGGTGTCCACCGTCTAATGTCCAGCATGTAGCGTCCAAACCTGCACGCTCACGCCATGAACGGGCCGACTGCTACCGCCCGTCTCGTCCTCGCATTCGCTGTGCTCGCCGGGGCTGCCGTTGTCTTGGGGAAGGTCTCCGAGCGCATCCGCGTACCGGTCATGCTCGCGTTCCCCTCGCGCCTCGTAGCGGTCGCTCCCGTCGGTCTCGCACTGGGCCTCTTCCTCGCCTTCGTCGCGCGGCCCGCGATCGTCGCCCTCTGCCTCGCGCCCTTTCGCTACCACGCCCGCGAGAAAGCGATATCGGATGGGTCGGCCTGCGGGGCGCGGTACCGGTCGTGTTGGCGCTGATTCCGCTGCTCGCCGGCGTGTCCGACGCTCACTACCTCTTCAACGTTGTCTTCTTCGTCGTGGTAGTGAACGCGATCATTCCAGGAGGAACGGTGGCGTGGGCGACGCGGCACCTGCGCCTCGAAGCGGACGAACCACCTCGTCCGCCGGCAGCGCTCGAAATTGATTCAAGAGAGATGTTGGACGGCGACCTGCTCTCGTTCTACGTGGACGAGGCGCTGGCCATCGCCGGGCGACCGATCGCGGAGCTCCCCATTCCCGACGGAGCCGCAGTGATCATGGTGCTGCGGGGCGAGGCGCTGATCGCACCGAAGGGACCGACGATACTCGAGCCAGGCGATCACGCATATGTCCTGACATCGCCGGCCGATCGACCGATCATCGAGTTGCTGTTCGGCCGCCCGAGCTGAGACTCACGACGCCAGTTCCTCGCCGGGAAGAAGGCGTAACACACTCTCCAATGTCGCCGAGATGCGCGACGTCAGCGGACCTGCGTGATGTTTCAGATAGCGAATCGCTGACCGAGGTCGCAGCCTCGAGGGGCCGGAATGGTACGGTCACTGTCACGACGGTCCCACCTTCCCGGGGACTGGACAATTCCAGTGTGTAGTCGCCCGAAAACATGGTGGCGAGTCGAGCCTTCGTGTTTCCGAGACCGATCCGTTCTCGTAGCGGTCCGCCGGCGGGAATGCCGGCACCGTTGTCCTGCACCGTGAGGACGAGGCGGTCTCCGTTCCGATGACTCCGGATGTCCAGCTCACCTGGCCCTCGATGTGCACCCAATCCGTGGGTGAGCGCATTTTCGACGATCGGCTGCAGGAGCAACGCGGGCACGGTCGCTTTGAGCGTGGAGGAGTCGATCTGTCGGCGCACCGTCAGCCGCGAACCGAATCGCATCTGCTGGATCCCGAGATACATCTCGAGGCGCTCCAACTCCCCCGCGAGGGACGTTTCCGGTGCTGAACCGGATTGGAGCGTGAGGCGGAGCAAATCGCTCAACTGGACAAGCATTGTCTCCGCCGCTGCCGGCTCATCGCGAACCAAACCAGCGATCGCGTTCATCGTATTGAACAGAAAATGTGGCTGCAACTCGACGGAAAGGGCGTGGAGCCGCGCCTCGCTCAGCGAAACCGCGAGCCGCTGCGCGACCCGCTGCTCGCGACGCGCTTGATCCACCCGACGGACGAGAGCGTAGGCAAGGTACAAGAGCAGTATCGGAGGCGCGTTCGTCTCGAATTCATAGCCAAAGCTGAGCAAGGGCGACCGCGCCGCGAGCAGGCCCAGATCAGATACCCATCCGGGCGCCAGCACGATTGCGCAGAAGGCGGCTGCCTGGACTGCCATCGCCACAAGTGCGAGCAACAGCCGACCACCGGCGTTGCGCAACCGCACCGAGTGGCGCAGAGGCATGCGATCGAGCGCGAGGAAGATCGGCGGGATGAGCAGGAACCAGAGGACCCCGTCCACGGCAGAGATAATCAGCGCGTGCGCAATGGACAGCGGAACGCCGGCGGCTCGGTTGGTGAGCAGGGTTGGCCGAACGGAGGCGAGCTCGTAGACCACTAGCAGGCCGCACACGAATATCCATTGCTCGCGCGAGAGCGCGCGGCGTACCGCAGGCAGCGCGTCGGTACGTGACATGCCGCTTACCCCGGGGCGTGTGCTCGTCACTCAACCCTCACAAGTGCGGTAGGCGCCTGCGATACGGCGGGCTCACCGCGACTTCCGTCCCATCGACGAGCACGATGCGCCAGACACCGGGCGCGAGTGTCCGGAGCTCTCGCACGCAATCGAAACGGACAATCGTCGATCGGTGCACGCGAACGAACTCGCTGGGGTTGAGGCGTGCCTCGAGAGCCCCGACGCTCGAGCGGATGACGTAGGTTCGCTCGCGTGTGTGGAGCCGCAGGTAGTTGCGATCAGCCTCGACCCACTGAATCACAGAAGTGGGGACGAAGACAGTGCGAGTCCCAATGGTCACAGCCACCCGATTCAGATACCTGGCATCCGGTCCTCGTACCGCATCGTCGATCGCTGGAGAGGACGGTCCCGGCGACACGCCGGGTCCCGCGTTCACGAGCGCCCGCACCTGGGCGAGCAACGCCTCGGCCGCTCCGTTCCGCGCCAGTGGTCGCGACGCCGACATCGCGGCTCGCGCACGATCCAGTGACTTGGTCAGACGACGTTGATCATATGGCTTCAGGAGGTAGTCGACGGCACCGGCGTCGAAGGCACGCACCGCGTGCTCGGCGTACGCAGTCATAAACACCACGAACGGCCGCACCTGAGTGTCGAGACTGTCCAGCAACGCGAAACCATCGACCTCGGGCATTTGCACGTCCAGGAATACGAGGTCCGGTTCTGTCTCGGCCAGCATCGCTTTGGCACTGGCTGCGTCCTCACCCTCGCCGACGATCTCGATATCGGCGTGCTCGCCCAGCATTGCCACAACCCGGCGCCGAGCGAGCGGCTCGTCGTCGACCACCAGCACCCGGAGGCGCGTCGCGTCGGTCCTGCCCTGAGACAGTGCGGTGGGAGTGGTCATAGAGAACAGGACAGACATTGGACGGCCGGTGCACGCGAGGCAAGGGTCACGTCCGGGGAACAAATAGGTCCCGATCTGCGCGGTCCCGGTCCGCAGCTAGTAGCCAACCGAACTCAACCGGCGAACGGTGATCGTCCCTGCTGTCTGGCCGCCTGTCCCGCCGCACGGGGCGTTCGCACCGTGGCGCCCCGCCAGACGGACAGCCTGACGATTTATTCGGTGCGATGCTCGACGAACGAGTCGCGACGGCGATTGCCTCGATGCTGGCAGTGACGCTCACCTATTCCCTGGCGCGAGCGCGGCGGCTCGAGCGCCTCGATCAGGCCCGTGCCGCACGGCTCGAGCGCGAAGCGGCCCATGCGCGTCTGCGAACGGCTCTCGCGTACATGGAGCCGCACTTCCTGTTCAACACGCTCAACGCCATCGCAGCGCTCATCCCGGTGAATCCGACCGTCGCCGAACGCATGCTCGTTCAATTCGCGCGCTTGTTGCGACTTGCGCTCGACGACCGATCACGAACGGCGGTGTCACTGCGAGCCGAGCTGCACGCATTGGATCTCTACCTCAGCATTCAGCAAATGCGCTATGGCGACCGCCTCAGTGTTCGGCGCGATATAGACGCGACGGCGCTGAACGCGGTGGTACCGGCGCTGATCCTTCAACCGCTCCTCGAGAACGCGATCGTGCATGGACTGGCCCCAAGAGGAGGACTCGGCCAGGTGGAGATTGTTGTGGAGCGATCGAATGGTCGCGTGTACGTGTCGGTCATCGATGATGGCGTTGGCCTCCCTGCTCACCCGGTTTGGGGTGATGGGCTCGCCACCACGCGGGCACGCCTGGCGACCATGTTTCCCGGCGCCAATGACCTCGAACTGACTCCCCGGTTTCCCAGCGGCGCTCGCGCGACGGTGTCGTTTGCGTTTGCCGCCGCCACCCCGGCCGAAATCGCGTCGACGGACCACGCTCAAGACGGTTCATACGCGATCTGACTCCGACGCGCCGTCCGTGACGGACGGCTGTGCGGCGCTAACAGACGGCCCCGTGACGTTTACCGCCACGGGGCCGTCGCTGGCCTCGGAACCGGATACCGAGTCGTTCTCCGACCTCCGACTCCGACCGCTGACTCTGATCCCGCAGGTCAGGCGATCGGCCTTACTGCCCGGCCGCGTTCACGTTGGCCGCTGCCGACACGACAGGCAACACGATGGCTGACGGATACTGCGGCCCGTGGTGGATGATGTTGTGGGCCACGAGGGGATCCTTCTCGTCGTAGTTGTTCCCGCCTGTATTCAGGTTCCGCTCGAAGTGCGGGAAGTTGCTGCTCGAGATCTCGATGCGAATGCGGTGGCCGGCTGCAAAGGTGTTGCCCGTAGTCAACGGGCTGAACTCCACCTTGACCACCTGGCCTGGCTGCATGAACACCGGGTGGTCCCAGCCCTCGCGCCAGCGGACTCGCTGAATGGTTTCATCCAGGTTGTACGCCTTTCCGCTCGGATCCACGTCGAGGAGCTTGAACGTCAGATCCGTGTCCTTGCGGTCCGACGAGAGATACATCGTGCCGGTAACTGGCCCCATGATCTCCACGGCATGCGTGAGCGGCGGCGTGGTGTACACCAGCACGTCGCCGCGCATCTCCACCCCTGACTGGTCGTACGCTCCGGCCCCCTCGCCGGCCGTGAGTTCAGCGTGCGAGTAGCAGCACCACGTCCCCCCGCCGGTGGTCGGCACCGGCGTCATCGGATCGTAGGTGAAGTGATCTGCCGAATGTTTTTCCGGCTTCGTTGTCGTCAGCCGGCCGTCGCCAAGACGGGTGTTCGCTCCGCCATCGCTGTCGAGGAAGTACGTCACAGGACGTGCTTCCTTGGGCGGCCAACTGTCGTAAGTACGCCACTCGTTTGCACCCATCATGTACGCGCGCACGCGGGGCTGGCTCAGCACGTCGTTAGGGACTCCCTTCACGAAATGGTCGAACCAGTTCTGCACGAGGCTCACGTAGTCGAATCGGCCATCGCCCAGATCGCGCTGTCCCACGACCGTGTGCTCGGTCGCCCCCATCTGGGAGCAGTGCAACGTCGGAGCAATGATCATCCGCGTGTCGTTGCGCGCACTCTCTGTGGCTGCGTCCTTCACCGAGTGCTGGAACATCGCGACGTTGGGGCCGATCGAAATGTCGTACCAGGAGTTGATGTACAGCGCCGGGGCGCTGTTGTGATCCTCGTCGCTCCCGAATTCGGTGTCCTTCCACCGCGGATCGTTCGGCAAGCGGTTGACGTAGTTGTCGAAGTCGCTCGGCGGCTCACCGAGCACGTTCATGATCTGGTTGATCGGCAGCGTGCTCATCGCGGAGTCAACCTTGAGCGGGTTGACCTTGAGCTCCGGCAAGAGATCCCACTGTTGGTGGATGCGGATCATGTCCGAACGCGAATACGAGGCCGGGAATATGGGCCGAGCTGGATTGCCCGACGCGATGTTGTCGTACCAACCGACCCAACCCGCCAGATGCACCGCGCCGCCGCGGTAAAAGTTGCCCATCTCGTTGTAAGGTCCGACGTGGCCGATCCCCGCGCCCGACCCCATCGGCACGACCGCCGCCAACCCTGGGATATTGGCCGCGTTCAGCCGATGCTGCTCCTCCGCGCTCGATGAACACCCGATTGCACCGACCTTTCCGTTGGACCAGGGCTGCGACGTGATCCACTTGACCGTATCGAATCCGTCCTCAGCCGTGCGAACGAGGAAGGTATACGTCCCTTCGGAAAAGAACCGGCCGCGCTCGTATTCCCAGACGACCGCGTAGCCATGCTGCAGGAAGCTCTGAACGAACTGCGAGAAGGCCAGGTGGCGGGCGTCGATCCAGTACGGAATCCGGATCAACACGGTCGGCATGTTCTGCCGGGGCTGACCTTTGGGAAAGAGCAGCAGATGATAGAGGCGCACACCGTCGCGCATGGGCACCATCACCATGTCTTCGGTGTCCGCGTGTGCATTGATGTACGCCTGAGCCTCATCTGCGGTCGAGACCTGAGCGGACACGCGGGCGGGCAGGGCTCCTGCCCCGGCCAGCACACACCCGACCGCACCGATCCGGAGAACTGGAGCCAGTAATGATCTACAGTGGCGACGCACGGTTCCTCTCCAGGATGTTTTGTCGCCGGCCAATCTGCGCTGGATCGGGGCGGGATATCAAGGTCGGCGATGGCGGGCGCGAAGCCGACCGGTGCCATTTTACGGGAAATCGTCCCACGCGGCCGTTTCCCCGACACCCTCGGGTGGCCGTCCTCGGGAATGGGCGGGCGGGCTGAAGGCCGCTCTCACAACGACCGTTCTGTGTTGCCTGATCCCGAGTCCCGGTCGTAAGATTGTCGCTCTGAGCGTTGATCGCCGCATCCGTCAACAGGATCGACGCATCGGGCACAGCGTCGCACTCACCCCAGGCATTCGAGCGAGTCCGCATGCGCACTCACAATCGCCGTCCGCTGTACGTCCTCGTGGCCGGCGTGTCGTTGCTGGTGTTGCAGTCACCTGCAGACGCCCAGAATGCCGCGAGCGGCAGCGCGTCTTTCGCGAACCGGGATGTCGCTGCCATCCGCGCGCAGCTGGACACCATGGCTGCCGGCTGGAACCGCGGAGACCTCAGCGTCTATCTCTCCGGCTACGAAGACAGCATTGCGACCCGCGGCCCGGGAGGGTTCGTCGTCGGTGTGCCAGCGGTCGAGAAGGTCATGCGAGACGGGTACTGGAAGACCGGACGGCCTGCGCAGACTCTCCACTTCGAACACTTCGTGGTGCGGCGACTCTCCTCCGATGTGGCGATCGCGACCGGGGAATATGTGTTGTCAGGCGGCGGCCAGGACGACCACACCGGGTGGTTCACGACGGTCTGGAAACGCACCAGCGCTGGCTGGCGCTGCGTACACGATCACTCGTCGTCGTAACGGCGAAAGACTCGCCAATGCGCAGCTTTCTGGCACGCAAACGCGACTGGCTCGCTCTGGCGCTGCTCATCGCACCTCGCCTCGGCCTGCCTCAAGCGGCGCCACGAGTTGCGCAGGCCGCTCAAGACTGGCCGTCGTACAACCGCACCCTGGCGGGCGACCGTTTCTCATCGCTCCGTGAAATCAACCGTTCCAACGTGGCAGGACTCCACACCATCTGCACGTACACGTTGCCGGAAGTCACGTCCCTGCAGACTGGCCCGCTGGTCGTGCGGCGCACGATGTACTTCACGACCGACACGATTTCCTACGCCATTGACGCGGCCACCTGCGGCGAGAAGTGGAAACAGGTCCGGCACAGTGAGACTCCGAGTGAGGTGGCCGTGCACCGGGGCTTCGCCTATCTGAAGGGGCGGTTGTTCCGCGGCACATCCGATGGTCACGTCATTGCCCTGGATACCGCTGACGGCCGCTTACTGTGGGATCACGCGATCGACCGAAAAAGTCCGGGCATGTCGATGCCGATGGCGCCGATCGCCGCGAATGGTCTGGTGTACATCGGCAACGCAGGCGGTGATCTCGTGGGCGTGACCGGGCGTGTGTACGCGCTCGACGTCGCCGACGGCCACGTCGTCTGGACGTTCGACGTGGTCCCTGACTCCGGACCCCCACGCCGGACGTGGACGAATTCCACACTGCCGGTGTCGGGAGGAGCTTTTTGGACGTCGTTCACGCTCGACGTCGGGAGCGGCGTGCTGTACGTGCCGGCGGGCAATCCCGCCCCCGACTTCGACGCCGCCCGCCGTACTGGCGACGACCTCTACGCCAACTCCGTCATCGCGATCGACGCCGCCACGGGACGCCTGCTCGGCTACAACCAGATAGTGAAGCACGACAGTCACGACTGGGATGTCGATAGCCCGCCTGCGCTGGTCACAACCCGTTCGGGCCGTGCAATCGTGGCCTCGGCTAATAAGGACGGTCTGTTGTCGGTTCTCGACCGCTCGCGGCTCGCACACCACGTGGCGGGCGCCTCGACGGCAGATGTCGCAACCGCCCTCCCGCTCATCTGGCAGTCGCCGACGACGACGCGCACCAACGTCGACGCGCCGCTGTCGCGCGACAGCGCGGTGCACTTCTGCCCCGGGATGGTCGGCGGGGTCGAGTGGAACGGAGCGGCGTACAACCCCATGACGAATACCCTATTCGTCGGGGCCGTAGACTGGTGCGCCAATGTGCAACTCGTGCGGGATTCGACCGCGATCCCGCCCGCCGGTGCAGCGTGGTTTGCCGCGGAGAATCAGGAGCACATGTTGGATTCGTCAGACAAGGCCAAGGGGTGGGTGACCGCTTTCAATGCCGATAACGGGAGCGTGCGTTGGAAGTATGCGGCGTCGCATCCGATTCTGGCCGGCGTGACGCCCACGGGCGGCGGTCTGCTGTTCACCGCGGATTTGAGTGGCCAGCTCTACGCCTTCGATGCGGAAAGTGGTCGCGTGCTCTGGCAAACCAACACCGGCCAGTCGACGGGCGGAGGCGTCATCACCTATGCGGTTGCGGGACGCCAACTCGTTGCCGTTGCGGCAGGGATGAAGTCCCCGGTGTGGCCCGGCGGCGCCGACCAGAGCCGCATCGTGGTGCTGGGACTGCAGTAGGAAAACTAGGCGCGAGACGATCGACGTTCGACGCTGGATGCTGGCCGCCGGAACGAAACCTAGCGGCTGGGAGCGGCGCACTTCGTCGACCCCGAAATTTGTTATCGAACGTCGAACGGCCAACATCGAACATTTAGCGTCTAGCGTCTGCCCTCAACACTCCCTCCATGCTGCTCGCCTGTTCCGGCGTGGCGGCGGCAATCCCCATCGTCTTCTTGAGCCAATCCGCGTAGGCTTGCCGGTCGCTTGTTTGCACAACGAGCGCGAGGCCGAGGGCCAGGCCGCGCGCGTGCACTTGCACACGCGCTTCCGGGTCTTCGCTCAAGCTCTGCACAGCCCCGAGAGCTTCCGCCGCTGGCACCTGACCGGTGATCGTTAGTCCCTCCAGATCGCCCGCCAGGGCCAGACGCTCCGGTTCCTGCAACTGGCGATACCCTGTCATCATCAGTTGGTCGAGCATTTTCGCCGTCAATAACGATCGGTAGTAGCCGCTGCCGTATGCGTTTGGCCAGACCCATGGCGGCGATCCGGAGAGAGGCAGCTCAGCATGTGACGTGCTGACGACTTCGCAGCGGCGCGGAGCGCTCTCGACATGCAGGCACAGGGGGACCGCCCACGGATTGGCGCCCTGGTCGACGGCGAGGGTTGCGCCTCCCGATCCGGATGCGACTGAGAATCTCAGCACGGGCGCGCCCGGGCGATCGAGGAACGCAAAGAGGACCGGGCCGACATCGACGCCCGTCTCTTGCTTGATCGCGGCAGCGAGGTCGCCGGAGGTTGCGTTCCCGAACCGGTGGTCGGTCAGGTAGCGGTGCAGCGCGCGCTGGAACGGGTCTGCGCCCACCCAATCCTCGAGCATCTCGAGAATGCTGGCCCCTTTGATGTAGACGACCACGTCGTACACGGGGTCGGCTTCTTTACGCGAACGGATCTCGACCCGCACGGGCCGCTCGCCGGCCGTATCCCGCATCATCATCGCATCACGTGTGTCGGTAATGCGGACATGGCGCTCGAATTCCGGTAACTCCATGTCGGAGACCTTGGCTTCGAGCCACGTGGCAAACCCTTCGCTCAGCCACACGTCGTTCCACCACGCCTGCGTGACGAGGTTACCGAACCACTGATGCGCCATCTCATGCGTCATAGTCGACCGCATGCCCTCCTGCCGTTCCCGTGTATCCTGATCCGGCGGCGCCAGGAGGAGATCGGCTCGATAGGTGATCAGCCCGGGGTTTTCCGTGGCTCCAAAGGGCATGTCCAAAACGGCAATGTGATCGAGCTTATCCCAGGGATACGGGATGCCCGTGTACTGCTCCAATCGGGCTAGGATCGGCGCCGTTGCTGCGCGCGCCGCCGCGGCTTCGCCACCACGTCCGCGCGGTGCGATGATCCGCACGGGAATCTGTTTCTGGCCTGCCACGCCGGCGTCGACGACGTCGAACGGGCCGACCGCGAAGGCGACGACTTCGGAGGGGAGCGGCTGCGTGGGGGCGAACTGGATGCGCTTCATGTCGTCCGGCTCGTCTCCAGTTGAGACTACCGGTGCATTGGCGATCGCTACCTGGTCGCGCTTCACGTGCAGCACCAACTCCCACGGCACTTTGTATCCCGGCTCGTCGAAGCAAGGAAACGCCCGCCGCGCATCGATCGGCGTGAACGACGTGTAGACGTACCAGTCGGCGCCAGACTTCTTATGATACGCGCCAACGTTACTCGTGTCGGACAAGATGCCACTGTAGTGGATGTCGATCTCCACTGGACCGGGTCCCGCTGGCGCCGCGAGGTCTATCGCCAGGAATTCCCCAGACGTACGCCATCGGGCCGGCGTGGTCCGACTAGCAGCTTTGACCTCGATGTGCTGGATGTGCAGGTCCTTGGCATTCAGCCACACGACGTTGGTCCGCGTGGCCAGCTCGACACCGATGCGCGCGGAGCCTTGAAAGGTCGGCTGGTCCGGCCGAATGGTCAGGTCGAGCCCATAGCGCGTGGGATGGGCCGACGGCGGCAGGCGAAAGTCCGGGGCACCCTGCTGGGCGCGGAGAATGGTCGCGGCACTGAGCAAAGCGGCGGTGCAGCAGACGAGGGGCTGGCGGAAACGGGGTAGGCGCATGGCATACAATAACGCCGTCGACTCCCGCACGGAGCGCGCTAACCCCCGCCGAGTTCCGTGAAATGCCGCTCAACCGAACGTGAACGCATAGGCCTCGGCGCCAGGATCCAGAAACTCGATTTCGAACGTGCGATCCCCCACTCGATCGCCCTGCCGGATGAGCTGATACAAACGGGGCTCTCGAATCTCGCCCGTCCCGTCGGGCGCGGTGTCGAGGCCGTGCGCGGAACCCGGTTGAGCGCCGTCCAACGTCACCCGGAAGCGAACGGGCTTCCCAACCGCGCTGCCCATGACGAGGTGGAGATCGCGCGCGTGAAAGCGAAACACAATGGCGCCCGGCACTCGGTCGAGCACGGCGCTCTGGGGGCGGATGGTCCACGACCCGCTCAGCCCCCACTGATTCAGCGCCAACGTCGCCCGCAACGGCTCGACGCGACGTTCCGCCCGCTGTGACCCGACGTAGGTCTCTGGTGATCCAACCGACCGACTGGGTGGGGCTTCTATGTTAGTCTCGGTCACGGTCACCGCCCCACTCGGCACGTTCGTGGCACCGTTCTCCTTCAAGAGCTGCTGAATCATCCGCTCGGTCTCGGCGTACTCGCCCTCGCCGAAGTGGTGATACCGCATGTGCCCCTGTCCGTCGATCAGGTAGTCCGCCGGCCAGTATTCGTTGTCGAGCGACCGCCATATCGCGTAGTTGTTGTCCATTGGGACCGGGTAGGTCACGCGGAAATTGTTCACGGCCCACGCCACGTTTGGTCGCTCGTGCTCGAATGGGAATTCCGGTGTGTGGACGCCGATCACGATCAACCCCGCGTCCTTGTATTTCGCCGCCCAGCGCGTCACGTAAGGAAGCTGCCGCAGCGAGTTGATACACGAGTAAGTCCAGACATCCACCAGGACCACCTTGCCGCGCAATGACTGATCGGTCAGCGGGGCGGAGTTGAACCAACCGACGGCCCCACTGAGATCGAATGCAAGCCAGCCGCCTGCGATCGCACCGGTGGCGAGCGATGCGGCGATTCCGAAGCGACGCAGGTCCATGGGCGGCAAGTCCTCGCGAGGGACAACAAGTTACGTCAGAAGAATTCGTCGAGAAATGCTGCTGCTCGAGCTCGCTCCGCCCCCGGGGACCGCTTCGCGAAGCCGGCGTGTTTGACGTGGTGCTGGCTGTCTCCACGTCGACGCTCACGTATCGACTCCGAAGCGCTTCGTCTCCTTTCTCCTTTCCGCCCCGCTCCTTTCTATTTCGGCCCGGCTGTGCCGGCCGAAATTGGCGTCGGAGGAATGCCTCTGCTACGATATCGTTCATGGTTGCCCCCGCCGACGCCTTGCGGTGTCTGTGCGAGCTGGTCCTGAGGCCCGCCGCCGGAGCCATCGGGCTCGTGTGACGACGCCGTCGACTCGTGTGGATGACGCGCACCCTGGCCACGACCTCGGCGGTCATCTCGGGGTTGTCGATGGGCATCTGTGGATCGAGCAGTGCGACGTCGTGGCGCTGGCCGAGCGCTTCGGTACACCGCTCTACGTCATCTCCGAAGCACAGCTGCGCGGGAACGCCCGGACAATACGACACGCGTTTGAGCGGCGCTGGACGCACGGACCGGTGGAGCTTCTGGCATCGCTCAAGGCCAACTATGTCATCGCAGTGCGGCAGCTCCTGAACGATGAAGGCCTGGGCTGCGATGTATTCGGGACCAACGAGCTCCGCACGGCGTTGCGAGCCGGTGTCCCCGCGGATCGCATCTCGGTCAACGGCTCGGCCAAGAACGATGGGTTACTTCGTTCCGCCGTGATGACAGGCGCTGCCATCACACTGGACAGCGAGCGCGAGCTCGAATGCGGTGCTCGCGATCACGTCTGCGCTCAATACGAAAGCCCGTATCCGGCTGCGTCTCCGACCGGATTACCCCGCCCTGACCGAGCCGTCAGACTTTTTCCCGGGAATGGCGATTCGAGATGCCGCGCAGCTGTACAAACCAGGGATCGAGCCAACAGCCGCGCATGCCCTCGGACTCCGCGCGCTGTCAGAAACGAGAGTCGAGCTCACGGGCCTGATGACCCATCTCGGGCGACACAGCGCCGATCCCGCTGTCTGGACCAAAATGGCCGAGGGATTTGGGGCGCTGGTGGCGCAGCTTTGCGAATCATGGGCGCCGTGGAGACCGCGAGAGCTGGATATCGGTGGTGGATTGCCCGCGCCGCGAGACCCCACGCATCCCGACCGCCGGCCGGCCGCGGCGATTGACCAGTACGCCGAGGGCATCACGAACGCTCTCGGCGCCGCCCTGGTTGCGGGTGGGATCCAGCCCGAGGGCATTGTGCTGCAGATCGAACCGGGCCGGAGCCTCTTCGCGGATGCCGGCCTGCACGTCAGTCACGTGGTCCACGTGAAGACGCAGACTCGCCCAGTGCCAGCGACCTGGATCGAGGTGGACACGACGGAGATGTTCATGCCCGATATCCTGATCGAGCACGCGCACTTCAGGCCCGTGTTCGCGACGAGAATGGCCGCCCCGCCGGTCGGGCCGGCGCACATCGTCGGGATCTCGTGCGGTTTCGACCTGCTTGCCCGCGATGTCGCCGCACCGCAGGTCGAGGTAGGGGACGTCATCGCATTTCTCGATACGGGCGCGTACCAGGATGCCGCCGCGGCGAACTTCAATGTGTTGGGCCGCCCTGGCACCGTTCTCGTAAACGGAAACCGGGCGCGCCTCGTCAAGCGCCACGAGACGCTCGACGACGTGCTCCGACGCGATGCGCCCGACGCGGAGGGGATGATCCTGTGACCAGGCTGCATCACGTCGGCCTCGCGGTGTCTGATCTCGACGTATCGATCGAGTTCTACTGTGCAGTGCTCGGCTGCATCCTTCGCGAGCGATCGGAGAGCGGCGGGTCCGATATCGAAGCGTTGACCGGCGTCGCCGACGCTCGCATGCTCACGGCAGATCTCGAGCTCGAAAGCGGCGACATCCTCGAGCTGATCCAGTATCTGGTCCCGAAGGGGGGCGTTCTGACCCAGCAGAGATATCAACCGGGCCACACGCACATCGGCTTCCTGGTCGATGACGTCGACGCAGCCTATGAGCGCTTGACCGCACATGGATCGACTCCGAGCTCGCGCCCCGTGACGATCAACGAGCCGGGATCGGCATGGGATGGCGTTCGGGCGATCTACGCGTGCGATCCGGATGGGCGCACGGTCGAATGTCTCGAGCTGCCGTCTCGCGAGGCTCGGCCACTGGGCCCTTAGCTGCGGCCGATATCCGTCTTACTCGCTCGCTCTCTCCGCCAGGCTCTATGGTGTCGCGACCGCCGGTCTCGACCGCGTTGACCGGTAGAAAACGGTCGCGCCCAGCATCAGCAAGAGCAGCGTGCCGATGACCATCTTCGCCTCGAATACCCAGTCCGACTCGCCGTGCCCGGGGGGGACGAAGGCGACAACGGTACCGAGTCCCGTGACGATCGAGCCAACGCCGCCGGCCACCAACAGCGTGGCGCGCGAGTAGCGGGCCCGCTTGAAGTCTCGGCGCGCCGCGAGGCGAAGGAGCGCTGCGAACATGTACAGAAACGGGATTAGCTGCACGACGATGGCCAGCAGGAGCAGGATCTTGTAGCCCTCTTGCACGGTCGAACCGACAAACCCCATCGCCAGCACGGCGCACGACACCGCACCCTGTAGGACGAGTGCGACATGCGGCGTTGCGAACCGCGGGTGCAGACGGCCGAGCACAGGCGGCAGATAATTATCGAGGCCCGCGACGAACGGGATCCGTGCCGACCCAGCGACCCACGCGGACGTCGTGCCGGCAACCGCGATCGTGAGGATCAAGGCAAGCGGAGCGACGATCGCTGCAACGCCGACCGTGCTGGCCATGCGATCCGCCGCCTGCATGATACCCTGCACTGCGCCGATGTCGGTGGCCGGCATCGCCAGGAGGACGGCGAGCGTCACGGCGACGTAGAGGGTCCCGGCTATGATCCCGCCCGATATGACGGCGCGCGGCACAGTGCGGCGGGGGTCCTTGATCTCGTCGCCCATGACAGACGGGAGCTCGAGACCCGACAGTGAGTTACACACCACGGCGAAGGCGCCGGCGAGACGCCAATCGAACGCTGAGACGCGGAAATCGCTCGCGTGAAGACGGGGTCCGTGCGAGTGTGACACGGCAACCGCGAGGCCGACGAGGATCAGCGTCGCGATCACTGATCCGATGCCTCCGAGGTTATTGATCCACTTGCCAATGTTGATGTCAAGGATGTTGACGGCGGTCATGATCCACAGGACTGCGACCGCCATGAGCGAGACATAGCGCTTGTCATCGCCGAGCGCGTACCACGTCAGGGCCGCCCATGAACACGGAGATGCCAACGACGCAGAGGACCAGCGTCGGGATGTAAAACAAGTTGTTGGTCCAGTAGCACCACCCGGACATGAAGCCATGAAAATCGCCGAAGATCTCCTTCGTCCACAGATACACGCCGCCCTCGTGCGGGTATCTGTGGGACAATTCGATGACAGCGAGGCCTTGTGGCAAGAAGAAGAGCATCAGGGCCAGGACCCACATCCAGACTGTGACGGGCCCGCCGGCCGCGATGACCGGAACGTTGTTGATGTTGACGACAGCGACCACGAACAAGAAGACGAGATCCCGCTGGCCCAGTGCGCGCCGCAGGTGCACGGGCCGGCGTTCGTCGGAGATGGCCGGCGCCGGCTCGACGCCGAGCAAACTGTCGGTCCCTTCCGCCATCCCTAGGGCTCCGCGGCTGGGATCCGCCGGAGAGTGCTCGTCTGCGCCGGCGTTTGACTCGTGGCCATCGCCTGCAGAGTGCCGGCGAGCAGACGACAGCGCGCCGGGTCACCTGCAGAGTGCGCGTCCCTGCTGATCGCTTGGGCCAACCGTTGCAACGCGTGTCGACGTGAGGCGCCGTCCAACTGCTCGGCGGCATCCAACGCGGTCGCCGTCCGCGTCAACTCCGAAGCCGGCAGACCATTGTCACGCCCCAGCTGGTCCAGGTACGCGCGCGCAACGATGAAGCTCGCGGGCCAAGCCACCCGTTGCTGGTCCGACGGGTTCGACGTCTCGATCTGCACCAACTTCGCGGCATCGATCTCGTTTTGTGACAACCACTCACTTGGTCGTAATTCCAGAACGTCGAGGCCGCGCGCGATCTCCGATCCGTAGATGTGACCGTCGTACCAATAGGCCGACCACTGTCCGCCCTGCACGAGCCTGGACCCGTTGACCGGGCCGCGGTCGAAGTAGGCGATTTCGTGCGGATGCGCTGCGTCGGTGAAGTCGACCACCGACAGGCCGCCCTGGTACCACGCCTGCACCAGGATGTCGCGACCGGGCACCGGGATCAACGACCCGTTGTGCGCCACACAGTTCTCGAATGGTGTTTGCTCTGCCGGCAGCTTGTAGTAACCGGCGAGATGCAGCCGATGATCAGAAGTCAGCTCGAAGATGGCATCCGCTCCCCAGGTCCGCGGATCACTTGCCAGGCATTTCGGCATACCACCGCCGCCCCACTCATCGGTGAAGATGACTTTCGTTCCATCGTTGCTGAACACGGCCGAATGCCAGTAGGCGAAGTTCGGGTCCGAGATCTCGGCAATACGACGTGGGCGAATCGGGTCGCGAATGTCGAGCACGATGCCATTCCCCGAGCAAGCACCGGCCGCAAGGCCCATCGCCGGATACACCGTGATGTCGTGGCATTGATTCGTCTCACCCCCTGCGTGATACATTGGGTCCGTCCGCGCATGCGCAGAGTCTCCGCGCTCCTTGGCCAGGCCGTTGAGGACACCGGCGTTGGCAAATACTCGCGGTGTGCTCACGATCGCTGCCTCCTCCGGGTGCGCCACAGGCACCCGGATGATCTCGATGCGGAAGAGCGACGTGTTGGAGTCCTGCTCGGGCGGGAGGCCCGAGCAGCCCGCGAGCTCCGCGGCGGGCCGGACCGGGGCCGTGCCTTGCACGTATACGTACACGATTCCACGATCGGTCGGATCAGGAAGCAGCGTATGTGTGTGCGAGCCGCGGCACGTCTGCACGGCAGCCACTTGCCGCGGGTGGTCGATGTCGCTGACATCGAAGATGCGCACGCCGCGGAAACGGGCTGGGCTGACGGAATCCCTGACTCCTTGCGTACCGCAGTCGACCCGACCGTTGATCATCTCGACGGAGACGAACAGCAGGTGCCCGTACACGGACGGGTCACCCTGGCCCCCCGGGCACACGATCGTCGTCCGCAATGTCGGCGCGTGCGGATCCGCCACGTCCCAGATCTGGATGCCGTGGAAATTGCCCTGAAAGACGAAGTGCCCTTGGAACGCGAGATCCGAGTTGATGAACGCGAAGTCGCCCAGATTGGCCGGATTGATGAATCCCGCCGGGCGCTCACGGTGCGCGTCTACGACGAGGTTCTCGATCGCATCACCGGCCTCCACCCAGTGCCCGCCCGCAAGTCCGACCCGGGGGTCGTCGGTGACCGCAGCCGTCTGGGCCTGTGCGACGACGCTGCCGGCGCCGGCGACCACCGCAAACAGCAAGGAGAGCGTCCGAACGCGCAACGTCCGCGCGCAGATTGCGAGAGAATGCATTTGGCCACGCACCGCCTGTCAATGAGGAATCCTTTAGCGTCCGATCCCAGCAGTCGCCCGGGAAAGTGCGCGATCTGCACGGGCGCCGGCAAGCCGTGGCATTCAACTCGAGCGGAACATCCTCATGGCCTGGTGATTTCCTGCGCGCTGCGCGTGATTTGGTGACGCGGATTCAAGAGCGGCGGGGCATGAGCCAGACTTCGGAGCAATGACAAAGACTCTGTTTTTCTTAGGCATCCTCCTCGCGGCGACCGGATTGTTGTCCCCTCCCTTCGCTCTCGCCGCGGGCCTGGTCTATGGCCTTGTACTCACTCACCCGCTCCGCGAAGAAAGTACGACTCTGTCGAGGTTCTTGCTGAAAGCCTCCGTCGTCGGTCTCGGCTTTGGGATGAATCTGACGGAACTGGTCAAGACCGGAAGCTCGGGATTCGTCTACACGGCGGTCGGTATCACATTCGCCCTGATTGTCGGGACTGTTCTGGGGCGTGCGTTGCGTGTGGGCAAGACTCAGTCGTTCCTGATCTGCGCCGGAACCGCGATTTGCGGCGGAAGCGCCATCGCCGCGATCGGCCCGGTGGTCAATGCCAACGACGAGGAAATGGCAGCGTCGCTGGGAACAATCTTCGTCTTGAACTCGGTAGCCTTGTTTCTCTTCCCCCTTGTCGGGTGGCGACTCCACCTGACACAGACCGAATTTGGACTCTGGTCCGCCCTGGCGATTCACGATACGAGCTCAGTCGTCGGTGCCGCAGCGAAATACGGCCCCGCCGCCTTGGCAATCGCGACAACTGTGAAGCTTGCCCGCGCGCTCTGGATTGTCCCGGTCACCCTTGGCACTGCAGTAGCCGAAAAGAGCAAAGCGAGGATCCAATGGCCCGGGTTCATCGCGTTGTTTGCAGCGGCGGCCATGCTGAATAGCCTTTTGCCAGGCCTCCACCCGTTGTTTCTCGAACTGAGTACGCTCGGGCGACTGGGTTTGAGCGTTACACTGTTCTTGATCGGCACCGGGATCTCTCGAAAGGTGCTGCAGCGGGTTGGGGTGAGACCCATGATGCAGGGGCTTGTGCTTTGGATCATCGTGGCAACACTCTCGCTCTGGGCGATCCGCAGCGGCCTGATCGCTTTGTGAGGGCCACTGCGCGCTGGCGGTTACACGACAGGCGCACATTCGTGATGGCGTTCACTCTCAGCCTGCCAGTCGCGATCGACGCGCGGGCCGTCAGCTCGCTCGTGCCATTGGCACCAAGCGGCGCGGCTGAGGCGCCCCGTCACAAGGTGCTCTCGGGTGCGTCGACCACGTTCACGATCCTCCACACGAACGACATCCACGGGAACATCAAGGAATTCGTAGTCGACACCGGTGATGCGACAGCCCAAACCGGCGATCCGGGTCGCTCGCTCCAAGAGTATCCGCGACTCGGCGTGATCGGCGGGTTCCCGCGGCTCGCCGCTGCCGTGCGCCGACATCCGGCAGGCCAGGGGCGCAAGCAACGTCATACTGGTCGATGCCGGAGACGCCTTCGGCGATCAACTACTCTCCAATATCACTCGCGGCGAGGCGACCCTGCGCCTCATGGATGCGCTGGGCTATCAGTTCATGGCCCTCGGCAACCACGACTACGAGTACACGGCCGCCAACACGCAACGGCTGCAGGGACTCGTCAGATTCCCGATGCGCGGGGCGAACGCGATCGTGCGGGCCACAGGCCAGCCGTTTCTGGGCGATCCGACACTCATCGTCACCGTCGGCGGCGTACGTGTCGGCCTGTTAGCGCTGACCTATCACAACACAGACCAGACCACCAGCAAGGAAAACACGAAGGACCTGGAATTCCACAGTGGTATAGACGTCGCAGGCGCGTACATCCCCGAGCTCCGCCGCCGGGCCGACGTCGTCGTCGTCGTGTCGCATCAGGGGCGGGTGGTCGACAGCCTCCTCGGCGTGCGCGTCCCTGGCATTGACATCATCGTCGGCGGCCACTCGCACGATCGCATCCAGCCTCCGCGCCGTGTTGGCGGCGCATGGATGGTCCAGGCGCTGTCCGACGCCTCAGCCCTTGGCGAGCTCACCGTGACGGTGACCGACGGGCACGTAGCGCGCGTCGATGAGGTTGTGCACGAGTTGTACGCCGACCAGTACCAAGCAGACACGCGTTTCGCGGCAATGATCGACAGTATGCGTGCCCCATACCGCGACACGCTCGAAACCGTCATCGCCACGGCGGCGGACCGCATTGGCCGACACTACAAGTCAGAGAGCCCCGTCGACGTACTCGCCGCCCGGTTGCTGCGGGACTACGGCCGCGCGGACGCCGCGTTTCTGCCGGGATCGGGCTTTGGGGTGACAATTCAACCAGGCCCAATCACGCGTGAGATGGTTGTCGGCCTGTTCCCACATTCCGACGAGTGTCGTGCGCGAGCGACTCACCGGTGGGCAGGTCCTGGCCGTTCTCGAGCAGAGCGCGACGAACCTGCGCCCCGCCGACGATCTGGACCGTGTCGGCGGCATGGTGCAGACGGCAGGGATGCGGTGGACGATCGACCTCACGAAGCCGGTCGGCCACCGGATCCGAGGTGTGTGGATTGGTGGGCGGCGCCTCGACGCCAATGGCAGCTACTCGGTCGTGACGACTGGTGGATTGCTGCAGGGCACGCACCGCTATACCGCATTCGCGAAGGGCAGCCACATTGTATACGATGGGAAATCGTTTGCCGCGGTGCTCGAGGACGGCTTTCGCGCCAAGGGAACCGTGCGCGCCCCTCGTGTGGGCGCCATCACGTTGGTGAAATGAAGCGATGCGTCCAGCGTCCAGCGTCTGATGCCCCTGTGTATGACCACGTTGGCCGCGTGACCCGCAGAGTCACCCAGTTCGCCAGCGCGCACGTCGGCTGAGACCTTTCACTTGGAGTAGAGATGACTGACCAAAACCACGCTCGCGATACGGTATCTGCTCGCCGCGGTTTTCTCGGCAAGCTTCTCGCGAGCGCGGCCAGCCTCGTAGCGGTGGGCGTGACGGCACCGACTCTCGACGCCGCGACCCCGACAGCCATAACGGACCCACAGTCCAGGGGCCCTGGGGACGACTGGATGAAGGCCCTGACGGCGCCGCACCGCACCGTGTTCGACGTGACCGCCCACAAGAATGGGAAGCCCCTCACTCAGGCGAAGAACTTCCTCGACGCGTGGCGCGATGCGTTCAAGACTCCTGAGCACGACGTGAATCTCGTCGTGGGTATCCATGGAGAAGCCGCTCCGCTCGTACTCAACGATGCACTGTGGCAGCGCTACACGATCGGTCAGCGATACTCGGTGACGGATGGCGAAACCAGGAGCGCCGCCATCCGCAACGTGTTCGTATCCGCTCATGCGGCGGCGGCGGGTCTCGTTACGCCTGAGCAGTCGGTCGAGGCGCTCCAGCAGCGAGGCGTCCAGTTCGTCATCTGCATGAACACGATCGCCAACACGACGAAGAAGTTGGCCGCGGACGGTCTGGGTGCGCCGGACGAGATCCATGCTGCGCTCCTGGCCGGTCTCCTACCGGCGGTAATCACGGTGCCCGCGATGAACGTGGCCCTGACGCAGCTCCAGGAACGGGGGCTGAAATATGAGAAGCTCGACTAACGACACGGACCGAACCGGCAGCGGCAGATCACTCATCGCGGCAGTCGCTCTCGTTTCGGCGCTCGGCGTGGCCCAGCGCACGTTCGCACTGCAGCCACCCACGGCGGGGCAGGACTCTTCGCGCGTCCCAGCGACGCCCGACATCCGACGGTTTCTGTTGGCCGTGGCGGACGATTCGACGATGGGACGACAGACTGGGTCGCGAGGCGACGATGTCGCAGCGCGGTACATTGCCGGCGAATTTCGTCGACTTGGTCTGCAGCCAGCGGGTGACGGTGGTACATACTTCCAGTCGGTTCCCCTCCGGACGCGCACATATGTGTGGTCATCGACCGTATTGCGCAGCGAGGCAGACACGTTGCGGATCGGCACGGACTATGTGCCCCTCCCGCCGCTCGACAAGCTTCCTCAAGGCCCCCTCCGCTCGTTAAGCAACACACTGGTGGTGTTTGGAGGCGTGTTTTCCGGCGCTGGGCGACTCATCGATTCCGCGAGCGCCGCGCGGCGCCTGGTCATCCTCGCCCTACCCCACAACGCGTCCTGGGCAGCGACGCGACCACTGTTCCTCGAGGGACTCCCGAAGTCATTGCACGCCGCTGCGGCCGTGGCCCTGGTCGCGCTCGACGTCGCGCCGGCCGGCCTCGCGCGGTTCGCTCAGGAGCCTCACTTTCGGATTGCAGACCAACCGCGTGACACGAGCGAGAGCGCAGCGATCCTCCTTATATCGTCTGAGGCCGCCCATCGCCTGCTCGGCGCCGCTCTGGACACTGCGACCATTGGCGCGACCGGCGCGCGAGTCGACGGCCACATTGCCGTCATGGACGCATCTCCCGAGTTCACGCCGCACAACGTGATCGCGGTGCTGCCCGGGTCAGATCCACGGCTACGTGGCACCTATGTCTCTCTGAGCGCCCATCACGATCACGTGGGATTCAACCACAATCCGGTCGACCACGACTCGCTCCACGCCTACATGGACGCCTACGAGCACTTCCGACAGGCCAGCCCTGTGCTGCGGGTCACGCCGGAGCAGGCGGCCTCGATTCACGTAAACGTCGACAGCCTGCGTCGCCTGCGGCCGCCTCGCCCGGATTCGACCTACAACGGGGCCGATGACGATGCATCGGGCATCGCCGCGCTGCTGGCAATCGCCGAACGTCTCTCCGAGTCCCCACATCGGCCACAGCGGTCCGTGCTTTTTCTCGCACATACCGGAGAGGAGGCGGGTCTGCTCGGGTCGACTTGGTATAGCGAGCACGCGACCGTTCCACGCGATTCGATCATCGCGGAAATGGACATGGACATGGTGGGACGCGGGTCGGCACGCGATTTGGCTGGAGGAGGTCCAACGTATCTGGAGCTCATCGGCTCGCGGCGCCGATCCACTCAGTTCGGCGACATGATCGACTCCGTCAATGCAGCGCGTGAGCACCCGTTTCGCATCAACTACGCCTACGATGCTCACGATCATCCAGAAGGCGACTGGTGTCGAGCCGACCATTACTCATATGCGCGCTTCGGTATTCCAGTCGGGGCATTCTCGACCAGCTATCATGGCGATTATCACCAGGTAACCGACGAACCACAGTACATTGACTACACTCACCTCGCGGCGATCGCGGGTTTTGTGGGCGATCTGGCCATCACGGTCGCCAATCGCGACCACCGATTCGTAGCCGATCACCCTAAGCCGGCCGACCCGCACGCGGGGTGCGTGCAGTAAACCGCCTCCTCATCGGGGGTGATGGCGTGCACGCGGCGTCGCATTGCCTGATGAAGCGCGTGGTGGCAGCCAGTTATTACAGTGGTCCGCCCCGCGCGCAACTCTCACAGACTAAGCTCACGATGCCAGTCATGGCGATTGGTGGCCAACGGGCGAACGGAGCTGTCCTAGGGCAACAGGTGAAAAGAGTTGCGACGAATACACCGGTTGTGCTGTTAGAGAATACCGGTCATTGGGTGCTCGAGGAGCGGCCCAAAGAGACAACCGATGCGTTGATGAGATTCTTGTGACGAAGCGGCTGTTGCTTCTCGTCGGCGCCTCGAGATACGGCCACTCTCCTTGCCGGGCGCCGCTATCGCGCGGCAAACGGCTTGCCGCGGATGGTCGCGTAGACAGAATCGAAAACGTTCAGACTGTTGATATTCGTGACGCCGCCGATTGCGATCGGATCGCCGAGATAGAGGACATTACCATTCGCGCTGGAGAACGCCGGCCACGAGGAGAGGCCCCGCCCGTTCGGATTACCCGATCGGGCAAAGTTTACCCAATAGCTGGAAATTTCGTCGGCTACTCTCCGGTCTGCTGCACTCCAGTGCCACGACTCCTGGTCCAAATGGTCGAAGACATACCAGAGTTCCGCGAAGTGGCTCGCGCCCCAGCCCTCGTACACTGAGCCTGCCGGGAATGGCGGCTGCTGTCTGAACGAGTAGTAATAGACATCGCTCTTCCCGGTTCCGGCCTGCAGGCGCGCCCAGGCCCACATGTCCCATCCGAAGCGGAGGTCGCGCTCGAGATCGAGGCGTGCCTCCCGTGCCTCTTTGTCTGTCGTGTAGGGATACGCGGCGACGAGGGGAGCGGGCAGTTCGCCCCAACTGTGTGTGAGGTCGCTTCGGAATGTCGCCGCGCTCACGTGAGTGACATCGACCAACGAACGCGCCTCGTCGGCGTTCGAACCTACAAGCAGTGCGACATCGTTCTGTTGCCCTGAAGTGAAGGCTTCGTACGGCGTAGCGGGGAGCACCCAGGGCTCGATCACCGGATGACTGACTTCGCCGGCGCTGCCGCCAAGCAAAGTCAGCGCAGGCAGTTGACGTAATTGCTGGAGCGAGGCCACGCCGAGTGACGCGGCATATTTCTCTCCGTCGCGTTCAGCGTTGGCGAGTAGGTACCCTGGCGCGAGCTGGATGGGCTCAAAGAGACCGCCGCTTTCGCCGATGGCGCGTTGAAACAGACCCTTTGCAAGGGGCGAAGCCATCAGGATGCTGACCGATATCGCCCCAGAGGATTGACCGGCGATCGTTACGTTGTTCGGGTCGCCGCCAAAAGCGACAATATTTCTCTGCACCCAGTGCAGTGCGGCGATCTGGTCCATCAATCCATAGTCCCCTGACGAGTGGTGCGGCGATTCGCGAGTCAGCTCCGGGTGAGCAAGAAAGCCGAGTGGGCCCAGTCGATAGGCGATGGTGACGATGATCACGCCTTTATGGGCGAGACGGTCGCCCCAGTACAGCGGCATCGAAGCCGATCCATTGCGGTACGCTCCGCCGTAGATCCAAACGATCACGGGCAGGTGCCCATGCGCGCTGCTCGCCGGAGTCCAGATGTTGAGGTAGAGACAGTCCTCGCTCACCGCCGGCGGCGTTTCACCCGGCATGGACACCCCATGCTGCATACACGCGGGCGCAAACGCATTAGCCTTGCGCGTGCCAGACCAGGATACAACCGGTGCAGGTGGTCGCCACCGTAAATCGCCGACCGGAGGGGCCGCGAATGGGACACCCTTGTAGACACTCAAGCCGCTTTCGCGTGCTCCGGCTAGCGCTCCGTCGTCGGTCCGCACCGTTTGCGCGCACAGACCTGACGCGCAAAGGACACCGAGACTCAATGCCAAGCCAGTCGCTAGGGGAAATGTCACCTTCCAAGATACGGCGTGACGCATGAGATTGTCGCCGCAGTGCCCGGGCTGAGAGTTGGGGGATGCTGGCGCGTCAGGCGTGAGTAAGGTGAACATCACGATCCGATAGCTGAGGTAAGCGATGACCCGACTGACCCATGCGCCCCCGGGATAATTTTTCCGCTTATTTCCACTGACTAGAACAATCCTCATGTCGATCAGGGGGCATGGCCCGTAGACGCTTGAACCAGCGCCGCAGCGATGGGCTCGTCGGTCGTGTGGTGGCGCTGATAATAGGTATCGCGGCCGCACCGTTGTGGTCCGTGCCCGTCCGCGGTCAGGACCCGAGCGCCAATCGCCCACTGATGGCGCCGGGAGTCAGCGACACGTCAGCCGGCCAAGGCCCTTCGTTCTTCGCAGTGCGGGGCAGCGATGGACAGCGCGTCGATGCGAACGATGCCGACGTGTTGCATTGCCGCATCTCACTCACACTCATCGGCGTTCCCTCGACGCCGAGTCGCGACGCTCGGACGCTCACACGAGAATCAACACGTGCGCGGAGGCTCCGGTGAGGGTATCGGTTTTTGTCGGGACCAGCGTGGATGGCTTTATCGCCCGTCCGAGTGGGGAATTCGACTTTCTGCCAGTGGGGGGCGGTGAGCCACATGGCTACAACGAATTCATCGCCACTGTCGACACAATGGTCATAGGCCGCAAGACGTTCGAGACGGTCCTAGGACTCAGCGCATGGCCCTATGAGGATAAGCACGTCGTGGTGCTGAGTAGCCACCCCGCGGAGTTGACGGCGGTGCACGGTCGAGTTGTCGAGCAAATGGCGGGACCTCCCGCGGAGATCGTGTCAGCGCTTGCCTCGCGCGGTTCGCGGCATGTCTACGTCGACGGAGGCGTCACGATTCAGGGGTTCCTGCGTGCAGGCCTCGTTCACAGTCTCACGATCACTCGAGTGCCTGTGCTCATAGGAGAGGGGATTCCGCTCTTCGGCACGCTCCCGCGCGATATTCGCCTCCGTCACGTCGCGACACAGAGCTACGCGAGTGGCATGGTCAAAACAGAGTATCAGGTTCTCTAAAACCGCCCAGTCCACGGAACCGGCACGGGTGCGCCAACAGGGATGTCAGGCGCGGGAGGGCGAGTTCCGGCTCTCGAGTGGTTGCGGGAGATGCTTGCTACCCTCCGTTTGTCCTCTCTCTCTCTCTCTCTCTCTCTCGGGGTCCTCCCGCCGCCGAGAACGGCGAAGCGTTGCCACCCCTCCGCCCCCGAAACGGGCGCCAGGCAAGGCCTGAGCAGACGAGCTAGCCGCCGACTGGTGGCCGATAGCGACTAGGTTACGCGCAATGCATCGAAACCTCACGTCCGGGCCGGCGACTGACGCCGCCAGCTTCGCCACGCTTCCCCTGCACCGCGACCTGCTCGCGGGTGTCACCGAGCTGGGCTTCGTCCGCCCGACGCCGATCCAGGCGGACGCCATCCCGCCGGCGCTGGCTGGGCGCGATGTGCTTGCCTGCGCGATGACGGGGAGCGGCAAGACGGCGGCGTTCCTGCTGCCGATCCTGCACCAGCTCCTCCGCCACCCTCGCGACGGGAAGCAGTCGACGACGCGGGCCCTCGTGCTCACGCCGACGCGTGAGCTGGCGACGCAGATCGTCAATGAGCTGAACGCGCTCGCCGTCCACACGCCGATCACCGCGGCCGCCGTGATCGGCGGCGTGGGCATGGGACCTCAAGAGCACGCCTTCCGGAGCGGCGTCGACGTGATCGTCGCCACCCCCGGACGTCTGCTCGACCACTTGTCCCACCCGTACGCGCGGCTTGACCGCATCGAGCACTTGGTGCTCGATGAGGCAGACCGGATGCTCGACATGGGGTTTCTCCCCGACATCCGGCGTGTGCTGAGCCGCCTGCCGGCCCGGCGGCAGACGCTGTTCTTCAGCGCGACGATGCCGGCGCCGATCCGCGAGCTGAGCGAGTCGATGATGCGAAGCCCGGCAATGATCAACCTGGAACGTCGGTCGGCGCCAGCCGTGGGGATCACGCAGGCGGTGTACCCGGTCCCACAGCAGCTCAAGCCGGCGTTGCTGTTGGCACTTCTTCAGCGCGGCGTGATGCAGCAGGCGCTGGTGTTCACGCGCACCAAGCATCGGGCCAACCGGCTGTGGGCGTTGCTCGATCAGGCGGGCATCAGTGCCGCGCGCATCCACGGACGTCGCTCACAGGCACAACGGACCAATGCGCTCGACAGCTTCAAGGACGGCCGCTACCGCGTCCTGGTCGCGACCGACATCGCGGCCCGTGGCATCGACATCGAGGCGCTGGGCCATGTCGTGAACTTTGATGTACCGGCCGCGCCCGAGGATTACATCCACCGCGTCGGGCGCACTGCGCGGGCGGAGACCACGGGGGAAGCGTTCACGTTCGCCGCGCCCGAGGAATCGGGCAATGTGCGCGCCATCGAGCGCGCGATCGGGAAGGCGTTACCCCGTGTGACCCTGCCCGACTTCGACTACGCCGCCCAGACGACGGCCCGCCTCGAAATACCGATCGCGCAGCGTCTCGCGGCGATCCGCGCCCAGCGTGCGACCGCCCGCACACGGGCCAAGGAAAAGGAAGAGCGTCGTGCGGCCAGCGGCCGCACGGGAGGCAGCAGCGCGGGGACCGGCGCTGGCCACGCTGGCCGTGCGGCGCCCGCTCGCGGTCACACGCCGGCGCCGCGACCGGCGTCTTCCGCGCGGCATCCGGACGGCTCAGACCAGTCGGCCCAGCGCCGACACCGCGGGGGCAGAGGTCGCCCGCCGCAAGGCCACGGTGGCAGCCGCTAACGCGACGGCGACTTGGCGAGGAGATGGGGTCGCCGTGAGCCCTCCCGGAAGAGACCGCCGGGCGGCGAGCCGCACAGCTCACGGCCGACGCATTGTATGCTACTTTACTGCTTACAGTTTGATTTGGCCATATCGTCACATACGTAATTATATTGGTGATTGATTATATTGCGTTGTGTGCCGAATGCGCGTATCGTAGCCGAAGTGGACATTGGTGCTTGGAACCCACGCGAGCGTTTCTTGCCATTCGCCGAGAACTGAAGGTTGTGGTCGATCCGATAGCGGCCCGGGCCACAACACCCGGTCAAGGAGGGAGGTGTTTGTGAGTGAATCGAATCAGGACCACGCTGCGAAGCTGAGCGACCAGCTGTGCTTCGACCTGTACGCGGCGGCACGGGCTGTCACCCGTGCGTATGGGCCGGCCCTCGCTACTGTGGGGCTCACCTACCCGCAGTACCTGGTCATGACGACTCTATGGCAGCACGCCCCACGGACCGTGAAGGAGCTGGGACAGAAGCTCGATCTCGACTCCGGCACGCTGTCGCCGTTATTGAAGCGACTCGAATCGGCGGGTCTGGTGACCCGCCACCGCCGCGCCAATGACGAGCGCACGGTCGAGATCGCCCCAACGCCAAAGGGGCGGGCATTGATGCGAGACGCCGCGGGCGTTCCGAGGGCGATGGCCACCGCGACAGGGATCTCCGCCCAGGACGCGAGACGCGTCCGCGCGGTCTTGGGAAAACTGATTGCGTCCCTGGGGCACAACCACGATGACGAACAGCGCGCGACGGAAGCGGGTACTGCCCTGCGCCGTGTGGCCTCGTGATCGGCCACCTCGAGGTCACCGGCTGGCCTGTCCGCTTCGTCCTCGCGCCAGCGCTTCTCGTCGGCCTCTTCGCGGCACGGTGGCTCCTGCGCCGAAACGCGATCGCCGGTTGACCGGCACCCGGTCCGTTGACGAGCTCTAGGCCGCCGGACGAGGTGGCAGAGCCGATCGGCTGACGCCGAGACCGTCGCGGCCGCTCGAGCCACCGTTCGGCTCAGGGTGCATCGGAGCGCTACCCGTTGCCCGCGACCATCCTCCGCGCTTCGGCCTTCTTCTGCTCGACGTGCCGGCCGAGCGATGTCGTCACTTCCTTCAGAAGAGCGCGGAGCCGCTGGCCCGCTTCGGCCGACAGGCCCATGGCAGACGCCATCTTGTTCGGCACGCCTGCCGCCTCGCGCAGGAGCGCGGTTCCCTTCGACGTCAGGACGACCTCGACCGCGCGCTCGTCCTCATGGCGCCGGCCACGGGTGACGAGACCGGATGCGTGGAGACGCTTGATGAGCGGCGACAGAGTGCCCGAATCGAGCTCTAGTCGGTCGCCAAGCTCCGTGACGGTGCGCGGCGCGCTCTGTCGCAGCGCCACCATGACCAAGTACTGGGGATAGGTGAGCCCCAGCGAGGACAGGAACGGCCGATAGGCGCGCGTGACCGCCCGGCCTGTAGCGCAGAGATCGAAGCACAGGGCCTCACTCAGATCGGCCGGCTCTACCATATGACTCAGATTCACCACGAATTGCCTCTCGTTGATGCGACCGCCAGGCCATCGGAGGGGGACAGCGCCGGCGTACCAGAGAGCGATCAGCGCGCCCCGATCCACCGACGCGTCACGGGCGAATCGTTGTAGCGCTGGCCCCGCCCCGGCGCCCGCCGGGCACTCGTCGTATGGACCTGGTCTTAAAATATAGCTATCAATCAAGTTGTCAATGATTGTCTATTGACATGTTAACTTGCACACTATAGAATAGTACACCAAGGGATTGGAGGTGGCGGCGCCGATCGACTCCCGCGCCGCCACCCTGACCACACTCCCGGCTCCAGGAGGCCCTATGCTCGTCCAACGACACGTTCAAACCATGGTGACGCTCACGGCGCTCGCCGCGATCGCGGCGTGTAACCCGTTCGCCACCAAACCGAAGGTCGGTCAGATTGATCCCGAGCACTCTTCCGCCAACTTGGGATGGAATGCGACGCTGTCGACGCCCGGTGGCATGACGGGAGCCGTCGATCTGCACGGTACCGCAACGCTCGTCGCGCACGGTTCGGGCAAGAGCGTGGCGACCATAATGATCAGCAACGCGGCGCCGAGCGGCGTGCACCCGTGGCATGTGTATCAGGGGCAGTGCGGCGATAACGGCGCCGTCGTCGGCACGGCGACCGCGTATCCGCCGCTGAGCGTCAATGGAAATGGGAACGCGACCGCAATGGCGACCTTGCCACTCGAGCTGCCCACCTCAGGGGCCTATTACGTCGCCGTGAATGCGTCGGCGGCGAACATGCAGACGGTATTGGCCTGCGGTAACCTGGCGCCGCCG
This sequence comes from uncultured Gemmatimonadales bacterium, assembly GCA_963805725.1. Taxonomy (GTDB): domain Bacteria; phylum Gemmatimonadota; class Gemmatimonadetes; order Gemmatimonadales; family Gemmatimonadaceae; genus Palsa-1248. The sequence goes on from CAWDVJ010000003.1 coordinate 644,030, forward strand.
AACGCTGGATAACGACACGCGCACGCCGGCGTGGATCGGGAGCCAATCTTGACCTCGCGCCGGCTGGGCCGCGTGCCCGCCGGCGGTGAGCGCCGGAGCCAGGCGATGGGCTGGCGCACCATGGACATGTTGCGGGCCGTCTCAGTCGGGATCGGCGTGTACTTCGCCTTCCGCGCCATCTGGGCCGCGAGCACGGTGCTGCTCGTGGTCTTTCTCGGCATCCTGTTCGGACTCGCCTTGTCGGCCGGCGTCGACCGGTTCGCGGGCGCGCACCTGTGGCGTTGGCGCGTGCCCCGCCCAGTGACCGCCGCGGTCATCGTGCTCGGCCTCCTCGGATCGCTAGGCGTTATCGGCGCAGCAATGTATCCGACACTAGCCGAACAGGCCCAGGAGATCCAACGTCGGCTTCCCGAGGCGGTGCACAAGGTGTCCACCTGGACAATGGCGCAGGAGGGCGGAGTCGTGCGCGCGATCACCGGGCACCGAGCGCTCGATAGGGCATCGCCAGGGCCTACGATCCCCCGCCCCGTAGTAGCCAGCGGCCCCGATCGAGTGCCACTGCCGGGCGAGACACCCGATATCGCCGCACGGGTCTCTGAGCAGGCGGCCGCGCTGACCCGATTTCTGTTTGGTTTCGTCGGCTCGACGGTCGAGGTGATCGTCTACGCGCTCCTGATCCTCTTTGTGGGCATCTATGTGGCGGCTGACCCGGCCCTCTACCATCGCGGCCTTCTTCACCTATTTCCGCACCGGGCACGCGAACGCGCCGGCAATGTATTCAGCGCGATCGCGATCGTACTCAGGAAATGGCTCGTGACGCAGGCGATCGCGATGCTCACGATTGCCGTCGCATGGGCAGTCGTGCTCTCGCTGCTCGGGGTCAAGGCCGCGCTGGCGCTGGCTGTGATTGCGGGGTTCCTGGAGTTCGTGCCGACCATTGGGCCGACGCTCGCCGTGGTGCCGGCCGTCGCGATGGCACTGCTGGACTCGCCCCAGAAGGCCGCGTCGGTGCTCGTGGTCTACCTCATCATCCAAGGCGTCGAGTCCAATGTCCTGATCCCGATGCTCATGAAAGGGCAGATTCACCTCGCTCCCGCCCTGACGATCGTCGCGCAAGCGCTCATGACCCTCGCCTTCGGCTTTTTGGGACTCATGGTCGCCGTCCCTCTCACAGCCGCACTCATCGTCCCTGTGAAGCTGCTCTACGTCGAGGACGTGGTCGGCGACGCCATGTCCGACCCGGAAACTGACCCTGCGAGCCCCTGTCTCATCGGACAGCTCGCGACGTAGGTTCTGGGCGAACGGAGCACCCCGTGACGGCTACCAACATACGTTTGGGCACTATTCCCTATTGACTTATCCCATTGCACACAATAGAATAGTGAACGAGTGATACGACGCGCGCACGACGGACTCGCCGAGTAGCGCGTGCCGGCACACTCTCGGCCTGGGAGGGCCCCGTGCGTATGCAACGCCCCGTGCAGATCCTCACTGTCCTCATGACCCTTGCGACGGTAGTCGGGTGTGGGACCTACGGGAGGGGCTATAAGAGCGAGCCCGATCCCAGCTACTACGCCACCGTGACATGGGACTCCGGCCCGCTAGACCAGGACTACCAGCACCAGCGCGTCGACATGGATGCGCGGCACAATCAAGAGATCGCCAACCCACGAGCCGGCGAATCGTCGGATCAGATGAAGAACCGGCACGCGGCGGAGAGCAAGGATCTCGATACCCGGTACGCGGCAGGCAAAGCGTCGCACTCCAAGAGCGTACCAGCGTCGGATCAGGGGCGGGACGACAGGTCTCGCTAGCTCGAGGAGGATGGACTTGGATCGTGCGCTGTGCGCGCACGATCCCCGTGCGGAGGATGACGAGGCACGTCCCCTGCAAGTGGAGGCTGCAATGATCGCAGCACGCTGGCAGAAAAGCGACACCGACAACTGGGTGTATGTCGAAGGCCACTGGCAATAGAAGCGAAGAGAACACGGGACGTCCATTGTTGGTCAACGCGCCGTCGCGTAATGCGATGTGGCGCGTTACCCCAAGCCTCAGGAGCTCCAATGTTGTTCACTATCGCGGCCGTGCTCTTCATCCTCTGGATCTTAGGATTCGGTGTATTCCACGTGGCAGGTGGCTTGATTCACCTGCTCCTGGTGTTGGCGGTCATTTCACTACTGTGGCAATTGATCACCGGGCGACGCTCAGTCTAGCGCCAACTTCGCCTTCGCTGCGCACACGTCCGCCGTCGCGCCGGCTTCGGGGCCGTCCGCCAACGCGGCGTACCGCAATGCGGATCGCTGTCTTCACTGCGGCCACGGATGGCCTCATGTATCAGGCCAGCGTCGACGGCGAGAAATTTTCCTCTACGGCTTACTGACCGCTGAAGGTCTTATGACGATTCCGCTCTTCTCCACACCAATTGGCCTGATCACACACCGGCGGCGACGGCAGCGACGATATTGGGGGTCGGGGTTGGTCGCACGGACCGTGCTGTGTGGGATTGGCATCTTGATCGGCCTCGGGATCTGCATCGGCCTGATGCTGGACTGAGTATCGATGTTCCAAAATCGGGCGCCGGGCGCAACTCTCAATGGACGTTGAGATGCCCCCGCCTCGCAACCCATCCGGGACGCGCTCAACATCTGCGTAACCCGCGGGGCCTCCAAGCGCCGTGGGACCGCACCAATGTCTGGTGTTCTGTCAGCCGAGACCCGCGGTCAACCCGGCGCCCGACATGGCATCGTCAGCGTGAACGTCGATCCGAGGCCGAGGGTGCTGACGACCGTGATATCGCCGCCCATCGCTCTCGCCAGATCGCGGCTGATGGCGAGGCCGAGTCCCGTCCCCTCGTCCGTCCCGGTCAGCCGCCGGCCAACCTGGACGAACGGCTCGAAGAGGGTCTTGATGTGCTCGGCGGCGATCCCGCGCCCAGTGTCGCGGACGGTCAGGTCGATCGCGGCCGCTGTCCCGGATCGGGAGATTGACGCCGCGTCGCGGACGCGCCGACGACGGTCGGACGGTACAGCCGCGAGCGTGATGCTGCCGCCGGCGTCGGTAAACTTGATCGCGTTGGATAACAGATTGAGCAGGATCTGAAGCACTTTGTCCGGATCCCCATGCAGGTCGAGCGTGGGCAGGCACCGGGTGCGCACGAACGTAAGGCCTTTCGCCGACGCCTGCGTCTCGACCATCGACGCGGCGCCGTCGAGTACCTCGCTCACGGGGCCGTCCACATTGACGAATCGAACCTCCTGCGATTTAAGCTTTGCGAAGTTCAGCACATTGTTGATGAGGCCGAGCAGGTGCTTGCTTGCCGTTTGGATCCGACCGAGCGCATCCAGTTGATCCGCAGTCACGGGCCCGCGCAGGCCAATCGCGACGAGTTCCGTGTACCCCAGAATAGCGTTCAGCGGTGTGCGCAGCTCGTGGCTCATCGACGTGAGAAACGAGGTCTTGACCTGATTGGCATGCTCCGCGTCTTTGCGCGCGGTGTCCGAGCTCGCGCGAGCGGCGTCGGCGCTGAGTTGCGCCAGACGCACCCCATCGTAGCGACGCGCACCGTCCAGGAGATCCGCGCAGCGGCTCGCGAGGTCCTCCGCTAGTTGGACGTCGTCCACAGTGTAGGGGGCGGCCCCGATCGGATTCACGAACGTGATCGCACCGCTGAGTCCTTTGCGAGTATTGAGCGGCACGACGAGCAGCGCCCCCAGCCCAAGTGCACGCAGCAGACGGAGGTTTTCGGGACCATGCGCCGCCCCCGCGAGCACGGCGTCAATGTCGGTGTCCACGATCGTCAATGCCCGCGTCTCCGCGATGAGCGAAACGCCCAGCGGATCGCCTGGTGCTGGCGACCAGTGCTGGTCCAGCTCCTGAAGGATGGCCCTTTTTATCGGGTCGGGGTGCACGATCGGCAGCCGCCACCACGAAGCATCGGGCTGGTCGACATCGACGATGGACCAGGCGCCAACCTTGGGCAGCGCAACCGTCGCGATTGCCGAGTAGACCGCCTCGAGGTCGAACGAGACGTTCAGGCGGCGGCTCTCCTCGGCGAGGAATACCGCTCGGGCTCGGGCGCGGTCAGCGCCTTGCGCCAGATCCTGTTCCCGCAAAGCACTAAATAGAAGGCGCTCCGTGATCGCCCGCTGACGTGAGCGTGTGTCCTCCCCGCGGCGTGTTGCCCGGACCGTGACCACGAGGTAATCCAACCGACCCGCATCTTCCGCCACGGGCCACACGTCACAGCACCATGTCACGCGATGTGCCGGCGACTCGCCCCTGGGCGGGAATCCTAAGTGCGCATCGTGCGCGGGGACGCCGTCGCGTCGGACCCGATCGAGAAGCCAATTCAGCCCCTCGTGCTCGGCAGATGGTAGCGCGTCCACAATGGGCACGCCGGCATCGGCGTGCACGCCAGCAGTCTCGCTGAGCTGTCGAAACTCGGCATTGGCGAACACGAGCACGTGTGCCGCCCCACTCACGACCGCCGACGGCAGCGGCGCGCGCTCCAGGTGCGCGTGTGCAAGGCGCACCGATTCATCGGTGGCTGGCGGCACACGACCCTTCTCAGAGGAGGCGATCGGCCTCCCTGCCGGCGCCAGGTGGGGTGGATGCGGCGTGACCGTGGCCATCAGGTCCGGCGGCTCGCCGGCCTCGAGGCTGTGGACTCCTGGTCTCCGTGCGCGACGGCCCGGTATCTTCGCCGCAGCGGCTCGCCAACCTCACTCGCATAGTCCAGCGCGATCAGGCGATCCAGCACCCCAACGACATCTCCATCGGCCACACCGGCCTGTGTCGCGAGTAGCTCAGGCGACGCCTCTCGGAGCCGAATCAGCACGTCGAGGATCGTGCCCTCCCGCTCCGTGAGGCCGGCGTACCCCGTACGGCGCCCGCGTTGCTGGCGGTCGGGGACACCAGTGGTGATGCCATGGTAATCCTGCAGTCGCTTTCCGATAACGGCGCCGCGCGCGCTGATCTCGTAGGTCCGATAGTCTCGGCTGTGCTGGCTGCCGCGCATCTTGACCACCGTGAGCACAGGCCGAAGCTCCCCGGCGATTTCCACATATCGTTGCACGATGATGTCATCGGTAATGAAGGACATGCGCTCGAGGGTGACATTCGTCGCGGGGAACGCCGGCGTTTCGGCGGTCATCACGACCGTGACGCCGGTCGCCGTGAGTGCGCCGACGAGGCGATACAGCGACTCACGGAAGTCCTCCCGAAAGGTCGGGGCGAGCGCGACCTCGAAGCCGGATAACGAGTCGATGACCACCCGAGTGGCGCTGACGCGCTCGACCGCATCCAGAATGGCGGCCAGCGTCTCATCAACGGAGAGATCCAATGGCCGCAGGTAGATCAGCGTCAGCTTGCCGCACTCGATCATTGCTGCGAGATCGATGTTCAGCGCTTTCGCTCTCGCCAGGTACGCTTCCGGGTATTCTTCGAAGACGACCGCGACGGCGGCCTCACCCCGCGTGAGTCCCTCGGCTAGGAAATGCGTAGCGAACGTCGTTTTACCGCTGCCGGCCGGACCGGTCAACAAGACCGCGTCGCCCGCGGGGTATCCGCCGCCCATCATCGCATCGAGTCCCGGTACGCCGGTCGCGAGCCGCTCGGTGCGGCGCGGCCGTCTCGCTTCCTGCTGCTCCGGAATACGTGGGAAGACCCGGATGCCTGCGTCGGAGATCCGAAAGGTGTGGAGCCCCGGCATCGACGAGCGCCCGCGAACCTTGACCGCCTGGACCTTGCGGACGACCGAATTGCGGTCCAGGGCCTGCGACAACCAAAAGAATGCCATCAGCCACGGTGAAGACGGGATTCTGCAGTTCGGGCTCAACGTATTCGCCGATCAGAAACGAGGTGACTTCCCACGTTGTCAGGTGAAGCGCGAGACGCTGGACGAACTGCTCGAGCCCCAGGGCGTCGGCTCCGTTGCCATCCCGTGACTGTAGGCCGAGGGTACGGAACGAGTCGACGACGACAAGCGCGGGTGTGGATTGCTCGACCTCGTCGACGATTCGCTTGAGCACCCCGGCGAGGTCGTGCCGCAGGACCTCCTCCGTCAGATTAATGAAACGGACCGCAGACCCAACGAGGTCTGGCCGGAAGAAGCGAAACTGGCGCTGGTAGCGGATCATCTTCAGCGTTGGCTCGCCGAGCACCGTGAAATAGAGCGCCGGTCGCTCGACGGTCGCGTTGTGAAAGACGATCTGCTGCGCCAGCGTCGTCTTCCCCGCGCCTGGACCGCCGGCGACAAGATTGAACGAGAATTCCGGGATGCCGCCGCGCAACACCACATCAAGGCCCTGCACCCCGGTCGCCAACGATCCTATCAACGGTCGGTCTGCGGCGCTCTCCTCTCTCGACACGAGGTGAATCACGGCGTGCCTCGCTTGCGACGCCCGGCCACACGAGCCGCGGGAGGCGCGAGCGCGCTATGTGCCAGCAGGCCAAGCGCCATATCGTCTCCGATCAGTCGGCCGAGCAGCTCGATGAGTGCCGAGAGCACAGCGGCAGCGCCGTCGTTTGCTGCCGCGGCACCGTGGCGGAGGGCGCCATCGGTGAGCCCATCCAGGCAGTACACGGACCCGGCGCTGATTCGTACCATCTCGAGCACGGGGTGCCCGCCCGCGGTCTGAGCGGTCGCGAGGGCGCGAGCAAAAAGCGCGCGGCACCCATCGTTTCCCATCCAACGCGCCAGCTCCTCTGATACTCGGCAGCAGACACGATCCGCGGCTCCCGTCGTATCGGCACCGAGCGGTGTTGACACCTCTCGGGTGAGGAGCTGAGATGCTAGCGCTCGCGCAGCTGCTTCGGTGGGTAGCGGCACGTGGCGTGCCTCCCCGGGTAACGACGGCTACAGCGCCACGAGCGTGCAACATTGTCGACCGGCGCCGGTACAGGGGGCCCGTTGCGCCCAAGTGGCGGCGAAAACACAGGCCAACCGGGTCAATGTACCGCTGCGCGCTGGATTTAGCGAGCATCGGTCGTTACGAAACGCGTCGGCCTCGCGACCAACCATCCCGTTGTTATCTATTCCCTCGCAATGGTTCAACTCAGGGTTCACTGTGTTGAGGTTCGTCCGTTGGCCCGGCGGGTACCCGAACCCCTAGATTCGATTACCGCCGAACGCCAAAAGTCACGTTTACAGGAGTCACCCTATGCGCCATGCGATTCGCTACGAAGGTGGGTTCGAGCTCAATCACCCCACACTGCATGCCGGCGCGTCTGACTTCGAGAGCGACGAAGGCGGCCGGCACCCAATGCCAGCGTGGCCGCCGGATATCGACGGGCTTCGCTTCGGCTTCATGGAGCGGCGCGGCAAGCGCTTCGTCGCCGTCCGCGCCCAGTATGGCGAGACGGATGTTGTCCTCACAAACGCCGTGCCGATCGATGCGTCACGCCACTTGAATGGCCGTCGCATCGCGGCCGAGGCGATCACGCTGTCGGACGGGTCGGCTGGCGCGTTGCTTGGTGACATGATCGAGGCGAACCCCACTCAGCGCCCCGACCTCCTGGTGCTGCGGGAGCGGATTCGAGGGGCGCTCGATCGGAAAGGCTCGTCGGAGCTGGGACCGGGTGCAGGCGTGACAGACCGGTAACGAGGAGCAAGAGAGCACGGCCCGGAATTCAACTGATCATCAATGACGCCAGGCAGAGCAGCCCTGCCCCCACGACGACGGCTCCGATCGCTTTCGCGACGTGTGCCTGGGCCGGCGCGAGACGTTCGGCGCTGATCGCCGCGGTCACCACAGCCATCGCGCGCAGATTCATGATCCCAACGACCAGGAGGATCGCCGTCAGGCCGGCACAGCAGGCGACACAGTGGAGGCCGAGCCGCACACCGTATCGCCAGGCCGCCTCGGAATCTCTCGGCGAAACGCGCGCATGCCCGGGGGCCTTCTGGCAACAGGCAAGGTGATGCGCCTTCCAGGGCGTGAACTGGAACGCGCCGGCGATCAAGACGACTGCTGAAATCGCGATTGGTACGGTGCGCGCCAGCGCCGGCTGCCGCATCTCGATCGCCGCCAGCGCGACACCCAACGGATAAATGGTCATACCGATCAGGGTCCAGGCGCAGAAATAACCGAGGCCCACGAGCGCCGTCAGTCCGCCGATGCGCGTCTCGCCTGTGACGCTAATGGCCTGTTGATACCGCCCAAGCGCGGGGATGAGTGACGGCAGCATCATCGCCACCATCATCACGATCCATAGGCCGCAAAATGACACCGCGGTATGGCCCACGTTTGTCCGGGCATCCGTACCCACATCATCGACATCGTCCAGCCGCCAGGCATCGGGATCTTGCCCATCGCTGACATGGCCGAGCACCATACCGTAGTCAGCGCTGCACTGGCAGCGAAGAGCAGCGCGGATACGCCGTAGAACGCATGCTGAGAAGCCATGTGTCGTGAGATCTCCCGCTCCCGATTGCGTCCGACAAACCCTAACATTTGATCCTCGATTCGACGGGGCAATTGGTGGCCGTGAGGTACATTTAGCGCCGACCGTCGACGTGGTGGGAGTGACAAGTTTGTCGGGATTCGCATGGACTCACTGATCACAGCCGCGGCGCGTGCACTGGCGGCAGGTGATGCCCTTGGTGCACTCAAGCGGGTCGCCCTACGCAATGATGCGCCCGCGCTCGCGCTTCGGGGCATCGCGATGGCGCAACTCGGCGATCTCGTGCGGGCCAAGACGCTCCTGCGACAAGCCGCGCGCGCGTTCGGTCCGAGAGAGCCCATGGCCCGCGCCCGGTGTGTCGTCGCCGAAACCGAGATCGCGCTCGTTTCGCGTGACTTGGATTGGTCTGCGAAGGCGCTCGAAGCGGCGCGGTCGACTCTGGACGCGCACGGCGATCGCGTGAACGCCGCGCACGCGCGCTATCTCGAGGCCCGGCGTCTGCTGTTGATCGGCCGGCTCAATGAGGCCGAGCATGTGCTGGCTGACATCGACTGCACTGTCCTTCCGCCGGTATTGAGAACGACTCACGAGCTGGTGACCGCGGGGATCGCCTTGCGGCGGCTGCGGACAACTTCGGCGCGCGGTGCCCTCCGTCGAGCGGCGCGCGCCGCGCGCCAGGCCGGTATCCCCGCATTGACGGCAGAAGTGGAAAGCGCGTGCGTTGTCTTGCGCACACCGGCGGCGCGACTCATTGCGCGTGGTGAGGAGCGAACCGTCCTGCTGGACGAGGTCGAGGCGCTGCTGGGATCGAGCGCGGTCGTCGTCGATGCATGCCGCCATCTCGTGTGCGGCGGACGCACCGTCGTCTCGCTCGCAACGCGTCCGGTGCTGTTCGCGCTCGCACGCGCGCTGGCCGAAGCGTGGCCCGGAGACGTGCCGAGGAACGTGCTCCTGGTCCGGGCGTTTGGAGCACAGTTCGTCGACGAATCGCATCGCGCGCGGCTGCGAGTCGAAGTCGGACGACTTCGCCGGATGCTTCGGGCGCTGGCCGGCGTGAGCGCGACGGCCCGAGGGTTCGTCCTCGTGCCGCGAGGCGTCGGCCAGGTCGTCGTGCTGGCACGGCCCGTCGAGGAAGAGCACGGGTCGGTGCTTGCTTTCCTCGCCGACGGTGAGTCGTGGTCGAGTTCGGCCTTGGCGCTTGCCCTCCAAACCAGCCAGCGCACCGTGCAGCGGTCGCTCGACTCGCTTGCGGCGACGGGCAAGGTGCAGTCGTTTGGTCGAGGGCGAGCGAGACGGTGGCTGACCCCGTCCGTGCCCGGATTCACGACGACATTGTTACTCCCCGCTCCTGTGCCGACCGACTAAGCTGGAAGCATGCGCCGATCACGCGCCGAAGTCGTCCGCGAGTATGGCCCCTTCCCGGGGGTCGACCACATCGCAGGCGTGACGTACGACGGTCAGCACGTTTGGTTTGCCGCCGGCGAGACGCTGAACGCCTTCGATCCCGCGAGTGGGGAGGTACAGCGCTCGATCAATGTGGCAGCGCATGCCGGAACGGCGTTTGATGGCCAGCATGTGTTTCAGATCGCCGAGGATCGCATCCAGAAGATCGATCCGGAAACTGGACGAGTGCTCGCCACGATCCCGGCACCTGGCGGTGGTAGTGACTCGGGACTTGCCTGGGCCGAGGGCATGCTGTGGGTCGGGCAGTATCGCGGCCGGAAGATCCATCAAGTCGATCCTGAAACAGGGACGATTGTTCGCACGATCGACTCCAACCGCTTCGTGACTGGAGTGACCTGGATCAATGGCGAGCTGTGGCACGCTACCTGGGAGGGCGACGAGAGCGACCTGAGACAGGTGAATCCGCGAACCGGGGAGGTGATGGAGCGGCTCGAGATGCCACCCGGAATGTACGTTTCGGGACTCGAGTCGGACGGCGGTGATCAGTTCTTCTGCGGCGGCGGGAAGAGCGGAAAGGTGCGAGCGGTCCGACGGCCCAAGCGCAATCCGGACCGCGCGGCGACCTAGAGAAATCACTCCGCAGCCGGAGCAAGAGTCAACGAGAGCAGATACATGGTCTCGCGTGCCGCCCGCGCGAGCACGCGCGTTTATCGACCACCTGCGACGTTCTCCCACAATCCCAGCCGCATCCATCGGGTTCGGGGACTGACCATCTGAGGCCAGGCCGACGTCCGCGGCGGAGGTCCTGCGTCCGGCCGTCGCGGCATTCGGTAGATTCTGTCGCGGCGACGGTACCGACAACCCGAGATCGCACATGACCGAGCAGCCAGTTGCCTTCGACCGCGAGACGAGACGGCGATTCGTCAGCGGCATCAAGACCTTCTTGACGTCGGAAGTGCGCTGGCGGGCGCGCGGCATGTTCGCGGTCGCTTATCGCCTTTGCACTGGCGATCAACGGGCTGAACGTCGTCAACAGTTACGTGGGCCGCGACTTCATGACAGCGATTGCCCACCGCGACCACGCGGGATTCATTCGCCAGGCGCTGCTGTACATCGGCGTGTTTGCGGCATCGACAGTGGTGCTCGTCCTGTACCAATTCACGCAGGACCGACTGGGGCTGTTCTGGAGAGTGTGGCTGACGCGACGACTGGTCGGGCAATATCTCGCGGATCGCGCCTATCTGCGCAACAAGGAGTCGGCAACCGTCGCGAACCCCGACGAGCGCATCGCCGACGACGTTCGTGCGTACACGGGGACGACGCTGTCATTTACGGTCATGTTCGTGAACGGAGCCCTCGCGGTCGTGTCATTCTCCGGAGTGCTGTGGACAATCAGCCGGCTCCTGTTCTGCGTCGCCATCGGATACGCCTGCTTTGGCACGCTCGTGACGATCTACCTGGGTCGGCCGTCTGATCTCGCTGAATTACCGCCAATTGGATCGCGAGGCCAGCTTCCGTTCGAACCTGATACACGTGCGCACAGAAGCCGAATCGATTGCCGTCTCGCGCCGGGAGGGCAGTCTGATGGCGCTGCTCATGCGGGGGCTCGATGACCTCGCGGCCAACTTCCGGCGGACGATCTCGGTGAATCGCAACTTGGGCTTCTTCACAACGGGGTACAACTATCTGATTCAGATCATCCCGGCACTGATCGTGGCGCCGCTGTTCATTCGCGGGAAGGTGGAATTCGGGGTCGTCACGCAATCAGCGATGGCCTTCTCCCAAGTCCTCGGAGCGTTCTCGATCTTCGTCGACCAGTTTCAGTCCCTCTCGTCGTTCGCCGCTGTGATCGTCCGGGTGAGCGCGTTATCTGCCGCCATCGAGAAAGGGGCAACCAGCAAACAGCCCGACGATCGCGATCGTCGAGGCCGAGGGCCGGATCGCGTACGAACACCTGACACTGTCATCGCCCGACGGCCATGAAGTGCTCAAGAACCTGACCGCCGAGATACCGCAGAAGACGAGGGTACTGGTCGTGGGGCCCAACGAGACTGCGCGCACTGCCCTGTTCGAAGCCACAGCAGGCATCTGGTCCGCTGGCCGCGGCACGGTCGTTCGTCCGCCGCTGGACGCGATCTTCTTTCTGCCCCAGCGACCCTACCTGCCGCCCGGAACGCTCCGGGAGGTTCTCCTTCGAGACGGACAGCAGGCAGGCCATCACTGATGACCAGATCATGACCACGCTCCGCGATATGGGGTTGGAGTCCCTCGCGGCGGGAGCCAATGGGTTGGATAGTGAGCGCGATTGGCCGGCGAGGCTCTCGCTGAGAGAGCAGCAACTGCTTTCCCTGACGGGCCTGATCCTCGCACGACCCGCCTTCGCCATGCTGGACCGAGTGAACGCCGTCCTCGAACCAGCCCAATTCAGCCATGCACTCCGCCGTCTTGACGAGAACTCGATAACGTACGTCGCTCTTACGGAGCACGCCGAATTTGTCGAGCAATACGACGCGGTGCTGGAGATCGGCGCCGACGGCGCGTGGAGTTGGAGACCGACCGACCATGGCAGACCTTCTCGGCAAGCAGCCGATCACGGCAGCGACCTAGGGGCCGCGACTCGCTCCCGGCGCTCAGCAACTGCTCCAACGTCGCAACGTCGAACATCGAACGTCTAGGGCCTGGCGTCTAGCGTCTAGCGTCTAGCCGATCGCTAATGGACCTCGACGGCCCCCGCCGTACACGCCGATGGGCGTGCGACGCCGCGTTGATCTGTCGACGGGCAATGTCGCCCGATTCCGATCGACGGGCTACCAGCGGCCGGCAGCATCGTCTCGGTCACGCCACCGTTGTTCTGGAGAGTGCCGAGCGACGGATCCGCGACGAGCGTGGTCGGCGTGCAGAGCGCTCCGGGCGCGTCTGAGCCGCCACCCGCGCGCACGACTGGGTACTGCATATCGCCGCCGCCATCCCCGAGGGTCGCCCCGCAGTTGATCGGATTGTACCCATTGCCCACCGTGTTGTTTGCCACGATCGAGTTCTGCAAGACCAGAATGTGTCGATCCGAAGGCAATGCCTCCGTCGAACGACACCGGTCCCGGCGCATGGTTGCCAGCGATCGTGACATTGAGCAGCGTCCCGCCGACGTTGGCATCGACGAAGATTCCGCCGCCAAGGCCGGTAAGCGCCGTGTTGCTAGCAATGGTCGTGTTGGTCAGGTTCGCCGTCGACAGCGGACCGATGAAAAAGCCGCCCGCAGTGCCAGCCGAGTTGTTGGCGATCGTAGTGGCGGACATGGTGATCGTCGTTCCCTGCAGATAGAGACCCCCTGCCGCGCTCGAGCTGCTCGGGGCGATCACGTTCGAGTCGAGGCTCGTCCGGTCAATGATCGTAGGCTCGGTCCCCAAATACGCGACGCGAAAAATCCCGCCGCCGAACGCGTCGCCCGTGTCCGACACAATGCGGTCACCACAGAACGCGATCGTCGTCCCTTTGCCATCAATGGAGACACCGCCGCCATTGCCGCCGTGCCCGGGGTTCCCGCCCGTGCCGGTAGCTCGATTACCGGCGAGGCGGCTGTTCACGAGGGTGAAATCGTTGCCGAGGTTCCCGATCGCGCCGCCGTTGCTGGCCGAATTTCCGGTGAAGAGACTCCCGGCAATGGTCGTGGGTCCGTTGCCAATCGAGTAGATCGCGCCGCCGGCAACGTCCTGGCCAGTCTTCGGACCGTGGTTATCGTCGAAGGTTGCGTTTATTACGGTCAGTGAGCCGCCGAGTCTGAAGATCGCCGCGCCGCCAGAGTCGAGACCGGTGGTGTTGGCGACGTCGGTCGTGTATCCGTGGCGCAATGTGATGTTTTGTACCGTGAGAGCAGGGCTCGCGACATTGTAATACGTCCGGATGGCGAGAATGCCGTGGGCCTTGCCGCCGTCCAACGCGATCACGCCTCCGCCATCGATCACCGTGTTCTGGGTGACGAGGTGTTGTCTCGTCATGGGAATCGTGACCGGCTCAGTTCCGCAGTCGAACGTGATGGTCCCGCCGGCGGACAGCGCTGCCGCGAAGCTCGCTTCCGTGCAACTTGCGGCGGTACCCGTCCCGACCACTGTGGTAGGGTGCGAGACGTCGGCCGGTGCGACGGGCGACGGGCACGTCGTGAGACCACTCCCGGGAGAACCTGGCGGCGGACCACTATGTCCGGGCATGGTGACCGCATCGCTGCCGCATGCGGTTGCGACGGCCACAAGCAAGGCAACGCTGGATCCGCGGAGGAGGCGCATACTTCGAGACGCCACGGTCCCGGTGGCGGTCACGTCACCACACGTGCTCGGTCTTCCTCTTTCGCTTACGTCATAGGGGTCCCGCCGCAGGAGGGGTGCTCGGCAAATGCCCGCGGCTTTCTCGGATGAAGCGATGGCGTCCGCCTGTCATGCTTATCGCCGCAGAAATCATCGTCAGCACCAGCCGCGGTGCGTTGAATCGCCCGGCGTAAGCGGCGAGCGCACCGCTCCAGGCAAGCTTGAATCCGCTGTACGACCCGCGCGCCTTCTCGCCCATCGCCTCCCAGTTCCGCGAGACAAGATCGACCCGGGTGCCGGTCGCTTCTCTCGTGAACGTGACTTCGACTTCCTGTGCATCAGCCGGCTCGTATGCGGCGTGCCACCTGAAGGCGACGCGTCGAGGCGGCTCTATTACCGTGACGGAGCCCCACAGGAGACGTGTGCCATCGCGGTGCTCTTCGTAAATCCGCCCCCCCTCGCGACACTCGAATACGACGCGCGTGACGCGGGGGCCGCCGATCGAGTGGCTGAATCGCGGCCACCAGGTCGGAAAGCCATCGGTGAAGCGGTGGAACGCGGTCGCCTGGTCCCATGACACAGAGATCGATCGTTGGATCGGTGCGAGCTGGGTAGGAGCTCGCCGCTTGGCCCTGCGAGCCATCATCTCACCCTCCGGACTGACCGTTTGACCCCGGGGCGTCGGCGCCGCCGCGCCGGTGGTTGCGGATCCGCCGCCGCGTAAGCCGTGAGAACGTCGTCCCAGAGCGACTCGACGTACCGGCGGAGCTCTGCGACTCCCTCGCGCGACGCCTGGTAATAGCGCCGCGTGCCATCTCGCCGGTAGTGAACGAGCCGAGCCTCGCCAAGCACCCGTAGAATGCTCCGAGACCGTCGGCTGACGCACTCCAGCAACTTCCGCCAGCTCCCCTACGGTGTACGCCCGGTGCCTCAGTCGCTCGAAGAGAGTCCGCCGCGTTGGATCGGCAAGGGCGGTGAGTGCCGCACCATAGGGCATAGCCTATATAGGCTCTTGCCTATTGATATGTCAAGCGGTCGGCGGGTGCCAGCCGGCGAAGACCTGGAAAGCGTGAAGCGCGCTATCCAAGGGGCCCTATGGCGACGCCGAAGCCAGCGGCGTCCCGAGTCATTGCACGCGATGCTCGAGGTCGGCTTGATTAACTGCCGAGGCGAGTTGTGCGTGGTAGAGACACACCACACCCGTTTAACTTGAAATCGAATGCCGAGGGATGCTGTCGCTGCCGAACGTACCGCGCGTGATGAGCGCGATTTCCGGCGCCATCTCCTTGACAGCGTTCCAGCTATGATCGCGTACTGGGACTCTGATCTGCGCTGTCAATATGCTAACCGAGCATACGAGCGTTGGTTCGGAGTGCCACGCGAATCGCTCATCGGGAAGCACATCAGCGAGGTGCTGGGCCCGCTCTACGCACAAAATCTCCGACTCATCGAGCGAGCGCTGCGGGGCGAACCACAGGAGTTCGAGCGTGAGTTGCCCCGCCCTTTCGGCGGACCGCCCCGTTACAGTCTGGCCAGCTATGTCCCGGACGTCGTCGACGGTGTCGTACGCGGGTTTCTGGCACACGTCACCGACATTTCAGAGATCAAGCGCGCGAAGATGGCACTCGAGGAGTCAGAAGCCAGATTCTCCGGCATTGTCTCGACTTCCGCAGACGCTATCGTCTCGGTCGACGCCGAGCATCGGATCGTCCTGTTCAACGAAGCAGCGGAGGCAATCTTCGGCTGGACACGACAGGAAGCGATCGGCCGCTCGCTGGGGATGCTCACTCCCGAGCGGTTCCGGACAGTCCACCTCGAACGCGTACGGCAATTCGGCAATGGGGCGGAAAGGTCTCGGCGGATTGGTGAGGGCAGCCCGCCAGTGGTCGGATTGCGCAAGAATGGTGAGGAATTCCCCGCGGAAGCCTCACTGTCGAAGCTGTCGTTGGGAGACAAAACGATATTGACCGTATCGATCCGAGACATTACCGAGCGAAAGCGGATTGACGACGAGCGCCAAGTCTTCGTTGCTCTTCTCGACAATGCCCCGGATTTCATCGGCATAGCCAATGCCAGTGGCGTGCCGATCTATGTCAACCCGGCTGGGCGCCGCATGGTCGGCTTGCCGCCCGACCATCCCATCGAGCGGACGCAGATTCTCGACTACTATACGCCGGAACAACGGGCGTTCGTGTCGGACGTGATCCTGCGGACAATGGGGGAGCGCGGTCGCTGGTCAGGCGAGACGTATTTCCGCAACTGGCAAACCGCAGCTGCCATCCCGGTCTCCGACGTACACTTTTTGGTGCGTGATCCCACCAGCGGCCGGGTACTCGGGATGGCGACAATCACTCGCGACATCTCGGAGTCACGAAGGATTGCTCTGGAGCGAGAGCAGATACTCGACCGCGAACGACGCGTCCGCGAGCACGCCCAGGCGATCAACGAGAAACTGCGTGAGTCCGAGGAGCGATTTCGGCTCGCCATCGAGGAGGCGCCCATTGGCATGGCGCTGGTTGCACTCGACGGGAGATTCGTACGGGTCAATCGGGTACTGTGTGAGATCGTCGGCTACACGTCCGACGAACTCGTCGGACTGACCTTCCAGTCCATCACTCATCCCGACGATATCAACAAGGACGTCGCCCTCGGACACCAGCTGGCCCGCGGGGAGATCTCGCGCTTTCAGGTGGAAAAGCGATACATCCGCAAGGATGGCACGGTGGTACAAGCGACGCTCAGCGTGTCGATCCTTCGTGACAACAATGGCGCCCCGCTCTATTACGTCTCGCAAATCGAAGACATCAGCGAACGCAAACGGCTGGAGACCGCGCTCCGTCTCGCCGAAGCGACATCTACAGGCATTCTCTCTGTGTCCGCGGATGCGATCATCTCGATCAATGACGAGCAGCGCATCACAATGTTCAACAATGGTGCCGAAAAGACGTTCGGTTACACCCGATCGGAGGTCATGGCAGCCCCGCTCGAGATGCTCATCCCCGAGCGCTTGCGCGTCGCCCACAGACGCCATGTGGAGGCGTTCGCGAGTGGACCGAAGACGGCTCGCGTGATGGGCGACCGCACCACGGAGATCGTCGGTCTCCGGAAGAGCGGCGAGGAGTTTCCCGCGGAGGCGTCCATCTCCAAGGTGGATATCGCCGGGAAAGCGATCGTCACGGTCGCCCTGCGCGACGTTACTGAACGCAAGAGAGCTGAACGGGAACAGAAATTCCTTGCGGAGATCGGGCCGGTTCTGGCGAGCAGTTTCGCATACGAGGAGACGCTGGCCAAAGTTGCTGAGCTGGCAGTACGGGACGTGGCAGATCTCTGTTTTGTGGAAGTCACTGAGGAGGCTGGGCAGGTTCGCTGGTCCAAGGCATCGAGCCGGGACTCATCCCACACGCGGCTTTGCGATTTGCTCGGAGCGGTAGCCCTCGAGGCCAAACCACCGATTCTTTTTCGCTCGGTGCTCGAGCGGGGATGCCCGGTGCTCATGCGTCGGCCGTCAACGGACGCAATTGCCTCGCTTGCCGAGAACGGGGAATTGGGTCAGGCTCTGATTGCGGCGCAGATTCAGGGCGTAGTCGCAGTGCCGCTGGTTGCGCATGGCAGACTCTTCGGCGCGATCGCCCTCATGTCCTCGTCAGCTGGTCGGGCGTTCGGGCCCGCAGACCTCCGGTTGGCCGAAGAGCTCGCCCATCGCGCGGCACTCTCCGTCGAGAATGCGATGCTGTATCGAGCCGCCCGGCGGGCGACGCAGGCGCGAGACGACGTTCTCGCAATCGTCGCTCATGACCTGCGCAATCCGCTGAATACGATCGTTATGGCCGCGGGATCGCTGGACCGGCCAAACGGACTGCCGGAGCGCCGGTCCGAACGACCGGCCGTATTCATCGAACGGGCCGCCGTGCGCATGAATCGGCTCATCGAGGACCTCTTGGATGTCACGAGCCTCGAGGCGGGCACGCTGTCAATGGAGATGAGCGAGGTCGCGCCGGAGGAGATTGTCACCGAGTCTGTCGAATCCCAACGGGCGGTGGCTACGGCAGCATCGATCGAGCTTCGTCAGCACGTCTCGGCAGGCCTCTCCAGTATCTCGGCCAACCGCGATCGGCTGCTGCAAGTCTTCGAGAACCTCATTGGGAACGCCATCAAGTTCACGGAAGCTGGCGGATGCATTACCGTCGGCGCGGCGCCGAGGGACGCCGAGGTGCTTTTCTGGGTGAGTGACACCGGGAGCGGCATCAGCCCTGAAGAACTCGCGCATGTATTCGACCGATTCTGGCAAGGCAGACAGCCTGGGCGGAGCGGCGCAGGGCTAGGTCTGCCAATTGCGAAGGGAATCGTCAATGCGCACCACGGTCGTATCTGGGTGAAGAGCGAACCCGGGCAGGGCAGCACCTTTTTCTTCACCATTCCGACGGTTGGTCACACCTGACCCCGCGCTGAATCCCGTTCTCACACAATGAACGCGCCGCGCCCGCCCTCGAGCACGGCTAACACCGCCTTCCTGCTTGCCTCAGGCAGGACCGAGAGTTTGACCTCTCTGCTCCTGCCGGCCGTGAACGAGAACACTACGGTCTCGTCGCTCCGCTCAATAGTCGTCACATGATCCATGTTGATGGCGAGGGTCGAGTCGAGACGCAGCCAGTTCGCAGCCATGAAGTCCCCAGAGAGCGTGTGGCGCGTAACGTAGCGACAGTTGCGCCGTTGGGTAACGTTCCCGCGAGACGATTCTGCTCGAAGTGCCGACGCGGTCCTTCGCCACGGCTCTGCGGTTGAGCGCGCTCACTGCCCGGGCAATCAGCTGGTTGCGTGCCCGGCACCGACGTTGTCCCGCGCCGGGCGGGCACCATCAACTGGTGACGAGGCCTCGCGAATCGTTGCGGTGACCGTTGAGCCACACGCGGTTGTGCCCTCCGTCCCGGATTGTGGGTGCAGCGGCCCAGTCGGTGCGCGACAGTTCGCAGCGATCGACGAAATCGACGGCGATACGACCCATGGTCAATGTACAAGCGGTCACGTCGGCCGAGCCCTCAACGACCTGGTGGTCGGACCGCTGCCAATTGACCGTGCCGTCGCTAACCGTCGTACCGGCTGCAGCCCAGTCGGGCTCGGTCGTACTAGTGACGCCCTCATTGGCCGCAACGTACACGCAGCCGACGCCTCGGGCATGTGTCCCGCAGAATGATCTGCCCTGACCGCTGCGCGGCCGCAGGCTTCCAGGGGGGAATGTACGGCACGACGTTGCATGCGGTGATAACCGCCTGGTGTCCGTTCCCCGCGCGAAGAAAGCGCGCCGACTCGCTACGGCAATACGCGAAGTACGAGGTGTCGCCCGCACTGTTGACTAGCTCTATGTCCACCGCTGGCCCGCCAGAGCCAAAACGGTCAGCACCCGCGGTCAGTTGCTGGGCCACATCTCCGCATTGGAAACCGACGGAGATGCAGGACACCGAGCCGGCCCTGACGAGAATGGCGCGCTGACGGTAATTGGAGAAATTGCCGCCCTGGAAAATGTTCTGGAGCGCGTTGAACGACCGGTCGCCAAAATACGCGTAGTCGAACCACATGAACGAGCAGGCCTGCCACAGGTTCTCGCTGCCCATGCGGTAGTGTCCATAGGCGTAGACCCCCGACGCTCGATTCCCATACCCTTCGCCGGAGAAGTACAGCTATCGAAACACATTGCCCTGTAGGGCCGCGTGCCACCCGCCGGGCGGCGAAGTACCGTCATAGTCCAGACACATCAGACATCCACCGGCAGCGCCCGTGCCGGGCGCCTGTCGAATCTGCATCGCCGAGATGCCAGTGTAGCTCATGCCATTGATATAGAGCACTGAGGCGCCGCCGAGCGTCCCGCTTTTATTGATACCGGTCAGCGTGGTGGCGAACTCTCCGTCGCCTTCTATTGTTGCGCCCTGTACATACTGTAACTCGAGTGGTCGGTTCAAGACGTAGTCGCCGGCTGGGAATCGCAGCCTCTTATTGCGCGAGTAAACGGCGCCGTGTTCATTGCCAGGAGGGCCGAAGGCGCGGTAAATCCCTTCCTGACATCCCACGAAGTCGACCGTGTCGACGCCCGGTACGTACTGTCGACCAATCGGATGGAGCGCAGCCAGTTCCGGCGCTGTCACGCGGCGGCCGCTACCATCGCCCAGCGCGCCGCAGTCGGTGACGACGATATCCGTCATGCACTGATCATACGTCCGGAAAAGACGGGCTGCCAATTACCGGCGTACGGCGTCCGAATGTCCAGCATCTGTCCCTGCAAAGCGATTGATGGGTTGGCCGGGCAGCCCTTGGCAACGCGTTGCCGCAACGTGGCCATGCGCCGCTGATTTCTTGGGCCACAACCTGGTCCGAATACCGCAACCAGCCCTATGCACTTGGGCGATACGAGTCGTACGACGCCACGTCCTATCTTCCAACAGCCGGGAACAGCGAGATAAAAAGTACGTTCTCTTCCGCATGGCTCAATAGGTAGCGAAGGAGAGCGGAGCCTGTCGACCGGACGTTCCGCCCAGTCAATGAGGGAGAAGAAAAACAATGGCCACCCACGTCATGCCCAAAAATGCGCCGAAACCACAGGCAGTCACCGCCCCCACCCCACGGGAAACCGACTGGACGAAGCCGCACGCGATGGCGATCCCGAAAGAGGGCTACTTCAGCGTCGAGCAGGGACGATACGGTCCGACCTTCCCCAGGACGCCAGCGTGTTACGGCTTCACGATCATCGCGAAGATCAAGCCGGGGACGGAAGACGAAATCCGGCAATACGGTAAGAACGCTGGAGAATGCAGTTGGCGGTGATCCCACACGTGCTTGCGCCGCTTCAACTGCATTATCTGCGATGGGTGCTGTTCGACATCGGCCAGGATAAGTACTTCATGTATCAGGGCATCTTCGATACTGACTTCGACAAGTACACCGAGGACGCCATTGCTCTGTTTGCTCAGACGGGAATCACGACGATTTTCGAGAAGCTCGACGGATTTCCGGAGGATTGGAAAACGAATGCTCCCGCCTTCATCAAGTTCGTCCGCCAACATCAGTGCCCCAGTTTCCTGGAATACGGCGAGTACCCGTACGTCACGGCGGTCGAAATCAAGAAGGCCCTGAAATTGAAGCAGGCCTTCTCCGAGATGCTCGACCAAATGCAGTGACACTCCCGCACAGAACCCGATTGAGTGTGTGCGGTGCTTCAACTCAATGATATCCAGCATTTCCTGCTGGCGCGCACGCCCGCGCTCGCAGCTCGATATGAGTTCCTGACCTTCCGTCAGCCCGACGCCGGACGGGCTTGGTTGGCCGGCATGATCGACAAGGTCGGCACAGGGCAGTCGGTGGGGTCTGCCTCGCCGGATTCGCAATGGGTGACGGTGGCTTTCACGTGGAACGGCCTGCGGGCACTCGGCCTGGACGAAACGTCATTGGCGACGTTTCCCGAGGAGTTCCGGCAGGGCCTGGCAGCGCGCGCTGAGATCGTGGGCGCCACCGGCAGGAATCATCCGGATCACTGGGTGGGTGAATTGGCCAGTCCGGCGCTCCACGCCATCGGCGTGCTGTTCGCGCGCGACGTCGGGGAGCGGGAGCGATGCAAGCGGGAGCACGACCGATATCTCTCGCAGATCGACGGAGTGGGGCGTCTCTCGGGGTTGGATCTGGAGGCAATTCCGCCAGGCGAAGCCCGCGAGCATTTCGGGTATCGCGATCGTCTGTCGCAGCCGACGATCGAGGGGACAGGCGAGGAGCCCACCCCCGGCTCGGGACCGCCCACCAAAGCAGGCGAGTTCTTCCTCGGCTACCCCGATGAGGCTGGCTCGCAAGCGCCACTTCCACAACCTGAGCTCCTGTCGCGCAATGGCAGCTACCTGGCGTATCTCCGGATGCAGGAGCATGTGGGCGCCTTTCGCGACTTCCTGCGGCAATACGGGGCTACCCGCGAAGAACAGGAGCTGGTAGCCGCCAAACTCATGGGGCGATGGCGCAGCGGTGCTCCCCTTGTCCTGGCGCCCCAGAGGGACGATCCAGCACTCGGGGCGGACATGCAGCGCACAAACAATTTCTCCTACAGAACGGCGGACCCCTACGGCTACAGTTGTCCCGTCGGGTCCCATATTCGGCGCATGAACCCGCGTGACACTGCGGAGAACATGCAGCGGCGCAAGATGATTCGGCGCGGGGGCACGTACGGCCCGCCACTGCCGGAAGACGCGCCTGAGGATGGCATAGAGCGCGGGATCGCCGCGTTCATCGGGTGCGCGAGCCTGGTCCGACAGTTCGAGTTTGCAATGAATGTGTGGGCCAACGATCCCAACGTTCAAAGACCTGGGCAACGAGCGCGACCCGATCATCGGCACCCAGGACGGCACACTCGACATGACGATTCCAAAGAAGCCGATCCGAAGAAAACTCAAGGGACTGCCTGCCTTCACCACCATACGGGGTGGCGCCTATTTCTTCCTACCCGGCATTCGGGCACTGCGATTCCTCGCGGCAGGCGCTCCAGGCGTTATCCAACTACCGGGATGACGACCCGGGAGGACGGGGACATGACAACAGTGAAAAACCGGCCGAGGACGTACAATCAGGTCCAGACGCCGCGGAAATACACGCCGGGGAAACCACGGGTCAGCATTTACTGGACTTGGAGTTATCCGTGGGAGGCGAACCGTGACATCACCGAGATGGACAACCGCTTCTCGACTATGACGGAAGTTCGCCGAGTGGGGTGGCCCGCGTACGAGTCGATCGAGTTCTCCGAAAAAATGTTCTTGCAGGGAATCGCCGGAACGCTCGAGCTGTTCCACCTGGGCCTCGTGAGATTCCAGCAGTGTGTCGGTGAGGTGACAGGACATCCGGTCGCGGTCTACCAGCGCATCGATCAGGCAGGGCAGAAGCTGCCGCTCGACGAGCGCGTGCTCGATGACACGGACACGCTGATGGTATTCGGGCTGGATCACATCGTGACCGAGCAGGAGGCCGCCCCAGAGGAGATCGAGGCCGTTCGACAATTTCTTGCTCGGGAAGGAACGTGCCTGATCCTCGGACCACACCACGACGTCGGGGTGTCCAGCCGACCTGAAGGAACGCGCCATGGAGTACGCTCACCACGGCGACCCGCTGGTGCCTCGCCAGCAACGCTTCGGCAAATACACGCGCTCCCTGATGAAGGGGCTCGCAGTCCCGGTCGAGAATCGCTACGGCCTCCGCCCGGCGACGATTCGCGGCACCAATACCCTCCAACCTCTACGCATCTCGAAGGACCTGGATACTCGCGACTGGCTCGCCGGTGTCACCACGTTCAATTTCCACATGCATCTGCCCCATTACGCCGTGACCACGGGTGACGCCTGCCGTGATCCATGTATTGGCGCAGCAGGCGATCGACTTGGCCCATCCGCATCCGTTCACGGAGGCCGGGAATCGCGAGTTCAATATGCTTCTCTGGATGCCTCCAAGGGACAAACGCGCCGGCGACATCGTGCTGGCTGATTCCACTATCTTCACCACGTTGTTCGGCGGGGATGAGAGCCTGGAGCGTTTCTGGAAGAACATCGTGACCAAATGATCGTTGCTGGGTGACACGCTCGCATGGCCGGCCCACGCAGTCCCGCACGCTCTCAACGGTTGACGCTTCTCGCATCGATCTGCGTGCTGAACGTGCCAATGACAGCCGACGCTCAGAACAGAGGGGTGTATCCTCTCGGAATGAGCGCTACCAATTCCGGGGTTACACCGCCGCCCGGGTTCACGTATTCCAACCAGTTGCTTTTCTACTCGCGCGATGAAGCAAAGAGCAACGATGGTTCAACCTCGTCCATCACCGGCAACAACTCCGTGTTGATGGACATGAACACGCTGATCTGGGTGAGCCGCAAGGAAATCTTGGGTGGTGCTCACTACTCGGCTTTCGTGACCTTCCCAGTCGCCACAAATGATCTTACGTCCGATCTGAACGGCAAGATCAGCGGCGGGGGCGGGTTTGCCGACTCATACTACGTCCCGCTTGTCCTGGGCTGGAACAAGGAGCGCGTGGCCTTTCGCATTCTCTACGGATTCCTGGCCCCCACCGGCCGTTTTGTGGCAGGCGGCAGCGACAATGTTGGGTCCGGGTACTGGACCAACGCATTCTCGTCTGGCCAGACATTCTATGTGACGGCAGACAGGGCCTGGGCGGTCTCGGCGTACGAGAATGTACGAGCTGCATACCACTCAGGAAGGCACTGGCACACGCCCTGGCGACACCTTCGATCTCGATTACTCTGTGACGAGAACGTTCGCTGTCGCGAAGGCGACCTCTCTGCAGTTCGGAGTTGCCGGCTACCACGCCCGCCAGACCACAGCGAAGACAGGGCCAGAGATCACGTCGGATCAATCAGAGGAGCGCTACGCGGTCAACGCACTCGGCCTCGTAACGAATATGACGTTCGCGAGTCGGAGGGTGAACGCAGGGGTGAAGTTCTTCGACGAATTTGCGAATCGATCGACGTTTCAGGGTTTCTCCTTGCAGCTGTCTGGCTCGGTGCATTTGTGATCGCCTCGCGCACGTAGGAGATAAAACAAGGCCCTGAGGATGCAGGGCCTTCGACGCGCGCGCTATTCTCTTTTGCACGTACGCACGCACAGAGGAGTATGCGTGATGATCACGACCGATCCGATGACGACCGTCCGGCAGTACATCGACGGTTTCAACAGAGGTGACGCGACGGCATATGGCGGCGGCGTTCGCCGTACCGGGGTCGATCCTTGACGGCATGGCTCCACATGTATGGCACGGGCCGACCGCTGCTCAAGATTGGTACAGAGACGTGTTGGCGGAAGGTGACCATGCTGGTGTTTCAGGTTATGCGGTTACTCTGGGCGAGCCGCTGCATGTCGACGTCACCGCGGATAGCGCGTACCTCGTCGTTCCCGCGTCCATGACATTCAAGGCGCGCGGCAGGCAGGTCACTCAGTCCGGCGCGCTTTTTACTGTAGCGCTTCACAAGCTCACCCAGGAATGGCGAATCGTGGCCTGGGCCTGGGCGAAGGGCAGTCGTCTGTGAACCCGACGAGATCCTGTACAACTTCGCGCCGACCTCCATGCCAGAGTCCGCCATAGCAATCTACGCGTCGATCGTCGCGAACGTGCTCATCGCGATGCTCAAGTTCACCGCGGGACTCGTTACGGGCAGTTCCGCCATGTTGGCGGAAGGCATCCATTCGGTCGTCGACGGTGCGAACGGATCGCTACTCCTCGTCGGTCGACACCGGAGCCGGCGACCGCCGGACGAAAGCCATCCCTTCGGCTACGGCCATGAGATGTACTTCTGGTCGATGGTCGTAGCGATGTTGTTCTTTGGCATCGGCGGGGGCGTATCGGTGGTTCAGGGAATCCAGCGCGTGCTGCACCCCGAGCCGCTCGAGAATGCCTTCTGGAGCTTCGCGGTGCTCGCCGGGGCTGGCGCGCTCGATGGCGCATCGTACTTCATTGGGTTTCGTCAGTTCAATCGCACCACTGGCGGCCGCGGGTTTTGGAATACGGTACGCGTAAGCAAGGACCCGGCTCTATTCAGCGTCGTCCTGGAGGACGTCGCCGATCTGATTGGAGTTGCCATTGCGTTCGCTGCGATCGCGCTCGCGCGAGCGCTCGAATGCACCGTGGATCGACGGCGCCGGATCGATCGCGATCGGGCTCGTGCTAGCGGGAATCGCCTTTGTCCTCATGCGGGAAAGCAAGGCGCTACTGATCGGCGAAGGAGCCCGTGGAGACCTGATCGCCGCTGCGCGCGCGGCCGCAGCCGGCGAACCGGCGATCCTGGCCATCCGGCAGCTCCTCACCTTGCAATTGGGTCCGGAAGACGTGCTCATTGGGTTCGGCGCCGAGTTTGAGCCTAGCCTGACGGCTGCGCAAGTAGCCAATGCCGTAGATCGCCTCGAGCGGGTGATCGTGTCCGCTCATCCGGAGGTCAAGCACATCTTTATAGAGGCCGAGGCATTGCGAGGCCGACGCTAGGGCGCATTGCGCGTGCTTTGATAGCGCTGTTGGAATCGGACAACCTGGAGGCGATCTTGAGCGCAACTCAGCCGCGCGTTGTGATCGTTGGCGGCGGATTCGGCGGACTCTCCGCGACGCGGCATTTGGCTAGCGCTCCCGTCAGCGTGACGCTCATCGACAAACGGAACTACAATCTCTTCCGTCCCATGCTGTACCAGGTGGCCACGGGGCTGTTATCCGCCGACGAAATTGCCGGGCCCCTCCGTTCGATCTTGAATCGCCAGCAGAAATGTCGAGGTGTTACTCGACGAAGTCGGTGGCATCGACACGGAAAAGCGGTTGGTGCATTTGAAACAGCACGTGGTGCCGTACGACTTCCTCGTGCTCGCGACCGGCATTCAGTACAACTACTTTGGTCACGAGGACTGGCGGGGCGTGGCGCCGGGCCTCGAATCGCTCGACGACGCCGACCTGATTCGCGGCAAGGTCCTGCTAGCCTTCGAGCGCGCGGAGGAGATCGCGGCGCTCGACCACGGGGACACGGAGAAAATACGCCAACTGCTCACGTTTGTCCTCGTCGGCGGAGGGACCGTTGGCGTGGAGATGGCGAGCACGCTGGCGGAAATGTCGCGCATGGCCCTGACGCACGATTTCCGCCACATCGATCCTCGCTCGGCGCGGATTCTCCTGTACGAGGCCGCCCCGCGAGTGCTTCCCTCCTTTCCAGAGGTCCTGTCGACCAAGGCGCAGCGCCATTTGGAGAGCCTCGGCGTGAAGGTGTTCACGAACACGCGCGTCACGAATGTGGACGTCGCCGGCATCGTCGCCAATGGCGAGCGCGTGCCGGCCGCTACGGTGTTGTGGAGCGCGGGCGTGCTTGCGTCTCCCGCGGGCCGATGGCTGGGAGCGGCGACGGACAAGTCAGGGAAGATCATCGTGAACCCGGACTGTTCCGTGCCGGGGCACCCTGAGATTTTTGCGATTGGCGACACGGCGCACGTCGTCTCGCCCGCGCGCAATTTGTTGGGCATGAAGGAGAAAGAGCCAATCGTCATGCCTGGAGTAGCACAGCCGGCCATCCAGGAGGGCAAGTACGTGGCCGGCGTGATTCGACGTCGCGCGCAGGGACAGGGGCCGCCGGCGGCCTTCTGGTACTGGGACAAAGGCGATCTCGCGATTGTGGGCCGCACCTATGCCGTTGCCGATCTGCGGTTCGTACGCTTCGCGGGCTTCCCAGCCTGGTTTGTCTGGGCCGTCGTGCACATTTATTTCCTGATCGGATTCGCGAACCGCTTCTTCGTGATGCTACAGTGGGGAATCACGTTTTTGACCAAGCGGCGCCAGGTGCGCGTGTTCCCAGAACCAGAAGACACCGCAACGACGCCGTAGGGGGAGATTTGTGTGCGCACAGCGGCCGCAAATAGAGAGGAGCGACACGGAAAGGAGAAAGGAGACCAAGAGATTGGGTGGTCTGCACGGTCTATGCGCGACGAGGCCGCGCTCCTCGGTCGCCTCTCCTTTCTCCTATCTGCCGTGACGCTTGGCTCGCACGCTATTCGGTCTTATCCGGGACGCGCGTCCAGGATTTGTCCGGGTTGAACCGCTCCATTTTCTTGAATTCGTCGAGTGTTGCCGCCCCGAGATCTCTTTGATAGACCACGCCGTCGTGGCTGACAATGAATGTCTTCACCCCGGTCACGCGGTATTCGGCCGGAGCAGCAACAAGAGCGAATCCCCCGATCATCACGCCTTCCACCAGGAAGTCCATCTCCCCAAACGGCGCGGCGGGTCCCTGGCCTTTGAGAATTTTGAAGAGATAGCCGTGATAGGGCTGTGCGCCAGCGGTGTAGCCTTGTTCGATCGCGCGAGCAATTTCTTGCCCGATCGGACCGCCCCAGGTGCCGTCTGGGTTTTGCCACGCGAGGCCATCCTGTTTGCCGGGAGTACTTATGACCTGCTGCGCGTATTGGTGCACGGCATACCCGTCGCGTTTTTCGAGTGCATAGGACTGCTGCGCTTCCACGTAGCCGCGGCAGACTTGAATGGCGTCCAGTTCGTTGTAGCCAATGCGGCGGTAGAGCAGTTCCTGGCGGCCGGCGTTTGGATCGAACGACCACGTGTTGCCGTTTTTCACAATCGGCACGGGGAAGGGCCAGTTTCCGTTGCCCACGATGAGGATTGCGCGGCTGCCGGTCTTTGGATCCAGGGAAATGCTTTGCTTCTCGTGAGCTTGGGCGGCGAAATCAGTGGCACGCTGGCGGTCTTGCGGATACTCGCCTGTGAGAACCAGGTCGTCGCCCGCGGGCCCGAAAATCTCTTCGAGCGCGTGCTCATCGAATTTCCCGGCTGCAGCGATGAGCGCATCAGCGGCAGCCTGGGGCGTCTCAAAGCTCCTGGGGGCCGCGCTCGAGCCTGCGGGAGCACTCGACACGTCTCCATTTGCTGATTGCTGTTGGGCGAAAAGCGCCGACGCGGCAAGGCACACGCAGGCCAGACCACCGCCGATCCAGACAAGTCGGGACAGGGTTCCGCGCGTGGAAGTCGGTCTCATCTCCATACCTCCTCTCATCTGCTCTCCCGATCAAGGGCGATCACCTGCGGCCTCGACCGCCACCACCACCGCGGCCACCCCCACCGCGAGATCCCATACTCGACGCGCCGCGGCTGCCCGCGGAGCCAGCGCTCGATCCGTTGAAGCCCCGGGAACCGCCTCCGAAAGCGTCCTGGCTGCCGCCGCCGCTGCGTGAGAGATCCCGGCTTCCGATGCTGTTGGCTCCAGTTCCGCCGCTGCGGTCGGCTGAGCCGGCCCCCTGGGCGGACCGACTGCTGACGTCGCCGCCCTGGGTTTGTTGCCGCGCCCCGGTTCCCTGAGCTGATCGGCTGCTGACATCGCCGCCCTGACCTTGTTGCCGCGCCCCAGTCCCCTGGCGATTGCCTACCGACTCCCCGCCTGTTCCTCCGCCAAAGCGATCTGCGGTGGCGCGGTCCCCGTATGGCGCACCGCCGCGGTGCTGCGCATTATGCTGCCAGTTGGAGTTTCGATTTGCGTTCACGTTGCGGTTGACGTTCGTGTTCCGATTGAAGTTGTTGAAATTGTTGACTTGAACGTTGCCCCCACCCCATCCGGGTCCATAGCCCCAACCGCCGCCCCACATCGCCCCCATCGCCATGCCAAAACCAAAAGAGATCGCCATCCCTGCGGCGTAGTAGCCCGGTGGCGGATAGTAAATCGGTGGATAGGCATAGACCGGCGGCCCATACACCGTTACAGGATTGTATGAAGGCACGTACACGACTTCGGGGTTGGCCTGTTCGACGACGATCACCGTCTTGTTCTCGACGACCTTGGTTTCCACTTTCTGTTGCTCGGTCGAGGTCAAGGTGCCTTTCTCCTTGGCCTTCGCGCGCATGCGCTGCACCGCATCCATCACGGCGCTCTCCTGAGCGAGGAACGCGTTGCCGAGATCGGTGGTCCACTGGATGTCATCGGCAAGGCGTTTCACCACGTCGGGCAAACCGGCCATCGATTGCACGCTCGGGTCCCACGGCTCTTTGGCCACGGCATCCGCCAACTCTTTGTCTTTTAGGTTCGGGTTTTTCTGCAGCCACTGCTGGAGCTGGATGATCTCGAGAGGATACGTGGACGCCACCAGGGTCTGAGCCAGCAAGGGATCTGGATACAGGGCAATGGGGGCAACGAGCGCATCGAGTTGATCGGGAGGTAATTCCGCCTTTTGCTCTGGCTGAGACGAACTCGCCGTCTGCTGCGTCTGAGATGAGGTCGGCGTCTGCTGCGACTGAGCCAAGGCAGGCAACGCTCCGCTCACGAGCAATGCTGCACTCAAAGCGCCAGACCAGTGTCGGGTGATTTTCAGACGTAGGCTCGATCGAGCATTTTTCTTCGTCATGGCTGCTGCCCCGGTCACCGGTCGGCGTCCCTTCCTGCCGTCAACTCATGGAACACAACCCACCGCCTTGGCGCTGCCGGTTGATTCGGGCTCATTCGCGTTTAACCCCCACTCCAATCGCGCACCGGCGCGCTTGCGCTGCGATAGCAAAAGGGCCAGCGAGGTGAGGCGGTGCCGCGCCAGGACTTGTCGCCAACCATCTGGAATCCTCCTCACCGATTGGTACAAGGAGATACACCACAAAACACAGTGTGCTTTAGGCAGATAGCGTCCGATCGAGGACAGCCGTGACTTCTCGCCGAGCCCAACGCCAGCTCGGGCAGGATTCGGCCCGCTGACCGGGCCGTGCTGGCCGGTTTCGCTGCGCGCAGGAAGCCCCCCATGCCTCACACGGGTGAACGAGCAGCCAGCGGAGTTTTTGCGCTACTAAGGTCGCATGGTGAACGACATATGGCAGGCGTTAGCCTCAAACAACCGCGGCTTTAGGCCGCCCTGAACCCAGACGGACCGCGCCACGCGAGGCCCCGCGCATCGCGCGGCAGTGTTCCTGCCAGCCATCGATGGATCCCAAACCTCTCGAGAACGATTTTTCGTTGGTATTGGGCGGGCCGATCTTCCAGATCTATCGGAAGGCGCACCTCTCGGGAACCGCCTTGGAGCTCTTGCAGCGTCGAGTGATCGTCGTCACGTTGATCGCCTGGCTCCCGCTGCTGGCGCTGACGCTCTTGAGACATTCAGCCGGCGGCATCAGTCCGCTCTCCTTTTTGCGCGACGTCGAGGCACACGTCCGCTTCCTCGTCGCCCTACCAGTCCTCATCGCCGCCGAGGTAATCGTTCACCGGCGATTGCGCATCGTCACGCGCAGTTTCATCGCTCGAGATATCGTACGTCCCGCGGACGTGCCCGCCTACGAACGCGCCCTCGAGTCAGCCGTTCGTCTGCGGGATTCTGTCCCGATCGAAGCCACGTTGATGGTCAGCGTCTACCTCTTTGGGCTGGCGCTGTGGAATTATCGCGCCCCCCCGGCTGCGCCGACTTGGTATAGCGTGAGTGGCGACCGTTGGGACCTGACGCCAGCCGGATTCTGGTACGTCTTCGTCAGCATCCCGCTCTTCCAGATCATTCTGGTGCGTTGGTACTTCAGGCTACTCATCTGGTTTCGTTTCCTGTGGTACGTCTCGAGGTTGAACCTGCATCTCGTTCCCACTCATCCCGATCGCTGCGGCGGCGTCGGCTTCCTGGGCAGAGCGGCGTACACGTTCGGACCGATCCTGTTCGCGGAAGGAGCGTTGCTCTCGGGCCTGATTGCTAGCAGCGTCTTGTACGGAGGGGAGACGTTGACGTCCTACAAGGTAGAGGCCGTGGGGTTCGTCGCGTTCTTCATCTTCTTCCTGCTCGGGCCACTCTTGATGTTTACCCCGGGGCTGCTTCGCAGTAAGAGAAGGGGATTGGCGGATTATGGGTTGTTCGGTGAGCGATACGTCCAGGGGTTCGAGCGGAAGTGGATCATGCAGCCGGCCACCGCCGGCCCACTCTTGGGAAGTCCCGACATTCAGTCGCTCGCCGATCTCGGCAACAGCTATGCGCTCGTGCGGCAAATGCGCGTATTGCCATTCAGCACACAGGACATCGTCAATCTGGCTTGGGTCACTGCCGTACCGCTCATTCCACTCCTGCTCACGATCTTCTCCGTGGATGAGCTCATCAAGAGAGTCTTCAAGGTGTTGTTCTGAATCGGCCCCAATGTTCTGTCCAGCATCCGGCGTCTAAGCCTTCGTCACCTTGCCGACGCATCGCCCGCACCGCGGGTAATAGACCTTGGTCCAAGAGACCAAAGGCCGATTAGCCACAGCGTCGACGCGCTCCGTATGCAACCGCGCGGGCGCAGATCACTCGAGCAGACCTTGGTCATGATTGCCGTGCTGGCGCGCGCGCTTTTGACTGATATCCATATCTGATCCTGCGTCGACCAAGGGCGGCAGTGTAGGTCGGCATCACGTCCGACATGACCGGCGCACCGCTACCGAGCGTCTGTCCATGACGGCCGCGCGGAACAGGCACCGCAACCCTCCAAGGCATGACTCAACGCCTAGCCGTCGTCGTCGTTGTCCTCGTTGCGAGCCTGACCACCGTGACGGCGTATGGCCAGACGACGGCTGGTGCCGCAGGCGATAGCGCGACCGCCACGCAGAAAGCCACCCAGCCGCCTGTAACATGCGCATCGCAACCGGGGCAGCGCACCCATTGCCCAGCCAACACGGCGAAGGGCGTGGTGCTCGTGGGCTCGACGGGCGCCGCGCCGTGTTTACTGGGCAAGTCGTGGGGCTACGACGACACCGGCATCTGGGTGTCCGACGGATGCAGCGGTGAGTTCGAAACGGGCGAGGTCAAGCAAGCGGCAACAACCAGGAAAGAGACCCCCCGATACGTGCCTAACGCCGGATTCCTGCTGTTCGACGGCGACAAAGGCCAGATCTACTTCCGTCTATTTACGTACGCGCGGTATCTGAATCAACTCGGTCTCGATCCCATATACGTCGACCATTTCGGCGTCAGCCACTCCGTGCAGCTCCGCCAGGATGTCGAACTGACGAAATTCTTCGCCCCGTTCTCCGGTTGGTTCCTGACGCCGCAGTTCCGGTATTACCTATATGTCTGGTCGGCGAACACCTCGCAGGGGCTCCCGGCGCAAGTCGTCGGCGGCGGCAATTTCAGCTGGGTCTTCAACAGATTCTTTACGCTTGGCGCGGGGATCGCTTCGCTGCCGTCGACGCGAAGCACGGAGGGTCAGTTCCCGTACTGGCTCGGCGTCGACGACCGCCTCACCGCGGACGAATTTTTTCGGGGCTCCTACACGCAAGGCATCTTTGCCAAGGGCGAGCTGACCTCGAAGCTCAAGTACTCCGCGATGCTCGCGAACAACCTGAGCACACTCGGCGTGAGCGCAGGGCAACTCGACAACAAGTTCCAGACGCAGAGCGTGTCACTCGTGTGGCTGCCCTCGACCGGGGAATTCGGCTTGTACGGCACGTTCGGCGATTACGACGATCACCAGCAAGTCGCCACGCGTCTCGGCGCACACTACACGCATAGTCTGGAAGACACACAGAGCCAGCCAGGGACGGAAGGTATCGAGAACACGCAGATTCGGCTGACGGACGGCAGTATCATCTTCACCCCCGATCTCTTCGGTCCCGGCATCACCGTGAACCGGGTGGACTACCAGAATGACGAGCTTCAATGGCGGCATCAAGTACCGCGGTGTGTCGCTCGAGGGCGAGTTCTACAGTCGGTGGCTGAACAACTACCGGGGAACGAATATCGGTGGCCTCCACACTATCAACGACGTCGGCTATCAGATGCAGTCGTCCGGGATGGCCGTTCAGAAGTTCCTGCAGCTATATGTCGCCGGATCGCAGATTTTTGGCAGCTACGGCAACGCATCCGAGCTTCGTGCGGGCGCCAACTGGTTCGTCATCGGTCAGCGCGGACTGCGTCTCAACGCCGAATGGATTCACCTCGTCCACTCTCCTGTCGGATATCTGGCCGTGCCCTATCCCGTCGGAGGCAACGGCAATCTGTACAGCATCGCCTTCGAGATGAACTTTTGATGTCGCGTGTGTGTCTCAGCGAGTGTTTCTGCCCTCAGTCACCTGACTGTCGAGCGAGCGCCGAACGGTCTCTGTTCCGTGTTATTCGGAGAACTCGTTGGGATCGGGCGCTGACGATCGCAACGAGTCCCCGGTGCGAGGCGGTAGCGTGGCGCCGCCCATTGCCGATCGTGAGGCCGCATACCTGATCGACGGTTGGCGCGCCTTCGCCTCGAGGGCGTCAAATGGCTACGCCAACCGGATCTTATCCGAATGCCGTCAGCTAATAATCAACACCAGACCGGTAATGCCGATCACCGCGCCAACGACGATGAGTGCGGTGCCCGCTGAGCCGCCGACGAGCGCGCCGACAATGATCCCGGCGCCGCCAATGATCATGAGCGCGGCATCCCGACCAAGACCCTGGTGCCCTTCGTCCTGATCACGGCTCGCGCGATCGGCCAACTGTTGACGCGTGAGGTGCTCGCCCGCAGCGCGCGAGCGGATGCCTGCCGTGGCCGACGACGCGGTCGGCCCGCTCGACCGATCATCCATCGCGCGCTGGTCGCCCGGACCGGAGCTCGTGACCACGGTCGACGCGGAGGAAGGCAATGGGTCGGCTACGACAGTGGCCGCGGGCGACGCGATGGCGCTTGCGTTGGCTGCGGTGGCCGACGGCTGTACCGCCATGTCAATCGGCGCGGCTGACGGCTGGGGTCCGACGTCGGATGCCTCGGCGTTGGCACCCCCCAGTGGGCTGCTCTGAGCCGTCGCGACGCATGGGAGGATGGCGACGGCGATCATTGCGCACTGCAGGCGGAGTGGTACGCGCATGGTGTCCCCTTGTGTAGTGATGAGCTGCTGCGACGTCAGATCAAATCACCCAAAACACTCTCCTACTTCAGATACAGCGGGATTGCCCGGCGGCAGCCGACAGCCTTCGTCCGACCGCGCCGAATCGACGCCTGTCAGACCCCTTCGCGTCGTCCAGCCGCCACAAGGACGATCCCCACGACAACTGCGACGACACCTGCTGCCGGCGTGATGAACCCCTTCTTCGCGGTCGAAACCTGCACGGGACCGATGTCAGTGCTGTGCCGACTCTTCGTGTAGCTGATTCCGCCGTAAAGGAGGACCACCGCGCCAAATACGACGACCAGGATGCCTAGCGTACGCATTCACCCTTTCCCTGCTGGAGTCGTGCACCGCAAAGGCAAGAGCGATACCAAACGATTGATCGGCATCGCGCGGCTGGTGCTGATCCTGATGTGCCGGAGGTGCGTAGACCCTGGCTTTGCTGCGTGACGTTGCGCGATCGGCATGGCACCGCGCGACGTCCAGTGATCGGTCACGGGTACTCACCACCCGCCCAGTGGTCCGCAATTCGCACGGGTGGCGATAGCCTTCATGTCGAGGAACCCATGGCAGCTCGCAAACGGTCGGCAAGAAAGACAAAGACATCCACTCGCCGCTATGGACGGAGCGCAAGCAAACGCGTCGCGAGCGCCATGCGGCGCCGAAAGCGCGGCACCCTGAAGTCCGGGCGCGGCGGCAAAGGGGGACGAGTGAAGAGTCGGAAGCAGGCGATCGCGATCGGTCTCTCGGAGGCGCGCAAGAAAGGCGCGAAAGTCCCGAAGAAGCGCTCCTCATAGGCCGTCAATCGCGGCCGCCACTTTAGGCCGCGCCAGGAGATCCAGTGCCGGAAACTCGCAGGCCGACGAGACGCCTAGGGCGACGGGCTCGGACTCGAGCGACTTGTCGTTCTGCAGCTCAGCCCGCTGAGCCAGGTGACCTACGGCTGTGCCAACGGTCGCCGCCGGATCCGCGCGGCCGCTACGCTCCCTGCGGCGCACAACTGCCGGTCGGCGTCATCCCGACGTTGTGGTGTGCGGCTTGGTTCTCGAACGGCGGGCGACGCATTGCGTCGCCCCTACCCGGTGTGGTCCGGGTCCTGGCGCCAACGGATCACCACCCCCGCACGGCGCGCGTCTCGTCTAGCGCCGTCTTTGCTCAGCGCGCGCTGATCATTGATACCAATGGATATCGCAACAGGTGCGCCCGGGCTCGGCTTCGAGCGGAAGAAGTGCCTTCCCGGGTCACCGTCGCTGTCGCGGAACGCTGTATGCAAACCTGACCGACCGCGATGATGTGCGCGGCATTGGGCCGCGTGTTGGAGTGGCGAGCGCCTACGCTGTGGAGGAACGTGCTACCTCGACCTTGCAGACGGACGGTAACTGCCGCTGTGCGGCGCGACGCGGTTTGGTCGGCGAAGGCATGGTAGCGATGAGGAGTGGACCGTTGACTCGCGACCTCGATCCGTCCTGGACCTGGCGGGCCCTGACCGGCTGTGCACTCGCCGCGGCGGTCGCCACTGGGGCGGCGTGCAGCGGCAACCAGACGCCCATGCTGCATGCAGCAGCAGGAGAAGCGCCACCCGGTGCGGAGAGCTCTGCAGCGCCCACGTCCGCTGGCGCTCCAGGCGACTGGACACTCCCGGGGCGCGATCCGGAGGGCACGCGTTTCAGCCCGCTCACGCAAATCACGGCTGACAACGTGAAAACTCTAAAGGTGGCGTGGACTTTTTCGACCGGGTACGCACGGGGCTTCGAGGGACAGCCCCTCGTGGTCAATAACACGATGTACGTCGTGTCCCCCTACCCCAATACCGTTTACGCACTCGATCTCACGCAC
Organism: uncultured Gemmatimonadales bacterium; assembly: GCA_963805725.1. Classification (GTDB taxonomy): domain Bacteria; phylum Gemmatimonadota; class Gemmatimonadetes; order Gemmatimonadales; family Gemmatimonadaceae; genus Palsa-1248. Next base: position 680,304 of record CAWDVJ010000003.1, read on the forward strand.
GCCGGTGGGCCGGCCAAATGGGTCTACAAGCCTCCCACGGCCGCTGCGTCGCAAGGTGAGGCGTGCTGCGACGTAGTCAACAGGGGCGCGGCCTACGCGAACGGCAAGGTGGTCTTCAATCGCCTCGACGATCATACCGTCGCCATCGACGCGAGCACTGGCGCAACCGCGTGGGATACGCAGCTCGACTCAATCGACGAGGGCGCGACCATGACGATGGCGCCACTCATCGTCGGCAACGTCGTCGTCGTCGGCAATAGCGGCGCCGAGCTCGGCGTTCACGGCTGGATCGCGGGGCTGGACCTCGCGACGGGCAAGCTCTTGTGGCGCGCGTACAATACAGGTCCCGATTCCGTGGTGAAAATCGGGTCCGAGTTCAAACCGTTTTACGCGCAGTACAAGGGAAAGGACCTTGGTGTTTCGACGTGGCCCGCCGACCAGTGGAAACTCGGCGGTGGGACGGTCTGGGGATGGGTGACGTACGACCCAGAACTCAAGGAGATCTACTACGGGAGCGCCAATCCCGGCGTCTGGAACCCCGATATGCGTCCAGGCGACAATCTCTGGGGTGCCACGCTCTTTGCCCGCGATCCGCAGACGGGCAACGCCCGCTGGGCGTATCAGACGACTCCGCACGACTCGTGGGATTATGATGCCGTCAACGAGTCGATTCCCGTCGACATTCCGATCAACGGGCAGCCACGCAAAGTCGTGGTTCATTTCGACCGCAATGGCTTCGCCTACACGATCGATCGGCAGACAGGCGAGGTCCTGGTCGCGCAGCCGTTCCAAGACCTGAATTGGGCGACGGGCATCGACCTCAAGACGGGCCGGCCAGATCGGGTGCCGTCCAAACAGACGCATCAGGGAGTCAACACCACCGATATATGCCCCTCGTCCACCGGCGCGCGTGACCAGCAGCCTGCCGCGTTCTCTCCGCGAACGAATTTGTTCTATACACCGTCCACAAAGCTCTGTATGGACTACGCGGGGCTCAAAGCAAGCTACATTGCGGGCACTCCGTATCTCGGGGCCGATGTGCGGAATGTATCCCGAACCCGGTCAATGGAACCATCGCGGAGATCTCATCGCATGGGACCCCGCCAGCGGCAAGAGGGTTTGGGACATCCCCGAGCGCTTTCCCGTGTGGAGTGGTCCCGTCGTCACCGCGAGCGACATCCTCTTCTACGGCACCATGGACGGGTGGTTCAAGGCGGTCGACGTCAAGACGGGTCACGTGCTGTGGCAGTTCAAGTGCGGCTCGGGGATCGTCGGCAATCCGATCACCTATGCGGGCCCGGACGGCAAGCAGTATGTCGCCGTATACTCGGGGATCGGCGGGTGGATGGGCGCGATCGCTCTCGGCCTCTCGGCCTCAGATCCCACGGCCGCGCTTGGTGCGACCGGCGCGATGCCGGATCTACCACACTACACTGCGCCGGGCGGCACGGTGTACGTGTTCTCGCTGTGAGGCCGGTCGCATGACGCGCACCGCTCCACGCATCGCGCATGTGCTGGCAGCGGCGGCCTGGGTAGCACTGGCGCCGCTCGTCGCCGCGCCGCGTATCCTGGCACAAGGCGGTGCACACGACGGCGCCCTCTCGGGCGCGATGGGGTCGCCGCATATCGATCGGCCCCCGCCGACTGTCCGACCGCGGGCGCTGCGCGTCTGCGCCGATCCAAACAACATGCCGTTCTCGGATCGTGCCGGCGACGGCTTCGAGAACCGCATCGCGACGCTCATTGCGCACGAGCTCAGACTGCCGCTCGAGTACACGTGGTGGGCCCAGCGTCGGGGGTTCATTCGCAGCACGCTCGGCGCTCAACTATGCAATGTCGTGATCGGCATCACCGCGGGTGACGATCAGGTGGCGACGACGGAGCCCTACTATCGCTCGACGTACGTCTTCGTCTCACGCACCGACCGTGGGACTCGCATCGCCTCGTTCGACGATCCCCGACTGCAACACATGCGCGTGGGCATTCACGTGATCGGGGCGGATTACAACAGCCTTCCTCCTGGCTTGGCAATGGCGCAGCGAGGACTCGTCACGAACGTCGTGGGCTACAGCATCTACGGCAATTACGCCGCGCCGAGCCCACCTTCGAAGCTGATCGAGGCGGTAGCCGACGGTGAGGTCGATCTCGCCGTGGCCTGGGGTCCGCTCGCTGGATACTATGCGCCTCGGACGCGAGTGCCGCTCACGATGACACCGGTCGCCAACCCCTTTGCGACGCGCGGCATCCCATTCGCATACGACATCGCGATGGGTGTGCGTCGGGCAGACACGGCTTTTCGGGCCCGGCTGGACGGGATAATCACGCGCAACCGTCCGGCGATCGAACACATTCTGCGCTCATTCGGCGTCCCAATGGTACCTGCAACATCAACGCTGAGCACCGCCCTGTCGTATCGAACCGCGCGGCGATGCGTGCGTGGCGCCGAGGCGCGGACATGCGCCTGAGAGACCGGCGGTGGGAGCGGCGGCATCCGTTCGCGGTCACACAGCGGGCGGTCGCCGGTGCCGCGATGCTGGGATGCGTCGCCGTTGGGTGTCAGCCAGACAGTCAGACAAACCTCCGAGCGTCGGAGGCAGGTCCGTCGGTCGCGACGCAAGCGAGCGCGGCAAGCCTGGCGCAGACCGCAGGCGTGATACCAGGCAACCATCCGCAGGTCGTCTTGGGCGACGTACACAATCCCTACGTGCGCAACGCGGGGGCGGCGGCTGAAGGGCGGCAACTGTTTGTGCAGTACAACTGCTCCGGCTGTCACGGCGGCCGAGCGGGTGGCGGGATGGGGCCGAGCCTGCGGGACAGCGCGTGGATTTACGGGAACTCGGATGCGCAGATCTACGAGTCGATCTTCGTCGGACGGCCGAACGGGATGCCGACATGGGGCGCCAAGATCTCGGCCGACCAGATCTGGAAGATCATCACCTATATCCGGACGCTCGGAACGCCGCAGGAACCGGACGCGCCACCCAAGATTCCAATGCCGCCGTTGTTACCCGGCACCGGCGGTGGCCAGCCCAGCTGAGGGCGAGGTCGATTCGAATGCACACAGTCACCCGCCAATCGACTGGGAAGCGTGCATGGCGCGAGCCAGAACGCGTCTGGGAGTGCATGGTGGCAACGGTCCTGCTCGGCACTACCATGGCGTGCGACCAGGGCGCCTCCGTGCTGACACAGCATGGCGAGAGTGGCGCGCGTGAGGCAGCGCTTGGCTGGTTCCTCGTCATCACGTCATGCGTCGTCATCCTCATCATTGGCGTCCTGGTGCTCGTCGCTGCGCTGCGCCGGCGGTCGCCGAGTGAAGCAGGGCGCGGCGACACTGGAGATGCACATCCACTCGTGCAGCCTCGCGACGCACAGGAGAGTCGCTGGTTCACAACCTTTGCGGTGGCCCTGCCGGCAGTAGTTCTGACAGGCGCGTTTGTCTTCACGATCGCCACTGTGGATGCCGTTGAGGTGCCTGCCCACCGGCCGGTCGGGACCATCACAGTGACCGGTCACCAGTGGTGGTGGGAAGTCGCGTATAGCGATTTTGGGGGGCCCGCTTTCACGACCGCGAACGAGATCCATCTGCCAGTCGGACAATCGGTGCGCGTCGTACTACATACGGGCGACGTCCTGCACGCCTTTTGGGTCCCGCAGCTCGCCGGCAAGATGGAAATGGTCCCTGGGCAGAGCAACCAGACCTGGCTCGAGGCGAGGACCGCTGGCACGTTCGCCGGTCCCTGCGGCCAGTATTGCGGCGATCAACACGCGCACATGCGACTGACCGTCGTCGCGAAGTCACCCGCCGATTTTGCGCTGTGGCTGGCGAAGCAACAACAGGCTGCGCCGGCGGCGACGGATTCCGAGCTCACTCTCGGCCGATCGACTTTCATGCGTGTCGGATGCGCGACGTGTCACACGATTCGAGGGACGGATGCAGGGGGCAGCGTTGGACCAGACTTGACGCACTTCGCATCGCGACGGATGCTCGCGGCGGGTGTGCTTCCCAACACTCCTGCCAATCTGCAGGCGTGGATCTATGGTGCACAGGGCATCAAGCCGGGGTCCGACATGCCGAGCATGGCGGTACCGCCCCAGGATCTGCCGGCGCTCATCGCATATCTCGAGACGCTCGAGTAGTCGAGGATTGCACTTGTGGCCGTGACTGTCTCCGTTCCAGTTGGCGAAGCGCCTGTCGAGGAGTTGCAGCGGATCTGGGAGAAGGAGCCTGGACTGTATGGGTGGCTCGCGACCGTCGACCACAAGACCATCGGCAGGCGCTATCTCGTCACCTCGTGCGCGTTTCTGATCGCGGCCGGCCTTGCGGCGCTCGTCATGCGAATGCAGCTCGCGGGGCCGAACGGGCATTCTCGTCGGCCCCGATGTGTACGACCAGCTCTTCACGATGCACGGCTTGACGATGCTCATTTGGTACGCCGCACCGATCTTGTCCGGCTTCAGCATTTACATTTGGCCGCTCATGATCGGGGCTCGCGATATGGCCTATCCCAAGGCCAACGCGTTGAGCTATTGGCTGTTTCTCCTCTCGGGACTCTTTCTCTATACGAGTCCCTTCCTCGGACAGGCGCCGAACGATGGCTGGTTCGGATATCCACCGTACTCCCTGCGACCGTACAATCCAGGGCTCAACATGGATTTCTACGCCCTGGCCTACCTCTTCATCACGCTCTCGACAACGGTCGGTGCGATCAACTTCGTCGGGACGATCATGAAGATGCGCTGCCCCGGCATGTCGTTGAACCGGATGCCCATTTTCCTGTACGGGACGATGACCGCGTCTTTCGCCGCGCTCTTCGCGCTGCCAGCGCTCAGCGTAGCCTGCGTGTTCCTTTTCTTCGAGCGCCGCTTCGGGATGCACTTCTTCGATGCGTCGCACCAGGGACATCCCCTCCTCTGGCAGCATCTCTTCTGGATGTTCGGACACCCGTGGGTCTACATCGTGGTCCTGCCAGCCATGGGCATGGTGTCCGAGGTGATCCCGGTATTGCCCGCCGTCCGCTCGTAGGCTACACCTTCGTAGCGATGTCGACGATTGCGACCGGCATCATTGGGTTCGGCGTATGGGTGCACCACATGTTCGCGATGGGCATCCCACCGATGGCAGCGTCGCTCTACAGCGGCGCAAGTAATCTCATCACCATTCCCAGCGCTGTTGCCGTCGTCGCGTGGATCGCGACGGTCTGGACAGGGCGGCCCGTATTCAAGCCACCGATGCTGTTTGCCCTCGGTTTTATCGTGCTATTCGTGATTGGCGGTGTCTCTGGCGTCGTGACGGCCGCGGTGCCCTTCGATTGGCAGGTCACCGACAGCTACTTCGTCGTGGCACACATCCATTACGTACTGATCGGGATCAACGTCTTTGGGGTAATGGCGGGGCTGCACTACTGGTTCCCGAAGATGAGCGGTCGCCTAATGCACGAGCGACTCGGCACATGGAGCTTCTGGACGATGTTCATCGGCGTGAACGTCGGGTTCTTCCCGATGCACATCGCGGGACTGCTCGGGATGCCCCGACGCGTCTACACGTACCCGGCCGGGGTGGGCCTGGACGCACTCAATGGGATCGAGACCGCCGGCGCGTTTCTCTTCGCCCTCGGCATCCTGCTCGTGATCATCAACGTCGCCGTCAGCTGGCGGGGTGGTCCCGGCGCTCGTGCGAATCCCTGGGATGCGGGGACGCTGGAGTGGGCGGTGTCATTGCCGCCGCCCGAATATGATTTCGCCGTAATTCCGACGGTTGGCAGCACGTACCCACTCTGGGAAGACCGGCTGGCGCGCGCCGGCGCGAACCCGGAGGGCGCAGGAAGTAGCGTGTTCAGCGGTCCGGTTCTCGGTCACGGGCGTGAATCGATGGCGACGTCGCCGCTGGAGGCAACCGTAGTGGCACAGCAACGCATGCCGCAAGATTCGTTGTGGCCGCTGCTGCTGGCGCTGGGAGTGGCGGCTGTCTTCTATGGGCTCGTCTTCGGCGTCGGGTGGCTCGCCGTGGGCGGTGCCGCATGGGTCGCCATCTGCATGGCTGGATGGTTCTGGCCACACACGCAGGACAGCGAGCCGACTGCCGTCGCCGGCGCGGGTGCCCAATGACGACGCCAATGGTCACTTCTGCACTGCCCTATGGCAACAGCGCGCCCCGCAGCATCGGCTGGTGGGCCATGATCTGGACGATCGCCACCGAGGGAGCCCTTTTTGCGTACTTCCTCTTCTCCTACTACTACCTCGCGGCGCAGTCTCGCGGACCGTGGCCGACCGAAGGGGCATTGGACCTGTCGCTGATGGTGCCTGCGACGGCGATCCTGCTCGCGAGCAGTCTCACCTTTTGGTGGGGGCAACGCGGAATCGAACGCGGCAAGGTCGCCCAGCTGCGCGCCGGGCTGTTCGTGACATTGCTTCTTGGGATCGTGTTTCTCGTCCTCGAACGCCGTGATTGGAGCGCCCAGCATTTCACGGCGCAGACGGATGCATTCGGATCGCTGTTCTACACGGTGACCGGGTTCCATGGCGTGCACGTGATCGTTGGATTACTCCTGAACATCGTGGTGCAGATCTGGACCTGGCGAGGGACCGTCACCCAAGCACGCCATTTGGCCGTGACCAACGCGGGTCTGTACTGGCACTTCGTGGACGTCGTGTGGCTGTTCGTGTTCACGACGTTCTACCTCACGCCTCGCTGGGGCTAGCCGAATGACGACGAGCGGACCCGTCGCGAGCGAAGCGCCGACGCCGGTACACCACGATACCGATCTGGCGAGGATGTGGTTTGGGTTTCTGGGAGCGCCTGCCGCGTGGAGCATCTCAGAGATTGTGCCGTACATACTCATCGCCCATGCGTGCTACCCAAACCTCACACCGATGTCGGCGCCGGTGCCGCCCGCGGCACGAGGGGTCGCCCTCGCGGTGGCGCTCCTGGCGCTCGCGATCGCACTGGCGGCGCTCGCCGCCTCGACGCGCGATACCGTACACCTGTTCGCAAGTGAGAAAGGCTATGCCGCGGCGGCTGCCGAGTCCAACCGATCGAACGCCCGGCGATACCTCGCCTTCGCTGGCATCCTCTTCGGCGCAGTGTTCGCAAGTCTCATTATCTACAACCTCATCGCCCTGATCGGCGAGCCGGTCTGTGCCGTCGGGTGAATCTCTCGACGTTGGGCCTGGACTCGTTCGCGGCGGACCATATCAAGTACTGCCCGACTCGTGATTGAGTCGGATCGAGTCGTTTGCCACGCCAAAGCGGCGCGCGCGGCTCTCCTGTGACCGCGCGACGCCGTTTGTCAGATCGCAGCGCTCAATGACGCTTCGCCGTAGCTACACCGACCGGCGACCGGCGATCAGACCCCAAATCAGGGAAATGACCGCCAATATCAGCAGAATGTGAATGAGCCCACCGGCCGCGTGGAACACCCCAAATCCGAGAATCCAGAGCACGAACAAGATGATTGCGATTGTCCAAAACATTGTTACTCCCTGTTGCGGACTCGTCCCCGACTCTCAAGTCGACGCCTTTGTCTTTGGCGCTGAGCCATCCTCGGCCCTGTTCCCCAGCCGTTTTTGCACGGACTATGCCTCGCCGTCTGAGCGCCGCGTGCCCTGCGCCGACCTCCGGATTAGGGTCAGATCTCGATATCTAGGGACCGCGCGGTGGCCGACCCGGCCGCCTCCGGTCGGCTACGCCGCGGGCCTGACGCGCTGCCGCAGCGGTTGCTCGCGAGCCGTTCGACGTCGATCCGGGAAGTGTTCCAGGAGGAATCGCGTGAGCGCCTTCTCCTCCGGAGAGAACGGGACCCAAGGGTCGCGGATGTGGGCCGATGGCCTCAGGCGACGTGTCTGGGCTCGACTTAGGGCGCGCGCATCCTCGGCAATCGTAAGGCCTCGATCAATGTAGAGCCCAGGTACGATCGGATGCACGTATGACCTGCGACAGACAGCCGGCGTATTGCCGAGCGCTGCCGCGACGATCCGGATCGCGGTAAGCACGTTGCCTTTGGCATCGCGCAGAGTGGCTGCCGGACCGACATCCGCGAGAATCATCGCCGTATGCAGCGTGCCGCCCCAGGTCCGAAAATCCTTGGCCGTGTAGGAGACGCCACTCGTTCCGCGAAGGTACGCGTTGACATCGCTGGCCGTGAGATCGTGCCACTCGCCGCCCTCGCGGTATCGAAACAATCGGCGACCGGGGCTCCGTTGCAGCTGTCGAACGAAGCCGGACAACTCGGGATCGATAATCGTCTTACGCTGACGGATCCCGCGCTTTCCTGTGTACTCGAGGATGACGGTGCCGCCGACGACCTTTGCATGACGCTTGTGGAGAGTCGTCGTACCATAGGTGTGATTTTCACGCGCATAGCGGTCGGATCCGACGCGGAGGTGCCCTTCAGCGATGAGCCGGATCACGCCCGCCGAGACTTTTGACTTGCCAAGACCCGCGCAATGGAAATCGCGCGCAATCGCCGAGCGGATGCGTGGCAAGTCCCGGGCAAGGCGCGCGACACGGTGGTATTTTCGCAATTCGCTGCGCTCGACCGCTCGGGCATGATACCGGTACTGCCGCCGGCCGCGTGCGTCGAACCCCCACGCCTGGATAGCTGCTCGCGGATCGACGGCGATACGGACGTCGGTGTACGCCGGCGGAATGCGCAGGGCCACAATTCGGTCGAGGATGTGTCGCCGGGTCACGCGCGCTCCGGTCTCGGTCACGTACCGGAATCCGTTGCGCCCAGTCCCCAGGCGATGGATCCAATGTCCCCCCGCCGAGCTGTGTTTCTTCATCGCGCGCACTCCCGAGGTCACGACGCGGAGTAATGTCGCAGGGTGCGTACCAGGCGCTCACCCTCGATGGCAGGGCGGCGGTTACTCATGAGTGCGATACGGGCCTGAGCCCAACCCGCCGGCATCTGGTAAGGCATCCGACCCCACACTCATGGGCCGGATGTGAGTGGGAGGACGATCCGACCGTCTTGTTGGATCCAGAAATGCTATTTCGTGGTTGCGAGCGCATTTGCCGCCTGCCGCGACGGCGCGGCGGTCGGCATGGCAGCAGCCTCCCTCTCTGAGGGTGCGCCAACGCACGTACTTGTGGGCGGATATCCCGCCGGGGGCGCATGGCACAAAACTGGTCAGGGATTCGGTCGGTGTGAAACTCAGGATTCGCCCCCGAATGCACTCGCTTCCGGCTCTGTCAAAACCTGTCAAGCATCCCACTGAAGGCGGGTCGGTACCGTCCGACCCGCATCCGCAACGCACGCGTGTCGTCGGCGTCAACGCGGTCGCTCGCGCACTCAGGGTGCTCGGACCTGGGCTCATTACGGGTGCCGCCGATGACGATCCCTCCGGAATCGCGACGTACTCGCAGGCGGGGGCGGCCTTTGGCTACGGCCTCCTGTGGACGGCGCTCCTTACGTTCCCGCTCATGGTGGCCCTCCAGCTCATGTGTGCGCGCCTCGGCGAGGTCACGGATCGCGGGCTGGCGAGTGTGTTACGCAAACATTATCCGGCGTGGGTGCTGTGGCTCGCGTGCGGCCTGCTGGCCATCGCCAATACCGTCAACATCGGCGCAGATCTCGGTGCGATGGCCGCGGGCGGGCACCTCATCACCGGTGTACGGGCAATCTGGTTTCTCCCGCCCTTCGCGGTCGCGATGCTCGTTGTTGTAGCGTTCACGTCGTATGCGCGGGTCACCGCCATATTCAAATGGCTGACACTCTGCTTGTTCGCGTACGTCGGCGCGGCATTTCTCGCCCGGCCAAACTGGGGGATGGTACTGCTGAGCACCGTCGTGCCACACACGCAGCGGAGCCCGGACTACGTGCTCACGGTCGTGGCGATTTTGGGCACGACGATCTCCCCATACCTCTTCTTCTGGCAGGCCGCGTCCTCGGCTGAGGAGCGGGATGCGCGAGAGGCGGCGATCGGCGACCGGGCGCCTCGTGGCGTCGAGCGAGAGCTTCGGAGCGTCCGAGCGGACGTGGTGACGGGCATGTTCTTCTCCAACTTCATCATGTACTTCATCATCTTGACCGCTGGCGCGACGTTACACAGCGGGCAGGCCAACATTGAGACGGCCGAGCAAGCGGCGGCTGCCCTGCGCCCGGTGGCCGGACCGGCTGCCGAGTTTCTCTTCGCGGCAGGTTTGATCGGTACCGGGTTGCTGGGCGTGCCCGTGTTGGCTGGGTCCGCGGCCTATGCGCTCGCGGAGGCCGGTGCGTGGCGTCGCGGCATGGACGAGACGCCGCGAACGGCGGGACGGTTCTACGCAGTCTTCGCAGTTGCGCTGTTGATCGGTGTGGCTATCGATCTGCTGCGAGTGAACGCGATCCGCCTGCTGTTCTGGTCTGCCGTCATCAACGGCCTCCTCGCGCCGCCGCTCATCGTCATCATCCTCATCGTCTGCAACAACGCCGCCATCATGGGTCCGCATCGTAATGGCCGAGTGTTGAACGTGCTCGGGATTCTGGCGGGGGTCACGATGACCGCCGCGGCCGTCGCACTGGTCGCCAGCTGGATCGTGTGAGCCGAGCGAGCGCCTGACATGTCCTCATCGAGCGCACGTTGGCGCACACACTCACCCGGCGAGAGGCGACCAAACGCACGACCGGCGGATTCATCACATTGGTCGCGGTCCGCCCATTGTCCGGCGTCCCCGCGAGTGGGCGGGCCGGCGTGGCTCGAGGCCTCTATCGGGTGTCGTATCCGCCGATGACAGGAACGACCTCGCCTGTGATGTAACTCGAGCACACGGGAGAGGCGAGGAAGACGTACAGCGGTGACAGCTCTTCCGGTTGCGCGGGACGGCCAATCGGCGTGTCCTTGCCGAACCGAGCCACTTTGTCCGCTGGTTGATCCGCGGGGTTGAGTGGCGTCCACACGGGGCCCGGGGCGACCGCGTTCACGCGAATACCGCGGTCCAGCACGTTCTCAGCGAGCGATCGTGTGAACGCATGGATCGCGCCTTTGGTCGTCGAGTAGTCGAGCAGGTTCTTGTTGCCTTGGAGCCCAGTGACCGATCCCGTGTTGACGATGGCGCTCCCCTTGCCGAGATGGGGGAGTGCGGCCCTGGTCATGTAGAAATAGCCATAAATATTGGTCTTCATCTTGTGCGATCAAAATGTGCGTCGCTCAGCTCCTCGAGCGCATCCGCGTGCTCCTGGAACGCCGCGTTGTTGACCAGGATGTCGAGCCGACCGAACTCGCGCACGGTGCGGTCGACCGCCTTGCGACAGAACGCCGCGTCCGAGACGTCTCCCGGGATGAGCAGGCATTTCCGCCCTTCGCGCTCGACGGCCTGTTGGGTCTCTTCTGCGTCCTGCTGCTCGTCGCTCAGGTACACAATGGCAACGTCGGCGCCTTCCCGCCCGTAAAGGACGGCGACCGCTCGCCCGATCCCTGAATCGCCTCCGGTGATCAGCGCCACCATGTCGAGCAGTTTCTCGGACCCTTTGTATGTGGGGGCTTCGTACTGCGGGGGCGGCGACAGCGTGGCCTCGAGGCCCGGCTTGGGTTGGTGCTGTTTCGGAAGTGGAGGTGTCGGATGGCGGCGGCCGCCGGTCTGCACCGGCTTCGCCTTTTTCTCATTGCCCTCCCGCCCGTGCTTTGCTGCATCGCGGCGATCGACTCGCTGCTGAATCTTCCGATACTGCGATCCTGGGCTGCTGCTTCGCTTCGCGGTCGTGCGCTGTTTGTTGGCCATGCTGCCGGCGAGTAGCGAAATGTGCGCCATACTTTCCGTTCGAAGGCGTGGCGCTAGCGAGCGGAACCGTCGACGTTGCCCATCCGGCCGCGCTCGAGCTGTTCAATCGATTCTAGCGATCGAACCGAAACAGGTCCGCCTGTTCATTCGGTCTGCCGAGTATCGCGTCGCGGATGATCTCGGCAGCGATCAAGCCGAACGTGATGCCGTTCCCACCGTAGCCAAGTGCGAAGTACGCATTTGGCCAATCGGCGTGCGGACCGATGTACGCGAGACCGTCCTCCGTTTCGCCAAACGTGCCGGCCCAGGCGAACGCCACGTCGAGCTCGATGCCGGGGAACAGCGCGCGAAAGCGTTTGTTCAGTGCCTTCGTTTTACGTGGCAACAGTCGGTCGCGATGGTCGGGGTCACGGAAGTTCTCGTCTTCGCCGCCGACGATCACACGTCCTTCGGGCGTCGTGCGAAGATACAGATAGGGATGGGCGTGCTCCCAGATGACGCACTCGTCTTCCCCCCAACCCTCGAGTCCGCGGGCCGGCTCGCTCGCCAACGCATAGGTACTCACCAATCGCGCGACCTTGGGCTTGAGAAAGCCCTGGGTTTCGTACCCGGTCGCGAATACCACGGCACGAGCGCGTATGCGATGCTTGTCAGGAGTCACTACCGTGACGCCACGCTTCGAGCTCTCGATCCGTGCGGCCGCCGTACGATCGAACACTCTGAGTCCGCAGCGCACGGCGTTCTTGAGCAGTGCGTGCGCGAAGCCATATGGATCGACTTGCGCCGCGTTATGCGAGAGGAGGGCCGCAGGCCGGCGGAAGGGGAAGCGGGCGGCGATGTCCTCCGCTTCGAGCCAGTCGACCTCTATGCCAATGGCGCGACGAAGCGCGAACTCCGTTCGGAGCACCTCGTGATCACGACCGCCGCTCGCGAGGTAGAGACTCTTTTTGCGCTCAAATCCGAATGCGCCAGGCACCTCGTGCGCGAGGCGTTCCAACTTGTCGATCGCATCTCGGCATGCGAGGTAGGCGCGGGCGGCGCGATCCGGGCCGTGAATCTTCGACAGGTCGGTAAGAAGGATGTCCAGCTCGTATTGCAGCAAAGCAGTCGACGCCGCAGTACTGCCCCAGCCCGCATCCCGGCGATCGATGACGATCGTGTTCAGTCCAGCCGCAACAAGGTGGTGGGCGACGAGCGAGCCGGTGATACCGGCGCCGACGACGACCACATCGCATTGCGTATCGCCGGTCAGTTTGGGATAGATCTGGAGCAGGCCATCGCGCACGAGCCAGAACGGATAGCCGGACTTGAGATCCATTCAGCTTTTCGCACGCCTTCGCTTGGCCGCCTTCGCACCCTTTTTTCCCAAGGCGGTCCGCGTTCGTTTCGATAGATGCGCAATCGTTCGTTGTTGCGTGGCCGCCTCCGCCGCCTTGCGGATATTCCGACGCGCCGCCGCCTTCTGCTTAGTGGTTGTCATGGGTCTGATGAATGTGTCGCGTATGCCAAGTTCGCTTTCGCTCTTAGCCCCACAGGTGGGACAGGAGTGCGCATTCCGTGCCAGTTCATTGAGAAGCGATCGCCCTCCGGCCTACCTCCGCAGCAGGTACTCGTGGTCGGCGAGCCGCCGGCGTACGGAGTGGGGCACATTACGCCAAACCGCCCGGGCCAGCACGAACGAATCGATCAGGTCGCGATCGGCGTTCGCCGGGGCTGCTAGACCCGTTTCGGGGCGGCAAACGTGGCCGCCCACCACGCGATCATCGACGCGGCGCGCAAAGGGCGTCACGAGAAGGTGCGCACGTTAATGCGCCAGCACATTGAGGAAGCGTACGCGCATGTGCGCAAGCGTCACGGCACCGTGCAGCCGCGGCTCATCCTCGAATCGGAGCTTGGTGCACAAACGCTTCCGGCAGCGCTCCGTCGAGGGCGATCGAGCGTCGCGGCTTCACCCAAAGGAATGGGCAACCACCCGAGGCCGTGACATACTCTTACAAAAGGGACGAACACCTTGGGCTCCCGCGCGACACAGCGTCGCGCAGCCTTCAATCCGCACACCAATCACCAGCATGCGTCGCTTTGCGTTGGGCGTCGTCGTCGGGATACTGATCGTCCCGCTTGGCATGTTTGCCGCTGGATCGCTCGGCCTCTTCGACACAGCGGCCAACGTGGTGGCTCCCCACTGGGAAAAGGTTTTCGCGCACCGCGCGCTGGTCGCGGCGGCAGATCGGCGGGCGACGCACCTCCAAAACCCTGTGGCACCGACCGAGGCCAACCTTCGCGCGGGTTTAAAACTCTTCAAGGACAACTGCGCGGGGTGCCACGGAGTGCCGAATGCGGGGAGCGACACGAGTACCGGGCTCTATCCCCCTGCCCCACACTTCGCGGCGCACCCGCCGACAGAGCCCGACTGGCAGCTGTTTTGGATCGTCAAGCATGGCGTGCGTTATTCGGGCATGTTCTCGTGGGACGGCCAACTCGGCAAGGATTCGGCTGGCCGCGACGTAAGCGACGAAAGGATCTGGACCATCGTGACCTTTCTGCATCATCTCGACTCGTTGCCTCCGCCGGTCGCCGCCGAGTGGCAGAGCACGAGGCAGCAATGAGCGAGAACGGTGGCGTCTCAGCGTGTGGACTCGGACGGGACCGGAGGCCCATAGGGCCTCGATGGGGGGAATAGAGCCGCCGGCGGCGATGGCGGCGCTGTTGCCCGGCCCATAGTCGGCAACTGGCGCCACAAGACTCAGGAAAGGCTGCCCTTGAGACCGACCGCTCAGTCGCGTTGAGACAAACGTGCGAGGGACGCGAGAGTAGACATTGAGACCTCGCGAACGGTTGCTCGGACGGCAATCGATCGATGCCGTCGCATCGGCCCCGTGGCGCTCACCGCCATTGAGGCCGTTGTTGATGTGCGTCTACTTTCTACTGTCTGTTTCGCCACTCTCGACTTGGCCGCTCCGCGGCCAAATCGGCGCCATCGAGATCGGAACACCGGTGGGGCCATGATCGTAATCCTGCACGCTCGAGATGTTTGGCATTCCGTAATCCTTGCCGTTCCAGCCCTTGAAGCCGTCCATGTGGAAGAGCCAGAGTCCTGTCCGGGCGTCAGAGATCGCAATCAGCCCGTCGCGATTGCGGATGTCGACGCCGAACGCGCCCTGCATCACACTGGATGTGCTCTCGAAACCGTTGTCCGCATTCCCGCCCATCCCGTGCTCGTGGACACACTGGCACGTGTAGTAATGCCCTTCGGTCTTCGGGTGCTTGGGGTCTTTCAGGCTGAAGATCTGCAGCCCGTCCTCGTACGCTGAAACAAACACGTACGGCCAACGCACCTCGTGATTGTGAGACAGGTCCTGCCAATCGGCCGTCCAGGCACTGATCGGGACATCCACGTTCTTGACCTTGCCGGCCTGCGCATCAGCCAGGTCCCAGATCCGGAGCGGCGTGTACTGGTACTCCGTCTCGGTCACCGCGTACCTGCCATCCGGAGATGGCGTGAACGTGTGGGCGAGGTCCATCCCAAAGCTCGTGATCGTGAAGAGCTCCTTCGGTCCGTCGGGATGTGTCACGTCCCACACCGAATAGCCGCCCAACCCCGCCCCATAAAACTTGTCCTGATGTGTGCCTGGATCGTACGCGACATAGAAGTCGTGATACCCGCCGGCCATGATCTGCTTGAGTGGGGTCGGATTGGGAACGGCACCAATAAGCCAGGTGCTCGGGTTCGTATCGGTGACGACCTTGTCCAGGTCGTACATCAACGCTTTCGAGTCGCTGATGGTCGCAAAGTAGATGACGCGGCCGTCGGAGTGCTTATACGCGAACGTGTTGTGGAAGCCACCCGGCGCCTGCGGATAGCGGATCCGCGCCACCACTTTCACCTTGCTCGTGTCCGGAAGGCTGGTCACATTGAAGATGACAGCACCGAGATCGGCGTCCGGGCTGCCCTGCATGAACTGATACGACTGGGCGTAATAGTAGCGGCCGTTGATCTTGAAATACTTCCCGTCCATGGCCCCGATTCCCTTGTGCAGCTCCGGGTGCTCGATGGTCCAGTCGTAGAGCAGCTTGGGGCTGGCCACGTTGCTGATGTCGTAGATCTGGGCGTCGTAGTTCATCAGACCGCAGAGATATACGTACGGTCGACCGGGATCCTGCTCGATTTCGACATTGGCAGCTTTCCACACGGCCGTATGCCCTGGAACGTGCGCCAGGACGTGCACTTTCGAGCTCCCCCCGCGCTTCAAGGAATCGGAAACCGAACCACCAGGAGCCTGGGCGTGCACCGCAACTGCGAGAGCGGGCAACGCCAGAAGCGCGGAGAGCCTAGGCATATGGACGAGTGAGTGAGAGGACGATTGAGCTGCCACGCGCTGACGGCGTCGTGCAGGCGTACGCCTGCGCCCTGGGGACAGGAGGGGTGTCGAGTATAGTGCGTATCGGGCGAGGTCACAAGCGAGAGCGCCGGCCTCGACGCTTCGAGGCCAAACACGCCACCGTGCTGGCGAGCCAAGATGCGCGGACGTAAAATGCCCTCGGGTGATCAGCCCGCGGTTCACACCTGCTGGAGGCGCATCGCGATGCGATGGCACCGACCGACACTCTCGCTCACGCTCGCCGGCTTACTGGCAACCGGCGTCACCTCCCCCAGCTCGGCGCAGACGTCGTGGCCAACCAAGCAATGGCCGACCGCGACACCCGCATCGGTTGGAATCAACGTGGCCGTTCTCGACAGCATCAACGCTGAAATTGCCGCCGGTAAGTACGGCTACGTCGACCGCATGGTCGTGATCCGTCACGGAAAGCTCGTATACGACCGGAGCTACCATCAGGACTATGCCCGTGCGTACGCGGATTCCGTCGCTGTCACCGGGCCGCTCAACGCTCACGACTTCACTGGGCCGTACAACTATTACAACCCCTGGTGGCATCCGTTTTATCGCGGCGGCGATCTCCACACCGAGCAGTCCGTCACGAAGACCGTCACGTCGGTGGTAATCGGTGTCGCGGTGACGCGTGGGGATTTTCCGAGCATCGACACGCCAGTGCTCACCTTCTTCGACACGACCGCCGTAGCCAACATTGACGCGCGGAAGCGTCGCCTGACGGTCCGTCATTCTTTTGACGATGACCGCCGGCCTCGATTGGGATGAAAGCCTCCCGTATACGGATCCGAAAAACACTGCGACTCAGCTCGAGGAGAGCAGCGACTGGGCGAAGTTCACCATTGATCGCCCCATGGCCGCGGAGCCGGGCACGACGTTCAACTACAACAGCGGCGCGACCGTGCTGCTTGCGCGCGTGTTTCGCCGGGCGACAGGGATGGACATCGAGGAGTACGCCGCGCGTCACCTCTTCGCACCGCTCGGCATTGATCGCTGGTTCTGGAAGCGGACCCCGACGGGCTTGGTCGACACCGAGGGTGGCCTCTATCTGGAGACGCGCGACCTGGCCAAGATCTGGTACCTGTTCCTGCGGAACGGCGCTTGGGACGGTCAGCGGATCGTCTCCCCAGACTGGGTGCACACATCGATCACGCCCGCGGTCGCGACCGGAAGCGGTCCCAAATCCGCACGGTATGGGCTCGCCTGGTGGCTCTATCCCAACCCGCGTGACTCGACGCGGTGGTATTGGGCCGGATCAGGCTTCGGTGGGCAAGCGCCGATCGTCATGCCGGACGATGACATGGTCGTCGTCTTCAATTCGTGGAACATTCTGCCCGGGCGACCTTCCATGCGAGGACCCGTGCTGCAGCGCATTGGCGACGCGGTGACCGATCGGCGGTAGCGGCCACTAGGTGGCCCGCTCCTCAGCCAAATAGGCGCGCGCCCGAACCTGGCAAGCTGGACTGCCAGCGATCGATGAGCCCCGGCGACACATGGTCATCCATGATTTGACCAATTCCCGGCGGAAGGTATTATTTATCCCCCCGGGATTCCTATTAAGGGGATCCAATACATGCCGCTGCGAGCCGAGTGCAGCGGCCGTTCAAAGTCGTCCTTTGGAGGGTCGACCAACATGCTGAGACAGTGGTCAAGCAGGTTCTTACCGATTGTGGGCCTCGGGGCGGTGCTCATCGCGTCACCATCGGCGCGTGCGCAGCTGGCGCCGGGCTCACCGACTGACGCGCCGCCGGGCGTACTCCCGGGCGTCAAGATGGGCGGCAGTCCCAACATCCACCTCGTCGCCCACATCCCCCTGGGCGGCTTCTTCCGCGCCGAGGACGACGAGATCGAGCAGGACCCGGACCGCCCCTATGCGTACGTGTCAACGGGGCGTGAGCGGGCCGGATTCTCGATCATCGACCTGCGCGATCTGAACAACGTGCACGTGCTGTACAACTGGCGCATCGAGAACAGCGCGCTGCACGTCGGCATGGGCGGGATGGACGGCAAGTACTTCAAGATCGACGGGCCGTGTGAGGGGTCGGCGCATAACCACGAGAAGCACGCCTCGGGCTCATCATGCGCCCATTACTACTACGTGCAGTCGCTCCAGTTCTCCCAGGGGACACCGGACGCCGACCTGGGCGCGGTCGTGGCCGACGTCACCGGTCTCCCGGACACGACCAAGGTCAAGATCGTGAACCGGATCCGCATCCCCGACCACCCCGGCGGCATCCACAACACGTTTGCGTACAAGCATTCCGACGGACACGTCTACCTTTTCACGACCACGAACAGCCCGACGGTCTGGGTCTGGGACATGAACAAGGTGGTCGCCGGCGGTGACCCGATGCAGGCCAAGGTCGGCGAGGTACCGGTCCCCGAGTCGGAGAACCAGCGTGTCGGCCGGTCCGGCTATCACGACTTTTACGTGGCGTACGACCCGGCGACGCATCAGGACAAGTACTACGGCGCCGGTGCCGGCGGCTATTACGTCTACGACGTGAGCAACATCCACGAGCCCAAGCTCATCACGTCGATCACCGGGACGGCCGGCGTGTCGCGCGGGCACACGTTCACACCCGACCCGACGGGTCGCTACGTGATCACGGAGAGCGAGTACCAATACGCCCCACTCCGGATCTTCGATCTCAAGCCGGGCCTCGAGGGCAAGGTGCAGACGGTCAATCGTCCGATCGGCGCGTGGACGGCCGATTGGCACGATCTGGCGCACAACCACGAAGTGCGCTGGCCGTTCGTGTTCGTGTCCGGCTACGAGGACGGGCTCCAGGTGTTCAGCATGTATGATCCGACGCACCCGACGACGGTCGGCTGGTACTACACCTGCCAATGCGCCCACGAGACGGGCTTTGGCGGCCTGCCCAATTTCACTGGCACGCAGCGTCGGAGGGCGGCGCCTTCGGCATCGACGTCCGGAACCGCGACGGCCTGATCATGATCAGCGACATGGACACGGGTGTCTGGTTCTTCAAGATGGACGGCTTCAGCGGGTGGAACGGCCACGACTGGGGCGTGCCGAACGTCTCCAGCGTGCAGGACTACGACCACGGGCCGGAGGGGGCGAGCGCGCCAGCGGGGAAGCCTGACGGCGAGCCCCTGAACGGCAACCGACGGTTGGCAGCAAGAGATTGCGAGGCCAGTCGCACCGCGACTGGCCTCGCTGTCATCTCGTCATGAAAGTCCGAGCCCCATCAGCAGCGCGTGGTCCGATACCCGCTCGTGTCCGTGAGCGCGATCGGTCCGGCGACTGTGGGCCAGTCTGTCGGCCAGATCACTCACTCCGCAGGACTTCCACCGGATCGATCCGGCCGGCGCGGTAGGCAGGCAGGTACGCCGCTCCAAGGCCGACGGCCAGCAACACGGTTGTGGCGAGCGCAAGCGAGACAGGATCGATTGGACTGACGCCGAACAGCTGCGAGGACAACACACGCCCGGCAATCAGCGCGACCACAATGCCGATTGCTGCTCCCGCGCCGAGGACGGATAGAGCGTCGCCGAGCACCAGCCGATGTACGTCGCGCGCCAGCGCACCGAGCGCGAGGCGTACGCCGATGTCATGGGTCTGCTGGCGCGCGGCCGACGAGATCACTCCGTACAGTCCAATAGTCGAGAGCAAGAGCGCCACGAGGCTGAAGCTCGTCATGAGCAGGGCGCTCAACCGCGGCTGCGCCAGCGGCGTCCCAAGCAGTTCATCCATTGTCTGTGCGTCCGAGATCATGAGGTCGGGATTGACATCCCGTATCGCGGCCCGCAGCGACGGCAGCATGGCGGCCAATGAACTGGTCGTACGCACGGCAATGAGCCAATTCCCGATGTCGGGCGGGATTTGCTCCCAGTCGAAGTACACCACCGGGCCGACTCTCTTGAGCTCGCGATAGCGCGTGTCACTCGCGACGCCGACAACGGTGGCCACGCCGGTGTCCCCCACTTCCATGAGTTGCTTGCCGACGGGGTCCTGATTCGGCCAGAATCGGCGGGCCAGCGTCTCGTTGACAACGACTACCGGAGCCGAACCCCTCGTGTCGGACGCTTGGAACCCGCGCCCGCGGCGGATCGGGATCTGGAACGTGCGAAAATAGTCCGGACCCACGAACTCGAACGGGACGAATGGCACGCTGTTCGCGCTCCGATGCTGGCCGATCGGCAGCTACAATCTGCATCACGAAGAATGACTGGCCCTTGAACGGGCCGCTTTCGATCGGGGTCGCCGCCACGACCCCGGGCGTGGCCTCGATCCGCGCGACCAGGTCCTTGACGGTTTGGGACATCTGCGCCGGATCTGTGAGCTTGCCCCGCGGACCGGTGAACGAGGTGAACGAAAGGATCGAGAGATGATCTGGTTGGTAGCCGAGGTCGATCGACTGTAGTCGCGCGAGCGTTCGCCCGAGCAGTCCGGCGCCAGTCAGCATGACGACCGTCAGGGCGATCTGCGTCGCGACCAGCGCGCGTCGCGCCCGTTGCCTTGGGCGGCTGTCGGCTCCGCTCCGTGCACCGGCGCGCAGCGTGGCGTAGGATCCGATCCGTGAAGGCACGACGCTCAGCAGCGCTCCGAACAGCAGCCAGGCGAAGAGCGTCAGTCCCGCCGCTGTGCCGAGCGGTGCACTCACCGCGTCGAGCGTATCACTGCGTGGGAGGAGTTGGGCTGGAGCCGCCGCGTGCACCAGCCGCAACGCGCCGAGGGCGACGAGGAATCCGACCGTCCCGCCGGCCGTAACCAGGATCGTCGCCTCCGCCACGAAGAGACGCGCAATGTGACCGGGGTTGGCGCCGAGGGCTTGGCGAACGGCGATGTCGCGACTGCGGCCGAGAAGCCGCACGAGCATGAGGTTGGCGATGTTGATGCAGGCAATCGCGAGCAGCAGCGTGATGGCCAGCGTGAGCGCGATGATCACCGGCCTCGAGCGGCCGACAACCGTATCGACGAATGACTGGGCGGCGACGCCCGATATGTCGACGTTCGTGCCTTTGGCGCCGGGCTGTTCCCGCGGCAGCAAACGGATTCAACCGCTGCGTCAGTGCGAACAAGCCAGCCCGCGCCGCCTCCAGCGTCACGTGCGGTGCGAGGCGGGCGACGATGTCGACCTGCAACGCCGGTTCGGAAGCTGGAGCCATGCGTCGGTACCGGTTGGGTACTCGAATCCGGGCGGCGCCACGCCAACGATCTCCGCGTTCCCCTGCGTGAGCGGCAGAGCGAGCGTGTGACCGACGATCGACGGATCGCTGCCGAAGTGCCGGCGCCACGCGCCGTAGCTGAGAACGATGACCAGCGGCGCGCCCGGCTGCCCGTCTTCGGGCCGGAAGAAGCGCCCAGCCACCGGTCGCATGCCGAACAGATCGAAGAAGTTCGGTGAGGCGTGCACAATGCCCAGCTGGATCGGGGCTCCGCCATACAGGAATGGCGTCGGTCGCACGTCCATGTGGCACACCCCTGCCACGGACCGGAACAGCGCGCTGTCGCGCGCGATCTCAGCGAGGTACGCGTACGGAACATCGAGATGCGTCCCGTTACGATCGAGCGTATGCATGATGACGATCTGGTCCTGCGCGACGATCGGGAAGCGATCGATCAGCACGGTCTTGTAAACAGTGAACATCGCCGTCGCCATGCCGATGCTGATCCCGAGCGTCGCCACCACAGCCACCGTGAAGGTTGCCGAGTGGCGGAGGCTGCGCAGTGCCAGTCGAACGTCCCTCCAGATCGTTTCCATGCACTCACTCCGTGTTGGACTGCGCTTAACTGACCCTTAGACAAGGAACGATGGGGAGGGCTCGGGTAGGACACCACCCATGGCGGGCCGCCCTGACTCAGACGCATGCCGACCCGGTAGGAGCCCGGTGATTGGCTGCGACGAGTACTGCTTACCGAGTACCCTACCGATAGTGATACCACGCTGGCCCGGACATCGGCGCGCATCACCCGTGGTCAACCGGTGCGTCGCGCGGTTGACGGCCTGCACACCCGAGCGTTCCTAGGGCGTCTCGCAGGGTCGATACCGCTCACTTCGCTGCGTGATTCACAGCGTCGCCGGCCGTACGTCGGCGCGTGTATCGACAGGAGGACCCAAGCGCGAGCTATAGGTGCGCGCACTTCTTGCGTTGCCACATCGACACACTCGGAGGTCGTCCTGATGCACGATCACGCACCCATAGAGCCCTCGTCGACGGACCGCTCGACTGCGGATATGCCTCCGGAGTCGTTGGTAGGCCGCGGCGGTTGCTTGTTCAAGGACCGAGGGGGCGAGTGGTGGCGCGTGTGCGAGTGGAAGACGATTTGTGCCGACGACGTCGTCGAGCGTGCGCTCATCTTCGAGTCAGAACATGTCGTGCGCCGCGTGCACACCTTTCCCGATCGGTGGCTGGAGCTGCCCCATGACGCGCTCGAAGCGTTGATGTCTCCGCCGGGCGCTGGTACGGTCGCGCACCAACCTCGGGAGTAACGGACAGGCCCGCGACCGTGACCGCGTTGCTGGACACCGCGCGGAGACGGCGTGGACCGAGACGTGCGTTGTCCAGCCGACACGGAGGAGTGAACGATCGCCGGGAGCGACGAGGCGCTCGGCACTCCACTTGGCTAGTGGCATCGTGTTGTCGTAACTGTCGCAGAGGGGGTGTGCGATCATGTCAGGGACATTCGATAAAGCGAAAGACGCGGCCGAAGAGGCCGTGCGTCGAACCGAGGAGACGGCCCACGAAGTGA
This sequence comes from uncultured Gemmatimonadales bacterium, assembly GCA_963805725.1. Classification (GTDB taxonomy): domain Bacteria; phylum Gemmatimonadota; class Gemmatimonadetes; order Gemmatimonadales; family Gemmatimonadaceae; genus Palsa-1248. Next base: position 703,108 of record CAWDVJ010000003.1, read on the forward strand.
CCAAGCGCGCTGGGCACGCCGCCGGGGAGATACGCGACCGCGCATCCAATATGATGGATGCTGTCGATCTTCGTGCAGCCCGCGCCGCAGCGGAACGACGCGCGCGTGCGAACCCGTTCCTCGGCCTCCTGGTCGCAGGAGCGCTCGGCATCGTCATCGGGCGCTTCCTGTCTCCAAAACGCCGCTGACTTCGCCAGCGCTGCCGCCATTGCGCGGCGGCGCAGGCGGCTCCGAGTCTTGACCAGATGCGGGCGGTCGTCGTCGACCGCCAAGATTGCCGCCGGCGGATCGTGCCATGGCGGCTTTCGGCGTGCGCTCCGCGGGTGCGCACGCCGTCCCTCCGACCCCAATCACTCTGCTGACGATCGCGTCAGACGCTCGTGGCGTCCGGTTGCGCCACGAGCGGAGCGCCCAATCCTGCTGGTCGCTCGATGACGCTCCTACTACAATCGCGTATCGGCGGTGAGTTGGAGTGCGATCCGACCGTTTTGCGGGATGCAGAAGTCGTACTTCGTCGTCGCGAGCGCTGCCGCGCCGCCTGCGGCGAGCCCCGCCGCCGCGCCAATGATCGTGGCCTTCGCGTTATGGCCAATGACTTGACCCAGGATGCCACCAGCGGCGGCACCGATGCCTGCCTTCGTCGCCTCCTGGCCCATGCCCGTCGCGCGCACCTTATCCGTCCTCGCGGACGTGATGTTGGCTTGAGCCGGATAGTTCACGCCGTTCAAGCCGATTGAATCGATCGCAATGCCGATTTCACCGGATTGTGTCATGTTGTTGCTGTTCTTGACCTGCGTCACACGGAACATCACAGGTGACCCGGCAGGCAACAGGCCTCCATTGTTTCCATTGACGGTTTCACTGGTGTTGCCGCTGAACGTATCGCCAACGTGGTAGGTGTTGGTGCAGACGCGCGCGTTGGATGTAACGGCGAGCTGCGTTTGCGAGGGCAGCACTACGACGGTCGCCGGTGGCGCTGCCGCGGGCGCTGCGTTGTCCGAAGACGGCACGGTCGCAGCCGGGTTGTCGGAGCGTTCCGGCGCACGCCGTCGTGGGTGGTGCGACGCGTCCTCCACCTGCCCGCTGGCGGTTTGCATCGTCGTGTCCTGAGCGACGCTCGCACTCTGGGTGCTCCCACTGCCGTTGCACGCCGAGATCACGACGCTCGCTCCGGTGACGACGAAGACCGTGGTGATTGAAAGACCTTTGCTGAAGTTCGTTTTCATTGAGAGCCTCCCTGCTCACGGTGCGTGTTCACTGACAGCAGGCGGGGCAATCCATATGCCACAAGCCGAGCTCGCGAGACGGATGGGCGGTCGGTCCCTCCCGTCGTGGTGCATTGTACAGGAGCGCACCTGCGAGACCGGGTGCGATCGGCACCCGTCATCGCGGCCCTGCGTGCCGACTCCGGGAGTGGCACATTGAGGTGCGGAAACGTTCACTCCGGAACGGACACGCTTCACGGCGAGTGGATACCTCACCGTCCATCACTTGGGTGGACGTCGCCGGTCCCCGTTCGGTGTCGATCGCCCGGCGTCCGACGGCCCGAGAGCTCGCCATGCACTTCTGCGGCAAACACGCCGGCACTCAAAATGGCGAGCATGGTGAGATACATCCATATCAAGAGCACCATCACAGCGCCGATCGTACCGTACGTCTTGTTATAACTCCCGAAGTGCTGCACGTAGAGCCGAAAGGCAAGCGTGGTGACGACCCATGCGGTCGTCCCGATCGCGGCGCCCAGGAGTGCCTCGCGCCAGGTGAGCCGGAGATCAGGCAACACGAAGTAGATGGCCCAGGTCAACAGCCCGATGAATCCGACCGCGATCGGGAACTCGATGATGGTCCAGACCTCCTTCGCGGTCCTGCCGAGGCCCACGGCATGCGCGATCAACTGCACGATATTTTCCCCATCGATCAGCACCACCGCAGCGACCAGGCCGAGGATCGAGGCTCCGGCCACAAAAGCCAGGGCCAGGAGCGTGCGTTTCCACCACGGCCGTGACTCTTGGACGCCGAAAGCCCGGTTGAGCGTATCGGTGAGGGTCGAGAAGACGTTGGAGCCCGCCCAGAGGGCGAAGACTGCGCCGACCGCTACAATCCCTGGCGCCCCTTTCGCAAAAATGACGTCGTTGACAAACCCAGAAAGGAGTCGATACGCGTCCAGCGGTACGCGTCTTGCCCAGCTCCGTCATCAGGAAATCGACCGCGGTCCGCTTGTCGCCGGCGAGGCTGAGCAGTGGCGTGGCAAACAGGAGCAGCGGAAAGAGCGAGAAGAAGAAGTAGTACGCCGTCTGCGCCGAGAGGCCGAGCACGTTCGTCGCGAGGATGCTACGACCGACTTTCCGCAGCAGCGCCCAATCGCGATCCCGCCAACCGTCATGCGACACAGTAAGGCAAAGCCCAGGCCCCGGCCCGCCGCGCGTCCTGCGTACGCCAACGGTCGTACCGGTCGCCGTACGGTGCGGGACCGGTGGTTGCATTGCGCGGAATGGCACGCGATGAGCGACCCACTCCCACCTGGCGGATTTATGGCTCCCAATACGCTCGCGGATCTGTACGTCGATGAGCTCAAAGACCTCTACAGCGCCGAGCAACAGATTCTCAAGGCACTGCCGAAAATGATCAAGGCGGCCACGCATGACGAGCTCAAGCAGGCGTTCGAGACGCATCGCGAACAGACCGAGATTCACGTTCAGCGACTGGAGCTCGTCCTCAACGCACTCGGCAAAAGCCCCAAGGGGAAAAAGTGCCATGGAATGCAAGGCGTCCTCGAAGAAGGCGCCGAGTTGATCGAACAGGACCCGGGATCCTCTGCTCTGGACGCCGGCTTGATCGCCAAAGCCCAACACGTCGAGCACTACGAGATGGCCGGATATGGGAGCGTGTGTACCTGGGCGGCTCTCCTGGGGCACCGTGAGCATGCCAATGTCCTGCGACAAACTTTGGAAGAGGAGAAAGCAACCGACGCGCTGCTCACGGACCTCGCGACGGAAACCATCAACGTCAATGCGGAGCTCACTCTTGCCAACGAGTCGGCGGTCGCCGACGTCGCGCCGACACGCTCGCCGCATTCCAGCGGCGGCGGCCGAAAGCGATCGCGGCGATCGAGGCTACGCCGCTAAGTGGTCTCTCGAGGCCACGACCGCCGTGAGAGTCACATCACGGTCGTGGCCTCGACTCGCTGAGCGCACACGCCGCGCGTTGCGATTGCTCTGACACAGTAGAACGGCGGCAGGAAGCCTGCGCGTCTGAGCGATGGCGGACGCGTGCATGGTTCGCTCTCCACGGGTCATAGACGAACACGGGTCAGTCGCACGTCGGCCGGGCGGAGACCGCCGAGCCCTCTTCGTTCTCGCACGGAAATCGCTTGGGTGACCGGGTAATGGCGCGCACGTCGAGCGTGTCAGCCGCAGCATCAGCCGTCGACGAGGGTCGGTTGGAGTGTGCGGTACCGTGCGAACCGGACCCTCATGGTGGAAGTCCCAATGTGGCGAATCTTGGTTAGTGGTGGCGTGCTCGTGATCGCGGCGGTTGGGTGTCATCACGCCGTTGAGATCAATGCCAAGCAGCCGATTCCGGTCGGATCGCGTTGGACGGCGACGCTGGCGACCCCGGACGCGTTGCGTGGAGCAGTGCAAATTCATGGGTCTGCATGGATGGCTCCTCCGGCGGTGGGAGACACCGGTCGGGCACTGATCGAAATCCAGATCGCGAACGCCGCCCCGGGCGGCGTCCACCCTGGGGCGTACACGAAGGTACCTGCGGCAACGATCGCGGGATCTACGGGGCGGGTCAGGCCTATCCGCCGCTCAAGGTCGGCAGTGATGGCGCCGCCTCCGGCAAAGCCCAACAGACGATTCCCTTGCCGAAATCGGGTGAATACTTCGTCGAGGTGCTGGCCGCGCAAAACAACGCCGGGACAGTCATTGCGTGCGGCAACATGGCCCCGCCCAGTGGTTGACGCGACGACCCTCCGGCTAGCGAAAACTCGACCGAGCGCGCCGGAATTCTTCCGCGTACATGCTCTTGTGGCTCCTCGGTATCCCACTCCCGATCATCCTCTTGATCGCGCTCTTCAGTCACTGACCCCGCCAGACACGAGGCCAGTGCCTGGCGCGGTTAGCCGCGTCTGAGCGATGGGAGGCCGGTCTGGCCGCTCGGACGTCTCCGGTGACCGACGGCCGCGACCGAATGTGTAGGCGCGACGATCAGGTCTGAGCGCACGGACAGTCCAGCGAGCCGCCACATCTGCTCGGCCCCGAGTACGTAGTCGTCGGCGTTGGGATTGAGGCCTGCGCCGAGGTAGGCCGAAAAGAACCGTCCCGCGCCCGTCGCATCAGCGAGGCGCCAGGCCATCGTGTCGCACTCGAGTTGGATCGCGCGCGCGGCGAGGGCTCCTGCCAGCGCCTCGCCGATGCGGCGTCGCCTGGCCTGCGGCGCTACGAACATCGTCATGATGCGCATCGTTCGTGAAGCGCGCGCATCACCAATGATCCAGTAGCCGCCGAAGCCGACCAGCGTACCCCCCTCGTCTTCGGCGACAATGAGAAAGAGCGCGGGTGGCGTACGTCGAAACGCTTGCAAGCGAAGCAGCGCCCCCGTCATCTGCGACAGTCCATGGTGTGGTGTGCTATCCGTCAGCGCCCGTATCAGGAGCGAGAGCTGCGGGACGTCTGTTTCGATCGCGGGTCTGATATGCACAGGTGTTCCTGCGTCCGGCGTGAGCGTGCCCTGAATCTCGACCGCGTTAACAATGCGACAACCTGACCGGGACGGACGTGATCGGTCTCACAGTCCTGAGGCACATCCGTGACTGGACGCTCTCGTCGTGATGATCCGGGCCCGCCGCGTGATTTCGCGGGCGGTCAGAGCGGCCACTACGACCTTCCGGGTGCGCGATCTTCGCAAGCCGTCGACCAGGGCGGCCGTGGCCAGCGCCTTGCTTGAGAGGGGACCACACCGCTCAAGGAGTACGCATGCGCAGTCGCGAATGGCTGGTGAGTATCGGGGTGGCCGTTGCGGCCGCGGCCTGTTCGAACAATCCAACCGCACCTTCGCAGTACCCGCCCATTGGGGGAAACTACCAGGCCACGTTTCACCTCGACTTCGCGAACTCGGTCGACCAGCAGACCGTGGACATCACGGGCACGATCTCGCTCAGCGATCCCAATGTCAACGGCGATTTCAACGGCAGTTACTCGTACGATTCGCCGAATTCCGGAGGGGGGCACGTTGCGGGCACCATCGCCATGGACGGGAGCATTGTCATCAGCGAATGGGGGGATCCTGGGGCGCCGCCAGTCCTCGAAAGCGACTTTCTCACGGCGGAATGGCCGCACTGCGACTTCACATTGGTGACCTCGAATGGGATGACCGGGACGCTCACGGGCGGTGGCTTGTCGCTGCAGGGGCAGCTCGGCTTTCCCTGCGCGTACACGAACGGCGCGTCGGTCGGCACTTTCTCAACGACCCTGACCGAGACCGTCACCGGGCAGTAGCTGCTTAGCATGCGCTGTCATCGCGACGACAGCTCGTCGGGCGAGCATGTCGGCATCGAACGGCGGGCGGCGGGGCGCGTGAAGTGTTCGCACGTACGCCAGCGTACTACTACGGTGGGTGTAGGGCGCGATGTGCGCGCCCACACAACGCGCGTGGACTCATGAAGGCGCCCACCTTGCCAAGGGATGCGCCCTGCGCGGCTCGATTCGTGCGGTATCGTACAAGTTGCAATGCCTCGCCGGTCGCGGCGTTCGTCACCAGGCCCGCGTCTCTACTCGTCCAAGATTCGTGGCGCTTTCTGGCGGCGCCTTTATCGGACCGGGAAACCGGCTGGGGACGCGGTGTCAAATCAACTTCGCGGCTCGGACGGGCGCATCCCGTCGACGCCGATACGCACTCCGCGCGATGCCGCCGAACACCAGCTTGCGACGACGCTCCACGCGATGCGTGGCGCACATGTGAGCGCGACCGACGGCGTCGCGCGTGCGGCGTGTGCGCTCGTCGACGAACTCCGCAACCAAGGCATGCGGTGCGAGCAGGCGCTCCTGACCGTGAAGGCCGCGGTGCTCCGCGAAGCGGCGTATCCCGCCGTAGTTTACGATGAGATCGTGTCGCTCTGTATCGTCCACTACTACGACAAACACGAATCGGAGCGTCAACGCGAGACCTGAGCGTGGTCTCCTCGCGAGGCAAGCAGCACCGATTTGGGACTGATGTGAGAGGAGCAGCATCCCGGACCCCGCCTTTTCTATGTCGCACATTCGAGCATCAATTAGCGATGCTCGCTTCAGTACTCGCCCTCAACGCGTTGAGGATGACCGCGACATTTATGCCTTCCTGGAGCACGGCGCCTACGGCGGGCGGGATATAGCCGGCTGCCGCCACCACCATTGCCACCGCGCTGAGACCTAAGCCCGCCCAGATGCTCTGGCGAGCGATCCGAAGCGCTCGCTGGCCGATGGCGACTGCGTTGGCCACACGCGTCACATTATTGGTGAGGATCACGACGTCCGCAGCTTCCGCGGTGATTCCACCGCCGTGTCCGGCGAGCGCGACGCCCACTGTCGCCGCGCTCAGAGCTGGCGCGTCGTTTGTGCCATCGCCTACCATGAGCACTGTGGCTCCCTTGTCGAGCAGGTCACGCACGATCGTGACTTTGTCCTGAGGGAGCAACTCGGCCCGCACCTCTCTGATGCCCACCGCTGCGGCTACCGCCTGCGTATAGCGCGCCTGGTCACCGGACAGGAGAAGTATCCGGCGAATCCCAAGGCGTTCGAGATCGCTGAACAATCGATCCAGATTGGGCCGGAGCTGATCCGCGTATTCGATGACTCCCGCCAGCTGCCCATCGATCGCCACGTAGGATCGAAGGCCTTCCCGCCCTTGATCCAACCTCGAGAGTGTCGTCCCGGTCGCCGGCGATCCATTGGCGATGAAAGACAGCGAGCCAGCCGCAACGTGATGCTGGTCGACAACACCAGCGATGCCTCGGCCGGAAGCCTCGACGACGTTTGTCGCGCTCGGAATCGAGATCGCTCGCGCATGAGCAGCGTCGACGACACTTCGCGCCAACAGATGTCCTGACCCCTGCTCCACGCCAGCGGCGAAGCGCAGGACCTCTCGCTCAGTCGCCCCGTCGGCGGGGACCACACGCGATACGGTTGGCTTCCCCACAGTGAGAGTGCCCGTCTTATCAAACACGGCGACCGTCACCGCTGCGAGTCCTTCGAGGCCGGTTCCATTTCGCACGATGATTTGCTGGCGAGCCGCGCGATTGATGCCGCCGATAATAGCGACGGGAGTCGCGAGGATGAGCGGACAGGGGGTCGCCACAACGAGGACCGCGAGCACGCGGACCGGATCGCGCTCGATCAGGTACGCGATGAGGCAGATACCTAGTGTGATGGGCGTGAACCACACGGCGTAGCGATCGGCGAGGCGCTGAAGAGGTGCTTTGCTCTGTTGTGCCGAACGGACCAGCTCCACGATGCGGGCGTACTGGCTCTCACGTGCGACCGCCATCGCACGGATCGTCAGTGGCCCTTCCTGGTTGACCGCTCCGCTCATGATGTGGGTGCCCGATGCGGCGGTGACGGGTACTGGCTCGCCGGTGAGCCGCGAGGTATCGACATGGGAGCGGCCGTCCACGACAATGCCATCGCATGGCACGAGCTCACCGGGACGTACGAGGACCACTTCACCAACGTGGACCTCATCCGCATCGATGTCCTGAACCGAGGAACCGATCAGCCGATGGGCCCGCCGCGGCGCCGCCTCCTCGAGCGCACGGACCGCGGCGGAGGCGCGTCCTTCGGCAAAGCGCTCCAGAGCTTCGCCGCCGCTTTGCATCAACACGATCACCAGACCGGCAAATGGTTGGGCGAGGGCAACGGCACCGATGATTGCCAACATTGCGACGAGATCGGTGGCGAATTGGCCGCGGAACATCTCGCGCAGTGAACGCCACACCACGGGAGCACCAGTCAACACCAGTCCGGCCAACCGAATGCGTTGACTCCATGGCCCGCCCGCCGGCCACAGTCGGGCGATGAGGCCAGCGACGATCGCAATGATCGCAGCAGCGGGGAGCGCGGCAGCCCGCCAGCGGCTTCCCAACCATCCTATCCTGCTCGCCACGGCAGCATCGCCAGGCATGGTGGCACCCCTATGCCGAGACTCGCGCTCACGGCCGACGGCTCCCTCTGCGGTGCCCTCGCCACCCGAAGCATAGCGCCTCTCCGGGTTGGCTGACTACGGAAGTCTTCGCGAAAACGGACCTTACGGCGCGCGACCCGTCGTCAGATCGATCGAGTAACTGCCGTCCGAGGATCGAGGTATTCGCGTGTCGAGAGTCATGCCGTGCCGACTGAAGACGGAGCGCTCGACGACGACTAAAGTGACCGCAGCCAGCTCGGACGCCGGTGGTACATCAACTTCGAAAGTGACGGGCGACGCCGCACGATTATCCACGAAGATCGTATCACCCGACACCCGATAGACGACACCATCGCCGTTTGCCAACACTGAAACGCGCGGACCAGGCGAGTTCCCTGGCTCCATGACTTTGACGCGCGCCACGCTACCTGTCTGAGCCGCTGGCCAGACGATGACCGCCCTTCCTGAGTGCGATGTGATAGCCACCCCGCGTGGGAGGGACGGGGACGTCGATTTCGATGCCGTGGCTTGCGGACTCTCTAGCGAACGCACGGCCCGTTGAGACGCGCGTGGATGGGCGAGCGCCGTGACGAACTGTCCAACTGGTGGCGCCGACACCGCAGCGGCCGCCGCCCCCGCAGCGAGAAGGAATCCGACAACACCACGACGCCACGCAATCCGGCGCCGGTCGGTCGCGTGCGGATTCCAAAAGCTGACCGGGTCGCGAAACGGGCGCACCGGGACCGGCCGGCGCTCCGGCGGGGACACGCTATCGATCGTCGCAAATGGCGTGAGCGCGCGTGCCTCGATCGCAGCGAAGGAGACGGGCTGTGCGGGGTGATCGAGCAGGCACAGCACCGCTCCAATGCGATGGTGCCTCTCACGCGCGCGGTCGAGCGCAGCACGACAGTCGCGACATCGGTCGGCATGCTCCTCGAGCGCCATCGGCCGGGCGCCGCTATCGAGGGCCAGCCCCAACTCGTATTCACTGAAATGCATGGCTACACGCCTCGGCCGGGGTGCGATAGCGGCAGCACTGCCACCGGTTTTCGTAGTACCGCCTCGAATGCGCGCATCGCGCGCATGAGCGTCGTACCCACACTCGATTCTGCGACGCCCAAGACGCCCGCGAGCTCTCGGTAGCTGTACCCCTCGTGTCGAAGGAGCAAAATCTGACGATCACGCAACGGCAATGCGTCAAGCGCGGCCTTGACTTGGTCGCGGGCCTCGCCAGCCAGCACGCCAGCGTCGGACGCTTCTCCAGAGCTCTGTACGAGTGACGTCGGCCCATGCCGTGCCATGATTTCACCTCGACGACGTTCCTGACGACGATCGGTTCGGAGCAGGTTCATCGCGACGGATACGATCCATCCGCGAGGGTCGTCCGGCATGGAACCGCGCTGGTACAATCGCACGAAGGTCTCCTGCGCAATATCCATTGCGAGGTCGGGATCATCCGTCAAACGATCCAGATATCGATACAGCCCATCGTACTGTGCGTGAAAGACGGCTGACACAGCACTCACGAACGCCGTGTTGGCGCTCTCCGTGGTCATCGGCGCGGCGGACACAGGCATGGAACGCTCCTCCACGCCGTTTGTGACATTGGACTTCCGACCTCGTCGCCACCGGTCTGTCGGGAACCGCACATGCTCGCGTGGGCTCCCGTCGGGGCCCGGGAGCCGCAGGGAGCTGACTCGACTCACGATTAGTACGAGAAAGAGATTCCTGCTAACAGTGATCGCGGCAGGAGCGGGACTGGTGTGAGCCCGCCGGCACCGCGCGGGATGAATCCTGCGACGTTATTGCGATTGAATGCGTTGGCGAGCGCGAGGAAGGACGACAGACGTCCCCCCGTTCGGCCGATCGGCCAAGTTCGCGACACTTCGATATCTGTACGCAGATAGGTTGGCACCCTCATCATCGGCAACCATGTCGCGTTGCCGTCGCGATCTGGTCCCGGTACTGAGGCCGCCGCATCGTCCTCGTCGTGCCCGAGCGTCGCCGTAGTGAGACCAGGTGCCGGTTCGCCTGTCGCCAGCCAGGTGGCGACGCGCAGCTGTGTGCTGCGATCGAGATGTACGGCGCCGGCGACAGTGGCGGTCTGCCCAACTTGCGTCGTCGGCCTATATGACAGTGTGGTGTACTGCTCGAGCGTCGCGGCGAGTCCGTACGCCGCCTGCCATGTCACCCAGCGGTTGGTGCCGTCCACTTCCGCCCCGATACCGTTGACCTGAGCAGCGGCTCGATCAAAGCCGCGAACGGCAAACGCGTTTAGAGTGAACGGACTCGGGACTGCGAGGCCTGAGATCCGCCGTTGATAGCCGTCGAGGGTGAGTCGCCCGAGCGGACCGAGCTGCGCGACGACCCCGAGCGACGCGATATCGCTCTGCGCTACGGGCACCCCATCCATCCCTGATGCGATGGGGAGGTCCATCCCCATTTGCGCGCCGAACGGAGCCGCGAAGTTGCGGAGCGATTGCAGGTATTGGTGCGTGCGAGCAAATCCCGTCCACGCGGTGACGCCGGATGCCAGACGAAACGCGCCCGTGAGGCGCGGTTCCATTCTCGGCCCCATGCCCGTGATGTCGGTCGCGCGCAATCCGGCCGTGACGGCCCAGGCGCTATCCGCGGGCCCCCACATGTGCTGGACGAAACCCGAGGTTGTAGTTGGATTGGCGCCCAGAGCGAGAAGAGGCCGAGTGTCACCTGTCGGAGTGGCAGGCAGGTCGGTTCCTGGTGGCGTTGTGGCGCCGGTCACGTGATAGCGCAGTCCGAGGAAGTCGACGGTTATACCGGCTGTCGTCGCACCCAGGGCGAATCTGTGTCGATGCCTCGGATTGGCGCGCGTCGCTACGGGCCGCTGGACCGAGAGGGTCCGTGAACGTCGGCACGGTCGCTCCGAAGACGGCTTGCGAGAGGCGCGTCTCGAGGCGGGCGGCGCCGCTGAGCCGCTGCGTCCAGACGACCCCGAGCGTCTGAGTATGCCAAGGAAGGCGTGGGCGAGTCCCGGCCGATGAATCGGCCAGCAACTCGTCGTCGGTGACCGCGCGATCCCCACCGCCGAACGCGAGCACGCGGATCGTCGAGCGACTGAAGCGCAGCACGCCTGTCGCAATTCCGTCAAACCATTGATCGTGCAGCGCGCCAACCTCGGCCCGCAACGGGGAAAGATCCTGGTCGCTATGCCGCGCAGCGATCAGCATGCCGGCGGTCGCGCCGCCGATCGAGAATGAGCGGGCCCACATTGCGCGCGCCGCCGCCGGGCCAAACGCAACGGTACCGATCGAGCCCGCTGGCGGTGCGTCCCGCGTATCCACATCCAACACACCGGCTAGCCGATCGCCGAACGCCGCGGCGAGCGCCCCGTCGTGTAGTGTCACCCCGGCGATGGCGTCCGGACTCAACGCGCTGAGGGCGCCACCAACGCCGCTCGCATGGTAAGGACTCCAAAGAGGAAACCCGTCGATGCGAACGAGCAATTGATCCGGTGCACCTCCACGATCGATCAGCGCGGGACTCTCCGGCGGTACCGAGATGTGCGGATCCCCAGCCAGGACGGTAAACGTATTCCGGTTCACCAATCTCCGTCACGGCTGAGTCAAGCGGCCTGCGCCAACGCCAGGTATCGGGACCGTCCGCGCCTTCGGTGGCCGCCGTCATTCCGTTCGCCGTGGAGCGACTGACTATACGAACCGAGTCAAGAACCACGACCACTCGTTGAAGAGTCACGTCGATTCGCACGATTCCACGGCCCGGGAGGATGACCTGGAACGAAGCCGTGTCAAAGCCGGGATACGTGATGGACAAGGTGATGATGCCAGCAACGAGACCACTGACCGAATAGGCCCCCGCCGTATCCGACCACGCGGAGCTCGCCGGTCTGTCCGCGGCAGACGGTTGGCCGTTATCGACCTCGATGTGCGCTCCCGACAGGGGTGCACCGCCCGCGTCGCTGTAGATCGTGCCCGCGATCGATCCCGTGGCTGCCGTATCGCGCATCCCTTCGCGCCGCGAGAATAACGAAATCCGGTTCACCGCGCTCTCACGACGCGTTGCCCAGCTCTCAGCGCGATCGCTGGTGGCAGAATGGGCTTCGGTGGGCATGACGCAACAAAAGGCGAGCGTCAACAACCCCGATGTCACAACCACACGACTCCGTGCGTTCCATTGCCGCTCGTCGTCGGCGTCGATCGGCGCGAGCATCGCGCCTCGTTCATCAACTCGATTCCGATGATTCACGCCGCGTTCACTGCCTCTCTCGTTATTGCCACCGCTTGGCGAGGAGCTGGTCGAGATACGACCGGTTCCAACTTATCGCTTGCGCCGCCGCGCGATACCCTCTCTGCGACCGCAAGCCAAGAGGTCATCCAACGCACGGATTCGGCTGGGAGCGATTCCGTCGGCGTGAGCGTGGTCAATGCCTCCGTCGTCGGCGTCGGCCCTCGCATGCAGCCGTCAGGTTTCTCCTTACAATCACACCCTGCTGCTGATCTCGTTCAGCCGCAGACACAAGATACGAGCTCGCGCCGCACAACGCGCCCCCGTGCAATTGAATACAGCGACTGGTACAGTCGCCGCCTTACGATGCATCGCATTGCCAGCTTCGCGGAGCTGCCGCTGTTTGCCGGTGAGTATGTGGTTGGCGAACAGATTCTCCACGACGAACGTCGCGGTTTCCCTCCGCACAGTTTGCGGACCGCGCACAGCGTCGTGGCCGACGGGCTTATTGGACTCTTCGCCTTCAACACGCTGACGGGCGGGTGGAACCTCTGGGAATCCCGATCGGATCCCGCTGGTCGCACCCGGCGGCTCGTTCATACGGCGCTGATGCTCATGTCTGACGCGGGCTTTGCGGCAACGGCAATGGCCGGAGGAGCTGCCAAGCACAGTCTCCCCAACGCCCAGATGCATTGATCACTCGCCGAAGGGTCGATGGGTATTGCACTGATCGGGACGGGCATGATGTGGCTGTGGAGAAATTGACTCGTGCACGATGTGGTTCACTCTATTGGTCAACTGCTCGCGCCGTGGCAATCGCTCTACAGCGGCTCGAAGGTCGTTTCGGGTGCGATGACCTTCGTACACCTGGGAGCGCTTTTGTTCGGTGGTGGGTTCGCCGTGGCCGCAGACCGCGCGACGCTCCGCGCAGCCCGGTTATCACCCGAGCGACGATGGCATTTCTTGCAAGACCTCGCGGCGGTGCACCGACCGGTCGTCGTCGCGCTCTCGGTCCTCTTTGTCAGTGGGCTTCTGCAAGCCGCAGCGGATGTCGAGACATTCGCCATATCCCCAGTGTTCTGGACCAAGTTGACGCTCGTCGCCTTGTTGTTGGCCAACGGCTATGTGCTCACTCGGACTGAGACGAGGCTCCGTGAGAGTGGCGGAAGTGCGCGCGACCCGCTGTGGACCCGTTTACGGCGCACCGCGATTGCCAGCGTGGTGCTGTGGACAGCCATTGTCCTCGCGGGGACCATACTGACGAGTAGCAGCTGATGCGAGCGGCCGTGTCGACACCTCCATCCGTGCACCTCGAGTGCGACGTCACCCAGCAGATCAGGGAAGGACCATGAGCCCGTTTAACACCAGTTCACGATCAGGCGCACTCGGGCGGCCGCTCGACTGCGATCACTGCGTCCTGCACGACCGTCGTGCCTTCATGCGTAGTGCAGGGGCGTCGATCGCTGCAGCGCTGGCGGCCATTGGACTCGAACCTGCGACGGCGGCGTCGCTGCCGGTGCGGTGGGCGTCGTCACTGGTCATCCAAGCTGGTGAGGCGCGATATCCGATAGCGTCGGGCGATGGTGTGCAGATCGATCGCGACAACCAGGTGATACTCGTCCGGTCGGGGAACGCCATTCGATGCGTTCAACCTGTCCTGCCCGCACCAGAATACCGCCCTCCGATGGGACGGTGCGGATGGACGATTTCAATGCCCCAAGCATCACTCGAAGTACCAGCCCGACGGCACGTTCGTTTCCGGGCGCGCGACGCGCAACATGGATCGACTCGGCATCCGTAGGGAAGGTGATAGTGTCCTCGTCAACCTCGACACCATGTACAAGAGCGATCAAGACCCGGCCGGCTGGACGGGAGCCGTGCTACGTGTCTAGGCCGCAATCATTCGGAGAGATGCAATGACCCAATCGGATCCTGGCGTGGTCACGGGACCAGTCCCGCTCGTCCGCGCGAGCGGGATGGACCGGCGCGCTTTCGTTTCCCAAGGCACGCTGGCAGCCGTTGCTGCGGTACTGACCGGCGCGTGCATGAGCGGTGGGCCGACGGCGCCGCATGTGAATCTGGTCGTCCAGCTATCGAACTTTCCTGAGCTCGCGAGCGTCGGTGGAATGGTGCGCGTAGACAACGGCAACGGGACCCCTGTCGCCGCGGTCCGCACGGGCGAGGCCTCCTTCGCGGCGTTCTCGCTCATCTGTCCACATTTCGGATGCACCGTCGGGGTCGGGCGCAGCTACTTCCAATGTCCCTGTCACGGCGCCACGTTTGCCGCGACCGGCAAATGGGTCGGCGGCCAGCCGACCAGCAATCTCACGAGCCTTCATGCGACGTATGACGCGGCGGCCGGAACGCTGACGATTAGGAGCTAAACGTAGAGATTCTGGGCCGATCATCTTGACGTCTTCGTTGACGTCGGGGCGGGTGCCACGAGGGACCGAAAGGAAACGTGGGTCATGTCGGCGGCCGTGCACTAGGCTGGGGCATTAGAGTTGCCTGCGCGATCAGGCCAGTCAGATGTGCACGCGATCCCACGACGATCAACGTATCTCCTACCGCAAGCCGTAGCTCGGGAGGCGGGTTGGTCATGAAGGGACCTGCACTCCCCCGTCGGACGGCGATGAGGTTGGGGAGTCCGGGCAGATGGGGCATGGCGTCGAGGATCGGTTGACCGACCATTGAGCTGCCCGCCGCGAGGGTAGCCTCTTCCATCCACAGGTCGACCTGCTCGGCATCCCGAATGGTATCGAGAAATGCCACGATTCCTGGCGACACAAGCTGGGTAGCCATACGATGCGCGCCGATGGCATACGGCGAAACCACTCGAGTCGCTCCCGCTCGCAGGAGCTTGGCTTCTGACTCCTGCTGATTTGCGCGGGCTACGATCCGAAGCGTTGGGTTCAGGGCGTGAGCTGAGAGTGCGATCGAGAGATTGATGGCGTCACTTCCTGTCGCGGCGACCAGACCACGTGCATTCGCGACGTGCGCGCTCGTCAAGACCGCGTCATTTGTGGCGCTTCCGGTCACGGTGTGTGCTAGATGGGTCTCGGCGAACGCCCGCGCATCGACATCGATAGCGACGACAACTCGACTGCGGCGTCGGAGGGCGAGGGCTACCTCACGTCCAACGCGGCCGCAGCCACAGATGACGTAGTGATCGGTGAGTCCGGTTGTTGGCTGCGGCATTGATAGCGTCTCAGCGAACATCTTCTACGGGACGGTGCCGACGTTCGCTCGACACATGCACTCGTCGCCTGGCGACGCCGTCGGCACGGCTGCCCATGTGCTGTATTGCACTCTGCGGTCCGATTGCCACGAGGGTATCGCCAGTTGCGAGCGCTGTGTCGTGGCGTGGATTAGTCACAAACTCGGAGTCGCCCGCGCGCCGAAATGCAACGATGTTGAGCCGCTGTTGCGTGGGTGGGAATGCGTCACCAAGGGTGCGACCAATCCACACACTGTCTTCAGCGAGCGTAGCGACCTCGAGCCGCAGGTCGAGGTCCTGCGCATGCACGACCGTATCGAAGAAGGCAGTAATTCCGGGTGATAGGATCTCTGCGGCAATGCGGTGTCCACCGATGGCGTACGGTGAGACAACATGCGTCGCGCCTGCGCGGAGAAGCTTGCTTTCAGTCGTAGACTCGCTCGCTCTTGCCAGGATGGTGAGATCAGGCGCGAGGGCACGTGATGAAAGCGTGATCACCAGGTTCGTTGCATCGTCTCCAGCAGCTGCCACGAGCCCGCGGGCGTTCGTGATCCCGGCGCCGAGGAGGACAGCGTCATCGCTCGCGTCGCCCGCGATTAATAGCTCATCACTCGTGTCCGATCCTAGAAGCGTTCGTTCGATCACCACGACCGCATAGCCACGCAGGCGCAGGTCCGCTGCCACCTGCCGGCCGACCCGTCCATATCCGCACACGATGTAATGGCCGGACAGACGATGGATGCTGCGTGCGAGGCGTCGCCGACGGAACAGACCGGTCACCACACCGCCGGTCACGTACTCGCCCAACGCAGACACAATGTACGCGGCGACGCTGACGCCGGTGACGATGAGTGCGATGGTAAAGAGTCGGCCCATTGACGAGAGCGGATGAGGAGCCTCGAGGCCAACAGTGGAGAGGATCACCACGGCCATATACAACGCGTCGCCGACGCTCCAGCCCTCGATCGCCATGTAGCCGATCATGCCGAACACGGCCAGGACGGTCAGAAGCGTGAACGCGCGTACGATGCGGTGCGACCACCATCGCCTCATGCGTACCCTCGGACGGCGGGAATGGGCTGACAGATTGTGGCGCCTGCTCTGAGGTGATGCCAGGCCCGTGAATCCTCTTTACAGTGCCGACTTGTACGGTGGCAGCCTGTCAGGCAACCGCCGACAACAGCAACGGACTGCCCCGACAGCACGGGCTTTCCTCGTTGACGATCTTCCGTCAGGACACCTCAAGGATTGCCTTCCCTTCTCTTGACGTCCGTCCGGACGAGGAGAGTACCCAAATGGCCACCGGATACGACGCCTATCCCGGAGCGGCGCAAGGGACAGCTGCTCCAACGCGCGCGATGGATTCGCCGATCGTCGTGGGCAGCTGCGGCACTTGGGACTCAAACGGAGCGATCCGTCTCGCGCAACTTTTTGCGCAACGAGACGGGAGGGCCGTGTACGTTGTCGGAGTGGTCGACACCGGCTGGCGACCCGTGTCCGGGATGCGTGAGAGTAGCGCAACCTATGACGCCGGGACCGTGGAAGCATTGCGTGAGCGCATTGAGCGTCAGCTCGTCGAGCTCGGCGTACCGGAAGGACAGTGGCCGGTCGGCATCGTCAGTGGGGACCGCGCCGATACGTTGGGAGAGATCGCCGGTGACGACCTGACGTCCCTCCTCCTGGTAGGCCTGAAGAGCCACATCGCCTTCGAGAGGCTTTGGGGGCGGTCAACCGCGCTTGGCGCAGCCAACAAGGGCAGGCGTACTGTCCTCGCTGTCGACCCACTGGCCAGAGCGTTGCCGACTTGCGCGGTCGTCGGTACAGCCTTCGGCCGAGCCAGCGGGAAAGCGGCCCGAGCCGCACTCGAATGCCTCGGGTCATTCGGGTCCCTGCACCTGGTGCATGTCCGACCACTCATGTCCCAAGTTGGAGTGGGGGCGCTATCGGCCGACGTGGCGTACGCCCAGGAAATTACCGATCGCCTGGAGGGCATGGTCTCGGCGCTCGGAGCACCAACGGGCGTCCAGGTGCGATGTCATGCCTTGAGCGGCGACGCAGCGACCCGCTTACTGGAAGTGGCGCGGCAAGAGCACGCCGACCTCATCGCCGTTGGCACGCACAACCGTGCCGCTTTTGGTACGTTCCTCGTCGGGGCCGTTGCCTCACGGGTGCTCGGGGTTCATCGAGCATCGAGTCTTGGTCGCCACAGCTTGATGGCAGCATACTCGGTGTGCTCGTGGGCTGCACGTATCATCGCATCCCGGGTACCTGCCAGGATCGGCGAGCCCGGCAAGTCCCATGACGTGCGGCTCGCTGGTGGACGCTCGAGCAAGTATCCGAACAGCGCTCATCACCAGCTGCCTTAAGCGCTCCTGGACGCGTCGGCAAACTCTGGTCTCGCAAGCGGGCGGAGGAAAACGGCCTCGCTGATGACTGCGGCCGACGAGAGCGTTGCCGAGGTCTTGCGTCAGTGCGCCTCGGTCGCCGACGGCCTGACGTCGACCGAAGCGGGAGTTCGGCTCGCACGATACGGAGCGAATGAGGTCGCCGCGCAGCGGCCGATGCGATGGCCCACGCGCTTGCTGCGTGCCGTTCGCAACCCCCTGGTTATCCTCCTATCGGCTCTCGCGGCCCTCTCGCTGGCGACTGGTGACATTCGATCGGCGGTTGTGATGGTGGTCATGGTGGTCTTGGGGGTCGCGCTTCGATTCACGCAGGAGGCGCGAGCTGACCGCGCGGCAGCAGCGCTACGGGCCATGATTCACGTCACTGCCACGGCGATCCGGGATGGGACGCCTCGCGAGATCCCCCTCTCCGAGATTGTGCCCGGTGATGTCGTCCTGCTCGCGGCGGGTGACATGGTTCCCGGAGACGCCCGGGCACTGGCAGCAAAGGACCTGTTCGTCAACCAATCGAGTCTGACCGGCGAGTCTTTCCCAGTCGAGAAAGGGGACATCTCCGGGGTTGCCGGCTCCCCGACACTCGCGGAGCACCCCAACCTGGTGTTTCTGGGAACGAGCGTACAGAGCGGCACCGCCAAGGCGGCCATCATCGAGACGGGTCCGCGCACGCTATTCGGCAGCATCATGCAGGGGGTCGCAGCCGGTCCGATGGCAACGGCATTCGATCGGGGCATCGATCGCTTCACCTGGCTCATGATCCGGTTCATGATCGTCATGGTGCCAATAGTGTTCCTCGTGAATGGACTCACGAAGCATGACTGGAAGCAGGCGTTCTTTTTCGCTTTGGCCGTTGCCGTGGGCCTCACGCCGGAAATGCTTCCTACGATCGTGTCTGCCTGTCTTGCACGAGGGGCAGTTGCCATGGCGAGGCACCATGTCATCGTCAAACGCCTCAACGCCATTCAGAACTTTGGCGCCATGGACGTGCTCTGTACGGACAAGACCGGCACGTTGACGATGGACAGCATCATCCTCGAGCGCTATGTGGATGTGGAGGGTCGGTCAGCCGATGTCGTGCTTCGCGATGCGCTCTTGATCAGTCGTTTGGAGACTGGGCTCAGGAGCGCGCTCGATACCGCGGTGCTAGCACATCCGCCGCGCCATCCGGATCTCGTAATTGATCAATACCAGAAGATTGATGAGATCCCCTTCGACTTCGCGCGGAAACTCATGACAGTCGTGGTTCACTGCCCCGGCGGCGCGTGTCGCTTGTTGGCCAAGGGAGCGCCTGAGGAAATCCTTCGTCGCTGCGAGTCGGTCAACGTCGGCGGCGCCCTCTCTTCGCTTCCGGGGCCGCGAGCCAGGTCGACAATATGCTGAACACCGGAGCGATCAACATCAGCGTGGAGCCCAGCGCCCGTTACGGCGTCACATTCGGGTATTTCTCGACGACCGGAACGCGAGACTCACTGTTGTATGCCCCAGCACCGCTTGTCGGGAGCCGAGTGGGGGCACCGCAGACGAACGGCATCATCGAGGAGCTCGACTACAACCCCTGGCAGAACGTCCGCATCGGTCTGCAGGGCGTCCAGTACTCGAAGTTCAACGGGGCGGCGACAAACTACGACGGGGCGGGACGCGCGGCGACCGGAAATAACACGGTCTACCTATTTGCGTGGATGGCGTTCTAGGGAGCCAACACTGCTAGGGACCAGGGACCAGAGGTCAGGCTTCGGGGGTAGCTACCGAAAGCCAAGGCCCATACGACGCAGCATCGCATTCAACAGGAGAGAGTGACGATGTCCCCAGAGACAGATCAGGACGAGAGCGGAACGCGCGGGTTGCCCGTCTGCGACAGAGCGACCGCGCGACGCGCCTTCCTTCAGCGAATGACAGGTGCGGCAGCGGCGCTGGCAGTCGCGCCGTTGGTGCGTGATCCGTTGGCCGCCGTCGGATCAGGATCCCTTCTGCCGACACCCCCGGCCGCGGGGCAACAACCTCGCGTGCCGTGGAGTGATGCATGGCTGGAGAAGCTGACCGGCAAGCACAAACAGTTCTTCGACACGCTGCAGCCCAACGACGGCTTCTCATTGGCATTCGCGAAGTACTTTCTCGATCTCAACCACGAAACGTACGGCCTCACGGACAACCAGCTCACCGCTGTGGTCGGACTGCGGCACTTCGCCATGCCAATGGCCCTTCCGGATGCACTCTGGGAGCGCTATCGGATCGGCGAGAACACGCAGATCAGCGATCGAACGACCGGCGGCCCCGCAACACGGAACCCATTCCTGCATCGAGACGGCGTGCCCACACCCGGCAGTGACATCACGAGCTTGATGCAGCGGGGCGTAATCTTCACAGTCTGCAACGTCGCACTCACGACTTTGAGTGCCCGAATGGCGAGCGGCGCTGGTGTGTCAGCGGACGCAGCGAAGACGGAATGGACGAAGAGTATCGTGCCGGGCATGATCCTCGTGCCAGTCGGCGTGATGGCGGTGAATTTGGCGCAAGAACGCGGACTGTACTTACTGCAATGGCGGATGAAGAGCTTGTGGCACACCTACCCGAGGGAGAGATCGAAGGGCGGGGGAGATAACAGCAAGCCCCTAGCAAACGGGACGTGGGCTTGGCCCTGCCGCCCAATTGGAGGCAGCGTGTCCACAAGCTGCCGGACAACACACGGGTTTTTGCCTGACACCCACGGGCTCTGGTCAGTATAGAATGCACTTCAGATGCCTTGTCTTAGCGGTCGCAGCGGGAGGGTTTGTCAATGACAACCATCGCCGAAACCAGCCGTCGTACCACCCAGGCGCTTCGCGTCGTCATGGAACCGCTGACCGGGGATTCAACCGACTTTGACCGACTCCCCGACGCAGCGCGGCATGCGCGACTCGTCCTCATTGGGGAAGCCTCACACGGCACCCACGAGTTCTACCGTGTGCGGGCAAAGATCACCAAGCGGTTGATTCGCGAGCACGGGTTCATCGGCGTTGCCGCGGAAGCGGATTGGCCCGACGCGTACCGAGTCAACCGCTACGTGGGCGGACGCGGAACGGACCGCGATGCCGGCGAAGCGCTCGGCGATTTTCGGCGATTTCCACAATGGATGTGGCGGAATGCCGACGTCCTGGACTTCGTGGGATGGCTCCGCGAGCACAATGAGCACGTGCGCCCCGCCGAGCGCGTGGGGTTTTACGGCCTCGACCTGTACAGCCTTCATGCATCGATCGAAGCCGTATTGCGATACCTGCAGCGTGTGGACCCTAAAGCCGCGGAGCGAGCCAAGCAGCGCTACGCGTGCTTCGATCGATTTGGCACTGACCCGCAGGCCTACGGCTACGCGACTCGTTTCGACCTTACGCCAACCTGTGAGCGCGAAGTAGTATCACAGCTGGTCGAGCTGCGGCGCGCGGCCGGCGAGTATGCAACCCGCAACGGACTGATCGCACCCGATGACCTGTTTTTCGCACAGCAAAATGCCGGGTCGTTCGCAACGCCGAGCGCTACTATCGCACCATGTTCGGCAGCCACGTCGAGTCGTGGAACCTTCGCGACAGCCACATGCACGAGACACTCGACACGCTGCGGGGTTTTCTGGAAGAACAGCGACGAGGCGCCAGGATCGTCGTCTGGGCGCATAACTCTCATTTGGGCGATGCGCGAGAAACCGAAATGGGCTCACATGGCGAGCTGAACCTGGGTCAGCTTGTGCGGCAGCACTATGGCCGTGAGGTGCTGCTGGTTGGGTTCTCGACGTACGCCGGCACCGTCACTGCCGCATCCGATTGGGGAGAACCGGCTGAGCGCAGGACGGTCCGATTGGCATTGCCCGGAAGCTACGAAGCTCTCTTCCACGAATTTGGCTTCGGCAATTGCTTCGCTGATCTGCGCACGGTTGATGAGGGTGTGCCGTCGGTCCGGCATTCCCACCTCGAGCGCGCGATCGGCGTCATCTATCACCCAGAAACCGAACGCCAAAGTCACTACTTTCGCGCGATCCTGAGTCGACAGTTCGACGCGATTCTCCACTATGATTCGAGCCGGGCGGTCGAACCCCTCGAACGGACTAGCTCTTGGGAGCGAGGCGAGCCGCCAGAGACGTACCCGTCGGCGCTCTAATTCCTATCTCACATGGCTCGTGGTGCGGCGCTCAAGCTGCCAGAACCGCTCACGTTGCTTGACGCAAAGTCATCTAGAGCTTCGACGCCTGGCAGCTTCTTCCCTTCGAGGAACTCGAGTGCGGCGCCACCGCCAGTTGAGACGTGACTCATCTGGCTCATGAGTCCTTGCTGGGCCACCGCCGCAATGGTATCACCGCCTCCGACGACCGTGATCGCACCGGCCTTCGTGGCTGCGGCCATCGCCAACGCAATGGCCACGGTTCCGGCGCCGAAGGCAGACGACTCGCAGACACCCATTGGGCCGTTCCAGAATATCGTTTGGGCGCGGCCAATCTCTCGGCTATACCGCTTTCGCGTGGCTGGGCCAATGTCATACACGGCCTCGTTCTCCGGTATCGCGGTACAGACTACGGCATGCGCTCGACCGGGTGCATCAAGCGAGGCCGCGACAATGACATCCCGCCGGCAGCACAATTCGACTTTGACCGCGCGCCACTGTCAGCACTTCCCCGACCCGAAGTCAGCCATGTGCCGGTTGGCCGAGGTTCAACTACTGACGATGTTGGTGAGAGAGGCTCAGCGAAGGCACAACGCAAACTCACGCTTCGACGAGGCAAACATGTTAGTCAACAGACGCCGTCACAATATCAGTGTCCATTCTGCGCGACGGTCGGCGGTACTTGCAGCATTGGTCGCGCCTCTGGCACTGACTGGTTGCTTGACAGCGGGACAGCTTCGCGTTGCCAGCATACAGTCCCGCAATGCCTCGTTCGTAACGCAGCGGAGTTTCCGCTTTCTTCCGATGCGAGCAAATCGCGCCGTGCAGCCCGACGCCCCGACTCTCGATGATCCAATGCTCGAAAGCTCGATCTCGGGGCGCGAGGTCCGGCACCAGATCGCGAAGGAGTTGATGGCCCGCGGCTATGCGCGCGGGAGTGACAGTGCGGATCTGGTGATCGCCTACTACGTCGGCGCTTACCGCAGGCTGGTCGTTACAGACTATGACTACGGCTACCCGTTCTGGGACCCGAAGAGCGGGCCGACGCCTGAGCAGAGCTGGCCGTATCATCCAAGCAGTTATGAGTACGAGCAGGGCACCGTTATCATCGACATTCTGGACCGCGATGCTCGCCACCTTCTCTGGCGGGGTGTAGGGCGCACCAATGTGCCGAACGATCCGGCCAAGTATGCGAGTAAACTGTCGTCGGTGGTAACGGCGGTGATCGCTCGCTTTCCCGGCCGCCCGCCTGAGCCCTCAGTGGCGACACGGTGATCGGGGCGACGGCCGATCAATGCTTGTGGCATCGGCCTGACATACTATCGGGGGAATCTCGACTCGCGACGACCGCACGAGAGCCATCATTCCAGAGTTTCCATCGGAGTCCTGACATGGCGCCAGCGTCGCACATTCGGATCGAGGGTCACGTAGCCGCCGGCTTCGAGCCTGTCCGCGGCGCGTTCGTCGAGAATTTTGCCCGTCGCCACGAAGTAGGTGGGGCCCCCTGCTGCGTGTACTATGAAGGTGAGAAAGTCGTGGATCTCTGGGGCGGGCTCCGGAACAAGGCGACCGGCGATCCCTGGGAGGAGGACACCATGGTCGTCATTCATTCGGCGACGAAAGGGCTCGCGGCGATGACCCTCGCCCTCGCACATTCCCGCGGTTGGCTCGACTATGACGAGCATGTCGCGACCTATTGGCCCGAATTCGCACAACAGGGAAAGGGAACCATTACTGTCCGTCAACTGCTGGCGCATCAGGCCGGGCTGTTCGCCCTCAACGAGCCGGTCGATCGGAGCGTGGTCGCGGACCTCGATCGCCTGGCAATTGTGCTCGCGCGCCAAAAGCCTGCGTGGGAACCAGGCACCCGACAAGCATACCACGCGCTGACCCTTGGGTTCTACGAAGGCGAGCTGCTGCGACGGGTGGATCCGCAGCATCGGAGTTTGGGACAGTTCTTTCAAGGGGAAATCGCGACACCCCTTGGGCTCGACGTCTACATTCGATTGCCCGAATCCATCCCCAATTGCCGTTTGGCGACGTTGGCACCACCCCGGCCACTCGCGATGCTCGTCGGCTTCCCGATCCGAGTGACCCTGGCCGCCTTCAATCCTCGGTCCAACTTCCACCGGGCACTCGCGGTCAATCCGGGCACCGACGTTTATCGCGACGACCGGCGCATCTATGCGCGGAATCTCGAGGTGCCGTCCGGCAACGGCGTCGGCACTGCGCGCGCGATCGCCCGCGCGTATAGCGTCTTCGCAACGGGGGGCCACGAACTCGGCCTACGTTCGGAGACGCTCGATGCGTTGGCTGCTCCGGCGGTCCCGGCGACGCGAGGGTTCTATGACGAGTGCATGAAGGGCGAGGCGCGATTCTCCCTTGGCTTCATGAAACCAAGTCCGCTGTGGCCGTTCGGTAGCGAAAGCTCGTACGGATCTCCCGGCGCGGGTGGATCGCTCGGCTTCGCCGATCCCACAACTGGCATCGGCTACGCGTACGTCACCAGCCAGATGGGAACGGCGCTCACCGGTGATACCAGAGATCTCGCCCTGCGCCATACGGCGTATTCCTTGATCGGGCGCGCACGATCTGAGCATATCACCATGACAGGTACCCGCTTGCGCTAAGGGCCTGGTGTGACAGCTGATAGTGCGGTCGAATTGGGAGATGTGAGGGCTCACTCGGCGAGCTGAACCTGGGCCAGCGCGTGCGGCAGCGCTGCGGCCGCGAGGCGCTGCTGGTGGGGTTCTTAACGTACGCTGACACCGTCACGGCCGCGTCTGATTGGGGACAGAGACGTATCCGTCCACGCTCTAAGCCTATCCCTTCGAGAAGGTTGTCTTCGCGACGCCTTAGCTGGTGACAATCGCGTGCGCAGGATCGCCGACCGCGAGTGCAAGCGCGCTCTGGGCAAAGCGGTCGACGATGGACCAATCGGTCAGTTCGTGGTCGCGCGATGTATCGGTTGGTTGCCCTTGCTTCGCCGCGATTCGTCTCATGATGAAGCGCAGAAGCGGGTTGTACTTGGTGAACGCGACCGATCCGCCAATCGTGACAGTCAGCCGTGGAGCCCACCGCGTCTGTTTCAGAAACTCAGCCACGTATTCGCAGGCAGCGGCACGCGATGCTTCATGCGCACTGCCTGCAGATCCACTGATTGAGAAGAAGGCAGAACGCGTGGCGTTCAGTGCTTCGCGATGGCTCACCACGAACCGGCGCAACGCGCGCTGGTGACGACCAAAGAGCACCGAGCCCCCGATTATCACCACATCATAATGCGACAATGACAGATTATCCGGCGCATCCGTGACGCAGACGATCGTGACCACATGCCCCGTGCCGCGGAATGAGCGAGCGAGATAAGTAGCGACCCGGGCGGTCTGTCCGTACGTCGTCGCATACACGATAAGAATCTGCAAAGTTTTCATGGTAACCTGAACGGAAAGATCGGCTGACGAGCCGCGGTCACGTATCGGGGATTCAGGAATGCATGGTCAGGAGCGACCTGACATCGGCTAGCCGCTGGCGGACTCCGGAGCTCTATCTGCAGGATGAGCGAGATGCTGCCACGAGCCGAGCGCACGAAGCTGGGGTGCCTTCTTCTGGAGGTGACCGTGCATCCGCGTCAACACATGATCGAGCAGCGTGATGGCCTCTCCGAGATGTGGCCCCTTGTTGAGCATGACGCATTCGGCGCGCGCTGACATTGCGGCGTCAGTCACTTCTGCACGCGAGGGCGCCCCATGTTTTACGAACCGCTCCAGCACCTGGGTTGCCCAGATGACCGGCGGATGAGCTGCCTCGCACACCCAGAGGATCTCTTCCTGGATCTCCGCCAGCCGCTCGTACCCGATCTCCACGGCGAGATCGCCCGTGCTTGCGTCCTCATCCGCAGGATGAACCTCGCGCTCGTTGCATTGATACGCGTGCGAATGGCTCGCCTGGGTAGCATCTGTGGTTCACAGTTTCGGCTATGTCGGCTCGACCGTAAGACATTTCCCCACGCGGACGCAAGGTTTGCCCGACTGTGGGGCATCCTGGCGTATTCAACATTGGCCGCTCGTCGATGCGCGTTGTCACATTCTCCACCTCAACGACCGAGCGTCCCCCCATGACCGCCCGTTCTCTTCCATCGCGCGCCAGTGATGGTTGTCATCTGGCCTGGATGGTTCTCGTCCCCACCGCACTGCTGGCGACCCTTTTCGGGTGTTCAGGCTCGACCACGCCGACAGCGCCGACAAGCGTGGGCCAGGTGACTCTCAATGTCGTCGCTGGCGGCGGGCAGAAGGCGCCCGTCAACACCGCGCTTCCGCAGGCCGTCCGCGTGCAGGTCCTGGACAACAGCGGGCACCCCGTGCCCAACTTCCTCCTCAACTTCGTCGTCACGTCTGGGGGCGGCCACGTCTTCGGAGGCGTCGAGGAGACCAACAGCTCAGGCTATGCTGACGAGCAATGGACGCTCGGGCCGCGTCTCGGGCCGCAGACGCTGCAAGCGCGTCAGGTGAACTCGTGGACGGGTGTCGCCGCGAATTATGGGACATTCACGGCGACCGCGACTCCGCCGAACAACGTGCTGGTGGTGACCACCAGCGGTCCCACGGGGTTGGCCGTGATGAACGCCGATGGATCCGGGTTCAGGGCCATCAAGACCGCTCGGCCTAACCGCGACTGAGCCGGCGCTCTCACCCGATCATTCTCATGTACTATTTGTCGGACCGACGGGCGACGGCTTCGACTACCTGTACGAAGTGCGTGTTGACAGCTCGCCCAACTTCATCACGGGCGCTCGTGATATGGGGATGCCGGCGTGGAGCCCCGACAACACGGACTTCCTATGGTTTCTCACAGACCAGTACGGCGCCGAGGTTATGGGGACCAACATTGCCGGACCAGGTAAGGGCTATTGCGTGGGCTGGCAGTGGTCATACTGATCCAATGGCAGACGCGTGCTGACCACGGTGACCCAAAATGCGGATTGCGTTGACAGCTTGGGAAACCCGGTCTTTGCGAACGGCGTCTATACCGCGCCAACGTCCAACACTGGCGCGCTCACGCTCCTATTGGCGAATGCGAGCGATCCGGCGTGGTCGCCTGACGGCCAACACATCGCGCTGACCTACAATGGGCACACTGCGGTGATCGACCCCGACGGCAACAACGTCAAGCCGACAGCGGGCAACTTCGGCCTCGTGAGTTGGTCGCCCGACAGTCAGCTGTGGGCCGTGGACAGTGGGTTCGTAAACGCGGACGGGACCAACTACGTCCGTGTCAAAGGGTGCCCCTGCCGGTTCGCGTGGCGATAGAGGGGGCTTGTCCTGGTCTCACGGCATCCGACCGCATGCGACCGCGTCCCTGCGTCATCCGAGACGGGAGATGCGGTTGGAATTCGGTCGACCGTCAGCATGGAGCAGGGTCAGAGGACCAAGTATCATGTTTCTGCTTGGCGTGCCGGGCCGAAACCACTACCAGTGCGCCATCTTTAAATGAGAATGCGGCTCACCTACTGATCGGGAACCGGGTGGCAGCACCGACGTGTCGAGGGAAGTTTGGGTTCCAGATTGCACCGGGTTGGCTACCACGGTCGCAGTGGTGGCATTCATTCTCCCTTCCACCACATCAGGCATTACCCGACACCTGCGCGATAACCGGGCGGCATCTTGAGTAAGGCTAACTTCCGAGTCGAGATGTCGCGGTTGCAGCAGACGCGCCCGGTTGGACAGCGATACTTTCCGATTTTCACAGGCTGGTATCGGGGGTGTCTCGCGATGCGTCCGATGCCGGTTCAACGTCGGCGCAACGTCCGTATTGCGGGGCGTCTGGTCATCTTAGCCAGCATGACGGCGGCGGCCTGCACACTTGCACCGGCGGCATTGGGTCCGACACCAGCTGAGGGCGGACGGAAGCTGGACGATTTCCTCGCGAGCATCCAACGGACGTTCACCGATGTGGAATTCAGTCCTGCTGTCATAGCGACCAGCGAGAAGCTCGACCGATCGACTCTCGTGCCGTCAGCCGTTTACACAGACTCGTCAATGTGGACCGGCAGCGAGGCGCAGGCGCGGCGATTCACGCTCACCGGCCGTTTTCTGGGCGACCACTACGTCGTGATGCCGGACACGGCCGCGCCCGTCGAACTCGGGGCGTCGCGGCGCGATATCCGGTTGGAAGGTCTGACGAGACGGGACTTCCGCTGGACTACGTCGATCGAGCAAAACCTCGGTCCTATCGCCACGACGGATCTCGATCGCGCCGTCACCGCGATATTTGCGGGCGCCGCCAGCACCCCCGGTCGCACGCTTCGTGCGGCAACGCAGACTCGGTATGCGCGCGCGGGAGCGGTGTTGGGACAGTTGGTCTCTCTCGAAAGTGTCGACACCAGGCAGATGCGGGGTATGCCGACGCGCCTGCGACTCGTCATGGGGCTGCATGTCGACCGCCTTGCGGTTCCATATCCGGCATATGCGAATGCTTTGTCGAGAGTCCTTGCACCAATCCATATTCACTGTGTTGTCACTGACGCCGACAATGCAGAGTGGGGGCGGATCGATTTCGATGGTGCGCGCCTCTCGATGGACATTGCCGCCACGCGGGACGGACACTTGGCTCCGTTGGTCGGGGCAGCGCGGCCGATGCCGGATTCGCTGGTCCTTCATGCCGATGTGTCGACAAAGGTCTTCATGTTCTCGGTTGGCGCCCGGGACCTCCCCAGTCAGATCGAAGTCCTCCACGCGGATCACGCGCGCGGGTGGCGGTTCACGTTCCGCCGGCAGCCAACGTGGGATTTTCCCTTGGCACTGGATCAACTGGTCAAATCATCACTCGCTCGCCCGTTCGCCGACGGCGGTGCGCGCTACGAGATCGTGGTCAGCGACACTGTCGGGCCGCAGACGATACTGCAGAGACGCGGTGTGCTAATCGTCGAAGAGAGCCCGATCGTGAGCTCATTAGCCGAGTTGGCGAGTGCTGTCACGGCATCCTTCTCGGGCGATGCACTGACGCAGGAGAATGCGTTCTTCGCATCCGTCCTCGCGGCCATTCGGGCCGACGTGCGAAGGCAGAGCGACGGAATCGCCGACAAGAGATACGCAGGTCGGCCTCTTGCACTCCACTAGCAACAGGCGAACGACGCGATGCTGATTGCTGTCGCGTGTGGACCATCGGCGATCACCGACCGGAACTGCGGAGAATCGACTGTCCAACCCGAGCGCCGAGCACCTATAGGAGATGGAGCAGGAGAAGAACCATCGTCGCACATGTTCGGAGCGACGGCTGGCGGCGCGATCGTTCGGTGGACCACTTCGTGGACCAGGTTCGCGACGACCGGGTTGCGAACGGTGCAACGGGATGGAAGACCCTTGCTTCCGATCCCGTTGCTCTATGAACAACAAATGACCTAAGGGCCAAGACCCTGGGGGCCCTTAGTTCCTTACAACGAGCTCGTCCTTCACGAACCACACACCGGGTGCGTTCCACGCAGCCCGTTCCGCGTCGTCGCGCTCGGCCCACGATCGTATCGTGCCTTTCAGCGTGACCGTACCGCTACCGGCTGCGACCTCGATTCGTTTCGCGTCGAGCTCCACGTTGCGCCTGAGTGCAGCCTCGATAGCCGTCTTCACGATGGTTGGGTCAGGCGTGGCTGGCTGAACGACCTCGATCTGATTCGTCACGCCGCGCACACCGGCGAGTGAGCGAACGACACGGGCGGCAGCGGCGCTTTGGAAATACCAATTCACCTTCCCTTCGAGCGTCAGCCAACCCTGCCGGACGATGATCTTCACCCCGTCCGGCACTTCGATATCGGCTGCAATTGCATTGGCTGCCGCACGTGCAACCTCAGTGTCTTCCCGCTTGTAGTCGCCTGGTAGTGTGACCTTCAACTCGTCGGCGATCGCGGCGACACCCGCAACGCGTTCGACGGCGCGCTCAGCCGCAAGCTTCTGCGGATACGTGGCTACGGTGCCGTCGAGGGTGACCACTCCGTCCTCGACCCTCACGCCAATCGCTGCGGCATCCACCCTAGGCTCCCAGCGGAGTTCGTCGATGACATTTTGCTGCAATTGCAGATCGGTCAGCATATAACCTCCCTTTGTTTCTGGTTAACGATGTGTGTCGCTGGACCAACGCGGTCCACTCCCACCGTGAAGATGGGCGTCGCAGCAGCCGGCGAGTGTCGGTGATCATCCCGCTCAGTGCGGGGGATCTGCTGACTGATCCCGGGGCGCCCTGTGCGGCGCGCGGCGGCGACGCAAGGAATACCACCGCGACTCGCCCGACGATGGATTCTTGCGCCGGTCGCCGGCCGGGCATAGTATAGTGAGTACTCACTTTCATCATACCGCTGACGCGTGCCGGATAGCACACTGCTCGTAAAGAAGACGGGAACCATGAGAGTCCTTGTATCGGCCGCGGCTGTGGCGAATTTCGCGGTCACACTCTGGCATCTCTATCTGGCCGAAAAGCTCAACCCCGCATTGGCGCCTGCCGAGTCTGTTCGGATCGCGGCCTTCGCCGGTGTCCTTACGCTTGCAGGCGTCGCGTTGCTATGGATGCACCGACAGAAAATCGGCTCGCTCCTCCTCCTCGCGGTTTTCGCGGTAGGGCTCGTCATCGGGAGCTCGGAACACTTCTTTGTCGCGGGCCCCAACAATGTGTTTGACGTGGGTACTGGCGACTGGACGGTTCCGTTCAAGATCAGTGTCGCCATTCTTGTCTTGCTCGAGGTTGCGGGTCTGGCAGCCGCTGGGCGCACGCTTACGACACGCGCCTGAAGGTGAGTTGTGCCTGTCGATGCAGCTGCCGGCCCAATGTCGCCGCGGCGTAGAGAGGTCCTTCGGAAGTCCACGGGCGCTACCAGAACACGCCAAAGGATTCTCGACGCGGCACAGCGCCTTCTCGAGACAGGTGGGCTCGCGCGCCTGACGACCAAGGAGCTCGCACACGCCGCCGACTGCGCCGAAGGAACACTGTTCAAGCATTTCCGAAGCAAGGAAGACATCATTCTCGCGGTCGTGATGGAAAATGCGCCACGATTCCTCGATGCCGTGTCGCAATCACGGCGCGCCAGCCGGCCGGTCGCGAAAAACCTCGAAGAGATCGCACTCGCGTGCCTTCGATTCTCAGAGAAGCTCATTCCCCTCGGTGCGTCCCTGCTCGGCGACGCGGTGCTGCTTGGGCGGCACCGGAGGCTCGAGCCTGGACGCGGGCCAAAGGAAGCGTTCCAGCTTATCGCCGATTACATAGCGCAAGAGCAGGCTGCCGGCCGTATCGACGCGACGGTCGGGCCGGGGAGCGTCGCGATGCTGCTGTTCGGGCCATGCTTCCAGCGCATCTTCATTCGTCAGGTCGTGGGCGAGAACCCCGCACCTACAAACGATCGACAATTCATCGCCGGCCTCGTCGCTACGGTCATGCAGGGGCTCAGGCCGTGACCTCCCCTGCTGACGAGCAACTAGTCAAGTCGTCAATGCATGCGCCAGGCACCACACGGCCAGTCTATTCAGCATCAGATTCACGACAGCTATGCTTCAGCATCATGACTGCGCTCCGATGACGGGTGGGCAGCTCACCCGCCTTTTATATCCCGCGGTTACGCTTGCGTTCGTCGCGATCGGCTGCGCTAGAAGTCCGTCGACGCCGACCAGGTCGCCCGCTTCGGTGGTGCTACTCGTCCGCCACGGGGAGAAAGCGAGGTCTACGGGCAACGATCCCCCGCTCAGCGACGCTGGCCGTGCGCGCGCTGCCGCTCTCGCCGACGCGCTTGGTGACGCGCACGTCACACGCGTGATCACGACGCAGTTTCGCCGCACCCAGGAGACTGCGTCGCCGCTGGTTGACCGGCTGCGACTCCGCCCGATCGTGATTCCGATCGATCTTGGCGACATCAGGAGCTATGTGGCTGCCGTCAGCGATTCGTTGCTGCGGAGCGGTGGCGTGACGCTCATTGTCGGACACCAGAACACGGTACCTGCCGTTATCAGCGCATTGGGCGGTTCCGCGATTCCGGAGATCTGCGCCGACGATTACGGCGATTTGTATATCCTGGTTCTCGGGGTGCGGCCCCGCCCATCACTGATGCGCGCGATGTTCGGAGCCCCGCACCCAGCGCACGGCGCGACGTGCGCCACGGCACTCACAACGCCCCACTGAGCCTCACGTCCTTCGCCGCCATCACCAGGGAGGCGGGAGAAGCGAGGTGAAGCTTCCTGCTCACTCATCATGGCTCGGTGCCATAGGTGCTGCGAGAAGCTCACCCGCCGCCCCTAGCGATCGCCATATCCAGGCCAAGGCCGATCAGCAGGAGCGCGATCATGCGACGGAACGTGCGTTGCGGAAGATGCCCCAACAGGCGTGTGCCGACTGCCGTACCGATCACCACTCCGAGAGTCGCCGTCAGGAGGAGAGGCCACACGTGGGCGATGGCATGTGCCTCTGTAGCGAGGTACACCGGTAAACGCGCCACATCGACGAAGAGCCCGATCGCCGTGGCGGTCGCGACGAACGACTCCTTTGGCACGTCGAAGCCGAGCATTGCCGCCGAGCGTATGCCACCTTGATTGCCGACCAGGCCTCCGAACATTCCGGATAGCAATCCGGCGAACCAGGCACCGCGCCGGCCCCAGTGAACCCGCTCGACCCAGCCGGTGAGCTGCGATATACCCGCGAAGATGAGCAAGCAACCAAAGACAACGGCCAGCCCGCGGCTCGATATTCGTGTATGGAGGAGTGCGCCGGCGAGCCCGCCAAGCGCGCTCGTGATGCCGAATCCGAGGAGGACACGTCGATCGACATGGCGACGCAGGAGCCAGAATCGTTGCGCGGTACCGACGAAGTGAGGAAAGGCGATAGCGGCAACCGCGACCTTTGTCCCGGTGGTGAGCGCCAACACCGGCGTGAGCAGACTCCCAATGCCGAAGCCAGTGACGGCAGCAATGCCGCCAGCGACAATCGCAGTCAACGCGAGCAGTGCGCCGAACAGCACGCGTGAGCCCTCCTATCAAAGCCAGGCGCGGTGTGTTGATGGTAACGTGAGGGGCAAGGTCGCTGACGAGCGGCGGCCACGTATCCTCAACGCTTGCGAGCCAATCGGGGCCCGGTGTACCGTCATCCAGATGGGCCGCGAATGGGCGAGAAGACAACGCCATGGGTCATCGTTGGACTAGCGAAGCTTCTTCTCTCGCGGCCAATCGGATTGCTTTCGTTCGACCGCGGTCTCGGCGGCCAGAGCGCCTTTATCCACTGTGGCGTACTCGGGCACCCGTGATAGAAGATCGCCGTACCGAGGATACTGAGTCGGGTCGGCGCTGTCCAGCACCTTGAGCGCGTACTCGACGGCTGCCGTTGATAGCGCGGTCCAAATACGTTCTCCTGTGGACAACGACCGCGGTCGCGTTGTCGCCGACGTCGGTCGGGGAAACCACGAGCAGGCCTGTCAAGGGATCGCTGACAGTAGAGTGGTAGGTCCGCTGATGTTGCCCGCGCGGCTGCCGCTCTAGGTTGTATTCGTGTCGGATGAACCCGTGGGCGCCAGCGCGATAGGGGCGTCGGTATTTGAGAGGGGGGCCCAATGTCACTCGTCACCCCGCGGCACACGTTGCCGCTGTATCAAGCCCGCTGTTCGCTCGTGCGTGCCATCCGGCGCGCCCACATTGGCCGCGGATACGACGCATTCCTGCTCCGAGTCGCCGTGTCGGAATTCACTGAGAGCCTCCGCCAGGCTCGGGTCCCACTGAATCGGGCGGTCACCGCGCTTACCAACGCAATCGATGACGGCCTGCTCAGTGGCGGAGGAGAAGGGCTGCGCGCGACCATGCTCGATCGTGCAACGTGTTGGGCGACGGAGGCGTACGCCGATTGCGCGTCTCGAGCACAATGCGATACGTGGGCCGAGGGGGCCGGCGTGCTAGCATTGTAGCAGCGCTTGCGAGCAGCCTCTTGGATATGCGTTACCATAATTCCTGAGCGACAGACACCAAACCATGGACCGCCAACCACAGTAACTCACACTAACCCACTACTCTCACTCAATATGAATCGCCGTGTATTGCTCGACACACTGGTGACGGCAGGCGTAGGGGCGTTCCTCTCTCCGCTAATCGCTGGCGCCGCGAACGTTGCGGGCGCTCCCAAGCACATACTCGAACAAGACTTGCCCCAGGTCATGCTCGACAACTGGAGAATGACGGCGCTGGAGGTAACGTACGCGCCAGGGGAGATGGACGACGCGCATCGTCACCCAGGGTTCGTGTTTGGATACGTGCTCGACGGCAGTCTTCGGTTCCAGCTCGAGCATCAAACTGCTACGACCTACTACGCGGGCCAGATGTTCTACGAGTTTCCGGGCAGCGTACACCGACTGTCGGGCAACGCCAGCTCGACGCAGCCCGCGCGTCTGCTAGCGATGATCTTTGCCCCGCACGACCAACCATTGAGTGTCCGTGTATGAACGCGGTCCAGCCGGGTGGATGTACGTGCGGCTGCCAGCAGGCTCTGCGGCTGCCGGATACATAAGGCGGCCTCGCTGCCGGCACCGAAGGTCCTAGTCGCCGCCCGCGTCGCCTCCAGCGCGGCCCCATTCGCTCAGAATCGCCGCGAGATTGACGCCAGGTGCGATGAGGCAAATGTGGCCATGCCCGTGCAGGACGCGGAATGTCGCATCCGGCACTCGCACGGCCATGTACCGGCCTTGCTCTACCGATGGCACCAGGCGATCCTCGTCAGCCGCAAGAATGAGCATCGGAACACGAAGCTCACTCAAGCGTGAGCGAATATCGTATCCGAGGAGGATCCTGAGGCGCCCAATGTAGCCTTCGCGCGTCGTCTGGCGCGTCTGCTCCAGGAAGTATCAAATCTCCGAGCGGTGTGTGTGTCGCGAGTGCATGCGGAACGCCGTCATGTGGCGCATGATCCCCATGGCTCCCCATGGCATTACCTCGAGTCCGGCAATCGCGAGGCGTAGACGCACACGAGGCAAAAAAGCTGGGAAGGTGTTAAGCACGACGATGGCGTGGACGCTTTCAGGGTGTGCCAGCGCAAAGCTCATCGCCAGCGCGCCACCGAACGATTCGCCCACGATGACTGCGGGCGTTCCAGGCGACCCCGCCGTGCAAACTACGTCGGCAAGATCGTCGATGAGCGTCTTCATGCGCGTCGCCTGGTCCCGCAGGGCGTAGGTGATCACACGGAACGCCGAAGCGAGAAGCGGGACTTGTCGGTAGAATAGTTGGCCCGTGCCATCCATTCCCGAGACAAGGACTAATGGGATACCCGATCCAGTTACTTGGACCCTCGGATTGTAGGGGCGATCGCTCATGACCGTGTCCACCCGCGTTGCGAAGGCAGCCCGTCTAACGTCCGCGATGGTCTCTCTTGTAGTCGTTGAGGCGATGGTCTTCGGCCTATCGCTCTCGCCCCTTGTTCTCCTGTTCGAGTGGTTTCTACGCTGGCACATCTCTGCGTGGCTCCCGCGCCGCTCCTCTCGATCCTCTTCCTGCCGTCATATGTCACCTTCGCTAGTGTGCTAATGTCTCTGTCGGCGATCTCTACCCGGCTCATGAGGTGGAGGACCCCACTCGACCTCCAGATGCGCATTGAGGATCTCGAGCGACCGCTGCTCGATTGGGGCTGCTACCTCATTTCAACACATCTCGTCCGATTGTTCGCAGGCCCGCTGTTTCGGGGTAGTCCACCATGGGCACTGTATCTGCGACTGAATGGAGCTCGGGTCGGACGCCATGTCGCCGTTAATAGTCTATCAGTGATGGACCACAACTTACTGGAATTCGGCGATGGGACCGTGATCGGCGCAAATGTGCATTTATCGGGTCACACAGTGGAGGGTGGCGTGGTCAAGACGGGCCGCGTCCGACTCGGCCGAAACGTGACGATCGGCCTCATGAGCGTGGTCGAGATCGGGCGTCGAGATTGACGACAATGTCCAAATCGGAGCGCTGAGCTTCGTTCCGAAGGGAAGGCGGCTGGAGGGCAAAGCAACCTACGTCGGCGTTCCTGTCAGGCGGCTTGATGATGCGAGCCCCAGTCACGGAGATAGAATGCTCGACACTCTGAGCAATATGTGAACATCGTGCTGCAGAAGTCCCGTCCTATCTAAGCAGCGCCTCACGACCACGGATTGAACAACCGAGGCGCGGTGTACCGAGGGCAGACGGAAGACACTCTCCCCTTGTACTTGCCCCAATGGTACTGTTCGATGTCACTGATTGTCGGCGATCGACCGCACACCGAAGGGAACACTCCCAATGAGCAAAGGGCGCGAAGTACGCTGCTACGACTACGTGAACCATCCCTACGACCGCGTCAGCGCTGCGCTGAGGCAGGACGCCCTCAGCGTTTTCCGGTCAGCTACGAAGGCCGCGGCTGCCCGCGCGCAATCGGTAGCAGCCGAATTGCACGTCGACATTGGCGGCGTGGGAGTGAAGACGGATATAAACATTTCTGTGAAGAGCGTCCAAGAGACGATTGATACAACCTCGGCTCCCGTCACCCATTTAGTTCTCGAATGGGAAGCCTCGACGACACCGCGGCTATTCCCGCTGATGAGGGGCGACCTTGCGATCTACCCGCTGACGCGGACGGAAACGCAGTTGGATTTCTCGGGCGTGTACGAACCGCCGTTCGGAGCCTTGGGAAAGACCCTGGACGCAATTGTCGGTCATCGCATCGCGGAGGTGTCTGTCCATTGCTTCATTGACGACGTGGCCGCGTATCTCCGACAGACCCTCGCGTAATCGACGGCCTGACCCACCGGCCTAGCTATTGGAGCGGCTCGACCGCGCCACGTTTTATCTTCAACGTCGACTTCACACTTCGCACGAAGCTGAGTTGCTTGTAGGACATCGTCGTCCAGGAGTCCGGCCTGTAGGTAATGGGCTCCCGGCCGGTTTCGGCACCATCATTGATGACGGTGATGGACGACCCTTGCGAGCATCTCGGTGCTGGCGCGCTGGCGCTGGCGACACGTTGGCGCAGGTGTGGAGCTTATCGATCGGCAGTGGTGGTGAAGGGAGAACTCGCAGTTCCATGGCGGCGGAGTGACAGGGGGCAGTCGTGCTCGAGTTTGGGACTCGCCTAGCCGGTGTTTCTTATGTTGATCGCCCCGGTGCATACGCCGTTATTCGCGATGGCTCCAATGCAATTGCACTTGTGAGAACACAACTGGGCTTTCTGCTTCCCGGGGGCGGCGTACACCAACACGAAGCCATTGAGGAGGCATTGCAGCGGGAGATTGTGGAGGAGCTCGGATATCGATCACGGATTGGCAACAAGCTTTGCGCTGCCGTACAGTACCTGTACTCCGAAGCCGAGCATGAATATTTCAAGAAGGTGGGGCATTTTTTTAGCGCAACCCTCACAGTAAAAGTCGGTGAACCGATAGAGACGGATCACGAGCTGGTGTGGTGTAGTCCAGACGACGCGGTCACCAAGCTCGCTCAGGAGTTCCAAGCTTGGGCAATTCGTCAGGCCTGCAGATTGGTGCCCTGACGACCTAGCCGCGCTCGACGAAGCGTGTGATCACGTCGCGTTTCGACGCACCCTTCAACTCCGTCAATTTCTGACGGGTAGCGTGAAGACCGTTCTGTTCGAGCGCAGCGCTAAAGGCCTCTATCACTTCCCCATTGTCTTGAATGATTGTCCCGCCGATGTCAAAGATTACGAGCTTCACTGTCGGCATACGCCCCACTCGATGGTCGTAGCGGGTTAGGCTTCACAGATTCGCCACTCGAGCACAGCATCTTGTATTCAGGGATTCGCGAAAGGCCGTTCCACTGTCCGCCTCCGGTCCCCGGATCTTGCCCCACCTGTTACCAAACGTACGGGGTGAGACGGTAGCGCACGGTGCGCGTGTACTCCGCGTACCCGGGTAAATTCTCGCGAAGGTATTTCTCCTCGTCGAGTAGACGCCACGCGAGCACACCGATGACGATCGGCGTGAGAAGAAATCCCCACCATGATCCAAGCGCCAGCGGCGCCCCAAGACACACCAGGATCGCGCCGGCATACATCGGGTGCCGGACGACCGCATAGGGGCCAGTCGACACGACCGTTTGTCCTTCGACGACGTCTACCGTTGCACCGGCGAAGCGGTTCTCCCTGACCACGAGGAAGTAAATTAGAATCCCGAGTCCACCGAGTCCATCACCGAGTATCGAAAAATGCGCGGGCATAACAGGTGACCAGCCGAAGCGGTGGTCGAGCGGCATGATCACGAATACGGCGGGGACCACTAGCCGGCTAACGGACGTGATGAGTTTTTGAACCGCTGTTTTCTCGACAGTCGGCCCCATGCGCAAACGGCTCTCGAGGAGCGGCTTGTCATTGCGCGCCATATAAATCGTGACGAGCGTCGTCGAGACCATGAGTGTCAGGAAAAATGCCCAACCTTGCCAGTAATCGAGTGTCCAAGCGGGGATGAAGATGACGGCGAAGAGCCCCAGGGCGCCGGCGAGGGCTGCGTAAATGGTACGGAGGTAAAGGTTCGTCATGGTGCGCTGAGGAGTTGTTGTCCGGCCATGCCCAACTACGCGGCCATAGCACGCACGTCTTATAATCCGATCGTGACGTTGAGGGAAGGCTGTCTCCGGCGAGCCCCCGCCTTGACTTGCACCCACCGTGTTGCAAACCGCCAGGGCGCAACAGCTCTCGGCGCGCTCCGGATACTCCACTTCGCTAGATAGCCTCGTGCTCTCATCATCGCCGGTCAGGATCGCGGGCATTGGATATTCCCTGTCGTGGGTGGTCGGGCTTTCGATATTTTCGAGCTCGACCGACGTGCACTCCGCGGGCAGGGAGATTCAGTCGACGTTCGCCGGTCACGGAGGGGCTGTCGCCACCCAGTATGTGTTTACCGAAGGCCTGCCAGCGGTGTGTCTTGGTGTGGTCGTGATCGCTCTGGCTGGTTCGATCATCGGCGATCGACGCGCACAGACGCGCCTGCTGGTGTCAGGCGTGACGGCCGTGATCATCTCGTTGATTCAATGCGTCCTCGGGATCGTACTGATCACGCAGCTGGTGCCGAGCGATCGGATCGACGCGATCGGCCGAGTATCCGAGTTGATCGATCGGCTCGACGGCGTGAAGATGCTCTTGCTTGCTGTGGTCAGTCTGACGGCGGGACTGGCGATCTGGCGCGGCCATCTGCGCCTTCCTCGTTGGCTTGGCTATGTCGCCTTCGCACTCTCGGCAGCCATTGCCATCTCCGGAATTGGCTACCTATTTCTGGTGACGGGACCGGCGTACGCAGCCTGGGTGTCGTTGCCACTCTTGCTGGTCTTCGTCACGGGCAGTGCTCTGAGCCTGACCCTCTCACAGACTGCGAGACGCTAGAAGTATTTGAGCCCCGGCCTAGGGATTAGCCGTTGGCAACGCCGTATCCCTGACGTTAAGTCGAGCTGAACCGGGCATCGGTGACGGACCTGTTCGGAATGAACCTTAGACTTTGCCGAAACATGTCCAGGTACGACGCTCACCACGTGCGCGTGGCGTGAGGGGTGCATCACGCCAGCTAGCCTTCCCCACCGCACCTATATAGGAGGCCCTCATGGACCGAGACCCCGACGAGCAGCCCGCGGACGACATCGAGGCACAGCGCGGCGACTTGCCTGGCGAACGGCACTCGCGCCGATTGCTGGAAAGCGAGGAGGCGCATGAGCCTCCCGATGGCGCCATGCCGGTGGACAAGGAAATCGAACAGAACGACCGCAAAATGTAGCCGGCACCAACGAGTCGGACGGCCAGCGGGATTCGCCGCTGGTCTGTCCGACTCTCGGCGGCGACCCGCGTGACGTGCTTCAGGTGGGCGGGCGCCCCGTCACTCGCAGGGAGCAGGCGACAATGCCACCGAATACGTATCTCTATCAATCCATTCAGGCGTCGGCATCGGTTACCACCCACGCGAATCCTATGACCAGTTCGTGACTGGTGATCTGATGCGAAATTGGCCTCGACTCTATTCCCAGGCGATTCGGTGGAACGGCGGAGTGCCGAGGCTCCATTTTCC
The DNA here is from genome assembly GCA_963805725.1 of uncultured Gemmatimonadales bacterium. Lineage (GTDB taxonomy): Bacteria > Gemmatimonadota > Gemmatimonadetes > Gemmatimonadales > Gemmatimonadaceae > Palsa-1248. The sequence continues at coordinate 743,243 of CAWDVJ010000003.1, forward strand.
AGAACCGTGACATCCGTGCCGTAGTCGACGAGACGGCGCAATAGCCTCAGCGGCGACTTGCGACGACGATGCCTGTGGCTCGACCAGCGGCTCAACTACTATTCTCGTAGCCCACTATCGCATGTGGATCGAGAGTGGGCCTGGAAACGCCACGAGAGTGCAGATCGCATCAGTCGAATTGAAAGCGATCTGACCATAGTTTCACGAGTCGCCGTCCAATCGGAGGAGAACGTTTTTGGATATCAGTCTACCGAAACATATTGAGTTGGAAGTCTCTCAGAGACGCAGATCGCCTGAACGTCGGCAGGGGCTCGGCCGGGACTACGGTCTGTTCCTTTCCGAAGCGCTGCGGTCGCTCTCCGTCACGGCTTCGCTCTTTCCGAGCTCCCGGTTCCTGGCCTCGGCTCTGTTACGGGCCATCGACTTCAGTGCCGCGAGAGTGATTGTCGAGCTCGGGGTCGGTACGGGCGCAATTACGAAGGAGATTCTGCGGCGGTTGAAGCCGAATGCCATTTTGCTGGGCGTCGATCTGAATCCGGCCTTCGTAAACCACGTCGGGCGGGCGACTCAGGACGCCCGGTTTATCCCAATCCTCGGACAAGCGGAGCGGCTCGGCACCCTGCTGACCCAGCACGGCATCAGCCGGGCGGATGCAATCGTGTCATCGCTCGGCCTGACCGGCATGCACCCATCCCAGCGGTCGACGATTATGACGCAAGCCGCCGCGTACCTTACTCGCGACGGTGTGCTGACGCAGTACCAATATTTGCACGCCAACGGTGAACCGAATTGGGTTTCCTCACTGGGTCTGATGCGCTTCCCCGAAAAGGAGTTTCTCGAAGCGCACTTTCGCCACGTCGCTTCCGAGCGCGTCATCTGGAATCTGCCGCCGGCGACGGTCTACAGCTGTCGCGTCTAAAGAGAGAGCTAGAGCCTGCGCCCTTGGTGCCGGCCTACCTCGCCTCGGCCTCCCGTCCTCGCATCATCCGGTAGCGTTGAAGCGCGCCAAGAATGATTGGGAATGCCTTCTCCGCAGGTTGAATCGCATCTACCTCGACCGCTTTCCCTTCGAGTTGCTTGTAATCTTGAAAGAAGCGGCGAAGCATGAGCAGGCAATGCGGCGGCAAGTCCGCGGCTTCATGATACGCGTCAAATTCGGGGTCAGCGGTGGCGACGGCGATGATTTTGTCATCCATCTTTCCGGTATCGATCATGGTCATGAGGCCAATCGTCCGTGCCTTCACTAGAGTGAGGGGCACGACGCTCTCCTGGCAGAGAACCAATACATCAAGAGGGTCGTCGTCTTCTGCCAGCGTCTGGGGAATGAACCCATAGTTGGCGGGATAATACACCGCCGAATACAAGACACGATCCATCTTGATCAGCCCGCTCGCCTTGTCCAGCTCGTATTTGACGCTCGAGTGCAAGGGAATTTCGATCACCGCATTGAACTCCTGCGGCAAGTCGTCCCCCGGCGGGAATGTCGTGCCAGGCGTGCGCCACCTGAACCTCCGGTTTAGGGCAGTCATTCCTCGCAAATCGCTCACCACGGTCCTTTAAGGCGTATACCCTCCGAGTCGCGGCAAATGGCCCGATTTGGATTTCCCCAGAGCGACGCGCCCATGGCTCACCTTTCGCGACCAGTCGGGTTCCTTACGAGCTTCCCCGGAATGCGCGACGGAACACGCCAGAGTTCGTTCGTGACAAGTGTTCACGGCACAGGCGAGGAGGAGTCATGCGCGCCGTCACGGTAAGCGATTATGGGAAAGAGCCCGTTGTGTCTGAGCTCCCCAAGCCTCGGCCCGGGCCCGGACAGGTCCTCATCAAGGTGCGTGCGGCAGGCATGAATCCGATCGACCGCCTGATCGCGGCGGGTGTCTGGAAGGCGGTAATGCCGGCAACGTTCCCACTCGTCCTCGGCACCGATGTTTCCGGCGTAGTGGATGCGGTCGGCCCAGATGAGACGACATTCCAAGCCGGCGACGCGGTGTTCGGTCAGCTGATGGAGCTGCCACTCGGCTCGACTGGCACGTATGCGGAGTACGTCGCAGTTGCCGCGACCGCTCCGCTCGCGCGGACGCCTGAGAAAGTTGACCCGGTGGTCGCGGCTGCCCTTCCAACTTCCGGCGTGACGGCGTTCCAGATCGTAGACACCCTTTCCCCGCTTCGCGGTAAGACCATGCTCCTCGTTGGCGCTGGCGGCGGTGTCGGATCTTTCCTCACGCAGTTTGCGGCGCGAGGTGGCGCAGAAATCCTGGCGACTGTCCGCGGGAGCTCCGCGAAACGAGTGCGCCATTACGGCGCAGCCGAGACGATCGATTACACCACGACGTCGGTAATCGATACCGTCGCCCACGCCCATCCTGATGGGATCGACCTGCTCGTCGACCTCGCCAGCAATGCACCCGAGTTCGCGGCACTCGCTCGACTCGTCCGACGCGGCGGCAGTGCGTTGACGACGCGCCACGTCGCCGATATCGACGCCCTCAGCGTGGCGGGCATCAAGGGAATCAACTTCCGGGAAGACGTGTCGGCGGATGCGATGCGACGTCTTGCCAATGCTGTCGCAAACCGAGGCATCGAGGCGCCTCCGGTCACGCGGATCAAGCTGGCCGACGTGCCAGCGCTCTTGAGCAACCCGGCCGGTCAAGCGGACGGGAAGACCGTCATCACGCCATGAGGTAGTCGGGGGTCATCCCGGTGCTGGACAAGTCGGCGCTGGTGTGGAGCTTATCGCTCGGCCCGGGGTGTGAAGGGAGGCCTCACGGTTCGCTGGCCGAATGACAGGGGGCGGTCGTGCTGGAGTTTGGGACCCGCATTGCCAATGTTTCCTATGTCGATCGCCCCGGAGCATACGCCATTATTCGCGATGGCTCCAATGCAATTGCGCTTGTCAGAACACCACAGGGCTTTCTGCTTCCCGGGGGCGGCGTAAACAGGCACGAAGAGATCACGGATGCATTGCGGCGGGAGATTGTGGAGGAGCTCGGATATCGGTCACGGATTGACAACAAGCTTTGCGCCGCGGTCCAGTACCTGTATTCCGAAGTCGAGCATGAGTATTTCAAGAAGGTGGGGCATTTTTTTAGCGCCACCCTGACGGAAAAAGTCGGTGAGCCGATAGAGACGGATCACGAGCTGGTTTGGTGTAGTCCCGATGATGCGGTCACCAAGCTTGCCCAAGAGTTCCAAGCATGGGCAATTCGTCAGGCGTGCAGAATGGCGCCCTGACGATCTAGGCCGGGACGGGCCTTTTGCGCCTGACCCAGAGCCAGTTGAGCACCGCCACCGCCGCGACGCCTCCGATTGCGACCAAGTCTGTGAGTCGCATTTGTGTTGCCAGTGTCAACGCAAACAGCACCCCGAGCCCACTCAGCAGCGGCCCGCCAGGAACACGAAACGCATCTGCATGCGGCCGCGTGCAGACTGTACCTTAGCGTCTCTGGACGGGTCACCATGATGCCGGCGTAGCCGGACCCTTTCTTGTACAGGTTGCCCATCCTGTGATAGGCAAGCCGTTCTTCCGGGAAGGACTACTCGGCGGCGCTCAGGCATGCGTGAACGAGCAGCCGCCGCAGGCGCGTCGCTCCAGGGCAAGAGCCGACGTGGTTTCAGAACGACCAACGTGCTCGAGGTCCACTGACCCGTTCAATGTCAGTAAGTCTGGGTAGCCGGCGTTGATCCAGTCCTCGATTTCTTGAATGTGCGAGTCGGGAATGTATGGCCCGCCGTGCGGCATGCGGGTCGCCGGTCCCGCTACCCCGACGCGCAAATCGATGACCAGAATAGCCTCGGCACCCTTACCGTTGCCGATCACCTCAGGCGCGATCAGCCGCCGCCCATGTCCCTCAGCAGACATGAGAGCTGACTTGGTCGCCCACGAAAATGTGCTGCCATGGACCGACAGATCAGCAGGGCTGTGGTTGCCGGCCCGACTCTCCCAGGTGGCCATGCCTTGATCCAAGATTGCTTTGACGCGCGCAAATCCCATGGCCAGCCTCCAGTATTCGCAGGACCGCATCGCGCCATCGACGAATCGGGCATGGTAACGGATGCGGGGAAATCGCTCTGGCTCGATTGTGGCTGATCAGTAACTCCAAATCGATGACAATCCCTCGACCGTAACCCGAAGCGATTCGTAGAGGCGTCCTCAGATTCTATACCGGAGAGGAGAAATGAGAAAGGGCACGGAGGAGCGCCGCTTCGTGCCGCACAGAGCAACCTGTTCCTACTCGCGCCTTCCGTACACTTTACTGATCCGGAGGAGATCTCGATGGGCACGTCCGATCACTATCAGGCGATCGTCATCGGGTCTGGCCAAGGTGGCACGCCGTTGTGTTCCGCGCTGGCCGGCTGCGGGACTTCGCACGGCGCTGATCGAACGTGCGCACGTTGCGGGTACCTGCATCAACGAGGGTTGCACACCAACGAAAACAATGGTCGCCAGCGCTCGCGTCGCCTACCTCGCACGTCGAGGTGGCGACTACGGGGTTCGCACCGGACGAATCGAGATCGACATGCAGCGCGTTCGGGCGCGCAAGCGTGACATCGTCGAGCGGTTTCGCACGGCCACACAGGCGCGGCTGGAGCGGACCGCCAATCTGGATTTGATCTGCGGCGAGGCCAGCTTCACGGATCCGAAGGCACTGCGGGTCCGTCTGACGTCGGCGGCAGTCAGTGTACAGTGACAGGCGACTGGATATTCATCAATGTGGGTGCCGCCCCTCTGTGCCTGGCCTGGAGGGCTTGAAGGACGTCCCCTATCTCGACAGCACGTCGATTATGGAGCTGGAGATCGTTCCGGCGCATTTGCTCATCATCGGCGGCGGGTATGTCGGGCTCGAGTTCGCCCAGATGTTCCGGCGATTCGGGAGTCATGTGACAATCGTGCAGGCGGGCGCGCAGTTACTCAGTAATGAGGATGCTGATATCGCTGACGAAATCGCCGCCATCCTGAAGCAGGACGGTATCGACGTCCTCCTGAATGCGAGAGCAACGAGTGTTGCGAGACGAGGAGACCAGATTCAGCTCACCGTACGGACGGGCACCGAGCTCCCTCTCCCTCACGGGCTCTCACTTGCTGGTGGCGACCGGTCGCGTGCCCAACACGGATGCGTTGAACCTGCCCGCCGCTGGCGTTGCGACGGACGCCGCGGTTTTGTCCAAGTCAATGAGAAATTGGAGACCAGCCAGCCCGGCGTGTTCGCATTGGGGGATGCCAAAGGCGGCCCGGCATTCACACATATCTCCTACGACGACTTCCGGGTCCTGCGCACGAATCTGATCGAGCGGGGCAACGCCACTATCGCCGGGCGACTGGTGCCGTTCACCGTCTTCATCGATCCGGAGCTCGGTAGAATCGGGCTGTCTGAAGCCAAGCTCGAGCGCAGGACAAGCGAATTCGCGTAGCCAAGATGCCGATGACCTTTGTCGCTCGCGCGCTGGAAGTGGATGAGAGCCGCGGCTTCATGAAGGCCGTTGTCGACGCAACGAGCGGCCAGATTCTCGGCGCGGCGGTACTCGGGGTCGAAGGTGGAGAAATCATGTCGATGCTGGAATTGGCAATGATGGGCAAGCTCACCTACGAGCAACTACGCGATGCAATCTTTGCCCACCCGACATTGCCGAATCGCTCAACAACCTTTTTGTGCATTTCGAATCGTAAGGCATCGCCCTCGCATTGTCTCCGGTGTCGAATGTGAGGCGACCATAGCTCGGCTGCTAGGAGAGCGAGCTGAAACCACGCCCTGTCAGAGGCCGTACGGACCTCGCGTAGACATTCTCCGAGGGTTTCGGTTGTCACTCTTGCGTCTGGTACCGGTCACCTGCTGCCTCGCTGCGACGCTGGGGGCGCAGCCCCCTGCCCCGCCGTGGCAAGCCGGCGCCGTCCCCGTCGTCTCGCAGCAGCCGTTCAATTTCAGCAACGCAGGCGTCAAGCTCGCTGGTACTCTGTACCTGCCGGAGCACGGCGACCGCGTGCCCGTGGTCGTCGTCTTCTGGGGTGCGCAGGCGCCGACGCGCGACTACGCTCTCTACAAGCAGTTGGCCGAGGGTCTCCCGGCGATCGGTGTCGGCGTCCTGATCTTTGACCGCCGCGGCAGCGGCGAATCCGGCGGTAGCAACGCCCACTCGACCTTTGACGATCTTGCCGGCGATGGCATCGCGGCGTTGCACGCGCTCCAGCACCATCCTCGCATCGATCCGTCACGCGTCGGATTCTGGGGGCTGAGTCAGGGCGGTTGGCTCGCCATCCTCGCCGCAAGCAAGACGTCGGACGCCGCCTTCGTGATCTCCTGCTCCGCACCGCTCGTTACTCCCGCGGACCAAATGACGTTTGCCGTGAAAAACATCTTCACGGTGCGCGCCTACGGCGCAGACGCCCTACAAGAGGCGCTCAAGCTCCGGCAATGCAGGCCGACTACAACGCTGGGCATGGCACGCGCGGGGCAATGCTGGACTCGATCCGGCACGCCAGCTCGCGACCGTGGTTCAATGACGCCTTCCTCCGCACCGTGGACGAGGTGGCGACCACGACTCCCGACACGGGGTGGTTACGAGTCATGAACTACGACCCCATCCGGCCACTCGAAGGCATCCGCGTCCCGCTGCTGATCTTCTACGGCGGCGCTGATCCTTGGGTCCCGGTCGCCGCCTCGATCGACCTGCTCAAACCCATCGCCGCCCGGAAACGCAACATCACCTATTATGTCATCCCCGGCGCCGACCACATGCTCGGCTTCCCAGAGCGACAGACCATGGATTGGGGCAACAAGACCCTGCTCGAAACTCGGTCCGAGTCCTCGGAATACTTTCTCGTGATGGGCCAATGGCTGACGCACCAGCTCGGCCTGAACAACTAGTCGGTCGCAAGCAACGAAGACCGAACGGGCCGACCCCGCTGTTGGCCGGATGCGTCTCGTCATCCACAGCATGCGCGAGCCGGCGTTGATATCATGATCATGCGAGATTCGGGCGAGGGTACGCGCTCAGACGATTACGACACTGCTCGGACTTGGAATGCCGTCGGCACAACGCGACCAGGTGCGACCGGTATCGTGTGACGCGTACAGAGTACCGTTCTTGTCAGCGACCACAACTACCGAGCCATCAGTGGCAATGCAACCTGTGTCTCGCCGGCCGTGCTGACGCGCAAGACGCGTGCATCGTCGGTCCCGACGTAGATCACGTCGCCGACCGCCACGCAACACGCGAGACCACCAACCTGCGCCGTCGCGATCGTGCTCCATGCTCCATCAGGTGCGCGACGGCAGAGCGAGCGTCCATCGACGATACCGAGAATGCCCCCATGACCGTCGGGGGTGAGCCCCTCACCGACTGAGTACCAAGCTCCTGGTCGCGCGACCCACCGGAGACGACGAACAGCCCATCGCGCCATGTGGCCACAAGCATCGTTGAAGTCATTACGCTACCTCGCCGATCTTGCTTTTCCCGGCACAGTGGGTCGACTGGAGCAACTGAATCCTCCGCGGGACGCGCTCGACCGTTTCCACGAGCATCGCGGTCCCATCGGTCTTGGCCCTTGTTCTCGGCCTAGAAGGCCGGGTTGAAATCCGGCGACACGGTGACCGCGATCAATCAAACGCCAATTCAGGGATTGGCAACTGTCCGACATTCGCCAATCTGCCGTTCGCGGGTGCCGGCAGGGAGGTCTCGGCCCTCGTCAGGGAGCGGGTAGGAGAACGGACGTCCGCTCACGGCTGACGCTTCGACGCGGGACCGCGAGTACGCCGGGGAAGTAGTGATCGTCGGCCCATTCCGGAAACAGATCACGATAGTGCGGGTTATCGGGATCGCCTGATTGTCCGGGGTTGGGCGTCCGACGGCTGCGTCCCAGTCACCGACGTCGGCAACGATACGAAAGGACGCACCGGCCAGCTGGTTGCCTGAGTGGCCAGAGTTCGCGCCCACGGTCGAACCGTCGCCGCGCGGTACCGGGCCGACGTCGAGACGACTCCGCATGTCGTCACTGACTGCTGCGCTCAACGGATGCCGAATCAATGCGTAGTGATACCCGGCCCGACCCCATGCCCATGCTGCTGGATCGGCTCCGAATCGTCGAGTGAGATCTTCCACGGCCTGCGCGAGACTCACAAGGAGCAACGAGTCTCCGTCCAGCGCGCGGGTTGGGGCCAAATGCGTCCGACGGACCTGTCAGCCACTCAATGAGACGTTTGGTGGACACAGTGGGGAAGAACGGTCGGGCGGCATCGGGAATCACCACCTGTCGAATGTGCTCTCGAGTTTCGAGACCCACGCTTCATCAATGCCGGCTGGTACCGAAGTCCGGTCGAGGACGAAGTTCCATCCGAGCAACCGCCGGCGGGCTTCCTCCGTCGGGCCGCCGCCGCGGACACACTCGAGAGGAGCGGCACGAGCTGGCGCGCCGGGAGCGAGAGATAGTCCGTCTGAAGTCGAGTCATATCCGCGACTGAGAACCGCCTGCCACCTCCCAGCACTTCGGCGATTCGCATCCAGCGATAGGGGTCCGTCCACGTATATCCGACCGCGTCAGGTGTGGGTATCCGGATGGGATCAGGTCATTGTTCGCGGTTGCGATGAACCCTTCATCGGGATCGGATGCGTGCGGCTTGTCCATGATCGGGAGATAGCCTGCCCATTCGTGGCTGCCATCGCCGGGCACTGGAACCAGTCCACTCCAGGTCTTTCGGATCGGCGCGATCCCGACAGTCTGCCACCCTATCGTGCCATCACGGCCTGCCCAGACCATGTTCTCGCCTGGCAGATACGCGTTGCCGCATGCTTGGCGAAACTCCCACCCACGTCCGCGCTTGATCCATGCGGAGGCTGGCCAGGTATGGTGCAGATCCGGGTTCCAGCCACGCGGCCCGGACGGCGTACGCGACGTGGTGCGCGCTGTCCTGGTAGACGACGGCCCCATGACGAGTGTAGTACAGATCGACGAGCACAGGTCCCTGCCCCTTCACCCCAATGGATTCACGGACGGCACGCATCGGTTCCCACACGCCTCGGTACCAATACTCGTGTTGGTTCTTCGGGATTGGTTTGATAGACGTACAAGTCCTCGGCATCAGTCTCGAAAATGGTGAGGCCCCACGCGCCATACTCGTTATGACCGATCGAGACCCCGGGTATCTCAGGCTCGCCGCCCCCAATGACATTCCAACCCGGGGCGACAGAATGAATCCAGTAGCGCGGCGATGGCGCCGACTGCGCCCAATGCGGATCGTTGGCAAGTATCGGATGTCCGCTCGCGCTGAGTCGCCCCGCGACGACCCAGTTGTTGCTGCCAATGTCTTCGGGACTCGGAGCGCTCGCGCCAGTGAACGCAGCGGCCGCTGCGAGGCGGTCGTAGTTCATCGACTGGTTTCGCGCACTCGCGACGACGTCAGTAGGCTCGAAGCGGACGGGTGCACGAAACGCCTCGTAGAGTTCGAGAATGGGAGAGGCGAGTAAACGTCGATCAATGCGTGGATCGATCCGCAGATCAGGGTCTCCGGGATGGAACCACCCCAGACGCTTTACAACGTCCGGTCCCACGGCTGCGACCGCGCGCCCGTACCGGAGCTCATCCTCGACGTTGGAGACCAACCCTTGGTGGCGGGATACCACGATCTCCGGGGTCCATGGTCCGGGGCCGAATCCCCAACAGCTTGAACTCGAGCGGCAGTCGCTCAGGGTGGTGCTCCGTCTCAGCGATATAGGCGTTCACGCCATCCACGAACGCGCTGAGCAATGCTACGACCGTGCGGATGGTAGTGATCCAATTCCGCGCTCATGTCACCACGGAACTTGAAGAGGCGAGCGCCAATGTCACGCTTGAGCTCCCGGGGGCCGAGTACCTCTGCCACAGTGCCCGTTGCCTGGCGACGCCACAGCTCGAGCTGGAAGAGCCGGATCCATCGCAGCAATGTAGCCCTGCGCGACGAACAAGTCATGCTCGGACGCGGCGTAAATGTGTGCCGGCGCCCCCCATGGTCGCGGATGACCGTGACGGGCTCGCGCAAGGAGGCTGAATGGAGCGTGTCCGGGGCGTGTGACGCCACGATAGGTCGGGCGATCTCCCGCTGCGCCGGAGCGCGTCTGGGCACAAGCGTCGTCGGTCCTTTCTCCGTGCTGGGTGAGAAAATGGGCGCGGCGACCATGAACGAGAGCACGGCGGCCCTGCAGCTCGGTAGCAGATTCCCGTCCATGATGGTCCGTCGGTTCCGCGCGGCTGGCAACGGTCCTCCATTAGTGAGTGACTCGCAATCGGTCGCTTCCGCGTCAGTGGAGCCTCGACTCCACTCTTGGCGCAGGTTCTATTCTGCTGCTAGGGCGGCGACAGAACCAGGGGCAGGGACTGGCCTGTTCCCGCCTCCGCGCTGACATTTCCCGGCCATGAGCAGAGCGGCGGTTCCTTTTCGATCTGGCGGCGCGGCCCGCACGTCGGCCGGGGCGCAATGGGGCCAGCTCGTGCTGGGCGTCATCTGCATGTCGATGATCGCCAACCTGCAGTACGGCTGGACGCTCTTCGTGAATCCCATCCACGACCGCCACGGGTGGGGACTCCCGTCGATCCAGCTCGCGTTCACCGTGTTCGTCGTGATCGAGACGTGGCTCGTGCCGCTCGAAGGGTACATCGTCGATCGGATCGGCCCACGGTTCGTCGGCGTGATCGCCGGACTGCTCGTCGCAATCGCGTGGGCGATCAACGGCGCTGCGAACTCGCTCGCAATGCTTTACGTGGGCGCGGTAGTCGGCGGGGTCGGCGCCGGCGCTGTCTACGGCGCATGCGTCGGCAATGCGCTCAAGTGGTTCCCCGACCGGCGCGGGCTCGCCGCGGGGCTCACGGCAATGGGATTCGGCGCGGGGTCCGCGCTCACCGTGTTCCCGATCGCCAACATGATCAGGTCGCAGGGCTACGAGGCGACGTTCTTCAAGTTCGGTCTGGCACAAGGCGCGGTGGTGTTCGTGGTCAGCTGGTTCCTCCGCGCGCCCAATGCGTCGTTCACCGCGGCCAAGTCGGTGCCGAAGCGCGTTGCAGCGTCCCTGGCCCGCAACTACACGCCGAATCGAGATGCTCCGCACGCCGGCCTTTTGGGTGATGTATGCCATGTTCGTGCTCACGGCGACGGGCGGCCTTATCGCGACGGCGCAGCTCACACCGATCGCAAAGGACTTCGGGATCGCCGACATACCGGTGTCGCTCGTCGGGCTCACGGGCGCGGCGCTCCATTTCGCGCTCTCGCTCAACCGCATCTTGAACGGCGTGAGCCGTCCCGCGTTCGGCTGGGTGTCGGATCACATCGGCCGCGAGAACACAATGTTTTTCGCGTTCGCGCTCGAGGGTATCGCGATCCTACTCCTGGCGCAGTTCGGACACGACCCGCTCGCGTTCGTGCTGCTCACCGCCCTGACGTTCTTCGCGTACGGCGAGATCTACTCGCTCTTCCCCGCGACGTGCGGCGACAAGTATGGCCGCAAGTTCGCCGCGGCGAACGCGGCTTTCCTGTATACCGGCAAGGGGATCGCATCCTTCCTCGTTCCGGTGAGCAGCGTGATCGGCGGCTCGGGACCGGGGGATGGCATACGGTGTTCATCGTTGCGGCGGTGATGAACCTGGTCGCATCGGCTATGGCACTCGTGGCGCTCAAGCCAGCCCGGCGCGCCGCCGCGGCCGCAGCCGGGGCGACGCCAGCCGGAGCGACGACGGCGCCGGTAACGGTGGCCTGATCGCATAATGAAGATCGCCATCGTCGGTGCGGGCTCCATCGGTGGATTCGTAGGCGGGCGGCTCGCCGCCGCTGGCGAGGACGTCACCTTCATCGCTCGCGGCGCCAACCTCGCGGCGATCCGCGCCAACGGCATGTGCGTGATCGGCGAAGACGGCAAGGAAACGGTCGCGAGGAACGCGCGCGCGGCCGAGTCTGCGGCCAATGCCGGCGCCCAGGATGTGGTCGTGCTCGCGGTAAAGGCGCATCAGGTGGGCGCCGTCGTCGGCATCGTGCAACGCCTCTGCGGGGCAGACACGCCGGTCATCGCGATCCAGAACGGCGTGCCGTGGTGGTATTTCCAGCGGCACGGCGGCGGTTTCGAAGGCACGACTGTCCGCGCCGCGGATCCCGACGGCGCCATCGCCCGCGCGATCGACCCCGCCAGCATCATCGGGAGCGTCGTCTATCCGGCGGCGGTACTCGAGGCACCCGGCGTCGTGCGCGTCCTCGAGGGGCGACGCTTCACGCTCGGCGAGCTCAATGGCTCGACGACACCCCGCATCCAGCGCATCGCCGCGACCTTCACACGTAGATGGACCGACCTGAGACCGTGATCGAGGCCGTTAGGCGAATGGCGGCCGCCGTGCAGGCGAGGCGATAGCCGAGAAATCCTGCCACGACGTTGGATCGCGATATTAGCGAGCCGTGATGTCGGTCACGGCGCTACGCGAGGCATTGTGCTTAACTTGGGCAAGTTAAAACAAAGGGGGCGGCGCCCGGAGTTTCTAAGATGTCCTATGTTTTTTTGGCGATTGAATTCGGCTTTTACGTGCTCGGAACGTTGACGTTGGGGGCACAATTCGCAAGTCTGTTCTTTTCCTGACGGGCAGGGACGGGAATGTCCGATAAACTCACGACAGGCGCGGCGGTTTGCTAACCAGGCCGGGCGACAAAACGCCGTCGCTCCCACTATAATTTCGTCCTTGAAGGGACGATAGCCTTCGGGGCCGATGGCTTTTCAAGTCATTGTCGCGGCGGTTAAACCTCTCTGCGGGCAGGGCGCCCCATTCTCGTCGCCCACTGCAGTCTGGGCTTTCCCGCCACACACCAGATGGCTGATCGGTTTCCAAGAACCCGCCCAAGATGTCTTCGCGCTTTCTCTGGGCTGTGACGGACCAGATGACCCCGATGACGAGGATGAAGGTAAAGGTGGACATTGGCTACGCGGCCCTCTTTTGCCCCTTAGGGCGTGTAAATTTACATACACTGAAGGCGAAAGTTATTTCAACCCCTTCGATCACCGATCCTCTTGTTGAAAAAAAAGGCCGCCCGCCTCGGTAGCCAGAACGTTGCGCCACACCACATCGTGAAGCTACCAAGCTCAGTCGGCAATTGGGAAAACTACCCATCAAGGCAGGCTGTGATTTTATCGAGGATCGTGGCGTTGTCCTGAGGAGGGCGCCGTGAGGGGGCGGGGAACAGGACGGTGGTTAATCGTCCTCCCATTCGGCGACGATTTCAAAGGCAAGCCAGCCGAGAGCGGCGAAGCCGAGGGCCCAGAAAAGCATGGCAGACACCACTATCTCCCTTTTACAACAAATTGCTACGTCAAATAATCTTGCGTGATTACGAGGACGCCCAGGAAAACGCCGTGACGTCCACCACAGTTCGCCAAACGAAAAAGGCGGCCCGAAAAGGCGGTCTTTCACCTGCGCTGGAGGCCTACACGGCCCCTAGCTAACACGCGGTAGACGCTGGCGATGCCGATATTCAGCGGCGCGACCGCCGGTCATGCCGCGAGTTTAGATCGTGCGGGGCTTTCGCATACGGATCAGGTGCGGACGCTTTTGGATCAGATGCTTGCCATGCTTGACCGGGCGGGGCGGGGCCGATCGTGACAATACCTTGAGGGCCGGGTCCTCGACCGGAAGAGTGTTGACGAACTGCCCGGGTCGCGAGTTCGCCGATATCAAACTCGTCCTCGTCCAAGTCTGGCCTAAGTTTGGCCCGCGCGGCCAAGACGAGGAATGCGATCAACGACAAAAAGCAGAGCGCGCCGTATAGCTCAAAAACGGACGCTATCATTTAGCACCTGGCCTTTCCGTCCCTTGCCCAATCCATAAAATGACAGGCTTCGAATGGGCGTATTATTCCATCAAAGATAATGGAATGTTATCCGACAAAGATGTGGAGGTGTTTGTACTGCGCTGCTCAACTCGGTGGTTGTGGTGGGCGCGGTCGCTCATGCCTCGGGCGGCCTCGCTTTCTGCGGTCTCAGGGAGCGACATCAACTTTTATGTCAAATTGACCGGTCTTACGGGGAAGCGCAACTTTGTGACGCGGGCGCTGAACCTCCCAGCAAGCGCATTGACGACGCCCCGCGTTGGACTCTCCCGCCGGCGCGGGGTTTTCGCCCCCTTGCCGACACTCATTGATCGATGGCGTGTTGGTTCCGGCGGAGCTGCTGATCAACGGCACGACAATCACCCGCGATCAACGGCACGTGCGAGAGTATGACGAACTCGAATTCCTTCACGTCAAACTCGAAAGCCATGACGTGATTTATGCCGAAGGCGTTCCGGCCGAAACACTGATCAATGTCCAAAATCCGCGGTCAATTTCGCCGACTATCTGCGACGATACGGAACGGCAGCAACAGACGAGGAACACTGTGCCCCGCACATTCATATTTGGGGCGGGCGCGTCGAATTGGCGTCGAGATTCCGCAGCGCTATCTCGCCTTGGATTGACCTCCGAAATCAGGCTGACGTGGTTCGCGACCGCTTAGAGGAGCGCGGAGTCATGCTGTCTCGCCAAGCGGAACTCGCCCACTCTCATGTTCGCCGTTTCAAGTAGCAAGCGCGATAATCCTTTGCTCGCGAGCGAGCGGTTCAGAATGGCCGCTGCTGAGCAGGGCAGGAGGCACGATCATCAAGACGACGGTTGATCATGCTCTGATGCGCGGGTTGGCTACCGCCGGACCGGTGATGCGTCGCGGAGCTTCCTCTGTCTAGGAGCCAGCGTCGGATGATCGGATGATATCCGGCTGTTAGTGGACACGAGGGTTCTCCTGGCCGTGACCGCGCCTCCAGCCTTGCTCAGCTTTGGGAGGTTTGTGTTGGGCGGTGACCTCCTTGCGTGATGTTCTACATCGATTTCAGCGCATCAAACGCGAGCACTTAGACTTGCCTGGCGATCGCCCAGACGAAGCCCGCCAACTCTCGCGCGATTGCGGTCGTGACGACGGTCGGCGACTTTCCCGCCCGGGCGAGAGTTTACGGTATCGCCGGCACAGCCGTTCCTGTGCCTTCCATGCGGTATCACGGATAGGCTTGACCAGGCCCTCTTGCCGCAGCAGTTGCTCTCGGCTGATGCGCGCCGGGAACCGATAACTCCAGGCAGCCTCGATCAGCATTCGGCGCGCCGCGCCATTCCCAGCTTTCGTGATGCCGCCCTGGCGGCGCGTGGCGCCGCTGGAGTGCTCTGACGGAACCAGGCCAAGATAGGCCATGAGCTGGCGGGGATTGTCGAAGCGGGTGATGTCGCCAAGTTCTGCAACCAATGTCGCCGCCGCGACCAAAGCCATTCCGCGTAGCGCCTGCAAGGCGCGCACCACCGGGGCCAGCGACCAATCCGGCAGCGCCGCTTCGATATGGGCTTCCAGACGATCGCGCCGCGCCGTCGCCGCCTCGACGGCCGCGATGCAATCTTCCAGCACGATGTGATGCGCCGCTTGCTCAAATCTCAGTGCAGCCATCCAGCGACGGTGCATCAATGTCCACGCCGGCCGATTGTAGTGACGGCCATGGCGCAGGAGAAAGCCAGAGAGCTGCTGACGGGCCTGGCGCAGACTGCGGACCGCCGCCAGACGGGCGCGCACGAGATCGCGGATCGCCTCATGAGCCTGATCGGGAACCCATACGGCGGTCAGTTCGCCAGCCCGATGCAGCCTGGCCAGATTGATCGCGTCCCGCCGATCCGTCTTGATCCGATCTCCCGGTTTGCGCGGGATCAACGACGGAGCCACGACGACGCAACCATGCCCAGCAAGGGTCAATTGCCGTTAAATCCCATAGCCGCAAGGTCCGGCCTCATAACAGAACCGAAGCTCGTTCCCAGCGCGCGACAGTTTCGCAGCCAGAGCCTTCAAAGCCGCCGGCGTGTTCGCGATCTTGCCATACTCGCGCACGTCCTTGCCCCCGCCCGCCTCGGCAAGCGCGACCGCAATCGTGTCCTTGTGCACGTCAAGGCCGACATATGTGATAGTTTTGTCCAAGACCCGTCTCCTATGCATGAGGCTCTGCGCCGGAACCCGGCGCAACCCTCGACAAGCCTGCATACTGTGAGACGGGTCGGCTCTATCTCAGGCGAACATGTGGTC
>CAWDVJ010000004.1:0-14767 GCA_963805725.1 uncultured Gemmatimonadales bacterium
AGGGGACGGCTAGACGTTCGACGTTCGACGACAAACCTCGGGGCCTGCTGCGATGCACCGCTGCTGGCCTCGAAGTTTGTCTCGAACGTCGAACGTCGAACGTCGAACGTCGACCGTCTAGCGTCCAGCCTCTATCAGTCCAACAAACACCCCCGGATCCACGTTCCCGCCGCTGACCACGCAGCACACCCGCTTTCCCTGGAAGCGGGAGGGGTCAGCGAGCAGTGCGGCCACCGAGACGGCTCCGGTCGGCTCGGCTTTGACATTGGCAAGCTGAAAGCACAGGCGAACCGCCTCGGCGATGTGATCTTCGCTTACCTCGATCGCCCCGGCGACGCCAGTCCGAAGGACGGCCCAATTGTGCGCGCCAACGCTGCGCGTCCGCACGCCGTCGGCCATCGTCTGCGGCTCTTGTTCATGCACTACGAGGTGACCCGCGGCGAGCGAGCGGACGAAATCGTTGGCCAGCGTTGGTTCCACCACCCACACGCCGGTCGTGTCGTCCGCGGCGCGCAGACCGGTGATGACCCCTGCACTCAGACCGCCGCCTCCGACCGGCGTCAGAATGGCGTCGAAGCGGCCCTGGGTGGGACGCCGGGTGGCCGAGCCGTCGTCGCCCCGCCCGTCCGCCGCACTGTTGATCGCCGCCAGCTCGCGTCCGAGACTCGCGTTGCCCTCGATCACCAGCGGGTCATCGTAGGCACTGGCGACATATGCCCCCGGTTGTGCGGCCGCGAGGGAGGCGACCCGGGCCTCCCGGCGAACGACCGTCGTGTCGATCAGATCGACCGTGGCGCCGTATCCCCGGACGGCTTCGATCTTGACTCGCGCCGAATTCGCCGGCATGACCACGGTGCATTGTTTGCCGGCGAGTCGGCAGGCGTAGGCGATCGCCTGCCCGAAGTTGCCCGAGCTCGCCGTGATGATCGCCGGATTGGGTACCGAGCGCACCACGTTGGACGCTGCTCGGTATTTGAAGCTGCCGGTCCATTGGAACGCCTCACTTGCCAGGATGACATCCGCGCCGAGGCGTTCCGACAGGCGGGCGGATTCGATCAGAGTGGTGGGCCGCGGTTGTTTCATGTCGTTAATTTTCTGCCGTGACCAGCAAAGCCGCCACTTTTTGGCCTGTCATGCTAACCTTGCTCGTGGCGGACTGCACGACCAAGGAGCTGGCGGTCGGACATCTCGTACCCCCCTACCTCCCGCACAACGTTCTGGGCGAGGTCGTTCGCTTCACGCTCGCCTACAATCCGGGCGCCGCGTTCAGCATGAGCCTCGGAAGCGCCTCCCGCTGGGGCTTTACCTTCCTGGCGCTCATCGCGCTCGCGACCCTGGCCGTCGTCTACCACTCGGCCGGCAACGAGGATCGGCTACAGGCGTGTGCAATCGCGCTCATCGCTGGCGGTGCGCTCGGTAACCTCGTGGACCGAATCCGTTCCGCGCGCGGCGTCGTCGACTTCATCGATATCGGACTCGGCGACCGCCGGTTCTGGACCTTCAACGTGGCCGACGTGGGCGTCACCTGCGGCGCGCTGCTCCTGGCCTGGGTGCTGTGGCGGCGATCGGCTGACGTCCCTGGGGTCGAGCAAGAGGAAGTGGGGGAACATTAGGGACGGGTGACGGGAGAACAATCGCGACGACAAGGCTGGGCGGCCTAAAGGCCGCGCCCACATGTCGGTATGGACGGTGACTCTCCGAAGCGCCACGGCGACTTTTGCAGAATCGGTCGACGAATCGGGATCTTGACGCTGTCCGCAGCAACTTGTAGGGCCGGGCTTCAGCCCGCCCTGGTGTTTGCAGCAGACGTTGGAGTTCCCGTCACTCGTCCCTTCTCACCCGTTGCCCGGCTCTCTTCCCCCTACTTCACCTCTACTTTCCTGGCTTTCGCCTGCACGCGCTTCGGAATCGGGATGGTGACCTCGAGCACGCCGTCCTCGAAATGGGCCTGTGCATGGTCCGCGTCTGCTTCTTCGGGTAGTGGGATCGCGCGGTAGAAGGAGCCGAACGTTCGTTCGGAGCGGTAGGTGTCGCCGCGGTCGTCCTCGTTGTGCTGCTCACGTTGGCCGGAGAGCGTGAGCCTCCCATCGTTGACTTCGACGTCAATGTCGTCGCGCTTGATACCGGGCAGCTCGGCGTGCACGATGAGGGCGTCGCCTCGTTGGAAAACGTCGACCGTCGGCACCCATCTCGGAGTTTCGACGCCCGATAGGAAGCCGCTGAGTCCTCCATGCGGACCGCGGCCGGCTCCGAGGCCTGGAAGCAAGCCGAGTCCGCCGTAGTCGCCGAACAGGCGATCCATGTCCTCCGAAAGACGCCGCATCAACGCGAACGGGCTCAGCGAGCTTCGGATGCCGCTCGCTCCGGCCGGATCTTGCTTCGACTGCCCCGCGCCCTGCGGGCCTCGACCGCCGGTCGCAGGCGCTGCGCCCCGCTCTCGGCTCGTTGTGATCCCCACGTCACGATCACTTTGAGAGCTACTCGATCCGGTTCCTGCTCCGCTCGGCGCGGACTGGAGGCCACCCGTAGCAGGGTTGGTCCCCGTCCCCGGTGCAGCGGCGCCTGGCGTGGATGGGCGATTACCAGAATGGATCAGGGGTCGACATAGCGTCTCCGGGTCAGGGGTGACGGATTGTTTGGGAGTGCGACACGCGGCCGCAAAGTGGGGGCCACCCGAGAGAGCGCCCGCCCCGTTACCCGATTAACGGTCGGGGCTGGCCGCAGCCGCGTTACAAGGCGCCTTTGCGGACGGCTACGATTTGCGCGGCGATCGCCAACGCGATTTCCGCCCCCGTTTGTGCGCCGATCTTGAGCCCGATCGGGATGTGAATGCGGTCCAACGTCGCCCGGTCGATCCCTTCTGCGGCGAGGAACTCCTTGAGCGCGCGGGCCCGCGCGCGTCCCGCGAGCAGGCCGACGTACGCGGGCCGCTTCGACAGCACTGTCCGCAAGATCGGGAGCTCGAATTTGTAGTCGTGGGCCACGATCACGACAAACGTCGAAGCATCGTATCGCTGGCGTTCGGCGAGCATCGCGACGTTACCCACGAGAAGCTCTTCCGCATCGGGGAAGCGCTCTCGCGTCGCGAACCGCTCGCGGGCGTCGATCACCGTCGCGCGCCAGCCGAGCACTGCACCGTACGAGACGAGAGGCATCGCGACGTGCGTCGCGCCAAAGACCAGAAGGCGCGGCGGGGGCGCGTACAGCCCGAAGAAGAGCTCCACGTCCGATCCCTGCACCGCGACATGCGCCGTTGACGACACGCCGCGCGCGACAACTTCCAGCGCTTCGACACGTGCTGCGGCGTCGAGCGCCGCGTCGCCCAAGGTACCTGTCGTGCTCCCGTCCTCGCGCACGACCAGGCGATCAGCGCTACCGGGAAGCTGGGCGATCAACACGACGCGTTGGCCAGAGCCAATGGCGCGGCGGACCGCATCATAGCCCGACCTGATGGCGTTCGTCTCGGCGCCCAACCGGACAGGCTCCACAAGCACGCGTAGTGTGCCGCCGCAGGTCAGACCGAGGTCCCACCCTTCCTCGTCGCGTAGCGTCAGCGAGAGCAGAGCGGGTCGCTCCGTTCTCAGCACCTCGTCGGAGGACGCAACCACCTGGGCATCGACGCACCCCCCGATCGTCACAGAGCCGAGGATCCGTCCTCCCTCGCCAACCCACATTGTTGCCCCGGACTTCTGTGGAGTCGTCCCCTCAGTAGACACAAGGGTCGCCATCGCCGCTCGGCGCTCCGTCCGGGCCATGCGGTCCAACTCACCCAACGCGTCGTGGAGGTCGGGAACGCGAGGCATTGCAGTTAAGATAAAGGCGGAGATGCAGGTCGGTCCCGGCTTTTGTTCGCCCCCTAATGCCTCGTCCGTGCTTGTATTACCATGGATGTCGTGACTGAACCGATTCAAGCGTTGCCGGCCGACGATCGTCGGCTGCGTCCCCACGAGGTGCTCACCGCCGCGTACCTCGTGGTGACCGGCCTCTTGGGCGCCGTGTTCGGCTCGCTGTCCGACTGGTGGCCGGTGATCTGCACCCACGCGGTAGCGGTGGCAGTCATTGTGTTTGTGATACCGCGTTTGCCGCAACGTCGATGGATCGATGCACTCCGCGACTGGTTGCCCGTCCTCGTGCTGCCGCTCCTCTACGCGGAAGTCGGTCGTCTCGACCGACTGATTAGCACGGGATACCACGACGGGACGATTTCCGCAGTCGACCAAGCGCTCTTCGGGCGGCCGGGAATCGCGTTGCGCGAATATCTGCCGTGGGGCCCATTCGTCGAATACCTCCATTTCAGCTACGTCGCGTACTATGTGCTCCTTCCATTGCTGGGAGGCGCGCTGTATCTGCGCGGACGTCGCCGAGAGTTCCGGTACGTCCTCGCCGTGGTCCTCGGCACGTTCTACGTCTGTTACGTCTGCTTCATCCTCTTTCCTGTGGCCGGGCCCTGGTACCGCCGCCCGCACCCCTCGTATGCGCACATGAACTTGTTCTTCCCGGGTGTCGTGCAGCAGGTGCTCGAACATTGGGCTTCGAAGGGCGCCGCCTTTCCGAGCTCGCATGTGGCCGTGGCTGTGGTGATCTGGCTCCTCGCGTGGCGCTTGGCGCGCCGCGTATTCTGGCTGCTCGCGCTGATCGTACCCGCGCTGGCGCTGGGTACCGTCTATGGCGGCTTCCACTACACCATCGATGCAGGCGCTGGGTTGCTGGTCGGGATCGCCGGGTTTTTGGTCGGCCCGCGGATCGTGCGATGGCTTGGGGGACACGCGCCAGGTGATCCGGAGTTGGGGGTCGGGGACTAAGGGCAACGGGGTCAGGGATCAGGGGACAGGGGTCAGGGAACAGCCATCGCGACGGACAACGACGGACGGGCTGAAGCCCGCCCCTAATGTCGGCGTGGGCGGCGAGATACCGCAGCACACCGCTGACTTTCCGTTGCGCGTCGACGAATTCGATTCTGACATTGTCCGCAGCGACATATGGGGGCGGCCTTGAGGCCGCCCTTTTTGTCGTTGCGGTTGTCGTCCCTGATCCCCGACCACGACCCCTGACCCGCCGTTTTGAGACGACATCCGTTCCTTCTCGCCCGCACTAACCGTCCATCTCACGGTTAGCGCCACGCACGCCGATCCCTGCCGCACCCCATGTCTCTCCCCCCGTTCGAGATGATCACTGGCGACGCCGCGACCACCGAGTGGCTTCGGCGGTCCGACCGCGCCCGCGTGTGGGCGCTGGCCGCGTTCCTTGGCTTGACACTGCTCATATCAGCGGGACGGGAGCGCGCGGAAACGGCCACGTTCGTGTCGCTCGGGCTGTGGCTGGGGACCGCGATCGTGGCGGAGCGTGTATTGCGACACCGGCGAAACGGCGACCGCCTGCGGGCCGGCTTGCTCGCGGCAGACATCGCGTGGATCACGGTGATCCTGCACCTCACCGGCGTCGCACAGCGGAGCGGGGTCGCCGCGTACATGTTCATTGTCGCGATTGCCGCGGGCGCATTGTCGCGGACAGTGACGATATGGGTCACAGGTTGGGCCGTGACTGCGTACGGTGCCCTCCTCGCCACCACGGCCACCCCGTACTTGCAACCAGATCCGTTGGGGGAAGGGCCAGCGGTCGTGCTGCCCCTATCGGCCCGCATCGCCACGTGGATCCTGGGATCGGCGGCATTGATCGCCTTCGCCTATTCGATGCGCACGCTCGTCTCGCTGCTCGCACGAGGTGACGCCCGGCACCGCCTGTTGTTCTGGGCGAGCCCGCGCCCGATGTACGTCTACGAGACGGAATCACTTCGTTTCCTCGCGGTCAACGACGCCACGGTGCGCGAGTACGGGTATACGCGCGACGAGTTGCTCACGATGACCGTGGCTGACATCAGCGTTCCGGAGGAAGGCGACCCGGCGCCCGCGGTCGCGGCGGCCGGCCCGCACAAGCACGCTGGCACCTGGCGTCATCGACGGCGCGACGGATCACTGCTCGATGTCGAAATCACTTCGCATCCGATCGCGGTCGACGGACGCGATGCACGGCTCGTGATCGTCACTGATGTCACTGAGCGCACCCGACTCGAGGCTCGGCTCCGGCACACTCAGCGTCTCGAGGCGCTGGGACGACTCGCCGGCGGTGTGGCGCACGAGTTCAACAATCTACTCGCGGCCGTGCTTGGCCACGCCGAGTTGCTCGCGGGCACCCTCCCGGCCACTGCGGAAGGACGGGAGAACGCGGACGAGATCATACGTGCGGCGCGACGCGGTGGCGATCTGACCCGGCACATGCTCGCGTTTGGCCGGCGGCAGCTCCTGCGTCCGGAGGTGGTCAACGTCAGTAGCGTCGTGCGAGACATGGAACGGCTCCTGCGGCCGCTACTCGCAGCGGACATGCGCGTCGCGCTCGCGCTGCCCGAACCTTGTTGGGCGCGTGTCGACCGCAGCCAACTCGAGCTCGTGATCATGAACCTCGCCGTGAATGCGCGCGACGCGATGCCTCGCGGCGGATCTCTCGCGATGGAGACCACGCTCGTTACACTGGGTGCAGCCGAAGGGAAACGCCATCCGAACGTCGCGCTGTCCCCGGGGCGATACGTCCGCCTGTCAATCAGTGACAGTGGAGGGGGCATCGCACCCGAAGTCCGCGAGCGCATCTTCGAGCCGTTCTTCACGACGAAGCCTGTCGGCAAAGGAACGGGACTCGGTCTATCCACGGTCTACGGGATCATCAAGCAATCCGAGGGATACATCTCGGGTGTACAGCGAGGTCGGGCACGGTACGACCATGCACGTCTATCTCCCCGCTGCGCCGCCGCCCGAGGAGACGTCCGGGATCGACATCAAGGCCATCGATGAGTCGCAAGCGCCCTCGCTGAGCAGTGGCGAGCGCATTGGTCGCACTGACTCGGACGCCCAACCAGCGGCGGCTTCGCACAATGCGGCACATCGCGCTGGCCGACCACGCGCGGCTTCAGACAACACCTCACCCCGGCCGATGGTGCTCGTGGTCGAGGATGAGGACGCGCTGCGAACGATGGCCGTCCGCGTGCTGCGCGATGCCGGTTATCGTGTGGTCGCCGCCGAGTCCGAGGAGCGCGCCCTCGCGCTCGCGAGTGCGGAAGCGATCGACGTGCTGCTCACGGATGTCATCATGCCAGGCATTGGCGGAATTGCACTGGCCGACCGCATTCGCGACATGCGATCGACGACGCGAGTGGTGTACATGTCGGGCTATCCTCGCGCACACCTCATTCTCGAACGGCCAGCTTCAGGAGGCATATGCCTTCGTGGCGAAGCCCTTCATGGCGAGCGAGCTTCGCGAGGCCGTCGAGAACGCTGCAGCGGGGCCAGCTACCGATCGTACCTCACGAGAGACGTCTCGCCATCGTGAGCCAGGATCCGGAGGATCGCGTGGGAGCGCTCCTCGATCCAAAAGTGTTCCGTGATCCCGCCAGGGAAGTCAGCCGCAACGAGCCAGCAGTCCGCTGACCGTCCAGCGCGGGTCGTGATGTGCTCCCGCCCGATGACGCGTACGGGGAGTGGACCCGCGTAGTCGTCCGCCGGGAAGTAGATAGGCAGCGCCGCGTGGAAGCCGGGTGCGAGCGGCAGTGCTCGCAGTAGCAGATCGATCGCGCCCGAACTGTATACCGTGTCGGCCACCGGCGCCGCGAAGTAGTGCGGCGACCGGCCAGGTGCCGAGTCGATGCCCAGAAGGTGCTGCCCGGTGTACAGCAGAATCACGACTTGACCGGCATCCAGTTCGGCCCGCTGGCGGATCGGCAACAGCGAGCTTGCGTCGACCTGTGTGGTCGTTCGGGCGACGACCGTCGTCGTATCGCGCTCTTCGAATGACACTTCCAGCACAGTTCGTCCGCCGGCAAGCGTCCGCCGGCGCATCGTCTCGATCGTCATGCCGACGACCGTCCGGTCGCCCGATCGGAGGCTCGAGACCGGGTGGACGTCGGCGGCGCGCGACATGAGCATGGTGTCCGTGCCTGGCTGCAACCATTTCGGGTCGAGAACGCTGCTGCGCGCCGCGGTGACCGGGCCGTCGGCTCGTGCGGTGGCGTCGGGACCGCTGCTAGCGGACGCCGGCTGCCCCGGCGCGACGGAGCGGCACGCTCCCACAAGTCCGGCGATGACTACGAGTTGACCGGCAGGGGGAAGTCGGCGCATTGGCGGGCCCGGGTAACGGCGCGGGGGCGCGCGGTACCATGTGCGCCGGTGTCGAGAGATAGACGACGAGCCGGTTTGAGCGGTAATTATTCATGGCTGCTTTCGCCTCTCATACTTACGGGCGTACCTTCGCGCCCACTTACCGACGGTGCCGTTCATGTTATCCGACCTGCTCGCGCGGTGCCGCGCGATAGCGACCAGCACGTGGAGTGACGCTCTTGACCAACTCCGCCTCCCGGGCGTTCCCCAGGCCATCGTGATCCGCAGCGGCGACGGTTCAATCGCAGGGATCGCAGTCACTGTCCGAGAGACGCCGGGTGAGCTGGGTGCCTACCCCACGAGTGCCTTTAAGCCCAGCACGTTTCTCGACGCGGCGGGCGCGCAGTCAGTGATCGTCATCGATATCGGCGGCGCCGCGATCTCCAGCTGTGGCGGACTCGTCGCGCAGGCGGCCGCGCAGCAGGGGGTTGCCGGCATCGTGATCGACGGCGGCTGTCGCGATCTGGCCGACGTACGGGCCACTGGTCTCTGGGTTGCCAGCCGGTACGTCACGCCGACCTCGGGACGTGGGCGCGTCCGGATCGAGGCCGTCAACGTTCCGGTCATGATCGGTGGCATCAGGGTCGTGCCCGGCGACTACATCGTGGGCGACGAGACTGGTGTGGTGTGCATCCCGTCAGCGCGGGTGGAAGAGGCGCTGGCGATCGCGGAAGAGCTGACCGTCAAGGACACGCGATTCTCCAATGCGCTTCGCGAAGGGCACACGTTCGCCGCCGCGTCTACGCATTCTTGGGCACGTGTGATGGAACTGCAGGATGACGGCCGGCCCATGACCGATATCGGTCCCGGAGCCGCGGCGACTGCGCACGCGCACAGCACGTCCCGCCCGGTGCGACGGGCCATGGGCGCCACCTACGCAACTGCCGTGGTCGACGCGCTGGTAGCGGTCGGCGTGCAACGGCTATTCGGCATGCCTGGTGGTGGCAGCAACGCCGATCTGATTGAAGCGGCGACGCAGGCGCACTTGCCATTCTCGCTCGCCCACACGGAGTCGGCGTCGGCTTTCATGGCGACCGCCCAGGCTGAGCTGACGGGCGCGCCCGGTGCGTGTCTGGCGACCCTGGGTCCCGGTGCGGCCTCCATCGTCAACGGTGTCGCAAACGCGCACCTTGATCGCGTGCCACTCGTTGTGATCACCGACTGCCGCACCGAGGAAGTCGCCGCCGTGATGGAGCACCAAACGCTTTCCCACGGCGCCATATTCTCGTCGATAGTGAAATCGACCTGCCGACCGAAGCCTGGTGGCGGACTTCGAGCGCTCCAGGCCGCCATGGAAGCCGTCACGAGTCCGCCGCCCGGTCCAGTGCATCTCGATCTCGCTGTCGAGTTCACCTCTGCAAGCGTGGAAGACGGCGATCACGCGGTGCGACCGTCGCTCCGACCGACGCGCGCGGTTGAGCCGCCACCGCCGGACGTCGAGCGGTTACTTCGCAGCGCCCGCCGGCCCCTTCTGCTGATCGGGTTGGGTGCGCGCATTCCCGCGGTAGCATTGCAGCTCCGCGACCTTGCCTCGCGTGCCGGCATCCCCGCATTGGTGACCTACAAGGCGAAGGGCGTGGTGCCCGATAGGCACCCGTGGTTTGCCGGGGTGCTCACCAATGGCGCTTTGGAACGCGAGGTGCTCGACCGCGCGGACGTCTTCGTGGCCGTCGGACTCGACCCAGTGGAACTGCTCCCCCGGCGATGGGAATGCCCGCAACCGATCGTCGCGATCAACGGCTGGTCACTACGCCAACACCAACTGCCGCTGCGACACGAGATCGTCGGTGATCTCGGCCGCGGTCTCGCCGTGGTCGAAGCACAGCTCAGTGCACCGACCGATTGGGACGGCACCGAGGTTCGCCGGCTGGCGGAGAGTCAGCGGGCCCGCATGCGTCAGACACAAGCAAGCGGGCTATTGCCGCACCGCGTCGTCGATCTCGTCGCGGATGCCTATCCCGCCGCTCGCGTGACGGTCGACGCGGGCGCGCACATGTTTCCCGTGATGTCGTTGTGGCCGGCGAATGAGCCAGGTGGCGTGCTCATCTCCAACGGACTCGCCACGATGGGGTTCGCCGTCCCGGCTGCGATCGGCGCCGCCTTGCTCGAGCGCGATCGGCCAGTGGTCGCAATGACCGGTGACGGCGGCCTGCTCATGTGCGTGGCGGAGCTCCTGACGGCGGCTCGCGAACGTCTCCCCGTGCGCGTCGTGGTCTTCGATGATGCGACGCTCAGCCTCATCAAGGTCAAACAGGAGCAGCGAGGATACGAACCGCGGGGTGTCACGATGGGGCGGACCGATTGGCGGGCCGTCGGTGCCGGCTTCGGTGTGACGGTGTGTGAGGCGCAGGACGAGGCGACCCTCGTCGAAGCGCTCGAACGCACGCATGCCGATCCTGGCCCAGTCTTGATCGCCGCGCGCATCGCGGCTGAGACCTACGGTCCGACGATGCGTGCGTTGCGTGGGTGAGCGCCCTTTCGTGACGTACCGGGACGAGGCGTGTCTGCGATAGCGGCGCAGGCCGATCCGGTCACGCGGCAACTGGCCGACATGCTCGCGACGACAACGATCGCGGATGTCCCGATGTCGGTTCAGGAGCATGTGCATCGTGCCACAGTGGACTGGATCGGCTGCGCGATCGCCGGTGCGATCGAGCCGCCAGCGCGCATGGGCCAGCGGCTCGTGGCGGCACTGGGTGCATTGACCGAGGCCACGGTGTTCGCCGCGGGCCGAGCGTCTGCCGCCGGTGCGGGGCTCGCGAACGGCATTGCTGCGCACATGCTCGAGCTGGACGACATCCACAAAGGCTCGACCGTGCACGCGGCGGCGCCGGTGATTTCCGCGGCACTCGCGGTGTCGGAGCGAGAACACGTCGATGGGGCCCGATTTACCCTCGCAGTCACACTCGGCTACGAAGCCGCATTGCGCATTGGCGAAGCAATCAATCCGAGTCACTACCGCTATTGGCATCCCACTGGCACCGTCGGCACGTTCGGGGCAGCAGCAGCAGCGGGCGCCGCCCTCGGTCTTACGGCGGTCCAGATGTGCGACGCGCTAGGAACGGCCGGCACGCAGGCAGCCGGCCTCTGGGAATTCAACGCCGACGGAGCCATGAGCAAGCATCTGCACCCGGGCAAGGCGGCGATGAACGGCATCCTTGCCGCCGATCTGGCCCGCATGGGATTCACGGGCGCGACGCGCATCCTCGAGGGTGCGCGTGGCTTTTTCGAGGCGACGACTGCGGCGTACGATGCGAGCCGGATCACCGACGGACTCGGTGAACGATGGAAGATCGCCGAAAATGGCTACAAGATGCATTCGTGTTGCGCGCACACGCACACGGCCATCGACGCGGCTCTGACCCTGCGTGCCGACCCTCGCTTCCCCCGGGATGGTGCCACGCGCATTGCCGCGATCGACATTGAGACGTACGGCCCTGGCTTCGCGATTGTGCAGGAGCCGCATCCGCGAACACCGTACCAGGCGAAATTCAGCCTGGCCTACGTTGTTGCGATCGCACTGCTGGAGGGACGGGTGATGCTCGATCAGTTTGCGGAGAGCCGCTTCAGCCCGGACGGTGTCCGCGACTTGGCCGTCCGATCACTCCTCGGGCGGACGCGCATGACGGTGCGGGACGATCTCACGGCGCGCTATCCGGCGGCCTGGCCCGCGCGGGTCGCGATCACGCTGGACAACGGGGTCGTGTTGCGCCAGGCCTACGACTATCCCCGCGGCCATCCGGAGAACCCGGTCACGACCGCCGCATTGGAGAGCAAGATGCACGACTTGGTGGCCTCCCGATTCGGCGCGAGTGTAGCTCACCGCGTCGGAGACGCGGTCGGCAAGATTCGCGCGTCCGACGACATGGCGATTACACTGCGCGACATCCTGCCAACGGCGAGTCGCGCATGACGGAGCTGACGGCGGAGATCAATCCGCGCGCATTGCGCTTCGCCGAGTACCGCGAGGCGATCCGTGAGCTCTGCCGCCGATTCGACAGCGCCTACTGGATTCGCGTCGAGCGGGAGGGCGCATACCCCGAGGCATTCGTCCGGGCGCTCACCGAGGCCGGTTGGCTCGCGGCGCTGATCCCGACCGAGTATGGCGGCGGCGGGCTCGGTGTGACTGAGGCGTCCGTGATCCTGGAAGAGATCAATCGGTCGGGCGCGAATTCCGGGGCCTGTCACGCGCAGATGTACATCATGGGCACGCTTCTTCGGCACGGCTCCGATGAGCAGAAGCGCGACTATCTCCCGCGCATCGCATCCGGCGAGTTGCGGCTGCAATCCTTTGCCGTTACGGAGCCGACGACGGGCACGGACACGACCCAGATCAAGACCACCGCGACGCGACAGGGCGATCACTACATTGTCCGAGGTCAGAAGGTGTGGATCTCGCGGGTGCAGCATTCGGATCTCATGTTGTTGCTCGCCCGGACCACGCCTCTGGCGGAGGTCAAGAAGCGGACCGACGGACTGTCGGTATTTCTCGTCGACTTGAAGGGACGCGGCGAGCCGCGGCCTGGTCGTGCGGCCGATCGCAAACATGGTGAACCACGAGACCAACGAAGTCTTCTTCGAGGATTTTGCGGTGCCCGCCGCGAACCTGATCGGGGCGGAAGGGGCGGGCTTTCGCTACATACTCGACGGCATGAATGCGGAGCGGATCCTCATTGCCGCCGAGTGCATTGGAGACGGCTACTGGTTTGTCGAGAAGGCACGCCGCTACGGGTCGGAGCGCATTGTGTTCGGACGCCCGATCGGTCAGAACCAGGGCGTCCAGTTTCCCATTGCTCGTGCATATGCCAACGTGCGCGCCGCCGACTTGATGCGATACGAGGCGGCCGCCCTGTTCGACGCGGGAGACTCCTGCGGCGCCGAGGCGAACCTGGCGAAGCTGCTCGCCGCGGACGCGTCGTGGGAAGCGGCCAACGTGTGCCTGCAGACGCACGGCGGATTCGGGTTCGCTGCCGAGTACGAAGTCGAGCGGAAGTTTCGCGAAAGCGCCTCTATCAAGTGGCGCCGGTCTCGACCAATCTGATCCTGTCGTATCTCGCCGAGCACGTGCTCGGTTTGCCGAGATCGTTCTGATGGCCCCGGCCCGGCGGCGGCGATCGACGGCCGCCAAGCGAGCGGGAACCGGCCGCCGTGCCGGTCGACCGGCTCGTTCGGCGCAACCGCCGGAGGACGACGATCTTCCGCTGAGCGGCGTACGTGTCGTTGCCCTGGAGCAGGCGGTAGCGGCGCCCTTTTGCACGCGGCAACTCGCGGACCTTGGTGCGGACGTCGTCAAGATCGAGCGCCCTGACGGAGGCGATCTCGCCCGTGCGTACGACAGCACTATTCGGCGGTCAGTCTGCGTACTTCGTCTGGTTGAACCGTGGCAAGCGCAGCGTGGTCCTCGATCTCAAGCGTCCGGGATGCCCGTGCGATCTGCGATCGGCTCGTCGATCGCGGGGGACGTCCTGGTCCACAACCTCACTCCCGGCGCCATTGAGCGCCTGGGGTTCGGCGTACGACGCGGTGTCGGCCCGGAATCCTCGTTTGATCTGGTGCGGCATCTCCGGGTACGGCCTCGATGGTCCGTATCACGAGAAAAAGGCGTACGACATGCTTGTCCAGGGTGAGTCGGGCGTGGTGGCGCTCACCGGGGCGGTCGACGCGCCGGCCAAGGTCGGCATCTCGGTCGCGGACATTGCGGCAGGGCTGTACGGCTACTCCCTCGATTCTCGCTGCACTGATACAGCGACGCCGAACGGGCGCGGCCAGCGCATTTACATTTCGATGCTCGAGTGCCTGACCGAGTGGGTGAGGCCCGCCGCTCTACGTGTGGCAGGGGACCGGAGCGATACCGATGCGCGCCGGGCTACGGCACAACATGATCGTACCGTATGGTGCCTACTCGGTGTGCCGACGGCAGCGTCATGCTCGCGGTCCAGACGGATCGCGAGTGGCGGCGATTTTGCGAGCACGTGCTCGGTGCGCCATTGCTTGCCGAAGACGATCGGTTCGCCACGAACGCTCAGCGGCTCGCGAACCGTGCCGCGCTCGAGCGGCTTATCGATGACCAGTTCGGTGCATCGACCCGTGCCGTAATCACCGCCGCGCTCGAGCGTGCCGACATCCCCACCGGTGTCGTCAACGACGTCCCCGAGGTCGCCGCGCATCCGCAGTTGGCGGCTCGCGGGCGATGGGCCACCGTGGCGACTCCGGGCGGGCCGGTGTCCGCGCTCATCCCCTCCGCACAACCTCGGCGATGCCCCCGCCCGCATGGGCGCCGTCCCCGCCCTCGGCGAGCACACGGAAGAGGTGCTGGAGGAGCTCGACGCTGGACGATAGAGGGGCTCGACGTTCGGCGCTCGACGTTCGGCGCTCGGCGCTCGGCGTTGGGCGTTGGGCGTTGGGCGTTGGGCGTTGGAGGCTAGAGCACTAACCGGGAACAGTCGATAGTGCGCAGCGACAGGCCCCTCGGTAAGTTCTCGAACGTCGAACGTCGAACGTCGAACGTCGAACGTCGAACGTCGAACGTCGAACGTCTAACGTCTAGCTCCTGCCTTTTATGCCTG
>CAWDVJ010000005.1:0-11289 GCA_963805725.1 uncultured Gemmatimonadales bacterium
CGAGGTGCGAAGCGTCGTGTGCGCGGAGACCATGATCGCGTGCGACGCGTCGACCTTCGCGGCTCGTGAATGACCATGACGTAGCTGAGCACTCAAGGCCACTGCCGCCCAACTCCTCCGGCCACGGTACGGCAAGCAATCCGAGCTCGGCCATCCGCTTGACCTTGGCCAGGGAACTCGCCCTTCGCATGGTACGCTCTGGCGATCGGCGCGATTGCCTCGCGCGCAAAGCTCCGCACCATCTCACGCACCGCTGCGTGCTGCTCGCCGAAATACAGTGCTTCATCCATAAGAACGCTATGCTCGACCTGTGACGTGCGACCCAGGAGCGCCGCCATGCCCTGCCCCCAGCACGACGCTCAAGAACTGCTCTCCGTATCGCTCCAGCTTGACCGGGCCAACCCCTCGGACGTCAGCCAGCGCTGCCACCGATCGTGGCCGGCGGGTGGCCATCTCAATGAGCGTGCGATCCGGGAAGACGACGTACGCCGGCACGCCATCGCGCCTCGCGATTTCCGCGCGCAGCGTTCGCAGAGCTTCGAACAATGGAGCGTCCCCATCTGAAATCGGTGCCGGCGGCGCGGCACCACCCACCGGTGGATGCCGCCCATTCGTCGTCAACGAAGTCCCCGGGCGCGAATCGGCTTCGACAGACGGGCGGCGCGCCCGCGCGCGCGTCACTCGAGGTATGACGACCTCGCGGTGGTTGCCGAGACAGTTGTCACAGCCGTCGCACTGGCCCAATGCGGCCGGGTCCCCGAAATAGCGCAGGATGAATGTCCGGCGGCAGCCCTTGGCATACGCGTAGCGTTGCATGATATCGAGCTTCGCCAGATCCGCTTTCCGCCGGCGTGCATCGATGGCCGGATTGACAGTCGCCAAAGACTCGGATCGACCCTCGGACGACGTCCGCGCGTTGTTGATCAGGAACTCATGCGTGAAGCGATCCTGAAACGCGTGGAGGAGCACACAGTTCGCCCGCTGACCGTTCCGCCCCGCACGACCCGCCTCCTGATAGTACCCCTCGAGCGACCCCGGCATCGTGTGGTGCACGACGAGCCGGACGTTCGCCTTGTCGATTCCCATTCCGAACGCATTGGTCGCGACCATCACTTTGACGCGCTCGGACATGAAGTCGTTCTGCGCGGTGTGCCGCTCATCATCCGTCAAACCGCCGTGGTAGCCTCTGGCAGGTAGCTCCGCGTCGCAGAGGACGTCCGTGACCCGGTCGACGGCCTTGCGAGTCGTGACGTAGACGACCGCCTGGCCCGGGTGCGTCTTGAGCAGGTGGACGAGGGTCGCGTCCTTCTCGGCATCGTTACGTGTGCGGATCACGTGATAGTGGAGGTTCCGCCGGTCGAATCCACTTACCACGATCTCAGGCGCTTTGAGGCCGAGTTGCTCCGCAATGTCGCGCCGGACCTCCGGCGTGGCCGTGGCCGTCAGTGCCACAGTCGGCGGCTCCCCAAGCGCAGTGCGGATAGCGCGGACGCGCCGGTAGCTCGGCCGGAAATCGTGCCCCCACTCGCTGATGCAGTGCGCTTCGTCGACCGCGAGCAGGGAGACGCCAGCCCTGCGCAGGCGATCCGGCGTTGCGCCATGGTCAAAGCGTTCCGGGGCGACGTAGAGGAGCCGCCACTCACCGCGCTCGGCACGCGCGAGCCGGTCTGCCACCTCACCGTACGACAGCGAGCTGTTGATGAACGTCGCGGGCAACCCTCTGGCCGTCAGACCGTCGACCTGATCCTTCATCAAAGAGATCAACGGTGATACCACGACGGTGAGCCCGCGGAGCAACAACGCCGGCACCTGAAAGCACACAGACTTTCCCCCGCCGGTCGGCAAAACCACGAGCGTGTCGCGTCCGTCCAGGATTGCCGTTACCGCTCGTTCCTGCCCTGGCCGGAACCCGTCGTACCCGAAGGCCCGGCTGAGGACAGCCCGTGCGTCTTCAATGTTAGACGGCACGCGCGAAGTGGCCACGGGTGAAGGCGCCGTGCACCAGGGCGCGGATGGAGGCGAGGTCGGGTGGGTCACCGGCTGCGAGGGCGTGCAGGGCCGCGGCGTACCCCGCGACGAGATCGGCCACGGGGTCGCCGGGGACGTTGAACACCATATGGAAGACCCGGAGGCCGGTACGCCAGAGGGCCGGGAGGAACTCAGAGCCCTCAATTGGCCGCGAGTGCAGCAACCGATTGCGGCAAGCGCTGTCCGTGGCCACGGCGAACTGGTATCCCGCCGGATCAGTCAATTCGACGTGCGGGTGCTTCTGCACGCAGAGATCGCGGCAAGTCGTCGGTTCGCGGTCGAACGCGGCGGACAACACGCAGTGCTCGATCGTCATGCCCTCCGGTCGCCCATACACGAATGCCGCGAGACCCTGGGCCCCCTGCACGGCACAGGCGTCGGCGATCTCTCCGGCCGTGAGCTCGACCGAGAGGACGAGCCGCTCGACGCCCGTCGCGAGCACAGCCGCGGCCGTATGAGGATTGAAGCAATTGACCGCGTAGTCGGCGGTGACGCGGCGCCCCTCGCGAGCGAGTGAGTGGGCAAGTCCCAAGTGGCCGGTAACGACAGGTAGGCCGAGGTCCAACCACTTGGCAAGGGTTCAATGCTCCGGCGGCCGCACGATAGTCGGCAGCCGAAGCCACAGGGTGACATCTCGATCGGCCAGTTCCGCAGTGAGTGCGCGCACTCGCGCTGCAGGCGGGGCCGGATGCCGAAGAAACGGATCGAGGATGATCTCCGTCGCGCCGGCAGCCGCGGCAACGCGCGCATCATCCACGGTATACACGCTCGCGGCCAGCTCGAAGGGTCGGGCGGACTCCCTCTGAGGGGCGGCGCGCTCTCTTCCTGCGAGGTCGGCGACGGCAGCCGCAATGCGCGCCCGGCGATCCTCATGTTGTACAGCGCCCATCATCTCCCGGCTCGCGGAGAGCGCCGAAACTGCCTCCTGCCGGAGGTGGTTGAGCTCGCTCACAGGCAAGAACAGGCCGCCCTTCAGGGCGCGGCAATCGATCTCACCCAGCGTGAACGGCGTGTCACCCAGTCGCCCGAGCTGGGCGCGGAGCGTTCGCTCATCCAGTGCGTGCCGATCTGCCGGTTGCAGCGTCGCCGTCGAGCGAACGGTGATCGTGTCCGCATCGCCGCCTGCCCTGGTGAACACCGCCTTGAGGGGCGAGCCGGCGGTGCCGAAGAGCCGCACCGAAAGCGTCTCGGTCGGAGCTGCGGACGTCACACTCTCGTAGCTCGCCCGGCTCTTCGCGATCAGCACGGCGTCCGCGTTTCGCAGCACCTGCGCGCCGACAGGAACCCGCTCACGAAGCACGATCCGCTGCCGGAAGCCCGCAGGCTCTCGTCGGGTCTCGCGCACAGCGACGACGGTGCCGCCAAACCGTTGGTCCCCTGGTTGCCGTTGCGCGCGATCCCGGACCTCGCTGTTTCCTCTACGTTCTACTTTCTGTGGGTCTCCTTTCTCGGGCGCCCTAGCGCCCGCGACGCCCGACCCGCGTTTTTCCTCGGGGGGTTCAAACGCCAGGCCGTCACCGGGGTGAATCTCGTGCGAGACATGCACCACGATCTCGGGACCCTCGACTGCGACAACGGTTCCGAGCAGCGCACCGCGATTGTCCGGACGGTCGCGCGTGATGTAGTCGCGGCCCAGTCGCCCATGCAGTAGCCCCGTGCTGAATCCTCGACTGTAAATCTGGACCAGCGGTTCCACCTCGTCCCGAGGGGGCGCCGATCGCTCTCCACGGCCGAGTCGGTCGAGCCACTCGCGGTAACTCTCCGTCACGGTCGCGACGTACTCGGCCCGTTTCTTCCGCCCTTCGACCTTGAGGCATACGATGCCGGCGTCGGCCAGAGCGCCCAGGTCATCGTGCAAGGCGAGGTCCTTCGCGGAAATGAGGTAGCCCGCGTCGATAGTCTCGCCGCTGGTGGCGTCGCGCAGCACGTAGTCCTTGCGGCACGCCTGGGCGCACGCCCCACGATTTGCGCTCCGCTCCGAGATGAGACCCGACATCAGGCACTGGCCGGAGTAGGAAATGCATAGCGCACCGTGCACGAACGCCTCCACCCCGACATCCGGCACGGCGGCGTGGATCGCGCGAAGATCGTCCAGCGTGTTCTCGCGCGCCATCACAATGCGCGAGACACCAAGGTCGCGGACCGCCTCTGCGCCGGCAATGTCGTGCACCGTCATCTGCGTCGACCCGTGGATCTCGAGGTCGGGAAACACCGTCCGAATCAAGCGAATGAGTCCAATGTCCTGTACAATGACTGCGTCGATGCCGCAGTCCACCGCGGTGCTCAGGAGCTCGAGCGCCGGCACCAGCTCCGCTGGCTTGACGAGCACATTCAGGGTGAAATAAATGCGCACGCCGCGCGTGTGTGCGATCGTGCAGGCGCTCTCGAGCTCGTCGAGCGTGAGCTGCGCGCCATCATCTCGCGCGTTAAAGCCGCCGGCCCCGAGATACACTGAGTCCGCCCCATTCGCGACGGCGGCTCGTACAGCGTCGAGAGATCCCGCGGGCGCGAGCAGCTCGGGGACACGCCGGTCGACAGCGCGCTCACGACGAGACGCCGCAGCTTGGACTTGCGGACGAGCCCGCCCCCAGCCTGTGTGTGAGGACGGCGAAGACGCCGACGACATCCCTATAAACTAACGCCGCCTGGCGGGATCCACGAAGCGCAGGAGGAAGGCGACCCCCAAAAGCGCAATGGCAATCCACCGGACCATCGGGGAGTCGGCCCGTACGCCGTAGGCGAACACCAGGGCCCCCACCACGAATACTGTGGCCCGGAGGGCGACATGCCCGGTCATGGCCGGAAGGCTGGCAGCTCGAGCCTCTCTACCATGTCGTTCGGCACATCGAGAACGAGCCGGAGCAACGCCGTCGAGACCACTTTGCCCTGCGCATCGGTCTTGAGCGACAGCGTGCCTCCGCCGTCCAGCGCGCCATGCAGCAGGAAGTTGA
Source organism: uncultured Gemmatimonadales bacterium (assembly GCA_963805725.1). Classification (GTDB taxonomy): domain Bacteria; phylum Gemmatimonadota; class Gemmatimonadetes; order Gemmatimonadales; family Gemmatimonadaceae; genus Palsa-1248. The sequence continues at coordinate 4,980 of CAWDVJ010000005.1, forward strand.
GCGCGTGCAGGTTGGGAATCTCGAACCGTTCGACGCCACCCGTGATCATCCCGGCGAAGTGCGCTGCCACGCGGTCGCGCGTCAGGAAATGCTCCAACACCTCGTACCACTCGGGACGACGGGCGATCACGCCGACGTTTGCGGTGTCACCCTTGTCGCCCGACCGGGCGTGCGCAATATCGAGGAGGCGGACGCGGCTCATGCGGCCTCGCTGCGATCTGAGCTCATCAGCACAGGTCTACCACAGTGTGAACCACGCGCTTGTCGATCAAGGCCGGCCAATAGGCCACGACTTCCTCGACCTTGGGTCGGCCACCCGCAAATCCAGTCACGCTCGGTGGTCCGTTCAGGACCAGTGGCGCAATCTCGCGTGTGAATCGCTCGACATCCGCGCGCGACGCGCCCCGCACCCCCACTCGAAGTTGGACCTCTGCAAGGTCGCGACTCGGACGGCTAGCGAGCGCCCCGTGCGTCGCGTCCGCGCCGACGAACTCCGTCAGGATCTTGTCGAAGCGAAGCCCGAGCCGGTCAAGGCGCTCGCGAAGCACGCGATCCGCCATCTGCGCCTTCTCGACCGCCTCGGGCCACGCATACACGAGTGTTCCGACCGCCTTGAATCCGGCACGATACGCAACCGATACCTTGAGCTTGTCGGTCGGTGGCCGACCTGTCACTCCGTAGACACGGACCCGATCCGGTCCATCGCTCGCAAGGTGAATCGACGTGAAATCAGCCACCACGTCCGGTGTGATATAGGAGCGGGGATCGCCCATCTCATAGACGAGCTGCTCGCTTACGGACTGTATCGACACGACGCCGCCGGTCCCAGGATGCTTCGTCACAACGAAGGAGCCATCGGGCGAACCCTCTACGATCGGGTAGCCGACGTCTCCGAGATCGGGAATGGCGCGCCAGTCGTAGAGGCAATTGCCGCCCGAACACTGGGCTCCGCACTCAATAATGTGGCCAGCTACAATGCCCGCCGCCAGCTGGTCATAGGCGTCGGCGCTCCACTTGAACTCGAAGCGCAGCGGCGCCATGGTGAGCGCCGTGTCGGTCGATCGTCCTGTCACGACCACGTTCGCGCCGCGAGTCAACGCTTCGACGATGGGCGTCGAACCGATATATGCGTTCGCCGACAGCACACGTTCGCGGACGGTCGAAAGTGGCTCACCCGTGTCCATGTTGGCGAGCGCGTGCCCGGACGCGAGCAACTCATCGAGGCGGGGAAGCAAGTCATCGCCGGTGACGACGCCAATCCGGAGCGCTGCGTCCGCGCCGCGACTGCGCGCAAGGGCCCGAACGGCGCTCGCGCATCCCTGTGGGTTGACGCCTCCGGCGTTGGCGACGACCCGGACACCTCGCTCGGCCACCGCTCCCAGAATGCTGTCCATCGCGCCAATGAAGTCCCGCGCGTAACCCAATGTCGGGTCCCGTTCTTTCTGCTTCTGCAGGATCGACATCGTGACCTCGGCGAGGTAGTCCATCATCAAATAGTCGATGGGCCCTCCCTCGACCTGGCGGCGCGGTGCTTCCAGCCAGTCACCCCAGAAGCCCTGTCCACTTGCGACCCGGACGACGCGCGCGGTCATGAGCTGGAGTCCCGACCGGACGACCGGACGCCCTCACCCGTCAGGCCACTGGGAAGCACGAATGCCCCGATATGCGGCCCTGGATTGCATGCGGCCGTCCGCAGCGCCGTCGCCAAGATCTCCCGGGTCTCTTCCGGGTAAATAATCGCGTCGACGAAACCCCGAGCGGCCGCGTACCGCGCGTCGAGTTGCGTTTCGTATTCCGCCCGCATGGCATCGACAGCCGTCTCGACGTCGGTGCTCACCGGTCGTTTGGCCGCGCGCGCTGCCGCCAGCGCAGGTCCGTGCACCGCCTGCACCGCCGATTCGCCTTCCATGACACCCATGCGACCGGTGGGCCAGGTGAAGATGAAATCGGGATCGAATCCCTGGCCCGCCATCGCGTAATAGCCAGCGCCCAATGCGTGGTTGATCGTGAGGACGATCTTGGGGACTCGCGCAGTCGCCATCGCCTCGACCCAGTGGGCGCCAGCCCGGATGATGCCGGCTTGCTCGGCTTCTGGGCCGACCATGAAGCCGGACACGTCCTGCACGAACAACAAGGGGATCCCTTGCCGGTCACACCGCTCAATGTAGTACGCGACTTTCTCCGCACTCTCGGGGTAGATGATGCCACCGAATCGTGGCTTCTCGCCCTCCGCCCCCTTGATCAAGCCGCGTTGGTTGGCGATCACCCCGACGGTCATGCCAGCGATCGCACCATCTCCACAAATGATCTCGCGCGCGCGGTGCGCCTGAAACTCGTCGAGAGCATCACCGTCGAGCAGGACACGGAGCACCGCATGCACGTCGTACGACATGCGGTGGTCCGCGGGCAAGAGATCGTACAGGGCATGGGTATCACCCGCGGGAGCGCGAGCCACCGACTCGACGCGCGGCTCCGCTGGATTCCCCGGCAGTCGCCCGACGAGCGCGCGCAACTGCGCGAGACACGCTGGATCATCATCCACGGCGTAGTGTGCGACGCCGCTGACCTCGGCGTGCATGGTCGCTCCGCCGAGGGTTTCGGAATCCACGCTCTGGCCTGTGGCACCCTTCACGAGGTTGGGGCCACCGAGCCCCATGAATGAAGTGCCCTTCACCATCACGATCACATCGGACAGCGCTGGCAAGTAGGCCCCGCCGGCAATGCACTGTCCCATCACTGCAGCAAACTGCGGCACCCGCAGGTATCGCCGCATAATAGAGTTGTAATAGAAGATCCGCGCAGCGCCGTATTGCCCCGGAAACACACCGCCCTGATAGGGCAGGTTCACTCCGGCCGAATCGACGAGATAGACGATCGGCACGCGGCATCGCATGGCGATCTCTTGTGCGCGCAGAATCTTTCGAATGGTCTCGGGCCACCACGAGCCAGCCTTGACAGTCGCATCGTTGGCGACAACCACGACATCGCGGCCGTGAATGAGTCCCAAACCAGTGACCACGCCGGCCGCTGGAGCCTGCCCCTCGTACTGGTCATACGCGACCAGCAAGCCAATCTCGAGGAAGCGCGCGCCAGGGTCACACAGCTGGGTGATCCGCTCGCGTGCCGTGAGCTTGCCCTGGGCGTGCTGGCGTTCGATCCGCTCCGGGCCACCGCCCTGTCGGAGGCGTGCTTCCAACGCGCGTAGCGCGTCGCTCAATCGCCGCAGCCGGCTCCCGGTCTCCGGTTGCGTGCCGCCCGTGCCACGCGTGGCGCGGTGTCCGTCCCCGGCCGCCGGGGCCCGGTGCCCAGCCGTCACGCCTCCTGCCGCTGCCGTTGCGCGAACCACTCCTTGATGTAGTTCACGAGGTCCGATGTCGGTGTCCCAGGGCCGAAGAGTTTCCCGACCCCCTGCGCCTGCAGCGCATCCATGTCGGCTTGCGGGATGATGCCACCACCGGTGACCAACACGTCGTCCCGCCCCTGCTCCCGCAGGAGCTGCAGCACACGAGGGAAGAGCGTCATGTGCGCGCCACTCAGAATCGAGAGGCCCACGACATCGACATCCTCCTGGACCGCCGCCGTCGCGATCATCTCGGGAGTCTGATGCAGGCCGGTGTAAATCACCTCCATGCCGGCATCACGCAGTGCCGCCGCGACGACCTTGGCGCCGCGATCATGGCCATCGAGCCCTGGCTTGGCGACGAGCACACGAATCGGACGCGAGTCAGTCATGGATACAGCGTTAGAGTATGACACGATACAACCCTGCATTCTACCCGGGTCGCCACCGGTGGGGCAACCACGGACGACTTGTTAGGAATCATCGCGGAATGCGGAGGCAGAGGTATCGCACGCCGTGGGCGGGGGTCATCGCTTTTGCGCGCAACGAGCAGCATCTCGCCAGCACGTCGACTCAATGGGCGGTCCATCCACCCGGAAAAGGCCTGCTCGACAATCAGGCCGACATCTGCCAGCATTTCGGCCAGACGGGTTGCCGTATACAAGCGCAAGCGATAGGACCGCTCGCCGGATCCGGCGGGACCACGCCACGCCGTGTCGACCGTCAGCACGCCGGACAGCGGATCGAAGCGCCGTCGGTGCCCGATCAACGCACCATTTGACGTCGGCCACCAGTCGCGCGACAGAAAGCGAGCCATCACCCCGTCGCGATTGGCTCCATGCCACACGAGCAGGCCGCCGGGCCGGAGCGCCCGCGCAAACTGCTGGAGTGTGCGCGCATCATCCGCCGGGTGGGCGAAGAATCCAAACGACGTCGCGACATTGACGACCGCGTCGAACCTCGCGGTCCACTCGCGTGGGAGCGCGCGCATGTCACCTCGCCGATACCGCGGGGCTCGCCCAGGGCGCGCCGGACCGGCGGCTCGTGCATGCCGGAGCAGATGCGCTGAATAGTCCAAACCGTCGACCTGGTACCCGGCCTCCGCCATGAGCGCCGAGTGCCGCCCCTGGCCACAGGGGACGTCGAGGATACGCGCGCCAATCGGCAGCTGCAACACCTCGAGGATCCGGCCAACCTCTCGGCGTGCAGCTCGGTCGCCGAGCATTGGCTCGTGCTCAATCAGGTAGTGGGCGTCGAAATACGACGCCCACCATTCGCGCGTCGATCTGGATTTCAGAAGAACACGGGCTCCCGGTACGCGCCGAACACCGATTCCATTGCGGCCCGAATCTCGTAGAGTGTGCAGTACGCGCGGGCAGCGTCGAGGATCGCGGGGAACACGTTCCGCTCGGTGGCCGCCACCTCGCGGAGATGCGCCAGGGCGGCTGCGGCCCCCGAGTCATCGCGCGCTGCACGCAGGTGAGCGAGTCGCTGCCGTTGCGCGATGGCTGCTTCCTCTCCGACCCTGAGCAGCGGGATCTGGTCGGCGTCCTGTTCACTGGTGACGAACGCGTTCACCCCGACCGTGATGCGGCGCTCTTGTTCCTGCTCCCACTGCTGCCGAAACGCGGCGTCGGAGATCTTCCGCTGGAACCAGCCGTTCTGCAGAGCGGTCACCACCCCACCTTGCCGTTCGATCTCCTCGAACAGCGCCTCGGCGTCTCGCTCGAGCTGATCGGTCAGTGCTTCGACGTAGTAGGACCCGCCAGTGGATCGATCACGTTCGCGACGCCCGTCTCGTTCGCGAGGATCTGCTGAGTGCGGAGCGCGACCTGCACGGCTGCTTCGGTCGGCAGCGCCAGTGTCTCGTCCATCGAGTCGTGTGGAGCGATTGGGTGCCACCGAGGACCGCAGCGAGCGCCTGGTAGCCCACGCGCGCGATGTTGTTCATCGGCTGCTGCGCCGTGAGTGTCACGCCCGCCGTCTGCGAATGGAAGCGCATCATCGACGATCGGGGATCTTGCGCTGCATAGCGCTCGCGCAGGTGGCGCGCCCAGATGCGGCGCGCGGCACGGAGCTTCGCAATCTCCTCGAAGAAATCGTTGTGGATGTCCCAGAAGAATGAGAGCTGTCCGGCGAACACGTCGACAGGCAGTTCCCGCGCTACGCCGCGTTCCACGTAGGTGAAGCCGTTGGCGAGGGTGAATGCCAGTTCCTGCGCAGCGGTGGCCCCCGCCTCTCGGATGTGGTAGCCCGAGATCGAGATCGTATTCCACTTCGGTGCGTGTTCCGCCGCCCACGCGAACACATCCACGATCAGACGCAGTCCCGGCTCCACCGGATAGATCCAGGCGTGCTGCGCCATGTATTCCTTAGAAGTCCTTCTGAATCGTGCCCCGGAGCCGTTCGGGACAGGCACACCCTGGTTTTAAGCAGCGGCCGGACGTCGAAGGCGCGGAACCAGGTCGTCCGCATTTCCGTTGATTGGCGTGGTGGACGTCGACACTTTGGCCGAGCTGGATCCCGTCGAAGAAAGTCTCCATGTCAGCAGGCTGGGGATCGAGCCACCCCCACGCTTCCAGACTTCTCCCTCGAGAGCACAATGGTCAGAATCGTGCCCATAAAGATCAGGAAATGAGAACGCCCGCCGACAGGCCCGTCTTTGACGTGAAGCGGCAGAAGCAGTTTGTAGCAAACATTCGATTGTCCTGTGCGCTCCGATCCTGCGGACTGTCACATGGTCCAGAGGGCCGGCCCCGATAGCAGTCTAGTCGATGAACCGCGCGTATCGGTGGCTCCCAGGACCCCGAGCGACTCCGGGTCTCACGGTCCGTCGAGCGAGGTCTGGGACAGTTCGAGTCGGGGACCAGTTCCGCGGAACGCGGTCGGCCGGGACTCGCCGAATGCGTGCCCGTGCACGCCTGATCAGCGACTTCGGCGCGCAATCGCTCCAGCTCATCAGAGCTGTCC
>CAWDVJ010000006.1:0-292252 GCA_963805725.1 uncultured Gemmatimonadales bacterium
TCAACGGGCATCCACAATCCATCGATGCCGCACCGGATACGCCTCTCCTGTGGGCCATCCGCGATCACCTCAATCTGACCGGCACGAAGTTCGGCTGTGGTATGGGGTTGTGCGGTGCGTGCACCGTGCATCTCGATGGCCACCCCGTGCGATCGTGCAGCACCCCGATCGCGGCAGCCGTGGGCAAGCGGGTCACAACGATCGAGGGACTCACGTCAGACGTCGCTCGCCGGCTGCAGGCGGCATGGATCGCCGAAGAAGTACCGCAGTGCGGCTACTGCCAGTCCGGACAGCTCATGTCGGCCGCGGCGCTGTTGGTCAAGACTCCCAAGCCGACCGACGCCGATATCGACGCCGCCATGTCCGGCAACATTTGTCGGTGTGGCACTTACCAGCGTATCCGCGTCGCCATCCACCGCGCGGCTGGAGCGGAGGTGACAAATGCGGGCTGACTCTGCCGTTTCGCGCCGCGACTTCCTGAAGACAGGTACCGCGCTGGGTACCGGTCTCACGATCGCATTCTACCTGCCGACGCGTCTCCTGCAGCGGCTGGCTCATGAGACGCCGGATGTCGGCCTTGCGCCCAATGGCTGGGTCCACGTCGGCGCCGACAACGTGATCACCGTTACAGTCGACAAGTCCGAGATGGGCCAAGGCGTCACCACCGCATACCTCATGCTGATCGCCGAGGAGCTGGAGGTTGACCCCACACTGGTGAAGGTGGGACCAACGCCGGAGAACCCGGGTGCCTGGACCCGGCGCATGGGCACGGGGGGCAGCAGCAGCGTACGATCGTCGTACGACATCTTGAGAAAGGCCGGCGCCACCGCGCGCGCGATGCTCGTCGCGGCTGCGGCCCAGCAGTGGGGAGTGTCTCCCGAGACCTGTAGGGCAGAGCACGGCACCGTCGTGGACGGAAGCCCGCCAGCGGACGGCGAGTTATGGCCAACTCGCCGCCCGCGCGGCGACCCTTCCGGTACCGACGGACGTGCCGCTCAAGGACCCGAAGGACTTTCGCGTGCTGGGTACGCGAGTGCGGCGGTTCGACACTCCGCTCAAGGTCAATGGCCGGGCCGGCTTTGGAATCAATGTACGGGTCCCGGGGATGCTGTACGCATCGGTCGAGCGGTCCCCCGCCTTTGGCGGGAGCGCCAAACACGTCGAGGACTCGCAAGCGAAGGCGCAGCCCGGTGTGCGCCGCGTAGTGACGCTCGAGTGGTCGCCCGACGTGGTGAAGGCTGCTCGGACCGAGACCAGTGTGGCCGTTGTCGCCGACCATTACTGGCAGGCGCTCACCGCGCGCCGCATGCTCGGAGTTCAATGGGCGCCGCCTGCGACTCCGCTCGACACGCGGGCGATCACGGCGAGATTCGCGACGCTCGCCGAGCAGCCAGGCGTGCGGGCCCGTACTCAGGGCGATGCCGGGCCGGCGCTGGCAGGCGCAGCGAAGAGAATCGAAGCCGTGTACGAGGTGCCGTACCTGGCGCACGCGGCGATGGAACCGATGAACTGCACGGCGTCGGTCCGGAGCAATGGGTGCGACGTATGGGTGCCGACGCAAGGACAAACGGGCGTGCAGCAGGTCGCGGCGCAGGTGTCTGGACTCCCACTCGACAAGGTGCGCGTGCACACGACGTACCTCGGCGGAGGGTTCGGCCGACGCAGCGAAACCGACTTCGTTGCCGAAGCTGTCCGCCTGTCGAAGGAGGTTGGTGCGCCGGTCCAGGTGATTTGGACACGAGAAGATGACGTCCGGCACGACTTCTACCGTCCCGCAACGTACAACAAGTTTGTCGGCGGTCTCGACGCCAACGGGAACCCCATTGCGTGGACTCATCACATTGTGGGAGCCTCGATCTCGTTGTCGAAGCATCGGGCGCTAGAGAACGGGATCGACGGCTCGCTGATCGAAGGCGCGGCGGACGTGCCCTACGCGATTCCGAATATCCTGGTCGAGCAAACCGCTGTGGACCTTCCCATCCCGTGCGGCTACTGGCGGTCGGTCGGCAGCTCTCACAACGCGTACGTGACAGAAAGTTTCTTCGACGAGTTGGCGCGGGCGGGCGGCAAGGACCCCTTCGAGTTGCGGCGCACACTGCTGCGCGATCAGCCTCGGCACCTGGCGGTGCTCGAAATGGCCGCGGACCGCTCAGGCTGGGGCAAGTCGCTCCCCGAGGGGCACCATCGCGGGATCGCCGTGGCCGAAGCGTTCGGCTCCTACGTGGCGGAGGTCGCGGACATCACCCTGAGCGCAGATGGGAAAGTGCGCGTCCATCGCGTCGTGTGCGTGGTCGATTGCGGACCGACGGTGAATCCGGACACGATCGAGGCGCAGATGCAGGGCGGGATCGTCTATGGCCTCAGTGCAGCCCTGTACGGAGAAATCACCATCGAGGGCGGACGGGCACGACAGGGGAATTTCAATGACTACCCCGTGTTGCGGATGAACGAGATGCCCCGCATCGAGGTGTTCATCCTCCCAAGCACCGCAAAGCAGGGTGGCATCGGGGAGCCGGGAGTTCCGCCAATTGCGCCGGCGGTCGCGAACGCCATTTTTTCTGCCACGGGTACGCCTGTCCGCCGACTGCCGATTGTTCCTGTGGGGCGGCCCGGCGGCATCGCAATGCGATAGTTTTGCAGCCGTTCGGGCTGGTTCACCCTTCGCTGAGGTTCTTTCACGCTCATGCCACCATTCGCTCGCTCGCACACGACCGTCGTCGGGCTCGCCGCTCTGGGCCTGGGAGTCGCGCTCAGTGCGACAACCGCAGTGCCGGTTCACGCGCAATCTGATGAGCAAGCGGTCGTTGCAGTGGTTACCAAATTCTTCGATGGCATGAGAACGCGCGACACGGCGCTGCTCCGATCCACCGTCGTGCCCTCGACGACCCTGCAGTCGGCGTCCGGCCCGACCGGCCTTGGTCAGACGACAAGCATCGATCAATTCATCGACCGAGTTGGCAAGGGGACGGGCCCGGGTGGCAACGAGCAGATCAAGGATCCGAAGGTGCAGATTGATCAGCCACTCGCCACGCTCTGGGCATACTTCACGTTCAAGCGCGGCGGACAGACGCAGATTGACCACTGCGGCGTCGACTTGTTCGTGCTGCGTAAAGGTCCCGACGGGTGGAAGATCTTCCAGGTCGCCGATACGCACCGCACCGAGGGGTGTACCCCGATCGCGTCATAGCTGACGTCGGGCGCCTCCGCCCTGGCGGGGCGCTGCTTCGCACGCGGCGTTGACACGGGAATGCCGCACCCTGCGATGCCATTGATCGCGCTGGTTTTTGCCGCCGCGATTGGTCTTGCCCTGGGCACTCTCGGGGGCGGCGGCTCGGTGCTGACGGTGCCAGTCCTGGTCTATCTCCTGGGATATGATCCCAAGGTCGCCGTCCCGACGAGCCTGGGCGTGGTGGGAGCTGCGAGCCTGGTCGGCGCGATTCGCCACTGGCGCTCAGGACGAGTGGATCTTCGGATCGCGACGGCGTTCGGTGCGCTCACAATGGCAGCAGCCTTCGCAGGCGCCAGACTCGCCCTTCACCTCCCCGGAGGTGTGCAGTTGGTGCTCCTCGCCATCGTGACTCTGGTTGCCGCGGTGCTGATGCTGCGACCGCAGCGGTCTCCAGCTTCGATTCCAACGACGTCATCTCCTGTCGAGACTTCCGGGGCGGAGGGAGTGGTTAGCCTGCTGCAGCATGTCCGCCGTCTGGCACCTGTCGGATTGGGCGTCGGCTTGTTGACAGGCATCATCGGCGTGGGAGGAGGCTTCCTCATCGTCCCAGCCCTTGTCCTGTGGGGCGAAGTGCCTATGCCGACAGCCGTGGGCACGTCGCTGATCGTGATAGCATTGAACTGCGCCACTGGCCTGCTCGGCTACGTCGGCCACGTTGCCATCCCATGGGGTGACACGGCTCTGTTCACCGCGGTCGCCGTCCTCGGCTCCGCCGTTGGCGCAGCGGTGGTCGGCGGCCTGCCACCGCATCGGCTGCGGCAGATCTTTGCGGTGTTTCTGCTGTTTGTTGGGGGGTTCGTCCTGTACCGCAACCGGGCCCTGATCCATCGCGCCTCGTCACACAGCTCGCCACGGCCGGGGGACAGCGGCGGCGCCGCCCGGCCCCGCTCTCCGTGATCTGGCAACCCGAAGCCGAGTGCCTGCCGCGCGAGACTCTGCGGGCCCTCCAACTGGAACGGCTGCGCGCAACGATTCAGCGGGTACTAACCCACGTTCCCGTTTTCGCGGAACGTTTGCGCGATGCCGGCATCCGTTCGCCGAACGATATTCGCTCGCTTGCAGACCTCGAGCGCGTGCCGTTCGTGACCAAGTCGGACCTGCGGGACCACTATCCCTTCGGGTTGTTGGCGGCACCAGTCGACCGCTTGACGCGAATTCACGCCTCGAGCGGTACGCGCGGCAAACCGACCGTGGTCGGTTACACACAACATGATCTCAATGTGTGGTCTGACGTCGTCGCCCGCTGCCTGGCAATGGCGGGCGTACGACCGGGGATGCTCATTCACAACGCGTATGGATATGGCCTGTTCACCGGCGGCCTTGGCCTGCATCAAGGGGCTGAGCGACTCGGGTGCGCGGTGCTGCCGATTTCGGGGGGCTTGACCGAGCGTCAGGCAATGTTGCTGCGCGACCTAGGTGGCCAGGTGCTGTGTTGCACGCCATCCTACGCCATCAGCATTGCCGAAGCCCTCGACGCCGCACACATCGAGGCGGGCAGCCTGCGCCTCGCGATCGGCATCTTCGGTGCCGAACCGTGGACGGAAGAGCTGCGGGCCGCGATCGAGCGGCGCCTGCACATCGTCGCCCTGAACATTTACGGACTGTCTGAGATCACCGGCCCGGGTGTATCGGCCGAATGCGTCGAGGGGCGCAACGGCTCGCACGTGAATGAAGATCACTTCTATCCTGAAATCATCGACCCCGTCAACGGCCGCCCGCTAGGCCCGGGTGAAGAGGGTGAGTTGGTGTTTACCACATTGTCCAAGGAGGCAATGCCCCTCATTCGATACCGAACGGGCGACATCTCCGCGCTCGACGGCGCGCCGTGCCCTTGTGGGCGAACGACGTCGCGGATGGCGCGTATCAGGGGCCGCTACGACGACATGCTCATCATTCGCGGGGTCAACCTGTATCCGTCCGAGGTCGAGCGAGTTCTGTTGAGTATGAACGAGGTCGCCCCGCACTACCAGCTCGTCGTGACGCGTCCCGGCACGCTCGACGAGTTGCTCGTCCAATGCGAGCCCGCCACCGAGACAGTCGATCGTGCCACGCTGCGTGCGCACCTGGAAGGCGCGCTGCACAGGGAAACCGGATTGACGTTCCAGGTCGAGGTTACCGGGTGGAACGAGCTGCCCCGAAGCGAGGGGAAGGCGCTTCGCGTGCTCGATCAACGCGTCGGGCGCCGTTAGTCCTTCTCGCGGAGCGCGGATTCGAGGACTGTGGCGGCGTCGGTCTTCGCGTCTCGGTACTTGACGATGATCGCCGTCGTCACCGCGAGTCCCTTACCACGGCCCCACTCACCGCCGGCCGGGCGGGTTCCCGAAACGACGACCGCGCCGGCGGGGATCTCGAGTGCAGCCGTTGGCGTCGCGCGATAGACGGCCTGACGAACGAGATCGTACACCGGCATGCTGCGGGTGAGGATGACACCCGCACCCAGCACTGCGCGTTCTCGGACGACGATCCCCTCGTAGACGCCGCAATTTCCGCCCACGACGACATCGTCCTCGATGACGACCGGCGACGCATTCACCGGCTCGAGTACGCCGCCGATCTGGACGCCGGCGCTCAGGTGCACCCGCGCGCCGACCTGGGCACACGAGCCGACGAGAGCGTGCGAGTCGATCATGGTATCGCCGTCGACGAATGCGCCGACGTTCACAAAGATGGGCGGCATGCAAACGACGCCGCGAGCGACGTGTGACCCGCGACGGATCGTCGATCCTCCGGGTACGATTCGCACACCGTCGTCCACGGTAAACGTCCGGGCCGGCAGCGTGTCCTTGTCGATGAACGTGAATGGCGCGATGTGCTCACCCGTGGTCTGCCGCGGCGACAGATCGGTCAGCACGCCGAGTCGAAATGCCGCAAGGATGCCCCGCTTGACCCACGCCACCGCTTCCCATTTCCCGCCCGCATTACGCACCGCAGCGCGCACGACGGCGGACTCGAGCGCGGCGAGCAGGTCGTCGATGACATCACGGCTTGGCGTTTCCCGCAGGCCTTCGACAGCCTCGCGGAGCAGTGCGACCTGACTGCTATTCGACGTGGAATGGGAGACTGACATCACGCTGCATGAGAAGCGAGCAAAGTATGCACCAGTCGTTCGTACGCGTCGACACTCGCGCGTAGCTCGACCAGATCAATGTACTCGTCGGGCGTGTGGGCGACGTGAATCGATCCGGGACCGAAGAGGAGCGGGCTGCCCCATCGATCCAGCAGCGGGATATCCGATGTGTATGCCATGGCCGCGGCATCGAACCCGGGCAGCGTCCGGAACCGCTGTGGAGGGGATGAACGCGCCGTACTCGATGGCAGCCATAGACCTCGCCCACCGATCAATCACATCGCGCAGTTCCTGGACCGGTCCGACGACGCGTGCCAGGAGCTCGGCTTCTGCCTGGCCCGCAACGACGTTGCCGGCGGAGCCGCCCCGCACGATGCCGATGTTGATGGTGGTCTCGCCCAGCACGGGGTCGGAGGGAAGCGAAAGGGACGGAAGTCGCGCGAGGAGCTCGACGAGCGGGTCGATGGCCGAGCGGCCGAGCGATGGGTAGGCGGAATGAGCTTCACGTCCTGACGTGCGCACGAGGATGCGCAGCGAGCCTTTGGCGCCGCTCGCCATACGACTCTCCGTCGGCTCACCGTTGATGAGGTAGCGGCTGCTCGTCGGCAACCTGTTGGCGGCGCGCGCGCCGTCGGAGCCTTCTTCCTCACCGACAACGAAGAGCAGGCCGACGCGAGACTCGCCTCCTCGGACCAGCCGATCCGCAGCCGCCAACATCGCAGCGGCAATGCCTTTCGCGTCGCACGCTCCGCGGCCGTACAATCTCCCGCCGTCCATCCGCGGCGGTACGTAGGGCGGCACCGTGTCGAGATGCGTCGACAAGGTGACCAGCGCAGGCACATCCCTGGTGGCCCACACGTTGCTTCGGCCCGCCGTGACCTCCTGCTCCGTTACGCGCCACCCGCGCTCAGTGAGCCATCGGGCAGCCCAGGTCATCACATCGCGTTCCGCACCTGTCACCGAAGGCACGGACACCAGCTCCCGCGCAACCTCGACGACGTCGGCCGGCACGCTCAACTGGTGACCACCGGATGACGTGTATGCCACTCGGTCGCTTGCTCGTACGCGTAAGCCGCGCGCAAGACGGTCGCTTCGTCGAAGGGTCGCCCGATGAACTGGAGGCCAATTGGCGATCCCGCGGCGGAGAACCCACAGGGGACGGAGACCGCGGGGAGACCCAGCACATCGAAGGGAAACGTGTAGTGGGTGGCATCGTCGGCCGTGTACTGGCGGCCTTGCACACGCGGGTATGCTCCATAGGGACGCGGAGCGAAGGGGTACGTCGGGGCCACCACGAGCGCCACAGCGGCCGTTGCCTGCGCATACGCTGCTTGCAGCACCCGGCGCTGCTGCGTGGCGCGGATGTAGTCGACAGCTGGTATCATCGCACCGGCCTTGATATCGGCCGCGCTCGACGCCGGCGGTTGCGTGTTCGCGAAGTCGCTCGGATGCGCTTGAAAGAGACTCAACACACTCACGGTCTCCTCACACGCGCCGATCGTGGTGCCAACCGCCCCACACTGATCGTAGCCCGGGAACGACACCTCAATGACCGAGGCACCAAGCGAGCGAAGCGAATCGAGTGCGCGGGCGAACGCGGCCAGGACGTCGGGCTCGCCAATCGTCGTGAAAGGACGATCCACGCCGATGACCATGCCCTTGACCCCTGAGCGTAAGTCCTTCGAATAGTCGGGGACCGCTTTCCGTGCGGTGGTCATGTCGCCAGCGTCGTGTCCCGCGAGGGCCTGCAGGGCAATGGCGCAATCCGTGACAGTGCGCGTCAACGGGCCCGCGTGATCGAGCGAGTAGAGTCGGGGGAAGATGCCTTCCAGGCTGACGCGACCGTGCGTCGGTTTCAGACCGACGACGCCGCAGAGGGCTGCCGGAATACGAACTGATCCCCCATTGTCCGATCCGACCGACAAGGGCACGAGGCCAGCTGCCACCTGCGCACCGGACCCGCTGCTCGATCCCCCGGGCGAGAAGGTGGAGTTCCAGGGGTTCCCGATCTTCCCGAAGTCAGGGTTCACCCCGGACTCGCCGTCCGCGAACTTGTTCATATTCGCTTTGCCAATCAGCACAGTGCCCGCTTGCTTCATCCGACGCACCACGCGGGCATCGGTCGTGGGCACATTGGAGAGCCTCGACTTCGCGCCGGCGGTTGTCCGAATCCCGGCCGTATCGATATGGTCCTTGATGCTGATCGGAATCCCATGGAGCAGTCCGCGATACTGGCCGCGCGCAAGCTCCGCGTCGAGCACTTTGGCCTGTGCGAGAGCCTGTTCCGGAAGCAGCGTGATGTAGCTGTTCAAAGCTTGATCGAGGCGCTGCGTTCGGTCGAGCGTTGCTTGCACGAGCTCGACGCAGGATAGTTTGCGCCGCCGAATCTGGGGCGCGAGCTCGGCGATCGTGGCGAACGTGGTCTCGCCCGTCATACGTCCACGTCGGCGTCGAAGTCCACCGGTTGAATCGTCGGGTCCACTGTTGCCGGAAACCGACTTGCGGTGAATGAGGCGAGGACCGCTGGCCCCTCGCCCGCCGTTAAGTCCAGGCCATTCAGCCGAAGGAGAGCGCGCATCTGCTCGTCTGTGAGCGCGCCCGGCGAGGGCGCGACACTCGCGCAGTCTGGCAGAATCGCGACCGCTCCGGACATCGCCAGTGCTACCAGTGCGTCCCGTCGCTTCACAACGATCCTCGTGTGGTGGGTGCGGTAGACGATGCGCCGCTCGCGGCCAGGAATCAATTCGGAGACGGCGAACGTTCGCCTGGCGCAGGCGGAGCACCGCGCCCTCGGCCAGAGCAGCCCCTACTCGCTTACCTAGAGGTGGGAGTCGCTGGCCGCTGGCGCGATATGGGAGCCGCTGGATGCTGACGCCGGAAGACCGGGGTGTGGCGTGACGGGTGCAGGCGCCGCCAGCACGAAGCGGAACTCCTGCAGTACGAGCTGTCGCACGTGCCGTCCATTCAGCTCCGCCGGACGAAATCGCATGACGGTCATCGCAGCACGGACAGCATCCGCGAAAGCGTTATTAGTAGCCGAGCGGATGCTCAGCGACGTGCTGTCGGCCAGGCCCGTCGAGTCGACGATGAAAGACGCGGTGACGGCGCCCTCGATGTGGTCCTGTTCGAGCCACTTGGGATATACAGGACCGCCGCTCAACGGGTCGCGTTCAACAGGGCGATCGAGCTCGGACTCAATGTACACCGTTCCTTTGGTCGAGTCGGGTCCTATCTCGTGTTTAACCGGACGTAGCTGTCGACTCGCCGCCGGGCGCCCTCGGTGCGCCGCGGTGCCGGTCGCCGCCCGCTGCACGGCCGCGACGAGCCGCTGGCCCTCGGTCCCCCACAATCCGCTTACAAACCCGTCGGGCCGCCATAGCAGCGTCACCTGCGAGATCGGTACGCGCGGGGGGCGCAACGGCAATACGAATCGGACGTCCTCTCGGTCGCGCGTTGGATGAGTCTGGATGAGCGGCATCGGCGGCTGCCGGATCGCGACAAGCAGGATCAGGCCAATGCCGGCCGTCGCCAGAGACATTGCCCCTGGCGATAGGAGTGGAGGCGCTGGAGGCAGGACAAACGATCGCGTCGTCATTCACTGTCCACCCCTGTCGACGCATCCAATCGAGACCGATCTGGGCGACCCGTCATCGTGCAGCTCACTCTGGCGCGGCGGATGAGATAAATCGAAGGCTACGGACCGCCCCAACCTCTGTCAACGAACACGTGTCCGTTCGCAGGAGCGTCGGGCGGCGAGTGGGGGCGACGCAATTCGTCGCCCGTCGTTCGCCGGGGCGACACCGCGCGCCACAACATTGGGGACGGCGCCCAGTCGACGCCCGTGCCCTTCTTACGATTTCGTCAGGAAGGCGTATTGAGACGCAGTCAGCGGCACGACGGACAGCCGTCCCTGCCGTACCAGAGGGGAATCGGCGAACAAGCGATTGGCTTTGATGGTGGCCAATGTCACGGGTTCCCCGAGCGGCCGACCCACTTTGATGGTGACTCGTGGTTCTTTCGGGTCAGCGTTGTCCACCGACACCACCGATGCGGTGCCAATGGCACTCTTGTGAGTGCCGGTTTCGTAGATAATGAGCCGCGCCCCGCGGCTCATCTCTCGCAGGTGCCTGAGCGCGACCGGATTCGACACACCATCCCATAGCGTCTGGCCGTCATGCTGCAAGTCAGCGAACGAATACTCGGACGGCTCCGTCTTCAGCAGGTAGTCGAGAGGCATGGATCGAAGAGAGAGATCGGGGTTTATGGATCACCCATGGGCAGCCCAGGCGGGTGAGCCAGGGGCGTAGGGCGTACAGGGGTCGTATCGGCCCGGCGCTTCTACGTAGCGCTGCGCGCGCGTACAGCCAATCTCGGAGGTGAAGTACCCGAGAAGCGCGAGCTCCTTCATCATGCGAAAGTAGTGATTCGGATCATCCGGGCGCTTGGTATCGGTGTAGGCCTTCTGCTCGCGGTCCAGGACCTGCAAAATCGCGAGACGTTGTTCGCCCGACGCGGATAGGAACGGTCCGCCCGTCGCCTTCCGGCTCGCTTCGTCGATCTGCTTCATACCATTGCGAAAGATCCGCTGGTCGGGTGACTCGTAGCAGTCGCTCACCATGAGCGCCATGAAGGGTCCCACTCCCGCGGCCTTTGCGCCGGGTGTCTGGGTCTCAGGGAGTATGGTCTCGGCGACCTCGTCGAGGAACGCAATCTCGTGCGGCGAGAATGTGCCAATGCTGGCACTCCGTGCCGTCTCGCGTCTCGAGCAGGACGCCCAGAGCGCGCTCTCGCCGATGAGCACCGCGCCTCCGAGCAGCACGCTGACTCGCCGGATGGCTTCTCGGCGGTCGACCGCCGGCTCGCCCATTGGAATACCCGCATCGTGATGCAGTTCAGGTTGGGTCATAGGCTGCGGCGGTTAAGCTCGCGAACCGCGTGACCCGCGGCCCGCGCGGTGAGGGCCATGTAGGTGAGGGACGGGTTTTGGCACGCCGTCGAGACCATGCACGCGCCGTCAGTCACGAACACGTTCGGCGCATCCCAGATCTGATTCCATTGGTTCAACACTGAGGTCTTGGGATCTCGTCCCATGCGCGCCGTCCCCATCTCGTGGATTCCTGCGCCCGGAAAATACCCTTTATCGAACGTCTTGACCTCCTTCGCGCCCGTCGCCTCGAGCATCTCCGCCATGTCGGCCATCATATCCTGGCGCATCAATCGCTCGTTCTCTCCGGTGGCGCAATCGATCTTGAGGACGGGTAGTCCCCACTTGTCCTTCCTCACCGCGTCCAACCCGACCTTGTTTTCGTGGTTCGGGAGCATCTCCCCGAACGCGACGCCCCCGACCGACCACCGCCCCGGCTCGGCCATCGCGTCCTTGAACGACCCGCCGACTCCCAGCTCCGCGACGGCGCGAGACCAGCCGTCGCGCGCGGCGCTCCCTTCATACCCAAAGCCGCGGATGTACGCGCGCTTTTCGCCGGAGAGGTTTCGATATCGTGGGATGTACGACACGTTTGGCCGCCGTCCGAAGACGTAGCGGTCGTCGAGTCCCTCAAGGTATCCCTCGGCACCCGCACGAAAGTGATGATCCATCAGATTGTGCCCCAATTCGCCAGAGCTGCTACCGAGGCCGCCGGGCCACACATCGGTTGCCGATCTCAGCAGCACCCAAGCCGTATTGAGCGTCGATGCGCACAGGAAGATCACCTTCGCACGGTAGTCGGTCACCTGGTTGGTCATTGCGTCGAGCACCCGCACGCCGGTTGCCCGCTTGCGATCGCGGTCGTACAACACTTCGGTCGCGATCGCGAAGAGCTTGAGGGTGAGACGACCCGTTGCCACGGCCGCGGGCAGCGTAGACGCCTGCGTGCTGAAGTAGGCGCCGAATGGGCATCCGAGCGAACAGGCACCGCGATACTGACACGCGCTCCGACCCGGCAGTGGTTGGGTGAGGTTCGCCGTTCGGCTCGGGATCAATCGGCGCTTTCCATCGAAGAGCTTCGTCAAACGGTCGGCGACGACCGACTCGGCACAATTCAGGGGCATTGCCGGCTGGAACTCACCGTCGGGCAGCTGCGGCAGCCCCTCCTTCGACCCGGAGATGCCGGCGAAGCGCTCGACGTGGCTGTACCACGGCTCGATGTCCGCGTAACGGATCGGCCAATCGATCGCAATGCCGTCTCGTGCGTTTGCCTCGAAGTCAATGTCGCTCCAACGGAAGCTGCAGCGGCCCCACATAAGCGACCGGCCGCCCAGGTGGTATCCGCGAAACCAGTCGAAGCGCTGGACCTCTGTGTATGGCGACTCTTCGTCCGAGACCCAGTAGTCGAGGTTTCGCTCGCTCAACGGGAAGTCGCGCTTGAGCACGGGATACCGGTGCCCCATATCCCGGGTCCGGCCACCCCGATGTGGATACTCCCAGGGCGCCTTGGTCGCGTTGATGTAGCCCTTGACATGCGGGATGTCGCGCCCGCGCTCGAGCAGCAGAACGTGCAACCCGCGTTCGGTGAGCTCCTTCGCCGCCCAGCCTCCCGATATCCCCGATCCCACGACGATTGCATTGTACGTTGTCGATTGCATAGTGCCCCCTCGTCCGCAACACTTCCGACGGGCTCCCTGGATCCTTTATGGCCCAGCCGGACTGTTTTCGCAACGCCTGTCGAAATTGGCTGGCCCCAAACGACTATCTGCCGACCACGCAGTGTCGAACTCACTCTGGAGGGCCCCGTCATGAAATACCTTTGCCTCGTCTACAGCGAACAGGTGCAGTGGACGCAGATGCCCAAGGCGGAGACCGACAAGGTGTCGGCCGAATACTTCGCCTACACTCAAGCGATCAAGAAGAGCGGCCACTATCTGGGCGGCAATGCTTTGCAGCCGACCCAGGCGGCGACTACCGTGCGCATGCGCAACGGCAAGCTGTCCACCACGCGGGAGAGGCAATCCGCCTCGGGCGATTATTGCTCGATCTCCTGCCTGACCCAGAGGTCATCGGGCTGCTGGCGCTCATGCTCCTGCACGATGCGCGATGGGCCGCGCGATCCACTGCGGGGGGCCAACTCGTGCTTCTCAGCGAGCAGGATCGAACGCGCTGGAATCGGAGCCAGATCGCGGAAGGACTCTCATTGGTCGAGCGCGCGTTGGCGTTGAGGCGCGTCGGGCCGTACACATTGCAAGCAGCGATCGCCGCCCTGCACGCCGAAGCGCCAAGCGCGGAGGAGACCGATTGGGATGAGATCGTTGGGTTGTACGATGTACTCCTCCGCCTCGAGCCATCGCCTGTCGTCGCGTTGAATTGCGCCGCCGCGGTGGCGATGCGCGACGGCCCGACCGCCGGATTGATGCGCATCGACACGATCCTGGACGGTGGCGCACTGGCGGACTATTCACATGCACACGCCGCGCGCGCGGATTGCCTCCGACGGTTGGGCCGGCTGGACGATGCCGCGGCCGCCTACGATCGCGCGTTATCGCTGACGACGCAACGAGGGGAGCGGGAGTTCTTGGAGCGAAGGCGCCGCGAATGCGGTCCCCAAGACGTCGTTGCCGGCTGACCGTTCGACTCTCTACGCCCGTGACTTTGGGGCCGTCGCGAGTAGCGCTCCGAGTTGTTGCAGAGCTGCCTGCAGATCCGGCTTCTCTTCCAGTACCGGGAGAACCGGATCGGCGCCCACCGCTTGCATGCGGTCGATCGCGGTCTTGATCGTGAACGCCTTCGGGTCCAGCGTCTCGTCGACTTCGGACCAGCGGAGAGGCATGGACACTGCCGCACCGGGCAAGGGGCGTACGCTGAATGGCGCCACGATGAGCTGGCCATGGCGATTCTGCAGGTAGTCGAGGTACACCTTGTCACCACGCTTCGTCACGTGACGCGTGATCGTCGCGATGTCGTGCAAGTCGCGGAGCACGACGCGCGCGAGTAGCTCACCCAACGTGCGTGACTGGGAGTAAGTAAGCTGCCGGCCCAGCGGAAGCAGGATGTGTAGGCCCGTCTTGCCGGTCGTCTTCACGTAGTTCGGCAGTCCAATCGACTCGCAAATCCCGTGAAGCACTCGCGCCGTTCGGATCACATTGCTGAAGGGCGCTTCCTTCGGATCGAGATCGATCACGCACCAGTCTGGCAGCTCCAGCGACCCGACGCGACTCGCCCAGATGTGCAACGGGATCGACCCCATATTCGCGATGTACAGCAGCGATTCCTCGTCGTCGCAGACGAAGTATCGGATGTTGCGCTGTGTGTCCTCACTCCAGATCGCCACAGTGCGCATCCACTCGGGCGCGAACTCCGGCGCATCCTTCTGATAAAACGACTTTCCGTCGATGCCGTCGGGGAACCGAGTCAGTACGACGGGCCGATTGCGAAGGTAGGGAAGAATCCACGGTGAAATATCCCGGTAATACGCGATCAGATCGCCTTTCGTGTATCGCTCCGCTGGCCAGAAGATCTTGTTGGGATTCGAGATCGTGACGGTCTTTTGTACGGGCGGTGCGACGACCTGCGGCAGGTCTTCGGATCGGCCGTTGGCAACCGACGCGCCCTCGTCCGCGACGGGCTCGGGGCTGGTGCCCCATCCCTGCCGCTCGCAATCGTGTGGATTCTTGTCGACTCGCATGCGGAGGAATGCGGGATGGCGCAATACGCCATCAGGAGTCCATTCCCGAAAGCGGACCTCGCACACGAGCAGCGGCTCGACCCAACTCGTCGTCCGCGTCTCGGGGATCTGGTCACTCGGCAACGGCTCCGCGCCGGGTGTGACCACCGGTCCAAAGCACGCAGGGGCCGCGCGCAGATGCTCGGCCAGGCGGGTGTGCAACTCCTCCAGTTGCGATGCGTTGAACCCCGTGCCGACGCGACCAGCGTAGACGAGAGCGCCATCGACATAGTCCGCGAGTTGGAGCGCACCCAAGCCACTTCGACTGCCCTTGGGTTGCGTGAAGCCGACGATCACAAAATCGTCGCTTCGCTCTGCCTTGATCTTCAACCATTGCGCCGTTCGCCCCCCTCGATACGGCGCGTCGGCTCGCTTGGCGATGATGCCCTCGAGGCCCAGGCCAACGACGTGTTGGAGAACCGTTTCCCCCTCACGATCGATGTGATCCAGGAATCGCAGCGGGCCGAGCGCGGGAAGGACCTCGCGAAGCTGCTGCTTTCGGCCCACCAGAGGCAACGCTCGGAGATCGTACCCTTCGGCTGCGAGCAAGTCGAACGCGTAGAAGGTCGCCGGCAGCTCGACGGCGGCGCGCTTCACATCCGGGCCCGCAGTGAGCCGACCGCGCTTCTGCAGGAGAGCGAAGCTTGGCTTCCCTTGAGGGTCCAGCACGACGACTTCGCCGTCGATGATGCACTCCTCGACCGGAAGGGCCTGGATCGCTCTCGCAACCTCGGGGAAAACCGCCGTGTAGTCGTTCCCGTTCCGCGTGAGCAGGAGCGCCTCGCCGTGCGCCTTGCTCGCGAGCAGGCGGTAGCCATCGAGTTTGAGCTCGAACACCCAGCCGTCTCGCGTGAACGCTTCCTCGGCTGGCTCCGCCAGCATCACCTCGACTGACCGCGGGTCGACCTCCGCCGCGGGTTGCGCCCGCGTCCGACAGGGCCGCCTTGAGACGGCTCGCAGGCTTCACTCCCGCCTTCACTTCTTCGACCGTCAAACCCGACAGCACCGACTCCTCGGGGAACTGATCTCCCGGCTCCTTGACCCAGCTGTCTCGCTCCTTGATGAGGAGCCAATCCTTCTCACTCTTCTTGATTTTGACCAGCGTCCATTTCCCATGGAGCTTGTAGCCCTTCAGCTCGAACAGGAGTTTCCCCTTTTCCAGACCCACGCGCGGGTCCTCGAGCGGGATCCATTCGCCGCGGTCCCACACGATCACGCCGCCCGCACCGTAATTCCCCGCCGGGATGGTACCCTCGAAGTCGCCGTACTCGAGGGGGTGATCCTCCACTTTCACGGCCAGCCGCTTGTCGTGCATGTCGTACGACGGTCCCTTCGGCACCGCCCACGAGCGCAACACACCGTCCATCTCCGAGGCGCAGGTCAAAGTGCAATTGGCGGGCAGCGTGTTTGTGGACGACGAACAGCCGGCCCTGAATGGGAGAAACGGTACCGACGGGCTCCGGAGAACGGTCGGGGGAACGCTTCGCGCGGTACGCACTGAGCGCGTCGTTTGCGGGCTCGACCGGCTTGGTAGGTGGATCACCTCTTGCGGGCATTGGCCTCTCGTATCAGGCTACCTTTCGTCGCGGTAGGCTCGGGATTTGGCAGAGTCTGCAAGGCCCGGGCTTCGTGTTGACTCGTCATCACGCGTGCGAACCTCCACCCGACCCTCCCATGCCTGCCCGATCCATTGGCACCGCCACCATCTCCTTCGGGCTCGTTTCGGTTCCGGTGAACCTGTACTCCTCGGCCGAGTCGAAGTCTGCCGTCTCGTTCAACATGCTGCACAAGAAATGTGGCACGCGTCTCAAGCAACAATACATTTGTCCGAAGGACAGCGAAGTGGTGTCGCGCGACGACACGATCAAGGGCTACGAATTCGCGAAAGACCAGTACGTGACGTTCACGCCCGATGATCTCAAGGCGCTCGAGGAGAAGGCTACCGGCACCATTGACGTCGTGGAATTCGTGCCGCTCGCCCAGGTCGACCGGGAGTATCTCGAGAAAGTGTACTATCTCGGCCCAGATAAGGGTGGAGATCGTGCCTATCGACTGCTCGCCGAAGCGCTGAACCAGACCGGGCGCGCAGCTCTCGGCCAGTATGCCGCGCGCGGTCAGCAGCATTCGTGCTGTTGCGCCCGCGCGATGGCGTGCTCGTAATGGAGCAGTTGCACTATTCAGACGAGGTTCGCTCCCCGAGCGAAGTACCCCTCGGCACCGGCGAGGTGAAGCCAACAGAGCTCGCCCTCGCGAAGCAGCTCATCGAGCAGTCGGCGAGTGACACCTTCCAGCCGGAAAAGTACCACGACACGGTGCGCGACCGCGTCCTCGAGGCCATTCAACACAAGGTCGATGGTCAGGACATCACGGCCGACGTGACGCCCGAGGCCGGCGGCAAGATTCTCGACCTGATGGATGCACTCAAAGCCAGCCTCGCACGCGAGCAGCCGGAGAGCGGCGGGACGGCGCGGAAAGTCGTCGTGAGGGTGCTCGTCGGAACGAGCGGGTACGCATTCAAGGAGTGGAAGGGCCCGTTCTATCCCGACGAGCTCGCGGACGGCAACATGCTGGAGTACTACGCGACCCGTTATCCGACGGTCGAGATCAACAACACGTTCTACCGGCTGCCGCGTGAGAGCGTGCTCGCCAGCTGGGGCTCGCAGGTACCCGACGGCTTTACTTTTGCCATCAAGGCAAGCCAGCGCATTACGCATCACGCGCGGTCTGAAGCCGGAGTCGGCAGAACTCGTCGACTACCTGATCCGCTCGACGTCGCTCCTCGGCAGCAAACTCGGGCCGATACTCTTTCAGCTTCCGCCCAATCTCAAGAAAGACATTCGGGCGACTACGAGACTTTTCTGCCCCTGCTGCCGAGCGGCCGTCGATTCACCATCGAGTTTCGCCACCCGAGCTGGTTCGACGACGAAGTGGTCGGCTTGTTGCGGGCGCACGATGTCGCATTGTGCGTGTCGGAGCAGGAGGACTTTCACGCGCCCCTCTTGGCGACTGCTTCCTGGGGCTATTTGCGGCTGCATCGCTTCGACTACGATGCGCCAGCGCTCACCGAATGGGCAGCCCGAATCGCCACGCAGCCATGGCAGGATGCGTACGTTTTCTTCAAGCACGATCACACAGCGGGCTCGGGCCCGACCGCCGTCGACGCGTTCCTGCAGGCGCAGGGAGTGGCGATCAGTCAGGCGACCGGGTGACGGGTGACGGGTGACCACGCACTCGCAACGACAACGCTGGGCGGCCTAAAGGCCGCCCCTACATGTCGGTATGGACGGTGAGTTTCCGGAGCGCCGCGGCGACAATCGCGCTTCGATCAACGAATCCGGATCTCACGCCGCCCGCAGCAACATGTAGGGGCGGGCTTCAGCCCGCCCGGCTGTTTGCCGTGGCGTCGCAGCCCCGTCATCCGGCCCTCAGCGTCCAGCGTCCAGCGTCTGGCTGAATGCCAGTGCAGCGAGCACGATCGTCGACAGCACGACGTAGAGCCAGCGTCGTTCACGAACAAAACCAAAGAGCAGCATCGCGACTCGCGCGATCGGAGTCGCAATGAGCACGAGCAGCCCGGTCTGGATCAGGGCGGCGCTGTCGCCGTGCATAGCACCGCGAACTGCTCCCACGACCGTGGAGAAAGGCGAGGGACCAGCGAAGCGACTGAACTGAGGGACATCCGCGCCGTGCGTGCGCAACAGGAGCACACCGCCGATGGCGGTGATCACGGCGGCTGTAGCGACGCCAACCTGGAGGACGACGCCGACTGCTCGTGCCAACGGATCATCGGTCTCGATCGCCTGCCGGCCGCCCGACGACGGCGTGAGCGCAGGGTCGCGGGACACCGGGGACTCAGAATCCATGGGTCAAACCCTTGTACAGCATTCTCGATGCCCAGCACGACGATCACCGCAGTGAACAGCCGGCGGAGCGCGCCTACTCCGGCGACGAGCAGCACGCGAGTCCCGAGCGTAGCGCCCGCGAGAATGCCCAGCATGACTGGCATCGTCACCGTCGGATCGATGTATCCGCGGTGCAGGTAGACGCCGGCACTCGCGGCCGCGGTCACGCCGATCATGAAGTTGCTCGTGGTGGTCGAGACTTTGAACGGGAGCCGCATGGCGTAGTCCATTGCCAGCACCTTTACGGCTCCCGAACCAATGCCCAGCAACCCCGAGAGGGCCCCCGCGCCGAGCATCAGACCGAATCCAGTCCGAACCCCCCGCGCGGCATAGTGTCGCAAGCCATTCGGCGTGGGGTAGGTGCCCTCGAGATCGAAGCGCGTGGCGAGTGGGTCTGGCGGCGCGGATCCGATCGTGTCGGTCGTGATATGCGAGGACACGTACGCTGATCCGAGCAACACGAGGCCGAAGACCACCGCGATGAGGTCAGCCGAAATAAGTCCGGTCAGGAACGCCCCGGTGAGTGCACCCAGTGTCGTCGCGACTTCCAGAAAGATGCCGACGCGGATGTTCGAAAACCCTTCGCGCACATAGCTGGCTGCCGCTCCCGACGACGTCGCGATGACCGAGACGAGTGATGCTCCCATCGCGTACCGAATATTGACTCCGAAGCCGATGGTCAGCACCGGGACGATGACGACCCCGCCGCCGAGTCCGGTCAGGGCGCCCAGGAGACCCGCGACCATGGAGACAAGGCCGACGACGAGCGCGAAAGCCGCGACGCTGTGTGGCATGCCGAGCAGAGGACCGGCAATCAATTCCAACCTTCCTCGAAGAGACGCTAGGGTAAGCGATCGGTGGGCTGGAATCCCATCGCGTAGGCAACCGCCCGCTTCGCCAACGACAGCTGGACGATCGCCTGCGCGCGCAAGCTCTGCGCTTGCGCGAGGGCGGCTTGCGCCGTGAGCAGGTCCACAATCGACGCAAACCCGACGGTATAACGCCCCTTGACCAGGTCAAACGCCGCTTGGGCGGCGGCGAGACCGGAAGCTGTCGACGCCATGCGTTGGACTGACACACCGTACTCGCCAATGGAGCGTGCGACATCGCCCGTCACCGCGCGCTTCACGTCGCCTTCGGCCACCTGTGCCGACCCATACGCGGCTTGCGCCTCCTGGCGATCGAGGCGCGACTTGAACAGGTCGAACAGATTGTAGCCCAAGCCGATCGAGAAGATTCGCGTGGCTTGATTGCCGATTTGCGTGCCGAGCGGATTCTGGGGCGTCGTGACTTGTGGCACGCCGTCTTGATATGCGTAGTCGAAGACGCGCCCGGTCGAGAAGAGCGTGAACCCGACCGAGAGGGTCGGCATGTTTTCGTTCGCCGCGCGCCGAATGCCCCACCGGGCCGCGTCGACCCCTGCCTGAGCCGATTGCAGGTCCGCACGCCGCTCGAGCGCTGAGGCCGCGACTCGGGCGGTGTCGAGGTATTGGGCGTTCAGCAGGGTCGTATCGAGGTCCGGCGTCGCGATCTTCACGGTCTGCTGCGGGTCGATGTGCACACGCTCCAACAGCGTGATCTCATCGTTCCGTTGGCGGTTGACTACATCGAGGTACAACGACTGGTTCGCGCTCGCTTGTGCCTGCGCCTGATACATGTCGGCCGGCGGACGCTTGCCGACCCGCACGAGGCCTTGCAACTGGACGACCTGCTCCTGCGACAGCGCATAGTTCTGCGCGGCGATCACCACCAGCTGGCTGTCGAGCACCGTCTGGAGAAATGCCTGCGAGACATTGAGCGCAACCGATTGGCGGGTCCGCTCGAGCGAGAGGTCGTACGTCTGCCGCGTATAGTCCGCGGAGCGGACGCCGGGGTACGCGCTCACCCCGCCGAGCAGATTGAGCGACGTCTGCAGCTGATAGCCCGCGGTCTCGAACTGGGTGTTCCACGGGGCGGTCGCGCGGGATCCGACGAGTGGATTGCCGTTGCGTCACGGTGCGACCCGCCGGCTCCTATGATCGACGGAAGGACCGCCAGCATAGCTCCGCGTCGCTTCTGTGCGGGCGTTGGCGCTTGCGAAGCGCGCCTGCTGAACCGGAGTGCCGATCGCAAGGGCCAGCGCGATCGCCGTGTCGAGTGTCAGGACCGTCGGCGGCGGCGTGCTCAGTCGCCGTCGCTGGCCGCGGCGTGATCGGCAAGGGGATGACCGCTGGGAGGCCGGCGCGCGTCGTATCTCGCGCGTGGTCTCCGGGCTGCTGCGCATACACCAGCGCCGGCGCGCCCGTGCCGATCGCAAGGCCGAGCGCCGCGAGCACCGGGATCCGTGCATACCAGCTCGTGATGCGCGAATCGCGCGCAGTCATGATACGCTACGCGCCGCCGCCGTGTCGCCCAGGGGCTGCACGTGTTGGCCCTCCGGCACGCTGTCGCCAAGGTTGAGCGCGACGCGATCACCTTCCTGAATGCCGCTGACCAGACGCACGGTCACGCCGTCGGTGTCGAGGATGTGGACCTCGCGAAATGTCACGCGATTGTCCGGCGTGACACGACCGCGACGAAGTCCGTCGGTTCCGCGCACGATCAGCGCTTCCGCCGGGATCTCGAGGTATCGCGGGCCGGTGACCGCGAGCGACACCTGAACGAAGCTCCCCGGGACGATGGCGCCGCTTCGATTGCTGAGGTCGATTTCGGCCAGCAGCGTGCGCGTGTTCGGGTCCAGTTCTCCGGTGTAGCGCGTCACCGCGCCAGTGACATGCACGCCGGGGCGGCCGGGATCGGTGATGGTCACCGGTTGTCCACGCCGGATGTCTGCCGCGTCCCGCTGCGCCAGGTAGACGAACAGCCGCAGACTATCCGTCGTACCGACTTCCACGACGGGCAGGGCGCTCGTCTGTGAGCCGGCAGCGTTCTGCACCAGCGCTCCGGGATCCGCATAGCGTGCGGTCACGGTCCCCGCGAATGGCGCGCGGATCAACTCGTAGTCCTTGAGAGCCTTGAGCCGCTCCACGGTCGCAGCGGCAACCTGGGCATTGGTCTCGGCCTGCTCCGCTTCCTCGGGCGCGATGAGCTTCTGCGGCAATCAGTTGCGTATCTCGGTCCGCGATGATTCGCTTGTTCTTCGAGTCCGCCACGGCGGCCTCGACCTCCTGATCCGTCTCGGGCGACTCGACGACGGCGAGGACCTGGCCACGGGTGACCCGATCCCCTTTATCGACACTGACCTCGCTCAAGTACCCGCTGACCTTGGCGTACAGCGCGACCGACAGGAACGGTCGCGTTTCGCCGGTCAGCGAGATGGTTCGAGCCCCGGGCGACCGCTCGACCGGCACAACGCGGACAACCGGCCCCTTCGTCACCGCCGCAACCCGATCGCGTCGCTCCTGGGCCACCGAGTTGCGTTTGAACGCCGAAAGGGCGACCACCGACACCACCGCTGCGGCCAGGACGATACCGCCCCCGATGTAGAGCAGCGAGCGTGCGCGGCTGCTCGGCGTGTAACTCGGGGTCCAGGACGGCTCCGCGGCGCGGGGTGACGGCGACGAGGATCGGCGGGGACGTCATTCAGTACCCCTCATCATAGGTCAACCCTTGCTCCTCAGCCTTGAAGCGCTCCTCGAGAGAGAAGCGCTCCGGGACGGGACGACGCACGAGCGAATACACGACCGGCACGACGCACAGCGTGAACACCGTCGCCATGAGCAGACCACCGATGACGGCGCGGCCCAGCGGGGCGTTCTGGCTGCTTCCCTCGCCCATCCCGATCGCAGTGGGCACCATGCCCAGGATCATCGCCAGGGCTGTCATGAGCACCGGGCGGAGTCGCGTCTTACCCGCCTCCACGGCCGCCGCGGCGGCGGACATCCGTCGCTCGATGCGGAGGTCGTGGGCGAAGGTCACGACGAGGATCGAGTTCGACACGCCGATGCCGACGGCCATGATCGATCCCATGAGCGACACGACGTTGATCGTCGTGTGCGTAAGCACCAGGATCCACAAGAATGCCGACGAGCGCGCCCGGGATCGCCGCCATGATGATCAGCGGATCGATCCACGATTGAAACAGGACGACCATCAGAAAGTACACGAGCAGAATCGCCACGATGAAGCCGAGGCCGAGGCTCGAGAACGCCTCTCTCATGACTTCGCCCTGGCCGCGCACGGTGATGTACATGCCCGGTGGGCAGCTTGCCCAGCGCCGCGATCTTCTGGTTGATGCCGTCGACGACCGATGCCCAGGTCCCGGCCCGACACGCTGGCCGTCACATCCAGCACCCGCGCCGACAGTGTAGTGGTTGATGACGTCCGGGACGGCCGTGGGCGTGACCTGCGCCACGTTATCGAGCGTCTGCACCGGCTGCATGCGGGACGGGGTCGGTCGTACGGCGGGCAGGCACGAGTGCTGGTCGAGTGACTGGCCGAAGCGCGTCACCGGCGTGTTCAGGAGATCGTCGAGTCGACGTCATCTGCGGCGATCGGGACTTCGACCGCGACCAGATAGTTGACGTGGTTCTCGGGATTGATGTAGTACGTGGGGGTGACCACAGCGCTCGAGGACAGCGATACCAGCATGCTGTTCGCCACATCCCGCTGGCTGAGGCCGAGCTGCGCGGCGCGCTCGCGGTCGACGTTCACGAACAGCGTCGGATAGTCGAGCGTCTGCTTGATCGTCACGTCCGTCGCGCCCGGGCACTTCGCCGATCGCGTCGCGCAGCGTCCGCGCCGTGGCGTACGCCTGGTCCAGGTTCTGGTCCATGATCTGCACGTCGATCGGCGCCGACAGTCCGAAATTGAGCACCTGGCCAACGATGTCGGCCGTCTGGAAATAGACCGCCGATCCCGGAAACCCCGACTGCAAGGCGCTGCGGATCCGATCGACGTACCCCTCGGTCGGCCCATGACCTGGATTCAGCGCCACGAGGATCTCGGCATCCATCTCGCTGACGTTGTCGGTCGGAACGAAAGCCATGTTGAGCGGCTGCGGAACACCGATCGTCGAGTTGATCGTCTGCAGCTCCGCCGGCGGCACGATCCGCCGAATGACGTTGCTCCGCACGGGCCACGAGCCTCTCGGTCTGCTCGATACGCGTCCCGGAGGGGGCGCGGAAGTGAATCTTCATCATCCCGGCATCGGTCGACGGAAAGAAGTCCGTCCCGATGATCCGCGGAAGGATCAGCGTGCACACGATCAGCAGGCCCACCACGCTCAACACGTAGCGGCGGTGGACGATGAGGAGCTCCACGAATCGGCCGTAGGCCGCCTGGAATCGCTCGAACCACCGATCGCGTACCTCATTGAATCGCCGACCGGCACGCGCGAACGTGCCCTCGCGGGGCGGCGGGCCCGCGGGGTGGTCGACCGCCGGCAGGAGCGCGTCGACCGAATCGATCAGCAGCAAGCCCGTCACGCGCGCCCTGTGTGTGGACCTCCACTCCCAGCAACATGCGCGAAAGCGTCTTGACGAGCGTCCGTGACAGCAGCCACGACGCGGCGACGGCGCTCACGACGGCGATCGCCATCGGGATGAACAGGAACCGAGCGGGTCCGACGAGGAGCACCACGGGGAAGAACACGATGCAGATGGCGAGTGTCGCGACGATGAGCGGCGTCGAGATCTGGGCCGCGGCATCGAGGATCGCCACCGTCAGCGGTTTCCCCAGACCCAGATTGCGGTGCACGTTCTCGACGGTCACGATCGCGTTGTCGACGAGCAGGCCGATCGACAGGGACAGCCCGCCGAGCGTCATGACGTTGAAGCCGTTGTCCGTGGCGTGGAGCACAAACGACGGCCATCGGCGATCGAGAGGGGGATCGACGTGACCGCGATCAGGACGCTCCGCCAGCTGCCGACGAACAGCCAGGATCATCAGCGAGACGAGCACCGCGGCAATGATCGCCTCGCGCACGACGCTCGCGACGGCGGCGCGCACGAAGACCGACTGATCGAAGTCGAGCCGAACCTGCAACCCCTGAGGCGCGACGGCGCGGATGCGTGGCAGCATCGCCTTGGCCGCGTCGACGACGGCCAATGTCGACGCATCGGCCTTCTTGAGAATCGTCAGGTACGCCGCGCGTCGCCCGTCGATCCGCACGATGTTCTCCTGCTCGGCGAATCCGTCGCGCACGCTCGCGACGTCGCCGATCAGCACGGGGGCGCCGTTCACGATTTTGACGGGGATGTTGTTGAAATCAGCGACGTTGGATGGACTCGAATTCATCGCGACGTTGTAGTCGCGATCGCCAATGCGCGCCGTCCCCGCCGGAATCAACAGATTCGACGACAGCAATGCACTGAGGACGTCCTCGGCAGACAATCCCTTGCCCGCGAGGGCCTTGGGGTCCACATCGATGGTGATCTCGCGCAGCTTGCCGCCGTACGGCGATGGCGCTGCCAGGCCCGGGATGGTGAACAGCTGCAGGCGGATGAAGTTCTGCCCATAGTCGGAGATGTTCTGCTCCGGCATCGTGCGCGAGGTCAGCGTGACCTGCGCCACCGGGACACTGGCTGCGTTGGATTGCACGACGTAGGGCGGTGTGACCCCGGGTGGCATCGCGCGTAACGCGGTCTGGCAGGAGGACGTGATCTGCGCGATCGCGTTGCCGATATCGATGCCCGGCTGGAAGAAGATCTTGATCAGGCCGACGCCCGGGATCGACTCGGATTCGATCCGGGAGATGCCGTTGACGGTCGCCGACAGATTGCGCTCGCTGAGGAGCACGATCCGGCTCTCCATGTCCTGCGCCGAGAAGCCGTTGTAGTTCCAGACGACGGCGACCACGGGAATGTCGATGACCGGGAAGATGTCGACCGGCATCCCTCGCATGGCGAGCCAGCCCATGAGCAGGATCACGAACGACATGACCGCGACGGTGTAGGGCTGGCGCAGTGCGAGACGAACGATCCACATGGCGGCGCAGAGAGTCAGCTGAGCGAGGCCCCGACCGGGGCGCCCCGGTCGCCGCCATAGCCCGCGTGGCCAGACGCGCGACGAAGCTCCGCAATGTTATACTCAGTGCAGACATTACACCAATAGCGGCGACGATATCTGCCGATAACCATTCTGTTATGTCATTCAATCTGCGACTCATTCGCGTCTTCCTGGCCATTGCCCAGCGCAAGAACATCACGCAGGCGGCAGCCGATCTCGGCGTGTCGCAGCCCTCGGTCTCGCGATCCGTGCGCGAGCTGGAACGACAAGTTCGGGCGACGCTCCTGGAGCGCACGCCGTCCGGGGTGCGACTCACCGAGGCCGGGCTGGCGTTGCTCGCCCATGCTCGCAACATCTTCGCCGAGGCTCGGGCCGCAGAGGAGGATCTCGAGGCGCTGGCGGGGCTGACACAGGGCACCCTGCGCGTCGGAGGGAGTCCGACGATCGCAACGTATCTGTTGCCGCCACTGCTCGAGCGGTTCCACACCCGCTATCCCGGTGTCGAGCTGCGACTCACGTCGGCGCCGTCACGGGCGATCGCGCGGCTGCTCGCGGAACGCGAGATCGACGTGGCCCTCGTCGAGACGCCAGTCGAGGACGCGCGCTTAGGCTCGACAGTGTGGGGTGAGGATGAGATGGTCGTCGTGGCGTCGCCGACTCACCCATTATGCGGACGGTCACCTATGGCCCCCGCCGCGCTCGTGCACGAGTTGCTCGTAACGCGGGAGCCCGGCTCGGGGACCTACGACACCGTGATGCGCGGATTACGCCAGGTTGGCGTCGTCCCGAAGCGCCGGCTCGAGGTGGACACGGCGGAAGCCATCATTCAGCTCGTGTCCGCAGGACTCGGCTTTGCCGTCGTATCGCGCTCCGCCGCTGCCGATGCGCTCGCCCTCGGGCGGCTCCGGATGCTCGATGTGACGGGCCTCGCCATCCGGCGACCACTCATGCGTCTGTCATTAGCAGTAGCTGGAGAGAGCGCTACGGCACGTGCGTTCGGCGCGTTTCTCGATACTCCTGTCGCTCCCCGGCTCGCTGCGCCGGTGCAGGTGTCCGGTCCGTCTCCGGACGGCGATCGAGCAGGCCGGAAGCACCGCTCCCGCGCGGGACGGCCGGCGACCCGCTGACCTGTAACGGCTGAGCTGTGGCCGGAGCGCCCCGGCGGAATGCAGCCAGCCCAAGGTACGTGCGCCTTACTTGCCTCGTGGCTTCTTCACTTTCAGCGAGCTGTCGGCTGGCACCAGTTGGCCGAGCATCGAGCCCGAGAGCTGGAACACCGGACCGCCGCTGTCTGTGCGCGCCCACACGTGAGTGGCCGTCGAATCGAAGCTGAGGCTCACGAGCGGCGAGCCGTTCGAACGCAGGAGACGCGCGCGCGGTGTAGCTCTGACTGGCTGATGACGTTGAACTGGACCGGTTCATGCCGAGGCTTCGGCGTCTTTTGCGGTTTGATCTTGTGGGATTGCGACGGATGATGCGGATTTTGCCGTGCCGCGAGTGGATGTCGCGGAGGAGTCATTGAGATCGCGTTTGAGCAAGGCGCGCTGGTCGGTAGCTCGTCGGACGCGAAGACCTTGATCGTGACGATGATCGTCGCAGCGGTGCCGACGATGTGCTTTGTGGCGGCGAGAGCGTTACGCGTGACCGGGGGTGAGGTCGAGCGTCCGCCGATGTACTGCCGAGCAGTTCACGACGACGAGCGTTGCGCTGACAGAGTGACGCCGAGCGTGAGCGTCGGCGGCCGCGCCGCCGCGCGCGAGGTGCGGCCGACGAGGCCCGTACGCGAGCGCGATGAAGACCTGCGAGCGACGGAAAGTAGATGACGTCGCGCCGTCGATCGACGCCGCGCCCACGTTCTCGAAGTGGGAGAGCACCCGAGCCGCGCGCGATGGCGCCGAGCGCGGCGGTACGCGACGTGAGCGGTCGAGGCCGATGAAGATGAGCACGAACATCACGGCGACGCGCGAGGATGTAGCGTGATCTGACGTCGCGCGACGTCGATGCCCAGACCCAACGCCGGCGAGGCTCCCGCCGCAGCAATCCGGCCCGGCGTATTGCGCGTCACGCGTGCCCCACTGCAGATGACGACGCCATGGTCGAAGCCGATCGGGATGGCGAGCGTTGCAGCGCGAGCGCGATCCACAGGAACAGCACGGCGCCGCACATATTTGCCGAGCACCAGCTCCCATTGGTGACGGGCTGCGTGAGCACACTTCGATGCACCCGCTGCGTCGTCTTCAGCGAGCGTGCGCATCGTGGTCGCTGGCACGAGAACAGGAAGAGCCACGGCAGCAGCTCGAGCATGGGCCGTAGGCTGGCACGCCGATCAGATACGCCTGGCGGAAGAACAGAAAGGCTTGACGACGACGAAGACGACGAGCAGCACATAGCCCGTCGGATGATCGACATCGCGCTCACTCGCGCCGCGCGATCGGTCCACACGCGCGCCCTCTCGGACGGCGCATTGGCGACGCCAGCTCCGAACATTCTCGAGATTGCCTTGGCCCCCGTGCTGTGGGTCTGATCCGTTCGCGACTCGGCGCCGGCTGTTGGTCCCCGTGCGCCGTCAGCTGACGGAGAGCTCCTCGAGGCCCCTGCCTCGCTGGTGCAGCTCGTGACAGCGTCCACCCGCGCGCTTTGGCCATGCCAAATGTCGGGTCGGACATCGTGATCGCCCGCAGTCGTCACCGTCACGCGGAGACGACCGTCAATTGCCTCTCGTCGATCGACGCGCCGGACGCCGTCGATCTCGGCCAGGCGCTGCTCAGCGTCCGCTCCGCTGACCTCGACGCTGATCCTCGTGCCCGCGCGCGCCTGGCTCAGCAGCACCTCGACGCCGCCGTCGGCGACGATCTTGCCGCGATTGATGATCGAGCAATCGCGAGCAGGTGTACTGGACTTCCGACAGCACGTGCGTCGAGAGGATCACGGTCCGCTCGCGCCCAAGGTGGCTGATCAACTGGCGGATCTCGACGCGTTGATTGGGGTCGAGCCCCTCGGTCGGCTCGTCGAGGACGAGCAAATCGGGACGATGCAGAATCGCGGCCGCGAGACCAACCCGTTGGCGGAACCCCTTGGACAGCTCGCTGATCGGGCGATTGAAGACCGACTCGATCGCCGTCGCACCGACCGCGTCGTCAATCGCGGGGCCACGTTCCGGGCGAGCGAGGTCTCGGAGGCGCGCGACAAAGTCGAGATACTCCGCCACGAGCATTTCGCCGTACAACGGATTGTTTTCCGGGAGAAACCCGATCCGCCGCTTGGCGGCACGACCGGCGTCTGCCAGCGGCACACCATCGATTCGGATGTGCCCGCCGTCCGGCTCGAATACTGCGTGATCATGCGCATGGTCGTCGATTTCCCCGCCCCGTTTGGCCCGAGAAGCCGACGACCTGTCCGCGGTCGATCGTGAATGTCACATGATCGACGCGACAATGCCATCGAAACGCTTGGAAACGCGCTCGAGTGAAAGCAAAGGACGTTACGAGTTGGCGCCCGGCGCGCGCTGGAATGCGCGCTGTCCGTCGCTACGTGCTGCTGCGCCTCACGGCCGGCGGCGCCGTGCCCCCATGGGCACGCATATAATTTTTATCATGGCGGACCGAGCAGTGTCAATGGCAACGCTGGCCCCTGACGGCTGGCTCGCGGCGGCCCCACCGGCTAGATTCGGCCCACAACATTAACCGGCGAGGGTCAATGCAAATACGGTCAGGCTGGGCGGGGTTAATCGTCCTCGCGGCGGTCGCGTCGGCATCGCCGGCGAGGGCGCAGGGCGATACAGCGGCAGGTCCGGGCGTCGGCGCGGCCGCGCCCGATTTTACGTTGCCCGGCGCGACGCGATACGGCTTGCTCAAGGCTCCCGTTCGGCTCAGCGACTACCGGGGCCAGACCGTCGTCCTGGCGTTCTTCTACCAGGCGCGGACCAAGGGCTGAACGATCCAAATGGACGCGTACCGTGATCAGTACGCGACGCTCTTCAAAAACGGACGCAAAGTCACCGTCATCGGCATCAGTGTCAATGCGGACACGACGCTCGCCAACTGGGCGCGTGAAGCCGACTTCCCGATTGTCTTTGCCAGCGACAGTGGCAGCAAGATCGGAAAGACCTACGGCGCGTTCGACCCCAAGAACAACGTGGACAATCGGTCGCTGTTCGTCGTGGGGCCGGACGGCCGGATCTCGTACGTCGTGAAGCCGTTCAAAGTGATGGCGCCTGCCTCGTACACGGATCTTGCCAACGCCGTGAGCAAGGTGACCCCGGCGCCGACGTCATAGCACCTTCTTTATCGCCGCGTCCACGTTCTGCGTGCCGCCGACTCCCGTGTAGGCCACATGGCCTGTTCGGTCGATGACGACGACGTAGGACGTGGCCGGCGCGTCGTACGCGCCGGCTGCGCCGCCCTCGGCGTCATAGACGACGGTCCCGGGAACCTTGTGAGCCGCGACGTGCTTCTGGACGCGCTCCATGGACTCGTTGATCGCCACCGCGACGGTGAGGAACCGGACCTGGCTCCCGTACTTGCTCTGGGCCGCGGTGAGTGCCGGTTCCAGCTCCTTGCAGTTGGGACACCATGCGGCCCAGAACTCGATCAACGCCGGGCCGGGCCCGATGAGCTGTGAAAGGTCCACCGTCTTGCCGTCCAGCGTGCGTACGGGGGCGGACGGCGCATGCGCGCCGACCTCGATACCCCCATCCTGAGCAACCGCTCGCGACGGAGCCATCGCTACGACCGCCGGGACGAGTAAAGCGACCGCGACGCGAAAGAAAGTGATCGTCATGATCCTCAGATCAGCTGTTGTCCTGTCAGGATGAGATAGTACTCGGCCATGCCGAGTATCACGAGCGCGAACACACGCTTGATCCAGATCATCCATTCCCCGGCCCGCGGGAGACGTGCGAGCGCTCCGCTCGAGATGCCTGCGATGATCAGAAAGGTGCACATGCCAAGGGAGAACACGAACAGATACACGAAACCTAGGACGGCGCTCCGCGTTGTGCCTACCCATGTGAGCACCGTCGCCATGACTGGCGCCGAGCACGGCGCTGCCACAAGCCCGGACGCCGCTCCCATGATGAGCGCGCCTGCGAAGTCTCCGCCGCGGCCGGCCTGCGCTACACGCCCCAGGAGTGCCGTCGGCACGCGGACTGGAATGACGTCGAGCATGGCGAGGGCGAACAGGATGAGCAGGTTGGCCATCGCGAAATACAGCCACGGGTTGGAGCTGACCGATCCAAACAGCGTGCCTGTCAGCCCTGCGAGCACCCCCAGTGAGGCATAGACCGCGGCGAGCCCGAGCGCATACGTCACGCTGAGCGCCAAGGGACGGAGCCGCGATCGCCGGTCGTCGCCTCCAAGGGCTTTGCCGCCCACAACCGCCGCCGTGATCGGGATCATCGGGTAAATGCATGGCGTGAGACTCGTCAGCACTCCGGCGCCGAAGAGCAGCGGAATGGCCGTCCATGGGCTGGACGAGAGGCGAGCTACGATCTGCACGTGATCTATGACGGTTCCGGGCACCGAAGTAAGCTCCTTTGGAGACACCCAGCGCGGATGCCACCTGGTGAACTATCGACCGGCGTGACCTGGGAAGCGAGCCCGCCCGTTAGTCCGCCCTTTCCGACCAACTCCCGCCTCGACCTCGCTCAAACTCAGACGGACGCTACTGTATCGCGGCCACGCCGTTCCCCGGGGTCGGGAATCGAACAAAGATCGTGGGGTCGTGCCCGGGGATAATGAATCGCGGGTTGGACACCATTTGGTGCATCCGGTCCTGGGCCTGGCGATTCGAGGTGCTGTCTGCAGGCGTGAATGTCGCCGCGATTGGGACGTGTTGCTCGAGGTTCTCGTACATGTAGACGTTGTCCGACGCGAGCACCACAGTCCCATGCGGCGTCTCCACCGTGATGTACTCCGACGCATAGGTGTGGCGGCCGCCGGTGTAGGCGATGACCCCCGGAACAACGGTCTTGGCGTCCCCGTCGATCAAGCCGATCCGTCCCTGCCGCTGCAGGCGAGCGAGCATCGCTGCATCGACCGTATCGATCCCGCGGGCGAGTGGTTTCCCGTCGGGCCCGACATAGTGTTCGTATTCGGCGCGCTGCAGCCACACCCGGGCCCGCGGAAAGAGATCAGCGCCATCCACGTGATCCCAGTGGATATGGGAGATGATGACATTGGTGACGTCCTCCGGGTGGACTCCGGCCTTCTCGATCGCAGCGGACGGCTTGACGAAGTCCACCGGCTTCCACTGCGCGAGAAACTGGTCGCGATAGAAGCCGGCGTCGAACAGTACGACGTGTGAGCCGGTCGCCGCTCCGGCCGAGCCAGTGGGCTTCAGCACCCAGACGATGAAAGCGAGGTCGGTCCGCCGGGTCGTGTCGGCACCGAGGACGAGATCCGAGACCGGAAAGCCGTGATACCCAGCGAACCGCACACCGTAGATTTCATAGCTCGCCGTCGGAGGGATCTCGCCGGCGCTCGCGTCCGACCGCACCTCGGGTTTGGGTGCTGTACGAGCGACGCCCGCCCCCAGTGTGACGCACGCGAACGCAGCTGCGAATACGAGGCCCGCCGTACGACTCGATCGACTGACACCCATTTGTGCTCCTTGGGTCGAGACTCCCCACCTCTGATTAGTGCCTGTTTTCGAACGCGCCAGCGCGGGCGCTCGGAGCAATTCTACCCTGCGGAGGCTGCGAAGCCAGGTTCCGCTGCTCGATTGCACGAGGAGGCACCGGGTAGCCGGGCGCAGGTGACGCGGACCACCGCACGGACGTCGTCCCTACATGCGATTCGACCCGACCATCGCCCTTAGTGTCTCGCTCGCCGCGATTGTGTGTCTCCTCGGCCCCTTAGTCCTGGGAATCCTGTGGCGCCAACGCACCGGGGTGGCACCCAATGTGTTCGGCTGGGGCATGGTCGTCTTCGCGGTCGCTTTGATCCTGCGTCTCTGGCAGTTCCCGCTCGGCCGATGGATCCACTCCACACACCCCTCGTGGAGCATGTGGTTCGTGATGGGCTCAGCATGCACGGCGGGAGTGTTCGAGGAGGTAGGCCGCTGGGTCGGATACCGTACGGTGCTGCGTAACGAGCGAACGCAGCGTGTCGCTGTGATGTTCGGGCTCGGCCATGGCGGGTGCGAGTCGATCCTGCTCGTGAGTCTGCCCATGGTGGGTTTGCTCGTCGCCTGGGTCTTCGCAGCGCAGGGCCGCATCGCCGCCGGACCCGAGACTCTGGCGATCCAGCAGCAGCTCGAGGCACTCGGAGCATGGGGCGTCCAGCTCGCGGTCATCGAGCGAGCGAGCGCGATCGTCTTGCACGTCGGGCTTTCGCTGATCGTGTTGCAAGCGGTCACCCGAGGTGACCGCGCCTGGCTCCTCCTTGCCATCGTAATTCACGCAGTTCTCGACGCCGGTGCCGTCGTACTCAATCGGTACTTGCCAGCTCTCCATACGGAGCTCATCATCGCGGTTGCGACGGTCGCCGTGTTGTATGTCGGTCTCCGCCTGTCCGGCACTGTGGCGATCCGCGCCGCGCCGGTGCCCGCCTCGTCGTGACACACCCGCGTCGATGCAACGAGAGATACTCCGGTCCAAGCAGGCGCCGCTCAAGCAACAGTATCGGGAGTCGCCTGGCACCGCGGTCGTCCGGGCCTCGGCTGTTGGCCGGCTCGACGTCGACCAGATCGCCTGTGTGGTGTCGTCGTGGCATGGCGAGACCATTGCCGGTTTGCACGCGGCGACCGGCGGCTCGGGCGCGTTAGCGTGCTCGGCCGACCTCCTGCTCGAGGCGCTCGTCGCATGCGCTGGCGTGACGCTGTCTGCTGTAGCTACGTCGCTGGGCGTCGCCGTGCGCGGGGGTCAGGTCGTAGCTGAAGGCACCTGGGATGCACGGGGCACCCTTGGAGTCGACAAGTCGGCAGCGGTGGGTCTCACCAACATCACACTCCGCTTTGAGCTCGACTCTCCTGCGAGCGATGTGGAGCTCGAGCGACTCATCGAGATGACCGAGCGCTATTGTGTGATCTTGCAGACCCTTCGATCGCCGCCGCGCCTCGAGATCGAGCGGAGCGCAGCGCCCGCCTAGGCGCTCGAGGCGCGGTCGAGGTCTGGGAGCCACGCGGCCAGCAGGCCAATGGCAGGCAGGAACGCACAGAGCTGATACACGAAGGAGAGACTGGTGTGGCCGGCGAGAACCCCGAGCAGGACCGCGGCCAGTCCAGCGATGCCGAACGCCAGGCCGAAAAAGAGTCCCGATATCATCCCGACTCGTCCCGGAACCAACTCCTGCGCGTAGACTAGAATGGCCGAAAATGCCGAGGCCAGCACCAAGCCAATGATCACGCTCAGCACACCGGTCCAGAACAGATTGGCATGCGGCAGAATGAGCGTGAACGGGAGAACGCCGAGAATCGACGCCCAGATGACGTACTTGCGCCCGACTCGATCGCCCACGGGTCCGCCGATGAACGTGCCTGCCGCGACCGCGGCGAGGAACGCGAACAGGTAAAATTCTGCACTCTCGACGGAGACGTTGAACTTGCTGCGAAGAAAGAAGGTGTAGTAGGTGGTCAGGCTGACGAGATAGACGTACTTCGAAAAGACGAGCGCGATGAGCACCGCGAGGGCGGTGGACACGCGACGACGTGAGAGCGGCGGACGCGTCGTGCCCAGATCCCGCCGCACGCGGTCCGCCCGCTGCCGACGCCGCTTGTACCAGCGTCCGACGACGGACAGTAGTGCAATCGCGACCAGAACCGCGAGCGAGAACCAGGCGACACTCCGTTGCCCGTATGGCAACACGATGAACGCGACGAGCAGAGGGCCCAGCGACGCACCCGCGTTGCCTCCGACCTGAAACAGCGACTGGGCGAGTCCATGTTGCCCACCGGACGCCAGGCGCGCGACGCGCGAGGACTCCGGGTGGAACACGGCGGATCCGACACCGACGAGCGCGACCGCCACGAGCAGGAACAGATAAGTTGGCGCGCCCGCGAGCAGGATGATGCCGATGAGCGTGAACATCATGCCGATGAGCAGCGAATACGGCATTGGCCTGCGATCGGTATAGTGCCCGACGAGCGGCTGTAGCAGCGACGCAGTCGCCTGATTCGTGAATGTGATCAACCCTATCTTCCACAACGCCAGGTGATACGCCGTCTGGAGCAGTGGGTAGATGGCGGGGATCAACGACTGGACCATGTCGTTGAGAAAGTGACTGACGCTGATCGCCGCGAGGATGGAAAAGTTCGTGCGGCTCGCGGGAATTGGTGGCGCGTTTCCGCGGGCCGGCTGCACAGTGACCGTTCCGCTCAAAGACGCGCCACCGTGCAGTCTCGAGTCTCGCCGTTCCTAGTCCCGATCACTGCAACCGCCAGATGTTGACGATCCCCTGCGTTTCGTGCCGGTTCGCGTTGCCCTCGGGAAGGATGATTTTCCCGTCGATCACGATCGGACTATTCCAGTGTCCGGCACCAGCGGGCAACTCCGCCACGGTGCGCCCGGTTTCAGGCTCGTAGACCCGCAGCGATCCGCCAGGGTCATACACATACAGCAGCCCGCCAGCAACAACGGGGCTGGTGCCAGGGTTCCGATTCGACCAGGCGGATTGCAGTCGGCCTCCGGCAAACGTCCATGCAGCGGTTCCCGCACGGTCTGCAACAAACAGCCAGGTCGCGTCGCCCGCGTGGAGTACCGCCGGGGCGGAAAAGAGACCGGCCCGCGATGGCGTCGGGACGGATTCGACTTCCACGCCGCGATGCGGCGAGGCGCCGGCGATCTGCGTCCGGGCCAGGATGCGGATCTGACCGTCTTTGCCAGCCTGCGCTATATAGCCGCCGCCGAGGATCACGGGGGACGTCGACCCGACGTCGAGATCGGTCTCGTCGAGCGCCTCGGTGTTCGTGGGCGTCTCGTTGGCGACGAGATGCGTCGCATCCGCGTCGAGCACGAGCGTCGCGTCACCCCAATTCGTCTCGCCATCCCAATGCCCATTGCCCGTAGCGACGAGAATCTCGCCAGTCGAATCGACGATCGCACCGGCACGACCCCAGATCGCCGAGCCACTTTGCGCACATGA
The DNA here is from genome assembly GCA_963805725.1 of uncultured Gemmatimonadales bacterium. Taxonomy (GTDB): domain Bacteria; phylum Gemmatimonadota; class Gemmatimonadetes; order Gemmatimonadales; family Gemmatimonadaceae; genus Palsa-1248. Next base: position 35,859 of record CAWDVJ010000006.1, read on the forward strand.
AGCCGGCTGAATGAGGCCGGCTCGGTCGCTACAGAGCGAGTTCCAGACATGGAGGAGTCGTCCCGTCGCGGCGTCGAGGATGGCGACGTGTCCCTGATAGGGCGCCGCATCACCGATGTAGCCGCCGGTTACGACGAGGAGCCGCCCGCTCACGAGGCTGAGCGGCGACGCAATCTTCTCGCGGTCGGCGAGGAGTGTGACCGCCGTACTCCACACCGCATGACCGTCGGCCACCGCGAGCTTCTGCACGTGGCCGTCGGGTGATGCCGCGTAGACGAACAGGCGGTTCGGGTCGGCTACGGGCGTGGAGTTGGTGATACGTGCGGTCCCGGCCCACGCAGCAAACCCGGCGGGAGTGAACTCCCAGAGGACGGATCCTCGATTCGCATCGATGGCGAGCGTCTTCCCGTACGTCGTGGTGACGAACACGACGTCGTGAGTGCCGTCCTTCACGTGTACGCCGGCGAGGTAGATCGCCGAGGCGTCGACAGTGCCGTCTATCGTCACCTGCTGCCGGCGCAGGGAGGAGACGTTTGCTGCGGTAATCCCGGTCGGGGCCGTCGACGCGCTCGAACGAGCCGCATCCCACCCGAATTGCGACCAATCGTGGCCCGCAGCGCCCGTGTCTCGAGCGCGGGTCGAGGTCGGCGCGTCCATTCCCTGCTCGAGGGCCCTCGCAGCAGTCGACGGCCCGGGACGGCCAACTGCCAGGAGCACGAGGCTCGCACAGGAGAGCGCACTGGCGGTCTTCTTCATAAGTATGGATGGCTTGGCGAATTAGCATCCGGCAACGTCGGATGCCCGAAGGTGGCGTCGAGAGAGTTTAGCGGCATGCCCGTTGCGCGGAAAGCGCTCTCTACGGGCTGCCCATCGTGTATCGCTTTCACCAAGTCAATACGCTCGTCAGGCGTACGCTGCAGGACCTGTGGGCGAACGACGTACTCGCGCTCGCCGCGCAGAGCGCGTACTGGTGCTTCTATTCTCTCTTTCCGATCCTGCTGCTGTCCGCGTCAATCCTGAGCCTGGTCGGGGATCGCGAGTCAACGTTCCAGCTACTCCTGAACACGATTGCGCCGGCCGCGCCTGGAGACGCGATCGCGGTCATTGAGCACGTGCTGCACGATGTGGTGTTCGTGGGCAATGCGCCCGGACTGATCTCGTTCGGGGCCGCGCTGGCGATCTGGGCCGGATCGAACGTCTTTGCCGCACTGGCCGATGCGCTCAATCGGGCGGCGGCCGTGCACGAAACACGGCGGTATTGGCACACCTTTTTGCTTTCGATGGCTTTCGTCATCATCGCGGCGATCACGACGGTCGTCGCGACGGCGGCCCTCGTGTTCGGGCAACTCATCGTCAACGCCGTCGGCGACATGGTTGGCCTCGGAAGCGCCACACGCGTCGCCTGGCTCCTCACACAAACAGTCGTGGTGGTCGCGATCGTGGTCGCACTCGGAGCGACGGTGTTCCGATTCCTGCCGAGCGTACGGCTGGCATGGAGCGAGGCGCTCATCGGGTCCGCGGTGGCCACCGCGCTCTGGCTGCTCGTGACCGTCGGCTTCCGACTATACGTCGAGCATTTCACCAAGTACAACGAGACCTACGGCGCGATTGGCGCGGTGATTGTCCTGCTGACCTGGATGTACCTCTCCATGCTCTCCGTGATCACGGGCGGTCAGTTGGCAGCCGAGCTCCACAAGGAGCGATCACACCCTGCCCCCGCCCCCGCCCTGCATGTGCCCAAGCGGTTGCGGGTCGCCCGGCGTTGATGCTGCCTACCGGACAGCCACTGGTTTATAGGCCGGTCCCCGGAGCACTCGCCCCGGTCGCTCAGCCGTGATTGTCCCATCCAGCACGACGGCGCGGCCGTTCACCAACACATCCTTGACGCCAACCGAGTAGTGCAGCGGGTCCTGGTACGTCGCGACATCGCGGATAGTTGCCGGGTCGAACACGGTGACATCGCCAGCATCCCGGTCCGCAGCGTGCCGCGGTCCGTGATGCCTACTCGGCTCGCTGCCTGTGACGTCATTTTGCGAACGGCTTCCTCCAACCGCATCGTGTGCTCCTCGCGCACGTACTTCGCGAAGATCCGCGGGAAGGTGCCGAAGGCTCGCGGATGGGCTTTGGTCTTGCTCAGCGGGCCATCCTCCGCCTGAGCCGGCGAGTCCGAGCCATAGCTCACCATCGGATCCGAGACGGCGGCTCGCACATCCCCTTCGTCCATTATCGAAATCACGACCTGGCTCTCGCCCCGGTCCGCGATGGCAAGATCCATCGCCGCGTCTCTGGGATCCTTACCCATCGCGCGGCCGATCTCCGTCAGTGTCATGCCCTCGTATTTGGTGAGCGCAGGGTTCACAACCTCGATCAGCTGGACGCCGTCCGCCCCACCGGAGCCGCGCCACTGGTTCTCCCATGTCGTCCCGGCCGCATCCATCTCTTCTTTGGCGCGCGCACGCTGCGCCGGATCCTTGAGGCGCTCGAGCATCTTGTCGGTGCCGCCCTCGGAGACCCACGGCGGGAAGCAGGCGGTGAGGCCATTTGACGCGCGCGCATATGAGTAGACGGTCGCCGCGACGTCGATACCGCGCGCACGCGCGTCGGCGATGCGGCTCAGTACTTCGGGCATCTTGCCCCAATTTTCGCTGTAGGCGGTTTTCAGGTGCCAGATCGTGGCCGAGATGCCGCTCCGCTCTCCGATGGCGAATACCTCATCCAGTGAGGGAAAAATGCGGTCGCCTTCCGAGCGCTGGTGCGTGAAGTACACGCCGCCGTATCGGCGCGCCACCTTGGCCAGTTCGACGATTTCATCTGTGGACGCGTATTGATCAGGTACGTACTGCAATGCGGTGCTCAGACCGAAGGCACCCTCCTCCATCGCCTGTGCCACCAGGGTTCGCATTTGGTCGAGCTCCGCCGGAGTGGCGGGGCGGTTGTACTTGCCGATCACGTAGTCTCGAACGGTACCCTCTCCGACGAAGGTCCCGAGGTTGATCGCCGGTTTGGCGTGCTCGAGGTGCCGGAAATATTCCGCCAGGGTGTGCCAATCCAGCGGCACGCCGTATTTCTTCGCCTCGTCGGCTCGATCATGCAGCATCCGGTCGTTCGCTGGCGCGATCGAGTTTCCCTCGCCGGTGATCTCGGTCGTCACGCCCTGCGTGATCTTGCTCGCCGCGCGATTGTCAACGAGGAGGTTGAACTCCGACTGGCCTTGCAGATCGATGAAGCCCGGGGCCACGACCAGACCGGTCGCATCGATGCGCTTGTCTGCCGCGGCATCGTGCAGATCACCCATCGCCGCGATGCGGTCGCCGACGATGCCGACGTCGGCGCGGACCCAGGGCGCGCCGGTCCCGTCGACGACGCGGCCCCCAATGATGAGGACATCGTAGTGGCGGGGCTGCGCCTGTAGGGACGCCGGACGCCCCATGGCGAGGGCGAGGCAGGCGACCGCAGCGAGTGTTCGCAGAAGGCAACGCATTTAGTAGGTCAGCACGTAGTTCAACCGAATTCCGCGGCCCGGTTGCGGCACGAAGTCCTTGATGACCGAGAGATTGTCGCGATAGACCCGATTGAACACGTTGTCGACGTGAATGCTGACGTTGTGCACCAGGTCACGCTGCGTGAAGCGGATTCCCGCGCCCAAATTGAATATGGCCCAGCCAGCCGTGGGCGTATCGCCCTCTCCGAGCCGCGTTTGGCTCGCCGCGGCGCGCCACTCGATCATCCCCATGTACGTCCGGTCTTGATAGGTCGCTCGCAACAGACCACGCAGGGGTGGGATGAAGGGAAGCGGCACGTTCAACTGGGTGTTTTCGGCATTCACGTAATCCGAGCTGGCGAGGAGCGCGAGATAGGGCAGCGGCATCACGGCGGCCGACGCCTCGAAGCCCATCAACCGCGCGTCACTGGCCGTGAAGCGCCGTACGGGAAAACCCTGGATCGTATCGCCCGTCAGGAATCCGTAGACGTAGTCGCTGATGTAATTGATGTAGGGTGAGATCTCGAAGGTGGCGTGCGCAAAAGTGCCCTTGAGCGAGGCGTCGACGCCGTAGCCGCTCTCGGGGCCGAGATTGGCATTGCCGATCGAGTAAGTCCCGCTGGACGCATCCAGTCCATTGGCGAACAGCTCCTGAACGGTCGGCGCTCTGAACGAACGGGCGAGGCTGACCGTGGCGGTCAGGTTTGTGCCGATCGCCTGGATGGCACCGATAGACCCTGTCACGGCATTGTTCGTCCGCGACACGTTGAGCGTCTGAAATACCGAGTCCTGCGATATCGGGTAGGGGTGGGTCTGGATCTCATTGTAGTCGAATCGAGCCGCCGCCTCGATCCGGGTCGCCGGGCTCACCTGGTACTCCTCATAGGCATACCCGGCGATCCCCGTCGTCAGGGAGTTTGGTCCGAGGGGCTGCTGACCTTCGATAGTGAGATTCTGGAGATCGGTCCACAGACCAAGCGTGCCGTCCCACTTGCCCCGCGGCGCCTGCTGGACCTGCAGCACCGCATTGAACTCCTCCATGTGGAAGTGGTTGGCCTGTGGGTCGGACACCCCCGTGGAGTCCTGCACTGTCGGAAATTCCGAGTGTGTGTAGCTGTTGTAGGCCGCCGTGAGTTTGACGCGATCGAACCAGGCGCTCCCGATATGGAAGAGGCTTCGAAGTTCGAGCGTGTTCCGCTGCTGCGATATACGTGACGTGGTCGGCGGAACAGTCTCCCAATCCGCGTTCGGCGGCACCCCCGGAATACCATAGTTGGTCTCGAAGTGGTTGGCGCCGATCCCGATCATCCCAAACGCACCCTGATACGAGTACCCAAGACCGCCCTCCGCCGTGCGGTCGTCAGACTGCGGAATGTGACTCAGGCGGAAGTCCGCGCCGGAGGCAGGATCGCGATAGATGCCTCCGGGAATGTCAATGTTACCAGAGTGCAACCCGCCCGCCGACACGCGAAAGGCGGAATTCCCCAGCGTGTAGACATTGTTGAAGTAACCCGAGTACTCGTTGCTGACGGAATTCCCCTCGATGGCGGCGGTTCCAGACAGTGCGCGGTCCGATGCCACGGGGACGAGGTTGGTGACGACGTTCACCAGGCCGCCGATGGTGTTGGGACCGTAGAGAATCGCCGCGGGGCCGCGGACGACATCGATCTCCGCGATACTCAGCGCGTCGATCGGCGTGGCATGGGCTGGGTCGTACGTCGCAATGTCACCCATGCGGAGTCCATTCTCCAACACGAGCACCTCGTTGTCACCCAAGCCTCGCAGAATCGGGCGTGCGGGCGCAGACCCGTTCCACCGCGCGGTCACTCCCGGTAGATCGTTGATCTTCTCGGCGAACGTCATTCCCGGGCTGTTCTCCAGCTCGACCGCTGACTTGGATTCCACAGATTGGTATTGCTCATCGGCAGGGCGCGGCGTCGGTGACCCGGAGATGATGATCTGCTGCAGCGGGACCGCCGAGGCGACCAGCTTGAACGCCACCGAAACTTCAGCACCACTCACTCGCACCGTGTCGGTCGCCGCGACGTAGCCGAGGACGCCACCAGCGTAGACCCGATAAGTGCCGTTGGGCACGTTGGAAAAGCTGAATTGTCCCTGCGCGTCCGTCCGCTGCTCGCGATCCAGCTCGAGCAGACGCACCGTGGCCCCGACGATCGGCTGGTTCCCGCTCTTTACGGTGCCGTGGACGGTCTGGGCGCGCGCTGTGACGGCACACAGAGACACCGACAGACCCGCTGACACGAGGAGGGTACTTGTTCGCGCCAGCCAACCGGTCAGCGCCAGCACTGATCGTCTCGCAGTCGTCCGAATCGTACATCGACCATTCAGGATCACCGCCTATTCACCCATCGCTTTGAGCAGAACACGTTTGGGACGCTGCCCGTCCCACTCGCCATAGAATACCCGCTGCCACGGACCGAGATCGAGCCGGCCGGCCGTAACAGGAATGATGACCTCGTGGCCAACGGTCAGGGAACGCAGGTGCGCCGCTGCGTTGTCCTCGCCGGTCCCGCTGTTGTGACGGTAGTCCTCGGGCGCCCAAGGCGCGATCCGGGCCTCCAGCCAGTCGAGGATGTCCTGCCACAGCCCCGGTTCATGATCGTTCACGAACACGGACGCTGAGATGTGCATTGCCGAAACCAACACCATGCCGTCGGTGATGCTCCCCGCTGCCCGGCAGGTCTCCACGGCATCGGTGATGTCAATGATCTCCTGCCTGCGTTTCGTGTTGAACGTAAGGTACGTCGTGTGAAACTTCATGCACGAGGCCCCTACCGCGCGTCCTGGGCGACGTAGCCGTCGGCCTTCAACTGGTCGCCCGTCATCGTGATCACGTCGATGTGCAGCGGGATCGGCGTGAACGGCTTGTTCGTCGAATCGGTGGGGACCGACACGATTTTCTCGACGACGTCCATACCTTTGAAGACCTGGCCGTACACCGTGTAGTGGTTGTCGAGGCGCGCCAGTCCAGCCTTGTTGGCCACGATGTAGAACTGGCAGCCGGCGGACAGCTGTCCCGGGTTGTCGTCGCGACCCGCGCCCACGGCACCGTATACGTGCTTCAGGTGGTCCTTGAACTCGGGCGCCAGATTGTATGGCGACCCGGCAAATCCCTGCGGCGTGTCAGGACAGCCGCCCTGAGCGACGAAGTTCTTGATCACGCGATTGAACGTCAGCGAGTCCCAGTAGTGGCTCGACGCGAGCTTGATGAAGCTCGCCTGATGGCGCGGCGTCTCGTCGTAGAGAACGAAGAGAATCTCGCCAAGGCGGGTCTCAATGCGACCCACATGGTAGGTCTGCGGAGGCCGTGCCCCGGTCGCGACGGCGGGAACGGCAAACAGCAAGGCGATCAGCGTGCGGCGCATGGGTGTCATGCAAATCAGCTGCGGAGGACGTATGACGATCTCTCGACGCCAAGGTCGAACTTCCCCCGGCGAGCCGCAAGAGGACACTTGCCTGCGAGCGGCGGGCGACGCATTGGGTCGCCCCCACCTGGCGCCCGCGACCGTGAGACTGTAAAACCCCTGAACATCGAGAGTCGGTGACGCGGCGGGATGTCTTCGAGCGCTTCGTCTGCCTCTACCCCGACTCTCTGTCTATCAATTGTGGGCGCGCTGACGCCCGCGGGGGCTCAATGAGATTGCCGTGGTCTGTGAGCGCTCGAGGCGCACTTGCGAGCACGATCGTGGCGGGCGGGCTGCTCACTGTCGTAGTCGGTGCGCGGAAGCCGTCAGTGCGGCCCGCTGACGTGCAGGAGCACTACGACATCGTGATCCGCGCCGGGCGCGTGATGGATCCGGAGTCGGGACTCGACGCGGTCCGCAACGTCGGTGTCCGCGGCGGGAAGGTCGTCGCCATCTCCGAACAGCCGCTATCCGGTACGACCACGATCGAAGCGAACGGACTCGTCGTCGCCCCCGGGTTCATCGACCTCCACGAACACGGCCAGGAGGCGAGGAATTATCAGTTCCAGGCCCACGATGGCGTGACGACGTCCCTCGAGCTCGAACGAGGTACCGCCGAGGTGGCTGCGTGGTACGCCGCCCGGGATGGCAAGTCGCTGATCAATTTCGGCGTGAGCGCCGGGCACTGGCCCGTCCGGATGGTCGTCATGCACGACTCCGGGACGGAAACCCCGACCGGAGCGGGTGCGTATCGGGCGGCTACGGCGAGTGAGGTCGCGCAGATCCGGGAGGGGATCGAGAGAGGGTTCCGCGAAGGGGCGCTCGCGGAAGGGATGGGGATCAACTACACGCCAGCCGCAACGCACGAGGAGATCGTGGAGATGTTCCGCGCGGCCGCGAAGTACGGCGCCTCCGTGCATGTCCACCTCCGATATATGGGTGCGAAGGAACCCACGACGGGCCTCGCAGGGCTTGAAGAGGTCATCGCCGCCGCCACGACCACCGGTGCACCGCTCCACGTGGTGCACATCACCAGCATGGGACTGAAGGACACACCGGACTTGATCGCCATGGTCGAGGGCGCGCAACGCCGCGGACTGGATGTCACGACGGAGTGCTACCCCTATACGGCAGGGAGCACCGCCCTGCAGTCGGCCATCTTCAATCCGGGTTGGCAGGAAGCGTTAGGGATCGGCTACCACGAGTTGCAGTGGACGGCAACGGGCGAGCGCCTGACTGAGGAGACGTTCGCCCGGTACCGCAAGGCAGGCGGCAACGTCGTCATTCATGTGATCCCAGAAGCCGACGCACGACTGGCCGTCGCCAACCCGATCGTCATGGTCGCCAGCGACGGCATGCCGATCACCGGTGCCAAAGTCCATCCGCGGGGTCAGGGGACGTTCGCACGCGTGCTCGGGCACTACGTGCGCGAAGAGCACGCGTTGGATCTCATGACGGCCTTACGCAAGATGACACTCATGCCCGCCCAACGTCTCGAGAAACGGGCGCCGACATTCAAGAACAAGGGCCGGCTTCGAGTTGGCGCGGACGCAGATATCACGGTCTTCGATCCCGCGCGCGTTATCGACAAGGCGACGTACGATGATCCGCTCGAGTACTCCGAGGGCATCAGCTTCGTGCTGGTCAATGGCGTGCCGGTGGTAAAGGACGGGGCACTCGTCGGCGACGTCTTCCCCGGCCGGGCGGCGCGGGCGCCCATCGTGGAATGAGGCCGGCTACCTCATTGAGGCAGCGGCGGCGCTAGATCGAGGGCGCGACACGCGCGCTCCGCCGCACCTCGGCCGCTCATGATCGCCGCATGCACGGTGCCCGATCGCCCATCTGGGTCGGTGTGCTCGCCGGCCAGAAACAGCGTGTCGGCGATGGACTGCATCAACACACGCGGGGCATCGATCCCGTCGACCACGCCGTAGCTGTACGCGCCGCGTGTGAAGGGATCGTGCTGCCAGTCGTGATACCAGGAGCCGGTCACGAGCGACTCGGGTCTGGAGACCGGCATCCCGAGCGATCGAGCGAGGCCGCTCAACGCGCGCTCGGCAATCGCGCTCGCAGGCAGATCTACGAGGGCCGCAGCGCGAGGTCCTCCCAGCCACGCGGTGAGCGTCGACCCGCGCAAGGGGAAAGCCGTCCACCACACCTTGAAGTCACCCGTGTCGACGGACAGGAATCTGATCGCGCCTGGATCGTCCTCGACTCGTCCCCGTGTCGTCGCGGTCCAGAAGGGTTCTCGGAAATTGAACACCATACGGACGACCGAGCCCATTGCTATCCCGTCGAGAGCCCGTCGCACCGGTATCCCGAGGTCCGGCCGAAACGCGATTGAACCGGGGGTTTGCGAATCGGAAGCGATCAGCACGCCAAATGGAATCGTCACCACGACGGCGCGGGCTTCGAGCGTACCTTTGTCCGTCACCACCGCCGCGTGACCCGGCTCCCATTCGATTGCGCCGACATTATGCGATAGTCGTATACAGTCGGGAGGCAGCGCGCTCGCAATGGCCATGGGTACGGCGTCGTAACCGTTCACGAAGCGATACTGGTGGTCCTCCTGATCCGCTCTCTCCGCGGCTTCAGCGCGGGCGAGCCAACGCTCACCGATGCGCGCCGGATCGGCCGCTTCGAACCCCTCGACATAGAGCTGTGCGAGCGGCAATGCGCGAGCAAGCGCCGGGTCCTGACGGATCTCGCTCGCGAAATCGGCGAAGCTTCTATCCGGTGTGCGAGTCGCATCGAGCCGAGCCATCACGCGACCGATGGAGGTCTCCATGTCGTTGCCCGGGCGCAGGACGCCGTCGCGCACTTGCCACCACTCGCCCGTCAGCTCGCAGACCAACAATGCCGCCTCATCGGCGATCTGCAGGGTCGACGCGACACGCCCATGCACGAATTCGGCACCCAGCTCAATGGGCTGCGCGACTCCGGGAACGCGAAGCGTGTGAATGCGCCCGCCAATCCGATCGCGGGCCTCGAGCACGATCACCCGCGCCCCCGCTTCGTGCAACGCGCGTGCGGCCGACAGGCCGGCCACGCCTGCACCCACGACGATGACGTCTGTCACGGTGCCATCTCGTCCCAACCCGGGTCGCCTAGCCGCCCGCGACGCTTACATGCGGAACAGATAACTGATCTTCACGAAGAAGCCGTCCGCCTGTCGCACCAAGCCCGAAAAGTGGAGCGCGTAGGGCTCGAGGGATTCGTTGTTGTACCCAATGAAGGCGACCGTGCCTGGTACTGGTTGGTAGGAGAACAGGAATTGCCCGCTCAATGCGTTGCTGTTGCCAGCCGTCGCCCGGCTGATGACGCCGGTCGTCGGGTTCCTGATGAAGATCGGGAGATAGGTGCGCGAATCGTCGTACAGGCTGTCCTGGTACGCGGCATCGTACTGACCCACGAGTCGCACGAAGATGGACCGTGTGAATTGATACTCGAGATCGAGACGGGGAATCGTCGTTCGCGCGACCATCGATCCGTTCGAGTGTCGCCAGTCGTACTGGCCACTCACCGTGAGATCAGTTCTGACACGGGAAGTCGGCTGCCAGGTCAGCTGGATCGACGGCAGTTGCACATCTGCCGATGACCACTCGTAGAAGTTCTCGTCGCGGCCCCAGACCTCAACGATACTCGCGTAGAAGTGCCCGAACTGCGGCGTGTAGACCGTGAACACGTAGTCCGTGTTCGGGATGAGCCCCTGGTTGGGAAACCGCGTCAGGATCGTGTCGCCGCGGCTGATCGTGCCGAGGTAGTAATTCTGAAAGAGCGTCGGGTCGTACCCGAACGTTTCCAGATAGATGGCGGCACCGATTTGCCATCCCCCGTGAAGCGTCGCGGTCACGTTGAACTGGTAGCGGCGGTCCTCAGGCGCTCGGCCGGAGGTCAAGTCGCGATAGACCCAGGTGTCGGAGTAGCGAAAGTCACCCCCATACGTCTCCACGATCCCGCCGGGAGGAGCGTAGAGGGTCACTCGATGGTCCAAACTGGCGACGGCGATGCCGTTTCTGGAGATGAAGCCGCTGCCGGCAAAGAACTCAGGATCGATCCCGCGGACGAGGTAGTCGAATCCGAAGGTTCGGCCCGCTCGGGTGAACCGGCCGTACCACAGCGGCCCCGCGCCCCCGCCGGTGCCGGCACTGTCACGCGTACTGCTCGTCGCGCCCTGCAGCTGCAGGGAGTAGATCTTGTCGAACGTGAGGCGCGCGTCCGCACTTGCCATGCGGTTGAATGCGCCGCCCTGTTCCTTGTCGGTGGCAGTCACGCCGAGGATCGACGATCCCCCGATGTCGCGGAACGCACGCAGCACGTTGAATGTCGCGTGTCCGGGTCCGAGCATCGAGGAGTCTTCCTGGTCCTGCGCCCCCATATACGCGACGGTCACATCGGACAGCTTGCCGGTGAGCTTGATGGCGTCGACCGGCGCCTCGATCTGGCGCGTGTAAATGAGATTGTTCGGCGTGCTGAACTGCTCGAGACCTTCGAGGAAGAACGGGCGCTTCTCGGGATACGAGACCGCGTTGCGGGGATCGATGATGAGCTTCGTGGCGTCCGACTCGACTTCAGCGAAATCGGGGCGGTACGTTCCGGTCATCGTCAGATTGCTCGTGATGCCCCATCGCATGTTGGCGCCGAACGCCGGACGATTGACGCCGTACCGCCACGGTTGCGGACCGCCACTGTCCCCGACGGCATGTGCGGTGACGAAGGGATTGAGGTCGAGCACGAGACCACTCTGCAGGCCGCTGAGCCCGACCAGCGTCCCGGATTGCGTGAGGAAGGAGGCCGACGCAATCCTCGTCGGTACCCACGTCTGCTCGTGACCCGAATGCTGCACCTTGCGCAGCATGTTGACTCCCCAATCCTGCGGGTCGGAGGATTGGTACTTGATACTGCGAAACGGAATCCGGACCACCACTTCGTAACCGAACGGCGTGACATGCCCCTTCGACTCGTAGACGAAATCGGGACTGAGGTCGGTCGTCGGCCGTCCGGTCTGCGTGTTGCCCGTGTTGAAGCGTCGACCCGTGGACACGCCTTCGGTGATCGTGCCGTCCTCCTGGATCCCGAGCGGGTTGACGGCAAATACGAGCGCCTGACGCGAATGCAGGAACGGACTCAGGATGATCTGGATGTTGTCGTCGGCGTCGATCTTGTCGCGATCGGCGAGTTTGTAGTGGACGCCGCCGTGCGGTTCGAACGCGCGGATGCCGAAATAGATCGCGCGAGGCGAGTACCAGACCAGCACCTCGGTCGAGTCCTGCGCGGGCAACCCGTCGACGGGCGTGTACTCGGAAAAGCCCGTGAGCAGCGCCGCGCGCTGCCAGACCGGGGCATTCAAGGTGCCGTCGAGAGGGATGCCGACATCCATTCGCGGCAGGCGCACAGCCAGCTGACCCGCGCGTCCGCTGTAAGTCTCGGCGCGCGCAGCGCTATCCGGAGCCCGCAGGGCGATCGTGTCGGGGAACGGCAGGGCGGCCACACCGTGGCGAATAGCATCCGCCACCCCGAAGGTGAGTACCGCGGGGATGAGAGCAAAAAGCACATGCTACGCTAAGCCCTCAACCGTCCCCGCGCAAAGGCCGTCAGGTTACGAACCTCCCGACGCGTCCGTCGAGTACCGTGACCGACATTGCGCCGAGGCGATCCGCGCAGCTCTTCTTGCCTGAACCGCCCGCTCCCGAGAGAGAGCTGGCGGCGCTCCTGGTCGGTGAGCAGGCGCGGGCCGAAGCGCTGGTCAATCGGATCCGCGGCGGTGTGGTCGCCCTACTGGCGGTGGGCGCCGTGGCGTACGCGCCCCGGCTCACGACCGCGCTGGTCCGCCTGAATATCTCGGTGCTCCTACCCGTGCTGGCCTGGACTGTGTGGCAGGGGTGGCGCCTGCGACGCCCCGACGGCTATCGCCCCGAGTTCGCGTGGATCAACCCGGCGGTCAATGTGGCAGCGATCACCCTCCTGCAGGCCGGCTACGGCTTCTTCGGGTCGCCCGGGGTCGCGATCCACACCCCGATTTTCCTTGTTTACTTCGCGGTCCTCGCGAGCCGGCCGCTCACCGGGTCGACCCGGGCGGCGGCGTTGACGACGGTGCTCGCGACCGTGTCCTACGCCTTGCTGTCCGCAGCACTTCTACTCGGCGGTGGCCTCCGGGTCGTGAGCGGCCCACTCGATGTCGCCACGGCCAACAGTGCGTCGCTGCTCGACGAAGCGACGAAGGTGTTCCTCCTTCTGACAGTTGGCGCCATTTCGACATACGCGACCGTATGGCATGCCGGCATCCTGCGCCGGGCCCTGGCGGCTCAGGTCCGCCGCGCGACCGAGGAGCGTGAGCTCGCCAGCCGGCTGCAGGAGGCGGACAAGCTGTCCGCGATCGGCACAATTGCGGCAGCTGCCGTCCACGAAGTACGAAACCCGCTCACCACTATCAACCTGCAAGCGCAGCTGTTGCTGCGCACACAACTGGACAGCGATCAACGGGAGGACGTCGAGCGCATCTTCAGTCAGGCTCGACGGGCGAATGGCTTCGTCGAGGACCTGCTCCGGGTGACTCGGTCGACATCAATGGACGACGCGGCGGGTCCGGTGTCGTTGCCCGACGTAGTGACGGCGGCGCTGACCGCGGCGAGCCCACTGCTCCGGGATCAACACGTCGCGGTAAGTACGGGGATTGACGTCACCGATCGCGAGGTTCCGCAGCTGCGCGGCTCCGCTGCCGCACTCGAACGGGCGGTGCTCAATCTGATCGTGAACGCGGTTCAGGCGATGGAAGGACAGGCGGAGGATAAGGCACTACGGCTTCTGGTCTCCGGCGGCACGGGTGCCGAAAGCCTGACGCTTTTGGTCGCGGACAACGGACCAGGATTTACGAGCGAGTCGAGCGCGCGCGCCTTCGAGCGATTCTTCACGACGAAGCCGCCTGGCAAGGGCACGGGGCTGGGTCTGTGGATCGTGCGCGAGACCGTCACCGCTTTCGGCGGCTCTGTCCAGGTCGATCCAGGGTCAGACCGTGGAGCTCGGATCAGCCTCATCCTGCCCCTGGCCTCGGCTCTGGGCCCTTCGCTCGAGGCGAACGACCGTCGCGTCCCGGGGGCGGCTCAGCCTGTCGGGGCTCGATAGGAAGAACCTCCGTCACCGGCCGCGACCGGCGTGCCACCAGCGGCGATAGTCGGCGCCTATCACGCCGGTCCAGGCAAAGTATTGGATCTTCGATCGACCTGGCGTGTAGTCTCCAGCGCAACCGGGATTTTTTCTCGGGGTGCCGTCCACCCTGACCATTTGCGCCGAGGCCCGTATGAACGCTCGCTTCCTCACCCCTCTCTTGGCGGTCGTGTCATCTCTGCAGCTGGCGGCACAGGCAGCGCCGGCTCCCGCCGCTCCCGCAAGCGCGACCGCCGCGACGCCCGCACCCGCACCCGCAGCAGGCGCCGCCGCTGCGCCGACGGCGAGTCCGGGGAAGGCACACATTCTGCCTCGCGCCCGCCAGTGTCGAAACCGCGACCGGTACATCAGCCGATGCCATGACGGCGGTTCGCGAGACCTTCACCAGCTACTTGACCGGCCCGTCGCTCGAGGTCGCCCCTCTCACCGCGCGGCTCCCAGATCAGGCGCGCGAAGAAGCGAAGGCTGCCAACTGTCCCTTCGTCCTGTTCACGTCGGTGAAGCAGGTGCACAGTAGCGGCGGCGGTGGCAGCCTATTCGGCCGCGTCGCTGGAACCGCCATCCAGCAGGGCGCGTATGCGGCTGGCGGAGCCACCGGCAGTGCCGCAGGGCAGATCGGTATCAACGCGGCCGGGGGCGCCGCTGGCGCCGCCGCGTCCACCTATGGGAGCTACACCAAGCCGAACGACGAGCTGACTCTCACGGCGCGTCTCGAGTCGGGCGATGGGAAAGTGCTGGTCAATAGCACCAACAAGAAAAAGGCCGAGTCTACCGGCGAAGACCTGCTGACCCCGCTCGTCGAGAAGGCCGCGACGTCCGTGGCGGGCGCTGTTTCCAAGGGTTCGAAGTAAGAACCTCGGACGGCTCGACGTTAGACGTTGGACGTTGGAAAGAAACCTCGGGGGGCGGCGGTGCAGTCGGAGGCAGCGGCGTTCGTCGCTCCGGGAACGCGACGGGGCCCCCGAGCGGCAGAGCTGACCGCGGTGAAGGATTCGATCATGACGTTTGATGGAGAGATGGTCGCTCTATCTCGAAGGTCCGAGGACGTCGAAGCACTCGCCGACATTCTCGTCCAGACCGTGGCGGCCGGTGGGTCGGTGAGTTTCATGCACCCGCTTGCCACCGATCGTGCACGCGCCTTTTGGGAGCAGGCGCTCTCCGCCGCTGACCGCGGGGAGCGGGTCGTGCTGGGCGCTCGATCGGCCGGCCGGCTGCTGGGCACCGTGACCCTGCTCCTCGACTGTCCGGAGAATCAGCCGCACCGTGCGGAAATCGCGAAGCTCATGACTCTGCCGAGCGCACGTGGCCGCGGCATCGCGCGCGCCCTCGTGCGCACTGCGGAGCGGATCGCGGTACAACGTGGTCGGACATTGCTCACCCTGGATACCGCAGCGGAAGATGGTGCGGCAGGCTTTTACGAGCGACTCGGGTACTGCAGGGTGGGCGCGATCCCGGATTACGCGCTCAAGCCACATGGTGGGTTGGTCGCCACCATCCTCTTCTTCAAGCGCTTGGAGAGGACGGAGAACACCTAGGAGAGGACGCTCACTGCGGCGCGAGCCGGATGCGGCGTCGTACCTGGCTACGCCACGAACCGGTATCCGACTGCCCACACGGTCACGACGTGCCGCGGTCTCGAGGGGTCGTCCTCCAATTTGCGTCGGAGCTCGGCCACGTGCGAATCGACGGTACGGGTCAGCACCTGCGGGCCGTATCCCCATACCTCGCGCAACAGCTCCGTCCGCGAGACCACCTCGCCGTGGCGACGGGCCAGCGCGACGAGGAGCGCGAACGCCTTGGGTGTGAGCGAGCACTGTTGCCCGCGGCGCGTCACCGTATGCGCTCCGGTATCCACGACGACAGATCCGAATCGGATCGTGCCGTTCCCATTCTTGGCTTCTCCGCGGCCAAGCAGAGCGCGGACAGGCTCGATCAGCTCGAGCACACTGAGTGGGCCCGTCACATGCTGGACGCCGTCCAGCCGCAGTCCGTCGATGTCGGTCGGCGTGGCGTGCCCCTGGCTCAGGACGAGAACGGGTACGTGGCACCCGCGTTCGCGCAGGGCGTACAGGAGATCGGACCCGTTCGCGGCGTGGCGCACGAGGTCGAGCACCACGAGATCCGCGGGCCACGCGACCGCGGTCGCAAGGCCGCCCTCTCCCGACGCGAGACGCACCTCGTAACTCTCGAGTCGCAGGTTGTTGGCGAGACTCGGAGTGAGGTCGACTTCGTCGTTGACAACCAGGATTCGCGTCAGAGCGTCACCCATCGGCGCGCCACGTAGCTGGTTGAGGGGACCGGCTGTCTCGGGAAGAACACGATTCGGGGACTCGTGCGATCCGGTTCGCCGCGTCGTCCCACATCAGTCTAGACACACCGGCCCGCCAGGCAGTTGCACGAGGCCGGTGAGTGGATGAGCGCGACGCGTCGCGCCCGCATTAGTGCATCCGTCCCGGTGCGACCGTGAGAGCCGATTCATCCAGCACATCGAGTACGTGCAACTCGGCATGCTCCTCCGCGGGCCTGATCGCGACTTCGTCGGCGATAAAGTCGCCGCCGCCGAGTTTGTGCAGCATCAACTGTACATGCCCGTAGTTCAGCATCCCTACCGGCACGGTCACGAAGCCCGTCGAATGCGACGTCACCTCGCCAATGCGTACACGCAGATCCCCTCGATATGCAAAGACCGTCACATCGGCGGATGCGTCGTTGCGGACGAACACCTCCGCGGGAGTCGCGGCCGTTCCCGGATCGTCGGTTCGGATCGGCGCGGACGCGCATGCCGCGAGCGTAACCGTCGATACAATGACCGCCGCCCTGCGATACCCCTGCGCTCCCCTGATGACACGCCTGACCTTCGCGCGGCACACGGTACCGCGCTTCCGCATCGGCTCCATTTCGCCTCCCACTCACGGACAGGTACGACTCACGTGCAGGTGCGACACCTGTCCCTACGAGCGTGTTGGTGGAGCGCGATGGGATTTTGCAAAACCCACACACCTCGCCTCAGGCACTTCTCGAGGCTATCCGGGTGCGGCGCTATTGGCGCCGCACCGCTGCAGTGTCCGTCGGTGGGATATCAGCCAGTATGGGTCGAGTCGCTGGCGCGGAAGAGCAACTCGTAGGTCAATGGCCGGGGCAGTTTATGACTCGTCACGGTGACGCGCAACCGAACGTGTGATCCATCGTCGGAAAAAATCAGCGCGTTCTCTCGCTCACCGTCCGGTGCGACAATGGTCTGCCGTACCGTATCGCCCGCGACGGCGACGTGGGCATGGTTCGTCTCACCTGTCAAGGGATTTCGCCACGCGACCGTATCGCCGTTCAACGGCGTGACCACGGGATTGCCCGCGTCGAAGGCCACGGACACCGTGTCCGTTTCGAGGTCGACGCGCACCTGGTGTGGCATAGGGTTGATCTTCGTTAGCCGCCCTCGCGCGATCCCTCGCACAATGAAATTCATGTGCGATACGACGTGATCAATGGCCTTTGGGATGTTGTCGCTGGAGTCCGGTACCAGGACGTAGACTTCCGCGCCCTTGGGGATCGTGTCGGACGCCGAACGAGATGTCGCCATGCTCGCGGACCACGGGAATACGGTGAAAGCAGCGAGCAGAGCCGCTGCGCGCCGTACGCCGATCCGCTCGATTCGCGTCCAGTGTTCGTGACTCATCCATAGCTGACTCATGCTGGCTGCCTCATGTAGAAGGCCAATACTTTCCTGCGCGAAGAGTAGGACTGCCGGTGAGAGCGGCGAAGGGATGTGGGGTCAACGACATACCGCCCGGGGTGAGTGACGGTCGCGTGGTGATGGTCCGTTGAGGCCGCGGCGCTCATCGTCGAAGGCGCGCGAACTCCATGCCTGAATCGCTGCGCGCCGTTCCTACGGATCTGCTGTCACGGTTGCATGGCGGCGGTTGCATTCCCTCGATCGCCGCGCTAGCCTGCGACCCTCACTTATAGCGCGGAGGATGGAATGGCCGCACCTGTCTCAGCCCCCGTGACACTGGGGCGATTTGTCTGGCTCGAGCTCACGACGACCGATCCTGATGCGGCAATCGCGTTCTACACGAAAGTGGTGGGGTGGACGACGACGCCGTGGGCCGGTCAAATGCCGTACACCATGTGGAACGGCGCCCGCGGTCC
The DNA here is from genome assembly GCA_963805725.1 of uncultured Gemmatimonadales bacterium. Taxonomy (GTDB): domain Bacteria; phylum Gemmatimonadota; class Gemmatimonadetes; order Gemmatimonadales; family Gemmatimonadaceae; genus Palsa-1248. The sequence continues at coordinate 54,075 of CAWDVJ010000006.1, forward strand.
GGTCGGCGGAGTGATGGCGATCACGCCCGACATGAAGGCGCGTGGCGTGCCGCCCAACTGGATCGCCTACGTGTCGACGCCAGACGTCAATGCGACGTTGAAGCAGGTCACTGCCCTCGGAGGGCAGGTGCTGGTCCCCGGGACGGACATCCCCGAAGTGGGCCGATTCGGCGTGTTCAAGGATCCGCAGGGCGCGGCGCTGGCATTGCTCGCTCCGCAGGGCGACAACGCCCCCCGTGAAGGCCAGCCCCAACACGGGGAACCGTGCTGGTACGAGCTCGCGACGACGGATGCGTCAGCAGCGCTCGACTTCTATCGAAAAGTATTTGGCTGGGAAAAGACCGATTCAATGGAAATGAGCCCCGGGAACGTGTATCAGATGTACGGCCTCGGTGGCAAGACGTTTGGTGGCATGTACAAGGGCGACGCCAAGCAAGGGCCGCCCGCGTGGCTCGAGTACATCGACGTTCCGAACGTCGAGGACGCAGCGAAACGCATCGCGCAGCTCGGCGGGAAAGTGCTGAACGGCCCGATGGACGTGCCAGGCGGGCGTATCGTCATGGCGGTCGATCCCCAGGGGGCGTTCTTCGCGCTTCATACCATGAAGCAGGGGTAGGATGAGTGGCGTCACCGCCTTTGCAGGGTGATGCACAACCCGAGGGCCAGTGGCAGATCATCGCCACTGGCCCTTTTGCCGCACGGAACATCTCACCGCACACTCGACTCGTCTTTCGCGCCACGCTGCGTCAATGTCGCGGCGGTACCAATGAACTCCAGGGTCTGGTTGTACTGGGCAAGCACCGTGGACGACGTTGACCTGCGCTTACCGCTCGGCTGCCTGCCCTGATCCCCGAACGATTCTCAACACGTCTTTCGCCAGCCCGTAGGCGTCGACGTCATCCATGTTGGTGAGCACGACGACTCCCAACTGGGGTCCTGGATCGAGAATGATCGCAGTGCTCGTTCCCTGCTGGCCGCCGCTGTGTCCGACGTCGTGCGCGCCGGCGGCCGTGTCGACTCCCCAACCAAGTCCGTATCCCGTCGTCGCACCACTCGAGGTGTGTTGCGCCGTCCAGGCCATTGTGCGAGTCGTCCGGCGGAGCAATCCGTCATTAAGAAGGGCAACCTCGAAGTGCGCCAAGTCCTCGGCCGACGACAACCAGCCACCACCCGGCAACTTGTAGCTAGCATCCAGCAGATCGGCGTTGACGACGTGACCGGTACCGTCCCGATGGTAGAAGCGGGTGCGCAATGGTACGATCGCATACCGGTCGTCGACCACCGTGTGCGGCATCCCGGCTGGACCAAAGACGTGTTGACGCATGTAATCGGCGTAGGCTTCGCCGCTGGCCCCCTGCATGACGCAGCCGACCACGGTGTAGCCCTGAGTGGAATAGTTGAACCGTGCCATCGGCTTCGCGACGAGCGTGTCGGTCGCGAAAAAGGAGAGGCCGCCCGCGATCGGATCGGTGAAGTGCCGCGTGTTGCTGACCTCGGCGTCGGTATCCGAATCAGACCGATAGTGACGAATCCCCCCGAGGTGGCCGAGCACTTCCCGTGTCGTCACCGGCCACGGCTTCGTCGGGAACGCGGCGCAGTATCGTTGAACCGGTGCGTCGAGATCCAACTTGCCCGCCTCCCACAACTCGAGCGTGGCAGTGGCGGTCAACGGCTTCGATACCGACGCCAACCGAAAGAGCGTCTGCGGAGTGGCTGGCACGAAGTTCTCCATGTCGGCCATGCCAAACCCTTCGGACCACGCGTATGCGCCGCCTTCCACGACCGCGACCGACACACCAGGTACGCGATTGGCCGCCATGAATCGAGCAACGGTGCTATCGATGCTCGTGATCGTCCCTGCAGGCAAGACGTGAGGCTGCGCTGACAGCGTGAATGGCGCAGCCGCGGCCTGCAGCAGGAAACCGAAGAGTACCCGGTGTGGAATCATGAGAGGGACGGCCGACAGGCGACCGTGGAATAGAGTGGGATCGGTTAGCGAACGGCGTGCGCGATGACGAATTCGCCCGGGATCTCGTAGCCCGATCCGCGCCGATAGGCCGCAATCGAGTCGAGATACTCCGCGTGCACCTCGCGTCGGGTCGTATCGTCGAACCGTGAATAGGCCAAGGCGACAGGGCCACCCGCGAATGCTGCGCCGCACGCCGCGCCATCGGAGTCGTAGGACAACGTGGTCGTCATGCGTTCGACCTCGATGTCGACGAACGCAGCGGTCTCGAGGGTGCTGCGAAGCGCATTGCCCGTGCCCAGCTGAAAGAAGAGCGGACAGACATCCGATGCGACCCGTCGGTCGACGATCGGAAAGATCTCCGCCCATCCACAGGCCGCGCGGGCGCCCCACACGGCCACGGCCGCGCGGCCACCGGGGCGCAGGGCATCGTGCAGGCGACGCAACGCCTGGATGGGGTCAACCACGTACATGAGCCCAAACGCACACAGGGCGACGTCGAAGGTGTCAGGCTCCAGGACGAGCTCCTCGGCGTCCTGCCGCACCGCCGCCACCTGCGTGAGACCACGCGCCGTGGCCGCCGCCTGTACTGCATCCACCATTGCCTGTGGAGATGTCGGTTGCGACGACGCGGCCCGTCGGACCGACGGCCCCTGCGGCGCGCACCGTGACGAGGCCAGTACCGCACGCGACCTCCAGCACCCGCGCACCCGGCTGGAGATCGATCAACTCCAACATGCGGTCTTGCCCACACTCGAGTTGCCGGGCCCAGTACTGTTCGTAATACACTGCCGCTTTGTCCCAACCGTACCGCTGGACGCGGCGCTGGACCCGGGCGTCCATCGCTACGCCTCCCGCACGGGGATGCGCACTTCTCGAGTGAGGGGTATCCCGTTCGAGATGTCGTCACGCCACGAGCTATAGCGATCCGCTGTATCGAGGACGCGCATGATGTCCTCGGCCGGCGCCGGACTCTCGACCGTCACAATGTACCGCATCGCGAGATAGCCGGGCCTCACGTCGTCCGACACGCCCAGCTCGCCGCGGGCATCGTAGTCAGCCTGGACCTCCACCTCGAGCGCGTCGATCTGCACGCCGAGCCGGGCGGCCCACAGCCCGTAGCCGATCGCGAGGCACGACCCGACAGCACCTCGCCCGTACACGCCCGGATTGGGGCCAGCGTTCGTCCCGCCGTATTTCTCCGACATCCCCACGGTGAACTTCCACGCCCCTTCCTCGACGTCACAGCGGAGCCCGGGCTGCAAGCGGATCTTGGTGACGGCCGTCCCCTGTCCGACCGATGGTTTGAGCTGTACTGCACGCGCATTGCGCTCGAGCGCCTCTCGGATCGTGGTGCTGTCAGTCATGGGTCGACTCCGCGTAACAAGAGGGTGCAGGTTGCGGGGGGACCGACGCCTCCCAATGGGGAGGCGTCGGGTCTGAGTCAGCGTGAGGCGCTGGCTTGTGGGTTGTCAGCCGGGTTGACGTACGTCAGTGCGAATGGTCCCATCGCATGAACCTGCACGATGGTCGCCCCTTGCGCGACTGCGAAGTGTGCGTGGTTGGCTGGTGCGGTGACGAAACCGCCGGGTTGCAAGGCCTTCATTCCCTTCGAATCGAAGGTCGAACCCATTCCCACCCGGAACGTGCCGCTGATCACGGTGATGTTCTCATCCGTCGGATGCGTGTGCGGCGCGATCTTGTACCCGTCGGGCATCCGGAGTCGGACGGTGAATAGTGACGCGCTCGAGGGATCCCCTTCCAGCACGGCCATCTGTGCACCCGCCGGGAAGACCGCGGGTGCGGGCCCCCACGTGATCGCAGGTTGTGACGCCGCGGGCGCCTGGGCCGACGCCGTGACGGCCGCGCAGGCAAGCAAAAGGATGGTTGAGGTCGAGGGTCGCATTGTCGATGTCTCCCGTGTGACTCGTAGAAGAAATCCGTCCGGTGGCATCCGGCCGGCGCTGGTGAGTCACAGGATGGACCGTGCGGCATTTGCCTACCCCGTGCAGAGTACGGGGAAATCAAATTCGTGTACGGGGAGCTCAGCCACCTACCGGTGCGCCTTCCCTGTACCGCCGTCCTTCGGCACCAGGCCCTGTTCGGCCGCCCAGACCGCGATTTGCGACCGGGATGAGAAGCCGAGCTTGGCCAGCGCAGCCGCGACGTAGCCTTCCACGGTGCGTTCGCCGATGCCGAGCGTGCGCGCGGCGTCGCGATTGGATTTCCCCTGTGCGACGAGCGCTGCGGTATCGCGCTCGCGCCGCGTGAGTCCGCCAAATGCCGCCTTCGTGGCCTGCCGTTTCGTGGGCTCCGGTGGCGGCGGCGCCGTGCGGTCGACCCCTGCCCAGAAGCGGGCCACCAGGTCCGACTCTTCAAGTTCGGAGGCGAGTTCGGCAGCGGTCTCTCGCGCCGCGTCGAAGGACTGACGCGCTTCGATGCGGCGCCGTTCGCCCAGATGCACTGCACCCTGGGCCGCCTCGATACGCCAGAGCAGCGGGCGGGCATGCTGCCGGCGCGCCTCGCTGCGCGCATCATTCAACGCCTTCGTCGCTTCACCCCACTGTTCCATCGCGGCCAACGCTTGCGCTCGCAGGAGGCCGGCTCGCGGCGTTCCGGCGATGTCCCGATCGTCGATGGCCGCCAGGGCCTCACTCGGCGTGCCACACGCCAGCGCGATGTGGGCCCGGGCGAGCGCGATATAGCGCTCGCCGAGCGTTCGTCGCACACTGTCGTCATCGGTTTTGCCCGGCGTCGATGGCGGGACAAGACGGTCAACATCATCGAGGACCGCAACCGCGCGCTCGATGCGCCCGACCCCTACGAGCGCGATCGCCAACGGCGCTCCCGTCCAACGAATCCAGGTGGCGGATCCAAGCTGTCGGGCGATATCGTGTGCCGCATCCAGATGGGTGACCGCCTCCGCCGGGTCACAGAGATCAAACGCGATAGCCCCGAGGATGCGGCGAGCGCCGCACTGCCACTCGCGGTGCTCCATTTCCTCGGCGATGGCAAGCGACTCGCGCGCCAACCGACGCGCCCGACGATACTCACCGCGCCACATCAGACTGTCGGCGATCAGGAATCGCGTGAACGCCTCTCCTGCACGCCAACCGATCTCAGTCGCGATTTGAATCGGGCGCTCATTGGCCAAGAGATCAGACGCATGCATGCTCGTCAGCACCGGGCCGGGGGACGCGTGATGACTCGGCCCGCATACCGACACCACGCTCAACGCGTTCGCCAACCCCCGACGATCCTCGAGATCGCGAAAGAGCATGACCGAACGCTCGTACAAATGGACCGCTGAGCCCTGCATGCCCGCGATATGGTGCGCCATCGCGAGCAAGTCGACGGTCTCGGCGACGCCACGCTGGTCCTCGACGCGCTCGAAAATCGCGAGCGCTTCCTCATGATACGGGATACCGGCATGCGGGGCTTCGCGATTGACGTACCAGTTCCCGACCCGGTTCAGGCTATGGGCAATGAGCGACGGGTCGTCGATGGACCGGGCGAGCTCGAGAGCGTCGCGCCGGTGCTGTGCCGCACGGTCGTAATCCCGGGCCGCCCACAGCATGCCAAGCGCATGTTGTGCCGCCCATTGCGCGCGACGATCACCCGACTCACGGGCAGCCGCTAGAGCGGCAGCAAAATCTTCGTTGGCATGCGAAAACGCTCCCAGCGTCTCGCGGGCGCGGCCACGCGCGATCAACAGCGCTGCGTCGGCGCGGGTTCCGGAGTGCTCCGTTGCAACGACCGCGCGCTCGAGCTGTTGCAGCGCCTCGCGCGGCGCGCAGAGCGCCATCGCATGGTCCGCCGCCCGGAGCGCGTAGCGCCGAGCGGAATCCCAGACGCCGGCCTCGAACATGTGATAGGCCAGTGCATCGTCGAGGTGGTGCGCAGCTTCATCGTACTGTTCCTCGAGCCTCGTGGCAATCGACCAATGCAACGCCACGCGCTCGCGCACGAGCAGGCGTGCGCGAATCGCCTCACGCGTCAGCGCATGACGGAAGGCGAAGCGGTCGGCGGATTCCTCCACGACGACTTGGGCGTCAACGAGCTCCTTGACCAACGATAGCAACGCCCCCTCGTCGTGTTCCGTCAACGACTGGAGGAGCGTGAAGTCAAATCGACGACCGGCTACCGCTGCCACCTCGGCGACACGCCTGGCTGGCGCACTCAGTCCTGCAAGCCGGCGCCCTACCGCCTCGGTGGACGTCCGCGGCACATACACGTGCTCGAGTGGTTTGACGCGCCAGGCGCCGTCCTTGCGCTCCAGATCGCCGGCAACCAGCAATGCTTTGAGCACCTCCTCGACGAAGAACGGATTGCCCTCGGTCAGGCCGTGCAAACCGTCGACGAACGCGGCGCCGAACGCGGCGTGCGAACCGAAGATGGCCTCCAGCATTGCCGCGACATTGGACGGTGCGAGTGGACGAAGGTCGATCTCGGACGCACAGCGCGCACGATCGAGATCTGCGAGGAGACGCGCGAGTCGCGGCCCGAGCTCATCGCTCCTGAAAGTGAGGACCAGCGCGATCGCTTGCGGGCCGATTCTCCGGGCCAGATGCAGTGCGAGATCGAGCGTCGCATCATCGCTCCAATGCACGTCCTCGACGACGACCATGAGCGGCTGCACACGACCCAGCGCGTGCAGTGCCTCGGTCATGACGTGGAACAGCCGGCGCCTGTCCTCCTCGGGATCCAGCACCTGCCGGGGTGCTGTGTCGGGGAAGATGGAGCCGAGTTCCGGAAACAAGGTCACCAGCTCCGCGGCCGCAGCGGCGAAGTAGTGCGCGGCAACGGCGGGCGAGACGGTCGTCGAGAGCACCCGGACGAGGTCCAACACAGGCCCGTACGGATGGGCACGGTCGGCCTCGAAGCATGCGCCCTGCAAGGTGACGAAGCCGAGCTCCCGGGCTCGCTCGACCATGGCCCGAACGAGACGCGACTTGCCGACCCCGGCTTCGCCCGACACCAGCACCGTCGTGCCCCGCGCCGCCCGAGCGTGTTCGAGCGTCTGGAACGCCGTTGCAAGCGGCCCAGCGCGACCAATGAGAACGGGGCAGACAACGGTGTGCTCGACGAGCATGCGGGGGAATCGGCCTCATGTCGGAGTGAATGATACGGGCGACGCGCACAGCGTTAAGCAGCGGCCTCCGAGGGCGGCGGCTCCACTGAGACACTCCATCCCTGTGGCCTGAGCCGGTAGTTGATCACATAGGCAAACCAACCCAGTGCCATCAGGATCAAGCCGAACGTGGCCGAGCTCATGCCGAGGACTGTCTCATGTTCGCCCCGAATAATGGAGAAGGCCAGGAGTAATGTGGGCAAGAGGCCCGCCAGGATGGCACCCGCCAAGCCGCCAGGGACGCGGAACGGCCGGTGCAATTCCGGCTCCTTGATGCGCAGGACGATGAGCGCCACGAACTCGAGGATCAGACTCCCGCCGTAGATCAAGATGTCGAGCGTGATGAGGCGCTCGAATCCGAGCCCTAGGCAGAGGGCCCAACACACGCCCAGAAACAGGATGGCCACCCACGGCGCGCGAGTCCGCCGCGTGAGCTTCCCGAACGCCTGCGGGAGCATCCCATCTTCGGCCATGGCGAGCGGGAGGCGGGAATAGCTCATGACGAGCGCATTGAACATCCCGAACCCGCTGATCATCCCGCCGACAATGAGGCCGAGGCGAAGTCCGGGTCCGCCAAGCATGCCGGCGACGTCGGCCCAAAAGCCCGTGTCCCAAGCCAATGCCGGGAGACCGGTGACCCACATCGCCCCGACAGGGAGCACATAGCTGAGCGCAACGATTCCTACGGCAAGCAAAACCGCTCGGGGATAGGTCCGCTGCGGCCGGTCGACTTCCGTCGCGATCGTCGACGCGTTGTCCCAACCCATGTAGTTCCACATGCAGATGAGCAGTCCGCCCACGATGTCGACGGAAGCGGTCGTCGGTCTCGTGGCGACGCTCGCCAGTGCGCCGACCTTGAATGGCGCCAGCAACACGATTCCAACAAACGGTGCCGACAGTGCGAGAAACATCCAAAACGACGTCAGTGAGACGGTTTTGACGCCGGCGATGTTCAGCGCGCAGCAGGCGACGACCACCGCGAACGCCATGAACCACCCGTGACTCGGCTGCGCGAACCATGGGAAGAGGCGCGCGAGATAGGCCACGAATAGCGTCGGGTAGATCGCCATATCGAAGACCGAGGCCGTGAGCGACAGCCACGCTTCCTGAAATCCCCAGAACCTGCCGAGCGCACGATGGGCCCAGGCGTAGTAGCCGCCTTCCTTGGGCAGCGCGCTGGCCAACTCGCCGATCATGAAGGCGGTCGGCAGACTCCACACCACCGGCGTGAGCACGAGAATGAGAATCGCGCGCTTGTACCCCGCGCCCTGCACGATGTCTTCCGTGCCATAGGTGCCGCCCGAGACCATGAAGAATGTGGCGGCGATGAGCGGCCACAGCGTCAGGTGGCTCGTGCGCCTTGCCCGGGTCTCACCGGACGGCACCGGACGCCTCATGTGAACGGCTGCAACCGGGACGCAAGCAGCTTCGCCAGGGCGTTGCTGATGGCGCCACTGGCGCCCAGTATCGTATTGATAGTGCGGGCTCCTCGGGTCAGTCGACGCCAATAGCGGGGATCCAAATGCACAGGCAATCTAATCCGCCAACAGCAGACGGCGACCGCGCGCGCCGAGGAGCGGCAAATGACCGGAACTGACACGCGTTTCGACGTCATTGTCGTCGGCCTCGGCGGAATGGGGAGCGCCACTCTGTATCATCTCGCATCGCGAGGGCATCGCGTGCTCGGAATCGAGCAGTTCGCGATCCCCCACGAACAGGGCTCATCCCATGGGATCACGCGTATCATCCGGCTCGCGTACTTCGAACATCCCTCGTATGTCCCGCTCTTGCGGCGAGCCTATGACCTCTGGCGTGAGCTCGGCGAGGCGGCAGGCGAACACCTACTGCACATTACCGGCTCTTTCGACATCGATGGACCGGGCGGCCAGCTGTTCGAGGGCTCGCGCGAGGCGTGCGAGCTGCACTCGCTCCCGTACGAGATCCTGACGGCGGGAGAAGTTCACGAGCGATTTCCCGGCTATTCCCTTCCCGACGACGCGCGCGCCGTGTTTCAGCCTGACGGCGGGTACCTCCTTTCGGAGCGCGGCGTCGTCGCCCACGCATCGGCGGCCGCCCGAGCCGGGGCCGCGATTCACACCGGCGAGCGGGTCTTGTCGTGGGAGGCCCGAGGCAATGCCATCCGAGTCACGACACAGCACCGAACGTACGAGACACAGAGACTGGCGATCACCGCCGGCGCGTGGGCCAGTCAGCTCGTTACCAGGCTGCGTCCCCTCGCCGTGCCCGAGCGGCAGGTCGTGGGTTGGTTCGCGCCCCTCGAGCCGGCGTTGTTTGTGCCGACCCGCTTCCCGGTGTTCAACATGCGCGTTGGCGAGGGCACGTTTTATGGCGTGCCAATGGAAGGGATTCCAGGGCTCAAGGTGGGGCGGTGGCACCACCTCCGCGAAACCGTGGATCCTGATACGATGGACCGGACATGCGGGCCGCGCGACGAGGCTGCGGTGCGCTCGTGCGTCGAGCGATACTTCCCGCGTGCCGCGGGCCCGACCCTCGCCCTCACGGCGTGCATGTTCACCAACAGCCCTGATGAACACTTCGTCATCGATGTCCTACCCGACCATCCCAACGTGTCTATCTCTGCGGGCTTCTCGGGACACGGCTACAAATTCTGCAGCGTGGTCGGCGAGATCATGGCGGATCTCGTGGAATCAGGTCAGAGTCGCCATGATGTCGAGATGTTTCGACTTGCCCGATTTGCGAGCAGTACGGCACAGCGGTCCGCGGCGGTACATTGACGGCCGGCGGATCTCACCGGAGCCAGGGGGCTGGATGAAACGCGGACTGGTAGCCCTGTCGGTCTTGGTCGCATGGCCGGGGAACGCACGCGCGCAGCAGGTGGATGACATCCCGTACCAGTCAGTCGCGGATTTTCTGAAGCTGCCCGCCAATACGTATTTGGGGGAGGTATCCGGCGTCGCCGTCAACTCCAAAGGACACCTGTTCGTCCTGTCGCGCGGGAACACGACCGGACCGGCGTATGGAGCCGCCGCCACGCAGCTGCTCGAGTTCGATGCATTTGGCAATTTCGTGCGGGAGATTGGCCACAACCTGTACGCGTGGTCGTTCGCCCACACGGTGAAAATCGACCCTCGAGACAACATCTGGGTGACCGACAAAGGATCGGACATGGTCATCGAGTTCAACGCGGCTGGTCGCGTCCAAATGGTGTTTGGTCGCAAGCAAGAGGCCTCGGACGAGGGCACAGGCCCCTTGAAGCACGTCAGTCCGCCGCTGCCTCCGGTCGATGGCTACTTTCGACAGGTGACCGACGTAGCCTGGGATACCGACGGTAACACCTATATCAGTGATGGATACATCAATTCACGAATCGCCAAGGTCGACAAGAACGGCGACTGGGTGAAGTCGTGGGGTGAGCCCGGAGCGGGGCCTGGCCAGTTCAGTACGCCTCATAGCATCGCGACTGACATGCAGGGTCACGTGTACGTGGCCGATCGAGGCAACCGGCGCATCCAGGTCTTCGATGGCGAAGGCCGCTTCCTCCGTCAAATCACGATCGACATCCCTGCCCCACCGGTCGCGCGTCCGGCCATCGGGAACATGCCGACCGCGACCACCGGCGCAATGGCGCCAGGTGCGCCGTGGGCGATCTGCATTACACCAGGTCCAAAGCAAGTCTTATATGTCTCGGATGCGTTTCCCGGTCGCATCTACAAGCTGACACTCGACGGAAAGGTCCTCGGGATGTTGGGTAAATCCGGCAAACAACCCAAACAGTTCGGATGGATCCACGAAATCGCATGCCCGACGGAGACCACGCTGTACGTCGCGGAGCTGCTCAACTGGCGAGTGCAGAAGTTGGTGCTGGAACCAGTAAGCCAGTGACAGAGGAACAGACCTATCTGACGACGCCGACGGGAACGATCGCCGGAACGCTCGCCTGCCCTGCGAACGCTACCCCGCCCTTTCCCGTCGTGCTGATCATCGCCGGGTCTGGACCCGTCGACCGTGACGGCAACACCCAGCCGTATCTCCGGACCGACGCGTATCGACTGCTCGCGCTCGGACTCGCCGCACACGGCGTCGCGTCCCTCCGGTATGACAAGCGTGCAATCGGCGCCAGCGGGGCGGCCATGCAATCCGAGTCGAGCCTGCGCTTCGACGATTACGTCGCGGATGCCGCGGCGTGGGTCACCAAATTGGATGGCGATGAGCGGTTCAACCGGCTCGCAATGGCGGGCCACAGCGAGGGGTCGTTGATCGGGATGATCGCCGCTCAGCGCGTGCCGGTCGAGGCTTTCATCTCCCTCGAGGGCGCGGGTTACCCAGCCGCGGAGGTTCTGCGGATGCAGCTGGCTCCGCAGCTCGCGGCGGCACCCGAGCTCGAATGCTGCGAACAGCCGGATTCTCGAGTCGCTCCTCGCGGGTCGGGTCGACCCGGACGTCCCGCCGGCGCTGGCCGCGCTCTACCGCCCGTCGATCCAGCCGTACCTCATGTCCTGGTTTCGGTTCGACCCGCGGATCGAAATCGCCAAGGTTCGGTCCCGAGTCACCGTCGTCCAGGGGACAGCCGACTTCCAGGTGCCCGTCGACCAGGGGCAAGCACTCGCGGAAGCGCATCCCGGCGCGACCCTCGTCCTGGTGCCCGGCATGAGTCACGTGCTCAAGCCAGCCGATCACATGTCCCGCGAGGAGCAGATTCGGACCGTTTACACCGACCCCTCGTTCCCACTGGATCCGGAGGTGATCCGCTCGATCATCGACGCCCTTGTGGCGCCGCTGCGCCGGCCGCCGCTCGAAGAAAAGGCACGCCCGAGGTAAGGCGACACGTCAGGGTAAGCCGTTCCCGAGCAGGTCGAGGTACCGTGCCCACGCTTCGAGGCCCTCGTGCAGCCGGTGGATGCGAAAGAACTCGTTGGGCGCGTGGTAGTCTTCGTCCGCCGTCGAGAACGAGAAGAAAACCGTTTGCAGTCCCATGTATCGCTCGAAGAGCTCGGCGACAGGGACTGTGCCGCCCATGCGCACGAACAAAGGCCGCACGCCATAGACCGCGTGAAGGGCGACGTCGGCCGCCCGCAGCGCAAAGTGATCGGCCGGAATGGAAGCCGGACGAGCCCCGTGCGTGCCGGCGACGACGGCCAGCCGTGTGCCAGGCGGCACATGATCAGCGAGATGGCGTCCGACGAGTCCGACCACGTCGTCAGGATCCTGGTCGGGCACGAGCCGGCAGGTGATCTTGGCACGCGCCTCACCCGGGATGACGGTTTTCTGCCCCGGCCCCTGATATCCGCCCCACATCCCGTTGACCTCGAGCGTTGGACGCGTCCACAGGCGCTCGAGCGTCGTGTAGCCAACCTCACCGTACGGCGCTGGCGCGCCGACCTGCGCGAGGTACACCGCTTCGTCGAACGGCAGGGCGCCGATCGTGGCCCGCTCCTCCGGCGTGAGTTCCCGCACCCGGTCGTAGAAGCCGGCGACCGCGATGCGTCCGTCGGCGTCGTGCAACGTTGCGATCAGCCGTGCCATCGCATGCAACGGGTTCGCGACCGCCCCGCCGTGCCGGCCCGAGTGCAGATCTTTCGACGCGGCGGTCAGCGTGAGCTCGAGCGCTGCGAGCCCTCGACTCGCGACCGTCAACAATGGCTCATCAATGCGCCACATCGCACCGTCGGCCGACAGCACCACGTCCGCGGCCAGCAGATCGCGGTTCTCGCGAATGAATGCATCGAGGCTCGGGCTCCCGATCTCTTCCTCGCCCTCGAAGAGGCATTTGACGTTCACGGGTAGGCCGCCCGTCTCCGCGAAAAACGCCGCGGCCACTGCAATGGGAATCAGCATCGGCCCCTTGTCGTCGGACACGCCGCGCGCATAGAGGCGTCCATCGCGCACCGTCGGCACCCAGGGCGGGCTCACCCACTTCTCGACAGGGTCGGGCGGCTGGACATCGTAGTGCCCGTACACGAGCACCGTTGGCTTGCCGGGCGCACCACTCCACTCGGCGTACACGACCGGATTTCCTGTCGTCGCCATTGTACGGACCGCGAAGGGCCCCGCAGCCGCGAGCGCAGCCGCAACCCACCGGGCCGCCGCACTGACGTCGCCGGCGTGCGCGGGATCGGTGCTCACACTCGGGATCCGAGCGAATTCGATCAGGTCAGACAGCGCCCGTTCCTGTGACGCACGCAGCCGCGCCAGCACCGGCGCGATCGCCATCACTTGCCGCCATCGATGGAGAGCACCTGGCCAGTGATCCAGTTGGCCTGGTCTGACGCGAAGAACAGGACGCCGAACGCAATGTCCTCCGGCGTGCCCAAACGCTTGAGCGCTATGGCGTCGACCAGCGCCCGCTGGCGATCCGCGCCGTAGGACTGCCACTGACGCTCAGTCGTGGGGTTCGAGCGGACAAATCCCGGCGCAATGTTGTTGACCGTGATGCCCCACGGTCCGAGCTCGTGCGCCAGCTGTCGAGTCAGCCCGATCTGCGCCGCTTTCGCAGACGCGTACGCCTGGATTCCCGTCAGGCTGATGCCCAAGCCGGCGCCGCTCGAGATATTGATGATTCGCCCCGCGCGTGCCGCTTTCATGCCGGGCGCGGCGGCCTGCGCACAGTTGAATGCACCCGTCACGTTCACGTCGAAGATGCTCTGCCAGTCTTCCGACGTCACTTGCTCCAGCGGCTGGCCCACCTGGCCAAGCACGCCTCCAGCATTGTTGACCAAGATGTCGACGTGATGCGTCGCAGCGGACGCCTGCGTGACGAATGCCTGCACGGCGGCGCGGTCACGCACGTCCACTACGTGGACGGCGCACGTCCCACCGCGGGCGGCACATTGACGCGCCGTCTCCGCCAACTCTTCCTCGATCACGTCGCAGGACCAGACACTCGCACCGCGCTCGGCCAACGCCATGCTGATCGCGCGCCCGAAACCGTGCGCGGCTCCGGTGACGACAGCGACCTTCCCGTCGAGCTCGCGTGTCACGAGTCGATAGCCGCGGTCGTCGCCGCGAGCGCGTCCAGAGTCTCGAGCGACTGCGGGCGTGCGCCGCCCTCGATGTCATGAATCAACTCGACGAGGCGCGCGGTGAGCGGCGACGGCGATGTCCGCGTCCCGGGCGAGCTGCACCACAATGCCCAACTGCGCATCGACTTCAGTGCGGCGTTTGCGCACGGCGAGGTCGCGCCAGATGCCGCTGTGAGACTTGGCCGAGCGACGGTTGAAGGCAACGAGGGCGTCGATGGACGCCGAGGCAGCGCCGGGCACGGCGGATGGCACATACGCGGCCGGATCGAATCCGTCGAACGCCTCTGGCGTCACCCCGCGCGCGTCCGCCACCGCGAGGATCTCGCGCGCCAGGGCGATGTACAGGTCCCGGTAACGCGGCATCGCAAGGGCGTCCGCAATCGACTCATTGGTGAGTGCCGTCGCGAACAGCATCGCGCCATATGCCTCCTTTCCCCACAGGAAGCCCCAGATGTTGGGTGTGACGACGGCTCGGTCGTCGAAGTCGCGCCACGCATCGCGGATCGAAGTGGCTCGAGGCGTGACGGAGCCATCAATCTCGCCGACGACGACGGCCCCGCGTCCGCCGTAGTGAATCACCCCTGGCTCCAGATAGTCGGCTCCGAAGTTGAGGAATGCCCCCACGGTTCGCCGCGGACCGACCACGCTCGCGATGGCGAGCTCGTTGAGTCCGTTCTGAGCCGATACGACGCAGCCAGCAGGGCTCAGGTATGGCAGCAGCATGCGCTACGGCGGCCTCGGTGTGGTGCGCCTTGGTCGCGAGCACGATCGTGTCCCACGTCGCCAGCAAGCGTCGCAGGTGTGAAGGCGGGAACTCGAATCGTGAAGTCGGCGATGGGCCCCGTAAGGCGGAGCCCCGAGCGATTGATGGCCGCGACGTGCTCCTCGACGACGTCGACCAGGGTCACATCGTGACCCGAACGCGCGAGGTGCGCGCCCATCGTACCGCCGATCGCGCCGGCGCCCCACACGAGACAGCGCATCGTGGGCGGCGTGCTACGCCGTGGTGCCCCAGGATCCGGACAGCAGGGCCCGCGTCTCCTCGACCGCGACATCCCAGATCGCGAGCATCTCCTCGTCGGACCGTTGATACAGGCCGCCAAAATTGCCGTCGCCGATATGCTTGCGGAGCGCCACCGGATCGAGCGCACGCACCTGCTCGGCGCTCACCATGGGGCGCTGCGCCGTCGGGAGATGGATTGCCGGCAGTCGGGTCCACGGAAAGTTCTCCATCCACGACCCGTGTGAGGCGATCGGGTCGATCGCCTGCACCTTGGCCCACGTGCGCGGCGCATTCCACCAGTTGTAGAAGACCACTCGGCAATTCGCGTGATCGGCCGTCCACTCCTGCGCGAACTGTTGCACCGCGCCGTTGCCGCCGTGTCCGTTGACGATCAGAATGCGGCGGAACCCGCTGTGCGCCATGCTGTCGAGGATGTCGCCCACGACCTGTAGGTGGGTCTCGCACCCGCAGCGAGATCGTTCCTGGGAATTCGCGGAAATAGGGCGTGACGCCATAGGCCACGACAGGGAAAACGGGCACGCCAAGGGGCTCGGCCGCCTCGGCTGCGACGCGCTCGGGTAGGATGCAGTCGACCGTCAGGCGCAGGTGGCTGTGCTGCTCCGTGCTGCCGAGCGGGAGAACGGCCCGATCGTCCTGGCGGAGGTACTTCTCCACTTGCATCCAGTTCATGTCGCCAATGCGCAAATGACGGGTCCAGGATTGGGGGTCAGGGATTCGAGACCAGCGACGAGATGTTCACTCAACATATGATATGCCACGGCCATGTTGCTGGGGAGGCGCACCGGTCGCGCTGGCGCCCGCCTGCCCAAGCGCATATTCTCTTCCTCCCACGCGCAGGCGTTCTTCGCCAACCTTCCGAGGCACCGACTATGCGCCGCTTCCGCTTCGTGCCCGTCCCGCGCGCACCGGCTTGCATCATCACCTTTGGCCTCGTTCTCTGGGCTGCCGCGGCATGCGCGCCAAATGGCGGTGCGCATTCACTCGCCGGCGATTGGGATGCCTACCTGGCGAGAGGGGCGACAACCCTGCCGGGCTTCGAGGGGTGGCGACGGATGGCGTTCGCACATTTCGCCGCGGGTGACTCGACGCCAGCGGGATCTGTCAGGCGGCGCACTGGCGAGCCACTGCTCGTCGTGACGCACGTTGCGCAGCGGTCGGACTCGGTCATCCTCAGCGACGATTCCAGCCGATCGATCGACGCGACCTGGCACGGCGACACGCTCACGGGCGTGCTTCTACGGGATGGCAAGCCCGCTGGCCAGCGCATTCGCCTCGTGCGCCGGTCCACGCCTTTCGTCGTTGAGCAATCGTACGCGTTGTGGCCTGGGCCCGTTTCCGACTCGCAGTATGCGGTGACCGAAGACACGCTCGTTTTCATGAAGACCCGAGACGGGGCGCGGCTGGCTGCGTACATTGCGCGTCCGGTCGGTAAGGGGCCGTTCGGCGTCGTGCTGCAGCGAACGCCGTACACTCGCATCCTGCATCCGGCCGGCCGTTACTGGGCGTCTCGGGGGTACATCTTCGTCGCGCAGCACGTCCGTGGCCGTGACGTCTCCGACGGCAAGGATTTCGGCGACTACGATACCGACGTGCGTGATGGATACGACGCGGTCGAGTGGGCGGCGAAGCTGCCCGGCGCCAATGGCCGAGTCGGGTTGATCGGGCACTCGGACGAAGGCCGGCTGGCGTGGTACGCCGCTGTCAGTGCACCGCCGCACCTTGCGGCCATCGCGCCCTCGGCCGCGTCGGGTGACCCGTGGCGCATCGTCCCGTACGAGGAAATGGTGTTTTCGCCGATCAATGTGGCGTGGGCGTGCCTCATGCGTGCGCGCACGCTGCAGGATGTCAGCGATCTGGACATCGGCTCGGCCCTCACACACCTGCCACTCAGCACGTTGCCCCAGCGGCTCGGGTGCGGTGACGTGCCACTCTGGGATCGCTGGATCGCACACCCGGACCTCGATGCATACTGGCGCGCACACGCCGTGACGACGAACATCGCGAAAGAGCGCGCTCCGGTGCTGCAGATCTCGGGGTGGTACGATGACTCGCGAGGCCCGATCGACTATACCGACGCGCTCAACAAGGTACCGGGTCACCCGTTCATTCGACTCGTGATGGGGCCTGGAGCGCACAAGGGCGTCGACTACGTCGCCGGTGAGTTCGGACCGCAATCGCGCGTCGAGACGCGACGGCTGCAGCTCCGCTGGTTCGACCACTACCTGTTGGGGAAGGACAACGGCGTGGATCGCGAGCCACCGGTCGACATTTTCGTATTCGGAGACAACGTCTGGCGACACGAAGCTTCGTGGCCACTCGCTCGCCAGGTGCCCACCAACTGGTATCTGGCATCGGGCGGAAGCGCAAATACGAGCGCCGGTGACGGGGTGCTCGACACGATCCCTCCGACCGGCGCGGCGGCCGACACGTTCACATACAATCCGGCGAATCCGACGCCCTTCCTGATCGATTCCCGTGAGCTCGAGGAGTCGCTCAACGAGGACTACACGGAGCTCAATGCGTCGCGACACGATGAGCTCGTGTTCACATCAAAGCCGCTCACGAACCCCATCGAGGTGACCGGCCAGATGTCGGCCACGATGTGGGCCGCGAGCGATGCCAAAGACGCCGACTGGAACGTGATGCTGCTCGACGTGTTCCCGGACGGTCATGCGCGAGCGAGTGCAGGACGGTGTGATGCGGGCCCGATTCCGGCACGGCTTCGACAAGGAGGTGCTCGCTCACGCCCGGGAGCATCGAACGGTACGACATCGATCTCTGGTTCACGTCGCGCGTCTTCGAACCCGGCCATCGCATCCGGGTGACCGTCTCGTCAGCCCTGTTCCCCAAGTTCGATCGCAACCTGAATACCGGCGGGAACAACGAGCATGACAGCACGTTCGTGGTGGCGCATCAGCGGATCTTGCACGACCCGGCGCACCCGTCGCACGTCGTCTTGCCCGTCATCCCGCGGCAGGCTGCGCCACCCGTCACAGCGCTGAACGCGCACTGAAAGACGCGAGGGCCGTCGACATACCGAGTTACGAAGCGTTTGGGGGCGTACCGATCAGAAGCATGAGGCCGTCGGCTAGCGTTTCTCGCCAGCTGGCGTAGTCGTGGGCTCCAATGAACTCGCGATAGGACACGTCGTAGCCTTTGGCGCGCAACACGTCGCGGAGATGCCGGTTCGGCACGAGGATCGACCCGCCGCGGCCGGTCATATCCAGCTCCATTGATCCGGCATCGAGATAGAAGCGGAGCGGTAACTTCGGGCTTGCAACAAACAACTGCGCGACGTAGCTCGGCTCGGCGTCAGGAGCGAATTTGTTTGGTTTGGACGTATCGGGGGGCGGCGTCCACCAGTACGATCCGGACTGCGAGAGGATGTTCCCAAAGGTCTCCGGATGCCGGAGCCCGGCCCATGTCGCCGCCAAGCCACCATAGCTCGACCCGCCTATCGTGACCTGCCGCGGGTCAGTGGTGACGTTGTAGTGGCTGCGCAGCCACGGCACCAATTCGGTGCTCAGAAAATCCGCAAAGGCCGGGTTGCATGGCAGCTCCTTGCTGCGCTCGACGTTGCCGACCATGACCGCTACGACGGGCGGAATTCGCTTGGCGTCGATCAGATTGTCGAGAATGACCGGTGTGGGGACAACATCAATGTACGTATCGCCATCGAACACGAGCAGCAGGCCGTAGGGCGGTGCCGCCGTCGAGTAGCCGGGCGGCGTGTACACCGTGATCTTGCGGGTGTTCTTGAGCAGTTTGCTCTCAATGCGAGCCGTGTCGAGCTTCCCTGCCGGAATGTCGGGTCGTCGTTGAATCCAAGGTTGAGGCGGGGCGCCAGGCAGCTCGAGCAGTGATGCACTGCGGTAGGGCTCGAGATCGGGATTCCGTGGGTCATCAAACATGGTGCGCGGATTCAGCGGATCGCGCTGCTGCGCGGCGTCAATGACTGTCTGAACACCCGAATCGCCGAACGTCCGGTCGGTGAAGTGCGGCGGGTTGGGTACGATCGTGTAGTTGGTACGTGTGCGACGATCCATGCGGATCGATTTGTACCACAGGTCCGTACCCGGGACACGCGTCATGAGGCACTGCTCCGGCACTCGGTAGCACGGCTGGTACAATACCAGCGCACCGTGGGTTGCTGGGTCGCCTCGCCAGAGAAACGATACCAGGCTGGACTTGGGATCGCCCTTGACGTCCTCAATGAGCGGACTTCCTCGAGCGCCCAAATCACGCCAAAACTTGGCCACATCCGCCGGTGTCTTGAGTCGTGCGATCCGCTCGCTCCGATTGGAGTCCGGCGGTTCCGGAACCGGTCGCGGAGGGGCGTCGCCGACCAGCGTGATCGCGTAATTGGCACGCACGTCCTTGGCGGAAGGCGACACCGACACTCGCCACGTCCCCGACTCGCTCGCGCGAAGCCTGATCGGCTCGCCCTCGAGCAGCGTCGACGAGAACGCTCGTTCGAGCTTCCGGGACGGATCGAAGACCAGACGCGATCACGGCCGACGTGGTATCCACCACCTTGAGAGTGACAATGTCACCCGCGTGGACGGCCAGCGTGTAGTTGTCGGTCGAACCGGGAGCCAGGGTACTCTCGACGCGCTTGCCCACCGTGAGTGCGTGGGTGTCTGCGGTCTGCGCCGACAGCACGGTGGGGACAAGACAAGCGATCAGTCGTAGCAGCTTCACGATTTCGCCTCCAGCAGAAAGGACCCGAGTGCATCCGTGTTCAGCACGCGTGGGAAAACCTCTGGCAGGTGCAGCGTGGCTCGCCTCCAGCTTTGTCGTCAACGTCTAACGTCAACGTCGAACCTCGAACGTCGAACATCTACTGGACCGTGGTTGTGTACAGGCTCGCCGCGTTGTCGTGCAGGTACCCGTGAGCAAACTGCAGGGCTGTCGCTTCGTTGATCTCGTTGCTTGCGACCATTTCCGCGAGTGCAGCGGCAAGCGCGTCTCGCGCTGACTGGACTCCGAGCCAGTACGTCTCCTCGGAACCAAGCGCCGCGCTGTACGGATAGGCGTCGCTGCCAAAGGTGATCTTGTCGGGGTAGTTCTCGAGCCAGATGCGAAGGACGTTCTTGAACTCGGAGGGATACTCGAGCGTCTCCATCTCCGAGCTATCGAGATACACGTTCTTCATGGCCGCGAGCCAGAATGATCTCCCGGAAGTATGGATAGCCGCCGTGCAGCAGGACAAACGTGGTATTGAGGTAGCGAGGATCCTTGAGCACGTTCTCGAGATTCAACACGTTGCCGCGCACGAGGCTGAAATAGTCCCCTTCACCGACGGCCGAGTGGATGTGTACCGGGAGGTGCAGGCGGCCGCCCTCGCGCACGAGATACCGGAAGAGGTAGTCCTGGAACGTCGTGTAGTCTTCGGCCGAGGGGATGCCCCCGGTACGATATCGCCGGTACACGTCGGCAGCGGCGGCGGTCGGCGGGTCTTCGAAATGCAAAGACCGGAAGTAGGCGATCTCGAATTTCTCCGCAATGCCTCCGTTCCGCTTGTTCTCCTCGAGGATGCGCGTAACGAACTTCAAGTACCCGTCAAATGTCTCGGGGAGCTGCGCGATTCCCGCCTGCTGCATGTAGCGGTGGAGGACCTTTTCCTGCAGCGGGATATAGACGCCTTCGTCCGGGTTCGCACCCGTGACGACCGTGTTGTTGAACGGGAACAGGAATGAATCGACGAAAAACACCCATTTGAATCGCTTGGGGTCGAGATAGGGCGGCATGGCGACCCGGTTGGCTGCCGACGTTTCGATCCCGCATTTGTCCAGCACACTGTCAAAGTATGCCGTGCCACCGGCATGCTCCGCGGCCGTCGACTTGTCGGCGAGCCATCGCACGTGCGTCTCCGTCATGTCGGCGTACGGGTAGTTGAACAGCGCCTTGACGGCGACGATGAACTCGGGATTGGAATCGCGCTCACGCAACGGGAGGTGTTCCGGTGGCGTCGCCTCGGCATCCACATCCGGGTCATCGCCGAAGCCAGGGTGCGCGTGGTGATCGAAGATCGGGATGCGCTGGATCTCCGCGAAGAGTCTCGTGTAGATCGCGTGCACATCGCCGGTCGGCAGCGCGGTCGCCTGCCCCTGCGCGGCCTCGACGCCGAACGCAAGTAGCACACTGACAATGAGAGTCTGCGGTATCCTTGGCGCTCGGGTCATGGGGCGGTCTCCGTGAGGACGTGCACCACTATGCTGCGGCCCGACTCACCAGCGTGTGAGAGGCCAGCCGTGCAGATCAATGATACAGTTCCCGGAGCTTGACCTTCCAGAATTTGCCGGCCGACGTACGGGGAATGGTATCGACGAACTCGAAACGGTCGGGGAGCTGCCAGCGGGCGTAGTGTGAGCCGAGGTGCGCACGCAGTTCGGCGGCGGTGGCACATGCCCCAGGCTTGAGCACCACGCACGCGAGCGGTCGCTCGCCCCACTTCGGATCTGGAACGGCAATCACCGCTGCCTCCAGGACAGCCGCGTGAGCCATCAGGTGGCCTTCCATATCGGCTGAGCTGATCCACTCGCCACCGGACTTGATCAGGTCCTTGGTCCGGTCGGCAATACGAATGAAGGCATGTTGGTCGATCGCCGCCACGTCGCCGGTGCGCAGGAACCCGTCGGACGTAAACCGGTCGCTCTCGTTTGACGCCTCATGATAGTTGCCCGCCACGAACGGCCCGCGCACCTGTAGCTCGCCCAGACTCACGCCGTCCCACGGCTGTTCCCGCCCGTCGTCGCCGATGATCCGCGGCTCGACGAGTGGCAGAGGGATGCCCCCCATGACCGCCCGGCGGAATCGCTCCCTGTCATCCATCCCCGCCAATTCGGCCTTGGCGCCGGACAGACTTCCCACGGGACTGATCTCCGTCATCCCCCAGCCGACCAGCACACTGGCACCGTGCCGAGCAAAGCCGCGGGCCGCCACCTCCGGCAACGCAGCGCCGCCGACGATCATCCGGATGCCCGGAGGGAGCCGCCGCCCTGGTTCACTCTCGAGCACCTGCAGCATGCCGAGCCAAATCGTGGGTACGCCCGACGCGAGAGTCACGTTGGCCGCATGAAACAGGTCGATCAGATCTCCTGGACTCAGATGCGGACCGGGCATGGCGAGCCCCGCGCCCACCATGGCGCAGGAGTATGGCAGGCCCCAGGCGTTGGCGTGAAACATTGGCACCACCGGACAGACCACGTCGCCCGCGTGAGCAGCCAAGGTTGCGGTCGCACTCACCGCAAGACTGTGCAGCACGGTCGAGCGGTGAGAATAGACAACGCCCTTGGGCCGCCCTGTGGTGCCGGAGGTGTAACACATCGACACCGGGTCGTCTTCGTGGTGCTGCGCGTACTCAAACGCGGCCGGCGCCCGCTCGAGGAAGGTTTCGTAGCTGAGATCGGGTGCCTTGATAGGTGCACCGGTCAGGGGCACGACCAGGACCCGTTCAAAGTTTGCCGCCGCTCGGAAGCGATCGAGCAGCGGCAAGAGAACGTCGTCGACGACGAGAAACCGATCGCGCGCATGGTTGGCGATCCAGGCAATGTCATCCGGCGAAAGGCGCAGGTTGAGCGTATGCAACACGCCGCCCGCTGCCGGGACACCGAAGTAGCACTCCAGGTGGACGTAGTGGTTCCAGCACAGTGTGGCGACGCGATCGCCCTTGCGCAGACCTGCCGCCAGCAGGGCCGCCGCCAATTGGCGCGATCGCGCATACACGTCGCCCCACGTGTGCCGCGCGTAGCTCCTGTCCGGCATCCGTGTGACGATTGGCGATTGCGGAAACAGCCGGCCAGCGCGCTCGAGCAAGTGGTTTACGGACAAGGGCACGCGCTGCATGGTCGAGCGGATCATCGACGTATCACCTTCGCCCGAGCTTTGCTCTCGCGTGGAGGCGCCGGGAACCGGATGATCGATGGCTGCCATATCTCGTGGCATCGATGCCTCTGTGACGGCGATGAGTCCTCGTGCCAATGGGGGGGCCGTGCTAAACTAGGGAAATATCCGGGCGCCAGCCATGCCGACCGGCTGCGCCTCCCAGGTTCGCCACCTCACAAGCTGGAGCAATGATGTACCCGTCCGCTGTGTTGGCTCTCTTCGCGCTCGCCGGCGGTCCTCCGCGGGCCGCGGCCCCGTCCGCGCCCCTGGCTCAGCTCCGTTTCGAAGTGGTGGTGCCCCGTGCGGTGCGAGCCGAGCCAGTTACCGGACGGGTGTTCGTGTTCGTTTCACGAGATTCGACGCCGGAGCCGCGGCTCGACGCCGGCGGCATGGTCAGTGTTCCCTTCTGGGGGGCCGACATCGATCAGGTGGCCGCCGACGCGCCGGCCATCCTCGATGGACACGCCGTGGGCTACCCGCTCCTCCACCTCGGTCAGCTGGCGCCGGGAGACTACTACGTCCAGGCGATCATCAGCGTGTACACGCGCTTTGCGCGCGCCGACGGCCATACGATCTGGGCGCATATGGACGAGTGGGAGGGTCAGCAATTCAACACCGCGCCGGGCACTCTCGTGAGTGATGTGCGACGCGTGCACGTCGATCCGAGCGCCACCACTCCGATTCGGATCGACATCTCCCACGTGCTGCCCCCGGTCGAGATGCCGGCGGACACTCGTTACGTCAAACGCATCCGAATCCAGAGCGCCATTCTCACCAAGTGGTGGGGTCATCCCATGTATCTCGGCGCAGTCGTGCTGCTGCCGCGGGGATACGACGAGCACACCGATACACGGTACCCCACCGTGTGGGAGCAGGGTCACTTCACGCTGTCGGCACCATTTGGGTTCAACATGGATGCGCGGCCCGAGACTGATGCCCAGCGCCGTTCGCGTATCGAGCACACGACCGGGCGCGAGTCGACGCAGGAGTTCACCCGCTCGTGGCTCAGCGACTCGTTTCCGCGGATGGTGGCGATTCGGATCCTGCATCCGTCGCCCTACTATGACGACTCGTATGCGGTGAATTCCGCGAACAACGGCCCATACGGCGACGCCATCATGCAGGAGCTGATTCCCTATCTCGAGGAGCATTACCGCGTGATCCGGGAACCATACGCGCGGCTGCTTACGGGTGGATCCACCGGTGGCTGGGAATCCCTCGCCCTGCAGGTCTACCATCCCGACTTCTTCGGTGGCACCTGGACGTTCTATCCTGATCCCGTCGACTTCCGACGCTACGAGCAGGTGAACATCTACAGCGATACGAACGCCTTCGAGATCCGTCGCAACGAGTGGATCACGCAGAACAGACCGTCAGAACGCCGATCCGACGGCCAGCCGGTGGTACAACTGCGCGAGGAGAATCAGCTCAACAACGCTCGCGGCAGCCGACGCCGGGGCGGCGAGAATTTCGCGATTTGGGAAGCCACCTTCGGGCCGACGGATGCGGAAGGCTATCCGGCGCCGATCTGGGACGACAGCACTGGGGTCATCAATCGCGATGTCGCGGGGTACTGGCGTGAGCACTACGACATCCGGCAGTACCTCGCCACCAACTGGTCGCGCGTCGGGCCGCAGTTGGTCGGGAAGATCCACGTGTATTGTGGCGATATGGACAACTATTACTTGAACCTGGCCGTCTATCTCCTTCAGGACTATCTGGAAGGCACCACCAACCCGGCGTACGGTGGATCGTTCAGCTACGGTCGGCCGCTCAAGGGTCACGGCTGGCAACCCATGTCGTCCGCCGATCTCATTCGCACGATGGCTCGTCAAGTCGCGCGCACCCGGCCATCGGGCGGCGCAACCGTATCGAGCGCGCCGTGACGACATCCGGCTAATTGCCCAGAAGCGGCGCGCGCCTATTCCATCCGAAAGAGGTAGCTGAACTTCACGAAGAAGCTGTCCGAGGTGCGCCTGAGCGTGAGGAATTGAAAGGACGTGGGCTCGGTGAGGTTGCTTCCATATCCGATGAACGCGACGGTGCCGGGGACGGGCTGATACGCGAAGAGCGCCTGGAGTTGGAACTGATTGGTCGTGAAGGCTGACGCGCGGGCGTACGAGCCGGTCGCTGCATCGCGGTAATAAATCGGCAAGTTGGTTCGCGAGTCGTCTCGCAGGCTGTCCTGGTGGACGGCGTTATACTGGCCAATGAGGCGGAGAAAGATGGGACGCGAGAGTTGGTACTCGAGATCCAGTCTCGGGATGAGTTGGCTTTCGACAAGCGACTCGTCCGAATGCCGGTGGTAGAAGTTGCCGGAGTAGGTAAAGCCCCACCGCAACCGATCCGTCGGGCGCCAGTTGATCGTGATCGCGGTATTGCCAATGTCGGCCGACGCCCACTCGTAGAAATTCTCGTCCCGACCGGAGATGTAGAGAATTGAAGCCGAGAGCTTGGCGAACTGCGGCGTACTGAAGGTGAAGACGTAATCCGTGTTGGGAATGAGCGGCTGGCCGACGAATGGCGTGAATGTGGTGTCGTGCCCGACGACGCGCTGGAGGTAGTAGTTGGAGTACAGCGATGGATCGTAGCCGTACGTCTCGAAGTAAACGGCCGCGCCCAGCTGCCAACCTTGGAAGAGCGTCGCGGTGCCGGTGAAATGCCACCGCCGGTCCTCAGGCGACTCGGCAGCTGTGAGGTGCCGATATACCCAAGTGTCGTTGACGGAGAAGTCACCGGTGAACGTCTGGAAAAACCCGCCCTGCGGTCCGTAGAACGTGAGGTGGTGATCCAGATTCATGTTCGCAATTCCGTTCCGGGATATGAACCCGCTGCCGGCAACGAATTCCGGGTCAATGCCCGTGAAGTTGTAGTCCATGCCGAATGTGTGTCCGGCCCGAATGAAGTGCGCCTGCCATAAGGGACCTGCGCCCTCCACGCCGTTCGTCGCGATCCCGTTCGTGCCCAGTCCCTGCGCGTGCGTACTGCTGGCCGCGCCCTGAATCGCCAACGAGTAGATATTGGCGAAAGCAAACCGGGCATCGACACCGGCCAGCCTGTTATAGGTCGCGCCGTCTTCGCGGTCGGTGGCCACGACGCCGATCTGCGACGCCGAGCCGACGTCCTGCAGCATGCGGACGACGTTGAAGAGCGGATGGCCGCCGCCGCCGAGCACTGTCGAGCCCTCATCGTCCTGTGCGCTCAAATACGCAACGCTGGCACCGCCGACCTTGCCTGTGAGTTTCGCCGCCCCGATCGGCGCGATGATCTGGCGCGTGTAGATGAGATTGTTCGGCGTATTGAACTGCTGGAGGCCATCGAGGAAAAAAGGTCGCTTTTCGGGATACGACACCGCGTTGCGCGGGTCGAACTGGACCTGCGTCGCGTCCGACTCGACCTCGGCGAAGTCCGGGCGGAAGGTGCCGTTCAGTAGCAGGTTGTTCGTGATTCCCCACCTGACATTGCCACCCAGCTGCGGGCGCTCCACCCCGTAGCTCCAGCTCGGAGTGGGGGTGCTCACGCTCGTGCCGATCGCCTTCTGGGTCATGAACGGATTGAGATCCAGGGCAAGACCACGGCTCAGCCCGGTGAGTCCGCTCAACGTCCCGGCCTGCTGGAGAAAGGACGCCGCCGCCAGCCGAGTCGGGTACCACGTGTCCTGGTGTCCCGAGTGCTGCACGACGCGCACAATGTTGATGCCCCAGTCTTGCGTCTCCTGGTTCTGAAACCGAACGCTGCGGAAGGGAATGCGGACGACGACCTCGTAGCCCCACGGGGTCAGGTGACCTCTGGAGTCGTACACAAAATCCGGACTGAGGTCGGTCGGCGGCGGGCCGGCGTGGGTGGCGATCCCGTACGCCCCCTGTACCAGTGCGCCTTCGGTGATCGTGCCGTCCTCTTGAACGCCCAGCGCGTTGACCGCAAATACCAACGCCTGACGCGCATGGAGAAAGGGCGTGATGATGAGCTGGATGTTGTCGTCGCCGTCGATCTGGTCCCGGTTGGCGAGTGTCGCGTGCACGGCGCCATGGACTTCGTACGCGCGGATGCCGAAATAGATCGCCCGCGCCGAGTACCAGACGAGGACCTCCGTCGAGTCTTCGGCCGGCACGCCGTCCGCCGGCTGATATTCGGAGAAGCCCGTGAGGACCGCGGCGCGCCGCCAGGGTGCCGCTGCGAGCGTGCCGTCGACCGGTGCATCCGCCTCGATGTGGGGGATGCGGACATTGAGTTGGCCGCTCCGGCCGTCGTACACGCTCTGGCCCGTGGCTGCGCTATCTCGCGCGCGGGCGGCGCCCGTGTTGTGCTCAACCGGCACGACCACGGCGCCCCCTTGAGCGTGAGCCCAGCCGGCGGTGGCAGCAAGGAGCAGGAGCAGAACCAGCGCGCGGCGCACGTCAGTTCGTACCGACCGGTCGTCGGTTCAATGCCGCGGCGAGGTGGATGACCCCTGCGCGCAACGTGATCTCATCAAACGCAGCAAAGCCCAGGAGGCCTCCCTTTGGATCTGGACGCGTCAACGTATAGCGATCGAGCGCCAGGGCTTCGACACCGTGCGTCGCTGCGGCGTTTTCTGCCTGTCGGGACGTCGTATCATTTCGCGGGTTTTCCGTCGTGTACAGGCCCGCTTTGACAGGCGTACCATCGCGGCCATAATATCACTTGGACGAATGCCGCGCAGCGGCCGGCACGATTATCGTCACCTCTAGCCGCCCAGTGCAATGCGATAAATGGCATCGTAGCGGGCGGCGCGTGCGTGGCTCTCCACCATCACTCCTCGACACATGCTGCTAGCCAAGAAACCACTGTCGACCATCATGGCCGAAGCGTCCGATACCGGCACGCATGCGCTTCGACGCTCGCTCGGCCCCATCAACCTGATCACGCTCGGTATCGGTGCGATCATCGGTACCGGCATTTTTACTCTCACCGGTGTGGCCGCTGCACAGTTCGCCGGCCCTGCTATTGTGTTGTCATTCGTCGTGGCTGGCGTCGGCTGCGTGTTTGCTGGTCTCTGCTACGCGGAATTCGCCTCGATGATTCCCATCGCCGGGAGCGCGTACACCTATGGCTATGCCACCATGGGCGAGATCGTCGCGTGGATCATCGGGTGGGCGCTGGTACTCGAGTACGCGTTCGGAGCGGCCACCGTGGCCGTGGGATGGAGCGGGTACGTCAGCAGCCTCGTCGGGTTCTTCGGAGGGAAGTTGCCATTCAATCCGACACCCGTCCTTTCGATCCCGTTGTTCGGGCAGCCCTTTGCAGCACGCATCGACCTTTTCGCGCTGGTGGCCATCATCGTCGTCACCACCATCCTCGTGATCGGCGTGAAGGAGACCGCCAACTTCAATAGCGCGGCGGTGATGATCAAGGTCTCCGTCGTGCTGCTCTTCATAGGTCTCGCTACCACATTTGCGTTTGGCCATTGGTCGCACATGGTCGCCAACTGGCACCCGTTCATTCCGCCGAACAAGGGACAGTTCGGCCAGTTTGGATTGTCCGGCGTCATGCGCGGCGCTGGCGTCGTGTTCTTTGCCTACATCGGCTTCAATGCCGTCTCGACGGCGGCGCAGGAAGCGAAGAACCCACAAAAGGACATGCCATTCGGCATCTTGGGCTCGCTGATCATCTGCACGATCCTCTACATCATCGTCTCCGGACTGCTCACTGGAGTCAAGAATTACACGACGCTGAACAGCGCTGCCCCCGTCGCCGATGGCGCCGCCGCGATTGGCATTCGCTGGGGGATTCTCGTCATCGACATTGGTGCCATCGCCGGTCTCGCGTCCGTCATGCTGGTGATGCTCCTCGGGCAGTCGCGCGTTCTGTACACGATGTCGCACGATGGCCTGCTGTGGCCATGGATCGGCAAGATTCATCCGCGCTTCCGCACACCCTACCTCACGTCGATCGTGGTCGGGGTCTTTGTTGCGGCCCTCGCCGCGTTCTTCCCCATCGTCTTCCTGGGGAAGCTCGTGAGCCTCGGCACCCTTCTCGCGTTCACCATCGTCTGCATCGGCGTCTGGGTCATGCGCGTGCGCGAGCCCGACGTGCCCCGTCCCTTTCGGACGCCCGCGGTCCCACTCGTCCCTATCCTCGGCGCGGTCATCTCGGTCGCATTGATGCTGTCTCTCGACATGCCCGCGTGGGTCGGCTTCGGCTCCTGGATGGTGTTGGGCCTGATCATCTACTTCTCGTACAGCCGCAAGCACAGCACGGTCCAGCGCCAGCTCGCGCGCCAATCGACCACGTCCGCCGACCGGCCCTCGGTTTCTCCGATCGTGCCTTAGCTCAGCCGCCCTGATCTCGCACCGTCTTGGACGCCGCGCTGAGGCACAGGATGACCAAAGTCCCCTTTCGCCGATACCGCGTTGTTCAGCAACGATCAGGGCGCCCATCGAACTGCGTCGACCAACCGACGAGGTGTTCGGTTGGCACCCCGCGTGCGTGACTCGGGCATCGGCCCGAACGGCGACGCACATGGACGACGGGCCATTCCACACAACGACGAGGGAGGAATTGCATGCTGATCATCTCTACTCCGAGCGGCCCCCACCGTGGCCGGCGCAGGGCGTTCGTTGGAGCGCTCGCGCTCGCAGGCGCCACAGCGGTGGCTGCGTGCCACAAGTCGAGCCCCGAGACCACGCCCACGACGTCGACGGGTGAGGTCGCCTCGAGCACATCGAGCGCTTCCAATTCGGTCATCAGTTCGCTGACCAGCGCTGTGCCGGGCATGTCCAGCTCGCAAGCGGCACTGGGCGCGGGTTCCTTGCTTGGCCTCGCTCAAGCGAAGATGCCCGTTGATCAATTCTCCGAGGTGGCGAACGCGATACCAGGATCCAGCAGTCTGATCGCGACTGCCCAGAAGGCGGGACTTCCCGCCGCGAGCTCGCTCAGCAGTTCGAGCAGCCTCACCCCAGTGCTCTCCAAGGCCGGGATCACGCCGACCATGATGAATCAACTCACGCCCGCGCTTGGAAGCATGATCGGCGCCAAGGGCGGCCCGGATCTCGCCGGCTCATTTCTCACCGCAGTCAAATAGAGTCAACGCTCTTACCTCAGTTGGCACGCGCAGTCGCCGCGTGCCAACTGAGGTCGCACGCTCGGATAGGGCGCCCCACACACCTAGCGGCGACTGTACTGGCGGCGCGTGCGGCGCGGTAGGTACTCGACTGCTCGCCCTTGGCAACTGATCCACCGCACTCCACATTAGCCGGCCTCCGCTCAACGCGTGTCATTTCGACTGGAGGCCACAATGTCCCGCACCGTCAGGCATGTTACCCTCGCCGCTCTCGCTGCGAGCGCGGTCCATGCCCAGCCACCGCGACAGCCCCTGGATTCCGCCGGCCGCGAACGCCGCTACAAGATGGAACAGGAGCTCGAGTCGATTGCTGTGATCGACCGTCGAGAAATGATTCCAATGCGGGATGGGACGCGGCTCATGACCGACATCTACCGTCCCAAGAATGCGACGGACAAGGTGCCCGCGATCTTCATGCGCACTCCGTACGATTTCAACTTCTGGGACGTACACAACGCCGTGCCCGCGGACATGTCCAACGTGGTGACGGCGATCAAACACGGCTACGCGTTCGTCGAACAGAATGAACGCGGACAGTTCTTCTCCGAAGGGACCTACGACATTCTCGGACCGCCACGTACCGACGGCTACGACATGATCAAGTGGCTCCATGACCAGCCGTGGTCCAACGGAAAGGTCGGTCTGATCGGTTGCTCATCCACCGCCGAATGGCAGTTGGCGGTCGCGGCCACGGCCCCGCCGGGGTTGACGACCATCATTCCCCAGGGGTTTGGCGCCGGGATCGGCCGCGTCAAGCCGTTCCAGGAGCAAGGCAACTGGTACCGGGGTGGCGCAGTGCAGATGCTCTTCATTTACTGGCTCCATGACTACGTGCAATACGCCGTGCGGCCGACGTTCCCTCGCGGCACATCCCAGGCCGACCTTCGCACAGCGTCGCGGTACTTCGACCTCGGCGCACAGGCTCCCCTCGAGAACTGGCCCGAGGCGTTCAAGCACCTGCCGGAGCAAGACATGCTCAAGGCGATCGATGGGGAGCCGGGTATCTTCGCAGACTCCGAGCCGAACGTGACTGGCGGGCGCATGATCCAGCGCACCCCGAATGACCCAGCCTGGTTTCGCGGCGGCCTCTATCACGACGACATGGTCATCGACGTCCCCGGCCTGTATCTGGTGAGCTGGTACGACGTCTCCGTTGGACCGAATCTCGCCCTATTCAACCATGTCCGACAAACAGCGTCGCCCGCCGTTGCACAGCAGCAGTACGTGATGATCGCGCCCACGCTCCACTGCGGCTACACCCGGGCAACTGAGCACACCGTCGTGGGCGAACGCGACGAGGGCGATGCGCGCTGGGACTACCCGGCACTCACGTATGGCTGGTTCGATCACTTCCTCAAGGGTGAAGACAACCATCTGCTCGATACGCTTCCCCACGTCCGCTACTACACGATGGGGATCAACAAGTGGCAGAAGTCCGACACGTGGCCTCCCAGGGGCGCCGAGCCGCTCACCTTCTACCTCTCGAGCGGTGGGCATGCCAACGGCGGGACAGGCGACGGAGCACTGACGCCCAAATCGTCGGGCGCGGACAAGCCCGATGGCTTCACCTACGACCCGATGCAGCCAGTACCAACCCACGGCGGTGGGTTCTGCTGCATGCCAGGAGTGGCCGACGGCTCGCGGGACCAGCGCGAGATGGAGACACGACCGGACATCCTGGTTTACACCTCGCCTGTGCTCAAGGAAGGGACTGAGGTGAGCGGACCGATCACCGTGACCCTCTACGTCTCTTCCGATCGCAAGGACACCGATTTCACGGTGCGGCTCGAGGACGTATACCCTGACGGGCGGGCGTTCAATCTGGATGAAACGATCCAGCGCCTGCGCTACCGCGAGGGCTACGACAAGACCGTGTGGATGGAATCAGGGAAGGTCTACAAAGTCACGATGTCACCGCTGACAACCAGTAACTACTTCGACGCCGGGCACCGGATCCGATTGGAGGTCTCGAGCAGCAACTTCCCGCGCTTCGACCGCAACCTCAACACCGGCGGCCACAACTACGACGAGACGACGGGCCTGGTCGCGCATAATGAGGTGCATCACTCGCGACAGTACCCATCATCGGTCACCCTTACGATCGTGCCACACAAGCCCGGCGACCTGGCGACCGCGGGCGCGAAGTAGCCACAGGCTACATCGTCGGCACGCGCACGATGCCGACGCCGTTTTCGATGGTGATCTCGGTGCCAAAGGCCGCGGACAGCGTCTTCAATCGCTCGAGAATGTGGCGCGCCTGATCCGGATTGGCGGGATGTGGCGCGCCACCCGTGGGCGTGTTGCTGGATTCGATCTCCATCGGATACAGCTTGATCTCGCTGACTTTACCGCCCTTGTATGTCGTCACCGGCACCACGGTCTCGAACCATTCGTCGGGGAATGTGAGGGTCTGTCCTGACGGGACGGTGTACGTCCGATGCCCCTGAAAATCGAAGAACAGACTGCCCAACCCATAGAAGATCGGCTTGCCCTTGTAGATCTCGATGCCGCTCACCAAGTGCGGACCGGTGCGGATCACGGCGTCGGCACCGGCATCGATGACTTCGTGGAACAGCACCGGCTCGAAATCGGCCGGTCGTGGATCGTTCGGAGACGCTTGCGCCTCATCGGTGGGATCGACCAGGCGACCGGGAAACGGGTCCTCTAGGGGACCGCCCGTTTCGTGAGCATGAATCGCAAACAGCACAAAGTTCGCGTTCTGTCTCGCCTCGCGGACCGAGTTGACGAGCGCTGCTTCGTCGGTCTTGTTCATCTCCCACGTTGCGTTGCCCGTAACGGAGGCCCGAAAGATCTGGCCCCCGACTTCCACCTCATCGCGGTTGGTGCTACCTGGCTTTGCATGCGCCTCCCCACTCCCGCCATACATGAGGCGGCGCAGTGTGGCGATCCGGTCGGCGGGCCGGAGCTGGATTTCCTCGACGTGCAGCGCACTGATCCCTGGGCGGGCGTGCGTGGGTTCGCCGCGGCGAGTCCCAGGTGCGCCTGCAACGGACATTCTCGTGAAGGTGGATGCGGTCGAAACGAGAGCCGCCTTGCCCTTCGATGTCTCGACATAACCCGGACCGCGCGCTTGGGCCTCGCTCAACCCGCTCCCGGCGAAGCCGATACCGGCCGCGGTCAGCGACTGCTGAGTGACAACCAGCCCCTCGGTGCCCCAGTCGGTCGCGTGATTGTTGGCCTTGGAGACAATCGTGATGCCCATCGCCTTGAGATCACTCGCGACTGCGAGCGGCGAAAGCGGAATTCCGCCACCGTTCTCCGCCGCCGGCGATCCCTGGAACGTCTTGAGGTCGAAAATCGACCCCTCCTGATTGGCAAATCCGAGGTCTGCGTTCTTGAACAGCGGCACGACGCCGGCGAAGAACGGGCGGTCGTCGACTCCCTGCAGCGTATGGTACGGGCCGATCATGTCACCACCCGCAGCGAATGTGAAGCCATCCGGCACGGTGTTCGGCGTCTGGCGCATCACCCCATCGGCAGCAACGAGGAGACCTGTGAGCACGATCGCTGTTCTGAACATCCCGATTCTCCTTGGCGTAGCGGGGCGCGTACAACATACACTCGCCGCCGGTCGAGCACAGGGCGTTGCAACGAGAGCCACGGCGGACAACCGGCGACCGGGTTGGCGGCCCGACCCACGGACCACCTAAGTTCTCGCCGGTGACCCGCGCGACCAGCACGGCCCCTAGTCTACGCCACCCGATCGCCAGCGCGGCGACCGCACCGGTCGTCGCTCTCGCCATCGCGTTCGTCTTGCTCCACTGGGGCATCGACGCAATCACGGTCTACGGTGTCCATCGCGATGAATTGCTCTACGTCGCAATGGGGCACCATTTCACGCTGTGGCGCATGGATGGGCCGCCCGCGATCGCCGCCATCGCGCGTCTCTCGACCACCCTTTTCGGATCGAATGTCCTCGGGCTTCGCATCCTGCCGCCGATCGCGGGTGCCACCATCATCGTCATCGTCGCCCACGCCGCTCGCGTCTATGGCGGTGGCGCGTTCCCGGCTTTTCTCGCGGCATTGGCGGTCGCGTTGAGCCCAATGTTCCTGGGCTCGTCCAACCTGCTGCAGCCCGTCATCTTCGATCAACTGTGGTGGACGGCGGTTCTTTATACAGTCACGCGGATCGCTGCCTCGGGCTTCGAGGATGTCACCGCATGGTGGGTCGCGCTGGGGATCGCAGCCGGCCTGGGGATCCTCACCAAATTCGTCATCGGCGTTCTTTTCGTTTCGCTCGCGGTGGCTGCCCTGGTGACTGGTACCTGGCGCCGTCTGCCGTTGCGTGGTGTGGCGATCGCCTGCGTACTTGCCGTCGTGATCGGCAGTCCCAGTGTGGTGGGACAGGTCCGTCTCGACTTCCCTATCGTGGGACAGCTAACCGAGCTCCACACGTCGCAGCTCACGCACATCACGGCGGTGGACTGGCTCCAGCGAATGGTGTTGCTCGCACCCACTTCCCTGCTTGCCGTTGCGGGCGCGGTCGCACTCCTCCGGTCGCCGACCTACCGGGTCGTCGGAGCGTGCTGCGTGATCGCCTTTTTCACGATCTTGCTCCTGCACGGCAAGTTCTACTACGCGCAGCCGATCGTCCCAATGCTCTGGGCGGCCGGCGCGGCATCGCTCGATCGCGTCCACGAGCAATGGCGCGCCTGGCTGCGACCGATTGCCGTGCTCGCGCTGGCGGCGGACGCGCTCTTGCTGTTCCCATTTGCACTTCCGGTTCTACCGCCCGCAGCGATGATGCGGTACGCTGCCACGCTTGGCGTCCGAGAGCACACCGACAAAGGTGAGGTCGTACGGCTTCCATCGGATTTTGCGGACATGCTGGGCTGGCCCAACCAAGTCACCGCAGTGGCGGAAGTGTACGACACCATTCCCGCAGAGGAACGGCGCCGCACCGTGCTTCTCGCGCAGAACTACGGCGAGGCCGCTGCGATCGACTTCTACGGAAGCCGATACGGTCTGCCGCATGCTCTCACCAATCAAGGCACGTACTATCTCTACGGCCCGGGCGATCGTTCGGGTACGACCGCCGTTGCCATCGGGATTCCGCGCGACTTCCTCGCCCGCAACTACGACTCGGTGGCGCTCGCCGGACGGGTGGACACACCGGACGCGGTTCCTGAGGAGGCCCATCTCGAGATTTTCCTCTGTCGAGGCGGTCGCCAAACCATACAGGCGCTGTGGCCCCAGCTCGCTGGCCGATACTGACGGTAACTTGATGGACTGGGCGACGCGCCGAGACTCACGACATTGCGCTGCCGGGGCGCAGGCAACGAGGGGTGAGAACGAAGGATGAACATTCGGCTGGCTGGGGCAAGCGATCATGACGCCGTGTGGCGGGTCATGGAGCCGATCATTCGGAGCGGGGACACGTACGCGCTGCCGCGCGAGATGACACGCGAGGACGCACTCGCCTACTGGTTCAACGCGGCGTTGAGCGTCCACGTGGCCGAGTCAGGCGGCGACGTGCTCGGCACGTACTGCCTGCGCAAGGTGAGGCCGGCGGGCGGCTCACACATCGCCAACTGCGGCTACATGGTCGGGCCCTGGGCATCCGGACAGGGAGTCGGGCGAGCCATGTGCGAGGACTCGATCGAGAGAGCGCGCGCGCTCGGTTTCCGCGGCATTCAATACAACTTCGTCGTCAGCACCAACGAGCGAGCCATTCGTTTGTACCAGGACCTCGGCTTCGCGATCGTCGGGCGGCTACCAGGCGCCTTCGCGCACCCGACGATGGGGTATGTCGACGCATACGTCATGTTCCTGGACCTGTAAGGCGACGCATGGCGTCGCCACTGCCGGGTGTGCGACGTGGCGGCCAACGGCGGGCGACGCATGGCGTCGTCCCTAGCTGGTCGGGGTACCCGCCATGAACCGCTCGACGTCTGGCGCCTCGATCGGGATCGCAGCCGACAGGTTCTCGTGCCCCTGCTCTGTCACGAGGATCATGTCCTCGACGTGGATCGTGATGTTGCGCTGATTGTCGATGATGCCTGGCTCGACGGTGAGGATCATCCCCGGGGCCAGCGGCTCTTCGTAATTACCGGGATCGTGGCCGTCCATGCCAATGAAGTGGCTCGTGCCGAACGTGAAGTACTGGTCGAGGCCTCGTTTCCTGAGCTCTTCGACGGCGGCGTCGTGGACCTGCTGGAACGTGGCCCCGGGACGGATGGCAGCGACTGCGGCGTGATGCGCCGCGACGACGGCGTCGTAGAGCTTTCGCTGCTCGGGTGTGAATTTGCCCGAGACCGGAACCATTCGGCTCAGGTCACTCGAATAGTGGTGATACTCCCCGCCCGCGTCGAGCATCACGAGATCACCGGACTGCATGACGTGCACGGCCGACATCGGCTCTGAGCTCTTTGCGAGCTCGGACGCGCTCAGGGTCTGCACCTGGCGACCGAACGGCGAGATGTAGACGAGCAATGGATATGCGAGCCGGCTCATGCCTTCCTGCTTGAACGCATATTCGGCCGTCGCGTCGATCTGCGCATCCGTCATGCCAGGCTTGCAGGCTCGCATCGCCGCCATGAGTCCGTCCGCCCCCATCTTCACGACGCGCGTGATGAGGGCAAGCTCGGCTTTGTCGTGGCGTTCTCGGAGCGACGTCAGAAGCGGCGTCCCGTTGCGAAGCTCGACTTCCGGCGAGTAGAGCTGCACCCTCGACGCCAGTCGTACACGCGCCGGCGGATCGCCACTCACGTTCACATATCGCGGGTAGTTGAAGTAGAAGACCTTCTTTTTGCCCAGCGACAGCACTCGCGCCATCTCGGTGGAGACGAGCTTGTGTCGCCGCTCGGTCATGCGCTTCAGCGAATAGTCGGTGAGCGCTTCCGACAGCACTGTCTCCAGCGCCTCCTGAGGCATCACCGCCTTGACACCAGTCTCAGTCCGGATCCGCTCGACCTGATCGGCTGGCACGAACAAGACTTCGGGTACCTCCGTCGATTGCGGCATCAGGAGCACGGTGCCCGACGGCGTCTCGATTCCGGTCAGGTAGAGGAAGTCGTGATTGTCGCTGTCGTCGATGAAGCTCTCCGTCAGTCCAGCCTGCAGATGCGGCGCGGTCTGCACCACGACGATCCCTTCCTTGGCCAAATGCGCGAGTCGTTCGCGGCGACCACGATAGGCGGCCTGATCGACGTCCTGCGCGTTGACTCGGAGGCAGAGGAATGTTGGGGAGCAAGCCCGCGACGAGCACGGCGCACACACGGCCCCGCACGCGGCGCGCTGGCGATCGAGTCACAAGACACCTCTTTGAAGAGCAGGGAAACGGTGCGACGACACGCGAGAAAACGTAATGCTCTATGATCCAAGCGGGAGGGGCGAAGAGCGTATGCTCAACGACCGAGGGCGCGCCACAGCCACTCGAAGCGCGGGACGATCAGCTGCTCCCGCACAGCGGGGTCTCCCGTAATCGTGAACGCCGCCCACTGGGTGGGTGATCGGCCTTCATTCATCATACGGACACCTGCCCGTCGCAGGGCTTCGTCGGCCGGGCTCCCTTCGGCGAGGGCACGATAGAACTCGTGCATGAATCTCACGGTCGCGCGATCGCCTATCTCCCACTGCGACGCCACGACAGCACGGGCCCCCGCCGCCAGGATCGGGGCCGTCAGCCCTTGCACGCCCTCTCCGGCCACCAGCACGCCGCCCGCAGCGCGACAGGCAGACAGCACGACCAGGTCGGCTCGGAGCGGTCGTTGGGCGAAGTCGGCTGGAGTGATAAAGCCACTCTCTCCGTGGCCAGCGGCGAGAGCCAGGGCCGTCCGCGTGACCGTCCGATCGTCCACAATGGCGTGAGTCGCGAGGTGCACAACGGCAAACGAATCGACTGGCCCATGCTTGAAGTACGCTGCGCTAGCGCTGTCTCGCAGTCGGACCACGGACCGCGCACCAAAACGAGCAACGGCTCGCGCCTCGTCGGCGGAGCCTCGCAGTCGTGCGAGCCCGCCTGATTCGCTGAACGCGTGTCCGTACAACTCGCCGTCGACGGGACTTTGGCCCGTTGATTCCAGGGCGAAGTGCGGATCACCGAATGCGATGATCGATCCCGGCATGGGCAATGGCGGCCGCTGCATCAGCTGTTCGGCCGCCAACCCCGACGGCATCAGCGCAACCGCGTAGTGCTCGATGACGAAGCCCTGTCCGGGCAAGCGAAGTGCGGCGAACGGGAGCCGCTGCAATGGTCCATCGGCCACGATCAGGAGGTGCGAGATTGCGGGCCCGTGGCCAGCCAGCGCGGGCCACAGAATCAGCGATCCGAGTCCGTCGGACGCGGTCGATACCGTAGACCCATCCTCCACGAGAGCAACCAGGCGCCGAACGGCCGTCACGAGTGAATCCGCTGGGGGCAGCACAAATGCCCGCCGATCGGTCCGGGTGAGCGCAAACAGCGTGGTCGGTGCGTCGCCTGGCCCGGTGACGTACTCGAGAAACAGCGTGGAATCGTTGGGCAGGATGCGCTGTACCCGAGCGATGACCAACTGTTCGGTCACGTGCGGCGAGACGCCAATCGATCCGATGCTCAATGCGTTGCTCTGCAATGCTGTGGACCGTTCGAGACGGTCACGGAGCTCCCGTGCGCGGCGCCGTTCTGCCAGCTCGAACGCGGCGTCGACGCGGCCTGACCTGGCGACACCAGCGATCACCCGAGCCACGCTCGGGTCTGGACCGCCGAAGCCGGCCTGCCGCTGGAACGCCAGCACGCGTAGCTCCTGCTCAGTCAGCGTCGACCGCCAGTGCTCCAACTCGTTACTCGCCGTGCGGAGCTCCAACTCCGCCCGGACCGTGTCTCCCGCCGCGAGGTGAATCTCGGCCAGCCGGGCCGAGATCAGAAACCGCTCGTCGTGCTGCGCCCGTCCCTCGAGTCTCAATGCGGTGAGGAGATCCTGTTCCGCTTCACGCGGATGTCCGGAGCGGAGCGCGAGCGTGCCGCGATCGTACCACCAGGCGGGCTCCCAATGCTGCAGGTGGGCGTGCTGGCTCGTGACGTGCACGCTGTCGAGCCATGCGCGAGCCGCATCCCACCGGCCCTCGCGCGTTGCGATGTCGGCAAGTCCCTCCGCCGCTCCCGCCAGGTATCCCGGGTCATGTACTCGCTGGGCGAGGACCCGATCCTCTTCCCACTGTGCGCGCGCCGCAGCCGTATCTCCGGCGTCTCGGGCAATTTGAGCGTGCATCGCTGTCGCCATCATCTGGGCACCGCGATTGTCCAGCTGCGCGAACAGGTTGGACGCCTGTCCCACGACCGAGGCCGCGGTGGTCACGTCGCCAAGCTCGAGATACATCCGGCTCAGCGTCATGTCGGCGAACGCCGCCGCACTCGGATTGTGCGACGCCTCGGCGTCGGAAATCGCTATACGAGCCGATACCAACGCGGGCCCGTACAAGCCAAGCTCCTCTTCGGCAAATGCACGAATCTGC
This sequence comes from uncultured Gemmatimonadales bacterium, assembly GCA_963805725.1. Lineage (GTDB taxonomy): Bacteria > Gemmatimonadota > Gemmatimonadetes > Gemmatimonadales > Gemmatimonadaceae > Palsa-1248. Next base: position 93,618 of record CAWDVJ010000006.1, read on the forward strand.
CGCACGACGGCCCGGTGGGTTCGATCCCACGATGGGAGCAGGTGCTCCAGCGTGTCGAGGACGGGCACGGCTGCAGTGAAATCGCCTTCGCGAATCAAGGCATCCGCCAACTGGAATCTGCAAGTGCCTTCGGTATCGCGGACGCCTGCACGGTGGGCGAGCGCCGCACCGGCCTGCGTTACAGCGCGGATCCGCGCGTCATCGACAATGGCGTGCACCGTCACTTGCGTGCACTCATACAGTGCTCGGTCGGCGGAATCACGTGCAGGAATGAGCCGATCGACCCCGCGCAGGAGTGATAACGCCCCGGGCCGGTCGCTCACTGCCCGCACGCCCGCGTCCATGACAAGGGCCCGCGCGAGCACCGTGGAATCGTGTGCCGCGCGGGCCTCTGTGGCCGTCAGCGTGAGGAGACTGTCCGCCGGTCGCAGGGCGCCACGCGCAAGCAGGCCGTCGGCCTGGCCGAGTCTCGCGTAGAGGCTGATCTGGTCAAGTGAATTCCCGCCGCGCAGGGCGGCAGCGTAGCGGCGGTCCGCGTCCTCGAAGGCGCGATTCAGCCGGGCGACGGTTGCAAGTCCAAGCTCCGCAAGCCTGTCATCCGGGTTGGTCGCGAGAGCGTGCGCCCACGCGGCGACGAGGGGAGGTGCGCTGTCGGTCTCCACCGCGTGGGTCGCCAGCCGAACCGTGCCGCTGGCGTCCCCGCCTTGTGCCGACGCAAAGCCAGCGACAAGGAGGAGTTGTACGAGAACAGCAGCGGGGGTCACCCTGCGCATGCCCGAAATAGAGGCCCCCCTGCGCATGGGGCAAGAGTCTGATCGGGTGACCCGGGTAGGGGCGATGCAATGCGTCGCTCGCCGTTCGCCCGCCACACGGCAGACGACAACATCGCGGATGCCGCCAACCTTCGACCCAGTCATTCAGGCGTTTGGCGCCGGGGCCCGGTGCTCGCCGCGGGGTCGCTCCCGGCGTAGGTTGGGAGGTTCCGAGGCTGGTTCGACGCTGGCACGACTAAGGAGAATGTCATGCGGTACTTCAGGTACGTGTGGGCTGCAGTCGCCCTGAGCGCCCTTTCCCCCGCCGTCTGTGCTGCTGCGCAGCCGCTCCGGTACGAGCTCGGGTTCGAGCAATGGAATACCCACCTGGTCGACGTCACGATTCGCGCGAACGGGCTTGCAGGAAAGAGTGTGCGCTTCTCGCTCCCTGTGTGGGGCCCCGGTGCGTACGGCGTACGGAATTTCGCAACCGAAGTGCAGGATTTCAGCGCGACCGACAGCACCGGCCATGAGCTTCCCTGGCGCAAGACCGACGCACAGACCTGGGAGGTGGACCTGCGCGCAGCAGCCGGTGCCGTCGTTCACTACAGGGTCTACGCGAACTCGCTCGGGTCAGTCCAATACGACGACCGGCACGTCGCCATCAATGGGCCGGCCGTCTGGATGTATCAGGTTGAGGGGAAGGAGCGGCCCATCGAGCTCACCATCAACGCGTCGCAGCTTCCCGCAGGCTGGAAGATCGCAACGGGACTGAGCCGGACGGGGGCGACGACGTTTCGGGCAAGCGACTATGACTGGTTTGCCGACTGCCCGATCGAGATTGCTGCATTCTCGGAGAAGGACATTTCAGTTCTCGGCACGACATATCACTTCATCGTGCACGACGAGAATGGGGAAGCAGGATTACACGCAGTTCACTCGGGACATGCAGCGCATTATCGAGAAGGGCGTGGTGCCGATCCTGGCACCGGCGGTCGGTGGGCCCCTCGCTGCGCCCTTCCCCGATTACTGGTTCATCATCCACATCGCGCCCGGCAACGGGCTGGGTGGCGGCACGGAGCATTTGAACTCCACCAAGATCTCGTATTCCCGGGATTGGGGCGATAGTACTCCCACCACGCACGACTACGTGACGAACGTTTACGAGGCGAAGGTGTTCGTGGCCGTTCACGAGTTGTTTCACGCGTGGAATGTCAAACGCCTGCGTCCGCGTCCACTTGGACCGTTCGACTACACCCAAATGGTGCACACGCCGTCGTTGTGGATCTCGGAGGGGCTGACCTCGTATTACGCGTGTGTCGCCTTGCTCCGGTCCGGGTACTGGACGCCCGAACAGTACCTGGGGTACGTGAGTCGCATGATCAGCGCGCTGGATGCGATGCCCGGACGCACGGAGCGCAGCATCGCCGAAACCAGTTGGGATACGTGGTTCGGATACATCGGGGGTAGCGCCGGCCCGGGAAACCTCGCGACGAACATCCTCAACACGAACTACTCGTATTACGACGGGGGCCAGACCCTGGGCGTATTGCTGGATCTCGAAATCCGGCAGCGCACGAACGACCGGAAATCGCTGGACGACTGGATGCGGGTCATGTATCAGCGCTTCGCCCTTCCGAAGCCGGGGTTTGCAGACAGCGATGTGGTCCACATTGCATCCGAAGTCGCGGGCAGCGACATGAGCGAGTTCTTCCGCCGCTATCTCTATGGCAAGGACTCGTTGCCGTACGACCGAGACTTCGGCTACGCGGGGATCGACGTGAAGCGGGCCGCATCCACACACGGTTGGTCAGGCATCGTCCTGGCAGTGAATGCCGAGGGCAAGCCGGTCATCAGCAACATCATTCCCGGGAGTCCGGCCGACCAAGGCGGCCTCGATCGTGGCGATGTCGTGGTCGCGCTCGACGAGCAATCGGCCGATCGGGATGGCCTTGAACGCTCGCTGAACGCGAGGCGTTCGGGAGAGCGCGTGACGTTCACCGTGCTGCACCACGACCTCGTGCGCCAGATCCCCGTGACCCTGGCGGACAATCCACATCCGGGCGTCGTGCTCACCCCGTCGTCCAGTCCGTCTCAGGCGCAACAGGAAATGTATCGAAGCGTCTTCAATGTCAGATCACCAGTCACGGGCGGATCGGAATGACGGAGGCCGTATGATGTGACGTTCTAGGCCGTGGCCGAGTAGACCGTATTGCCCCCGGTCACGGTGCGAACGACCTCAATGTCCTTGATCTTGCTCGCGTCCACCGCGTGCGGATCCTCCGCGAGGATGACGAAGTCGGCAAGCTTGCCCGGCGTGATCGATCCCTTGATCTGCTCCTCGAATGAGGCGTGAGCGCCGTTGATCGTCATCACCTCGAGCGCCTGGTCGACGGTGATGCGCTGGTTCGCTCCCCAGGTCTCACCGTTCCAACCCGTCCGGGTCACCATTCCCTGGATGCCCATGAGAGGAGCGAATGGCCCCGGCGGAAAGTCGGAGCCCGCCGCTGCTGGAACACCGGCATCAGCGAAGGAACGAAACGCCATACAGCGACGCATCAAGTCTTCGCCGTAGAAGTGGAACTTGTCGGCGTTGTAATACGCATATGATGTAAACGGAGCGGGTATGACGCCGGCGGCCTTCATACGCCGGACGAGATCATCGTTGATCAGCGTACAATGCGTGATCTTGGGTCGCGCATCGGGTCGCGGGTACAGGCGCTGCGCCCGCTCGACCGCTGTGAGCACCATCCCAATCGTCACGTCACCATTTGCGTGGCAATTGATTTGGATGCCGGCACGGTGCATGCGCTCGGCCCAGGCATCGAGGTCGTCCTGGGTCGTGGTGACGTTGCCCCGATAGGCCGGCTGCACGCCCGGGTACGGCACGCTGAGCGCCATCGTGCGCTCGGAGAACGAACCATCGCAAAAATGCTCATACGTGGCGCCGAATCGGATCCATTCATCGCCGAAGCCCGTCGCGATGCCATTCTTCACCATCGATTCCTGCATCTCGTCCGCGGCCTCGTAACTCACGCGATGCAGGAGGTCTCCCCGCGCGCGCACTTGCTGCAGGGCAAACAAGTCGCCGCCCTCGTGATGGACGCTCGTCAGTCCGTACCGTACGAACTGTTTCGAAATGAATGCGAGCGCATCGCGATCGCGCTGCAGCGTTTGGTCCGGCGAATATGTCGGTCGCCGGCCCACTTTAGTGAACACCGCGCTCGCGCGATCGGTTATGCGACCATTGAGCTCACCGTTCGCATCCCGGTCGAACGTCCCTCCGGGCGGGTTCGGCGTGCCCTTGGTGACGCCCGCCAGCTCCAACGCCTTGCTGTTGCAAAACAGCGTATGGCCGCCGCGGTGGTGAACGGCCACGGGATGATCGCTGGACACCTGGTCGAGGTCGTGCACGTTCAGCTCGCGCTTGTCCCGCACCTTGGTATCGTCGAAGAAGTAGCCCTCGACCCAGAAACCCGTGGGCGTCGCATGCGCCTTGGCGCGGAGTTTGTCGATTACGCTCGCGATCGTCACGAACTCGACCTGATACGGGTTGCCGACCAGCACCTCGTAGAGCACCATCGCGCCGGGCGCATGATTGTGCGCGTCAATGAATCCGGGTACGACCGTCATCTGTCGAGCATCGATTGTCTGCGTCCGCTTGCCGATCAACCCCTTGATGTCCGCGCTGCTGCCGACTGCGACGAAACGTCCGCCCATTACGGCGAACGCCTCTGCCACCGGCACGCGTGGATCGACCGTATAGACTTTGGCGTTGAGCACGATCAGATCGGCTTCCTGCGGAGCGGGGAGGATCGCTGCCGCTCGATCGAGTGCGTGCGGTGCAAGCATACCAGTCGCTCCGAGGCCCATGACGCCCATGAATTCTCGTCGCGAGTACCGGTCCGTCGCCATGTCTACTCCAATGGGTTAGGCGTGCCCGTCGTCGCACCTGCAACTCGATCGCGGTACCATCTTACCCCTGGCAGCCGAGCTTGTCACTCCGTGCTGGGACGCCCGACGTGCCAGCGCGCGACGCACCGCATTGTGGTCGCCAGGCGGTCAGCCGCAGCCCGCTGACACCAGGGCCCTCTAGACGCCGACCAGCCACCGCTCGCATACTGGTGGCGCTGAGACTGCTTCCACGACAGTCGGAAGACACCAACCCCCCCGCAGCGAACACTTCGCCAATGCGATCTGGGAGTTCGTGATGCAGGACGGGCAGGTCAGGTCGCTCAAAGCGCGTGAACCCTCGGGCGAGGAGTCATACCAGCGGGAGTACACTGCTGGACGACGGACCGCCGTTGGTACTTTCCACAGGGGCCGCGGTGGCGGCCCGCAGGTGTCCATTCTGCGAGGCAATCGCCATGGCAAACGATCAAGCATCTCAGGCCAAGTCGTCAGACAGTGCGCAGCCCGCGAGTGTGCCGCTCGAGAGCCCGCGGATTGCGGCGGCCATCGACCACCTTAAAACGATTCTCGTACCTGGTGAGGCGCTGCAGGCCGTCGCCGTCCAGCGCCGGGCCTTCGCGCTCGCGCGCCGCCGTGCCCTGGTTGCCGCAACCACCGGGCGCTTCATCGTCATCGCGCGCGGACTATTCGGCGGCTTCACGCCGACGGATGTGCGGTGGCAGGACATTGAGGAGGTCCACGTACATGTCGGTATGCTCGGTGCCGACCTCGTGGTGAAAGTGTTACGACGGCAGGATCTCGCGTCGGCCGACCAGCAGGGGGGCACGTTCATCACCACCGGGCTCCGAAAGGAACAGGCTGAGAACGTCTACCGCGTCTGCCAGGCCCAGTCCCAGGCGTGGCGCGAGAAACGGCGCATACGAGACCTGGACGAGTTGCGCGCCAAGTCTGGCGGACTGCAGTTCGGGACCCAGGCGCCCGCGGCGGCAGGCGCAGCGGCCGACGCAGCCGATCCAGTAGCGCGTCTCCAGCAGGCCAAGGAGATGCTGGCGGGTGGCCTCATCACCGACGCCGAATATGAGGCGATCAAAGCGCGCGTCGTCGATCGCCTGTAAGACGGCTGTCAGAGCAACGATTCGATGACGCGACGAACTGGGCGTGCGCGCGTCGGGTGCTTAGGGGCCGTGCTGATCGCGGCCGCAGCAATTGGCGCCATCTGGGCTTTCGACGCGTTCGTCGGCGCCCCATGGGCACATTCAGTCGGGGGGCGGCCCACGCTCACCGGAGAATGGACCGGTAGTTTTGCGGAGGCCGATGCACCTGGCGGCACCGTGTGGCTCCAGATCATCCGAGGGTCGGGAGCGAAGCGGCGAGGCGTGCCTCAGACGTACGACTACTCGCGCCTCACTGGCCGACCCCTGTTCCACGGCACTGCCGTCTGGTGCCGCGGCGACGGGTCGGTAAGCCACTATCGGCTCGGCGGATCTGCCTCGAGCGCCGGCGACGTCAGCCTCACATTCGTCGTCACGCCAACGCCGACGCGGACCGTCGATGAGTTGCACGAGAACCGCGGGCATTGGAGCGGCGCGGATCTCCAGTTGGCAGGCACCATGCAGCGCTTCACGGTCGCCCCCGGCCGTTCGACGACGACGCAGCCGACGACAACCGTGCGCACGCTGACCCTCCACCCAGCAACGCTTGGAGCGGCGGACACCGCCTGTGCGTCGGCGGGCGTGCACCAGCACTAACGGCGACCCTCAACTCGGCAACACACGATGAGCACATCCGGGGGGCCAGCTTCCCGCGCCCCCAGCACGGGGTAACATGCTCGTTCATCTGATCAATGGCACGTACGAGCTATTCCGCCACTTCTACGGCCTCCGACGTGCCAACGAGGGAGATGCTCCGTTTGGCGCCGTCATCGGAGTGCTGGGTACCATCGCGCAGATGATCGAGCAGGGAGCGACCCACCTTGGCGTCGCCACCGATCACATCATCGAATCATTTCGGAACGACCTGTGGGCGGGCTACAAGACGGGGGATGGCATGGAGCCCGCGCTCGCCGCGCAATTCCAGCCGCTCGAGGACGCACTCGCCGCAGCAGGCGTCGCGGTCTGGCCCATGGTGGACCTGGAGGCCGATGATGCACTCGCGTCAGCAGCCTACCTGGCGTCCGAGAGTGATCGCGTCGACAAAGTCTGCATATGGGCTAACGACAAAGACCTCGCGCAGTGTGTCCGCGGCAAGCGCGTCGTGCAGGTTGACCGCCGCAGCGGCGCTGTGCGAGATGCCGAAGGCGTACGCGCGAAATTCGGGGTTGGTCCGGAGCTCATACCGGACTTTCTCGCGCTGGTCGGTGATGCCCAGGATGGGTATCCCGGCATCCAGGGCATTGGCAAGGTCACAGCGGCTCGCCTGCTGAACCAGCACGGGCCGATCGAGGCGTTTCCGCTCAGCGTTCTCGGCGAGCAGCGCCAGCTAGCACTCCTGTTCAAAACCCTCGCGACGCTCCGGTCAGACGCTCCTCTCTTTCACGATGTCGAGGAGCTCCGGTGGCGCGGACCGACGAGCGCATTCGCGGATTGGGCCGAACGAACGGGTGCTCGCCGTCTTCTGGACCGACTCGAGAAAGCAGCGCGCGCGCCAACGCCGAGCGACGTTCGGACGGAATAATCAGTCTCGATCGCGCGTCGAAACCGGCGCCGCCCGGGCCGATGGGGCGGCGTACGCGCGGCGCGTGACAGACAGTCCGGCGATGCGGCACCGTCGAGTACGCCGCAACGTGTTTGTTTCAGGGAGCCAGTCACGGCGCTCGGCGCGACGCGTGGCCCACAAAACGCGACGCGACGAGCCGTGATGTCTTCGTCGCCCAGCCCTCGCATTTCACCGAGGGACGACTCACGCCACTCCGCCCCCGATTCGACGCGATCGCAGCGTCAGTGCGGAGTCCGCGCGCTTCACGTGATACGTCCATTGGGCAACCGTGCCGGTTCGCTCGCGCATGCGGTCGCTGCCGCAGTCGTACTGGTCGCGAGTGTCGCCAAATGCCTGGGGCCGACCCCTGACGCGGCACGACAGAAGGTGGACGATGCACTCGCCAGCTTCGAGCTCAGCAGCACGAATGTCTGGCTCAGTCCGAAGGTAGCCGCTGCATTCAAGTCGCTCGACCAGAGCATGCTCGTTCCGTCGGCCATCTACGCCGACTCGTCGAAGTGGACCGCATTTGGCCCCGACACCCGTACACTCGCGGTACACGGCGCCTTCCGCGACGGGCGTTACGAGGCCGAGGCCGACTCGACCGCTCCTGTTGACCTCGGCGCGTCGAGGAGAATCGTCCGATTGCAACGCACGAGCCGGCAGCAGTATCGCTGGACCGCGATCGTCGAGCAGGCGCTTGGGTCGGTCGCGGTAGAGGACATTGAACGTGTGGTTCGCACCATCCTGGGCGAGGCCGCTCAAATGACCGGTGCCGCCATTCGAGCGGCAGAAGCATCGCGATATCCGCGAGCGAGTGCGGTGCTCAGTCGTTTGTTCTCTCTCGACAGTCTCACCACGAAACGAGAGGCACTCAGGACCAGGGTACGGATGGTCGTCGGCGTCCACCTCGCGCGACTCGCGGCAACGTATCCGCACTATGCGACGGCGTTGCGAACGACCGCCGAGCCGACGCAGGTCCATTCGGTGGCCACCGACGATCGCAATGCGGAGTGGCTGCGGGTCGACTTCGCGGATGGACGTTTCGCTATGGAGATTGCCGCGACCCCCGCGGGGCATCTCGCGCCCCTGAACGGACCGCCGCGAGCTGTGCCGGACTCACTCATCCTTCGCATGGATTACTCGACGAAGATGTCATTGCTTTTCTCGGTCGGGGTGCGGGGCCTCGTGAGTCGCGTCGCCCTTCTCGATCGTCCGCACATTCTACGGGGCGCGCCTGGTGTTCACGCAAGAGCCCCAATGGGACTTCCCGTTGGCACTCGATCGACTGGTGACAACCACGCTCGCGCGGCCGTTCGCTGACTCCGGCGGTCGTTACGAAATTCTCGTCACGGACACCGCAGGCGCTCAAACCGAGTTCCAGCAGAGCTACGCATTCAATGTCGAGGAGAGTCCCATTCTGCGTTGGCTCGATCGGGTGAACGAGCAGTTCAACAATGCGTTCTCCGACTCCGCGACCGCCGATGCGAATGCTTACTTCGCGAGCTTGCTCGCCGCGACCCGCGCGGACATTCGAGCGGAAAGCGCGCTGGCGACCGAACAGCACAGTCCGTAAGGCAAACGCGTGGCGACGCTACTGACTTTAACGTGAGGGCGGGCCTGTTGGCGCAGTCCTGCTCCGCCTCCTCACGCGCCGGGCGCCAGACGGTTGTGCTTGCGAAGCACGGCAACCAGTTGATCGTGCGGGATCGCGTACGAGCGCCAATAGTCGGCGCCCGTCATCGTCTCCGCCGCAATCATGGCGTTCGTCACGGACTCTTCCACTGCCTGGATCGTTGCGGTAAAGAGCGCGTCAATGTGCACGCCGGTGAGCCGACGAAGGGATGAGACCGAAGGCTGGTCAGGCGCAGTGCTGTTGCCGTTGTCGGCGCCCACGTTCGCGGTCGAAAAAGCAATGAAGATGTCACCGGACCCGTTCCCATGGATCGAACCCATTCGCCCCAGTCCCAGACTCACGCGCCGCGCCATGCGCTTGAGTTGGTCCGGCGTCAGCGGTGCATTCGGTGGCCACCACGACAATGATTGATCCCCGATCGACATCCTCGCCTCGGGAAGTCGCATGCCAGTCTGTCGATCACACACTGGTGCTGGCTGCTCCGTCGCCTAGCCGTACCGGTGGGTCGAGGGGCTGCGCCACGCAGGGCTCGAATCCCGCGATCTCGCGCCCAACCGGGATGCCAGCAATCCGCACTTCCGAGCGACTGCCGTAGTTGCACTGGACGAGGACGCCCACCGTGTAGCCGCCCTGCTCGGCCGTCAGCCGCCGCGACGATGTCCCCGTACCGCCCTTGAAGCCGTTGCAATTCATCCCAGTGCCACCACCGACATTGCCCTCCTCGATCGCTCCGCCGTGAGCGTCGTCCAAGGCCGAGAGCGCGTCGTCCTTGCGCACGTGTTGCCCTTTCATGTCGTTCAGCCGGCCATCGGAGGTTTCGGCGACGACCGGGTACCAGAACGGCCCGGCGTGATCGTGCTTCACCATCCATTCGACCACCGCGTCCCGCACCACACCGACGCTCAGCGTATTCGTGATGGCGATCGGTGTCTCGAGCACACCGTTCTCCTCGACCCAATGCGTGCCGGTCATATCACCGTTCCCGTTGCCAGCGTAGAAAGCGGCGAATACGCCATCGCTCGACTCTTTGCCTCGAGGCAGAATCGCAGTCACGCCCGTGCGTACCGGCCCCTGCCCGACGACGCGTTTGCCCTGCCCGGAGATCAGCGTCGTGTATCCCACTTCCACTCCGGTCACATTGGTGATCGCGTTGAGCGGCCCGGTCGTGCCGTCGAACGGGATGCCGAGGTCGCGCGCTCGAGGCTTGGACGAGGATCTGCCGGTTGAGCTCTGGGCGCTCGCACCGGGCGACGCGCTCACGCAGATGAGGCAAGCCATCCCTATCGCGATCGTGATGCGCATGGAGCACCTTCCCTGGGGCGAGAGTGTGGAGTCACCATTCTATTCCCCGCCCCCTCGACCCCGCGAGCCCCAGCCGCCCCCTCGAGGCACTTCCGGAGCGACTGCCTACGACCCATGCTATGCTATAGTATCCTGACGCACATCCGGCTCGGCAGCCAGCAACAGAGGCGACTATGCGGCGAGAGAGCGTGAGGCCTTCCGGCGCGGTGGCGATCGGTATCCTGGGACTGCTTCTGAGTTATCCAGTCCTCGCGAGTGCTCAGACCACAAGCCCCCATGCGTCCGGACCGACCGCGACCCAGAATGCCACACCCGCTATCGACGTCGTGTCCCACGATATCTACGGGACGGTGAGCGGTCCGCAGGGGCCAGAGGCGGGCGTGTGGGTGATCGCGGAGACCGGCGAGCTGCAGACGAACTACACCAAGATCGTCGTGACCGATGATCGAGGCCGATATGACCTGCCGGAACTCCCCAAAGCGAACTACAAGGTCTGGGTGCGCGGCTACGGTCTCGTGGACTCGCCGAAGGTACCTGCGATACCGGGGACGCAGCTCAACCTCCGCGCAGTCACGGCGCCAAATCCACGCGCGGCCGCACAGTATTTCCCCGCCGGCTACTGGTACTCGCTGATCCATGTGCCGGCACCGTCGGAGTTCCCCGGCACCGGAGAGGCGGGTAACGGGATCAACCCGAACATCAAGAGCCAGGCCCAGTGGATCCGCCTCATGAAGTCGGGCGGCTGCACCGCGTGTCACCAGCTCGGCACGAGCGGCACGCGTGAAATCCCGGCGGCGCTCGGTCATTTCGATTCGCCGATCGATGCGTGGAAACGCCGCATTCTCTCGGGACAGGCGGGTGGAGACATGAGCGGGACGATTGCGCAGCTTGGCGAGCGCCGAGCCGCGGAGATGTTTGCCGATTGGACGACGCGTATCGCGCAGGGGGAAGTGCCGCCGACGCCGCCCCGGCCCAAAGGCCTCGAACGCAACGTCGTGATCACGGAGTGGGACTGGGCCGACCCGAAGGCCTATCTGCACGACGAGGTCTCCACCGACCGGCGGAACCCGACTCTGAACGCGCATGGCCTCATTTACGGCTCGACCGAACTCAGTCGGGACTATCTCCCGGTCCTCGATCCGACACGCAACAATGCGAGCACTGTCACGCTCACGGTGCGAGACCCAGCCACACCGCCCGCCGCGGTGCAGGTCGTGTCGAATCCCTCTGCTTACTGGGGAAACGAGGCGATCTGGACCGGCAAGACCAACGTGCACAATCCCATGTTCGACGCGAAGGGGCGCGTATGGATCACGTCGACCGTGCGACCGCGTGACAACCCTGATTGGTGCAAGAAGGGATCGAGCCAGCCCTCAGCCCAGCTGTTCCCGCTGGACGCTTCGGGACGCCAGCTCGCGATGTACGACCCCGCCACGGGCAAGTTGACGCACATCAACACCTGCTTCAGCACGCACCACCTGATGTTCGCAGAAGATGCAAACAACACGCTGTGGACGAGCGGCGGTGGGCCGGTCGTCGGATGGCTCAACACGAAGAAGTTTCTCGAGACGGGCGACGAGCAGAGCTCGCAGGGATGGACCGCGCTGATTCTCGACACGGATGGCAACGGCAAGCGTGATGACTACGTGGAGCCTGACCAGCCGGTGGATCCCACCAAGGACAAACGCGTCAACGCGCCCCTCTACTCGGTGGCGCCCGCATCCGACGGCTCGGTGTGGGGCACATCGTTGGGCTTTCCGGGCGCGATCGTGCGGCTCCTACCGGGCTCGAATCCGCCGGCGACAGCGCTCGCAGAGCTCTACCAGCTGCCGCTACGCGACGCCAACAGCCCCGTGAACGGGTTCTCGCCGCGCGGCGGCGACGTCGATCGCAACGGCGTGTTCTGGGCCGCACTCGCGAGCGGACAACTTGCGAGCTTCGATCGTCGCAAATGCAAAGGTCCACTCAATGGCCCGAAGGCCACTGGTCAACACTGCCCCGAGGGGTGGTCCTTCTATGCTGAGCCGCTGCCACAGATGCAGGGCGTGGCCGGTCCCGGAAGTGCAGAGGCCAGTTACTTCACGTGGGTGGACCAGTTCGACGCGCTCGGGCTCGGGAAGAACGTGCCGATCAACACGGGCAACGCATCGGAAGCGCTGCTCGCGCTCAAGGACGGCGCCTGGGTCGTCCTGCGAGTTCCGTATCCGATGGGCTTCTACACGAAGTGGATGGACGGGCGTATCGATGATCCCAATGCCGGCTGGAAGGGACGCGGCCTCTGGGCCACGGTGAGTACTCGCGCGCCATTCCATATGGAAGGCGGCAAAGGAACCACGAGCAAAGTGTTGCATTTCCAGTTGAGGCCGGACCCGCTGGCGAGATGAATCTGTAGACACGGACGTTCGACGTTCGACGTTCGACGTTCGACGTTCGACGTTCGAAAGAAACCTCGAGCCTAGCAGCCGTGCGCTTCGCTGGCCCCGAGGTTTGTCTTCCCACGTCCAACGTCTAACGCGTCGAACGTCGAACAGTTTTCTTCCGTCTAGCCCTAGCTCACTCCGCAGCAGAAAGGGGAGCAGCGATGCTTTCGAGTGGACGACGTTCCGCCGCGATGCCGATCCGCGCTTCGACCAGCGCAGCGAGGATCATCAACGCGGCCCCGAGGAGATAACCCCACAGCACGTTGACGCGTTCGCCACTCGCGATCAGGTGTCCGAAGAGCCAGGGCGCAGCGACTCCGCCCAGCAACGTCCCGGTCGCATAGAACAGCGCGATCGCCAACGCGCGGATCTCGAGCGGGAAGGACTCGCTGATAGTGAGGTACGCGGCACTGGCGGCGGCAGACGCGAAGAAAAAGATCACTGACCACGCGACGGTCTGCGTGACGGCGTCCAGCGAACCGTGCGCGAACAGGAATGCCGCGATCGTCAACAGTGTGCCTGACGCCAGGTACGTGGCGACGATCATCGGCCGGCGGCCGATCGTGTCGAAGAACCGGCCAAGCACCAGGGGGCCGACGAAGTTGCCGGCGGCGAAGGGCAGCAGATACCACCCCACGTGTCCGGACGGCACTCCATAGAACTTGCTGAGGACCAGTGCGTACGTGAAGAAAATGGCGTTGTAGAAGAAGGCTTGCGCAGCGACCAGCACGACACCCAGCACCGTGCGCTGGCGGTAGTCCTGGAGCAACGTGCGCGCGAGATCGGTCAGCGATGTCCGCTCTCGCCGGCGGAGTCGAATCCGCTCGGTCACGGTTGCTAGCGACTTGCCGGTCGCGTCTCGCACCCGCTGCTCGATCAGGCCGACGATTCGCTCCGCTTCCTCAACGCGGTTGTGTACCATGAGCCATCGAGGACTCTCCGGGATGTATCGTCGCAGACCGATGACGCCTAACCCGAGGACGGCCCCCGTGCCGAATGCCGCGCGCCAGCCGACATCGGGTGGCAGACGACCAGGCACGAGCAGAATGATCGTGACGACCGCGCCGAGTGCCGCGCCGACCCAGAAGCTTCCGTTGATGGCAAGATCGGTGTGGCCGCGATACCGCGCAGGCATGAGCTCCTGAATGGCCGAGTTGATCGCGGTCGCTTCGCCGCCAATGCCGGCTCCGGTGAGGCATCGGAATGCGGCATAGCTCGCAAAGCTCCAGGACAGCGCCGTCGCAGCGGTGGCCAAGAGGTAGAGGCCCAGCGTGATGGTGAACAAGCGCTTGCGGCCCCATCGATCGGTTAGCCACCCGAAAAAGAGCGCACCCGCAATGTTGCCGATGAGATATGCGCTCGCGGACGCACCAACCTGGGGCGCGGTCATGTGGAGCGCGGGGCTCTCCTGCAGCGCGCTGGCGACCGAGCCGGCCAGTGTGACCTCCAGGCCATCTAGAATCCACGTGATCCCGAGGGCAGCGATCACGAGCGTGTGGAACCGGCTCCACTGGAGCCGATCGAGGCGGTGGGGGATGTCGGTCTGAATGAGGTCGTTCACAGAGCGAGTGGCGGAAACGGTGCGCAGTCGAACGAGGAGACCAGTCTCGACTGTGCATGCCGCGTGCTCGGGCACCTGACTACGGCTCGCGCCGCTGCAGACAGAGCGCCCAGGCGGGTGTCAACCAAAGGATCACCGTCGCCGACCGCCGGCATGGCGGATTGTGTTGCTGTTCTTGCAGAGCCGCTTAGGCTGAGGATGCGAGATCGTCTGCGATACGCGTGACACACACGGCCGAGGACCCCGGGACCTCCCGGTCAGCAGTACGTCCGATCGACGTGTTGCTGAGTCCGTTCGTGGCGTTCGCGAGGATCGAGGCCGCGAGCGGCGTTCTACTTGTCGCGTCGACAATCGCCGCGCTCGTCTGCGCCAACTCTCCGCTCGCCGGCAGCTACCACGCCTTCTGGAATGCCGACATCTCGATCGGCTTCGGCCGATTCGCGCTGACAGAAACTCGTCATGAATTGGTCAACGACGGGCTCATGCCGATCTTCTTTTTCCTGGTCGGGCTCGAGATCAAGCGCGAGGTGCTCATCGGCGAGCTCTCCTCGATCCGGCGCGCCGCATTTCCGCTCATCGCAGCCATCGGCGGGGCCGTCGTACCGGTCCTCATTTACCTCGCGATTGCCCGCGACGCGGAGGCCCAGCACGGGTGGGCCATCCCGATGGCCACGGACATCGCGTTCGTCGTTGCGGCGCTCTCGATTCTGGGGAGTCGAGTCCCGCAGTCGTTGAAGATTTTTGTGACCGCGCTTGCCATCGCAGATGACTTGCTCGCCGTGCTCGTGATCTCGGTCTTCTACACCGCCCAGATTCATCTCCTCAATCTCGCGATGGGCCTCGTCGGCATCGCGCTGTGTTACGTCGCCAATCTGCTCGGGGTGCGCCGACCAATGTTCTACGCGATCATCGGAGTCTTCGTCTGGTATGGCGTGCTCAAATCGGGCGTTCACGCCACAGTCGCCGGAGTGCTGTTGGCCTTTACCATTCCGACCCGAACCTATGTCAACCGCGAGTCCTTTCTCCGGACGAGCCGGTGGCTGATCGACCGGTTCGAGGCTGCACCGCAAGACTCCTTCGAGGCACGGTCGGCCATTCATATGATGGACGCGCAGCTGGATATGGTCGAGTCGCCGCTGCAGCGCATCGAGCGCTTGCTCCACCCGTGGGTCAGCTTCGGGATCCTTCCTCTCTTCGCGTTCGCAAACCTGGGCATCCCCATGGCGGGAAAGCTGTCGGCCGCGGCTCGGCATCCCGCGGCGATCGGGGTCGCCGCAGGTCTGTTCATCGGCAAGCCCGTGGGGATCTGGCTATTTGCTCAGATGTCGCGAAGACTCGGGCTCGCGACCGCACCTGCGGACCTGTCATCGGGTGCGCTCTTCGGAGCCGCATGGCTCTGCGGCATCGGCTTCACCATGTCGCTCTTCATCGCGACGCTGGCGTTCACCAATGAAGCCCTGCTCAACATATCCAAAATGGGAGTCCTGGCAGGATCTCTCGCTTCAGGACTATGTGCCAGCGCGTTTCTGGCTCTTCGTCGGCGGGCGGCCGCGGCCGCGGCCGGATAATCGGCAAAGGGCGGGGTTCCGGGATATACGGGTTCGGTCGAGGAACCTCGAAGGGCCAGCGGCGGAGATCCGTCGCTGGCCCTCGTGGTTTTGTGCCACCCGAACCCGGGAATGCGAAACCGGACAGCCTCTTGCTTAGTCCCGCAATGCCACCGTCGCGCCACCGGCGTGAGCAGCCCGGAACTTCGCCATGATGCGCACGAGCTCCGCATCGGTCATCGGCTGCCACCCGTGTGGCTTCATCGGGCGGCCGTACTCGAAGGTGAAGTTCGCTCGAGGATTGGTCAGCTTCGCAGCCACGTCTTCCATCCGGTAGACGGCGAGATTCAGGTAGTAGTTGTCCATGTCGCCGACATACACATGCATCTTGCCTGTGAGCGACGGGCCGATCTTACTCCAATTCTGAACGAGGTCGTTGGTGAGGTCATATCCCTTGTCGTGCCACCAGGCCACTGCGCCCTTGTCGATGATGCCGGTCGCGCGGTCCCAGGCCCGCTGCGGATAGCCCGCGCTGTCGGTCGGTCCGTATGCAGCATCCCATGCATCGAATTGCTGGCCGCTGCGCGCTTTGCTGCCGAGCACGGCCTCGAGTTGGCTCATGAGGCGCTGTGTGAGGAGCGGCTGCCCCTCGGGCGTTCGCGACATGAATCGCTCCGGCACCGGCGGCCGCGCGTTGTCGGGGACAAACGCGTTCGAGTCACCGTAGAGGTCCACCATTTGGTTGCGATGGAAGTCGACGGGATCGGGATACATGCACCAGGCGCCGCCGAAGAAGTCGGGACGCTGAATCTGGAGCGCGGCACACTCATAGCCCCCGGTCGAGCCACCGGTCAGGAAGCGCGCATTTGAGTTGGGGAGGAGTCGAAACCGCTTCTCGAGCTCGGGCACGAGCTCCGTGAGGAGGGCATCCTGATAGGGTCCGTTGTTAGCCGAATTGACCGCATACGAGTCGTCGTAGTACGGCGTCGGATGCTGCCACGTGATCGCGACCATCGGCGGGACATTGCCGCTCATCCAATCGCGACCGAACTCCCAGCCGGGCTCCCGCGCAGTCCTGAGTAGCCGCGCCGCGCGTTGGTCCGGCGTCTCACTCCCCTCTTTCTCCGTGAAGCCGAAGGGTGCGTTTTCGCCGAAGTGACCCTGGATGTAGATAGCCGGATAGTGGCGCGTTGTCTCCTGGTCGAATCCCTTGGGCACGAGCACAATGGCCCCGATGTACATCGGCTGTCCCCAGAACTTGGACAGCAACTCGCTCTTGATCTTGATGTGCTTGACCCAGCGCGTATCGGCTGGTACCTCCACGGGCGGAATGACTTTGGTCAGTTTGAGGGTGAGCGGTGCGCTCGCCTGTGGATCCCAATGCATTTTTTGGACGTCGCTCAACAGGTTCCCCGGCGACATGTTGAACCGTTGTCCCTCCCACTGGTCGTTGTGCACCCAGATCACGTGGCCGTCGGCTCGCGCGAAACGGGTGTAGGGCTCGAGCATCGCCTGCACGTAGTAGTCGCCCGGTGGGAGTGCCCCGATGCTCGCGTATGGAAAGCCGAGCGTATGGGAGTCAATGGACGCGGCCGTGTCGGGCCGCCACTGTTCCACGTCTGAGCCAAAAAATGGGACGCTTCCCATGTAGGACCCGGCCTCGAGGCGCGGCTCCCGAGTCGTGTCGGAGGAGAAGAACACGAACAGACGGCCAGTGAGCGGGCCTTTCCCGACGGACGAATCGGCCGTCACCTGGACGCGTCGTCCTCCGCCCGACGAACCGGGCATACCCGTGCAGGCGGGTGCAAGCACAGCCGCGGATGCGAGTACGATCGCGAGTGGAACCTGGCGGGCACCACGAGAGTTCGAGCGCATAGCCCCTCTGTTGTGATAGATGGCGATCGCTCGTATCTGACATCAAATCTTTCACGGCCGCAAGCCCCCAGTCGGGAGCGCCCGGATCGGGCGTTTTGACGCCAGAAGGGCTCAACCCCGCTCTTGTCGTGCCCTCCGCTGTGGTAGACTGTTGTCCAGCCCAGCACCCGGCACGCCCTGCCCCACCTGATGACCACCACGGAATGAGCAACCGTTTTCGCCGTACACTCGTCAGCGTGCTCAGTGTACAGATCGTGAGCCTGCTGCTTCTCTGGCTGCTCCAGACGCACTACTCACGCTGATTCACGACTAATGCATCCAATCAACTGGATCATCATCGTCGTCTATCTGACGTATGTGGCGGTCGATGGGCTGCGCCGAGCGAGGCACACAAAGGGACTGCAGGGGTACCTGCTGGCCAACCGGAGTCTGCCGTGGTGGGCAGTTGGGCTATCGGTCATGGCCACACAGCTATCGGCCGTCACCCTGATCGGCACGACCGGACAGGGCGCGATCGACGGAATGCGGTTCGTCCAGTTCTACTTCGGCCTGCCGCTGGCGATGGTGATCCTCGGTGTGACGCTGGTCCCTTTTCTCACCGGTGCGAAGGTCTACACCGCGTACGAATTCCTCGAGCGTCGCTTTGATGCGAAAACACGGTCGCTGACGGCCTTCCTCTTTCTACTGTCGCGCGGACTATCGGTCAGTACTCTCATCGCCGCCCCTGCCGTCGTCTTTTCCGCCGTGTTCGGCTGGCCGATTTCCTGGTCTGTGGCCGTGCTGGGCGTGCCAACGGTCCTGTACACGATGTTCGGCGGCGTCCAGGCGGTCGCGTGGGCCGATGTGAAGCAGATGGCGCTCGTGTCCTTTTCGCTGGTCGCGTTCATCATCGTGTTGCTGGTGCGCATCCCGGTCTCGCCCAACGACGCATTGCGGGTCGCGGGAGCCGCGGGGCGCCTCCAGGCGTTCGATTTTTCTTTCGACCTCACGAAGACGTATACGTTCTGGTCCGGGCTCATCGGCGGCACCTTCCTCATGCTCTCGTACTTCGGCACCGATCAGAGCCAGGTGCAGCGCTACCTCGCGGCGAAATCGGTCGATGAGGCGCGCACATCCCTACTCATCAGTGCGTACTGGAAGATTCCTTTGCAGGCATTGGTGCTGCTGGTCGGGGTGCTCGTCTTCGTGTTCTATCTGTTCCGCGAGCCGCCTCTCTTTTTCAACCCGACGGACGCGCGCCGCGCGCAAGCCACGGACACCGCCTCGTACGCGCGACTCCAGACGCAGTACCGTGACGCATTCGCTGCGCGACAGTTAGCCGCGAAGCAGATGGCGAGCGCACATGATCCGGTGACGAGCGCTGGCGCCGAGCGAGCCTTCCTGGCGGGTGACTCGGTAGTGGCCGCGGTCCGTGGCGAAGCGCTGGGGATGGTGGGTCAGCGGCCGGGAGCGGCCGTGCGTGACGTCAACTACATCATTCCCCACTTCGTCGTCACCGAGTTGCCAGTCGGGCTGGCCGGCCTTTTCATCGCCGCTGTTATGGCGGCCGCCATGTCCGCGACCGCGGCTGAGCTGAACTCGCTCGCGACCACGTCTGTGATCGACTTCTACCGGCGGTGGATTCGTCCCGACGGGAGCGATTCCCATTATCTCGGGGTCTCGAAAGGGGCGACCGTGTTCTGGGGGGCGTTCGCCTGTGTGATCGCGACGCATGCCGTGACACTCGGCTCGTTAATCGAAGTCGTGAACCGCTTCGGGTCGTTCTTCTACGGGCCGATCCTGGGAGTGTTTCTCCTGGCGATGATACCGCGGGCACGAGCGGTCGGCGCGTTCACAGGGCTTCTGGTAGGAATGGGTGCCGTCGCCGCGGTGGCATTCGGTGTACCCTCCGTCTCCTTCCTCTGGCACAACGTCATCGGGGCGGTGGTAGTCGTGGCGGTCGGTGTCCCGCTCAGCGAGCTCGCTTGAGCGGACCACGCCGACACGGTCGGCCGAAAACCGATACCTATACTCTCGCCGTATGAGCGCACCAGCAGACGATATCATGGATCTCTACGAGCGGTACGCACACCAGTGGGACGCAGACCGCGGGACTCAGCTCAGCATCGAGAAGGCGTGGCTCGATCGATTCGTCAACCTGCTGCCGATCGGGGCGACGGTGCTCGATCTTGGGTGCGGGTCGGGTGAGCCGATTGCGCGGTATCTCACCGGCCGCGGCCTGGTGGTCACAGGGATCGACACGTCTCCTACGTTGATCTCGCTCTGTCAGGCGCGCTTCCCGACGGGCAGATGGATGGTCGCAGACATGCGCACGCTGAACCTCGGCGACAGGTTCAACGGGATCCTGGCGTGGGACAGTTTTTTCCACCTCGATTACGACAGTCAGCGCTCGATGTTCGCCGTGTTCAAGCGCCATGCGGCACCAGGTGCCGCCCTCATGTTCACCAGTGGCGGGCGTCACGGCGAGGCGATTGGGTCATATCGAGGAGACCCACTCTACCACGCGAGCCTGTCGTCCAAGGAATACCGGTCGCTGCTCACGGCGGCAGGTTTTCGCGTGAAGGCGCACAAAACAAATGACCCGGACTGCGGCGGTCACACGGTCTGGCTCGCGCGTGCTGACTCATAGGCCTGGCCGCCTGGCTCCCGCGACCGCGTGACGGCAGCCAACCGCCGAATGGCGGCAATGCCGAACGTTGGCCCGAGCGCCAAGATGGCGAACGCCCATCGCCAGCCGGCGACTTGCTCGATCGGCGGAATCAGCTGGATGGAAACCATCGTCAGCAGGAAACCAAGCGACGTCTGAACGGTCAGCGCCGTGCCGACGGCGTGCGAGGGTACGCTTTCCGTGACCAACACACTGAACTGGGCCGAGTCGGCGATGACGAAGAAGCCCCACACCAGAGAAACGATTGCGACGATCCAGAGCGCGTGGCCGAAGGTGAACCCGATCAGGAGGCTGCACGCACCGCTGGCCGCGAGCGCGATCGTAACAAGCCATTCCCGGCCCCGCCGGTCTGCCACCCATCCACCCCACACGCATGCGGGACCACCGATCGCGATCGCCGCAAAGGCGACCGCAGACGCAATGCTCGACGTTCGGCCGTCGCGCAGCACGCCGGAGGCGACAAGGCTCTCGCGGACGAAGACGGGGAGCCAGGTCCACGCGCTATAGAGCTCGAACATGTGGCCGAGATACCCGTCCGTCGCGAGCCGCCATCGGCGCGATCCGATCACGGTCCCGACAAGACCCCAGGAGAAGCGCCGCGACGGAAAAGGATAGGGACCATCGCGATAGCCCGCACCCACGAGCAACGCGGCGAGCGTGGCGGCAACGCTCGCGGTGAGCACGACCGGTCGTACGCCAATGCCGGGAATCGCATGCACGAGATAGGGAGTCGCCTTCCCCACCGTCAGTGCCCCCACTATGCCGCCAACGGCCAGACCTCGGCGGGCCCGGAACCAGGTCGCGATCATCTTCATCGCTGGCGGATAGACTCCAGCGAGCGCGAAGCCGGTGAGCAAGCGACACACGAGGGCGCCACGGTACGTCGTCGCGAAGATGAGCCCCGTGTTCGAGGCCGCCCCAGCCAGCGCCGCTATCGAAAAGAGCAGCCGCGACGGCACTATGTCCGCGAGATTCAGGATTGATAACGTCGCGGTGCCCAGGACGAAACCGAGCTGCACGATCGTTGTGAGCCACCCGATCTCCGACTGCGATAGCGCCCACGGCGCTGCGAGTTGCGGCGCGACTGCGCTCGCGGCGAACCACACCGACATGCCGAGGAGCTCGGCCGCCGCGAGCAATACAAGGATCCGCCAGCGGCGAGGGTCCGCGTCCAGGGAGTGGGGGACGATCGAGGCGACCATGTCGCCGAATCTGGCGACGAACCCGGGTCGAACGCGAGACCCGGTCTCTCTGGGGTGCGTCGGTCGATGTCCCTCGGGACTACGTCGGCTGCCGCCCAGCCAGGCCGTCGACTGCGATGACCGCGTCGGCGAATGCCTGCGGATCCTCTTGAGGCACGTTGTGTCCGACGCCTTTGAGGGTTACGTGCGCGTATCTCCCTGAGAACTTGTTGCGATAGGCGGTCCCATCGGCGTTGGGGCCATCGAAATCACTGCCGATCGTGACTGTCGGCACGGTGATGACGGGGTTGGTTTGAAGCTTGTTCTCGAGATCGTCGTATTGGGGCTCACCCTTCGCGAGACTCAGCCGCCAGCGGTAGTTGTGGATCACGATCGCAACGTGATCGGGATTCTTGAATGCTTCGGCAGTGCGATCATAGGTCGCATCATCGAAGTTCCACTTAGGCGAGCAGGTGTGCCAGATCAGTTTGTTGAATGCGTACCTGTTCTTGTCGTACCCGATCACACCGCGATCGGTGGAGAAATAGTACTGGTACCACCATCCATATTCTGCCACCGGGGGCAGCGGCTGTTTGTTCGCGGCAAGATTCGTGATCAGATACCCGCTGACCGAGACGATGCCGATGCAGCGCTCCGGCCAGAGCGCGGCGATGATGTCGGTCGTCCGTGAGCCCCAGTCGAATCCGCCGAGGATCGCCTGCTTGATCTTGAGCGCATCCATCAACGCCGTGATGTCGAGCGCGACCACCGACTGTTGGCCATTGCGGACCGAGTCGGCGGAGAGAAACCGCGTCGACCCATAGCCGCGCAGATAGGGGACGATCACCCGGTAGCCCTTCGCTGCCAGAATCGGCGCCACATCGGCGTAGGCGTGAATGTCGTAGGGCCAGCCGTGTAGCAGAATCACCGCACGACCATCAGCGGGCCCGTCTTCGGTATATCCCACACTGAGGAGACCGGCGTCGACCTGTTTCACTGGACCGAGCCGCGTATGCGATCCGTGCCCAATCGTCGGCGGGCGGTTGGCCATCACCGTGTCGGACCGGGTGGGCGCCGAACCGACGATGCCAAGCTTGGCGGCAGCAACGGTCATGGCCGCTGCGCCAAGGAAGTGGCGGCGATCGTAGGTCGGGTCATCGGACATCGGAGTACCTCCGGCTGAGATCGAGCCTATTGGCACACCCTCGGCGCGCCTCAGCAGGCAAGGCGCAGGAGCTCGTCGTCGCGGGGATGGCTCGTGTGGGTCGCCCGGCCGCAAGTTATACACCTTGCATCTCGGCGCACGTGGATCGCGCCGCTAAGAAGAACTGAAAACCCGGCTGTACACGCGGCTCGTTCTCTCTCGTTTCGGGGCGCGACGCGGCGAGAACGGGCCCACTCATGGGGGCCGGACCATCAGGCCCCCTGGGCGTGCACTCCGTCAGTCGGCTAGTCGGCGCGACCCGGTTGAGCGCGCATCAATGTCGCGGGCGCCACAGAGTCGATAGGCACTTGTTGAGCGCCCTGCGACTTTTCACGACCAACGCTCATCATGGAGCGGCTCAGGAAGTCCTGAACGATCCCCGCGATCTCATCCGCAGCGGTATCCAGCGCGAAGTGTCCGGCGTCGAGAACGTGGACCTCCGCGGCCGGGACATCGCGCCGATAGGCCTCGGGCTCGGCGAGCTCGAATGACTGGTCGTACTTCCCCCAGAGCACGAGAAGCCGCGGTTGTGTCTTCTGCAGCCACGCCTGCCAGACGGGGTACGACTCGACGTTCGTGCGATAGTCGTAAAACAGGTCGCTCTGAATTTCGGCCTGATCCGGCCGACTCAGGAACGCAAACTCGTCGGTCCAGAGGTCCGGATCGTAACGATCGACGTTGGGATCGTTTCCGACGTGGCGAGTTCGGGTCGTCTCCAACGACAGCAAATTGCGGCGGAGGGCGGTCTCGTAGGTTGCGCGGTCCGCCCAGAATGCGCGGCGCGTCTTCCACTTCGGGCCAAGCCCCTCATCGTGCGCGACGGCGTCCTGGATGATCAGCGACTGCACGCGTTCCGGATGCGCCATTGCCAGCCGCAAGCCGACAGGGCCGCCGTAGTCCTGCATATACAGTGTGTACCGCGACAGTCCCACAACCTGCGTGAAGTGGTCGATGATCGTCGTGATGTGGTCGAACGTATAGGAAAACACTTTGGGATCGGGTGCGTCGCTGTGTCCGAACCCCGGGTAATCCGGCGCGATCATGTGGTAGTGGTCAGCGAGCCGGGTCAGCAGCGGGTTGAACATCCTCGACGACGACGGCAGCCCGTGCAGGAGGAGCATGGCTGGTGCATTCCGCGGGCCGGTCTCCCGATAAAAAACGGAGAGACCATCGACTGTCGCCGTTCGATAAAAAATGGGCGGGGTCATGAAAAGCCTCCCGATTGGAGGTTGGACGCTCGACGTTGGACGTTCGACGTTCGACGTTCGACGTTCGTTAGACGTTAGAGCTTTCTGCCCGGCCAGGTGCGGGTCAGCTACCCCCGAGGTTTCTTTTCCAACGTCTAACGTCTAACGTCCAGCGTCTGAGTTTCCAACGTCTTCAAGGAAGCCCCATGCTATTGCGACGTGCTGCATGCACCGGACTGCTTGGCGTAGGACTCACCGCATGCGGCAACCGACAGTCTGGGGATCGGGTTGCGACGGCCACATCAGGCACCGTGACCGATGGGGCGTCGGTTCTTGCGAAGCCGGCGGCCGGTTTGCCTGGCTATCGGGCGCGCACGGACGACCCAAAGAAGTCCGTCGCAGATATCAAATTCGCAACGACTCCCTCAGGCGCTCTCGACATAGACGACGGCACGCACAATCAGAACCTCGGACACATCCTCTATACCGACGCGGACAGTGCAAGCGGTACCTACTCCGTCCGAACCGAAATCGACCAGCTCGGCGCACCGGAGCATCCCGAGGCGGTCGGCGTCCTGGTCGGCGGTAGAGACCTCGCGGGACCGGGGCAGCGGTACGGGTACTTCATTGTCCGCGGGGACGGTCAGTACTCGGTGAAACGCCGGGACCGCGACAGCGCGTTCATCGTCGTTCCCTTCACCGCGAGCGCAACCGTGCCCAAGATGGATGCCCAGCGACACGTCGCGTACCACCTCACGGTACGCGTGGACCCGGATTCCGTCCGGTTTCTCATCGCCGACAGGCCCGTAGTGGCCGTCGTGCGAAGCGCCATCCCCACTGATGGCGTGGCGGGTTTCCGCATCAACCACGGACTGCACGTCGTCGCCACGCCGCTCGCAATCAGTCACTGAAACCCCAGGCGCCCGAGGTGCGCCAAATCCCTCATTCGGGGCAGGAAAACACCACGGAGTACTGATCTGTCCTAAGGCCGTGGCTATCGCAGCTCGGCCTTCGTACCATGGCCTCATCACCTCCGACGGAGTGATGAGACGCCAATGATTGCAATTTCTGGCCGAGCCGTTGGGACACACCCTCGAATTCGCACCAATGGTTGCCTCAACAGCACGCTTGCTTGGTGCAGGGCTCGGGCACTTCGCCGGATGGTGCTCGCTTGTGCAGCGGCGCTGTTGTGCTGGGGAAGTGCCCGAGCGCAAGCCGCACCGGACAGCGTGTTCCGTGATTGTCCTGTTTGCCCCGAGATGCTCGTCGTACCCGCGGGCAGCTTCATCATGGGCTCGTCGCCGTCGGAGAAAGCCTGGGCGATCGCCCATGGCGCGAGCGCCTCTGCAGTGGCGGATGAATCGCCACAGCACCGAGTCTCGCTGCCAGGGTTCGCCCTGGGCAAATACAATGTGACGCGAGACGAATACGCCGCATTCGTTCGAGAGACAGGATACCCACCGGGCGACGGTTGCGGGCGTGACTCCTTCAAATGGACGAAGCAACAGCGCACGAGCTGGCAAAACCCTGGGTTCAGTCAAACCCGACGCGATCCCGTGGTCTGTGTGAGCTGGCAGGACGCGCGCGCGTATGTCTCATGGCTGAATCGGAAGGTGCACGCACCAGCATCGACGTCGAACGAGGGTCCGTACCGGCTGCCCACCGAAGCGGAGTGGGAGTATGCAGCTCGCGCCGGCTCAACGACGGCGTTCTGGTGGGGTGACACGGATAGTGCGGCGTCCGAGCACGCATGGTACAAGGACAACTCGGGACAGCAGTCGCACCCGCTGGGATCCAAGCCCGCAAACGCCTTTGGGTTGTTCGACATCGTGGGCAATGTGTGGCAGTGGACCGAGGACTGTTACGCCACTAGCTATGCCAATGCCCCGACGGATGGGCGTGCCGCCCAAGGGCACCAGGCGTGCCTTCGCGTCGATCGCGGCGGCTCCTGGATGTTTCCGGCGTGGCTCCTCCGCTCGGCCACGCGCGAACGAAACCCGCCCAACTTTCGAGACGGCATCATGGGGTTCCGGCTCGCGCGTACCCTGCCATGATGACACGAGAGCGTAGCTGATCGGAACGCTCTGGCGGGCCAAGTTGGCGGGGCGTAGCTTCGGGTGTGACCAGTCCGGTCCCCCAGCAATTGCAAGACGCCCTGGGATCGAGCTACGCGCTCGATCGCGAGGTGGGACGTGGCGGCATGGCCACCGTGTATCTGGCGCGCGACGCGAAGCACGGGCGCCAGGTAGCGCTCAAGGTCCTCCATCGGGACCTGGCAATCTCGCTCGGCCCGGAGCGCTTTCGCCGTGAGATCGGATTCGCGGCGACGCTGCAGCATCCGCACATCCTGACGGTACTGGATTCCGGCGAGACAGCCACCGGCGATCTGTGGTTCACGATGCCGTACGTGGAAGGGGAGTCGTTGCGGGAGCGACTGCGGCGGCAGACGCAACTCGGCCTGGACGACACCGTCCGCATCACGCGCGAGGTGGCACTCGCGCTGGACTTCGCGCACAAGCACGGGGTCGTTCACCGCGACGTCAAGCCGGAAAACATTCTGCTGACGTCCGACGGACAGGCACTCCTCGCCGATTTCGGGATCGCGCGGGCGCTCGCGTCCGCCGGCACACAGGTCACGCTGACCGCGACCGGCATGGTCGTTGGGACCGCGGCATACATGAGCCCCGAGCAGGCGAGTGGCGAGCGGAATGTGGGCTCAGCCCAGCGACATCTACTCGCTCGGGGCCGTGTGCTACGAGATGCTCGCGGGGGAGCCGCCCTTTGCCGGCGCGACGGCACAGGCGGTCATCGCCAAAATGATGTCGAGCGAGGCACCCTCAGTCCGCCGCGTGCGCGCGTCTGTGCCATCGGGGATCGACGCAGCCGTGCGACGAGCGCTTGCGCCGGTACCCGCGGACCGATGGCCAACTGCGGGCGAGTTTGCGAAAGCCCTCAATGTCGCTGAGCGGACTGCAGCGCGTACATCTGTCACACGACCCACACCGACCGGCGAGCAACGAGGGAAGGCGACGGGATCGCGCGTGCCAGTTGCCGCCCTGGCGCTCGTGCTTGGCCTCCTCATTGGCGGGGGGGTGTTGTTCGCCTGGCGCGCACACGACAACAGCACCGACCCGTCTGGCGCGGCCCGTCTCGCGGTGTTGCCGTTCGACAATCTGGGCGATTCGGCCAATGCCTACTTTGCCGACGGCGTCACTGACGCTGTGCGCGGAAAGCTGACCAGCCTCCCTGGACTCGAGGTGATCGGCTCGGCCAGCTCGGGACAGTACCGCCATACAACCAAGTTGCCACGTCAGATCGCCCAGGAGCTGGGCGTCCGCTACCTCCTGCTCGGAAAGGTGCGCTGGGCCAAGGGACCCGGCGGGGCGAGCCGAGTTCAGGTCAGTCCGGAGCTCATAGACGCGTCCACCGCAGCCGACAAATGGGCGGAGCCGTTCGATGCACCGCTGACCGACGTCTTCCAGGTTCAGGGCGACATCGCCAGCAAAGTGGCCCGCGCGCTGCAGGTAGCGCTCACGCCAGCGGCCGAGCAGACGTTGGCAGCGCGCCCAACGAACGACCTGGCGGCGTACGACGCATACCTCCGCGGGCTCGACTTGCGGAGTAGCGGGTCCGCGCCCGCCATCTTGCGTCGCAGCATCTCCGCGTTTCAGGAGGCCATCGCCCGCGATTCGACATTCGCGGTGGCGTGGGCGGCTCTCGGCTCCGGGTACGCAGTGCTGTACTCGAATGCCTTTCCGACCGCGGCGGTCGCCGACTCGGCGGATCGCGCGACCGCGCGGGCGCTGCTGCTCGCGCCAGATCTGCCGGATGCGCACGCCGCGCGCGCCACGTACTTGAGGTCTGTTCTCTCCGACAATGGTCGAGCGATGGTCGAAGCCGAGGCCGGGCTCGCACGGTCACCGAACAACGCGCTGTTGCTGCGCGCCGCCGCAAGGGCCGAAGAGGGGGCCGGTCGATGGCATGAGGCGCTCGTGCGCGCACAGCAGGCCGTGCGGCTCGATCCGCGGTACGCGGGTGGCGTCAGTACCCTCTGCGAGCTCGATACCTGGCAGCGGATGTATGCCAATGCTGCCACATCTTGCGCGCGCGCGTTGGCGTTGCGGCCGGACAACTTGAACTACATCGAAGCGAACGCGATGGTCGCGCTGGGCCAGGGAGATCTGGCTGGCGCGCTGCGGGTAATCCACGCGGCGCCGGTGACGGTCGACCAGGGCGCGCTGGTCGCCTACCTGGGCGAGTACTGGGATCTCTACTGGGTGCTCGATAGTGCGCAGCAGGCACGGCTATTGAGCCTCCGACCCGACGCGTTCGACGGCGATCGCGCAGTGTGGGCGATCGTACGCGCTCAGGTCTATGCCCTGCGCGGCGACCGCGCTCGGACGCGCGTCTTCGCCGACTCGGCGCGAACGGCGTTCACGGCGCAACTCGCCGCAACCCCCAACGACGAGCAGCGACACCTTTTCCTTGGGCTGGCGTTGGCGTACCTCGGCCGATCCGCCGACGCCATTCGCGAAGCCCGACGGGGCGCAGCGCTCGGGCCCGTTGCCAGGGACGCGCGGACAGGCCCGTACGCTCAGAATCTGCTGGCGCGGGTGTACCTGGTCGCGGGCCAACCAGAACAGTCGCTCAATGTACTCGAGCGACTGCTCAAGATCCCGTTTTATATGTCGCCGGCGTGGCTCAGAATCGATCCGACGTGGGCGGCGCTCCGTGGCAACCCACGCTTCGAGCGGTTGATCGCTGGCGCGTAGACCAACGTAGTCGCGATACCCCCGGGATCGTCGTCGCCACTGATGCCCGGTTGTCGGCGCACAGCGTGGAGCGACTGGGCCGGCCCGAAATGATGGGCCTTCGCCCACCGCTTCGTACGCCGACGACAGATCCGGGACTAACAGAGGCAGGTGCTACCCGACTCTCAATGCGCGTTCACGGGCAAGCTCAGATGCGACGCATACTCGTGCGAGCGGTAAATGCTCTGCGTCGCCGTCCGAAAGTCGCTCTGTACCGCTTCGTAGATGTTCGGCACGAACGTCTGCGGGTTCCGGTCGATCAGCGGGAACCACGTGCTCTGGATCTGGACCATGATGCGATGGCCCGCCTTGAACGTGTGGTCGCGTGAGCGCAAGCTGAACGTGTACGGCGCGACCTGACCTGGCGTCACGGCCTTGGGCACCTTGAAGCCATCGCGATAGCGCGCGCGGAAGACCTCTTCGGCGAGCATGAACTCGAACCCGCCCATGTCCGCTGGCTCGGCGGAATCGGGATAGACGTCGATGAGCTTGACGACCCAATCGGCATCGGAGCCCGTCGTCGCGGCGAAGAGGTGGGCGATCGGGTTCGCCGGTAATCGTCACGTCCTGCTTGAGCGGCGCCGTTTGATACGTGAGGACATCGGGCCGGCCGTCGACGAATCGCTGGTCGGCGAGCTGCCACTCGGGCCAGCCATCATACGTGATCGGACGTGGAATGTAGGGAACGGGCCTGCTCGGATCGGAGATATATTGATCGCGAGCCGCGCCAGCCTCCGTCGGCGGGTCGAACGATAGCGCGCCACCGGTGCGGAAATACAGCGGCGTCTCGGTGATCCCGGTCTTCGGCGGCCAGGCATCATAGTGCTGCCACTGGTTCGTCGCCGGTCCGGAAGGCCAGCACCTCGGGCAGATCGACGTTCGGCTTGTCCTTGAGCCAGTGCGCGAACCACGGCCGCTCGACGTTCTCTCGGTACCACTCGGCGGTGTTGCTGCCGAAATCGACCGCGCCGAGGTGACGGCCGTCGCTGAACGTCCAGCCCCCGTGGAACCACGGGCCGAGCACGAGAAAATTGATCCCGTGTGTGTCCCCTTGCTCGTACTTCTTGTAGGCCTCGATCGCACCGACGTGGTCTTCCGCGTCGAACCACCCACCGACGTTGAGCGTAGGAACCGTGACCGGCGACTGAATGTGCGGCAGGACGCTGCACATCTCGTTCACCCAGTAGCCGTCGAGATTGGGGTGCTGGTCAAACGCGTTCCAGCTCGGCGCGTGGCCGTGGAAGATATCCTTGTTGATGTTCGACAACGGGCCCAATTCCAGAAAGCGATCGTAATTGTCGTATCGAACCAGGATCGCCGATCGGCTGACGCCCGTCTCCATCCCGCCGATCCACATGAACGCATAGTCGAGGCGGAACGCTCCGTTGTGATGGAAGTCGTCCCCTGTGAACATGTCCACGCAGGTCGCCTGGGGCGACGCCGCTTTGAGCGCCGGGTGTGGATTCACGAGCGCCCGCGTCGTGAGAAAGCCGCCGTACGAAATACCCAGCGTCCCCACTCTGCCGTTGTTGCGCGGGACGTTCTTGATGATCCAGTCGATCGAGTCATACGTGTCGGTCGACTCGTCGGTGGAGTTGGGGACAGACGTATCGCGCATCGGGCTGAGCGAGACGTACTTCCCGGTCGAGGCGCCACGGCCGCGCGTGTCCTGGAACACGAAGATGTAGCCGTCCTTCATCAGGTGCGGATACTCGCGCAACCAAGCCGCGTACCCGTACTTGTCCGGGTTGAGGCCGTACGGTGAGCGAACCAGAATGATCGGTAGAGGCTCCGCCTGGTCGAGCGGCGCGTAGATCTCTGTGTGGATCTCTGCCCCATCCCGCATCTTGACCTGCGCCATGTGCTTGCTGAAGCGCTTGGTGAAGTCAGGACCCGGTTCGCGGCCGTCCCGCATCGCCATCATGTCCCGGTTCGACTTGGCCCGCCAGGTCCGCGGTCCGTGGGCGGCCGTCGTCGACGCTGCGGTCGGGGCTTTGGAGGCCGTGTCCGAGCTGCCGTCGCCTGCTTGTGCAGCACACCCGATGACAACAACGCCAACAACAGCAAGCAGGGACAGGGAGGAAGCGGTATCTCGCCCCAGAATGCGTCGTGTGCACTGTCGTATAGCCTCCTGAAACAGGTATCCCCGGCGGATTTCACATCCAGGAACATCGATCTTTCCGGGCGGGACGATACGACACCTGCATCCCGACGGGTAGGGGCGACGCAAAGCGTCGCCCCTACGCCGGAATGCGGGTCAATCAGGAATCAGTCAGCGGGTCCCGCAGTCGGTCCCGCGAAGCGCGGATAGCAGTCCACGCAGACGAATGCAACGCCATCATTGTACGGCGCGGCGAAGAGCACTCGCCGGTCTTTAGGCGAAGCGCAGGTATCGCAGGCGCAGTGGGCCTTGGTCATGTCCGTGTGGGTCGTGGCCTCTCGATACTTGCTGGTCGCGCCCACGCGGTGGTACTCGCGAACGCCGGGGTGCTCGGCGTCGGTCCCACCGACTCGTCGCATGCCCCGAGGAAGGGGACTCGGAATGTCATGGACGTCGTGCGTGAAGCCGTTGGCGTCCATCAGAGTGACATGCATACCTCTATCCTCCCAAAGGAATTGGCGGGTTGTGGTGCGTGGAGAAACTAGCACCGAGTAATGGCCTTCGCCCCCACCATTTTCTATGCGGCGTCCGGCCGCCCCCGCTCGGAGCCAGCTCAGCCCCGTCAGGTTATCCTGGCACGCACCTGCTCAAGTACGTTGGTCGTTGGACGTCAGACGCTGGATGCTGGACACTAGGGGTTGGACGTTGTTTGTCGCTGGCGGGCGTTGAGACCATTCTGCAGGGGACAGCGTAGGGGTAAGTTGAAGGCGTGCAACAAGGTCGTCCATTGAGACCGTCTCCGAGGGGTCGCGTGAGGCAATACCTGCCATCCAGAGAGGAGTCGTAGTGGACCCGAGCGTCGTCTATGCCCTGGTGCCGATCGCGGGCGCTGTCTTTGGCGGCCCGACGGTGGTGGTGCTCGGCCTGCTTCTGTTTCCGTCCACGCGCGCGGCCTTAGCGAGGCGGCTCGCGGGGCGCGGAGCGGGGCCGCTCGACGATCAGGGCGCGGCGCATCTGGCGTCCACCAATGCGAACGTGACAGCCTTGCGCTCCGAGGTCTATGCGCTCCGCTGTGAGGTCGCTGCCATCTCGCGCGCCCTCCCTCCGGCCCCGCAGGCGCCGGGCGACCAGCGCTTGGGCAGTGGCGGGCGGTAGGCGTTTTAGCCTGTCGCGGCGCCGGCAGCCACTGGCGCCATGACCAGACGCCGCTTCGCGGCAAAGGCCTTCTGACCGCGGATCACCAGAAGCAATCCGGCGCCGCAGAGCGTGAGGACGCCCATGAGTGGGGACATGCGTAGCACTGCCAGGATCGGCACTAGGGCAAATGACCTATTTCCGCGCCCCAGTGCTCTCCTGGTGCTCGTGGCACCGAATGACCACGCGCTAGGGTCGAGTCATTGCCGCAGCGGTCGCACCAGGCGTCTTCTCGCCTCGCAGCGTCGCGTCGAAGAACCGCACCGCAGCACTGTCGGCCGTGAGCCACGATTGGTGGCGCAGAAAGCCGTGAATTTCGTTCGGTAGGACGAGTTGTTGGTACGGCACGGACGCGGCCGTGAGGCGTTGCACGAGATCGACCATCTCGCTGAAGTGGACGTTGCGGTCGTCGTCCCCTTGTATGAGCAGCACAGGCGAGTGCCATGTCGAGATCGACGCGACAGGCAATGACTCCCAGGCGACCTGCATCGCCCGGTCGATGTCGGCGTGTTCGAAGCGCTGCTGCAGTGGATTGAACCGAGATGCATCGTCCGAGACCCAATTATGCACCCCGTGCAAGTCTACGCCGGCCGCAAAGAGGTTCGAGTTCCGGGCCAGCGCCAGCGCGGTGAGAAAGCCACCGTAGGAGCCACCCCAGATACCGACGTGCGCGTCGTCCACCTCCGGCAGGGTTGCCAGGAACGCGCGTCCCGCAAGCACGTCGCGGTACTCGGACGCACCGAACGGCCCCGCGTTCTCGGGGTGGTGGAACTCGTGACCATACCCGATTCCGAGCCGGTAGTTGACGCTCAGCA
Source organism: uncultured Gemmatimonadales bacterium (assembly GCA_963805725.1). Lineage (GTDB taxonomy): Bacteria > Gemmatimonadota > Gemmatimonadetes > Gemmatimonadales > Gemmatimonadaceae > Palsa-1248. Next base: position 126,478 of record CAWDVJ010000006.1, read on the forward strand.
CCACGTAGCCATGGTTGGCGTAGTACTGATTCATCGCATACGAGCCGGTGTAGTAGTCCATGTAGTGCCATCCCAGGAGCATCTGACGCGGCGGGCCGCCATGCACGAAGATCAGCGCGGGCTTCTTCCCGCCGCCGGGCCGCTCGAACAGCTGGCCGTGTACCAACAGGCCGTCGTCCGCGCGGAACACGACTCTGCGCGGCACGACCAACTGTGCCGTCGGAAAATCCGCGGGAATTTCGTTCGGGCTGAGCGACCGTGGCGATCCGCCGTCCGCCGACACCACGGACACGAGCGGCGGCGTCCTGGGACCAGTTGCGATGAAAGCGACCGTCCGCCCATCACCGGTGACGACGGGCCCCCACTCGATGCCGTCGCCCGCCGTGAGCGCTACCGGCGCCGACTGATTTGCCCCTACCCGATACAGGTGCCGCCGGTCGTCGTCACTGGAGTCGCGCCCCGTGTTCGCATTGTATACCACGAATGTTCCGGCCGCCGCCTGTGCGACATCCTCCACCATGAACGATCCGGTCGTGAGGCGCGTCGGCTCGCCCCCGGCCAGCCGTACCGCGTAGAGATGCGGCCAGCCGTCGAGCTCCCCTCGATAGAGTATGCGATCGCCCGTCAGCCACGCGAGGTGTGGACCATCGCCGACGCCACGTCTCGGAGCCTCGCAGAGTCTCGGGGCTCGTCCACACGGCGCGCCCATTGCCTGTCGCCGCGTCGGCGACCCAGATCGCCCACGGGTTGGGATGTCGCTCGAGCAGCGTGCGGGGAGCACCGCCAGCACCTGGCCGGCGCACGAACGCGATCTGTCGCCCGTCTGGCGACCAGACCGGGCCGTCGTCGCGGGAGGTCGATGGTGCCAGATAACGCACCGGTACACTGTCAGACGTAGAAGACACCAATGAAGCTGTGATCGCCCCTGGTCGAGACGAACGCGAGCTCCGCTCCGTCGGGCGACCAGGCCAGCGCACTCGCATTGCCGCGATCGAACACGAGCGCCGTTGCAGGCTTGCTCCCGTCAACGGAACCGACCAGATCTTGTGATCTCGAATGAACGCGACGACATCGCCGCGAGGCGATATGGCGGGCTCATCGCCGTCCGCGAGCAGCCTTGGCGTGCCGCCAGCGAATGGGACCGCCCAGACCTGTATCTTCGGCTGAGTCGCCGAGGCGGCTGGATCGGGCGCGAGACCACCCTCGGCCGGCCAATTCTCGTCGTGATCGCCGCCGCGCACGTATACTATGGTCTGGCCGTCGTGCGTGAAGGAGAGATTGGTCAACTCCTGACCATCATCCTGGGCGTAGGCCGTCACTCGCCGGGCCGTGAACGTCGGGCCGTCGGCAGCCCAGATGTTGCGAACGCCTTGCTTGTCGATGACCCAGGCGATGCGCGCAGCTGTCGGCGCCGCCACCAGGTCCGACGGGAACGGGTAGCTGAGTACCTGTGGGATCGTGAAGGACGCCGATGTCTGCGCGCTGGCCGGGCGCCGACGTAGCGGCGAACATGGCCAGTGCACACGAGATCTTACCAAGGCATATGCGCATGCCGAACGGTGTAACCCGCGCGCCGCGAGAGCAAGGCCACGCACGAGTTCGGCCGCATCGAGTCTGTATGACTCGATAGATTCTCCTTGCCGACCCATGGAGCGTGCCACCCGCCGGTAGTGGGCGGCCGCCCTTGGGAAGGCGTCCGACCGCGACACACTAGCCTCGGTGGAGGACAGACAGGCGACGCCATGAAACAGACAAACAGTTCGGGGCCAGATACCGGCGTCCCGCAGCCGCCCAGCCCTGGCTCGTCGCGCGCCTGGGCCGTCTCCTTCGCGAGCGGCCTGGTTGTCGGCGTGATGTTGGCCAGCAGCGGCGCCAGCGCCCAGGGCACTGCGACCCGTTCCTACGCCAGTCCTGTGTCGACGGGCGCGCGTCTCGATCCCGTTGGTCGCGCGGTGGAGCTTGGCAATATGCCGCTGGCCATGGTGCGGGCCCCTCGCGGTGACAAGCTCGTCGTCTCTCTCAGCGGGTGGCGGGAGCAGGGAGTGCAAGTCGTCGATCTGGCGACAGCGCGCGTCACGCAAACGCTCGCACAGCCCGCGGCGTTCTACGGACTCGCCTTTTCGTCCACTGGCCGCGATCTGTACGCATCGGGTGGCAACGATGACGCGATCTATTGCTATGCGTGGAACGACACGACGGCGGTCTTTCAGCGCAAGATCGTGTTGGGTACCCAAAAAGCTGACAAGACAGGGTCCCGCTACCCCGCGGGGATCGCCTTCTCCACTCGTGGATCGCTGCTCTACGTGGCAGAGAATGTCGCGGACAGCATCGCGGTGGTGGATCCCGCTACCTCGCGCATCTTGCAGCGATTTCCTACCGATCACTATCCATACGCGGTGACCGTCGCCTCGGACGGAATGGTGTACGTGTCGGCGTGGGGATCGACGACGGTGTCGATGTTCCATCAGATGGACGACGGCAGACTGCGGTACGCCGGGCGCCTGCGTGTCGGTCCGCACCCATCCGCGCTGCTCGCGAACGCGTCCGGCTCCCGTCTCTTCGTCGCCTTGAGCGAGACCGATCAGGTCGCGATCGTGGATACCCGAACCCGTGCAGTGCGGTATCTCAATGACGCGGCGCCGGGCGCGCCATCCGAGGGGATGACGCCCAACGCGCTCGCGCTATCGCGTGACGAGTCGAAGCTGTTCGTCGCGGAGGCCGGGAACAATGCGATCGCGGTCTTCGACATCTCGGCAGAACGTGCTGGTCGCTCCTCCGGCAACACGACTGATGTCTTGCTCGGCCGATTACCGACGGACTGGTATCCGACTGACGTGATCGACGATGGACGCGATCTCCTGATCCTCAATGCCAAAGGGCACGGCAGCGGGCCGAACCCGGACGGTCCCCTTCCCGCCCAGCCGATCACGCGCCCATACGGGTACGCCCTGGGTCAGCTGACCGGCACGCTTCGCGTCACGTCGGATCAGCCGAGCACTTCGGAACTGTCTGATGGGTCACGCCGGGTATCGGTGGCCGGTGCGTGGAGCACGCACACCCTGCCACGGCACTATCCGCCGTTCAAGCACGTGGTCTACATCATCAAGGAGAATCGCACGTACGATCAGGTCTTCGGCGACATGCCGGCAGGTGACGGAGACTCGAGCCTCGTGTTCTTCCGCCGTCGCGTTTCACCGAATCATCACGCGCTGGCCGAGCGGTTCGGGCTGTACGATCGCTTCTTCACGAGTGGCGAGGTGAGCTCGCAGGGGCACTTGTGGGCGACGGCGGCCGATGTCACGGCATACGGGGAGAAAATGGTACCGTCGGCGTACGCGGACAAACGCGCATCGGTCGACGGCGAAGAGACGGACGAGCCGGTCGACGGATTCTTGTGGGATCTGGCGGCCAGGCACGGAGCCAGTTTCCGTGACTACGGCGAGATGGTCGTGTCCGAAGGGTGGCCGGTGACGCAGCGGGGGCTGGGTCCGGATGTCAGTCCCACGTATCCCTCTTTCAACCTCAAGATCTCCGACCAGACGCGGGCCGACGCATGGATCGCCGAGCTCAATGGGTTCGTCAGGGTTGGAGCCATGCCGTCGCTCGAGGTCATGCATCTCGCCAACGACCACTTCGCGGCCGCGCGCGTGGGGTACCACACACCGCGCGCCTTCATGGCCGACAATGACCTGGCACTTGGCCGGATCGTGGACGCGCTGTCACGATCGCCGTTCTGGAAAGAGACGGTCGTATTCGTGCTGGAGGACGACGCACAGGACGGCCCGGACCACATCGATAGCCATCGATCCGTCCTGCTCGTAGTGTCGCCGTACAATCGACCCGGCACGTACCATCGCTTCGTCAACACAGTCGATGTCGTGGCTGCGATCGAAGACATCCTTCACCTGGGCCGGCTGTCGAAGTACGACTACTTCAGCCGGCCGCTGACCAATGTCTTTTCATCCACCCCGGACCTCACTCCCTACAAGGCGGTCGCGGCGCAAGTCGACTTGAACGAGATGAACGCGCCGGGGAGCGAATCGGCACGTCTCTCGTCGCGGCTCGACTTCAGCGCCCCCGATCGCGCCAACGAAGCCGTGTCGAACGCGATCCTGTGGCGAATAGTGAAAGGCACGACACAGCCACCCGTGTTTGCAAAGGCGCCGTTGCATGCGCTAGAGGTGAGCCGCTAGGGATGTCCCGAGACAAGCGACTCAGCGCGTCTTGATCGGCATCCCGCATTTGATTTGTGAGCCGGCGTTCCCGACACCTCAACCTCGTCGCGAGCGCTCAACCATTGCAGCACGTATCGGCGAGCGTTTTTGCCCGGAGCACGTGTGCCCCCTCGCGGGCGATCAGCGGGACAAGCACGAGCGCGGCGGCTGAATCAGCCCACCACCACCCACCGATCGCCCGCAAGCCGAGCCCGACGAGCGTGACCGCCGACAGCCATGCGCACACGCTGCTCTGCTGCGCGTCACCGGCAAGCGCTTGACTTCCGGCCTGTGAGGCCAGCCGGCGTTTCGCCCCAGCAAGAAGAGGCATGATCACCAGCGATGCCGCCACGAGGGAAATGCCGACAACTGTCGGCTCCGGCGTACGTCGACTGAGGAGTGCCGACATGCTGTCGATTGCGACCACCGCGGCGAGACCAATGAGACTCCAGCCAATCAACTGAGCGGCTCGGTGCTCGCGTCTGCTGGTTGCCTCACCGGAGAACCGCCACAGAACGACCGCGGCCAATGCGACCTCGATCACGGAGTCTCCGCCGAAGCCCAGGAGAGCCACGCTGCCGGCCGCTACCGCAGCCCACAACGCAACCGTCGCCTCGAGTGTCATCCATGCGATTGACACATAGGCGAGCCACCGGGCGCGCCGTGCAATGCTTTCGCTCCAGGGTTGCGCGCGGCCTCCGGCAGCACTGGTCTGTCTCATACCTAGAAGAGTAGTGCCGGCGTTCGACCACCTCGCCAACTATTGGGCTGCGGGCTGTTCGAGGAACGCCCTGATGTGCGAGTTCAGAAAGGCCGCGTCCGCCGAATCCGGTGCCGCCCCGCCGGATGCCCCCAGAGCGAGGGGATGGGCTCGAAGTCGACCTGGCGGATGAACTGTCGCTCGTAGGTGGCGTCGGCGATCGGGAAGTAGAGGTCCGTCGCGGATGGCATGTACAGGACCGGCACGGTGATCGAGCGCAGCGCTCGTTCGACATCGCCATTGAAGCCCGGGGTCGTGCCGACGTCGTGGCGCTCCCAGGTGCGGGCCTGCAGGATGTAGTCGTTCGCGTCCTTCCCCTCGAAGCCCTGGACGATCCGCGCCATGGCGTCGGTCGCGGACGTCGGGGTCGGGCTCATCGACCGCCACAGCTCCCGCCGCCACCATTCCTGCGAGAACAACCACCCGGCCCACACAGCACCGAAGGCCCGAATGCCGCGGACCGGCTCCTGGGTGTAATCGCCACCACGGAAGTCCTGATCGGCCTTCAGCGCGGCGATCTGCCCTTCCAGCCGCACGATGCCGTGCCCATAGCACTTCGCCGTTCCCGAGGTAGCCACGATACGGTCCATGAATGTCCGGATGGCTCACCGCCCACTGGAACGCTTGCTCCGCGCCCATGGAGAAACCGATGATGGCCCTGCAGATGTGCGATCCCCAGGCTGCTCAACATCTCGGACACGGCGGCCACGTTGTCTCGGATGGTCGTGACCGGGAACCGCGGGCCGTGAAACGGCTCCGGCGTATTGCTCGGCGATGAGGAGTGGCCGTTGCCGAACATCTCCGTAGCGATCAGGAAATAGCGCGTCGTATCGAGAGCGAGTGCGGGACCGATCAACCAGTCATAGCCGTGGTGGTCGGCCATGTAGTGCGACGGCAGCAGAATCGCGTTGTCGCGACGAGCGCTCAGGTGCCCATACGTGGCGTAGACGAGCGTGGCGTTGGGCAGCGTGACGCCGCTCTCGAGGCGGAACTCCTTGAGCTCGTACACGTGATGACTCGCGCCGTCGGGTGCGGCCTGTCCCTCCGCGAGCGCGGCGAACGCCGCGACCAACACCAGGCCGACGCCGGCGAACCGTCTCGATCGATCGCTCACGATATGCTGCCTCTCAATGGCGGTTGGCCCGCGAGCTGTCCGCTACCATTTGATGGGGGTCCTCCGCCGGGCGCAAGGGTCCGATTCTGCCACGGAACGTCGGCTGGTGCCGGTTGTCCCGGCACGGGGCTGCGCCTACGTTTCCTCCCACGCAGTTGAGCGGGACGTAGCGCAGCCCGGTAGCGCACCTGAATGGGGTTCAGGGGGTCGCGGGTTCAAATCCCGCCGTCCCGATTCAATAAACAACGGCCACGCATTGTCTTACTGTGCGTGGCCGTGAGCTATGCCAGAAGCTCGTGCTACGTCTGTGCTACGATCTGGCCGCGATTGCCTCGATTATCTGATCAGCCGCACCTGAACGCACGCTATTCACGCCGGTCCTGTAGTGGCGCCAAGAAGACCCCGAAAGCCGAAACGAAAGCGCGGTGCAAGCACATTGCGACGGCTGCGCCTTCTCCGGTCGTCGCACCCTCGGCATTAGCAGCTCCGGACGAAAAAGGCCACGGGCGGCTTGCGTCGTGGCGTCGTCGCACCTTGATCGCCGTTGGCGAGAGTCGCATACCCGCACCATCCGTTGCACGATCGGCCAACGGTCCCGCTGCAATCACCGCGGCACCGTCGGTCGTAGACAGGGTTGCGTGTGGGCAAAGGCGCCACCCACCGTGGACGAGGTCTTCAACCGGATTACCCACATCCGTAGGTGCAGCCCCTACGCCCGCGGACAACATCCGACGTGGTTCTAGTAGTGTTCCGTAGGCGGCGAACGACTACCGCGCCGCTCCCTCCATTGTCGTGCGACCACCTCGAAGGGCGGTCTTTTACAGGCAAACGGCTACAGCGTTTCGCGTTCGCCACGAGCTGCAGGTTGCGCGCAACGCGACTCGCGATCAGCGCCCGATTTAAGTGATGCTTAAATCGCACCGCATAGACTGCAACGAGTTACGTGCAGCACCCCACTGAAATCATCACTCCGGCTGCCGTGAGGGTCCACTTGTGTCGCGGGCTACCGTATGAACACACGCGCGTAGGGACTCTTGGTGTGTCCGATGGCTGCTCTATTCTCTGTTACATTGCCACGCGAGCTGGTGACGGGGGCCGGCCTCTCTTGGGAGTGCACATGCGGTGGGCGCTCGTCGTCTTCGCTGCGGTTGCGGTTGTCGGCGGCCAACATTCGGCGGCGCACCCCGCCAGCCAGCCAGCGCAAGCGGTGCGGGAAATCCGGGTCGTTGGGACCGACTACGCGTTTCAGGTACCGACGGTGGTACGCGCCGGCCCAGCGGTGTTCGTTCTCGTAAACAACGGCCGCGTGGCGCACGAGATGCTGCTCGCCGCGCTGCGCCCCGGCGTCACCGCGGCCAACCTCGCGGAGGCAGCACATCAGGGCCTGCTCCTGCAGCCTCTGATCGAGCGTGTCTTCGACGGGGCGCCATCCGGAGTGCTCTTCGCTCTCCCCGGAGAGTCCAGCCCCGGACGCCTCGGGACGACGCTCGTGCGGGACCACACGTGCGCGCTGGTATGCAACTTCAAGGACTCGCCGACGGCGGCGCGCCACATGGCGCTCGGCATGTTTCGGACATTCCGCGCTGAGTGAGGTGACGCGGCTGATGCGACGGAGGAGGAATCTCGACCAACTGAGAATGATCGCGTTAGGGAACGGCGCCAGCGTGGTGCTCGGTCCGAGCGACCGACGGTCGACCACGACCTCCAGCTCATCCGTCTCATAGGTACCGCACTCAATGCCTACTTTGACGAGACGGAGGATCGTTAGCCCGAGCGGGCGTGTTGCCTGACATGGTGCGAGTCTATATCGACCGCGACGGTGTGAGCTACCGCGTGCATGATGCCATCTTCGGCGTACGGCCCGCGAAGCCTTTTAAGAATGTCCGCGTACCGCTCGGCGATACTCGGGCGACGGTCCGGTATTTCAAACCTGAACACGGGCCAATGCGCGTCTACCAGTTCGGGAAGGGAGAAAGGGAACTGACCGAGGGCGCGCTTCTCAAGCAGCTCGGGACGGCCGGCATTGCGGGTACGCCTAACCCATCGTTCAACCCGCAGGCCAACTCTCCTCGCAAGTAGCTAGGCCGCGCCTGCGCCCGTGTGAGCATCGACCGCAACTCTCGCGGACGACTCGCGTCGCTCAGCCCGAGGATTCCGGACGATCAGCCTCCCCGTCGTAATACGCAGCAATGAGCGCAGTGACCACGTCCCAACGGATCTTGTCCCGCGTGGTCGCGGCGGCCCGTACACCCGGCACATCATCCCAGATAGCGTGGAATGCCACCACCACGTCCTCGGCACCTAGACTGTCGGCACGCGCCTGACGCGCAACCCAATGAACGAGAGTGAGCAGTTGTCCATCTCGACTCGGGTCGGTGAGGTGCAATCCGATCTCCTCACGCAGATCGTTGAGAGCGCCGACGAACGCCGGAGACCACGGGCGACGCGAAGCGCCTCCCGCGCCCCGGGGCTTCGGTCTTCTTCTTTCCATTGTCGGGACCGGTCACGGGTCCGCGAGAAAGAGGCGAGCACGACGTAGCGGCGCGGCCGAGGGCTCGCGGGCCCAGAGTGGCGATGCTCTAAGGTATCCCCGGGTCCGGCGATTGCGATCAGTGCGCTGGCGTACGCAACAGCACGGTTGCAGGAGCCATCGGAAAGCGCGACCTGTCTACGTCTGCCAGCTCACCAGGAGTAGGTCCCTCGGCGAGAGTTCCACCCAATTCGCCGGGTAGCGCCAGATCCGCCGCGTGACGCCGGCCGTGTCAAACACGAGGCAGGCGGCAGCAGGCGCACCGGGCAGGTCGACGGTCAGGACTTCCGAGACTGTCCAATGCTTCCCTGTCTCAGAGTCGACCAGCGCAACGCTCCGGACACGAACAAGCGGTGTACTGTATGGTCGCTTCACCGACAAAGCGCTCGCCGCTGGCATGAGCAATGATCCTGGCACGTCTGGATCCGGAACGCTAGCCCCGATCGCACGAGGGTGGACCACGAGCGGGCGACAATCGAGATCGGCGACTCCAAGCGGGGCGTGTTGGCACGCGCGAATGACGAGCCAATGCCGGACCTCACCGCGCCGATTGCCAGCGATCGACCTACCGGTTAACGGGCCGCCAGTCGAGGGAGCGACTGGCAGCATTGTCGGGCGCGACGAGGAGCGGCTCGTGCACCCTCTTCCGATCTTTCGCGAGATCTGACAGATGGCGCTCGAGGAACGCCTCGAGGTAGTGCCGCTCGCGGATGGAGTAGTAGATGCGCGGGACCGTGACGTACTTGACCAACTGTCCCCGCGCACCCAGGGCGCGGAGGAAAACGATGCCGGGCCACTCGGCACTCACATATACGCCACGTTTGCGCTCACGCGGGTCGCCGGAGTTGACGCTCATTTCCTCGTGCTCGCCGCCGCACCCGACCGCGAGGTGTTCAGGCAGGCGATCATCCGCGACGCCATCGAGGAACGACCAGAGGTCGGCCGCCTCGACAGCCTCCTCGTAGACGCACTCCAAGACGCCGACCCGCTTGACCGTCTGCCCGTGGAGGTTAACCGCCCTAAGCCCCATGACGCCGGGCCACAGTTCTCGCGAATACACGCCGCGGAGTAGCTCATCTGCTTTGGTGGCGCGCAACGTTGCAACCTCCGCTCATGCGTGGTTCACGGTGGGTACTCTCGTTGAACCGAGCTTAGCCCTCGGCACTAGCATCGTAAATCCGAGACGGTTGATATGCGTGCGGTGCCGGAGGCGAGCCCCTGACTCTTGGTCCACTTGCCTTGTCCGTGTTCGCCGACAGACGCGCATCTCCACATTCTCGCGCACTCTCCGCGAGCAACCTCGGAACGACGCGCGCGTTCTTCGGCCGCCGGTGGTGCAGGGCGGGGTACAACCCCGGCCATCACGCCAGCCACGGCGATTGCGATCAGTGCGCTCGCATCCGCGGCTGCATCGTGCGAGCGACCGCAGGCAGAGGCGGCGCGTCTACCTCCGCCAACTCACCCGCAATAGGTCGCTGGGCGAGAGGTCCGGCCAATGCGCCGGATAGTGCCAGATTCGTCGCGTGACGCCGTCCGTGTCAAACACGAGGCAGGCGGCAGCGGCGAAGGCCCTCGCCGATACCTGTTGCGGCAGTTGAGCGCGTCGAGGTCAGTAGGGACAATTCCGCGGACAATTCAGCAGGCATCCTGCCGTTTCGTCGGGTGCGCGATCAGGCGGATAGCAGCACCATCTAGAGGGAAAAGCAGCAACTTGCCGGCCGTTCATTAGCTAGCCGGACGCACTCGAGGCGTTAGCGCTCGTTCTCGAATAGCGCCGTCGTCAGGTACCGGGCGCCGCTGTCGGGTGCGATGCACGCCACGCGAGCACCGGGACCCAGTTCCCGGGCGACGTCGAGCGCAGCCCAGACGATGGCGCCGCTCGACATGCCGACGAAGAGCCCCTCCTCTTTCGCGAGCCGCCGAGCGACTGGAAAGGCGTCCTCCTCCCACGCCAGCACAATTCGATCGACGACCGACCGGTCGAAGTTGTCCGGCACGAATCCCGGCCCCATACCCTGAAACTGGTGCTGCCCACGTACGCCGCCCGAGAGCACGGGGGACCGTGCCGGCTCGACGGCGACCACAAGGGTGTCCGGCCGCCGTTCCTTTAGGTACCGTCCAACCCCGCTTATCGTCCCGCCGGTGCCGGAGCCATAGACGAATGCGTCAACGCGACCGTTCATCTGCGTCCATAGTTCCGGCGCCGTGGTCTCGTAATGGATACGCGGATTTGCGGGATTGCCGAACTGGTTGGGCATCCACGCGCCCCTCGCGTCGCGAATTCTCTCTGCCTCTTCGATCGCTGCCAGCATGCGCCGCTCGGGATCGGTGAGCACGATCTCGGCGCCGTAGGCCCGTACCGTGCGCTTCCGCTCGTCGCTCATCGACGACGGCATGGCGAGAATCAACCGATAACCCCGCGCCGCCGCGACTTGCGCCAGACCAATACCGGTGTTGCCTGAGGTGGGCTCGACGATCAACCCGCCGGGCCTGAGCACGCCGCGCACTTCGGCGTCGAGAATCATTCCAAGCGCCGTCCGATCCTTGATCGATCCACCGGGATTCAAGCCCTCGAGCTTGACCCAGATTTCGCCCATCCGCGCCTCGACGATGTGCCGGAGGCGCACCATCGGGGTATGACCGATCGCATCGTCAATCCGCGACGACGCGTCACGAGGCTCCACAAGTAGGGGCGCGAGTGCGCTCATTACCCACTGAACCGGCAAACAGGGCTTCGAGTTCCGCGATGGGTCTGCCACGGGGCCGCGCTACTCGGTCTACTCTCTACTTTCTACGTTCTGCTCTGACGCTTGCCGGACGCACAGGCCCGAGGTTGGGACGTGGTCTTTGCGTCGCCAGGACTCCGCCACTCTCCCTCACAGGAAGCTGTACGCGCCACGCTGCGCGGCGCTCGACCGGGTTCCAGGGGCGAGATCGGGCAGGCAATCGCCGTGAAGCTCCGCGTCACGTTTGGCGCTCTGGTAGTGCACTCCGGTGATGCATTCTAGCGGTGCATTCCGGGTTACTTGAACGCCCCGCCCTGGAACACGAATTGGTACGGCGCAGGGCCGCCGTCAAGTGAATTGACTACGAGCTGATAATTGCCGCTCTGCGGCATCTTGAAGCTGTCATCGTTTCGACAGGTCAAGCCACCGATCTCGTGCCCCTGCAGATCCACGATGCTGAGGATCAGGCCATCCACGTCACACCCCGCGCCCGAGATCTTGAGAACGTCGCCCGCGTGGGCCGTAAAGGTGTAGACATCACGCGCGGCCTTCATGTCGATGTTGCCCGTGATCGACTGCCCGTACGCCATCGACGCGCGCCGGTCGGGACGCACGAAGCGGATCGGGACCCGCCAGCGCACCGTTTCATCGTGGTACTTGAAGACGGCCCGCAGCGTGTACGTCCCCGTTTCCGGCAACTCTCGGCGATTGAACTCGCAGCCCATCCCAAACCCCAGATTTGCGCCGCTCGGCGCCAGCAGGGTGAACCCCACGGGATGCATGTTGGGCAGGCGATCGACGCAGTCCGGATCGTGCACCCAGATCACGTCCTCTTTGGTGGCGTCAAAGTGGAATTCGGGCTCCGATGTGTGGTCGAGGATTTCACCAGTGGCGTAGATCGTCTTCTGAGCCGCGCTCGTCGATGAGGATGGTTTGTGCAGCGCGAGACGCGCCGCCAGCACATGTTGCGCGTGCGCATAGTCACTCCCAAACACGAAATCGTTCGTGACGGCGAGATCGAGCACGCAGTCGTCCAGGAGGTGCGGGTCGGTGACACCAACGACCTTACAGTATTGCTCCGCGGCCACGCGGTTCTTGACGATCGACGGATCAGGGTCCTTGCCGGGGAACGTCCGATCGGTGAACGTCGCGGTGGATTGGCCGGGTTGATACATAAAGAGCGACTGCGCCTGCGTGATCCGCCACGCGTCGGCGAGGGAGTGATTGACATCGATCGGGGATGGATGGCTTCCGAGACGGACCCCGCGCAGCCCGACCAGATCGTTCTCCGGCGAGCCATCGCCGTCCCCCAGGAGGCCGACCAGGTTGCCCCGCCGCGACGCTGAGGGTTGCACCTGTACGTTGAGGTTCCTTCCGATCTGTTGAGCGCGAACGATCGTGCCGTCGGGCCACGTCATCTCATACGTGTCGCCGAACATTCCCGTGGAGCGCGTGAGCGTCCCAACCGTAAGACGCGGCAGCGGTCCGTTGATGACCTTCCCGTTGATCCGCAGAACGGCCGCGCGGTTTTCGACCGCCACGCTGATCCGGTCGGTGCCGAGTTTCGTGGCCATGGCCTGATTCACGGCCACGGATCGTGACCCTGGCGGCGCAATCTGTCGGACCTGCACCGCGAAGTCATCCTTCGTCGAGCGCACGAGTGTAAATTCACCGACGGCTTGGAGATCGTAGAACACGCCGTCGAACGTGAAGAGATGCGTGTCGCCGCGCGTGACGCCTTGCGGAATGTCCGGCTTTTTCGCGCTGTCCGGCCCGGGATTACCGCCGCCGCCCCCTCCGCCACCCCCATCGCCCAGCTGCAACACCGGGGGTGGGTCCGGATGCTTGCAGAATTTGCCGAGCGAGTCGCCTACCACTCCGAGTTGCACGGTGTAGTCGCCACCGTCCACGCCGATCGCGACCGGTCGCGTCGCCTGCTTCGTGACGAGGGACGCGCCCGGGGTGCCGTCCGGACACGTGCAGCCACCGTCCTTGAGACAGAGCGCGAGTGGCTGTCCATCTGTGAGCTGCGTATCCAGATGAAATCCCTCGTCGTGCAGGCGTCCGTAGCCGGTCAGGAGAAGGACGACCACGATGTCAGCGTGCCCTTCGATCTTCCAGAGCTGCGCCTGATCCGACGGGATCGAGGCCAGCATTTTCGCGGTGCCGTCGTCCACGGTCACGACGTCCCAATTGGGACCGTACGTCGGCGGCGTGCCGGGCCCCTGCATGAACCATGACGTTTTTTGTTGCGCCTGGAAGTAGCTGGCGCCCCAGGACGAGTAGTAGGGTGTCTCGTTCCCCTGAATCAGCAGCGCGAAGGCGCTCGCGTCCGCACCCTGCTGTCCGGCGAGCGCGACGAGCAGCAACTTGTTCCACACATCGTTGTCGCCCACGAGATCACTCTGGTGGGCGAAGACGCCGAGCGCGTCGTACCAGCGTTTGTAGTACTCGGTCTTCGGGTCCGTTGATGTACGGGATCCACTTGTTCTCAATGAAGAGACCCGTCACGGTCGGGACCGCGGCGATCATCGCCCAGGTGGGCTCCCCTTCGAGAATCCACGGTTTCACGCTCTGCCAGGCCGCGGATGTGGCGAGCGCCCGCTGCTGGTAGCAATGAAACATTTCGTGCGTGATGATCGAGAGCGCGCCGATGGAATCGAGCCCCTGAAACTTCTGATTCCACACGGTGATGTGGCACTTCCCATCGGTATACGGGTCCCAGGTCCACGTGTGGGCGTACTCTGTTCCGAGTGGCGGCCCGTACCCGACAGCACCCACGAATGCGACTTGGCTGACGTTCATCTCGGCGCTGAGCACGTAATCGGCACGATGGGCGAGCGCGGAGTAGTCGAAGGCAGGGCTGTCGGCGAGCATTGTCGTGGCCAGTGCCACGGTGCGGAAGAGGGAGCGCCCGCCGGCATCGGACGTTCGCGGAGTACCGCTATCAGCCCGCGCGCCCCGAATGAGACGCGTCGCGGCACGCTGTTGCTCCGGCGTGAGCGAGTCCCACACCTGGTACAGGTATCCGACGGCGAGCGTGCCATCAAAGTCGGTGCTGTCGCGCTTCCCGGCCGGCGCTGCGATCCCGGGGAGCGGCCCGACCGCCATCGCGAAGAGCTGCGTGGCCCGCTCGCGCGTTACGCCGCTCGTGGCGATGTCGCTCAGCAGATCTTGCTGCGATTTGGCCCCGCCAGCCACAGACGGGGCCGGGGTCGCCGGCGGGGGGCTGGCCGGTTCGGGCGCGCGCTTCGCTTTGGAGCATGCGCACGCCAGCAGCAGAGACGCGCACACTGCCTTTTGGACGGGACGCCACATCGCTCACTCCGGTGCAAGGCGTCGATGAAGATAGGCCCGGAGCGGCGCGTCCCGGAACTCCTGGCCTGAGGACGGGGGCCTGTGACGGACGACCCGGCTTCGTTGGTCCGCTACTTGAGGCGCACCGTGGCCTGTTCCGCCGAGGCAATGATCTGCCACGGCCGTGCTCGTCGGTCTCCTTTCTCCTTCCTCCTTCCTCCTTCCTCCTTCCTCCTTTCTGCCCTGACAGCACGCTGACGCACGCGGCCAAGGTTGCGCCCGTGGCGTTCGACGGCAACTTTTCGCGTTCGACGCGGCAACTGGCAAGTTGCCGTTTACATATAAAACGCCCAGGGCGATCGCTGGAGGGATCGTGACGTACGTGGTCGGCGGAACGCAGTACATGGCGACGACGTCGGGGAACGTCTCGCGCACGACGTTCGACACGGCTGGCAGCCCGACACTGATCGCATGGCGGTAAGGAAAGAATAGACCATGACGACGGGGCCAACCCGCCCACGGCGCGCAGCCGCTATTGCACTGGCGGTATTCGGGAGCGCAACCACAGCCCTCGCTGCTCTAACCAACGCCGTGCTCCACACGGGCCGCCTCGCGCAGTGGGATCGCGTCTCGGAGTCCTGGTTCTACGCGCACGGAACCCCCGCCGGCGATCGCCTGTTCATTCTGGTGTCGTTCCTCGGGCTTCCCGGGGCGTGGATCATCGGTATCGTCGTGGGTCTCCTGCTCTGGTGGATGCGGCAATGGTTCTTGCTGGGTGGCTGGGTCGCGGCTCTTGGTGGAGGGGGATTGCTCGAGCGCGCCCTGAAAGTCGCGGTCGACCGTGCCCGGCCACCGTACGGGGTCACGCTGCTCCATGGCCATTCGTCGAGCTACCCCAGCGGCCACGCGATGGCCTCCTGCCTGTGCTACGTGATGCTCGCCTACGTCGTGACTCGACTCATTGCACTCGACCGGTCACGCATTGTCATGCTCTACGCCGCGGCCGGCCTCATCATCGGGGCGGTCTCGTTTAGTCGCCTGTATCTTGCGGTCCATTATCCGAGCGACGTGCTGGGCGGCTTCTCGGAGGGACTGCCTGGCTCGCGTTGTGTATCGGGGGAATGGAATGGGCCGAAGCACTGAGACTCCCAATTCCCGCGTTCGTCAATACCGGTGGCCGCTCTGCCGGCAAGGCGGAGCGCGCGCTCGCCGAGGCCGGAAAAGCGTTCGACGTTCGCCGGGTTGAACCAGCCGGGCTCGTGGCGGCGATTCGGAGCGCCACCGCGAATGGCGCGACGCGCGTTGTAGTCTCAGGAGGCGACGGGACGGTCGAGATGGCGGCGTCCGTGTTAGCGGGCTCCCCAGTCGAGTTGGCTGTCGTCCCCGGCGGCACGCTGAACCATTTCGCCCGAGACTACGGGATCCCCCTCGACGCGAAGGACGCGATCGGCGTGGCGGTCTCGGGCGCCGTCCGGGCGGTCAATGTCGGCGTGGTGAACGAGCGCATCTTCATCAATACCAGCTCGGTCGGCGTGTACGTGGTCTACGCGCAGGTGCGCAAGCGTTTCGAGCGCTATGTCGGGTATCGAGTAGCGAGCATCCTGGCGGCCCTGCGGATTTTCCCCGGCCTGCACAAGGTTCGTCTGACGCTGAAGCGGGCGGACGCGTTCGTGGTGTGCGACACTCCGTTGCTGTTCGTCGGGGTTTGCGAGCGGACGCTGACTCCACCGGCGATCGGAGCGCGCATCCCCGGAGGCGCGCGTGCGCTCCATGTCATGGTCGTGCAACGCCCCGGCAACGCGCGGCGCTGGACGCGGTCTTACGACCGATTGGCGAGCGGACACACGTCTCCGTGGCGCGGGTGGTCGCCGTCGTTCCTCGAGGCCCATCTAGTCGATGGCGGGCAGGTCGAGCTGTCAGGCGAAGACGAGCGTATCGCCGTCGACGGCGAGATCACATCCATGCGCTCACCGCTCAACTACCGCCTCTGGCGAGACGCGTTGCGCGTCGTGGTACGCCAGTAGGCCAGCAGGGCTGGGGCAGTCGCCGTCAATCGCAACGCAGGCGGTTTCAAAGAACCTCCGTGCTCCCGAAATAGTCAGGGATGGCTCAGGACGATCGGGATGGTTGTGCAGTAGGTTCGGTTGTGCCACGTTCCCGGACAGATTGTCCGAGGCGTGCGCCTGCGCGCCGCATGATCTCCTGAGGTTCACTGAGGCCCGAGCGCTCGACGTTCGATCGTGCCGTCCACACCTCGAGGGCTTCGACGAGCACGCCACGCGCCCGCGTGACGCGGTCCGATAGAATCTTCGCCGCGCGGTCCGTCATGCCTCCGCCGGAGATTACGATCGCGACGGGCATCCCATTGAGATCACCGAGCCGACCCAGGTAGCTGAGGGTCGGCCTGGCCGGCTGCCAGTTATAGGATGGCGCGCCAAGCACAGGATGGTCGAGGCGGACAAGTCTCGCGGCGTCGCCCGGCTCGCCGTCGTCATGTCGATCGCCCATCCCCACGACTGGAGCCCCTCGGCCAGCGCACGCTGTAGTAACGGCTGAAACCGACCATGGGTGGAGTGATACACGATCAGCGCCCGTGGGCGACCGGCAGCAGGACCGACCGACACGACCCGGGACACGACCTCGCCATTGGCTCTCGCGGAAATGCCCAAGTCGTACGTGATGACCCAGGTTGCGAAGAGGGCCGCGGCTACGCCCACGCTGGACGCCCCTGCGCCCGGGCTCATGAGCCACAGGAGGATCGCCGGCACTACGGCGGCCCCGACGAATGCCGCTGAAACGTGGGGAGCAAAATGCCGCAGCGCCCAGGCAAACGCCGCCAGCAGCCCGCTGAGCGCGCCGCCGCAGACAGCGGCGACCGAGAGCTGGCCGCGTTGGAGTGCGAGCACCAGGCCGACGGTCAGGACGATGCAGGTGACGAGGGTAATCGGGAATGCTGTGCGCCGCTGGCGGGGAGTGTACATCATGAGCGCCCGGCGGTCGAATCGCGGCGGACGCGGGCCCGCTGCTCGGCATCGGCGCGGACGAGTCGGACGACCTGCCAGCGAATGAGCGCGATGCCTGGTGACATGAGAGCCCAATAGCGGCGGAAGCGCGCCCTCGACACGTCGTCGGTCGTCAGGACCCGCGTTTCAGTGCGAAAGCGGGAGCGCTCTGGGGCGAGCGAATCCACCGCGAGCGTCCACACGATCTTGGCATATCCCGCGCTATCGAACGCGGCGAACGTTGGGGGCGAAAGCGGCCGGAAATGCACGTCGCCCCGCCACGGCTGCGTGATGGCGCCAAACACGAGCTCACGCCCTGGCGCCGAGGCGAGGAGTCCCCACCCGATCGCCTGAAGCGTCTCGAGCGTGAGGTGCGGTGTCGCCGAACCCGTCCGGACAAGGAACGCACGGCGAAGCGCGAAGACGGCGTGCACGACGCCTGAGCGCTCGAGGTCGGTCCTCCGCGCGGCTTCGAAGGTCACCGCTGGTGGCGCGACAACATCAATCGCGTGCTGCTCCACGACCTCGTAGCGCGGCATGAACTGGTCGACCAGGGTATCGGAAACGTTGTGCCGCGGTGCCTCGCCATACCTCCACCACGCGAGAATGAACCAGAGCCCCCACCCGACGGCGCTGCGACGAGTGCCCCGCCACACGCCCACGCTATGCGCTGGGCTGTGGTTCTCACTCCGCGCCCGCCTTCAGGAAGCAGGGGACTCGCGCGTCCAAGCCGAAGTGCATGACATCAACGCCATCAATCAGCACGCGACCACTCGTCGGTCTCAACAGACCAGCGATCATCGATAACGTGACAGTCTTGCCGGCGCCATTGGGACCAAGGAGGCCGACGATCTCGTTCGGGCTCACGACAAGATCGACCCGGTCAACAATCCAACGTCCGGCATGATGCCAGCGGAGTGACTGAGCTTCGAGCATAGGCCTCTCCTTTTCAGCAGCAGCGGCCAACAGCCGGAGGTCCGCGCCCGAGGTCGCTGGAAATGATCCCGTTCGATATGAACAGGCTCAACGACCGACCGAACTCCCAACCCGCCGTGATTCTTAGCGTAGCCCGCCCGCGACACAACGCATATCGTGGGAAACCCGACATTGCCGAGTATTGTCCCCGACAGATGGCCGGTTTGTATGGGGCTGCACTTGATCCCAAATCCGCCGGACGTGGTACCACGACCACGGCTTCGCATCGCTCGCCGCGCCTGGGCTTTTATCCGTTGAACGGAGACCGCCGCCGAGTGTGAATTGCCACTCTTCTCCAAAGAGGCCTCATGTGAGTGACGATCGCCGCAGCATTCCCGGGGGCACGCAGGACGTCTTCTACTCCCGCTCATCCAGTGTTCCGCTGCCGATGATGGCACCGCCGACGGTATTTGGTTCTGGGACGAGGACGGCAAGGCATATATCAATGCGTCTTCCGGCCCCATGGTTAGTGCCGTTGGACATTGCAATCCGCGGGTCATCGATGCGATGGTCCGCCAAGCTCGTACGCTGGACTACGCCTATACGCTGGTCGCACGGAACCGGGCCAATCTCACATATGCGAACCGGTTGGCGGCGTTGGCTGGGCCGGGCTTCGAGCGCGTGAGCCTCTGCTCGGGCGGCAGTGAGGCCATCGACAACGCCGTCCATTTTGTAAGGCTATGCCCTCGCGACGGGCCAGTCCACCCGTCGCCGGATAGTCTCGCTGAATCCTTCCTATCACGGCGCCACGATCGGATCGCTGGCAGCCGGCGGAAACGTCGCGCTGCACGCCTTCTTTGACGGTTTCGCTGTCGCGGCGGAGACAATACCGGCGCCACTGTCGTATCGCGTTCCTGACGGGCAAACCGTCGAGGACTACGCGAGTTACTGTGCGCAGGCGCTCGAGGTGAAGATTGGCGAACTGGGTCCAGACAACGTGCTTGCGTTCCTGCTGGAACCCGTTGGCGGGCTCTCGACCGGCGCGGTGGTGCCACCGCCGAGCTATTTTCGCGCGATACGTGATATTTGCACACGGCACGGCGTATTCCTGGTCTTCGATGGATCCTGTGCGGAGCAGGTCGGACGGGACAGTTCGTCACAGCCCACCATTGGGCTGATGCCTTGCCGGACATAGTCGTGCAGGCAAAGGGCGTGGGTGCAGGTCACGCGCCGCTAGGGGTAATGTGGGTGTCTGCCGCGCACGCCGACCTGCTGGCCGCAACCACAGGGTTCGATTTCAGTTATTCCTACAACGCCAACCCCATTGCCTGTGCCGTCGGTTCGGCCGTGCTCGACGAATTCGAGCGTCTGGATCTCTGCGCCAACGCGACTGCCCGCGGAGCACAGCTGCGGGCTGGCCTCGAGCGGCTGAAGAGTGACTACTCGATTGTCGGTGACGTGCGCGGCAAGGGGTTGCTGCTCGCGGTTGAACTGGTTGCGGACCAGGTCACGAGGGCCTGGCTTCCACCCGATTTCGGGGCGACGAGGCGCCTTCGCATCCATGGTCTCAACAACGGCATCATGCTGTATTCGCGCGCGTCCGCGGGCGGCCGCTTCGGGCAACGGTCCATGGTGGCCCCGCCGCTGACCATCACCGAGACAGAAAATGATGAGGTCTTGCGTCGAACCGATAAGGCCGTCAGCGCGCTGTGCGACGAGGCTCGCAGCGCCGGCTTGGTGCCAATCCGTGGATAGCTTTGGTTGATCGACGCCCACAAGCCGTTCATTTGGCCGCAGCACGGCCCAGCCACGAAGTGTTGCTCGCGGTCCCGCCGTCGCAGTCCATCGTCGTGCTCACCGCCCGCTCTCTGAGCGACGTTGTCAAGTTTCAGAAGCCGGGCCAGGAGGACCATGTCCGCGGCTTCCATATACCTCGCGTGCGCGAGGTAGAAACGGAATAGCCGCTCGCCGCATGGTGCCGCCGGAAAGGTTCAGTTGCTCAAGACAGACCAGTACTTTCCTGGTCTTCGAGTATCCGACCAGCGCCACGAACGACACACGTGAGCGGATCCTCGTCTACGTGGATCGCCAAGCTCGTTTCCTGGCTCAGGAGTACGTCGAGGCCACGGATCACGCGCCGCCGCCCGCCATGACGAAGCCACGATCAATGAGGTCGCTCGCGAGCTCCGGCGGAGTGATCTCGAGCGCGCGCCGGACGGCGTCGACGACCGTTGGATCGGGTCCCGCCATCGCCTCGCGGATTTCCGCGGAGTGACGTGATCGTCTTCGGGAGGCCCGCCACGGAGTCGCGGCCCTTGACCTCCATCGTCGAGCTCCTCGTCGAGCGGATCGCCGATCCGATCCGGATCTTGATCTATTCCGCGGTGCGGCTCACCGATGAGGAGATTGTAGCTCCTTCATGAATTGACGATCGCGGCGTCGAGCTCGTCGCCGCCGACGCGGATCGACTGTTGAAGACACGATGCCGACAGCGAAATGATGGCGATCTCGGTGGTGCCGCCGCCGATATCGACGATCATGTTGCCGGCGGCTTCTCGACGGCAGGCCGACGCCGATCGCCGCGGCCATCGGCTCGGCAACCATGAAGACGTCTTTCGCCCCGGCGCGGAGGGCGCGAGTCGTTGACGGCGCGTTTCTCGACCTCGGTGATGCCTGAGGGACGCCGATAACGACGCGAGGTTTCACCGAAAACATGGTCTCGATGACTTGCGTGATGAAATAGCGCAGCATCGCCTCGGTGACGTCGAAGTCGGCGATCACGCCGTCCTTCATCGGGCGGATGGCGAGTGATGAGCCGGGGGTGCGGCCGAGCATGCGTTTGGCGTCGACGCCGACGGCCCGGACTCCTTGGTCTCGCGATCGAGCGCCACCACGGAGGGCTCGCGAGCACGATGCCTTCGCCTTGCACATACACGAGAGTGTTCGCGGTGCCGAGATCAACGGCGATCGCGTTTATCGGGAACAGAGACCGCGATTTGGTTTCGAGGAAGGGCCAACGCATGAGTGTCACGGCTTCCGCTCCCCTGGCTAGCCGGCGACCGTCTGCGGGTCGTCGCCTTCCTGTCCCGTGGTGGGTGAGCCAACCGGCAGGTCCGCCACTCACTTCCTCCGTGACACACGCAGACAGTGTTGTGACCGGTGCAAGACACACACCGATCAGTATTACGCGTTCCAGAACGTCGGGGCCACGGGCGACTCGTAAGTCGCCATGATGACGCCAGTCGATGTCACTTCACTCGCCAGAAGCTTCATCGCGACTGGATGCGTGGTGCTTCCGAAGAGCCTTTTCCCCTTTCCGAGCGCCAAGGGAAATGTCAGCAGCAAAAGGCGGTCGAGGAGATTGGCCTCCAACAGCTGCGGATAGAGGGTCGAACTGCCCCACAGGACAATGTCAGGTCCGTTGCCAGCTTTGACCTTCTTCAATTCGTCAATGCCGCGCAGCTGGTGGCTGTTGGCCCAGGCAAAGGTCCCCGTGCCGCTTGTCGTCACATACTTGTTGGCCTTTGTGAGCACAGGCCCAATAGGATCGTCCGCGGGAACATGCGGCCAATGGCTGGCCCAGATGTCGTACGTCTTGCGCCCGAGCAACAGGTCATTTGGCTTGGCGAGGGTGCCTACCATCCGAATGACGGCGGCACCGGATTTCTCATCCGAGTATTTCACGGCCCATCCGCCAAGATCGAACCCGCCGCTCGGATCTTCTGTTGGGCCGCCAGGAGCTTGCATGACGCCATCAAGCGAAACAAATGCGGTCGCAATGATCTTTCTCATTCTCTTTCCCTCCTAGTTCCAGTCTCGTACCTCGAACGGGGCGTCTGGGGTTTTTAGGCCAAGCAGCAGCAATCGCAGGCGCAGTGCGCACGGCGATCTGCCGATTCCCACCCGACCACTACCTTTGCCGGACGAGTTGAACCGCGGTGCTTTCGATCGCGACGAACTCTAAATCACGCTGGACGCTATCAGTCAGAGCCGCCCAGCCTTTCGCCGGAATCCCGAGTGTGCAGTGATGCCAGACTTCAGGCTCGTCGGTTCCATAGTCACTGAGCGAATGAAGAAGAGCTTGGGCGTGCGTTCGATGTTGAGCAGGCGCTGCCGACAGGATCTCAGATAGGCGGTTCGTTTCTCAAGCCGGAGAACACTCTGCTGGTGGATGACCTGGCAATGGTGGCGGACATTCCGCGTCGCCCGTGCGCTCGAGCGCGGCGACGAGAGCATTAGGCAAGATCCTCGGCGATCCCGACGTCGCGCACGATCGTGGCGAGCCCGGCGATCAAAAAAACGCCGACTCGATCCGCCAGACCGCCTCGATCGTGCGCCGAACGTCGGATGTCGTCACACTACCAGCAGCGGGGGCTCTGAGCCCTCTTAGCCTCTCCTTATCTGCGCTCTCCCAGTCTCGGGCGTTACCTCCAGGCTCCGAAGTCCTCGGGCCTCGACGACCTGCCGGATCTCGATCTCGACGTCCTCCGGCCACACATTGGGAACGCGCTTGAACCCACTCGATCGCCTCCTCCTTCGACTTGGCCTGAATCAGCCAGAATCCGGCGATCGAGCTCCTTCGTCTCGGTGAACGGCCCGTCGATGACGGTCCGCTTCTTCCCCGAGATCCGAATACGCGCACCCTTCGAGCTCGGGGTGCAGCCCCTGGCGCGTCCAGCAGCACTCCGGCCTTCACCAGCTCTTCGTGGAAGTTGACCATTGTCGCGATCTGATCGGTCGTCGGCGGCACGCCGGCCTCGCTGTCCTTCGTGGCTTTCTGGATGATCATGAATTGCATGGTCCGAATCCTCAGCTAGGGGTCAGATATCGGGGATCGGAAGTGCCCCCGTATAGTGGCGTCGAACGAGGGTCGGGGAAATCGACGGGGCACTGCAGTGTACTACGAGCTCAGGGGTCGGGGGTTAGGTGTCAGGAGCTAACCGCAAGGCCTGTCACCGCTTACCGACGCCAGCCCTTCGACTTGTTTCCCACCTCGGTTTAGGCCGCTTCGCGGCCGACATAGAGAGTCGCGCTATTCTTCGCCGAGCAATCGCCTAAAGGCGGCGTTCCCGCGCAGCGGCGCGAAGGTGGGATCGACCCGGAGCCATCCCGGAGAGAGGTACGACGGCATGTGGAGCAGTTTGGCCGTAGTCGCCACTGCCCGGTCGTTCTCGCCGAGCACGATGTAGATGCGAGCGAGCTGCTGTAGCACGTAGCCACGCGTCATCTCGTCCGTCTCGGGAGGGCACATGGCCACGGCCTGCTCGCCCTGACGCAGGGCCACGTCGCGCCGTCCCTCGTAGGCGTTCGCGACTGCGAGGAGCGAGAGCGCCTGCGGGTCCTTCGGATCGTTGCGCACGCTCTCTTCCCCTGTGCGGCGGGCGGTATCGGCATACGCACGCATCGCCGCGCTGTCACCGTTGATCCACGACGCGCCGGCCAGCGCGTAGCTCCAATTGAAGTGGTCATCGCCAAATGAAGCCGGGGTCAGGCGGAGTAACAGGGCGCGCTGACGGTCATCGAGCGCCCAGAGCAGGTCGCCGTAAGTCGCCATGAACGTGACTAGCGTCGTCGGGTCGACCCTCTCTCCGGCCCGGGTCATGACCGCGCGGGCGCCCGTGAGGTTTCCGGCGGCCAGCGACAGCATCGCCACTAGCTGCCAGTCCTGTGCGTCCGGGGCGAGCTCCATTGCCCGTTCGGCGGCCTCGCGAGCCTCGGGGAACCGTCGCAGCACAAACAGCGTGATCCCGAGATTGTACGCCACCGTCGCGTTCCGCGGATCGATCGATCTCGCTTGCTGCAGGTGACCGACCGCCGAATCCCACTGACCCCGAGCGCGCTCGCTGAGCGCGACCAGGGTCAGGAGCGCGGCGTCGCGGGGACTCGACCGCAGGCCGATGCGAAGCTCGCGCAAGGCGCGCGCCTCGTCGTGCTCCCCGACCGAGTAGTAGCCCGCCATTGCAGCGCGAGCGTTTGGCAGCGTCGAGTCCAGCGCCAATGCACGCTGGGCCGCGAACCGCGCCCGCGCGATGTCCGATGCTTGCAGGCTGCCGCTATTCTGGAATAGCCGCGTTCGCGCGACCGCGAGCGCCGCCCAGGCGGGGGCGAAATTGGTGTCCAGCGCCACCGCACGCTCTAACTCCGCCACCGCCTTGTGCAGCATCGCGGCGTCCGCCGGCCCGCTCGCAAAAATGTCTCCCCCTCGGAGATACGCGTCGTACGCTGCACTGTTGCCCGTTGGAAGGCGTGAGAGCGCGGCGCGCGCGCTGTCTCCGAGGCGCATGTTCAACGCCTGTACGACGGCTTCTGCCACTCGAGTCTGCACGTCGACCAGCTCGGTGGGCGACGCGTCGAAAGGCACCGTCCAGGCGGCCGTCGCATCCGATACCCGGATCAGCTCCGGAGTCACTCGCACGTGGGTACTGTCGCCGGGGCCCGCTCGTGCCACGCGGCCGGTGAGCAGATACTCCGCGCCCAGCTCCCGCCCGATGCGTTGCACGCCACTGGTCACGTTGGGGTACTGGTCGGAGCTCGCGCCCGCGATGACGCGTAGTCCCGGCAGGGCGGCCAGTCGGCTCCGAATGTCCTCGGTGATCCCACCCGCCAAGTAGCCATCCGTTGTCGGCCCGTCATGCTCGAAGGGAAGAACGGCGAGGGTGGGCGTGGCCGTGCCGTGTGCAGTCGCTAGTTGCGTGGGACGTGCGAGCAGCCACACTCCGGCGAGCACCGCCGTCACGACGAGGCCGCCGGCGATCGCCAGCGTGCGGCGACTGCGGCGGCTGAACGACCCCGCGATGTCGCCCCCACTGGCGTCGCGCTCGCTGGTGCCGACCGCGCCCACTCGATCGGGTGGAGGCGCAAGTGCCGGGGCGACGGCCGTGTCCGCGGAGCCGACACCCGCGATGGCATGCGGCGCGACGCACCTCCTGCTCAGGCGCGAGGCCCGCGGGAGACGGAGCGACCGGCGCCGGCGTGCCAGCTCGTAGGCCGGCCACGAGCGCCGCGGTCGCTGCCGATGGGCGGGTCTCGTAGACCGACCACAACCGGCGGGCAAATTCATCGTAAGCCCGCAACGCTCCCCCGCGGTCACCGCCGGCATCGAGGACTTCGATCAGGCGGCGTGTAGTTCGCTCATCGTCGGGAGATAGCTGTGCCGCCACCCTCGCCCAGGCTGATGCGGCATCGCGGTCGCCGGCGCGCTCGCTATCGTCTCGCAGAACGGCGCCGGCCGCCGCTGCCTTGTTCCGGTACCTAGCGCGCGTGCTCTCGAGCCACTGCTCGAATTCGGCCGATTGGTTGGCGAATGCGAACGCCGGGAGAAAATCCCCGCGATAGAGTGCCATCGCCTCCAGGTATCGCCGCCCGCTCGCGCATTGGTCGAACTCGACGGCGTCACACCACAGGACCTCGCGATTGATCGCGATCTCATCGGTCGATCGCGCGAGGAAGACATCCTCCGCCGTCTCGCGGCGCAGGTGATACAGCGTCTGGCGGAGGGCCTGGCGGGCGGCTTCGGCGTCCGAATCGGGCCAGAACAGGGCGAGCAATGTCTCGCGCCGGACAAAGCCCTGGGACCCTTCGGTCGCTACGTAGGCAAGCACCGCCAGCCGCTTCGGCTGAGCCAGGACCGAGCGGATCTCTGCGCCCGCAACGTCCGCGAGCACCGGGCTCCCAAACGTGGTCAACCGAAACACTGCTGAGGAATGTGCCCGGCGGCCAAAAAAAACGCCAGGTGACGCGCAGGTGACGGCGGTGCGCATCGGCGAGTGATGGCGACGGAGCATCCTGATTCCCGTTCGACGCCGGCATCCGCCGGCTCGAGTCGGGCAGTGACCTATCGGGAGAGCCTGTGAAGATGACCTGCAACCTGGTGATTACGCGTCGCACAGCGATGGTTGTCCTGGCGAGTACGACGGCCACGATGGCGTGGGCGTGCGCGAGACCCAAGGATCACGTCGCCGGGTCGGCCGACAGCGCGTCCGCGACGACCACGCAGACAGCGCCGCAGACAGCCGCGATCAACGCAGATGCCAATGACCCGTGTCGGTACGTGACCGCAGAGGAGGCGCTTCCCTACGTCGGTCCGCTCGTCGCGCCGCCCTATCGTGTCGACCCTGACAACAGCCTGCCCAATCCCACGGGCGACGGCTGTCTGTATCGGGGGCGCGACGGCCGCGAGATCACCATCCAATACAGTCCCCACGGCGCTCAGATGGCTGGGACGGTCGCGCGGCGGGTGCCGGCGGTGATGGACCGACTCCTCCACAACGCCTCTGGTCAAGCTGGCTCCGACGGGCAGGGAGCAGGGCTCGCGTCAGCGGTCATGGGGTCGGCAGGTCCGGGTCCGTGGGACAACTCCAGCTGGTTTCCACAGGGCAACCTCATCGCCTACAAGGGCGACGCGGCGATCATCGTCGACATTGTCGGCGCCGACGGCGGCAAGGATGGCGCAGTGGACATAGGCAGCAAAGCCGTAAACCGCCTCTCGCACCCGCTCGACTATAACGGTGCGAAAGCGGTCGGGCTCGCGCCCAAGCCTGTGCACCCGGTCCCGCCGTGCGAACTGGTGCCGCGAGACCAAGCAGAGCGCATCCTCGGGCATCTCGTCCGCCAATCCCGAGCCCGACAGCGCGGGCACCGCGTGCACGTACCAGGTGGCGTCCGCCGACGGCGATGTCTCCTATAAGATGGGCATCGGTTGGACTCAGGGCTACAAGAGTCTCAACATGACGAAGCACAGCATGGCCACGATGGGCCCGCTACTCACTGGAGCCGGCCAGACCTTCAACGTGGGGAGGCACGGCGTCCCAGGCAATGCCCCCAGCGCCATGCCCGACATCAAGCTCGACTCCGGCGAGCAGAAGATCGTCGGGGCCTTCACCAAAGCGCTGGGAATGCCGGGTATGGGGGCGGCCGTGTCGCGCGGACTGAAAACGGACACCACGATGGTCGGACCGTGGGACGCGGCGGCGCTCGTCAACGGCTCATGGCTGATCGCGAGCAAGGACGACGTCAGCCTCACGATCATCCTTGGCACCGCCGACTACGACAAAGCCAAAGCGCTGCTCGCCGCGGCGTGCGAGCGTCTGTGATGCGCAGCCAGCCCGCGCGACCCGGCGGCCTGTGCGTCGGCCGGATACCGATCGCTGTGCTGTGGATTGGCCTCGTGCTGGGCTGGCCCACCATGAGCGCACAGGCCCCGGCATCTCCGAAAATCGCGCTCGTCAAGGGAATGCGCGTCATCTGGGCGTGGCATGGTGACTCGGTGGAGGGCGACTACACACCGAGCATGGTCGTCACGGACGTCGATCCGGCGTCCGTGACCATCGTCATGCATGCCACGCACGGCAAGGAAGGGGGCGGGAAGGAAGATGTCGGCATCGATACCCGCATGATGCGGTCGGCGATGTCCGACGGACGGATCTATCGCCAGGTATGGATTACGACCGATCCGCTGGTGCTAGCTGGGACCACCACCATGGTTCTCTCGGCGGCTGTCATGCACGACATCACGACCAAGGGGTCGGCCGCTCTGACGGTGGTCGACCTCGTCGACGTGAAGAGTCAAGCCAACCTTTCGCAATTAACGTCGCTGATGCGGGCGCTGACGAGCGATAGCGGCGCCACCGGTACCCCGTATGCCGGTACGATGATGCGAGTGGAGCCGGCGACGGTGCCCTTCACCGTCCTGGTGAACGATCGCCTTGTGACCGTGCCCGCGATCCACATGCGCGGCGCTCTGAGCTACCATGGCGAGCCGTACGCAGACGGCCTGCAAGTACTCGACGACCCGGCGTTTCCCATGGTGCTGGCGGATACAATCCCCAGCGGCGCGAACTCCGGCCACGGTGGCGGCGGACGGGTGATATCGATCACCTACCCCGACCCCAGTACTGCGAAGCGCCTGGAAGACGACCTCGCGGCCAAGCGCCCGGTCGAGATCTACGACATCTACTTCGACTACAACAGCGCCGTGATCAAGCCCGAATCCGACTCGATTCTGCGGCAGCTCGGCACGATCATGCAGCGGCACCCGGACTGGAAGCTGAGCGTCACCGGCCATACCGACAGCATCGGCGGGAGCGGCGCCGGCAACCGCGTACTGTCCCAGCGTCGGGCAGCGGCGGTCAAGGAGGTGTTGACCGCGCGTTACGGGATCGCGGCGACCCGCCTCGACAGCGGCGGCGCTGGCGACAGCCAACCGCTGGCGACCAACGCGACGCTCGATGGGCGGGCCCGAAACCGCCGCGTCGAGCTCATACGCGAGTAAAGCATCCTGTCATGCGTCCGCAGTGTCTCTCGGCTTTACCGAGCGCTCAACCCATATCACCGGAGATCACGATGTCCCACTATGGCCGGTTGGCCCTGACCGCTGCGTCCATAGCCTTGCTCGTACCGCACGCCGCACGCGCCCAAAAGGATGTTGCGTCATGCAAGCCTGTGTTCGACGCAGTCGAGAAGTATAGCACCAGGTCCTATCACGCTTACACGACAATGCCAGCGACGCTTCCCGGAGAGAAACCCCGCCAGGTTGAGCTCATCGCCGCCGGCGGCCAGAACTACGTCCTGTACGACGGCAAATGGAAGCGGAGCCCCATGGACCAGGCGACAATGGCCAAGCAGGAGCAAGAAAACATTCAGAACGCGAAAGCTCTCTCGTGCCATCGACTCCGCGAGGAGTCGGTGGGTGGCGTGTCGGCAGTCGTGTACACCGAGCACAGTGAAAACGAAGACACCAAGAGTGATGGACAGGTGTGGGTCGCGACCACCACGGGGCTCGTGCTGCGCACTGAGACGGATATGGTTATGACGGATGGCAGCGGCACGACCCACAGCGTGACGCGGTTCGAGTACGAGAATGTGCAAGCGCCCGCGGGGGTGAGGTGAACAGCCCCACAGGCGGGCCACGCGCCTTTTGGCTCGGCGCGATGCTCGTCGCGGCTCTGTCCGGGCGCGTGGCAGCCGCCCAGCCCCAGGCACCGGCACCGAGTAGCGGGTGACCCCGGGGCCACACTCAGTGCAATGCCGACCGAGCTTCCAACCAATGGATCCGTCACCCTGTCTGGGCTCGCCTACCCGGAGCCCGGCGTGCAGATCCGGCTCACGGTCACTCCGCCCGCCGGCGGCTCGGAGGTACTGCTGACCACGCCGGACAACGATGGCCGATACTCTTTCCTGTACGGCCACACGCAAGCGCAGGGTCTCTACAAAGTGAGCGCGCAAGCTGGCAAGGGAGCACCGTCCACCGCGCAGTTCACCGTGAAAACGTACCTGATCGACATCGACGAGGACGTCGCCGATAACAAAGCTTTGCTCGAGGAGCCGGCAAAGCTCGTAGCCACAGTGAAGCATGAAGTCGACAACACACCCGACTCACCGGCGAAGACCGAGATGGAGGACAAGCTCGACAAGCTCGCCGCTGCGGTCAAGCCGCTCGCCGACCAAGCACCGAAGCTGAAGGCGGCCCTGGCGCCGTTTCAAGACATGATCAAGCAGCGAGAGGACGCAGACCTCGCTCTCGATCAAATGTTCTATCACCTCGCTCAGCTCAATCAGCAGGCCAAGGACGAACAAGACCGGGCCGAAAAGGAAATCGCGGACAGCCAGAAATCCTTGCCGGCGTGTGACAAGATCGATCAGGCAACGATGGCCCTGCGTGCGATCCCCGACATGCTCTCGATCGCCAAGAAGCCGTGGCAATTTGCCGTGGGGTTCGCGACGAACATGGCGAAGTCGGCGCTGCCTCCAACAGCAGGGACCGGCGCGGACGTGGTTGGCACCCTCGCTGCCAAACTGCCGGCTGCGGCAGGCAAACCAACCGAAACGCTCGCGGAGGGCGAGTTGGAGCTGGGGTCCGAGACCGAGATCGCCGAGAAAATCGTCGATCACATTCCCGAGTCGGTGCGCGCGACACCCGCCTACAAATTCGTGGTCACTGAGACGAAAAAGTTCGTGCCGAGCATCGTCGACGGCACGAAGAGTCCCCTCGACATGCTCGACAAGGCTATGTCGCTGGCCAGCGACGTCGCTGGCTTCGCCGGCGAACAACTGTTCGCCCAATACTGCGAGAAATTCGAGGGGCCGGTCACGGCGACGATGCTGGCCCATTTTTATAGCAAGACGACCGCGGGCAACGAGCCCACCGAATGGTGGACCTACTCGACGGAGATCAAGGGCAAGTTGACCCTCCGGTACCCAAAGACCGGCGAGGGCAAATCGGTCGCCCTGAGCGGCCAGATCGAGGGCGGCGCGACCCGGTTCACCTACAAGTCGAATGTCTTCACGGACGACCTGTACGGGAAGATGGCCAGGGGTGGCATCGTCCGGACGAAGGACGTCGCGCCACTGGCCACCGACAACGGGTCGGGTGGCTTCGTCAACTCCTTGGCATCACCAACGGCCTTCTTCATTCCCGTGACCGGCCAGTTCAGCAATGGGCACATCACCATTGAGATGCAGGACGCACGGACCGACTTCAATGAGACGTACACACGCGGGTACACGTTCTACGTCGTCATCGCGCCGAGCACGCTGATGCTTCCGGTGCTGGGCCACTTCACACTTCCCTATGTCGGCGCGCACTTCCTTCTCGACCACCTATTCAAAGGCGACTACACCGTGGAGCAGAGCGGCAAGACGATGCTGATTCGCAAAGTCGCGAGCCAGGATTATCCCGCAAACCACAACATGGCCACATATACGATCAATCTCAAAGCCTGTAATCCGGGATGCCCTTAGATTCAGCGCCTGCGAGTCTGTACACGCCGCTACGCAGACGGCGTCCGCTAACACCCGGTCGGCTTCGCCGCAGTCCTCGGTACGAGACAGCCGGCTGGGGTAGCGTGGGTGATCGACAC
The DNA here is from genome assembly GCA_963805725.1 of uncultured Gemmatimonadales bacterium. GTDB lineage: Bacteria > Gemmatimonadota > Gemmatimonadetes > Gemmatimonadales > Gemmatimonadaceae > Palsa-1248. Next base: position 157,893 of record CAWDVJ010000006.1, read on the forward strand.
CGCCGAGACGCTCAACACGACAATGCAGGCGGCGGCCACCAACGCTGACAGCGCCCCGGCGCGATCGCGCCGCACCCAGAGCGTCAGAAGCCCGGCCACGGCGGCGATGATCCAGAACCAGAGCCCCGGCCCGACGAACATCGCCTGCCACACCCGCCCGCCGTTATAGAGCGTCCCGGCGAACACACCACCCACGACGGTCCCGAACAGGGCGACGTAGAGCCCCGTCGCGATCGGACCGAACCGCGGGCGCAGAAAGGGCAGACTGCCCAACACCACGACCGTCGCGATCACCGGGAGCGAGGCGTACGTAAGCGCGAGCCCGCCCAACAACCCGCCGAGGATGGCGCTGCTGACCTTCCCGCCGCGCAACAGCCCGGCGACGACCGCCTCAATGGGAAACGCAGCCGCCATCACCCCCGCCGCGATCCCCGCGCTCACCCACCAGCGTCGTTGCGACACGAGCCCATAATAACAGAATCGCGGGCGCTCTCACGCGCTGGCAATCCTGCCGTCATTGCCATTCGCCGTCGCGGCATCCATGTGTCAGCCGCTTGCACCCGGTTCGCCCATCGGTCCAGGTGCAGGGTCCGCAGCTCGCCGAAGCTTGGCAGCGTGACGTGACGGAGAGTCGCCGAACATTCGCGCGTACTCTCGGCTGAATTGCGACGCGCTCTCGTATCCCACACGGTAGGCCGAAGCCTGTGCCGTCTGCTCGGCGTGCACCATCAAGTGCTGCGCCTCCAACAGCCGCAGACGCTTCTGATACTGAATCGGGCTGAGCGACGTGACATCCCTGTAGTGCTTAAAAAACGCCGAGCGGCTCATCCCCGCCGCCTTCGCCAGCGCGACGACATCCAGATCAGCCTGCAAGTTGGAGCGGATCTCGAAGGCCGCTTGCGCAACCTTCTGTGTCTTCGTGCCCGCTCGCACGAATTGACCGATCGCCGGGCCCTCCGTGTCTCGGAGCAGATGGTAGATCAACTCCTTCACAACCAAAGGCCCGAGCACACGCAAGTCCTCCTTCGAGTCCATCAGGCGCGTTAGGCGTACGGCAGCCGCCAACATCGACTCACTCGCCTGACCTCGGAATAGCGCGCGGACCGATACGCTTGGCGCTCGCAAGTATGCGTCGTCGAGCTGTGCCGCGACCTCGGCCAACGTCAGCGGATCCAAGTCGACGAGCAGTGCCAGAAATGGCGCGGGCGGTGTTGCGGCGGCGATCCTGCTGATAACCGGAAGGTGCAGCGGTGCCGCCGTGTAATGTCCCTCGGCGCACCGATACGTCGTTCTGCCGAGAACAACTTCTTTAGTACCCTGCGCGACGATGGCGAGACACGCATGCCAGCGGCGCTTGGTTCGCCGGTCGGTGACGTCGTACCGCGAATGGTGAACGCCTGGAAGCAGTGATTCGTGCGTCCCCGGACCTGTTGCGAGGCGGTGGAGTCGCCTCGCCAACTCCGCCAACAGATCTTGCGGCATGCTTCAATCGATGCCAGCCAATCGCGCCGCCGAGCAACCCTCCGTTGGACGATTAGGCAAGACCTCTGGAATGCCGTGGATTCAGCCCGAGCCTCGACGGGCACATACTCCGCTATCCACAACATCCGACAGGAGCAGGAGATCATGCGAGTGTTCGTCACTGGCGCCAGTGGATTCATTGGATCCGCGGTCGTTCGTGAGTTGATCGGCGCGGGCCATGAGGTACTCGGCCTCGCCCGATCCGACACGGCGGCGAATGCCATCACATCCGCGGGTGGGATCGTGCACCGCGGCAGCCTCGAGGATGTCGAGAGTCTCAGGAATGGCGCCGCCACGTCAGACCGCGTGGTACACACCGGTTTCAATCATGATTTCACAAGATTTAAGGAGAACAGCGAGATCGATCGACGTGCGATCGAGACGCTGGGTTCGGCGCTCGTTGGGACCGCTCGGCCGCTCATCGTGACTTCCGGCGTCGGGTTGTTGCCGCCGGGGCACCTGGCGACTGACAAGAGCATGCCCTGGCCGTCGAATCCGAATCCACGTATCGCCTCCGAGGAAGCAGCCCGCGCGGTGGCTGACCGTGGCGTGCGGATCTCCGTCGTGCGCCTCGCGCCATCTGTGCACGGCGACGGCGATCACGGATTCGTCCCCATCGTCATCGGTATCGCTCGACAGAAGCAAACGTCGGCGTACGTCGGCGAGGGACTCAACCGGTGGCCCGCTGTGCATCGCCTGGATGCGGCGCGGCTATTTCGTCTCGCCGTGGAGAAGAATTCTGAACCGGCCTATTACCACGGTGTTGCGGAAGAAGGCATTGCGTTTCGCGATATCGCACAAGTCATCGCACGCCGATTGAATGTGCCACTTGTGAGTGTCAGCGACACTGATAAGGCCAACCATTTCGGGTGGTTCACGCAGTTCGCGGAGCTCGACATCCCCGCGTCGAGCGAGCAAACCCGACACGCACTCGACTGGCACCCGACCCAAACCGGCTTGCTCGCCGACATCGACCGTCCCAGCTATTTCGCAGCCTGAGGAATACGTCGCGTCGACTCAGTGCCCCGCGAGCCCGGAAGCTCTCAGTGGGGAAGCCTTCCGGGCCTGATGCAAGCGGTGCACGTGGCCGCCAAGCCGTCCGTCATGCCTACGTACTCCGAGCCACGGAAGGCGTGAAGGTTACGTGGCCCCGATCTGTTTAAGGAGCGTGCCGAGATCGAAGTACAGCCGCCCCGCCGTGATTTGGCGGGTGGACGGATTGTATTCGTAAACGGAGCACCCGGGCAGGTCGACCTTCGCGCCGGTCGGCACCAACGCGCCGTACGGCCCGGTGTGTTCCCCCTCTACAGTCCATTCAACCACGACGACATCCGGACCGAAGATCATGTTCTGGGCAATGTGACGGTTGCCCGGAAAGCCCGTGATGAACGGCGCGACGAAGCCTTCACGAACGGCTTGCTTCCCGCGCATCACAGCCCCAGGGACTTCAATGGTGACATCGTCATCGAAGTACGACATGATCCGATCGACGTCTGTCCCTCTCCATGCCTCGAAGTACTCAGCGATGAAGGCGGAGACTTCATTGGTGGTCTCGAGTACCGTCGATGCCGTCATTGGTCATCTCCCGTTGAAAGTGATCGGCAACCAACCCGGACCAACGCTGAAGGCACTGCAGACCGTTGCCGACCAGACTGGGGTTCACCACCGTGCGCCATCCTGCCAGGCGGTACCGTGCGTGCCCGCACGTGTCACTCCGGCTCGGGGTCAATTGCGCTTTTTCCAGTCCCATCCGAAACGACAATCCTGGGTAACGCGAGTAGTTCACAATAGTAGCGAGTGCTCGGGCGCGCGGCCAAAGGCAGCCTGCTCGCTGAGAGTTCTCGAGTAGAGCCAGCGTTCTACCTGAAGAGACCGTCGCTCCAATCGGCGACTGTAGAGGATGTTCTGAGGAGGTCGAGTGGGAGCCAACAACAAGGATCACAAGCCTGAAGAAACACAGGAATCGGCTCCAGACGAATACATCGCTCACGATCATTCCTCTGCGGTACCGGTTGCCGATCCTCTGAGCAGGCGTTCGTTCCTCAGTCGCGTGGGCGCTTCGACAGCCGCCGTTGCCGCCGTTACAGCGGCTGGCCTGCCACGCTTCTCATTGATGGCAGCACCAAACCTGGATTGGAATGCCATCGCCAAGCTGTCTGCCGAGGCGTTCCGCGTAGCGGTGAATGAGTGGATAGGTCAGGCCAGAGTTCAGGGAGGCCGGGTGAGCGGGTCCGCCGCCATTCTCCCCGCCGGCTCGTTGGTCAGCAATGTGAACATCGCGAAGCGGATGGTCGACATGCTCTCAGCCTCGCAGGTGCCCCCAGCGATCTCGACAGCTGTCGCAAACGTTCTCGCAGGAGCGTGGCAGGAGTGGGCGGTCGGCTTTCAGAATGCAAATCCCCGGCGCATATCCATCGCTCGCCGCCGTTCCTGCACCCTCTGCACCGCCGACAAGAGCGACGGTGTCACCTGCGCTGTCCCAAGGGAGTTCCGCGGGAGAGGCTTCTCTCAGAGCGCCCGTCCTGGCAAACCGGTTGATCTCGACTCTGCGGATGCAGGCTTTGGGAGGCGCAGGCGGATCGCCCGACCAGGCAATGCAGAACCTCGCCGCCTGGGTTGACGGGAGCTTCAATCAGTGGAAGGTCACGGTCCGAATGACCAGTTTGGTCGGCCGAGGATCAGTCCCGACTTATGCACCTCCCTACGTGCCTGTCGGGCCTGTGATCCGAGGGGAGACTTCGAGCGCGGGCTACCTGTTCGCGGGACCACGATTCGGCATCATCGTGCCCTAGCGACGGCAGTCGATGAGAGTTCTCCTCGTCAATCCGCCCTCGCCGGAACAGCTCGGGTCGCCGCTGCTGGGTTTACAGTATGTGGCGGCGGCGCTGCTGGCTCACGGTGTCGAGGTCCGCGTGATCGACGCGGCCGCACGTCATTTCCCGTACGACTGCGACTGGATTGCGAAGGAGGCGGATTCGTTTGCTCCCCACATCATCGGCATCAGCCTCTTTACCCGTTGGGTGTGGCATGCCTATGGACTGGTCGAGCGGCTGAAGGGCGGACCCTGGCTGCTGGTAGCCGGCGGCGCACACACGACAGTTCGTCCCGAAGAAACCCTCGACCATGGATTCAATGTGGCGCTCGTGGGCGAAGCCGAGAACAGCTTGCCCCGCATCGCCCAGTGGCTGGAAGGCAAGGATGAGATCGCGGCGATTCCGGGAGCAGTCTTCCGCGACCCTGGTGGCAGCATCGGCTACGGACTCGGCTCCCAAGCGATCGGCAATCTCGACGAGCTTTCGCCGCCCTACCTCGCGCAGTCGCTATTCGATCCACGCTGGTACGACCCGACCGGGCGGGAAACTGCACCTGGTGGCATCCTCACGAGTCGCGGCTGCCCGGCCAAGTGCACCTTCTGCTCCAATGCTGTGACCGGACGTGCATTCCGCCACCGGTCCGCCGCAAACGTGACGCAGGAAATCAACGCCTGGCACGAGCGCACTGGCATCGAGCATTTCCCGTGTTGGGACGACGCGCTGACCGCGAATTCGGCGCGGCTGTTCGAGCTGTGCGAGGCCATCCAACGCGACGTCCGATTTCTCGTTCACCTTTGGCGCGATCACGCGCGCCAACATGGTGACACGCGAATTGCTCCAGGCCATGCGCCGGGCGGGGCTGATTCACGTCAATTTTGGCGTCGAGAGCGGCGATGATGAGATTCTCCGGGCGATCAAGAAAGGTCTGAGGACCGACCAGGTCGTGCGCGCGCTCGAGTGGGCCAAGGAGGAGGGCCTGACCACGGCGTGCAATTTCATGCTCGGATTCCCGCAGGAGACGCCGGTGGAGTTGGAGCGGACGCTGCGCTTCATGGAGCGCATCGCGCCGATGGTGGATGCGTTCAGCACCATGGGAGTCGTGGTGCCGTTCCCGGGGACACCGATGTACGAGGATTATCACGTGGCTTTCGGCTTCACGAACTGGTGGCTGCGTCGCCGACTACAGCCGCTATTCCGCCCCTCCCCCGACGGACGATAGCGAGCGCTACTACCGCTACTACATCGACGACGCCAACCTGGAGCTCGATTTCTTCCACTACGATGAGGAGATGCAGTCTGGGATCCGGGAATGTCTGCGATTCAAGGCGGAGCACAATTTGATGCGGATGGGCGCATGGCCCGCGGTCGGAGTACGATGAGCGGCTGGGACGACCCGGAGACGGCGATGTACTATGAGGCCTTCTGCCGCAGCCATTCGCGCTACGCTCGCGCCAATGCGGCGCTGGTCGCGCACGCCTTCATCACACCCGGTATGCGCCTCTTGGATCTCGCGGCTGGCACGGGGCGGACCGCGCAGGCCGCGCTGCGCCGGCTGGGCGCAGAGCGGCAGCGTGTTGTGCGTCGAGCCCTCTTTGGGGATGCGGACGGAAGGGATGCGGCGGATCACGGACCACCGCGTGCGGTGGGGTGTCTCCGTCTTTGATGCGAATGCATCGTTCGACCGGATCCTGTGCGGCGCCGCGATCTGGCAGATGGATCCGTTGTGCGACACGTTTGGTGCTCTGGCGGCCTTGCTCCGCCCAGGTGGGGCGCTGTGCTTCAATATTCCGGCTACCTACTTGCTCGAGTCCGAGGAGCCAGGCGGTGGCAGTGATCCGTCGCTGTCGTCCTTGCCAGCGACTGCTCGCGGCACTATCTGAGGACCAGCGAGCCCCGGAAAGACCGGACTATCGGGCGCCGTCGCCGCTCAGCACCAGCGCCGTCGACGCCTGGCTGAACGCGGCTGGCTTATGGGTCGAGTCGTGGTCGTTCCGCGTACGCATGACGCAGGATGCGTATGCGGATTGGCTCAAGATTCCGGTGTTGACGAATCGCCTGCTTGGTGCCTTGACTCCGCTCGCCCGCGCGCGACAGATCGATGCGGCGTTGTCAGCGGTCGATCGCTCGTCATGGAAGTGGGAACAATGGCGCGGGTGGACGGCATGGAAACCGTAGACGCATTGCGACTGTGCGCCTTCGAGGACTCCTAGCGCTCATCGAGCATCCGGAGCTGCTTCGGGAGCGGGCCTCTCGCGATGGTTTTCTCTTCTTTCGCGGACTCCTGCCGGAGGAGATCGTTCTGCCCTTGCGCCGAATGCGTCCTCGATTATGCGAGCGAGGTCGGCTGGTTGGATCCGACCGCTGCGATGAGCGAGGCGCGCGCCAGGCCCGGCAAGCGGATCGGTTACTACCAGGATCCCGATTGGGTGGGCTTGCAAGTGCACGTCCAAAATCGGCCGGAGATGTGGACGCTGGGGGACGCGGTCGCCATCCACCGAGCGCTTCAAATGGTGGACAACCGCTCCAGTTACTTGTTCCTGAGCACTGCCAACACCTGCCGAGTTTTCTCCCCGCATCCGGACATGGCCACGCAACCGCACCAGGACGCGCACTACGTGCGTATGATCGCGGACTTCTGGACCGCATGGATCCCGCTCGATGATTGTCCGCAGGAGCAGGGCCCGATCGCGCTTCTTGCGGGTTCGCATTTGGCTGGCCCGCAGGAGCATTCCGGACAAGGCATCGTCGACGGCGGCGCCACCCCTCCAGATGATGCGGTGTGGAGCACCACCGACTTTCGCTGCGGCGACATCGTACTGTTTCGGCCGTTGACTCTGCACCGTTCCCTGCCAAACCGGAGCCGCGACCGGCTGCGGTTGTCAGCCGATTTTCGCTATGGATTCTGGACGAGACAGCCGCTGTGGACTGGCGTGCCGAGGGGATCGGGAAGTAGCCTCTAACGGCCCGGCAGACGTTTCTCTACGATTCGGGGCTCACACGAAAAAGCACCAGTTGGGGCGTGCGAGAAGCACTGGCGCCTGTCCGGGACCGCGTGGTCAACGCCACGAAGTTCGGCTTCGGGCTACTGCGCCGTGAAAATGCGCTTTGGCAATAAGGCGTGGATGCCCTTGGTGCCATCTACCAGTTCGGTAACCTGCAGGTCGACCGCCATACTGCAAAGCATATAGGCCTGGTCTCGAGTCAAATGCCGGTCCGTGACCAGATAATCAACCATTTCGCGGACCGCCATCTGCGCGGCCTTGTTCAGGTCCGGATCCAATCCCATGGTCATGTAATGATCCGGGGTTTCTGCGCGAGGCCATTTCAGCTTCATGTTTTTTCTGACATAGAGTTGAAATCTTCCCCAAAGCGCCGCCTCGATAGCCGTGCCATCTACCTCGCCGTTTCCCTGCCCCGCATGGCCGTCTCCGACCGAAAACAGTGCATGCTTGGTGTGAACAGGTAAGTAGAGGGTGGTTCCGGCAACCAGGTCCTTGTTGTCGAGATTGCCGCCATAATTCCCAGGAGGCCCGTCGCTGATTCTTCCCATTGCCGGTGACGGTGCAACTCCGAGCGTCCCGAAAAAGGGGCGCAATGGAATCTCGATCCCAGGTGCAAAAACGGCGACGTTCCGATCCCGATCTAACGGGATCGCGCGAGCACGTGCATAGGGGAACTCTTCCGGCAACGTACCGCCTCCGGGATGAAAAGCGTTGATGGCATAATCATCGGCGATCCGAATTTCCATGATGTGTATTTCAAGTACGTCCCCGGGCTCTGCTTCCTCGATCGCGATCGGACCGACCAGAATATTCCCGTAGGTCTTACTCCGATCTGTTACAGCTTCCAATTCGCGCATCGAGGGTCGAATGAGGGTCGCTGGCATGCCCATGCTTTCCATCTCTTTGGAGCCCGCCAGAGGCGTATCCAATTCGACAATCTCTCCTGAGTGGATTGTGAGAATCGGTTTGGCGGCGGGGTCGAAATAGCCCCACTCCACCGTTTGGGGGCCGGATTTGATTCTGTGAACCGTCGGCTGATCCTGGCAGTACACATTCCAGGCAAATAGCGACGCCACGAGAACAAAGGCGTACGGGAGGGATCTCATGGTAGCACTCCCAAAAGAGATTGATCTGTAACCCGGGTAGACCGCCGCTGGGGCAGCGAATTTAGCCGTTCCCGCCGTCCAGGCGAGTGAGACGCAGAAAACGAGGCGCCACCTGCTACGTCCCTCCCCTGCGCAGGACGGGTTGTTGATCTGGCGGCGGCTCGGCTGCGGTCCCAAGTTAGCGCTCGGCTTCGCACACCGGCTGGCGATGTTGTACGCCGCCAGGCGTTGCCGTACGACCTCTCACCTGTTATCGGACAGCCATGAACCCCATTTCTCGATCTACGCTAATCGCCGGCATGTTGGCCGCTTCGATCGCGTCCGCGCAGCCGCCCTCGGCGTCGCGCGCGATGCCGCCCGAGCAGGACCAACAGCTCGCGCGTGCCATCTATAAGGAGATCATCGAAATCCAGTCGGGCTATACGACTGGCGCCACGACGCCCGTGGCGGAGGCCGTGGCGCGTCGTCTTCGGGCGGCCGGCTTCGACGAGCGCGACATCTTCGTGGGCGGTGCCGCGTCCCAACAAGAATGAACCTCGTCGTCCGTTACCATGGAGCGACAGGCCGGCGTCCGATTCTTCTGCTCGCGCACACCAATGTCGTCGAGGCGAAGCGCGAGGACTGGAGCATGGATCCGTTCGTACTGAACGAGACCGACGGCTACTTCTACGGCCGGGGAACGGGCGACGACAAGGCGCAAGCGGCGATCTGGATCGCCAATCTGATTCGGTACAAGCGTGAGGGATTCAAGCCCGACCGCGACCTCATTGTCGCCCTCACGGCTGACGAGGAAGGCGGCGGTCCCTATAACGGCGTCCAGTGGCTGCTCAAGAACAAGCGCGACCTGATCGACGCCGACTATGCGCTGAATGAAGGCGGGTGGGGCGAGTCAGTGAACGGGACCCGACTCTCCAACGACGTGCAGGTCAGCGAGAAATACGTGATCAACTATCGGTTCGAGGTGCGCAACAAGGGAGGGCACAGCTCGCTGCCCGTCGCGGACAACGCGATCTACCATCTGGCCGGCGCACTCGGGCGGCTCTCGCAATTCCACTTTCCGCTGAAGACCAACGACGTGACGCGCGCGTACTTCCGGGCGATGGCGGGCATCGAGCACGGTCCGGTGAGCGGAGATCTCGCGGCAGTGGCAAAGGGTGATACCGCCGCCATGCGACGCGTTGCCGAACAGTCCACGCCATGGAACGCGACGCTGCGAACCACGTGCGTCGCCACCATGCTCGAGGGCGGACACGCAGTGAACGCCCTTCCCCAGCTGGCGGCCGCCACCGTCAACTGTCGTGTACTGCCGGATGACAGCGCCGCGTACGTGACCGAGACATTGCAGCGTGTGATCGCGGACACCGCCGTACGGGTGAGCATCACGGGGACACCGCACGACGCACCGCCCTCGCAAATGCGCGAGGATCTCTTCACCGCGGTCAGCGCGGTCACGACCGAGCTGTGGCCGGGCGTCACGACGGTCCCACTAATGGTGATGGGAGCAACGGATGGTGCGTATTTGCGAGCGGCTGGTATTCCGACGTACGGCGTCCAGGGGCTCTTCTACGATCGCGACGACATCCGCTTCCACGGGCGTGATGAGCGTCTCAAGGTGCAATCGTTTTACGAAGGCCAGACGTTCATGTACCAGCTCGTGAAGCGCCTCTCGACCTCGCCGAGGGCCTGATAGAGCAGCGAAGCAGGAAGTAGAAAGTAGACGACACTATCAATCGGGCGTTTGACGCACGACATGAAGGCCAGCGACGTATCGCTGGCCTTCATCATTCTTGCGAGTCGCTAGGAAATCGCGCCGCGTGCGACGACGGGCCACATGCACTCCACGCGTCCGTTTCGAATGCAGACGTACCAATCGTGGAGGTTCGCCGTGGGGTCACAGTGGCCCGGTATCAGCTTGTGCTTGGCGCCCAACTCGAATCCCGTGGTCACACCCCGCACGTCGAGCACCCCATGCTCGTCCGACGGACGGCTGTACGACACCTCGGGTCGATCCGCCACCCAGGGCATTCCGGAATCGAATGCGATCGCCTTGAGCCCGGCGTCCACGATCGCCAGGCCGCGCCCCGGCGCACTCATGACCTGTGTGTACACGAAGAGGCTGTGCCGGTATCGCGAGACCGGCTTCCCCGACTCGTCCAGATCCTGCGCGTAGTCCCCATCCATGAAGATGTACGAGCCAGGCTGCACCTCCGTGTACACACCACTCGCTGCTTCGAACCCGTACGTCCCCGTCCCCGCTCCCCCTACCACGTCGCACGACAAGCCACGGGCGCGGAGCATCTCCACCGTGACGCGAGCGGCGGCAGCCGCTTTGTCGATCGCCGCTCGCCGCTCGTCGTAGGGCCGGAATGTGTTGTGCGCGGCCTTGATACGCTTGCAGGCCTCGCAGTCGCAAATGACGCGTGCCTGCGACCAACTCACCCAATCGCGCAGCCGGCTCCCCAGGGAGCTGGCCACACCGCAGGCCGCCTACGTCGATCTCGACCAGGACATCGAGGACGACACCCGCGCGACCGGCCGCTGCACTCAGTAGTGGCACGACCGACGGGTCGTCGACGCATACGGCAATGACCGCGCGCTGCGCGAGAGCCGCAAGCCGGTCCAGCTTTGGCGTCGCGACGACCTCGTTACTCACGAGCACATTCAGTACACCGGCGTCGACGAACGCCTCCGCCTCGCTGACCTTCTGACAGCACACGCCCACTGCGCCGAGCGCGATCTGTCGACGCGCGATCTCGGCGCATTTGTGCGCCTTGCCATGCGGGCGTAAGGTGATGCCCGCGTCGGCGACCTCATTCGCCATGAGGGCGAGGTTGTACTCGAACGCATCGAGGTCGAGCAGGAGGGCGGGAGTGTCGATCTCCTCGAGAGCCATGCCGACGTCGGCCGGCGGCGCAGTGACGGTTACCATTCCGTGAGCACCATGAGGGCGCAATATACTCACCTGTTTGCGCCCTGCGTGAGTATGTTTCCCGACGCGCAATGACGCGCCCCACACGGAGGGCCACCATGTATGTGATTCGGGATGTCATGTATTGCAAGCCGGGCAAAGTGCGCCCAATGGTTGAGAAGTTTGTAGCCATGTCGAAGCTGAACAAGAAAGTCGGCATCCCCACGATGCGCGTCATGACCGACTTCTGTGCGGAACAGTATTGGACGGTCGTGGCGGAAATGGAGGTGGCTGACCTCGGCGAATTCCAAAAGATGATGGATTCCATCGCGGCCTCGTCCGCGGAAACAAAACAGTTCGAGGAGATCATGAAGGGCTATCACGATCTCGTCGATCACGGCAAGCGAGAGATTTACAAAATCGAAGGCTAGCCCGCCGGCCGGGTGTACTGCGGCAATCATCAGTCAGGGTTTCCGGCCAGACTCCCGGCCCCCCCGCGCTGCTCATCGGCGCACTTTCGGCGCCGCCACCAATCCATCGCCGGCGCGTCATGCAACCCTCCCACCGAATGGCGCAGATTGGCGTGACCGCGTCGTTGGAACGGATCGTATCGCAGACAGGCGAGAGCGAGGAGGCACGACACCGCAAGGTGCAGTTCGTTCTGGCATCGGTGCTCGTGATACCCGCCGGCTTGATCTGGGGCGTGCTGTATTTCGCCTACGGAGAGCGCGCCGCCGCAGCCATTCCCGTTGCCTATGCCGTGTTCACATCGGTGGACGTGCTCGCCCTTTTTCTGTTGCGGCGCTACACACTATATCGCGAGATCCAGCAGCTCCTGATCCTTATATTGCCGGCGGCCCTGCAGGTCGCACTCGGCGGATTCGTCGGCTCCAGCGGCGTGATCGCCTGGTCCTTCCTCGCAGTATTGATGGCGGTCCTGTTCGGAGACCGCACGGAGGCCGGCTGGTGGTTCGGCGCATATGCCACGATCGTTGCCGTGGCGACCGTTTCGCAACCCCGGACCACCGGTCAGAACAACCTTCCGAGCTGGCTCCAACTTGTTTTTGTCGTCCTCAACGTGGTTACTGTCTCCCTGGTAGCCTTTCTGGTGCTGCGTTCCTTCGTAACTGATCGACGTCGGCTCCGCGAACTCGAGGTCGCATATCTCAGGCAGGATCTCCTGTTGCGCCAGTCCGAGAAGCTGGCGACGCTGGGTACGCTTGCCGCCGGCATCGCCCACGAACTCAATAACCCAGCCGCCGCGACGCAACGCGCTGCGGAGCAGTTGCGCGATGCGTTTGCGCGCCACGAGGAAGCTCAGGCGCGACTCGAGACAATGACCCTCACGCCCGTTGGCCGCGATGCGTTACACTCGCTCGAAGATCACGTCCGTGCGAGGGTCGAACGGCGAAGCGATCTCGACGCGCTCTCGCGCTCCGATCGCGAGGCAACGATCGAAGAGTGGCTCGAAGCGCACCACATCGCGGACCCCTGGAAACTGGCTCCCCTATTGGCCGACCAGGGGCTCGACCTAACCGAACTGTCGGTGTTGGCGACGGCGCTCGACGGCGACGCACTGCAGACCGGGCTCACGTGGGCGACCAGCGCGTATCCCGTTTATGCGCTCCTGCGAGCAATCGGCCAAGCATCGGCGCGCATCTCCGAGATTGTGCGCGCGTTGAAGAGCTACTCGTACCTCGGCCAGGCACCCTTACAAGAGGTCGATCTGCGGGACGGCCTCGAAAACACGCTGGTCCTCCTGGGCAGCAAGCTGAAACAGGGAGTCACCGTCAAACGCGAGTACAGCCCTGACCTACCCGCGGTCCCGGCCTACGGCAGCGAGTTGAATCAGGTATGGACCAACCTTCTCGACAATGCAGTCGACGCAATGGGTGGCAAAGGCACCATCACAATCCGCACGCGGCGCAGAGACGGTTGGGCGGTGGTCGAGATCGAGGATGATGGACCTGGTATTCCGGCTACGATCCAGCCGAAGATATTCGACCCCTTTTTCACCACCAAGCCTCCCGGCCAGGGGACCGGCCTGGGTCTGTCGATCAGCCACAGCATCATCACGGAGAAGCACAAGGGCACGATTGCGGTCGAATCGCATCCTGGCTCGACGCGGTTCACGATTGGCCTGCCACTGACCGCACCGCCATCCTCAAGTGGGGGTACCTGACGTGGCCAAGCCCGTGATCATGAGCGTGGACGATGACGTCGAGGTGCTTGATGCCATCGATCGGGATTTGCGCCAGCACTACCGAAGCGACTACAGGATCGTCAAGGCGAGCTCCGGCCGAGAAGCCCTCGACGCCGTTCGCGCACTGAAAGCGCGCAATACCCCCATCGCCCTGTTCCTGGTGGACGAGCGGATGCCCGAGATGACGGGGACAGACTTCTTGCGCGAGGTCCGTAGCCTCTATCCGGACTCACGCAAAGTGTTACTCACGGCGTATGCCGACACCGAGGCGGCGATCCGAGGGATCAATGAAGTGGGGTTGGATCGCTATTTGATGAAGCCGTGGCACCCGCCGGCCCAGCGTCTGTATCCCGTCCTCGACGAACTGCTGGCCGATTGGGCTGCAACGTTCCGGTCGCCATTCGAGGGGATCCGAATCGCCGGTTCACAGTGGTCGCCGCAGAGCTACGAGGTGCGTGACTTCCTCTCCCGAACGCAGACGCCCTATCGCTGGATCGATCTCGAGAAGGACCCGACCACGCGCGCGCTCGTCGAGACGCTCACGCCGGGTCTCAAATGCCTTCCGGTCGTGTTCTTTCCAGATGGAAAAACGCTGCTCGCGCCGACCGTCCGGGAGCTGGCGGCACACATCGGCTTGCGGACCGAAGCGCAGCAACCGTTCTACGACTTGCTCATCGTCGGCGGCGGACCGAGCGGACTTGCGGCAGCAGTGTACGGCGCGTCCGAAGGGCTGCGGACCGTCCTGGTCGAATTGACGACGACCGGCGGGCAGGCTGGTACGAGCGCAAGAATCGAGAATTACCTCGGGTTTGAGAGCGGCATCGCGGGCGCCGACCTGGCGCGTCGGGCGACGGCTCAGGCCATGCGGTTTGGCGCTGAAGTCGTGACCACGCGTGGCGTGACCGCGATCCGGGTCGAGGACCCCTATCGAATTGTCGCCCTTGATGGTGGCGTGGAGCTCCGCTGCTACGCGCTGCTAATTGCGAGCGGAATGGTGGTGCGTCGCCTCGACGTTCCAGGCATCGGCGACACTGACCGGCGCTGGCGTGTACTACGGCGCAGCAGCCTCCGAAGCGGCGCAGCACCGCGGCTCTGAGGTGTACATCATAGGTGGTGCGAACTCTGCGGGACAAGCCGCGCTCCAACTGGCGCGCTATGCGAGCAAAGTCACGATGCTGGTGCGCGACGAGTCGTTGCACGCCTCAATGTCCTCGTACCTCATTGCTCGGATCGAGGCAGCGAACAACATCGAGGTGCGGACGCGCACGACTGTCGCCGGGGTTCAGGGAGCGCAGCACCTCGAAGCGATCGAGCTGTTGCGCGTGGACACCGGCGAGCGCACCGTCGTGCCTGCGGCCGCCATGTTCGTGTTCATCGGATCCTCGCCGCGGTCCGATATGGTGGCTGGTTTAGTCGAGCGGGACGAACTCGGTTACATCATCACCGGGCCAGATCTGCTCCGCGATGGGAAGAGGCCAAAAGGATGGAACCTGGATCGCGATCCCTTTCTGCTCGAGACGAGCACGCCGGGCATCTTCGCCTCTGGCGACGTCCGCTACGGCTCGACCAAGCGAGTGGCCTCGGCGGTGGGCGAGGGATCGTCGGCCGTCGGCATGATCCACAAGTACCTGGAAACGGTTTGAGCCTCGCGACGATCCGCTAACGGTCAACCTGCGCCATCTGCTTCTCGCTGTAGCGCGGCCCAGACACCTTTTCCGGCCGAAGCGCTGCCTCGAGTGTGGTCATTTCATCATTCGTTAGCCGTAGGTCCGCCGCGGCGACGTTCTCCTCGAGATACTGCCGCCGCTTGGTCCCGGGGATCGGGACAATGTCGTCCCCCTTGTGGAGTAACCAGGCAAGGGCGATCTGCGCAGGGGTCGCCCGCTTTCGCGCGGCGAATTCGCGCACGGCCGACGCGGCCCGCATGTTGGCGTCGAAGTTCCCGCCCTGATATCGTGGGTCGCCGCGGCGGTAGTCGCCCTCCGGATACTCCTCGGCACGCTTCACAGCGCCGGTGAGAAAGCCACGGCCAAGAGGCGCGAACGCCACGAGGCCAATGCCCAGCTCGCGCAGCAGCGGGATGATGCGTGGCTCGAGGTTGCGCTCCCACAGGGAGTATTCGCTCTGGAGGACCGAGATCGGGTGTACAGCATGGGCGCGGCGGATCGTCCGCTCGCCTGCCTCTGACAGGCCGAGGAAGCGCACCTTTCCCTGCCGCACCAGGTCGGCCATCGTGCCCACGACATCCTCGATCGGCACGGCCGGATCGACGCGATGCTGATAGAGGACGTCTATGTAGTCTGTCCGCAGGCGACGGAGCGAGCCTTCGACCGCTTCCCGGATGTGCGCCGGCCGGCTGTCCACGCCGGCGATGACGCCCTTCGTGTCGAACGAGAAGCCGAACTTGGTGGCGATGACGACCCGATCACGCGCGACTCTGTGCTCCCCGAGCGCACGGGCCAGGAGCTCCTCGTTCTTGTAGTGCCCGTAGGCCTCGGCCGTGTCAAGGAACGTGCACCCGAGCTCGACGGCCCGATAGATCGTCGCAATTGATTCGCGCTCGTCGCGCTCTTCGGGAGTACCATACGACTGGCTCATCCCCATCAAGCCGAGGCCAATGGCGGAGACGGTAAGGCCCTGAGTGCCAAGTGTGCGGGTCGGCAGCATGTGCGGGAATGTGTTGAGGGTTAGCAACTGACGAGAAACGCGTTGAGCAACACCGTCGTGTGCGCCAGCGGCGGTGTCGCGACGGATGCCTGCGTTGCAACGGCTTTAGGGCCCGCGTGCTGTGTCCCGGTACTGCTTGTCGCTGACCTGTTCCATCCAGTCGACCATCTTGTCGCCGAGCCGCTCTTGAATCGCGATGTGCGTCATGCCAGTCGTCGATGTTGCGCCGTGCCAGTGCTTCTCACCGGGTGCGAACCACACCACGTCACCCGGCCGGATCTCCTCCACCGCACCGCCCTCGCGCTGCGCAAGACCGCAGCCCGCTGTGACGATCAATGTCTGACCCAACGGGTGCGTGTGCCACGCGGTGCGAGCGCCCGGCTCGAACGTGACGCTCGCGCCTACAGCGCGTGCCGGATCGGTTGCGCGGAACAGGCGATCGAGGCGCACGCTGCCGGTGAAGTAGTCAGCAGGCGCCCTTTTCGGATGGCTGGGAGCCTGCTCGCTTGATGTCCATGCTCGTTCTCCCTGTGTAGACCGAATGGGCTTCAGAATTCTTAGTCGCGTGGGCCGGAACACGATCTCGTTCACGTCCACGTCGTCGGGCTGGCTGATGGCGACAGCTGGCGCGAACGATTGCAAGGGCCAAATGCGCGACGAAGGACGTGCCCAGTGCCGCACTCAGTGCAGGTACGCTCGGAAGCTATGCTTCGCGGCGCGTGTTGCCAGGCCATTCCGGGTCGAGTGGTCGGGGACCATTCATCACACAGGTGTAACGGGACAGCATGGTGATGCGGCCATTGGTGAACTGCGCGTTGACGCCCTATCGCGCCACCATACCTTGGGCTGAGCCGTGCTCCTGGAGAGTCCGTGGTTGACGCACTAAGCGGGACCTTGCTGCTCGCCATCGGGCTGCTACCCCTCGCACCGATACATCCGACACCGGTGCATGCGCCGCCTCTGCATTCTGGCGCCTGTTCATGCGGCACCTTTGCAGACGGGCACGCTGCGGCTGGTGCAGTACGTTTCCGATCCATTGCCATACGACGTCGGGTCGACATTGATCCTCGGTCCCACGGAGTCCCTGCTTATCGACGCTCAGTATCATTGGAGCGACGCCAAGCGCGAGGCGGAACAGATCGCATTAACTGGCACTCATCTCAAGGCCATCTTCATCACCCACCTTCTCGCGTTGGCAGCCGCGTCACGACCACCGAATAGACGCGGCCGCATTTGGCCCGTTGGCTGCGCCCGCATGCGATGAGGGCGAGCGTAGCTACCGGACCGTGTGACCGCCGGGGTCCGCAGGCGAGTCAAATGGGCGCGCGCAGCGTGCTAAGGCTGCGACCACCCATGGGACAGCCGCTACACGAGCCGAGTTGGCTCCCCAGCTCATGGCTGGGGGCAGCCGGTGCGACCTTGCCGCCAGCACGACTCCGACCGGGGTCGCCTGCCAGGGCGGGTTACGTTCGCCGGAGGGAGAGTGTGAACACGGAGCCCTGCCCCTCGGTACTCCGGACGCGGAGGTCGCCACCCATCCCGCGCGCGAAGTCTCGGCTGATCGAAAGGCCCAGCCCAGTGCCCTCGGTAGCGCGCGCCAGGCCTGCGTGAATTTGCACAAATGGCTCGAAGATCGCCGCCTGCTTCTCGCGAGGAATGCCGGGGCCCGTGTCCGACACGCGAATAAAGATGTCGCCCGGCGCGCCGTCGCGACCGGTGGTATCAACGACAACGCGCCCGCCCGGCGGCGTGAACTTCGCCGCATTGGAGAGAAGATTAAGCAGAATCTGCGTCAGTTTCTCCTGGTCGGCGCGCACGAGAATCGGTTCCTGTATTTGCACAGCGTAAGCGAGTCGCTTGGCCACGAGCTGCGGCTCGATCATCGGTTCAAGTTGAACCATCACATTTTGGAGATCGATGTCCTGGATTGCGTACTCGACCTGACCAGCCTCGATGCGAGCGATGTTCAGGACATTGTTGACCAGGCCGAGGAGGTGCCGCTGGTTGTGTTGGATTCGTTCGAGCGCTTGCCGCTGAGCGTCGGTGATCGGTCCATGCACACCCATTTCCACCAGCTGGACATGCCCTGCAGTCGCATTGATGGGGGTGCGCAGCTCGTGGCTCATGACAGCCAGAAAGGTGGTCTTCGCCCTATTCGCTGACTCTACAGCTTCGAGCGCGGTCGCCCGAGCCCGGGCGAGTGTGAGCTGCCCGCCGACGCGCGCCACCAATTCTTGGGCGCCAAACGGCTTCACCAGGTAATCATCCGCCCCCGCCTGCGCTCCTTCGATGCGCGCCTCTTCGCCCGCGCGTGCGGACAGGAGGATGACCGGCAGGGTCGCGGTCGCCGGGTCGGCGCGTAATGCACGCATCAGCGCAAACCCGTCGAGCCCCGGCATCATCACATCGCTTAGTACGAGGCTCGGTCGTTCCTTGCGCACCGCGGCGAGCGCAGCCGCCCCGTCGGATACAGCGGTCACCCGCCATCCACGCTCACGCAGGAGACGCGACACGTAATCACGCATGTCCGCATTGTCGTCCGCGAGCACGATCCGCGGTGCGTCCTCGATGTGAGCGCTCGCCGCATCGGTCGATGGATCGGCCTCCGTAGTCGTGCACCCGCCTCCATCGTCGGCACCTTGGGGCTCCGGGAGCCACCCCAGGGCTTCCTCCACATACGACGTCCCGTCGAGTCGCCTGGACCACTGGCCGTCTGCTTGGTCGTCCTGTTGCCGGGCGATGCGGCCGGATGGCAAATGGGCCGTCCCGAAGGGGACCGTAACCCTAAACGTCGCGCCCGCTCCTTCGCGGCTGGCCGCCTCAATGCCCCCGCCGTGGCGACGCACAAGTTCCTGGACGAGAGCGAGGCCGATACCGCTACCCTCGTGCGTTCGACCCGGGCTTGGCCACCCGATGAAATCGCTCGAAGACGCGCGGGAGCTCATCGGCTGCGATGCCGACGCCGGTATCACAGACCTCGACCGTCGCGCTGTCGCCGTGGTCGCGGATGCGCACGGTGATTGATCCTTCGAACGTGTGCTTGAAGGCGTTCGATAAGAGATTGAGTATGATCTTCTCCCACATCTCACGGTCGAGATACACCGGCGCGTGCAGCGGCTGTGCGTCGATGACGAGTGACAGTCCCGCGCGTTCGGTTGCCGACCGAAACGCACTCGCCAGATCGCTCGTGTACGCTCCGAGGTCGGTGGGTTGGTAGACGGCCGCGACGCGGCCTGCCTCGATGCGAGAGAAGTCGAGCATCGAGTTCACGAGCTTCTGTAAGCGAAGCGCGTTCCGATGGATCAGCGCCGCGCGTTCGCGATCTGGCGACGAGAGTTGGCCGCTGGCCAGCAGATCGGTCGCCGGCCCTAGTATGAGCGTCAACGGCGTCCGAAACTCGTGGCTCACGTTCGAAAAGAATGTGGTCTTCGCCCGATCGAGCTCAGCCAATGCTTCGGCGCGACTTCTCTCCTCTTCGTACCCGCGGGCGTTGACAATCGCGCTGCCGATCTGCGCCGTCAGCAACTCGAGAAAGCTCACGTATTGCTCGTTAATGGCGAGGCGGCTGCTAATGCCCGCGATGAACAAGCCGGCAGCGCGATGCGCCTTATTCGACGGGATCGGGATTGCTACAGCCATTCGCGGCGCGTCAGACCACGGACCGCGCGGCACATGGTCAAAGTGAGACGCAAGATGCTCGATTACCTGCAACGCCTCTTCCTGAATCGCTGTCTCGAGTGACCGCCCGTACCCGGCAACGGGGGTTTGGTCAAGGTCAATGACGAGTGGGCTGATATCGTGGCCGGGGTCGACTCCGGCCGTACCGGCCAGTCGTGCCAGGCGAGCGCCGGCATCCAAGAGGTAGATCAGTGCGAACGGGACGTCTTCGGGGTGCTTGGCTAAGACCGTCGCCGCCGCAGCACATGCGGCGTCGGCGGTGTAGGCCTCGGCTACCGTGCGCACTCCGAGATCGCGCAGAAGGACCATGCGACGCTCGCCGACTACCTTCTCCGTGATCTCGTAGACTGTCGCAAGGACGCCGCCGATACCCCGTGGGGCGTTCTCGATCAGGCACCGGGCTGTACGCGAGGGTGAAATGCGTTTCCTCCAGGTAGCCGTGCCGATTCAGCTCGAGGAACAGGTCCTCCATCCAGGTGGCGGGGCCGCCATTGAACGGTGTGTCAACCAGTGGCTCGAGCACATGCCAAATCTCGGGCCAGCATTCAGCGGCTGGCTGGCCCATTGAGCGCGGATGTTTCGTCCCGGGGATGGGCCAGTACGCGTCGTTATACAGCTGCACATACCGGGGGCCCCACCACACGAGCTGCGGGAACCGATTGGCGAGAAGCAGGCGGACCACTATCCGCAGGTTTCGCGACCATTTTTCGACAGGCCCGAGTGGCGTCCGGCCCCAGTCGATCGAGCGCATGAGCTGCGCCATCTGACCCGACCCGATGAACACATCTGCCCCGATCAGATCTTCCATCTCCATCTGCCTTGCGACGCCCTCGGCGAGGCGGCGTCAGCATCTCGGTACCCCCGCATTGATCACGCTGCTGGATCCTCGGGAGACCGCGGACCCTATGCTCAACCGCGCGTCAACGCGAGCGCGCGCAACAGGCCGATACGCGCCGAGAAATCGCCCACAAGCATGCCAGCCGTATCAGAGTGACTCGAAGGCGCGCGCAGGTACTCGCCCGGACTGGCAGAGGGCTGCCGCAAGATCTGTGCGCTGACCAAGCCGGGCTGAACGGATGACGACCCGCAAGTACTCGCTCGTTGACTTTGGTATCGGCAAAATGGACGCCCCTCACGATGTCACTTATGCGTTGGCGCATGCCATGTCGAGCGGGGCATATAACTAGTTGTATATTGCAGGACGCCAAACCGTTTGGGGGTCCGTCGCGTTGATCGCACCGGCACGAGAGGAGCTCCTCGAGTTGCTCTACATCCTCTGTCATGATACGGGACATCGGGTCGGTAGCGTTCGCGGGTCCGATGGTCGGACATCGATCTGGAACGCCGTACCGTGCATTGGCGCGGCGAGTACGACGAGCTGGGGAAAGACCACGGCACACCGCTGGCTGACGACGCAGTGGCCGCACTGACCAATGTGCGGCGAATGCAGAAGACGACGGGCTAATCCACAACCATCGTGATCGCGGGGTCGACCCGGGTCGCGCGGTATGCAGGCACGAGACACGCGCACGCGGCAATGAATACGAGGAGAGCGGGGACCACGCTGAAGGTCAGTGGGTCGGTCGCGCTCACACCAAAGAGGAAGCTGGCAACCACGTGCGTCGCGCCGAGGGCGACTACATAGCCGATGAGGATCCCCAGCCCGGCGACCTTGAGCCCTTCGCGCAGCACCTGTGCGTAGATCTGCCCGGTCTGCGCGCCCATCGCAATGCGTACTCCGATCTCTCGAGCTCGGCGACCGACGGAGAACGCCATGACGCCGTAAATCCCGATGGCGGCGAGGATGAGGGCCAGCGCGGCGAAGAGCGCCAACAGGGTTGTACGAAACCGGTCGCCTGCGACCGACGCGTCCATCAATTCCCGCGCGGTGCGGAAGCGCGCGACCGCGAGCTCGGGGTCGATACTCCGGACGGCACTGCGCACGGCGCCTGCCGCGTCGTCCACATCCGCCGCCGTGCGGACAATTACGGAGAAGCTGCGGGACACTCCCTGGGAGAACTGGGCGAACGGGAAGTACATCGCGAGGCTCCCGCCGCGAGCTACGCCGTCGTAGGGGACGTCACCAACCACGCCGACTATGGTGTATTCGTTCGTGGGGCCTCTCCCCCCTACACTCAGACGCTGACCGATTGGATCAATGTGCTCGAAGTATCAATGCATCAGCTGGGCACTGATGATGACCGTGGCCGGGGCGTTGGCGTTATCCCGCGTGTCGAAGACGCGGCCTGAGAGGAGAGGCACACCGAGCGTCGCGAAGTAGTCGCCGTCCACACAGAGATAATCGCCGACTGGCGAGAACGATCCCTCGGGAACCGGATCTCGAACCGGAAAAAAGTCGGATGTGTTGCCGAAGACATCCGGCGGGAGCCCAACGCTCGCGGTTACCGCCGTGATGCCCCGCGCCGCCCGCAGTTGGCCGACGAGCCTGTCGTGAAATGCCAGCACCTGCGCGGGCGTCGCGTACCGCGCCTTGGGCAAAGCGATCGAGGCGGTGACTACGCCGTCGGCCCGCACACCAGTGTCGGCGGAGTGCAGCTTGGCGAGGCTGCGAATCAGAAGCCCGGCCATGATGAGCATCACAAGCGAGAGTGCAAACTCGGCCCCCACGAGCGCGCTCCGCACACGTCGCCTCGCCGGCCCATCCGTACCGCCGCGTGTGGACTGGCCAATTGACAGCACAGTGCCACCCATCGCCGTCATGAGTGCGGGCGCGGTACCAAACACGAGGGCACACCCGATCGACACGACGGACGCGAGCAGCAACACGCGGCCATCAATAGACGCGTCGAGGTCGCGCAGCGCGCTGAGGCTTTCTGGTGCAGCCGCAATGAGCGCGTGCATCCCCCAGGTCGCTATGGCGACGCCCCCTGCCCCGCCAAGGACCGCCAGGACCAGACTTTCTCCGAGGAGTTGCCTCACAATGCGCGAACGGCTGGCGCCCAGCGACGTGCGCACCGAAATCTCGTGCTCACGCGTCGTCGCACGAGCGAGCAGGAGATTCGTCACGTTCACGCAGGCGATAAGTAACACGAGTCCAACCGCTCCCATGAGGATGAGGAGCGCCGGACGCACACCCTGGGTGAACTGATCCATCAGCGGTCGCTCGACGAACGTCCATCGATCCGGGCCGCCAGGAAAGCGGGCTCGCACCTGCCCTGCTGCCTGATCGAGCGCGAGTTGTCGTTGTGCCGCCGTGACCCCGGGACGAATGCGAGCCGTTATCCGCCAGCCAAACGGTCCCTGTCGCGTCGGGGGCGTGAGCGTCTCGTTCAACCAGACTTCGGCCACGTCGCTTCGAGGAAACCAAACGCCCGGGGGCATGACGCCGATAACTGCGGCAGGCGTTCCCTGGATCTCGAGGTGCCTGCCGAGGATGGCCGGATCGGCGCCCAGTCGGCGTTGCCAGAACCCGTAACTCAGCACAACGGTTGGTGGTACGCCGGGGGCGTCATCGCCTCGCTCGAACCCGCGGCCGAGGAGCGGGTGAACGCCCAGCGTCGAGAAGAAGTCCGCGCTTACGATTGTGCCGAATACCCGCTCCGCTCGATCTCCGAGGAGAATGGAGAACCCGTCCTGTGGCGTCTCACTCGTCGCGATCGACGAATATCCGCGGCCGTCATCGCGGACCTGCAGGAAGTCAGCGATCGAGAACGACCCGACGCCTCCGGGGGCCTTGTCATAGGTTGCATACAGGCGAACGAGGTTCTCTGGATGCGGGAAGGGCAACGGGCGCAGCAACACGGCGTTGAGGACGCCAAACATCGCCGTGGTGGCGCCGATGCCGAGCGCCAGCGTCAGGGCGGCGAGGACGGTGAATCCAGGCGTACGGCGGAGAGAGCGAGCGCCGAACCGAATGTCGCGCCAGAGGTCTGCCGAGAAATGCCGTGAGCTCGGTTCGCCGCCGAGCGGTGCGCCAGCATCTGCCACGCGCGACGATCCCGCGAGATCGGCGAAGACTTCCGCCGCCAGCTCGGCACGTGTCGCCGCTAGTGCGTCGTGATCGCTCTGCCCCCTGGCCCGCAAGTCGGCATACCTGTCTTCGAGATGTTGTGCCCACTCCTCCACAATCTCGGTCTCGCGATGGGCGCTCAACTCCTGCGGGGCCAACCTCGCCCGGATTTCCGCTCGCCAATCAGGCATGCTTGAGCCCTGCGACGCGGCCAATCGCTTCGACGAATTCGCGCCAGCTTTCGCGTTGTGCCTGGAGGATCGCCTCGCCCGGGCCGGTGATGCTGTAGTAGCGCCGCCTGCGCTGCCCGGGCTTCTCGACCCACCGTCCACGGATCCATCCACGCCGCTCCATGCGATAGAGCAGCGGGTACAGTGACGACACCTGGAAGATCACCACGCCGCCGGAGCGCGTCTCGATGAGCTTGCCCAGCTCGTAGCCGTGCCGGGCTTCGTGCCGTAGGAGCGAGAGCACGAGGAATTCTGCGCTGCCTTTCTTGAGTTCGGGAGTGAGCATGCGGTGATATATATCGCGCCGCAATATATGGGACAAGAGCAGAGCTGAGGGTCCTTGGGTGATGCCATGGCTGTTTACCGTCGCGCGTCTCGGGGGCATCACCGCGCGCGGGCGGCGGTGCGGATGCCGCGTAGGGGCGCCTCCCCTAGCCGGATCACGCAGCCCCTTCGTACGATTGACTCATGCCATCAGCTTCCCAGTTCGTAGCCTCGATCGCGGTCCTGCTGGTGTCGATACCGGTACAGGCGAGCGCCCAATCACCGGCGAGTGACACGTGCCGCCCTGGCACGACCGAAGTCAGGCCCGGCAACTGCGTCGCGCCGCAGCGAGCCGCCACCGAGCATTGTCGACTATCGGCCGAAATCGACGCTGGTGACCGCCGCGCACCTGGTGAAGGCGGCGAAGTATCCGGCCATCGACTTCCACGGCCATCCAGAAGATCTCATCATGTCCGCGCAAGGTCTCGAAACGCTGCGGACCGCTCTCGATCGCTTGAACGTTCGCATGCTGATCTCGGCCGACAACCTCTCCGGCAGCGAGTTGCGCGGCGCACTCGCGGCGATCCGATCATCGGACGCCATGAAGGATCGGGTTCGCGTACTCGCCGGCATCGACTTCGGAGACGTCGGACCGGGATGGGCCGAGCAGGCGGTCAAGCAACTCGACGCCGACATTGCCGCTGGCGCGGTCGGCGTGGGTGAGATCCCGAAGAGCCTCGGGCTTGTCCACCAAAAAGCGGGACGGCTCGCGACTGCGCATCGACGATCCGGCGCTCGATCCCATCTGGGACGAGTGCGCGCGCCTGGGGATTCCCGTCTTCATTCATACGGCGGATCCGCAGGAGTTCTTTCAGCCGATCGACTACTCCAATGAGCGCTGGCTCGAGTTGTCGCTCTTCCCGGGACGCCGCTATCCCCGCGATCGCTTCCCGAGCTTTGAGGAGCTGATGACCGAGCGGGACAACATGTTCCGCAAGCATCCGCGGACGACGTTCGTCGCCGCGCACATGGGGTGGCACGCGAACGACCTCGCGTCGCTCGGTGCAATGCTCGATGCCATGCCGAACGTGTACACGGAGGTCGGGGCGGTGCTCTACGACATCGGCCGCCAGCCGCGCGCGTCGCACGATTTCTTCATCAAGTATCAGGATCGCATCCTCTTCGGGAAGGACGCGTTTCAGCCGAGCGAGTATCCATACTACTTTCGCGTGTTCGAGACGGCGGATGAGTACTTCGACTACTACCGGCCGTACCACGCATTCTGGAAGCTGTACGGCATCGATCTCCCGGACAGCGTCCTCAAGAAGGTGTATTTCGCGAATGCGCTCAAAATCACGAAGGCATTGCCGCAGACTGGCTGGCCGGCGCGGTGACGGCCCCGAGCCGGTTACCGCCTCGAGGCCGCCGCCCTACCGGTCTACTTTCTACTACGGTCCTGACTACACCTTCGCGGTAGCTGCCAGCTCATTCGACTCCGCCGTCGTCGGATCGATGATCGTCGCCACTTCCAGCACACGATCCGCCGGGAATCCGCCGAGCTTCGCGTGCGCCCGGATCAGGTCGATGTTCGGCGCGATATAGACACAGGTGATCTTGTCCTCCGTTACGTAGCTGTGCACCCACTGGATACTGGGGCCGAGCTCGAACAGTGCGGCACAGGAGCGCTGAGAGATG
This sequence comes from uncultured Gemmatimonadales bacterium, assembly GCA_963805725.1. Lineage (GTDB taxonomy): Bacteria > Gemmatimonadota > Gemmatimonadetes > Gemmatimonadales > Gemmatimonadaceae > Palsa-1248. The sequence goes on from CAWDVJ010000006.1 coordinate 183,950, forward strand.
GCCTTCAAGTCAGCCGCCGAGAGGGCCGCGGCGTTCGGAATCTCACGCTCGATGATGTACTTCGGCATTCGGTTCTCCGGTCGAGGTGTGGCGCAACCGCTAGTGCGCCATGCGGGAGACGTTCTGCGTGTGGCTGCAGGTCACCCGAGGGTTCCAGTTCGCGAACAGCCCGCTCGGGTTCTCCTTCCAGACCCACGCGTGCAGACCCCATAGTTGGAACACGTCGTTCTGCTTGAACTGTTGACCGAACAGCACCGGCGGCGCCGCGTCCCTGCTGTGGAAGGTGTAGGGGATGATGTACTCCACAGCGACCAGACGAAGCCGGCCGTTCCGCTCTGGCTCGTACAGGAGCAGTTGGGGCGCATCGACGCGAACGGTCCCATCGATGAGGGCGGTGTTCCCGTAGTGGAAGCCCATTCCGCCGGAGTCGGCCGGATCGGTCATGCATGGGGTGATCTGCGTCGACCAGCCGGCCGCGGTTGCCACGTTGAAGTCGTGGAATGGCGCCGTCACCCGGCGGAGCGTCGCGAGATCCTTGCGGAGCGTCGCTTGGCCCCCGCGATCCATTTCCATCGTTTGCGCATTCGCCGCCTGCGGCGACTGCACGTCGGACGTCGCCTCGGTGGGGATCTGCTCGTTGCCGCATGCACTGAGCAGCGCAATCGCCGCAAGCACGTGGACAGGTCGTTTCATCGTAGCCTCATGTGGTGGGGGTTATCTTTGTTACCGCGCGCGAAACATGAGGCGAAGCGATTAGCTGCTTCTTGCGCTCAGAGTTAGCTACGGATTAGCCGACGGACGAGGCGCGATTGATCACAGTCCAATTGCTTGGCGGCGCGTGTCTGCGTTCCGGCGATGCTCCCGTCGCCGGGCCGCCAGTCCAGCGCCACCGCATTGCGCTGCTGACGCTCATCGTTGCCGCGTGGCCGCAACCCGTCTCCCGCGACCGCGCAATGGCACTTCTCTGGCCAGAGCGAGACCTCGCCAACGCCCGTCGGCTGCTCAACCTGGCGGTACATGTCCTCCGGTCGGCCCTCGGCGAAGGCTCGATTGCCTCGACAGGCGACGGGCTGCTGCTCAACCCATCACAGGTCCACTGCGATCTGCACGATCTGCGTGGCGCGATCGCGGCCAGCGCCCCCGACCGTGTCGTGCAGCTCTACACTGGGTCACTGCTGGATGGATTTCACCTGGGCGAGTCCATCGAGTTCGCCTACTGGCTCGACGGACGTCGCAATGAGCTGGAACACGCGTATGTCGGCGCGCTGTTGGCGCTTGCCGAAGGTCAACGGGAGTCCGGGGATGTGCGTGGCAGGGTGCGCACGTGCCTCAAGCTGGTGGCTGCGGATCCACACTCGGGGAAGCATGCCCAGGCACTGATGCACGCGCTCGACGCCGCGGGTGATCGAGCGGGCGCCATTCGGCATGCGAGTGAGCATGGGCAACGCCTGCGCGCGGATCTCGGTCTCGAAGTGGACGATGGCGTGACGGGTCTCGCGAAACGCCTGCGCGAGGCGGGGGCGAAGCGCCAAGCGCGGCCGGACGCCCCGGATAGCGCTCCGTCCGCATCCGTCGCGGTGCTACCGTTCCTCAACCTGGGCGCGGGTCAGGAGAACGGACATTTCGCGGATGGGATCACGGAAGATGTCATCGCGCACCTGTCGAAGATCCGCGCGCTTAAGGTGATCTCCCGTACGTCGGTGATGCCGTTCAAGGAGCGGCAGCAGAGTCTCAAGGAGATCGGGGCGGCCCTCGGTACTACAACACTCCTCGACGGAAGCATTCGGTGTGCCGGCGACCGCGTGCGCATCGTGGCCAAGCTGATCAATGTCGAGACCGACCAGCACCTGTGGGTCGAGACGTACGACCGGAAGCTGACCGATATCTTCTCGATCCAGACCGACGTCGCGCTTCACATCGCAGCGGCGCTCAAAGCGGAACTCACGCCAGACGAGCAGACACGCGTGCGGAGGGAGCCGACGAGGGACATCCACGCATATCAGCTCTTTCTGCAGGGGCAGCACTGGTATATCCAGTACACCCTGGAGGCGCTCGCGCGCTCGATCGAGTTCTTCGAGCGCGCAATCGCCCGTGATCCGACGTTTGCTCTCGCGTGCGCGAACCTGGCCATGGCTCACAGCCAGCTGGCGGAGCACGGTGCCGTGCCACCGGACCCCGCCTATGCCCGCGCCGCAGAGATGGCGACGAGGGCGCTGGAGCTCGACCCCTTGCTGGGCGCCGCGCACTGCACCATAGGGCACCTCAAAGCGGTGCGCGGGCTCGACTGGTGTGGTGCGGAGGAGAGTTTCAAGCGGGCGCTGGAGCTGAGTCCGAGCGACGCCCACACGTACAATCTGTATGGACGTTTGTGCTCGGCGCTCGAGCGATACGACGAGGCAATCGCGCTACACCGTCGCGCCCGCGAATTGGATCCGCTGGTTCACCGGATGGATCCCGTCACGGTCCTCTTGCGCGCCGGGCGGTACCGGGAGGCCATCGCTGATGCAGAGGCTGCCGTGGAGCTCGATCCCGACCATGATCGCACCCGCGCCACCCTCGGCTGGGCGTACTTTCTCAGTGGGAGGCGCGAGGAGGGTTTGGCGGAGCTGGAGCGAGCTGCGTCATTCTGCCGAGACGACTTGCTGTGGTTGGGCCAACTGGGCGAGGCGTATGGCATGGCCGGCAACGTCATGAGGGCCCGAGAGATATTGGGAGAGCTCGAGCATCGCTCACGCAGCGCCTACGTCTCGCCCTACCTATTTGCCTATGTCTACACCGGCCTGGGCGACTTCGACCGAGCGATCGACTCGCTGGAACGCGCGGTGGCGTCACGGACCGGACCAGCCTACAGCATCAAAGGCTCATTCCTGTTGGCCCCACTCCGCACGCACCCCAGATTCCACGCGTTGCTCCGTGAGATGAAACTGGAGTAGTCGAGCGACGCATGCCGGCGAGGGGGCGTCCATCGCCGGGAGCTGTGGGCGCCGGCGGCTATCGGGTCTCAGTCGCGAGGAGCAGGACTACTCTCGCTCGACGCTTGTGCGGCGACCGCCGCCGCCATCGTCACCCGCTCGAGTGCGGCCCAATCTCGGGAGCCTAGCGTGGCTCTGAGCCGGTGCTGCACCTGTTCCCATGCCGGTGTCGCGCGCTCGAGGACACGGCGACCCAACGGCGTGATCTCGATGTAGCGTTCCCGACCGTCGGCTCCCGCAAAACTGCGAATCCACTTGGCGCTCTGCAGAGGACGCAGCGTGCGAGTGAGGGTCGTGGTGTCGAGGGCCAGAATCTCGCCAAGCGTCCCTTGTTTCAGCGCGGCGCCGATGCGGCCCAGGGCCTGGAGCAGCGTGAACTGCGTCAACCGGAGACCCGTCGGGCGCATGGCCGCGTCATACAACCGGGTCACGGCCCGCGCGGCCCGACGCAACTCGGCACAGGCACAGGGGAGCGGCGGGAGCACCGCAGGGATGGGTCGCTCAGTCGGCATTGGTAGTATGTATATACACCCATTCCGCACCGGGTGTCAACACCGGAGCGCCGCAGCGCAGCCTGCCATGCTACAGGGGGCTTGCGCCGCCGGGCGCAGTGAGATAGATGTATATACAGCTATCTGACCAGCGGCCGACTCACACGCACCGAGGCTCGAATGGCCTCTCGCGTGACGGCGCTTCACGACGGGGGTGTCCATGTCACAGTTCCTTACGATTGCCACCGTGTTCGTCGTCGCCGGGTGGACGGCGTCCATCTTCTGGGTCCTGTGGCAGGCACACCGATCGGCGCGCGAGGCGCGCATCGCGCTCGCCAGCGGGATCGCGATCGCAGCGTGGGCGCTTGCTGAAATTGCACTCGCGCGCGAAGGAGTATTTCAGGGCGCGCCGGGCGCGGGCGTACCTCCGGTGGGCATCAACCTGCTCGTGTCATCGCTCGCGATGGCGCTCGCCCTCGCGGTATCGCCATCCCTGCGCAGCCTCGTGTCCCGGCAGTCCGGCATCATTCGCCTCCAGGCGTGGCGGGTGGCGGGCGTCCTGTTGCTTATACACATGGCGCTGGGGCACGTACCGCTGCTTTTCGGGCTGCCGGCTGGCGTGGGCGACGTCCTCGTCGGGCTCACCGCATTCAGTGTCGCACGCACTGCCGACACGCCGCAGGGACGAACACGAACGCTGATCTGGAATCTCCTGGGGGTTCTGGACCTGGTCGTGGCCGTGACACTCGGCGTGACGACCAATCCGGGCCCTACGCAGATCTTTCACACCGTCCCGAGTTCCGAGATGCTGACACTCTTCCCTCTGGCGCTCATCCCGGTATTTGCCGTGCCGCTGTCGCTGACCCTGCACGGGGTGTCGCTCTGGCAGCTCCTCCGCGGGAGCTGGTCGGTGCGATCGACGCAGGGGACGCCGCTCGATCGGCCGACCTACGGAGCCGTGACGGCCTAGCTGGACAGTTGCCTGGGTCGGCGCGGCGCGGCTGAGAGAGTAGACTTGCAGAGGGCAGAGAGCAGCCACCGGTCCCGGCATCGGCCGCATACTCTTTGCCTTCTGCAGCTCTCTAATGGGCGGTCTTCTTGCTCCTGGTCATTGTCCAATCCGAAGGTCGACCGGCGCCGAGTGATCTGGCTGAGCTGCGCCGGTTCGTTGGCCGGGGGCCGATGTGAGCCACGACGTCCGCGTGGACGGGAGTGCGACGTTGTATCGGCTCTACGACATCGGGTATACCATCGCCCTCGATCACGCCGCGGAACTGCTGGGCGGGAGTATTCGCGGACGGATTCGCCCCTCTCGCGTGGAGGCCCGGGCGATCGAGATCCGTAACCCGCCGCTCCTTGCCACACTGCCGGCCTTCGATCTGGACATCGCCGGCTCGCCACGGCGCGCGACGATGTCCGCCCACCTCTTCGATTTCGGCGTCTGTTCGTTGCAGGTGTGTATCTCCGCGCCAACGGGCCTGTCGTGGGCGGCGTTCACCGAGGCGTGCGTGGCGATCGAAGGCGCGGCAGACTTCGCGGCGGTGTTCGAGCGCGAGGTGCGGGATCTGATGGGCCGAATTGCACCTGCCATCGAGCGCCCGGTTCTCGCACCGCTGGCCGAAGAATACAAGGTTTATCGGATCGATCGGATCAGCTTCGACGGACGATCGACGGGCGCTGATGCGCGCGCTCCCGCCGCGCCGATTGCCGATGCGCTGACCGACGAGGAAATCGCGGTGCTGCTCATTGGCGAGCGTCAGCGTCTCTCGAGCGCTGCCCGGCGGGAGCTCATTCCGCATCGCTTCTCGTACTACGAGGACGATCTGACGGTGCTGACCTGGGAGAGTGCTCTCGTGGTCGAGCCGCGCGTCGACGATCGCGACGTCGAGTACATCCTCGAGTTCGCGAACGCGCAGCTCCTGGAGCTGCGCGTGTATGACCAGCAGCTCGACGCAGATCTTCCTGCATTGTACGACCGCGCGGAAGCCGCGCGCGCGCGACGGAGCCCGCGGCTTGCCGGGCGGTTCCGAGCGCTGCTGTCAGACCTGCAGACCCGCGTCGCCGACGTCACCGAAACCGTCGAGCGCGTGGAGAACGCCCTCAAGGTCACGAATGATGTGTACCTCGCGCGAATCTACGCAGCCGCACTCGAGCTGTTCCGCGCGCAGGCGTGGCGTCGCGGCATTGATCGCAAGCTCGCCATCCTGCGCGAGACATACGCCATGCTGAACAGTGAAGCCCAAGCGGCGCGGACGGAGCTGCTCGAGATCGTGATCGTGGTATTGATTCTCGGGGAGCTCCTGCTCGCTCTCGTGCGCCGAGCCTCAGGCTGAGGAGACGGTGGTCCGAGGCCGCGTCACCCGCCTCGCACCGCGATGTCGAGCCTCTCGAATGGGACGTTGAGGATCGGGTACTCTTTCCAGTCCTTATAGTCGAAGTGCCACCACTCGGCCTCATACACCGTGAAGCCCTCCGACTCCATGGCGGCGCGCAGGAGCTCGCGATGCCAGCGCTGGAGCGAAGTGCCGCCGGGATAGTCCGGAAACGAGCGAGGCGACATCTCGTCGTACGTGCCCGGCATCTCGATGGGCTTACCCGTCTTGAGGTCGTAGAGCGTCAGGTCGACCGCACAGCCGCGGTTATGCCGCGAGCCCTGTGCGGGGTCAGCCACGAAGATCTTGCCTTCCGGTGGTGTGGCGTCCCAGAAGATCTTCGTCACGTACCAGGGCCGGTACGCATCGTGGATCAATAGTCCGTAACCGAGTGGCTTGAGCTTGGCGAGTGCGCGGACCAGTGCATCCGCAGCGGGACGCTGCAGAAACGCGCGGGCTTCTGTGTAGACCGGCGTGCGCAGGAAATTGTTGGATGACGCATACCGCACATCGAGATGGATCGCCGGATCCAGCTGGGCCACCTCGACGAGGTCCGGCTTCCGAAAAGGACCTGCTTCCGCCGGCACGGTGGCGCGAAGCGCATCCGCCCTGAGCTCGGCGACGGGCCGCGGCGGGTGCACGGTGAAGTTTCCCGTTTCCGCCACGTAGTCCCAATGTGGCAGCGAGAGCTGGCCGACCTCGATGGTTGCCCCCGTCGCGCCGTTTGCGTGCAGTACAAGAGGTGCCGGCGCGCCGCGGGCGGCATACGTTCCCGGTCCGGTTCGGGCGAGGCCCTGGGGCTCGCCGCCTTTTCTCGTCACGAACAAAGCGCCATCCCGCTCGAACACGATCAGCGGATTGGTATCCGCCGCGGGGCCGTAATCGCCAATGAGCGGCTTCCACTCGGCTGGGGCAGCTGCGGGCTGAGGACCAGGGCGGAGATCCTGCTGCGCCTGCGCCGGCGCCGTCGGGAGGGCGCACGCCAGAACGAACGAGGATGCCAGTACGCCGTCTCTTAACCGAGTCGCGCGCCGAGCGCGCCGAAGGAAGCGAGTCATGGGAGAGAGAGATCGTCCATGTGCCATCGGCTGTCAACGGGTCGTTGCCGATCACGGTGGCGAGGCGGCAGACCTCAAGGCTACATTCGCGCGCATCGGCGTGACGACGGCTTGTGGAGGAGTGATGCGATCGACGATCGTCGCCATTGGCGCCACCCTGGTGGGCGCATGGTCGCTGGCTGCGCAGGGGAGTGCCGCTGGCGGATCGCCGGCGCCGACCGCGGCCGACTACGCGCGGGCAGAAGGATTCCTGGGCTACAATACCAACCCCCTCATCCTCCACGCCGACGTCCGTCCGACCTGGCTTCCAGGCGACCGTTTCTGGTATCGCACCCGGACGGCCAGGGGCCTGGAGTTCTTTCTCGTCGACCCGCGTGCGGGCACGCGACGGTCCGCCTTCGATCAAGGGAAGCTCGCGGCCGCGCTGGGGGCGGCTCGCGGAAGCCCGCTGGATCCGTTCGCCCTGCCCTTCAGCGCCTTCGATTTCAACGCCGGCGGGGACACGATCGCGTTTGCCGTCGATTCGATGCGGTATCGGTGCGACCTGCGCGTCTACGGCTGCGCGCGAGTCGCGCCGGCGGGCGGCCGCGGCGGAGTCGGTCACTCGGCGACCGCCGGAAGTCCGATCGCCCGATGGGAGACGCACCGTTTTTGTACGCGATTTCAACCTGTGGACCCGCGATCTGACGACAGGTCGGGAGCGGCAGCTCACGCGGGACGGCATCGAGAACTTCGGCTACGCGACCGACAATGGCGGCTGGACCCACAGTGATCGCGCGATCGTGCTCTGGTCTCCCGACTCGCGCAAGGTCGCGACGTTCCAGCAGGACCAGCGCGGGGTCGGTGCAATGTACCTGGTTGAACCGACGGTGGGCCACCCGCGACTGCGGACATGGAAGTATCCCATGGCGGGAGACTCGATCTCGATCACGATCCAACGGGTCATCGTCAATGTCGACAGCGCACGAGTCGTCCGGCTCCGCATGCCCAGTGATCCGAACCGATCGACCGTCTGCAACTATGCCGCTTGCCCGAACGGCGAGCTGGCCGATGCACAATGGAGTCCGGACGCCCGCCACCTGGCGTTCCTGTCGACATCCCGCGATCACAAGCAGGAACACCTCCGCATTGCCGACGCGGCGACCGGCGATGTTCGCGACGTGCTCGCCGAAACCGCATCGACCTATTACGAGTCGGGTCCCGATCGCGACAACTGGGAACTCGGCGTCAGCGGTGCCAACTGGCGGTATCTACCGGCCTCGCATGAGGTGATCTGGTTTTCCGAGCGCGACAACTGGGGGCGCCTCTACCTCTACGATCTCGAGACAGGTGCGTTCAAGAATCAGATCACGGGCGGCGAAGGGAACGTGACGCAGATCGTGCACGTGGACGAGGCGAAGCGTCTCATCTATTTCCTGGCCGTCGGACGCGAAGCGGGGCGCGATCCCTACTACAGCCATCTGTATCGCGTGGGATTCGACGGCGTCGCACCTCACACTGCTCACGCCGGAGAACGCCAACCACCAGGCCGCCGTTTCCCCCTCGGGTCGCTATTTCGTGGACAGTTACTCTCGCCCCGACACGCCGCCGGTAACCGTGGTGCGCGACGCCAACGGAAAGCAGGTCATGGCGCTCGAGGCTGCGGACATTTCCCGGCTCGTGGCGGCGGGGTGGAAACCACCAATCCCCTTCACCGTCAAGGCGCGGGACGGCACGACGGACCTCTACGGCCTGATGTATCGTCCATCACGTTTCGATTCGACCCGCGCGTACCCCATCATCGATCACATCTATCCGGGCCCGCAGCTGGGCAGCGTGGGATCCCGCGCATTTCGCACCGCACGAGGCGATGCCCAGGCGCTCGCCGAATTGGGGTTCATCGTCGTGGAACTCGATGGCATGGGGACACCGTTCCGCTCGAAGCATTTCCACGACGCCTGGTACGGCAACCTGGCCGACAACACGCTACCCGACCAGGTGGCTGGCATGAAGGAGCTGGCACGTCGATACCAGTGGATCGATCTCGAGCGGGCCGGCATTTATGGGCACTCAGGCGGCGGGTTTGCCACGGCTGACGCCATGTTCCGCTATCCCGACTTCTTCAAGGTCGGCGTGTCGGAAGCGGGCAACCACGACAACCGCACGTACGTGGACGACTGGGGCGAGAAGTATCAAGGATTGGAGATGCGCCAGAGCGACGGCACATCGAATTACGACAGCCAGGCCAATGCGCCGATGGCCAAGAACCTGAAGGGGACACCTCCTGCTCGCCCATGGCCTCGTCGACGACAATGTCCCACCCGCCAACACGCTTCTGGTCGAACACGAGCTGATGCGGGCGAACAAGGATTTCGACCTGATCATCCTCACGGATCGCGACCATGGCTTCGGGGGCGACCCATACATGGTGCGCCGGCGCTGGGACTATTTCGTTCGGTACTTGCTGGGCGTCGAGCCACCCGCGTATGCGCTCCATCCCCCTCCGCCGTCGTAAGACGTCACTCGATCACCCCGCAGCGGTTCGAGCGCTCATCCCTCATCGCGTGACCGACCGCATCCCTGGGTAGCACCCACCCATGAAGAGCGTGTCCGAGCGGTTTGGCGGGACGATGCCGGCTGCTCGCAGCGCTGCGATCCCGCGCGCACGCCGGTAGTTCCACTCGTACCAGTGTGATGGCTCCGCACGTTTCAGGTCCCTTTGGTATCCGTTGCCTGCGTCCTGTTTGACGTGGCCCGCGCAGATCGCCGGTAGCGTCGACATTGCCTGCATGAGCGCGGGCGCTGCATCGAGTGACAGCGACCCGAGGTAGTTCGTGTCCAGCTTATTCGTCACGTGGTACTGCTCCACGTTCTTCCACACGATCCACGCCTCCGGGTTGCTGAAGGAGAACAGCAGGACGAAGGCGATCGCGACCGGTCCCGTGCGGCGTGCGGCTCTGCCTGCATCGAACCGACCGTTCGGCCGCGCGACTTCGATCGCCAGAATCACCAGCGTGATCGCCACGCCGATCTCGTACGCCTGCACGTGCAGCCGCAGCATGGTGTAGCCGTACGCGGTCTCGTAGATCGTGAGGCGGTGAAATGCCGACGCTAGGACGATTAATACCTCGCCGATGAGGAGCAGCGTCCCCCAGTGGCGCCAGCGGTCTGCCTCCCCGTCCGACCGAGATTCCCCGGAGCCCGTGTAGCGATCGAGCGCCAAAATGAGCGCGACCGCCAGCGTCGCTGCGATGGTGAGCTCGGTGAAGCCCCGGTGCGCGTACTCCGCGTAGGTCATGCCGCTCACCCGGAGCGCATTCATATCGCGGAACAGATAGGTCGGCTGCAGCGCCAGAAACGCGCCGAACACGGCGGCGACTGAGCCGACAATGACACGGCGCTCGGTCTCGCCGACCCGTGCCCGCGCAGGTGCCGGGGGCCCCACGCGTGCCGGACTCGCGACCCGGGCCGCGACGCCGTAGGCACCCAACGCGAGCGTCCCGAGACCGAGGAAGAACGCGACCCGGGCGATGACCCGCGCCAGTCCATCCCACAAATCGCCGAGCCATACGCTCAACAGGGGATCCGCGCCCGCGAGTACGACCGCGAAGAGGCCGGCGACCGGCAGTGCCAGCATCACCCCACGCACGACCGCCGCGCGTCGTTCATCGCGCGCGCTCGCCAGTGCGGTGACCGCGCGCCGTCCAGCTTCGACCGTAACGGTTCCGAGTGCGGTAAACGGCGCGGATGCCATCGAGCCCGCGCCGATCTCGTTCCCTGGCATGCCAGCCGAAACGCGGGTCGCCAGCGCCAGCAGCGTGACGCAGGACACGACAATGAGGAACTGCGCGAAGTCGTTGGTCGTTACGGCCGCACCCCAGCCCACGCCAATGGCCATGACTGCGCACCAGACCGCGACCCGATCGGCGGGCGCCGTCGGGCTCGAGCGAGCGCGCCGTGCCGTGACCCACAGGAACCCGGCTGCGGCGAGCGTCGTCCAGATCGCCCAATTCACCCCGGGTGTCGCGTCGTAGCAAATGAAAGTGCCGACGGCCGCCAGGACGCCCGCCAGCCCCCAGGGTGCGACCTCGGTCCACCGGGTCCGACCGGCCGAGCGGTCCGCCGCGCGCCGTGCCGCCGGCATCCCCGTCGACCCCGAAACCTCCGCGCCCATATCGTCTCCGCGCATACCTACTAGACAATGCAGCGGAGTACACGTTTCTGTCAAGTACTTTGTGACATAAAGTGACGTTGGACGTTCGACGTTCGACGTTGGAAAAAACCTCGGGGCCGGCAGCGGTGCACTGCGCCGGCCCCGAGCTTTGTTCTACCGTCGAACGTCGAACGTCTAAACTCCCGCCGCTCTATCAATCCACTCCCCGCCGTTGGCAATTCGCCCCAGGTAAAACGCCCCGAACTCCGCGTACTGCGCGCTCACCTCATCGAAACGCATGTCGGTCACGAGCCGCTTCACATCCAGCGGGTCGCGGGCAAAGAGCGTCACGCCCCATTCCCACGCGTCGAGGCCGATCGCGCCCGTGATCACCTGCTGCACCCGCCCCGCGTAGCGCCGGCCCGTCGCCCCGTGCGCCTGCATGAGCCGACTGCGCTCATCCAGCGTCAACGCGTACCAGTTCTGCCCGACGGCGCGCCGCTTGGACATCGGGTAGAAGCAGACGTACGGCATGTCCTCGGGCAGTGGGGGATACAGACGGCGCAGCACGTGGGGATGCCGACGTTCAGCCGCCGCACGCGTCGCGACCTCCTCGCGATACGCCGCGTCCCCGGGAACGCCGCCTGCCGCCACCCGTGCCGCGGCGACCGCCGCCGTGATGTGGTAAAGGCCCGCCTCGGTCACGCTCAGGAACGTCGTCACCGGCGCGAAATACTCGGCCAACCGCGTCGCCGCGAACCGGCGCTCCGCCTCGCCCGCGGCGTCCAGCGTAGGCCGGAAGTGCATCACCATGACGTCGCCCAGCGATCCGACGAGCTCCGCGGCGGCGCTCCAGCCCCTTTGCCGGCCCGACCCGAGGTCGCCGGCGTGGGAGTCGCCGCCGGCGACCTCACTCCACGCCGACCGCGCCTCGGCCGCAATTTGTCGGCGTTCGTCCGCGCTCAGCCGGCCAATCGCACTGCGGTCGAGCCGCCACACCCGGTGGGTCGCGTACCACCCTTCCAGCGTTTCCGGCGCCAGGACGGCATTGGAGGCAACCGCAGACCCCGGCCTCCCGGGGACAACCGCCTCGGCGGACGGCTGAGCCTGGTGTGACACCCGTTCCCCGTCGATCACGCGCGTCGTCATACGCCGCTAGAGCTCCTCGTCGTATATCCACTCGTTCTACTGTCTGTAAGTCTACTTTCCCGCCTGTGTTAGCGCGCGCCGCTCCCGCCAGGACCAACAGCCGCGCATCTTACGCGCATCACGAGATGGCCAACCCTCTTCGACGTGCCAAGCGCCTGCTGGTGGGCCGGCCGCTTGCGACGGAACGGCTCGAGACTGAGCGCCTCACCAAAACGACCGCGCTCGCCGTCCTTTCTTCCGACGCGATCTCGTCGGTCGCCTATGCCACAGACGAGATCCTCTACGTCCTGGCTCCGCTCGGCGCCGCCGCACTGACCCACGTCTTCCCGATCTCGGCCGTCATTGTCGGACTCCTCGCCCTGGTCGCGCTCTCCTACCGACAAACGATCTTCGCGTACCCGGGTGGCGGCGGATCCTTCACTGTCGCATACCAGAACCTGGGCGTCATGCCGGGCTTGATCGCGGCCGCCGCCCTCCTCACCGACTACATCCTCACGGTCTCCGTCTCGATCTCGAGCGGCGTCGCGGCCATTACCTCCGCGTACCCGTCGCTCGCGCCACGCACCGTCCCGCTCTGCGTCGGCGCGATCGTGATCCTCATGCTCGTGAACCTGCGCGGCGTCCGTGAATCAGGCGCGGCGTTCAGCGTGCCGACGTATGCGTTCATCGTGGCCATGCTCGCTCTCATCGCCACCGGCTGCCTGCAATTCTTCGTCGGCCATCCACTGATCGCATCCGTCACGACCACGCCGGTCCGCACACCCGACGTCATACCGCCCGGCAGCTTCCCCACGGGCTTCGCCTTTACCTATCTCCTGCTCCGCGCATTCTCCGGCGGATGCGTCGCGATGACCGGCACCGAGGCGATCTCCAATGGCGTCGGCGCCTTCAAGCGACCGAGCTCGCGCAATGCCGCTGCCACCCTCTCCTGGATGGCCGCGATCCTCGGGGTGTTCTTCCTGGGGATCAGCTTCCTCACTCAGCACATGCGCATCCTGCCCGTGGCCGGCGAGACGGTCCTGTCCCAGTTGGGACATCGGATCTTCGGCACGAGCCCCCTGTACTTCGCGCTTCAGTACTCGACCTTCGCCGTTCTCGTTCTCGCTGCCAACACATCCTTCGCGGATTTCCCGCGCCTGGGGAGCATCCTCGCCAACCAACGCTACCTGCCGCGGCAGCTGTCCGCGCGCGGTGACCGGCTCGCCTTCTCGAATGGCATCGTCGCCCTCGCGCTCGTCGCGATGCTGCTCGTCTGGGCCTTTCACGGCGATACCACCGCGCTCATCCCACTGTACGCCATCGGCGTCTTTCTCTGCTTCACGCTCTCACAAGCCGGGATGGTCCGTCGCTGGCTCCGGACTCGAGCCAAGGGGTGGCAGTGGAAGGCCGCCCTCAATGGCATCGGTGCCGCGGCCACCGGCGTCGTCGCGGTGATCCAGATCCTGACGAAGTTCATGCACGGCGCATGGATCGTCGTCGTAATCATTCCGTTGTTCATCCTGCTGCTGCGCGGCATCAAGCGCCACTACGTGCACTTCGCGCGGGACATCCAGCTCGACGGCACGACCGAGATGCTGGCGATGCACCACCACGTCGTCGTTCCCGTGTCCGGCGTGCACAAAGCCGTCGCGAATGCGCTCATCTACGCAACGGCCATCTCGGACAACGTGCGAGCCGTCTACGTCGAGGTCGAGCCAGAGAAAACCGCAGCGCTCAAGGTCGAGTGGGACACGTGGGATACCGGCATCGATCTGATCGTGCTGCCGTCCCCATACCGGTCCCTCATCAGGCCTCTGGTCGACTACGTCACCGCCCTCGAGAACGCCGGCCCGGGCGACCTGGTGACCGTCGTGGTACCAGAAATCGTACCGAAGCACTGGTGGGAACACCTGCTTCACAACAAGACTGCGCTCTACATCCGGACTGCGTTCCTGTTTCGGCCCAGGATTGTCGTGACCAGTGTGTCGTTCCATCTTGGTGCGGCACACAAAATTAGGGACCTGCTGGACCACGACCATGAGATTGAAGAGCAGGAGCGCGGCGAGGGTCTTGCGAGAGTCGATCCCGGCACTGAATATCCAAAGCGGGGCACGGCACCTACCAGCGCGTCGTGACCCGCGTCCTTGTACCTCGAGGTCACCCGCATGACGCTTCCGGTCGCCGAATCAAGTCCGACCGCGCCTCTGACCATTGCCATTGAGGGCGGGAAATACGTGTACTGCATCATTCAGCTGGACCGCCCGCGCGAGTTCGGCCAGATCGGGATCGGCGGGGCCTCCCGCGTTTATACGGTACCGTTCAATGGCCTGGCAGCGGTGGTGAGCGACACACCGATCGTGATCTACGATCCCACGCGCGACAACGTCCTCGCGCATGAGTTCGTGAACGAGACGGTGATGCGAGAATTCACCGTCATTCCGATGTCCTTCGGAACCGTGTTCCGGTCGGAGAATGACGTCTCGGAGCTGCTGCGATCGACGTACCAGGCATTCAGCGACGTCCTCGAAAAGATGCAGGACAAGATCGAGTTCGGGATCAAGGTGTTGTGGGATCGCGACAAGGTTGTCGCGAACATCGAACGCGAGAACGACGAGATTCGGAGACTGAAGGACGAGATTACGCGCAACGCCGCCTCGTCGACGTATTTCGCGCGGATGCAGCTTGGGCGGTTGGTCGAGAGCGCGCTCGAAGAGATGGGGAACCGCTACGTAGCCGACATCCACGATGCCCTCAAGTCGCTGGCTGTCGCGAGTCGGAGCAACAAGCCGATCGGCGACCGCATGATCATGAACGCAGCCTTCCTCGTCGATCGAGCCAATGAGCGGGATTTCGATGAGAAAGTCCGCGAGGTCAGTCGACGCTATGAGGAATTGCTGACGTTCAAGTACACGGGGCCATGGCCGCCCTACAATTTCGTCAACATCAAGCTCAAGCTGGAAAAGGCGAACTGACAGCCGCGGGCTTCGGCGCGCGGCACTCGGATTCGTACCGGCAGGGACCAACGTGGGCCTTCTGACCTCGCTCCTCACTTTTCCTGTGTCCGGGCCCGTCGCCGGGATCAAGTGGTCCCTCCGACAGGTCCAACGCGTCGTCGACGGCGAGCTGACGGACGATACGCCGATCAAGCAGGCGCTCATGGAGCTCCAGATGCGCCTCGAGATGGGCGAGATCGACGACGCCCAGTATCGCGACGGCGAGGCGGATCTCATGGCCCGACTCCGTGAGGTCCGGGCGTGGCGTGAAAAACTCGGGCGCGAGACGAGTGGCGGACCGGTGCGCGTGTCGCGGACTGGCGTCGAGGGCGGGGAGGCCGAGGCTCCCGAGCAATTGCCTGCCACGGACAGCGCCGGCACGGAGTGACGGCTTTCTACGCGTATGCCGTGGTGCGGGGGTCGTTCGACGCCGCAGGCGCGCCGAGTGGCATCGACGAAGGACCCGTCACTGTCGTGCGAAGCGGTGACATCGCGGCGATTGTGACGCCAATCGACGAGACGAAGTACGGTCCTGCTCTCGTCGCGGAACAGAGCCAGGACCTGGAGTGGCTCGGGGCCCGTGCGAGCGCGCACGACCGGGTGATGACGTGGGCGGTCGATCGTGCCACCGTTATTCCGTTGCCGCTGTTTTCCCTGTTTTACAATGCGGCGGGTGTGCAGCAAATGCTCGCCCGCCGTCGCGCCGAGCTCGACGAAACGCTGCAGCGGCTTGGCAACGCGCGCGAGTATACGGTCCGCGTCTACCGGCTGGATCAGCCGCTCCTCGCTTCGCTCTCCACGCACAGCCGCGAGATTGCGGAGCTCGAGTCGCGTGCGGCCCAGTCGTCGCCCGGTCAACGGTACTTGTTGGATCGGAAGCTCGAACAAGCGCGACGTGCCGAGCTCGAACGCGTCAGCCACGAGGTGGCCAAGGTAGCATTTACAACGCTGGCGTCCATCGCCCGCAACTCCGCTCGCGACACGGTGACCTCCCAGCCAGCAGCGGCGGGACAGGCAGTGCTCAACGCTTCGTTCCTGATCGCAGCGCCGGAGATCGAGACGTTCCGCGGGGCCGTGACCGGACTGATAGCGGAGTTCGGCCCCCGAGGGTTTCGCTTCGAGTTCACAGGGCCGTGGGCGCCTTACCATTTCGTGGGCGCGTCCGACGACAGTTCGGCCACGCCAACTGCTGGCGCCGCGCCGCAGGACCGGAGGTCGATGTGACAAAGCTGACGCAAGGGCCCGGCGCACCGCACCATGGTGCCGGGGACTCGATGGCATCCCAGACGGTCCCATCCGCCGCCCAGGGGGCGGCGCTCGTTGAGTTCCACGAGGACGACCGCCGCCTTGTACTGAGTGACCTGCTGAACCGCGTGCTCGATCGGGGCCTGGTGGTCACCGGTTCGGTGACGCTCGCTGTTGCGGACATTGACCTGGTGCAACTCGATCTACGGCTCGTCCTCACCGCCGTCGAGAGTGCGATGTCCCGGCGCGGTCGCGATCCCGAATAATCCGCGCACTCTAGCCGCCGCTGTTGGCGTCGACGCACCGCGAAAAGGCGCGGGACTCAGCGTGGCGATCTATCTCTACTGTCTCAGTCGGTCGAGCCAGGAGCGCGAGGCCCGGGGGTCCGACGTGGGGCCCGGAGTCGCCGGTGCTCCGATTCGCAGAGTCCCGCTCCCAGGCGATGGGACGCTGGCCGGCAGTGCACCGGTGGCATGGGTAAGCGCCCTGGAGGAGCCACCTTCCGTCACGGCTGCCCACGTGAGCGAGCATGATCACGTGTGCGACACCATACTCGAGATGGGGGATGACGTACTTCCCGCTCGGTTCGGACAGCTCTTCGAGGACGAGGCCTCATTGGAGTCCGATTACCGCAACCGGATGATGTTGCTGCGACCGGTGTGGCATCGGATCGGGAACGCGTTGGAGATATCGCTGGCACTCACGTCGAAGGACGGCGAGGCGCATGCAGGTGCGATTGTCGACCAGCGACCGCCCGCTGGTGCTCCGCACGAGGGCGAGACAGCGAGCTCTACCGGCATGGGATATGCGTACCTGTCGCGGCTCGCAGGCCCGATCCGCGCGCGCCGTCGACTGCGTGAGCTGATCGAGCCGTTTCGTATGCAGCTGCGTGAGGCGGCGGGTGCGCTGATCCGCGAGGAAGCAGTCCACTCGCAGGGGACTCCGTCCGCAACCGTACTTTCTCATCTTGTCGTCAGGGACCTGGTTTCGGCCTATCGCAGCGCCGTTTCTCGCGTCGAGATTGCACACCCCATGATCCGAGTGCTTCTTTTAGGACCTCATGCGCCCTACTCGTTCGTTTCTCAAACGTCTGGGCCGCCGGCGTCCGCTGCTGGCGGCGGACGCACACCGTGAGGCCGAATGCCGCGCTGTGGGGTATCTCCGTCTGAGTAACGACATCGGTGACTGTACAGAGCGATGAGATCGACACGGGGGACGCCGATCTCGAGGCGCTCCAGGACGCGGTGCGCGCGGTCGCGCGTTCCCTTCCACAGCGCATCAACGCGGACCCTGACGGCGCCGAGCAGGGGCTTGTGCGCCTCGTGCTCGCGCTTGTAGACGTGATCAGAAAGGTGCTCGAGCATCAGGCAGTACGCCGGATGGATGGCGGGAGACTGTCGGACGAAGAGATCGAGCGTCTGGGAGTGGCTTTGATGCGGTTGAACGGCAAGATGGGAGAGTTGAAGGAGGTCTTCGGCTTGACGGACAAGGACCTCGAGATCGACCTCGGTCCCTTGGGGAGGTTGGCGTGAGCGTGCATTCGGCGCAGCCACACTGTTCCGAGCCATGCATGACCGTGTCGCCGACCCTGTCACGAGGAGAGCGTTAGCGTGCCCGAGCTCGTCTCACCAACACGAACGCACGGCCTCGTCGATGTCCTCGATCGGGTCCTGGACAAGGGACTGGTCATCGCAGGGGACATCAAGATCAATCTTGCGAACGTCGAGTTGCTGACCGTGCAGGTGCGCCTGCTCGTCTGCTCGATAGACAAGGCCGAGCAAATCGGCCTCAATTGGTGGCGAACGGATCCGCGCCTCACGCTTCCCATGGGCGCGAAACCTGGTGATGCGCTTGCGTCTGCCGACGTCGAGAGCCGGCTAGCGCGGATCGAGCGCCAACTCGAGTTACTCGTCGCCCGTCCGGCAGCGGCGGAGTCATCGACGCCGGTGGGGAGCTTGACCGATTCCACGTCCTCGTCGCACCGCGCCCACGCCCAACCCCCTCATCCGCACGGGCGCCCGTAAGTCCTCGTTTCACCGGGAGAACTGAGTATGGCGGTAGAACGTACGCCCAGTGGCAGTTCACTGATCGATGTCCTGGATCGAGTGCTCGACAAAGGCATCGTGATCGATGCGTGGGTGCGAGTCTCCCTTGTCGGCATTGACTTGGTGACCGTTGAGGCGCGTGTCGTCGTCGCGTCGATCGACACGTATCTGAAGTACTCGGAAGCCGTTGGTATCACGTCGCCCTCGGCCCGGCCCCGCGAATTGAGCACTGGAGGAGAAACGGAGCTGGAGCGGATGCAGCGCGAGAACTACGAGTTGCGTCGGCGGATCGAGCAACTCGCGGCGACGTAACGCGGTAGAGAACCGGGCGATCCCGGCATGGCTGCGCAGGCCACTGAATTGATCGAGGCGGGGCGGTTGCCGGAGCTCCTGTCCTCGCTCGCCGAAGCACCCGATCTCGCATCGGCGGCTGAGTTCCTGCTCGAGCAGGTGGGCGAGGCGCTCGGGGGATCCAGGGGCGCCCTCTTCATGGTGGAGGGGGAGCAACTGGTGGAGGTCGGGCCGTCGGGCGCCGACCGGAATGGGACTGCGCGGCTGACGCTCGCCACGGATGATGTCAGCCACCCGATCGTCGCGTCTGCGCTGTCGCTTCGCCCTGTCAGCTCGGATGGGCGATTCGATTATCGGCAAGACTCGTCCTCTTCGCCCTGGATTGCCTTGCCGTTCGCGCAGCCGCAGCGCCGCGGCCTGCTCGGCTTCATGGCCGACCACATGAGCCGCGACCTGCCGCCGGGCTGTTGCCTCCATCCGGCTGCGGGTCGCCAACAGTTGGGCCGGGCGCCGGCCGGGGTGGTGGTGCTCGAGACGCGACGCCCGGCACCCGAGGTGATCGACGCCGTCGATCGCGTGGTGACGCTGGCCGGCACCATCCTGGCTCGGATGGCATCGGAGGAGTCCTTCCGGTGTGCAACCGAGCGCCTCGAAGCCAGGGTGCAGCTGGTGCAGACGATCGTCGACGCGCTTCCGGATCCCATCGTCATCACGGATCCCGCCAATGACATCGTCGTGCAGAATCATCAGGCGGAGCACCTGCTGATTGCCGGAGAGTCGGACTCGGGCGGCCGCCGTCACGCGGTGGGAATCAACAATCTGCTTTTCACGTCGTTTCTCGCCAGATCGGTCATGACCGGCGGCACGCCAGCCAGTGCGCGCGAGCTCAATCTGGTCGATCCGGATGAGGGCACGGATCTGCTCCTCGAGGTGCTGACGCACCCCTTGAGCGAGACCGGGCCCAACGGAGGTCGAGTGCTGTCCGTGCTCCGCAACGTCACCGACTTGCGTCGCGCGGCAAATGAGCTGGAGCGGCAAGTGCAGCGAGGCCGGCTGGCCGAGATGGACGCCACGCGTGAGCGCGATCGCCTGAACCTCATTCTCGAGAACGTGGCCGATCCGATCCTCGTGACTGACGACCGGTCCGACATCATCCTGATGAACGATCAGGCCGCGCGCCTCTTTGCCATTGGAGGCGACGAGCCGATCGGCAGCGCGCGACACATCGCCGTTCGGGAGAACGACACCAAATTCACGAGCTTTATCTCGGATTTCATCATCCACAAGAGCCAGGCGCTGCGGGCACAGATGCGCCTCACCCATCCGGACTCCAACGTCGACATCCCGATGGAGGTCGTCTCGGGCAAGATCCTGAACGAGCGGGGCGAGTCCCTGGCGATCGTGTCGGTGCTGCACGATCTCACGAAGCAGGCGGACAACGAGCGCCTCTACGAGGCACTCAAGCAGTTGAACGGGGAGCTCGAGCAGCGGGTCGCCGCGGCGACGGCTGATCTGGCGGCGCAGAACGCGCGCTTGCAGTGGCAGTCGCAGGAGGTTGAGAAGGCCAACAAGCTCAAGTCCGACTTCCTGGCGAGCATGTCCCACGAGTTGCGGACACCAATCAACGCGCTGTTGGGCTACACGTCGCTCATGCTCGATCGCATTTACGGCGAGCTGACGCCGGGTCAGGAGGATGGTCTCAATCGCATTCGCTCGTCGGCGCGCCACCTGCTCGAGTTGATCAGCGACATTCTCGACCTCGCTCGGATTGAGGCCGGCAAGATGCCGATCCATCTCAGCGATGTGACGTTGCGCGATGTGCTCGCCGAGGTGGGGCGGCAGATCGAGCCGATGGTACGCAAGAAAGGACTGTCGTTCGACAGCAAGATCGTCGGCGAACCGCCTCTCATGTACACGGACGGCATCAAGGTTCGCCAGATCCTGCTCAATCTCCTCTCCAACGCAGTCAAATTCACGCAGACCGGACGTGTGATGCTCACGAGCACCACCCGGGCCGACTGCGTGTTGTTCGAGGTCACCGATACCGGCATCGGCATCCGTGCACAGGACGTGGCGTCGATCTGGGAAGACTTCCGGCAACTCGATCAGTCGCGCACCCGCGAGTTCGGCGGGACGGGGCTGGGCCTGAGCATCACCCGTCGACTGGTGCAACAACTCGGCGGACAGATCGACGTCCGGAGCCAGTTCGGTCTTGGCACGACGTTCACCGTCGCCTTGCCGTTCAGGGTTTCGGTGCTCCCCGAGACGGACGACGTAGCGACGTCGGGCGACTACCTGGCGGTCGACGGCCGATGGAACGAGCACTCGGCGGGAGAGTCGATAGGGAATAACAGCGGGCCTTGGGGTTCGGGGCTTGGGGTGTGAACAAATCGAGAGACCGGTCTACGTGCACCGTGACCGCCCCGTCGATTTGTTCCCAGACCCCAGACCCTACACCCCAGACCTTGCCGTTATCAGTGCTGCAACGCCCCCATTGACACGGTGACCCCGGGCGTAACGCCGAGGGCGGCGGCGGCGGCGCTTGGGAGGCCCACGCCGCGACGATAGGCCGGGCTCCCCGAGCGGAGGTGGTAATTCCCGCTGGCGGCGTTCACGAAGAAGGGATCGCTCCCATTGTCATACTCGATCCCGTGCGCCTCGTAGCCGGTGCCGCTGTGGAACGCCGAGATCGTTCGCTATACCACGCGTTGCACCAGTTCATGACGTACCTGGTGTGCCTCCGTTGCTCCGGTAGTACGCGTTGTAATCGACCTGCTTGTACACCTAGCTGTTGCAGCCGTTGTACCGATAGAGATTGACGTGCAGCGAGTGTGAGTTCCAGATGATGTTGTTGACGATCGTCGCCTGATAGGTGTCGTACGGCGAGCGGTTGTACGACGCGCTGACGTCGAGGTCCGTGCCGTTGTTGACCAGCGTGTTGTTGTAGATCCGGGCGTACGTCGTGAAGTGGACGCCGATGCCGGCTTGCGACGTTGTCGTAGACCAGATTGCCGACGATGAGCGGCCCGCTGTTCAACTCGAAGTAGATCGCGTAGCACTTGTTCGCGTAGCACCTGATTGGCCGCCACGACGACGCCGGTCGAGTTCTCGTCGAACCAGATCGCGTTCGAGGCGTTGTCCGCCACCCAGTTTCCGCGCACCGTGAAATTGCTGATGTTCGTGCCTTTCAACCCGGCGGCTTCCTGCGACACGTTGTAGTTGCCGGTGTTGTTGTTGCTGATGTCGTTGTCCTGGATGATGATGTTGCTCGAGTGGCTGGCCTCGACCCCGACCTGGCCGTTGTAGGTCATCCTCGCGTTCTGGACAGTGAGGTAGTTCGCCCCGTTGACGTCGAGCCCAATGAGACCGTTGTACGAGAAGGTGCCGCCGTTGATCGTGGCGTGTTGACTCGCGACGCGTAGTCCAATGTCCGCGAATGCGTGGACGCTGATGCCAATGAGGTTCACGTTCGGCGCTTTTACGAGCATGCCGATGCCGGCGGAGCCCGGTTTGAACGGGATGGAGCGCCGGGTCCTGGCCGACGTAGAGCCACTTGTCAGTCGTGTCGACGTAGAAGCTGTTGACGCCCACCGAGGCCACCGAGCTCGCGGCGGCGAGCCCTTTGCCCTCGATGAGGAATCGCTGCTGCGGCATCGCTGCTCGGGCCAGATGTCGCGCATCGACGGAGTAGCCGCCGGCTCGAGGGCCGTGGCGGTCCATGGTGTGCGCCAGGCATGCCCCGCCGGCTCCCACTGATCGGCCGCGATCGTCGTGCTGCCCTCGAGCTGCACCGTGGCGCCAGGCGCGGCTTCGCAGGGTGATCGACCGATCGATCGTGAGTCCGGCCGTCTGGTACGTGCCAGCGGCGAGTCGGATCGTCGACCCGGTGGGCGCCATTGCGACCGCCCGGCCGAGCGCGAGCGGGGCGGCACTCGTGCCTGGCGCCTCGATCCGGCCTTCGGGCGCAACGACGAACGTGCGCGCCGTCGCTGCGGCCGTCGACGGCTGATGGTACACCGGGGTCCAGCATGGATCTGAGCAGGCGGCCGCCAGGCAGGCCACAACAGCGGCACAGGTCGGGGGCATGTACGCCCACACCCGCGCGGGGCGACGAATCGTCCGCGACATTCAACCTCCTGTTGTCTGTTCGGCGGCTCGACTGGCATGACCCGCTGGCTGAGATGCGGGCCGAAGCCTCGTAGCTTTGCGTCGCCGGCTTTCGCCGGTTTTGCCTTTGTCGCAGCCCCTCAGGAGGGGCGAGCGATCATGCCGGTGTGATCAAGTCAACGGCCTACCTGAGTGTAGGCCGCTCCGGTCCGTGCAGTCGGAGCATTCACGTCTCCCAACGCCACATCGCCGCCGCACCCCACCCGCTCCGACGGCGCGCAACGTAGCAAGTGATTCAAAAAAAAGCCAGAGAAATTCTGCAAACTTTTTCTCCCGCGGCCCGCATTCTCGGACACACTGTCCCTGGCGCGCCGCGTTTGCTACGTCGGCGTATACTTGCGGCCCGGCAAATGGACGCTGCCGGTCATGCAGCATGGGAACGCGAGCGGACACAACGGGTGCTCAACGCACGAAAGAGAGTAGCAGAGCAGACCGTAGGATAGTAGAGACCAGCGCACGTCGTTCTTGTTGCCGCGCCTTTGTCTACTTCTCTACCTTCTGCCTCGCTACTCTCTATGCGCGCGCAGCGCCGCATAGGCCGGGTGGGACTCGAACCCACTACCTGCGGATTAACCCACCACTTCGGCTTTCGCCGCCGCGCACCCATCCAGCATCGCGCGTTCGTGGTCCGGACTCTGTCTTCACCTGCGCCTCTCGCGGTCAGGTGGCGCCCGTCGAGTCTCTACACCTTCCGGGAGCCATACACGGCTGTCCGGCTTGGCTCGGCGTTGGGATCTCACACCGTTCACCGATGTTGAGCGCATTCACACACGCCGTTTCCGGCGCGGTGCTCCAGATTGTCTCGAAGTCCGCTGCTCTACCTGTTGAGCTACCGGCCCGCGGGCGCCTTCGGCGCCCGAGAAAGTAGAACTTCTGAAAGTGGAAAGTAGACACGACCGGCCCTCAGTGCCACCCGGCCCGCGGATCGCCGTCCCAAAATGGAACAGGGGCGGCCTGAATGGCCGCCCCTGCTGGTGTTCGTCTACTCTCTACTTTCTAGCCTTTCTACTCTAACGAGCCGAAGGCGAGTTCGCCGCCTTCGTTGTCGTCTACTCTCTACTTTCTGCCTTTCTACTCTCTAACGAGCCGCAGGCGAGTTCAGGCGGTCGGGCTGCCGGCGGTCGTCGACGCGTTGTCGCTCCGGGTCTCGATCACGAACGTGACGCGACGGTTCTGCTCCGCGCCGGGATCATCCCGGGACGCGTTGGGGACCACCAGGCGCGTCTTCCCGTAGCCGATCGTCTTGAGGTCGTTCGTGGCGACACCCTTGGTCACCAGGTAGTCGCGCACAGACGACGCACGCCGCTCCGACAACACACGATTGTAGTGCTGCGTGCCTGCCGGATCCGCAAAGCCCTCGATCGTGATCTTCGAGTTCGGATAGTACTTCTCGACGACGCTCGCGAACCGGTCGAGCGCGGCGCGATCCTGATCACGCACCGTCGCGTCATCGAACGCGAAGTTCACCGGCACGTCAAACTGGATCGCCGACTCGAGCGCCGTGATCTTCGCGCCGAACTCCGTGCGGAGGTTCTGCAGATCGTTGTGCAACCCCTGCACGTCCGTCTTCAACCCCTGCACATCCGTCTTCACGCCAGAGATGTCGGCGTTCTGCGCGCTGTCGGCTGCGGCGCGCGCCTGCTGCTCCGACGCGATCTGCGCGCGAGTCTGCGCGAGATCCTTACGGTAGTTGCTGGTTTTGACGCACGCTACCATGAGCGGCGCCGCGAGCCCGAGGACAACAACCTGCTTGACCGAGATACCCATGTGAAATCTCCCCCTCGTGTTACACCGTGACGACTCAACCGCGCGTTGTGATAGCTGTTGCGCAACCTTAACCGGTCACAGGTACAAAATGTACACCAACCATCACATTCCTGTTTGTGACGCGTGTCACATCCGGCACGATTTTTTGCTGGACTTTGTGACGTAGAGCCTCGCGTCCGGACGCAAAGACACCACGTCGTTCTTCGACTGTGATCTACATCACCACGGTCATCACCCGATCGGCATGCGCTGCAGCCACTCGCCACCATCAATAACAAGAATCGCGCCTGTGATCCAATCGCCCGCGGACGACGCAAGGAAGGCCACCATGTTCGCAATGTCACGCGGCGTGCCCCAGCGACCGAGCGGAATCGCCCGCTTCGCGTAGTCGGCAAGCGCGGAGTCCAACGCAAACACTTCCGCGGGGCCAGCCTCGGGTCGCGACTCGCCACCACCTGATGGGTCGCCGACCGCACCGCCGGCGCGCGACTGCCGCCGCTGCAGCGCGAATGCCTTGCGTACACCCTCCGTCGGGATCGGCCCAGGCGCGATCGCATTCACGCGGATCCCCCAGGGCGCCCACTCGACCGCGAGCGTCCGCGTCAGGGCATCGATGCCCGCTTTCGCCGCGGTCGCGTGTGCCATTTGCGGCCATCCGCGGTAATGCAGCGTCATGGAGATGTTGATGATCCGCCCTCCGCCGTGCTCCCGCATGATGGGCGCGACGGCTTGTGAGCACGAAGAAGGTGCCGTACAGATCGATCTCGACGACGGATCGCCAGGCGTTGACGCTCAACGTCGCCGACGGCGCGTAGAAGTTCCCGGCAGCGCAGTTGACGACGACATCGATGCGTCCACGCGCCTGGGCCACCTCGGCGACCATCGCCTTCACTGCATCCGCATCGCGCACGTCGAGCGCCGCGACCGTCGCCTGGCCGCCATGCGCGCGAATCCGCCCCGCCGCATCCTCCAGGGCCTCCTGCTTCCGACTCGCCAGGACGACGTGTGCACCCAGCGCGGCCAGCAGCTCGCTGATGCCCAGTCCGATGCCGCTCCCGCCGCCCGTGACGAGCGCCACCTGCCCTGCCAACAGGTTGGGTCGGAACACCGACGTGGGGCTCATGTCCTCCGGCCGACCAGCCGCCGCAGCGGCACCGGCACTTCCCGGCACGACCTGGTCAGACACCGCTCGCGGCCTCGCACGGGTCATCTCCCTCGTCCTCGCTCTCGAGCGAGCCGGCGTCGCCGATCACGCCCTCCTCCAGGATGCCGTCCACGATCGCCGCATTGGCGAGTGCGACCTCGGCGTCCACCTCTGCTGCGAGATCCACGACCTCGTCGCCCAGGGCGAGCATCGTCTGCGCGACCCGCCAGAAGCGGCGGCGGTGGTGGGCCGATATCCCGTGTCGGTCGATGCCGGCCAGATGGGCGGGGGTGGCATAGCCGACGTTATGCGTCCAGTGATACTCCGGGATGCCGCGATCCCAACGCCCGCATCACCCGGTCACGTGTCACCTTGGCCACGATGGAGGCACAGGCGATCGAGTAGCAGCGCCCATCGCCACCAACGACCGCTCGGTGCGCGATGCCGAGGGTGCGCAGCGGGAGCCCATCGACCACGACGTGGTGCGGCGTCACCGACAGTCGCGATAACGCGCGGCGCATAGCGAGCACGGTGGCCTGAAAGACGTTGAGGCGATCGATCTCTCGGCGAGAAGCGGCACCCAGCCCCACTGCCAGCGCCCGCGAGCGAATCAGCGCACGCCAGTCGCTCGCGTTCGGCTCTGGTCAGCTGTTTGGAGTCGTCGACCCCCCGAATCGCGCGCGCGTCTGGCGGCATGACCACCGCACACGCCACGACGGGTCCCGCCAACGGTCCTCGCCCGACTTCATCCACGCCGGCGAGGAGCGGCCCGTATTCTCCCCGCAGCGCGCGCTCGATCCCGCTCCAGCGACGCACCTTGGCAGGTCGTGCGCGAGGCCGTTCGCCTCCCGCGACGGGGCTCGGCCTCCGTTCTTCGCCGTTCGGCTCGTCAGTGTGGGAGGACGTACCCGCTCCCACGTGTCGTCCTCGTCGCTGCGCCTAGCGGACGCTCACTCCGAGGTCCCGGTGCTCGGGATCGTGACCTTGACCTTCTTCTCGCGGATGCGGGTCGCTTTGCCGGTCAGATGGCGCAGATAGTACAGCTTCGCTCGTCGGACTCGGCCGCGGCGGACGACCGTGATCTCGCCGATCATTGGGCTATGCACGGGGAAGATCCGCTCGACTCCGACGCCGTTCGAGACCTTGCGCACCGTGAACGTCTCGCTCACACCCGCCCCACGCCGCGCAATGCACACGCCCTCGAACGCCTGCAGCCGCTCCTTCTCCCCCTCAACGACGCGAACATTCACGCGCAACGTGTCACCCGCGCGAAACGCGGGGATGTCGGCGCGCAACCACGTCTTCTCGGTCTCGCTGAATTCGTGCATAGGATGCTCTCTGGTGATAGACGACAGACCGAAGAATTTAGCGAGGCGAGGCGCGAGATGACAGGGCAACGGCGAACTCAGGGATCGGGATCGGGGCCGGCAACAGACCCCAGGGGACTAGGCGACGCGACCGGCCGTGGTCGTCAGCCTCCTGACCCTTGAGCCCTAGCCCCTGCCCCCGCATTTCCGGGCTACCCCTCAGTCGTTCAGCGTCCCGTTTCTCGCCTTCGGCCCGGCGCCACTCCGCGATCCGCTGGTGATCGCCCGATAGCAGTACCTCAGGCACCAGATGACCGCGGTATTCCGGCGGCCGGGTGTAGCTCGGAGCGCTCAGGCCGCGATCGTAGAACGAGTCGCCGCGGGCGCTGTCGGGATCCGAGATGGCGCCGGGGAGCAGTCGCACCGTCGCATCGATCACCGCGAGCGCGGCTGCCTCACCACCGCTCAGCACCACGTCGCCGATCGAGCGTTCTTCCGTCGCCAGGAAGTCGGCGACCCGCTGGTCGACGTCTTTGTAGTGACCACAGAGCAAGGTCAACTCTTCACCGGCCGCATACCGCACCGCGTCCGCGTGAACGAAGTGCTCGCCGCGGGCGGAGAGGAGCACGATGGGCGGTCCGGCGCCAAGCGCCTCGATCGCCTCGAAGAAGGGCGCCGGCTTCATCACCATCCCCGACCCGCCGCCATACGGATAGTCGTCGACAGTCCGATGCCGGTCGTGCGTGTACTCCCTGAGGTCGACGACCCGATAGGTGACCGCGCCCGCGGCCGCTGCACGCGCCGGGATACTCACACGCGAGCGGCCCGTGAAAAAACTCCGGGAAGATCGTGACCACCGTGATGCGCAGCACGAGGAGATCCTCTAGGGTTCGTCGTCGTCCAGCAGTCCGGCGGGCGGATCCACGATCACCGTTGCGCGTTCCACGTCGACCCGCACGACGATCGGCGGGCCGTAGGGCAGCATGTCCGTCCTCGCGGGAGTCTCGACCTCGAGCAGCACGCCTTGCGGCGCGTCGAAGAGCGTCGCGATGCGGCCGACCTCCCGTCCGTCGACGCGCTCGACGCGCATGCCGACCAGATCATGATAGAAGACTCTCCTCAGCCGACGGTGGAGTGACCTCGGCGGCCGGGTACGAGCATGTAGCGATCGCGCCAGAGCTCCGCCGATGTGCGATCGGAGATCTCCGTGAAGCGGAGGATCCACCCGTTCTTGAACGGCGCGGCTCGGCGAATCGTCAGCTCGCGGGGCCCCGGTGCGTCGGCAGGCGGCAGGTCGCCGCCGACCGTACCGGCGAGGAGGCGCTGACCGACCGCGAAACACGCCTCCGCGTTGTCGGTCAGCGCCTCGACCACCACCTCGCCTCGGATCCCGTGTGCCCGGCGGACGCGCCCAACGATCAGGTGCGCGGGCACCGCCATGTCAGCGCTCGGCTGCGGCGCTCCCGGCCGCATCGTCGTGCAGCGGCACGGCCGTCGCGGCACGCTGGCGGCCGATGCGTCCCTCGTGGCGCACCTTCAGGATGCCCGCCCGGCGGAGCAGCGACCGCACGGTGTCGCTGGGCTGCGCCCCGACATCGAGCCAGTGATTCGCCCGGTCGACCTGCAACGAGAGGCGCCCCTTCTTGCTCCCATCGCTCGCGGCTTCCCTCGGCGCGTACTGCCCGATCACTTCGATGAACCGCCCATCACGCGGACTCTCCGAATCCGCCACCACGATCCGAAAAACAGGGGCGTTCTTCCGTCCGACACGGCGTAAACGAATCCGAACCATTGATCAACCTCCGTCATCGCGCGTGCGTCGCACGCGCCGGGTACACCCAGGCTCCTCGCGTATCCGGCATCTCCGGGTCGCGCCTGGAAACCGCTTTACCGCATTCCCAACATACCGGGCGGCAGCCCGCGCATGCCGCGCATGCCGCCACCACCGGCTTTCTTCATCATCCGCTGCATGTCGCGGAACTGCTCGAGCAGCCGATTGACCTCGCTGATGGGCCGCCCCGCACCCTTGGCTACACGGGCGCGCCGTGATCCATTGAGCAACGCCGGATTCGCCCGCTCCTGCTGGCGTCATCGACAGCACGATCGCCTCGAGATGCTTCAGCCGCTTGGGGTCGAGATTCGCCTGCTTCAGCATCTTCGCATTGACCCCAGGCAACATCTTGAGCACGCCCTCGAGCGGACCGAGCTTCTGCATCTGCCGCATTGCGGACAGGAAGTCCTGCAGGTCGAGACCCTCCTTGCGCACTTTCTTCTCGAGCTTGCGCGCTTCCTCCTCATCGAACGCGGACTGCGCCTTCTCGACGAGCGTGAGCACGTCGCCCATCTGCAGGATCCGACTCGCGATGCCGGTCCGGATGGAAATCCTCGAGCGCATCGGGCTTCTCACCGACGCCGATGATACTTGATCGGTTTCTTGAGGACGCCGTAGATCGAGAGCGCGGCGCCGCCGCGCGCGTCGCCATCCATCTTGGTGAGGATGACACCCGTGACGCCGAGCGCCTGGTCGAATCCCTGCGCGATGCGCACCGCATCCTGCCCGGTCATCCCGTCCGCGACCAGGAGGATCTCATCCGGATGGATGGCCTCTTTGAGATGCGCGAGCTCACGCATCATGTCCTCATCGATCTGCAGGCGGCCGGCGGTATCGATGATGGTGACTCGGTCCCGTGCCTTGCGGGACTGCTCGATGCCGTGCTTCGCGATCCGTACGACATCCTGCGTGTCGCGGTCGGCGTAGACCGGGACCCCCAGCTCCGCGCCCAACGTCTCGAGCTGATCGATCGCGGCGGGACGGTAGACGTCGGCGGCGACCAGACGCGTGGGCCGTCCCTCGGCAGCGAGCTTGCGCGCAAGCTTCGCGGCCGTGGTCGTCTTACCGGACCCCTGCAACCCGACGAGCATGACGACCGTCGGCGGCACCGAGCTGAGACGCAATCCCTCGCGGCGTTCACCCAACATCGCCACGAGCTCATCGTGGACGATCTTGACCAGCTGCTGCGCGGGCGAAACGGCCCGAAGGGCGTTGACCCCTGTCGGCGGCCTTCTCGACACGCTCGAGGAACTCGCGCGTCAATTGAAAGTTGACATCGGCCTCGAGGAGGACCCGGCGCACCTCGCGCAGGCCTTCCTTGATATCGGCAGGCGTCAACACACCTCGCCCGCGCAGCCGCGCGAACGTGGCCTCGAGCTTCTCGCTCAGCTCATCGAACATAGCCTTGAAACGTAGACCAGATTATGATTTGCGACAAGGAAGAAGAGAGAGACCAGGGGTCGGTCGCTGGCGGGACCGTAGAGAGGAGCGACCCAGAGAGGAGAGAGGAGAGCGAACCTCCTGCGCCGCAGTTGTCCGTCTCCTTTCTCCTTTCCGCGTTTCTCCTCTCTCGGGCGCGCTAGCGACCGTCCCTCTTCCCCACGGCCTTCACCGCCCCCCATGCCCCGACCGCAGCGGAAAGAAGAGATCCTCAAGTCCGAATTGCCGCCCGCGCTGCCACTCATGGCGCTGCGATCGACGATCGTCTATCCGCTGGGCACGATCGCCGTGCAAATGGGGGCGCCGGAGAATCTCGCGCTGCTCCGCGCCAACGAGGAACCGGGCCTGATCGTGGCGCTCGTCGTCGCGAGCGGAGACCACGACGAACCGATCGACGCCAAGCAGTTCATCGGACGCGTCGGTGTCGCGGCCCGCGTGCACGAGCGCATCAACCTGCCGGGTGACACCGTCCAGATCACGCTGCAGGGTCTGCGTCGCATCGTGGTCGATGAGATCCGACAGACCCAGCCCTTCGTCATCGCGGCAGTCAAGCCCGCCAAGGAGACGATCTCCGACGCGAAGGAGATCGAGGAGCTCGTCACTGCGCGTCGCCTCCGCCGCGGAGACGCTGGCAGACCTCATCGATCGTATCCCGGATGAGGTCCCGGCGATCCTCAAGATGAACGTGTCCGACCCGGGCCGATTCGCCGATCTGGCGTCGACCAACATGAACTTCCGCATCTCCGACAAGGACGAGGTGCTGCAGCGACTCGACGTCGGGCAGCGGCTGCGCTTCATCCTCACGCGCCTCGAGCGCGAAGTCGCGCGCGCACGGGTGATGGAGGACGTCAAGCGGCAGACGGAGATCAAGATCGAGCAGCACCAGCGCGAGTTCTATCTCCGCCAGCAACTGCGGGCGATCCAGACAGAGCTCGGCGAGACGGATCCCGGGCGAGAAGGAAACGATCGACACGCTCAAGAAGATCGACGAGGCGAATCTCCCGGAGAAAGTCGGACAGGAGGCGCGTCGCGAGACCGAGCGGATGCGCATGCTCTCGCCCGCATCGAGCGAGTATCAGGTCATTCGCACCTATCTCGACTGGATCCTCTCGCTGCCTTGGCACAAGCGCTCGGGCGACGAGGAGATCGCGCTCGTGAAAGTCGAGGGCGCGCTCGACGGCCGCCACTACGGGCTGCGCGAAGCGAAAGAGCGCATCCTCGAGTTCCTCGCGGTACGCAAGCTCCGTGGCGGCGATCCGCACGGTCCGATCCTCTGCTTCGTCGGTCCGCCGGGGACAGGCAAGACGTCGCTCGGCGAAGCCATCGCCGGCGCGATCGGCCGCGAGTTCTATCGCATTTCGGTCGGCGGCGTCCGCGATGAGGCGGAGATTCGTGGCCACCGACGGACCTACGTAGGATCAATGCCCGGCCTCATCCTGCAGGCGCTCCGGCGCGTGCAGGTGAAAGACCCGGTGCTCATGATCGATGAGATCGACAAGATGACGGGCGGCGGCCCCTCGGGCGACCCGACGGCCGCAATGCTGGAAGTGTTGGATCCGTCACAGAACAACTCCTTCGTCGACCACTACCTGAATCTCCCGTTCGATCTGTCGGCCTGTCTCTTCATTTGCACGGCCAACAATCTCTTCGACATTCCGGCCCCGCTCCGAGACCGTATGGAGGTGATTCGCATCGCCGGCTACACGGTCGAGGAGAAGGTCGAGATCGCGTGGCGGTACATGCTGCCGCGGCTGTTCGAGGAGCACGGCATCACCGACAAGGACCTGCAATTCACCGACGAGGTCCTCGGGTTCATCTCGAGCCGGTACTCGCGAGAGGCAGGCCTGCGGAACTTCGAGCGCAACCTCGCCGCGATCATGCGCAAGCGTGCGCGGCAGAAGGCCGACGGCGAGGAAGGCGCCTGGGTGATCGACGCCGCTCGCGTCGAAGAGATCCTGGGCGTGCCACGCTATCCGTTCGAGGAAGCGGAGAAGGAGCCGGAAGTCGGTGCCGTCACCGGTCTCGCATGGACCTCGACAGGCGGCGATCTGATGGTCATCGAGGCGCTGCGCATGCCAGGCACGGGACGCCTCACGGTGACCGGGCAGCTTGGGCGACGTGATGCGCGAATCCGTCGACGCCGCGCTACTCGTACGTGCGCTCGCGCGCCGCAGTGCTCGGGATCGAGGACAAGGAGTTCAAGGAGACGGACCTCCATATCCACTTCCCCGCCGGCGCCGTCCCCAAGGACGGCCCGAGCGCCGGTATCGCCGTTACCCTGGCGATCGCGAGCGTGCTCGCCCGCCGCGCCGTGCGGCGCGACGTCGCCATGACGGGCGAAGTGACGCTGCGCGGCAAGGCCCTGGAGATCGGCGGAGTCAAGGAGAAAGTGCTCGCGGCCTACCGGGCCGGGCCTCCGCGAGGTGATTCTGCCCGCGGTCCAATGAGAAGGATCTTCGCGACGTCCCCGACGAAGTCCGAGCCAACATGGCGTTCACGTTTGTCGGCACCATGGATGACGTCTTTCGTCTCGCGCTCTTGCCCGAGGCGGGCAGCGCCGCAGCGTCGTCGACCGTGCTGGCCGATCACCCACCCATCGATGACGCGACCGCATCGTCCGGGGGCGAACCGGTTGGGGCACCCTCTCCAAACGGCGGAGTCCGACCGGCAGCGGTCGCCCGCTCGCACCGAACCTTCCGGCCGACACACTCCGGTAGTAAATGAGCGGCGACCCGGCGTTACCTGAAAGCGCCCCTCGCCGCTCTCCGCCCGCGGACCCGTGGCGATACAGAATCCCTGGATAAACTTCGCCGTCCAGGTCGCGATCGGCACGATCGCCGGCGGGTTCTCCGACACCGTCGCGGTCTGGATGTTGTTTCGTCCGCGGCAGCGCCGGCTCGGCTTTCAGGGTGCGATCCCGAAAAATCAGCCGCGCCTTGCGAAGAGCATTGGCCGCACGGTCGGCGAGCGCCTCCTGACACCGCACGATCTCATGGAGGAGATCGCGCGCTCCGGACTGCGCGATGCCCTCGAGCGGCAACTCGCCGTGCTGCTGACCGATGCCCTCGACACCGAGCACGGCTCGCTCGCGACCATCATCCCGTCGGAGCTGCTCCCGGCTGTCGAGCAGGGGATGCAAGACTTCCTGACGCGCTTCGTCAACGATCTGCCTTTCCGCGAGCGCATGGTCGCGCGGCTCGTCCTGACCGACCGGACGGTCGAGAAGATCGTGGAAGCCCTCGAGAAACCCATCGGGCGCCCCGGCCGGTGGCTCCCTCCGGACACCGCCGAGCGCCTCGCCCGCGCCCTCGCACCCGCGATCTGGTCCTGGATCGAACAGCATATCCCGACACTCGTGGAGCGATTCCGCGTGCAGGAGATGGTCGAGCGCAAGGTGCTGGCCTTCAGTCCCGATCGCATCGAGGACCTGATCCGGGGCGTCATCGACCGCGAGCTGCGGTTGATCATTCGGACCGGTTACCTCCTCGGTGGCCTCATCGCGGTCGTGCTGTTTGGACTGACGAAGTTGATTGGGATTTGACGGCCTCGACGTTCGACGTTCGACGTTCGACGTTCGACGTTCGACGTTCGACGTCTAACGCACTAGCGCTCCGGCACCACCTTCACGCCCGTCGGATCCACCAAACGCGTCGTCGCGCCGTGTGGCTTGTCCTCGTAGATGACGGCAGGATGGCCCTCGATCTCGACCGCGGTGACCGAGACCGCACGCGTCGGGTGAGCGCCATACCGATGAGCGATCGCTTGCTGCAACAGGTCGCGAAACTGCCCCGCGCTCACGGCTGATTCCCATAGGGTCACCCATGCCAGGCCATGCCCGCCACTCATCGGGACGATTTCATAGCGATCGCCCGCCCACCCAGTCGCACCTCGAATGGATGCGGCCTGATCGTTCAATTGCTGGAAGAGAAAGAGACGCGTCTCGAATTCGCCGAGGTTGTCGTCGTACTGCACGTGTAGGCCATGCGGTGGTGGTGGAAGGGTCACGCGGGCCGGCCAATCCCGCTTCCCGAAATAATCAGTGAGCGGGTGCAGGATCTGCGTGGTCGAGACCGGCATGTCGCTGTACGGCTGCTTCCCAGGCTGGCGCACGTCGAAGTCATGCATGAATTCGGCGCCACTGAGGTACGGGAAGATCAGCGTCTCCTGCAGCACCATGGGTGCATCGGCAAACGCCGGCATTGCCGACCGGTTCTGTCGGATGCTCTCGCGGATTCCATCCCATCCGCCGGGAATGGCCGCCACGAAGTTCCGGTTGCCGGCCATATCGACGATCTGCACATACGTGGCCTGACCTTCGATGACCGCATCCGCTGCCGACGAGCGATCGTTGTCGCCTTCGACGTTCTGAATGGAATCCAGGTTGATGTACTGATCTTGCAGCGCGTGGACGAGCTCGTGCGTGATGACCAGGCCGACCTCGGTCGAGGGGGCGCTGTCAACGACATACAGGATCTTCGTCTTCGGGTCGTAGAAACCAATGATCTGCTCGGCCAGCAACAGCTTCATCTCGGCCGTGAGATCCATCGAGTCGGGAATCATCCCGAGCAGCTTGTAGGCGGCCTCAGTCGCGGCGATGTCGCGCGCCGCATGACTCGTCGCAAACTGCCGATCGAGAAACGTGCGGACCTCGGCCTTGGTGCGTGTCTCGACCCGCGGGGGCGTCTTGAACTTGAGGCCGACCGCGTGCTCCACCCGCTTCGCAGCCTCGGCCACCTGCGATGCGTAGGCCCCGCCCTGCCCTCCGGCACGATCGCCGGTGCATGCGAGGGCTGTGCTGACGGTGATGCACAGGACAGCAGCCGACCAGACGCGCGCCAATCGATCGAGAACGTTCATTACGCCACGAGGAAGAGGGTCAATGGATCGGGCTGGCCGTTCCGAGGATGCGCAGTGCGCTGCCCCTTACGGTGCGCGCCAGACGACGTCAGTGCCAGTGGCCACCGCGACGGCGCGCGCGACGTCATGCGCGCGGACGACGACGCCGTCCTCGATCAACTGCCGTCGGATCGATTCATCCAGTTCGGCCAATGACATTGGCTTCGCCGTACCTGCCCCCGGCGGAACGGACGGCCGTGCGCCACCCGCGCCACTCGGCGAGGCAGCTCTGCGCGGGCGACCCGCCGGCCGATCGGCCGCGTCTCCGAGGCGCTCGGCGATCGCCGCCTCGAGCTCGGCGCCGAAGCGCTCCAACGCGTCGAACCCTGATCGTGCGAAACGCTCGAAGGGGTCGGCCTCCTCAGTCGTGGCCGACTCGCTCGGGGGCGGCAGCTCCGGGTATGACGCACCACTGCGCAGCAAGCCGCGACGCTCCGCGATGAGCATCGCGAGGGCAGGGCGGTAGACCGCCCGCGCTTGCGTGTGCGCGCACGCCTCATCGAGTGCGTCGATCGCCCGGTCGGGTCGGGCGCGATCGTGCACGTACTCATCCGTCAGTTGGACCGCGGCATCGACTGCCTCATCCGCGATGACGACTCCATGATGTCGCTCGAGACGCAGTAGCCGGGCGCGCAGCACGGCCAACGTGTCTGCGGCGGACAACTCGCGAACGTCGACACGCTGGAAACGGCGCTCGAGCGCCGGATCGCCACAGATCCACCGGTCGTACTCGTCGCTGGTCGTGGCACCGATGACACGAAACTCGCCTTGCACGAGCGCCGGCTTGAGCATGTTGCCCGCGTCCATTGCGACGCCCATGGCCGTGCCCTGACCGATCAGGTTGTGGAGCTCATCGACGAATAGCACCACGTCGCCAGCCTGCGTCACCTCATCGACCAGCGCGGTGATGCGAGATTCGTATTGGCCTCGGTAGGTCGTTCCACCCAGCAGCGCCACGTGGTCGAGCGAGAGCACACGCACGTCGCGCAGCGAGAGCGGCACCTCGCCGGCCGCAACGCGTTGGGCGAGACCTTCGACAATGGCTGTCTTGCCAACGCCCGCCGGACCGACCAGCGCGGGGTTGTTCTTCCCGTAGCGCAAGAGAATGTCGATGACGCGCGCGATCTCGGCGTCCCGGCATCGCACCGGATCCAACCGACCCCGGCGGGCCTCGTCGGTCAGATTGCGCGTGAAGCGGCCCAACGCTGAGTCACGCATCGCGTCGTCCGGAATCCGTCTTCTGCCCGTCGTAGTCTATCACGTTCGCCATCGCCGCCTTCGCCAAAGGTCGCATGCCAGAATCGGCCGCCGGATAAGTGCTCGACCGGTGCCGTATCTCCCCTACCGTGAATAATGTGCCGGAGTTTCCATCCCCTGCATCCGCGCCGGCTATCGGCGCTCAGGCCAGCCCGAGTCGCGCCATGTACCACGCGAGCAGGCGATCCCCCAAAAGGAAGGTGACGATGGCGGCGGGCGCAAGGAAGACGCCGAAGGGTACTAGCGGAGCCTCGAAAGGTACCCCGGCCCGGCGGCAGCGAATCCAGGTGACCGGCATGACCACGACCAGGAACGCGACCGCGCCGACGATCGCGCCCAGGAAAATGGTGAGCAGGGTGCGAGGTGGACCGAGAGCCGTTCCGACGACCGCCATCAGGGTGACATCGCCAAATCCCATCGCCTCTCTTCGCAGCGCGACCTCGCCGAGCCAACCAACGATTGAGATTGCCCCTGCTCCGACGCAGGCACCGATCAGCGCGTCGTACGGCGCTGCGAATCCTCCGCTGTCGCCGATGAAGACCCCGATGAGGGACGCCGCAAAGAGCCACACGAGGCCAGACACGGTGAAGCCGTCGGGGATCAGATAGTAGAGAAGGTCCGTGACCGCAATGCCCGCCAGCAGCGTGACGAACACCGCCACGCGGAAAGCGGCAAAGGGAGAGTGGTAGAGGGCAAACGCGCCGATCCAGGCGAGGGCAATCGCGATCTCGACCATCGGGTACTGGACCGAAATCGGCAGTCGGCAGCCACGGCATCGGCCGCGTAGCGCGACCCAACTCAGGACCGGCACATTCTCGTACCAGCTGATCTGGCGCTGGCAGCGCGGACATCGCGATCGCGGTGCGACGACGGACAGCTCCATCGGCCACCGTGCGATGCAGACGTTGAGGAACGAGCCAATGAGCGCGCCCCACACGCCGACCGTGCCCCACCACAGCCACGGCGGAATGCCCGGGGGCGCCCCGCCTGCGAAGACGATGCCCAGGCTGGCGATCGGTCCGATCGGCGCTAGCATCACTGCCGTAACTCGTATAGCAAAATACCCGCTGCCACGGCCACATTGAGCGATTCCACGCCCGAGACCGGCAGTCCGACGAGCCGCTCGGATCGCGTGCGCGCGTCCACGGTCAGGCCGCTGCCCTCGTTACCGACGATGAGCGCGAGCCGCGAGGGTGAGTCTCTGCGCGCTTGATCAATCGGTTCGCCGCGCGGGTCAGCTGCCCACAGAGCGACGCCATGCGCCGCCCGCCAGTCGTCGAGCTGAGCCCAAGTCGTCATGATTGCCGTGTGAGAGAAGAGCGAGCCCATCGCGCTACGGACGACTTTCGCGTTCCACAGGTCAACCGTGCCGGGTAGTGCCAACGTGGCAGTAGCACCCAGCGCCCGGGCGGCCCTCACCATCGTCCCCACGTTGCCAGGGTCCTGCACTGCGTCCAGGACGAGTAATCGACACCGCGCCCCCGGCCGGACGTTCAAGAGCGACCGGGCTGGGACCTCCGCGATCGCCAGCACCCCTTGGGGAGAGTCCGTTTGCGCCGCCGTGGCGAAGTCGGCCTCGCTCACGCGTGCGGTCTCAATGCGGCGCTCTTCGAGCGCGACTCGCAGCGCTTCGCCGCGAGGGGTTGTCTCGAGCTGGGACGTGACAAGGGCACCGCGGATGGCGAGCCCCGATTGCAGCAGCTCTTCAACCGTGCGTACGCCTTCGGCGGCAAAATTTTGCGTCCGCTCGCGCGCCTTTCGACGCTTGAGGTCGCGCGCTAGGGTTAGAAGTCGCACGGAACCGACGGGTAAGCGGGTGATGTGCCCCTCGATGATCGCCTCTCCTCCGCTCCGCCGCCACCACCCGTGATGCCCACACGCGCCCCTATCGCACTGACGATTGCCGGATCGGATTCGGGCGGAGGCGCAGGTGTACAGGCGGACCTCAGGGTGTTCGCGCGCATGGGTGTCTTCGGCACGACGGCGATTACGGCAATCACCGCCCAGAACACGCGCGCCGTCGTGCGGTCCGTGCCCATTGCCCCTTCGCTTGTGCGTGCGCAGATCGACGCGGTCGCCGGAGACCTTCGGCCGGCCGCTGTGAAGAGTGGGATGCTCGGCACGGCAGGGACGGCCCGCGCCGTCGCTGCAGCGCTGCGACGGCACGCGCTCACGCCCTACGTGTTGGACCCCGTGATCCGGGCCTCCACCGGCCGTGCTCTGCTCGATCGTGCGGGGGTCGCCGTGCTTCGGCGCGAGCTCATCCCGCTTGCGACGATCGTGACGCCCAACCTGGCGGAGGCCGGAGCGCTCGTAGGCGAGGCTGTGACTGACCTGACATCCATGGTGCGCGCGGCACGCTGGCTCGTCGAACGCGGCGGCGCGGGTGCGGCCCTGGTGACCGGGGGACATCTCGAAGGCCCCGCATCCGTCGACGTCCTCTTTGACGGCACCGCCGCGCCCCGGGTGTTTCGCCATCGGCGCATCGCGACACGCCATACCCACGGTACGGGGTGCGTGCTTTCGGCGGCGATAACGGCCCACCTCGCCAAGGGTGCGTCGCTCGAGCGAGCCGTGCGTGCGGCGATGACCTACGTGCATCGCGCGCTTTTGCATCCCCCCCGCATTGGCCGCGGCCACGGTCCCGTGGCCTGACACGTCGGGCAACTCGTTGCGTGCCCCGACTGGTGCGCCGCGCGGTTTTCGCCGGCGCCTTGCTCCACTTTGTGCGAGTCTACTCTCCGGACGCCGCGACCGCGATCCAGTCGACCAATGCGCGCTCGAACGCGGGCGCAATGCGCCCCGCAGTCGCCAACACATCCGCGTGAGAGAGCGCACCGGTGGCGACACCGGCGGCGGCATTGGTGAGACAGCTCACGGCGATGACCCGCATGCCGAGCGAGCGAGCCACGAGTACTTCCGGGACGGTGGACATGCCCACTGCATCCGCCCCCATCCGCTCGAGCATGCGCACTTCAGCCGGAGTCTCGTACGACGGACCGAGGACGCTTGCGTAGACGCCGCTCGCGACCGCTAGTCCATTTTTCGTCGCGGCCCCAGCGAACGCCGTACTCAATCCAGTGTCGTATGGCGCAGACATGTCCGGGAACCGCTCTTCGCCGGGAGAAAGAAGACCGATCAACGGGTTGCGCCAACTCATATTGATATGGTCCCGCACGATCATGAGGGACCCCGGTTGGAGCGCCGGCCGTATCGCGCCTGCGGCGTTTGAGAGGAACAGGGTGCGCGCGCCGAGTGCATGAGCCAGGCGGACAGGGAGCGCGACGACCGAGGCAGGGTGTCCCTCATATAAATGGTTGCGTCCGGAGATGAGGATGACCTCGTGCTGGCGAACGCGACCATGGACGATGTGGCCTGCGTGTCCCTCGACCGACGGCGGCGGAAAGCCGGGGATCTCCGCGAAAGAGACGCTCGCGGCATCCTCCATGTGCCGTCTGAATCCGCCGAGTCCGGAGCCCAGAACGAGCGCGACACGTGGGTGAGAGACGCGGCTTCGGGCGGCGACGATTTCGGCGCCGCGCGCGATGAGGTCGCGGGCGCTGTGCGCCCGAGAAAGGAGACCCACAGCACGTAGATAATAGGGACCGCTGGCGGTGCTCTCCAGCGTGGCCGGTCTACTCTCTACTTTCTGGCCGGCCACTTTCTCGGCCGCGAAACGGCCGACGCCGATACCAAACCGTGACCCGTGGCGAACTCTTCCCCTTTGCCCATGTTTCGATAGCTACGCATATTCTTCGGCGTGCAAAGCGCCGCCTCGATAATGGTTCGACCCACCTCCGGGAAACCGATGACCGCACCGGTGAATACCGAGCGCGTGCTAGTCGTCGACGACGAGCCGGACATCGTAGCGCTCGTCGCGTATCACCTGGCAAAATCCGGATACCGGGTCTCCACCGCGTCCAACGGACAGGACGCCCTCATGCTCGCTCGTCAGGAGCGGCCGTCCCTGGTCGTGCTCGATCTCATGCTTCCGGGACTGTCCGGGTTCGACGTGTTGGAGCAACTGCGCTCGGATGATAGCACGCGCGACGTCGCGGTTCTCATGTTGACGGCGCGTCGTGAGGAGCCGGATCGCATTCGCGGTCTGTCACTTGGTGCAGACGACTATCTCACGAAGCCGTTCAGCCCCCAGGAGCTGGTGCTCCGTGTGAGCGCGATCTTGCGGCGCGTCGGCGCATCGGCGCATACGGCGACGGACGTGCTCGCGATCGGTCCGATCCGCATCGACCGCGCGGCGCACCGCGTGAGTGTCGACGCCGCGGAGATAGAGCTGACGCCGACGGAGTTCAAGCTCCTGCTGACGCTCGCGGAACGGCGCGGCCGTGTACAGGCGCGCGGGCATCTGCTGGAAACCGTGTGGGAAGCGGCGCCGGATATCCAGACCCGCACGGTCGATATGCATATTCAACGATTGCGCACAAAGCTCGGACCGGCTGGCGATCTGATCGAGACTGTGCGAGGATTCGGCTACCGGCTGCGCGCAGGGCACCCACGGGGCGCATAAGGCGCACGAGTGCCCGTTCGGCCGGCGGCGTCCCGTGTCGGACGGGGCGTGCACCGCGGCTATCTGAGGTTGCGGTGCGGAGGGCGGCGGCGTGAGACTCACACAGCGATTGCTCCTGGGCTCGCTCATCGTCGTGGGCGTGATCGTCGTGTGCGTCGTCGGCGTCATCGACTATCGGCTCGACCCAGGCATTTCGGGTACTGCCGCGACGACGCCAGATCTCCTGCGGGCCGCCAAGCGCGACGTCGTCCTCACCGGCGGCATCGCCCTGGCCCTGTCCGCGGTGATCGCGTTTCTATTCGCGCGCGCCGTCTCGCGCCCCATCGAGGAGCTCCGCGACGTCGCGCGAGGGCTGGCCTCGGGAGACCTCAGCCGACGACCCTCGCTGACAGCGCCGGGCGAGGTGGGTGACCTGGCGATTGCCATCCATTGTCTCGGCGAGCAGCTCGGCGCCCGTCTCCTCGCCCTCGAGGAAGAGGACTCCCTGTTGACGGCCCTGTTCGATTCGCTCAATGAGGGGGTCCTTGCCGTCGATGCTCGGCAACGCGTCGTGCGGATCAATGCTACCGGCCGGAAGCTGCTGCGAGCCACGACGCCAGTGCCCTTCCCGCTCGATCATCTGCCGCGCGAGCGCGTCTTTCGACAATCGATGACGGCGCGCGCTCGGAGGAGTCGTGACCGAGGGCGCGGAGACGACCGTGGACGGCCGGTCGCTCGCGTTGACTGCGCGGCCCCTGGCGGGCGGTGGCGCGGTGGTCGCGCTGCTCGATCTCACCGCGTCCAGACGACTCGAGGCCGTGCGGCGCGACTTCGTCGCCAACGTCTCGCACGAGCTCAAGACACCGCTCACGGTCGTCGGAGGATTTGCCGAGACGCTGACCGACGACGATTTAACGCCGGAGCGACGCCGCCAGTTCGCCGAGACCATTCTCGCGAACACGCGACGCATGCAGCGGATCGTCGATGATCTGCTCGACCTGAGTCGAATCGAGTCCGGAGGGTGGGTACCGAAACCCATGGTGGTGGACACGCGGGCAGCCGCGGCGGATGCCGTGCTGCCGTCCAAAGCGCTGGCCGAGGACAAAGGCGTCGCGCTCGAGCTCTTCATTCCCGACGACGCGTGCACCGTGTTGGCGGACCCGACGGCGCTGCGACAGGTGCTGACGAACCTGGTCGAAAACGCCGTACGGCACACGCCAGCTCGGGTCGGTGACGGTCACGGCGCACCGGGAGAACGGCCTGTCGGCCACTTCGGATGGCGACGGATCGGAGTCGCACCCTGCCGATTCATCCCAACACGGTGTGTGGCTTACCGTCCGAGACACGGGGGTCGGCATCGCGGCGGAGCATCTGCCCCGCATTTTCGAGCGGTTCTACCGGGTCGATCGGGCGCGTTCACGGGAGGCAGGCGGGACTGGTCTCGGTCTGGCGATCGTCCGGCATCTCGTGGAGGCCCATGGGGGCCGGGTCCGTGCGGACAGCCAGCCGGGTCGCGGCACGTCCGTCGCGGCATTTTTCCCGGATCGAGCTCTCTAGAGCCTTCGAACCGCGGGGAGCATTGCCATGCGATCCAGCGGATCCAAACGGTAGAGTCCGGTTCTTAACGCACGTGACGCATCCGATACAATCCGCCGGTCGGCGCGTTACGAGGGGCACACAGCGTTAGGAGTAGCCGAGCACCCGTAGAGATCACGGTGTCGAGGCGAGCCAGCGGCGATCATGAGTTATGTCACCCAATCGTTGCTTCAAATGTGTGGCCGGCCGAACTCAAAGCGATTCCACTTGGACCGAGGCCGGTCGATTGAGAAGTCTTTCTTCCGACCGAGGACTTGTGATGATCAGCAACCGCGCACCAAGCAGGCTGTGGCGTACCCTCGCCACCGCTATGACAGTCGGAATGCCGGTCGTGGCATCGGGCCAGGCCCTAACGGGCGCCGGCGCGACGTTCCCGTACCCGATCTATTCCAAGTGGTTCTCCGATTACGCCGCCCAGACCCACGTCGAGATCAACTACCAGTCCATCGGCTCCGGCGGCGGGGTGCGCCAGATCTCGGACATGACGGTGGATTTCGGCGCCTCCGACGGGCCTATGAGCGATGCGGAGATCGCCAAGGTCAAGGGTGGGCCCATCCTCCACATTCCGACGGTGCTGGGCGCGGACGTCCTGACCTACAACCTTCCTGGGCTTACCCAGTCGCTTCGGTTCTCGCCCGAGGCAATCGCCGGGATCTTTCTAGGCAAGATCACGAAATGGAATGATCCCCAGCTCGTGGCGCTCAATCCCGGCGTCAAGCTGCCCGACCAGGACATTTTGGTGGTGCATCGGTCGGACGGCAGCGGGACGACCTATATCTGGACCGATTATCTCTCGAGCGTCAGTCCTGAATGGGCGAAGGGACCGGGCAAGGGCAAAGACGTCCAGTGGCCAGTTGGGCTTGGCGGCAAGGGGAACGAGGGAGTCGCCGGGCAGGTCAAACAGACTCCGTACGCGATCGGCTACGTCGAGCTGGCCTACGCGAGGCAAAACAAGCTCCCGTATGCTTCGGTTAAGAATGCGGCCGGCAAGTTCGTCGAGCCGAGCATCGAGTCGGTAACTGCGGCGGCAGCTGGCGTGGCGGCCACGTTGCCAGCCAACACCGACTACCGGATCTCAATCGTGAACGGGCCCGGCGCGGCCGCCTATCCCATTTCCTCCTTCACCTGGTTGCTCGTGTACAAGAATCAGACGAACGCAACCAAGGGAAAGCAGCTCGTGGACTTCCTCAAATGGATGCTGCACGACGGGCAAAAGGAAACCGCCGCCTTGGACTATGCTCCGCTGCCGACG
The DNA here is from genome assembly GCA_963805725.1 of uncultured Gemmatimonadales bacterium. GTDB lineage: Bacteria > Gemmatimonadota > Gemmatimonadetes > Gemmatimonadales > Gemmatimonadaceae > Palsa-1248. The sequence continues at coordinate 227,838 of CAWDVJ010000006.1, forward strand.
CAGATGGTCAAGCGGCTTGACGCGTACGATTAGAACGAGATCAAAGTCGGCGAGCATGAGCGCCTCGCAATAGCGTCGGCATGTGTGCGCGGAGGCCCGGGTCCCGGGTTCCGCGGTTGACTACGGAGGGCCAGTGGCGGCGATCCCCACTGGCCCTCGCGTTTGTCTCCGGATTCGAGCTGCCACTTGGATTTTGCGTCCACCCGGCCGTACCACCAGAGTCACAGATCGGCAGTCACAAGCTCGACGAACCTCGAGGCCCTGCCCACCCTGTCCTTGCAACCCCTACCACCTCCGGACTTTCGTTACCTGGCCGATACAAGATGCCGGGCCCGAGTTTACAAGCCCGGCGAGAGTTGAGGGCGCTGTCTCCTGAACCTCTCAACCGGAGCACGAATGTCCTGTTCGGTCGACACCTCATTCCCCTCTGCCCGCGCCCGTCGATGGCGCGGCGCCGCGATGTGGCTCGGCTCTGACCGCTTTTGCCGCTGTCGTCTTCATCCCTTCGTCCCGGGCCCTCGCCCAGGACACGCTGCCCAATCAGGTAGTCCATTTCAAAGGCGTCAGCCTGACGCCCGGCGGCTATTTCGCTGCAGAAGGGCTCTACCGGACGCACAGCACCGAAGCCGACATGGGCACGAGCTTCAACGCGATCCCGTTTACAGGCACGTCGCCGTACATCTCTCCGAATGGCGAGGCTCGGCTCGTCAGTCCCGACTCGTCGCTGTTGGCTGCCGGAAGTCCCACGCGACGTCAAGCTCTCCGGCTACTGGGAGTCGGACTTCCTGTCGGCCGGCGTCACCTCCAACTCGACCGAGAGCAACAGCTACACGATGCGTCTCCGTCAGTTCTGGGGGCAGAGGCCTTTTCGAGTGGCTTGGGTTCATGGCGGGTCAGGCGTGGAGCACGATCACGACCGAGAAGAAAGGCGTCGCTCCCCTGCAAGAATTCATTCCGCTGACGATCGAGGCGCAGTACGTCACGGGCTTCAACTGGGCCCGTCAGTGGCAGCTGCGCGCTCTGGACGACCTGGGTAGTCACAATCACGCCTGGTTGGTCGGCGCCGTCGAAGGGACACAGACGACCGTCACGGCGCACGGCCCGCCGGCCAACGTGGTGCTGGGTCAGGTCGGCGGCAGTCTGCTCAACTCGACCGCCAACTACTCGACCGACCTCGCGCCTGACGTCATCGCCAAGCTCGTATTTGAGCCTGGATTCGGCCACTAGGAGATCAAGGCGGTCGGGAAGCGTGTTCCGGTCGCGCATTGTCTACGCCGACACGTCCACCGTCGGGACCTCGCTACAACGCCATGTGTTCGGTGGCGGCGGGTGGGCATTGGTACGGTGTTCGCCTTCTACGAAACTCGATGCCAACGGTTCCAAAGCGCGATGTCGTCGACTTCGGCGTCTCGGGGCTCTGCGGCCGTGGCATCGGCCGGTACGGCACCTCGCAGCTGCCAGACGTGACGGTCCGTCCAAATGGCCAGCTGCTCCGATTCTTCAGGGCCAGGGCTTGGCCTCCCTCGAGATCCACGCGACGCCCAAACTGGACATTTACCTATATGGTGGCGTTGAGTACAACGACCGCAATGCCTTCGCCACGGGCGTCAAGGGATCGGGCTACGGTTCGCCGCTGCTCAGCAACGCGGGGTGCGAAACCGAGTTGCCGCCGACGAGCCAGTACGTTCCGCTTTCGGGCACATGCAATGCCGACACACGCGCGCTGTGGCAGGGCGTCGGCGGGTTCTGGTACCGGTTCTACAGGGCCCCTACGGACGATTCCAGTTCGGCATGCAGTACTCCTATCTCAGACGGAGACCTGGTCGGGTCTGCCGGCTGCCTCGAACCCGCTTGGTCCGGGCATCCAGCCGAAGGCGATCGACCCAATGGGCTTCTCCTCGTTCCGGTATTATCTGCCGTAACGGCAGACCGCATGACGAACGAGCTCGAGAGCGGCTAGGACGGTTCGGGCCTGATCATTAGCGCCGCTCGGACTGGCTGACCACGAGGGCCTGTCGCCGCGCAGCGTGACAGGCCCTCGAATGTGCGTTGGTTCCAGAACGTCCCAGCGTCCCACATCCGGGCAGTGGTCTACGTGTCGATCGTGGACACGTTCGTTACCTCACACCCTGCAGGCAGAGAGCATGGCGCGGCAGCCCTAGCCGTTAGCGGTGACATGTCGATCGCGCGCGGATCGGGACTGTCGCGGTCATGACGAGCGGGACCGGTCGAAGAGGGCCCAGTGCGCCCGCCGCCGTGCGCCGAGCGCGACGTCCGACCGACGCGGGCGGAGCGAGAGCGGCTTTCGCATTCGGCATCGAAGGATCGGTCATCGGCGACCGGATCTACAGCCTCCTGGTCACGTTCTTCGCGCTTCTGCGTGCCGGCACTCCTGCTGTCCTGATTGCCGTCGAGATCGCCCGCGCCGGATGGCCGGCGTTTCAAAAGTTCGGGCTCTCCTTTCTGACGTCGAGCCGCTGGGATCCCGTCAACGGGGTGTTCGGCGCCGCGCCGGCGATCTACGGCACGCTCGTCTCGTCGCTCGTCGCGCTCATACTGGCGACCCCGCTGGCCCTCGGCGTCGCCGTATTCCTCTCCGAGTTTGCGCCGGCCAAGCTCCGTCAACCCATCGCCTTTCTCGTCGACCTGCTGGCGGCCATCCCGAGCGTGGTCTACGGCCTGTGGGGCATCTTCGTGTTGCTGCCGGTGCTGCGGACCTCCGTAATGCCGTTCCTGCGCGACACGCTCCACCTGGGCGTGCTCGCCGCTGTTCTCCGGGCCCGCATACGGACCGAGCATGCTCGCGGCCGGGCTGATCCTCGCGATCATGGTCCTGCCCTACATCTCGTCGGTGTCGCGCGAGGTGTTGCTGGCCGTCCCGCGCTCGCAGCGTGAAGCGGCCTCGGCGCTCGGCGCGACGAAGTGGGAGACGATCTCCGGCGCCGTGGTCCCGTACGCGAAGTCCGGCATCATCGGCGGCATCATTCTCGGGCTCGGTCGTGCCCTCGGCGAGACGATGGCCGTCACGATGCTGATCGGCAACCGCCCCAGATCTCGGCGTCGCTGTTCGCGCCGGGATATACGATGGCGTCGCTCATCGCCAACGAGTTCTCCGAGGCGTCAGGCGACCTGCACCTCGCTGCCCTCATGGCGGTTGGGTTCACGCTGTTCGTGATCACGCTGATCGTCAATGCGATCGCCCGGTGGCTCGTGTGGCAGGTGTCCCGCAGCGCTGGCGGGAATGCCGATGACGGCACCCGTGTGCGAGTCGACCCCGGCCACCGCCGCACCGCGCTCTGGCAGCGCGTCGTCCGCCGCGCTGGACCGATACGCACGTCACGGTCGCGATGCGGAGCAAGCTCCGCCGGCGTCACGTCGTGAACGGCATCATGGTGGGGCTCGTCGGGCTGGCCGCGCTGATCGCGACGCTGCCGCTCGTCTTCATCCTGTTCCACCTGATCAAGCTGGGCGGCGTCATCAGTCCAGTGGCACTTCTTCACGAACATGCCGAAGCCCGTCGGAGAAGACGGCGGCGGCATGGCCAACGCCATCGTCGGCACGTTGATCATCGTCGGGGCTCGCCAGCGCCATTGGCCTGCCAGTGGGAATCGGCGCCGGTCTCTATCTCGCCGAGCACTCCGGGACCCGGCTGGCCGATGTCGCCCGCTTCCTCGTCCGACGTGCTCAACGGCCTGCCGTCGATCGTCATGGGGATCTTCGCGTGGCAGTTCCTGGTGCGGCCGCTTGGTCATTTCTCGGCTTGGGCCGGGAGTGTCGCCCTCGCCGCGATGATGATTCCTCAGGTCGCGCGAACCACCGAGGAGATCGTCCGCACCGTGCCCGTCTCGCTCCGCGAAGCCGCGCTGGCGCTCGGGTATGCCCGCTGGCGGACGTCGCTGTCGATCGTCCTGCGGACCGCCAGCGCCGGCATCGTCACCGGCGCGCTGGTCGCTATCGCGCGCATTGCCGGCGAGACCGCTCCGCTGTTCTTCACGGCGTTCGGCAACCAGTTCTGGTCGACGTCGCTCAATCAGCCAATGGCCGCGCTGCCGCTGCAGATCTTCACCTATGCGGTGAGCCCCTACGACGACTGGCACGCCCAGGCGTGGGCCGGCGCGCTCGTCCTCATCGCGAATGATCCTCGATCATCAGCCTCATCGCCCGCTTCGCCACCCGCCGGCGCTTCGCCGGCATGGGTGGGGACTGAGGGCCGCGCCGGACCTCATGCGTCAGTCGATCGTGCCACCCGACCGCGCCATGTCGCCCAGGGCCGACTGAGCGCCCGTCGCGGTCAAGTGCCCCCGCGCCTACCCCGATGCCGGCAGCGGGCACCGGGCCCGGCCACGCGCCCTGGTGCGGCCTCGCCGGCGTCCGGCTCGACACAGATCGCCGAATCGAGCGGCGCCAGCCCGCCATCGACGTCGCCGCCGCCGCGGCCCGGGCTGCGGAGTCGACCGGGAGCGCGCCATGCGTCTCGCGGTCGAGGAGCTCAACGCGTTCTTCGGCGCCGACCGCGCGGTCAAGGACGTCTCGCATCGATCTTCCCGACCGGTTCGTGACCGCGATCATCGGCCCGTCGGGTTGCGGCAAGTCGACGATGCTGCGCTGCCTGAACCGCATGCACGAAACGGTGCCCGGCGCGCGGGTGACGGGCGAGGTCATGCTCGACGGCCGGAACATCTATGGCCGTGACGTCAACGTCACCGCGGTCCGCCAGCACATCGGCATGGTGTTTCAGCGGCCGACGCCCTTCCCGACCATGTCGATCCGTGACAACGTCGCGGCCGGGCTGTCGACGCTGCGCCGCATGCCGCCGCACGGCTCGGGTGGACGAGATCGTCGAGAAGGCGCTCCGCCGCGCTGCGCTGTGGGATGAGGTCAAGGATCGCCTGCGTGACAGCGCGGTCGGCCTCTCCGGCGGGTCAGCAGCAGCGGCTGTGCATCGCTCGCGCGTTGGCCATCGAGCCCGAGGTGCTGCTGCTCGACGAGCCGACCGCGTCGCTGGATCCACTCAGCACACAGAAGGTCGAGGAGCTGGTCTACGAGCTGCGCCGCGACATGACGGTGGTCATCGTGACGCACAACATGCAGCAGGCCGCCCGGGTCTCCGACCGGACGGCGTTCATGCTGCACGGCGATCTGGTCGAGGTGGCGCCGACGGCCGAGCTGTTCACGACGCCCAAGGACCCGCGCACCGAAGCGTACATCACCGGGTCGGTTCGGATGAGCGCGACCGTGGCCACACCGCCTGCTGCCGCGCCCCAGGCGACGTCGCGCCACGGGCGGCAGTGCAGCGAGGCACGCTGTCCGCCCGCGACTTTTCGTTCTGGTATGGGGAGAAGCAGGCCCTGTTCGACATCACCGTCGAACATGCCGCCGCGCTCGATCACGGCGCTGATCGGCCCGTCGGGATGCGGGAAGTCGACCTTTCTCCGGTCGATCAACCGCATGCACGATCTCCTGCCGGGGACGCGTCACACGGGCGAGGTCTTGCTCGATGGCCGCGACGTGTACGACGCCGCGCTCGACCCGACGGCGTTGCGCCGGCGGGTCGGGATGGTGTTCCAGCGCTGGAACTGCTTCCCCAAGTCGATCTACGAAAACGTCGCCTACGGCCCGCGCATCAACACGGTCGTGTCTCGCGCAGAGCTCGACCGCATCGTGGAGTCCTCTCTTCGCCGGGCCGCCTTGTGGGACGAGGTCAAGGACCGGCTGCGGGACGCAGCGAGCGGGCTTTCGGGCGGACAGCAACAGCGGCTCTGCATCGCCCGGACGCTGGCGAACGACCCCGAGGTACTTCTGCTCGACGAACCGGCCAGTGCTCTGGACCCGATCGCCACGCAGAAGATCGAGGAGCTCATCTTCGAGCTCAAACGAGAGTTGACGATCGTGATCGTGACCCACAATCTCCAGCAGGCGGCGCGTGCCTCCGACTTTACCGCGTTCTTTTACCTGGGCCGGCTGATCGAGATGGGTCCGACCGAGCGGATGTTCACAGCCCCGCGCGAAGAGCGAACGAACTCGTACATTACAGGTAGGTTCGGATGATGCCACCCACCTCCTCTCCCGCCACCGCGACCGACTCTCCGTCGGGGTTCCGCCACTTTCACGACCAGCTGGCGAACCTCAAGGAGCGGTTGCTCATCATGTCCGACCGCGCCGAAGGGCTGGTCGACCTGGCGGTCGACGCTTTGCTCAAACACGACCAGGACCGCGCCGAGGCCGTCATCACGGGTGATCGAGAGATCGACGCGCTCGAGGTCGAGGTCGAGGGCTTGGCGGTCGAACTGCTCGCGCTCCAGCAGCCCATGGCGCGAGATCTTCGCTTCATTGTGAGCGCCATCAAGATCTCGAGCGACCTCGAGCGCGTGGGAGACCACGCGGTCAACATCGCACAGTGTGCACAGCGACTGATCGCGATCCGGTCGACGATCACGCCCGAGCCCGAGATCGAGGACATGGCGCGTCGCGCACGCGGTATGCTGGGCGACGCGCTGGACGCGTTCATTCGCGCTGACGGAACGCTGGGTCGGGAAGTCTGTAAAGCAGACGACGCAGTCGATGCGCTGCTCAACTCCCTCTTCCGGATCCTGCTGACGCATATGATGGCCGACGCGCGGAACATCACCCCGTCCCTCGAGCTCATCCTGGTCGGGCGCAACCTCGAGCGAGTCGCCGATCTGGCGACGAACATCGGCGAGGACGCGGTGTTCCTGGCCGAGGGGAAACAGATCAAGCACCACCTGGACGACCCCACGCGAAGACCGATGCCGCGCTCCACGGTGGCGGCCGCCCGGGTCGGTCAGGGGCGCGGGCGGAGGACACTAGGAAGGGATGGCGGCGTCGGCTCTTCTCCGGAACGCGAGTGGGCCGTCGCTGGCCTCTTCGCGGACCGCCAAGGATGGCGGGGCAGTTCGGGTCGCCGCGATCGATATCGGGTCGAACTCGATTCGACAGATCGTCGCGGACGTGTCCGACAATGGCTCGATTCGCGTCGTCGACGAGCTGAAGGCGCAGCCGCGGCTCGGCACCGGCATCGTCCAGACCGGGCAGCTGAGCGCCGAGCCAATGCAGCGGCGCGCTCGAGACGCTGAGCCGCATGGCGACCCTGGCCAAGCAGCTCGGTGCCGAACGGATCGAGGCGGTCGCGACCAGCGCGGTTCGCGAAGCCACCAATGGCCGCGCGTTTCTCGATCGAGTGCGCGCCGAGGCCGGCTTGCGAGTGCGCACCCTGGGTGGTGAGGACGAGGCCCGGCTGACCTTCCGCAGCGCGCTCGCGCACTTCGATCTGGGTGTCGGCCGCTGGGTCGTGATGGACATTGGGGGCGGATCGATCGAGCTGGCGTTCAGCGCGGACGGACTGCTCGACCGCCTCATCTCGCTGCCGTTCGGCGCGATTCGGCTGACCGAGCAGTTCCTCGAGGCGGGCGTGCGTGATGGCGGCCGGGCGCTACGGCGCGGGGTGCGCGAGTTGCGCAGCCACGTGCGAGAGGCGTTGCGCGGCCACCTGCCAGTCCGCGACTGGCGCGGCGCGCAGGTCATCGGGTCTGGCGGCACGTTCACCAACCTCGGTGGCATGTACCTGGCGCGTCAGGCTGCGACCGCACGGACCGTGCATGCCGCGCGAGTCCCGCGCGTCGAGCTCGAGCACATGCTCTTTGCGCTACAGGACCTGTCGATCGCGGAGCGCGCGGCGGTGCCCGGACTCAACGCGCCGCGCGCCGACATTATCGTCGCGGGGCTGGCGGTCGTGGCCGAGGTGGTCGCTCGCGTCGAGGCGCGCGAGATCGTCGTATCCGCGTACGGGATCCGCGAGGGCCTGCTGCTCGAGACAGCGCGCATCACGCCGACCGTCGCCGATCCCGGCGAAGCGCGCGCGCGATCGGTGCGAGAGTTAGCCGAGCGAACGCACTACGAAGCGCCCCACGCCCGGCACGTGCAATCGCTGGCCCTGCAGCTGTTCGACGCCATCGGTGAGCGTATCGGCTGTGGACCCGGGGATCGCGAGATTCTCGCGGATGCCGCGCTCCTCCACGATATCGGCTACCACATCAACTACAACAAGCACCACAAGCATTCATACCATCTGATCCTGCACGCCGATTTGCTGGGGATGACTCCGGAGGAGCAGGTCGCGGTCGCCAACGTTGCCCGCTACCACCGTGGATCTGCTCCCAAGAAATCGCATGAGGAATACGCCCATCTCGATCGTGCCGCTCGGCGCCGCGTCCGGCGATTGGCCGCGATCCTGCGAGTCGCCGACGGATTCGACCGCGGGCACGCCGGAGCAGTGGCGCGCATCAAAGTCCGGTGGCTTGGCCGGGCGATGCGCCTCACGGCGGTACCAGCCAAGGCGGGTCTCACGCTGCGCCTCGAGCTTTGGGGAGCGAGCCGCAAGGCGCGGCTGTTGGAGAAGGTGGCCGGCGTCAGCGTCGAGGTCGTGGCCCCGGACGGCCAGGTCTTCGTGGCCGACTGCGAGGACGGGGATATAGAGTAAAGGCGGACGTTAGACGTTGGACGTTCGACGTTGAAAGAAACCTCGGGGCCAGCGGCGGTGCACGGCGCTGGCCCCGAGGTTTTGTCTCGAACGTCCAACGTCTAACGTCTAGCCTCTTCAGTCATCCGCGGCCACCGACTCCCGCGTTTCCACCGGCGTGGCCACGCTGGGCGCCGGCGCCGCTGCTTGGACCGGAACGGTGGGACGACCCCAGGAGTCGCGCTGCCAGACGACCTGCGCTGACCGCTGGGGGTCGGCGCCGGGCGTGCGCTGATGGTAGGTGCCGTCCGAGTGCAGATCCCATGCACCGCGATTGTCGGCGAGACAGGTCTCGAGCAGCGCATCGAGTCGCGGGTGGAGTGTCGGATCCTCGACTGGCACAGCGGCCTCGACCCGGCGGTCGAAGTTTCGCGGCATCCAGTCGGCTGAGCCGATGTAGTACTCCGGCGCACCGGCGTTCGCAAAGCGCCAGAGACGCGAGTGCTCCAGAAACCGGCCGATGATACTGCTCACGCGGATACGATCGCTGACGTCCTGGACGCCAGGTCGCAGGCAACAGATGCCGCGCACGACGAGATCGATCTCGACGCCTGCACGCGAGGCACGATAGAGCGCCTCGATCGTGTCGGGGTCGACGATCGCATTCATCTTGGCCGTGATCCGGCCAGTGTTGCCGTTGCGGGCATGAGCGGTCTCGCGGTCGACGAGCTCAATGATGCGCGTGCGCATCGTCGTCGGCGCGACCAGCAATTTGCGATACAGGCGCTGTCGCGAGTAGCCCGTGAGTGAGTTGAACAAATCACTCACATCGGCACCGATCGACGGGCTCACCGTGAACAGCCCAAAGTCCGTGTACAGTCGCGCAGTCTTGCTGTTGTAGTTGCCCGTTCCAATGTGCACGTACCGGCGAATCGCCTCTGGCTCGCGCCGAACGACGAGCGCGACCTTGGTGTGTGTCTTGAGACCTGGCAGACCATAGGCGACGTGCACGCCCGCATCTTCCAACGTGCGCGCAAACGTGATGTTGTTCGCTTCATCACCGCGAGCTTGCAGCTCCACGAGGACAGCCACCTGCTTGCCGCGCTGTGCTGCATCGATGAGCGCGCGCACGATCGCCGTATCCGCCGACGTTCGATACAGCGTCATCTTGATCGCGAGCACCTGCGGGTCCTCCGACGCGACGCTCAGGAACTGCTCGACCGTGCCGCTGAAGGAGTCGAACGGGTGGTGGACCAGGATGTCGTGGTCTCGGATGATGTCGAACACGCTGCGCCGCGAGTCTCGCAGCTCGGGCGGCACGACAGGCGTGAACGGCTCGTCACGCAGGTCGGGGATGTCCAGCGTCGCGAGCGACATGAGATCGCCCAGGTCGAGCAAGGCCCCTGCGTCCTGCACATCGTGCTCGGTCAGCGCCGGCAGCTCCGCCGCCTGCTCGTCGCGCAGTTCTTCGAGCAGGAGGGCGCGCAAATGCGCCGGCATCGTGTCCTGCACCTCGAGGCGGACGACCTCACTGAACCGGCGCTCGAACACTTGCTGCTCGATGACTTCGAGCAGATCCTCGGAATCATCCGTCGCCGCCAGGTCGAGGTCCGAGTAACGGGTCACCCGAAACGCATGCCAGCCCAGGATCTCCATCCCCGGGAAGAGCGCGCCGAGGTTCGCGCCGATCACTTGCTCGAGCGGGATGAAATGGTTCGCCCGGCCAAACGATACCCAGCGCGGAAGACTCTTCGGGACCTTGACGCGCGCGAAGTGGTCGGCGCCTTTGACCGGATCTCGGATCTCGACTGCCAGCGACAGCGACAGATTGGAGATGTACTGGGAACGGATGACCGGGATCGACGGCGAGCGGCGTCAGGACGGGGAAGACCTGCGACTCGAAGAAGCTGTCGACCGTGAGCCACTCCGTGGGCGTGAGATCGGACATCGCCACCAGCCGCACGCCACGGGCGGCCAACGCGGGCACCAGGCGATGGTGGAGGCAGTGCTGCACCTCCGCGATCTGCGCGCTCACGCTTCGGCCGATCGTGGTCAGCTGCTCGACGGGATTCAGTCCGTCTGGAGGCGATTGCGTGACACCCGCACGCACCTGCCGGCGCAATCCGGCCACTCGCACCATGTAGAACTCGTCCAGGTTGGTGGAGTGGATCGCCAGGAACTTGAGTCGCTCGAGCAGGGGGTTGCGCTCGTCGAACGCTTCGCGCAAGACTCGCTCGTTGAAGGCGAGCCAGCTCAGCTCTCGGTTGAGGTAATTCGTGGGTGCTGGGTAGGTCGCCGTGGTCATCGGGCGCGCTCCTCCAGTGCGCTTGCATCGCTGGCCGTGGGGGCCAGCTCGCTCCAGGGGCGCGGTCCCTTCCCCACACACTCGGCCAACTCAGCCCCCCGAGAGGAACCGAGCCGCGTAGCGCCCGCACTGAACATTGCCTCAGCCATCGCGCAGTCGCGAATGCCGCCTGCTGCCTTGACGCCCAATGAGTCCTGGACAGTGCGGCGCATCAGCCAGACAGCGGCGGTCGTCGCGCCACCGCTCGGGTCGAAGCCGGTGCTGGTCTTGACGAAGCCGGCGCCGGCGGCTTGCGCGGCCTGGCAGGCGCGGACGATTTCGACAGGCGAGAACAATCCGGACTCGATGATGACCTTCACCAGTGCCCCTGTCGTCTCCCGAACGACCGCAGCAATATCCCGCTCCACGTCTCGCCACCGGCCTGCACGCATGAGCCCCAGGGCCGCTACCATATCGAGCTCGGTCGCCCCCCGTTCCACCGCGAGTGCTGCCTCGGCGGCCTTTATGGCAGTTTCGTGCGCCCCGAACGGGAACCCCACGACAGCCGCCACGGCCACTGTGGAGCCCGTCAATTGTGCCGCACAACGGTAGACCCACGCGGGATTGACGCACACCGCCGCCACGCCGTGACGCAGGGCGCGCTCGCACAGCGCGTCAATGTCAACATGGGTGGCGTCCGGGGCAAGCAACGTTTCGTCGACAAACGGGGCAAAACGTGTCGCCGCGCGCATTGTTACAACATATCGCAGGCGCTGACGTGCCGGGAAACGGCTCTACGGCCTACGCCATTCGGGTCTGGTACCTTGCCCGAAGCAATTCAGGGTTGACGAACAAGCGCACGAGGAAAAGGCCCGCGAGGAACCCGCCCACGTGGGCCCAAACTGCCACGCCGTTCGTGACGTCCGGCTGGAGCTGATTGAGTTGCGACACCCCGGTCAAAGCCTGCAACAGGAACCAGTACACCAGGACCACCCAGGCGCGGACCCTGACGACGAACACGAAGACAAACATCCGTACAGGGACTCTTGGGTAGAGCAGGAGGAAGCCCCCAAGCACACCCGAAATCGCGCCCGAGGCGCCGACGGTCGGGATTGGTGATGCTCGGTTGAACACGATGTGCGTCGCCGCAGCGATCAGTCCGCAGAGGAGGTAAAAGCACAGGAAGCGCAGCCGCCCCATGCTGTCCTCGACGTTCCGACCGAACACGGCGAGGTAGATCATGTTGCCGAGGATGTGCATCCACCCGCCGTGCAGGAACATGGAGATGAGCGGCGTGAACGCGTTGATGGGGTCGTTGTCGATCGCGCACGCGAGGCCCGGTCCGATCGGCACGGACTGACCGATTGGGGCTAGATGTGTCAACTCCCCGGGCACCATCCCCAGGTTGCACACGGTGGTCGCGAGCTGCTGGGAGTCGAAGCCAGCGCCCTGAATAAAGATCCACACAGCGAAGTTCACCGCGATGATGAAGTACGTCATCACGGGGGTCCGCAGTGTCGGAAGGTCGTCGCCGAGTGGGATCATGCTGCCCCGGTCAGCGATGCGGCCACGAGATCCCTGCCAATATGACCGGTCTCCCCGGTATCGCGATTGCTATAGCTACCGCACAGTCGACGGCCCGACTCGTTTCCCGCAGTCTCGTTCGCTCTAGCGAGCGAGGCAGTTGGTGGAGCGGCTCAGGTCCCAGTTCAACGCTCAATTGGAACATTCGCGAGGGCAGCATGGCAGACAAGGTTATCGGCATTGATCTGGGGACGACGAACTCGGTCGTGTCGGTCATGGAAGGTGGTGACCCCGTCGTAATCCCCAACGCCGAGGGTGGAAGGACGACCCCATCTGTCGTCGGATTCACGAAGGATGGCGAACGGCTGGTCGGTCAGATCGCGAAGCGGCAGGCGGTGACGAATCCGCAGAATACGATCTTTTCGATCAAGCGGTTCATGGGACGCAAGCTCTCCGAAGTGCCGGAGGAGGTGAAGCGCGTCCCGTACAAGGTGGTGACGGGCAACAACGGCATGACAATGGTCGAGGTGCAGGGGAAGCGATACACCCCGCCCGAGATCTCGGCAATGATCCTGCAAAAGATGAAGCAGACGGCCGAGGACTACTTGGGTCACAAGGTCGAGAAGGCCGTGGTCACCGTGCCTGCGTACTTCAACGACTCGCAGCGACAGGCGACCAAGGACGCGGGCAAGATCGCCGGGCTCGATGTGCTCCGCATCATCAACGAGCCGACGGCGGCAGCGCTCGCGTACGGACTCGATAAAAAGAAGGATGAGAAGGTCGCCGTCTTCGACTTGGGTGGCGGCACGTACGACATCTCGGTACTCGAGCTCTACGACGTCGAGGGCTCGCGGCAGTTCGAGGTGAAGTCGACCAACGGTGACACCCACCTGGGTGGCGACGATCTCGATCAGCGCGTCATCGATTGGCTCGTCGCGGAGTTCAAGCGCGATCAGGGGATCGACTTGTCGAAGGATCCCATGGCGTTGCAGCGTCTCAAGGAGGCCGCAGAGAAGGCCAAGATGGAGCTGTCGAGCACGATGTCGACAGATATCAACCTGCCGTTCATCACGGCGGATCAGTCGGGGCCGAAGCACCTGAACTACACGTTGACGCGGGCCAAGTTCGAGCAGCTCGTCGACGACCTCATTCAGCGGACGATTCCGCCGATGGAGCAGGCGCTCAAGGACGCTGGCCTCAAGCCGGATCAGATCGATGAGGTGTTGCTGGTCGGCGGGTCGACCCGCATTCCGAAGGTGCAGGAGATCGTCAAGAAGTTCTTCGGGAAGGAGCCCAACAAGGGCGTGAACCCGGACGAAGTCGTGGCGATCGGCGCGGCCGTCCAGGGTGCGGTGTTGACCGGCGAGCAGAAGGACGTGCTATTGCTCGACGTCACACCGCTGTCGCTTGGCATCGAGACGTTGGGTGGTGTCACGACCGTCCTGATCCCGCGCAATACGACGATCCCGACGAAGAAGAGCGAGACGTTCTCGACGGCCGACGACAATCAGACGACGGTCGAGATCCACGTGCTGCAGGGCGAGCGCGAGCTGGCGGTCTACAACAAGACCATCGGCAAGTTCCAGCTCACCGGGATCCCGCCCGCACCTCGTGGCATGCCGCAGGTCGAGGTGACGTTCGACATCGATGCCAACGGCATCTTGCACGTGTCGGCGAAGGACAAGACGACGGGCAAGGAGCAGAAGATCCGCATCGAGGCGTCGAGCGGTCTGTCCGAGGCCGAGATCGATCGCATGGTCAAGGACGCGGAGAAGAACGCCAGCGACGACAAGAAGCGGCGCGAGGAGATCGACACCCGGAACCGCCTCGACAGCATGACCTACGAGGTCGAGAAGAACTCCAAGGAGTGGTCGGATCGGCTGTCGCCCGAGCTCAAGTCACGTCTCGAAGGAGCAGTCGAGCGCGCCCGTAAAGCGCTGCGTGGCGACGACCAGGGCGAGATCCGGTCGGCGCAGGAAGAGCTGACGCGCATCTACAGCGAGGCCGGACAGTCACTGTACCAGCAACAGGGCGCAGGAAGCGCTCCGGGCGGCAGTCCGGGCGCACAGGGTGAACCGGCAGGGGCCGGTGCAGGCGCACGACCCAGTGGCAAGCCCGACGATGTCGTCGAGGCCGACTACGAGATCGTGGACGACAAGAAGTAGTTCGGTAGAGGGCGTTGCGCCGCCCCCGCGCGACAAACGCCTCTGAGACTTAGAGCGTAAGAGGTCAAGGGCCGGTCACGGTGTTCCGTGGCCGGCCCTTTGCCCGTCAATCATCGGATAAACAACGGATACGGATAAAGGAAACCCCTGTGGGTTGCGTCAGCGCCTAAATTTGAAACGAGCAACGGGCGCTCGACGGGTGACGCATTCGTTACCCCGACGCGCCCGAGAGAGGAGAAGGGGAGAAGAAGGCGCGGCGGATCACGCCGGGCTGCGGTTCCGCGACTCGTTGGGCCCTGCTTCGTACCATTTGCACGTCACTCTCGGACACTTGGATGAGCCCTATGCCCTGGACACTGTCTCGCGCGCGTGTGGGAGCAGCCGTCTTCGCCGCGTTCTTCGGCGGTATGCTCGTGGCGTCCTCGCTTGACTTCACTCATCGAGGATTCGCTCAGAGCTCCGCCACCCGAGCCGCGCCGAGCAAGCCTTCGTCGCAGCAAATCAAGCCGCTGGCCGAGCAAAACAACGCGTTTGTGTCGATAGCCGAGCACGTCACGCCGGCGGTGGTATCGATCCAGACGGCGAGAGATCCACGGCAATCCGAAGGCAGCCCGCGCAGTCGCGGCCGCGTCCCGCAGGGGCTCGAGGACTTTTTCAATCAGTTCCCGCCGCAGCGTGCAGAGCCAGAAGAGGCGAGTGGGTCCGGGTTTATCGTGACGCCCGACGGTTACATCCTCACGAACAATCACGTGGTCGTCGACGCGGACCGCGTCACGGTCGCGCTCAAGGACCACCGCGTGTTCAAGGCAAGAGTCATCGGGCATGACCCGACCACTGATGTCGCGGTGATCAAGATCGACGCGCAGGATCTGCCGACCGTGAACCTGGGCAATGACTCGCAGACGCGTGTTGGCGAATGGGTACTCGCATTCGGCAATCCACTCGGGCTCGACTTCACCGTGACTGCCGGCATCGTGAGTGCGAAGGGGCGTGGCACGCACGAGTTGGTCGGCCTCATGCGCAATCCCTACGCGATCTCCGATTTCCTCCAGACGGATGCGGCGATCAATCCCGGGAACTCGGGCGGTCCGCTGGTCAACATCGAGGGCGAGGTCGTGGGCATCAACAGCGCGATCGCCAGCCCGACGGGCTACTACTCCGGCTACGGCTTCGCGATTCCGATCACGCTCGCCAAGAGCGTGATGGACGACATCATCAAGTACGGCAAAGTTCGGCGTGCGGTCCTGGGCATTGCGATCAGTGACGTCGATCCCGATGACGCGGGCGCGGCCGGACTCAAGACCATCGAGGGCGTGAAGATCAGCGGATTCACGCCGGGCGACGGGTCGAGCCCGGCCGAAAAAGCCGGCCTCGAGGCCGGCGACATCATCGTCTCCGCCGATGGCAAGCCGGTGGACCGAACGAGCACCTTGCAGCGCATCGTACGCTTGCACCAGCCCGGACAGGTGATCTCGCTGGAGGTCGTCCGCTTCGGCGCACGAAAGACGTTCGCCCTGAAGCTGAGCGAGGCCCCGACTGACGAGGCGGTCGCGCAGCGCGACAACGAGTCGGAGGAGTCGACCGCGGGCGTCAGCATCGAGAAACTCGGCGTGTCGGGCGAGCCCGTCTCGTCTGACCTTGCCAGCGAGGCCAAGATCCCCGAGCAGGACCGTGGTCTCCTCGTGACCGATGTGAGCGGATCGGGCCCCGCGCACGGGAAGCTGCAACAGCACGACATCATCGTCGCTGTGCTATACCCGGAGCCGCGCACCGAGGTGCACAAGATCGCGGATCTGCAGAACGCGCTTGCCCGGTCCAAGACGGGCGACTTCGTCACCCTTCTGGTCTACACGCCAGTCGGTGGACCGTCCGGCGGTACAGGACAGCAACGAGTGGTCAGCCTGCGGATCGGCGGCGATGGCCGTGATTAACGCGGGGCGTTAATCACAGGCCATAGAACGTAGACAAGTAGACGTTACAAACCGCTTGGCGGGGTGTCGTCTACTTTCTACTTTCTGTGGGTCTACTTTCAGCGCGCAGCGCACGCCCGGGTGGCGTAATTGGTAGCCGCGAGGGCCTTAGAAGCCCTTGTCGAAAGACGTGCGGGTTCGAGCCCCGCCCCGGGCACGGCGGCTTCGCCGCCGAGAGAGTAGACAAACAGAAAGGAGACGAAGGCCACCGCCGTGCGCACGAGGTGTATGATCGGCGTGTAGGGGCGACGCAATGCGTCGCCCTACGGTCGACACCGACCGCACGGCATCGCCAATGTTCCGGGCGCCCGCCCCAGTTACATTTCAGCCAAATGTCCATCGAGATCACCCAGAAGGAGTCGAGCGGCGTCGAGCGCCGGCTCGCCGTCTCGGTGCCCGCCGACCAGGTGCGGGACGCCGAAGAAGAAGCGGCGCGTGGGTATGCATCCAAGGTGCGGCTCCCTGGCTTCCGTCCCGGCAAGGCGCCGCCGGCGATCGTGCGCAAGCGATTCGCAGACGCTATTCGCCAGCAGGCCGTCGAGGCGCTGGTACGGGAAGCGTACGAGGAGGCGATCGGCCGTGAGCAGCTCAAGCTCGATCAGCCAGCCGCACGTTCACGACCTCAAGTTCGAGCAAGGACAACCGCTGACCTTCGAGTTGCATCTCGAGGTTCGCCCCGAGATCACGCTGGCTCGCACACAGGGATTTCGCGTGCAGCGATCGGAGCGGCCCGTCACCCAGGATCAGGTCACCGAGCAGATCGAGGGAATGCGCGAGCAGCGCGCGACCTGGTCGCCCGTCGATGGCCAGCCCGGTCCTGGCGACATGGTGACCGTCGTCCTCTCGACGCCAGACGACAGCGGCGCATTGCAGGAAGACAAGGAACGACGTCTCGTGCTGGGAGGCGGACAGGCGATCGCGGGCATCGAAGAGCTCATCATGGAGGTCAAGCCGGGCGAGACGGTCGAGCGGCCCGTGAAGTGGCCGGACGATTTCCCGGATGAGGCGCAGCGCGGCACGACGAAGCTCGTGCGCGTGACGCTCCGCGATGTCAAACGGAAAGCGCTCCCGCCGCTCGACGACGCGTTTGCACGCGAAGTGGGTGACTTCGAAAGCAAGGACGCGCTGGCCACGGCCGTGCGTGACGACCTCACGCGCAACGCCGAGCGCGAAGCGGACGCCGAAGTCCGACGCCGGCTACTCGACGATATTGCCGGAGCCAATCCTTTCGAGCTGCCACCGTCCTGGGTGCAGCGTCTCATCGATGGCTATGCCGGTGCGTACCAGATCCCTGAGGCCGATCGTCAGCGCTTTGCCACCGAGTTTCGGCCGGTGGCCGAGAGTCAGGTGCGCCGTGAGCTGATCATCGAGACGATCGCCGAGCGCGAGGGGCTCGCCGCCAGCGAGGCCGAGGTCGATGAGCGCGTCAGCGATATTGCGGCACGGCGCAACGCGCCGGTCGCCGAGGTCTACAGCTCGCTCCAGAAAGCCGATCGACTGCGCGAAATCGAACGGTCCCTGACGGAAGACAAAGTGTTCAAGTGGCTGCTCGATCGAAATACCGTCGAACTCCAATAGTCTCTCATCTTCCTTCCATGCCAATGTCGACCATCTATCCTCCGTACGTCATCGAGCGCTCGAGCCGCGGTGAGCGAACCTACGACATCTTCTCGCGGCTGCTCATGGATCGGATCGTGTTTCTGGGCACGCCGGTCACGGACGACGTCGCGAACATCGTGATCGCGCAGTTGCTGTTTCTCGACGCCGACAATCCCGAGCGGGACATTCACCTGTACATCAACTCGCCCGGCGGAAGCGTGTCGGCCGGACTCGCGATCTACGACACCATGCAGTTCCTCCGCGCGCCGGTGAACACGACGTGCATGGGAATGGCCGCCAGCATGGGCTGCTTTCTGCTCGCCGGCGGTCGCAAAGGACGACGCGCAGCGCTGCCACATGCCCGGGTGATGATGCATCAGCCGTCGGGTGGCGCACAGGGCACGGCGTCCGACATTCAGATCCAGGCGAAGGAGATCCTGTATCTGCGCAGCAAGATGCACGAGCTCATGTCCAAGCACACCGGTCGACCCGTCGAGCAGATCGAGCGCGACTTCGACCGCGACTACTATATGTCCGCCGAAGAGGCCCGCGCGTACGGCATCATCGACCGGGTCGTCTCGCAAGACACCCTTCCGCACCGCAGCAGCGACGCGGTCGAACTCGCCAAACCGTAGTGTGCCGACCGCTCGTGCCAGCGCATGGCGGAATACTGAGCACTTTTCCAGGTCTTCGGGGCGTCCCAATTAGTGGTCAGGGAGGCCCGTTGACCCCGCCGCGAGCGGGGCCAACTCGTGAAACTTTTCACAAGGCAAGTTGCCTGTGCGCACGTTCGCGCAAGTCTGCTTGACCGGTCTCGGGGGGGCTGTTAGTTCTCCGGCAGTCGCTTCGTTGTTGCCGTTCGGTCGCCGTTTTGTGACGCCGTCCCGTCCGGACCGGCTCGCTGACCCCTCCGCCGCCCGCCGCCATCGCCATGTCCCACGATAAGCACCTGCGCTGCTCGTTCTGTGGCAAGTCCAAGGACTCGGTCAGGAAGTTCATTTCGGGACCGTCGGTCTACATCTGCAACGAGTGCATCGCGCTCTGCAACGAGATCCTGGCAGAGGACGAAGAGCGCGAAGTTGCCGAAGCGATCACACAGGTTCCGTCGCCGCAGGAGATCAAGGACGTCCTGGACCAGTACGTGATCGGCCAGGAGCGCGCCAAGAAGGCGTTGGCGGTCGCGGTCTACAACCACTACAAGCGCATCAACTCCGCTTCCCTGCGCGATGACGAGGTGGAGCTCGACAAGTCCAACATCCTGCTGATCGGCCCCACGGGCGTCGGCAAGACGCTGCTCGCCCAAACGCTGGCGCGGATCCTGGACGTACCCTTCACGATCGCCGACGCGACCACGCTGACCGAAGCCGGCTACGTCGGCGAAGACGTCGAGAACATCCTGGTTCGACTGCTCCAGGCCGGCGATTTCAATGTGGCCGAGTGCGAGCGTGGCATCGTCTACATCGACGAGATCGACAAGATCGCGCGCAAGTCGGAGAACCCGAGCATTACACGCGACGTCTCCGGTGAAGGCGTGCAGCAGGCGTTGCTCAAGATCCTCGAGGGCACGGTGGCCTCCGTCCCGCCACAGGGCGGCCGGAAACACCCGCAGCAGGAGTACATCCAGATCAACACCAAGGACATCCTGTTCATCTGCGGCGGCGCGTTCGACGGGCTCGAGAAGATCATCGAGGCACGAACGGGGCGGAAGCAGATCGGCTTCACCAAGGAGATAGCGGAGAGCGACGCCGTTGCCGGGTCCATCGCCAAGCCGCCCAAGAATCCGTTCGCCGATGTCGAGCCCGACGATCTCTTGCGCTACGGCCTGATCCCCGAGCTCGTCGGCCGACTGCCCGTAAGCGTTCCGCTCGAAGCGCTCGATGAGGAGGCACTCGTCCGCATCCTCAAGGAGCCGAAGAACGCGTTGACCAAGCAGTACGCCAAGCTCTTCGACCTCGAAGAGGTGAAGCTCACCTTCGATGAGCATGCGCTGCGAGCGATCGCGGCCAAGGCGCTCAAGCGCGGCACCGGCGCGCGTGGGCTGCGGGCGATCCTCGAGGAGATACTCACGGACGTGATGTTCGATCTGCCGGGCCGCGATGATGTCACCGAGGTGAAGATCATCGAGGGCACGGTCACGAAGCGGACCGCTCCATTGCTCGAGATCTCCGCCAAGAGGCAGAAGAAAGAGGCGTAAAGCCGCCACTCGCGCGGCTGACGGCGCATTGTACTTAAATTGCGGGCGGGCGGCTTTAGAGCTCCCGCCCGTTGTGCATTTTCCCTCCACAGTGATCCCGACGCCGGTGCTCCTTTCACGCGACTCTGAACAGTTCACCGTCCCCGACCGCCTCCCGGTGCTCCCGCTCCGCGACGTGGTCGTGTTTCCGTATGTCGTGATCCCGCTGCTCGTGGGACGCCCGTCCTCCCTCGCGGCCGTCGATGCCGCGGACGCGTCCGCGGCTCCCGGCGAGGATCGGTTCCTCCTGGTCGTGGCCCAGCGGAGCGGCGAGGTGCAAGACCCGGCCGCCGCCGACTTGTATCGGGTGGGCGTCGTCGCTCGCCTTCTGCAACGCACTCGATTGCCGAACGGCACGGTCAAGGTGCTGGTCGAGGGCGTCGCACGAGCACGCGTCAAGCGCTACGCGGCGGTCGGGCAAGGTCTGCAGGCGACGGTCACGCCCGCCCCGTTCACCCCCCACCTCGTTGCGGAGACGGAGATCGCCAGTGACGACCGCGAGGGGGCCGACCCGGCCGAGCACGGCTCGGAGCCGGGGAGCCCTCCGAGCGACGGCGATGTGGGTGCCCAGGCTGTACTGGGCCGACAGGTGACGTCCCGGTTCGAGGAGTACGTCTCGCTCCACCGGCGTATCCCGGACGAAGTCGCGACCTTCGTGCAGGCGATCGAGTCCGACGAGCGCCGGGCGATCGCCATTGCCGCCCACGTCGCCGTCAAGCACGACGTGCGACAGCACCTCCTCGAGGCCGCGGACATCCCGGCGCTATGGGAGGCGCTGGGGAAGGTACTGAGTGGCGAAATCGAGCTGCTCCGGCTCGAGCGCAAGATCGACGACGACGTCCGTGGCTCGCTCTTTCAGAATCAGCGGGAGTTTTACCTCCAGGAACAGCTGCGCGCGATCAACCGCGAGCTGGGTCAGGATGATGGTGACGACCTCGCCGATCTCGAGGCGGAGCTCGAACGGCGCGCCCTTCCCGAACCCGTGCAATCACGCGCCAAACGCGAGTTGCGCAAGCTGCGGCGCACGCCCCCGATGTCGCCCGAGAGCACCGTGGGGCGCAACTATCTCGACTGGCTGCTGGCCGTACCCTGGTCGGAGCGCACGGACGACATCCTCGACATCGAGCACGCGCGTCGCGTGCTCGACGAGGACCACTACGGGCTCGAGGAAGTCAAGGACCGCATTCTCGACTACATCGCCGTGCTGGCGCTCGTGGGGCGGCTCGATGGCCCCCTGCTCTGCTTCGTCGGGCCGCCAGGTGTCGGGAAGACCTCTCTGGGCCGCTCGATCGCGCGCGCGCTCGGGCGCAAGTTCGTTCGCATGGCACTCGGCGGCGTTCGCGACGAAGCGGAGATCCGTGGGCACCGGCGCACGTACATCGGCGCACTGCCCGGGCGGATCATCCAGGCCATGCGGCGCGCCGAAGTCGTCAACCCCGTGATCCTGCTCGACGAAGTCGACAAGCTCGGACAGGACTATCGCGGCGATCCGGCCGCGGCCCTGCTCGAAGTGCTCGACCCCGAGCAGAACAACGCGTTCAACGATCACTACCTCGAGTTGGACTACGACTTGTCGCAGGTCCTCTTCATCACGACCGCCAACTCACTCGGCGGAGTGCCGGAGGCGCTGCGCGACCGCATGGAGATCCAGCACCTCAACGGGTATCTCGATCACGAGAAGCTCGCGATCGCGCGCCAGTTCCTCATCCCCAAACAGCTCGAGCGCAACGGCCTCACCTCGACCGATGTGGTGTGGGAGGACAACGTCTTGCCCGCCATTCTTCGACAGTACACGCGCGAGGCGGGGGTGCGCGAGCTGGAGCGCCGCATCGCCCGCGTCGCGCGCAAGGTCGCGCGCCAGAAGGCGGAGCATACCGTGTTGCCGTCGTCGCAGGTGACGACCGTAGGCGCGGGATCCCTTCGCGACATGCTCGGGCCGGCGCCCTTCGATCCCGACGACATGTCGCAGGAGGACGCAGTCGGCGTGGCTCGTGGGCTCGCCTACACGGCCGCCGGCGGCGAGATCCTGGACATCGAAGTGAGTGTCATGCGCGGGCGCGGGCGCCTGCAGTTGACAGGCACGCTGGGCGACGTGATGAAGGAGTCGGCGACGGCCGCGCTCAGCTACGCGCGCCGCCGAGCAAAGGACCTCGGGATCGACGACGAGCTGGCGCGCGGCAATACGCGCGATATGCACGTCCACATCCCGGCGGGCGCTACGCCGAAAGACGGACCGAGCGCCGGCATCGCGATCGCGACCGCCATCGTCAGCGCGGTCAGCGGAGTACCTGTACGCGGCGATGTGGCGATGACCGGCGAGGTGACCCTGCGGGGTCGGGTGCTCGCAATCGGCGGCCTCAAGGAGAAGTCGGTCGCGGCACAACGACTCGGGATCCGACACGTCATCATGCCCGCCGGCAACGAGCGCGAGCTCAGTGACCTGCCCGCCGAAGTGCGCGAATTCGTGACGTTTCACCCGGTCCGGACAATGGACGAAGTGCTGGCGCTCGCTCTTCGCCAGGTGCCCGTCCCTGCCCCAGGAGTGCCATCAGGGCCACGGCGGCGCCGCTCGGCGTCCCAGACGCCCCTTGCGACCGATGTGAGCCCGGTGACCCACTAGGGCGTGGAAGCGGTGCCGTCCGTCGATCCGCTCCCCATTCGCTCGTTGGAGTTCCTGGGTGGCATGGCCCAGGCCGGAGGCTGGCGTCCCCCGAGCGGGCTGCCCGAGGTCGCATTCGCCGGACGGTCCAATGTCGGCAAATCGACGCTGCTGAATCGGCTCGTCCGGCGGCGCGCGCTCGCGCGCGTGAGTCGCACCCCGGGCCGCACGCAGGAAATCAACTTCTTTCGCGTCAACGACGCGTTCATCCTCGTGGACCTGCCGGGCTACGGCTATGCGCGCGTGTCCAAAGAGCGCCGCGAGCAGTGGCGCCCGCTGATCGAGGGGTACCTGTCCTCGAGTCCGAGCCTGCGCGGCGTGGTACAGCTCATCGACGCCCGCCACGAGCCGACCCCGGATGACCGAGCGATGTTGGACTACCTCGCCGGCCTCGCCGTACCGACGCTCGTTGTGGCGACGAAGATCGACAAGCTCTCGGCCGCCGCTGGGCCGCTCCGCGTCGAGAGCCTTTGCACGGAGCTGGGCCTCGACGCGACCCAGATCATTGCGTTCAGCGCCGTGACGGGACTGGGTCGAGACGAGCTGGCCGATGCGGTAGCAGGATTGGTGAACGGCTAGACGTTGGACGTTCGACGTTCGAATGTTCAATGTTCAATGTTCGACGTTCAATGTTCGACGTTCAATGTTCGACGTTCGATGTTCGGCGTTCGAATGTTCGACGCTCGACGCTCAAGAAGAAACCTCGAGGGCCAGCTATGGTGCATCTAGCCAGCCCTCGAGGTTTTCTCGAACGTCGAACGTCGAACGTCGAACGTCCAACGTCGAACATCGAGTTCTACCTCACTCCTTTGTCCTCGCGGACGGCAAACACAGGTTGTGCGCGTCTTGCGGCGCGTTTGGCTTCACGCGAATGCTCTTCGCTGGAATGCCGACGTACACGTGGTAGGGCCGAACGTCTTTGGTGGCCACGGCGACCGCGCCGACCATCCCGTTGCAGCCCACCCGCACTCCAGCGAGCACCGTCGCGTGATACGTGATCCGGACGTTGTCCTCGAGCACCGTCACCGCGTCGGTGACGTCGCGCTGATCGACGATGCTGTGCGTGTGGCTGTAGATGTTGGCATAGTCGCTCACCGAGACGTTGTTGCCCATGACGATCCCGCCGCGATCATCCAAGAGGACGTGGCGGTGGACGACGCAGTTGTCGCCGACCTCCATGTTGTACCCGAACGAGAACTCGACGTGTTGAAACGCTTTGAAATTCTCGCCACACCGCTTGAAGATGCGCGGCGCCAACAGTCGGCGGAGCCGGACGCCGAGGTCGACGTTCTGGCCGCCCAGCGTCGTTCGATCGAAGGAGTACCACAGCCAGAGTAGCGGCTTGACGCGCTGGAAGCGTGTCTGATCGCACTCGGCGTAGTACTCGGGCTCGAGGGTGATCTCGCGCGGATCGAGCGAGGCCAGCGCGAGCCGCAGCGCTGCGGGGAGTTTTTGGTCGGCGACCGCTGTCTCCCAGTTGGACGCGAACTGCGGATAAGCGATGTCCGCGAGCACTCGACGACAGAACGTCGCGCGATCGAGGGACGCATCCTGCAACTCGGACTCGAGTCGCTCGAGCCACTCGTCCGCGATCGCCTTTCGCGGACGGTCCGGCAACTGCGTGAGCGGCAAATGGGGCATGGGTGACTGCAGGGGTCTGGGGTCCGGGCGTCTGGGGTCTGGGAAGAGAACTGACGACCCCAGTTACTGTGCACAATAGAACGGCCCCAGGTTAGTTCCCCTGACCCCCGACCCCTGGCCGCTGCCGCTGCTGTTACAGCACCCGCAGTACATCCTCCACGGTCCCGCCGTCGCCTCCCTTGAGGAGCTCGACGACATCATCAAGGGCGGCGCGCGCTCGGGGCCACACGAACCGGCGCCGCGCCATTGAGACCGGCAGCCACTCGTGCGCCTCGTGTTCGGTTCCCAACGTCACTGTCCCGGGCTCGCGCACGAAGGCGGCGAACACGAGGGCCAGCTCGACGGTATCGAGTCGATGCAGGTAGAACGGCTGCACAGTGACATTGTACAGGCGATCGACCGCGAGCCCGGTCTCCTCCTGAACCTCGCGAATAGCGGCGCGCTCGGGCGTCTCGCCCGGCTCAATGTGGCCGTGCACCGTCTCCCAGGACCCTGGGCACCGCGTGCCCTTGGCTCTCTTCAGCACGAGCACGCGCCAGGCGGCCCGGTACGGTCGGATGACATACACGTCGACCACGCCGGCGTTGATCGGGGTCATGACGCAGCTCCGTCATGCCCGGCGTGCGTGCGCGGATCGGGTCCGCTTATGGAAGCGCTCGCTCTGCTCATGCGGCACAATCTGGCTTGCGCACACAGCGCCCGTGAGGGTGTCGCAGACAGCGGAGCCATCAGGGGCCGGCACTGAGCAGTGCGCCCAGCTGCACGACGCCGCGGTCTGGGACCGTGGCGGTCTAGAGCACACTCCACCAGTCGCGGTTCACATCGATCCAGAACGTCCACTCGCCGGGCCGGCGCAGACCGTGGCCGACTTCGACCCGCAGCAGATCGAAGAAGCCGAAGACGCTCAATCCGGCAGCCGGATACCATCCCGTGGGGAGTGGACGGAATGCCGCCGCCTGGTTGACGTAGTTCGCGCTCACGAAGGGAGCGAGCGTGATGTAGCGAGGGGTACTGCCGAAGCTTCCCAGCGCGATCGACGGTGCCGGCACGCGCATCTGCCACTCGCCGCGCAACGTTGCGCCCACCTGCCCCGCGAACGCATGAAAGGCGTATCCGGGTCCGCTTGTCGGACCGCCCGTATAGACGAGGTCCTGGGCCGGGATCGGCCCGTCGGCGGTTACCCCTCCGATCGACGCGCGTGCAACGACCCGATTGTCGCCGAAGGGCCGGTCTCCGTCGATCCCCAGGAAACCGCGAGCGACGGTGACCGCATGGGGCAACACTGTGTCTGCCGGTGTGAACCATTCGCCGCGCGCTTCGAGATGTGCGCGCCACATCGTCCGCCACGGACCCCGAGCGTCGGATCGATCGACCGTCACGACAGCGCGCGTCGCCTGGACGGCGAGTGCGGGGATCGTAGGCTCGTAGGCGTTGAACACCGGGACGGCATGCACGGCGAGCGCCCGCTGTGTCTCGCGGGACACGGCGAGGCGCCAGCGCAGCAGCGATGGGAGGCGAAATCGCGCTTGGATACCGACCCCGCGGACGTCGTATGGGTCGGTGTAATCGGCGCCGAATTCCTGCGCGGCAAAGCTATTGGCGAGTATCGAGCTTTCGGCCACATCTCCGGCGTCCCGAAACTGGCGGTAGGCCAGGATCCCCAGGCTGACATCGCTCGATGGGGACCAGGTGAGATTCGCCTCTCCGTTCGCCTGGCGGTTGGAGAGCCCGTAGCGAGCCCCCAGCCCGGCCGACCAATCCGAGCCAATGCCATGCGCGACGCCCGCGCCGAGTGCCAATCCTTCGACCCGATTCACCCGCACAATGTCCGAGACGCTGTGGGTCGAGAGACTGATGGCGCGCACCCGGTTGAGCGCCGCATCGCGAACGACTTGATGCGCTGTTTCTTCCACGCGGCGCACGTCGCCCGGCGTCGCAAGCGATACGTCGTTGGGCAGCGAATCGAGGATGCCGCCCGACCACGGGTACCGCGCCATCGTACCCGGTGGCGCGAACGCGATCGGCGGCCCGACGAAAATCGTGTAGGGGAGGCCACGATTGATGCGGTAGCAGCAAATGTCCCAGCGGCCGCGGATGATCCCCCGCACGGGGTAATCGAGCCAGGTGGTCGTGCGTGCGACCTCGAGCTCCTGGTGGAGCGGGAGCCAGAACCGCCCGTCGACCAGTGCGTTGTCGAGCGTCACCGCGAGCGTCTCGATGCGCTTGTCGAGGATTGCCGCGCGCGTGAAGGTAATGGACATCCGCACGAGGGCGCCGGTCGCGCGGTCGAGATACAGGTCGCCCACGACGCGCGGCGCCGCCGATACGCGCGGCCGCACCCGGACATCATAGACCGCAATGGCGCGATTGGCGACGACGATCCGCAACGAGTCCGCGATCGCGTAGTCGTAGTCGTCCGGTCCGCGGCTCGACAACGGGTGCGGCACGTCGTGCACGTCGTGCCCTTCGCCCAATCGAATGGAGTCGGGGAAATTGTTTTGAACGATGCCGTACCGGTCGCTGTAATACGCAATGTCCGCGGGCAGGAGCAGCGTATCACGCCGGCCGATTATCTCCTGCTTGCTGAGGTTGGGCGCGCGCCAGTAAACTTCCACGGCCAACTCGTCGACCCTGACGGCCTTGGGCGGGTCGGGGAACCCGGGCCCGACCTGCGCGAGGAAGGTGA
Organism: uncultured Gemmatimonadales bacterium; assembly: GCA_963805725.1. Taxonomy (GTDB): domain Bacteria; phylum Gemmatimonadota; class Gemmatimonadetes; order Gemmatimonadales; family Gemmatimonadaceae; genus Palsa-1248. Next base: position 255,075 of record CAWDVJ010000006.1, read on the forward strand.
CAAAACCGCGCGCCGTCGCCTGGTAGTCGGTGAGGGCACTGTCGCCGAATTGCTGGCTCCGGCGACTGATCGCCAGTGCCACCAGCGCTCGGACGGGTGCGTCGTTCCAGCGGTCGGGGCTTATCTGGGCTCGAGCCGGCTGGGCGAAGGTCGACCATGCAGCCGCACCCGCAACCCAGACGGCCACCTGTCGCCACACTGAGTGCCCGCCACGCATGACGGCAAAATATAGATGACCCTGGAGCGCTTCCGTGCCCTCGCCGATCGCGTGCGCGCGCAGGGCGGACTCGTGCCCGTGTGGCGCGACACGCTGCTCGACACGGATACGCCGGTGTCCGCGTTCGCGAAGCTGCGCCGGGCTCCGTTTGCGTTTCTCCTCGAGTCGGCGCCGGCCGGCAGCGAGACGTGGTCGCGCTACACCTTCATGGGCACCGAGCCCCGCGCGGCGTGGCGACTGCAGCGTGACGGCACCGTCCAGGACTGGACGGCCGAGCGCGGGTGGCACGCCGATCGCCGGCCGGCAGATCCACTGGCCGACCTGCAGCGTCTCATTGCCCGCGATGTGCCGGTTTCGGTCCCGGAGCTTGGTGAGTTCTGGGCCGGAGCGGTCGGCTATTTCGCGTATGACGTGGTGCGACACATCGAGCGCCTGCCCTCACCCCCGCCGGCGCGATTGGAGGTGCCGGACGCGCTGTTCGTCTTCACGCGCGCCGTCGTCATCATCGACAATCTCCGCGCGCAAGCCCGCGTCGTCGTTGGCGTCGCAGTGCCTACGGGGGCGAGCGATGCAGCGCTCGAGCAGTTGCACGACGACGCCGTCGACGAGATCGAGCGCACGCTTGCACGTTTGCGCGCGCCGCTCCCACTGCCGGCGCTCGACCTGGACCCGGAGGCGCCGCCGGCCGAGGGGCACTCGAACTACGCGCGCGATCACTTCATGGGCGACGTCACACGCATACGCGAGTACATCCTGGCGGGCGACTGCTTCCAGGCGCTGCTGGCTCGCCGCATCGACGTGCCGCAGGACTTCCCATCCGACGCACTCTACCGGGCGCTGCGGGCGATCAACCCGTCGCCGTACATGTATCACCTCATGCTCGACGGCGTGGAGCTGGTCGGCAGCTCGCCGGAGCTCCTCGTACGCGTCGCCAACCAGCGTGTCACCGTCCGGCCCATCGCTGGCACACGCCCTCGCGGGCGCACGCGAGAGGAGGATGAGGCGCTGGCCGCCGAGTTGCTTGCCGACGAGAAGGAGCGGGCGGAACACGTCATGCTCGTGGATCTGGGGCGCAACGATGTGGGTCGCGTCGCGGAATTCGGCACGGTCGCGGTGACTGAGCTCATGGTCGTCGAGCGATACTCGCACGTCCTGCACATCGTCAGTCAGGTCGAGGGGCGGATTCCGTCGAGATGGATCAGCCATCGACGTGTTTCGCGCCACGTTCCCCGCGGGCACCATGACCGGTGCACCCAAGGTGCGAGCCATGCAGATCATCGACGAGCTGGAACCGGAACGGCGGGGCCCTTACGCGGGGGCCGTCGGCTACATCGCCGCCGGCGATCGGCGGATGGATCTGGCGATCACGATTCGCACCTGCGTCATCGCCAACGGGGTTGCCTCGCTCGGCGTAGGTGCGGGCATCGTGGCCGACTCGGTGCCGGAACGCGAGTGGCAAGAGACGGAGAACAAGGCACGCGCGGTGCTGACCGCGATTGGCCAGGTTCGGCATGCGCTGTCGAGACGGGCGTCGCTCCCGGCACCGGAGACGCCGTCCTCGACGACGGCCTCTATATTCTGACGCCAATGCTGTATACGCTGACGAGCGCTGAGGGAGGACAGACCTTCGACTTGAAGGTGGGGAGCTCACTCGTGGTCGGTCGCGCACTCACGAGCGACATCCCCGTCTTCGATCCGACGATCTCCCGGCGCCACGCCCAGGTCACAAACGAGGAAAGCGGCATCGAGGTGCGCGACCTGGGCTCGAGCAACGGCACCTTCGTCAACGGAGCGAGAGTCACTCAGTCGCACCTCAATGTCGGCGACGTCATCACGTTCGGGAAAGTGACCTTTCGCCTGACCGAGCGGTTGGCGACGACGACACCGGTCGGTGCGCGATCGAGTGGCGGCCGGGGCGCGCGCGGCGCGGGAATCGAACGCGGTTCCGAAACGGCGACTGCATCACCCGCCGTGACCGGCCCGATCGCCGGCATCGGCGGTAACCCGCGCACGTCGCCCATCGGCTCGATGCCCATTCGGAGCGAAGGCACGATCGTCCGGCAGCTGCGCGTCCCCGACGCGGGCCCGCAGGGGCTCGCGGCCGCGCTGCGCGGTCAGACGGGGTCCGGCACCGGCGCGTCAGGCCCCGCTGGTCCCCTTCAGGCTCCTGGCTACGTCAATCGAGGGAGTCAGGAGCGCAATGCGCAGAAGCTCGCCGTGCTCCTCGAAGTCTCCAAGGGCCTGACTCGTACGGCAGACATCGGATCCCTGCTCGACAAGATTGCCGGGTTCTGTCTGCAGATCTTCGACGTGGACTACGTGTCCGTGCTGCTCGCCGACGAGCGCGGAGAGCAGGTTCCCAAGGTCGCGCGCGATCGCCAGGGCGCAGCGCCGCAGCGGTCGGTCCCACAATCGATCGTGCGGACGGCGGTGCAGGACAAAGTCGCCATCCTGTCGGACAACGCGCCGGAGGATCTGCGATTCGGTGGCGACTCGATTCTCGTTCAGCGCGTCCGGTCCACGATGTGCGCCCCGCTCGTCGGAAGCGACGGCCGCGTCCTGGGTGTGCTGTACGTCGACAACGTGACGTCGACGCATCGGGTCGACGAGGAAGACCTCGAGTTCCTGGCGGCGTTTGCCAGTATCGCGGCCGTGGCGATCGAAAACGGCCAGTTCTCAGAGCGGATCCGGCACGAGCTGCTCGTGCGCAGCAACTTCGAGCGCTACTTCGCCCCCAATCTCGCCGCCCGTATCGCGGATTCTCCCGGCGCCGTCCGCCTCGGCGGCGACAAACGGCCGGTCGCGGTCCTCTTCAGCGACATCCGCGGCTTCACCGCGCTCTCGGAGTCGATGAACCCCGACGACATGGCGAGTCTCTTGACGGAGTACTTCACGGAGATGGTGGAGTGCGTATTCCGTCACGGGGGCACACTCGACAAGTTCATGGGTGATGCCGTCATGGCGCAGTGGGGCGCGCCGATCGGCACACCGGAAGACGCCGATCGTGCCGTGCAGGCAGCGATCGAGATGATGCGGGCGCTCGATGCACTGAATGCCAAGTGGCGCCGCGCCGGCCGCCCGGAGCTTGGCATCGGCATCGGTCTCAGCTACGGTGAGGCATTTGCCGGAAATATCGGTTCGGAGCGGCGTCTCGAGTTCACCGTGATCGGCGACACCGTCAACACTGCCAGTCGTCTCTGCGCCGCTGCCGAAGCCGGCGAAATCCTTTTGAGCGATGAGATCCGACGCGCGCTGCGCAGGCCTCCGACGCTCGAAGAGCGCGCGCCCCTGGAGCTCAAGGGCAAGACACACCCGGTGCCTGTATATCGGGTCGCCCAGTAATCAGCGTCTTGTGCCGTCCGCACGCGATCAACCACGTGGCAGGTAGGGGCGACGCCATGCGTCACCCTCCTGTGCCGTCCGCACTCGATTTTTGAACGATGGCGGAGACACCACCAGGCTACCAGCGGATCCGCTTGGACGGAGTCGATGGCGTTTCGTGGGCACTGCTCGTCGAACCGCTCGTCGCTGCCCTCGGGCATGGAACGGTGTACGAGTACGCCGCTCGGCGAAAAGACCGTCGGGAATTTCAGGGCCGCGGACCGGCCTACGCCATCTCGATTCGTGATACGAACGTCGTCGTTCGCCGCGTGCGGCATGGCGGCCTCTTCGCCGCCATCACCGGTGACCTGTTCCTGGGATCGACGCGCGCCCCGCACGAGCTGGCGGTGTCAGCACGGTTGCGCGAGGGAGGCGTTGCGACGCCGCAGGTATTGGCGTACCTGCGCTATCATATCGCAACCGGGCTGCGACGGGTTGACGTCTTGACCCATGAAATTCCCGATGCAGAAGACTTGCTGACCGCTCTCAGGTACCTGGAGCCGGGCGATGATTCGCGACCGGTGTGGGACGCAGTGGAGGCACTGATCACCGATCTGGGACGGCTCGGTGCCGTGCACGAAGACCTCAACGTCCGGAACGTGTTGATTGCCCACCCAAACGCCTCGCGTCCCACCGCCTACGCGTTGGACGTCGATCGCGTCCGGTGGGGCCGTCCCGGCGCACCGGATGTCTCGTTTGCCAACTGGCGACGGCTGAGTCGATCCGCGCTCAAACACGGGCTTCGAATGCCGTCTGTGGCGCCTCTCGGAAAGGGCTGATGTCCGGCCCTTCCACCAGCTCGTGGCCTCCGCGCCTCGATCGCGTTGGGGTCGTGATGATGAGCGCGGTCGGCGATGCCGTGCACGTCCTCCCGGTGATCACTGCGCTCAAGCAGCTGCGTCCGACGCCTCGCATCAGCTGGATCATGCAGCCAGGTCCGGCATCGCTCGTCCGAGGTCATCCCGCGGTCGATGACATCATCGTCTTCGAGCGTGCCGCCGGGTGGCGTGCGTTTCGCGATGTACGCCGCGCGCTCGCGACTCGGCCGTTCGACGTCGTGCTGGATCTGCAAGTGTACCTCAAGGCCGGGATCGTGACGGCGTTCACGCGCGCTCCGGTAAAGCTCGGGTTCGACCGCGCACGCGCGCGCGACATGAACTGGCTGTTTACGTCACATCGGATCGCTGCGCATCCGACCGGACAGCACGTTCAGGATCAGTACTTCGAGTTTCTCGACGCCCTGGGCGTGCGGCACGATGAGCCCGTGTGGAACCTGGGCCCCTGGCCCGCGGAGCGTGAAGAGCAAGCGCGGTTCTTTGCCCGGTTCGCGCGGCCGGTGGCGGCGATCGTCGTCGCCACGAGCAAGCCGGAAAAGGATTGGCTGCCCGAGCGATGGGCCGACGTGGCACGCGCCCTCGATCGAGACTTCGGACTCCAGGCGGTCCTCGTGGGTGGCACTTCGGCACGCGAGCAAGCGGCCGTGGAAACCATCACGCGTCTTGCGCCGAGCGCCGTCCCTGCGCTTGGCCTTGGTCTTCGCCGGCTCGTCGGGGTGCTCGACGGCGCCGCGCTGGCGCTCACACCCGACACCGGGCCGTTGCACATGGCCGTGGCCTTGGGTCGACCCGTCATCGGCCTCTACGGCTACACGAATCCGAAGCGCACTGGCCCCTATCGGCGGTTTCAGGATCTCGTGGTCGACGCCTACGGCGACCCCGGCGAGGAGTATCCCGTATCGATGGAGTTGCGACCGGGGCGCATGGGCCGGATTCGCGTCGAGGACGTGTTGGAGAAGGTGGAGGTGTGGCGGGAGAGATACGCGGCAAAAAGGCGACTCTCGAGTTTCGACCTGATCGGCGGGATCAGAGGTCCCCAAACCCGCCGTTCAGCGCGCCACCAGGACCCTACCGAACTCGTACCGCACCCCAATCTGCCCCAGTAACCGCACCAGCGTCACCAGGGGCAACCCCATCACGGCAAAGAAATCGCCGTCGATGTGATCGACGATCGTCGCGCCGTAGCCCTGGATGCCGTAGGCGCCAGCTTTGTCCATTGGCTCGCCGGTGGCGATGTACGCGTCGATCTCGCGAGTGCTGAGCGAACGAAAGCGCACGCGGACCGAGGCCACATCCGTGACCCGGCGCGCATCTCGGGCGACGCATACGGCGGTATGCACGTGGTGTGTGCGGCCTTGCAGCGCGTGCAGCATTCTGCCCGCGTCTTCTCTGTCGATCGGCTTGTTGAGAATCCGGTCATTGATGACGACGATGGTGTCGGCCGTAATGATCACCGTATGGTCATTGCCTCTCACTTCGGTGCTTGCGATGCGGTCGGCCTTCTCCCGTGCCAATCGTTCGACACACACCAACGGCGACTCGCCAGGCCGGACCGACTCATCGATGTCCGCCGGACGCACGGTGTGCGGGATGCCGATGAGCGAGAGCAGATCTCGCCGGCGTGGACTCTGCGAGCCCAGAACGATGCGCGGCACGATGTGGTCTATCGGGCCGGCGGGAGTCCCCGGCCTCATCGTTCCAACCACAGCGTGACTGGTCCATCGTTCACCAGCTCGACGTCCATCATCGCTCCGAATTCGCCGGCCTCGACTGCGAGCCCCTGCGCCCGTAGCAGCTCGAGAAATCGCTCGTAGAGCGGTTGCGCTTCTTCGGGCCGCGCCGCTTCGATGAAACTCGGACGGCGGCCCTTCACGGCATCGCCGTACAACGTGAACTGCGACACCACGAGGAGGCTCCCTCCCACGTCGAGAATGGCGAGATTCATCTTGTCGCTCTCATCGCTGAACACGCGCAACCCCGCGATCTTTTCGGCCATCCACCGGATCGGGTCGTCACCAGCCGCCGATTCGCCCGAGCGAAACCCCACGAGGAGGACGAAACCTCTGCCTATGCGCCCCACGACGCGACTCGTGTGCGGGGCGCGGACACGCACTGCGGCACTGGAGACTCGTTGCAGGAGCACACGCATAGACCCAAAGAAGATGGTCAGAACCGAAGAGTCGGGCGAGCCAACACGGGACGATACCGACGCGTATATTCCAGTGGGGGAGTCCACAGTGCGAACGCGAGCCCGGGAGGGAGTATGCGCGCGCTGACGTGGGTCTCGGCTGGCATGCTGTCCCTTGCGTCTGGCACTTGGCTCTTCGCCCAGGACAGTGCCAAAGCGGAGGCACACGACCATGGCCCCCCGTTGTCGATTCACCTGCTCCCATCCGACGGGAGTTATCTCCAGTACGAGTTGAGCGACCCGGCGTACGTCGCCGCCTTCGAGGTCTACTCCGGCGGCGGTGCGGAGCTGCTCTATCCGTATGCATCCAGCGACTACGCGGAAGTCGTCGGCATGCACGTACATGAACTGTCGTATCTGACCGACGAAGTGGAGGAACGACAGGCGCTGCTGGCGTCCTACCCGCTGCAGGCTTCCTGGGCGTGTGTCTATGTCGTGGCGTCGCGACAGCCGCTCCGCCTCGATGGATTTGCGACCCATCCGCTCGCGCTGGCCGCTTCGCTCGGCTATCACTCGGTCTCAATGACCAACCCGGAAGCTGGACTAGCGCCGATTCTCGATTCTGAGCGCCCCGCCAACCCGGGTGATTGGGCGACGGACGAACTATGCGGCCCGATCGGGCAGGCGTTTGCGCTCGCCGGTCCGACGTACGGCTACTTCGCTGAGCGGCCGTTCATTCCCAGCGCGGCTAGCGCCGCCACTTTCGCAGGATCGGGCGCGGCGGTGCCCGTCGGGCCCTTCAGGGTCGGGGTGTGCGTCGTCCATCGAGGCGACCCGTCGAGCGTTTGCGGGCCGACGTTCAAGGTGCCCTTCAAACCAGGGCACGGTGTCGCAGCGATCAAGGACCGCCCGGTTGTGATGCAGCCCGCTGCAGTGACCAAGGCCAAACTCCCTGCCCCGCGCATCGGCGTTCGAGAGAATCGTCCGCCATCGGCGGTCGAAATTCCGCAGGTGCGAGCGACGACCTCGCAGTTCGGTTCCGCGAACGGAGGCGATGTCGGTCGGAGCGCCTCGTCCGCGGGCTCCTCGTCGTACAACGGGTCGTTGGCGGGCACTGACCGCTCGGGCGGATCAACCGGATCGTCGCACGGCAGCAGCAGCTATAGCGGCAATTCAGGCGGTAGGTCGTCCAGCGCCAATGCCGGCGGCAGCTCGTCCAGCGCCAATTCCGGCGGCAGCAGCTCGTCGAGCGGCAATTCTGGCAGCAGCTCCAGCAGCCACTCGGGTGGCGGCTATTCTGGCGGAGGCGGTTACACCGGCGGAGGCGGGTATTCCGGTGGCGGAAGCTTCGGCGGCGGCGGTGGCTACAGTGGCGGCGGTGGCGCTAGTAGCGGCGGAGGTAGTGCAGGAGGGAAGCACTAGACATTCGACGTTCGACGACAAACCTCGAGGCCAGCCGGATGCACCGTGGCTGGCCCCGAGGTTTCTTTCGAACGTCGAACGTCGAACGTCGAACGTCGAACGTCTAATTTTTCTCCGCAGTTCCCCTATTCCACTGTCACCGACTTCGCCAAGTTGCGGGGTTGATCGACATTCGAACCGCGCTTCACCGCAATGTGGTACGCCAGGAGCTGCAGCGGGATCGCGGCGAGGACCGGCGTAAGCATGTCGATCGTTTCGGGAATGCGGAACTCATAGTCGATCTTGCTCGCGAGACTCGGCTCTTCGCGGCTCGTGATCGCAATCACGCGGCCGTTGCGGGCCTTCACCTCTTGGACGTTCGACGCCACTTTGTCGAACACCGAGTCGTGGGGTGCGATGAAGACCACCGGCATGAGTTCGTCGATGAGCGCGATCGGCCCGTGCTTCATCTCGGCAGCCGGATAGCCCTCGGCGTGGATGTAGCTGATTTCCTTCAGCTTGAGGGCACCTTCGAGCGCGGTCGGGAAGTTGTAGCCGCGCCCCAAATACAAGAAGTTCTGCGCCCGCTTGAACTCCTCGGCCAGGTCCTCGATTTCCTGGTTGCGATCGAGGATGCCCTGGATCTGGCCGGGAAGCGCCTGGAGCGCCGCGATGATCTCGCGCCCTCGCAACAACGACAGCTCGCGCAGCCGTCCGATCTTGAGGGTCAGAAGCGCCAGTGCCACGACCTGGCTCGTAAACGCCTTCGTCGACGCCACGCCGATTTCCGGGCCAGCATGTAGATAGATGCCCGCGGCAGCCTCGCGCGCGATCGTCGATCCGACCACGTTGACGATGCCGAGCGTCCGCGCGCCCCGCCGTTGCGCCTCACGCATGGCCGCGAGCGTATCGGCCGTTTCACCCGACTGCGAGATCACGATGCACAGCGTGCGATCGTTCACGATCGGGTTGCGATATCGGAACTCGGATGCGTACTCGACCTCGACCGGAATCCTGGCGAGCTCCTCGAGCATGTGCTCCCCGATCAGGCCGGAGTGCCAGCTCGTGCCACAAGCGGTGATCACGATGTTGTCGATCGCCAGCAGCTCGTCCTCAGTGAGATTCGTGCCCGCCAGCTTCGCCGTGGCCTCGTCGAGCAATAAACGACCCGCCAGTGTGCTGCTGACAGTCTGCGGCTGCTCGAAGATCTCCTTGAGCATGAAGTGCGGGAATCCACCGCGCTCCATTTGGGCGAGGTCCCAGTCGATCTTGCTCACACCGCGCGTCAGCGTCACCGAGTTGAGATCTATGATGCGATAGCCCTTCCGGTCGAGCACAGCCAGGTCACCGTCGTGCAGGTACACGACCTCGCGCGTGTGCGCGAGGATGGCCGACGCATCGCTAGCGACGTAGTACTCGCCATCACCCAGACCGATCAGCAGCGGGCTGCCTTTACGGGCGGCGACGATCTTGCTCGGATCGCGACTGGACACCACGGCAATGCCGTATGCGCCTTCGACCTGCCGAAGTGCATCGATCACGGCGTCCTCGAGAGTCGTCTCGAACGCCGCTTCGATCAGATGGACGAGAACCTCGGTGTCGGTCTCCGACGAGAAGACGTGCCCGTGCCCCTCGAGCATGCGTCGCAACGCGCTTGCGTTCTCGATGATGCCATTGTGGACGACCGCGATCTCACGCCGCTCGTCGAGCTGGGGATGGGCGTTGCACTCGTTGGGCGCGCCATGGGTTGCCCAGCGGGTATGCGCGATTCCCAGCGTCCCGTGGACGGGACTCTCGTTGACCGCCGCCTCGAGTCGGGAGATCTTCCCCGCGACTTTGCGGGTCTCGACACCCTTGCCGTTCATGACGGCGACGCCGGCCGAGTCGTATCCCCGGTACTCGAGTCGCTTCAGGCCCTCAATCAGCAGTGGCGTGACGACCTTGGGGCCGACGTAGCCAATGATTCCACACATAGTTGATCCCGTTCCCGTTGCAAACGCTCGAGTTACCCCGCCGGCGCGCGAGTCCGCCCCAGGCGCCTGGAGTCGGTCCCCGGAGTAGGTACGAACCTCCGGCACGCCCCCGAGCAGGTATTAAGCTAAGCCTTTGAGCGGGACTCGGGCCTGGGCAACCAGGTCACGGGCCTCCGCTTCCGTCTTGGCCTCAGCGATGACACGCACAATCGGTTCCGTCCCGCTGGGTCGCACGTGAAGCCAGCTATCGGCCCACGCGAGCCGCAACCCGTCCTGGGTGTCGACCCCGGCCCCCGGGAACGCCTTTCTTAAGGCCTCGTAGGCCAGATCGAGTGAGCCCGCCGGTCGCTCCAGCTTGTCTTTGACAATGGCATAGCGCGGCCAACGGCCGACGATTGTGGACAGCGTCTCGCCACCTGCATCGGTCAGTAGCTGTAGCACAAGCGCCGCACCGACCGGGGCGTCTCGCCCCAAATGCAGAGCCGAGACGATCACGCCGCCGTTGCCCTCCCCCCAACCGGCGCCCGCTCAGCTCGCATCCGTAGGGCGACGTTGACTTCGCCCACTGCGGACCGGATGACCGGGACGTTGGCTTGGGCAGCCACGTCGTCGATCAACCGGCTCGTCGACAGGTTCGTCACCACGGGGCCGGGGTGTCGCTTGAGAACCGCCGCCGTGGCGAGCGCCAGGGTGTAGTCCTCCCCGATCGCGCGCCCCGTCTCGTCGACGAGCGCGAGGCGGTCCACGTCGGGGTCCACGGCAAAGCCGACATCCGCGCCGCTCGCCTGCACCAACCCTTCGAGCGCTCCCAAGTTGGCTGCAATCGGCTCCGGTGGGCGCGGGAATCGACCGTCGGTCTCCAGGTTGATGGCCGTGGTCCGACAGCCGAGGCGTTCGAGCAATGTCGGCATGATGACACCGCCGGCGCCGCGCACACAGTCCAACGCGACGTGCAGTCGCCGGGCCCGAATGGCTTCGACATCGATGTACGGCAACTCGAGAATCCGATCGATATGTCGCGCCACGGCGTCCCGGTCGAGCTCGACTTCGCCGAGCCGGTCCCAGGTGGCTCGCGCGATGCCGCGCTCCATCGCCGCACGCATCGCCGCGCCCTCTTCCGCCGATAGGAAAAGCCCGGTGGGCGCAATGAACTTGAGGGCGTTCCACTCGATCGGGTTGTGGCTTGCGGTGATCGCGAGGCCGCCGGCCGCGTGGAGCGATTCGACTGCCAACTGGATCGTCGGCGTTGGCGCGATCCCCACGTCGACTATGTCGCACCCCACGGATTGCAGCGCGGCTATGACCGCTCGATGAAACATCGGGCCCGACACGCGGCTATCGCGTCCGACGACGACGCGCGGGCGCATTACCCCACCGCCTGCACCGGCCCGTGCCCACGACCCGAATCCAGCGGCGAAGGTGGCAACGACCTCGGGGGTCAGCGCTTCTCCAACCCGCCCACGCACCCCCGACACGCTGACCATCAGGCCATCAGTCTTCATATGGCCGAAAAGTAGTCACGTCCGAACGGGACGACGGACGTATCGCCCCCCGCTCTCGTGCTCTCTCGTCTCTGCTCTCTCTCGAAGGAAGCGAAGGGCCAGTCAGCGAGATCCCGGCACTGATGGTTCGCTCCGGGGCGGTGCCGACCGCCCTGAAGAGCCGTCCGACCTGGGCTGCGGAACAGTGATCGCGCCCTCTGCCAATGTGCGAGAGAATGCGGCCACCACCTCGGGGTCAAACTGCGTTCCGCAGCACCGCTCGACCTCAGCGAGCGCCGCGGTCAGCGTCATGCGGCCGCCTTGCCGATAGGCGCGGCCGCTGGTCATCGCGTCGAAGGCATCGGCGACCGCAGCGATCCGCGCCTCGAGAGGAATTTCCACTGCCTCCAGACCGTCGGGGATGCCGCGGCCGTCGAACCGCTCATGGTGCGACCGCACGATATGAAGGGCCATCGGCACGTCGGACAAAAGGGGCGAGAGGATCCGCCATCCGACGACCGGGTGTGTCATGATGTGTTCGTACTCTTCGTCGGTGAGCGGGCCCGGCTTGTTCAGGACCGCTTCCCGCACACCGATCTTCCCAATGTCGTGCAGGTGGCCGCCAATCTCGATCTGACGAATTGACTCGCCGTCCAGCGTCATGGCTCGAGCGATCGCCGCCGAGTATTGGCTGACGCGGATCGAATGGCCGCGGGTGTATGGATCCTTGACCTCGAGCGCAGCAGCAAAAGCCTGCATCGTCCCGAGGAATAGTTCCTCCAGCTGATGGGCCTGTGCCCGCACGCGCTCCTCGAGTTGTTCCTGGTAGACTCGGAGGTCTCGCACGAGGCGCCGCTTCTCGAGGGCTTGCCGGACGCGGGCGCGCACTTCCTCAATGTTGAACGGCTTCGTCAGGTAGTCCATCGCGCCGACGGCGAGACAACTCACCGCCACGTCGACGTCGGCGACAGCGGTGATCATCACGACCGCGAGCTCCGGAAACCGCACGCGCGTTTCGCGCAGCAACGCAATGCCGTCCATCTTCGGCATGCGGAGGTCGGTCAGCATGAGCGCTACGTCCCGGCCGCCGAGCACATCGAGGGCCTCAGATCCGGATCCGGCCTCGACGCACGTGAACCCGTCGGCCTCCATGAGCCGCGCGAGTACACGACGTAGCTGGGGTTCGTCGTCGACGATCAGGCAGGTTAACTTCCCATCCTCACTCATCACGACCGGCATGTGACCAAAGTCTTTGCGAACGACCTCGACGCCCACTTCGGCACGCGAGCCATTCACGCTGGGCAACGGCCCGACCCGCTCTCGGGCGCCATCATGACGCCGGTCTACCTGACCTCGACCTACGTCCAAGACGCGCTCGGTGAGAATAAAGGGTATGAGTACGCTCGGGGGAAGAACCCCACACGCGAGGCGCTCGAGCGCAACGTCGCTGCCCTTGAGAAGGGAACGCATGGGTTCGCATTCGCGAGTGGCATGGGGTGTGTGGACAGTCTCATGAAGTTGTTCCGCAGCGGGGACCACGTCGTCTGCGCTGAGAATGTCTACGGCGGTACGTTCCGGCTCTTCGACCGCATCCTCCAGTTCTACGGGATGCGGTTCACGTTCGTGGACACCCGCGACCCCCAGCGGGTGGCCGACGCGATCACGGATCGGACGGTCGCCGTGCTCATCGAGACGCCGAGCAATCCGCTCATGCGACTCGCCGACATCGCAGCGATCGCTGACATTGCTCATCGCGCTGGGGCCCTGTTGATCGTCGACAACACCTTTGCCACGCCGTTTTTTCAGCGACCGCTCGAGCTGGGCGCCGATATCGTATATCACTCGACGACCAAGTATCTGAACGGGCACAGTGACATGATCGGGGGCATCGCGGCATTACGCGACAATGCCCTCGCCGAACGGATTCAGTATATCCAAAATGCCGCTGGCGCGGTCCCGGGTCCTTTCGACTCCTGGCTGGCCCTTCGCGGCACAAAGACACTACACCTGCGGATGCCCTGTCACGACGCCAATGGCCGACGCGTCGCGGCCTGGCTGGTCGAGCACGTCGGTGAGCGGTGCGTCAACTATCCGGGCCTTCCCTCGCACCCCCAACACGCCCTCGCCACGCGGCAGATGTCGGGCTTCGGGGGCATGGTCTCGGTCGATCTCGGCACCCGCGCGCGCGCGGCTCACGTGTTGGGTCGCGTCCGCGTGTTCTCCCTGGCGGAGTCACTGGGCGGCGTGGAGAGCCTGATCAGCCACCCGGCTTCGATGACCCACGCCTCCGTACCCCCAGAACGTCGCGCGGCCCTCGGCATGAGCGAAGGCCTCATCCGACTCTCGTGCGGAGTCGAGGACATCGAGGATCTGCTCGAGGACCTCGAGTACGCCTGGGAAGGACTAGAGGCCGTTGGCCGCTAGAAAGTTGGCAGTAGAAAGTAGACACCTGCCGGGCGAAGAATCGGTCGGGAGGACCGCGCAACTTTAGTCCGCGTCCTGCGTAGGTCTTGTAGGACCCGAGACCCAAACCCCACACCCCGGACCCCAGTTGTATGTCCCCCAATCCTCTTCCCGGCATCTCATCGCTCGCATGGGAGCACCCGGCCGATCGGGCGGCACTCAACACGCTGCGTGCGATTCCCGGTTTCGACGAGGTCGTGCGCAAGGTCGCGGGCTTTTTCGGCGAACGGGGCCTTCGCCACCTATTCCTCGCCAACGCGGTGCGGGTCGGACCGCGACAACGTGCCAAGCTCGACGCGCTCTACACGGAAGTGCTCGCGACGTTCGACTGGCCCACGCGCCCGCAGCTCTACGTCACCCAGACGCCCTTTGTGAATGCGGGCGCGATCGGCTTCGAAGACCCGTTCATCATCATCAACTCCGGGACGCTCGGGTTACTGAATCGCGAGGAGCAGCGCAATGTGCTCGCCCATGAGCTGGGCCATATCATGAGCGGGCACGTGACCTATAGCACGATTGCCGTCATCCTCATCAACTTTGGCCTGCGGAACCTGCCCTTCCTCGCCGGAATCGCGCTTCTCCCCATCCAGATCGCCCTGCTCGAGTGGTATCGCAAGGCCGAGTTATCTTGTGACCGCGCGGGACTGCTCGGAACACAGGATCTCCGTGCGTCGCTCGGCACGTATCTCAAACTGGCCGGTGGCACAGCGGGCGATGATTCAATCGATCTCGACGAGTTTCTCATCCAAGCCGAAGAGTATGAGACCACCGGTGGCGCCTGGGACTCGGCCCTCAAAATGCTCAACACCGTCTTCCGCGACCATCCATTCAACACGGTGCGCGCAGCCGAGCTTCAGCGTTGGGGCAACTCGGAGGCGTACGAGCGCATCCTGCGAGGGGATTACCCCCGACGCGGCCAGGAAGGCGATCAGCCGCTGGCGGACGACTACGCCGCTGCGGCAGGGTATTACGGCACACGGGCCCGTGCCGTCGTATCGGAGCTCGAGCACATGGCGGAGCGTGCGCGCGACGCCTTCGGGCATGCGTTCCGGGGGCGGTCTGGCGACTCAGGGGGAAGCGAGAGCAGCGGCAACTCCGGTTGAGCGGAGAGGTCGCCTCCTCCGCTCGTCGCCGGAGCTGTACGCAGGACCGCTCGGCGCGCGCAGTGAATCGGTAACAGGCCGGCAATGAAGGTACTCCTCGTCGGGGGCGGGGGTCGCGAGCATGCCTTCGCCTGGCGTCTGGGACTCGAGGATCCGAACCTCGATCTGATCGTAGCGCCCGGCAATGCCGGACTGGCCGAGCGGGCGCGCTGCGTTCCGATCGCCGCGACCGATCTGGACGCGCTCGTCGCACTGGCGGAATGCCGAGCGCCCCGCGCTGACGATTATTGGACCGGAGGCGCCGCTGGCGCTTGGCATCGTCGATCGCTTTCGGGAGCGCCGGTTGCCGATTTTCGGGCCCTCCAAAGCGGCAGCACAGATCGAGAGCTCCAAGGTGTTCGCCAAGCAGCTCATGATCGACGCCGGAGTGCCGACTGCGAGGGCCGAACGGCATACGGATCCGACCGCTGCCCGACGGGCGGCGAGAGAGTTTGGCCTGCCGGTGGTTATCAAGGCGTCAGGGCTCGCGGCCGGGAAAGGCGTCATCGTCGCTGAGACGGCGCTCGAGGCCGACGAGGCGATCAATGCCATGTTGACACACAACCGCTTTGGAGCGGCAGGTGCAGAAATCCTCGTCGAGGAGCACATGCGGGGGGAGGAGCTATCCATGCACTTCCTCACCAACGGCACCCAGTGGGTGCCGTTCGTCGCCGCTCAGGATCACAAGCGGTTACTGGATGGCGATCGAGGACCGAACACCGGCGGCATGGGGGCTTATGCGCCTGTTCATCCCCCCGCGCCGTCTGGAACGACCGGGCCTGACCTGGTTGAGACCGTCGCGGGACGGATCGTTGAGCCCGCCCTCGCCGCGCTTCGCGAGCGAGGGAGCCCGTTCACCGGCGTCCTCTACGCTGGCTTGATGCTCACGGATGACGGCCCCAAGGTGGTGGAATTCAACTGTCGGATGGGCGACCCGGAGACCCAGGCGATCCTGCCCCTCACTCGATTCGGCATACTGCGCCTGATGCGCGCGGTGGCGGCGGGTGAAGACCTGGCAGCTGATTGGTCGGAGGCCGGGAAGGCACAGGCAGCGGTGGCCACCGTGGTTGCGGCTGCAGGGTATCCCGGCGAGCACCCGAGGACAGGGGACGTGATCCAGCTTCCCCCGGCGACGGAAGGGATCTACGTGTTTCATGCTGGGACCGCGCGCAGTCCCGGCGGTGAGCTGGTAACTGCAGGCGGTCGAGTTCTCGCCGTAACGGCCGTCGCGCCTGAGCTGGCGGACGCGCAGCGGGCGAGTGCTGATTTTGCTGCTCGCGTGGAGTTCTCCGGAAAGCATTTCCGGACGGACATCGCGTGGCGTGAGCTTGCCCGCCATGCCCGAGCTTCCTGAGATCGAGACCATCTCGCGCGACCTGGAGCGGATGCTCCATGGCGCCGTCATTACGTCAGTTCATATCACGCATCCCAATGTCTTGCGGGAGGCGACACCGAGGACCTTCAAGCGCCGATTGACCGGCGCCACCGTTCTGCGCGTTTGGCGACGGGCCAAGCTCATCGTCATTGACCTGTCCTCGGGTGACCGCCTCGTGATCCAGCCGCGGTTTACAGGCGCCCTGCTGGTCGACACCGGAGATCTCCCCGAGAGCGAGCGGCGTTACTCCACGATGGCGCTCGATTTGGCGGATGGACGGACCGTGCACTACCGCGACATCCGGCGGCTGGGCACCGTCACACTCATGCCGCCCAAGCGATTCGAGGAATACATCGCCCGGCTCGGACCCGAGCCGCTTGACCCAGCGTTCAGTGTCGACAACTTCCGGGACGTCTTGCGCAGGTCGGGACAGGCCGTGAAGAAGGTGCTCATGGACCAGCGGCATTTAGCCGGCGTCGGCAACATCTACGCGAATGAGTCGCTCTGGCGCGCGGGTATCGACCCGTCGCGCAGCGCTCGGCGCATCGCGCCAGCTGAGGCGGGCGAGCTCCGGCGCGCAATTGTCGAAGTGCTCAACGAGGCGATCGAAGCGCGTGGTACGAGCTTCCGCGACTATCGCGATCCGTACGGCGACTTTGGCGCGTTTGGCAAACAGTTGGCCGCCTACGGCCGGGCCGGACTGCCCTGTCGGCGATGCCGGAGTCGATTGGTTGGCACGCACGCAGTCGACGGGCGTCAAACGGTTTTCTGTCCTCGCTGTCAGCACTGACCCATGGCCAGGCAGTCCGCGGTCCGGGTCGACCGGCCGGCGATCGAGCCGAGTGGCGACGGAGGTCAGCGTCTCCTCGTCGACGTGCCCGACCATCCGCCACGAGGGCGGCGTTCCAGCGGCGCGCGTCCGCCCACCCCCGATGACCGAGATGCGAGTCATGCGGGCCGCCGTGCGTGCCGGCGCGGCGAACCGTCCCGGGATCTACCGGATGCTGAGCGCTGACGGCGAGGTCGTCTATGTGGGCAAATCCAAGCGGCTCCGGTCGCGCTTGCTCAGCTACTTCCGGTGCGCGTATCCGGAGGACAAGGGCGCGCGCATCCTCCGGCAGGCCCAGTCGATCGACTGGGAGTACACGCCGAGTGAGTTCGCGGCACTCCTCGGCGAGTTGCGGCTGATCAAGGTGCTGCGGCCGCGCCTGAACGTCGCGATGAAGGCAGATGGCCACAACTACGCGTTCATCAAGATCACTCGCGGGCCAGCGTCCAAGCTTGCGGTCGTGCGGACGGCGGGGGGAGACGACGGCGAACTGTACTACGGCCCCTTCGTCGGAGCCCGTCGCGTCGGCGAGGCGCTGCGCGAGCTCAACAATGTCCTGGGACTTCGCGACTGCGCGCACGATGTGCGGATGCACTTCAGCGACCAGCGCGATCTGTTCGTTCTGCCACAGCGCACTCCGGGCTGCATCCGGTACGAGATCCACAAATGTCTGGGGCCATGCGTGGGCGGCTGCTCGACCACCGAGTATGTCCAGCGGGTCCAGCTCGCCCGGGCATTTTTGGATGGAGCCGATGACGGACCCATCGCCACGCTCACGAGACAGATGCAGGACGCCAGCGCACGGTTGGAGTTCGAACGGGCAGCCGTGCTCCGCGACAAGGTGCAACGCCTCGAGGGACTACTCGAGCAATTTGGTCGCCTGCGCTTCGCGGTCGAGACGCTCTCGTTCATCTACACGGTCGCCGGCGTCGACGGCGATGACCGCATGTACCTGATCCGGCGCGGTTGCGTCCGCGCAGAGAGTCCCGTGCCGCAATCCCCCGCTGACCGACGGCGGTTGCACACACTCGCCGCCGATACGTTCGGCGGTCCCAGGGGACCGAAGGGCGCCGTTCCGGCTCATGAGGTTGACGAATTGATGCTCGTCTCCGCCTGGTTTCGTCAGCACCCGGGCGAATTCGCTCGTACGCGACCCGCTGATGGAGAATGGTGTGCTGACTGACGTGCAGTGAGCAGAAATCGTCCTGTACCATGGCCACACTCTTGCACGCCTGAGGCTTCGTGTATCGAACAGCAGCCGTTCTACTCGGCGTAGGGCTGGGCGGACTGGCGGACAGCATCCTGTTAGACCAGTTGCTGCAACTGCACTTGATGGCGTCGTCCGTCATCCCGCCAATCGACGTCGCCGCCATGCGCGCCAACATCTGGTGGGGCGGTGCCTACGACGCGTTCTGCCTGTGCGTTGCAGTTGCCGGCGCGATCTGGCTTTATCGCGCAGCACGACAACGCATGCCCGTGCCTTCGCCGCGTATGTTCTTTGGCTCGGCGCTACTCGGCTGGGGTGTGTTCAATCTCGTGGAAGGACTCCTGAACCACGAAATCCTCGGCGTCCACCACCTGACCGTTGGCCGATACGAAGTCATCGCTGACCTGATGTATCTCCTCATCGGGGCTATCGTACCGATCGCCGTGGGCTCCCTTCTGGTGCGATCGCGTCACGACTGGATGGCGAGACCCAGCCGGCGGCGTGGACGCCTGACCCCCTGGGGATGACGCGGCGCGTCAAGCGCCCGCGAGGTCCAGGATCTCTGCTGCGACAGCGCCGGAGCGGATGCGCAACAGTCCAACACTGGGTGTGAGCTTGAAGCGGCGCGGACCGGCGGCCCCGGGATTCACCACGAGGCGGCCCTCGGCTTCCACAACGAGAGCTCAATGCGTATGACCGTAGACGAGCACCGGCTGCGGGTATCGCGCGAGTAGCCGCTCGGGCGTCGGAACGCCCACCTCGTGACCGTGGCTCACGTGGATGTCCACGCCGCCCGCAGAGTACACCACCTCCGCCGTCAGCACGCTGGAGGGCAGATCCGTATTGCCGAGGACAGCCCGGACCGGGGCGATCAGTCCGAGCTCGTCCAACACGGCGTCGCCGCCCACGTCACCGGCGTGCAAGATCACCTCGACGCCGGCGAGTGCGGTATGGACGCTCGCGCGCACGAGACCGTGTGTGTCCGCGATCAGCCCGACGAGGTGTTCGCCGCCGTGGCTCAGTCGACGCGTCCTGCGTTGCGCCCGCGGCCGCGCAATGCGCTGTCTGCCCCATCCGACGGCGCGCCGGTCCATCGAGGAGCGACCGACTGCGCCACGTCGCACTGATCGAGGATGCGTGCGACCACGAAATCGACGAGAGCGCTCACGTCACGAGGCCGGTGGTAGAACCCCGGCGCCGCCGGGAGGACGATGGCGCCGGCACGCGAAACGCGCAGCATGTTCTCGAAATGCACGATGCTCAACGGCGTCTCGCGAGGCACGAGAATGAGCCGCCGGCGCTCTTTGAGCGTGACGTCGGCCGCGCGTTCAATGAGTGAGCGAGACGCTCCCGTCGCGACCGCCGCCAGGGTCCCCATCGAGCAGGGACAAATCACCATCCCCGCGCTCGGGGCGGAACCGGATGCCGGCGGTGCGCCACGATCGGCATCCTCGTAGGTCGTGACATGGGCATCCCACTCGCTCGCTCCGATGCGCTGGCGCAGATCATCTCAGCGAATCGATCTGCGTCTCCGTCTGCAGGAGTCGGCGGCCGTGCGCAGAAACGATCAGGGAGATCCGACGATGTGCGTGGATCAGGAGCTCGAGCAACCGGACGGCATATGGTGCCCCCGACGCTCCGGTAATCGCGACGGTAAGTGGTGCCGCTTCGCTTCTCCGGTCTGGCGCACTCCGTGCTCTGGCGCGCGGCGTTCGCGCCGTGTGCGACCGCGCGGCATCGCGGGATGGGTGGGCACTTTCCCCTGATTTCGTCACCTCAGGTACGCGGCAGCCAACCGTTCGGCCGCGACGAACGCAAAGAACAGGACGCTGATGATGCCGTTCATCGTGAAGAACGCCGCATCGAGGCGGGAGAGATCGTTCGGCCGGATCAGTCGGTGCTCGTACAGGAGGAGGCCAGCGACGGCGGCAACCCCTGCACCGTACAGTGTGCCGCCCCCGAATGCGATACCGACGAGGATGAGCGCTGCGACCGTGACCACATGGAGCGACCGAGCGATGAGGACCGCGTTCCACTCGCCGACCGAGGCCGGCAATGAGTGCAGCGCGACGGCGCGATCGAACTCGACGTCCTGGAGTGCATAGAGGATGTCGAACCCACCCGACCAGCTGGTGACCGCGACGGCGAGCGCGACGAGCAACCACCAGGGTTCGCTCCACCGGCCAGCGACCGCGAGGTACGCGCCGACCGGGGCAATGGCCAATCCTGCGCCCAGCACGAGATGCGACCACCGCGTGAAGCGCTTGGTGTAGCTGTAGAAGAAGACCCAGCCTAGCGCGACCGGAGACAGAATCAGGCAGATCCTGCCCAGCCGCCAGGCTGCGAGCACAAACAGCGCCGACGCGATGGTCACGGCGAGGCGCGCGTGGAACACGCTGAGGGCGCCGGTGGGCAACTCGCGTCGCGCCGTCCGCGGATTGCGCGCGTCGAACTCGCGATCGACGATTCGGTTGAATCCCATCGCGGCAAATCGTGCAGACGTAAACGCCACGATGATCCACCCGACTGTCGCGGCAGTGGCTGGCGCCTGGTAACTGGCGAGCGTTGCGCCAACCATCGCGAACGGCAGCAGGAACAGCGTGTGCGGCAGCTTGACGAAATTGACGTACGTGAGCCAGCGAGAGGATCCCGCAAAGGTCTGCCCCTCGCGCGCGCTCATCTACCCTCCGCCAACCCGGCGGGCGCGGCGACAGGCACTGCGGACGCCGGCCGGTCCGCCTTTCCGTCTCGCGGTCTAGAGGGCGCGGGCGCCGTGCCATTCAAGCCCAATGATGGCCAGAGGGCGTCGACCCGAGCGCGGGTCGCGGCGTCCATCGTGATACGGTCAGGCCACTGCCTGCCAAAACCTTCCTCGGGCCATTTGCGCGTTGCGTCCAGGCCCATCTTGGATCCGTAAGTGAACGCTCGGCTCGAGTGATCGAGCACGTCGATCGGGCCCATCGTGAAGCGCGCGTCGCGCTCGGGATCAATGTTGTTCAGCGCAACCCACCACGCTTCGGCCGGATCCTGGACGTTCACATCCTTGTCGACCACGACGATCAGCTTGGCAAGGGACATGAGTCCCTGGCCCCATAGCGCATTCATGACCTTGTACGCCTGGCCAGGGTACTGCTTGTCGATCGCGACGAAGACGAGATTGTGAAAGATGCCCTCCGCGGGCATGTGGTAGTCGACGATCTCCGGGATCGTGAGACGGAGCAGCGGCAGGAAGATTCGCTCGGTCGCGTGGCCCAGGTAGTAATCCTCCATGGGCGGCCGCCCGACGATCGTCGTCGCATAAATCGGGCTCCGTCGCGACGTCAGCGCCGTCACGTGCACGGCGGGATAGAGATCGGCTTCGGAGTAAAAGCCGGTGTGGTCGCCGAACGGTCCCTCCGTGACGAGGGGTTCGCGCGGGTCGATGTACCCCTCGATCACGAACTCCGCTTCGGCCGGCACCTCGAGGTCCGTCGTCAGCGCCCGGGCCAGCGTCACGGGGGCTTCGCGCAGGAATCCTGCGAACAACAGCTCGTCCACTGTCGGCGGGAGTGGCGCAGTTGCCGCGTAGATGGACGCGGGATCGGCGCCGACGACAATGCAAACTGGCATTGTCTCGCCGCGCTCCGCCATCGCGCGCCAATGTGCGGCCCCGACCTTGTGTCGCTGCCAGTGCATCGCGACTGTACGCGGCCCCAACACCTGTACGCGATACATCCCGACATTGCGGACGCCGCGGACGGGGTCGCGTGAGATCACCATCGGCAGCGTGATGTACGGGCCGCCGTCCTTCGGCCAACACGTCATCACCGGCAACTGCCGGAGGTCGACCTCGTCCCCCCGTCGAATGACTGCCTGGCACGGAGCGGGACCGCCGCGCAGTCGTGGCGGGAACTTCGCCACCTCGAGGAGTCGGGGCATCAACGCCAACTTGGCGAGCAAGCCGTCCGGCACCTTGAGCTCCAGGAGCGCCGAAATGCGCAGGCCAATGTCGTCCAGGTTCTCCACGCCTAGCGCGATCGCCATCCGCCGTGTCGATCCGAAGAGGTTGATCGCCACGGGACACGAAGCGCGTGTGCCGTCGTCCAGCAGGACGTGCTCGAAGAGCAACGCGCGACCACCGCCCGGCTGCTTCATCGTTCGATCGCTGATCTCACATAATTCCAATCGCGCCGCGACCGGTGCGCTGATGCGGGTCAACTCGCCCGCGCGATCGAGCGCCGCGATGAAGTCCCCGAGACGATCGAACGCAGGGGGTCGACTCATGCCCGCTCTCCGACGTGGACGGTGGCGATCCCGAGGGTCATCGGGTGCCATTGGACCTGCTTGAATCCCACGTGCTCCATATGGCGAGCGAGCTCAGGCGCTGAAGGGAAATGCGCGACCGAGCGCGGGAGATACCGGTACGCCGTCGGTTGGCCACTGACCACTCCGCCGACGGTCGGCACAACGTGATCGAAGTACGCCTTGTAGAGCCTCCGAAACACGGGCGCACTCGGCGTCGAGAACTCGAGGATGACGAGCCTGGCGCCGCTCTCGAGAACGCGGCAGACCTCGCTCAGCGCTTGATCGAGGTCTGCGACGTTGCGGAGACCAAACGCGACGATCGCCCCCCGGGCGGAGTGGTCTCGCACGGGCAACTGGAGCACGTCGGCGGCAACGGGCAGAATGGGGCGTCCGGTAGCCTTGTGTGCGCCCTCGCGAAGCATGGGCGCTGCGAAATCGGCACTCAGGATGCGACCTGCGAACCCCCGTTGCCGCGCGAGCAATGCCGAGATGTCGAGGGTGCCAGCACAGAGGTCGATATAGAGGCCCTCTGGATGCCGAGACCAAGCAAGCTCGTGAACCGCGCGGCGGCGCCAGGCGCGGTCCACGTTCAGGCTCAGGACGTGGTTCAATAGGTCGTACCGCGGAGCGATCTCCGAAAAGATCCGGCGCACGTAGCGTTGCTTGTCGGCGCCGCCCGCTGCTGCCGATTCGGCAAGCTCTGACTCGGTCTCCACAGCGCTCACGTGAGGAAAGGTCACCCCGCAGTGGGGCCCGGAGCAAGACGACAGCTGGTCAACGTGCCTGGTTACCGCAACTCTGCCTCTGGCTTCGCCCTTTCAGCGGCCACTACCTTCCCGTGCGGATAGTTCGGCACGCTACGCCGGACTACGGAGCTCTACCCCGATCCGAATTGCCGACACCACTGTTCGATCTCGCGAACCTGCCCGACGCAGACGTCGTCGTCCTGGCCCAGCAAGGTCGTGAGGCAGCGTTTCGGGAATTGGTGCGACGGTATGAGCGGCCGGTGTTCTCGCTCGTGTATCGTATGGTTCGAGATCGAGAGACCGCGGAGGAGCTCGCTCAGGACACGTTCGTCAAGGCGCTCAACCACATCGAGCGCTATTCGCCGGAATTCAAGCTCTCGAGTTGGCTGTTCAAGATCGCAAATAATCTGGCGATCGACCAATTGCGAAAAGGTCGGCTGCCAACGGTCAGCATCTCCGGAGCGCCCGACGCCGCAACCGCAGCGGAAGCGGACGCAACCTCGTTCGAGGTCGTATCGCGCTCGCCGTCGGCTCTGGAATCGCTGGAGGCGCGTGAGTTGGGGACGGCGATCGAGCGTGCCATCGCTGCGCTGCGCCCCGAGTATCGATCGTGCATCATCATGCGCCACGTCGAGGGGCGCTCGTACGAGGAGATCGCGACGACGCTCGACCTCCCGCTCGGCACCGTGAAGACGTACATCCACCGAGCGCGCCATGAGCTGCGCGCCGCCCTCGAGGCGGAGGGGGTGAAGGAATGAGGACGCCACTGGGGTCTGGGATCTGGGGTCTGGGCATGTGGGTAACGCGGACGCCACAGACGAAACGAACGGTGGTTGGCATGGGAAACACTAGTTTACTTGAATTTGCCGATCGGTCTTCCCCCTGGCTTATTGATGGTTTTTCCCTATGTAGAATCGCGCGCGGAAGTTCCCCAGACCCCAAACCCCAGACCCCAAACCCGCCGTCTGAAACCCTCAGCCCGCGCCTACCGTAGATACCACCATGCAGCACCGCCACCTACTTCCTGACGAGATCGACCAGCTCCTCGACGGCGAGACCGGCTTCGGAATCGCCCCGCTCGAGGCGCACGTCCGGGAATGCGAGCAGTGCCGGGCTGAACTGGAGTCGGAGCGTCGGCTGGTTGACGCCGTCGAGAGTTTGCCCCGGCTCACTCCATCGCCGCTGTTTGCCGACCGCGTCATGACCCAGGTGCATGTCTACGAGCCCTGGGACGTGGCGGTGCGGGACGCCGCAGCCGGATGGGTCCAGCGACTCGTCCCGCAGTCGCAACCGTTACGAATCCTCGCCGGCGCGAGCGCACTCACCGTGGGTCTCGCGCTGTCGGTTGCCTGTGTTTGGCTCGGCGCGCACATCGAGGGCGTCTTCTTCTTCGGCTCCCTCGCTCGGGCACGCGTGCGCGATTCGCTCATCGAGCAACTCGGAGTGGTTGTGTCGGCGCTGTTCGGCACACGGGCTGTCGACGCACTAGGAGCCGCTCCCCCGCTCATGTTGCTTGCGTTTGTGGGTGTGTTCGCCATGCTCGTTTTCCTCGCCGGCCTCGCCGTGCGATCCGTGGTATCCACCTCTCGCCGAGGTCGCGCTTAGATGCCGACCGTGCTTCGCTCCCTGGCGGCGATGGCTGCTGTCGCGACCTTCGTAGCCCCCTTGAGCGCCCAACGCTCCGCCGGCGCCGGCGCCCGCGCCCGCACCGCGTGTCAGCACCCCCGCGATTCCTCCGATGCCCGCCGTTCCGCAGCCCGGCCAATCCCCGGAGGAGTTCGGGCAAGCCATGGGGCGCTGGGGCGAATCGCTTGGGCAGGCGATGAGGGTCATGGCCGATTCCCTCGGCCGGATTGCCAGCCAGTTGGGCGCCGCCGAAGCGGACCAGGCGGTCAAGCGAACGGACGCCGGCACAGCGCGAGTCGATAGTCTCAAGCGCGCGCTCAATGAGGTCGAGCGCTCAATGCGCGACGCCAAGGCGCATGGCCACGATTGGCGCGCCTTCGGCCATCAGGTGCGTGAACATGCGCGAGCCGCAGCAGCACAGGGGACCTCATTCGCCGCAGCAATCGAGCGCGTGCGTCAGGATCCCGAAGCGCTCGCGATGCCGCCGGCCGACAGCTTCACGACCGGCTCTCTTTCGATAGCGGCCGGCACTCAGCACGCAGGCACGGCGGCCATCGTGAACGGCGACATGCAGGTGTACGGCACCGTGTCTGGCAACGCCATCGCGGTCAACGGCAATGTGCTCGTCCACCCCGGCGGCCACGTCACAGGCAACGCGCTCGCTGGCGGCGGCGAAGTTCGTGTCGACAGCGGTGGGATGATCGATGGCGAGATCCGATCGCTCACGGGTGATTTCGGCCCAGTCGCCACGACTGCGGGCAGGCACGTCTCGGCCCCGGTCAACTCGCGCTTGGCACAACGTGCGCATGGCGCTCATGGCGCTCGCGTTCGTCCTCGTGCTCAGCATTGGCGTGCTGACGTTTGCGGAAGAGCAGCTCGATCACGTGACGGCCACGCTCGCCGATCGATTTGGCCGGTCCGCGTGGTACGGACTCGCCGGTGCCGTCGCGATCGCTCCCGTGCTGGCCTTGATGACGGTCGCACTCACGATCACCGTCGTCGGGATTCTGGTCGTGCCATTCGCCGCCGTGGCGTACATCGCCATGACGATCGGTGCGGCGCTGCTGGGATTCATCGCCGTCGCCGAAGCGACGGGCAACACGATCCTGCCAGGCCAGACGCAGGGATCGCTCACCCACCGCGGTGCCCAGCTGCGGGCGATCGTCACCGGGGTGTCGATCTATGGCGGCCTCTGGGTCCTGACAGCCATTGTCGGCACCGAGTCTGGCTTCGGAATCGGCGTCCGCAGCGTCGCAATCGCCGTCAGCGCGGTCGCCGTCACCGTCGGATTCGGCGCGGTCGTATTGTGGCGCTTCGACGTCCGCAAAGCGACCCGCGTCGCGGCTGCATCCAAGACGGCACTCGACGACGCCGTGTGGCAAACGCCCACGCCGGTCGCGGGTGTTGCAGCCGCTCGTCGCACCGAGCCGGCAGCCACGAGCTCGGGGAGGCCCTCATGATCCGACTGACTCGCACGATGATCGCCGGTCTCATCGCCTCGGCTGGCGTGCTGCCGCGCTGCATTCACCTCCCGCTGCTGGGGGTGGACCCGCTTGGCGCACAGCAGCCGACCAAGGTGCACTCCGCCGACGCGGACAGCGACGCCACGATGGACAAGGACAGCGACAGCGATAGCGACGACAGCGATAGCGACACGCCCAGCCACGACGAGCATGGCGCACACGCCAGCGGGGCCCAGCGAACCGTGGATGTCGGCGCGCATGCTCCGGAGTGCCAGCGATACGACTCCCCTCCACGTGCACGTCGCCTACGGCGCTGGTTCGCTGTCGGTCCTTCCTGTCGACGGGGCGTGGCTGTACAAGGTGCGGCTGAACTATCTCCCCGTTCAGGGGAGCCCCAGCATCACCTACGATCCAGACTCGCGCTCGCTCAACGTCGGCGGCGGCAAGCATGGCGATATCAACATTGAGATGGGTGACCACCACGGCCACTCGGCGGATGAGCTGCGAGTCGCGCTCGCGCGCAGAGTCCCGCTGGATCTCGACCTGGCATTTGGTGCGGCCGACGCGAACGCTCAACTGGGCGGACTGAGCGTCCGTCACCTCACCATTGAGACGGGCGCAGCCGATGCGTCAGTCTCTTTCAACGCACCTGACCCCGTGCCACTCGAGCAGCTGGACCTCAAGGTAGGTGCGGCGTCGTTCGAGGCGAAGGGACTCGGCAATGCACACGTTCAGCATGTCAAAGTGCGGGGCATTGCGAGCGACGTAGACTTGGACTTCAGCGGACGCTGGACCGGTGATGCGACACTCGACCTCCAGGCCGCGCTCGGCGCCGTCCACATTCACGTCCCCCAAGGCGTGGTAGTCGACCCACCGACCAATAAGACCGTCATCGGCTCGTGGGACAACTCCACCGGCCCGGCAGTCCCTGAACCCGGCAGCCCGGTCTATCACCTCCACATCCAGTCGAAAGCGGCACTGGGCTCGGTGGAAGTCGATAGGAAAACGAAGGAGTAACTACCTCCTCATCAGCACCCGCACCCCAGGCTTGAGCCCCAAGCGCCGCGCGGCGTTGCCGTTTCGCTCGGCAATCTCGACCAACCCGCTCGAGCCCACGAGCGCAGCGACGAATCCTGGCGCGACATCGCCATACGTGCGGACGAGAGGCAGCACCAGCCCGGCGACCTCGATGCTGCCATCGTGCAGTGCCACGCAATTCGTGACGGCGTTCCCGAATCGATCAACCGCGATGATTTCGCCCTCGAGCGTGCCGTCACTCCTGCGACGGGGCTCGGGCGTGCGGCGGATCAGCGGTGATCGGATGGGCAGTCACCGACTTGCGCGAGCGGCGTCGCTCGAAGCAACGCCACGACCACTGGCGCGAACACGTCCCGCCCGTGAAACGTGGGTGAAGCATGAGGCGGCACCCTGAGTGTCACGACGCGGGCACCTGGGCAGAGCAATGCAGGGGACAGTACGCCGTTGTCAGGGCCCACGAGGAATCGATCGGTGCTCGCAACCGCGATGGCGGCGCGTGACGTGCCGACGCCGGGGTCGACGACGACGAGATGCACGGTCCCTTCGGGGAAACGACGCCAGTATCGCGCGACCGCAAGTCGAGCGCTGTCGACATCCTGCGGCGGCAGATCATGCGCGATATCGAGGATCTCCGCCTCTGGCGCCCCCGACTTGATCACGCCCTTGAGCTCGCCGACGTATCCGTCCGCGGTGCCGAAGTCGGTGAGCAGGGTCACGAGCGGCCGTGTGGTCGGCATGATGTATTCTACACTTTTCGCGTCTTCCACCGACCGGCGCGCCACAACGCCATCATGCCGATTCCCCGCCCCGCGGCGGTAGTCGCAATCACCGTCCAGATGCCCGTCGTGCCCCAGCGCGAAGCCCATTGCGCGAGCGGAATCCGCAATGCACTGATCGAGGTCGACGTGATCATCGGGGCCACCGTATAGCCAGCACCGCCGAGGGCGCCCTCGAGCACCAGCTCACTGGCGGTAAAGAGCTGGGCGACCGCCGCGATACGGAGGTAGTGCGCCGTTTCGGTTACGACGGCAATGTCACCGGTAAACAGACTGGCCATCTGGCGCGGTATGAGCAACTCGATTGCCACAGCCACGATCGCCGGGGCGCTGGCGTACGCCAGCGTGAGCCAGCCAGCACGCGAGGCGCGCGCGACCTGACGAGCGCCGAGGTTTTGCCCGACGATGGCCGCGGCAGCCGCACCGAATCCCGCACCGACCATGTAAAACCAGCTTTCGATCCGGAAGCCAAGCCCCATCGCCGCCAGAGCCGGCGTGCCGAACTGCGTGACCGTGCGGGTCACCGCAACATAGATCAGGCTGAAGAGCACGCCGGTGACGGCCGTCGGCATTCCGA
The DNA here is from genome assembly GCA_963805725.1 of uncultured Gemmatimonadales bacterium. Taxonomy (GTDB): domain Bacteria; phylum Gemmatimonadota; class Gemmatimonadetes; order Gemmatimonadales; family Gemmatimonadaceae; genus Palsa-1248. The sequence goes on from CAWDVJ010000006.1 coordinate 284,018, forward strand.
CACGCATGATCGAGAGCAGCTGAGGCGAGACGCGGACGCCGGAAGCGGACCATGTCCCTGCGTGCGAGCAGAGATGACGCCAAGGATACTGGCGCCGCCTCGCGTAGCGATCGTGGCGACTGCGGCGCCTGTGATGCCGAGTCGCGGCAGGGCCGCCTTCCCGAGGATCAGCGCTGGATCGAGGGCGAGCGTCACGACTACCGAGGTGGCCAGCACAGCGAGCGGCGTACGGGTGTCGCCTGACGCACGAAATGCCGCATCGACCGCGAAGTACACGAAGATGAGCGGCATGCCGACGAGGTACATGCCCAGATACGCCGTGCTCAGCGTCGACACCGAGGCCGGGATGTGCATCGCACTGAGCAGCTGGGGGAGCAACAGCGTGCCACCAAGAGCAATCGCGCCTCCGACGAGGAGCGCGAAGACCAGCGCATCGCCCACGACTCGTGCAGCTTCCTCGCGCCGACCCTCGCCATGCCGCCGGGATGCCACGGCTGTCAGTCCCACGCTCACCATCTCGGCGATCGAGATGAACAGCCAGATCCAGAACAGCGAGGTCGCGACTGCAGCCAGTGCGGCAGAACCAAGGCGCGTGCCGACCCAGAACGCGTCTGCAGACGCGAACACGATCATCAGGAGATTCGACGCGACCGCGGGCGCACCGACACGCCAGATCACGCGCGAGAGCGGATCCTCAATGACGCCCGAGACTGCGTACTCGCCGGTGACGGCGATCGCGACGGTGCCATCGAATGGGTCCAACGGCAGCGCGGCCGCCGGAGCATCGTCCAGCGGCCGCGCTGCGAGGATCTGTGCTGGAGATTCGTTCGATCTCATGCGGTAGAAGGCGAGCCAACCATGGCGTCCGCTACGCGCTGGGCCAGTGTCGTGAACGCTTTGGCCGCTGACGCCTCGGGTTGAGCGATGACGATGGGCTGGCCGATATCGCTCCCCGTGACGATCCGCGGATCGAGCGGGACGCGTGCGAGCAACGGGAGACCCAGCTCGCGCGCGAGGCGCTCGCCACCGCCGGACCCGAAGATGGGCGATGGCTTGCCACAATGTTGGCACTCCAGGTAGCTCATGTTCTCCACGATCCCCAACACTGGCACGTTGACACGTTGGAACATGCGCACCCCACGGAGGGCGTCGCCAACTGCCACCTCTTGAGGCGTCGTGACGATCACCGCGCCATGCACAAACGTGGACTGTACGAGCGAGAGCTGGGCGTCGCCCGTGCCTGGCGGCATGTCGACGATCAAGTAATCGAGCTCACCCCACATCACGTCGGCCAGGAACTGGCCAATGATCTTCATCACGATCGGCCCGCGCCAGATGGCTGGCTGGTCCCTGTCAATCAGTAACCCGAGACTGATGACCTTGAGCCCGTGCGCTTCGAGGGGAACCATCTTCTTCCGCTTCTCATCCACTTCCGGCGCATGATGGACGCCCAGCATGCGCGGGAGGTTCGGCCCATAGATGTCGGCGTCCATGAGGCCGACCCGGGCGCCGTTTGCTGCCAGGGCGACCGCCAGGTTGACGGCCACCGTGGACTTCCCGACCCCGCCTTTCCCACTGGACACTGCGATCACGTGGCCGAGGTGCGGATAGGCCACGGGCGTAGGCGCCGACGGCCGTGGCGCGGCCGCCGGCTTTTGATCCATCACCGGTAATGGTCGGCGGGGGCCGATGGGGGTGTCAGCCATCGGTCATCACGCCTGGCCGTGCCCGAGGGCTTCGCTGCCCTCGGTCGACTCCGCCTTCACCTCGCGGATCTCCGGGACACGCAGCTTGAGGTGCGCCGCGATGCCCTCCATCAGTGCGGCCACCGGCATCTCGCAGTCGGGACATCCGCCGCGAAGGCGAAGAATCGCCAGTCCGCTCTGCGAGTCAAACGACACCAGATCGATCGTCGGAGGATCGCTCAGCCGCAGCAAGGGCCGCAGCCGCGAGATCGTTACCCGGATGCGTTCCTCAACGGTGACACTCTTGCCCGGACTCATTGATTCCGAAAGCTAGGGGCGTGCGCTCAGAGCGCCAACGCCTCGTCGTCGGGCGCGGACGACTGATCGGCCAGCTTGACGCCAGCCGGTGCAGGCCCCACGAAGTCGCGGGCGGCGGCGATGACGGCGGCCTGCACCTCGGGCAGGGCGCCAGGGATCAGTGCACCAGCAGCCTTGGCGTGACCACCCCCGCCGAATAGTCGCGCGAACTTGTTCACATCGACGTCGCCGGTGCTGCGGAAGGAGATCTTGACCTTCCCGTGGCCGAGGTCGCGGAAAAAGATGGCCAGGCGCGTTCCCGCAATCGACCGCGGGTGTTCGACGATGCCATCCAGGTCCTCGGACCTGAGGCCGTACCGTTCGACCACGCCAGCGGAGACCGATATCCAGGCGATCGCATATCGTGCATCGACCTCGAGCGTCTCGAGCGCGTCGCGCAGCAGTTGCAGCCGTCCCAGTGGCATCGACGCGTAGACGCGGCGGTACATGTCCTCCGGGTCGATGCCGAGCGACAACAGATACCCGGCGATCACGTGGCACCGCGGCGAGGTATTGCTGAAGCGGAAACCGCCCGTGTCGCTCAGCAGCGCCGTGTAGAGCGCCGTGGCGGTCGCATGCGAGATCGGCCACCGCGCCGTGAGCGCAATATCGAAGATCAACTCCCCCGTCGCGCACGCGGTCGTGTCCGACAGAATGATCGGCCCGGGCGGCTCGTCACCCGGCACGTGGTGGTCGATCACAAGCTTTGGCACGGTCATGCCACGCACCGTGTCCGTCAACGTACCGAGCCGCCGCACGTCGCCGATGTCGACGACGGTCAGGATGTCGGTCTTATCGAGCGCCGTAGCCCCACGCGCCGATGCATCCTCGATATCGCTACCGAGCAGGAAGTCGAACGAGGACGGCCAGGGGGTTGGGTTCACAATGCGGGGATGTAGGCCCGCGTGCGTGAGGAGCCGCGCCAGCGCGGCTTCGGAGCCGCAGCCGTCGCCGTCCGCGTTGATGTGTGTCGATAGCGCGACCGAGCGACCGCTGGACAGCACCTCGAGCAGCGAGTGAATCGGTCCGAGCCGCTGTGGCGGAACGGCCAGGAGATCGGCCGCGTTGTCAGAGGGTTTCGCGGGCATGGGTCAGGCGAAAATGCGAGCGGCGCCCGCGGAAACCCGCGGGCGCCGCCTCAATCTAACACCCAGTTCTTAACCGGCCGGCAGGGGCGACGCACGCGTCGCCCGGTCGTTAATCCGCAGCCACAGGTGCGGCGGCCGTCGGAGCGATGCCGCGCGCGAGTGGGAGCGTCCGTAGCCGAAATAGATCACAAAACCAATCACGGTCCAGACGCCAGCCGGATCCACGTATCACGCGGCAGCGTGAACATGAGGCCGAGACAGAAAAGAATTCCTAGCAACGGCACGACCGGGACGAACGGCGTCCGGAACGGCCGGGCCAAGTTCGGGGACCGCACCCGAAGAATCCACACCCCGGCGCTCACGATGACGAACGCCAGTAGTGTCCCAATGTTGACGAGCTGCGCCAGGAAGACCCACCGGGAAGAACGCCGCCAGCGCGCAGCCGATGACACCGACGACAATCGTCACCACGTAGGGCGTGCCGAATTTCGGGTGCACGCGCCCAAGACCCGGCGGGAGCAACCCGTCACGCGACATGGAAAACGCCACTCGGGTCTGTCCCATGAGCATGACCAGCACCGTCGAGGCCAGGCCGACGATCACGCCGAGGTCCACTAACAGTCGGAGCCATGCAGCGTGGGCGCGGCTCGAGCGCAACGGGGACGGGCGCGGGCACGTTGAGCCGCGTGTACGAGGTGAGGCCCGTCATGACCAGGGCCATGAGAATGTACAGCACCGTACAGATCGCGAGTGATCCGAGCATCCCGATCGGCAGATCGCGCTGCGGGTTTTTCGCCTCCTGCGCCGCGGTGGACACCGCATCAAATCCGATATAGGCGAAGAACACGAGTCCTGCCCCGCGTGCAATGCCGCTCCACCCGAACTCGCCGAAGTGGCCAGTGTTCGGCGGAATGAAGGGATGCCAGTTCGCCTGGTTCACGAACGCAAACCCAAAGGCGATCACGAGGACCACGACCCCGACTTTGATGAAAACGACGATGTTGTTGAAGCGCGCCGATTCCTTGATGCCGATGACAAGCAGCAATCGTCAGCGCGGCGACCAGAACACCGCGGGCAGGTTGATGAACCCGCCGGGCACGCGCTCGATGTGGCTCGTCGCCTGCATTCCAGGTGAGCGGCGCCTGGCGACCAGGCAGGCGAGATGGCATATACGCCTGCAGGAAGTTGATGAGGTGTCCCGACCAGCCGACGGCCGACCGTCGAGCGCCGAACATGTATTCCAGAACGAGGTTCCACCCCACGAGCCAGGCGACGAACTCACCGAGCGTCGCGTAGGCATAGGTATATGCGCTGCCCGCGATCGGAATCATCGCGGCAAACTCCGCATAGCAGAGTCCCGCGAACAAGCAGCCTAGCCCGGCGAGTACGAACGACAGGGCAACGGCCGGTCCAGCGTTCGTCGCGGCCACCGTTCCGGTCAGGACGAAGATGCCAGCGCCAATGATCGCGCCGATCCCGAACGTCGTGAGATTCGTCGCCGTGAGTACGCGGCGGAGCCCGCCGGCGCCTTCACCCGCGTTGGCTTCCGCCTGCAACGAGGCGATGCTCTTCGTGGTCCCTAATCCCACGGGAAGGCCTCCGATTGAGAGGATATCAGAACTGATCGAGGACCAACGCGGGGACCGAACGGCACATCCGGCCGCCCGCGGCGGGCTCGGAGCACTCCTAGCGCGGGCCGAATGTGCCCCGCGCGCGTCACCGCTGTCAAGCGGAATAGTTCGGCGCTTCTCGCGTGATCGCGACGTCGTGCGGGTGCGACTCCCGGAGCCCGGCCGCTGTGATACGCACGAATCGGCTATCAGTCCGCAACGCGTCGATCGTCGCGGTGCCGACGTAGCCCATCCCGCTGCGGAGCCCACCGACCATCTGGAACAACACGTCGGCGACCGGACCCTTGTACGGGACGCGTCCCTCGATCCCCTCGGGCACGAACTTCTTCGCCGACATTTCGCCGTCCTGGAAGTATCGGTCCGCGCTGCCGTCCTGCATGGCAGACAGGCTGCCCATCCCGCGGATCATCTTGAAGCGTCGCCCCTCCAGCAGGAGCGACTCGCCCGGGCTCTCCTCCGTGCCGGCCAGCATCGACCCCATCATCACGCTCGATGCACCAGCGGCGAGCGCCTTGACAATGTCGCCCGAATACTTGATGCCGCCATCGGCAATCACCGGGACGTCGCCCGCCCCTTCCACGGCATCCATCACCGCGGTCAGTTGGGGGACGCCGACGCCCGTCACGACCCGCGTCGTGCAAATCGAGCCAGGGCCGACACCCACTTTGACCGCGTCGACGCCGCGTTCCACGAGCGCCGCCGCACCCTCGCGTGTCGCGATGTTGCCGGCGACCAATTGCACGTTCGGGAACAGCTCGCGCACTTCGCCGGTCGCCTTCAGCACGGCTTCGCTGTGGCCGTGCGCCGTATCGACCACGAGGACATCGACGCCCGGCGCGATCGAGCGCCCGGGCACGCTCGCGGTAGTCGCCGGCCGCGCCGATCGCGGCGGCCACGCGGAGCCGTCCGTGCTGATCTTTGTTCGCGTTCGGATGCTGCCGTCGCTTGTGAATGTCCTTGACGGTGATCAGCCCGCGGAGCGTGCCGTCGGCGTCGACGACCGGCAGCTTCTCGATGCGGTGCTTGCCCAGGATCCGCTCGGCCTCATCGAGCGTCGTTCCTGCAGGGGCGGTGATGAGACCGCTGCGTCGTCATCGCCTCGCGGACCGCACGATCGAGATTGCGCTCGAATTGCAGATCGCGGTTGGTGAGTATCCCGATGAACTTGCCGTCACGATCCACGATGGGCACGCCCGAGATCTTGAAGCGGCCCATCAGCGCGACGGCTTCGCGCAGCGTCGCGTCGGCCGAGAGCGTGATCGGGTTGAGAATCATCCCGCTTTCGGAGCGCTTGACCCGATCGACCTCCGCTGCCTGGCGGTCGATCGACATGTTCTTGTGCAGGACCCCGATGCCGCCCGCTCGCGCCATGGCGATCGCCATCGCAGACTCGGTCACCGTGTCCATCGCGGCCGCAACCAGCGGGACGCCCAAGCTGATGGCGCGCGTAAAGCGTGACGTCGTATCGACATCACGAGGGTGCACCAACGAATGTCTCGGAAGGAGAAGGACGTCATCGAACGTCAGAGCGAGCTCGACTCGCAGGGACGCCGCTCGCGCATCTCTCGCATCAGCTGACCGCGCGGATCGCGATGGCGACGCACCGCGTTTCCGCCCTGCGCCGTTCCCCCGCCCAGCGTCGCGCGACGCACTGTTGGGAGTCCGCGAGGCCGCGCCGGCGCGCGACCCGTTTTCCCGGCCCGCTGTCGTGCGGCCTCGATTGCTCTGTCGAGATCTGCTCGGCATGCGTCAAACCTAACGGGCGGCCGAGAGACGAAGCAACGGCGCGCAGCCAGCGCCGACCGTTATTCCTGCGGCGGCAGGGCCGGCGGCAAGGGCGGGTTTCCCCCGGAGGGAGGTTGAGGAGCGTTGGAGGACGCGGGCTTCGTTGCAGCCTGCACGATGTCGCTCGCCACCGATTTGCCGGCTGCCGCGACGCCACTCAGTACTCCGACGGCTTTGTTCAGGAACGTCATCGTCTCGGCCACCGCGGTGGCCGGTACACGACCCGCGCGGAGCGTGTCCTCGATCCCCTCGGCAAAGCGCTCGAACGCCGACGCCAGCGCTGGCCGCTGGGCGTACTTCGACTCCAGGAACTCGACGTAGTCCAACACCTGATATGCCCGCTCGTCCGACATCGTCTCGAGAGACCGGACGATCCGATCCCGCAGCAGTGGATTCATTGAGCCCCGCTCTGGCCGTGGCCATGTATGGGTTGCCTCTTCGACGTCCGCGACTTCCGGCGCCGCGGCTCGTCGGCCGACCATCGAACGGCCTCGCCGCGCACGTCGACATGGAGGAACGGGCCATGCCCTTTCGCACCGCGATACACCCGGCACCGCCGACGAGCTCCGGGTGCGCTGCCTCGACCCGATCGACGAGGCCAGCAAGACGCGTGCATCGCGCGAGTCGGTGCGCCCGTCTCCGTTGAGATCGTCCATCATACCGTCGCCGTCGTTGTCGACGTAGATGTCCGCCGCGTCGCCGAACTGATGGCGACTGTCGCGGGCTCGCCCGCCTCGCGCGCCAATGCCCAGGGCGTTGTACGCCGGGGTGCGGAACCCCGACATGACGACGAGGTGGGCGTCGGGGTGGCCGTGTGTGGCCAGGTCGTCGATGATCAGCTCGAGCTTATCGACCAGCGCTTCGCGGAGCACGATGTACTTCGGCCACACGTCCTGCTGATCGTGGGTCAGAAAGTCGCGCAGTCGGAAATGCTCGGAGACTGGCGTGTCCTCGTTGTCGGGGGTAACCCGAATGAAGCCGTTCGGGGTTCTCGTACGCGGTCGAGTGAAGGCGGTGGCGCTCGGCCGGCCACCAGCCGACCCGATAACCCCGACCCGTCCTCTGGCCTTGCTGGTGAACGGGAGCAGGGTGATGAGCGAAAACGGATGGCCGTCGAAAAAGCTGGCTTGCAGCGCGTACACGCCGGGCTGTGAACCGGCTGTGTCACCGAAGAAGTGCCGAAGCACCGAGAGCACGAGAGACTGCCTGGTCGCGAGCAGGAATCGAGCGCGCAGCTTTCCGCTGCGCCCGAGCAGCGAATCGCGAGGCAGGGCGACCGAACTCGGTGTCCATCGCAGCGAGTAGCCCGGACCCGCCGTGGGCCGAATCATTCGAGCGCCAGGCGTCCGGTGTCAGCAGCGGCACTGGACGAAGGGCGCGTGGCGGGCGGGTGCGCGACCGCGGGCGCCCCAAACACGAGGGTGCCGACCTGGGCGACCAACACCACGGCGTGGAAGCTCACGCAGGGACGCTCGTTGGGGAGACGGTCAATCAGGGAGCGGGCCATTTGACGTTCACATGTATACGACCGTACCGATCGGCACGATTCGGAACAAGGTCTCGATATCCTCGTTTCGGAGACGTACACAGCCGTGGCTCGCGGCTGTCCCGATCGTGAGAGGCTCGTCCGTCCCGTGGATTCCGTACCCATCTCCGAGGTACAGGCGATTGACCCCGAGGGTTCCGTCG
>CAWDVJ010000007.1:0-8719 GCA_963805725.1 uncultured Gemmatimonadales bacterium
GTCCAGGGGGTCGCGGGTTCAAATCCCGCCGTCCCGATTGCAATACACCGGGTTACGCGGTCGGTTCAGAACGCATTACCCGTTTGTTACTCGTTTCTCTGCACGACCGCACGGTCTCGCAGCTTCTGCTCAAGACTCGAACGTGAAGAGGCGCTTCCAGTCGTCTTTCATGCTAACGACGATCCAGCCCTTCGCCTTGGCCTTATCATAGAGGGCCTGCGTGAATGCGCCGAATTTTGTGTCCGCCGCCGCAGTGCCTGGGCCATACGCGTACTCGCGTTGTGCATCATCGTGGAGCACCAGCGTCATCAAACGCATGCCGCTGCCCGATTGCGTGTATTCGAGCATCTGCTGGTCTCCGGTGCTGTTCCCGAATGCGGCCAGCGGCGGCCGCCCGAGAAACAGGTAGATATCTTGGGGCTTGCCCGATGAGTCGTCGTACAGCAAAAGTTTGGGCGGACGCATCAGGATGGCCTTGTCGTTGGCATCGTAATCGAACTTGGTCTCAAGGGATGAGCCGATGACCTGTTCTGGCTGCGAGTCATACGCTCGCTCGGCATAGGCTCGCACGAACGCCTGGCCGCCGCCGGTCACGATGTAAACCTTGAAGGCGTTGGCGCGCAGGTAGCGCATGACCTCCAACATTGGCTGGTAGACGAGGTCGGTGTACGGGCGATTCCACCGTGGGTGTTTCGCATTGGCGACCCAGTCGGCGACGATTGTATGAAACGCGCCGGTCGTCATGCCCGCGTGCGTCACGGCGACCAATTGCTCCAGGTCGTTCATCGTGAACTTGGCGAACGCGGCGGGGTCGCGCGCAAGCGCTGACTTGAAAGGCTCTACGGTCTTCCACTCCGGGTGCTGCGGTGCCAGTTCAGCGAGCCGGTCAAGGGCGAACGCAACTTGCGCATAGAACGGATGCTCCACCCACAGCGTACCATCTTGATCGAAGGTCGCGATGCGATCCTCTTCCCGAACGAAGCCAGGACTGGTCGCGTCGGTCGTCTTTTGAACGAAGTTTACGATCGCGGCTTTCGCCCGCCCTTCGTTCCACGAAGGCAGTGGATCGGCGCTCCCCTTCGCGCCGGCCGACGCCCGGGTCGGTGCTGCGGCGCTCGTCACGACTTGAGCCCAAACAGCTTCAGCTCTTTGCGAGCCGTACCGTAGTTACCGAGCTGATAGACAGACGCCCCCGCCGGCGAGAAGGTGAAAGCGTCAAACGGTTCGGCTAGCATTGTGTTGAGGTGATCCACCGTGTCCACGCCGATGGTGACGTGCGGATTGAAATGCGCGCCGGTGGCCTTGAGTCGACTCCTGATTAACGGATTTGCATTGAGACTACCGGGCCCTATTCATACGAACGAACAGTCGTAGCCCAGCGGAGCATTTGGTGGAGGAAGGCCAGGTCGGCCTGCGCCGCCCAGGAAGATTGAGAGGGGCCTGATCCGATCGATCAGGCCCCCCTCGTAACACACAGCAACTCCTTCTCCCCTATGCCGTTTTCGGTTTCGGCCTCGCGGACGGCGGAAGGATGCCGTTCATCCGGAGATACATCGCAAGCTGGGCATAGTGGTCTTGCCAGTCCATGGGAAGCACAATCAGGGCATGCGCCCGCGAGGTCTTTTCATTCGGCCCACCGTACCAGGGCACCTCTTCATTGAGCTTCGAATCGTCCACGTTGGCGAGCGCGGTGGCGCAATACTCGAACGAGCGCTTGAGGTGAGCTGACGCCTTGGGTCCGTAGCTCGCCCATCCCGCCTCGGTGGTGTCGTTGGGCCCGGGTTTGGGCTCCATGGGCGGCTTGGTTCCGGAGACCCATGAGCAAACGGTTTCGTTGAACTCCGCCGAATGCACCAACACGCCGCCGAAGCTGAGCTGTGCGGGCGTGGGCCGGTATCCCAGTTTGTCAACCGGCATGTCATCACCAGCCGCGACGAGATTCTTCGAAAGCCGCTGCATGATGGTGCGCACTGCGTCGGCCACCGGCGCACCCGAAGATGTCGCTTGCTGCGCCGACAGGGGAGACACCGTCAGCCCGACCAGCAGCGCCACTGAGAACACTCGCATCATTCCTCCTCTATGGTTTCGATCAGGTCGATTCCTATCAAAGCACACCTGGCACTTGAGGGCAGAACCAGCTCCGTCGTGGCGGGGTGCCGGGTTGTTCTGTTGGCATTTGGCGCAGAAGAATCGGGTGTATCCGGCCACCATTCCGCAAAGCCCAGCCAGTCGATGACTCGATGCCCGTTGATCAGGATGACATGAGCGCTCATTGCGACAAGCTCTTTGGGTGTGTGGTGCTCGTTGGCTATGAAGGGCGGAACACAAATTGGCCCGCTACATTGGACGCACTGCGATTAGGTCGACTTCTATCAGTGCGCCACGAGACGCGGCGGGGAGCACCACCTGCACCGTGGTGCGGGCTGGCTTGCTCGGTTGGTCCTTGGTGCCAAAGAATTGGGTATACCCGGCCATCATCCCGGCGAAGTCCGGCTTGCCACCTGTCGCAGGATTGTTCCCGAGGAACACGCGCACCATGGCCACATCGCCCATCGTCAGCTTCTGCGACTCGAGGAGCTTTTGGATGTCCTTGAAGATGCCCACGGTCTGTGACTTGGTATCGGTGTCCGCCTTCATGTCCGGGTCGAGCCATCCACTGACATACAGCGTATTGCCGGCCCATGCAGCCGCCGAAATTGGAAGGTCGGCATTCGTGGGGTTTTGACTCGCCGGCAGCGGGATTTGTTTTGCTGTTTGTGCTGAAGCTGTCAGGGAACCTGTCAGTGCTACTGCCACGAGAAGCAGTTGCTTGATCATCATGCCGTCTCCAAAAACGAGAAGATGCTGATTCATCGTGTGGTCAATGTAGAATTGGAACGGCAGGGAGAAAGGACGGGCCGCGCAGATTAGAGGATTGTCATCTTTCTCTCATTGTGGCAGGTTGCCGGGCAGAATCACCTGACCATAGGTTGGAGCATGCAGGTTCTGGTGGTGGAAGATGACCGCAACTTGCGGCGGTTTTTGAGCAAAGCCCTCCGAGAAGAGGGCTTTGGCGCGGTCGAGGTCGAGTCGGGCGATCGCGCATTAGATCGTGCTCTCGACGCGAGCTATAGCTGCATCATCCTCGACGTCATGCTGCCTGGTCGCGACGGATTCCAAGTCGTGACTGAGCTCCGGTCGCGGCGCGTGTTCACGCCGGTGCTCATGCTGACCGCGAAGGACGAGTTGGAGTCGCGCGTGCGAGGCCTGGAGTCCGGGGCAGACGATTACCTGACCAAGCCATTCGACTTGGCGGAGCTACTCGCGCGAGTGCACGCCTTGATTCGTCGGGCGGAGCTCCACCACCAGGATGCGACACTCAGCGTCGGGAGCCTGATACTGGATCCGCTGACCCGGCGAGTCACGCAGGGCGGGCGGCGGGTGGACCTGAGCGCGCGCGAGTTCGCATTGTTGGAGTTCCTGATGCGGAACGCAGGCCGCACGGTCTCTCGGTCTCGCATTGCCGAGGCAGTCTGGAACTACCAGTTCGACCCTGAAACCAACGTCGTAGACGTATACGTCAATTATCTCCGCAAGAAACTTTCGTTCGAAAAACGGACCACGGCGATCCAAACGGTGCGGGGCACCGGCTACCGTCTCGAGGAGCGGTGACCGAGCCACGTCTCGCCGCCGTTCTCACGAAGCGCACACAGCGCGTCACGTGGACCGCGCTCACCGGCTTTGCGCTTCTTGTTGTCGTGGCCTTTGCCGTCGCGGGTGAAGTCGCGCTGCAGCCGCTCCCTGCAGCATTCCGCCAGCGTTATTCAATCGCTCTTGAGAGCCTACACAGACTCCACGCGCGCGCCGGGCGGCGTGATGCCCGCTGCACTGGCCGACCGGTTGCTGAGCATGGGGGGACAGGTTCTGATCACCCGAACGACCACCAACCCTGGCGGCATGGCACAGGTCTACTATGTGAGCCCGGGGATGCCCGAGAAGCGCCTGGAAGGCCTGCCCGGAAGCGCCTCACCCGAGCAGGTGCGGCAAATCCTGCTTGCCGCCATCACGCGGCGGTCACGGTGGCGGTTCGGCGTGCTACAGCGAGCGCGGGATCCCTTCGACATTTACATTGTCGCGAGTCGTGATCCCTATCTCATTGGGCTTGCGGCGTTGGTAGGTGTGGTTGCCCTGCTGCTTCCCATCGCGGCGCTCGGCGCCGGCCGCGGCGCGCGCCAGGCTGTGGCCGCGACGCTTGGCCCCCTCGAGCGGGTAACGGCCGACACGCAGGCGATAAGCCCAGCGGAGCTGGGTACCAGGATCGCAAGTCCCACGGGTCAGGCCGAGGTGACGGCACTGGCTGACAGCATTAATCGGATGCTGGACCGAGTCGACCGCGCCCATCGGGCGCTCAAAGCGTTCACGGCCGACGCCAGCCACGAGCTCCGCACGCCGCTCACGCTCGTGCGCGCGCATGCGCAGTGGGGTCTGGCCCACCAGCGGCAAGAGGCGGAAGTGCGTGACGCCCTGATGGCCATCGAGCGGGAGGTTGAGCGGACCACCAAGATGGTGGAGGAACTCTTGCTCATCGCCCGGGGCGAGAATCGACAACTGGCACTCGCGCGCGTTCCGTTCGACCTCAGGCCCATCGTCGACGAGGTCAAAGAGATCACCGAGGCCATGGCGATCGACAAAAGTCTTGCGGTGCGCGCCGAGCCGGCGGAACCGGCGTGGGCCTTGGGAGATGCCGACCGCACCCGGCACATCCTATTGAATCTTGCCACCAACGCGGTGCGCTACACGCTCCAGGGTGGTATCAGTTTCCGTCTCCGGAAGGACGGGAGCATGGTCGGCGTGTCCGTTCAAGATACCGGACCAGGGATCGCGCCTGAACATCTCGAGCTGGTCTTCGACCGATTTTTCCGGATCGACCAGTCCCGCAGCCGAGAGCTGGGCGGCACTGGACTAGGTCTCGCCATCGCCCGACTGCTCGCTGAGCTCCAGCTAGGCCGGGTCACGGTCGAGAGCACGCTCGGAGACGGAAGCGTGTTCACCCTCTGGCTCCCCGCATCGACGACCTAGGCAGAGACATGGATGGCTTGAAAAACCAGCGCCGGCCGACACACCCAAGAACGGGTCGGGCGTCAACTCGCTGCGTGCCACGTCGATCTCGCCCACGTGATGAACCCCACTCCGCCACACCTTTGGCACCGCTGCCGGACCCCCTCACCTCCCCGGAACATACGTAGCCATCCGCAATCGAGGCGAAACACATCACCTGCAGTCGATCGTTAGCGGCGGCCGCTACGCCTTGTTGAACACGTGGGTCTCGTCGTACTCTCCTTGCTTGCCTTTGACATGCAGGTGGACCGTGAAGCTCCGGCCATCGGCCGCTAGTGAGATCGTTTCCGCTGCAGTTGAACCATTGTCGTAAATGACCTTACCCGTCCCCTCGTGGCTCGACTGCCGCGAATAGCTGACCTGCGAGGTCGCCTTACCGTTGACGTAGTGCGGATAAAGCTTTCCATCTGTCCGCCCGTCATAGGTGACGTTGATCGGGCCGCCGTCGGCCCCTGTGCCCGTGACAGCGTACTTGAAAGTGAGACCGTCGGAGCCGGCCGGGGCGATGGTGATCGTTTCCTGCTTGGGCGCCTGGGCGTGAAACGTCGATTGGGCAACGTTCAGGTTCCAGGTACCCGCCCAGAGATCGGATGTGGACTGATTCTGAGCGCCCAGCATAGTACCGATCAACAGCAGTGGCACGAACGCGAGCCTGTTCACAATGCTCTCCCTGGCTGAGTGTTTCCGTGTCGATCGGCGCGTGTGAGTCACGCGCATCGCTGCCAACTTGAGTGGATCGCGCATGTCAACATGGCCTCGAGCATCGACCCCATGCGCGGCGAGTGAGGGCACGGGGACATCGATCTCGCCATTCAGCCCAGCCGTGCCGCGACAACCGGACGCGGCTAGTGAGCCGAGCCGCCCGCTGGGGTGTGGCTCCGGACCGCGAGGGACGTGATCTCGATGCGTGCATCGTTGTACAACCCCGCCACCTGCACCGTCGTCCGCGTCGGCTTAGGGTCGGGGAAGAACTCCCGGTACACGCCATTCATTCTTCGGGAAGTCTGCGATGTCCTTGAGGTACACGGTCACCTGCACGACGTCGGTCACCTTGAACCCCGCGGCGTCGAGGACTTTCTTGATCGCAGCGAGCGCCTGCCTCGTCTCCGACTCGATGTCGCCCGTCAGAGGCGTTCCCTCGTGCCCCGCGATGAACAGCATGTCGCCCACCTGGATGCCGGGCGTGAACGGCAGATTAGTGGGTTCGCCCGGCGGGCTGAAGGTGCGACGCTCCTGGGCGCCGAGCGAAGCCGATGCGACGAGGAGAGGCAGGAGCACGGTGAGCGAGCTTCCGATCCAGGTGCGGGAACGCATGCATTCCTCCGGACGGCGGCAGACGGGCCGCCAGTGTAAGAGCGTGTGAGGCGCAACGATTTCGGCGCGGACTCAGGTCTCCCTTATCCGGCCCGTCGCAGGATGGTGATCGGGACGTAGCCGTCGGGACGAAGAGCGACCTTCCACGACAACGTGTCGCCCTTCATTTCATATGGGCCCACCGTCGAGGACGCGCAAGACCTGCTTCGCCGATGGCGCCACGACGTCCGCTAAACAGATTTCCGATCATGGTTTCAGGGGGTCGCGAGTTAAAAACGTGCGGTGGCGGGCCTCTCTCTCCCTTCGCGCTACTCTTCGCCGAGCAATCGCCTAAAGGCGGCGTTCCCGTGCAGTGGCGCGAAGGTAGGATCGACTCGGAGCCATCCCGGAGAGAGGTACGACGGCATGTGGATCAGTTTGGCTGTAGTCGCCACTGCCCGATCGTTCTCGCCGAGCACGATGTAGATGCGAGCGAGTTGCTGTAGCACGTAGCCACGCGTCATCTCGTCCGTCTCGGGAGGGCACATGGCCACGGCCTGCTCGCCCTGACGCAGGGCCAAGTCGCGCCGTCCCTCGTAGGCGTTCGCGACTGCGAGGAGCGAGAGCGCCTGCGGGTCCTTCGGATCGTTGCGCACGCTCTCTTCCCCTGTGCGGCGGGCGGTGTCGGCATACGCACGCATCGCCGCGCTGTCACCGTTGATCCACGACGCGCCGGCCAACGCGTAGCTCCAATTGAAGTGGTCATCGCCAAATGAAGCCGGGGTGAGGCGGAGTAACAGGGCGCGCTGACGGTCATCGAGCGCCCAGAGCAGGTCGCCGTAAGTCGCCATGAACGTGACTAGCGTCGTCGCGTCGACCCTCTCTCCGGCCCGGGTCATGACCGCGCGGGCGCCCGTGAGGTTTCCGGCGGCCAGCGACAGCATCGCCACTAGCTGCCAGTCCTGTGCGTCCGGGGCGAGTTCCATTGCCCGTTCGGCGGCCTCGCGAGCCTCGGGGAACCGTCGCAGCACAAACAACGTGATCCCGAGATTATACGTAACCGTCGCGTTCCGCGGATCGATCGATCTCGCCTGCTGCAGGTGACCGACCGCCGAATCCCACTGACCCCGAGCGCGCTCGCTGAGCGCGACCAACGTCAGGAGCGCGGCGTCGCGGGGAGTCGACCGCAGGCCAATGCGAAGCTCGCGCAAGGCGCGCGCCTCGTCGTGCTCCCCGACCGAGTAGTAGCCCGCCATTGCAGCGCGAGCGTTTGGCAACGTCGAGTCCAGCGCCAATGCACGCTGGGCCGCGAACCGCGCCCGCGCGATGTCCGATGCTTGCAGGCTTCCGCTATTCTGGAATAGCCGCGTTCGCGCGACCGCGAGCGCCGCCCAGGCGGGGGCAAAATTGGTGTCCAGCGCCACCGCACGCTCTAACTCCGCCACCGCCTTGTGCAGCATCGCGGCGTCCGCCGGCCCGCTCGCGAAAATGTCTCCCCCTCGGAGATACGCGTCGTACGCTGCACTGTTGCCCGTTGGAAGGCGTGAGAGCGCGGCGCGCGCGCTGTCTCCGAGGCGCATGTTCAACGCCTGTACGACGGCTTCTGCCACTCGAGTCTGCACGTCGACCAGCTCGGTGGGCGACGCGTCGAAAGGCACCGTCCAGGCGGCCGTCGCATCCGATACGCGGATCAGCTCCGGAGTCACTCGCACGTGGGTACTGTCGCCGGGGCCCGCTCGTGCCACGCGGCCGGTGAGCAGATACTCCGCGCCCAGCTCCCGCCCGATGCGTTGCACGCCACTGGTCACGTTGGTGTACTGGTCGGAGCTCGCGCCCGCGATGACGCGTAGTCCCGGCAGGGCGGCCAGTCGGCTCCGAATGTCCTCGGTGATCCCACCCGCCAAGTAGCCATCCGTTGTCGGCCCGTCATGCTCGAACGGAAGAACGGCGAGGGTGGGCGTCGCCGTCCCGCGTGCAGTCGCTAGTTGCGTGGGACGTGCGAGCAGCCACACTCCGGCGAGCACCGCCGTCACGACGAGGCCGCCGGCGATCGCCAGCGTGCGGCGACTGCGACGGTTGAACGAGCCCGCGATGTCGTCCCCACTGGCGTCGCGCTCGCTGGTGCCGACCGCGCCCACTCGATCAGGTGGGGGCGCAAGCGCCGGGGCGACGACTGTGTCCGCGGACCCGACACCCGCGATGGCATTCGCGCGACGCACCTCCTGCTCAGGCGCGAGGCCCGCGGGAGACGGAGCGACCGGCGCCGGCGTGCCAGCTCGTAGGCCGGCCACGAGCGCCGAGGTCGCCGCCGATGGGCGGGTCTCGTAGA
>CAWDVJ010000008.1:0-16031 GCA_963805725.1 uncultured Gemmatimonadales bacterium
CGGGACGCCCGTGGCGATCCATTTAGCCCAAACGGGAAAGAGCACGTCGCGAGCCGCCAGCGGCCCACCGACAGGCGACGATCGTCTTGCTCAATACGTTAGCGCCGCTTTGCCGCCCCTCGTATCGCGCACGGTACGGGAGCAGGTTGACCGCCATCGCAATGCCGACACGAATCCACGTGATCGGCAAGCGTCGGGACCATTACTGGGCTCCGTGACGGCTGCTTCGTTCCTTCGTGAATACGACATGGCCGTTCCCGTTCGTCAAGAACTAGTGTCACTCACCACAGCCGCCGAAGAGCAGCTGGTCCTCGCATCGAAAGCTGAGGAGGCCCAACCACAGCCCGTGCCCGGCCACTTGCCCGCATTAGATGGCGTCAGGGGTCTAGCGATCGCGCTAGTAGTCCTGTCGCATGTGACAAAAAATGTCGTGGCCTCGGCTGGTTGGATCGGTGTCGACCTCTTTTTCGTCCTGTCTGGATTCCTCATCACAGGAATCCTTTGGGACAACCGGGACAGGCCACACCGAACCCGCACATTCTACGTTCGTCGAGCCTTGCGAATACTGCCGCTCTATTACGGTTTGCTGTTCGCCATTTTTGTCGCCGTTCCCATCCTCCATCCGCTGCGCACCGACGAGTATCGGCAGCTCTCCGGCGAACAATGGTGGTACTGGGCCTACTTGCAGAACTGGCTCGTCGCTCTGAAGCATCCCATTGACGGTGGCTCGCTCGCATGGTTTTGGTCGCTGGCCATCGAGGAGCAGTTCTATCTCGTCTGGCCCAT
The DNA here is from genome assembly GCA_963805725.1 of uncultured Gemmatimonadales bacterium. GTDB lineage: Bacteria > Gemmatimonadota > Gemmatimonadetes > Gemmatimonadales > Gemmatimonadaceae > Palsa-1248. The sequence continues at coordinate 787 of CAWDVJ010000008.1, forward strand.
GATCGTTTGGCACTGCTCGCGGCGGACCATCGTTCGTTTGTGCGCCGCAATAATTGTCGGGGGTTTGCTAGTACGAAGCGTGTTGGTCTTCATGCACCCGGACGCATGGCAGACGAGCATTTTTGTATACGTCCTGACGCCTTGCCGCCTCAATGGTCTCGTCATCGGATCGCTTATCGCGATGATGATTCGCGAAGCCGGTGGCTATGCTGCGGTTTGCCGCCGGATCCGTTTGCCGGCCCTCGCAAGCACGGCATTCCTATGCGTCGTTGCGATCGTCCAGACAAGAGCAGGGTGGCCGCCTATGGCTCGATCGCCGATCATCGAGACGTTGGGTTACCCAGCGCTGGCCATCGCGTTCGGCGGCCTGCTCGTTGCTTCGCTGGGGCCCTGGCGGCAACTCATGAGTTCTCCCGTATTGCGGTGGCTCGGCCTCTACAGCTACGGGCTCTACGTGCTGCACCCGTTCGTAGTTCGTGGCCTTCGGCAACGGAGTGCCCTCGTTGCTGGAACATGGCAGTTCGCGGTCGCCGCAATTGCCTTGAGTTTGGTGGTCGCCTGGCTTTCGTACCAACTCTACGAGCGCCATTGGCTGGCGCTCAAGAATCGCCTGACCTGACTCCAGAGGGCGACGCTTCAACAGCGTCCACGCACAGCTGGGATTCGTGCTCCACCTTGCCGCCACGCCCCGAACTCTCGCCGAAGCGGCGGTAACGCGCGGCGAGCGGATTGTCTGCAACAGAGAGCAAGAAGTCTTCATTTGGTGGCGGCCGTTGGATCGACCGATTTGTCGCGCGTCGCCGTCCGTCCTCCCAGAACTGGCGATCGATTGCGTTCGTCCGTGATGAAAGCGGCGACATCGATCGCTCCTCCAGCGCGCTCCAATCGGCGCGCTTCTGTGTCGAGACGGCGCAGGGCCGAGAGTCGATCGTCGTTGCCGATCTTGGCACGTGCGACCGCTGTCTTGAGGACGCGGATCGTCTCGTCGTAGACGCGTAACGGCACCGGATATGGATGGCCGTCCTTCCCGCCGTGCGCGAGCGAGAAGCGGGCGGGGTCGCTGAATCGACTCGGTGCACCGTAGACCACTTCCCCGACGAGGGCAAGCGCGAAGACCGTACGCGCGCCCACACCGGGCACCAGTAAGAGATCGGCAAAGTCGACCGGCGCTCGTTCGTGTGCGGCGGCGACAGTCGCGTGCAGGCGCTGACCGAGAATGTCCTCGGGACGCACGTCGTGATGAAAAGGGAGTCGGATCTGGTCCTGGCTCGCTGCCGGTGCCCTGCTCCGCCACGCCAGCCCGTGGGCCCGCACCGCGCGTGCGACCGAATCCGGACCTTCTCGCACGATCGCAAGCTGTGCCGTCCGGGCGTCGGCGGCTCTCGAGTCGGTGAGATTGACGATTGGAGCGGTTCGCGGAGGGCCGTCGATCGCGGTATGCGGTGCGTCGACGAAGGTTGCCGCTCGATCGCTCAGCCAGTGATAGCGACGAGCCATGCGCTCCCCGCCGTGCATGCCTTGCTGTACGACGGCCCATTGTCCGTCCGCGCCGACGACGAATCCGTGAAGGTACAGGTCATAGCCGTCCTGCACGGCGGCGCTGTCGACCTTCGCGACCAGCCGGCTCGCGCGCGCTAAGGCATCGCCGTCCAGGCCCGACCGGTCCCCGATCGCGATCAACTCGCCCGGCGTTTTCCTGGACTCCGCGCCCCGCCCGCCGCAGACGTGCACGCCGAGCTCCCAGCGCACGGGCGAAAGCCCACGCTTGAGGGCGCCCAGGACCGACGTGGTGATTCCGGAGGAGTGCCAGTCCATCCCCATGACGGCCCCGAAGGCCTGGAACCATCCCGGATGCGCCAGACGTCGCAGGAATTCGTCGCGTCCGTACTCCAGGACGATGGCCTCGGTGATCACGCGCCCGAGCGTCGCCATCCGCGTCGCGAGCCACGGCGGCACGCGGCCGTAGTGCAGCGGGAGGAGCGCCGTTCCCGTCTGGGCCATGTCGGCATGGTAGCCGGCGAACGCTTGCCACGCCACTCGTTGGCAGGAGGCTCTTTGTCAGCTCGCGCCGGCGCCACTCGTTCTGGTGAGCATTCCCGAGATTTCGACGTTAATCACCGGCGGCTAGCTTGTAACCTTTGGGTCGCGTACCTCGGCAACTTATGGCGCTGGCCCCACACACCAGAAGTCGGGGTTCGAGCCCCTCCGCGACTTTGACTCCCCTCCGTCACCCGTGCGCGTAGCCCTCGTTACCCCGTCGGACTCGAATGATCGCCGGGCGAATTCGGGAATCCCGTATTACATGGGCCGGGCGCTCGCGCGCTACGCGGAGATTGTCCCGATTCCACCGCCACAATCGGCAGTGCGGATGGTGGCCTCTGGCGGTGCGCGCATCAGCCGACGACTTCTCGGCACCTCGTACCTGGCAGACTTCTCGATACCGGCGGCGTTTGAACAGGGACTGCAGCTCGGACGCGCATTGGCACGGCTTCAGCTCGATTTCGTCCTCGCGCCCTTTGCGTCGGCCCAAGCTGCCATGCTGCCGCGAGGCATCCCGCTCATTTATTCGTCAGACACCACGTTCAGGCTGATGAGGGACTACTACCCCTCATTCAGCGGTCTATCCGCTTTGAGTTACTGGGAAGGGGAGACTCTGGAGCGACGTGCGGTGCGGCGCGCGGCCGCTCTCGTCTACCCGTCGAACTGGGCCGCGCAGTCGGCGGTGCGCGACTATGGAGCGAAGACGGCATCGGTCCTCGTCGCGCCGTACGGGGCCAACGTGGACGAAGCGCCAGATCGTGCACGGGCGACGAACTCCGACCGCGGCGCGCATTGCACCCTCTGCTTCGTCGGGGTGAACTGGGAACGCAAGGGTGGTTCGGTGGCGGTAGCCGTCCTCGACGCGCTGCGCGCCCTGGGGATCCCTGCGCGGTTGACAGTCGTCGGCTGCGAGCCACCCGCCAGCGTGGACCGCTCCCACATGACAGTGATCCCGCGGATCGACAAGTCAGACCCCGCCCAGCGCGCGCACCTCGCTGAGGTCTATTTCACCTCGTACTTTTTCGTCTTGCCGACCCGCGCCGACTGCTCGCCCGTCGTGTGCTGCGAGGCGAGCGCGCACGGCACCCCTATTCTGATATCGGATACCGGTGGAGTCGCCGGCCACGTGGCGCACGGGATCAACGGGATGCTGATGCCGCCGGCAGCCGAACCCGAGCCGTACGTCGCCGCCGTTGCCGCGCTCTGGTGCAACCGTCAGGCATACGCCGCGCTCGTAGCGTCGACCCGACGTCAGTATGAAGAGCGGCTGAATTGGGACGCCTGGGCGCGTTCCGTTCTGGCCCACGTCACGAGGATTGTCGAGGCGCGCGGAAAATGAGAGCGTTGCAATGGTACCACGGAGCGGTACCGGCCGCGAGCCAGTCCGCTCGAATCCCTTCTGTTTCCGTTGAGTCCAGAACAAATCCCTGCCGACGAAATCGCGTGACCCAGTACTCGAGTGGTTGCTCGTTTATGTGGTCAGTCCCGCCCTGCCCCGGCGTGGCAGCCGTGAACAGCACGGTCTTGGCTGCCCTGCACAACAGTGCCACCAACCGATCACCAGCCGAGGGAGGCAGGTGCTCAGCCACCTCGAGGCAAGCCGCAAGATCGAATGCCGACGCCTCGTCGTACGTATCCCTTTCCAGGTCGAAGTCCCGCACGTCAATGCCGCGGGTGCGACACATTGCTCTCGCCGCCTCGGCATGCTCCAAACCCAAGGTTCGCACGCCCTGCTTGCGCAAGACCTCGAGAAGGGCGCCCGTCCCGCATTCCCACGTCGAGGACCGATCGCGGATGAAACCTATTCAAGATGGACGTAGCTATCGCGGCGGCAAATGCCAATGCCGTAACCTCCAGCTCAGAGAAATAGGCATGCGTGTAGACGGCATCATGTGGGAGCGCCGGGGCCCGTAATCGCCGGCCAAAGCGGCGCAGTATAGAGTCGCCAGGCATTAAAGCACGGATCTGGGCGGGGATGATACGCCACACGCGGTCCAAGATCGTCGCGATTACTGGCACAGCCTCGACCGCGCGATCAGTTCCTCGACGCTCCGCCCAGCAGCCATCCAATCGCCATGATCGCACACGCTTGGACCGATGCACCGCAGGCGCCGGAGCGTCGCCATACGCGTAACGAGCCACACCGACACGCGTCCGTAATGCACTGAGATCAGTGCGGCTCCTGTCCGGGCCATGCGAGATGCTAGCCGCTGTGTGCGCAAAACGCCAAATTCGGCGACCGCTCGTTTCGAAATGACAGAGCGGATTCGGCGGTCAGTTTTGCCATGGGCCATCGGAGCTCCAACGTAGACCTGCGAAAAGCGCCCGAACCCATTTACAAATGCCGTTGATCGATTCCTGGCTTCTCTCGCGACTCGCGTGCCCGTACGACGGTGCGCCGGTTCGTCCGGCGTCAACATCGTTGGTGTGCTCCGCGTGTGGCCGCGATTTCGCAGTCGTCGAAGGTATCCCGGTCATGCTGCGGGATGACGTGCAACAGACGCACGATTCCGCATTGGCGTCATTGGATCAGGTACGTCCCGGGGTGCTCAATGCGGGTAGTGGTTCGATGAGGATGGACGAACCCGAGGAACAGGACGACAACCGCGCAGTGCTGCCTGTGCTGGAAACTGAAGCGACGGAGATCGACCCGTTCGTGCAGGAAGCGGTCGCCGCGACGTGCGGCTTGATGTACATCCCGCTGATAGGACAGCTCAAGACATACCCTATTCCCGAGATCCGCGTGCCCGCCGGTCGGGGACAGGGACGCACCTGGCTCGACGTCGGGAGTAACTGGGGTCGCTGGTGCTTCGCCGCAGCCAGCCTCGGGTACATCCCGATCGGAATCGATCCAATGCTTGGCGCCGTCCGAGCAGCGGCCCGCGTCGCGCGCCGACTCGGCCTGCGAGCACACTTCGTCGCGGCGGACGCTCGATATCTGCCGCTTCGGGCAAACAGCGTTGACGTGGCGTTCTCTTACAGTGTCTTGCAGCACATGGCCAAAAACGATGTGCGTCGGGCGCTCCGCGAAATGCGGCGGGTGCTGGCGCTTTCCGGTACGGTCGCAGTGCAGCTGCCGAATTCGCGCGGGTTGCGCTCAATCTGGGTTCAGGCGCGCCGGCAATGGCGCCCCGCAGCTGGCTTCGAGGTTCGCTATTGGACTGTGAGCGAGCTCCGCTCGACATTCGAACACCTGGTCGGGCCAACTAGCGTCAGCGTCAATGGATACTTCTCCGTCAACGCGCAGGCAGCCGACCTTCCGGTGCTTCCTTTACGCTACCGCGTCATTGTTCACGCTTCGGAGTGGTTGCGGCACCTAGCAGAACGGATTCCCCCGCTCGTCGCCGTTGCCGACAGTCTATACGTGTCGGCCACTCCAGCGGCTCCCATCCACGCGACCACGCTCTCCTCGAGTCGCTCGACGTGACCGCCATCGCTGCTTGCCTTCCCGAGCCTGGGCCACTCGGGGACCGGTCCGCGCTGCAGCTACCAGGCCACTCGACTCATCATGTCGGGCACCGCTATACTTCGCTGGCTGCATAGCACATCGGGCCTTTTCCGGTCGCGTAGCTCAGCTGGTTAGAGCGCTGGTCTCACATACCAGAGGTCGGGGGTTCGAGCCCCTCCGCGACCATACGACATAAATCGAACGTAGGCAACGCGCTGCACGTGAGAACGGCCATCGGAGACGGTGGCCGTTCGTGCGAATTGCGCCCGCTTTGCGCCCACTTTTGGGCGAGCCGAGGATGAGCAGATGATCGCTCCGAACAAGTCTGACCCGAAGGAACCGCGGCCCGAGTCCATTTCGAGACAGCCGAACACGAAAACGGCCGACTTCCGCGCGAGCGGCGTGGGAACGGACGTGATCGTTGAGTCGCGCCGCACGTCGGACGAACCGTCAGACGACTGGCGCCTAACGGCGACACTTCGCCGAGCACTGGCGAAAGGGGTAGCCACGTCGGGACATAGTGACGTTACGCTCGTGGTCCATCGTGAGGGCACTATCACCGCCATCCCCCGAACAGCCCAGATCGCGGCTGGGCTCAGGGACTTTCTCAAATCGCCGGCTGTGCGGGCCTACGTGTCAGCGCGGTTATCTGGCCAGGCTACGGTGTCGCCGGTGCTTCGTCTGCCGCTGATCGGCGCAGCCTCCCTCCGCGTCTTCCCATTTGTGCGACCCGGAGGTAGCGCACGCGACGATCCGATCGATTTCTGGGCTGGAACCGCGAATGCCGACCAGCCGGACATCGTCGAGACCATTCGGCGCGCCCTGCACCAGAAGGCAACGCGGTACGGCAAGGTAGGATTGCCCTATGTGGTGTCGCTGATCGTGCACGGGGACGGCCACGTGGACGAGTCCGTTATTGAACAAGCGCTGTTCGGCGACGGAGTTGGGAGGTCAATGCAGGGCCGCCGGAACGGCCTGTGGAACAGGATCCAGAACACACGTCTCGGCGGCGTAATCGTGACGCAGAATGTCGTGCCTACTCCCCCCGGGGGCGCAGGATTCTTGAAGCTGTACACGAACCCCTGGGCGACCTACCCGGTACCCGCCCCGCTGACTCGCCTGGCGGGCGTCGAGGTATCGCAAGGCAACTTGGTGGATCGCGCCGGCGAGGATATGCGCAGCTTGTTCCCGTGAAATGCAGTAATGCACCAGCAATCGACACCACATCCCCAAGGAGGAAGAGTCTGATGTCGGAGCGCGGGAGCGTCGATCCGTCCGCGGGCGAAGGTGAGTGGCTTGCCGAACTGGCCGCCACGCAACATGACGGCGGCTTCGCCTGCGACTTTCTGGTCGAGGCGTTCCGCGGGCCGGAGGTATCGGTTGACCGGTTATCGGACGGGCGAGCGGTGCTACGCGCGCAGCAATTCCAAGGACTTCCGGATTCGAACGCCCTTCTGGATCGCGCGGATGCACTGCTCATCCTCGTAAACGGTGCTGCGGCGGTGGCCGTGCACATCTACAAGCCCGTTCGCGCCGCCGCGGCGCTTCGCCCGTTGGCCAATGGCGCGTACTCACGATCGGTCCGCGTCGTGTCGCCAACCATGAGCGCAACGGGTTACGTCGGCACGATCCGTACGTTGGTTGACGGGATCCCATCCGCCCCGGACCAACGGGCCAACCTATCCGAGTGGATCGCGCGGTGCGCGACTGATCGCGCGCTCTCGGACGCGCTGATGCTGATTCCTGGCGACGCCGGCCGCTGGTGCCAGTTGTACAAGGTGTACGAAGCGATCGAACGCACCGGGCAGCCGTCGCAGCTGGAACGCCGCGGCATCGCGACCGTAGCCGATATTAGACGTTTCAAGGCGTCGGCGAACGATTCCATCGCTGACCTCATCGGGGCCCGCCATGCTGACGGCAAACCGCAGGGCGCATATCTCCGAATCGGTCTGCCGGACGCGGAGCTCTGGGTACGCGGCGTTGTCGCTCGCTATGCCGCGTGGCAGCCGCCGGGTCGTGGTTGACGCGGCCGACCGAACCGCGGGACAATGTTGGTTAGACCGTCTCTTAGCCCCCACACCGCTTCAGAAGGTCGATTTCTCGCATAGCGGTTGTCGCGCCTCGGCAACGGACGAATGCCTTCCGACCCTCCATTGCTTGTGGAGAGTGGGCGTAATGTGGGCGTGGCACGGGCCAGGCATGGTGAGCCAAACCAGCGGTCTCGCGCTGCCACGAAGGCTCGCCCCGTCCGTCGCCGCAGCTCGGCACGCCTTGACGATTAGGCGGCCAGCTCGCTCTTTGGGCCGTCCGCTTACTCCCCGAGGTGAGCGACAAGTCTGAGAATAGCAGGGGCGGGACTCGAACCCGCGACCCCGGCATTGTGAGGGCCGCACTTGGCTAGCGCAACGACATCACCAATGCGCGCTCCGCTTTGCGGGTGTCCAGTGTGGTCCGCCAAAATCCATCGATTCCAGTACACGCAGCGATACACGGCGTGCCAAGCACGGCACGACCTATCGCCGCGTAGCGCGTAGAGCGCGAGAGGTTCCGCGTGAGCTTAGCGCGTCAATGGAAACGTCGACACCCGCCGTGCGTGATGTGCGGCGAGCCGACGCGGGCGCACCCTGGTGCGTTGGCGTTGTGTGACGAGTGTCGCCCCATGGTCACGATCCGCGCCGTCAGCACCGACGAAGTTGCCGACCTCGTCGCCGAAGGGGCATGCGACTGCGCTGATTGCCTCGGTGTGGTCGTTTGCGAGCCGTGGGAGGATTCGTGCCCAGGATAAGCGTTGGCGCCGCTCCAGCGGACGCGCAGAGGCTCGTCGACGCGTGGGTCGAGTATCTGAGCCGCTGGACGTGGGATTGGTTCGTCACACTCACGTTCCGTGAGGCGAAGCATCCAGAGGCGGCCGAGAAAGTGTTTCGTGTCTGGATCTCGAAGATGAACCGCGACATGTACGGACCTCGATGGTCGAAGCACCGTCGCGGTGTCCGATGGGTTCGCGCCCAGGAGCTGCAACGGCGCGGCGCGATTCACTTTCACGCGTTACTCGGCGGCGTAAGCGAGTTGCGCCGGCTGTCGTGGATGGACCGGTGGTATGAACTCGCGGACGGCTATGCTCGCATTGAGCCGCCGAGAGACGCCACCGCGGTGAGAGCGTATTGCGCGAAATACATCGTCAAGGGCGGTGAAATCGACATCGACGGGGAATTGGACCCGCCACCGCCATCGCTGTTTCCGCTCGACGGGTGGTAGGGAGCCGGCCAGTCGATCGAAGGAGGTGCGCGGCGCCTACGCGCTGCGGCACGCCGAGTACGCTACCCGGTGCGCGTGCCGAAGCGGTATCCCCCGGCGCGAGCTGCTACGCATCGCGCATGGAAGCGGGCGGACTAAGGGCGAGTGCTGCGGGCACTCACTCCTGAACGGAGCGGCACGTTCCGCAGTCCGTTGCTTGACGCTGGACGTGTGCCCCAATGGCTGAGCTTGTCATTGGCCGTTGCACGACCGGACTGCGTTTAATGGGCGGCGGCGGCAAGGTGCCCCGACTACTTCTTCCCCGAGTCCACCCGTCCCGCCGACAGCACTGCGATCGCGCGATCGAGTCCCGGATCCCTGCCCGCGGCGAGATCCGCCGTCCTGAGCGTCGGAACGGGGATCGTCGGTGGGATCCCGGAGACGTCGAAGCTTGTACCGCGCTCGGTGAGATAGAGCTCGTTGGGGAGGCCAAAGATCCACCCGTTCGGCAGGTGACGGTTCGGGACACCAGAGAACACTCCATTCGTGTGCTCTCCGATTCGATCGACCGCCGGACGACGGCCCATGAGCGCCTGCGTGAATGTCTCGACGGCGCTTACGCTGTAGCGGCTTGTGAGCTCGACCACCGGCCCATGCCATCCCGGCCGCGCGCTTGGCACGACCATGGCGAGCTGCGGAGCGGTCATGAGCGTCGGGTCATTTGGATCGCGACGCGCAACTATGGCATAAGCCGTGTAAGGCGCCGTCGCCAGCCGGCTGGCGATCGCCAAGCCGAGTGCACTGGCACCACCGTGACTGAGCCGCATGTCGATGACGAGCCCTCGCCATCCAGCGGAGGACGCGAAGATCGTGTCGAGCGCGGCGTCCAGCGCACGCAGATCGGCCGCGAACCTATCCTCTCCCTGCCGCTCGTAGCTTCTGTCCGGATAGTACGCCCCGAACCCCATCAGCCGCAGATATCCGATGGAGTCCCGCAGCATGCCGAACGACACCTTGCCGTTGGCCAACGAACGGAGAGGAACGACGAGGAAACGATTCTGTATGATCTCGAGCGCCCGCGCACGACCGGCGTCACCGATCGGATCGGGATCGGGGCGCTCACCGCCATAGTCGAGCAATGTGTCCGTGGTCGAGTAGATGTAGGTGTGGTGATCGTGAAGCGGCTCGATCATCGCGCGGAGCACACCGAAGAGCTCAGGGGGCGACGCATGGATGACGCGAGGGCGAAAGTGATCACGCGTGGCTTGCCAGTCCACGTGGTGGAGATGAAAAAACGGATACTGCTCTCGATACGTTTCCCAGAACACGTCGAAGTTGGTGATAGAGTTATCGGCCGTGGTCCGGTCACAGACCGCGGGGAATGAGTCCACGCGATGCAAAATCATGTCCGATTCGGCGTTAGTATAGGTCAGGCGGCCTTGATCGGCCGCTCCCGTGGCACCGACGAATACGAGCCTCGACGAGTCGTCCACTCGCTGGAAAACGACGCGCGATCCGTTCTGCTCGACCTGACGCGCCTGGAAACTCGGGATACAGCTCAGATCAGTCACCTCGAACGCCTTGAGCAAGTCACCGACCACCTGTATGACGTATCCGTAGCCCTCAGTTCGCCAAAGCCAAAGCCCCGATAACTGCGCCGGCGCCTGCGTCAACGCACGCTTCGGCGGCTGGAGCCGAGAATCGAGTTGATCGGCCCATGCAGGTCGAGTGGCGACTAAACACCCAAATACGATCAAACGCAGCAGAACCCGTTTCATGCGGAGCTCGTGGAAATGTGTTCTGAGCCTCACGCGTGGCTCGTAGAAGACCTCGGTCACGGTCAGATGCCCAATCAGTTCGGTACGAATAACCCCGGAATGGGGCATGTCGACGATCACGTTGGACGCACCATAGCGGACGAGTTTCATGGATGAGAGCTGGCGTTATCTGCCATGACCCTTGGAGTGCGAAGGACACAGCCCCCTTGAAGCCAGCGGTGTCGCCGTACGCCAGGCCGCGACAGCCAGATGGCGCAGCCGGATACTCGTGTTGAGACCGCCCAGCCGCCGAAAAGGTTTGCAGGCTGGCCCCCTCAGCTGGGTCAACGCTTCGGCACGGTCCGAGCGAATGGTCCGAAGAAGGGTAACACAAGCGTGACGCCCCTCTGGCCGCGATGTTCCATGTTGCGGTCGTTCAAAAAATGTTGCGCATTGTCTATGAAAGACGGGAAATAACCTCGAAACTGTTCCGTATTGCCGTAGTCGTTCAGCACGTCCTCTGGCATCGTCGGACTGGAGACCGCGATATGCACGATCGGGACATTGGTCGCATTGAACCGCACGATCGTCGGGGGCGTAGCGCCTGGCGGAAAGATCTTCACGATTGCCTGAGATGCGGCCGTGATCTCCGCAACGCCCATGGCCACGTCAGCGTCAGGCTGGAAATAGATCTTGATCACCGAGAGGCCGTTGTACGACGACGACTCAAGGTGTTCGATGTCGTTCGCGACCGAGGAGTAGAAGCGCTCCGCCGAAGTGGTCATTCGGCGTTCCATCTCCTCCGGCGCGAGGCCGGTGTAGTACCAGACCACGGTCGCCACCGGCATTTGGATGACCGCGAAAACATCCACGGCCATGTGCAGGATCGAGAAGATCCCGAAGATGAAGATCAGCAGCGAGGCGCACACGAAGGTGTACGGCCGTTTGAGCGCGAGAATGACAATCCACATCATGGCGGGTTGCTCTCCTTATCCATCACGCAGAGGCACCGGTGTGTGGCCCCTCGCACTGGGCGTCGTACGAGGCGGGGACCACCTCATGGTGCCTGACATTCGCGGTAGGCCACGCGTCATGCCCCGTTGCAGGTAACACCAATGCCAAAGGGCGCATGTCGCGAGTGGTTCCGGTTGCATCAGACAAGCTGACCAGTGGCGAGATCCGCCGATTCAGTCACCCGTCCGATCGATGACTTACTTCATGATGACTCGCGCACTACAGGTGGCAATGGTATGACGATGCTCGCATGGGCCTATGTCGCTTGCGCATGATGATGTCTTGCAGCGCAACGCAGGCGCGGCTATGCCATGGCCGGATCACGAGGGTAGGTTAACGCAGCGTTGCGTCGGCAGCGCGAGCCCATGGCCGGCCGATCGTTTTAGAGGCGGACACCATCGAGCTGCGACTGTGGAAAGACGCGTTTGAGTTCCACGCTATTCAGTGCCATTAGTCCGCGTTTTCAGGAGCACGATTCTCTTAGGCGGCTCATCACCCAGCGCGAGGGTGAGCACGCCGACATCTTCGCCGGCGCGCGCTCGTCGAGATTCTCGCGGGAGTAATCGCCGGCAATCTTCTTGGACTCCACACGACACCTTGAGTTCGCTGCTTCGAAAATCTTTACCTGGTCAGCCCTAACATTCTCGTCGAAGCGTGCGCTCTCCTCAACGTGGCCGCGCGAGGGCCAATCGGCGACAGCGTTTATGCCGAGCACGCGGTCGAGGACCAGCCGCGCCGCTGCGAGATCGCCTTCCTTGGCTCGGGCCAGAACGGCCTTCGTAATCCCGCGTTTCCCCACTGGGCGAATTGCGTGGACGTTCGCGTATGTCCGATCGCCCCGCGTGGCGTGCACGATCGTCACGATGGCGTTGACGCCTTCCAACAGGTGCAGTTCGGGTGCTTTCTGAAGTTCCTCTCGCTTGTAGGGCCGACCCCGTAACTGCTCCAGGAACTTTCGGAGCAGCGCCTTCTCACCCATCGCCAGGTTGAATCGCGTGGCCACTTCGAACCGATAGCCCGCGTCGTTCAGCTCGTTCAGCTGAAAAACGAAAGCGACGCGGTGCTCAATGGTGCCGTACCGCTGATTCGGCACCTCGCCGAAGTCCACGATGTCGACGCACACCGCCTGGTGTCCGCCCTCCGGTGGCAGTTGATACGTCCGTGGAATCGGAACTGTGATTTTGTCTGCTGGCATTTTCTCTGACTCCTACTTGTGGGGCCCCGGTCGAGGCCGCGTGGTGACCCGGTCCGTGCGGATCTTGACCTTTCGTCAGCGGGTCGCCCCGCCTATTCTTTTCCCCTGTCTGCTGGTGGATGGTGAGCGGCTTGGGACCGCCTTGTGGGGGCGACCCAGGCCGCGCGTGTATTACTTGCCCCCGCCATCCATCTCCGTTCGCCCGGGGGCTGAGCCTTCACCCGCAGTGGTGCGCAATCGGCCGCGACGCTTTGGCGGCGGCCCATGGGGCCGCGTGCGATGGCTGGCGGACAGCCCCACGCCGCCGTTCGCAATGAACCGCTCGACAGCACGTGGATCGAACATGACACGCCGTCCGAGCCGGACCGCCGGCAAATGTCCCTTGGCGACGTGGTAGTACACACGACCCGCCGACAGCCCCAGCCGTGCCATCACGGCAGATAGGCCAACCAGGGGCCCGACCACGTTCAATCCGCCCTCGTCCCGCTCCAGCTGCGCCGCTCCCATCAGCGTTTCCTCCGCTTCGAGTCTGTTCGAGCTTCTCTCGTAGCTCTAACTTTCGTTGCAACTTTGCCTCGCCAAGAGCGTGTTAGGTGCAACGAAATCGGGTGGTCAGACACGGCGCAGAGATCCACGACCCGGCTGCTTTCGCTCGTTTCATCAGACTGCTCTGTGTTCTCGCCGCCAGGCGTGCGCGTGCGGCCCGACTCCTCGGCGTGGACCGGTCGCGAGTGACGGACTACCTGGCCCGCACGCGGCGCGAACTCAGGCCAAGCGTTTCCCGGCGCTGTATGGCGTTACTCGTCGACATCGGGGACGCTGCGGTGGTTGCGTGGCACCGCGCCGCCGAGAACGGCGCTGATTCGATCGGCCGGCTGAGGGCGGCGCGGCCCTACCTGAAGGCAGAGAGTAAGGCCCGCGAGTACTTGAACGCGGCGCTCGCCCTGCCGTCAGGCGGGCTTGCCGGTGACCCTGCGTCTCATGGTCGCGTCGTCCCGCTTACCGTGATGCCGCGTTTCCCCACGGAGAAAGAGCAGGTGCACATCGGAGCCATCGCGCGCGGCGATGAGGACGTGGCGCGGCGGCGCGCCCTAATAGAAAACGGGCCAGCTGAATTGATTCTCACTGAGGCCAAGGCGTCGGCGCTGTGCGCGTGGCCGACACATTTCACTGACGTGACGCGCGGATACACTCCCATTGCCGGCGAGGATGGGTCGCCAATGCGCGTCGTGGTCGTCTACTGAGCGCGCCCATCTTGCGCCCACTTTTCTCCAGAACGCAGTCAAACGAGCCGAAACACGTTGGGACTCGTGATCGCGGAAGTTGTGTCAGAGAGGGCGGTTAGCGATACTGAGTCGCACGTAGTCGAAGAGAACAAGAGAGGCCTGCGTCGCCTCCCATACCAGAGGTCGGGGGTTCGAGCCCCTCCGCGACCATTCAATGAGAGCCATGCACCACATGCGGTTCGACACAAGAGGGCCACCCGATGCGGTGGCCCTTCTCGTTGAGATTGCCGGATCGGCGCGACCACCCTCGTTTTGGTAGTTGCGCAGCAATAGGTCTTTCGTCTTGCACTCAGCAATCGGCTGTTCTGCAATTTCGGGGGAAGGTTGATGAACGTTAAAGGATTCGAAGATAGGCTTGCGGGCCTGGACATATCGTTGTTTTCGCAGATCCCGTCGCAAACGACGGACGCCGACAAGCGATCTTTGCTTGCGGCCCAAGTGACGACACGCGATTCGCCCGACGGGTACGTCTACCTGGAAATCGGGTCTCATCTCGGCGGAAGCATTCAGCCGCACCTTCTCGACCCGAAGTGCAACAAGATTTACTCGATCGATAAACGGCCGTCGGTCCAACCCAATGAGCGCGGTCGCCAATTCGAATATCGCGATAACTCGACCGAACGGATGCTCTCGTTATTGACCGCTATCGATTCCGTCGGAGTACAAAAGATCGCATGCTTCGACGACGATTCACGATCCATCCCTCCTTCATACATAGGGTCCCGTCCTAATCTTTGCTTCATAGACGGCGAGCACACGCCCACCGCGGTTGTCGCGGACTTCGATTTCTGCCTGAGTGTTTGCGCGCCGGGAGCCACGATCATGTTTCATGACGCACAGATCGTCTTTCGAGGGCTGAGGTCAGTGGTGGCAAGACTCAAAAGGTTGGGAAGGAGATTCTCAGCACATGCTCTGTCGGATGCGCTGTACGTACTCTGCCTTGACGACAGTGCCGTCTCCGCAAAGTTGATTGGATTCTCGTCGCTCGTGAGAAAGGATGATCTAAGCTCCTTGAGCAACGACGTGCGCTTACTGAAATGGCGCTTGAGACACCAGGCTTCAAACATCCGCAGCTTGTTTGCTACCGGCTAGAGAGTCCGCCTGACAGGACGTTTTCGGCAATACCGAACGACCTGGCGTCGTTAGCGGCGAAGCCGGCGCCTTAGGCCCTCCTAGTCCACCGCCCGGTTCGCAGCGGCCGCGATCAGTGCGTCCACGACACGCTCTCCTGCCCGGCCATCCCAACCTTCCGGACTTCGGGGTTGATCGAG
>CAWDVJ010000009.1:0-8929 GCA_963805725.1 uncultured Gemmatimonadales bacterium
TTGTTGCTTCTCGTCTACTTTCTACTTTCTGTGTCGCTCTTTATTTTTTTGGCCGCTCCGCGGCCAAAAATGGGCCTGGGTAGAGTTGAACTACCGACCTCACGCTTATCAGGCATCCGCGCAGGGTGCCAACCGCCGGCAACTTGCCGGCGCTCCCTCTGACGGTGCCGCCATCCGCCTGATTGCGCACCCAATGAAAACGGCAAAATGCCGGGCCCGGTCCCCGGAATTGTCCCCAATCCCTGGCGCCGGCAAGACGGCTACGTGGGCGCAGCCTTTGCAGACGGCCCAGGCGCGCGCACTACTGCCCGACTGACCGTGAGCTCGATCCTCGCCAGTCGTCGACGGTTCGTCGTGCGTCTCCCCGAGCCATCGCATCGCCCGTATTCGCACAGGGTTTTCGTCGAATTCCGTGGCGGCTTTACGTGACGGTTGCAGCAATGACGGAGCGCTGACGCTACAATGGTGGCCATACCGCATGCAAAGTACAGTGTGGCCAGATCCCAGTTATCGCCGGCTCTTGTCAGCGCCATTCGTGAGCTGCCCCGGCGCTGCGCTGGCGACCTCGAAGTCACGCGCCGACATCCTGCTGGCCTTGCGCGACGGATCAGGGGAACCGATTCGCCTGCGGGCTTGAATGACGGATTGGGGGTGCCCGCGAGCGCCGCGGTACGAAATTATTTGAGCAGCGCCACCTCGGTCACGTCCCTGCCCTCTCCTTTGGAGAACTGATACAGGCCTCCTCGCACCCGCTCCCCAGCTCGCTCCTCGGCCGCGACCCGTTCTACATCACGCCGCTGATCCCGTTGTTCGGCACCATACCCATGGCGATAGCGCTCGCGGCGCTCTGGCGCTCTCCGACGCTCCGCGACGTACTCGAGGCGGCGTCGCTCCCAGCGCTGATTGGGGTGCAGTTCTACCGGACCATCGGCGTTGTGTTCCTGATTCTCTTGGCGCAGAAGCAGCTTCCCGGCTACTTCGCGCTGCCCGCCGGCTCGGTGATGTCGCGATCGGGCTCGCTGCGCCGCTGGTGGCGCTGGCGCTCGCGCGCGGAGTCCCGGGCACTCCCATGATGGCGATCGCGTGGAACGGGCTTGGCCTCGTGGACTTGCTGGGAGCCGTCGGGACGGGGTTCCTCGCGCCCGTCCTGGCGCCACATCTGGGCCCTCGCGCGCCCGCGGCCGCGCTGGGGGTCTGTCCGCTGCTACTAGTGCCTGCTTTCGCGGTACCGATCGCGGTGCTGCTCCACCTGCTTGCCATCCGTGGATCGCTCCGGGAGGTCCATCTCCGGCCGGCGCAATTGCGCAGCGGGCCAAGGTCAGCACCGCAGCTATCTACTCGATCGTGAACCCCACGCGTCGACACCTACCGCCGGCCACGATGCTACGCACGACGGCCGTTCTGTTCCGGGAATATGTCTCACGACTCGCAGTCGAGAATGATCATGCTGGTTCTACCCCTCAACGAGAGTGAGTATGTCCAAAACAATCCTGATCACCGGCGCTAGCAGCGGCTTTGGCCGTGACACGGCGGGAACCCTGTTCCGCGCAGGCCACACTGTTTACGCCTCCATGCGCGGCGCGCAGGGCAAGAATCAGAGGCCGCCGAGGCCCTGGGGAAGCTTGGCATCAAGACCGTGGAATTGGACGTTAACGACGACGCGTCCGTCGAAGCGGGCGTCAAGAAAGTGCTCGCTGAGGCCGGCAAGATCAATGTGCTGGTCAACAACGCCGGCATCGCATCGGTCGGCGTAACCGAAGCCTTCACAGCGGAGCAGGCCAAGGTCATCTTCGACACGAATGTCATCGGGCTGCTTCGCGTCACCCGCGCCGTGCTCCCCTCCATGCGCCAGAAGCACGATGGCCTGATCATCAACATCGGCTCGGTCCTCGGCCGCGTGACGTTCCCCTTCTTGGGGATCTATGGCGCGAGCAAGTTTGCCGTCGAAGCGCTGACCGACAGCCTTCGGTACGAAGTCTCGCAACTCGGCGTCGAAGTCGTGGAGGTGCAGCCGAGCGGTTACCCGACCAACTTTTTCGCCAGCATTCAGACGCCCGCCGGTACCGACGTGACGAAGTCCTATAGCGAGGTCGGGCAGATCCCCGACGCCATGTTCAAGAGCTTCATGTCGAGGTTCGAGGGCAAGGACGCCCCGAATCCGCACGATGTCGCGGAGGCCGTCGCCAAGCTCGTGGGTCAGTCCAAGGGCAGCCGCGCTACCCGCACCGTCGTTGGCGCGCCGGCGTATGGTTCCGACAAGGCCAACGAGGACGTCGCGCCTGTCCAGGCGAAGGTGGTCGAGGCCCTGGGCCTCAGCCATCTCGAAAAAGTCGCGTGATGAATCGTTCTGGGTCGGCGGCAGGCCGCCGACCCCGCTTCACCCACAGCAGGGAAATCCGCAGCTCCCGGCCGGCATACCTGTCGACGTGAGCGCGTTCGTTGTGGCATCCGAACGCGCCGTGAAGGAGCAACCCTTCATCCCCGCCAGTATTGCGGGGTGCGCCGTGAAGGCTGTGATCGAGGCGCCATTTCTATTTGGGATGCACGACCGCTGAACGGCCCCGCTCATCGACCGTCTTCGCTACCCGAACCACATTGCGCCAGAGTGTCGGCCGCACTGCAAAACGCGGCGGCCTTTTCCCGGGCCGCAGTCACGTTCGGCGGCTGTTCTCCGAGCAGCTTCATCAGGTCGCGCTGCAGCCCTAGCACCGACTGAGTCGCCCGACGATCTCGGCATCGCGTGGTACTTCTCGACGGCCTCGTCGCGCAGCTCCTCGCGGGCGAGCGACTTGAGGACGCGACGTCGGTGCTTTGTCAGCCGAGCCAGCGTACCTCGCGATTCATCGGCGTCGCTCGCTCGTGGCACAGGTCAGCGAGGTACTCGGCCAGATCGTCGTCTGTGGTGACAAAGTCCGGCACGAGGAGATCCGTCGCCACGCGTCGTTTTCCATCACCACCTGGATAGAAAAGCACCCATCTCGCGCCCTGTCGCTCGGCGAGCAGCCGCTCTCCGTAAACCTCGATTTCGCGCATCAACTCAACGATACACGCGAAACGTTTTCGGTCTAGCGAAGTGCCCGGTGGGCGGCCAGTACGCGCCATCGGGTGCCCGAAGCATCGGCGGTGGGCTTAACGCCAATGTCCCAATGCAGCGTTGAGACCCACAACGCCGTCTTGCTGCGGGGCAGGGTGAAGGTATCGCATCGCCATAGTGATTCGGAGCCTCGCCCGCCGGCTCGCCCTCGCCGTTCAGGCAGTTCAACCATCACGTTTCCTGAGCCCCAAGTGATGTAAATATCGCCGCGGATCTGCGAGAAATCCCCTCGTCAGCGCCACGTGATCCAGGTCGTCGTACGCCACCGCGGCAACAGGCACACGATCGAATGCATAGATTGTTGCGCCGGGAAGAGCGAGCAGAATTGGGGAATGCGTGGCGATGATGAATTGCACGCCTTCCGCGACCATGTCGGCGAGAGCGAGTTCCATTCCTGCGCCGGCCACGCCGACATGTAAGGGCGGCATTCATGCATGCCGCCCGTTCCACCGTCCAGAGCCCAGCCTCCGGCATCTAGTGTCCATAGCCGCCCGGTATGGCCTCATTCGGAACAAAGTATTGGCGACCGCTTCCCGAGCGCTCCTAGCTTGTTATCGGATACCTGTAACCCTGGAGCGTTCATGACTCGACACCCAATGCCGGCCGTCGACGGACGTGGCGGCCCCGCTCGCTGGATCCGAATTCTTATCGTCCCGGTGTCGATCGCCATCGGCGCCTGTTTCGGCGTCCCAACAGGCGACGCCTGGAACGGCCCGCCGTTCTCCGCAGATCTGGTCGATCTTCGCAATGGCGGCGGCCGAGTGCCCACGCACGTCTACGTCGGTGTCGGCAGGCTGCGCATGGAGTCCGCGGAACCTGGAAAGACGACCGCGTTCATCTTCGATCCGCAAAAGGGCACCTTGCTGGTGATCGACAAGGAAGCGAAGACGTATATCGACGCCGGCATGTTTTCGTCGCTAGCCGCCGCCGAGATGACACCAATGCTTCGCCTTTTCCGGCCTGCAGCAGATGGCGATCCATGCACCACGTGGAATGGTACCGTCAATCAGTTCGCGGCCTTTACGAAGCACTCCGGGACGCCACCGCATTTCTCGTGTACTCCCGTGGGAACCGACATCGTGAGCGGGCGACCAGCACACAAATGGTCCGTTGTGGCGACGGGTCGCACCGACGATTCGCATGATCAGTCAACGGTGTGGATCGACGACCGCCTCCACATTCTCACCAAGTCCACAGACGCCAACGGCTCAATGGAGATGCGCAACGTGCGAGAGGGCGCGCCGTCCGCTGACCTGTTCGTGGCCCCCACCGATTACAAGAAGATCGGCGTCACCGATTTGCTCTCCTCGCTCGCCAAAAGCGGACAGACGGGCCCTAGTGCTGTGAGTAACGCAGCGGCCTCCGCCAACGACTCCGCCAACGGCCAGAGCGCAGCGGGGGACGTGATGGATAAGGTGAAGAGCATGGTCAAGCAGCCCTGAGACGATACCTGACCTCTGTTCTGCGCATGGGATATCGTTAGACCATGCGCCCGGGCGCGGTGCGCCCCAGTCGCGCCCGAGCACCCCAGTTCTTCATTTGTCACCGCCGGCGCTAGATCGAATATCAAGAAAGGTGGTGCAATCAGCCAGCGAGGCCGCCACCGTTAAAGGGACGTGATTGCGCGGCAGAGCGACGCCACCAGCGCCTCACGGACACCGTTCTCGTCGCCGCGCTGACTCACGCGGACCGCCACAGCCCGCAGAGACCGAGCACCGCGATGTCCCGGCCTCACGGTCTCATTCGGCGCGCAGTGCGTCCGACGGGTCAATGCGCAAGGCGCGGCGCGCGGGGACGCACGATGCGAGGAGCGCTACCGCCGCAATGAGTACGCCGATACCTACGAATGTCAGCGGATCGAAGGGGCTTACCCCATAGAGCAAGCTGGCCAGGACAGGCGTGCTTGCGGCGGCCACTGCGAGCCCCACGAGCACCCCACCGATGGCCAGCCGCAGTCCACCACCGACGACGAGCCCAGTGATCGCGCTGGGCCTCGCGCCCAAGGCGATGCGGACGCCGATCTCACGGGTTCGTTGACTCACGGTGTACGACACGACGCCGTAGAGGCCAATGGCGGACAACACCAACGCAACAATGGCGAACGCAGCCAACAGCGCCATCGCGAAGTGCGTCGGCGCGAGGGCATCGGTCAGATACTGGTCGCCGGTCGTGACTGTTTCGATATAGATCCTTTGGTTGATATCGAGCACGGCACGCCTGAGCGCGGCCGCGGTTTGCGCTGGCGGCATCGGCGTCCGCACGACGAATGTCGCGAAACCGAAGATCGGGAGGGGGAGTTGATAAATCTCGGCGTTCTTGATGTCGGGGCGAGCGCCGGGCATGTGCACGTCGTCGACCACGCCGACGACCGTGTACTGCCATTGGCGACCGCGGGTAGTGGTGGTATATAGTCGCGAGCCGAGGACTCGGCCGTCAGGCCAGAATCGGCGGACCAGTCCCGTATTCACGACAACTTCCTGAGGCTTCGTGCGCCAGGCCGTGTCCGATGCGCTTGGCACCGTGGCGGGATCAGGCAGGCGTCCGGCAATGAGCGACATGCGGGCGACACGAAAGTAGTTCGCGCTCACGAAGCTGGGGGAGAATGCCGGCACGCTCCGGGAGTACCCGCTCGCATCGGGTTCGGTCTCGAGGGGTTCGTGGGCGCCGTAGCCGTCGCCTGGCAACGTTCCCACCGCCGCCTCCGCCACGCCGGGAATCGCTCGGAGGCGTTCAATGATTGCGGTCCGCAGAGCGACCCGCCGGGCCGGCGCGATACGGGGGGGAAGCAACACATTGATAGACACGAGACCACGCGGATCGCAGCCCAGCGGCATTCGCTCGAGCCCCACGAATGATCGTGCTAGCAAGCCTGCGCCCACAAGCAGCACGAGCAATGTGGCGATCTGGAAGACGATGAGTCCCGAGCGGATGCGCCGAGCGCCGACGCCGCCAGAGCCGCGGGTCGCCTCGCCGCGTAGCACATCGCCAAGCGCCCGACTGCCGACGAGCAGCGCCGGCACACAGCCGAACAGAAGGCCTGTTGCCACCGAGATCCCGACGCTCCACAGCAGGACGACGGGTTCCACGTGGATGCCAGCGAGATGCTCGAGCGCAGGAGGACGAAGCGCAATGATAGCGCGCAATGCCCCCCAAGCGACGCCCACGCCGAGGAGCCCGCCCGCGATCGCCAGCGCGACGCTCTCCGTGAGCACCTGGCGCACGAGCCGTCTACGCGGCGCTCCGAGCGCGACCCGCACAGCGAACTCGCGCCGTCGCGTCCATGCTCGCGACAAGAGGAGATTCGCGACATTGGCGCAGGCTATCAGCAGCAGAACCCCGACGGCGACGAACAGGATTCTCACGGTCTGCGCCTCCCGAGGCTCGAGCAGATCCTGGGCGCGTACCGCGCGCACGCGGATGCTGTCCTCGATCGGCGTCGGTACGGTGTGCGTGATCTCTTCGAGTTCGCCCGAGGCCTGGTTAGCGGACATGCCCGGCCGCAGCTTGGCATACAGGCCGCCGTCGGCCATCGAGTCGAGCGGCGCTGGCAGCCAGATCCCAGGCCTCGCCGCCCGCACGTTCATCCGGAAGCTTTTGCTTTCCATCGGGAGTCCCATGTCGCGCGGGGCTACGCCTACGATCGTGTAGGGCAGGCTGTCGACGCGTAGGACGGATCCCAATGCGCTCGCCCGTCCGCCGTATGCGCCCTGCCAGAAGCCGTAGCTGATCATTGCGACCCGCTGGCCGCCGGACCGCTCGTCCTCCGGAGTGAACGCGCGGCCGATCGCGGGGTGGAGGCCGAGGAGGTGTAAGTAGTTCGACGTGATGAACGCGTGGATGGTGTCCTGCTCGGCGGTGTCGGCCGTCGCGACTGCGTCCACGGCGACCGCCGCCAGATCCTCTAGCGTGCGACTTCGCGCGCGCCAGGCCTGCACCACGGGGCGGACCGGCGTGTCGAAGCGGCTGCGGTCCACCTGCAGCATCACGATCCGGTTGCCGTCCGGATAGGGCAATGGTGCGAGCAAAAGGCGGTGGACGACCGTGAAGATGGCCGTGTTCGCACCGATCCCGAGCGCTAGTGTCAGTACGGCAATCGCTGCGAAGGTCCGGGCTCGCCGGATCTGTCGTCCGGTGTGATAGAGATCTTGCCCCGTCTGGTCGAGCCACTCGAGCACACGCGCGCGCCGGGCACCCCGTCGATCGACGCGGCTGCAGTACCGGCGAAGTTCCTCAATGTCCCCGAACTGGCGTAGCGCTTCGGCCTCGGCCTCGCTAGCGCTCAGCCCTCGGGCGCAGAGGTCGGTGATCCGCGCCTCGAGATGGAACCGCACCTCATCGTCGAGGTCCCGGGGCATCCGCTGGCGACTCCACGGCAGTCGGAACAGCCGGTGGGCGCCAGACGGTAGCTTCGGCGTGCCAGGCATCGCTCGACGTCACGCCGTCTCGAGGATGCTTGCCACCGCGGCAGCGTAGCGCCGCCAGGTCGCGGTCTGCGCCCGCAAGAGCTGGCGGCCACGCCGCGTGAGCGAGTAGTACTTGGCTCGACGATTGTTCTCGGAGAGGCCCCATTCGGCGTCAATGGCGCCGCTGGCTTCGAGTCGGTGGAGCGCCTTGTAGAGCGCGGCGTCCACGATCTCGAGCTCCTGCCGCGTCTGCCGCTCGATCCAGGTGCTGATCGCGTAGCCGTGCATCGGGCCCCAGGACAGGGTCTTGAGCACGAGGACGTCGAGCGTGCCGTGTAGGAGGTCGCTGGTGTCGCGAGGCATAGTGGGGGCTTCCAAAAACCAGGTTAGCGGAAACTCGTACGCCAATCAAAGCCCGTCAAGAGCGGCGCCACCGGGATGATCGTGATCTCGGATCCGTTAAACGCCGGGCGCGGAGGTCCATCTTGCTTGTATCAACACTTGAGGGTATAGTGGGCCCATGGCGTCAGGGGATACGACCCTCGACACGTTGCAAGGGACGCTCGATTTGTTGGTGCTGCGCGCACTCAAGTGGGGACCGCGGCACGGCTATTCCGTTGCGCAGTTCATTCGCGAGGGATCGGGCGGCGAGTTCCGTGTGCTGGATGGGGCGCTCTATACGTCGTTGCATTGACTAGCCGAGCGGGGACTGGTCGACTCTGAGTGGGGCACGTCGGAGAAGGGGAAGCGAGCGCGGTTCTATCAGCTGACGGCGGCGGGTCGCCGCGCTCTGCGCACCGAAGTGGCAACCTGGAAGCGATACGTCGCTGCGGTGGCCGGCGTCATGCGCGCCGTGCCAGACGCCGGCTGACGGCGACGGCGGGCGAGCGACGCGGGAACGGACCATGGATGCACTGCCTCGATCTGCGAAATGGCGCCGGTACCTTCGGTTCTGGCGTGCCGACGTCGCGGCCGACGTCGATGACGAGGTGCGCTTCCACCTCGTTTCGCGAACAGACGATCTGATGAGAAACGGCCTGCCGCAGGAGGAGGCGATCGCGCAGGCTCAGCGAGAGTTTGGGGACATAGCCGCCGCTCGAGACGCATTGCAAATCATCGATCGACGCGTGCTTCGGCGCCGATCTCGCCGCGAGCGCTGGTTGCTCTTAGGCGACGAGCTTCGGTACGCCATGCGGCGATTCCTGCGACAGCCCGGGTTCGTTGGGATCACGGTCTTGATCCTGGCGGTTGGAATCGGCGCGTGGACGCTCATGTTCAGCGTCTTGAATGGGCTCGCCCTTCGGCCGCTGCCCGTGCGGCAGCAAGACCGCGTTGTCCTGGCGTGGCGTACGGACACGCAGCGCCAGGTGTCCGAGCTGCCCTTCACGGAGGATGTGCTGACGCGATTTGCGCAGGGCACGCGGACGTTTGC
>CAWDVJ010000010.1:0-479155 GCA_963805725.1 uncultured Gemmatimonadales bacterium
ACGGGGGTGGGTCGAGAGCGAGTGGGGACGGTCGGAGGCCAACCGGTCGGCCAAGTACTACGAGCTCACAGCGGCCGGGCGCGCGCAGCTCCGCGCTCGAACGTCCCTCTGGGAACGATACGCGGCCGCCGTGTCGCGGGTCTTGAGCACCGCATAGCGGAGTCGATGATGCGTGACGTGCGACGACTGTTCCGCCTCGACCGCGAGCAGCGCGACATCGGTGGTGATGTCGAGGCTGAAATCGCGGCCCATTCCTTGGGATGCGCATTGAGGAACTGATGAACCGCGGTTTGACCGCCGACCAGGCACGACGAGAGGCCACGCGACAGTTCGGGGACGTCGACAGAACGCGCGAGGCGATCGCGGCGCTCGATGCCGCCCACGAGACACGCGCCCGGTCGACCGCGGTGTGGACCGGACTCCGGCAAGACATCCACTATGCCTGGCGCCGCCTTGTCGCGAGTCCCGGCTTCACGACCGTTGCCGTGCTGACCCTCGCGCTCGGCATTGGTGGGGTCACGGCCATCGGAAGCGTCGTCGACCACGTCCTCGTTCAGCCCCTCCCCTTCCCCGGCCAAGATCGGCTTGTTCGCCTCTGGCCAGTCGACCAGAAACGCGGAGCGCTCGGCCAGATCTCCGTCCCGGACCTCGATGACTGGCGCCAGGGACAGCCCGACATTGCGTCATTTGGCGGGTACTGGTACACGGCCGCGCAAACTGGGGCCGACCTCACCGGCCAGGGCGAGCCGGAACGACTCTCGGCAGCCGAGATCACACCCGGATTCTTCGAGACGCTAGGGGTCACTCCGGAGCTCGGCCGGCTGCCAAGCACCGACGAGTTGTCGGAGAACGGCCCACGCGTCGTCGTCATCAGTGACGGCCTGTGGCGTCGGCGATTTGGCGCTGATCCGACAATCGTGGGACGCACGATCGACCTCGACGGAGCACCGCACGTCGTCGTCGGTGTCATGCCGCCAGCGATGCGCTTCCCAGGAGACGGGCCCGAGCTCTGGAGGTCCGCTCTCTACGAGACGCAGGACATGACCCCTTGGAAGATGCGCGGCAATCGGTGGCTGAACGTGATCGGCCGCCTCGCGCCAGCCGCCTCCGTGAGAGGCGCGCAGGCCCATCTCTCACAGCTCCAGCACCACCTGGCGGACGCCTACCCCGATGCCGACTACGGATGGACGAGTGTGCGCGTCGCGCCGCTTCTCGAATCGATTGTCGGCGACATGCGCCCGGCATTGCTCGTCATGCTCGCGGCCGTGACCTGCGTGCTGCTCATGGCAGGCGCGAACATCGCGGCGTTGCTCCTGGCCCGCACAACGGCCCGCGAGACGGAGTTTGCCGTGCGCGCAGCGCTCGGCGCGCCGCGCCGGCGACTGGTGCGGCAATTGATGGTCGAGTCGATGCTGCTGTCGTTACTCGGCGGTCTCGCAGGGATCATCGTGGCGAAATTCGCGCTGGCCGGTATCCGGCAACTGGCGGCCGGAGAGCTCCCGCGGCTCGCCGGGCAAGGATTCCAGTGGGACATCGTCGGCCTGACCTTGTTCGCGTCAATAGCCACCGGGATCCTCCTGGGTTTGCCCCCGGCGCTCAAAGTGGCCGCGACCAGCCCTCGCTTTGCGACCAGCGAGAGCGGCACTCGCGGCGCAACCTCGGGCCGCGGTCGAGTGTGGGCACGCCACGGGCTCGTGATGGCCGAAGTCGCGATGGCCGTGGTGATCGTGTGCGGTGCTGCCCTCATGGTGAAGAGCTTCCGTCGGCTCATGGGGACGGACAGCGGGTTCCGACCCAGCCACGCGCTGGCCGTCAACTTTCACATGCCGGGGTCAGGGTCGCCAAGCGAGGATGCGCGCATGGCTCGCTACTACGCCAACATTCTCGATCGTGTGCGCGACATCCCTGGCGTGATCGCCGTCGGCGCGACGAAGGTGCTACCGCTGCAAGGTGAGGAAGAGGAATGGGGGTTCGGCATCGACGGAGAACCACTTGTGCCGCAGAGTCAGCGGCCGATCACGATCGCGAATCACATCAGTGCCGGGTACTTCGCGGCGGTCGGGACTTCAGTGCTGGCGGGACGGGAATTTACCCGAGCCGATACCGCCGGCGCGAAGGACGTCGTGATCATCAATGAGGCCTTCGCGCGCAAGTATCTTCCAGGCCCCCTCTCCAATGTGCCGGGCCGACGACTCGTGCTCGGTGACACCACTCGCGTGCCGATCGTGGGTGTGGTGCGGGACGTGCACGAGGCTGGCCTCGACGCCGCACCCCAACCTGCGCTGTACCGGCCGGCCCCGCAGAACATGCGCTCGTCGGTGACGTTGGTCGTGCGGACCCGCGGCGATCCCGCGGCGATGACGGCGGCCATCGAGCGCGCCATCTGGTCGCTGAACAAGGATCAGACGATCGCCAGCGTGAAGACCCTCGACGACGTCGTGCGGCAATCAGTCGCGCGCCCGCGCCTGCTCTCCGTTCTTCTCGCCACATTCAGCGGTCTCGGACTGCTGCTCGGCGCGCTCGGCATCGCCGGTGTCGTCGCATATGCCGTCAGCGAGCGCAGACGCGAAATCGGA
The DNA here is from genome assembly GCA_963805725.1 of uncultured Gemmatimonadales bacterium. Taxonomy (GTDB): domain Bacteria; phylum Gemmatimonadota; class Gemmatimonadetes; order Gemmatimonadales; family Gemmatimonadaceae; genus Palsa-1248. The sequence goes on from CAWDVJ010000010.1 coordinate 2,577, forward strand.
CTCCGGGTCGCGCTCGGCGCGTCTCGTCCTCAGGTGCTCGCCTCCATCGTCGGGGAGAGCGCCGGCCTCACGCTGGCAGGCGTGCTCGTCGGCCTCGGCGCCGCCCTCATCGCAACGCGCGCAATGCGCTCGGTCCTCTTCGGCATTGGCGCGGCGGATCCGGCGACTTATATCGAGGTGGCAGTCTTGCTGGCCCTCATTGCCCTGCTGGCTGCGTATGTGCCTGCCCGCCGCGCGCTGACGGTCGACCCGATCGAGACGTTGAAAGCGTGAGGGCGGAGCGCGCCAGGCGCCGCGAACGGCGGCAGCCGCTACTCCGCTGCCGCTTCGACAGCCTGCACGGCGCTCGACTGGCTGCCCCGCTGCCGCCGCCAGGCCGAGATAAGCAGGCACGCCGAGCGCACCACCGTCAATCCGACGGCGCTGTCGATCGGCTCCAACGAGAGTCGATTCACAACTATGCAGAGCGATAAAGACGACGAAGATCGCTGGCACCGACGGGTAGCCCCAGACCCGATATGCAGGGCGATAGGTCGGGCGTCGCCGCAAAGAAAACAGGCCCAGCGCCATCCTAGAGCGAAGAACATCCACTGCACGAAGATCACTCGTCGGTAGAGCTGGCTGTACGAGCCAGTCCACACGAGCACTGACGCCCAGACCGCCTGCAGTATGACAGCGCGATGTGGCGTGCGAAATCGCGGATGGATGCCGCTCACCCACGAGAACAACAGTCCATCTCTCGCCATTGCGAAATACACGCGCGGCGCCGCGAGCAGACTGCCGATCATTGCACCGAACACGGAGAAGATGACCAGGCCCGAGATGACCGCTCCTCCGCTCGTCCCGATCACCGAGACCGCCGCGTCTGCCGCCACTCGCTGCGAGGCAACGATGCGGTCGAGCGGAAGCAGATGGAAATAGACGCCGTTGAGGGCCACGTAGCTGACCGTGACAATCGCGATGCCCAGCACCAAGCCAAGCGGGATGGTCCGCTCCGGCTCGATGGTTTCTTCGCCAGGTACGTCACATTCTGCCATCCGCTGAAGGTGAACACTCCAGCGATCAATGCCAGCAGAAACCCCGTCACGGTCACCGACCGCTGGACGGCTGACGTGCTGACCGCGGCGTGTTGCAGGCGCATTGGCCCATGCGAGCCGAAGGCGAGACCCGCCACGACCAGGAGCGCAATCGCTGCGAGCTTGCCCGCCGTGAACAACGCCTGCACCGTACTCCCGAAGCGCACGCCAACGTAGTTGATCGCTGAAATCACGAGGATCGTCCCCACGGCGATCAGGCGTGTCCCGCGATCGCCAACCGGCATGAAGAAGGCCGTATAGCGTGCACACACCATTGCGAGTACGGCGATGACGCCGGTGTGCATGATCCAGAACATTGTCCAGCCCCACAGGAAACCGAGCAGCGGTGGTACTCCTCCTGTAGAAAAACGTAGACGCCACCGGCTCGCGGGAATGCCGAGGCCAGCTCGGCGCAGACGAGGGCGCCAAAAAGCGCGAGCAAGCCGGAGATCGTCCACGTGAGCAGGATGATGGGCATGCTCGGTACCAGCGCCGCGATATCCGAGGCCTGCACGAAGATCGTCGCGCCGATGATCGTGCCAGCCACGAGCGCCGTCACATGTGGCAGACGAGCGATCGGGCAAGCTCGTTGCTCGCCGGGAACCCGACGGCACTCGATGCAGAGTCATTCCGCGTAGACCGTGCGCACGGTCGCGATGATCATCAGCGAAAGCAGACGAGTAGCGACCTGAGCTCGTACGTGTGGCGCGTCTTTTTCACCGACCTCTGCTCGAAATCAATTGCTGACCGAGCGCCCGCTTCACGACAATGTGTTCCTTCGTCAAACGCGAGCAGGCAATCCAGCGACCGTCCGGAGAGAACCTCGGGTGCAGGATGTTCTCCGAGTCGTGGGTGAGCTGCCGCGGCTCGCCGCCCGCGCTCGGAATGGCGAACAGCTGGAGCAGGTCGCCGACGAGTCCGCTGTACACGATGGTCTTCCCGTCGGGTGACCAGTCCACGGCATCGTACGTCGTGCCGCGGTAGTCGACGAGCTTTCTTGGATCCGATCCGTCGGCACCGAGCACCCAGAGACTGCGCTTGTTGCTGCCCTGGTTGTCCTCGATCACCACGTGCTTCCCGTCGGGCGACCACATTGCCCAACTGGCGCTTCGCACCGCTGCCGGTAGCGGCAACCGGTCAGCACGTAGCGTTCGACCGGCAACAGGATCGATGGTGAGAATCCAGACCCGGTCGATCCGCGGGGTGCCACCTTTCTCCCAGCCGCTGAACATGAGACGCCGCCCGTCGGGCGCCCAGTAGGCCGGGCCGACTTCCCACCCGAAATCCGTCAGCCGGATCTCGGGCGCGTGTCGATCCTCGGCCACCCGCAGATAGATGTCGTCCGTATGTCCCGGACTTTCATAGAAAGGCACTGGCGTCGGTGGACGATGCGAGTGGAAGGCAATCCACTTTCCATCCGGCGACCAGGCAGCCGTGAAATCCTCATGGTATCCAGTAACGAATGGCGCGGGCTTCGATGTGGCGTACACACCATGGTCGACGCTGATCACGCCGACATCCATCGGCAGCGCTCCGTCGGCCATCCGGTCGAAATCGTACGTGTATGAGATGCGGCGCCCGTCCGGGCTCCACATGGGGAGATCGGCGCCGGCTAGCACTTCTCGCGCCTCGCCTCCCTTCGCTGGAATTACAGCGACGGCCTTGTGCGGTACGACGCGCGCCCAGTACAACGTGTGGCCAACGACATTGGGGTCGTAGTTATCCTGCAACGACGATGTGATGCGCTGTCGGGCACCGGTGGCGGCGTCGAGCGCGTAGATCTGCAGAAAGCGCATGGCCTGCGGGTCATGCCGGGCGGCATTGCGGGGCGCGCCGGCACTTGCGAGCGCTACGTAGAGATGACGCCCGTCCGGCGCCATGCTGATCACATTGCCGCCCGGCATCATGTCGAGATCGCTGGCCACCACTCGGCTCTGCCCCGACGAGAGCGTGATCTCCACGAGGGAAGACACCCCGTCGTCGTTGATGTACGTCGCATAGACCGACCGCCCATCGAGCGCGAACACCGTACCGCTCACGTCGCCCGGGAAGAGGTACGCGCGGTAGGCCCCTATCGGACCGACGAAGACTCCAGTCCGCGGCGCGGAGGCGCGATAATACGCGAGTTGCTTCCCGTCATACGAGCAACTCAAGACCGCATCGTCTGGCAAGCCGGCGGAGGGTCCATCGGTCGGCCCGTCGGGACCATCGCTCAAGAACCACCCGTGCTCGATGCCGCGCCGCCCGCGCCGAACGAGCGTCCCACCGCAGAATGCAGCGTCATCTACCTTATCGAGCTTGCCCGCGAGCGCTGCCGAATCTTCACGACCGGTCGCGATGTTGACGAGATGCGTGTGCCCGAGCAGGTGGAACAGCGCACGATCAGCGCCTGGGGCGACCTCCAGCTGCGTGAGGTTGCCTTCGAACCACGTATTGTCAGGCATGTCGAAGACCTTGGTCCCAGCCGGCGTCTCTTGCGCGGCGCTGAGTGACGCGACCGCGAACGCGGGCAGGACCCAACCGAGGGCACTGATCCGAAGCGACACGACTGTTCCTCCATTCGATGACCTACACGCTGCTCACTGGCCAACAGTGCCAGAAGCTACGTGTTGACCAGCCGGGAGCCAGAGGCGACCCTGCCGGAGAGCTTCCCCTATCGGGCGCTGTCAGCTCGAATGGAGTAGCCGAAGCCCTGTCGTATCAGCTGCGACACCGGACAGTTCGCAACCACGGCCGGTGTGAAATAGAAGTGCGAGAGCGACTGTAGCACTCGCGTTTCCAGGCGCGAGTTCGGCGCTCGGCGAGCAGCCTCGGATCCGGTGCGAATCGTGCGCGCAGTCAACGGGAGCGCGCGGCCGCGCGCATCCACAACGAACTCGAAATTCGCGGTGTCAGCCGCCGGGTCGCCCGCGGCGACGTTACCGAAGAAATTGGGCTGGCGCAGGCGTTTGTTCAGGGCTGCCTCGTGCTGCCATGGCCACGCCGGCTCTTCCACCCGACCCAGCGCGATGCCGGCGACCGTGCTCGGTTGGTCCATCGAGACCACGAGATCGAGGGTCACTACGCGGGGTCGCTCCCCTGTAGTGTCGATCACGGGGAATTCGTGGCGCGATGCGATACGCTCGATCGCCGCGAGCACGAGTGTGTCTGCAGTGCCCGAGCTTGATGACGCGATCAGATGCGTGTCTTGCACCGACCCGTCGGCGCCGAGCGTCAATTCGACGCTCGTGGACAGCGTCGGAGCGACGTACAGCGCGAGGCGGCCACCCTTGCCGAGCACGGCGTCAGATCGAGCGGACCTGGGCGCCAGCCATACCGTGTCGGCGGTCGTCGACGGACCGGAGCGAACTGTGAGAACGGTGTCCTTGACCGCAAATCCGACCTGGCGTACACGCACGCCATATGACCCCGGTACGAGTCGCGCAGCCCGCCAGACCCCGGCCGTGTCGGTCACGCGTTCACTCGCGCCTGCCAGCCAGACGCTCGCGAACGGCAACGGTCGGCGAGCTCCTTCCCCCTCCCCCATCACGACACCGACGAGGGCTCCCGACGAGTCACCTGACGGTCGCGGCATCGGGCCGGGGATCGCGACACGATCACTATCCTCCAATGCGTCCGCAACTCCGCGACCGTCGCGGACGACGCTTTCGGACGTCGAGACAGGGAACGGCCAACTGAAGGCCTGGAGGGTCAAATCCCTGGGCAGTACAAACGAGCGGCGGAGGGCCGCGAGGATGTCACTCACGTACCGCGACCACGTGTCTTGTCGCATCCCGGCCGGCCGCTGCGCGTCTAGCGTGGCGTAGACCAACTCGGCGACCGTGTCCGACGGCGCCTCGACCCTGCAGGACGGGTCCGCTGGAAAAAACGGGCGAACGTACGTGATCCCAGCGCGGTCAACTCGGGCAGCACTCGAGTCGGGCGACGGTTCGCGGCCGGTCGCGTCGCTCGCAGTCATATTCGTCAGTCCGACACGGGCACCGGGCGATTCGGTCTCGAACGCGACCTTGATCATGCGATCCGTCGTGAGTGCGAGGCGACTCACCGCATTCGAGGGGTCAGCTCCAGCGTTAGACGCTTCAACCAGCTGCTGAGACCCCATGGAGTCGACAAGGGGCACAAGTGGGATGATCGGCCGAAACGTCGTGGTCACCGCAAAGTTGATGAGGGGCGGTTTTGCCGCGTTGGGTCTCGTCATGGCGAAGAAGGCCCGACGTACCAGCAGCTGGCGGGCATCGATATAGATCGAGCCCTGCACGTCCGGAGTACGGATGCGCACCGCCGGCTCAAAATCGATGCGAAACGTCGTGGGGCCGTCCCGATCGCGCTCGAGGGCGCCCAGGGTGAAGCAGTGTGCCTGGAGGAACGCCGAGTCCGCGAGGTCGGTGAACACGGGAAGGTACATGTGGCGGCGGACGATCGGCCTGGGCACTTCGCCCGGACCGGAGCGATGAAACACGGTATCGAGCCGATAGAACACGACATCGCCGATCTGATACGGCCAATGTGCTCGCGACTCGTACGAGAGACTGTCAATGTAGTCCGTCGAATCGCCGCCCGGGCTCCGCCGGATGATCCGCCGTTCTTCGCGAGTGTATCGGAAGGGGTATTGTTCAGAGAGCAGTCGCATGCGGTCGACGTTCTCGCGGACCTGCTCAAAGATCGCTGCCAATGCGGGGTTGACCCTGGGATCCGGAATTCCGGTCGAGACGCATCCCTTGGCGCCGCGCGCGGTGACAGTGACCGCGCCGAGCAAGGCGGGGACGCGGTGCATGCGAAGGGTGACCGTTACTACCGTTGGGCCTGGTCCCACGACCACAGTCGTGTCGACGGGCTCATAGCCGATCTGGCGGGCTCGCAGCCGGTAGGCTCTGGGCCTGAGTCTCGCCAGGCGGAAATGTCCGGCGCTGTCGGCAAAGCGGGCGTGGTCCGTGCCAAGCAGCGCCACGGTGGCGTAGGGCACAGGCTCTCCGTTCGCGACATCGAGAACTGCGCCCGTAACGACGCGCGACGAATCAGCAGCCTCGGCGACAATCGAGTGTGGAACGAGCCTGAGGTCGCCGCCCGCGCTGACCAGCACGTCCTGTCCCGCGTTGGCGAGAGCCTCGGCCAGCACGGTGACAAGGGTCGCGCTGTCGGCCTTGATCGATATGCGGGCGCCGAGTGGGAGAAGCTCGGGTGTGTAACTCAGCCCGACGCGAGCCTGCTCGGAAATGCCCTCGAGCGCGGCGCCCAGTGGGACGCCAATGAGTGTGATCGACACGCGCCGCTGGAGGACCGGGGCGTCATGTGCATCGACCCACCGCCCATCGGCGGCCGTGTCCGTGAAGAACAGAGGTGCGCTTGTTTGCGGTGCAGCGCGACTCGCCTCGGGAACCGCCGGGCGGTGGACACTCGAGTCTTGTGCGCCAAGGAAGCCGACCCGGGCGCTCGTCTGTCCCAGTGCTGCGGCCAGCGCACTCACGCACCACCAGGGCGCGAAGCCAAACACGAGCTTTGGTCGATAGGCGCGTTGCATCCGTTGCGCTCCAGCTCGTCGAGTAAAGATGAAAGCTCGCTTCGCCTGGCGTCACTTCGCAATTGCCCTTGGAGCGACAGGCGCTACGCGCCTGTAGAAAGCAGAAACGTGTAGGTGAAAGGAGACTCACCTCGTGCATAATCGTGCGATTGCAGGCACGACTGTGTGATCCTGACCTCGCGGAAACGCACTATGAGACGCCCCGGCGCGTCGCCGGGAAGATGAGACGTTCAGTCCGCGATGACGGTCGCCGCCCACTGGACGAACGTGTCGACCAGTTCGCGGAGCACCTCGACATCTGTCTTGCCCGAACGCTTGGGGACGTGGAACGAATGGTCGGCCTCACCGATGATGTGGAGCGTCACTGATGGGCCGAGTCCCTGGCAGATCGGTTGCAGGAGCTCGAGCTCTGCGAACTGATCGCGCGTGCCTTGTAGAAAGAGCATCGGCAAATGGACGCGCGAGAGGTGGTCGGCGCGTTGTGTCGCGGGCCGATTCGGCGGGTGCAGAGGAAAGCCGAAGAAGGCGAGTCCGCGCGCGCCGGGCGTCAACCCCTCCGAAGCGGCGAGCGATGTCATCCTGCCGCCCATCGACTTGCCTCCGGCGAAAACAGGCAGGCCGCGCGCGAGACCCTGCGCCTCGCGCACGGCCGCTCCGACCGTCGCGGTCAGCACGCTCGGCGGGTCTGGTACACGCCGCCTGCGTTCCATGTACGGGAACTGATAGCGGAGAGTCGCAACGCGCGCGGCGGCGAGCTCGCTGACCAGCGACTCGAGAAATCAATGCCGCATCCCCGCCCCCGCCCCATGCGCCAACACCAGCATGCATGTGGCCTGGGGCGGATATTCGACGAGCGCCGAGACGTCTTCGGCGCCGATCACGGGGATGCGAAAATCGTCGGATGCGGTCATGGGGAACTGGACGTTGGACGTTGGACGACGAAACCGTCTATGTGCCCCCACATAAACATGCGGCCGGCCCGCAAGGGGCCGGCCGGTACCATGTGCTATTCCACGCCAGTAGCGGGGGCGGGATTTGAACCCGCGACCTTCGGGTTATGAGCCCGACGAGCTACCAGGCTGCTCCACCCCGCGTCAGAAGGGCTAAGCTAGCCGCGCCGCAGAGGTGGGGCAAGTGCTACGCTGCGCGCCCCCTGGGGACGCTAAAGCCCTCGCGCGCCGCGGCGCCGACGACAACCGTGCGCAGCTCCTCCGCCATCTTGGACACGTCGTGGATTTCGTGCGTGATCTCCGCGAACGTGGCGCTCTGTTCCTGCGCAAGGGCGGAGACTTCCTGACTGGTCGCGGCGCTTTGCTGCGCGATCGCAGCCACGCCCGCGATCGCACCGTCGACCTGGTTCATCGCGACTGCGACCGCGTCGGCAGCAGCTTTGATCGAGTTGATCTGCGCACTCAAGTGCTCGATCGCGGTACTGATGCTGCGGAACGCCGTGTCGCTCGACCGCGCCGCGTCGGCGCCCGCTTGCGTCTCCATCTCGACTTCACCCATCAGGATGGCCGCGCCGGCCGTGCGAGTCTTCGTCTCCAGCACGATCGCTCCAATGCTCTCCGATGACTTCCTGACCTCGTCGGCGAGGGCCCGCACTTCGCCGGCGACAACGGCGAACCCGCGGCCGGCGTCTCCTGCGCGAGCTGCCTCGATCGCCGCGTTGAGCGCGAGCAGATTGGTTTGAGACGCGATCCGCTTGATCATCGCGACGATGGTTTCGATCTGACCGGCTTGCTGATCGAGCTCGCCCATGACATGTCGAGCGCGGCCGACGGCTGTACGGACGCCTTCGCTCACGGCGAGGCTTCGCGACACCTGCACGTGCCCGTCAGACGCCAGGGCCTCCGCCGATCGCGCCTCGCCGAGTGCGCGGACCACTTCGGCGTCGATTGCCTGGACGTGAGACATCGCCTGATGCGCCTGTTTGGTCGCTTCGTCGACGCGACTCGCGGACTCCGCCGCGCCGTGCGATACCTCGCCGATCGACCGTGCGACCTGCTGTGTGGCGGTGGCTGCCGCGACCACCGCCGTGTCGACCTGGCGACTCGAGGCCGTGAGCTGTTCCGTCGCCGTCACGACCCGCTCGTTCACCGCCTGCAGCTGCGCAGCCATCCCGTCGAAAGCCTGCCCGAGCTCCGCGATCTCGCCGGTTCCGGCAATCAGGCTCCGGGCACTCAACTGCCCCGCGGCGATACGCAGCGCCGCATCGCGGATCGTGCGGACCGGACGGAGCACGCGACGAATGAGATGAAACAGCAAGAGGCACGCGATCGTGGCCACGATCAGCCCGGAGATCCCTATCCACCGCGCGACCTCTCCCGATGCGGCGTGCGCTTGATTCGCGAAGGGGGCAAAGGGAATCCCCCCATAGAAGATCCCGATCACCGCGCCATCGGGTGCGACGATGGGTTCATACCGAGTCCACCGGTCAGCGCCCGCCTCGAGCGCTCGCCCATCGTATGTCGTGTTCGACCCGAGCACCATGCCGGCCGCGATGCGGGCGCCGCTTTCCACGTCGCGCATCGGCATGACCGTGCGGGTCACCCGGATCGAATCGCCTTCGGCATTCACGCGGGTCACGGTCGTCGCGAGACGCAGCGCCCGACCCATTGGGAGTCCGCCCACCGTCGGGTCGGATGACGACAAGGGGCCGATTCGCTGGGCGATCGTCAGCTCCGTACCGGTGAGGCGGCCGATCTCCAACAAGCCGCGCTCGACATCGGGATTGTCGAGGATCGGCACCGATCCCTTATACAGGTGACTCCCCAGCACCATCCGCAGCCGATACGCCTCGAGCCGCATATTCGCGTTGTACATATCGACGGCGCTGTCACGGGGGCCAGCGGGGACGAGCCGCCAGGGGCCGGGGAACTGCACGTCGAAGAGCGCACGTGCCGTCGCGACGTTGACGGCGACTCTGTCCTGTGCCTCGCGCAGCTCGAGCGCGAGTATGCGCCGGTCGGTTGCCCGCCACGCCAACACGCCCGACGCGCCCAGCCCGAGCACGACGATGACCGCCACGGCGGCCGCGATCCGTGTCGCGATGCTCCAACTCTTCACGACCGAAAGACGAACCGCGTGGCGCTTGCGCCACGCGGTAGAAAGTAGACGTCTGCCACGAACCGTCAATGCCGGCGACCGAAGGGGCCGTAGGTGCATAGAAGGGCAAAGGAGCCGACCCCCTGCCGAGGGACGGCTCCTCTACTTTCTACTTTCTGTGCGTCTACTCTCTATCGGCGTGCAACGCCGATGGAGGCGCGGGGTACTGCCCCCCGGTCCATGCCGTCGATCTGCCAATGCGACTACGTGCGTAGCTCACCAGTTGAGGTCTCCAGGCGCTGGTCAGTGAGCAACCCACGACTGGACGAGTTCTCTAGAATTTCGCTCGTCGCCGGAGAACGCGACGTCGAGCTAGCCCAGATTTCCGATACCGCCGTGAACGCCCCGGGCGGGCTTTCTCAGCGGCAAGGCACGCAACCGAAGTTACGCAGCCAGAGCCAGGTTGTTGTTGGCTTTTGTGGTTTTCCCGAGTGTTTTACCAGGGTCTCGAGCACCTGGGCACGCCGCACAGACGTCACAACACATGTCGAGCCTAGTTCGCCCCCAATTACCAGACGAAAGCTAGCCAGTCTCCGGCACGGGTCAACCCCGGCCTGACCCAGTCTTTGCTCGACGTGAGATATCGTAAGCCCCTGCGTCAGCGTCACTTCCACCAGCCGACTTCACGCAGTTTCTTCCGCCAGCTTTGGCCTGGTATAGGGCCCGGTCCGCAGCCGGGAAAAACGCCGCGTGTGCCGCCACGGTCTCGGGGTAGCAGGCCACGCCAAAGGAGGCGGTAATTGCGATCCGCTGGCCGGCGTACGCGACAGGTTTCGCCGCAAGCGTTCGCCGCAGCCGTTCCGCCACGTCCACTGCCTCGTGTGCCGGGAGCCCCGGGAGCAGAATCGCCACCTCCTCCCCACCATACCGCGCGCAGAGGTCACCCTCGGCGCCATTGCGGACCTGCCGGAGCACCGTGCCCGCGACGGCCTGCAGCACGGCGTCTCCTGCCTCATGGCCAAACGTGTCGTTGACACGCTTGAAATGGTCGACGTCGGCCACGATGAGCGAGAGCGGCTGGTTGCGTTGGTCCGCACGACTCAGCAGCAGGAGTAACTGTTGATCGAAATGGCGGCGGTTGTACAGGCCCGTCAGCTGATCGGTGATCGACGCGAGCTGCGCACGCTCCATGTGCCATAGCTGGTCGAGCGAGGCCGACGCGATCGCGGCCAGCATCCGTACGGTCCCGACGTCCCGGGCCATGATGTCGTACGGCTCGTTACCCTCGACAACGATAGCGCCCACGACGCGGCCTTCCTGCTTCATCGGAACGACGAGCAGCGACCCTGGCGAGGCGAGCGTCTCCCCTGGTGCGTAGATCGGCACCGAGCGGTCGAGCGTGCGCGCATCTTCCCACGCCTGCGCCTGGTCCTCCGTCAACATCTCGCCCACACGCGATGGAGCGACCACTTTCTGGCCCGGCTCGATCGAATGGCCCGATGACGCGCTCTGCACGAATCCGGATTCGGCGCCGACATCCCATTTGACCAGCGTTGCCCGCGCGCCACCGGTGATCTGGATTGCGTCAGCACAGACACTCTCGGCAAGCCCTTCGACCGATCGCTTCGCCTGAAAGAGCTTGGCCGAGTTGACCAGCACGTTGGCCTGGCGCACCTGTCGTTCAGATTGGCGCTGTGTGTGAATGAGGTCGGCCAGCTCGGCCGCGTACCCCGCAGACCGCAACACCCAGTCGCGGACTTGTTCTTCGTCAGCCTTGAGCCCCGCGGTGGCTGATGCGCTGAGGGCTGCGTAGCCGCGCACCTCGTCGTCAATTGGGGCGACGGCCAACGTCACGACCGTCCCTTCACCCGTGCGGTCGTTGTCCAGGAGTTTTCCATCCAAGCCGCGACGCTCGAGCTGAAACAATCGCTGCGTGGCGGCCCACTCGACTCGCGGCATCCAGTCATCGAAACTGAAACACGGAGGCACTTTCTCAGCAGTGGCGGGGCTCAGATCGCTGGCTGTCAGGCCACCCGAAACGCGGCTCGACCACGCTGCGGGAATGAGCCGGCCATCGGGTCGCGTGCGCCACAAAATGACCTCGTCGGATCCCAGTCGCTCGCGCAGCTCGGTCAGATAGTCTGTCAGTAACGATCCTCGTAGCTCCTCGGGACGCGTCAGCTCGGCCCGTGGCGCCGCGGCGGGTTGCTCCCGAACCGGGATGCGGGTGGACGACAGGCGCGCAGCAGCAACTGCCTGGTTCGACCGAACGGGCGTCCGCCGGCGCTCCGTGACGAAGCTGTTCAACCCCTCGTTCTTGCGCTCGGCGCGCGAGAGGCGCTCACGGCTGTTATGCAGCTGGAGGGCCAGCCACATGGCGGTCCCCACCGCCACTAGGGCACAAGCGGCGGCTGCGATCGCGACGACGGCGAGGGGAGGGATTGGGAATGCGCGTGAGTGATCCGGGATGCGGCCACAGCGGCCCCAAACCCGTTGTCGATGTTGACGACCGTCACTCCGGAGGCGCAACTATTGAGCATCGCGAGCAAAGCGGCGACGCCGCCGAAGCTCGCACCGTAGCCAACGCTCGTCGGCACGGCGATCACAGGCACCGCGACGAGCCCACCGACGACCGACGGCAGGGCGCCGTCCATACCGGCAACCACGATGATCACATCGGCGGTCGCCAGCGCTTCACGGTGCGCGACGATGCGGTGAAGGCCTGCGACGCCGACATCGGTGGCGCGACTGACGCTGTTTCCGAGCGCGAGCGCGGTCACCGCGGCCTCTTCGGCCACCGACGCATCGCTCGTCCCCGCCGTCACCACGAGGATCTGCCCCGCGATCGGTAGAGCGTGGCGCGACGGCAAATGGACGGTCCCCGCGAGCTCGTTTACCTTGGCCGCTGGAAACCGTGCTGAGAGCGCCGATCGGTGCGCCGCGTCGGCGCGTGTGACCAGGAATCCGTCGCCGCGGTCCGCGAGCACCGTTGCGATCTCGACCGCCTGAGCTGGCGTCTTCCCTGGGGCGAAGATGACCTCGGGATAGCCTTGGCGCAGGGCGCGGTGGTGATCGACCGTCGCGAAGCCCAACGTCTCGACGGGCTCCGTCGCAAAAGAGGCTAGCGCACGCTCGGGTGGCACCTCACCCGCGGCGACCTGCTGCAGGAGTGCGAGCGCGCGCTCGCGAATCACGTCGCGCTCAGGACCGCGTCTGCCTCGGCGTATTCGTCGACATGCGCCAGATAGTCCGCGAACAAGCCTTCGACTTCACCGAGCGACTCGACCGCGTGCAGCCGCCGACGCAAATCCGCGGACCCCGGCAGTCCCTTGACGTACCAGCCAAGGTGCTTGCGGAATTCGATCGCCGCGCCCCGCGGATCGGGCTCGTAGCTCGCCGCCATCGCCGCATGGCGGAGCGCCACGGCGAAGCGCTCCGCCACGGGCGGAGTCGGCGGGACCGGCAGGCGATCCAGCAGCGCACGTGCCTGGGTGAAGATCCAGGGCTGGCCAAACGATCCACGCGCGATCATCACACCGGCGCAGCCGGTCTCCGTGTACATGCGCGCCGCGTCTTCAGGCGTCTTGATATCGCCGTTACCAATGACTGGGATGTCCAGGGCGTCCACGACGGCCGCGATTTCGTCCCACCGTGCCTGACCCGAGTACATCTGGGCGCGCGTGCGCGGATGCAATGTCAATGCGCGAGCGCCGGCATCCTGGCAACGGCGCGCGATCGACACCGGATCGCGCATTTCTTCGCTCCATCCGCTTCGGATCTTCACCGTCACGGGGAGGTGCGTGTGCGCAACGACAGACCGAATGACTCCCTCGACGAGGCCGAGATCCTTGAGGCATCCGGATCCACCATTGCGTTTGACGACCTTCTTGACGGGGCACCCGAAGTTGATGTCGATGAACTCGGGAGAGAACACGTCCGTCACGATGGCCGCAGCCTCCCCCATGCCCTGAGGATCGGCGCCAAAGATCTGCACGCCGATGGGCCGCTCGTCCGCGCCGAACCGGAGCTTGGACAGCGTTGCGTCGTTCTCCCGTCGAATCCCCTCGGCGGAGAGGAATTCCGTCACCACGACGTCTGCGCCAAAGCTGCGACAGAGGCGGCGAAATGGTGATTCCGACACCCCGGCCATGGGAGCCAGGAACAGCGGGACGCGCGAGCCAACCGGGTAAGGGAACGGCATATTTGTCAATCTTAACCGCCGCCGGAAAAGCGTGCAACGTAAAGATTTGACACAACTTGCAGCCCTTCATAGCTTTCGCGGTCGCGGCGACTTGGACGCTGCTGCACAGGCCCTACACGCTCTCCACGAGGCTGCATGGAGCTACGCGAGTTCTTTTCGGAAGACGCCGTCAAGCTCGATCTCGAAGGCACGACCAAGGACGACATCCTGCGGGAGCTCATCGGCCTGCTGAAGCTGGACGACAAGTCGGACGGCATGCTCTTCAAGATGCTGAAGCGACGGGAAAACCTGGGCTCGACCGGTATTGGTCGGGGCATCGCGATTCCGCACTGCCGATCGCTCGTCGTCAACAAGTTACGTGTCGCGTTCGGCCGCAAACCGGATGGCATCGACTTCAAGGCGATCGACGAGAAGCCAGTCTACTTCTTTTTCCTCATCGTCGCCCCTCCGCTCGAGGTTTCGAATCAGTACCTCCCAGTACTCGGCAAGATCGCGCAATTCAGCAAAGAGTCCGATGTACCGCAGCGACTGCTGGAGCTGAAGGAACCGGCGCAGTTCATGGCGCTGCTGGCGGAGAAAGGGGTGTAAGGGGCTAGACGTTCGACGTTCGACGTTAACAAACCTCGAGGCCAGCCACGATGCATCCAGCTGGCCTCGAGGTTTGTCTCCAACGTCGAACGTCGAACGTCGAACGTCTAAGGTCCACGTCTGCGTCCAACGTTTGCCTTCTACGGCAAACTCATGATGTCGCCATACAGCGGGTATGCGGACCGAACCTGCCGCGCATCGGGCCGAGTCACGATTCGATCGTCATTCGACGCGGCGAAATCGACCGCGCCTTCCGAGGTGAAGCTGTCGAAGATGAAAGGCCGGCTCCGCCGCACCGAAAAGTCCGGCTTGTCGGAAAGACCGAAATGGAGATGCGGTCCCGTGGAGGGACCGCTGTTCCCTATCTTGGCAATAGCCGCCCCGGCCTTCACTACATCGCCAAGCTTCACCGCGACGCTGCCCTGGCGCAAATGGCCGTAGAGCGCAAAGACATTCGGGGCGATTTGGAGAATCACGCGATTGCCGCCATAGTCTGATTCCGACTTGGGGACCATCGCGACGGGCGGCGTCGCATCGGGCACGCCGTCGTGCGTAGCGACCACAGCGCCATCGGCGACCGCGAGGACGTCCTCGCCGAAGCCATAGTACTGCTCGACTCTCTTGCCGTCGCCGTCGAAGAGTCTGTTGTTCTTCAGCTTTGCAAAGTCGATGTCGAAGGTCTCCGGTGTGTCGATCCGGACACCGTCTATCGCGAAACGAGTGTCTCTATGCACGTTGGGCTCGCAGCAACCGCTCACCGCCGCCCAGGCCCTCCCCCTCACGGGCGGCTTGATCACCATGGCCGGCCGGCGGTCAATGGCGACTTCTGGTCCGCCAACTTCCAGATTGCGGACGAGCAAAGCAAGGTCCGAATGTTCCTTGAGGGTGTAGACAATCCGGTGTGTGACTCGGTCCGGCGCGGTGCCCGGCGGCAGAACGAGATCGACCTCGACCGACACCGCGGCCGATGCAGGAATGACGGCCGACGCGGTGTGTGCGAAGAGGGTCTGGGTGGCGGCCGCAAGCTTGTCCCCATCGATCCGCATGAGTGCTTTTCCGGCGGGATCCAAGATCGTGACGCTCGAAAGCGTCACCGGCTCGGGGAACACGTTGACGACGAGAAGGTCGTATTCCACATGGTCCTTGGCATCGTCGCCGCGGACAATCTGAGCCGTGTGAACCGGACTGACGATGATGGCGGTCACCCGTTGGGCCGGCTGCGCCGAAGCCGCTATCGCAATGGCGCCAACAGCGACCAGCGGAAAGCAGAAGCGCATCTGACCCTTCACTCCCACTCGATCGTCGCCGGGCGGTTTCGAGCTCACGTCATACACGACGCGGTTGACTCCCGCCACCTCGTTGATGATGCGGGTCGAGATGCGGGCGAGCACTTCCGGGGGGAACGGGTACCAGTCGGCGGTCATGCCATCGGTGCTCGTCACCGCTCGAAGTGCGACGACGTTGTCGTAGCTCCGGTAGTCACCCATCACACCGACACTTCGCACCGGCAGGAAGACCGCGAAGGCCTGCCAGATCGCGTCGTACAAGCCAGACTCACGAATCTCCTCGAGATAGATCGCATCCGCGCGGCGGAGCCGCTGCAGCTCTGGCCGCGACACGGCACCTAGGACGCGAATTGCAAGTCCGGGGCCTGGGAAGGGGTGGCGTCCTACCATCTCCTCGGGAAGCCCGAGCTCGCGACCGACGCTGCGCACCTCGTCCTTGAACAGCTCGCGCAGCGGCTCGATCAGCTTGAACTGCATGCCGGGTTTGAGGCCGCCCACGTTGTGGTGCGTCTTGATCGTCACCGACGGGCCGCCGCGCGGCGATGCCGACTCGATGACATCGGGGTAGAGTGTGCCCTGCACCAGAAACTCGACCGGCGGCCCGCGGCACGCTCGACGTCTTTGGCCGCGTCCTCGAACACATCGATGAACGTGTGGCCGATGATCCGTCGCTTCTCCTCCGGGTCGGTGACGCCCGCCAGCGCATCGAGGAAGCGCGACTCGGCGTCGACCGTCACCAGCGGAATGTTGAGATTCTGCCGAAATGTCCGCTCGACCTGCTCGCGTTCGCCGTGTCGCAGCAGCCCGGTGTCGACGAAGATGCACGTCAGCCGGTCGCCGATCGCCCGATGCACGAGCGCAGCCGCAACAGCGGAGTCGACGCCGCCCGACAGGCCGGCAATGACCCGCGCCTTGCCGACTCGGTGGCCGATCTCCTTCACATGGGTTTCGATGAAGGCGCTCGGAGTCCAGGACGGCTCGGCGTGACAGACCGTGAAGAGGAAGTTGCCGATGATCTCCGCCCCGCGTGGCGAATGCGCGACCTCGGGATGGAACTGGACCCCGTAGATCGGCCTGGACTCGTGTCTGAACGCTGCGATCGGCGAATTCGTGCTTCGACCCATCAGGCGATACTGCGGCGGAAGCGCGCGCACCTGATCGCCGTGGCTCATCCACACCGTGATCCGCTCGTCCTGCCCGAATCCCGCGAATACGCCCGTCGGATCATCGATCTCCAGCTCGGCCCGACCATACTCGCGGCGCTCTCCGAGTGTGACGACGCCGCCCTGCAGATGCGCGATCAGGTTCATGCCGTAGCAAATGCCGAGCACGGGGGCGATGTCGAGCAGGGCGGGATCGGCCGTCGGGACATCCTCGCCATACACGGAGTTGGGGCCACCACTCAGTATGATCCCGGTAGGCCGCCAGTCGCGCACCCACTCGACCGTCCGCGTCGGCGGGTGAATCTCCGAGTAGACCCGTGCCTCGCGGATACGACGCGCGATCAGCTGCGTCCACTGGGATCCGTAGTCGAGAATCAGAATGCGGCTCGACACGTCAGCCTCAGTCCTCACCCCGTTGCGCACTCGTACTCGGCCGGCGCCCCTCCTGCCATTCAGGGCCAGTCAGCTCCAGGAATTCCGTCTGCATGGAGTCCAGGTCGAGGATTGCCGCGCTCGGCGTGCCATGCAGCCATCCGCATGCCTCACCCGGATTCAGAGATGAGCGCGCCGCCCTTGGTGCGTATCTCCCTGCGATGGGTGTGTCCATGGACCACAACCGCGTGGTGTTCGACCGACCAGGTCCCCGCCTCGCTCAACTCATGCAGGATGAGCACGCGTTTGCCATCCAGCTCCACGCTGTGCGGGGATTCGTACAGCTCGCCGCCGACACCCATGGCGGCAAACGCCTTGATGCCCTCGCGATCGCCGTCGTTGTTCCCGAACACCCCGGCCAGTGCCATGTTCATTTCGCGAAACGGACCAAGCGCGAACGGCGAGCAATAGTCACCCGCATGCAGCACGAGTCCGACGCCAGCTTCTGCCATCATTCGCAGGAGCTCCGCGATCGCCGGGAGCCGATCGTGGCTGTCGGCCATCACTCCCACGCGCATCAGGCTTCCCTCCATACAGGGGTCGACTGCTCTTGCCGCACGAGGTCTTCGTACGTCTCGCGCACCGAAACCACGGCGAACCGCGGGCCGTCCACCAGCACTTCAGCGGGCCTGGGCCGGGCATTGTAGTTCGAGGCCATCACAAATCCATATGCTCCAGCCGACCGAATGACCAGTAGGTCACCCGCGTCGACATCGACCAGTTCACGATCCAACGCAAAGAAATCGCCGCTCTCGCAGACCGGCCCGACGACATCGACGGTCGACTGCCGCTCCGACCCGCTGGCGACCGCCGCTTCGATCCCGTGATACGCGCCGTAGTGCGAGGGCCGCAGGAGATCGTTCATCCCGGCGTCGGTAATGACGTAGGTCTTGCCACCTGTCTGCTTGCGGTACAGCACGCGCGTCAGGAGGAGCCCCGCATTGCCGACAAGGAAGCGTCCCGGCTCTACCAGCAACGTCAGTCCGGTGCGCGCACCTGCTGCAGCGACCACTCCGGCGAACTCACCGGCGTCGGTGGGTGTCTCGTCGTCGTACGAGACGGCGAGGCCGCCTCCGACGTCGAGATACTTGAGTGAGTTGAACCCATCGGCACGCAGCTGATCATGTAGCGTCAACAGGCGGTCGACTCCCATCGCATACGGCTCCATGCCCGCGATCTGCGAGCCGAGATGCATGTCGAGCCCCAGCAGTTGAATCCTTGGCAGCGACCGGGTCGACCGCGCGACGCCTCGAGCGTCGTCGTACGCGATGCCGAACTTGGTGCCCCGCTCTCCGGTTCGAATGTACGCGTGCGGGCTCGATACTTCGACTTCCGGGTTGACGCGAAGGGCGACGGGCGCCGTGACGCCCATCTGGTCCGCGACGGCAGCAATGACGTGCAGTTCTGCCTCGGATTCGACGTTGATGAGCCGGACCCCGGCGCGGAGGGCCTGCTGGATCTCGTCGGCCGTCTTCCCGACTCCGCTGAACACGACATCGTCTCCGCGGAAGCCAGCCAATTGGGCCCGAAACAGCTCGCCCGCGGACACGATGTCGACACCAGCGCCCAAACCGCGCAGCAAGCGAAGCAGCGCCAGGTTGCCGTTCGCTTTGACGCTGTAGTGGATCCGATGCGGGACCGGGGAGAGCGCCGCTTCGAGTGCGCGGTACTGGTCGCGCACCGCGGCACTGCTATACACGTAGGTAGGCGTCCCGACTGCGTCGGCAATGCGCGGCAGCGGTACGTCTTCGCACTGCAAGACGTCGCCCACGCGACGCACCGCGTCCGTCAGTACGCTTTGGCCCACAATGCCTCGGCGGTGGCAGGCTGGCCGCACTTGAGACACGTGCGCGGAGGCTCAGGAGAGCGAAACTCGGGATCGGGCAAGACGCGAATCGTGGCCTTGGTTTCTTCCTTGATGGCGGCCTCACAGGCCGCCGATCCGCACCATCCGGCGTACACAAACGCCCCGTCCCCGTCCATCACCTCGCGGAAGCGGTCGTAGGTGATGGCGCCTCTGAGGCTGTTGGCTTCCCGCCGTTCGCGCGCCGCGGCGAACATGTCGCGTTGAATCGTTGCAAGGAGGTCCGCCGTCACCCGCGCCAGGTCGCCCAATGGCACGGGCTGTTTGGCCCGGTTATCCCGTCGGACCAGGATGCCTTGCTGTTGGTCGAGATCGCGCGGACCGAGCTCGAGGCGCGCGGGGACACCTCGTAGCTCCCAGTCGAAGTACTTCGCGCCCGGGGTCATGTTTTCCCGGCTGTCGACATAAGCGCGGACTGGCCGCTCGCCTTCGGCCAAGCTATCTCTGATCCGCATCGCGGCCTCGAGCACCCGCCCGCGCTGTTCATCGGTGCGGTAGATCGGGACGATGGCGAGCTCGATCGGAGCAACGCGCGGCGGCGTGCGCAGGCCGAGGTCGTCCCCGTGAGTCATCACGAGGCCTCCGACCAACCGGGTGGAGACACCCCAACTGGTGCTCCAGACGAATTCAGTGCCGCCGCCTTCGGTCTGGTAGCTGACCTCGAACGCGCGCGCGAAGTTCTGCCCCAGGTTGTGGGATGTGCCGGCCTGCAGGGCCTTGTTGTCCTGCATCATTGCCTCGCACGCGTACGTGCGGAGCGCGCCGGCAAACTTCTCGGAGTCCGATTTCAGACCGGTCACGACCGGCATCGCGACCCACTCTTCCATGAAGCGTCGGTAGATGCCGAGGATCTGCCGGGTTTCCGCCTCAGCCTCATCGTGCGTCGCGTGCGCCGTGTGCCCTTCCTGCCAGAGGAACTCGAGCGTGCGCAGAAAGAGACGCGTTCGCATCTCCCACCGGACGACGTTGCACCACTGGTTGATGAGCAACGGGAGGTCCCGGTAGCTGTGGATCCACTTCGCGAACATCGCATAGATGATCGTCTCCGAGGTGGGGCGGACGATCAGCGGCTCGTCGAGCTTCTTGCCCCCACCGTGGGTGACGACCGCCGTCTCGGGTGCGAAGCCTTCGACGTGCTCCGCCTCCTTGCGAAGGTAGCTCTCGGGAATGAAGAGCGGGAAATACGCGTTGCGCACGCCCGTCGCCTTGAACATGGCGTCCATGGCGCCCTGCATGCGCTCCCAGATGCCATAGCCGTTCGGGCGGATGACCATGCATCCGCGGACGGGGCTGTAATCGGCGAGCTCCGCGCGGAGCACCACCTCGTTGTACCAGGCGCTGAAGTCCTGCGCCCTGGTCGTGAGTTTTTGGTCGTCAGGCATTGGTCGAGCGCAATGTGGCAGTGACGTGATCAAGAGCTTTCGAGAACGACATCGGACCGATCTGTTCGCCGGATCCCAGGTCTTTGACCGTGACCGCGTCATGCTCTCCGCCAGTTTCGTGCACGATGGCAGCAAAGCGTGCGTTCACACTCGACGCGACTTGCAGCTGGCGGCTCAACGATTGGCGGCGCAACGGATACTCGACCGAGAGGCCGCGCTGTCGCAGACGGCCAGTCAGCAACATAACGGCAGAGAGGTCGTGCTCGTCTGCCTTGTCAGCGCCGCCCGCAATGACAAAGACGTCGACGGAGGCACCAGAGGGTGGCATGAGGCCGCGAGCCCGCACCAAATCGCTGAGCACGACATCGCCCATCCCAAAGCCGAGCGCCGGCAAATCCGGTCCTCCCGATGCGGCCAGCAGCCGATCGTATCGGCCGCCGCCGCAGATGGCGCGCATCTCCCCCTTGCGATCGAAGATCTCGAACACGATCCCCGTGTAATACGCGAGCCCTCGGACAATCGAGAGGTCGAGCCGCATCCAGTTCGACGCATCCTCGCCCAGCAGATTCGATACGTAACCGAGATACCGTTTCATCTCTGAGACGATCCCTGCCGTCGCGGCACCCGCTGCGTCGCCGTCATCGAGCGCGCCGCGCCGCACGCGGTCGAGCAGGTCTGCAGCCGTTCGTGCGCCGATGCCGGCTGCTTCGAGCTTCTGCTGCGAGACCTCCGACGGCTGGCGGTGGAGCTTGTCCATCACGTTGTACGCAGCCGCGAACTGGCTCTCCGCCACACCCGCGTTGGTCAGGATCGCATTCAGCCACTGTCGATTGGAGAAGCGAACGACGATGTCGTTGGACGTCAGCTTGAGTGCGCGCATCACATCGATACCACAGGCGACGAGCTCCGCGTCGGCGCTGATATCCGCCTCTCCGACGAAGTCGACGTTCAACTGGAAATGCTCGCGCAGCCGGCCGCGCTGCTGGCGCTCGTAGCGAAAGAGCTGAGGGATCGAAAACCAGCGCACCGGTTTGCGGAGCGCGTTGGCGCGTGCGGCCACCATGCGCGCGAGGGTCGGCGTCATCTCCGGCCGCAACGCGACGGCGCGACCGCCCTTATCCTCGAAGTTGTACAGCTGGCCAACGATCTCCTCGCCGCTCTTCCGCGTGTAGAGCTCGAGCGCCTCGAGCGGCGGTCCCTCGTACTCCGTGAGTCCATATCGGCGTGCGACATCCCGCCACACGCCGAACAGATACGCGCGTTCGGCGAATTCGTGTGGGTAGAAATCGCGAAACCCGGGCAGTACGGCAGTCGACATGGCGCGGAACTTACCCGGCCGCCGGAGACGGCTGCAAGCGCGACATCGCGTCACCGACCGTGTGAAACGAGCCTGTCACCAGCACGGTTGCGCCCAGCTCGGACGCGCGCTCGAGCGCACTGTCGAAGTCGGACACCACCTCGGCTGCCCATCCGTGGGATGCGGCGAAGGCACGCGCCGCGTTCGGATCCCACGCGCGGCTCGCTGGCGCGGTCGGCGCCGTCGTCAGCACGAATCGCGATACGACCGGCGCCAGCTGCTCCATCATGCCGCGCCAGTCCTTGTCGGCGAGCACGGACAGCAGGGCCACGATGGGGGTCGGTGGCCGGACCGCGTGCAGCGTCTCCACGAGCACGGCCGCGCCGTCGGGGTTGTGCGCGACATCCAGGATGTACTGACCATGTCGCTGAAAGCGTCCGGGAAGGTGCACATGCTCGAGTGCGGCGGCGATGTCCGCCGGGCCACGTGCGTAGGGCGGACCGGCGGCGTCCAGCATCGCGATGGCGACCGCCGCATTGGTCGCCTGGTGTACGCCGACCAGCGGCGTATGCAGTCGCATGCGGCCCGACGGGGTTGTCAGCGTGAAGGACGTGCCCGCCGCAGCCCCCCCGGCAGCGGGCGGCGCGAAGCCCGCGCCGGTATGCTGCTGGGGACCCCCAACGACGACGTCCGTCGTCGGGTACTCGGTCGAGATGATCCTGATGGGATTCGCGCCGGCAGCGCGCGCGTGTCGCGCGAGAAGCGCGCGAATCGCGACGTCGGGCTCCCCGATGACCGCCGGCCGGCCGGACTTGAAGATCCCGGCCTTCTCCCATGCGATCTGCTCGCGCGTGTCGCCCAGGTACTCGACGTGGTCGATCCCGATCGACACGACACCGGCAGCGAGTGGATCCAGCACGTTGGTCGCGTCGAGGCGTCCGCCGAGCCCGACCTCCACGACCGATACGTCGACTTCAGCGCGCGCGAACATCTCGAACGCCATCGCCGTCGTCGCCTCGAAGAAGGTCGCGTGCAGGGCTTCCACGATCGCCAGTCGTCGCCCGATCCAGTCGACGACCGCGTCCTCTGTTACCGGCGTGCCATCGATCCGAATGCGCTCCCGAAAATCCACCAGGTGCGGCGAGCTGTACACGCCGACCCGTAGACCGGTGGTCCTGAGCAGCGCTTCGAGCGTCGCGCAGACACTGCCCTTGCCGTTCGTGCCGCCAACATGGAACGCGCGGAGCGCCGTTTCTGGTCGGCCGATCGCGCCGAGCAACGCATGCATGCGATCGAGACCGAGCTTCCACTTGCCCGTCGTTCGCGCGAACAAGTAGTCCAGCGCCGCCCGATACTGCAGTCCAGCCGGCGCGGCCGTCTGCGCCGTCATGGCGTCGCTCGGGGTCGCATAGCCGCTGTATGGGATGGACGCTGGGTCGTCCAAGTAGCTAGTAACACGCAGAGAGAAATTGATGGTCCGGGAAGAGGAGCGGCGACAGGACGCGCAGTCGTCTACTTTCTACTTTCTGTAGGTCTACTTTCTTGCTCGTCGCGAAGCGACGGCGCGGCGCTCAGGGCGCCGACCAACCCGACAGCGCCGGTTTGCCGCTCATGTGCCGCAACAGCTGGCCGACCGTCTTCTTGAGCTGTCGCCGGTGCACGACGTCGTCGAGCATGCCGTGCTCCAGCAGGAATTCGGCGGTCTGGAATCCCTCGGGCAAATCCTGGCCCATCGTCTGCTTGATCACCCGGGGCCCCGCGAAGCCGATGAGCGCACCTGGCTCCGCCAGGATCGCATCACCCAGCATGGCGAAGCTGGCGCTGACGCCACCTGTGGTCGGGTTGGTCAGGATCGACACGTAGGGAATGCGGCGTTCGGCGAGCTGCGAGATGATGGCGGACGCCTTGGCCATCTGCATCAGCGACAGCACCCCCTCCTGCATGCGGGCGCCGCCGGATGCCGAGACGAGCACGAGCGGGTACTTGCGCTCGAGCGACCGTTGGCCGAGCCGCGTGATCTTCTCGCCGACGACCGATCCCATCGATCCGCCCATGAACGCGAAGTCCATCACACCCAGGCTGATCGGCATGTCGCCCAGCGTGCCCGGTGACGGCGAACATGGCGTCTCGATCGCCAGCGTTCGCGGAGGCCTTCTTCAGGCGCTGCGGTGTACTCAGGGAAGCCGAGGGGATCGGTAGACCGGAGGTCCGCCTCGACTTCCTTGGCGCTGCCTTCGTCGAGCAAAATGTCGGCGTATTCTTGGGCGCGAATGCGACGATGGTTGTCGCAGGCGGGGCACACGTTCAGGTTGCGGACGAACTTCTCCCGCAGATCCGTGTGACCGCAGGCCTCGCACTTTTCCCAAACATCTGCCGGGATTTCCAGCCGCTCGACACCGCTCTCGCGACGCGGCCGGCGGGGCTTCTTATCCTTCCGCCACCAGGACATTCCACGAAATGTGCCCGGCGGAAGCTCAGATTGCCAGGGTGTCTGCCCTTCCCCGCCCCTCGCCGGAGATGCGGACCAGGATCCCGACGGCCACCCAGCTAGACAGCATGAATGAGCCACCGTAGCTGAAGAACGGCAGCGGGAATGCCCGTGATCGGCATGAGGTTGAGCGTCATGCCGACGTTCTCCCCGACGTGCACGACCCAACTGGCCGCCAGGCCGAACGCCACGCAGACTGCTGAACGTGTCGTTGGCACGCGTGGCGATCCGGATCGCTCGCATGAACAGGACAAGGAACAGCGTCAGGGCGACCGCAACGCCAATGAAGCCCAACTCCTCGCCGACCACGGAGAAGATGAAATCGGTGTGCTGGGCAGGCAGGAACGCGAGGCGCTTCTGCGTCCCCATCGTGAAGCCCTTGCCGAGCCACCCGCCTGACCCGATCGCGACCTGCGACTGGATGACGTGATAGCCGGAGGCTCGCGGGTCGCTGGACGGATCCAGGAACACCAGCAGCCGTTGCCGCTGATACGGCTTGAGTTTTCGCTCCCAGATGATCGGCGCGATGATGCCCATGAAGACGTTCGCGAGGATGATCCCGATCCCCTCGACGAGATATGGCCGGTAGCGCCAGACCAGCACGATCGAGCAGGAAGAACCAGGCGCCCCACACCCACGTGCTGGACGCGCCGACGAGACTCACGATCGGACTCGCCAGCAACACCAGCGTCAGCCCGGCACCCCTGCCCAGAAGAGCATCGCGAACAGAAGACCGACGAACACGATGCAGCTTCCCAGGTCGCCGGCGCCGAGGATGAGTACGATCGGAACCGCCGACGAGCGCGACGGGCTGCCAGAACTCGATCAGGAGCTTGGGTGCCTCTCGCGACGCTCGCGAGGACGCGGGCGAGCATCGAGGACGACCGTGATCTTCGCCACTCCGATGGCTGGCCGATTCGGTGTCCGCCGATGGTCAGCCAACTGTTGGAGCTCGCCGCATCGCCGGCGCCGCTGCCCAGCACGAAAGAGCGATGCGAGCACGATCAGCGTGACCAGGTACGACGGCCACGCCACCCACTCCAGGAAACCGGACGGATGCCCGGCTGTCACGAGCAGCGCCGCGAGCGAGTGACATCGCGAGCCAGATGACCTGCGATCGCCAGAGCCGGGCGACGACCGTCGGCACATCGGTCTGGCCCGCGGAATAGACCATCAGGATGCCGAAGACCGACAGCAGCAGCGCCAGGGCCACGAGCGGAAAGTCGGCGATTGACTTTGCGCTCGATGCATCAGCCGTCGCTCGCTGGCATGCTCGCTGGCGCCACCTTGAGGAAGTGCGCGATGATCGCGGCGCGAGGCGCGCCGCGTGGCCTCCGTGGCCGCCGAACTCCAGCATCACCGCGACGACGATCTTCGGATGGTCTGCAGGCGCGAAGCCGACGAACCATGAGTGCGTCTTGGTCGGGTCATCCGGGTTCTGGGCGGAGCCGGTCTTGCCGGCGACCGCAACGCCCTGGATCTGCTCGCCGCGCGCCGTGCCGCCGGTGCTGCGACACGACGCCGATGAGCGCGCGGCGGATCCCGGCCATCTGCGCGCCGTCAGTTGAAAGATGCGCGTGCGTGCCGGCTGCGGGCGCCGGACGATGGTCGGGCGCGCCTCCTCGCCGTCGGTCGCAAGCGCCGTGTAGAACCGCGCCATGCTGGCCACGGTCTGCGCAGTTTTCGCCCTGGCCGATCGCCAGATTGAGCACGACGGACTGTGTTCCAGCCCCGCGGGCCGAACCGCTTGTTGTAGTAGTCCTCCGAGTAGGGGAACAGGGGCGTCGACTCGTTGGGCAGGTCGATGCCCGGTGCGGTCTCGGAAGCCGAGGCCCACTCCGCCGGCGACGAGGCGCTCGATCCCGATCTTGAGCCCGAGCTGGTAGAAGTAGACGTCGCACGACACTTCGATCGCCTGCGCGAGCGTGATGTTGCCGTGCCCGTGCGGGTCCCAACAGTGGAAGTAGCGGTTGCCGAACTGGAATCCGCCCGTACACGGCGACCGGCATGTGATCATCCAGCGTCGCAATGCCGTTCTCGAGCGCCTACGTCGCGGTCGCCAGCTTCCACGTCGAGCCCGGGGGATACCGCGCCTGAATGACTTTGTTGTACAGCGGGCGGCGCGGGTCCGTGTTCAGCATCCCGCCAGTAATCGGCGGGAATGCCACCGATGAACCGGTTCGGATCGAAGGTGGGCGCACTGTGCAGGGCCAGCACTTCGCCGGTGTCCGGATCGAGCGCGATCGCGCCCCCTGGAGCGAGTCGCCGAACAGCGACGCGGTGAAGCGCTGCAGGTCGAGATCGATGTTGGTGTAGAGCGGGCGGCAGCGACCGCCGGGATACGGTCCTCGCGCGCGCCGGCCTCGCGCACCACACGGCCACGCGCGTCGACTTCGACGAACCGGGTGCCCTCGCGTGCCGCGCAAGCGTGTCCTCGTACTCCTTTCGAGGCCGCCCTTGCCGACCTGCTGCCCGGCCTTGTATCCGCGGTAGGTGCGCGAGGCGAGCTCGCTTTCGGTGATTTCGCCCGTGTAGCCGACGAACGACGGCGACCGCAGCGCCGTCGGGATAGTGCCGCTTCGGCGCGGACTGGATGATCAGCCCCGGAAACTCGACGCGGTGCTCTTCGAGCACCGAGACGATGTCGAACGACGCGTCGGCGAGGATGGCGGTCGGGCGGTTCGGGGCGCGCCGGTATCGGCGCACGGCCAGCTCGATCTGGTCGGGACTCGAAAGCGGGATCGTCTCGCTCAAGGCGGTGGAGCATGGCCCGGAGCGAGTCCGCGGTCGGCGCCAGCACCGACACCGAGTAACCCGGGACGTTCTCCGCGATGACCCGCCGTTCGCGGTCGTAGATGATGCCCCGCGGCGCCGGCAGCGGCACTTCGCGCAGCCGGTTGGTCTCGCTCTGCAGCACGTACTGCGCGTTCTGCAGCACCTGCGTGCGGAAGAAGGCGCCCAGCAGCAGGCACGAACGCCACGACGAGGCCGATCGCGTGGCCACCTGGGCCCGTCGCGCGACCTCATTCGTATGGAAGCTCAGGCTGGAAGCTCATGGCTCGCTCATGGCCGCCCGGGTCACCTGCGCTCACGGCTCGGCTCCAGCAGCGGCCGCATCACGACGAGCAGGATAACGCCCGCGGCAGCCGTGACGGCCCCGAAACGGCGCCCAGACGAAGATCTCCTGAGCGAGCTCGATCGCCCTGCCGCTGATGCTCGGCCAACACGTAAATGATCGCGTACGCCCAGCGGCCGGCAAAGAAAAAGAAGCCGTTGAGCGCGAGGTTGTCGGCGAAGAAAGACGGCCTTGAGCCACGACGCCGCGAAGCGCAACGGCCGTCATGGCCAGCGCGCCCGCGCCAAAGGCGCTCGGCGTCAGCGAGTCGGCCAGCCAGCCCGACGACGAACCCCATGATGGCCGCCGCGCCGGGCCGGACCCGCACGGCCGCCAGCAGGACCGCAATCAGCAGGAAATCGATCTCCGCGCGCCAGCCGAGCAGGGGCCGCAGCGAGAAGTGCAGGAGGACGAGAATCAAGAACGCGATCGACGACGCGTAGCATCGCCGACGGGGCGTCATGGCTGCGCCCTCCCGCCGCCGGCGGCGCTCCGCGCCGGGCATCCGAGTCGCTGCATCGGCATGTATCAGCGGGTGTATCGGGCACGGTGTCGCGCGGGATGACGACGGCCCCGTGCGAACCTCGCAGCGCGGAGTCAATGGCGAGCGTCCCGGGACGGCGCCCGGAGTCCGCGCCCGCCCACACGGCCTGCACACCCGCCACGCACCCGTTTCGGCTCCAGGATCAGGACTGAGTGACGTCAAATGGGTGCACCGCCGGCTGCACGAGGTAGGTGCGGGCCCACCCCTCGGTCGTCTTGAGCTCGCCGATCACGGTGCCGACCGGGATGCCTCGCGGGTACACGCCGCCGACACCGGAGCTCACGATCGGGGTACCGGTCGGCAGCGCGGCACTGAGCTGCACGCCGTTCAACTCGAGCAGATACCGCTCGGGGCTGGTGCTCGAGATGCGCCTGCACGATGCCGAAGGCGCTGCCGTCGGCGGCCATCGCGCTGACTCGGAAATCGGGGTGCGCCCAGATGATCGCCAGGCTCATCGTCGGGTCGACGGTCTCGACCATACCGACGAGTCCTTCCGGGGCCACAACCGGGCTAAAGGGTCGTACGCCCGCCTGGGCGCCCCGGGTCAGCGTGATCGTGAACTCTTCACCAAGGGCCCGGCTGTGGAGCGCCTCGGCCGGTACGAACCCCCAACCCAGCGAGTGTCCGAGGCCCAGGGAGCGTCGCAGGCGGTCGTTTTCAGCCTCGAGCTCGGGAACAAGCAGAGCGCGGAGCACCACGCTGTCGCGCGTGGCGGCTTCCACATCGTGCCGAACAAGAGCCGAGCGCCCGAGCTCAGCGTCGCGCTGGAGGGCGATGAGCGGCGCGATGAATGTGCGCCGCAGGGTCGACGCCAGCGGGTCGCGCAGGTTGGCCGGAAGCGCGAGCGCGGCGAACGAAAGAAGTCCGGAAACTGCCAGGAGGGCCACGTCCGCGCGGGTCCCGCTGGCGACGGCACGCGCCAC
Organism: uncultured Gemmatimonadales bacterium; assembly: GCA_963805725.1. Lineage (GTDB taxonomy): Bacteria > Gemmatimonadota > Gemmatimonadetes > Gemmatimonadales > Gemmatimonadaceae > Palsa-1248. The sequence goes on from CAWDVJ010000010.1 coordinate 31,502, forward strand.
GGTTCAGCTCACACGCCGAGGGCTCAACTGCTCAAGACGGACCAGTACTTGTCCTCGTCGTCCAGAATCCGTCCGGTCCCGCGAACAACGCACGTGAGAGGATCCTCGTCGACGTGGATCGGGAGGCTCGTTTCCTGGCTCAGTAGGAGATCCAGACCCGCGAATCAGCGCGCCGCCGCCCGTCATGACGATTCCGCGGTCCACGATGTCACTGGCGAGCTCGGGCGGCGTGATCTCGAGCGCCCGACGGACGGCATCGACGATCTGTTGGATCGGCTCCTGGATCGCCTCGCGAATCTCGGCTGAGTGGACGCGAACCGTCTTCGGGATACCCGAGACCAGGTCGCGCCCTTTGACCTCCATCTCGCGCTCCTCTCCTACAGGGGCGGCCGATCCGATCTGAATCTTGATCAGCTCGGCCGTCGGCTCGCCGATGAGCAGGTTGTAGTTCTTGCGCATGAACTGGACGATCGCGATGTCCAGCTCATCGCCGCCAGTTCGGATCGACGTGTCGCTGACGATGCCGGACAGCGCGATGACCGCGATCTCGGTCGTCCCGCCTCCGATATCGATCACCATGTTGCCGGTCGGCGTCTCGACCGGAAGGCCGACGCCAATCGCCGCCGCCATTGGCTCGGCGACCATGAACACTTCCTTGGCCCCCGCGCCCAGCGCCGAATCCCGGACGGCGCGTCGCTCGACCTCGGTGATACCCGAGGGCACGCACACGATGACCCGCGGCTTGACCTTGAAGACGTGGTTCTCGATGATCAGCGTCAGGAAATACCGGAGCATCTTCTCGGTGACGTCGAAGTCGGCAATGACCCCGTCCTTCATGGGTCGCACTGCCAGGATGCCGTCGGGCGTGCGCCCCAGCATCCGCTTCGCCTCGAGGCCGACGCCCTTGATCTTCTTGGTCTCGCGGTCGATCGCCACGACGGACGGCTCGTTGAGCACGATGCCTTCGCCTTTCACATAGACGAGGGTATTCGCGGTGCCGAGATCCACTGCGATCGCGTTTGCGGGAAACAGCGACCGCGATCCGTTTCGAAAGAATGGCCAACGCATCAAGGATTGACTCTCACGGCAAGCGCCTGCGAGCGACGCGTGCGTCGCCCTCACAGCGGCCACGCGGCTCTCTGAGCAGCTGGAGGCTCAAGGAACGTCTCCCGCGTGATCGACGAGCGGGGCGAGCGGTAAGCTAGCCCGCCCCCCGAGGACGATCAAGAGAAATGTTTGGAACGTCCGCACTCTCGCATTACCTAGAATGAATTTCCGCGGTTCCTCGTACGGCATCCCGAACGCCTCAGCAACGCCCGGGTACGTCACGTGACCCTCGACGATGTTGAGGCCATGGAGCAACGCGGGCTGGTCAGCGAGCGCGCGCTTCCATCCTTTGTTTGCGAGCTGCAGCGCATAGGGGAACGTGGCGTTGGTCAGCGCCAGCGTCGACGTCCGCGGCACGCCACCTGGCATGTTCGCGACGCCGTAGTGAATCACGCCGTCCACAACGTACGTCGGATTCTCGTGCGTGGTGGCGTGAATCGTCTCCACGCAGCCGCCCTGGTCGATCGCGACGTCGACGATCACCGATCCCGGCCGCATGAGCTTGAGATCTTCTCGTCGCACGAGCCGCGGTGCCTTGGCGCCCACCACGAGCACGGCTCCAACCAGTAAGTCGGCGCTGGCGAGGTGCTCGAGGATGTTGTGCCGGTTGGAATGGATCAGCATCACATTCGGTGGCATTACATCGGAGAGGTACCGCAACCGCTCGAGCGAGAGATCCAGGACCACGACCGAGGCGCCCATCCCCGCCGCCATCTTGGCGGCGTTGATGCCGACGATGCCGCCACCGAGGATCACCACCTTGGCCGGGGCCACGCCGGGCACACCACCCAAGAGGACTCCGCGGCCGCCATACAGCTTCTCGAGGTACTTGGCGCCTTCCTGAACGGCCATGCGTCCGGCAACCTCGGACATGGGGGTCAGCAAGGGCAACTCACGCGTCGGCAACTCGACGGTTTCGTACGCAATACACACCGCGCCGCTCTTGAGATGCGCGCGTGTGAGCGGCTCGCTCGCCGCGAAGTGGAAGTAGGTAAACAGGACCTGGCCGCGACGGATCCGCGGCCATTCGGGCTCGATCGGCTCCTTGACCTTGAGGATCATCTCGGCGTCCCGCCACACGCTATCGGCATCGGGCGCAATGGACGCCCCCACCCGGGTGTAGAGCTCGTCGGCGAAACCGCTGCCTTCGCCCGCGCCACGCTCGATGAGGACCGAGTGCCCCGCGGCCACCAGCGCTTCCGCGCCGGCCGGGACGAGGGCAATGCGATTCTCGTTGGTCTTGATCTCCTTTGGAACGCCGATTTTCATGGGTCGATGGTCAGGGAACGGGGTGAGACGTCAAAGTGGGTTAGAGGATGCCTGGACCCAGCGTCAGCAGAGTCTGCCGCTCCGGGGGAAAGAACTCACTGCACGCGGCGCGTACATCGTCCTCGCTGATGCGAGCGATTTCCGCCAGCACCGCGTCCAGCGAGCGAAACGGCTCGCCGTAGAGCTCTACGCCGGCCGCTCGGTACATGCGAGAGGTGACACTCTCCAGCGACAGCGTCACCTGACCCGCGAGCTGGTTCTTGCCGGACTGGATCTCCTCCGGCGTGAGTCCATCCGCGGCGAGACGCGCCAACTCATCGCGGATCGCCTCCATCGCCTTCTGGGCCCGATCGGGCGACGTCGCCGCGTAGACACCATGGGTCCCGGTGTCTGCATGGAACGATCTGGAAGGTGTAAACGGCATACGCGAGCCCGAGCTCTTCACGGACACGCTGGAATAGCCGCGAGCTCATGCCGCCGCCGAGGACGGTGCTCACCAGGCCCAGCGTATACCGACGCGGGTCGCCGTGCGGCACGGCCGACGAGCCGAACACGATGTGCGTCTGTGCGCCTTCACGCGCCACGTGGCGCGTAGACGGCGGGACGGGCGCTGGCGCGCGGCCATCGCACCGGCGGTTCCGGGCCTCGCGGCGAGGTCGGTCCATCCGGTGTCGGCCAGGACGTCCAGCAGCACGTCGTGATCCACGTTGCCAGCCGCCGCCACTATGGTTTGCCCGGGGTGGTAGGCGCGGTCGTGGACCGCCCGGAGATCCGATACGCCCAGCCTCGACACGCTGTCCCGCGTCCCGAGGATCGAATAGCCATATGGATGCGGGCCCCACAAGGCCTCGTTATGCAGCTCGAACACGAGATCGTCAGGGGTGTCTTCCACCATGCTGATCTCCTCGAGCACCACCTGGCGCTCGAGCTTCAGATCGGACGCTCGCAGCAGGGGCCGGTAGACAAGGTCGACCAGGACGTCCGCGGCATCCCGCAGGTTCGCGTCCAACGCTCGGGCTTGGTAGGCCGTGTGCTCGCGCGCGGTATAGGCGTCGAGTGAACCGCCCAGGCCCTCGAGCGCGAGCGCGATGTCGCGGGCGCTGCGGTTGGCCGTCCCCTTGAACACCATGTGCTCGAGCAGGTGCGAGACACCCATGGCCTCGCGGCGCTCATGCAGCGATGCAGCCCGGACCCACGCTCCGAGCGCAACGGATCGAACGCCCGGCATGAGCTCCGAGACGACGATCAACCCGTTGGGAAGCGTGGTGGATCGGAGCGCCGACTCGTCCGCGGTACTCTGAACCACCGAAGAGGCGGCCGCGAGGAGGTGCCTGGCCGAGGAGCGGCCGCCTTTCCCGTCACTCACTCGCGGCGGCGGGATGATGCGCGCGAGGAACCCGTTCGTTGGCCGCCTCGACGCGGACGATCGTCGGACTCATCTCGCTCACCACCGCTCGCACGGTCTGCTGCCGGGCGATTGCCGTTGCCCTCGTCGACGCCTTCTGGCTTCGGTTGCAATGCCTTCATGGAGAGGCGCAGCCGCCCGCGCTCGTCGCGGTCGATCAGCTTCACGCGGACGCGATCACCGCGCTTGACGACGTCCTCCGTCTTGTCCGTGCGACCCCACCGCATCTCGGAGATGTGCAGCAGCGCCTCGGTTCCCGGCATGATCTCGATGAACGCTCCGAATGGGGTCGTGCTCTTGACCGTTCCCTCGTACGTCTCGCCGACGATCGGCTCCGCCGTGAGCGCCTGGACCATTTGCTTGGCGCGCTCCATGGCCTCGCCACCGACCGCGGCGATCGTCACGAGCCCGCTGTCGTCGACCGTGATCTCTGCTCCGGTCTCGTCCTGAATCCCGCGGATCGTCTTGCCCTTCGGGCCGATCAGGTCGCCGATCTTCTCTGGGCTGATGTTCATCGTCACGATGCGCGGCGCATAGGGCGACAGCTCCGTGCGCGGCGCGGCGACCGCCTCACTCATCGCCTGGAGGATGTGGAGTCGGCCTTCTCGTGCCTGGGCCAGCGCCTCCTGCATGATCGAGACGTCGAGTCCCTCGACCTTGATGTCCATCTGGATCGACGTGATCCCTCGCTCCGTTCCCGCGACCTTGAAGTCCATGTCGCCCAGGTGGTCCTCGGTTCCGAGGATATCGGTGAGGATCGCGTACTTGTTGCCTTCCTTGATCAATCCCATCGCGACGCCCGCAACCGCGCCGCGCACGGGGACGCCGGCATCAAACAGCGCGAGCGATCCGCCGCACACCGACGCCATGGATGAGGAGCCGTTGGACTCGAGCACATCGGAAACGACTCGAATCGTGTACGGAAATTCATCGAAATCAGGCAGGATCCCTTGCAGCGCGCGCTCCGCGAGATGGCCATGGCCGATCTCGCGGCGGCTCGTGCCGCGAACCGGTCGCACTTCTCCAGTGGAGAACGGCGGGAAGTTGTAGTGCAGCATGAACGACTTCGTCGTCTCGCCAGCCTCGTCGATCGTATCGAGGCGCTGCACGTCATTCGCCGTACCGAGCGTCACAGCGACCAACGCCTGCGTCTGACCGCGGGTGAACAGGGCGGACCCGTGTGCGCGCGGCAACAATCCAATATCGATCGAGATCGGTCTGACTTCGCGCGCGGTGCGCCCGTCGACCCGGTGGCCGGTCTTCAGCACCTGCGTCGCGCAGCGCGTGATACTCGGCGTCGCCGACGATCGTGATAATGTCTCGTGGATTGTCCGGGAACTCCGCGAGCAGCATCTCGCCGAGCTCTTTCTTGACCTGCGCAACGGCTTCGACGCGTGTGTGCTTGTCGGTCTGGTTGATCGCCTCCATGATGCGTCCGCGCGCCAGGTCGCCGATGCGCGCCTCGAGTCCAGGTGGAAGCTCGGGACGCACCCACGACATTTTCGGCACGCGGCGGCATCTGGCGCAGGAGCTCATCCTGCGCGGCAATGAGCTCGCGGATGCCGCCGTGCCCGATCTGCAGCGCGTCGACCACGTCCGCTTCGGAAACCTCGAGCGCGCCGCCTTCGACCATTACGATCGAGTCCTTGCTCCCGGCGATGACCAGATCGATGTCGGTATACTCGAGTTGCTGGAACGTCGGGTTGAGGACCCATTTGTCCTGCACTCGGCCGACCCGCACGCCGGCAATCGGGCCGGCGAAGGGGATCTTCGAGCATTGATCGCGACCGATGTGGCGAGCAGCGCCAGCACATCGGCGTCGTTCTGCTGATCGGCGGAGATCACGTAGATGAAGACCTGGACCTCGTTCTTGAATCCTTCCGGAAACAGCGGCCGGATGGATCGATCGATGATCCGGGCCGAGAGGATCTCCGCGTCCTGCGGCCGACCTTCTCGCTTGATGAAGCCGCCGGGGATCTTTCCGGCGGCGTAGGTGCGTTCCTTGTACTCGACCGTCAGCGGGAAAAACGGCAGCGTGCTCACGCTGTCGCTGACGGAGACGGCGGCGAGCACCATCGTCTCGCCAAAGGTGACAAGGGCCGACCCCGCGGCCTGCTTGGCCATGCGGCCCGTCTCGATGACGAGACGCCGCCCGGCAAACGTACGCTCTACTCTTTGCATGGATGTCCGAAAAAAAGAAAGGGCGTCACACGCGGCCGTTGGCGGCCTGTGGTGACGCCCGTGCCTAAACTGACCTGTCCAATCCTCTCACGCCGTTGCCATGACATCGTGCCGTTGCCCTACCGCACCGGCCCTTGGCCGCAAGAACGTCGAGGAAGCACCACGGCAGGCGACACCCGTCGCCTCAATGCCTCGCGCGCACTAATACCGAAGCCCGAGTGTATCGATGAGCGACCGGTAACCGTCGACGTCGGTCCGCTTCAAATAGTTGAGCAGCCGTCGACGTTGACCTACCATCTTGAGCAATCCGCGGCGCCCATGATGGTCCTTGGGATGGCCCCGAAAGTGGTCGGTCAGATAGTTGATACGGGCGGTCAGCACCGCCACCTGTACACGCGTCGACCCGGTGTCCGTCTCATGGGTACGGTACTGCTGGATCGTCGGTGCTTTTTCAAATGCCATGTGATATATTCCCCGCGCGCGGGCGCGCGCGATTCGCCAAAGTCTATTAAGCCTAGTAGTTTACTGGACTTGCCGACCGCTGTAAAGGATCCCGCGACGCACTTCGGCCCCGCCTTCCGCCTTCGCGACCAACAGGTCGTGCCTGCCATACCGACCGCTCCAGGGCCCTGATCGTGCCCGAACGGCTCCTGGGACGCACGCTGGGCAAGTTCCGGATCGACGCGATTGTCGGCACGGGCGGCTTTGCGTGGGTATACAAGGCCTTCGACCCTGAGCTCGAAATCCCCGTCGCGCTGAAAGTGCTCAAGCCGCAGTACGCGGGCGATGAGCAGTTCGAGCAGCGCTTCCGGCGGGAAGCCGCGACCGCTGCTCGCCTCCGACACCCGAACATCATAAAGATCTTCGCTGTCGGCAAAGAAGGCGAGGCCGTGTACTTCGCGATGGACTTCCTGCCGCAGGGCCTGCCCGACCGGCTGGAGGTCATGAGCAAGCTGCCAGAGTCGATGCTGATTCGGATGGGCATCGACGTCGCCAGCGCGCTCGGCTTCGCCCATCGGGAGGGCGTCATCCACCGCGATATCAAGGTCGACAATATCCTGTTCGACGAGCACGGCAATGCGATCGTCGCCGACTTCGGGATCGCGCGTGCCGTATCGAACTACGTGCAGCAAACCGGCACGAACATGGTGGTGGGCACGCCGCAGTACTTCTCTCCCGAACAGGCGCGGGGCCAACCACTGGACGGCCGGGCCGACATCTATTCGCTCGGCGTCACGCTCTACCGCTCTGCTGCCGGGGTCCTGCCCTTTACCGGCGAGGACTGGTACGAGATCGCCCGTCAACACGTCGAGGATCGGCCGGTCCGGCCACGCGTCCACAATCCGCAGCTCTCGCGCGAAGTCGAACGCGTCATCCTGCGGTGTCTCGAAAAGGACCCGGCGGCGCGGTATCAGACAGGTGAGGCGCTTTGTCAGGCGCTCGGAGCGCTCAGCTTGGAGCGCAGCGACACGATTGCCATGCGCAGCGCCGCGGCGCCCGGGTCCTCGGAAACGCCGACGGCCCCGATCATCATGGCGACCGCCCGGCGCCCGAAATGGCGACGCCGAGCCCTTAGTGGTGCATTGGCGGCGATTCTCCTCGTGGTGCTCATCGGCACGCCCCTGGCTGCAAAGCGCGGATGGTTCGGCTTTCGCCACTCACTGGCCTCAGGGCCACCAGCCGTGAATGGGAATGCCGGCGGCCGGGCAACGGGCAGTGTTCCCGATACGGTAACCACGCGGGCGTTGGGCGACACACGGTCCGCCGAGGCAGGCCGCGGAGCTGTCGGACAGTCGGGCACGCGATCGTCGGAGGCCGCGAGCTCGTCCGGCGTACACCACAGCACGCACCCCCTCGCGGCAGTCGACAGCGCCGCCCTGAATACGCCGGGGCTGCCGTCGACAAATGGCACGCCGCTGGCGGCCGCACCCCCCGAGAGGGATCGGGGCTTCGGGACCGTCCATCTCGACACCCGACCGGCGGGCACACTGTACACCTTCCAGGCCCTCGACGACGGTCGCGTCGTTCGCGGTCGCACACCTCTCAACGGCCCGATTACGCTCCCCGTCGGCACCTACGCGGTCGTGATCTCGGCCCGCTACTGCGCCTCCTACCGCGACACCGTCCACATCGCCCCGAAACAGGCCGCGCCGCCGCTGAAGGTGACGTTGGTGTGTGGAGAGTAGACGCAGCTTCGACGTTCGACGTCCGCTTCGACGTTCGACGTCTAATGGCCTAGTGGGGCCACAAACCCGATCACGCCGCCGGCAACGACGCCGATCCAGAACCACGGGCGCGTCAGGAAGAGCGGGTGCGGCTGCGTCAGGAGCGCGACATCGCTGCCGGACAGGCGCGCGGTTTGCCCGGTCACGATCCCCATGGCGCTTCCTTTGTGAGCCTTGGACACGCGGAACTTCGCGATGAGCTCATCCCCGTGGAGCGGATCGACGACAATGCCGGTCCGTGACGCCTTGACCCACGAGGAGCCGGTCGTCGCGAAGGTGAAGGTCGTGTCGTCGATCGAGATGATGTCGAAGCGAACATACGCGGTCTGCGCGCGAAGGCGCGCCGGAGTCGTCAGTGCGCAGGCCACGACCACGGCGCAGACCCAACCACTCCTGGTGCGCGTCGGAGTCCGCTCGAGAAACACGCGCACGACCGATGCGCGTGATGCACCGGTCGGGAGCAGCTGCCTCAGCGAGCGGAGCAGAGCGCGCTGACGAGTTGGCACCGATCGTTGTACATCACCAACAAGAACAACGCGGCGATCGTGATCAAACCGATCCGAAGAATCGCCTCGCGCGTCTGTGCACTGAACGGCCTGCCTTTGATCGCCTCGGCCACGTTGACGACCACCTGACCGCCGTCGAGGATCGGTATCGGGAGCAGGTTGAACAAAGCGACATTGATGCTGAGGATCGCGATCAAGGACAAGAGATCGGCGAACCCACTGCGCGCCGTGTCGACGGAATACTTCCAGATGCCGACGGGCCCTGAGAGGCTGTGCCACGCAGACGATTTGGTCGCCAGCTCGCGGATCGTCAGCACCACGAGACCGGCGGATCGATATGTCCCGCGCCATGCGTTGCCGAGCGCACGGTCGAGGGGCAGCGGGTGGCGCTCGAGACGGCGAGCCGCGCCAATCTGGCCGACCACGCGGACCGCTCCGTTCGCAGGATTGGTATCGGTGTGGGCGCGCGGCGTAATCGTCACCGTCCGCTGGTTCCCGTGAGTCCAGACGGAAAACGCGAGCGGCTTGCCGGCTGACACAGACACCAACTGCACCAGCTCGTCCCAGCTGTGTACGGGATGATTGCCGATCGCGCTAATGCTGTCGCCGCCGACCAGGCCCGCGCCGGCCGCGGGTGTCCCCGGCACCACTCGTTCAATGACCGGCGCAGTCGACGCGGTCGGTTCGCCGTAGTACAGCGAAAGGCCAAAAAAGATGGCGAACGTCAGGACGACGTTCATGAAAACCCCCGCCAGCATGATCACGAGCCGAGCCGGCAGCGACTTGGATTCGAACCACCGATTGGGCGGGACCGGTTTGGGTCCGAACGGCATCATCGCGTTCGGGTCGCCCCCCTCGGCCGGCGCCTCCTCGCGCCCACCTTCGAGCATCGCGCTCGGCTCGTCTTCACGCAATGCCATCCGCACATACCCACCGAACGGCAGTGCGGCGAGTCGATACTCCGTCTCGCCCCAGCGATGCGCCCACAGCGCCGGCCCGAATCCAATCGAGAAGCGTGGCGCGTAGACGCCGACGAGCTTCGCGGCGAGAAAGTGCCCAAACTCGTGGACGAATACCACGAGACCAAAGACGAGTATCGGCGCGAATAACGGTAGGATGCTGCCCATCGCCTCAGCCTTCCTGCGCGTGACTCACCGTTGCCACACCGACACCGGCGCGCACCTGATCGCGCGCCGCCGCGTCCGCCGCCAGCAAGGCCGCCCGGTCGTGTGCCGGTGCACCCGCCAATGCGGCCAACGCCTCCTCAATGGCAGGCGCGATCGCTGCAAAGCCCATCCGTCCCTCCAGAAACAACGCAACCGCCTGTTCATTGGCGGCATTAAAAACGGCCGGGGCGGCGCCGCCTGCGCGGCCCGCCGCCAGCCCCAACGTCAACGCAGGAAAATCCTCCGCCCGTACCCGCTCGAACGTGAGCGGTGACGCGGCCACTGGATCGAATGGTGCTACCCCCTCGTCGGCCAGTCGTTCGGGGTGCGTGAGTGCGTACAGCACCGGTAGCTCCATGCTCGGCATGCCAACCTGGGCGAGGACGCTCCCATCGATGAACTCCACGAACGAATGCACCACGCTTTGGGGATGCACGACCACTTCGATGCGGTCATACGGCACCCCAAAGAGAAAGTGCGCCTCAATGACCTCCAGGGCCTTGTTGGCCAGCGTTGCGCTGTCGACCGTGATCTTTCGACCCATACGCCAGGTTGGATGCCGCAGAGCATCCGCAACGGTTGCCTGCTCCAGTCGCTCACGCGTCCACCCGCGGAACGGTCCACCGGACGCGGTCAACAGGAGGCGCCGGATCTCAGTCGCCGGCCGGTGGCCGACACATTGGAGAATGGCTGAATGCTCACTGTCCACGGGCACGACCTCGCCCTTGCCCTCGAGGGCCGCAGCGGCGACGAGCTCACCTGCCACGACCAGTGTTTCCTTGTTGGCCAAGGCGACCCGCTTGCCTGCGCGCAGTCCGGCGAGCGTCGCGTCAAGACCCGCTGCTCCGACGACTGCGTTGAGCACGATATCGACGCCCGCCAAGGTCGCAGCGCCTATGAGGCAGTCGGGTCCCGTTTGCCATTCCGCCGGGTGCGGGCGCCCATCGCGGACGAGGCCGACGTAGGGCGGGACGAAACGCCGTGCCTGCTCTTCCAGGAGCGTCGCGTTTTCGTAGGCAGTCAGAGCCTCGACCCGGAACGCGCCGCGTTGACGATCGAGCACGCGAAGCGCCGTCGTCCCGATCGAACCGGTCGATCCGAGCACGGCAACACCCCGTGGGGTGGACCGCGACGTGGCGTCGCGGCCGGCGCGGCGCGGTGTGCGGCTCACGGTACGGGGAGCAGCAAACCGGGAATGCTGAAGAGAGCCCACGCCACAGGCAGCACGAACAGCAGGCTGTCGATGCGATCGAGTACGCCGCCATGGCCGGGGAAGATCCCAGAGCTGTTCTTCACGCCCGCCTCCCGCTTCAGTAGAGACTCCGCAAGATCCCCGATTTGTCCCGCCGCGCTCACGACGACCGCGAATGCCACCAGGTTGCGCGGGCTCAGGCTGAGCTGAGCGAATGGCCGCAGCACGAAGTGTACATATACCAGGCACAGTATCAGACAGGCAACGAGCCCACCGATCGCCCCGGCCACCGTTTTCCCGGGACTGACAGCTGGGATGAGCTTGCGGCGCCCGAACAGCCTGCCAGAGAAGAAGGCGCCAATGTCGTTCGCCCACGTCAGGAGCACGGGCAGCAGTAGCAAAGCCGCGCCCCCCATCTCACTGACGACGTAGCGGTGATATCGAATCCCCTCGGCAAAGCTGAGCAGTCCGCCGGTGTACGCGATGCCAAACACCGTCGTCGCGACGGACGAGAGCGGTCGTCCAGCGACGCCGCGCCGCCAGATCGCGACGGTCAACACGACCAAGACGACGCCGGCGAGGAGAACCGGCGGGAACTCGAAGACGCCGCGCGGCTCCGTCAGCATGTAGAGTGGCACCAGCGCGGCACCGCACACCCCGAGGCCGGCCAGCGGAGCCGCACCCGTCGCCCGCGCCATCCGGAATAGCTCCCATGCGGCAACCCCCGACGCTGCGCTCAACAGCACCGCCAGTCGGTATCCCGCCGATCCAGACGAGGAGGACCGTAATCGGCCCAGCCAGTACACCGAACACCACACGTTGCGTCAATTCCGATGCCGGCCCTCGACGACCCTTGGTCGGAACCGGCTCCGAGGAGATCGGCACATCTGGCGCGTCGTTTGAGGCCGTCGGATGCTCCAACGGATGGTCGTTCGGTCCAGCGCTACTCACCCGCCCCATCGAAGGCCTGATGGATCGATCAGGCGAGGACGCGGCCGAAGCGGCGCTCTCGGTTCTGGTAGTCGAGGATCGCCTCGAAAAGTTCGCGGCGCCCGAAGTCCGGCCACAACACGGGCGAAATGAACAACTCGGTATACGCCATCTGCCAGAGCAGGAAGTTCGAGATCCGCTGCTCGCCGGACGTGCGGATGAGCAGGTCAGGATCCGGACAGTCGGCGGTGTACAACTTCGCCTGAAATTCGGCCTCGGAGATCTGCTCGAGGGTGAGTGCGCCACACTGCACATCGGCGGCAAGCAGTCGCGCAGCCCGGACGAGCTCGGCCCGACCGCCGTACGGAATGAACAGGTTGAGGCGGAGCCGGTCGTTGTGCTCGGTCTCGCAACCACGCGCTCGACAGCGCTCGCCGCGGCCGGCGTCAACCGGTCCAACTCGCCGAGCACTCGTACTTGCACGCCGCGATCGCGCAGCTCATTGACCTCGCGCAGCAATGTACTCCTCGAGCAGCGACATCAGGGCGCGAATCTCGACTCGCGGGCGCTGCCAGTTCTCCTGGGAGAAGGCGAAGAGCGAGAGCACGGACAGCTCGGACTCGACGGCGCCCTCGACGACTTCGCGGACGGCCTTCATGCCGGAGCGGTGGCCGAACGGCCGCGGCATGAGCCGTTCCTGCGCCCAGCGCCCATTGCCATCCATGATGATGGCTACGTGACGCGGCAGCCCGCCCTGTATCCGGATGCGGGCGAGCAGCTCATCGGCCGAAGCCGGCACAGCGTCCATCGTCACACTTCCATGATCTCGGCTTCTTTGTGCTTGAGGGCGTCGTCGATCTTGGCAATGAACTCATCATGGAGTTTCTGCAACTCCTTCTCGCCGTGCTTGACATCGTCCTCGGAAACCTTGTCGAGCTTTTTGAGCCGCTCACGAGCATCCGTCCGTGCATGGCGCACCGCGATCCGGCCTTCTTCCGTCAGCTTGTGGACGACCTTCACGAGGTCCTTTCGCCGTTGCTCGTTGAGCGACGGGAGGGGCACGCGAATGATGCCACCTTGCACGGCGGGATCGAGGCCGAGATCGGACTCTCGAATCGCCTTCTCGATCGCCTTGGACTGCCCCTTGTCCCACGGCGTGACGATCAGGAGCCGGGGCTCCGGCGCCGTCACCGAGGCGACCTGGTTGAGGGGCATCGACTGGCCGTACGCGTCGACGCGCACCGTGTCGAGCATCGCTGGGGACGCCTTTCCCGAGCGAATGGACGACAGCTCACGGCGCGCACTTTCGAGGGATTTCTCCATCGACGGCCCGGCACTCCTTCATGATCTGGGGGATGCTCGCTGGTCACGGCTGGACTCATGCAACACTCCGGAATGTGGTGTCGTCGCAAGCTGCCGACAGCGCGTCATCGCGATGCCGACGGCGGCGCGCGTCGTCGCGTCAGCGCACGAGCGTACCGATGCGCTCGCCCCGAATGGCGCGGGATACGGCGCGCGGCGTGTGAATATTGAGCACGATCAACGGCAACTGCATTTTCCTTGCACAGCGTGATCGCAGTCTGATCCATCACTCGCAGCTCGTCTCGCATGACATCACGGTAGCTCAACTCTTCGTATCGCGTCGCCTCGGGATCCTGCTTCGGGTCGGCCGAATACATGCCATCGACGTTCGTCGCCTTGATGATGACGTCTGCCTTCATTTGAATCGCGCGCAGCACGGCCGCCGTGTCCGTCGTAAAGTAGGGATTGCCGGTGCCTGCGGCAAAGATCACCGTCCGCTTCTTCTCGAAATGGCGCAGCGCGCGGCGCCGGATGTACGGCTCCGCGAGCTCCTCCATCCGAATGGCGGTCATGACGCGCGTGTCCATCTCGCGCCGCTCGAGGATGTCCTGTAGCGCGAGCGCGTTGATGACGGTGCCGAGCATGCCCATGTAATCCGCGCGTGACGCGGTCCATGCCCATTCTGTGCAAGCTGTGACCCGCGCACGATGTTGCCGCCGCCGATCACGAGCCCGATCTCCGCGCCCATGTCGACGGCGTCTTTGATCTCGTCGGCAAAGCGCTCAATGACCTCGAAGTCGAACCCGAAGCCGCCGCCAGTCCCCGCGAGCGCCTCGCCGGAGAGCTTCACGAGGACGCAATGATAGGCGAGCGGCGTCACGCCCGTTCCCGGCCGAGGTGTGGCCCGCAAGGCCTGGTCGTTCGACGACGCCGCCGTCTGATGCCACGTGTCGCACCGTGTCTGCGCCGGTGTCAGGCACGGGGCGACTGGTGTATCAGAGGCGGCGTCGGGCACTACTCCTCGCCCACCTTGAAGCGAGTGAATCGCCGCACCACGATGCGCTCGCCGACCTTGGCCGAGAACTCGTGATCAGGTCGCCGATCGTCTGTCTTGTCATCGCGGACCCAGCGCCTGGTGCACGCAGAGCGACGTCCTTGTAGAACGCCTCGATCTTGCCGGTGACGATCTTGTCGATCAGGTGGGCTGGCTTGCCGCTCTCCCGGACCTGCTCCTCGAACAGCCGCGCTCACGCTCGACCCGCTCGGGCGGGCACGGCATCCTTGTCGACGGCCACTGGCGCTGCCGCCGCGATGTGTTCGGCCAGGTGCCGCACCAGCGTGCTGGAATTCCGGGTTGCGCGCGACGAAATCCGTCTCGCAATTCACCTCCACGAGGACGCCGAGCTTGCCATCGTGATGCATGTACGTGCCGATCAGGCCCTCGCGCGCCTCCTTGCCCATGCGCTTCTCCGCCTTGGCCGCTCCTTGCTTGCGGAGAATGTCGACGGCACGCTCCATGTCGCCGCCGGCTCTCCTCCAGCGCGCGCTTGCACTCCATCATCCCGGCGCCCGTTCGCTGGCGAAGCTCCTGCACTTCCTTGGCGCTCACGCTCATCGTCTTGGTCGTAGTCATATGTCCGTCACCTATGCTCGACTCGCACTGTATGAGCCCGGGCTTGGCTTCGCGATGCTTCCGCGCATACCTGGCGCATCGTCACGATCGTGTGGAAACGCCGCCGGGAAAACCTCCGGCGGCGTCGTCAGCCTGTAATCTATTGGCGACGCGGCCGCCGTTCTGGCCGACCCGGCGGTACCCGTCCGCGTCCCCTCTCGCCGGCGACTTCCTCCCTCTCCGCCAGCCAGATCGCCCGGCTTCGCCACCCGTCTTGAGCCGCGCCGCAATGGCTTCGGGCTTGGCCCGCCGCCGGCGCGGCCGCCGCTTGCGGCGCCGCTCTTCCTCGCCGCCGCCGGCTCCATGCCGCGGTCGGAGCTGTAGGTGCTGGACTCGCTCTCCTCGACTTCCTGGCCGCACCGGCGCTTCACGCCGCGCCTCGACAATCGACTCGGCCACGGCGCGCGTGATCAGCTCCACCGATCGGATCGCATCGTCGTTGCCGGCCACCGGGACCGTGATCAGGTCGGGATCGGCGTTGGTGTCGACGATCGCGACGATCGGAATGCCCAGCTTGTTGGCTTCGCTGACCGCGATCCGCTCCTTCTTGGAGTCGATGACGAACAGCAGCCCGGGCAGGCGGCCCATGTTCTTGATGCCCGACAGGTTGCGCGAGAGCTTGTCGCGCTGCCGCGTCATGAGGAGCTGTTCCTTCTTGGTGTAGTTCTCGAACTCGCCGCCCGTCTCGGTGCCGGCCTCGAGATCCTTGAGCCGCCGGATCTGCTTCTTGACCGTCTGGAAGTTGGTGAGGAGCCCGCCGAGCCAGCGCTCGGTGACGTAGAGCGCACTGGCGCGCTTCGCCTCTTCCTGCACGATCGCGCTGAGCTGCCGCTTCGTGCAGACGAACAGCACGTTGTCCCCGCGCAGCACGACCTCGCGGGCGAGCTTCTGCGCCAGCTCGATCTGCCGCAGTGTCTTCTGCAGATCGATGATGTGGATCCCGTTGCGCTCGGCGAAAATGAACCGCCGCATCTTCGGATTCCACCGGCGCGTCTGGTGTCCGAAGTGGACACCGGCCTTCAGCAGATCGTCGAGACTTGGATGACCCATGCGTGAAGCGAGACCTCGTGCGGGTTAAACGACCGCGCCCGTCATCGTGGCCTGCGACCGGCGATCCACACTCGGGACCACCGGCACCCGCCGCCACTCGGAACGCGTGGAGATGATGAATTGCCGCAAACTTGCTATGCCGCACGACTGGCGGACGTTCTCGCGATGGCCATTCGTGGCCGCGTGCATCCGACGGGCATCGCTGTCTATCGCTTGCTGAACTGGAACCGCTTCCGCGCCTTGGGCCGCCCCGGCTTCTTGCGCTCGACCGCAGCGCGCGTCGCGCGTCAGCAGCCCGAGATCCCGCAGCTTCCGGCGGTGTAGCTTCATCGACCTGCACCAGCGCGCGCGCGACCGCCGAGCCGGAGCGCGCCAGCCTGTCCCGACAGGCCGCCGCCCTCGACGCTTGGCTCGCACGTCGAACCGGCCGAGCGTGTCGGTCGCCGTGAACGGCTGCTGAATCGCCGACACCAGCGCCGGCCGCGGGAAATAGTCGCCGAGCGTGCGGCCGTTGACGTACCATTTGCCCGATCCCGGGCTGAGATACAACCGGCAGACCGCTTCCTTGCGGCGGCCGACGTGTGCTTGGTCAGCGGATCAACGGGCACGTGTGCCTCCGGCTGGCCTCGCCGGATTGGCGAGCGGCTCGCACCCGCGTCGCGGCGATGACCAGCGGCGTGGGACGCTGCGCGGCGTGCGGATGCTCGCGCACCGGCAAAGACACGCAGCTTGCGGCGCAGCACCTGGCGTCCGAGCGCGGTCTTCGGCAGCATGCCGTACACGGCCTTCTCGATCACCCGCTCGGGATGCTTGGCGAGCACCGTCTGGAGCGGCGTGAACCGCTCGTGGCCCATGTAGCCGGTGTGGTGGAAATACCGCTTCTGCTCGGCCTTGCGTCCCGTGACTTGGACCTTGGCGGCGTTGATCACGATGACGTTGTCGCCCGTATCCATGTGGGGCGTGAACGTGGGCTTGTGCTTGCCGCGAATGACGCGCGCGACTTCGGACGCGAGCCGGCCGAGCACCAGGCCGTCGGCATCGACGACGAACCAGCGGTGCTCAATGTCCGCGGGCTTGGCGGAGAATGTTCGCATGACTGGGAATTAAGATCGTGGCGTGATTTAGTGACAGATTCGTAAGCTAGCCAAGGAGTTAGGGACAGTCAATGTGACGTGGGGTTAGTGGCCCGGGGTCTGGGGTTCGGGGTAGCAGCAAAAACTCCGACTCGCCAATGACTTAGGCGCTCGTCCACTAAGCTGTGCCGTTAGCGCCAAACCCCAGACCCGCACCTCAGCCCTCACTCCCACTCGACCAACACCGTCCCCTTCTCGACCGCCGTACCGGGCTGGACACGGAACCGCTTTCACCGGCCGTCGGCTTTGGCTCGCAGCTCGTTTTCCATCTTCATGGCCTCCATCACGATGAGCCGCGTTCCCGCCTTGACCTCGTCGCCAGGCGCTACGAGGACGCCGTCACGAGACCCGGCATCGGTGCGCGCACCGGATCGGCGCCGACGTGTGGGGCGACGCCGCGCGCAGCGACCGGAGCGCCCGCGAGCGCTCGTCGAGGGCTTCCACATCGACCCGCTGGTCCCCCGAGGCGACATGTACAAATCCGCCGCGACTGCTCGCGCCCGGTGAGGCACCAATTCGTAGACCGCGTTACCCAACCGGAGCAACCGGATCGGCGAGTCCGGGACCTCGAGCACCTCCGCCGATACCTCCGTGCCCTCCACTCAGGACGCCGGTGCCGGTCAGGGTCACGACGATCGAAACGCCCGCCCACCTCGACGGTATAGGCGTCGCTCCGACTGCACACCGGCTTGCGGAGTCCGACGCCGCCTGGCTCCGTGGTTGCTCTGCGTCCGCGTCACCGACTTGGCCGCTCACGCGCCTGCCTCGAGTCCGCGGCACCAGCTCGCAAACCGTCTCCACATGCGCCGTCTGCGGGAACATGTCGAACGCGTCGAGCGAGGCGATCTGCCACCCGGGCAAGCGAGCCACGTCACGGGCCAAGGTCGCCGGGTCGCAACTCACGTACACGATAGCGCGCGGCCTCACGCTCGCCGGTGCAGTCGCCAGGAGTGATGTCACGGCCTCCGCGACGCCCTGGCGCGGAGGATTCAGCACGAGCACATCCGCCGGCAATGCCGTCGCGAGTACGGCTTCGACCGTGGCCACGAGCGCTCGCGAGCCATCCGGCAGGAGGCGATGCACAGTGTTTCGCCGCGTCCGCGTCCGACTCGATCGCGGTGACACGCACCCCCTGTCGGCTCAACGCGAGGGACGTCACGCCGGTTCCGGCGTACGCATCGACCACCGTCATCGGCCAATGCGCGAGCACGCGCGCCACGACCTCTGCATGCAGCAGCATGGACATGTCGGCGTTCACTTGAACGAACGACGCGCCTGTCCGTTCACTGCGCCGACGGGCCACTTTCCGCGGGAGTGTTCGCAGCGTGCCGGTCGCGGATGTGACGGCGACGGCCGCGCGTCGGGATCCACCAGATCTCGCTCAGCGCCGGCACCGCGTCAGCGAACTGCGCGGCGTGCGGCCAACGCTCGCCTCCCTCGAGCACGAAGGCGAAGCCGGTATCGGTCGTTCGCACCGATCCGCGATCGGCCGCATCCGGGAGGAACGCGGCCGCGCGCATCACGGACCGCCAGACGTCGAGCACGCCGGCTTCCGTGATCGGACAATCCTCGACCTCGAAGATCTCGTCGGGTGCATCGAATCGATGAAGGCCGGCTCGCCAACCGCCCGATTCGGATCGCCGGAGCGCGAGCGTCAGCTTGCGCCGGTAGCGCCACTCGTTCGCGCTCGGCCGTACCCGAACCGCGGCGATGGGACGGTCGGGCAATCCGCGTCAATGCGTCGCGGACGATGCCCCCTTTGGCCTCCAGCTGAGCGCCGTACTGCAGGTGTTGGAGTTGACAGCCTCCGCACCGGTCGCGGGTGAAGTGCGTACACGCCGGTTCGACTCTCACATCGGCGGAGCGGAGCAGCGTCAGGAGTGTACCTCGCGCCATGCGGCCACCGCGGGCGGGTACGACGCGCACGTGTGCGCGATCGCCCGGCGCCGTCCGCGGTGTGAACACCACGACGCCATCCGCGCGGCCAACCCCGTCGCCGCCCGCAGCGATCGATGCGATGTCGATGTCCACCTCGCGCGCGGGCTGTCCCTGGGCCTCGAGTCGAGGACGCGTCGGTGATGCCCGCCGTCGCGCTGGAGGGCCGTGCCGGCTCACTGGCCGATCGCCTCGCGGCGAGCCGTGGAGATCCACGGCGTGGCGTCGGGTTCGATGCCCGGCGTAGAGCCTGCACCGCCGGTGCTCCGGCTCGTGTCCGACTTTCCATCGTGACTCGCGGACGCACCGGGGCGTTGGCCATCGGAACGCGCCAGCAGCGCGGCGCTCACGGCGATGGCGCGGGTGGTGTCGGCAGAGATCGACGGCGCGGTGAGGCTCGCCAGGCGCCGCTCCAACCAGTGGATATCGAGTGACCCAGACACGAACTCGGGGTCGGCGAGTATGCGAAGATGCAGCTCGCGAGACGTGATGACGCCGTCGATCACCATCTCGCGCAGCGCGCGCTGCATGCGGGCGATCGCCGCTCACGCGTCGGCGCCCAGACGATCAGCTTGGCCAGCAGCGGATCGTAGAGCAGTCCGACTTCCGTCCCGGGCTCGATGCCGCCATCCCAGCGCACGCCGGGACCGGACGGCACGCGCAGATACGTGACTGCGGCCGGTCGACGGCAGGAAGCCGCTGCTCGGGTCCTCGCTCGTGATCCGGCACTCGATCGCCCACCCGTCGCGGCAGCGATCGGCGTCCAGCGCAAACGGGAATGCGCTCGCCAGCCGCGATGCGGAGCTGCCACTGCACGAGGTCGATGCCGGTCACGAGCTCGGTCACCGGGTGCTCGACCTGAATCCGCGTGTTCATCTCCAGGAAGTAGAACTGCGCCGTCGCGGTCCAGGAGAAACTCGCAGGTGCCCGCGTTGACGTACCCCGCCGCGCGCGGCCGCGCGGGCCGCCGTCTCTCCCATCCGCTCGCGCAGCGCTCGGGCGCACCGCGACGCTCGGCGCCTCCTCGATGATCTTCTGATGGCGGCGCTGCACCGAGCATTCGCGTTCGCCGAGCGAGACGACCGTGCCGTGCGAGTCGGCGAGAATCTGGATCTCGACGTGGCGCGGGCCCGTCGATGAACTTCTCGACATACACCGCGTCGTCGCCGAACGCGTCGAGCGCTTCGCGCCGTGCCGCATCCCAGCGCGCTCGCCAGATCTCGGACGCCGTCGAACGACCCGCATCCCTTTCCCACCGCCGCCGGCCGCGGCCTTGAGCAGCATCGGGTAGCCCGAAGCGGGCGGCCGACGTCGCCGCGGCTTCCTCGGCGGATCCGGAGCGGGTCGGTCGTGCCGGGCACGACGGGCACGCCGGCGCGATTGGCCAACGCCGCGTGCGGCCGTCTTGCTCCCGAGCGCCTCAATGGCCTCGGCCGGGCGGACCGATCCAGACCAGTCCCGCCTCGCGGACGGCGCGCGCAAACGCCGCGCGCTCCGAGAGAAATCCGTAGCCCGGATGCATCGCCTCGGCGCCCGTCCGCCGTGCGGCGCCAATCAGCGTGTCGATGCGCAGGTAGCTCTCCGCTGCGCGGCTTGCCGCCGACGTGCACCGCTTCGTCGGCCGCGCGCACGTGCGGAGCGCGTCGCGTCGGCGTCGCTGTAGACGGCGACGGTGCGAACGCCCAGCTCGCGGCACGCGCGGATCACGCGGAGCGCGATCTCGCCGCGATTGGCGATGAGGACCTTGGTGAACACGGAGGCGGTAGCAGAGCCGGTAGGGATGTTGCCGTGCTTCTTCGGCGGATTGCGTGTCGCGCTTCGTCCTGAAGCGTGTCCAGCGCCTCGATCAGCCGCGGCCGCGTCTCGCGCGGGTCGATGATGTCGTCGAGGTACCCGCGGCCGGCCGCGATGTACGGGTGCGCGAACTTCTCGCGGTACTCGGCGATCTTGGCGTCGATCGCCGCGCCGCGGATCCGGGTGCCTCGGCGATCTCTCGGCTGAACGAGAATCTCGACGGCGCCCTTGGGCCCCATGACCGCGAGCTCGGCCGTCGGCCACGCGACGTTGTAGTCGCCGCGGATGTGCTTCGACGACATGACGTCGTAGGCCCCGCCGTACGCCTTGCGCGTGATCACGGTCAGCTTCGGCACCGTCGCCTCGCAGTAGGCGTAGAGCAGCTTCGCGCCGTGCTTGATGATCCCGCCGTGCTCCTGCGCGACGCCGGGCAGGAAGCCCGGGACGTCCTCGAACGTCACGAGCGGGATGTTGAACGCATCGCAGAAGCGGATGAATCGCGCGGCCTTGACCGACGCGCTGATGTCCAGCACGCCCGCCAGCACGGCGGGTTGGTTCGCCACGATGCCGACGCTGTAGCCGCCGAGATGCGCGAAGCCGACGATGATGTTGCCCGCGAAGTCGCGATGCACTTCGACGAACCGCCATCATCGACGACTCAGCCGGATCACCTCGTGCATGTCGTACGGCTTGGTCTCGACGTCCGGCACGACGTCGAGCAGCGCCTCGTCGCGCCGGTCCCGCGGGTCGCGGCCCTGTCCCCCGCGGCGGATCGTCGAGGTTGTTCGAGCGGGAGGAACTCGAACAGCTCGCGGATCGCTCGTCAGACAGGACACTTCATCATCGCACGTGAAGTGCGAGACGCCCGAGGTGGCCCCGTGGGTGTCGGCGCCGCCCAGCGCTTCCATCGTCACGTCTTCGTGCGTGACCGTCTTCACGACGTTGGGACCCGTCACGAACATGTACGAGGTACCGCCGCACCATGAACGTGAAGTCGGTGATCGCCGGCGAATAGACGGCGCCGCCGGCGCAGGGCCCGAGAACGGCCGAGATCTGCGGGACGACGCCCGACGCGAGCGTGTTGCGCAGGAAGATCTCGGCGTAGCCGCCGAGTGAGACGACGCCCTCCTGGATGCGCGCGCCGCCCGAGTCGTTGAGACCGATGACCGGCGCGCCATTGCGCATCGCGAGGTCCATGATCTTGCAGATCTTCTCGGCGACGGCTTCGGACAGCGAGCCGCCGAACACCGTGAAATCCTGGGAGAAGACGTAGACGATCCGTCCCGCGATCCGGCCGTGGCCGGTCACGACGCCGTCGCCGTAGATCAGCTGGTCCTCGAGACCGAAATCGGAGGAGCGGTGCGTGACGAAGCGGTCCAGCTCGACGAAGCTCCCCTCGTCGAGGAGCACATCGAGGCGCTCGCGGGCGGAGAGCTTGCCCTTGTCGTGCTGTGCGTTGCAGGCGCGCTGCGCCGCCGCCCCGCTCCGACTCCGCGCGACGCAGCCTCGAGGAGTCGGAGCTTCTCCCGCATGGACATAGCGCGCTCAAGCTAGTGACGGCGGAGCCCGCGGCTGCTACTGTCCGACCTCCGATCCCGACCTATATCGTCGTCGCTCTCGGATTCCATGGGCAGCACCTTGCGACGGCGTTTCCGGGCGCGGCGGCTGCTCGGCTGGAATGTCCGTGACCGCCAGCACGATCCGGCGGTGAATCGGATCCACCTCGAGGACCCGCAGATCGAGGTTCATCCCCTCGTACACGATGTCCGCGGGGCTGGCCACCGGCTTGCCGTTGTTCAACTGGCTCACCGGGACGAAGCCCTTCGATGTCGTTGCCGATGTCGACGACGACGCCCTTGTCCATGAGCCGCACGACCTTGCCTCGCAGCTCCGTGCCCACCGGATACGTCTCGCCGATCCGGAGCCACGGATCCTCCTCGGCCTGCTTGAGTCCGAGGCTGATGCGCTTGTTGTCGGAATCGATGTTGAGGATGATGACATCGACCGTGTCACCCTTCTTCACGACTTCCGACGGGTGCTGGACACGCTTCGTCCACGACATGTCCGAGATGTGGATCAGCCCATCGATGCCCGGCTCGATCTCGACGAACGCACCGAAGCTCGTCAGGTTGCGCACCTTCCCGGAGATCCGCGTCCCGACGGGATACTTGAGCGGCAGCACGACCCACGGATCCTGCTCGGTTTGTTTCATGCCGAGCGAGATCTTCTCCTCGTTGGGATCGACCTTGAGCACGACCGCTTCGATCGCCTCGCCGATCGATACCAGCTTGGACGGATGCCGGACGTTGCGCGTCCAGCTCATCTCGCTGATGTGCACGAGGCCTTCGATGCCCGGCTCCAGCTCGATGAACGCGCCGTAATTCGTGATCGACACGACCTTGCCGTGCACGCGCGTGCCGACCGGGTACTTCGCGGCGACGTCCTTCCACGGATAGCTCTGGAGCTGCTTGAGGCCCAAGGCTGATGCGCTCGCGCTCCCAATCGATGTCGAGAACCTTGACCTCGAGCTCCTGCCCGATGTGCACGAGCTCCGACGGATGCGAGATCCGGCCCCACGACATGTCCGTGATGTGCAGCAAGCCCGTCGACGCCGCCGAGATCGATGAACGCGCCGAAGTCGGTGATGTTCTTGACCACGCCCTTCCGCACCTGATCCTTCTGGAGCTCCTTCATCAGCTTCTCGCGCTTGCCGGCGCGCTCGGCCTCGAGGATCACTCGGCGCGAGACGACGATGTTGCGGCGGCGCTTGTTCAGCTTGATGATCTTGAACTCGTACTTCTGTCCGAGCAGCTCATCGATGTTGGGCACGCGGCGCAGCGCGATCTGCGAGCCCGGCAGGAACGCGTCGACGCCCATGAGGTCCACGACCACGCCGCCCTTGATCTTCTTGACCAGCGTGCCTTCGACGGGCTGGTCGGTCTCGTAGGCGACGCGGATGCGCTCCCACACGCGCATGAAGTCGGCCTTCTTCTTCGAGAGGACGACCGCGCCTTCCTGGTCCTCCAAGTGCTCGAGCAGAACCTCGACCTGGTCGCCCGCCTTCAACTCGGGGAGATCCTTGAACTCCTCGAGCGGGACCGTGCCCTCGGATTTGAACCCGATGTCGAGCACGACCATGTTGTCGCGAATGCCCTGGACCGTGGCCTTGACGATCTCGCCTTCTTCGATCGACGCCATCGTGCCCTGGTACAACTCGCTCATCTGCTCGAACTCGAGCTCGTCCGGCAGATCGCCTTCGTCGTACAACTCGGGCCGGCGATTCGCGAGCGGGCGAAGCTGTGCCTTCTGGATGTCGCGCTTTTCTCGCTGAGTCAGCACACCTCCGGCAGTGGCGCCGTTTCCAGCGTTGGAGTCAGAGGCGGAAGGTTCGAGCTCAGTCATATCGGTGATCAAATCTCCTCACACTCGCGGATTGATCGCTTGCCGCGCCAAGGTAGGGGTGCGGAATCACACAGGGCCGCACAGCGGCGGCCCTTCGATTCCATCCGCAGGCGGCGGTGCACACCATCCGCGGAAAAAAGATGTATCGGGAACCAGCTAAATTAGCGCGCATGGGGCAATGAGTCAAGTTAAAGCACGCAGGGATTAGGGGTTAGGGGACCAAGGGGCCGGGTGACGGACGGGCGCCGTGGGCGCCCGAGCGCGTAGACGCACAGTAAAGGAGAAAAAAGTAGACACGCACCGCCGGGTCTACTTTCTACTCTCTGCAGGTCGACTTTCCCGGGCGCGCAGCGCCCGGTCCGGCTTTTCAGCCGCGGGCCACCGCCGCCTCGAGCAACGCCACGATCCTCGCGACCTGTTCGTCCTGCGTCAGCGACGTGGTGTCGATCAGAATCGCGTCGGGCGCCTGCGTGGTCTGCGTGGCGTCCTGTGCATCGCGGTGCACGAGCCGGTCGGTCTCCTCGGCGATTTCAGCGTCGGAGGGCGGGCGGCCGAGTCGCTCGTTCAAACGGCGCCGCGCCCGTTCCCACGGGTCCGCCACCAGGAACACCTTCAGCGTCGCTTCCGGAAAGACCACGGTACCGATGTCGCGCCCGTCGACCACGAGGTCGTGATCGTTGGCCAACGCTCGGACGGTCTGGTTGACCCAGTGACGGATCCCCGGCATCTGCGCCACGCGAGAGACGGACCGCGTCACGCTCGGGCCCCGGATCTCGTCCTCGGCCTCTCGGCCCGCGAGGACGGGTGCGAACGTCGTCGCACGTGCGACGACTGACACGACACTGTCGCGGCGGCGAGCACCGATGCCTCCGTCCACTGTGCGACGTCGGTGTTGACGCGTAGCTGCGCCGCAGTGGCGGCGCGGTAGAGCGCGCCCGAGTCGACGTGTCGCAACCCGACGCGCTCAGCCACGCAGATCGCGGTCGACGATTTGCCGGATGCCGCCGGACCATCGATCGCGACGACGACGGGCCGGCGGCGCTCGGCGGCCGCCGCGCTGTGGGGCGGGCCAGGATGGGTTGCGCTCACGCGATCACCCGGGCGAGATCGCGCCAGAACGCTGGATAGGACACGTCGACGCAGCGCGGGTCATCAATGGCGATCTCGCTGTCCGGCAGAGTCGACAACACCCCGAAGGCCATTGCAATCCGATGATCACCATGCGTCTCAACGCGGCCGCGCAGCGGTCGCTCGCTACCGAGCGACCCGCAGGCCGTCCGGCAGCTCATCGGCCTCGACGCCGATCGCGCGCAGATTGGCCACCGTGACCGCGATCCGGTCGCTCTCCTTCACCCGCAACTCCGCGGCACCAGTTATCACCGTCTCGCCCGACGCGCGCGCACCAACGCAGGCGAGCAGCGGGAGCTCATCGATCATGCTCGATACCTCGTCGGGACCAACCGCGATGCCGCGGAGTGCCGCCGGGCGCACCGTGTAGGCGACGGTGGCTTCGCCAACGTCCGTCTGGCCTTCCGCTTCGGAGCGGATGTCGGCGCCGGCGGCGGCGAGTGCGTGGAAGAACCCATCGCGCGTGGGACTCGCCAACACATGCGGCAGGTCGAGGGACCCGTGCGGCGCGAGCGCGGCGAGCGCGGCGAAGAACGCCGCCGACGAGGGATCTCCCGGCACGTCCAGGCTGAAGGATCGCAGCGTACTCGCAGGAACGAGCGACACCGCGTCAGGCTCGCGATCAATGCGCGCGCCCAACGCCTCGAGGAAATGCTCAGTGTGGTCGCGCGACGGCCGACTGGCCCGAATGGTCACGGGGACACGGGCGACGGTTGCAGCGAGCAGGATGGCGCTCTTGACCTGTGCGCTACCCGTTTCATTGGTCCAGGTGAGCGGACGGAGTGGCGCGCCATCGATCGTCATCGGCAGCGTCTCGGCACCCTCAAAGCACACATGGGCACCCATGGCTTCGAGCGGGCGGGCGATGCGGGCCATCGGCCGTTGGCTCAAACTGGCGTCTCCCTCGAACCGGCTCCGGAATGCGTGAGCCGCGCACACGCCAGCCATGAGACGGGCAGTCGTCCCACTATTGCCGCAATCGAGCGTGTGGACGGGCGGGTGGAATCCGCCAAGGCCGCGCCCGCGGATGACCAGCTCCTCGTGGCCCACACCGCCCGCGAGCCGACCTGGCAGGTCGACGCCGAGCGCGCCCAAGACGGACGCCGTCGAGCGCACGTCAGCGGAATCCAGGATCCCGCGGATCCGGGACTCGCCGGTGGCCAGCGACGCGAAGATGAGAGATCGGTGGGACACCGACTTGTCCCCAGGGACGCGCACTTCGCCGGCGACGCCGCGCTGCTGGCGTTTCATGCTGGCAAAGTACCTAAAAGCAGCGATGAGGGGTTAGGGCTTGAAGACCCCGGAACGACAACGGCACGCCGTCGACACCAACCTCTCGCCGCGGCGGAACTCGCGCTCTACCTTTGACCGCCATGCAGAAGGCCATTCAACTGCTGCTCACGGTCTCGGTCGAGGGTGAGGACGAACCTGGGCACGACTTCGCTCGCCGGGCAATTGCGGCGGTTCGCGACGCCATGAAAGTCGGTCGCTCACGCCACCCAGACCTCACCATCACGGTACACAAGGCAGTCGAGGCGCCCGAACCGCACTAGGCTGCGCCCGCCGGTCGCTGCCCCTGGGCCGGCGCCCTCGCTTGGCTTTGTCGACGGCCGCGCGGGTAGCAGGTCTGGCCGCTAGAACTGCGGCTCGAGAATCCACAACCGCAGGGCGCCATCCGGGTCAGTGCGCGGCACAAACACACGGTGCGTGGTCGGATCCAGCGCGAGCTCGGTCGCCCCGATGATCCGCGGATCCGAGACCGTCTGGACGATGCTGTAGTGCTCCGGATTGTCCTCGTGCACGATCTCTATCCCTCGATCGCCAGCGGGCACGAAGAGCAGTCCCGCGCCAGCATTGAACGCGAGCTCCGTCGGGTGCCCGCTGGTGGCGAGTTGCCCTGACACGTGGCCGTCGCTCAACGAGAGCACCACGAGCCAGGAGTCGCATTCCGACGAACAGTCGCTGATGCACGTTGTCGATCGCGAGCGCCGAAGCCGATTTGCACCCCGTTACCGGGCGACCGCCGGTGATGCGCAACTTGTCGCCGTCGATCCGGAGCACACTATCGCGTCCGGGCACGGCGACATACAGGTGGCCCAGCACCGTCGGCGACCCCCGCCACGGCTGCAGAGGGAAGCGGGATCTCGCCAACGATCGTCGCTGTCAAACGTACGGGCGGCAGTCGGCGGACCATCGTGTCGCGCCGCGGGTCCTGGTTCATCCCCATCGGTGAACCCATGCTACCGCCCAGCCGCCCATGCCACCCTGCCGCGACCGCTGCATCATGGGGAACGCTTGCATCGACGGCGCGAGGTTGACGACCCGGATCGTATCCCCCAATAGGAATGCGCGACGAGTCTCGGGCTCGTAGGCGATCCCGTTTCCGTGGATCGGCATGTGCTCGCCAGCAGCGCCAGTGGTCGGATTGAAAACCACACCACTGCTGGTCAGACCACGTTCATCTTCGGCGGCAACGAAATAGACCGTCCCGGGCGTACTGTCGGCAATGTGCCCAATGACCCGCAGTTGGTCAATGTCAATGATCGTGTTCCCTGCGCCGAAGAGCCGCCGGTTGACCACGTCAATGTCGTACCATCGACCGGTAACATGGCCCACGAGCATGGAGTCGCCGACGCCGTAGGACGCGATTTGGCCCCGAGGTTTGTGCGCCAAGCGAGCTTGCGGCCGGCAAAGAGGACACAGCCACGGCGGCGAACAGCGCGGCGCGGCGGAAGGAGCGGGGCATTCTGTAATTCGATCATCTCGAAGGTGGGTGCTGTGTCCCAGCGGCTCGTCCCGCTACGACAGTGGGTGTCGTACTCCTGAAACATACGCGCATCATCCGGGCTGGCCGCGGACCCTTCCCAATGACCTCTTGGGGCTCGCCAAGCATACTCGGGCGCGCACGCATTGGTTGGCCCCGATACGTTCGCCATGACCTGTATGGTCCGCAGGCGATGCTTTCGTCTCTATTGCGCACCTAGAGGAACGATCGAGAGCCAGCGACATGGACGGGCCTCTGCCCTCGAACGCCCGCCGCCCCGTCGGGAGCCATGACCTGCTGTGGCGATTCGGCGCGCGGAGCGTGACAACCTGGCGCGTCCGTACGTCACTTGGGAGATGCCGCGCATCTCTCCCCGCCACTCGCCTGCCCGGAGTCGGCCGCAATGAGCCACGACGATCGACGGCCGGGGAGCTTCGACCCGCGGACGTGGGAGGCCATTCCGCGGTTCGATCCCGCCAATCCGCCGGACAAGAGCCGCCCCCGACCGGTGTTGCACACGGCCGGAATCCCTGACGGGAGCGGCCGGCAGCGGTGCGTGCGCTGCGGGTGCGAGCTCCCAGAAGCCTTCCCCGCCTACGCGCCAGGAACCGTCATCACGGTCGGCGATGGCAAAGGGTACGACAGCGTGATGTGCGTGGCTCCTGTCCCGCAGTCACCCGCGAGGCGCTAGGCATCTCCCGACGTCGCGGGGGCGGCGATAAGCATCGAAGTGATACTATTGTGCTGCCCCGAATCGGTGGGCGCATGAACGTTTGCTACAGGCACAAAGTCGATCGCCTGAGCCGTTCCGGCGCACCGAGCTAAAGCTCGCTCATTAGTCGAATTTGGGACGAACTGATTTCCGGCCCGTCGAGCCGCGCTCAGCTGGTATTGGACACCCACCGATGGGGAACCCATCGCTCGGCAGCGAGTAAGTCGCCACCGCCCGCCCTATCGTCGTGACGTTCGCGGCACACGACGACAAGCCCTGCCGGCCGCGACCCGTGGGGCTAGGTTGCGCACATGCCAGAGATCATTCCGGTCAACTACCGCTCCGACATCCTCCCGGAGTACGCGGGTACCCCCGTATCGCTCCTGCTCGAATACCACAACCTCGACCGCGCGCTCGGCTCGGGTCCGGGCCGGCAGCTGCTCATCGGCATGTGCATGGACAGCCGGAAAGCGCTGCGTATTCCACCAGATTTCGCGTTCGTCCTCCGTACAGCAGGCGCCAACATGCGCGACAACGAGTTTCGCATTTCACTCGCGATCGCGATCGGCGGCGTGCGCACGATCGTGCTCATCGCCCATACCGACTGCTACATGACCCGGGTCGCGCAAGTGCACGACCAGTTCGTTCGCGGGCTCGTGGAGTATGCCGGCTGGGATGAGGCACGAGCGGAGAAGCATTACGCCGCGAGCGTACCGAAGTTCGCGATCGACGACGAAATCGATTTCGTGATGCAGGAAGCCGCGCGTTTGCGGAAGCTCTATCCCCGGATTGCCGTCGCTCCACTCCTCTACCGAGTGGAGGATGATTTGTTGTACCAGCTGAAGGACGGACGCTAGACGTTCGACGTTGGTCGTTCGACGTTCGACTGTTCGACTGTTCGACGTTAGACTATCGACTACGGACTAACGTCTACTGCGCGCGACTGGGCTTCGTAGTCGACTGAGATCCCAGGCCAGGACGCGTCGCGCCTCCAATACCTTGCTTCGAGCGAGCTCTTAGGCGGCCGCTATGCGCTCGAGGCAGACGGAGCCGCGCCCTGTCGCCGTTTCTCACGGTCAATCATCCCATGGTCGAAGTAGATCCCCTGTGGCAGCGAGGCAACATTGGCCAGTATGTCGCGCGCGACCGTGCTCAACCGCGATTGCGTGCCTGTTGCGAACGAGCACCTGCGTTGACCAGAGGTAGCTCCCAATGATTAGCCCGAGGAATTCACCAATGCCGGAAACCGAAACGGTCCGAGAGGCCCTCCGCGATTCGCTGAGGTCCGAGCTAAGACGAGAAGCGGTTGACCGCCTGGGAGACGCGCTGGAGGCGGCGCGCGACAGGGTACAGGAAGCCCGCGAAGAGTACGAGGACGACGAAGGTCGCGAGGACCGCGGCATTCGCGGACGGCACCCGATCGGACGGGCCCTCGTCAGGCGTCGCATCCGGCGTCGCGTGGTGCAACGCCGCGTTCGTGCAGCGCTCGCGATCTTCGCGGCGGGAGCGATCCTGGCCTCGATGGCGACGGGAGCGATGGGCGGCGGCGACGAAGAGGATCATGGCTAGCGCATTTGCGCTGGTGCCCTGCTCGTGCCGGGGGTAATGGGAAGCGGAGAGGACGGGCACGGCGGGGCACGTCCGAGGGCCAGCGGCAGAGTGATCGCCGCTGGCCCTCAGTCATTGCTAGCGGATGAGACAGCGCGCGCGTTCGGACGCGCGCGCTGCAGGAACGGGTCAGGCGCATGGGTCGACTTTGGTGGAATGGTTGCGCTTCGTAGGAGCGGGTAGCCTCCGACTCATGGAGATCCACACATACAAAAGTGGCAGCGGTCGGGAGTGGACGGCGCGGCGCCGACAATCGTTGCTCATTCGGCATGCCGCTGGGGCTGCGATCGTCGTGCTCGCTCTCACGAGCACGATGGCGCATGGGCAGGAGGAACCGCCGCCGGATGCGGGCGCGCTGGCCAAGAAAACCCAGAACCCCGTAAGCGATCTGACGTCGCTCCCCTTTCAATTCAACTTCTATTCGGGCGGCGGTCTCGGGAAGCAGACACAAATGGTACTCAACTTCCAGCCCGTCATCCCGATCAAGACCGTAACGGGCTATAACATCATCGCCCGAACAATCGTCCCGTTCGTCAGCATTCCGACGGGGAGCGGCACGACGTCGAGCGGGATTGGCGACATTCAGGAGCAGCTCTTCCTGTCGCCGTCCAAGCCGGGCAAGATCATTTGGGGCATCGGCCCGGTGTTGTCATTCCCCACCGCAACGAACCAGTTGCTGGCCACGGGTGACTTCGCCGCAGGTCCGGCCGCTGTCGTGCTCGCGATGCCCGGGCCATGGGTCATCGGCGTTCTCGTGACCCAGTTGTGGACGTATGCGGGTCCGGGGGGCAGCACGGAAGTGAACGCCTTCTCCCTCCAGTATTTCGTCAACTACAACTTCGGACTCGGCTGGTCGATCTCCTCAGCCCCACTCATCGCCGCCAACTTCAGCGCGCCGAGTGGGCAGCAATGGACCGTGCCCTGGGGCCTCGGGATCTCCAAGGTGACCGCGATCGGCTCGCGACCCGTGAGTCTGGCCCTGCAGTACTACAACAACGTGATTGCGCCGCCGGGCGCGGGGCGCAACCAGGTTCGCGTGCAGTTCACCCTTCTCTACCCAGCGGCGCACAAGCCGTAGCCAGGCCGGATCAGTTGCCGCGGACTCGGCGCCACACGGCGCGCGCGAGGCGCTTGCCGACCCGTACCGCCCGGGCAGCCTGGCGTCGATAGTGTGGCTTGCCGGCAATGGCAGCGACTCCTGGCGCGTGAAACTCGAATACCAGATAGCGGGCGACGCGACTGCCGACGTTGCGCATCCCGTGTAGCTCGCCGGCAGCGTAGTAAACAACGCTGTTGGGTTCCACGCGCTCGCCGAGCGTCTCGACCGATCCCGACAATGTGAGGATCGCGACGTCGTATGCATCGACGTGAGGCGCGTAGCCCGCGCCCGGCTGCAGCGTCGTCACGTGTGCGTGCAGCTTCCCGAGGTAAGTGGTCGGTCCCTCGAACAGTCGACGCATACGCACTGGCGTGGAACCATTGTCGACAGCGTCATCGATGTCCCGCCAAACCGTAGTCTCGAGAACGCGGTCCCCGGCCGCGTGCGCAGTGGCGCGAGCGCGCCACTTGAACATCAAGTAGGCCGCAGCACTCGGTCCCGCACTGTGGACGGTATGGTATTGGCCGACGGGATAGTACACAATGCTTCCCGGCTCGAGACGTTCGAGGCGAGGACTCTGGTCGTGTTCCTCCGCGGCAATCACGAGCTCTACGGCGCCACGCAACGGGATGAGTAGCTCTTCTTCCCCATGCGCGTGTGGCGGGTGCGGCGCGTGGCCCGGGACCAGCACGGACGCGTGGCAGCTCATGTCCACCAGCGTGGCTGTCGGTCCGTGGAACGCCGGGAACGTCTGCCAGTCCTTCGCTGGATTGTCAACGGGCAGGACGATGGGATGGATCGCAGTGGTAACCATTCGGCAACCCGGAGACGGATTAGTTGGGGGAGCAGGCGGTGGAACGACGCGGTTGGGCTCGCGCGGTGCGCTACCTGAAACGACAATGACCGCCGGACGTGGAGCGGCGCGGAATCGAAACGGCCAGTCGAGCTGACCAAAATCGGGGATGCGCACGACACTCGTGGCCCTCGCGTACTGGAGCAAGAGGGCGAGCCTTCGACCTCGCTTGCGGCCGTTGAACGATCCGTGCCACAGACGTCCGTCGAACAAGATGCCGTCGCCGTTCGTCATATCGGGCTGCACGAGCGCCGCGGCGGGGTCGCGCTCACGCGCGGCGTCCAGCAGCACCTCCGCGGTCGCCTGGTCTCGTTGAAGCCCTTGCTCGAGCCGCGCTTCCTGCACCGTCAAGCCAAGGCGATGGGTCCTCGTGATCAATTGGGGAGCCGACTCGCGAGTCGTGTGCTCCACCCCGACCCACGCCGTGACAAATCCGCCT
This sequence comes from uncultured Gemmatimonadales bacterium, assembly GCA_963805725.1. Classification (GTDB taxonomy): domain Bacteria; phylum Gemmatimonadota; class Gemmatimonadetes; order Gemmatimonadales; family Gemmatimonadaceae; genus Palsa-1248. Next base: position 64,374 of record CAWDVJ010000010.1, read on the forward strand.
TCGGGCGCGCCGGACTCGATGTCCGTGTGCCACGGATGGCTCACCCCGGGGGCTCGGAGCACAGAGCTCGCGCCCCACAGCACGACATCCTCGCCGAGAACGGCTGAAACGGCAGAGATGAGCGCAGGCCGCGTCGCGAGTTCGAAGATGAACCGCTCGCGCACTGCCCGACCTTTTTCCCAATCGGGCGGCGTTGGCTGATCCCCCCAGTGCAAGTACCCAGCAATCCGGCGGCACTCGCCAGGAGTGAAGAGGCGCACGGGTCCAAGAAAGCCGTCACGAGCGAATGCGGCGACGCGGGAGTCGGCAGATTCACTGACGACGGGCGGTGTGGCGCGCGGCGTGACCACGGGAGTCCCAACCGGGGACAAGGCGGTCGGCGTGAACGCGGGGGAAACGGCCAAATCGAGACGCATGTATCACCACCGTGAAACTGCGTTGGACGGCCTGCTCCGAACGTGGGGGGAACAGCTTATGGCGGCCCGGTGAGGCACGCCAGAGTGGCGTGCGCGCCACTACGCCGATGCCACACTTGTGGCACGTTGTCGAGCTCGACCGCGCGAGATAAGTTCGCGTGACTCTCGCCCCTCGAGGAGGTTGCATGTTGCTATCGCGTGCGGGACAACACGGCCACCGCACCCTGTTGGTGTCCACGGCCGCCCAGGTCCTCATGGCTGCACTCATCGGGCTGCCGCCGGCTGCGGGCGCGGCGACCACGCCCCGCTCACCTTTGCCATCTCCTTTCCCGCAGAACGCAGCGCCACGCCCCTCGACGGCCGAGTGCTTCTGTTCATCTCCGGACGACAGTACAACGGAGCCGCGTTTCCAGACCGGACGAGTACCGTGGAGGTTCGACGCGCCCGATCTTCGGCGTCGACGTCGACGGACTGAAGCCCGGGGAGCCGCGGTCATTGGCGACACCGTGTTTGGGTTTCCGGTCCGTAGCCTCAAGGACATTCCCGCGAGGGGACTATTGGGTCCAGGCGATCTTCAACCGGTTCGAGACCTTCCACCGCAGTGATGGCAAGACGGTGAAGCTGCCGCCGGACATGGGGGAGGGCAAGTTGGGCGACGAAGCCAGGTAACTTCTACAGCAAGCCTGTGAAGATGCACGTCGACCCGTCGAGCAACTCGGCAATCGCGATCTCGATGGATCAGGTCATCCCGCCGATCCAGCCGCCGAGGACACGAAACAGGTCAGGTACATCAGCTTCCAGAGCGACCGGTTGACGAAGTTCTGGGGACGACCGACGAATCTCGGCGCCATCGTCTTGCTCCCCGCCGGGTGGGACGCGCACCCGACGGCGCACTATCCGCTCCTCATCAACCACGGCCATTTTCCCAAAGACCCTCGATCGCTGGTTGGCGAGAGACACCTCCCGACCCGAATGCGACTGGACAGCAGCAAGGAGTCCAACAGCTCTCGTACCAGCTCTACAAGGATTGGAATGGACCACATTTCCCGCGGATGATCGAGGTCCTCATCCAGCACCCGACGCCGTACTTCGACGATTCGTACGCGGTCAACTCGGCGAACAACGGGCCGTACGGGGACGCGATCACGCTACGAGCTGATCCCCTATATCGAAAAGCAGTATCGCGGCATTGGCCAGAGTTGGGCTCGCGTGATGGTAGGTGGCTCGACCGGCGGGTGGGAGACACTCGGCGTCCAGGTGCTGTACCCGGATGACTACAACGGCGCGTGGGCGCTATGTCCCGATCCGGTCGACTTCCGTGCATACAGGTCCGTCGACATTTACGGCGACCACAACGCCTACACGTACGATGACAACCCCTGGAAGCACACCTACAAGCCCGGCTACCGCGACTCCCGTGGCCATCTGTACTCGACCTTCATGGATCGGAACCAGGTCGAGCTCGCGATCGGCGGTCCGCACGGGCGCTCTGGCGGCCAGCATGATGCGCTGGGAGTCCGTCTTCGGGCCGGTCGGCGATGACGGTTACTTCAAACCACTCTTCGATCGGCTGACGGGCCAGATCGATCCATCGGTCGCGCAGTACTGGAAGGATCACTACGACCTGCGGAACATCATGGAGCGCGACTGGGCGAAGCTGGGCCCCAAGCTCCGAGGGAAGATCCACGTGACCAGCGGCACAATGGACAACGGCTATTCTGAACAACGCCGTCTACTATCTCGACGACTTCTTCAAAGCTGCGAAGAACCCGACCGGCGGACGCGGACGTCATCTATGGCGACCGACGGGAGCACTGCTTCACCGGCGACATGTCGCACCCCAACCTGTACGGCGCGCTCACCATCCATCAACGGTTCATGCCCGCGATGGCGGCATGGATGGTCAAGACGGCTCCCGCGGGCGCCGACACCAGGAGCTGGCGGTACTGAGTGACGGGTGACGGCGCTAAAGCGCCCGAGAGCGTAGAACCGCAGAGAGTAGAAAGTAGACGACTGCAAAAAGCCTCGCAGTTGTCTACTTTCCACTCTCTGCCCTTCTCATTTCTCGGACGCTTTAGCACCAGCGGCCTGTCACCCGGCCCTTAGGAGTCTCCCCCCATGCGTGCCGTATCTCTTCTCTCGGTTGTGCCGATTTCCGTTGCGCTAGTGGCGGCGTGTAGCGGCGGTCAAGCGGGCAGCAACGCCGCGAGTTCCAGCGCGGCCACGTCGAGTGCAGCACCCGCCGCAGCGACCCCGGCCGCCAACGCGGATCCCGACCAGAGCGCTAAGGGAAGTGGCGTGCCGGCCGGGTATGTCGGCCGCACCGACGATGCGTCCAAGTCGATCGCCGATGCCAAGTACACGCCCGCGGCCAGCGGTGGATGGGATGTGCAGACCGGGCCCGCGCACATTCTGTACAAAGCCACGGACACGGCCAGCGGCAGCTTCACGCTGCACACGCAGATCGACCAACTCGAAGCGCCGCATCACCCCGAGGCGTACGGCGTGTTCTTTGGCGGACAGCACCTCGCGGATTCTGGCCAGCGATACACGTACTTCATTGTTCGCGGGAACGGCATGTACGCGATCAAGGCACGGGATGGCGCATTGGCCCGCACGGTCGTCGAGTTCACGGCCAGTCCCAACGTGCCCAAAGCCGATGCCTCGGGGAAAGCCAGCTACGCGATCACCGTCCACGTCGCGCCCGATGCCGTGCACTTCATTGTGAACGACAAGCCGGTCGCCACGGTTCCCAAAGGCAGCTTGGCGATCGACGGGATCGCTGGGATCCGCATCAATCACAATCTGCACGTGTCGGTGGCGCCGCTAACGATCACTCATTGAACAGCGGAGACGACGGGATCCCGCACGATCAGTCTCGATCGCCTCGATCGCGGCGTTCGATCAATTCCCGGACGGACGGCAGGCGCCCGTCGGCCTGGCGTACGCGAGATGCGAAGAGCGGTGTGACACCATGGTCTCGAAGATCGACCAGGTCTTCGATGGTGATATGGTCATATCCCATGTCTTTGAACGCCGCTGCATCGGCTCCCTTTACCCCATGGTCGCGCGCGGCGAGGAGATCGTCGGTCGAGGCGCCCGCGAATCCAGCACGGCTCAACTCGTTGATGAAGTGTGAGTCCACGCCGTGATCCCGTAGCTCGACCAGGAGGTGGGCGCTGAGCTTCGTATATCCCGCCGCGGCTAGCGCGCGAATGTAGTGAGGGTCGACTCCGTGATCCCGGAGCTCGACGAGGGGCCCCATTGCACCAAGGCGATAGCCGAGAGAGTCGAGTCCCTTTACGAACTCGAGATCGACCCCGTGCTGTCCCGCTTCGATCAGATCGTCCATCGACGGCGGCCGGTATCCTTGGGCCTTGATCTCATCGACAAAAACGTATCCGATGTCGTACAGGGCCAGCTGAAACTGCTGCTCCGCGCTAGGGCGCTCGAGCCCGCGCTGAGCCATTGCGGCTGGGAAGGCGGAGCTCGGCGCGAAGTCGAACGTGCCCGCCGCCCTCCCCTGACCCCCGCGCCCCTGGCATGTGAAGGTCCCCGCGTCCCGCACGATCTTGAACTCGATCGGTCCGTCAGTGCCGCGGAGCTGGTCCGCCGTAACGCCAACGAGAGAGGTGACCGACACATTGGAGCTCGTCTCGTCCCGGTCGTTCCGGGATTGCCACGTCTCGAAGCGCAACTCGACAGTCGCGGGCCCGCGACTGTCGTACAATCGGACCTCCCATGTACCGGTCTGGGGCGACTGGGGGTAGACCGATCTGGTGAGGACGACCGGCGAGACAACGAGCGCGACCGCGAGACCGATCGACGTGCTGCGCATAGAGCTCCTGTACGTGGCGAAAAGCCTCTTGAGGTTCACCGGCGGCAACTGGACGTGGCCGGTGCTGGCGACCGGTAGTGAGACAACGCGGCCGTCGCCCTGGTTTGCATTCGAGCCAGTTGACGGCTGCCCGGTGGCATTAGGCCGTTCATACCGAGGGTATCGACCATCTGGCCATAATGATCGCACTCACTGGGCTGGCACATTCCAGTGCAGAGATGCACTAGTCTCGCACGCGTCGGCTGGATTGGACGATGCGTTGAGAGAGATCGCGATGGTCATGTGATTTCCTGTGCCGCTGGTGTGATTTGTTGCCCGGTTGCCCCCCACCTGACGGGCGACCCATGATTCGGTATGCAGTCCGAGAGCATGCGGACCTCACGCGTCGTGGCGCTGGCGCTCGTCGTCGGCGCCTTCTTCACCGCTCAGGAAATCGGGATGGACCTGGCCCGAGGCCATCAGGCCAGCGCGGTGCAAGACGTCGTCAATGGGCTGCAATTCTGGGCGGTCTGGGCGTTCCTCACGCCTACGGTGCTCGCGGCGGCGCGCCGGTGGCCGCTCAATGCCAAGCCTGTGTATCGGCCGCTGCTCGTGCATGCGACCTGTGCCGTCATCCTGGCCGTCGTGCACAACGTCATCATGCTTGGCCTGCAATCACTCACATCGCATCTGCCGGGTGCGATCGGCGCCGCGGGTTCGGGCGTGCCGCGACCAGTGCGCTGCGACGTGGAGGTCCCATTCTTCACCGGCGGCTTTCACCCCGTATGGTCTGGACAGTGCTCGACGCTGGTGGCGTTCGTCTGGGGGGCGTTCACCGGCGTGATCTTCTATGCAGTCGTCGTGATCGTCTATACGGCGTTGCGCTTTCAGAGTAGCGTCGCGGCGCTGGAGGCCCAGCTGACGCGCTCGAAACTCGACACATTGCGATCGCAACTGCGGCCGCATTTCCTCTTCAATACGCTGAACGCCATCTTCGGCCTCATGGTGGAAGACGCCGACAAGGCGCAGCAGATGCTGCTCAGGCTCTCGACGCTGCTGCGTCGAAGCTTGGACGAGGAGGCGCACGAGGTCCCGCTGCGAACGGAGCTCGGGTTCGTGAACGACTACCTCGACATCCAACGTGGCCGCTTCGGAGATCAGCTCACAGTGCAGCTCGCGGTCGACCCGAAGGTGCTCGACGCCCATGTGCCGGTCTTCCTGCTCCAGCCGCTCCTGGAGAATGCTATCGAGCACGGCGGGTCGAAGAATGGTTGCACACGGATCGTGCTGCGTGCGCGCCGGGAAGGCGACATGCTGCAGGTGGCGTTGGAGGACGATGGACCCGGCGTCGCCGCGAGCGCTCCTGTGCGCGAGGGGATCGGGCTGCGCAACACACGCGCGCGGCTGCACCACCTGTACGGGTCGCGGGCCGCCGTGGATCTCTGTGCCGCGCACGAGGGCGCCGAGTGGCCGGGGGCGCGCGTCGAGATTCGCATTCCTTTCGCGGCCGCCGTGTCGTGAAGATCCTCATCGTCGATGACGAGCCGATCGCGCGGCGCATCCTACTACGCCAGCTGGCGGAGCTGCCAGACGTTGTGTGTGTCGGCGAGTGTGGCGATCGCGATGGAGCCGTAGCGGCCATCGTCGAGCGGCGCCCCGACGTCATCCTCCTGGATATCCAGCTTGGGCGGCTGACTGCGTTCGAGATCATCGAGGAAATCGGCGTCGATGCGATGCCAATCGTTGTCTTCGTCACGGCGTATGACCGTCACGCGCTCAAGGCGTTCGAAGTGCACGCGCTCGACTACGTGCTCAAACCCGTGGACCCGCTCCGGCTGCAGGAAGCGCTCGAGAGGGCGGGATCGCTCCTGTCGATGCGCCGCGGCGCATCGCTCGCGGACCGGCTCGAGGGGCTGCTGGCCGATCGCGGGCCCGTGGCCGCGCCGCCCTCGACTACGCCAGCGACCCGTTTCGTGGTGCGCGATGGTGAGCGTCTCTCGTTGCTCGAGGTCGATCAGATCGAATGGTTCGAGAGCGCCGGCAACTACGTCCGTGTGCACAGCGCGGGTCGATCCTACATCATGCGTATGACCATGGATCGCGTGGCGCAGCGCGTTGCGGGGCACAGCCACTTCGTGCGGGTGCGCCGATCCGCCATTGTCAACTTGCGGGCGCTCGCGACGCTCGAGCGCTACGGCAAGGGGACCTTCGTGGTGCGTCTTCGGAACGGCACGAACATCATCTCGAGTCGGTACTACCAACCCGGTCTGCGGCAGCTCCTGGCGCCCGACCGCCAACGCACGTGAGGTTGGACGCCAGGCGCCGGGCGCCGGTACTGGCGGCGGCGTCGGGTAACCCTCGGCTCAGCGATGGTTGCCTCGCCCGACTAGTCGTTGACGAAGGGGATCTCCCGGATGAACTCCAGCGAATGAGCTCCACATGCACCCAGCGTCGAGTCGCGGTATTCGGCTGCGCTTTCCTCAGCGGCGATCCGCGCCTCGTCGAACGTCTTTTTGAAAACGCGGATGAGTTGCACCGCCTCGCCATCCACGATGAGTTCGAAATCGAATTGCGGCATCCTCGCTTCTCCCACGTTGAGGGGCTATCAGGCCATTTTGGAGGTTCACTCCGGAGCGCTCGCCCGTGGCGAGGGTGGTCTTATCGGAGGGACCCAATTCCTGGGCGCTCGCTGGCATGTCGGAGCGTGCCGCGGTCGGCGCCTTTGGGCAATCGACCAGGGGCGAACCGCCGAAATCGCGGGGTGAACGTCATTGCGAGTTGTGTTGCTTGCGGGGTACCACCGGAAAGACGAACCGACGGGCTCGCTACTTACCTACCGCGTCCCGGATCCATCCCCACAGGCCGCTGCTCTCGGGATCTTTGCCCGTCGCCGCACGCGAGAGCGCGACTCCGAACGCCTCCACAGTCTCGTACCGTTGATCGGCGTCGTGCGCCAGCGCTCGAGCGAGGACCCGTTCGACGGGCGCGGGGATGTCGAGGTCCGGACGTCTGGTTCGGATCGGGATCGAGGCCCCTCGCAACCGGGCGATCATAATGTCGTGCTGGGTGCGGCCGTCGAAGGGGAGTTGCCCGGCTAGCATCTCGTACACCATGAAGGCAAGGGAGTAGATGTCGGAACGGGTATCGATCTCCTGTCCGCGGAGCTGTTCAGGACTCATGAACTCTGGCGTCCCGACTACGAGACCCGGGGTCGTCAGTGCCTGGACATCCGCGGCGGTCGCCAGGCTGAAGTCGATCACCACTGCCCGTTCCGCGTGATCCGAGCCGGTGACGATCATGATGTTCTCGGGTTTGAGGTCGCGGTGAATGATCCCGAGCTTGTGCGCAAGGCTGAGCCCCGCGCAGATGTCCCGCACGTAGCCGACCGTGACGTCCAGTGGCAGGTGGCCTGCTCGCGCGACCCGGTCAACCAGCAGATCGCCTGCGACGAGCGGCATGACGGCGTAGTCGAAGCCGTCTGGTGATTCGCCGAGGCGGATAATGTGGCATACGTTGGGGTGCGCCAATTTCCCGGCGAGCGCGGCCTCACGGCGAAGGCGAGCCATTGAGACAGCGTCGGCCATGAGCGCCGGTAGCAGGACTTCGATGGCCACCCGCTCACCGCTCGAGGTATCGTCGGCGAGATAGACGACACACATACCTCCCTCGCCGATCTTCCTCAGCATCTGGTAGCGATTGTCCAACAGACGCCCCGCCAGATGACTCGCGTCGGCCGTTGGGGAGCCTGCCGCTGAGGCGGTCGGCACCTCCCGTGGCTCGGGTGACGACGCCATAGTGGGACTACTCCGGCTTCCGCGGGGGGGCCGGCTCGGACTTCATCCATGCCTGACGCGGGATCCCGGTTGCGGCCGACAGCCGCCACAGCAGCCTCAGAACACCGCCGGTCTTGTCCGAAGCGTCCGGCGCGAGCTCGATGGCGTCGATGTTTTGGCCCGACATCCGGCGCACGACCTCGCGTTGCTCGGGCGTCAGAACAATGCGGACAGGTTCGTCAGCTGCCATAAATGGTCCCAAATCAGAGGTTGTGGAATTGTCAGCCTGCAATACCTAGCGGAGTTGTGTGACGAACCGGTAACGACGCCTCGTCCGGGTCCGCTGACTTAGCTACTCATGAGTCGCTGCACCCGAGGCATCGTCGCCAGCCGCGGTCGGTCCGCGTGCCACCCGTACGCGCTGCTCAATTACCGCGTGGTGCGAGCGCCACGCAAGACCGCTCGCCCCTCATTCCCTTCGTCCATTTTTTTACGGCCTCGGCGACGCCGCCAACGGTGACTGGTCGGCCCAGAACACGACGGGCCGGTGCCTTCGCGGGACCCGTAGCGCCGCCACTGCCGCGAGGACGCCACGGGGGCGGCTCCTACTGTGCCACGATCGCCAATGGCACCTCTGTCTCACCCCAGTGCAGCACCAACTCGGCCCGCGTTGAATCGACCATCGGGAAGTAGAACCCGAGCGTCTCCATGTGGGAGGCAGCGCGCGGCGCTGTAGTTACTCTGAGGGCGTCCTGACCCTGGGGATAGGGAATGTGAAATACGTGCGCGGCCCGACTGAAGATCACGGTCCAGTGGGCCGTGTCGGGGATCGCCCAAATGCTGTACGCGCCCGCAGGAAGTGTTGCGCCATTCACCTGAATCGGCCGGCTCACGCTAAGGCGCGTCGCGGAATCCGCGCCCGGGCACCAGGGTTTGCCCCACGGGACCACGCCACCGAACAACACGCGACCGCGGGCCACCGGCCGATTGTACTCGATCGTGATCTCCGTGCCCGCGATCGACTGGCTCACGGACCCGTGCTGGCTGAGAGGAATCGGCGCGCTGCTCACGGCTGGCCGGTGCAGCGCGCCCACAGTGAGGCCACCGAATGCAGCGAGGACAGCGAGGCTCACGGATCTCATGCACACCTCCCGACGAGGGTTGTTTCACGGGGAACTCCCGCCCCAAGCAAGTACGTCACGCCGCCGATCGCGTGAGTTGGCTCGCAGTACTGGTAACGTCCCGTTCCGCGAATGGAACGCAAGTGTTCGTCACCGCGGCGCTATCCGGCCGCTCGACGCCAGAAGCCGATGGTGCGCTCGCCGACGATCTGCGGGTGCTCGTTGTACAGTTGCTCGAGTTGGCCGAGAAGTGACCGGGCGTGGTCACTCAGGCCGAGCACCGCCAGTGAGCGCATGATGCGGGTGAGACGGAGAAAGTTGTGGTTGCCGGGTCGACACCAGTCCGCGAATGCGCTCACTCGCGTTCGGCGCGCGCTCGATACGTGTCGTGCCAGGGGCGAGGCGGAAGCCGTAGAAGCGCAACATGAGAGCGAACGAATCCAGGAGGTCACGCTGGAGTGCCTCGTCGGTACGGAATGCCGCGATCGCCTCTGAGGTGAGCGTCGGAGCCGCCGGATTCGCGCCGCTCGGCTCGGGCAGCGGAAAGAGCTTGACACCCGGCCCGCCGACCTGGCAGGCTGAAGGGAGCACGATGCAAGGCGTGTTCGGCATCGACGTGCGGAATTACGACGGCCTCATCGTCGGCAGCGACATGAATACCGGCGTCTGGTTCTTCAAGATGGACGGGTTCAATGGCTGGAACGGCCACGACTGGGGGATGCCCAATATCTCGAGCGTGCAGGACTATGATCACGGACCCGACGGCGCCGCCGCGCCGACCGGAAAACCGGCGGCCGCTCCCAAACGCGGGCGCAGCGCGCCCGAGAAAGTAGGCCTGCAGAGAGTAGAAAGTCGACCGGGCGGTCCTTACCTACTTTCTATTTTTTTTCTGTGCTTCTACTCTCTCGGGCGCTTCAGCGCCCGTGTGCTGTCAGCATCCAGTTGACTTGTTGTCGGCTGTCGACAATAATAGCCAGAATGAGCCCAATGATCGACTGCAGGGCACGCTCGATCTCCTGGTGCTGCGCACGCTGACGGAAGGCCCGTTACATGGATGGGCCATCTCGCGCCGCATTCGTGAGCGGTCGGGTGATGTCCTGCAGGTGAATCAGGGGTCATTGTACCCGGCTCTGCACCGGCTGGAGAACGACGGCTGGCTCGTGGCAGAGTGGACAGTCGCGGAAACAGGGCGGCGTGCAAAGGTGTACCGACTCACCGCTCATGGCCGGCATGCATTGGCGCGCGAAGAGCGCGGCTGGCTCGCGTTCGTTGCGGCGGTGACCCAGGTGCTGCGACCTGCGTGATGAGACTGCTACGAAAGCTTCGAGCCATCCTTGTGCGCGGCGCCGCCGAGCGTGACCTGGATGACGAGATCGGGCTGCACCTCACGCTCGAAGCCGAGGACCTCGCACGTGAGGGGCTGGACGACGCGGCCGCGGCGACGACGGCGCGGCAGCGCTTCGGCGGTGTCGCGGCGGTAAAGGACACGCTCCGTGGGATCCGTGGAGTTGAGCCGATCGAAGATCTGCGCCGGGATCTCGCGTTTGCTGGGCGGGCGCTCAGGCGCCGACCAGGCTTCGCGACGGTAGTAATCGTCACACTGGTCATCGGCCTCACGAGCGCAACGACCATTTTTGGGGTCGTATACGGCGTGCTCTGGGCCCCGCTGCCATATGCCGACGCCGACCGCCTGGTGAGGCTCTATCAGACCGATCCCGCGCACGGCGACGAGCGCGGCGCAGTTTCACTGCCAAATTTTATTGACTGGCGCGATCGAGCCCGGTCGTTCGCTGCGCTCGCGATCGCTGAACCATACGGGGTCCGGCATACGACACCCGAGGGCCCCGAGCGATTTCACGCGTGGCGTGTCACGCAAGGGTTTTTCGAGGTGCTGCGCGCGCCGGCCATGCTGGGCCGAACCTTCTCGCCTGACGAATTTCGGCCCGGGCGTGACGCGGTCGTCGTGCTGGATTACGATCTGTGGCGGACGCGATTCAATGCGGATTCCACGCTGGTGGGCCGCACGCTCGTCCTCAACGGCGAGCCAGCGCAGGTGATCGGCGTCATGGGCCCGGGCGTTCGTTTCCCGCCGGGGCCAGGCATCTGGGTCCCCAAAATCCCCCTGCCTGAGGAGTTGCTGCGCCGCAGCAATGCGTATTTCCTCGCCGTCGGCCGCCTCCGCCAGGGCGTGCCACTCGAGCAGGCGCGCGGCGAGAATGCGCCAGTTGGCTCGAAGGCTCGGGGAGGAGTATCCGGCCGCTGACCGCGAGACCGGCGTTGCGCTCGTACCGCTGCGCGAGGATCTGGTCGGCCACGTTCGTGCACGCCTGCTGCTCCTCTTTGGGTCGGTCGGGCTGCTCTTGCTCCTGACCGTCGCGAATCTCACAATGCTACTCCTGTCGCGCGCGATCGAGCGGGAGCCGGAGCTGTCGATTCGCGTTGCGTTGGGCGCCGGGCGCTGGCGAGTTGCGCGACAGTTGCTCGCCGAAAATGCCGTGCTCGCCGCCATTGGGTGGGCCATCAGCGTGGGCCTCACCGTTCTCGCAATGCGCGGCGCGCGCGCGCTCGGTGCCGGATTTCTCCCGCGCCTCGACGAGTTGCGCGTTGCACCCGGCGCCCTCTTCGCCGCGATCATGGCACTTTTGTTGGCATTGACGCCCACGCGCGGTCCGCGCACGGGCCGGCGCGTGCAGCAGACGTTGGTGGTCAGCGAGGTGGCCCTGGCCCTGCTGCTCGTGGTCGGCGCCGGACTCTTCGTCAAGAGCGTCAGAGGGATGCTCCGGGTCGCGCCCGGATTCAATCCGACAAACGTGCTCGCGGTGACGCTCCAGACCGAACAGTTGTATCGAACGGACAGCGCCCGGGCGACCTTTGTGCGCACCGTGGAGGATCGCCTCTCGACGATAGCGGGTGTCCGGCGAGCCGGACTGACGACGGCCCTTCCATTCGGCGGCACGATTGGACCGGCGCAGGCCTCGTTCGAGATTCGCGGACGTCCGCTCGGGTCGGCGCAGGTCTGGCCGACGGTGCATACGGCTGCGTTGACGCCAGGGTATACGGCCGTGATGGGCATTCCACTGCGCGCCGGACGGACGTTCCTCCCGACGGACGACGCCACGCACCCGCGCGTTGCCATCGTGAGCGCGGCATTCGCGCGCGACTACTGGGGTACCGCCGATCCGGTCGGTCAGCGACTCACGGTCAGGTTCGTCAGCGATCCGGCGGAGTATGAGATCATTGGCGTCGTTGGCGACATACACGACCAAGAGCTCGACCAACCCCCTGCCCCGGAGCTTTACATCCCCTACGCACAGAATCCGACCGGCGGCGTGGTGTTCGTCATGCGCACCGCCGTCTCGCCAGGGACGCTACTGAGCCGCGTTCGGCAGGAGATCGGCGCGGTCAATGCGGCGGAGCCGATCGCGTCGGCAGCGACGCTCGATGAGCTGCTGGCTGCATCGACGCGCGCGCCACGCGTGCTGCTCGCCGTGCTCGGCGCCTTTGCGAGCATCGCGCTCGCGCTCGCGGCGGTCGGCATCTTCGGCGTCATGAGCCATCTCGCCCGTGCCCGCACCAAAGAGGTCAGTATTCGCCTCGCGCTCGGTGCGTCGTCCCGCGGCATCCTCCGGTTGATCCTCGGCGAGGCCATCGGACTCGCTGGCATCGGCTCGGTCCTCGGCATCGTTGCCGCGGCGACGCTCGGGCGCTCGATCAACGCGCTCTTATACCGCGTGTCGCCGCTCGATCCGGTGACCCTTGTCGCCGGTGTGACGCTCTTGATTGCGGTGGCCAGCATCGCTGCGTACATGCCCGCCCGCCGCGCGGCGACCGTCGACGCCGTCCGCGTCCTGCGCGGGCAGTGAGGTTAATCGGGCAGCAGCCGGACGTTAGACGTTGGAGTTGGACGCTAGAGAAAAAGCGTGGCAGGCGGCATAGTTGCCGCCGGATGCGCCTACTCTGCCGATGCCGGCTCGGCGCCTTTGAGACGGTACAGCGCTCCGGTTTTTGTCAATCCGAATTGGAGCCAGTCGCGTCCCACGGTTTGTAGCCTGATGAAGAACTGCTCGCAGCGTTCGACGGCCGTCTGGTCGACCGCATCTTGTGATTTGAACTTGGCTGAAACCTGAATTCTCCGACCAGTGGCTTGTGTTCTCCCCTCGTGCGCCACATCCCCACACTGCCCTTGGCGGTCATGCCCTTGCCGAAGTCCAATACGTGGATGTCCTGGAGGACCTCCTCTACGAACGTCTGGTTGACGAGCTCGACCCGTTTCGCGCCCGACCCCAACACTGGTTGTAACACCGGGAACACACGCGACAGGAAGTCCGTCGACATTCGGTCGCCCTCGGGAGCCTGACTCAGCGAAACTGAACGTTGTGCGAGAAGTGAAGGCGAAAGGATCCGCTGCATCGTCCCGGACCACGGCAGCGGTCGCCGCCACTGGCACTGAGAGGCTCGATCGTCTGATGACGTGTAACTGATGGTACGGCTTCCCATCGTCATTCACCCAGTCCGCTGACGGGAAGTGTCACTCATCAGACCGGAGAGCCACAGAATGCGCCGTCTTGCGACCGTTGGATTCACCATCCTCGCTACACTGTCGGCTCGTCCTGCCGAGGCCCAGGTCCCACAGCCGATCACGCGCAACCCGGCCCAGTTGGTCGTTGCGACGGACCCTGTGTCGCAGATCGCTGCCCTGCAGCAGCAGGTGGCGGCTCTACAAGCGGCTGTTCAGGCCCTGCAGCTCAAGACCCAATTCGTGACGTCCAACGGGTCGGATTACACCCTCAACGTCCCGGGGAACATCACAATCGCTGCGGGAGGACCCTCCACCTCCTCGACGGTGCGGATCACATCCCACCAGGAGGTGGACATCACGGCCGGCAGCAACCTGGACATGCGGGCCTCTTCGTCCGCGTCGCTCTGGGCCGCGGGTGGTACACTCCTGCGAGGCGATGGCGGGACCACGATCCTGGGCGCGACGGTCCAGATCAATCGCAACGGCGCCCCGGCGGCGACTGTTGGCTCCACGACCAGTCCGGCGGCAATGGGCAGCCCCGCCAAGGTGTTAACGGGGTCCAGTACCGTTATGATCGGGAACTAGTCGCCGTCGAATCCGGAGCACCGGGAAAGCAGATTGGGGAGCTACTCTCCACGACCCGCAAACAGGATCAGATTGCCGTCGGGGTCACGGACGATGAACGTTCGAGCACCCCAAGGTTCGGTCCTGAGTGGCTGTGCGAACACAACGCCAGCGGCTTGGTATTCGAGATAAAGTGGCTTTGCCTCGTCGAGAGCAATCGTTGCGGAAACCAGTTGCTCCCGGTCACGAAGCACTGCGGCGAGGACGGGCCTACCGAGGCTGCGGAAGTTTAGCCGCGCCCCGTCGCGGATTACCTGGGCATAGAACGGCGGTTCGCCGTAGGTGAAGGCCACAGCGAACCCGAGTTTTTTCGTGTAATACTCGCAGGAGACCGCGATGTCCGAAACGAATAGCTGCGGCTCGGCTGCTACCAGCGTCGACTTGGATTCAGCTTGGGGCTGTGCGTCGGTCATGGTTTGATCTCCCGCATCTCCTTGTATTCAGCAAGCGAACCGGTCTGTTCCCCGTCTTCGGCCCCTTTCAGGCCGCTGAGTTGCCTCCTCACCAAGTAAGCGGCGTTGTTATCCTGGAAGGCAGGGTCACTACTCCACATGCCGCACCGTCGCGGGGGCCGAGCAATGTCGAGTCATCGCAATCTCTCAGCAGCCCACCAGAACACGCTGCACCAGATCTTTCAGCACGGCAAGCCAGCGCTCGAATGGGCGGACTTGCTGCACTTGGTCGAAGAGGTGGGCCATGTCTCACCCAAGGGCAATGGCAGGTACCAACTGGTGGTCAATGATGCACACCATGAATTCACTCGGCCACATCACGACCGGATCACCGACCCCGACGATCTCGCCGCGCTCCGCGCCCTGTTCGAACGTGGACGGATCACCCCATGACTTCTGGACGGCCGATGGGGATTGCCGCTCGTTGATGCTGTGGGCTAGGCGCTCACCTTCTTCATCAACCCGAGGGCGCACGACCTAGCGTATGCTGTCGCAGCCGACGGATCTGCTGTTTCCGCTGCGAGCTAGGGGGCTTGGCGCATGAGCGGCGCGGAGCTCATTCTCGTGCTTCTGGCCGTGGCGGCCGCACTGCGCATGCTGGCGGCCCCGCTCCGCGTCCCGTACGCTGCACTGCTCGTCGTCGGTGGACTACTGCTGGCGCTCGTTCCGGGGCTGCCGCGAGTGGACATCTCGCCCGACGTCTTGTTCCTCGTGTTCATCCCGCCACTGCTCTATTCAGGCTCGCGGCTGTTTCCGCTCCGAGACTTCCAGCGGCAACTTGGCCCGATCGTCCGACTCGCGATCCTCATGGTGGTGGTCTCGACCGCAGCGGTTGCAGTCGTTGCGCACGCGATCGACCCCGCTTTCACCTGGGCGGCCGCATTCACGCTGGGCGCGATCGTTTCGCCGCCGGACCCCGTCGCCGTCCTCTCGGTCTTGGCGCCGATGCGCGCTTCCCAACAAGTCGCAAGAATCCTCGAAGGCGAGGGATTGTTCAACGACGCGACGGCGCTCGTCATCTATCGCATCGCGGTCGCGGCCGCGGTCACGGGGGTCTTTTCCGCCCGCGGCGCCGCAGTGCAGTTCCTGCTGGCCGCACTCGGCGGCGTCGCGATCGGCCTCGTCGTGGCTCTGATCGTCCTGCGCGTGCACCGGTGGGTCAGCTCGGTTTCGGTGGTGGAGAATACCGTCTCGCTGCTCACGCCGTTCGCCGTCTACGTGGCCGCCGATATGGTCGGCGCCTCCGGCGTATTGGCAGTGGTGGCCGCGGGCATGTACGTGGGCCGCCAAGCCGCCCGGTATGTCGGGCCAGCGACGCGGCTCCAGAACGAAAGTATGTGGGCCATCGTCACGTTCGTGCTGGAGAGCCTCGTGTTCATCTTGGTCGGACTCGAGCTGCCACACGTGACCCACGCGCTCCAGCACTATCCATTGGCGACGCTCGTGCGCGAGGCGGTGGCGGTGAGTGTATGCGTCATCGTCGCGCGCCTGGCCTGGGTGTGGCCGAGCGCCTACATCCCACGGTTGGTTGGCCGCAGGCTGCGACACAGACGCGGTCCGTTGCCGCCGTGGCGGATGATCGCGTTCATCGGATGGGCGGGGGTGCGAGGGGGCGACTCGCTGGTGATCGCTCTCGCGGTGCCGCTCACGACGGCTGCAGGCGCAGCATTCCCGGCGCGGGAGCAGATCCTCTTCATCACCTACGGCGTGATCTTCGCGACGCTCGTGTTGCAGGGACCGACGCTCGCGCCGCTGATCCGTGTGCTCGGCCTCCGCCGCGACGACCATGAAGAAGATGAGGAAGCGCACGGGCGCCTCGTCGCCGCCGAGGCAGCGCTGAAGGCACTCACTGATCCGGCGATTCGTCAATCATCGCACCCAGAAGTCGTCCGGTACTTGCAGCAGCGCTATCGTCAGCGGGCCCGCCGGTGGGCGGCTCGGGAGTCCGATCGATTCGAAGGCCGCGGTCACGCGTTCCCGGACGAGCACGTTGTCGCTGCACCGTCGCACGATCTGGGGCAGCTGGACGAACAACGCATTGTCGAGTATCGCCGTCTCCGATCTCGAGTGCTCGACGCCGAGCGCGCCGCCGTGGTCGAGCTGCGCGACGGAAACGTCATCGGCGATGACGTCATGCGCCGGATCCTCCGTGACCTCGATCTCGAGACTGTGCTGCTCGACACCCGCGACCCGGTGGTCGATGCGCCGCGGGAGGTCCCATCGTCGATACCCGAGCCTGGCCGCCCGACGCCTGGGAGCCGCGGGGAGGCCGCGGGCAGCTGACTGTCCCGCCAAACGTGAATCGCGGAGAAACCAATTCGCGAAGAGAATCAGAAACGCGAGGCGGAGACAGGCGAGTCACGAAGGTCACGGTCGCGCGGTTTTCGCGCGGGGCGCCGAGATGGTGCAATTGACGGGCGACGGCCGACCGCGTACATTCGCGATGTGATGAACCTTCGCCCAGTCGCCTGCCGCCACCACCATCATCATCACCATGCCCAACCGGGCCATGGGCGATGGCACACGCATGCGAGGATCGGCTGAGCAACCCAGGCAACTGAGCAATAGCTAGCCGGCAAAGTTCCCTCCAATCGTGATTGATCGCCCAGGCCCGTCTCGCAGACGGGCCTTTTTTTGTTCTTCGTCGTCGGATTCCTCCCTCGCCATCTGGCACGTTCGACCCCGACCGTACACGACATGCTGCGTATCGCCCTACCAAACAAAGGCCGTCTCGCCGACGGCACACGAGAGTTGTTCACCGATGCCGGTCTCGACGTTCGCAGCCGCAGCGAGCGGTCACTCACTGCATCCCTCGGCGACGAGTTCCAGGCGCTCTTCGTTCGAGCACAGGATGTCCCTGAGTTCGTTGCGGACGGCGTCGCGGATGTGGGAGTCACGGGGCTGGATCTCGTGCGCGAAACGGAACGACCGGTCGACACGATCCTGGACCTCGAGTTCGGACGCTGTCGACTCGTAGTCGCGGCGCGCGAGGATCGCGGAGTGACGACGTTGAGCGAGCTGGCCACACCCACCGGTGGCGTGCCGCGCGTGGCGACCAGCTTCCCGCGCATTGCCCGCCGCTTCTTCGATGCCGCACACTACCCGATCGAAATCGTGCCGATCTCCGGGGCGGCAGAGATCGCCCCGCACTTGGGGATCGCCGATATCGTTGTTGATCTCACCTCGACCGGTTCGACGCTAAAGGTCAACGGACTGCGGGAAGTGACGACGATTCTCGAGTCGTCTGCGTACCTCATCGCGCCTGTGGCTCCCCGCCCCTGGCCAACGCCACGAAGCGCGGCACTCGACGAGCTGGTCGCCGCTCTGACCTCGGTCCTCCGCGCCCGGGGACAGCGCTATCTCATGGCCAACGTGCCCCGCGATGCACTCGCGCGCGTCCGCGAGATCGCCCCCGGACTCGAAGGGCCGACGGTGATGGATGTGCTCAATGGTGGTCACCTCGTGGCAGTGCACGCGGTGGTGAGCGCCGCCTCGATCTACCGCACGATCGCCTCGCTCAAGATGCTTGGCGCTAGCGGGATCCTCGTGACGCGCATTGAGCGCCTCATGCCATGAGTATCGTAGCAGCGAGACGCAGTGCGAGACTCGACGTGCCACCGCGGCAAGGGCACTTCCGATTCACTGGCGCGCTGTCCGAGCTCAGTGCGGACGACCGTCTGGCGCTCTTCGCTCGCGGCAGCGGTGCGGACGAGTCGGTCGTGGCCGACGCTCGCGGGATCGTGCAATCCGTGCGGGCGCGGGGCGATGCGGCGCTTTTCGAGCTGGCACGCACGTACGACGACGTGGTGCTCGATCGACTGGAGGTCCCCGCGAACCTTCTGGATGCTGCAATCACGCACATCCCCGCCGCCGTCCGCCTCGCGCTCGTGCGCGCCATCCGGAACGTGCGTTGTGCGCACGAGGCATGGCGTCCGAGGGCGGTTCGCGTGGAAGTAGAGCCTGGCATCGTGCTCGAGCGACGGCCCGAGGCATTGGCGCGAGTCGGAGTATATGCGCCCGGTGGTCGGGCGGTCTATCCAAGCAGCGTCATCATGGGCGTTGTACCGGCGCGTGTGGCCGGCGTCGATCAGGTGATCTTGTGCTCTCCGCCCGATCGATCAGGCGTTCCACCCGATCTCGTATTGGCCGCCGCGCGTTTGGCTGGCGTCGACCGCGTGTTCGCCGTCGGCGGTGCGGGGGCGATCGCCGCCCTGGCGTATGGCACCGAGACGATCCCGCGCGTCGATCGAATCGTCGGCCCGGGGAACGCGTACGTCACCGCTGCAAAGCAAGACGTCGCAAGCGTCGTGGGTACGGACACACCGGCAGGACCAAGTGAGTTGCTCATAATCGCGGATGCTTCGTCCCGTCCCGCCGCGGTCGCTCGCGAGATGCTGGCACAGGCAGAGCACGACCCGCGTGCGGCGGTTGTTGTCCTGACCACCTCGGCGTCCATGGCCGCCGCGATCACCAGCGCGGTGGACACGCTGCTGCCCCTCGAGTGTCGTCGGGAGATCATTGCGGCAGCTCTCGGCAGACACGGCGCCGTGCTCCTCGCGTCGACGCCGGAGGAGGCTATCGAGTTCTCGAACGCGTGGGCGCCCGAGCACCTGTGGATTGCGGTCGCCAACCCGCGAGCGCTCGCGGGCCGAGTGCGTTCTGCCGGGAGCGTGTTCCTGGGGACGTCGAGCTCCGTCACGTTCGGCGACTATCTGACGGGTGCGAATCACGTGCTGCCTACGGAAGGTGTCGGCCGTTACCGCTCGGGACTTTCGACCGAGGACTTCGTGCGATGGACGACATACCAGGAGATCTCCCCGGCGGCCGCGCGCTCCCTCAGTGGCGACGTAGTGACGCTCGCTTCTGCCGAAGGGCTGCCCGCCCACGCTGCGGCCGCTCGACATCAGGAGCTCGCGCAATGACCGACCCGGCGCCGCTGGCGCGAAGCGCCTATCGAGCCCTGGCGTGTTACACTGTCGATCAGGCCTCCATCGGGATCGACCTACGCGACAACACGAATCTGTGGGGCGTGCCGCCAGGCGCGTCGCGTGCGATCGTAGACGCGGCACAGAGTGTCAGTCGATATCCCGAAGTCTACGCCGCACGGCTTCGCGGCGGCGCTCGCCGAATATGTCGGCGTCGATCGCCGACATGATCGTGACCGGGTGTGGATCTGACGACGTCATCGACGCCTGTTTCCGCGCATTGGCTGATCCCCGGGATCGGATCGCTTTCCTTGCGCCGACCTTCGCTACGGCGTCGATGCTCGCCCGGATGAATGCACTCACGCCAGTCTCGATCGCACTCGCCGCAGACTGGAATACGAACGTCGAGGTACTGGCCGCCGCCGACCCTCGAATTATCTACCTCTGCTCGCCCAACAATCCCACGGGCGCAATCGTCCCGCGATGGGCCATCGACCGGTTGTTGCACCGAACTCAATGCGCGATCGTGATCGACGAGGCATACGCAGAGTACGATGGCTCGAGTGCGGCTTCGCTCACAGCGAGCTGCGAACGGCTCCTCGTCGTTCGCACGCTATCAAAGGCGTTCGGTCTCGCCGGGTTGCGCATCGGTTACGCGATCGGTGATGCGGCGCTGATCCACCAGGTCGAAAAGGCGCGTGGTCCGTACAAGGTGAACCTGGTCGCCGAGCGCGCGGCGGTGACGGCCCTGCGAACCGATCGAGAATGGGTGCAGGAACGAGTGCATGAGGCCGTAGTCAACCGAGAGCGACTGGCCGCTGCCCTCAGGGATCGGGGACTCAAGCCTCTCCCGTCCCGGGCGAACTTCCTCTTATGCCCGACAAGGGACGCGACCGGCATCACTCACGGTTTGGCGTTGGCCGGCGTGGGCGTTCGCTGCTTTGTCGGTCTGCCGACGTTGGGGGACGCAATCCGTATCACGGTCGGCCCGTGGCCCGTGATGGAGATCTTTCTCGAGCGCCTCGCGGACGTGCTGGCTGCGCAGTTGGCGCCGTCGGATGTGGAGGCACCATGCGCGTAGCCATTCTCGACTACGGAGCCGGGAACTTGCACTCGTTGGCGAAGGCGCTCGCGAAGCTCGATCTCGAGGTGGATGTCGTCACAGATCCCCATCTCGGCTTGACCGCCGATTTGCTGCTATTGCCCGGGGTGGGTGCTTTCTCCAGCGCCGCGGCGCGGATCGCCCGGGCGCGTACGTCTTTGCACGATGCCCTGCTCGACGGGCTCCCGTGCTTGGCGATCTGCCTGGGGATGCAACTCCTCTTCGATGGCAGCGAGGAAGGCGGCGGGGCAGGAATCGGTCTCATCGCCGGTCGCGTGCAACGCGTCCAGTCGCCCATTGTGCCGCACATGGGCTGGAACACGCTCAATGACGTCACAGATCACCTGGTGCAGTCGAGCGGACTGACGACCGGGTACTACGCGCACAGCTTCGTGTGCCGACCCTCGGCGACAGATGTGGTGACCGCCTGGACGACCGCCGGCGGCAACCCGTTTCCCGCGGTCGTGCGGAGCAGCAATACCATCGGGGTGCAGTTCCACCCGGAAAAGAGCTCTGCTCCCGGCTTGCGATTCATCGGTCAAGTGGTGTCCCACTTCGGCAGGATTGGGGCGCGTCGATGATTGCCATTCCCGCGCTCGATATCCGGGCGGGCAACTGCGTGCAGCTGATCGGGGGCTCGTACGACCGCGAGGTCGTTCGTCTACCGGACCCCACCGCTGTCGCTCGGCGCTGGGGCGAGCTTGGGTTCTCCCGGCTGCACGTGGTCGATCTCGACGCGGCTACGCGACGCGGCAGCAACGCCTCTGTAGTGCGCACGATCCTGAATGGCGCTGGGCGCCAGCAGATCCAGGTCGGCGGCGGTGTGTCGAGCGACGATCAGATCGCCGAACTGCTGGGTCATGGTGCGGCCAACGTCCTGATCGGCAGTCGAGCCATCGAGGAGCCAACGTGGCTGGCGACCGTCGCCGACCGATTCCCTGGGCGATTGATCGTCGCAGCCGACGTGCGCGGGCGGCGTGTACTCGCTCGCGGCTGGGCCATTGAGCTCGACCTCGATATCGTGGACGCCCTCCGCGCGCTCGAGGGACTCCCCCTGGCGGGTGTGCTCGTTACTGCAGTTCATCGAGAAGGACTCCTGCACGGCCCTGACATCCCTCTCATCCAACTCGTCGGCAAGAGCGTCGCGCTCGACGTGTACGCCGCCGGTGGGATCACGACGCTTGCGGACCTCTCCACGCTTGCCGCCTGTGGCGTGTACGGCGCCATCATCGGAACGGCACTCTATACCGGCGCGCTCGACCCCTGTGCGCTCGCAAGGGAGTACACGCAATGACCACTGCTGGTTCACCAAATGCTTCTCGGCCACCGGTTGTTGAACGCTCGTCTACGAGCCGGGTCCGCCGGTCCACTCGAGAGACCGACATTCAGGTGGGGATCAGCCGCGGTGTGGGACGGGCACACGTGGAGACGGGGGATCGGTTTCTCGATCACATGATGGAAACGTTTGCCCGCTACGGCTCCCTCGACCTGGATGTTCAAGCTCGAGGGGATCTTCGCCATCATCTGGTCGAGGATGTAGCAATCGTGGTCGGTGAGGCAGTCGCCAACCTGACGACGCCCACGATCCAGCGATTCGCCTCGCACACGATTCCAATGGACGACGCGCTCGTGCAGGTCGCGCTGGATCTGGGTGGTCGGCCGTACTACCGGGGCCCGCTCCCGAGCGCGCTGTACGAGCACTGGATGCGATCGTTCGCAGACAATGCACACGCGACGCTGCACCTGCGTGTCCTTCGGGGGCGGGACCGCCATCACGTGGTCGAAGCCGCCTTCAAGGCGCTCGGGCTCGCCGTGAGCGACGCACTCTGTGACTCCGCTGATGTCCGGAGCACCAAGGGCGTGGTGTCGAGATCATGAAATCGCAGACGCCCAAATGACTCTGCTGCGTCGTCTCATCGTCTGCCTCGACGTTGCCGAGGGACGCGTCGTCAAAGGGGTTCAGTTCCAGGCGCTGCGTGATGTGGGCGATCCTGCGACGCTCGCGGCCGCGTATGAAGCCGAAGGTGCCGATGAGATCGTCGTGCTGGACATCACGGCGAGCGCGGAACGGCGCGCGACTCGGTGGGATACCGTCCGCCGCGTGGCCGAGCACGTGTTCATCCCGCTCACCGTCGGCGGCGGCATTCGATCGCTGCCCGATATGTCGATGGCTCTTCTGTCCGGCGCGGACAAGGTCGCCGTCAATTCGGCGGCGCTTGCTCGGCCGGAGCTCCTGACCCAGGCAGCCGAGTGGTTCGGTGCACAGTGTGTCGTCGCGAGCATCAATGTGCGGCGAGAGCCGGAGGCGCCCTCGGGCTGGCGCGTAGTCACACACGGGGGCCGGCAGACGACGACGCAGGATGCCGTCACGTGGGCGGTCGAGTGTGTCGAGCGCGGTGCAGGCGAGATCCTGCTGACCAGCATCGATTGCGACGGTACGCGCAGCGGATACGACATTCCTATCACGCGGGCGATCGCCGCGTCAGTTCAGGTACCCGTCATTGCCTCCGGAGGTGCCGGGAGCGCAGAACACGTGTGCGCAGTCCTCGAGAGCGGGGTCGCAAATGCGGCACTCGTCGCCGGTATTCTGCACGATGGCCTCGCGACCATCGGTCAGGTGAAGCAGGCCATGGCCTCACGCGGACTCCCGGTTCGAGTGAACCACTCTGTGTCGTCAGCGTGCCAGGTGGCCGGATGAACGCGCCTGACATCGATCTGGATCTCGACTCGCTCGATTTCGCCAAGGGCAGTGGCCTCATTACGGTCGTCGTTCAGGACGCGGACCAGGGCATCGTGCTGATGGTCGCGGGCGCAAATCGTGAGGCACTCATGCGGACGCTCGCGACGGGGGAGATGCACTACACGTCCCGAACCCGCGGCCTCTGGCACAAGGGCGCGACGAGCGGCAACCGGCAGCGAGTGGTGTCGCTAACGGCCGATTGTGATGGAGACGCAATTCTCGCGCGCGTGCGACCTCTTGGGCCGGCGTGTCACGCGGGGACACAGTCGTGTTTCGGGGATACCGCGCTGACGCCGTGCGCGGTATCGACCCTGCAGCAAGTGATCGGCCGGCGAGCGGCGCAGCCGCGGATCGGCAGCAGCTACACGCAGCGCTTGCTGGACGACGATAACCTGCGCCTCAAGAAATTGGGCGAGGAAACGGCGGAGCTGATCATGGCCTGCGCGTCGGCGGACGCCCACCGCTCGGCAGCAGAGGCAGCCGACCTCATCTACCACGTGTTGGTGGCGCTGCAGGCGGCGGGCACGGAGTGGAGTGCCGTCGTCGAGGTGCTGGCTGCGCGCGCCAGCGGTGCGGTCTAGCGCCGCACACTCCGGCGGCGCCGCCGCCCGTCGCTACTGTCCTACAAGAACGCCTTACACAACGCGAAACGCCCATGCTGGCTGCGAGATTGCGCCGACCGCG
The DNA here is from genome assembly GCA_963805725.1 of uncultured Gemmatimonadales bacterium. Taxonomy (GTDB): domain Bacteria; phylum Gemmatimonadota; class Gemmatimonadetes; order Gemmatimonadales; family Gemmatimonadaceae; genus Palsa-1248. Next base: position 88,547 of record CAWDVJ010000010.1, read on the forward strand.
AGGCCGCGATAGTGTTGGAGACTGCCACTACCAACTCAAGGAGAAAGCAAATGGCCGATCTGCAGAAGTTTCGAGACGACCTAGCACAATTGCGAAAGTCCTTGGGCGGAGAAACATCGAAAGGTTCATGTGACGCATATTGGGCCTGCCTGGCCAAGTGCTCGACGGCAGGTTGTTCCGATGCATGCTGCAGGGACTATTCGGACTGCTGCGGCAGCGCGGTCAATGCCAAGGTAAAGGAAGTCATCGCCAAACATTTTGGCACCGGGGCCTAAGATTTGAGCGCTCGTCTGCGCTCCCCAGTACTGCAATCCTCCCTCGGCCGCTTATCCCGTCATCGCTGCGCGCTGCGACCGAGATCTGCCGGTGTGATGCGATCGATGTAAATGACGGCGTCGAAAGCGCGCCGTGGCACGATCGATAGCGCGATGCCAGCCATCGAGAAGGGCCAGGGTTTCGAGAGCGCAGCTGCGACTGTCGGCGAGCGGTCGGCGGTCCGGATGTCGAGCGCGAAGACCGGGATGCCTACCGCGGCCAAGGCGCCAGCGAAGCTCGCAGGGTCGGCCTGCACGACCTCGGTTCCGCGGAGCCACCCGCCCACATCGCCGGCGCCGCCGACAAACGTGCCGGCCATAGTGGCGAGAATGACGACATTGCTGCCGTACCGCGCCCGCAGCCGATAGCCGAGCAGCGTCGCGAGAGCGCTGTCGAGGACAGCCTGTGTATTCATGACATGTCCGTCGTGCGCGAAGATGAGCAGCCGTCCAGCATTCCCCTCCTGCTGAAGCACCCATGCGGCGTTCTCTGCCATCGTGGAGTCTCGCAGGGTAACCCCGGCGCGGATCATCCCATCGGGCTTGCCGACACCCATCGCCATGAGGTCGTTCAGACGAACAGCCATCCAGGCGTTGCGCAAGCCGCGGCCATACTCACGCGCGGAACTCGCTCGAATGTCCTGACTCGAATCCTGCAGCAAGCCGTGATACAGCTCATCGAGCGCCGTGTGCAGGCGCTGCCGCTCTTCGGGTGAATACTCGGCGTAGTGATCCGGCAGGAAGCGATCCAGCATCGGCATGAGCTCGGCGCGCAACGGAGCTGCACGCGTGGGCGCCACTGCCTCGTCGTACGCCAGGGCTGCTCGGATGGCGCCGGCCGCGCCGGGCATCATCCCGACATCGTTGCCGCCGGTGATATCAAGTCCATAGAAGTGCACTTTCCGTGCACTGTGCGCGTTGTAGTCGCGGAGCCACTGAATCAGCTCGCGATTCTCTGGAAGCGAGTCGAATTGCCAGGTGAGACCGGCGTGCACGACACTATCAATGTTTCCCGGACCTCCCTGAACGAAGCGATCCACCACTCCCGATTCGGTGAAGCCGGATTCGATGGCGACGGCCGTCACGCCGAGGCGAGTAATCGCGTAGCGAATGATCTTGTTGCGGAGCGCCAATGGTTGATGGCCCCCGTGCACCATTTCGCCGAACTCCAGGATCCGAGCGCTGCCGACGAGAGCAGGGAGGAACGCAAAGGTGCTGTCCGCATATGCCGCATCGACGGACGGAAGTGCGATAGCATGTCGCCGAGCCCAGTGCACGACGTTCGAGTCCGCCGAGGACGCGGTAGTGGATGGCGTTTGCTGCCCGCTCACCGGTCGGCCAATGATCGCGACCAGGGATGCCATCAGCAGGCTGACTCCAAGGCATGTCGATCGTGCAATGCGCCGCACGAGTTGGTTCCGTCCGATCATACGCGTCGCTCCTGGCACGACTCCCGGCGGGCGTCGCAGCGCCCACGGTTGCGTTGGGGTGGTCCGTAAAGGGGACGTATCCGGCGTTCCGTCGAGACGTTGGTCACAGAATGGCGCGCCCAGGCATGTTTGGCCAGATGGGGCCGCATGGCGACGACCGTTGGTCAGCCGCAACGAGGGGCGCGATCTTGGATGAAGACACTGTGGATTGGCCCTTGCAACGCCGGATGCAGTGCCTCGATGGGCCGTGAGTTTCCTCCGGCGTACGCAATGAGCCGCGTTTCAGCGGTCGCGCATCCCAAAAAGAAATGACGTCTCGACCACAGCCTTCACCGCGCACCCTGCGACACTCGCGGGGATGAAGCGTTGCTCCTTCACGGCGCGTTCGGACGCCACAGCGAAGGCGCTCAAGTCGACAGGTACGGCGACCGGTACCTGCGGACCTCCCTGAGAACCCGGGGGCGCCATCGGGTTTGGTGGGGGGTCCGTTTGGTTAAGGTATGAGGCGATGACCCGAATCGCATGCGGGGCCGCAATCCCTTGCTCGTCGACGACAAATTGCAGTCGCACAGTTGCTCCCACACCCGCTCTCTGCGCACTCTCCGGATACCGAGGGGGTACGTGATGGCTTGGGTCAGGTATCGGCGCCGTGACCGGTTGCCAGACAGGCAGGCGAACTGTGAAGGCCGGAGCGGTTTGCGCAGGACCGGCGTTCGGACCCAGCGCGGCGTAGAGGCGCGGCGCGCCGGTCGGTGCGGATCCGGACCGCGTTGCGGACGGGTCGAGTGAATCCGCTCGCAGCCAATCCTCGAGTACCCTGTGATCAAGCTCCACGGCGTCGCTCGTGTCCCCTGGCCTCAGTCCGCCCGGACGAGTGAGGTCGTCGGGCGCTTCCCCGATGACGATCGGTACGATGAGATCGCGACTTCCCAGCACCCGGCGAGCATACACGAAGACGGCGGGTGGCGACTTGCGCGTGACAAAACCACCGCCGGCGACTACTTGCCTGCCGGCGGGAAGGATCCGTTCCTCGGCCTGAAGGTGAGCGCTGACGCCGGTCTTCCCTTGCCGGCCCGTCTTGTCGATGGGGCCGATGACCCGATAGTCGGCCGAATCTGCAGTCGATGGCAGCGAGTCGCAGCGAGGCGGCGCGCCGGCAATCACGCCGAGATTCCCAGCCGCATGAGCGACCGGCCTGGGCGTACAGGCAATCCCGCCCGACAGCAGCAGAAGTGGCGAGCAACTCCATCCCCGTAGTGCTACCGAGCGACGCGTGCCGTTGCGATGCAATGCCGCGATCATGAATGCCCATCCGAATGGTGTGTGGCGCCGCGAAGACGGTCTCGCGAACACAGGTGGCGCTATCCACCAGACGGCCTGAACACACGTAACGTCCCCGGGCGGGCACTTCGGTCGTGGCCGGAACGGAGCGTCAGCAAGTAAAGGCCGGCGCCCGGCTCAGGTCGCCTTCGAAGCCACTACCTAGTGAGAGCGTCGAGCGGTGTGCACTGGAGAACAACGAGCTGTGTTGCCTAACGGCGGCTCGCCGGAGGAATGACGCCATTCATGCGCAGATAGACGACCATTTGGCCGTAATGATCGGACGCGTGAGTAAGTGCCTCGGAGACCAGCGATACTCGCGTGGCGGCATTCCCCTGAAATGGAGAGATAGGTGACGAGAACGCACGCCGATCCGCGAGTCGCCGATCGCGTCGATCGCCTTCTCGAGCTCATTGAACGACCGGTTGAGATAGGCGAGATGCTGCACCTTCGTCACGACGCTGTCCGGCCCTCTCATTGCCCGCCTCTGCCGGTGGGTCCTGCCCGAGAGCCGCCGCGGCGAGGATGAAATTCGTTGCGGCGAGATGGCGAATCTGTCGGCTGAAGGTTCGCACATTCTGGAATTCACCGACCATTGGTGCGAATCCATACTTATCCGCCGGCATTGCCTCGGCGGCCGACACGATATTTCGACGAACCGCGCTCGTCATCATCAACCGAAAGTTTGCGCGATCCTGAGCGAGCGGTAATGTGTCGGACAGTGTCGACGCGGAGACGGTGCTCGGATGCGATGTGCGCGCGGTAGGCGTTTGTGCAACACAGAAACACGGTCTGAGCGCATAGACGAGCACAGTTGCGACCGCCAGCGACCCTATTTTCATGGCTTACTCCATCAGCGAGGAAAGTGATGGATCAGCCTAGCTCTTTAACTGTGGTTTAAGTCAATGGGGCGTGCGCTGGCTTCGTCCCGGAGCGCCTGCGGCAAGTGCCATCGCCGCCTTGCGCGATCGGACGCACTGGCCAAGCGACTCACACTGACACCGCAGGAGGCGCTCCAGTACGTCACGCATGCGCTGGGCCCGCTCGAATGCGTTGCGTAATCTCCTCGAGCTTGGTGCGCGCCAGTGACCGCCAGCGCTGTGAGGCTGGCGTGCTGCCTTCGAAGCCGTGCAGCAGCACCTTGATCTCCACTACGGTAAATCCGGCGCCCTGCGCGAGCTCGATCAGCGCCAGGGTTTCGAACACCGTTGCGTCATACACTCGCCGGCCACTCACCCGCTTCGGCGCCCGCACCAGGCCCGCGCGCTCATAGTAGCGAACGGCCGACGCGGCTACTCCAGCCCGCGCCGCGACTTCCCCGATCGCAAACATCGTCTCATTCGCCATCCGCAATCTCCAGAAGACATGCGCTAGGCCACTAGAATCTGCCGGCCGATGGTCCTGAGCGAGCCAGACGCTAACACCAGCTTGTCTCGGTGCGTAACGCGGCTGCTTTAACGAGCGCGATGCTAACACCAACCACCCGGCACCGCTACTCGGTCCGCTCCGCCGGGTCTCACTACTGCCCGGGCGCGATGTCCTGCGTATTTGACGGCTTGTCTTCGTCGGGGACTCTATTCGCTGGCAAATGCTCGGTCAGTGCGGCCTCCATGAGACGTCGGCCGCATCGCGCCACCGGCGAACGCGGGCACGATGCTCAACATCGCCTCGCTCCCCCTTCGGCTCAGCGTAATAACGCGGCCGATAGTCGGATTTTTCGACTGCGCGCTCACTGGCAGCGAGCAATGCCGGGACGTACGTTTGCGCCTCCAGACACCGGTGAACAAGGAGGCCCGAGTGAAGATGCGCGCGTTATTACCTCGCTTCGTAGCCTTGCTCGTCATGTCCGCATGCGCACGACTGGGTGCTGGGAATGCGGCTGGCAGAAGCGCGGCATCTCAACTACAGATGCTGCTTGATACCGCGGTCTCACATGGCATCCCGGGCGTCTCGGCTGCAATCGCAACCCGCAAGGGAATAGTCTGGACGGGGATCGCCGGCGAAGCTGACCTCCAGTCCGGCGCGCCGATACGCCCCGACATGCTCTTCGGCATGGGCAGTATCACCAAGACGTTCGCCGCAGTCGTCATTCTCCAGCTCGTCCAGGAGGGGAAGCTGGATCTCAACGCCACGCCTGCGAGCGTGCTGGGGTCGGCGGTCGCCGGCATACCCAATGCCGACAAGGCGAACATCGCGCAGCTCCTCAACCACACAGGTGGCGTACCGAGCTGGGAGGATGACCCGGTCTGGATTCGGGAGGGGCGCGGGGCTCAGCTCGACGTGAAACGCATTTGGGGCAAGACGGCCACGCTCCCATACATAAAGGGCCACGCGCCGCTCGCACCGCCAGGTGAGCGCTACAGCTACGCTAACACGAACTTCACGCTGCTCGGCATGATAATCGAGAAGGTGACAGGTCACGAGGCGGTGGATGAGATCCATTGCCGGATCCTGGACCCGCTCGGACTTCATGACATCCACCTCGAAGGATTCGAGCCGGTGCCCCAAGACCGCTTGCCGCACCGCTACCACTGGGCCACTGCTGACTTTCGGCGAGACGCCGGGGTAAATGCCGCGTTCCCCGAGGTGCGCCCGGACCTCATCGACGCGAGCCAGTCGAACCTCTCCGTGGAGTGGACGGCAGGCGGTATGATCGCGACCGCGCGAGACCTGGCGCTCTACGGGGCGGCTCTCCGCGACGGACGGCTGCTCTCACCTCAAAGCATGAAGTTCATGACCGATTGGAGTGTGTCCACAGGCGAATGGGGACAGATCGGTCACAACCTGTTTCGAACCACCTTGCCGGACAGCGAGACGATAATCGGCCACGCCGGCGACGTGCTCGGCTTCTCGGGGTCGCTCTACTGGATCGACGGGACGGATGCGGTAGTGGCAGTGCTCTGCAATGTGGGATCGATGCATTCAGGGAAGGTACCGGGCACGGCGTATACCGTGGCCCGCGACCCACGGTTCGTGAAGTTGGCCGCCGAAGTAGCACAGTCGATGTCAACGGCGCGCAACCAGTAGGGCACGGAGACTGCACTGCCGAAACGCGGCCCAAGCTCGCGCGGCGTCGGCGTCCATGCGGTCCATACCCCTCCCGCGGCAGCGAGCGCCCAGGTGGCATACACTCCGATTCGCGCGCGCCGCGGCGGCCGCCTCTCTGGTGCGCATGCAGTCGAATAGGACTACCCGCTTTTTATTCTCGGCGCACTGTCGTTCCTCTTCGCCGCGCTCGGCCGCGCCGCACATCGCAGACACTGGGCTAGCTGGCTGACCGTGCATATCAGTGGCATGGGCACCTCCTACGTCCTGCTCCTCACAGCGTTTTATGTCGACAACGGCCAGAGCCTTCCACTATGGCGAAATCTCCCAACCCTTACGTACTGGCTCGCACCGAGCGTGGTCGGACTACCGCTGATCGCACGAGCACTCAGGCGTCATCCTTCGATGCGCCAATCCCGGGCAGTCCGTTCATAGCGGGGCCCAACATCCGTGACCGTGGCTGCGGTGCGACGGCCGCAGTCATTAGAATCCCCACCGCCGCAGCAGGTATCGGCGACGGTTTTTGCGCGCAGCACGCCCGCCCCTTCGCGGACGATGAGCGGGACAAGCGCGGGCGCAGCCGCTGGATCAGCCCACCACCACCCATAGATCGCGCACAGCCGAGTCCGAGCAGCGTGATGGCGGACAGCCATGCACAAACGCTGCTCTGCGGAGCTAACCGGCGCCGCGGCCGGCGGCGACCACGAGGCGGAGCCCCGGCGCGTCAATAACCCGCAGGCGACCACGGCCGGCAGGCTCGATTAGGCTCTTTTGGCGCAGCGTCCGCAACGCCCGAACCACGACCTCGCGCACGGTGCCGAGTTCGGCAGCGAGCACCGTCTGTGTCATTCCGAGGGTGATGACATCACCGTCGCTTCGCTCGAGTTCCGATAGCACCAGGCTCGCGAGCCGAGTAGTGGCGCTGTCTAGTGCGAGGCGATCGACGCGTTCCACCAGCGTCCACACCCGTTCGGCGAGCCTGCCGAGCAGCAGCCAGGCCACGGCCGGCTCGGCGACGATCGCAGCTTCAATCGTGTCTCGTGAGAGTATAAGACACCGAGTCCGCGCGACGGCCAAGGCTGTCGCTGGCGCAAGGTGGCGGGTGAACACCGGCACTTCGCCCAGCGTTCCGCCGGGCCCTTCGGAGTGCAATACATGCTGCCGTCCACGCGCCTCCCGCACTACCCGGACACGTCCCTCCAGCACAATGGCCAGTGAGTTGATCTCGTCCCCAGCAACCCAGAGCAGCTCGCCCGCCGCATACGTCCGCACGACGGCTTTCGCGGCGAGTACGCGACGCGCAGCAAGTGGCAGTCCTCCGACCAACGGCATCCGGCCTAGTGTCTCGAGATCGACCACATTTCGGGGAGTGAGACTTTGGTTCCAGCGGGAATCCAGGCTTGGCCCTACTCTGCTTTCCACCCTAACATCATGGAGGCAGCGGCATGTGGACTCCTACGAAGATAGGCGGGAGTGGAATGGTGGCCGCACTCGTCGCGACTGTTCTGTATGCTTCGCCGCTTCTGGCTCAACACGGCTCTGACACGGCGTTCGAGTCGATGCAGCAGCGAGGGAAGCAGACGATGGGCGTCGATCAGACGACATCAAGCCACGGCTTCATGTCCCTCACAGACGGCGGCCGGATTGTCTTGGTCAGCAACGTGTACGACTCGGCTGGAGTCGCACGAATCCGAGAACACCTTCGCCAGCTAAAGCGCGCATTCGGCGACGGCGACTTCTCGATGCCCATGTTCATTCACATGAAGACCGTGCCCGGCGTTTCTGTCGATGGAGGCGCGACGCGATCGAATCACGTACACGGAATCGGATCTCCCGGCTGGGGGAGCGCTTCGCATAACCACCACCGATTCCGCCGCGCTCAACGCCATTCATCAGTTCCTCGCATTTCAGCGGACAGAACACCGCGCGGCTGCCGCTCCGTGATCCTACGCCTCAGACTTGCCTTCGCCTCCATCTCGAGCGACGGCCGACGACGAATCATTGCATGCGCTCAGAGGATGGACATCGATTTCGTCGCGAACAATCCGGGTCGCACGCTGTTTCACTGCCACCAGCAACTCCACATGGACTTCGGGTTCATGGCGCTGTGCGACTACGTGTGAGCGAGCGCGCTGCCGCTGATCCGGCTGCGGGGCGACAGGGTAGCGCGGGCGAGGTGCTCGGCGTCGCACTCGGTCTTGGCCTGACGTCGTTCGGCGGTCCTATCGCGCATCTGGGCTATTACGAGCGCGCCTATGTGCGGCAACGGCGGTGGCTGTCCAGCGATGAATACGCGGGCCTGATCGCACTGTGTCAGATGCTGCCGGGGCCGACGAGTAGCCAAGTAGGATTCCTCATCGGCCTCATGCGCGCTGGCTGGGCGGGCGGGTTGGCGGCGTGGGTCGGATTCACGCTGCCGTCAGCGATCACGATGTTCGCATTCGCCGTGTTGGCGCCGCACCTGCACGGGTCGGGGACCACTGCTATCCTGCATGGGCTCGCCCTGGTCGCCGTAACCGTGGTGGCACAAGCCGTCTGGAGCATGGCACCGCGATTGTGTCCCGATCGCACGCGGACGGCACTCGCCCTGGCGGCGGCGATCCTGTTGCTGAGTGTTGGCGGTCCGTTCATGCAGCTCGCTGTGCTGATGGGCGGTGCGTTGGGCGGTGCGCTGCTGTGTCGCGGGGTCGATTCGGTGGCCAGGCCACCAACGATGCCTATAAGCCCTGGGACTGGGGTCGCCGCACTGGTGGTGTTCCTTGGACTTCTGATATCGTTCTCGGTCTTCAGGACCGGGCATACGCTTGCTGCGCTCGCGGGTGTGTTTTATCGCGCTGGAGCACTCGTGTTCGGGGGTGGCCACGTCGTGCTGCCACTGCTTCGCGACGCGCTGGTGCCAAGCGGCTGGATGTCGGACAACACGTTCCTTGCCGGTTATGGCATGGCGCAAGCCGTTCCCGGTCCGCTGTTCACGGTGTCGTCATACTTGGGTGCCATCGTCGCGCCCTCCGGGCTCGCGCCGCTTTGGGCGGCAGTGGCGCTCGTGTGCATGTTCCTACCCGGCCTGCTCATCGCATTGGCCGGAATCCCCGTGTGGACGTGGCTCGGCCGCCGCTCGGCAGCACGGGGTGCGCTGGCCGGTGTGAACGCGGCGGTAGTCGGCGTCCTCGGAGCGGCACTATACGACCCGATCTGGCGTAGTGCCGTAGTGACGGGACGCGATCTCGCGATTGCGCTCGCGGGGTTTCTACTACTTGAGCGGTGGCGGGTGCCACCGATCATCGTCGTCGTGCTCACGGTGCTGGCCGCGGTCCTCGTGGCGGGCGCGTGAGCGCTTGGACAACGGCATCCGTCAACGAGCGCAACTCTGCCCAACAGGCGCAGCGACCCGATTACTGATTTCGGAAAAAGACGCCACCAATCGCGCTACCAACCGTGACGACGCTTCTATGGCGTGCGTGGCTAACTCAATGCCGGGAGCGGGACTCGAACCCGCACGGGGTTTCCCCCAAGGGATTTTAAGTCCCTTGCGTCTACCGATTTCGCCACCCCGGCTGTGCTACAAGAATGACACGGCCGCCGACACCGAAGCTACCTGGCTCGCCAGCGGGCTTCGCAGCGGCCGATTCGGCGTCGTCCGCGGTCCCCTTACGTGTTCGGCATCGGCTCGCAGCGCGAGCCGCCTAGCGTCCGAGCGCCGCTCCCCTGCCCGCTCGCCGCGAATCGCGACCTGAGCGACTTGTGTTGATGCTTTGGCACCCATATATTCCACCCTACCGGTCGTGCCAGTAGGTCGAACGGGGCTCGCCACCCGACGCCAATGCGTTGGGACCCCACGGCGTCGCCCCGCTTCGGCTTGAGTGGCACAAAAGTCTTCCCGCGCAGAGCGCTGTTCCCTACAAGTTGTGCCCCGCAAACGCCCCGTACTTCGTCCACTTGGCGTCGCTTTGTCTCCATTCTCCCTTTGTCCTCGGTCCTTTCCACAGCCCGCGAAGCGGCTGTCTGGACACTACCGTCCAGAGGTCGTAATCTTGGCGCCCTGCGTCCCATAGCCAGTGACCCGTTCTCGTACGCATGAGGTGTCAAATGCCTTCCCGTCCAGCGGCCATCGCGTTCTCGCTCGTGTGTATCACCCTCGCGGGCGCGTTCTGCGCAAAAACGGATCAGCAGCAGACGCAGACCGGGCAGGCAGCGCCGCAAGCGGACCACCGTGCCGCGGATGAAGCCGCGATCCGCTCAACCGACTCGGCATGGGTCAAGGCCGTCGCCGCCAAGAACGCGCAGCAGGCTGCGTCCTACTACACGGACGACGGGGTCCTCATGGCGCCCGGAGGGCCAATGGCGACCGGAAGAGACGCGGTTCAGAAAGGCTGGGCGGGGCTCATGGCGCTGCCCGGGTTCGCCCTCACGTTTGCGCCCGACAAGATCGTGGTCTCCGGCGATATGGCGTACGAGATCGGCACCTACGCCCTGACGACCAACAACAAGGCCGGCAAGGCGCAGACGAGCAACGGCAAATACGTCGTCGTGTGGTCGAGGCAGGCCGACGGCAGCTGGAAGGCGGCTCTCGACGCACCCACGACGACGAGTTGACGCGTCGGCTGGACCGGGGCCAAACGGATGACGACAGGCGCGCCGGTGGCGACCGAATGAGCTTTACCACCGTAGGGACGCTTCACCGTAGATGTGGTACCATCTGCCCGCCCTGGGGCAGACATGCTACATGTGATGCGTCGCGTCACCAATCCCAGCACGAGCCACGGCGCGTCAAGGCCACCAGGCGTTCGGGATCGCCTGCCTCAGCCCCGCTGGCGAGGCTCGAACTAAACTCCCGTCGGCCCAACGTCGGCGTGGCCTGTCGCACGTCGTACACATACCTTATGCGAGCGAGAATCCGCGCGAGGCACGGGTGGCAGAGGCTGTCGCAGAGTGGAACAAGGTACTGCTGAAGGAGCGCTATCGCGTCCTGCGCGAGATCGGGCGGGGCGGGATGGCCACTGTCTATCTCGCCCACGATATTCGCGATGACCGCAATGTGGCGATCAAGGTACTGCTCCCTGAAATCGGCCTGGCAGTCGGTGCCGATCGGTTCCGCCGAGAGATCGACGTCGCGACGCGTTTCAGTCACCCGCGCATCCTTCCCCTCTACGATTCGGGTGAGTGGGAAGGGCAGTTGTACTATGTCATGCCCTTCATTTCCGGCGAGTCGCTGCGGGCTCGAATGGATAAAAGCGGGCCGCTGGGCATCGACCAGGCGGTGCAAATCGGAGCCGAAGCGGCGGACGCCCTCGACTACGCGCACGCTCAGGGGGTCGTGCATCGCGATATAAAGCCTGAGAACATCCTTCTGGAAGACGGCCATGCAATGGTCGTCGACTTCGGCATCGCCCGGGCCGCAGTCGCTGCAGGCCAGGAGAAGCTCACCCAGACAGGCCTGACACTCGGCACACCGCAGTACATGAGCCCCGAACAGGGGTCAGCCGAACGCAACATCGACGGGCGAACCGACATCTACAGTCTGGCGTGCGTCGTCTACGAGATGCTGGCGGGGCAGGCTCCGTTCGCGGGCACCTCGGCACAAGCGCTCATCGCTCGGCATGCGCTGGATCAAGTCCCTGCCCTCACCATCGTTCGGCCGACGGTATCGCCGGAGCTGGAAGCCGTCGTCCTCAAAGCACTCGAGAAGGTCCCAGCCGACCGATTCCAGACGGCCGGCGAGTTCAGCGAGGCCCTCCGGCATCCCGAGCGCGCTCAGATCTCGCGCTACACGACGACGACACGTGCGCGGCTCGGCGCCACTCGTGCGCCCGAAGCGCCCCCGCAAGCCGCGCGACGCTGGCCCGCTGATCGCAGCGCTCGTTGCGCTTCCAGTGATCGCTGCTGCGTCATTCGCGGGGTGGCGATACTTGCACCATGGCCCGGCCGCGGCGTCGAACGCGGACGACGCTCGGAAGGTGGCGGTCCTGTATTTCGAGGATCTGTCCCCACAGCACAACCTCGGCTACATCGCGAACGGCCTCACCAATGGGCTGATCGATCAACTCTCAGAAGTCCGCAACCTCTCGGTCATCTCCCGCGGCGGCGTGCAGCCGTTCAAGGGCACCACCGTCCGACCCGACAGCATCGGACGTGCACTGGGGGTCGGCACATTGGTGCGCGGCGACATCGACCAGGAGGGTGGCCGACTTCACGTGAACGTACGGCTCGTCGACGCCGCAAGCGGTGCCGACTTCGAGCGGGCCAGCTTCGAGCAGCCGGCGGCCAAAGTGCTCGCCCTCAAGGACACGCTCGCCGCCCAAGTAGCGCGCATGGTCCGCCGTCGGCTGGGGGAGGAGATCCAGCTGCGAGAACAGCGCGAGGCGACGCAGAATGCCGACGCGTGGGCGCTGGTGCAGCGCGCTGAGCAGCGCCGGCAAGACGGCGAGCTGCGAATGGCGGCCAACGACACCGCCGGGATGCTCGCCGCGTTCCGCGGAGCCGACAGCCTGTTGATTCAGGCACACGCTCTCGATGGGCAATGGGCGGAGCCCCACATCAAGCGGGCGCTGATCGATTACCGGGCTTCACGCTTCTTTGGTGACAATCCGCTGCGCGCGGCCCCCTGGATCGATAGCGGCGTCGCCCGCACGGCAGAAGCGCTCGCGTTATCCTCGAAGAATCCGACGGCGCTCGAGCTGCGCGGGACGTTGCGATATTGGCGCTACCTCCTGAACATCGAGCCCGACGAGAAGAAGGCGGACGATTCACTTCAAGGCGCGCAGCAGGACCTGGAGGAAGCCACCAAACTCAATCCATCGCAGGCCGGAGCCTGGGCGGCGCTCAGTCATTTGTACGCGGTGAGGTTGGACATGACCGATTCCAAACTTGCCGCGCGCCGGGCGTACGAGGAGGACGCGTATCTGAGCAACGCCGATCTCGTGCTCTGGAGGCTGTTCGGCACATCGTACGATCTCGAGCAATTCCCTGAAGCCAAGCACTGGTGCGACGTGGGAAACCAGCGGTTTCCGAAGGAGTCGCGGTTTGCCGAGTGCGCACTGCGCCTGCTGGCCACACCGGCGGAGAGCGCCAATGTCCCGCGGGCCTGGCGGTTGGTCGACAGCCTCGTCGCGCACGCACCGGGCGGCGACAGTACGTTCCGGCGCGGGCAGGGACAGGCACTGGCCGCAGCGGTCGTCGCCAAAGCGAAGCTGTCTGACAGCGTCAGACACGTGCTGGGCCGAGCGGACGTGCCGGCAGCGTCCGACCCGACGAGAGACATCAACGAGGACGAGGCGTTCGCCTGGCTCCTGACCGGTAACAAGGACGCCGCGCTGCGGGAGCTCAAGATCTACATGACCGCGAACCCTGCCCGTGGCAGCGGGCTGGGGGACGACAACGACTGGAAATTTCGGGCGTTGCGCGACGATCCGCGCTTTCAGGCGCTCCTGACCAAGGGGACAAGCGCCCACTAAGGACACATGTCTCGGAAGGTGTACGGCAGACAGGCCGCATCACACGCCTGCCGGTAGTCGGTTTCGTGGTTTCACTCTGATCTGAGGAATCGTATGACTTGGGTTAAGACAGGTGGTGTTTTTCTAGGAGTTGCACTGGTGATGGCGGCCTGTTCGACCGACCAGAGCTCGATATCGAACATCCCGACGGGCGCGATCCGTGCTGGTGTACAGACTAGAGGTGCGGGCTGCCTATCGGATAACGACGTGAAGTCGATGATCAAGAATCTGTTTCCTCCGGGCAGCCGCGGGACAGCCACCTCGAGCCTCGAGGGCGTCCTCAACGCGTACAAACACGGCGACGTCGCTGCCGCCCAGGCGCTCGCCGCACAGTTGTTCGCCTTCACAATGAAGCAATACACCGCGGGCGCGTTGACTGGCGCCGGCACGCCAGCGGGCGCACAGGCAGTGGTCGCGTTTAGCGATGGCGTCTTCTGCAATGCTGGGCTCAACGTAAATCTGTCGCCGGACCTCAATGACAACGTTGTCGCAGTCGTCCCGCCGAACACGGATACCATCATCAAGACGGGTACGGCAAACGCCGGTCTGCAGATCTTTGCCGCCCAACTGTTGCCACAAGAGGTTGTCGTCATCACGCGGCTTCCAGACAACGCCAAGACTGCGACGTGCCCGCAGTTCTCAGGGCCGCTGTGCACTCCGCTCGCGCAGTTCCCGCGATTTTATGACTACTCGGTTAGTCCGGCTCCCCAGCTGGGAGCGTCGGCACCGCCGTTCATAGTCGAAGATTGCGTCGACACGACCCAGGTGCACGTACCCCTCAGTCAGCTCTTCATCGCGCATAACGTCGGCCCGGACTCCGCGCAGGTCCTTCCCAAAGCGACCGGAATGCTGGGCCTTGCCTGCGATGGTGGGTTGGGGATGACACCACGACGCAGCCTCTTCGAGCTCGCGCGGAATGGCGACGTGCGTGGATTGGCCTCAGAGCTGGGCTCGAGGCTGTCGGATTTCGCCGTCAAAGATGCCTACGCGATCGTCACCGGCACGGGCGTAACGGGTAAAACGAAGTCGTTCAGCCCATTTGGCATCGTCAATGTGAACGATTTCGTCGCGTACCAGAACGGCGGGTGGACCTATCACGCACCAACCCTCGCGACGGTGCCACCGCCCCCAGGGACCGGTGACATCGCTGGCTTCCAGGCTCCTGGGTTTGTTCCCGATCAGTCGTGGGTGCTAAACACTTCCGCGTTCGGCAATGCGCCGTTCGGAAGCGGGAGTGAAGGCTTTGGCTGCACGCTCAGCGCACTGCCCTACCTCAACAAGGTGTGGGCGACGTTCCCGGCGCCAACGAGCACGGGCAACCTGGATCAGGACTCGTCCAGCATCTTCCTGCTGCGGAACACGTTCTTCGTACCCGCATCGTGGACCCAGGACCTTCAGGTTGGCATCGCCGTCGATAACGACGTCGAAGTCTTCGTGAACGGCACAGCGGTAACGCCGACCAATGGTGGGACACCGCTGTTCGTCACGCACGAGGGATGCGCGGCGCAGGACGCACCAGGCTTCGTGTTCTCGGTGCCAAACTCGATGCTCAACAAGGGACAACAGAACCTCCTGGCGATTCGGGCCAGGGACCGCGGCGGCGAGAGCTATATCGACGCCCGGTTGTCGCCCACGACGCCGCTCACCCCGCCGTCACCGTGACGCGATATCTGAACCCGCTCGAAGTGTGATCTGGAGCGCCTGGCTGAAGCAGTTTTAACGGAAAGGTGCTGCTCCACCAATGGCAGTGACGGCCCCCGAGCTGTTGCTGCCATCGGTGTTTTCAGTGAGTGGGTGGGCGTCCCCCTACACCGAAGCGATCGACCGTGGCAATAGCGAAATGGGGCGTCCTCGCGGACGCCCCATTTCGTTAGCGGTTCAATCAGTGGGCGACCGCTATGTGCCGGCTCGCCCAGTCCAGCGCGTAGTCGGCCACGTCCTCCCAGCCTGGCTGGCCAATCGTCCAATGCGTGCGATCCGGATATTCCGTGAACTCCGTAATGGCGGTGGAGTACTGGAACAGCTTGTAATTCGCCTGGGTCACCGCCGCCGGCACGGTGTGGTCCTTGCCGCCGGCGACGAGGAGAAGCGGCGCGCGCTCGTCGTTGTGGACGTCGACCGTCGTGGCCGCGTGCGGATTGAAGTTGGCGAAGCTCGCCTGGAACAGGACGTGGTTCGGTCCTGGTACCGCGTAGCGCTCGTAGATCGGCCGAGTCTCTTCTTCGCTGAGATAGTTGGTAAAGCCGTAGTTGAACTGCGACAGCGTGAGCGCGACAGCGCGATGCTGGTCGAACGGATTCTTGAGCGCGGGGAACGCCGACTTGAGCTCGGAGAACGGAAGCACCCAGATGCCCTTGATCGGTGCGGGGTCAATGGCGACGCCAGCGGCGCCAAGTCCACGGTCGATCAGGATCTGTGTGATCAGCCCACCGAAGGAGTGACCCATGATGATGGGCGGCTGATCGAGCTCACGAACGATCCGATCGTAGTGATCGACGATCTCCGTTAAACCCAGCCCGGCGACTGCCGATGGATCGCGTCGCAGCTCTTCAATGTCGCCTTCCATCCCGGGCCAGCTCCTGGCGATCACCCGGTAGCCGCGCGCCGTGTATCGCTCGACCCAGTGTTCCCAGGACAGCGCGGTCAGCCACAGTCCGTTGATCAGCACGATCGTGTCCGCCATCTGGACGCCTCGGGTGAGAGTCTGGAGCCAAGATAACCAGGCCGCATCAACTCGCGGCCATCGTCCTTGGCAGTCGTTGATTACGCCGCCACTGCGGCAAGCTCAGCTGACAGGCGACAGCGGAGACACTGGCGCTGATCACCGGCCGCTTCCCAGATCGGCGATAAACCTGATGCCCGTCACACTCGGCAGGAACAGGTACGCCACGGCTTTGGTCGTAACGAAGTTTGAGAAACCTGTGACCTCGATCGGCGGGGCTCCATCTGCCTGCGGTATCACGAAAATGCTTTCCATTGGGTCCTGGGTTCCAATCAGTGGATCCTTGGACTTCGGGTTGAGTCTGACGGCACCTACGAATTCGCTGTCATTGACCCATCGGCGCTGCACGAACTCGTATTGGTTCTCGATGTTCGAGTTAATGAAGTAAAAGAGCAGCCCACGCTCGATGCCATCGTACGGCTTGGTCGCATCATAGGCCGGCCCGTACGGCAGACCGCGACGAATCAACCGGTGAGAGTTATTGCTGCCGCCAGCTTGACCCTGCCCCGCGACTGGCTGACCTCGTGGATTGACTCGGCGTATATGTGCGCCGACCGGACAGCGGATCCCCTTCGGATCTCCCGAGCCATCAGCATTTACATACTCGAACTCATTCAACTGTTCGGGCGAAACGCCTCCCGCAGGGCTGTCGGTGTCCGGTGACACGGCGAGCGGAACGCCATTGCGCCATCGCCCGCAGATCTTAGCAGCGAGCAGCTCAGGATCTATGTTGTCCTTGTTCGACTGCAGAAACTTTTCAAAGCCAACGACGTCGGTCTCCATCTTTTTGAACACCGCAAAGCTACCGTTCAGGCCAAGGGTTGTTGGCTCTGGTACCAAGTAGTTGGGGGCGTCTTCCCGCAACACGAAGAGCCACGGCTCGCAGGGCTGCTGGTGATCAGGTGGATATGTCTCCGGGCCGCCGCGAATGGTGGTCACACTGATGCCGTCGGTATATCCGAAGTGGATCTTGCCACTATACACAGGTTGGCCGTCGTGGATCTCCATTAGCGCCATCCCGTCTTGGCGCCAGACTTCTTGAAAGGCATTGCCTTCGGCAACCCACGCACAGAGCCGATCGCTGTAACGGCTCATTGCTTCCGGGCTGATGGCGTGCAGCGTCAGCAAGACGTGATCGCGCCCTTTTCCAAAACCGCCGACCCAGTTCTGGGGCGACCCTGCTCCGGTATCTCCGTTCATCTCAGCTCGTTGCGCGGCTCCTTCGATGAACGCACCAAATGACTTGAACGAGAGCGTCGGGACGCGCTTTGTTATCTCCAGGGCAGCCAGTCCCGGCCACGTGATCCCGACGTTGAGGCAATAGTCGGGCGTGCGACGCGGAGGATCCGCGAGATTGTCTCCCGGCCCGGGCGAGAACCCTACGTGCCAGTCCTCGGCGGTCGTGATTTGTGGGGTGTCCGATTCATCGCCGCTGACGAGCCGTCCGAGCTGCCTGCGCGCCTGTGCGGGATTTTCCACCGTCAACAAGAAATGCCGCACGATCGGCATTCGGTAACGGCGGAGAATGAGCCCTTGAATGTCCGCGAGGTCGAGCGGGGACGAATCGCCATCATGCCGCCTTGCATCAAACAGCCGGCGAAGAAGCCCCGGGCCCTGCTTCGCCGCCGAGGTCTGTGTTTTGGTCTCCCTCACCGACGCGTCCCTCCTGATCGATCCGGGTTCGCGACCATGGGACACACCCCTGCCATCAAGTCACCGGCTGTGGCTCGCGATAATCGGCGAGCAGCGCTCGAATGTCTTGCACCGAGAGCCCCGGATACGCGCTGTAAAACCCAATGGCTGGATAGTTGTTTTCCAATCCCCACTGCAGGAACGCCCCGGCGTTCTTTGCCACCGGCGTTGGTGGCGCGCCAACAACATGTGGAAAGAGCGAATCGAAAGTGAACGAGGTTTTGTCTGCGAAGTCCTGGAAATACTTCTCGACAGAACCATCGTAGACGGTGAAAAAGCCCAAGTGGTTGTTCTCAAAGGGCACAAAATGGGCGAGATGCAGCGTCCCAAGAGCATCCGACGCTTTATGTCCCTTCTCTCCTATCAAGGCCGGCCCGAGCAGCTTCAAGAGAAAGCCTTCCACACGTGACTTGACGGACATGTATGTCAGCAGGGGGCTCTGCGAGGAATTGCCCGCGAAGCCCGCTGCACGAGCGGCCGCCTTGATGTCCTGAACCGAAGCGTCCGGGTACGCGAAATACGTATCCAGAGGCTCGCGGAGACGACGCGTGAGCCATTTGACGACCGCCTCAGAGTTACTCGTCGTGGGCACGGCCGGAGGGTCTTCCACGTGCTTGAAGATGGTGTCAAACACGGGCCCAGCGTTCTGTACTAGCCGTTCAATGTGTTCGTCGATGTCGCCGTCAATGTCAGCAAGGAAGAGGAGCTTCTCGTCTCCTTTCACCATGAAGCGGGAGAAATGGACCGTGCCGAGGTTATCCTGCACTTTCGCAAGATCCGGCATCAACGAAGGCAGCTGTTCGCTTAGCGCCCTGGCGCTGCCGGGCGACTTGATCGGAAAGTCAATGTTGAGATGGCTCTGACTTGGACTCATAGAGCACTCTCCTTAGGAGTCAGAATCGGCAGGGGAAGTCCGCGGACGGACCACCTGATCGCTGGTCACTGCCGTGCAATGGCGATGCGGACGGCTTCCTCCGGCGAGACGAGGTGATCGACGCTCACGGCGTCCTTGGCGATCGCCAGTTGGACGCCCTTGACCCGACCGGTGAATTCGTTGCCCCGCGAGCTGTAGTCCGGTGAAACCGGAGATCCCGAATCCAGGCCCACGTCGCAACCATCATCTGCGGAGAAGACCATCGCTGCCGTCGCGCTGACCTTGCCCTCGCCGACTTTTTTTCCATCCGTATACAGGGACGCCGTGCCACCCTTGCCAGGGCCGCCGCCAGCGTAGGAGAACTCCATGCGCACCTGGTGTTCCCCTGGCGACAACGGGTCACTTGATTCGGCAAAGAAGCACTGGATGCCCAACAAGTTGTAGCAGTATTTGAGCTTTCCGTTCTTTGCGTAGAGGCTCCAGCCACCGATGTTGCCGCCTTGGGCGACGATGACGCCCTCGGCGCCGGCAGTGGGCACCACGATCTCAGCGGTCACGGAGTGCGACTTGTTCTTGAGATCCAGGACCGAGTTTTCCGAGAGACGCCCCATACTGCCAAAGAGGATTTGGGAGTCGCCCTTGATCAGCGTTGGACGGCCCGCCGTCACTGCGTTGATCCGTTCGGCGCCGCGGTCATCGAGGGGCAGCACGTTGTATCGCGTGGCCTCGATCTGCCACAGGCGCTGCAGCTCGTGCAATTTTTCAGGCATTTCGTTGGCCAGGTTCTTGGCCTGGCTCCAGTCTTTGCTGGTGTCGTAGAGCTCCCAAACATCGTCGTCGAACGCCGGGGTTCGCTCGCCAGAGAGGATCCATGGCGTCTTGTGGCGTGTCACCGCGGTCCAGCCCTTGTGGTAGATGCCGCGGTTGCCGAGCATCTCGAAGTACTGTGTCTCATGCCGCTCGGCCGCCTTGGCATCGTTGAACGAATACAGCATGCTGACGCCTTCGAGCGGTTTCTGCTGGACACCATCTACGAACGCCGGTTCCGGCAACCCGGCAGCCTCCAGGATTGTCGCCGCTACGTCGATGACGTGATGGAACTGGGTCCGGGTCTCGCCCTTCCCCTGGATCCTCTTGGGCCAATGCACGACCGTCCCGTTTCGCGTGCCGCCCCAATGCGAGGCGACCTGCTTGGTCCACTGGTAAGGAGTATCCAGTGCATGCGCCCAGCCAACCGCGTAGTGGTTGTACGATTCGGGTCCGCCCAGCTTGTCCAACCTGGCCAACAGGAACTCAGGCGTCTCCAGAGCGGACGCGCCATTGAAATTGATCATCTCGTTGAATGTGCCCTGCAGCGTACCTTCCGCCGACGCGCCGTTGTCGCCGATGATGTAGTAGATCAGCGTGTCATCGAGCGCATCGAGCTGTTTCAGCGCATGCACCAGCCGGCCAACGTGGTAATCCGTGTATTCCAGGAATCCGGCGTATACCTCCATCTGCCGGGCAAGCACGGGCTTGAGAGCAGCTGGCATGGCATCCCATGCCGGGATTTCTTTGTGCCTTGGCGTGAGTTGGCAATCTTGCGGAATGACGCCCAGTTTTTTTTGGCGGGCGAAGATCTCTTCGCGGAGCGTGTCCCAGCCCTGATCGAACTTGCCCTTGTACTTATCCGCCCATTCTTTCGGAACATGATGGGGCGCGTGCGTCGCGCCCGGCGCGAAGTAGACGAAGAAAGGCTTGTCGGGCATGAGCGCTTTCTGTTGCCCGATCCAGTTGAGGGCCTTGTCTGTCATGTCTTCCATCAAGTGGTAGCCCTCGTCGGGCGTCTTCTTCAACTCGACCGGTGTGGTGCCTTCATAGAGGGTTGGATACCATTGGTTCGCCTCACCCCCGATGAATCCGTAGAAGTACTCGAATCCGCCTCCGCCAGTCGGCCAGGCGTCAAACGGGCCGGCCGGACTCGTCTCCCAGACCGGCACTTCATGACATTTGCCGAACTGTGCTGTCGCATACCCGTTGAGCTTGAGGGTACGGGCAAGTGGCGAGCAGGTGTTCGGTAGGATCGAGTTGTAGCCCGGTGCCGAGGTCGCAATTTCCGTAATTCCGCCCATCCCGACCGAGTGGTGGTTGCGTCCGGTCAACATGGCCTGTCGCGTCGCGGAGCAGATCGCTGTGGTATGAAAGCGATTGTATTTCAGGCCATTTGCCGCCAAGGCTTCCGCCGTTGGTGTGTGACACGGGCCGCCAAAAGCGCTCGAGGAACCAAAGCCTGCGTCGTCGATCAGGACGATCAGAACATTGGGCGCCCCCTTGGGCGGGCGCAGCGGCGTAATCGGCGGGAACTTGGTTTCCGGATCCTTCGCGTCGAAAGTGATCAGGCCGGTGCGCGGCTGATCTGGGATGGGAAGAACCGTCCGGTCAATCTTGTCCTGGTCATTCATAGGGGATGGTTCCTCCGCGCGAGTGAAGGTACACGGTTCCGGCCGTTGACCCGTAGCCAAACACGGCGTGCCGTCATCGCCCCGCCCTTACGACCTACGTGCCGGCCGACGCGAGCGCGCTCAGCGGCATCGCGGCCCAGTGGTGTCAGGGCGCACGGCTGGGAGAATTATCGGCGTGAAAGCCGCAGCCGCTCAGAGGACTAAGGTCTGATTCGGGCGCGGTTCGTTGCCTTCGAGCTTGGCCGCGGCCCGAAAAACGTGCGGCCGCATTCCAGGCTGAACATTGCCTTTGGGGTTGTCGTCGCGATTCATCGCGTGCATGCAGCCGAAGGGCACAACATCCAGTGACGGGAGTCACTCAACCCTCGAGGTCGAGGCGTAGTGCCAGGCTCCAGTCGACAGGTCCTTGCCGGAACGCGGAAGCCGCTAATCGAAATCGATTAGCGGCTTAGGACGAAGCGGGAAACGGAACTCGAACCCGAACAGTTCAGGCCTATTCAGGACTTTTTCTGAGACGATAGTTGGGTGCGCAGTGGTCTGAAGCCCTCGCGCATTGCACCGACGAACAGGTCCGGTTGCTCCCACGCCGCGAAGTGCGTGCCTTTGTCGAACTTCACGAATGAGATCAGGTTCGGGTACGCATTCTCCACCCACTTCCGCGGAGCAGCATAGATCTCGTTGGCAAAAACGGTCACGGCAACCGGGATCTTCACGCCCCTGGGATCGAAGAATCCCGCCGTCGACACTTGCCGCGTGTTCCAGTACAAGCGAGCCGAAGAAATCGCCGTGTTCGTCAGCCAGTACAATGTGACGTTGTCGAGGATGTCGTCCCGGGTGAGGCCTTCCGCCTCTCCGTCGAAG
Source organism: uncultured Gemmatimonadales bacterium (assembly GCA_963805725.1). Taxonomy (GTDB): domain Bacteria; phylum Gemmatimonadota; class Gemmatimonadetes; order Gemmatimonadales; family Gemmatimonadaceae; genus Palsa-1248. Next base: position 110,736 of record CAWDVJ010000010.1, read on the forward strand.
ACGCGTCTGATGAGTGCGTAGCTGCTCGCGTCGTGGTCGATCATCCACGCTGCCAGGCCGACCGGTGAATCCGCGATCCCGTAGAGCGTCTGTGGGCGAAGCCCCATCTCTTGGGAGTATGCCAGGCCTTTCCCATAGAACAGGGCGAGCTGATCCCACGCGTTGCGTTCCTCGGCTGAGAGTGTAGATGGTGGCGGGCTTCCCGCAAAGATTGCCTTGCTGATCTCGGTCGGAACCGCGGCCGGCATGTTGGTGGAGATGCCGAGCAGTTCCGGCGGCGCCTGCAGACCCATGATCTCCGAGACTGCATTCCCCCAATCCCCACCCTGCGCCACGAACGTCGTGTATCCGAGGCGCTTCATCAGCGTCGTCCACGCGCTCGCGATGCGCACCGGGTGCCAGCCTGTTGCCGTCGGTTTGCCCGAGAACCCGTAGCCCGGTAACGATGGTATTACAACATCGAACGCGTCCTCGGCTTTCCCGCCGAAGGCAGTGGGATTGGTGAGTGGAGCGATGACCTTCATCTGCTCGATGAACGAGCCTGGCCATCCGTGGGTGATGATGATCGGCATCGCATTCTTTTCCTTCGACCTCACGTGAATGAAATGAATGTCGAGCCCATCGATCTCCGTGATGAAGTTAGGGACGGCTTTGATCTTGGCCTCGGCCTTGCGCCAGTCATAGTCCGTGAACCAATAGCTCGCGAGTTTCTGTGTCGTCGCCAGCTGGACGCCCTGCGAGTCGTCGCTGACCTGTTCTCGCTCTGGCCACTTTGTCGACTTGACGCGCCGGCGCAGCTCAGTGAGGTCGCTTTCGGAAATGCTCACCTCAAAGGGACGAATCTCGGTACCGCTCGTGGTCTTTCGTGCGACATCAGTCAGAGTTCCAGTCATGGCTTCGGTCATGGCTTCCAACCTCCTGGGAATGGCGAAAGACCCACTGGGCTTGCGGCCACGGTTGCGACGGCAGCATCAGCGAAGCGACGGCGATTCGACATCGGGCATGGTGCCTCGATGCAACCCTCACCATAGAATCGGACCGTCCAACAGCGCCAGTGGACCTAGGCACCACTACAATCCCGTACCGCACTGAAGAAAAAGCCGGCCAGGCGTCAGAGAATGAAAAAGCCCGTAGCCGCTTGAGGGTTACGGGCTTTGTTTCAGAGCGGGAAACGGGACTCGAACCCGCGACCCCAACCTTGGCAAGGTTGTGCTCTACCAACTGAGCTATTCCCGCACACACGTACCGCGCGACTCTAGTATACCCGGCCCACCAAAGGGCATCAAGCCGCAGGGTCGCGCAAAAGCACGCAGGCAGCCATGGCGCCGACCCCGACCTCGACGCTGCGCGACCGGCGTCCCCCTATGGCACCGACGGTTGGCCAGCCGCTCGCGTCACCCACGCACGGGCGCCGTGCTCGAATCGCCGGCTGTACTCCGTCAACAGCTCTGGGGCCGCTGAGCGCAAGGCGTCCTCGTCGCCGACCGCGATCGCACAACCGCCCCACCCTGCACCGGTGAGTCGCGCCCCCCGCACCCCAGGGTACCGCATCACGTGATCGACGAACCAGTCCAGCTCTGGCGTCGAGCATTCGAAGTCATCGCGCAGCGATCGATGCGACGCCGACAGCACCGCCCCAGGGATCGGCAGTCCATCCGCGAGTGCCGCTACGACCGATCCCACTCGCGCATTCTCGGTCACGACGTGACGTGCGCGCCGATCGAGTGGAGCGGGAAGCTTGGCGGCATCCAGCATGTCCGTCGTCGCCGCGGCGAGGCCCGACAGCTCCGGATGCGCGCGCCGGAGCAATGCCAGCGCCTCGCCGCATTCCAGACGCCGCTGTGTAAAGCGTGAGCCGCGCAGCGCACGCGCGACGCCCGTGTCGAAGATCAATACCGGATCGGCCATCGGGACATGCGACACTTGCGCGCTGTCGCACCTGAGGTGCAATGCCTCTCCCTCTCGGGCGAGCGCGCTCGCGAACTGATCCATGATCCCGCACGGTACGCCGACGAACTCCACCTCAGCGCGCCAGGCCGTCAGTGCGATCGCTTTGTCCGGCATCTCTTCCGACCCGAGCTCCAGGAGTGCTCGCGCCGAGGCGACCGCCAGCGCGGCGGATGATGATAGGCCGGCGCCAATCGGGATCTCGCTCCAGATCGCGAGATCAGCGGGCACGGCCGCCCGGCCTGCAAGTCGCAACTCGAGCGCCACGCCGGCGACGTAGTCCCACCACGCACCGGAGCGCTCGGGCGAGATCGCGTCAAACGACCCGCGATCACGGCGGCCCGCGGAAACGACGTGCGTGCGCGTACCAGCTCGTGCACGCGCCGCGACGTACGTCCGTTGCTGTATCGCGATCGGCAGCGCGTCGCCGCCGTTATAGTCCATGTGCTCGCCGATCAGATTGACGCGCCCGGGCGCCGACGCAACTACCGTCGGTTCACCGCCGAAATAGTGATCGAAGAGCGCGTAGATCGGAGAGTCGGTCGCAACGGTCATAAGGGCAACGGCGGGTTTGGTTCCAGCCCCACCCCCACCCTCACGGCGTCACCCCCAGGGCGTGAATCGCATACCAGATCGCGTACGCAAGCAATCCCGAGAGCGAAGCATCGCCTCCATTGGCCACGGCGCGACCGTCCCCATCGAGGAGCTCGGCCGCGAGACCGTTGTCGAGCGGTGCTTGCCGCAGCCACGCGAGCGCGGATCCCGCATCCGGCCCGACGAGCCGCGCACACTGACGGGCGAGCGCCACCGTGTTCTCCTCGCCGTCGCCGTTCGCAGCCAAGCCCTTCACGGTTCGACGATACACCGAGTCCTGACGGTCGACCGCCTCGTAGAGCGGCAGCCATAGCACTGACCCGACGGCATCGTCGCGCCGCCCAGAGCCGCCGTGGAGGTCCGTCACGGCCATGAGTTGAGACTTTCCTTCACGATCCACCGTGAAATGCCGCAGCAGCGCGGCCCGAACCGCACTCGGGTCCTCAATGTCCTTGGCCGTTTCGGCGTCCAGGGTCCGCCGAAACACGTCCAGCGCGAGCGCGGCCACGGCATTCGCGTGAATGGTATACGGCAGCGGGACTGGAGCGCCCGACGGATAGACCTCACTCTCATAGAGCGGTACGTCGCGGTTCCGGCGAGCCGACAGGTCGTCGGAGCTCGCGTACAACGTATCCGCGAGTGCCGGCTCCTCGACGATCTGATCGTCACCCGTTTCGCGGATATAGCGCTCGGTAGCCCAGGCAAAGGACGCCACGCCTTCGATCGAGAAGCCGGGCTCGAAGAGCGCGCCGTCGATGTAGTGCACTCCACGGCCCGGCGCGACGCCGTGGATCTCGCACGCCCGGATGATCAACTCTCGCGCCAGACCCGCGTCGGCGAGCTGCACCGCAGGCACCGTCCATGTCAGTGCGTCCCAATCGCGAACCGTGAGACCGCGACCATTCCACGGAGCTCGCGACCGCATCAAATAGAAACGGGCATCATCGATCGCCCGTGCAGTCGCGTAGAAGTACGCGAAGAGCAAGTTGCGATTGACCATGCGATCGAGTGCCGGACTCCCCGTGCTCTGCTCCAGCGTGCGCAGTGCCTCGCTCGTGGCCGTCAGGAGCGAGCGCCAGCCGCGTCTCTTCATCGCGAGCACCGTCGCCGCTGCGCCATCGCGCTCGGGCGCGACAGCCAGATAGAAGGCCGCCTGCATCGTGGTGCCGGGTTGCACGGTTGCGGTGCTCCGCAGCACGAAGCCAGGCGCGTCCCCATCAGTGTCGATCGTGACCGCCACGCCATCATCCCCAGCGACCGCCAGTGCCGCGGACCCAGGAAGCCCAGCGCCATCCAACAGCACTGAGTCGGCCATCCCGCGGATCACTCGATGCGCGTCCCCAAGCGGTCGCCCGGTCCGGACGCGCGCCTGTCGGTAACCGAGCACCCCGTCCAGCGTGATCGACACCTCGGCGCTCTCGCTGCCCCGGTTCTCGAGGGCGATCACGTAGATGGCGCCGGGTACATCGGCATCGCGGCCGACGGGCGCGAAGATTGTGCCGCGGGCGACGTACGGTCCCTTGCTGATCGCAGCAGTGAAGGTCGGGAGCCAGCCGTGGATGTGCTCCCAAGCGATGCCTTCGGTCGCTAGGGCGTACTCAGTACCGTCGATGGCGATCCGCGGCCGCAACAGCGCCGGCCCCCGACCGTCAACGAAGTCCGGGTTGCCGGCAAACTCGACTGCCGAACGCGATCCCCGGTGCACGACCCCGATTGCGTGGATGGAACCGTCAGCGGGGTGGATGCACGGGACGGCGAGCCAGTGGTTCCCCGTTAGCTGCCATGAGACGCTAGGGACCGGCAAGACGGGTCCGGGGTACTCGCTCACGGAACCGGCCCCAGGCGGCGGCGCGACAGGGGTTGTTGTGTTAGCATTGTCGCGGAAGATCGCCTGAGCTGTGCTGTTTATCCATTGTACCGCCGTGTCTCGGCGCGCCGCTGGTGGGCTCGCCGAGTCGGTTGTTTACACACTGGTTTGCCGTTGGCCCCAACGATTCGAACGACGCGGTCCTCTTGCAGATCGACGCGACACGCGTGCCCGATTACCGCAATCATCTTGCTCGCTGGCCTGGTCGCAGGCAGCGCTGGCGCGGTCGGGGCACAAGCAGTGTCGGCGATCGGCGACGACGCCCTGACCTTGCCAGGCGGGGTGGTACGCCTGTCAGGCGCGCTGATCGATACGCGCTACAACTCCCGCTACGGCACCGGAGGTCTGCAACCCCTCGGCACTGAACTATCGCTGGACTCCCTGGGCCCCGCCGAGCTACCGATCCTCGCACCACTGCAGAGCTCCCTGCGCGCGCTGACCCTCGACCCGACTCTCGGAGTTTCGCTCGGAAGCATCCAGACCACTTCCAGCGTTCTCATCCAAACGGCGCCGATCGGTCTCGACATCGGCATCTCCCACCGGCTGACGCTGCACGCCCTCGTGCCGATCGTGCACACGCACAACGAAATCTTGTTCAACCCCAATCCGGGCGGGAGCACCGGCAACGTGGGGCTCAATCCAGCGCTCTACCTCGCGGCCTCACGCGCCATCGATACGGCGCTCTATGGTCAGTTTGCCCACGCGGCTGCGAGCCTCCAGAGCGCGCTCGCGGGGTGTGTGGCCAACGCTGCTAGCGCGACGTACTGCCCTTCGCTGCTGGCCCAACGCGCGACCGTGTCTAGCCTGATCGCGCAGAGCAATTCCTTTGCGTCGTCACTCTCGCAGGTGTACGGCGGCGGCGGTCGCGCGCCCGCGCCCGTCGTGCCCACCAGCAGCAGTTCCGCCATTGCGGCCATCAATCAGCGGATGCAGTCGTTTGCGGCTCGCTACGCGCACTTCGACTCCCTGACGGGCGGCCCAGGCATCGCGAGCCAGGGACCGGTCGGCGCTCCCCCTCTCGGCCTGGGCGACGCGCAAGCTTTGCTGACCACCAACGCCATCGGACTCGCGTACGATTCGCTCCAGTCTGTCGACCGGTACGGAATCGGCGACATTCAGCTCGGCGCGACCGCCTTACTCCTGGATTCCTTCCACGGGAACGACAGCGCACGGGTCAACCCGCACGGCTTCAACTACCGATTGGCGCTCACCGGGATGTTTCAGCTGGGGACGGGAATGCCCAACTCACCCGATGCGCTGGTCGGCGTCGGGACGGGTACAGGTGCGAAGGCCATCACGGTGCGCGCCCAGACGGACATCCTCATTGGCTCTCATATGTGGGCGTCGATCATGGTCGGCGGCACACAGCCGCTCACCGACCAGGTGTCCGCGCGCATTCCGCTCGGCTTGGGCGACGTATTCGCACCGCTCTTCACGCGACAGCTGGTGACCCGCTCCCTGGGCCGCGTCATCGACGTCGCCTTCAACCCGCAATACACGATCAACTCGTACGTCGGCCTCGTGGCCCAGTATCGGTATATCAACAGGAGCGCGGACAAGTACTCGGGTACGTTTGCACTCGATTCTGCCGCGACGGGTTTCGGACCTGTCGTTCTCAACGCCAATCTGCTCGGCACCGGCACGGCATCGACCCAGCAGCTCGTCGGCCTCGGAATCACGTTCTCGACCGTGGCAGCGGCCACCCGACACGGGTCGCGCCTGCCGTTCGACATTACGTATTTCCACTTCCAGACGCTCACCGGCTCGGCTGGCACCTACGGCTCGCTCCCGCGAATCGGAAGCGACGAAATCTTGGCGCGGATATACGTGCGGCTTTTCGGGCATGGGGGGGCGTTTAAACGCTGAGGGGCTGGACGTTCGACGTTCGACGTTCGACGTTCGCTAGCAAACCTCAAGGCCAGCTGCGTGCACCGCGGCTTGCCCTGAGGTTTGTCTCGAACGTCGAGCGTCGAACGTCCAGGGTCTAACGCCTAACCCTCACTTCCCGGACCCGCCCATTTCCCGCACCCAGTAGTTCCCTCGCGTGCGCCAGGCTGACCTCACGCTCGGGATCGCCACCCAGCATGCGCGCGATCTCGCGCACACGCGCCTCGCCCTCGACCACCTGCACGTCCGCGGTCGTGACGCCGCCGCGGGCCCCTTTGCTCACCACAATGTGGTGGTGCGCGGCCGACGCGATTTGTGGGAGATGAGAGATTGCAAAGACCTGGTGGTGCGTCGCCGTCTTGCGCAGCGTGCCCCCCACCTTGGCACCCACACGCCCGCCAATCCCCGCGTCGACCTCATCGAAAACGAGCGTCGAAACGCGATCGAGGCGCGCGAGGATCGCCGTCAGGGCCAACATGATCCGTGAGAGCTCGCCGCCCGATGCGACGCGCGCGAGCGGACGCGGATCGTGGCCGACGTTGAGAACGACGCGAAACTCGACGTCTTCCGCGCCCTGCGGACCGGGTTCAGCCCTCCGCTCCAGCGCGACGCCGAAGTGACTGTCGACCAGGCCCAGTTCGGGCATGATCTGGTCGACGGCGTGACTCAATCGAGCCGCTGCAGCCTCGCGCGCCGCCGTCAACGCCGCCGCCGCCTCGGCGAGCTGCTCGCTCGCCGCCCGTTCGCGGCCCTCGAGTTGCCGGAGGTCGAATCCCGCGGAGTCGACGAGGTCGAGCTCCGCCCGCGAGCGTCGACCAGTTTCAATCACATCCTCCAGAGCGGGGCCGTGCTTCTTGAGGAGGCGGAAGATGATGTCGCGCCGCCGTTGGACCTCCGCCAGGCGTTCGGGATCCAGGTCGACCGCTTGAGCGTAGGTATCCGACTCCCGCGCGAGCTCCTCCAAGGCGTAGTGCGCCGTGTCGTACAGCTCCTGGAATCGGGCGATGCTCCCATCGATTCGTTGAAGTCCGACGAGCGATCGATGCACGGGCGAGAGCCGACTCAACACACCTTCGTCCTCCCCACCCCCATCGAGCGCTTCGGCGACCGCTTCGGCCAACGTGCGCAGCTCGTCGGCGTGCTCGAGGCGCCTGGCCTCATCTTCGAGACGGGCGTCCTCGCCGGCCGAGAGCTTCGCATCTTCGATCTCGCGCACGACGTGGCGCAGGTAGTCCGCACGCCGCTCCGCCTCTGCGCGACGTGCGGCAAGCTCGGTCTTCTGTCGCCTCACGTCTGCGAGCGTCGCTGACGCGGCCGCCACGCGGTCCGCGAGCTCCGTCGCCCCTCCGAACGCATCCAGAATGCGCTGCTGGACCGGCGCCTCTAGGAGCGTCTGCGCCTCGTGCTGACCGTGAATGTTGACCAGCAGACGCCCGACTCAGCCAGTACTGACGCAGTCACTGTCGTGCCGTTGACCCACGCCCGCGTGCGTCCGGTTGCGGTGACCTCGCGCCGGAGGACCACCTGCGCATCTTCGACATCGATTCCACGCGCGTCGAGCGCATCCGCGATCTCGGGTCGACCTTCGGCATCGAACACGCCTTCGACCGTCGCCCGATCCGCCCCGCTTCGCACAATGTCCGACGTCGCGCGTTCGCCCAATAACAGCCCGAGCGCGCCAACGATGATCGACTTGCCCGCCCCCGTCTCGCCGGACAGCACGTTGAGACCCGGGGCCAACGGCAGCGACAAGGCTTCGATGATCGCGAAATTCTTGATGCGAAGCTCGGTGAGCACGCCTAGCCCCGCTGTTCGAGCAGCTGAGTGCCGCTCGGCGTCCCGCCCCATCCCAGTTTCTTGCGAAGCCGACCGTAGTACGTGGTCCCGGAGAACCGCACCAGCAGCACCGGCCGCCCCGCGCGTCTGACCTCGAGGACTTCGCCTTCGGCGAATGTCGTCCCGACCTGTCCGTCGACGGTCACGAGAAGCTCTTCCGGACCGTCCTCGGCCCAGATACGAATTGCCGCCGTCGCCGGCAGCACGAGCGGTCGAATCGCTAGCGTGTGTGGCGAGATCGGCGTCAGGATGATGGAATCGACCGTCGGTTCGACGATGGGCCCGCCAGCTGAAAGACTGTACGCGGTCGACCCGGTCGGGGTCGAGAGCACAATTCCGTCAGCCGCATAGGCGGCGATCGCTTCTCCGTTGGACGCGACGGCTAGTCGCACGACGCGTGCGAAGCCACCCTTGTGCAGCACCACGTCGTTGAGCGCGTACCATCGCCTCCGTTCGACACCGCCTCGGTCGATCGCGCGCGCGTCGAGCGCCATCCGCGGCTCCGCCCGATAGTCCCCACGCGCGAATCGACAGAGCGCGTCGACCATTTCGTCGCCGCCGCAACTGGTGAGAAACCCCAGGCGACCCAGGTTGACGCCGATGATCGGCACCGGGCGGCCGCCGAGCGTGCGGGCGCCGCGAAGCATCGTCCCGTCCCCGCCGAGCGTCATGAGGACGTCGACCGGCTGCCCTGTACTCAGCCGTCCGGCATGAGGGAGGAGGTCGTGCAGGTCCGTCTCGACACTCACTTCCAGCCCCAGCTCGGGCGCCAGTCGGAGCACCTCCTGGAGCAAGTCGGGCAGGCGCGCGTACCCGCGGTGCCCGACGACGCCGAGGCGAATCATTCAGCGGCCACGCGGGCGCGACCGCCGGTCAGGCCGACCGATGCGCTCGCGCACGCCGCGGAAGCCCTCATCCCGCGATGGCCTCCGTCTCGTGCAGCGCGCGAACACGATCCGCGATGCCGGCCGCGTCGAGGCCCAGCGCAGCCAGTTGCCGGGCGCGCGGCGCTTGTTCGATGAGGCGGTCGGGCACGCCGTGTATCGCGACGCGGGCCCCCGTGTCGATCGCCGCCACCACCGCCGTCATATACGCCCCGAACCCATTGACGATCGTGCCCTCCTCGACGACCAGCAGATGCCGGTGGTCGGCGAGGATCGCGGCTAGCGTCAACTCATCGTGCGGCTTGAGGTAGCGGCAATTGACCACAGTGATGTTGAGTCCTTCGGTTGCCAGCGCCGTGGCTGCGCCGAGTGCTGGCAACACGGTCGTGCCCACGGCTAATACCGCCACCTCCGATCCGCGGCGCAAGACCTCCCACGTGCCATAGGGCACGGCCCGAATCTCCGCCATCGGCGGCGGCACGTCCGGCACACTGTCGCGCGGGTACCGGAAGCAGAAAGGGCCGGCCGTGTATTCGACGCCAGCGCGCAGGAGTCCAAGCATCTCCGTACCGTCCTTCGGGGCGGTGACCGTCATGCCGGGGACGGCCAGCATATATGCAATATCGTATAGCCCCATGTGGGTCGGCCCATCCTCCCCGACCAACCCCGCTCGATCCATCGCGAACACGACCGGCAGGCGCTGCACCGCCACGTCGTGGATGACGTTGTCGTAGGCGCGTTGGAGAAACGTCGAGTAGATCGCGCATACCGGACGGATGCCCTGCGTCGCGAGGCCCGCGGCAAATGTCACCGCGTGGCCCTCGGCAATCCCGACATCGAAGAAGCGACTCGGATGGGCCTTGGCGAAGACCGCCGTGCCGGTTCCACTCGGCATCGCCGCGGTAATGGCTACCACGTCGCTGCGCTCGGCGCCCAGCTCAGTCAAGCCGGCCCCGAAGACGGCGGTGTACGTCGCCTTTGCCGCGCCAGCCGCGCGCTGCTTGCCGGTCGCCGGGTCGTGACCAGGCGGCAACGCATGCCACTTTTCGCCGTGCTCCCCGGCAGGGAACCCCTTGCCCTTCTGCGTGATCACGTGCACGAGCCGCGGGCCACGGAGATCTCGCACGGCCGTAAACGTGTCGATCAGCGCATCCAGATCGTGCCCATCGATCGGTCCGAAGTATCGAAAGCCCAGCTCCTCAAAGAGGACGCCCGGCGTGAAAAACGATTTGACGCTCTCCTCCCACTTCCGCACCAGCGTCCCGACGCCCGACAACGGGCCGGGCGCGTTGTCGACCGCCGCACCGATGGCCGACCGGACGCGGTTGTAGAGCGGGTTTCGCTGCACAGATGTCAGGTACTTCGACATCGCGCCCACGTTCGGAGCGATGGACATCTCGTTGTCGTTGAGGACGACGATGATGTCGCGATCGGATACGCCGGCGTTGTTCAGCCCTTCGTACGACAGGCCACAGGTCAGCGCGCCATCGCCAAGGACGGCGATGACCTTGAACAGGTCACCGTGCAGGTCGCGAGCGACCGCCATGCCCAGGGCTGCGGAGATCGCTGTCGCCGCGTGCCCGGCGCCAAAGGTGTCATAGGGACTCTCCGAGCGCTTCAAGAAGCCGGACAACCCGCTCTCTTGCCGGAGGGTCTCCATCTCGCCGTCGCGCCCAGTGAGCAACTTGTGCGGGTACGCCTGGTGCCCCACGTCCCACACGAGCTGATCGCGTGGCGTGTTGAACACGTAGTGGAGCGCGGTCGTGAGCTCGACGACACCGAGGCCCGCCCCGATATGCCCTCCGGTGCGAGAGCAGACATCGATCAACCGGGCGCGGATCTCCGTGCTCAGCTCTCGTAGCTGGTCTCGTGTGAACGACTTGAGATCTGCGGGCGACTTGATACGGGCGAGAAGCGGCATGACGGGACGATCCGAGAGGTAAGGGACGGCGCCTGCTGCTACCGGGCTTCCAAAGGAGGGCTACAGGTGGTGTGCCACAGGAGCAGCATTCAATTCTAATCCGTGCGCAGGCACAGCTGTTCCCTTCGGACTGGACTGGTCAACTGCGTCTTTCCACAATGAACAGCGCCAAGCGCTCGAGTGCAGGCGTCAGAAGCCGCGCTTCGTCGATCGCGCTACATGCCTCCTGCACCAGCGCCTGAGCGCGCGAGACAGCCCCTTCGACGCCCAGCAGTGCGGGATACGTGCTCTTGTGCAGCGCGAGGTCGCGTCCTGCAGTCTTCCCCAACTGGTCGGTCGTAGAGGTGACGTCGAGTACATCGTCCGCGATCTGGAAAGCGAGGCCGACCGCGGCACCGTATCGGCTGAGGGCTTCGAGCGTCGCCGGCTCTGCTGATGCCGCAAGGCCACCCAAGCAGAACTGATGCGGTGAGAAGCGCGCCGGTCTTTGCCCGATGAATGCGCTCCAGCTCCTCGAGCGACAGGGCGAGGCCCTCGCCTTCGAGGTCCAGTAGTTGGCCCCCGATCATGCCGGACGCGCCAGCCGCCTGCATCAACTCCCGCACGATCGTGCCGACCGTCGTTGGCGGGAGCTCGAGGCTTCTGGCGGCAGCCGCCGCGCTCCGGGCAGCGAGCGGCACCATCACCAGTCCCGCTGCCGTCGCCACGGGTACGCCAAAGACCCGATGCACCGTCGGTCGGCCGCGACGCATGTCGTCATCGTCCATGCACGGCAGATCGTCATGAACCAGCGAATAGGCGTGCACGACCTCCACCGCGGCCGCGAGCCCCGAAGCGTCACCAGTGCCGCCGCACGCACGGTACGCGGCCAGGAGCAGGATCGCCCGCAGCCGCTTGCCTTCGCCCATAAGGCTGTACCGAATGGCCTCGGCGACGGCTGCCGGCACGCCGTCGAGCGATTCCAAGCAGATCCGCGCGAGCGCGCGTTGCACGGCGGACGCGGTCGGCCGAAAAGGCGTCGTCGGGTGCACCGACAACGGCAGACGTCACGGCCTCCCCGCCGCCCGTTCGTTGGTCCCGCCAGGTCGAGAGTCGCCCGGCAAGGCGCGGAGCGCAAAGGTGCCGTCGACCTGCTCGACCAGGAGCGCAACCTGCGTCTGCGCACGCCCAAGCTCCGCCGATGCTCGGCGCAATCGTTTGACACCCTCTTCAAACAACTTGAGCGCCCGATCGAGCGTGATGCCATCGCGCTCCAACTCGGCTGCGATCGCCTCCAGCCGCTCCACATCCTCTTCGAAGCTCACGGGTGCTCCTCTGATGTCGATTGCGCCTGGTCTGTGGCGCGAGTGATCTCCTCGGACACGTCAGCCGGCCAGCGGGGCGGCAGCACGTCGGAGGTGACAGCCTCGATCACGCCGTCGCGCACAAACAGCTCGAACTCGGCGCCAGGCGCAAAGTCGGCAGCCGTCGCAAGTGTCCGCCCGTCCGCGCCCCGGGCGACCGCGAACCCTCGCGCCAGGGCCGCCAGGGGACTGAGCGCCTGCACGCGAGCCGCGAGGTGCGCGAGCGCGGCACCACGACGCTCGTGCAAGCGCTCGGCACCGCGGCGAGTGGCTGCCGCCGCGTGCGTCAATCGCTGCTCGGCGTAGCCCAATCGGCGGCGCGCCACATTCGCGAGCCGCACCGCGAGCGCGCGTACGCGCACGTCGTGGGACGCCATGAGGGGCACGGCGGCCTCCGCCGCCGCAGATGGTGTTGGCGCTCGATGGTCGGCGACGAGATCGCACAGCGTGGTATCGATCTCGTGACCAACGGCCGACACCGTGGGGCACCCGCAGCCCGCGACGGCACGCGCGACCTGCTCATGATTGAAAGCGCCAAGATCCTCCTTGGCCCCACCGCCACGCCCGACGATGACGACGTCCGCGCCCCCCCAACGATGCAGACGGTCCAGGGCCACGCACAACGCCTCCGGTGCACCCTCGCCCTGTACTCGGGCTGGCACCACGACAATGCGGAGCGACGGCGAGCGTTTGCGAGCGACCGCGATGATGTCGTGCAATGCCGCTCCATCCACGCTCGTCACGACCGCCAGACACCGCGGGAATCGCGGGAGTGATCGTTTCCGATCGGGCGCGAGCAACCCATCCTCGCGCAGCCGCTCAAGCGTGCGCTCGACCGCCTTGCGATTCAGGCCATCGCCACGCGACCTCGAGCGAGGTCACGCGGAAGTGCATGTCGGCCACGAGCGGGATACGCCGTGATCTGACCGAAGGCCAGCACGTCCGTGCCTTCGCGGGGCGGCGCGGCTACGCCGCGTTGATCGCTCGCGAAGACGACGCATTTCAGGAGCGCTCGGTCATCGTGAAGGGTGAAATACCAGTGACCGCTCTGATACGCCTTGAACCCCGTCACCTCTCCACGCACCCAGAGCGGGCGAATCGCCCCTTCAAGCGTCTTCTTCGTCAGCTCTGCGAGTGTCGAGACGGAAACCGCCGAGCGCGGGCTCCGGCCGGGTGTCACATTCATCGAAGAGCGAGGGCGTGCGTCCCGGGGTGGTCGGCGCTGAACCACCCGGCGGCCGACTCGTCAACGGCCACCCGCGTCCGGTGAAGTCACCGCGGCCCCGATCGCCCCCCGTCGGCATTATGCCATTCCAGCGCGCTGCTGCGCCGCACGCACCGTGTTCTTGAGGAGCATGGCGATCGTCATCGGGCCGACCCCGCCGGGCACCGGCGTGATCAATCCCGCGACTTCGCGCGCACTCGCCGCGTCCACGTCGCCAACCAGGACATATCCGCTCTTCGCGCGAGCGTCGTCGACCCGATTGATTCCGACGTCGATGACCGCGGCCCCCGGCTTGATCATGGCTCCCGTGACAAAGCGCGGACGTCCAGCGGCGACGATCAGGACGTCGGCTCGTCGTGTGTGAGCGGCGAGGTCGGTGGTCCGGCTGTGACACACGGTCACCGTCGCGTTCGCGCCCGGCCGGTCTTGCATCATGATCGCGGCCATCGGTTTGCCGACAATCGTGCTCCTCCCGACGATGACACAATCTTTGCCGCGCGTGTCGACTCCCGAACGAACGAGGAGCTCCTGCACACCGGCGGGCGTGCAGGGGGCGAAACCGTCGCGGTCACCGATCAACAGCTTGCCGACATTGACAGGGTGAAAGCCGTCCACGTCCTTGGTCGGATCGACCCGAGAGACGACTCGCTCGGCGTTGATCTGCTTGGGAAGCGGCATCTGCACGAGAATCCCATGGATGGCCGTGTCGGCATTGAGCTGATCGACCTGCGCCAGGAGCGTTGGCTCCGTCGTATCGGCCGGCAGCCGGATCGTCACGCTGTGCATCCCCGCTTCCTCGGTCGCCTGCCCCTTGGAGCGCACATATACGGCGCTGGCAGGATCGTCGCCGACCAGCACGACGGCGAGCCCCGGCCGAATCCCACGCAACGCCAACAACGCCACCTCTCGAGCGACATCAGCGCGCACGTCCCGGGCGATCGCGGTGCCGTCGATCAGCTCAGCGGGCAAAGTCGACCGCCCGTGTTTCGCGAATCACCACGACCTTGATCTGACCGGGGTATTGGAGCTCGGACTCGATCCGGCGCGCAATCTCATCGGACAGCGATACGGCTGCGCCCGTCATCGACCGCGTCCGGCGTCACAACGACCCGGACCTCGCGGCCCGCCTGGATGGCGAAGACCTTCTCGACTCCTCGATAGCTGGACGCGATCCGCTCGAGTCCCTCGAGCCGCTTGACGTACGTCTCGAAAGCCTCTCGCCGAGCACCGGGCCGCGATCCCGAGATCGCGTCGGCAGCCTGCACCAGCACCGACACCTCGCTCTCGTGCGGCACGTCATCGTGGTGTGCGGCGATGCAATTAACGACCAACGGGCTCTCGCCGTACTTGGTCGCTACCTCGACGCCGAGCTGCACGTGGGTGCCTTCGTGCTCGTGCGTCAGGACCTTGCCGACGTCATGGAGCAAGGCACCCCGCTTGGCCAGGCCGACGTCCAATCCAAGCTCTGCGGCCATGATACCCGCCAGCCACGCGACTTCCTTGGAGTGCTCGAGGATGTTCTGGCCATAGCTCGTTCGCCAGCGCATCCGGCCGATCAGCTTCACGAGCTCGGGATGCAAGCCGTGCACGCCGGTCTCGTACGCCGCCTCTTCACCGGTCTCGACGATTGTTGCGTCGACTTCGCGGCGCGCCTTGTTGACGACCTCCTCGATGCGTCCAGGGTGAATGCGGCCGTCCGCGACGAGCTTTTCGAGGGCCAGCCGAGCGACCTCGCGACGAACCGGTTCGAAGCAGGACACGACGACCGTGTCCGGCGTGTCGTCGATAATGACGTCGACCCCGGTGGCCAGCTCGAAGGCGCGGATGTTTCGACCCTCGCGACCGATGATGCGCCCCTTCATCTCGTCGTTCGGGAGCGCGACGGCGGATGCGGTCGATTCGGCAGTGTGCTCAGCCGCGATGCGTTGAACGGCGAGCGCGACGATTTTCTTCGCTTCGCGTTCGGCGGTACGGCGCGCGCTATCCCGGATCTCGCGCACGCGGTTGGCGGCGTCCGCTTGCGCCTCCTCCTCCATGCGGTGCATCAGCTCGAGCTTGGCATCCTCGGCCGACATGCCGGCCAGCTGCTCGATCCGTCGTTGAGCCTCGGTTGTCAGCCGGTCGAGTTCCTGGTCCCGCTCCGCCTGTCGCTTGCGCTTGAGCTCGACGTCCGACGCGCGTCCGTTGGTCTCCTTCTCGCGCTGGTCGAGGACCTCGAATTTGCGGTCGAGGACGGATTCACGCTCCTTGACGCGCTTCTCCTCGCGCTCGACTTCGGTGCGGCGATCGCGCACCTCGGTCTCCCAGGCCTCTCGGAGCTTCATCAATTCTTCGCGGCCAGCGAGCAGGGCGGACTTACGCAGCGTATCCGCCTCGCGTTCCGCTTCCGCGACGATTCGCTTACTCGTCTCCTCGGCCGACCGCCCAGCCGCCAACTGCCGCTTTGACTCAGCGACGCGTCCGGCTCGAATCCCGGCACCAACCGATAGAACAGCAACCAACAAGCATGCGACCACGAGGGCCGCAGTAAATGCGACCGACTGACATAGCGATCTATACTCCAGCGCGGCCGAGGCCGCGGCGATTGTCTGCGGGCGACGACTGCGTCGCCCCCCTACACTGCCCAGCGAACCTATATCCCGCTCAGACCTTTACGCTTGGGGGCGGCAGCCACCGCTCGACCTCCGAGCTCAACGAGCGATAGCGATCCCGTCAGGGCCTGCGCAGCCTGCTCGGCCTGCATCAGCTCATCCGTGATCTGGAGCGCTGCGAGAATGGCAGCCTTCCTTGGCTCGACCACTCCCCCGCCGTTGAGAACCCGCCGTATCGCCTCGTCCACATAAGCCGCGACGGCCCGCGTGTGCTCGGGGGTCGCCTCGCTGCGGATCGAGTACTCCTCGCCGACGATCGTGACCCGCACGACCTGCTTTGCGCTCTTTCCCGTCACCGCTCGCTCCCCGAGCTACCTGCAGCCGATTGATCGCATTGTTGCCGTAGGAATCTGACCCGCTCGAGCATAGCCTGGGCGCGCCCTGCAGCCGCCTCCAATCGGCTCCGCAACGCCGCGTTCTCCGCTTCGAGCGTTTCAAGTCGATTCAAATCTCCGAGCGATGCACCGCGGGCCTCGACGGCTCGGAGCTGGGTCTCCGCCTGTAGGGCTCGCCGCCGAAAGCTAGCCAGTTCATCGCCCAGGTGCCGCACTAGGAGCGCCAACTCTCGAAATGCGACGCCTTCAGGCCGTTCGTTGTCGGACACCCAATTCGCTCTCCAAGGCGCGCAACAGCTTATCCCGTTGGGCTTCAACCTCTTTCTCGCGAAGAGTGCGCTCCGGGTGGCGGAACGTCAACCGCCACGTCACGCTCCGGTAGCCCACCGGAACCGACGAGCCACGGTACTCGCTTTGGAGGTCGACTCCAGCAAGCAGCTGGTTGGCCGACCGCGCCAGGACGCGCTCAACCGCGGCCACCGTCATACCAACTGGCAGCAGCAATGTGACGTCGGCCCGCACGGCCGGCTGACTTGGCGGAGGACTGTAGCGCGGCACGCTCGGGGTGGCTGCGCTGGTGTCTACGAGCGGCGATGCATGCACCCCTGGTGGGGCGACGGGCGCCGTTTCAACCACTGCGACCACCACCTCGACCCCGAACGCCCGGGCCGCCCACGGTGGGGCATCGAGCGTCACGCGGTTCACGCTGCCGATAACCGACTCGCCGCGTCGGACCTCCCAGAGGAGGTCGGGCCCGTCCACAGCCTCGAGCGACACGGAACCGTCGCCGCCGGAAATTCGGGCGATAGCCTCGCCGAGCTCCTTGGCATCCCACTCGTCCCACGACGGCGGATCAGGCTCGGTGAAGTGCGGTGGCCGGCGCGCGCCCATAAACAATGCCGCGACCCGGACCTCTTCTCGCGGGCGCGCGTCGGAGGTCGGCAGGAAGACTGTGCCGATCTCGAACAGGCGGAGATCTCCCTCCATGTGGGCCAGGTTGTACTCGGCACGTCGGGCCAGCGACGGCAACACATCGCTCCTCAGGAACGCTTCGGTGTCAGCCAGCGGGTTCGTGACCCGCACGCCCGTGCCGTCAGCCCGTGCGCTTGATACGAAGGGCATAGGCCGAACCTCCAGGAAGCCGCGTCCAACCAGCAGCTCCCGAATCCGCGCGTTTCGGGCGACGAGCGGATCGTCGGGGACGGTCCCCAACCGATATGGGCGGAGTGTGTCAGGAAACGAATCGTATCCGCGGAGCCGAGCGACCTCCTCGACGAGATCGATCTCGGCTTGCGCGTCGACCCGCCAGCTCGGGGCGGTGACCTCGAGGCGGTCCTCGCGTGCGACAGCAGCGAAGCCGACCGATTCGAGAAGGGTGGCGGATTCGGTGCTGGGCACGGCAACGCCAAGTACTTGGGCGACGCGCGCGGCTCGAACGGCGATCGGTCGCGGGGGTTGGGCGGCGGCGCCGATCAGCGCTACAGGCTCAACCACGTGGGCGCCGGTGAGAGCAACCATCAGCTTCACCGCGGTCGCAAACACCTCGACGGGCAATGATGGCGAGACGACTCGCTCGAAGCGGAACGCTGCGTCGGTGGAAACGCCGAGCGCTCGCCGGGCTGCGCGGACCCGTTTGGCGTCGAAGGCGGCCAACTCCAGTACGATGTCGGTCGTCTCAGCGGTGATTTCGCTATCCTGTCCGCCGATGACGCCGGCGACGCCCTGGGCTCGCTCGCCATCGGCGATCACGAGCATCGACGTATCCAGCGCGCGCGCCACGCCGTCGAGCGTCGTCAGCCGCTCTCCGGCTCGTGCACGCCGAACGCGAACTTCACGACCGGCCAGCCGCGCGAGGTCGAACGCATGCGTCGGCTGTCCGTAGCCATGCAGGAGATAGTTCGTCACGTCGACGACATTGTTCACCGGGCGCTCGATGCCCACGGTCGCGAGGCGGTTGACCAGCCACGCCGGGCTCGGGCCGATCTTGACACCGCGGAAGACAACAGCGACGTACGTCGGGCAGTCCGAACGGGTCGTCGACAGTGACGCGTACGTCGCCCGCGAGCGCCGAGCGATCGCTGCGTGCGAGATTGGGCACGGCGACCAGGTCGCCAACAGGGAGCGCCGACCCGCGCAGGGGGCGTCCTGTCGCCGCGGCGATCTCGCGGGCCAGGCCCAGATGGGAAAGCAGGTCGGGCCGGTTGGGCATGACGTCCACGACCAGGCGCACATCGCCCACGGCCAGCGCTTCGAGCAGCGGTGTACCAGGCGCAGCATCCGTGGAGAGCGCGA
This sequence comes from uncultured Gemmatimonadales bacterium, assembly GCA_963805725.1. Classification (GTDB taxonomy): domain Bacteria; phylum Gemmatimonadota; class Gemmatimonadetes; order Gemmatimonadales; family Gemmatimonadaceae; genus Palsa-1248. The sequence goes on from CAWDVJ010000010.1 coordinate 129,518, forward strand.
AGATCCCCTCGTGGTCGGTGCCCAACCCGAGCTCGCGCGCCGAACAGAGCATGCCACTCGAGACCTGCCCGCGAATCTTGCGACGCTCGATTTTCATGCCGTTGGGCATCGTCGTCCCGACGGGCGCGAACGGGTATCGCTCGCCCGCCGTCACGTTGGGAGCGCCGCAGATGACGTCGACGAGCTCCGCACCGCCGGCGTCCACCTTCGTCACCCACAGGTGGTCGCTGTCCGGATGGCGCGCTGCCTCGACGACGCGCCCGACGACAATGCTCGCCAGGTCGGTCCGCATCACCTCGACCGCGTCCACAGTCGCCACCCGGGCGGTGATCAGGTCCCGCAGGCGTTCCGGAGACAGGCCGCTATCGACGAACGCCGACAGCCACTCGACGGAGGCGTTCACGGGGCCAGCTTCGTCAGGACGCGGACATCCGAGTCATACAGCACCCGGATGTCTGGAATGTCATAGCGCTGCTGCGCGACGCGGGCGGGTCCCATACCGAATGCCCATCCGGTGTAGCGCTCCGCATCGAGCCCGGACGCCTGGATCACGGCGGGATGGACCATGCCGCAGCCCATGATCTCGTACCAGCCGGTGAATTTGCAGGTGCGACAGCCAGCGCCATGGCAGATCTGGCACTCGACGTCCATCTCCGCCGACGGCTCCGTGAACGGAAAGTAGCTCGGCCGGAACCGGGTCGTAGCAGCGCCGAAGAAGCGGCGGGCAAAGTGTGAGAGCGTCGCCTTGAGATCGACGAAGCTCACGCCTTCATCGACCGCGAGTCCTTCGATCTGGGCAAACATCGGAGCGTGCGACGCGTCGAAGAAGTCGCGGCGATAGACGTTGCCGGGCACGAGGACGCGGACCGGCGGCTGGTAGCGCTGAAGCGTCCGGATCTGCACGGGCGATGTATGCGTGCGCAGGAGTGTCCCGCTCTCGAGGTACAACGTGTCGTGCATGTCGAGCGCGGGGTGATCGCTCGGGAAGTTGAGCGCCGTGAAGTTGTACCACTCGGACTCGGCCTCCGGCCCGAGGGCAATCGTGAAGCCCAGCTCGCGGAAGATGTCGGCGATCTCGTCGATGACCAGCGTCACTGGGTGCCGCCCACCCGACCACGCGCGGCGTGAGGGCATCGTCAGGTCTTCGGTCGGTTGCGTTGCGGCCCGCGACGCGAGCGCCAGTCGACGTTCCTCGAGCAGCCCGTCGATGGCCGCCTTGGCCTCGTTCGCCGCTTTCCCGGCTTCGCGTTTCCCGTCGGGTGCGAGCGTTGGGAGCGACTCCATGAGGTGCTTCAAGCGACCGTTCGTTCGCCCGAGGAAGTAGACGCGTTCCGTCTCCAGCTCGTTCGGCGTCGCCGCTGCGGGAATGCGACGCGTCGCCTCCGCACGCAGCTCGGTGACAGCCGCCAGAAATTCGTCAGCAGTCACGGGGTGCCCTTCCCGATCCACTCGAGCGCCAGTGCCCGTCATGCTCAGCTCCGCGCATTCCGTTTCGTCCCGGTTCGTTGCATTCGTCTACTTTCTACTTTTTTCGGTACGTCTACTTTCTCCGACGTTTTTGGCGTCCGCAAGGCGCCAAAAACGAAGGCGCGGCAGCCGCGATCGCTGTCGCGCTGCCGCCACCGAGTGCCAACGAAGAAGCCGAGGACTATGCGGCGGTCAGCGCGTCGCGTGCGCGATCGGCCAGCACGGTAAACGCTTGCGGGTCGCGCACCGCGAGATCCGCAAGCACTTTTCGATCGACCTCGATGCCAGCCTTCTTCAGGCCGTTCATGAACACGCTGTACGTCATCGCATTCAGGTGCGCTGCGGCGTTGATGCGCGTGATCCACAAGCGGCGGAAGTCCCGCTTCTTGTTCTTGCGATCCCGGTACGCATAGCGCCAGCCTCGCTCGACCGTCTCCTTGGCGGGCTTCCAGAGCTTCGATCGGCCGCCGAATGCACCGCGGGCGGCCTTCATCACCTGCTTCTTGCGCTTGAGGCGCGTGACGTTCGACTTGACGCGTGGCATCGCTCCTCCTACGCCTGAATCAGGCGCTTCAGGTTCCGGGCCTCACCCGGCGTCTTCACGATCGCGGCCCGACGGAGGTTTCGCTTCCGCTTCGGCGACTTCTTCGTGAGGATGTGGCTCTTGAACGCCTTCATCCGGCGCACTTTCCCCGTGCCGGTCACGCTGAAGCGTTTCGCCGCGCCCTTGTGTGTCTTCATCTTCGGCATGCGCTACCCTGGTTTGCTCGACGCCGTCACTTCGGCGTCAGAATCATGATCATGGACTTGCCTTCCAACTTGGCGTCGCTCTCGACCTTTGCGACATCGGCCAGCGCCGTCGCCACGCGATCGACCACCTCACGCCCCAACTCCGGGTGCGCGATCTGCCGGCCCCGGAACATCATGGTGACCTTCACCTTGTTGCCGTCCTGCAAGAACTCGCGGGCGTGGCGCGTCTTGGTCTCGAAATCGTGGTCCTCGATGCCCGGCCGATACTTCACCTCTTTCAGGTGAATGATGTGCTGCTTCTTCTTCGCCTGGCGCGCCATCTTGGCCTGCTCGAACTTGAACTTCCCGTAGTCCATGATGCGAACCACGGGGGGTCGCGCCGTCGGTGCGACTTCCACGAGGTCGAGCCCCTGCTCTTGTGCCGCAGCCAGTGCGGCTTCGACGTCCATAATGCCCATCTGGCTGCCGTCGGCAGCGATCACCCGGAGTGGGCTGATCCGAATCTGCCGATTGACGCGAACTCGCTTGGATGTGTCCTGGATAACGCCTGCCTCCACCGTGTTAGATCGTCGACGCTCTCAGCTCACCAGCCTCACAACAAAAACGCGCGGCCCTCAAGCGAGTCCGCGCGTACCGCCGTCGCGCACAGCGCGTCGGCGTCGTCGTGACTCCTGCAGCTCACTGCGCACACAAATGTCGCGCGGCGGCCAGAGGGTGAGCCCAAGAGGGGCTACTTACTGTGTTGTCGGGTCGGAAGTTAGGTGGCTTGGGGACTCGAGTCAAGGGAATCCGGCCACGGTGGTGGAGGCTGAACGGCGGGTCTGGGGTTTGGACTTTGGCGTTGGGTAACTGAAAAAACCAAAGCGGCCGATCACCGTTCCGCGACTGGCGTCGAGTTGGTGGCGGTACCCCAGACCCCAAACCCGCTCTTCAGTCTCCCACCAATTGCCCGTCGCGAAGCTTTCCCCACGCGACCTGGGGATCATGCACAAACAGCAGCAACCAGTCCTCCGCCTGGGCCCGCTCGAGCACCCGGCGTTTGGTTTCCAGCGTCACCAGGGGCTCGACGTCGTAGCCCATGATCCAAGGGAGCGGGAGATGGGTGGTCGTGGGAACCAGGTCGGCGAGAATGCAGGCGCGGACACCGGCGGACTCGAGCAGGACGCTCTGATGGTGCGGTGTGTGACCGGGCGTGGGCAGGAGCCGGATCCCGGACACGAGCTCCCGCTCGCCTTCGACCAGGTCGAAGACCCCGGCCTCGTGCACCGGCACGAAGTTGTGCGCGAAGTAGCTGCCTGCCGTTCGCTCGTTTGTGTGCGTCGCATAGTGGTACTCGCCCGCCTGCACGACATACCGCGCCCGGGGGAACGTCAGACGGACACTGCCGTCGCGATCCTTGAACGTGTTTCCGCCGGCATGGTCGAAGTGGAGATGGGTATCGATGACGATCGCCACATCCTCCGGTCGGAATCCCGCCGCACGGACACCGTCCTCGAGCAACGTGCGGTGGTCTGCCCCAGCGTTTTCCACGCCGTAGATGTCCTGAAACTTCGCATTCTCCTTGTTGCCCAACCCGGTCTCGACGAGCACCAGCCCCACATCGTGCTCAATGAGGTACGAGCGCATGCCGAGGAGGATCCGATTGCGCTCGTCTGCCGGTGCCCGTCGCTCCCAGAGCGGCTTGGGGACGATGCCAAACATCGCGCCGCCATCCAATCGCAGGCTTCCTGAGCGAATGGCGTGCACGGTCAGGCGACCGATCTGGCGTCGTTCGACCAGGGGGGCGGCCGTCACGCTCCGAGCTCCCACTGGCCGTTCTGCGGCAGCGCCGACCGTTTTCGCCGCCGGTGTCCGCGGCCCCGTGCCGGGCTCACCAAGCGGGCGACGTCACCCCACGTGTCCAGACCGCAGGTGCCGGCGTCGTCGATGAGCCGCAGGAAACACAGCGCTGTCGCCATGGCATCCCCCATTGCGCGGTGGCGGTTGGTGATCCGCACGCCGTAGTGATGCGCCAGATGGTCGAGCGACCGGCGGCGCAGGTGCGGCACGAGTCGGCGCGCCAGGCGCACCGTGCAGAGCACGCGCTCGCCCGTCCAATAACACCCCGCGCGCTGAACCTCCATCTCGACAAAGCGGCGGTCGAAAGCCGCGTTGTGAGCGACGAACACGTGGCCGCGCAGCAGCTCCGCGACACGTGGAGCGATCACATCGAACGGCGGCTGGTCACACACCATGGACGGCGTGATGTGGGTCAACCGCGTAATGAACGGCGGGATGGACCGTTCGGGGTTGACGAGGGTCTCGTACGTTTCGGTGACACGTCCATCGCGGACGATGACGGCGGCGATTTCCGTGACGCGATGCCCGGTCCAGGGAGAGCCACCAGTCGTCTCGACATCGACCACCGCGTACGACAGCGTCGTGAGACGCTGACTCGTCAGCAGTGGGGGCATCGCCTCCGGCCCCAGGAGCGGCAGCGTCACTCCGCGCGCACCACCGATGGCCGCGAGACGCCGGCAGAGTTAAGAAGCGATGAGATCTCAAAAAAGACGTGGACGGGCACGCAGCAACTTAATTAATTCCACGCCGTGAATCCCTCCCCTCTGTCGTGATGTCCAACTCGGGTTCCGGGAGCCGCCCGACGACGCCCAAACGCATCGCACAGCCGACCGTGCGACGACTCTCGCTCTACCTTCGTCTGCTCGAGGAGTTCGACGAGCGCGGTTTGGCCACGATCTCGAGCGACGAGCTCGCCACTCTTGGCGGCACGCGGTCCGCCCAGGTCCGCAAGGACCTGTCGGTCTTCGGTTCATTCGGCAAGAGAGGCCTCGGTTACGCCGTCCCCGAGCTGATCGCCGAGCTACGCGAGATCCTTGGCCTCGGCCGCGTGTGGCGCGTCGTGATCATCGGGGCCGGAAAGATCGGGACCGCGCTCGCGCAGTACTCTGGGTTCCGCCGGCGTGGCTTCAGCGTGATCGCCGTGTACGACAACGATCCGGCCAAGATCGGTGCAGTGATGCCGGGCCTCGCCGTCCGAGACGTATCGAGCCTCGAGCACGATGCCGCACGTGAGCATCCGGACATCGCCGTGCTCACCGTGCCTGCGGACCGCGCGCAAGAAACGGCGGACCGCGCGGTACATGCGGGTATCACAGGCATCCTCAACTTCGCACCGACTCGGATTCGAGTCCCCCGCGGCGTTACGGTGCAGGGCGTGAACATGGCGGCGGAGCTGGAAGTGCTGTCGTATGCGTTGGCGAAGGAAAAGGGGAAGGGGTGAAGGGCGGGTTTGGGGTCTGGGGTCTGGGGTTTGGGGTAACGGCCACGGAACGTGACACCGCCGGGTAGGGGCGACGCAATGCGTCGCCCGCCGTTGGCGGAACGGCGCACGACGTCCGCGTGGCGCATTCGGACCGCCCGGCCAATCATGGGTCACACCGCCGCACCGTAGGGCGACGCATTGCGTCGCCCCTACCCGCCGTGTTCACGTGTCGTCGCCGTTCCGGTCACCCTGTCCCCGCCACTTAGGTCTCGCGTCACAACGCGCGAAACACCGCCGCGAACTGTGTCGGCGTCAACACCTCCGGACGCGCCTCCGGGGCCACGCCCACTCGTTCCAAGAGCGCGTCCGCGGCATCCGGCGTCAGGCCACGCAACGTGCGCAGCACCCGGCGCATTTGCTTCCGGCGCAGGCCAAAGGCGGCGATCACAAACGCGGAATAGTCGGGCTGCTCGTCGTCCGTCACTACTGGGTCCGGGCGAGGAACGAGGCGCAGCAGGGCCGACTCGACGCGCGGCGGCGGGGTGAAGGCGCCCGGGGCGATCGTGAACGCGATGGTCGGTTCGGCGAGCGCTTGCACGTTGACGGAGAGAGCGCCATACGCGGACGTGCCTGCGAGCGCCACGACGCGCTCGGCAACCTCGCGCTGTACCAGAAACACCGATCGCCGGGGGCGGGGCGTTTCGAGCGAGTGAAAGAGAATCGGCGTCGTGATGTAGTATGGGACATTGCCAATGGCCAGATAGTCCGGCCGCCCCGCTGCGCCGGCCAGCGGGAAGTCGAGGGCATCACCCTCGATCACCGTGAGTGCTTCGTTGTCCGTGTACTGCGTCCGGAGACGTGCGGCAAGCCCCCGATCGAGCTCGATTGCGACGACACGCCTCGCACGCGCGAGCAACTCCGCAGTGAGCGCGCCCCGACCCGCGCCGATCTCGACAACGGTGTCCTCGGCGGTCGGCGCAAGCGCATCTGCAATCCGCGCCAACACACGAGGATCTGTCAGAAAGTGCTGCCCGAGCCGCTTCCTCGGACGCGGCCAGTGCTCGTCGCCGCGCCGCGGCTGCCGGCGCATGTGGTTCAGCTGCGGAGGACGATGAGCGTCAAGTCGTCGCGCGGTGCCACGTCGCCCGTGTGCGCCCTGAGCGTGCCGAATACCTGCTCGATGATTTCGGCGACCGGACGTGCACGGTTGGCGCGAACGGTGTCGAGCACGGCCTGCTCTCCGAGCCGTACGTCGCCGCGGTCACGCGCATCGCTGATGCCGTCGGTGAACAGCACGAGCAGATCCCGGCCACAGGCCCATGGCCGCGCGGCCGCGTGCGGCCGCTCGTCGACCATCCCGAGCGGCGCGTCCAGCGCGGGCAAGCGCTGGACATCACCGTTGCCGCCGACGATGAAGGCGTGAGGATGGCCCATGTTCGCGTAGCGGAGCTGGGCGCTCGACCGATCGACGACCCCGTAGAACAGAGTGATGAACATCTCCGTCGTCAGGAGCTCCTCTCGCAACGACGCCTGCAGGGCCGCGACGGTCTCGCCCGGATCGGTGGATCCTTGGGCGTGAATGGCAGACGCGCTCATGGCGAGCGCCATGATGAGCGCCGCCCGGTAGCCATGACTCGAGACGTCGCCGATCATCGCGCCGGTGGCATCGGGTCCCAATCGAAAAAGATTGTAGAAATCGCCGCCCACGCTCTCGGCCGGCACGACCCGCGCGGCAACCTCCGCCTGCGGCGCCACGACCATACCGGTGGGCAGCAATCGCATTTGCAGATCGTGGGCGAGCTCCATCTCCTGCACGAGTCGCTGCTGAGCCAGCGACGCCCGGACGAGTCGAGCGTTCTGGATCGCCGTGCCGATCTGCGTCGCAATCGCCGCGACGAGCTTCTGGTCGCCGGCCGAGAACGGGTGTCCGGATCGCCGCTCCGAGAGATTGACGACGCCGAGCGGCTCACCACCCTCGGGGGAGGTCCACATGATCGGGACCGACATCATCGAGCCGCGGCGGTATGAGGCTTCGGCCTCACACGTCATCTCATCGCCGTCGACGATCATGGCGTGCTGTGTGCGAAACACGCGGGCCGACACGCTGGTCGCGTCGTCGACGGCGATCGGCGGGGCGTCTTCGACGGGCGCGCCCATTGCGGCCACGACCTGCAAGGTGTCGGTGACCCGGTCGTGTACGAGAATTGAAGCCCGGCGCGCGCCGACAGTCTCCGAGATCTCGCGCAGAATCGTCGACGCGGCCTCTTCCAACCGCACCGTACGGCCGAGGATCTCGCTGATCGTGTACAGCAGATTGATCTCTTCGTATCGTTCGGCGAGCTCACTGGCGGCGTGCTCGACCTCCATCGCCGTCTGCAGGATCTGCGACACCACCGGCGCGAGGAATTGGAACAGATTGTTGAGGGGCAACCCGCCACTCGGCGACGGCCCGAGCACGAGCCATACGTGCTTCGCGGGCGGGATACGCGCGGCAAGCTGGCGTCCCTCGGGCCCGGTCAATGTGTGGGGTTCGGGGCCGCGGGGAAGCAGCGCGCTGGCGGGCGGCGTGACCGAGGTACTCGGGGGCGCAACAGCCAGCAGTTGAAGGGGTCGAGCCAGGTCGTCCTGCTTCCAGATCGCGGCCGGGCATCGCGTCGCGTCATAGAACGCGGTCAGCACGACACTCAGGTCTTGCTCTCTCATGGCGTCGCCGAGTGCCGCCGAGAGAGTGTCAAGCGGACGACATTGCGCCGCGCCGCGCCGTCCTCGGTGTAGCGCTCGACCTGATCCATGAGGCGCCGCATGAGAAACAGCCCGCGCCCATCCTCACGCAGCATGTTGTCTGCGGTCGTCGGGTCCTGCGTGCACAGCTCGAGGTCGAAGCCGCGACCTTCGTCCGAGACCTCCAGGACCAGCTGCCGATCGTCGACCGCGATGCGCACGCGGACCATCTTATCGGGATCATCTGCATTGCCGCGGAGCATCGCGTTGGATAGTGCCTCACTCAAGGCGACCGGCACGTTGAGCGAGCAGAGGTGTGCTGGAAAGTCGAACTCGCGAATCTCGCGACTCACCATCTGCACGATCCGCCCGATCAGCCGCACGTCGGTCGGCACCTCCAACTCCAATGCAAATCGCGCGGGCTCGAGCCCGCCCCCGCCACTCGGTAGCGGAGCCGGCTGCGCGCCCGAGTGTCGTCGCTCGTGCACGCGACTCAGCCTGACCCGCGCGCGGCGACCGCGGGCACGCGTCTCACCCCGGTCCGTTCACACACCTGCGTCGCTGTCCCAGGCTAGAAGCTCTCCAGCCCGCGGTCGCGGCTGTCGGCGATCTGAAAGAGCGTGTCCAGCTTGGTGAGCTCGAAGAGCGTTTTCAGATCGTCGTTGAGATTCGCGAGGCGCAACTCGCCGCCCTGCTCACGAATCTTCTTCGAGAGCGAGACCAGCACGCCGAGTCCCGAGCTATCGATGTAGCCCGTCCGACCGAAGTCGATCAGGAACTTTCGCTCGCCCTTTTCCAGCTCGTCGAGCACCTTCTGCTTGAGCTCCTGGCGATTCCCAACGATCAGCTGTCCCTCGACATCGACCACGACCACAGCTCCATGCTTCGTCATCGTGAAGCTCATCGGACGGAAATCTCCAGCGTTAGGCGGGCTCGGTGGCCTGCACGGCGGTCACGGCCGCCACGTTGATAATGTCATCAGGACTGGCACCCCGCGATAGATCCGAACACGGTCGCGCCAAGCCCTGAATGATGGGGCCGATCGCCGTCGCTCCCCCCAACCGCTCGACGAGCTTGTACGCGATGTTGCCCGCATCCAGTGACGGAAAGACTAACACGTTCGCGCGTCCCGCGAGCACTCGATCGGCACCCTTTCGGGTCGCGACCGCTGGGATGAGGGCGGCGTCGACCTGCAACTCACCGTCCACGGCCAGCCCGGGCCGCCGTTCGCGCGTGAGCGCCACCGCTGCGCGAATGCGCGCGATGGACGCCGACGCCGTCCCGCCGCTCCCGAGTGTGCTGAAGGAAAGAAACGCCACCCGTGGCTCGTCGCCGACGACCCGCGTGCGGTCGTTGGCGGCCGCGAGGGCAATGTCGGCCAATTGCTCCGATGTCGGCTCAGGCACCACCGCACAATCCGTGAACGTCAGGACGTCGCCACCGATTTCAGGGTGCTGCGCCTCGCGAAGGACCATGTAGAACGCACTCGAGACGAGCTCGACACCGGGGGCTTTCCCGACGATCCGGAGCGCCCCGCGGAGGACCGCTGCCGTGGTGTGCGACGCGCCCGCGACACACGCATCGACGGAGCCGGCATGTAGCAGCTCGAGCGCCGTCACGAGTGGCCCAGCCGGCCCGGGCTTGATGCACTGCAGTCCGGCTCGGTCCGCGAGCGCCCGCGCCACGCGCTCGCCATCCGGGCTCGACTCATCCAATACCATGACGGGTTCGACGATACGCTCATCCGCAAGCCGCTCGATCGCGGCAAGCGTCCGAGGATCAGCGGTCTCCGGGAAGGCCACACGCCGGCGCGCGCGCGCCGCCCGCTGGCGCAGGTTCGTTACAAACCCCCGGTCCGTCGACGTCTCCGGCGCGCTGGGTGGACCGAGCCCGCTCCGTCGATCGGTGATCACGACTCGAACTTCGAGCGAAGCGCCGCGGCCACCCTGGGGTGGACCAGATCGCGGACGTTACCGCCGTAACGCGCGACTTCGCGGACGATGCTGGAGCTGATGTAGGTCGTATCGAGTGAAGGGACCATGAAAACGGTCTCGAGCCGGCCGGATGTCAGGTGCCGGTTCATCAACGCCATCTGAAACTCGTACTCGAAGTCACTGACTGCGCGCAGTCCTCGGATGATCAGCCGGGCGCCAACGTCTGCGGCGAAATCCACCAGCAAGCCGGTGAACGAACGCACCTCAATGCGCGGATCCGAGCCGACCGTGGCGCGAATCAGCTCCAGTCGCTCATCGATCTCGAACAACGGCTGCTTGGAGGAGTTGATCGCGACGGCAACGACGAGCCGATCGACGAACTCGAAACTCCGTCGAATCAGGTCCTCATGGCCACGCGTGATCGGGTCGAAGCTCCCCGCGTAGACTGCGACCCGGCCATTGGGGGCACTCCCCCCGCCGCTGCGCTGCCGCTTGGGACTCATGCTGGCGTCTCCCGATCGTTCAGACCCGTTGGCACCTCGCCGTCGTCGCGATAGACGGTCAGCGCGGTCGATCCATATGTGCGCGTGTCGCCGCCCGGCGGCATGGTCTCGCGCGCAGAATGCTCCACACCAAGAACCGTCGCGAATGGTGCCCGGAGCCACTGCTCGGCGACCGAGGCCGCCAATCCCCGGCCGTACGGTGGGTCGGCAAACGCCACGTCATAGGCGCCACGCTCGAGCCGCGCGATCATGCGCAGCGCGTCGGCACGTCGGATGTGCGCGCGATCACCCGCGTCGAGCACCGCGATATTTTCCCGCAACGCGCGCAGACTCGGCGCCGCCTGCTCGACGAAGTCTGCATGCGCCGCTCCGCGGGACAGCGCTTCGAGCCCGAGCGCTCCCGAACCGGCGAACAGATCGAGTACGCGGGCGTTGGGCAACCACGGCTGCACGACGCTCATCCACGCCTCCCGCACGCGATCGGCGGTGGGTCGTACGACGCGCCCCGCGGGAGCGGCGATCGTGCGGCCACGCCATCGCCCGGCGACGATGCGCATGTCACGGGCGGGCGCTGCGCGCCCGTGTGACGGCGATCCTCATACTCGGAAGTCAGTCACCTTTGCCTGCACTCGACCATCGCCAAGCCAGTCGTCGCGCTCGACGCGGAACACGACGTCGAGGGCTCCGCCGCCCTGCAATTCCTCGAGACGATGGGCGGCACCCCAGGCCACTGCGTCGAGATCGCCGGCTCGGCGCGCCAGACGGAGCTTCACCCCGTCCTGCGCCACCGTCCGCGGCGGACAGCTGAGTCGCGCCTGGCGCACCAGGAGCGCGGGGGCTGGATTGCCGACGCCGAACGGCTCGAAGTGGCGGAGGACCGACTCGAGCTCGGGAGTGACATCGTCGATCGAGAGCTCGAGGTCGACATGGAGTTCCGGTACGAGGTCCTCCTTGCGAAGCTGCGAGCGCGCTACTGCGTTGAATCGAGCGGCGAATTCCGGCACGCGATCGCGTGCAACCGTCACCCCCGCGGCCGCCCGGTGCCCACCGAACCGCAGGAGCACGTCCCGGCACGCCGTGAGTCCCGCGTGCAGATCGAAGGGCGGGATCGAGCGTCCCGAGCCGCGGCCGTCGACCTCCGACAGGGCCAGCAGCATGGTCGGGCGGCCGAATTCCTCGACCAGCCGGGATGCAACGATACCGATCACGCCGGGGTGCCAACTCGGATCAGCCAGCACGATGCCATAGGTCTCATCGAGGTCCAGCTTCGTCACCATCTCGCGCGCCTCGACCAGCGTGCGGCGATCGATGTCCTGTCGCTGGCGATTCAGCTCCTCGAGCTCCTGCGCGATCCGGCCCGCCTCCGCTTCGTTGTTCGTGAGGAGGAGCTCGACGCCCCGCATTGCCGTCCCGATCCGGCCGACCGCATTCAAACGGGGCGCCAGGATGAAGCCGGCCCGCCCCGCGGAGATGGTCTTGGCATCGAGACCGCAGACGTGGACGAGCGCGCGCAGCCCGAGGTTCGACGTTTCCGCCAGGAGACGCAGGCCGTAGCGGACGAACACCCGGTTCTCGCCGCGAAGCGGCGCGACGTCCGCCACGGTCGCGAGCGCCACCAAGTCGAGCAGGCCAAAGATCGGACCCTGACTCGCCCCCATGCGCCGCGCGAGCGCAAGCGCCAACTTGAACACCACGCCTGCGGCCGCGAGGTCCTTATCGGGATAGCGGCATCCCGGCTGCCGTGGATTGAGGACGGCCACGCAGTCCGGGAGCGCGCCCCCGGGCAGGTGATGGTCACTGATGATGACGTCGACCCCTGCAGCACAGAGCGCGGCAACCGGCCCGTGCGCGCTCGTACCGCAGTCGGCCGTCACGACGACCCGCGCACCCGCGGCGAGCGCCGCGTTGACGCCGGCCGCCGACAGATCGTAGCCGTCCTGCAAGCGACGGGGCACGAAAGGAACAACCTTGGCCCCCATCGAGCGAAGAGCTCGAGTCAGCAAGGCCGTCGACGCCATGCCATCCACGTCGTAGTCGCCGTGGATGAAGATGGTCTCACCCTTCTCGATCGCTTGCGCGAGGCGCTCGACGGCATCGTCGAGCCCCTTCAACAGTCCCGGGTCGTGGAGCTGATCAAATCGGGGGCGCAGGAACCGCTTGGCGGCCTCGGTGTCCGTGAACCCGCGGGCGTGGAGGAGCCGACAGACGGAGCTCGGCAGGTGGAGGGCGTCAGCGAGCGCCAGAACAGCGACGTCGTCGCATGCCCGTGGGAGAATCCACCGCGCCGGCGCGCGCGGCCTCGCTCGGATCGGCGTCTCGGGTGTGGTCACACCTTCAAGTTACGGCGTACAGAAGCACACCGCACGTCTCGCAGACCTCGATCGAGCCGCGGGCCGACATCAGGTTCCGACGCTGCAGCGGAACGCTCGTGTCGCAGTGGCCGCACGATGGACCACGCAGGGGAAAGATTGCGCCGTCGTGTCTCGCCGCGCGGATCCGGTCGTACTTCTGCAGGAGCGAGCGCTCGACCTGGGTGGCGGACCCTGCGCGCGCGGCACGCCGAGCCGCGAGCTCGTCCTCGACCGCGCCTCGGGCCTGTTCGATGGTTCCGCGCTCGACCTCGTGCTGAGCCTCGAGCTCGGCCAACGCGCGCTCGCGCGCCTCCGCCGCAGCACGCAATTCGACGAGTCGCCGGCCGATCGCCTGCAGCGCACTCTCCTCTTCCGCGAGAATGCGTCGTGCCTGCTCGACCTGCGCAACGGCGGCCGTGGCCTCACGGATCCGTTTCACCGAATCGAGCGTCGCCACGTTGCGCTCGTGCAGCGTCTTGTGCTGGGCGATGCGCGTTTGCAGCTCGCGCTGACTCTTCTCCTCCACCTCCACCACCTCGCGCGCGCGCGCCGCGGCCTCCGCGGTCGCGCGCTGAGTGGTCTCGAGCTCCCGCAGCTTGGGCTCGAGAGCCGCACGCCGGCTCTCGATCTCACGAATGGCCAAGTCTTCGACCTGCAGGGCCAACAACGCCTGGACATCAGGGTGCACCGTCGTTCCTCCTCAGCGACAACCGGGACTTTCCATACCGCTTGAATCCTCGACCACGCAAACCACGCACTTCGGCCATGATGCGAAGCTTTTCGGCCATCAATGCCCGTTGTTCCTCACGCGACCCCAGCCCCACGAGGCGATCGATCTCGGCGAGCCGGTCGGACAGATCCCGCACCCGGAGCACGGCCAGACTGTCCTCGATCACCCGCGCCGGATCCGCCCCGGCAAACGTGCCGGCAATGAGCGCCTCGACCTCGGCTGCCGCATCCGGCGCCAGCTGGGCCGTCAGACTCTCCGCCGTGACCGCTGCACCCAATCGGGTCAGTTCCTCGTAGATCGCCCGAAGGGCCGAATTGCGAATCATCTCCGACCCAATCCGCTCGGCCGTACGCTCGATCTGATCTGGGCTGGCGATCAACCAGCGTACCAACTCGCGCTCGGCAGCCGTGCCACCAGCGGCATCGGCCACAGGGCTCTCAACCTTGCGTGCGCGCTCTCGGTCGGCACGAGGCGGACGGCGCTCCTCGCGCGCCGGCTCCGGCACGACGACCTCGCCGCCCACTTCTCTCCAGAGCAACGACTTCGGCACGCCCGCAGCCTCGCTCGCGCGGGTCACGTACATATCACGCAGAATGGGATCCGCTGCGGCGCGAATGGTCGGCAGCAGACGATCGATCGCACGCCGTTTGTTGTGGAGATCCCGAAACCAATGTGCACCCTGCAGAATCTGAATCTCGCGCTCGAGCACGTCGACGGCCGAGCGAATGTGTGTTTCCATCTGCTCGCGCCCGTGCGTGCTCACGAATGTATCGGGATCCTCGCCCTCGGGCAGCGTCACGACTCGTACCGCCACGCTCCGGCGCAGCAGCTCGCCCGCCGTCCGGAAGGTCGCGCGGAGTCCCGCGCGATCGTTGTCATAGATCAGGAATGCCTGTTTCGTGTACCGCGCGATCAACTCGGCCTGTTCCGCCGTCAGGGCGGTCCCCAGCGGCGCCACGACACACTCGAGCCCTGCCGCCATCAGGCGCACCACATCGAAATATCCTTCGACGACGAGTATGCGCTCGTCGCGGCGGATGGCGAACTTCGACCAGTTGAGCCCATACAGCAGGCGCCGTTTCGCAAAGATCGACGATTCAGGAGAGTTGACGTACTTGACGTCGCCCTGGCCCAGGATCCGACCGCCAAATCCAACCGTGTGCCCGACGGCGTCGAAGATCGGAAATATCAGTCGTCCGCGGAAGCGCGGCCGCGGCTCGCGACCCTCTTCAGGTTGAGACAGGAGGCCCGCCTCAGTCAAGCGGGCGTCGTCGAAGCCAAGCTTGTTCAGGTAGCCTCGCATGAGGCCGATCGGGCCCGGCGCGTAACCCATCCCGAAGCGGTCCGATGTCTCGCGATCGATGCCGCGACTCTCGAGATACTGGCGCGCTACGCGCCCACCGTCGTCATCCCAGAGCATTCGGCGGAAATACTCTGCCGCACTCGCGGTGACTTCCCAGAGCGGCTCGCGCGGGTCCGGACCGACGCGCCGCAAGTCGGCGGCGGGTACCTCGATCCCCGATTTCTCAGCCGCGAGGCGGACGGCCGACGGCCAATCCAGCCCGAGTCGCTTGGACAGAAAGCTGAACACATCGCCGTGCTCGTGACACACGAAGCAATAGTACATGTGCTTTCTCACCGACACCGAAAAGTTCGGGTGCGTCCCTTGATGGAAGGGACAGGGCCCGCGGTAGTCGGCGCCAACGCGCTTGAGCGCGACGTGCTCGCCAATGATCTGGACGATATCGGCCTCCTCCCTCACCCGCTCAACGACGTCGTCCGGAATCATCTCAGGCGAGCTCCGCGACCGTCACGCCCGCGCCGCCCTCGTTCCACGCCCCGAGGCGAACGACTCGCACCCGCGAATCTTTACGCAGCATCTCGCCCACACGTTCGCGGAGGGCGCCGGTCCCCTTCCCGTGGATGATCCGGAGCTCCGGCAAATCGGCCTGCACCGCCGCATCCACGGCCTGCATCACGATCTCCTCGACTTCGAGGACACGCATGCCTCGAACGTCGATCTCGGAGCTGGCGTGGACCTCCGGCACCTCGGCGGCCAACGGCACAGGGATCTGGGGGGCGGCTCGGGAAGCACGCCGCAGTGTACTCGTGGGGACACGCATCCGCATCCCGCCGAACGCCACCACCGCCTCGTCATGGTGCAGGTCGACGACACGCGCGATGTCGGTCTCCGAGCGACGGCACCTCCACGACGTCACCGACCGAAAGCGCGGATGGCCCGCCGGCCGGTGCGTCAGGGCCTGGCGTCGCTGGTGTCGTCGCCGCATCCAGATCCGCCAGCGCGTCCGCCTGCTCGGCGGCGAGCTGCTCGACGCGCTGTCGTGCGCGCCGGACCCCCTCCGACGCATCATCGCTCGCGCTGGGCGTGGCTTGCAGCTCATGCACGATCTGCTCGACTTGTGCTCGGGCGTTGAGCAGGTACCGACGCGCTTCCTGCCGTGAGCGCCGCTCGACCTCGCGTTCCCGCTCGCGCACCGCGCGTTCGCGCGCGTCGACCCGGGTTGCACGATCGGAGGCGCTGGTGAGGGAATTCGTGGCCGCCTGCTCCCGTTCCGCGAGATCGGATGCGCGGTGCTGCAGGTCGGCCAGCAGCGCCTCGACATCACGCTCGACCTTTGGAACGCGCTCTTCGGCCCGAGTGATGACCGATTCCGGAAGGGCCAGCCGGCGGGCAATGCTCAACCCATACGACCGTCCCGGTACTCCCTTGATGAATCGATAGGTCGGGGCGAGTCGTGCCGCGTCGAACTCGAGAGAGCCGTTGACGACGCCCGGGACCTCCGTCGCCAACTCCTTTAGCGCGCCCAGGTGGGTCGTGGCGAGCGTCATCGCGCCGCGTGCCGTCAGGTCCTCCAGCACCGCGCCGCCGAGCGCCGCTCCCTCGAGCGGGTCCGTCCCGGATCCCAACTCATCGATCAGCACCAGCGAGAGCGGCGTCGCTCGGGCGAGGATGTCCCCGAGATTCCGCACGTGTGCGCTGAATGTCGAAAGGCTCGCCTGGATCGATTGCTCGTCGCCGACGTCGGCGAAGACGTCATCGAACACCGCAATCCGACTTGCGGCGCCGACCGGCGACGGGATGCCGCATTGGACGAGCACGGAGCACAGGGCCACGGACTTGAGCAGCACCGTTTTGCCCCCCGTGTTCGGGCCACTGATCAGTAACGTGCGCTCGGACGACTCCATCGTGAGATCGAACGGGATGACCGGCACGCCCTGCGCGAGCAGTAAGGGATGGCGGCCCTGCCGAACCACGAATCCGTCGGCGGGAGAGCCCAGTTCCGGTACGGTGCAATCGAAATCGTTCGCAAAGCGCGCGCGGGCGTGCAAGCGTGTCCAGATCGACGAGCGCGTCGAGCGTGTCGCGGAGTGCGGGCGCCAGCGGGCGCAGCTCGTCGGTCAGGTCAGCGAGAATGCGATCCACCTCTCGCCGTTCCTCGGCTTCGAGCTCCCTGATCCGATTCCCTGCCTCGACGGCCGCCGGCGGCTCGACGAAGAGCGTGGCGCCGCTGGACGAAGTGTCCTGCACGATCCCCCCGACGACGGCGCGGCCTTCTCGTCGAACGGGGATGACGTATCGCCCGTTGCGCACGGTCACCGACGCGTCGCCGACCTGGTGGTGCGGCTCGAGGCGCGACATGATGCGCTCGAGCAGTGCGACCAATTCGCTCTCCGCCCCGCGCAACTCGCGCCGCACGCGGCGAAGGAGCGGCGACGCTTCGTCTCGGACCGCCCCATCCTCGGCGATCGCGCGATCAATGCTTCGCTCGGCATCGACTTTCCCTACGAGTCGTTGTCGCAGGTCCGCGAGGACGGCGCGCGCCACGAGAGGCCGACGCTCGTCGTCCAGTACGTCCCGCGTTCGCCGGCTGGCAGCGAACAGCGTCAGCGCCCCACGCAGCTCGCCGCCAGTCCAGACGGCGCCTTGGATGCCGAGCCGGTCAAGGGGCCGCACGAGATCGGGAGCTGCGTCTGGCGACCAGGGATGGTCGGTCGTGCTCAACATGCGGGCGGCGCTGACGCGTGCGAGCTCGTGGTCGATGGCGGCCCGATCGGAAGTGGGCTGGAAGTTCTGGATGCGGTCGGCGGCGAGCGCCGAGACCGCGCGTTCTGCGACGAGCGCCAGTGCCCGAGACAATTCCAGGACATCCAGCGCGTGAGCGTTCATGATCGGACGCTGTGCAACGTCACCCGCGTGCCGCGAGCTCCTCGCGCACGATGGTACTGATCACGCCGCCGTCGGCCTGTCCTTTGAATTGCGGGAGCACTTTGCCCATGACGGCGCCCATACTCGTCGCGCCAGCTGCGATCGCCGCTCGCGCAGCCGCCCGAATCGTGTCCGGGGACACGGGAGCCGGCAGATATTGCTCGAGTCGCTCGACTTCGAACTGCTCTTTCGCGACCAGGTCCGCGCGCGCTCCCTTCTGGTATGCTTCGATCGACTCGCGTCGACGCTTGATGCCTCGCCGCAGGACCTCGATGACATCATCGTCCGTCGGGTCGCGCATCAACTCGATGCGCCGATTCTTGATGTCCGCGAGAATGGTGCTGAGCAACAACGTGGAAGGCTTGTCCTGCCCCTTACGTGCGGTTACGAGATCCAGCTGCAACCGCGCCACCAGTGCAGACATCTAGGCGTGCCGGCTCCGGCGGTTTTTCCGCATCGCCGCGTTCATCTTGCGCTTGCGACGCTCGCTGGGTTTCTCGTAGTGCCGATGCTTGCGTAGGTCGGAGAGGATCCCTGCTTTCTCGCACTTCTTCTTGAACCGCTTCAGCGCGCGTTCAAAATTCTCATCGTCATGAATGATGACTTCTGACAAACGTGAGGCCTCCATAGGATAGGAAGGCACCCGTGCGCCGGGTGCCGAGAAAAGTGTAAGCCCAAGAAATTAGGACGTTTAGACAGTATGTGTCAAGCACGAACGCAAGTATATTCCGCCATGCCTTCCCTGCCCTCGCACCGGCTCACGCGCCGGGAGTTTGTGGCTACGGCCGGCGGGCTGGCTGGTCTGTCGCTGTACGGGGCATCCTCCAACGGCCTGGACTCGACGCGGACAACGCTGTCGGGAAGCACTCAACGCGGCCAGCGACTGAGGGTTGCACTGCTGACCGACATGCACGGCCCCCACAACTGGATCGATCAGGACGAGTTGATCGCCGAAGCCGGCGGGTTCCAGCCGGATCTGGTCTGTGTCGTGGGCGATGCCGTGGACCGGAGGGGCGACGAGCACCTCGTCCGGCGCTATGCCGACCTCCCGGCCAGGCTCGGGAAATTCGCCACACTCGGCAACTGGGAGTACCAGGGAGAATGTGATCTGACGCGCCTGCGCCGAGAGTACGAACGCGCCGGGGTCCGGCTTCTCATCAACGAGCGAGTCCGGATAGACGCGAACGCGGGCGGCCCCGTCGATCTGATCGGACTGGACGATTGGCGAGCGGGCTCGCCGGACTATGATCTCGTGTCGTCGCTTCCCCCCGCTCCCGCAGACGCCATCCCGGCTGTGGTGCTGTGCCACTGCCCAGTCGGCTTCGATGCGATCATCGAGAGTGGCCAAGCGTGGCACGGCCGTGCTGGCCGGACACACCCACGGAGGGCAGATCGCCCCTTTCGGGTTCGCCCTCGTGCTGCCGGAAGGAAGCGGCCGTTACGTGAAAGGGCAGTACGCATCGGCCGACGCCAAGCACGCCCTGTACGTGAGCCGGGGACTGGGGAACTCGGGGCCGCCGTTCAGGGTCGGATCGAGGCCGGAGTTGGCGCTGCTGGAGGTCTGAAGGCCGGGTGACAAGGGAACAGACCGCAAGGCCAGTCCTGGTGCATGGACTGGCTTTTTATTTCTGACCGGATCGGGGCGGGCGGCCTGAAGACGCCCGCCGTTGTCGGGTCGTTGTTGTTACCCGTCACCCGTAGCCCGTCACCCTGGGGTGCGCCCCTACCCCGGCGGCCAGCCCATCCGCCGCCCAGCCAGCAGATGCATGTGCAGATGCCCGACCGTCTGCCCGCCATCAACATTCGTGTTTACGACTGTCCGATAGCCGCGATCGGCGAAGCCCTCGCGACGGGCGATCGCGGTCGCCGCGGCCGCGAGCTCGCCCACCAGCCCGGGGTCGCCCACGTCGTTGAGCGAGCCGAAGTGATCGCGCGGCAGGATCAGGATGTGCACGGGTGCCTGCGCATTGATGTCACGGATCGCGACCACGTTTGGCGTCTCATACTCGATCTGCGCGGGGATCTCGCCCCGCACGATGCGACAGAAGAGGCAGCCGGGGTCACTCGCCATCGGCACGCTCCGGAGAAAGGACAGCGGTCGCGGGTGTGGCACAATCCGACGCCATTGCGGCCCGCACGACGGCCAGCGCCGCCACGCCTGCCGTCTCAAAACGCAGAATAGTATCGCCGAGGGAAGCACGCACGAACCCGGCGTCGGCGAGCTGCGCATGCTCGGCCTCCTCGATGCCACCCTCGGGGCCAACGGCGATCGACAAGGGCTCACCGAAGCCGGAGGAGCTCAGGCGCAAAAGCGGCTCGCCGCTGGGCTCGAGCACAATGCGGCGGCCTGGAGGCGCTTTGCTGATCGCATCTCCAAGCGGAACCGCATCGCACACCTCAGGCAGCCACGCGCCGCCCGATTGCGTCAGCGCGCTGATCATGCGCCCCAAGAGGCGCGCCTGAAATGCCGGCCCGGAGCCACGCGGCGACACGCTGGCTGACCGCCGCCATTCGACGAGATGCCAGCTCGTCGCCGCAAGCTCGGTGCATTTTTCCGCCAGCCACAGCATCCGCTCACGGTCGGCGATCGGCACGAGCATGTGAACGGCGGGCGGGCGCGTTACGTGCCGCACATGCTCGACCTCGATGGACGCGGCGCTCCGGCTAACTCCCACGAGCCGACCGCTACCCATCAGACCGGCCCCGGTGGTCAATCCCACACGGCTCCCGGCATCAATACGGAGGACGCGGATGTGATGCGCGGCGTCGCGTCCCAACGCGACCGTCGCGCCCGGCGCAAAGGGCTCCGCGACCAGGAATCGCGCTACGGTCGAGCGGCGATCGTGGCCCACCAGTCACCCTCGACATCGTCGGCCTCTCGACGCAAGCCGTTTGCCGCCAAACGCTCGCACATCGTCTCACGCTCGTCGACGAGCATCCCGCCGAGGATCGCACGTCCCTTGGGCACGAGTGCAGCGCGCACGATCGGCAGCAATTCCGTGATCACCGCAGACGCAATGTTGACTGTCACGAGGTCGACCGGCGCGAGCAACGGCAACAGTGCGCGGGCGTCGCCCGGGATGACTCGCACGCGATCCGCAACGCGATTCGATTCCACATTCGCTTGTGCGTTGTCAATCGCGTCAGGATCCATCTCGATCGCGGCCACGCGAGTCGCTCCGAGCTTGGCCGCTGCAATCGCCAGCACACCGCTCCCGGCACCGAGATCCGCAACGAGACCGCCAATGCGGTCGAGGCTCGAGAGCAGCCGCAGAACGCCGCGGGTGCTCGCGTGCTCGCCTGTACCGAACGCCATACCGGGGTCGATCACGATGGTGCGTGTCTCGTCGCCGCCACTGGCCAGCCACGGCGGCGACACCCGCAGGAGCCCGACCTCATGGGCATGCACGCCCTCTCGCCAGCGGTGCAACCAGTCGTCGGGGACCGTGGTGGAGAGCTCGAACGTCGCGGTGTCGTCCGCTATGGCGAGCGACGCGCCGACTGCGGCCTGATCCGCGCCCTCGGGCAGATACCCGACGAGCGAGGACCCATCCTCCACGACGCCGGCTGAACCAGCATTGACGAGGACTGTGACAAGGGCTGCGCGGCGTTCCGCATCATGCTGCGCCCCTGGTCGGACGCGGACCTGCAACCAGCGATCCGTCGATCCTCCTAGGCGCCGAGCGCCTCCTTCATCTTCTTCCAGAACCCCTTGGCTCGCGTTTGCGGGGGCTTGGACTCGACCTGTGCCAGCTGCTGCAGCAACGCGTCCTCGGTCGGCGTGAGCTCGTCGGGCGTCCAGAGCTGCACACGCACGTGGAGATCCCCAGTGCCCGATGCATTCACACGGGGCAGTCCGCGGCCGCGGATGTCGAACACATGCCCGCTCTGCGTCCCGGCCGGCACGCGCAACGTCGTGGTACCGCCGACGATGGGTACCTGCAGCTCCGCTCCAAACACGAGCTGCGTGTAGGACACGAGCGCTTCGGTGTACAGATCCTCACCGTCCCGCTCGAATCGTGCGTCGTCGGCCACTTGGAAGACGACGATGACATCGCCCTTCGGCCCGCTCGCGAGGCCCGGCGTTGCCCTGCCCGCGCAGCGTCATGTACTGGCCGGTCGCGACTCCCGCGGGAATGCGGACCGCGATCGTGTGCTCCGACGCGGACGCGCCCGTCGCCCCGGCATTTCTTGCATGGCGTCGAGACGACGGTGCCCTCGCCCGCCACACGTCGGGCATGGTGCAACACTCACGAACTGCCCGAAGAACGACCGCTGCGCGCGGCGCACCTCGCCGGTGCCGGCGCACGTCGGGCATCGCTGCGGCTTCGTGCCCGGGTCGGCACCCGATCCACTGCACGCGTCGCACGTGTCGAGCAGCTTGACCGTGAACGACTTCTCGACGCCCTGCGCGACCTCGGCGAGCGTCAGGTCGGCGACGAGCTTGATGTCGCCGCCCGAGCGGCTCGGCTGTCCACGCGTCGCCGAACAGATCGCCCAGCCCGCCAAAGCCGCCGAAATCCCGCATGAAGATGTTGAGCGCGTCAGCGAGATCGACGTGCGGCGCCCCGCCACCTCCACGCAGTCCCGCCTCGCCGTACCGATCGTACAGCGCGCGCTTGTCGGGGTCGCGCAGGACGTCGTACGCCTCGGTGATCGCCTTGAATTGCTCCTCGGCGTCCTTCGACCCGTTGTTGCGGTCGGGGTGGTACTGCATGGCGAGCTTTCGGTACGCCTTCTTGATCTCGTCGTCGCGTCGCGTCGCGCGAAACGCCGAGGACGGCGTAGTAGTCTGCCATGGCTCGTGGGTCAGGCAATCGACGTCGGGTGGTAGGGTTTAGGTACGTACAACGCTCAGCCCGCACTGCGCACGACCGCGAGAGCCGGCCAGCCCGTGCGGTCGCATGAGTCGTTAGCCGAGAAGGTCGGTGACCAGCCGAGACGTGTGGCTCACGAGCGAGATCACCTTCTCGTAGGGCATCCGGGTCGGCCCAATGACGCCGATGACGCCACTCAGCGGGCCCGCGCGATACTCGGCGGTCACAATCGTGAGATTGCCGAAACGCGGGTCCGCGTGCTCGTTGCCGATCGTGATCGAGATCCCCGGTTTGGCGCTGCGCTGCCGCAGGAACTCGCGCCAGCTGGTCCCGCGTCTCGGTCAGCTCGATCAGCCGCCGCAGACTGTCGCCCGATGGCGAACTCCGGCTGCTCGGCGAGCACCGACGCCTGACCCAGCACCACGTTGCCGTCTGTCGTGCGCGATCGGGAACGTCGAAGACGCGTGTCGCCTTCCTGCACGAAGATGTTCAGCAGCTCTCGCGTCGCGGCCTCCGCCCGGCACGCTGTCGCGCAGCCGGTCGGCCAAGCGACGCGCGAATCTCGCGCGACCGTGAGGCCCGCCAGCCGCTCGTTGAGCACCACCGTGACTTCAGCGACCGTCTCATCGGCGAGCGACCCGGGCGCCTCGACGAAAATCGTGCGCATTGCGCCGCCTCGAGCGTCATGACGAGCAGCAGACGCTCGGCCGACAGGCGAACCAGCTCGAGCCGCTGGAGCACGGTCTCCTCGAGGCGGGGTCCGAGCGCGACGCCCAGCTCCTGAGTCAGCACGCCCAGGCTCTGCGCCGCGCACCGCAGCACGGTCTCGATCGCGGACCCGCCGGCCAGGATCCGCTCGACCAGCCGGTCCCGCTCCTGCGCGGCCAGCGGTGCGAGCTGGGCGAGCGAGTCGACGTACATCCGGTAGGCGCGGTCCGTCGGGACCCGGCCGGCCGAGGTGTGGGGATGGAACAGATACCCCTTCTCCTCCAGGTCGCTCAGCGTGTTGCGAATCGTCGCCGGTGACACGCCGAGCCCGAACCGCCGCGCCAGCGTACGGGATCCTGCAGGCTCCGCCGTTTCCACGTAGCTCTGGATCGACGGCCTCGAGAATCCGCCGTTCGCGCTCAGTTCAGGTCCGAAACGACATAAGTTCAAATATACTATTGAGTTCTGACGTTCGCCAACGCGCCAGCCAAGCTATCCAACCGAAGCCAGCCTGCCGCAGTCAGTGCTAGCCGAGCTCGTGCAAGCCGCGCCCAGCCAGCCCGGACCCACGGCTGGTCAAGTCCTCTTCCCCTTCGGTCAAGACCGTTCCTTCGATCGTTCGCAACTCAAGGTAAGTCCGCTCGGAGACATGGTTTTCGGGCGTCAGTCGCTCGGCACCAGCCACCGGGTCGGTGTCCTTCGATACCGCGACCTGCCACTGTGTGTATCCGGCGATATTCCACCGTCGTATCGTCCCATCGAACCCATGAGCAGCCGGCCCGAGCCCGGCGTAAGCCACCCCGCCCAGTAGGCTGAGTTATGGCAAGCGCGATACCCCGGTCGTGCGAAATTCGATACTTCATAGTGTTCATACCCCGCGGCCGTGAGCAGTTCGTGCGCGGCAAGGTATTCGGTCTCGTAGAGCTCCTCTGGTGCTTCAGCCACCTCCCCGCGGGCGATCCAGCGGGCCACCGGTGTGCCGGCTCTACGGTGAGGCCGTAGACCGAAACGTGCTCCGGCGATAGCGACAGGAGCATGTCCAGGTCGCCCCGCAACGATCGGCCGAGGCTGGGGGGCAAGGCAAAGATCAGATCCAGCGAGATGTTCGCTATGCCGGAAGCCCGGACGGCCCGCACCGCCTCTGCCACCCGCGCCGGCGAATGGCCCCGGTGCATCCACGCCAGGGCAGCCGGATCGAACGATTGGGCGCCGATCGAGACGCGATTGACCCCCGCGAGCCGCCACGCGGCGATCGCCGCGTCGTCTACGTCCTCGGGATTTGCTTCGAGCGTGACTTCGGCGTCCGGCTCGAGGGTCAATCGTGCACGCAGGACGTCGAGCAGATGGCGCACACCGGCGGCGCCGAGCGCGACGGGGTGCCACCGCCCAGATACACGTTTCGGACCGGCCACTGGGTCCTCGCGGTCGGGGAATCGCAGCGCCAATTCGCGCGCGACTCCCGCGACGTAGGCGTCGACCGGCACGTGACGGCGGACCGCGATGGCGAAGTCGCAATAGGAGCACCGCCGCGCGCAGAACGGCACGTGGACGTACACGTGCCGCGGTCGCTCAGAAGTTGGTGCGCGCTCGTCCCCGGCGCATCACCGGCGCCGGATCTCGCCGGTCACGTCGCACTCGACCGCACCGGCAAGCTCGAGTGAGGTGATCGCCGCGAGGCACCGGGTGGTGGGCAGGTGAGCGCGGATCGCGATCGTGTCGATGTCCGCCGCCCCATTCGCCAGCACGTCCCACACCGGATGCCTCGTCCGCGGAGTACGCAGCGGGCGGCGGTGTCACTTCGACGCGCGGGCTCAGGAGGGCGAGCGCGTCCTCCGCCTCCACGATGATCGCAAGCGCCCGGGTGGTGCAGCAGCGCGTTCGATCCGCTAAACGCAGCCGTGTCGACCGGACCTGGTACGACGCCGACCGTGCGATCGAGATCCATCGCGGCATTGACGGTGTGCAACGCGCCGCTCGTCGCGCTGGCCTCGACCACGATCGTCGCCTGCGCAAGCGCAGCAATGAGTCGGTTGCGATGCGGGAACATCCAGCGATCGGGCCGAATTCCCGCCGTCCACTCCGAGAGGAGGAGGCCATCGCGCGGCGATCCGTTCGCGCAGGGCACGGTTGCATGCGGGTGCGCCCCCGATCAATGCCGCCTCCCAGGACCGCGCACGTTCGGCCCGCATCCGCCCTCGAGTGCGCCTTCGTGCGCGGCGGCATCGATCCCCATGGCCAGTCCGCTCACGACGCAGGCGCCCGCGCGTGCGAGCACACGCGCGAGCCGTCTCGCAAAGGCGCGACTCGTAGCTGTGGCGTGACGCGCGCCGATGACGGCCACTACCTGCCGATCGAGCACGCGCGGATCGCCTATGGCGTACAGGGGATCGGGCGGGTTGCGCAGATCGAGGAGCGCACTCGGATACGGCGGTATGCCGCGAGCCCACGTCTGGAACTCGCTAGGCATCGCTCACGGCATCGACACGCGCTCGCTCGGGTCACGCTCGCGCTGACGGATGCTCATCAGCTCCTCCCACCAGACGCGGAGAAGCTCGTCGAGTCCCTTCCGAGCCGGCGCGCTGATCGCGAACGTGCCGAACGCATCGGGCGCGTCGATCGGGGGCGGCGGGTCATCGCCCCAGAGGTCGATTTTTGTGAGCACGACGCAGTGTGGCTTGGCGATGAGCGCCGGCGAATACGCGGCAATCTCGTGTCGCAACGCCTCGTACTCCGCCTGGAGGTCGAGCGCATCCACGGGAATCAGGAACGCCAGCAGCCGTGTGCGCTCAATGTGCCGCAGGAATTGGAGCCCGAGTCCGCGCCCCTCGTGCGCCCCCTCGATGATGCCCGGAATGTCTGCGACCACAAACGTGCGATGGTCGCTGAGCGCGACCACACCCAGGTTGGGAGACAGTGTGGTGAAAGGGTAGTCCGCGATCTTTGGGCGTGCGGCCGAAATCACCGATAGCAGCGTCGACTTCCCGGCGTTGGGCGGGCCGACGAGCCCGACATCGGCAATGAGCTTGAGCTCGAGCGTTAGTGTGCGCCGCTCGCCCGCCTCGCCCGGTTGCCACTCGCGCGGCGACTGGTGCGTCGACGTGACGAAGAACGCGTTTCCGCGGCCGCCACGCCCGGCTCGAGCGACGACGAGCCGCTCGCCATCTTCGAGGACCTCGCCGAGGCGCTCGCCGGTCGCGCTGTCGATGACGACAGTCCCGGGCGGCACGGGCATGACGACGTCGGCGCCCGAGCGGCCAGTCTTATTGCTCCCCATGCCATGCTCGCCGCGCTCTGCCGACCAGCTGTCGCGGTAGGTGTAATCGAGGAGTGTGCTCAGGTTCGCGTCGCCCTGGACGTAGACGTCACCGCCGCGCCCACCGTCGCCCCCGTCCGGCCCGCCCAGTGGCACGCGCCACTCCCGGCGGAACGAGCTCGCGCCCGACCCTCCAGTACCCGCCTCCACATGGACCACGACGCGGTCAATGAACATGGCTAGAAGCTTAGCCGGGACGCGGCAGCGGGGCGTCATCGGAGACGCTCGACGTTCGACGTGCGACGTGCGACGTGCGACGTGCGACGTGCGACGTGCGAAACAAACCTCGGGGGCCAGCTACAGGCTGCCTAACTGGCCCTCAAGTTTGTTCGAACGTCGAGCGTCGAACGTCAAGCGTCCAAGCCTTTCTAAAACACCCTCACCATCCCATGCGTATACCGACCCGGGTTCTGCTTCATGTCGAGCAGCACCGCGTTGAGCGAGCCTATGGCATGCGTGAGCTGATCGTACAGCTCCTGATCGCGCAGCATCTTCCCGGCCGAGCCTTGCCCGCTATTCAGCCTGCGGAGCAGTGAGTCGGCCCCGTCCGTCGTGGAAAGCAGGTGTGCGTACAACGTGTCGTCGTACAGCAGGTGGCCGACGGTCCCCTGCCGGCGATTGAGGTGGCCAATGACCGAGTCGACGCCGGCAATGGCGGAGACCAGACTGGTATACAGCTGAGGATCGTCGATCAGGCGACCGACCGTGCCATGCGGGTTCTCGAATCGCCCGAGGAGGCGGTTGACTTGGGTGAGCGTGCCCGTCAACTGGTCGTAGAGCGAGCGGTTCGTCACCAGCTGCCCCATCGTCCCGTCACCGCGCACAATGCCTCCGGTGATGGACTTGACGTCACTGGTCAGTTGCACGAGGTCCTGGACGACGCTCGAGGCTTGGGCGATCACGTCGTCGACGTCGATCGCGGGGACCACAGGGATCGTATCTCCCGGCTGCAGCATGTTGTAGCGAGGGGTGCCGGATTTGATATCGAGGATCTTGTCGCCGAGCAATCCGAGGGACCGAAGCGATGCACGGCTGTCGGCGCGAACCTGTGGTTGGAGCTTTCGGTCGATGGACAGTGACAGGCGCAGGTTGCGAGTGGTATCGCTGCTGACCGGAAGGAAGCGCACGTCGTTGATCGTTCCGGCGACCACGCCATCGATCGTTACGGATCCTCCGCGGCTTATGCCACGCGCGTTGGCCAGGAACACGTAGAGCGTGTAGCGCTTCGTGAAGAGGTTGGAGGTTTCCCCCAACTTGTAGATCGCAAGCAGCAGGGTGCCGACCGCGACGAGCACCAGGAGGCCGACGCGGAGCTCATCCCAGGTAATGCCGACAGATCGTCTCACCGGCTCAGTGCCCCCTCGGGCGCCGCCCGCACGTCGTCGAGCAATGACCGCATCTCAGAACCCTCCCAGGAAGTCACGAATGTATCGATCGTCGCTCGCTGCCATCTCCTCGGGCGTCCCGAAGAACACGATCCTGCGGTTGGCCAGCACCGCGATCGCGCTTGCCATCCGGTTGGCCGATCGAATGTCGTGAGATACGACGAGACTCGTTACATGGAGCTCGCGCTGGAGCTTCATGATCAACCGGGTGATCGTGCCGGTCGTGAGCGGGTCGAGGCCCGAGGTCGGTTCATCGTAGAGCATGATCTCCGGGTTCTTGGCCATGCCGCGGGCGATGCCGACGCGCTTTTTCATCCCGCCGGACAGCTCGGCCGGGAGGCGGTTCATGACCGCATCCGGGTCCAGGTCGACGAACTCGAGTTTCTCGCGCACCACCCGCTCGATCTCTTCCTCCGTCAACGTCGTGTGCTCGTGCAGCGGGTAGGCGATGTTCTCGTAGACCGACATCGAGTCGAACAACGCCGCGCCTTGGAACACCATCCCGATCCGCTGCCGCTCAGCCAGCGCGTCGTCGAAGCTCAGTCCTACGACGTCGTGGCCGTTGATCAACACGCGACCCTCGTCCGGGATGAGGAGACGAAGGACGAGTTTGAGTATCGTGGACTTTCCGGTTCCGGACTCGCCGGCGATAACGACCGTTTCTCCGTGGTACAGCTCAAGGGATACGTCCTCGAGGACCGGCTGATCGAACGCGAGTGACACGCCCTCGAGCGCGATGACAGGTGTCTCGCCAAGTGGCGCGGTGCGGCGTACCGCCGGATTGCTCTCGCCAGCGGCAAGCGCCGTTCCGCCAGCCAGCGCTTCGTCGTGGCGCAATTCGCGACGCATGGCGGCCCGCGCCCGCCGAGCCCGCGGGTCATCGCTGCCCATGCCCCGGCTGCCGATCAGGGGCCCGCCGAGAAGAAGGCCAGCAGCATCTGCGTCATGAAGTAATCGACGATGAGGATCGAGATGCTCGCCGCGACGACGGTGCGAGTCGTGCTCTGTCCGACGCCTTCCGTCCCCCCGGTCGTGGTGAGGCCGTAGTAGCAGCCGGTAATGGCGATGATGCCGCCAAAGACGAAGGGCTTCGACAGTCCCTGAATGAAGTCGTTGGGCACGAACCGCAGCGTGAAGCCGTCGGCTGCGATCTGGTCCCACACCGTTCGCCAATACAGGGAGCTCGGGACACCGACGGAGAGGGACGCGATCACATTGCCTCCGACGATACCCACCAGATCGTTGATAACGGTCAGCACGGGAAGCATGACCAGAGCGGCGATCAGGCGGGGCGTCACCAGCTTCTTGATCGGGTCCGTGCCGAGCGTGTGGAGGGCGTCGATCTGCTCGGTGACGCGCATGGAGCCGATTTCGGCCGCGATGCCAGAGCCGACGCGGCCCGCGACCATGAGCCCTGCGAGGACTGGGCCCAGCTCCCGGATCATGGACGCCGCGACCAGGTGTCCCAGGTAGATCGTCGCGCCAAAGGTCTCGAGGCTGACCGAGGATTGGAGGGCGAGCACCATGCCCGTGAAGAACCCTGTCAGCACGACGATGAACAGCGATTGGACGCCGATCGCGTCCATCTGCTGGACCACATCTGCGCCATAAAAGGGGCGGGCGCCAATGAAACGCACCGCGTTCCAGGTCAGCAGTGCGCGTTCCTGAATCGCAAACACTGCCAACTTGGCCTCAGCATTGAGGCGGGCAAGCGACGAAGATGCCAAATTGACCCTGTTCATAGGGATCCGTAGCTTAAGCATGGGGCATGCCTCCGTCTCTTTCGCGCGCGCGCTTGGAAGCGCTGCTTGGCACCGCTGGTCGAGTGCGTGTGGCCGTCATAGGCGACGCGATGCTCGACGTTTATGTGCGCGGCGAAGTCGAGCGCATCTCGCCCGAGGCGCCGGTGCCGGTCCTGCGGGTGCGAGAGCGGACCCACGCGCTGGGCGGCGCGGCCAACGTGGCGCACAACGTGATTGCCTTCGGGGCGCACTGCGAGCTCGTAGCGGCTCTCGGTCGCGATGCCGCGGCGCAGACGCTGCGGTCGTTGCTCGACGCTCTGGGGGCCGAGCGTCGTTCCCTGATCGAGGTCGAACGGCCGACGACGACCAAGACGCGGATCGTAGCGCGGGCCCAGCAAGTCGTGCGGGTCGATGAGGAAGACGACGGCGACATGGCCGGGATAGAAGTCGAGCGGCTGCTGGCCGCGGTCCAGCGCGCGGTGGCAGACGCCGATGCGCTGATTCTCGAGGACTACAACAAAGGTGTGCTGGTCGCGCCGGTGATCGACACGGCGATGCGGTGCGCGACAGCTCGGGGCATCCCGGTGGTGGTCGATCCCAAGTACCGCAATTTCTTCCGGTACCGGGGCGCGACGGTGTTCAAGCCGAACCGCCGCGAGCTGGAGGCGGCGCTCGGTGCTGCCGTGGACCTGGATTCGCCGCGGGCCTTGCACGACGCGTTGGACCGACTCGGGGTGCACCACTTACTGCTCACGCTGGGCGAGCATGGGATGGCGCTGGTGGACCCGAGTGGGCGGACGGACCGGGTCCCGACGACGGCCCGGGCGGTCTACGACGTCGTGGGAGCTGGGGATACGGTGACGGCGTTCCTCGCGATCATGCTGGCAGCGGGCGCGACGCCCCTCGAAGCTGCCATTGTGGCCAACTATGCGGCCGGAGTGGAGGTCGGAAAGGCCGGTGCGGCGACCGTTTCTGCGATGAGGTCCTCGAGGCACACGTCGAGCCGGCGCAGGCCCGCTAGCGTGCGGCGGTACCACGCAGCGATCTTTGTGACGTGGTGCAATTTCACTCTGAGAGATTCGCTCGTAGCTTTCGCCGGTTAGGGCTCGCGGTCGGCGCGTGCACCCTGATGGCCAGTCCCCTCCGGTCGCAGGATGTGCAACAGCAGGAGATCTACCGCGCGATGCTGAACGGCGTGTACGTGCGCGTGTCAGCCGCCTCTGACCGCGGCCTCGAGATCTCGGCCGGCAAGCCGCCAGACCACGTCATGTTGTCGCCGGTACTGACCGAGGTGG
Source organism: uncultured Gemmatimonadales bacterium (assembly GCA_963805725.1). Lineage (GTDB taxonomy): Bacteria > Gemmatimonadota > Gemmatimonadetes > Gemmatimonadales > Gemmatimonadaceae > Palsa-1248. The sequence goes on from CAWDVJ010000010.1 coordinate 160,724, forward strand.
CACAGGGTTGGGCGGACTCGGGGTCACGGGTCCTGACCGCGCCGGACAGCGCCGTGCACCTGGACAGTGCAGCGTCTCGCCGCGAGCCGATCACCCTGTCGAGCGGCATGCTGCAAGACAGCGCGCACAGCGGCGCGGCCCTGGACCGCGTGGTGTCTGACAGCGCCGCGCCGTGCTCGTTGTTCTTCGTCGATGGCGCGAACCTCAATCACGTCCGGGCGGACGTGACCTGTGGCGTGGCACGGCAGTTCCTCGAGGCGGTGCGACGGGGTGCCGACGTGCAGGCCGGCTACGAGCGGGCCGACCCGAAGTGCCCGGCGGCGCTCGTGGCGAAGGCGCTCCGTGAGGCGAAACAGCGTCAGGATTCCCTGTCGGTGGCGGCTCGGTTGCAGCTGTCGCATCACCGGGATTCGGCTGCCGGGGCGATTCCCTGAGGGCTCCGCAGCCGAGCTAGAGTGGGAGTCGTGGCAATGGGGAGGGCCAGTCGCGGTGACGCAGAGCTGGCCCTCTGCGTTTGTTCCCCGACGTGAACCTGCGCAGCTCTGGCGATCCCGGCAGTGCTATCCGCCAGTCGACCGGCGCCTACTGGTCCACATGCAGCACCGTCATCATCCCGGCGCCCAAGTGCTCGGCAATGTGGCAGTGCAGCATCCACGCGCCGGGATTGGATGCATCGATGAGCACATCCACGGCGGAGCCGACGGGGATGAGCACGGTATCCTTCCAGACGAGGTTGGTCATCGGCACCCCGTTTCGCGCGATGACGAGCATGCGCTGGCCGTGGAGATGGATGGGGTGCTGCATTGGGTGGAAGGATTTGGCGTCATTGACCAGGCGCAGCTTGACCATGGACCCCCGCCGCGCATGCCAGTCGATGTCCATATTGTCCTTGCCGGTGGCCTCATCGTGCAGGATCCAGCGCACCTCGTCACTGGTGGACAACCAGTTCATGTCTGGCATCCCGTCGACCCACTCGATCGGCGCGTAGTACGCCGTGTCCATGGTCATGAACTGGACCGTCGCGAGGGGGAGACCCGACACCTGCACCGTGAGATGCAGCGTTTTGTCGGGTGGTCGGTCGAACGCCGGGCGGAAGCGGGCGATGTCCTGCGTCACGGCCGCATTGTCGCGTAGCGTCGCGAACGCGCTTCCGTAGTCTGGCGTCGCGGGCGAGGCTCCCACGGTCACAACACCGAGAGTGTCGGACTCGGGCTCGAACTCGCCGCGGTAATGATTGATGGCCTGGACCTCGTTGACGAAGGTATACTGGCCAGTCCGCTCGAATCGGACATCGACGACGTAGCGCTCGGCTGGTCCGACCACGACGCTGGTGGCGCGCTCCTCGTGCTCGAAGCGACTGACATCCGAGGCGACGACTTTGATGGGTGCGCCACCGAACGACAGGTTGTAGGTGCGAGAGCTGGAGACGTTGGTCAGGTAGAAACGCACGACCTCACCCTGCCGGACCGAGAGCGTATATCGCCGGTCGCCGTTCACCAGCAGCGTGTTGCCGACGCGGCCCATCAGGGCGAAATCCGGTACCGACTTTCCGAAGGGGATCAGGGTGTCGGCGTTGATGAGGAGGTCATCGAGCATCAGGACCTCCTCTCGGTTCACCGGTGCGTAGTAGTCCTTGTCCGGGGAGTCGACGATCATGTTCCCGAAGAGGCCCATCGCCTGCTCGATGTCCTCGCGCTCGTGGGGGTGGTACCAGTAGATGCCCGCATCGGGGAAATGGACCCGATACAGGAAGTCTCCTCCGGTCGGGACGACCTGCTGGGTGATTCCGGGCACACCGTCGTTCTCGTTGGCGAGGCGAACGCCGTGCCAGTGGACGGCGCTTGGCAGATCAATGCGATTGTGGAAGCGCACGACGATCGTCGCGTTTTGTGGTACGCGAATGAGCGGGCCCGGGACCTCGCCATTGTAGCCGTACATCGTGTAGGTGTGGCTGCCGATAGTGCGGCGGACGAGCATGGCGGTGAGGTCCAGCGTGTCGCCATCGTGGAGCGCAGCGACTGTGCGAGGGCGCGCGGCCGGCAGTGTCGAGGGATCGGCTCCAACGCCTGGCAGGAACGAGGATCCGGAAGGGTTGAGTCCGACGAGCCCAGGCATGACGAACATGCCTGCTGGCATGGGGATGGGCATCTGCATCGTCGACCCGTTCATGCTGGCCATCGTCATCGAGGAGTCGCCCTGCGCGGCAGGCTGGGATCCGTTCCCCATCCCCGGCATTGCACCCATCTGCCGCATGCCCGTGTCGCGCCCGGTCCCTTGGGCGCCGAGGGTCGCGCCGTGGAGAGCGAGGGTCGCGGCCGCGCTCGCCATGATCGCGCCGCCGAGTATGCGGTGGTCGGGTCGGACCTGAGCTGAACGTCGGGCGCTCATTGCGGGAGCCGGTACAGGCCGTGGCCGAGAAACGTCTGCAGGTAGCCACTCGGCGACGTGCCGTGAAGCACAGTCGGACCCGTCTGACTCATAGTGGCAGCGGACGGCTCCGCGGAGATCACGAGGAGGAACTTGTTCAAGTCCACCGGTCCGACGAGGCTTGTGCCGTTGGTGACGGTACCCAGGCGCGCCCAGTGCGAGAGGTCGGGCAGCGCGGCCCACGCCGTGTAGATCGTGAACTTGCCTAGGCTGGCGGGCGCCGGCAGGCCGGTGGCCGTGATCTGGATGTTGTAAGTCGCGCGGCCGTCCGTGGTGACGGCCAGGCCGAAGGGCGAGTGGGGGTAGATCAGTCGCGCCGTTGCGGTTGCGTGCGGCGCTACAGGCGTCCGGAAGAGCAGCAGGTCGAACGGGCCTCCGGCATCGCGATGGGCCGGGGCGGCGGCGGCGACCAGCGCCGCCGAGAGGAGGCCGGCTGCGTGCCGGGGCACGCGGCGTCTGCGGGGCAGCGCTGTCTGAGGGCTGGGATCTGTGCGCGGGCCGGAATCGATGGCGCTCATGCGTTGCTTGCCAAGCGAGGAAGGGAGGCGTAACATTGCCGTCGGACGGGACCTTGCACCAAATAATGGGACCGATAAGTGGTGGCGGCCAGTGGTCAACTTTTCCGCTCGGCCGTCGCGGGGTGCGTTTCGAAGCGGTTGGTGGTGATCGACTGACGCTCGCGTTGTTCCTCCCCCTCGTAGCCTGGGATCCTCATGTCCAGAACATTCTCGGCTTTCCTTGCGGTTCTCGGCCTGGCGAGCGTTGTGCGCGCGCAGGATCCCGGTGGGACCGTGCCCGATTCACTCAAGCGTGGTGGTAGCCTGAAGGTACACGCACTGAGCCATGTCGATGGTCATGCTGGCCCGTGGAAAGCGGCCGACATTGAGATCGAGCAGGATGCGAACCGGCCGTACGTGTATCTCTGTGGCTTCACGCACTTCGACACCCAGATCTACGACATCAGCAACACAGCGCGTCCGAAGCTGCTGTACGACTGGACCATCGAGCACCCGGAGCTCCACAAGGGTATCGGAGCGATGGATGGCAAGTATTTCAAGATCAATGGCAAGTACTACTACGCGCAGTCGTACCAGTTCATGCAGGGCAGCCCCGACGCGGACCTGGGCGCAGTCATCTTCGACGTGACCGGACTCCCCGACACGTCGACCGTGAAGGTCGTCGCGCGGATTCGATATCCGCAGGCACCGGGCGGCTTCCACAACACCTTCGCGTACAAGCATTCCGATGGTCGAGTCCTGTACTTCGTGACGGTGAACGAGTCGAAGTCGGTGATCTACGATCTTGGCAAGGTCGTGAGCGACACGAACTCGAGCACGTGGCAGGTGGGGGCAGTCCCGAACCCGACGCCGTTGAAGCAGTTGGGGAACGGCGGGTATCACGACTTCTACGTGGCCTACGACCCGGCGACGCACCAGGACAAGTTCTACGGAGCGGGGCTGGGCGGGTTCTCGGTGTGGGACGTGTCGCATCCCGATGCGCCGAAGCAGCTGTTCACGATCACGTCTTTTGGGCAGGATCTGGCCCATACGTTCACGCCGTCGCCGGACGGAAAGTACGCGGTGACCGAGACCGAGTATCAGTACACGCCGCTCCGGATCTGGGACATCTCAGCCGGTCAGTCGGGTACGACGAAGAACCTCGACACGCCGATCGCCGCGTGGACGGCGGACTGGCACGATCTGTCGCACAACCACGAGGTACGCTGGCCGTACGTCTTCGTTTCGGCGTACGAGGACGGGTTGCAGGTCTTCGACCTCAAGGATCCGAAGCATCCGCACACCGATGGGCACTACTTCACGTGCGCCGGCTGCGCTCACGAACACGGTTTCGGCAACAACGCGGACAACGGCTGGGAGAGCACGACGAGTGTGTATCAGGGTGCGTTCGGCGTCGACGTGCGCAATCGTGATGGCTTGATCGTGATCTCCGACATGCGGAGCGGGCTCTGGCTGCTGCATATGGACGGGTTCAACGGCTGGAACGGCCGCACGTACGGCGTACCGAACATCTCGAGCGTGCAGGACTACGACCACGGTCCGACCGGCGCGCCGATCTCGATGGCGCCGAGCGCAGGTAGTAGCGTCGGGCAATAAGCCCACTCGGTGCACGGGGCCTCGTCGGCGGCGCGCGATGCGCGTCTGCCGGCGAGGCCCTTGATGTTGGGTGCAACGGGGTCGGATCGGCGATCCTGGGTCACGTACTTGGTGCCGCCCCTTCGCCGAGTCGTGTATTTTCCACGCTGCGCCAGGTCGCCGCCCGTAGCTCAGCTGGTTAGAGCAAGGAACTCATAATTCCGGGGTCGCAGGTTCGAATCCTGCCGGGCGGACTCGCCTAAGTCGAATTGCCCCGAAATGATTCGCTTTACGGCGGTCCGGACACTACGAACGTGTTCGAGACGCTCAACTGCTTTGTCATTACGCCTGAATCGGGGCTGGAGTACAGCTCCCAGCGGTAGGTGCCCGCCGTCGTAAAGAGTGTGGTGTCTGTAGTCGCGGTCCCGGGTCCGACTCGGTACTCGGGGGCACTAGCGATCCCGTTCACGCCAACGAAGCACGTCGGGTTGACAGGCATCTGCCACTGCCCGTTGACCCGCACCGCGAGTAGCCAGGTCGGCGAACTGCCGTTGCACTCGCTCACATACAGGCCCGATTGGCCATCGTTCGCTGCCGTAGTCACCACGGTCGCCGACCCACCGGCCGCGAACGAATAGCTCGTGCGATCAGTCGTGATCACGAGTGGCGAAGGCTGGGGGCCGGTGGTGCATGACGCGGCCACTAGCAGGGCAGCGAGGAGCGCGGACCGAGCGACCATATGAGTGGCGGAAAACGTGGCTCGTGACGCGCGCAGGGTCAACGGGCTGAACAGCGACGGCTGGGGTGTGCGAGCAAAGATTAGAGCGAAGTCAAAGGCGAAACGGGCGGCGAAGAAGGGACGGTGCTGACGACGCGGGTGTGGCTAGGCCTTCGCCTCTCGGGCCGGCTTCTCGAGCAGCGACAGCTGGGACGTTTCCTTTGGGCTGATCGGTGGTCCGACCTTCTTGGCCCCACCCACTGTCATCCCACCGCGTGCCGCAGATTGCTCGCGTTCGTCCGCAATAAAGGCCGCGACGTCGATCGCTCCCGGACTCCGGTCCAATCGGCGCGCCTCTGCATCGAGACGGCGAAGGGCCGAGAGCCGATCGTCGTTGCCGATCTTGGCACGCGCGACTGCAGTCTTGAGGACGCGGATCGTCTCGTCGTAGACCGTAACGGCACCGGATATGGATGGCCGTCCTTCCCGCCGTGCGCGAGCGAGAAGCGGGCGGGGTCGCTGAATCGACTCGGTGCACCGTAGACCACTTCCCCGACGAGGGCAAGCGCGAAGACCGTACGCGCGCCCACACCGGGCACCAGTAAGAGATCGGCAAAGTCGACCGGGGCTCGCGTGTGCGGCGGCCGACAGCGCGTGCAGGCGCTGACCGAGAATGTCCTCGGGGCGCACGTCGTGATGAAGGGGGTCGGATCTGGTCCTGGCTCGCTGCCGGTGCCCTGCTCCGCCACGCCAGCCCGGGCCCGCACCGCGCGTGCGACCGATCGGACCTTCTCGCACGATCGCAGCTGTGCCGTCCGGCGTCGGCGGCTCTCGAGTCGGTGAGATTGACGATTGGCGCGGTTCGCGGAGGGCCGTCGATCGCGGTATGCGGTGCGTCGACGAAGGTTGCCGCTCGATCGCTCAGCCAGTGATAGCGGCGAGCCATGCGCTCCCCGCCGTGCATGCCCTGCTGCACGACGGCCCATTGGCCGTCCGCGGCGACGACGAATCCGTGAAGGTAGAGGTCGTAGCCGTCCTGCACGGCGGCGCTGTCGACCTTCGCGACCAGCCGGCTCGCGCGCGCCAGCGCCGCCGTCCAGGCCCGACCGGTCCCCGAGCGCGATCAACTCGCCCGGCGTCTTGCGCGAATCCGCGCCGCGCCCGCCGCAGACGTGCAGCGCCGAGCTCCCAGCGCACGGGCGCAAGCCCACGCTTGAGGGCGCCGAGCACGCACGTGGTGATGCCGGAGGAGTGCCAGTCCATCCCCATGACGGCCCCGAAGGCCTGGAACCAGACCGGGATGCGCGAGACGTCGCAGGAACTCGTCGCGTCCGTACTCGAGGACGATGGCCTCGGTGATCACGCGTCCGAGCCTCGCCATCCGCGTCGCGAGCCACGGCGGCACGCGACCGTAGTGCAGCGGAGGAGGGCGGTCCCTGTCTGGGGCACCGCCGCATCCTAGCTGCTGGCACAACGGGATGCCACTCTCTACGTGGGCCTTCCTGCCTGATACGCCCTAGTGCGCTCGCCCGTCGCTGCGGCAGTTTTGAGGACCGCGCGCAGGCGAGGGCATGCTGCTCCTGCACAAATGACGCCGACCGCGGGATAAATGGGAATCGTGACCCGCGGCCTCATGCCTCGTTCATACTAGGTGGCGCAGCGCTTTGCCGTAGGCCAATGTTGCCGGCGCTTGAGTCCAATGCCAGACTCTTCGATCGATCATCTCGGAGATAGAGACGTTTGAAGGTCGCCACCAATGTAATCTCGACCCGCATAGCGGCGCGCGAGCTCGCCGATACATGACGTTAATCGATCCTTGGCTTCTTGCGCGACTCGCTTGCCCGCACGACGGCGCGGCCGTTCGTCCGGCATCGACATCGTTGGTGTGCACCGCATGCGGACGAGAATTCGCTGTCGTCGAAGGCATCCCAGTCATGCTGCGCGACGACGTCCGACAGACACACGATTCCGCACGGGCATCTTTAGATCAGGTGCGTCCTAAAGCGCTCAATGCAGGCAACATTTCGACGGCGCCGACCACACCCGCCCAGCCAGAGGCCGCCCCCCCCGGGACACAGACCGAGCCAGGAACCGAGAGTGCGGGGATCGACCCGTTCGTACAGCAGGCAGTCGCTGCGACATGCGGCCTCATGTACATCCCGTTGATAGGGCAGCTGAAAACGTATCCCGTTCCAGACATCCGCGTGCCCTCTGGTCGGGGAGAGGGACGCATCTGGCTCGACGTCGGGAGCAATTGGGGACGCTGGTGCTTCGCGGCAGCCCGGATCGGGTACGTGCCGATTGGAATCGATCCAATGCTCGGCGGTGTGCGAGCAGCGGCCCGCGTCGCGCGCGCTCTAGGGCTGCGAGCGCACTTCATCGCCGCCGACGCCCGATATCTGCCGCTACAACCAAACAGCGTCAATGTGGCGTTTTCCTACAGCGTCTTACAGCACATGGCCAAGCACGACGTGCGTCGCGCCCTTCGCGAAATGCGGCGGGTGCTGACCCCGTCCGGCATGGTCGCGGTGCAGTTGCCGAATACGGTGGGGTTGCGTTCGATCTGGGTTCAAGCGAGGCGTCGATGGCGCCCCGCGTTTGGTTTCGAGGTTCGCTATTGGACGGTGCGCGAGCTACGCACGACATTCGAGCACCTCGTCGGACCAACCAGCATCGCTGTCAATGGGTACTTCTCCGTCAACGCGCAGTCCGCTGATCTTCCCTTGCTCCCTGCGCGGTACCGCGCTGTTGTTCGCAGCTCCGAGTGGCTGCGCCGCCTGGCAGAACGATTCCCGCCGCTCGTTGGGGTTGCCGATAGTCTATACGTATCGGCGACCGTAAATGCCGCCAGTAGGCCGCTAGTGGCGGAGCCACTGCGCCGCCGGAGGTACGCGGCCCAGTGAGTTTGGCGTGCGCGACCTCCGATCGTGCAACAAGGGCCGGGCTCGGGCCCGCTGAGGGGGGCCGTCGCTGGGTGTACACCCTGCTGGTGGTGTGGGTCGCAGCCGCGGCGTACTTCAGCACACGTCTCGACCGCAACTGGATTCCGCTCGACGAGGGCGTGTTGGCTCATTCCGCTGAGCACGTAATGGCCGGACAGCTACCGCAGCGGGATTTCAGCGATGTGTACACGGGTGGCCTGAGTCAGTTCGATGCTCTGGTCTTTGAGACCTTAGGAACACGACTGGTCAACCTTCGATGGGCGATGTTTGTCGTCTTTCTCTTGTGGGTACCAGCGCTGTTCTATATCGCGTCCCGGTTTGCGGATCCGTTGGCCGCCGGGATTGCGACGCTCCTCTGTGTCGTCTGGAGCGTGCCTACGTATCCAGCGGCCATGCCCTCATGGTACAATCTCTTCCTTGCCAGCTTTGGCATTGCCGCGCTTGCGCGGTTTGCCGAAACCTCGCGGGCACGCTGGTTGTTCTTCGCAGGGCTTGCCGGCGGAGCCTCCGTGCTGGTGAAGGTCGTAGGCTTCTACTACGTCGCCGGAGCACTCCTATTTTTCGTATGGGAGGAGTTGGCCCATCAGACAGACGGCGAGCCTACCGACAAGGCGAAGGTCGACACTGGATATCGGATCTTTGTCTCAGCATCTCTCGCGCTCTTCGCCGTCGGATTGCTTCGACTTGTTAGGGACCTCCCAAGCCACGCGCGCTTCCTCCATTTCGTTGCGCCGGGGATCGCATTGGCGGTTTTGCTGGCCGTCAAGGTGTGGCGACAACGAAGTATCGAAGGTGGGCTGAGTCGCCTACTTCGCCTCGGCGCAATGGTTGGTCCATTCAGTCTCGGCGTTGTGCTCCCGCTGATTCTGTTTGCCATGCCCTACGCGAGATCGGGCGCTTTGGGTACGCTAGTCCGAGAGGTGTTTGTTGAACCGACAAAGCGGTTTGGTTTTGCGACTCAGCCGCCGGTCCCGTTGAGCACAACCTGGGCGGCCACGGGCTGGCTGCTAATGCTCGCTCCCGTTTGGCCCGTTCGGGATCGTATAAACTGGTCAAACCCGGCGTCTCGAGTCGCAGGTTTTGTGATCGGAGCGGCGGCTGGGTTTATTGGTTTTCGAGGAGGACGCGCCTACGCCAATGTCTGGCTCATGCTGCGTTACTTGGCGCCGTGCACGGTGGCGGCGGGCTTGCTGCTGCTGGCGGGTCTGAGAGTGAGCGCCGATATACCGGCTCGCCGGAAGGCATTGATTTGGCTGCTCGTTTGTATGGTTGCGATGTGCAGCTTGATCCAAGTGCCCTACGCGGGTTCGTACTACGTGCTGTATTTCGCCCCACTCGCGATACTCGCGCTGCTGGCGATCACGGCATCAGGGGACGGAAGGATTCGACCGCCGGTCGCCGTGGCTGGCGGATTCTTTCTCCTGTTCGGTGTTGCGTGTGTCAACCCCGGTCACGTGTCGGTCACCGGCGTCTATGCCACGCAGGATTCGTGGCCGGTCGCGAGACTTGCCATTCCACGGACCGGCCTGCTGGTCGGGTCAACAAGCGCCACAACCTACGCTGATGTCGTTCGGCTGATGCAGACACACACCCGGCCGAACGGTTACGTATACGCCGCACCTGACTGCCCAGAGGTGTACTATCTGACCCAGCTCCGCGATCCGACTCGCACTCTGTTCGACTTCTTCGAGGACCCAACCGACCACACCGCGCGGGTTCTCCGCGTGCTCGATTCCCTTGGGGTCACAGCTGTCGCCCAAAACACGAAGCCGCTCTTTTCCCACCCCATGGACTCCAAATTGGTCGCCGCATTGCGCACCCGTTTTCCCGACTCCACCGTCGTCGACAATTTCATTGTGCGGTGGACACCGACATACCGACCGTAGCGGGCCAGTGTGACCGTTTGCTCACCGCACGCACGGCAGTACCAATCCGCCATCTCTCGGCGGACGCCTGACACGCGCCGCCTGCTGTGAATGGGCCGATGAAGGAGAGCGCCGGGCTCGCTGGCAGTCGCTTTCACGGCTATAATTCGCGCTTTAGTGCCTCCGTGTTGCCTAGCTGGTTTACCACGGTCGCGTAGCTCAGCTGGTTAGAGCGCTGGTCTCACATACCAGAGGTCGGGGGTTCGAGCCCCTCCGCGACCATTGCACATAACTCGAAGTCACACAACGAGGGATACTGATGCGGGCGGAGGCGATCCCGCTCTCCAACAGCCCGTCGTTCGGTCGACCTCCCACGCCCGACAGTGCGAGTTCGTCTCATGCGCCGTCCCTGTCTCCAACGACGCGCATCCGTTCCCTACGACTAATCCTTTACGACGTCCACGAGCGGCGAGATCGCCTCGGTGATCTTGTCCAGCGCCTGCGCCCAGAGGCACTCGCCTAGCGTTACTATCAGAGCCAAGCCGCAATGTAGCCATCGCACATCGTGACGGCCCGTTCGTCGACGCGTCATCATAGCTGTCGCCACACCACTGTGCACGAGGTGTGGAACGCCATCTCTTATTCGCGATCGCCCCAGATCCCGCGGGTTCGGCGCCTCAGAAGCGCGGGCCGCGATTCCTCCAGTGCGCATGCGAATCCTAGCAGAAATGGAAGCACCACCGGCACCTGTAGCGGCGCTCGGCGAGGCTACACTGGTGAACGGCGGGAATCTCGGTTTTGCAGCCGAGCAACCAGATCAACCCATCGGTTCGCAACGTCTGGCAATGGTGGGCACTCCGCCATGTAATCCCAATTGGACTCGGAGTAGGATGCGCGCTCCTTATGGCGCCGTTAGTCCGAAAGGGATGAATGCTGTTGGACGATGGACTGCTTTCGCACAGTGCTGAGCGTTTCTTGGAAGGTGATCTGCCCCATCGCGACTTTGACTCGCGACCACCAAGGTAAGGAGCACGTTCATGAGCGTGAGTGAGCCCCTGCGCCAATGGTATCACCGGGCGATCCTGGGGTCGTGGAAACAGCGTTTTGCGTTCTTCCAGCGCCATGGTCTGCACGTGATGCGGGCAACGTACGACTCGCCCGTCCCCGACACCCGACTGCTCGAGGACGGCCGCTGGCGCGACCGATCCGCGATGGTCGGAGTCGACCTGCGCGCCGAGGCCCAGTTGGCGCTGCTCCGCGATCTAGCAAGTGCCTGGGGTTCAGAGTACGCGCGTTTTCCGCTTAAATCGAACGAGCCGGCATCTGAACCTCACCTGCTCAACGGCGGATTCGGCCCCGTGGACGCCGAGTTGCTCTACGCACTTATCCGCCAGAATCGCCCGCGACGAGTCGTCGAGATCGGCGCCGGCCATTCGACTCGTTTCATCGCGGCCGCGCTCAAGCGCAACGCCGGCAATGGTGCAGTCGCGGAGTTTATCACCATCGATCCGTCGGGAATCGACGACCTCCAGCACCTCGACGGCCTCACTCGCCACATTTCTGACCGCGTAGAACGCCTGCCACTTAGTACCTTCGCTCAGCTGCGGGCCGGGGACATTTTGTTTATTGACTCGCCTCACGTTGTCACCGTCGGCGGGGCCGTCCCCTACCTACTGCTCGAAGTAGTCCCCCGTGTCGCTCCGGGGGTGTTCATCCACGTGCACGATGTCTTTCTGCCCAATGCGTACCCCGAACATTGGGTCACGCGCGACCTCCGCTTCTATACCGAGCAGTACCTTCTCCATGCATTTCTCGCGTTCAACGGATCCTTCGAAGCCATTCTGATGGCAAACTACCTGCACACAACACACCCGGATGCGTTGGCCGCTGCGATACCCTCCTACGATCGCACGCGTGACCAGCCCGGCAGCTTTTGGATGCAGCGTCGTCGTTAGGTCTCATGACGGGACGTACGACCAAGCGGGCCAACAGCCTCAACTCAGTCACCGGATGCCGGAGGAAACGCCTCAGTGACCGCGCGGGAAAAGCGCCGATCGAGCAACGCTTCCACTATGCGTTCTCCAGCCCGGCCATCCCACCCTTCGGGAATTCGGGGTGAGCCACGCGACGCGCAGCCCGCACATGACCCGGGAGAGTCGCCGGGTCCCAGGCCATGACATTGGTGCCCTCCAAAACCGTGACCGGCCGTTCCGTCGTTTCACGAACCGTAAAGCACGGCACGCCGAGCACCGTCGTCTCCTCTTGGATTCCTCCCGAATCGGTGATGACGGCATGTGCGGCGTCGACGAGGGCCAGCATCTCGATATAACCGACAGGCTCCATCAGCCGCACGCCCGGCATCGCGATGCCTGCGGCGTGGAGACGCTCCCGCGTCCGGGGATGTACCGGAAATACGACGGGTCGGTCTCCGGCCAGCTCGGACAGAGCCGCCGCCAACGAGGCCAGGCGCGTCGGGTTATCGACGTTCGACGGCCGGTGCAAGGTGACCACGATCGGCCGCGCTCCCTCCGTCCAGTCGTGCGCGTTGGCACGGGCTCGTGGCAGGACGTATAGCATGCTGTCAATCATCACGTTCCCGACGAATACGATCTCGTCCGTTGGTTCTCCTTCGGCGCGCAGCCGATGCTCCGCGTCCCGCGACGGAGTGAGGAGGATCGAGGCAAGTCGGTCCGCGATGATTCTGTTCACTTCCTCGGGCATGCGGCGGTCGTCGCTGCGGAGACCCGCCTCGACGTGCGCGCTCGGAACTCCGAGCTTGGCGGCTACCAGTGCGGCCGCCACCGTGGAATTCACGTCACCGTATAGCACGACCCAGTCCGGCCGCGCCGTTTGGATCACGGGCTCCAGGCGCTCCATCACCCGCGCAGTTTGCACCGCGTGGGAGTGCGAACCGACTCCGAGATTGACATCCGGCGTCGGAAGATTCAGATCGCGAAAGAACGCTGCCGATAGCGCGTCATCGTAGTGCTGACCCGTATGCACCACAATTTGCGTCAAGCCGCGCTGTGCTGCTGCTCGATGCACCGGCGCAAGCTTGGGCAGGTTGGGACGTGCGCCAACCACGTGAAGCAGCCGGACCGAGCGGCCATTCGGCCGCATGTCGTTTCGCATCACTGGTGACGGCGCAGGGCGTCGACGATCCTGGCCGATGCTTGGCCGTCCCACCCTTCAGGGCGCGTCGGCGACGCTTGACGAACCGCGGCTCGCACCGCGTCAGGCAGGAGTGCGGGATCATAGACCAAACGGTTGACCCCAACCGCGATCGTTTCCGGCCACTCCGTCGTGTCGCGGACGGTCAGGCACGGCACGCCCAGTGCCGCACTCTCTACCTGAAGACCTCCGGAGTCGGTGATCAGCACCCCGGCTGCGTCGACCAGGTCCACCATTCTCGAGGTATCCCACCGGCGCCAGTACAGTGATCTCACCCATGTCGATTGCCGCCTCGCTGATGCGACCGCGAGTTCGCGGGTGAACGGGAAAGACGACCGGGCGATCACGTGCAATGTCGCGGAGCGCTGCCAGGATGCACGCCAGCCGCGCTGGATCGTCGACGTTGCTCGGCCGATGCAGCGTGACAACCGCCGCCCGGCCACCAGCAGCCCCCGCGACCTGGCGAAATCCAGTTGATCGCGCGCCATCCACTGCGTACAAGAGCGCATCGACCATGACGTTCCCAACGAACACGATCTCGTCGTCCGGCTCACCCTCCGCGCGCAGCGTCGCATCAGCTGTGCGTGATGGCGTGAGCAGCAGCTCAGCGAGTCGATCGACGACCACTCTATTCACTTCTTCCGGCATGGCCCAGTCGTGACTTCGAACGCCGGCTTCGACGTGCGCGACTCGTTGGCCGATCTTCACCGCCACCAGCGCGGCCGCCGCCGTCGAGTTGACATCCCCGTAGACGAGAATCCAGTCCGCGCGATGCTCGAGGAGCACCGGCTCGATGCGCTCCATGATGCGGGCCGTCTGCACCGCGTGCGTGGCCGACCCAACTTCCAGATTGACGTCCGGCGCCCGCACCCCAAGGTCCCGGAAGAAGGCATCCGACATTGCATCGTCGTAATGCTGACCGGTATGGACGATGACCTGCTCGAACCCCGCTGCATTGATCGCGCGGTAGACCGGCGCCAGTTTCGGAAAATTCGGACGTGCACCGACGACGTGGAGAATCTTCACACGATACCAGCAGTCCCTACTCGTTCAGATGATAGCGGTGGATCGCTCGGCACAGTCTCGACGACGAAGTCCGCCTGAGCTCCCTCCACTCGAGCCGGCGCGGCAACGCCGCAAATGTCCGGCCATTGGTCGGCCAGGGCTTCAGCGAAGGCCTGGCAGTTCGGCTCGCGCTGGTAGTCACGAACGTACGCGGCGAGCGCTCGCGCGCCCGCTGCCCGGCCCGCGGCTGGATCATCTCGCCAGTGGCGAATAGCGGCGACAACGCGCGTGGCGGCGTCACCGTCGGCCGGATCGATCACGACCCCACCAGCCGCGGCGCGGATCGCATCGGCCGACTCGCACGCCGCCGGTCCGACGAACAGCGCGGGCCGCGCGGCAGCCATGATACCGTAGAGCTTCCCTGGAACCGCGATACCCGCAAAGGCAGGGAGTAGCGTGATGAGATGGATGTCGCCGGCGGCCAGTGCGTCCGCGACCCGCTCGCGCGGGACGTAGGGGTAGTATGCAAAATTTCGAATCCCATGTGATCGGACGAACGCTTCGATCTCGGGGCGCCGAGGGCCACCGCCGATGAACACGAAATATATGGTCGGATCCTCGGTGAGCTGTTCTGCGGCACGCAGTACGGCATCGAAGTCGTGCACGACCCCGGCATTGCCCGAGTACATCACGACACATTGATTGGAGATGCCCCAATACGCACGGAGCGCCTTCACACCGGCTGACCGCTCGCAACCCACTTTGACCGGACCGGGCGCTGCTCCCCAGACGGGGACCGTGCACACCCGTTCGAGGGCCACGCCCTTGGCCAGGATACGCCGTTGCATGTAAGGGCCAAGGTCGACGATGAAATCCGCCGCGCGATAGCCGCGATCATTGAGCCAGGTCAATAGTCGCTCGAGCATGCTACCCGGTCGCAGCATGCCCGCGGCGATCTCTGCATCGGGGTGAAGATCCATCGACCAAATCGCGTAGCGCGCGCCGCGCAGCCAGCGACCGATCCATCCCGCGACCGAGAGTAGCGGCGGCGTAGTGAGGAACACCGTGGCGTCGGCCGGCTCGGCACACACGAACCAGAGGAGCTGTACGTAGAACGCCGCGTAGTCGACGACTCGGCCGAGGCGCGACCTTCGACCGAACCCTGGGCTGGGCAAGCGGCGGACACGGACCCCGTTCCGGATCTCGTGCCCAGGCGCCTGCACCTGGCCGCCAACGTAGTGGCCCTGGGCCGTCAGGACTTCGACATCGATACCGGTTGCGGCTAGGTGCTCCGCGAGATCGGTGAGGTGCTGACCTGTCGACGCGACGTCAGGCGCGTAATGGAGGTTAACGAACCGTAGCACGGACGGGCGCGCGCGAGTTCGCCGGCGCGCCGCGACTTCGGGAGGCGAGCTGCTCCGCAATCCATTCATAAGTTCGACGTAGGCCCTCCTCCAACGAAATCTGGGGCTCCCAATCCAACACGGCGCGAAGCCGCGTGTTGTCGCTCGTTCGGCCTTTCACACCAAGCGCACCCGGGACGTGTCGCCGACCGATGCGCTTGCCGGCAATACCGGCGACAACGTCGGCCAACTCGTTGATCGAGATGAGACGTTCCTGTCCGACATTAAGTGGCTCGCGGTGCGTCGACCGCATCAGGCGACGCACACCTTCTACGGCGTCGTCGACGTAGCAATACGACCGCGTCTGCGTGCCATCACCCCACACCTCGATCTCGCCACCGTCGACGGCCAGCGCCACCTTGCGGCAGATGGCAGCCGGCGATTTCTCTCGGCCGCCATCATAAGTCCCGAGCGGACCGAAGATATTGTGGAAACGAACCACGCGCGTCTCGAGGCCGAAGTCCTCGAAGTAATGTCGGCATTGCCGCTCGCTGAACAGCTTCTCCCACCCGTAGCCATCCTCCGGGTCCGCGGGATACGCGTCTTCCTCTCGGAGCGGCGTGACGTCCGACACTTGCTGACGGTACAGCGGGTAGACGCATGCGGACGACGTGTACAGATACCGCGCCACGTCAGCCTGACGCGAACTCTCGAGCATGTGGGTGTTGATCAGCACATTGTCGTGCATGATCACCGCTTTGTTGTTCTCGATATAGCCGATGCCGCCCATGTTGGCTGCCAGGTTGTAGACGTCGGCCCCTTTCGCACCCCGCAGGGCTCGCTCGCACTGCTCCCAGCGTCGCAAGTCGAGCAAATCGAATTCATCGGCTGCCGTCGCGCCGAACTCGGGGTATTTGAGATCGACGCCGCGCACCCAGTAGCCATCAGCCTTGAGCGCCGCGACGAGGTGATGGCCAATGAATCCGCCCGCACCGCTGACGATGGCGCGTCCCGCGCGTCGTGCTGTCATTGAGTCACCCGCGTCGTCGACGAGTCTTCGAGGATCAGCTTGAGCCGGCCCGCAAATCGGTCGGCTGTGAACTCCGCCAGAAAGCGCCGACGGCCCGCTTCACCCATCGCGCCTCGCATCCCTTCATTGGTCAGTAACGTCACCAAAGCCTCCGCCAATGCCACTCGACTCGTGCGGTCGACCAACAGGCCCGTCTTGTGGTCGACGATAATGTCGCCTGCCGCATCGCTGGTTGAGCCGACGCAGGGTCGCCCAGCCCGCATTGCCTCCAGATAAACCAGTCCGAACCCTTCCCGTGCACTCGGCATTGCGAACACGGCGACCTTCTCCCACAGCGCGGCCAGTGCTCGATCCGGCACAAACCCACAGAAAAGGACGTGTGAGGCAACGCCCAGGGCACGCGACTTCTCCTGAAGGCGGACCCGGTCGTCCCCCAAACCCACTACAACGAGCTGAGCCGTAGGCACCTGCGCGACAACCTGGGGCCAGCATTCGAGCAACTCGTCATGCCCTTTGTAGCGTTCACTCGCTTGGAGTCGGCCCACGATCAAGACGCTGAGAGGCCCGACCCGATCCACCGACTCTCGCCAATCCGCTGTCGCGGCCGACTCGAGCCCCAGCGCGGGCGTGGAGGGCGCCGCGCCATCGAGGTCTCGAGCGAGCAAACCGAGGGGACACGGAAGCACAGGCCCGATGTCCGGATGCGCCTGAGCCACACGCTCAGCCGTGTAGCGGGAATTGGCAACGCGCACCGCCGCCGCTCGCAGCGTGTCGACGCGGTCCGATGACAATGCTGGGTCCCAGGCTTCGACGTCGTGGACGAACACGACGTACGGCCGGCGGGCGGCCTGGGGGACGAGTCTCTGTACACGAGCGATCCCGACGTGGTTGAACGCGATCCAGTCGACCCTGCGCAGAAGCTGCGCGCTCACGACCCGGGCACCAAATCGGTATTGTTCACTGTGGGACACCGCGCCGTATCGCGCAGGATCGAGTGCGGCTGACCACACCGGCGTATCCTGCCAGTCCCTAAGCGTCTGGCGGAGCAAGCGCGCGACGTAGGCCAGTCCTCCCCCGGTCCCGGCAAACGTGACGGCCGCGACACCTGCCCTGCCGACGAGTCCAGTCACCCGCTCAGATCGCAGAGATTCCGCCGCACGACGATCGATCCGAGCACGATCGCATCCATGTTGGTACGAAGAAAGCAGTCGAGCGCCTGGCGCGGGGTCTCCACGATCGGCTCGTTCTCATTGAAGCTCGTATTGAGAACGACCGGTACCCCGGTCAGCGCCTCGAATTCCTTGATCAGCCGGTAGTACAGAGGATTGCTGTCGGCGCTCACCGTCTGCAGCCGCCCTGACCCGTCGACATGAGTCACCGCCGGGATGACGCTGCGCTTCTCCGGTCGCACCGGGTAGACCTGGATCATGAAGGGGTCCGGGACGGCACCCACGAAGTAGTCGTTCAATGCTTCGACGGCAATCGACGGTGCGAAGGGACGAAACTTCTCTCTGAACTTGATCTTGGTGTTGATCAGCTCTCGAACGTCACTCCGTCGCGGGTCGGCGACGATGCTCCGGTTCCCGAGGGCGCGAGCCCCCCACTCCATGCGCCCCTGATACCACCCGACGACATTGCCGTCGGCGATGAGTCGCGCCGTCGCGCGCGCGACAGCCCCCGGCGTGTCGAACCGCTCGACGGAAAATCGATTCCGGGAGTCGAGTTCCTGACCCAGCTGTTCGAGAGCGTCGGCATCATCGTACGAGGCGCCCCAGTACGCATGGCGCATCACGAAGCTGCGCTGGCCACCCAAGACGCGATGCCACACATCGTACGCGGCGCCGAGCGCAGTCCCGTTGTCCCCTGCTGCGGGCTGCACGTAGACCTCTCGAAATGGCGTATCCGCGCGAATCTTCCCGTTGAAGACGCTGTTCATGGCGCACCCGCCAGCTATGCACAACGCCGGGAGTCGCGTCCGCTCCCACACTCCGGTGAGGACGTGCAGCGCGCATTCCTCGTAAACCACCTGCAACGAGTGCGCGATATCCTCGTGATACGTGGTCAGCGGCGTGTCAGCGTCCCGGGCCGGACCTAGCACATCCTCGAGGGCCTGCGTGTAGAGGCGTCCGAGCGTTGGATAGCCTCCGGCCCATTCCATCGTGACGCCTTCCCGCGCATGGCGGAAGAATCGCAGATCGAGCTCGAATCCTCCGTGCGCCTTCAGCCGAACGAGTTGACGAATCGCGTCGACATGCGTGGGCTTCCCGTAGGGAGCAAGGCCCATGATCTTGAACTCGTCGCCATATCCGGGGAAGCCGAGGTACTGCGTGATGGCGCTATACAGCACCCCGAGCGAGTGCGGGAAGTACACCCGATCCAGAATACGCAAGTTCGACCCGCGCCCGACGCCCGACGAGGTGCTCACGAAGTCGCCGAATCCATCGATGGCGCACACTGCCGCCTCGGCGAACGGCGAGACGTAGAATGCGCTCGCAAGATGTGCGCGATGGTGCTCGATATAGTGCACGCGGGGAGCGCGACCCGTCGGTACGCCGAGCGCGTCCGCCAAGGGTGCCGTGAGATCACCGATCGTCCGCGCATTGCGCAGTCGGTCTGCCACCAGGTGCTTGTCTGGCTTCTGCGTCAAGGTGTAGTACGCTTTCCGCACTATGTGAGCCCGCGGATTGCGGCTCACTGCGACGTGCGTCACCTGGTGTCCTTTGATTCCAGCGAGGCACAGGACGCGTTTGATGCTTTCGGTTGGGAACCCGGCCCAATGCTTCACTCGCCGGACGCGCTCTTCCTCTACGGCTGCGATCAACTGACCATCGCGAAGGAGCGCCGCTGACGCATCTCCGTGGTATGCGTTGAGGCCCAGGATGTACACCCGCGCATGTCCACTCATCGGGATTCGACTCCGCGCGCCAGGGCGCCTTCGTACATCGCGTGAAGCGCGGGAGCGACCGCGTCAGGGGAAAAGGCGCGCGCAACCGCATCCCGTCCCTGCGCCGCTACCCGAGCGCGAAGTGCATCATCGCTCAATACCTCGACGATTGCTCGGCCAACAGCCGCCGGAGACCGCTCGCTGACTCGTCCGACCGACTGCTCGTCGACCCACGGCGCAAGATGAACGCCGGGGGACACGACGACGGGAACGCCGGCGGCGACCCCATCGAGCACTGCGATACCAAAGTTCTCATGACGTGATGGGAGCACGAGCACAAATGCCTCGTCGAGTTGTCGATCTTTGTCAGAATTGCCCACGAACCCGAGAAACCGCACGGAGGACGCGCGACTGCCAAGCGCTGCTACGCGACGCCGGAGAGTCTCCGAGTACGACGTCTCGCCGGAACCAGCGATACGCAACTCGGCGTTCGGAAAGGCGGTGATGACCTGTCCCCAGCTGTCGAGCAGGACGTCGATCCCCTTCTTGGGATCTAAGCGACCCAGGAAAAGGACGACCGGACTGTCCCGCGGGGCAATAGCGCCAGGCGCCCGGACCATCCCAGAGGTCGGATAGGGCGGCGGCACGACGTAGCTGCGACCGTTTCCGTCGATGTGATGCCACGAGGCCTCCGCGCGTTCCGCCGGCGTCGTGAAGTGCAGTGCCGATGCGCGTCGCAAATTCGGCGCGTCGAAACATGAGAAGTACACTCGCTTGGCGAGTGCCCGGCGATGCGAAAACGTGTAGGGGGACATGGTCCCGAAGGGACCGATCACGACGGGCCGACGACTGCGGATCGCCAGGCGGGACGCACCGGAGCTCGTAGCATTGAGCAGGCCGTGCACGTGGACCACATCCACTTCCGCGAGGAGACGCTGCACCGCCGGAAGCACGGAGGGCGCGCCAGTCCACGGGCCCTGTTCCGGACCCGACTCGGCAACGAACGTCGCTGTCGGCATCTCCGTGCGGAGCCAGGCCAGATCGTCGCGAGAGCATCGCGGCCCGACCACGGTCGAGCGAACACCACGCAAAGCGCCCGCGGACACGAAACCAGTGAGTGCCGTGACCGGTCCGCCGTAGCTGCGCGACAGGTTCGGCATCACATGCAGGACCTTCACGATTGGCGCGGTCGTGGCAGCATGTACGTCGCCTTGCGCGCCGATCCGAATTCGCGTAGCTGCCGGACGATCGGATGCCACCGGCGAAGGCTCTTCCAGGCCGGCACCACCCAGACGACCACCATCAGGACCAGGAACGACCGGGCGACATGGTTGACGGCCTCGCCGATCCCGGTCTCGGCCTGCATGGTGTACAGCATCACGTAGGGCGCCCATGCCCACCAGAGCGGCGAGTCCATGGCCCAGCGAGCAAACACTCCATACAACAACCCGAGACCGAGGGCAAAAAGGAACACCCCGACCAGGCCGCCGGTTGGACCGAAGTTCGCGTACATCTCACCTGGCGGACTGAGGTTCATGCTCGTGCCGTGCAGAGGGATGCCCGGTGAACTCCGTGAAAGAAGTTTCCACCAGCGTAGAATTTGCCCGGATCGACGACCCGAGGCACGAGTACCGAGCGCAGCGCAATCATCAGCGTTTCGCCACGCGCATACGGCTCGCGGGTTGGGGTCCAATACATAGTACGCGAGATGATCCAGCCCTGATTCACCCGCGAGATGGAGCGCGACAACGAGCGACCGCTAAAGGGGCCGAACGGCTCAACCATCTGGTTGGCGAAGGCGTGCCCCAACGCATCCAGCCGCTCGTCCACAGAAAGGTCCGCGTTTTCCTCCAGTTGGAGGCGGTAGTCTCGCTTGATCTCGTTCAAGGCTCCCATGACGGTTATTCCGAGTACCGTGATCGCCACGAGAGTTCGGGCGCGCCACCGCAGCACGAACGCGAGCAATACAAGCGAGTAAGCCGGTCCATAACAACAACTCCTGGAACATGCCGTCGCTGGTCGACAAGACCGCGCGGAGTGCCAGTACTCCTCCGAGGCGCCAACCCCACCCGTCGGCCCGGGCCAACGTCAAGCCGAGTGCGCCCACAAACGCGAGATACTCGATCAGGACCACGGCATACCGGAGTGTGAATGGAATTCCAAAGCTCTGCGCGATGCTGGCGATGACGCCGACACCGATCATGATGTCGCAGGTCCGTACGAAGTCTGGCGGCAGGATCGGTGTCACACGGCGCGGCGCCCGTCGGCCGAGTCGCCAGAGCGGCAGGTACAGGCCCAGGACGAACAAGACACTCGCGGGCACCGCATAGCGAAAGAATTCGTCAGCCGGCAGCGCCATCGCGAGCGTGTAGACCGGCGGTGGCACATGGTACCCGACCCACGCCGCCATCACCCATTGCCCTAAGGCGACGAGCGCGATCACTCCGGGTATCCACGGCACCGTGCGCGCCGCGAAAGCCGTATGGAGTGCGACCGCCACCGTCACCCAAAGGCCCACTCCGACCCACGGCGAGTCGTACGCGAACGCGTTGGCTGAAAGACCAGTGACGAGTGTGGCCACCAGCACAATGAACACGACCTGGAGTGGCCGGATGAAAGTAGATCGGGCGATCGGGGCGTACGCCAATGTCGACGTCGAGGATCGTGTTGGTAGCTGTCGCCGGCGTCTCCTCGTGACCGGTCACGCCGCTACTCCCCGAGCCGCCGTACTTGCGGCCTGCACGATGGCGCGGGCTGCTGCGTCGACTGTGTAAAGAGCCACATGCTGGCGTGCGGCCTCGCCTAGCCGCTCGGCCGCGCCTGTGCTTTCAATGAAACGCTCGACGCACCGGCGCAGCTGGGCGATATCGCCTGCCGCGTACCCATAGCCGGTCACGCCGTCGCGAATCAGGTCCGGCATGCAGCCCGCGGCGTCCGATACGATGGCCGGCCGACCACAGGCCATGGCTTCGTTGACCACCAAACCCCACGTCTCGCGTCCCGAGCCGGATGGCAGCACGAGCACGTCGGCCGCAGCATACGCTTCAGCCATGGCTGATTGATTCAGAAAACCAGCGAAAGTCGTAGGTACACCGAGCCGGCGCGCCAGCGCGTCGCACTCTCCGCGAAGCGGCCCGTCGCCTACGTAGAGGACGTGTGCCCCCCGCAAACCGGCGACCGCTTGGACGACGTCGAGTGGCCGTTTCTGATCGATCAACTTCCCAGCGAATAGGAGCACGAGCGCATCCGGCGAAATGCCCCAGCCCATTCTGCGGCCCTCGCGCTGCGCTAGCGCCGCCCTCGCACGCCTGGCGAATAACTCGTTGTCGACGAAGTGCGGTGACCGCAGAATGCGCGTCGCGCCGTAGTACCGGAGGTACGCTTCATTTCGCTCACCAACGCTCAAGCAGACCGCGAATCGCCGCAGCAGGCGCCGGTAGACGAGCCGCTTGAGATACCGCTTCGGCCTGCTGTCGCTTCGCAGCTGTGAGTCGCCCCGGACGAGCGTCGGAATACCATGCGCCTTGCAGGCCCGAAGTGCCTGCCAATCTGACCGCACCCGCCAGCCGTGTAACAGGAAGGCGTCGAATTTACCGGTGGCGATGATATCGCGGATCTCGGGCGTGTCGTAATCGGCGTACGCGTCTCGAAACACCGCACCCGTCGCAGCGCGACGCTCGTCGGCTCTGTTCCGCAGCCACACGGATTGGTATCCCTTCAGCAAGTCGTCATCCCAGGAAAACGGGACGCCGAATCCCACGCCTTGCTCGAGAGGCGTGGGTCAATGCGCGAAGTGGACAATCAAATCGACGTTGGGCGTAGCCGCGATTGTTCTATAGAGCGGTGCGTGGTACTGGATCGGGTGGGTCGCGAGCACGCCTAATCGCAGAGGTCGTGAAAGCGGCGCGAGGTTAGCTGAGCAGGGCTGATCGAGGGCGATCGATGCGTCAGCCGGCATTGCGCGCGCCGCCGCCCTGGGCCGCGACCGTAGGGGCCTCGACCGAACTCTGATAGCCGGCCGCGCCCAACGTCGCCGCTTGGGCCGCCGGGCGAGCCTCCGCCGTTCGTCGCAAACCCTCCCGAAGGCGGATCTGCGGCTGCCACCCCAGACGAACGCGAATCTTTTCAGGACTCAATGCTCGTCTTCGGATGTTGTCAATGTCGCGCCGGTCGACGTACTCAACCCGGGCGCGGTTTCCGGTCAGAGCGCGGATCTCATGTGCCAGCGTGTTCACTGATGTTTCGACCCCGGTGCCGATATTGAACACATCCCCAACGGCTTGCGGCGAAGCAGTCGCCCGCAACGTCCCTTCGACGGCATCCTCGACGTAGGTATAGTCGCGAGTCTGCTCGCCGTCGCCGTGCACCATCAGCGGTCGGCCAGCGTCTGCTGCATCGAAGAACTTGCCGATCACACCACAGTACGGATTGTTCGTGGTTTGGCCGGGGCCATACACATTGGAGTACCGCACACATGCAGTCGGGACGCCATACGCCATGTAATACAGCGTCGTGTAGTGCTCCCCAAGAAGCTTCGTCGCGGCGTAGTGATTCAGGATATTCGGGGGATCGAGCTCGTCGGCCGGGATGTGGCGGCAGTTGCCATAGATCGACGTCGACGACGCGTAGACAAACCGTCTGAATCCCGCTGGTCGCTCGCGCCGGAGGAACTCGAGAAGGTGGAGTGTGCTCAATCCATTGACCGATAAATCCGCATCGGGATCATCGGCGCACGTGAGGATGGTTCGGCACGCGAAATGGAGGACCCACGGGTGGGACCGGAGGAG
The DNA here is from genome assembly GCA_963805725.1 of uncultured Gemmatimonadales bacterium. Taxonomy (GTDB): domain Bacteria; phylum Gemmatimonadota; class Gemmatimonadetes; order Gemmatimonadales; family Gemmatimonadaceae; genus Palsa-1248. The sequence continues at coordinate 184,989 of CAWDVJ010000010.1, forward strand.
CGGCTCTACCAGTGCCGCGTCGCGAACGTCACCAATGATCACCTCGAGTTGAGGCAGGTGGGCAACCGAGTTTGGCGAGGAGTTCGACAGGTCGTCTAGGGCGGTGACATGACAGCCGAGATTTCGCACCAGATACGTGCAAACGTGGGCGCCAATGAACCCCAGCCCCCCGGTGACCAAGACCCGTCCGCCACGCAGCTCGCCAAAGGTCTCGCCCCTCATCCGACCTCCTCGTAACGGTCGGCGACTCGATTGAGCAGGCCAGCCAACTGGCCTGTCATGTGCGAGGCGGTTCGGCGCGCGAGCGTTATATCGCCCGCGAAGTCGCATGTCACGACAGGGATCCTCTCGTAGCAGAATTCGCGCAGTGTTCCGGCAATGACGGATACCACCGCACTAGGAGACGCCGCTTCGTCAGTCCCGTAACACACCAAGCCCCGGGCACCGAGACGCTGGAGTAGCTCCGCCGGCTCGGTGTCGGCATGGAGCAACCCGAGCAGAGGGCGTCGCGCAGCAAGCACGGGCATCAGCTTGGACGCAGCATAGTAGCGAGTCGTGTCACCGAGAACCAGGTTCACGTCGGCGTTCGCCATCAACGCGAGTGCGTCCGCGTACGGCACCCGGAGCGGAGATTCGACGACGATGTCCCCGAGCCGCCGTTCCTCTACGAGCGCAGCTGCTCGCGGCGTCGCGCGTGCGCCCGTGCCGTATGTGGTGCCATAGAGCTCCAGCCGGAAACATTTTCCGTTGACCGGACCGTGCGTCCGGAGGCAGGCCAGCGCGTCGAGTAGCGCCGCGAGCACTGGCAGCTGTGCATCGGATATCGCACCGACGTATACGATCCGTATCTGTCCGACGTCTTTGACCGGCGGCGCGCCGCGAGATCGGTCTGAGACGAGCGCCAAGTCGGTTGGCTCGAAGCCGTACGGCGCAGCGGCTGTCGGCGCCGACCGAAGGACGACGTACCGCTCTTGAATGTCTGTGATGATCTTCTCGGCGACCGCGAACACACCACTGACTCCACGGAGTCCAAACGCCTCGGTGTGGGCAGCAATCCACGCCGCGAGGCGGCTCTTCAAGCGACGCGTTGGCTGGATACGCCATGGGTCCACATAGTCCACGACCACCGGCGCGCCACCGGCCCACTGAATCAGCGGCGCCAGCCACAGGCCGTACCACGGGGGCACGATGAGTAGGACCGCTCCACCGCGCACTTCACGGGTCACCCGTATGGCACGCCAAGCGAGCGTCGGGAGAGCGCGCAGGCCCAAATCGCCCACGCCAAGCCTCCGTGTGAGACGCACCGGCAACGCACGCACGCGTTCAATCCGGACGCCGGCAGGTACGGTCCGCTCGAGTGCAGCCTCAGGCGGCTCCTCTCGATCTCGGGGATCGACCGTGATCACGATCGGCGTCCAGCCAAACGACGCCAGGTAACGGACGAAAAGTCGCGCCCGATGGGCGGGCGGAAGTCCCGACGGCGGGAAGAACGGGGCGATGATGATGCAAGAACGTCCAGGACGCGCGTCGGCCACCGTCTACCTCAGGCCGTGGGGCGGGCCGACAGACGGAGGGCTCCAGCGACTGCGTCGAGGAACAGTGGCTGCTCGGCCTCCCACACGTACTTCGCTTGGCCGAGCTCCCACGCTGCTTGCTGCGCGTTGAGGCATACGGCGGGATCTCGAAGCCGATCGAGCACCGCAACCAGTGCGGCGACGTCGCCGGGCGCGTAGACCGCACCGCACTTCGTGTCGTCGCCGAGCACGGATCAATGGCCGGCTGTGTCACTAGCCACGCACGCCAAGCCCGCTTGGAGATACAGAAACAGCTTGTTGCACACAGTTAGGCTGCGATTGACACAATCATTTTGATCGACGGTGAGACCCACATTGTGCCGGGCCAACGTTGCCATCACCCGGTCGGCGGCGGGAAGAGGCTCCAGCACAACCCTCCCCTGGCGGAGTAGGCCTCCCGCGTGAGTCTCGAACCAGCCGGCGTAGTCGCCAGGGAGGGTACCGTACAAATGCAACCGAACCGCCGTTGGCAGCCGATGCATCGCCGCGAAGACGTCCTCGAGGCCACGCCCCGGACCGATCGTAGCCGAAAGCCACGCCAACTCAGTCGTGGCGCTGCGCGGCCGAGCCGTCGGCGGTAACACACCTCGCGTTTCGCCAGCGGGAAAGCAGTTGTGCCAGACCGCCACGTGTGGCAGCCCGTAGGTATCGCGTAGGTAGGACGCCATAGGAACCGAGACAGCGGACACGTAGGCCGCGCGCGGCAGGTATCGAGCTCGAGACTCGCGATCATTTGCCGCCGCCATGGCGCGCGCCCGCCGTCCGCCGCTTCTTCGGCGAGCAGGTCCTCGCAATCGAACGCGAACGCTGCACCCGTGCGTCGAGCGGCATCCGCCGCGACCGCAAGCACGGGCTGCGTGTGCGCGATATACAGTGCCGCTCGCTGACGGCGGCCCATCGTACAATGACGTTGTCCGCCCGGCAGTAGGCGGCTCTGCGCGCAGCGGCCACACCGGCGCGAACGGCCACTCGGCACCGCGCTGCCTGGCCGCGGCTCGCGCCCACCGGCCGGCTCCGGCGACGGGCGACATCTACCCGGTGCCATCGCCATGGCTTTCGACTGAGGAGCTCATCATCGCGAGTCGTCTCACCATCTGCCTATAGCCGACTACGACATCGTAGCCGGCGGCGAACAGCGCGTCGGCTTCCTTGCGGAGGCGCGGATTGACCCATAAAGGCGCGGGCGAAAGCAGGCAGACCGTCGCGCTCACGGGCGATAGCCCTTCCGCAGCGGCTCGGCGCAGGCACGTCGCCATCGCCGCACCGAGTGTCGGGCGGGCAAACCCACGAATGAATGGCTCGTTTGGCTCGACCAACTGGCGCGGATCCTCGGCCTCGGCGATCCGCGCGAGCACACCTGCTATCGAGTCAGCGTCGTCGGGGTCGGCGAACAGCCCGAGCCCAGACCGCTCGACCAGATCGCGCATGGCGCCGGCCGTGAGGACCGCGATGATCGGCACGCGGGCGGCGAAGTACTCGTACATCTTGCCCGCGATACTATAGTCCTTTCCACCCTCGACTTTGGCGGACGTCAAGAGCGCGGCAGCCGAGTCCTGCACGAGGCGCAGCGATTCCGCGTGCGGTTTGGGTCCCGGCAGCGCAACCAGATTGGTAGTCCCGGTAGCAGCAAGCATTGACGGCAGCCACTCGGGGATTTGGCCAATGAATGTGACCCGGATTCGACCAACCAGGTCGGCTCGGCGTTGGCAAAATCGTGCAAGGCCACGGAGAAAGAAGAATGGAGAGCGGTACAGCCAATCTTCCCGACGAAAGCGGTACTGCAACCATTGATCGGGGCGCCGACGCCATAACGGTCTATACGTCGCTGCATGCGCTTCCGGAGTGTAGTAGAAACTCCCCACGTACACGATGTGTCGCACCGTGCTCTTGGAACCGGCACGGTCCCGCGCCTCGACGAACGTCCGCCCGTTCTTGCTCGGGCTCGGTTGCCTCGAATCGTTGACCGGCGAGGTGCAATCGTAACCGTTGTAGATCGTGAGCAGCCGATTGGGATCCAGATCAGGAGTGTCCTCGAGCCAATCGTCTCGCGTGACGTGCGAAGTGGCGACCGCGAGATTGGCGTGTCGCAGGGCCCGCCGCTCCGCATGCCGCGAATACCAGAAATGCCCGACCGTCGGATAGGGTGCTACGCACCAACGCGTCCACGCGTCGCGGAAATCCACGACCCACGGCAACTGGTATCGCTTGGCTACCTCCCGTGCGAGAACTGAGACTCCAAACGGAGGCACCGTTGCCAACAAGACATCGGGCCGCCGCTCAGGGACGAGGTTGTCGAGCAGCGCCAATAGTGGCCGCCGCCAAAACACGGCGACCGGATCGCCCCAATAGCCGTATTGCGTCAGCCGAAAGCCCGCACGGTTACTGGCAAGTGCCCAGTACCAGGCGGGGAAGCCGCTGGCGATCCTGTGCACTCGCACGTTCTCAGGGATCCGAGCGTGCAGCGCAGGGTCAATCGACGCCTGGGACCACTGGCGGTAGTCTGACTCCAGAACGGTCACGACATCGAGCTCGATACCTTGCAACGGCAGCGTTTGTGCGAATCCCAACGCCCGATGGACGCCGCCCGAAGCGAGGGGCGGAAACTCAAAGGCCAGCAGAACGGCGCGCAGCGGCCGAGCCGCAGGGCCGAGCGATTCGATCCCCGGGCTCACGGGTCGAGCAGGGCGACCAGGTCGAGCGCGAACTTGACGGCGTGTGTTGGATATGCGTACGGGTCGTAGTCGCCCCACGGCGGCGACGATCCCTGCACGCCGCCGGAAATCTCCGGCCAGTGCGACGTGACACGTACCGTGCGACGAATGTCGTTGGCGACGGCCCTGGCCGCCTCGCGGTAGCGAGCATCCGACGTACGGCGGTAGAGCAAACACCAAGCAACCGCAACCTGCGCATCCCCCGTGAGACAGCGCCAGCGCGCGCGGGGTCGCCACCTGGATGCAAAACGACCGGGAAGCCTTCCAGTCATTCGATACGTAAGCAGTAGTTGGTCGGCTGCGACCTTCGCGGCCTCTGCGTATCGGAGCTCGTTCAGCAGCGAGGCCCCCTGCAAGAGACCTTCTATGATGTACCCGATCGTATGAGTTGTCGGGAATTCCGCCTCCGTGAACCCTGCCTGGTTGAACCACCCGCTGTCGGTCTGCTGCGCCAGGACCCAATCGAGCCCACGGCGAGCCGACTCGGCGTAGCGCTCCACGCCCGTGGCGACGGCAAGGCGAGCGAGCGGCGCCGCAACTCGCGCGTAGTACGTGTGCGCGATGCCGTTGAAGGCGTTCCGGACCCAGCTCCCGTCGGGGTCCTGCTGCTCGCACAGCCAATCACCTGACCGGCGGGCGAGCGCGAGCCAGTCGCCCTCCTCAGTCGCCGGCACATCCGCTCGTGCCAACGCACACCATCCCTCCACCACCTGCGCCGTGTTGAAGACACTCGGTGCGGTATTGCCAGGGTACCATTGCTTGCGGCACACCGCGCCGCCGGCGAGACGCGTTCGAGCTAGCCAGCTTCCGGCCCTTCGGGCGCTTTCGAGGAGCTCGGGACTCTGTCGGATCGCACCATAGTGCAGGAGCGTCGGTACGAGGTAGCCCGTGACCTCCGGGTATGATGCGGCCCACCCGTGAGCAACGTGGTATCCCGCAGAGACGCCACCGTCCGTGCCAGCCGCAAAGGCGCGATCGAGCCACGCCAACATCTCGTCCACCCACGCCTTGACGTTCTGTGGATCACTCTGAGCGACCAGGTACGTCGCCAGGCGTCCACGCGCAAGCATCTCTGCCAGCACAGATGCACTCGATGCCAGCCGATTGCTCGCTTGTCCGGCCTCTCGACGCAGTCGGACCAACGGTGGGTTTGTACGCGGTTCCGCCCTGGCTGGCGCAGATGCCAGCGAATCGAGCCTCTCGGCGAAAATGGCGCCGCGGTCATCCCAGCGAAATTCCCGCATGGCGCGCTCTCGCCCACGTTTGCCCATTGTGTCCGCGCGGTCAGGCGACGATAGCAGGGCGTCGAGCGCGGCCGTCACGTTCGCGACATTGCTCGTGTCAACAAGCAGGCCGGATACTCCGTCGGCAACCGCCTCCGGGACGCCACCATTCTTACCGCCCACCACCGCCTTTCCGTGGAGCGCCGCCTCGAGAAAGACAATACCAAAGCCTTCGACATCCCCGCTGACCTCGCGGGTTGGCAGGAGGAACAGCGAGCATTCAGCCATCAGCGCCGCCTTTTCCTCGTCGGACACCGCTCCAGCAAATACCACGCGGCTGGCAATTCCGAGGTCGGTCGCAAGTCGTTGAAGGTCAAGCTCCTCAGGGCCGGTCCCCGCAATCACATAGCGTACGCCCTGTGCGGACGGGCCAAGGTTGGCCATGGCGCGCATCGCGAGGTCCACGCCCTTTCGCAGGCGCAGGTGACAGACTGTGAGCACAAAACGGTCAGACCCGATGCCGTATCGCGTGCGCACCGCCATGCGATCAGCTGCGTTCCGCTTTGCCTCAGCCATGGCAACGCCTGGCCGCAGAAGCGTTATGCGGTCGAGGTGGACCCCCAAGCCTTGGAGTTTGGCGGCGGTGTCGCGGCTATTCACGAACCAGTGCGCCGCACTGCGGATATCTCGACGTCGCCGAACTGACGCCTTGAGCGGCAAGGGCTCGATCAATTCCAGGCCGTGGCCAATTGCCGAATAGCTCAGGCCGAGGCTTCGACAGGCCCGGCACCAAGGATGCGTGACAGGGCTCAGTCTACCGAGGACGTACGAGCTATCTGGATTCTCGGCATGGATCAACGCGAGCGTGTCGCGCACGGCGGAGTGGCGTCCGATCCGCCACACCAGAGTATTGAACCGCCGCAAAGGCGCGAAGTGATCGCCGGGAAAGCGCCACTGTGCCCGGAACCAGCGCCTCTCGCGATATTGAAAGGGCAACCCAGGATTCAGAGGTTCAGCACCCGACACACTCGTGACTACAAGGACTTCGTGAGTCGCCGAAGTCGCCAGCGCGAGCTGATGTAGGTACTCCGCGATGCCGCCAAGGGCCGGCTTCGAATCCTCCGTCAAGATGACAATCCGCCGCCGGTGACCCGAGCGCACCGGAGGCGCCTCGGTGTCGAGGGTCGGCGACACCGCAGTCATCACGAGATCCGGCCGAGGGGATACCATGCAGCGACCCGCCGGAGTTGCTGGGCTAGCGCAGGTCGACGATCCGTCGCCACGAGCGTTCGGTCGATTGGATCCGGCGCCTCCACTGGCGCGACCTCGCGCTCAGGCGCGAATGCGTCGCGAAACGCGCACAGAAGCTCGTATTTGGTGACGCTCTCTATTCCCGGCTGACTGAGCTTTGGAGGGACGCCGCCCCGGATGTGCTCCTCCGCGTGCGCCAACGCAACGGTCGCCCACTCGAGCGTCGTCACACCATTCCACCGGTGGTTCACGTAGCCGGTTATCGGCTGGTCTGCGGGCTGCCGGAGAAACCACGCCATGAGGCCACGACCATCGCCCCGATCGGGACCGACCACGGAAACACGCAGGACCGTGACGTTGGCAAGTCGCGATACGCCTTCGCCGAGGAGCTTCGAGAAGCCATAGGGATCGGTGGCGTCGCACTCGTCGTCAAGTTGGTACCCACCGCGCGTGCCTGCAAACACGCAGTCCGTGCTCGCGTGTACGAGGTACTGCTTGGGCAGCATGCGCATCGCGAGCTGCACGGGAAAGACGGCGTTGGCGAGGTATAGCGCGGCTCGATCGTCACTGCGCTGTTTCGTGAGCCCGAGACAGTTGATCACCACAGACGCGCCAGACTCCCGCACCTGCTCGATCAACGCATCGCGAGGGCTCGCCCCGTACCGCACTGAGCTCGTGAGGACCTCCCACCCAGCCTCGGCTGCGTATCGACTGACGACGTGCCCCAACATCCCGCGATGGCCGAGCACGAAGACGCGACGCTCTTTCACGCTGACCATCATCAGATGTAGTACTCGACCAGCCCAACCCGGTCGAGCAGGGCGCCGATCTCCCCAGGCTCGCTGAGTCGCGTGGTATTGGCCGACGTGTACTCGTACCCGACGGGATACTCGGTTGTCACCGCGGGCACACGATATTCGGGATAGATCGTGAAGTATTCATCAGTCTCCAGCGCGCGCTGAATCTCATACTCATTGACCAGCACCTCGTCGACCTTCTCTCCAGGCCGGATGCCGATCGTTCGCACCGGGACATCCACGCCTTCTCCGTACTTGACGATGAGTGCCCGCGCCAAATCACTCATTGTGGCCGCGGGCGCCTTGCGGACGAAGACCTCGCCTCCCGTTGCACACGTCATCGCGTGCACGACCAGATCCACCGACTCGTCGAGCGTCATCAGAAATCGAGTCATATGGCCGACCGTCAGCGTAACCGGGCCGCCGGCCTCGATCTGCTTGCGAAACAATGGAATGACCGAGCCCCGGCTACCCATGACGTTCCCGTAGCGGACGCAGCAAAAGCGGGTATCCAGCGCCGCCTGGTTCTTGGCGCAGACGATCTTTTCCATCATCGCCTTCGACATCCCCATCGCGTTGACGGGCTTCACGGCCTTGTCAGTGCTGAGCGCTACGACCGTTCGTACCCCGGCCCGCAGAGCGGCCTCGCAGACGTTTTGTGAGCCGACGGTGTTCGTCTGGAACGCCTCGAAGGGGTAGGCCTCGCAGGAGGGGACCTGTTTGAGCGCGGCCGCATGAAAGACGAGGTCGACACCGCGCATCGCCTCGCGCAACCGGCCCTGGTCGCGCACATCGCCAATGAGGTAATCGAAATCGGGGAAGCGCTGCTGCATCTCCCACTGCTTCTTCTCGTCACGACTATAGACAATGATCCGTTTCGGGTTCAGCGAGGCCAGGTGCGTTGCCACGCGATTCCCAAAGGACCCCGTCCCGCCCGTAATCAGGATTGTTTGGTCGGTGATGTGTGCTCGTGCGGGTTTGCTCATACGGCGGCCACGGACGAGGGAGCTGTGTCGGCGATCACGATCGGCGTACGCTCCGACCGGACCGGCGCTGCCACGGCGGCGTCGATTTGCGCACCAGAGAGCTGCGGCCTGCTACGGCCAATGCGCCGCCGCAGTGCAGAGGGAGAGCGCGGCAGGGCGGCCAAAAGGCCTCGTGCACCGGCGCGATCATTGCGAGCCCACGCCTTGATCGCCCGGACCGGCATCAAAAGCAATACCGCCGCCGCAGCACCCCACCCTCCGACGTTCTTCAGCACGCACAACGCGTGATTGCGCGCCAACAGGCGGCGTGTCTTCGACTCGCGCGCCGCAGGTGTTAGGGTGGCGCCGACCCAATGGTAGATCACACTCTCCGGCTCGTAGACTGTCCGCCAGCCCCGCTGCCAGGCGCGATAGGAGAGGTCGACATCTTCGAAGTACGCGGGATGATAGAGACGGTCAAACCCGCCAAGCTCTACGAAGCGCGTCCTCCGAAACGCTGCACATCCTCCGCCCGCATCCAGAGTGTACGTCGGACCATCCAACGTAGGCACCCACCATTGATAGAACCACAGGCGCCGGTGCTGAACTCGCCGTTGACCGGTGGTCATACGGGTGCCATCCCAGTCGTACACGTTGGCAGTAGCAGCGAAGAGCTCCGTGTCGGAGAAGTGCCGGAGCAGCGGTTCGAGGAACTGCTCATCAACACGCATATCGTTGTTGAGAATCACGACGATCTCCTCAGTGCGCTGGGCCACCACGTCATTGAGAGAGAACAGGTAGTCATTGCGCGGCGCAACGACCACCTCGACTTGGGGAAACTCGCGCCGTACCCACTCCACGTCTGGCTCCGTACTCCGGTTGTCCACCACGACAATCGACGTCGGAATAGGGGATCGCGAAACCGCGGCCCGAAGTGACGGGAGCAGGGCCTCCAGGTGCGTGATGCCATTCCAGTTGAGGATCAGGATGGCACACGTCTGCGGCGGCATCATGTGAGCACAGCCTCTCCGGTCGTCGATGCGGCCGGCTCCTGTCGAGCAACACCCCCGACCGCCAGCTCCTCGACGAATGCAGCCACGGGTCGAAAGGTTACTCGAAAGTCCAAATGCTCATTGTAGTAACGCAGAGCCCCTGCACTCAACCTGCGAGAATCGGCGGCCGCGGCCTCGATCGCCGCGCGGACGTCACGTGGGGAGCTCGCGCACATGCCGACCCCCTCACGTTCGACCCAGGCAAAGCATGGAAGGCGGCTCGTGACAACGGGCAGGCCATTCTTGAGGTATAGGCATAGCTTGCCGGAGGCAGTGCCCATGATGCGGTCGTTGTCCTTGACGCTGTCGTAAAGCGCCAGTCCGACGTCGGCAGACGATACGGCATAATCCAGCAGGGTGCTTGGCAATGACTCCGAGACGTAGTACGCCGACCCGCGCTGCGCTCGACCCGCCATCTGCGATGGGAGGCGTCCCTGGCACACCAGCGCCGGCGCCCGGTCGTCCCGCCACTGTTCGGCCTCGGAAATCAACTCGCCTAACGGCGCCCATCCCATCCCGCCAGCATGCAGCGCCACCGTCCGTCCAGTGGGAAGTCCGAGGCGGTCTGGGTAGTAGTGACTCGGCACCCGACCCGCGGGACCCGGTGCGGCGTTGGGTACGACAAAGATCGGATGCGAGTTCGGCAGCCGATGCAGCTGACGTAGATATTCGGCGCGCTCGGCTGACAGCGCGATTGTGAACGAACACCGTCGATGCGCCGCGCGTTCGCGCGCTTTCCATCGGCGTTGGCTATCGGTTGAGAGCTCACTGTCGGAGATCAACTCGTCCGAGATGTACCCGACTGGCGTGTTGCCAAGCGCGAGCGCACGCACTGCATGATCGAGCCCCCAGCCCGGCGCGCAGAAAACCGCGGCATATCGATGCTGGCGCCGCATGAGCTGCGCGACGAGGCGCAGCGTTCCGCTACGAGAGATCTCTAAAGGACGTAGTACCACATTCCCCTGAGGGAAACTCGGGGCGGGGTGCTGCGCCGACACACCCAGGTACAGGTCCACCTGCCAGCCCGCCTCTGCGTAGTAGCGCATCGGCTCCCGGTAGCACGCCAGCGCATCCGCGTACGCGTGATGCACCACGAATGCCACAGCGCGACGGACGCGCTTCACGCCGGGCTCCCGACGGAGACCGCGGTGGTCGCGCGTTCGGCGATTGTCCACCGGCTGGGCAGCGCGACCGGACCGCTGCCATCACCTGCCACGACAGCAGCCCCAGACTCGGCGTCGATCGGAGAGACGTCGAACGACAGCGCCGGCGACAGGAAGTCATACAAATGGTCCCCCGTCAGCACGGCACAAGACACGCCGTAGCCACCTGGCTTTAGACAAGAGGCGGGCACGGTCAACTCACAGCTGTATTCACCGCCTCGCTGCGTGGTCAGCGTAACCCCGATGTTTTCGCTGTTGCACGTAGCGATGCGCGATCCGGTGAGATCATCAATCCCGATTCCCACGCCAACGAGCGCACGCTCCGCGCCGGCACTGAACTCAATGCGAAATCGCAGCGGCTCCCGGTATTTGAACGCTTGCCCGTCACGAGGGCACGCCTCAATGGCGGTGAGCCGCATTGCCTCACCCCAACTGTGGATGCGGCGAGGCAGTCCAGCGAGCTCACGGCGTGGAGTCGTGTCGGCTGTCCCGTCACCCAGATACAGTCGGGAGGCCTCCGTCGCGGAGCCATCGAAGACGAGACGGCCGCGCCGGAGGAGCAGCGCGCGCGGACAGAGGCGCGTCACCGCAGCCATGTTGTGACTCACGAACAGCACCGTTCGGTGCCCTGCCCCAACCTCTTGCATCTTCCCGAGGCATTTCTGTTGGAAGGTGGCGTCGCCAACCGCCAAGACTTCATCCACGATCAGGATGTCGGGCTCGACGTGAGCCGCCACCGCAAATGCGAGGCGGACGTACATCCCTGACGAATATCGTTTGACTGGCGTGTCGAGGAACTGCTCGATCTCCGCGAAGTCGACGATCGCATCGAACTTGCGGTCGATCTCGCGTCGTTGCATGCCAAGCAGCGATCCATTGAGATAGACGTTCTCGCGACCAGTCAGCTCGGGGTGGAAGCCGGTGCCCACCTCCAGGAGACTCGCCACGCGCCCGCGAACGGCCACCTGGCCGGCCGACGGCTCGGTGATCCGACTCAGAATCTTCAGGACGGTGCTCTTGCCAGCGCCGTTTCGCCCTACGATCGCGACACTCTCCCCTGGCGACACCGTGAATGACAGATCGTCGAGTGCTCGAAAAGTCTGCGCGGATGCTCGACCGGGCGCCGCCCGCCCGAATCGGGCCACCCTTCGGAACGGCGCCGTGACCGCGCGGGTCAAGGCCTCGCGAAATGTGGCATAGCCCCTCGACCCGTCGCCGAGGATGTAGTCCTTCGTCAAATGGTCGACCGCAACTGCCGGTGCTCGCATGCAGTGCGATCCTCTCTACACGACGTCGACGAAACGCCGTTCGACGCGCGCGAAATACGCGGCGGCGACCACCAACCAGATCAGACTCACGCCAGCGCTGACTGCGACCAGGGTCCAGTCAACCGCCCGGCCAAGCGCCAGCGAGCGAAACGCCTCGACGACGCCCGCCATGGGATTCAGCAAGAGTAATGGCCGCCAGCGGTCTGGCACGAGCGTCGCCGGATACACCACCGGCGTCGCGTACATCCACATCTGGACCGCAAATGGCACCACGTATCGAAAGTCGCGATAGGTCACGGTCAGCGCCGACAACATCGCCCCGCATGCGACTGCGACGACCAACGCTCCCACAAGCACCAGCGGCAACAGGAGGATCCACGGAGTGAGGGCGACATGGTAGTGCCACAGCAGGCCAAGGAGGATCACGAGGCTTACCCCGAGATCCACGAGCCCCGCACCGACGGAGCCGAGTGGGACGATGAGGCGGGGGAAGTAAACCTTCGTGATGAGATTCGAGTTGTTGACCAGACTCGTGCCGGCACTGGTCACTGCGTTAGCGACGAAAGTCCATGGCAGCAGGCCAGCGAGGACGAATACCGGATAGGGCACCCCGTCGGAATGGCAGATGGGCGATCCGTCCGAACACGACGGTGAACAGCACCATGTACAACACAGGCTGCAGCACGGCCCATGCGACGCCGAGCACGGTCTGCTTGTACCGAACCTTTACATCGCGCCAAACGAGGAAATACAGCAGTTCGCGAAACTCCCAGAGCTCGCGAAGGTCGAGCAACCGCCAACCCCGTTGCGCGCCGAAGACTCGGACGGGCGGGACACTGTGTTCGGCGGCCTCGACGTTCGCCGGTACGGCGCCAACGGCGGTCGCCATCTACGCCACCCGGACCGGCGGCGCCGACCCACTCGGGACGCCATTCAGTGCGCGTCCACCTGCCACACGCTGCCCAGCGCGAGCGGGCGCTCCGCCGGTGACATGCTCCGCCCGCTTATCGGTGCCGACCGGCCAGAGCGACAGTAGACGCCCCTCGATCTGTCGTCGCAGCTCGCCGGCGATGGCGTGCAAATGCGGCAACGGAGAGTCCACCGTCTCGGGACTCTGCCAGATCACGAGCGACCCGATCCGGTCCGCCGCCTCGCCGAGCAACGGCAACGTCACCTGCCAGCACCGGGCGTCGATCGACGTGGGATCTACGACCGACCAGCTCCACACCGTCACCTCGCCGTCGCCCGCTCGCCCGGCCGTGAGATCGCTCGAACGGCCACGTCGACCGTCCAGGAACGCCACCCGCAAGCCCACCTCCGCGCGCGGGCAGCCATCCGCCGCAAACACCTCGGCTAGCGACTCAAACACCGTCGACAAATCCTCCATCTCAGACAGTCGGGCGCTCGCTTCGCGCATCCGGACTCCGCGCTCGATCGTATGCCGCTGTTGCACGCCTCGCCTGAGCAGTCTCGCTACCTCCTCGAACTCGTAGATCCGAAGCCGTTGTACGAGGAAGCCAACGCCGATACCGATCGTCACCAACACCAGGGCGACGTGCCCACCCTCGTTCACGAGCATCATCCCGCCCAGCGCCAGCAGCGCGCACACCCCGTACAGGGCCAGCACGACCGTACGCGGCGAATAGCCGCGGCCGAGCAGCCGATGATGGATGTGCCCGCGGTCAGCTGCGAATATCGGCTGCCGCCGCAGGAAACGCCGCGTCACGGCAATCAACGTGTCGAGCACGGGGAGCCCGAGCGACACCACCGGGATCGCCACCGCAACAACCGTCGGCGACTTCTGCGCGCTCAGCGCGCCAATGCCGGCCAGCATGAAGCCGAGGAACAGGCTGCCGGAGTCACCAAGGAAGATCGTCGCCGGGTGAAAGTTGTAATAGAGGAAGCCGAGCGTCGCGCCGGCCAGCGTCAACGTCGCGAGCGACGCGCCAAACCGGGCGTTCGCGATCGCGACGACGAACATGGTCGTGAGCGCAAAGAGCGCCGCACCGGCGGCCAGCCCGTCAAGGCCATCGATCAGATTGAACGCATTCGTGATCCCGACGAACCAGGCCACCGTGAAGGCAAGCCCGACCCAGGTCCCCAGGTTGATCACGCCCACGAATGGCAGCGAAAGCGTCGTCATGCGCACACCCGCCGCAAACACCGCGACCGCGATGACGACCTGCGCGACGAGCTTCCACCGTGCGTGCAGCTGGCGAATGTCGTCGTACAACCCCACGAGATGGATCGCGATGCCACCAGCGAACACGATGAGCAGACCGTGCATGTTCGGCGTCATCTCGGGGCGCCCGAATACGGTCAGCGTGATGAGGGACGTGAACGCCACCGCGAGCACGATCCCGACGCCACCGATCCGCGGCACGTCCCGCTCGTGCGTTTTCCGAGAGTCGCTGTGGTCGTAGAGGCCCAGGCGTCGCGCGTGGGCGCGCACGAACCACGTGAACACGAGCGAGGCGATCGCCGACAACGCGAATGCCGCCGCATAGACGCCGATGGCCGGCGGACGGCCGGCGCCGCCTAACGCCCCCACGATCAGGGGGGTCATCCGCTGGCCCGCTCCGTTCCTGATTCACTCCCTTCGGTACCCTGCCCAGGAGGCATCACGTCCGCTCCTGCCTGCCGCAAGCGACCCAACAGCGCCTCGCCGGCCCGCGCCCGCACGACGACGGCCGACCCTTCACTGCCCACGGACACGACTTCCGCGTCGCGGTAGAGCTCTGCGAGCCATCGACCGGAATCGCTCGGGAGTCGAATCCGTACCACAGGGCGCATGGCCTGCCGGGCGGTTGCCAACAATTGCCGCAGCGGTTCGAGTCCCTCGTCAGTCACCGACGAGACGAACACGGACCCCGGCATCAGATTGCCGACGCGCTCGCGCAGTGCCTCGGCCTCCGGGCCGGGCACCATGTCCATCTTATTGAAGACGTACCGCACCGGCGTCGCGCCGGCGCCAATGTCTGCCAGCACGTCTTCGACCACGGTGCGCTGCTCCTCCCACTGGGGATAGCTCGCGTCGATGACATGCAACAGTAAGTCGGCCTGCGTCACTTCCTCGAGCGTCGCTCTGAACGACGCCACGAGATGGTGCGGCAGCTTCCGAATGAATCCAACGGTGTCGGTCACCAACACCCGCGTTCCTCCGCCACTTCGTACATCCACGTCGCGCGTGAGCGGGTCGAGAGTGGCGAACAGCCGATCCTCGACGACCACGTCCATCGCACCCGATAGTCCGCGGAGGATGGACGATTTACCGGCATTGGTGTATCCGACGAGCGCCGCACGAAACGAGCTCATCCGTGACTGCCGCTGGACCGTGCGGGCCCGGGCGACCTCCTCCAGCCGGTCTCGCAACAGCTTGATCCGCTGACCGATCAAACGGCGGTCTGTTTCGAGCTGCGTTTCACCCGGTCCGCGCATCCCAATGCCGCCTCGGACCCGCTCGAGGTGCGCCCACATGCGCCGGAGCCGCGGCAACATGTACTCGAGTTGCGCCAGCTCTACCTGGAGTTTGGCCTCGCTGGTTCGCGCTCGCGTTGCGAAAATGTCGAGGATGAGCTCAGTGCGATCGATGACTCGTCGACCGGTCGCATCCTCAATGTTCTTGCCTTGTGCCGGGGTCAGCTCCTCGTCGAAGATGATGAGCGACGCCTGCGCGCTTTCGATCCGGGTGCAGAGCTCCTCGATCTTCCCGCGCCCGAGATATGTCGCGGGATCCGGACGCTCGAGGCGCTGCGTGATTTCGTCGACGACGACGGCCCCCGCCGTGTCTACGAGCTGCGCCAACTCCGCCAGGTGCTCTTCGACTTGATGCCGCTCCGCTGACCGCTTGAGCGGGGCGCCCACGAGGATGGCTCGCTCGACGGGCGGCTCGAGGGAAATCAGCTCGCGCGAGATATCGGCTCCTGCTGCACGGCGCGGCGCGACATCGCGCCGGTCCAATCCACCTGACTACGCCTCCGCACTACTATCCTCCGCCTGCGCCCGCGGCCCCCGTGGGGCCGACTCCGTGCTGCTCTCTTCCGATTCGCCCCGCCGCTCGATGCGCTCCCGAAGCTCCGCCCACCACGCCAGACGCTTCGCAATGTCCTTCTCGAATCCGAATGGGCCGGGCTCGTACAAAACTCTTCCTGCCACGCGTGTCGGCAAGTAGTCCTGGGGAATGTATGCCTCAGGCACCGAGTGCGCATACTGGTAATCGCGACCGTAGCCCAGCTCTTTCATGAGCGGCGTGGGAGCATTGCGCAAGTGCAGCGGCACCGGCTCCGCCGGCGTCTCGCGAGCCAGCTCCAGCGCTGCACCCCAGGCGCGATAGACCGCGTTCGACTTGGGCGCCGTCGCCAGATACACCGCAGCTTCGGCGATGGCGAGCTCCCCTTCGGGAGACCCCAGAAAGTGGTATGCGTCGCGTGCGTCGATCGCGACGCGCAGCGCCGTGGGATCCGCCAGGCCGACATCTTCGGCCGCGAACCGCACGGTGCGCCGCGCGATGTACATCGGATCCTCGCCTGCTTCGATCATCCGCGCCAGCCAGTACAGCGCCCCCTGCGCGTCGCTCCCGCGCAATGACTTGTGATAGGCTGAGATGAGATTGTAATGCTCCTCTCCCGACTTGTCATACTTGGGGAGTCGCTTTTGTAGTGCCGCGCGCACCGTCTCCGCCGAGATCGTGACGCCACGCGCGCGTCGCCGGCCGACCGTCGCGGCTGCGGCCTCGAGGGCCGTGAGCGCGCGCCGCGCATCCCCATCAGCCTCCGTCACGATCAGGTCGAGCGCGGCCGGCTCGAGCGTCAGCCCGAGAGCACCGAGCCCGCGCGGCTCGTCCACCACCGCCTGCTGGACGACACGAGCGATTTCCGCAGGCTGCAGCGCCTCCAGCACGAATACCCGGAGCCGCGAGAGTAGCGCCCCGGTGATCTCGAAGGACGGGTTCTCGGTCGTCGCTCCCACCAGCGTAATGGTGCCGCGCTCGACGAAGGGCAGGAACGCATCCTGCTGCGCCCGATTGAAACGATGGATCTCATCCACGAACAGCACGGTCCCGCGACCTGTGGCCAAACGCTCGTCCGCCTCGGCGACGATGACTCGCACGCGTGGCACACCCTCCGTCACTGCGGAAAACGGCACGAACTCGCGGTCAGTGTAGTGGGCGATCAGCCGCCCGAGCGTCGTCTTGCCACTGCCGGGCGGACCCCAGAAGAGCATCGAGGTCACCTGGCCACTCTCGATTTCCGTCCGCAGCGGCGTGCCCGGGCCGAGCAACCGCTCCTGCCCGACGAATTCGTCGAGCGTCCGTGGCCGCATCCGCGAGGCGAGGGGTTCGGCGCGGGCCGCCCCGGATCCGCGGTCGTCCGATGTCATGCGGGCGCCCGCAAACCCAGGCGCGTGGTCATTCCAATGAGCGCATCCGACAACTCGGGCGCTGCCTCGAAATCGTGATGCAACAGCTTCCAGCTCCGCGTGGGGACCAGCGTCCGCTCTTCGAGGCCAAGTCCGAGGAGCAGGTAGAGCCACCGGTCGCTCCGTGCGTAGATGAAGAGCTCGAGCTGTGGATTAAGTGTGATCTGGTCATCGGGCGTGAAGATTGAGATCTCCACACCGCCGCCCGCGGCGAGCACGACTTTCAAACGTCCGATCGCGTCCTGCACATCGGGAAGGGCGACTTGCTCGCCTGTCCAGCTCCGGCGGCTGCGTCGGTCATCGATGGCGATGTCCACGGCAGGTGGCAGATGCTCCAGCAGGAGGTGGAAGAGGTCGACGGCGCGTTCCGCGTTGGTCACGATGTGCGCGGCATAGTGGTCGGCCTCCTTGACGAAGGTGAAGCCGTCCAGCCCCGACCGAAATCGACGCCATACCGAGGTCTCGGGCTGACTTCCGCGAAAAAACGCCACGATCCTGTTCCTCCCCTACGCCGGCCCACTCGCCGGCGATTCCATCCCCCATTGCCGTGCCAGTTCCAACAACCGATTGCGGTCGTTGAGGCTCTGATCCTCGACGACTGCCGCCATCAACCGTCGCAACGTGGCGCCCACCTGGGGACCGTGCGCAATGCCGGCTTCGATCAGATCGTTCCCGTCGAGGGCCAGGTCCGACAGCTGAATCGCATCGTGGAAGGCACTGCGGATCGCCCGACGATAGAGGGCTCGTACCTGCCGCGTGGTCGGAGCAGCACCTCCAGCCGCACGGGTCGCCGCCCAGCGCGCCGCGGCCAGGCGGAACAGCATCGCCGCTCGTAACCGGCCTATGCCGGCGACCCACCGCCGTACCGTCGCCTCTGGCGGAGATTGACTCGCCACGAGCGTCCACTCCATGTCGGCGCCCACCGTGCGCCACGCTTCGACCAGACCGACGATCCACTCGGTGTCTGCGTTGGAGAAGCGTAACCCTTTGAGCGCCCGCTCCGCCTCACCGGGCGGACAACTGAGGAAGAGCGCAGTGAGTCGACCCAGGCGGCGAGCATCGGCCCGAGCGGTCGCACGCGCACCGGCCCCCTCTCGGGGTTGGGCAAGACAATCCACCGCGGCCATATCCACAGCGGTCAGTCCGCCAAGTGCCGGCACGAGGACGCTCAGCGCGGCGCTGTCGCGCCACAGGAGCAGGGCTCGACCAGGCCTCGCGACTTGCACCATGGTTTTGGTCAGTTCCTCCTTCACCCGCTCGGCCGAGAGGCGCGTAAGGAACGGTGCGCTCGCCAGGATGGCGGCCCACGTGTCGGTATCGATCGTGAACTCGAAGCGGCTCGCGAATCGCAGCGCGCGGAGCGCGCGAAGCCGATCCTCTCGCATCCGGTCAGCCGGTCGCCCCACTGCCCGCACGACCCGCCGAGCCATGTCCTCGCGGCCATGGAACGGATCGCGCATCACGTGCCGGGTCGGTGAGTACGCAATCGCGTTGATGGTGAAATCCCGGCGCGCGAGGTCTTCGTCGAGAGAGGCGCCGAATTCGACTTCCGCATGCCGGCCATCCGTGCGCACGTCGCGACGGAAGGTGGTCACTTCATGCAGCACCCTCGATCGATCCAGGACGCCGACCGTGCCGTGCGCCACGCCCACGGGAATGGTGCGACGGGGAAACAGCCGCATCACTTCCTCAGGTCGCGCCGCCGTCGCCAGGTCCCAATCGCTGTGCGGATGCCCCAGCAAGGCATCGCGAACGGCGCCCCCGACACACCACGTCTCATGCCCTGCCGCCTCCAGCTGCTTCGCGATGTCGACAACCGATGCAGGCGGACGAAGCGTGACGCCTTCCTCGGTCGCACCATGTTCCACCGCGTCGCCTCCGCCCATGGTAGTCACGACTCGTCGAATATCGCGCGCAAGGCCGGTCCCGTCAGGCTCGCACCCAACCCCAGCATGAGATCGATCCGCGCGTGCTGCGGCCTCCGGCCGCCCGCGAAGATCGCGCCGGCATCGAGCAACATCTTCCCGCCCCCGCGAAACCCGTAGGTCGCCCCCACGCGGCCGTGCTGCGCCCGCGACGAAACGACGACGGGTTTACCCGCCGAGAGCCAACGGAGGACGGCCTCGAAGAACGGAGGGTTTGTGTTCCCTCGTCCAAGCGCGGCGATCACGAGTCCGACGCTCGCCGCACGCGCCGCGTCCACGAGTCGGCCATCGCACCCCACGTAGGCGTGCACGATGTCGACCGGAGCAGCCAGTTGCGGTGGATCGAGAATCGGACTTGGCGGCACGCAGCGGCGGAAGATGACGGTCTCGCCATCGACCTCCCCCATGGGGCCGAATCCCGGGCTGTCGAAGGCATCCGGAAGCCGCGTGTCGACCTTCGTGGCGTCACGAGCGGAGTAAATGCGGCTGCCGAATACGACCAGCACGCCCTGATCGCGTGACCGCGGGCTCGCGGCTACCCGGACCGAATCGAGCAAGTTGACCGGCCCGTCCCACCCCAGATCCTCTGACGTGCGCATCGCGCCCGTGAACACGACTGGTTTGCTCGTCGCGATCGAGCGAGCGGCGAGGTAGGCCATCTCCTCAAGCGTATCCGTTCCCTGCGCGACGACCACGCCAGCGACGTCGCTGCGAGCAAGATGCGATAGAATGCGCGCCCGAATGCTCCACAGATGCTCGACCGTGAAATGCGAGGCCGCCATCGTCGCCCACTCGTCGATCTCGAGCGGCGCTACCTGCTCGATGCCCGGCACATTTGCCAACAACTGAGCGCCGCGCAGCGCTGGCACCGCCCCGCCTGTCGACGGATCGACGCGCATGGAGATGGTTCCACCGGTGAAGATGATGACGATCATCGCGGTGCACTCACCGACGCCGTCCTCGCATCAGCTCACGGAGTCTCTCCAGCAAGCCGCGCCGCACACGAACGGGCGGTACGGGCAGCAGTGGTTGTCCCTCGAGGAGACGGCGCGGATTGATCGCCGTGAGCAGCTCCGCATGCTCTTCAGCGTCTTGCTCTGCGAACCACTGCCGCACGATCGACAGCGACCGCGTGTCACCATGGTTGTCGCTGGCCAGACAGTCAGCCAGTCCCTCCTCGATCAGCGCGACCGCCATCTCACCCATCCTACCGCCCGCGAGCAGGGCGATCGCATCGATCTGCATCACCGTCCCACCCTCACGCCACGATCGCACCTGGCTCAGCGTGCATCCCCAGTAGCGCTCCGGATGCGCGAGCACGGGCACTCGCCCCTCACTGCGCAGACGCCGGAGCTCGTCGATGGCACGTAGGGGTACTCCGGTCCGCGGAAACTCGACGAGAATTGCCGACGACCCGGCGAGGGTCAGCGTCGGACCACTGAGATCCGCCCCCGGCACATCGAGCATGATCTCCCACCCTCGCTTGAGGACTGGGCGCGTCGGGGCGGCCTCGGTCAGCGCGTCGAACACATTCGCATAGGTCGAGTCCGTGACCTTCACCGCTTGAGACGCACGCAGGTGGGGTGTGCACACGACGACGTCGACGCCATCCGCTGCGAACTGCTGTAATACCCCGAGCGATACCTCGACCGACGGCGAGCCGTCGTCGACGCCCGGCAGAAGGTGTGTGTGGAGGTCGATCAAGCTGACGAGGCCTGATCCGTCAGCGCTGCGAGGGAGGCCATCGCCTGTGCAGCCCGCTCCTCGATGCGCGCCGGGTCGTCGCTTGCACGTTCGAAAGCGTAGGTCACCAATGCGTCGACCACGAGCAGGGCAACCGCACTCTGTCGCCCAGTGCATCCGGCCCTGAGGGTATCGCGGAAGATGCGCTCTGCCGCGGCGAGGAGCGTGTCTGGCGACGCCGATGCCAGCGTTTCTCCGCTGCCCAGCGCGGCGATGGACTCCTCGATCGACCGAGCCAACACAGGAGGGGGCTCGGACGTCACCGCGGCAGGCCGTGGGATCGCTGGTGCCCGCTGGCCGGAGCGATTGGTCGACACGGACGGCTCGAGGATCAGTTGCCGCTCGCGCCTGGACTCAGCAAGCGACGCACGGTGGGAAGCACTGAACCGAGTGCCGTAGCGACTCGGTCCGCATCCGGAAATCCGGCCTGCGCCATGTGTGGCTTCCCACCCCCGCGTCCGCCCGCTGCCGCGGCGACTTCCCGCACGATGACGTCCGCACGGACGCCACGCTCGCGCAAGTCGTCGGTCGCCACGATGAGCAGCGTGTGCTTGCCATCCTCGAACAATGCCGCAAGCGCGCCAATCCCTGAACCGAGCCGCTCTCGCAGCGCGTCGCCCAATGTCTGCAATGATGCGAGATCTGGAGCGTCCACACGCGCCGCCACGACCCGTGTCCCATCGACGGCCATCGCACCGGAGACGAGATCGTGCACCTGCCCGCCACCCTGTGCGCCACCACCGCGAAGCGCGTCCTTGAGCCGCTTGTCGAGCTCGCGACGTTCGTTGACGAGCTGCTCGACGCGCGCGGCCATTCCTGCGGGGTCCGACGGTGCTCGCAGTGTGCGTGCGATCGCTGCCACCGCGCCCTCGTATGCGCGCGTGCGGGCATACGCACCCCGGCCGGTGACCGCCTCGACTCGTCGCGTGCCGCCTCCCACGCCCGTCTCGGACACGATCTGGAACTGCAGGATTTCGCTCGTGTTGCGCACGTGCGTGCCGCCGCAGAGTTCGGCCGAGAATCCAGGGACCGTGATGACGCGCACGACATCGCCGTATTTCTCCCCGAACAGCGCCATCGCGCCAGAAGCGATCGCCTCGGCGTACGGTCGCTCCGACCGGTCGACCGGAATGGCCCGCGCAATCTCGCGATTGACCAGCTCCTCGATCGCCGATACTTCGTCCGCGGTCAACGGCGCGGAGTGGCTGAAGTCGAACCGCAGCCGGTCGGGTGCGACGAGCGATCCGCGCTGGTGGACGTGCTCGCCGAGTACCTGCCGCAGCGCCGCGTGCAGCAGGTGCGTCGCCGTGTGATTCCGCTCGGTGTCCTGGCGGATGTCGCGTGGCACGCGGGCGAGTACCGGTCCCCAGTGAAAGCTTCCCTCGAGGCGTCCGATGATCGCAACGCGACCGTCGATCTTGCGCACATCCTCGACCTCCAGGCGCCATCCCTCGCCGACGACCTCGCCGCCGTCCGAGATCTGCCCGCCTGATTCGACATAGAATGGACGCTCTTCGAGAATCAGACCCAACCGTCCGTCGGCAAGCTCACGCCTGGCTGCCACGCGGGTGGAGACATCCAGTTGGTCGTATCCGATGAAGTGGAACCGGTCCGCCGGCGCCGACCTCAGGTTGGGATCTGCGTACTCCCAGCCCTCCGCGTCTCCCAACTCGTCGGCCGCAACGCCAATGCGTCGGCTGCGGCGCTCTTCCTTGGACTGCGTCCGCTGACCCTCGAGTGCCCGCTCGAATCCTGCCGTGTCGACCGTATAGCCGCGCTCGCGCGCCATCAACTCAGTTAGATCGAGCGGGAATCCATACGTGTCGTACAGCCTGAAGGCGTCTTCCCCGCTGATCGTTCCGCGGATCTTGGGCGAGCCCTCGACGGTCCCGCCGATGGGCGCCAACTGATCGAAACGCGCCATCCCGCCCGCGATCGTCTCGAGAAACCGCTCTTCTTCCGCGCGCGTCGTGTCGAGCAGGTGCTTCCGTCGGAGCGAAAGCTCCGGGTACACCTTCCCCATGGTGTCGATAACCGCGGCGACTACGGTCACCAACGTTGGCTCGTTGCGGCCGAGGAGCCACGCGTGCCGCACCGCGCGCCGCAGGATGCGACGCAGGACATAGCCGCGTCCATCGTTCGCGGGAAATACTCCGTCCGCCAGCAGGAACGCGACCGCGCGCGCGTGGTCTGCGAGCACACGGTACGACGCCGGATCATCGATGATCTCGCGCCCCGGGGCGCGGCCCGCCGCACCACTCGACGCACCTGGCCGCATTTTCACGGCCTCGGCCGACTCGCGCCCGCGATACGGGCGGCCTACCGCACCGGCGACCGTCTCGAGCAACGGTGCAAAGAGGTCCGTGTGGTAGTTGTTGGTGACGCCCTGCATGACGGCAGCGATCCGCTCCAGGCCCGCACCGGTGTCGACCGACGGTCTGGGGAGTGGACGCAGCTCGCCGTCGGCCTGTCGGTCGAACTGCATGAAGACGAGGTTCCAGAACTCGAGAAACCGGCCGGCCTCTGCCCCCTCGACGAACGCGTCGTGCGAGAACTCGGTGCGCCGAGTGTCGGTCCACTCACCTGATGCGTCAGCCGGGAACGCCCAATCTCGCGCGACGTGCGCGAGATCGATGAAGATCTCACTGCAGGGGCCACACGGACCGGTGTCCGCCATCTGCCAGAAGTTGTCGGCTTCGCCCAAGCCATAGATCCGCGCGTCGCTGAGGCCTGCGATCTCCCGCCACAGCTCGCGCGCCTCGTCATCGGTTCGATAGACCGAGACCCGGAGATGCTCGCGCGGCATCTGGAGCTCCTGGGTCACGAACTCCCAGGCGAAGCGAATGGCATCGCGCTTGAAGTAGTCGCCGAACGAGAAGTTCCCGAGCATCTCGAAGAACGTATGATGGCGAGCCGTGTGCCCGACCTGCTCGAGATCATTGTGCTTCCCACCGGCCCGCACGCACTTCTGCGACGTGGTCGCTCGGCGGCCAAACTCGGGCTGCTCGAGACCGAGAAAAACACGTTTGAACTGCACCATGCCGGCGTTCGTGAACAGCAGCGTCGGATCGTCCGCGGGCACCAACGACGAGCTAGGGCGGATGGCGTGCGCGTTCCGCTCGAAATAGCGAAGGAAACGGGTACGAATCTCTGCAGAGGTTACGACGGACCCCATGCGTCGAATATAGTGTGAGAATGGGGCTGGTTCCCGCTCGAGTTTTCGGGTCCGGGGCCCCGGGTACGGGCTCCAGAATGAGCGGTGCGGTGAATACGCGATTGGCGTTTAGTGGGCGGCAGCGAGCCGGGTAAGCGCGCGTTGGATGTCGTCCGCATCGAAACCGCGGCGCGCAAGGTACGCATAGAGTCGGCGTCTCCGCGTTGCAGCGTCGAGCTTGGCCAGAGTCGCCGCCCGCCGGCGCACGGCATCGTCCAGGATCGCCGCGACATCGACGGCGTCCTCGGTCACGACGTCCTGCAGTGCCGCAGTCGCCGTTTGCCGATCCACGCCCCGTCGCGTGAGTTCACGCTGTATGCGCGAAGGTGCGGTGCGGCCAGCGGCCAGCCGAGTCCGCGCGAACTGGCGGGCGTAGGCGCCATCGTCGAGCAGGCCGACATTGACGAGACGGAGAATGGCCAGCATCGATTACTGCCGATGGATGTCCTCGCCGAGCAAGCCGCTGACGAAGCTCAGCCGTCGTGCGGGAGCGCCGCTCGAGCATCCGAAGTGCATCCTCATAGGCATCGACGCGGGGTTTGCGGCCGCCCGCGGCACCTGCGAGTCGGTCTGATGGGTGTGGCGCTTCTGGCCGTTCGATCACGATCGTATCACCTTCGCCCAGTGTACGCCGCAATGAAAGGAGGCCGGACAGTCGCTATACATACAAGACAGGGAGTCCGGGCCCCGCCCATACGCATAGCTCCCGTCCGGCCCCGAACCTAGCCGGCAACGCGTCACGTGACGCGGCTTAGAGATCGTCTCCCGCGAGCTCGGCCCCATCGGGCGACGGGCCGACGTCAGCCCGAACGCCGAGTACTGCTTTGACCTTCTCTTCGACCTCGGCTCGCAGGACCGGATTGTCGCGCAGGAACATCTTGGCGTTCTCGCGTCCCTGTCCGATTCGCTGCGACCCGTAGCTGTACCAGGCCCCCGACTTCTCGATGATCCCGCTTTCGGCACCGATGTCGACGAGGAGCGACGTGTGGCTGATGCCTTCGGCGTACATGATATCGAACTCAGCCTGCTTGAACGGGGGCGCGACCTTGTTCTTGACGACCTTGACGCGCACGTGCGAGCCAATGACGTCCTCTTTCTCCTTTACCGGTCCGATCCGACGGATATCGAGGCGCACCGAAGCGTAGAACTTCAGCGCCTTGCCGCCCGTCGTCGTCTCGGGATTACCGAACATGACGCCGATCTTCTCGCGCAACTGGTTGATGAAGATCACGGCAGTCTTGGAGCGCGCGATCGCGCCGGTGAGCTTGCGCAACGCCTGGCTCATGAGCCGCGCCTGCAACCCCACGTGCGAGTCGCCCATCTCGCCTTCGATCTCGGCTTTAGGAACCAGTGCCGCGACCGAGTCGATCACGACGACGTCGACGGCACCAGACCGAACGAGGATCTCGCAGATCTCGAGGGCCTGCTCGCCGGTATCGGGCTGTGAGATCAGCAAGTTCTCGATATCGACGCCCAGCTTCTTCGCGTATTCGGTGTCGAGCGCGTGCTCGGCATCAATGTATGCGGCCACCCCACCTGTACGCTGCGAGTTGGCGACCACGTGGAGGCAGAGCGTCGTCTTGCCGCTCGACTCCGGCCCGTAGACCTCGGTGACGCGGCCTCGTGGGATCCCGCCGACGCCGATGGCAGCATCCAGGTTGATCGCACCGGTCGAGATCGACTCGACTCGTACACGCGGCGCATCCGGCCCCATCTTCATGATGGACCCTTTCCCGCAACTCTTCTCGATCTGCGCAATCGCGAGATTGAGTGCCTTCTTGCGATCGTCCTGGATGCTCGGAACAGCCATGAAAGGGTCCTCGAGTGAGCGTGAAATATACGGCCCGAACAAACTACGAAGGGTTCTTCAGAAAATCAACGCGCGTGATCCTCGTCCTCGGAGCGTAGGGTTGTGGGATACAGATGAGTTCGCCTCGACTTTTCGCTAGCACAGGCTCCCCTCACGCGTGCCGCTCTGTCGTCAGCGGCCAGACACGGTAATCGCGTTCGTCGCGTGGATGATCCGGACGAGCCCCCCTCCCAGGAGTACTCCAATCACGTCGAACTGATATTCCAGGCCAGGCTCGCCGTGCCGATCGATCCAGACGGTGGCGGCGTGAGCCAGGTGACGTCGCTTTCGCGCGCTTACGGCACTGATCGGCCCGCCAAAGTCGGCCCGGCGTCTGGTCTTGACCTCGACAAACGCCACCGTGTTGCCGAGCTGGACGATCAGGTCTATGTCGCGATGCCCGACCCGGAACCTGCGGGCCACAACCCGCCACCCACGACGCGCCATCCAACGCTCGGCTAAGGACTCACCCAGCAGGCCGAGTTGCTGCCCATGACCTTGCACGAACCAATGTTTTGCCGTTCCGTCGGCGAGCCGTCATTCTCGTCGAGCGCGTTCGAGAGCCTCGTCCCGGACCCCACGTTCGCATGAGCCATGATCCTCCGGCACGACCGGGCGACCTGTCGCCGGCACCAGCTCCATCCGGCCCGCTGCGCCGGAGCGCGGGTTATCTGCTCGGTGCCATTGGCAAGGGCCCGGCGGGAGGTCCGCTGGTCAGCTCGATCGGGTTTCTGACTCGACACCGATTAGTGGCACAGAACATTGGGGCGAGCGCCGTCGCGCGGGCGGCGGCGATGCGTCCCAGAACGTTGCTGAACGTCACTCGTACCTTCGGCGGTGCCAATCGTGCTTCCTTGCGCCTCGACCTGGCCTACTCGGGCTGCGTCGAGTTGCTCTTGTGTCCGGGAATCGGTACGGCTGACGCGACCACGGCTTCTCTACTGATCGAGCTGGCGCGAAACGCCGCGCTCGTCGTCGACGTTGGCGCGAATGTCGGCTTCTATACCTATCTCGTTGCGGCGAGCCTACCGGACGCGCGTGTCATTAGCCTCGAGCCCGTACCATTGCTCGCGGACCTGATCGAGGAGAATGTGCACCGGAACGGATGGCAGTCGAGAGTCTCCATCGCGCGACAGGCAGCCGGCGCAGCGCGGGGGCAATCGCTGCTGTACATCCTTCCCGATGCTGATACCGAGCACACATTGGAGCTCGATCGAGTCGCAGGCCGTGAACACGAAACTGTGTCGATCTCCGTGCTGCCGATCGATGATCTCTTGGCCGACTCGGGCGTGTCGCCCGACCGAACGGTACTGAAGATCGACGTCGAAGGCTATGAGCGGTCGGCGCTCGACGGCATGGAACGCACGCTCAGCAGTCGTGGCCGCCGTCCCGACATCATCATGGAGTTTCTCGGACACGCGATTGAGCACGAGCGGGTGATCGAGCGCGTCAATGGCTATGGGCTGGACGCCTACTACATAGGCCCAGCTTCGCTCACGCCAGTCCGGGTAACCGCGGATCTAGCTGCGGTGCACACTCTGGGGTATTGGAATTTCCTGCTCACCTCCCGACCGGCAGACGAGATCTCTGCCCTCTCGGCGCGTGCAGGCATTGCTCTACGGCGGTGCGCCCGCGGTCCGGATCAGACAGCATGATGCAGCTTCCGAGACGGCGCTGTTTTGGACCATGATGTCGCCATCGCTGAGGTGCGCCACGTCACTGAGCCGAGCGCCACGCTTCAGCTTGTCGAGGGAAATGGCCTTCCCTAGCAGCGGCCGAGGTACGTACGCAGACGGTTGGCCGCCCGTGAACCACACAACGTACCCTGGGCGCTGAATCAGCACGTCGCTGAGATGCCGAAGCGTGTCGGCCGTGACGATCCACGGAAGACTCCGTGCCGTGCGGTGCAGGTGGAAGTAGATCTTCGCGGGCTCGTTTGTGTAGATCGGAATTGCAGCAGCGTTCGTTCGCAGCCAGGCTATCGTCGGTGACGACCGCTCCTCAGCGCGGGCGTGATCGAGGCCGATAAATCGAGACTCGTGCACTAGCCTCGCGCTCGCCGCGGTGACGCCAATGAACCAAACAACTCCAGCGGCGAGCGCCAAGCCCCCCACCCGCCGGGATGTCGACCACGCAATGCCGAGCGCAACGATGCTACTAACGGTCAAGAGATAGTGAACTGGGGCGAACGTACGCGGGCTGAATTCGACGCTCGCCGTAACGATCCGGGCCCCGAGCAGGACGACCAAATGACAAATCGCCAGCACCGCACCGGCCAGCAGGAATCGAGTACGCGTCGAAACGATCGACCGGTCTGGGGGAGTCGAGAGACTCCCCGCCGCACCAGGTCGTCGGGTGGCAATCGCAAGCAGCGCCGCAAAGGCAGCAACCGCGACAATCCAAACTTTTGCTGCCACACGCAGCGTAGACGAGCCGTCCGTCCACGGTGCGAGCCAAGCCCCGATCGAACCGAGGAACGCACGCAGAATCGGTCCAACCTGATGATCGAAAGCTCCCGTCGTTACCGCTCCACCGCCGTGCCTGACAGCAAGAGACCACGCGGCGTAGGTGGCAATCCCCGGCCCCAATGCAACCAGGGCGCGGCGAACTCTTTGGGCCGGCGTTGCGGGCTGCACCAGTGCCCAGACTCCAACGGCGACCAGGGCACCCACTCCGAGGTACCGAATCATCACCATTGCGGCCGCCGCCATGCCTGACAGGAGAGGTCGCTCCGGCCTCCAAGTCATCGCCGCCCAAAGAAGTGCGAGACACGCCACGTAAAGCGGCTCACTCACCACGTTCAACTCAGTCCCAAGCAGCGCCGGCGTCAAAAGAACGGCAACGGCAGCGAGGACAGCCCACCTCAAGCTCGAAACGCGTCCAACCATGAGGACCGTGAGTGCCGCGATCAGCGCAGCTGAGACCATCTGCACGACCGTAACGGCGCTCATGAGACTGAGGCCGGATCTGAGCGGGAGCGCGATCGCGACCGCAAAGCCCGGGGGCCATTGCCGCATTGGCGTCACCGAATCACTGCTCCAATAAGGAGCGCCCGCGACGCGTAGGTGGCCAGACTGTACGAGCGCTTGAGCTGCGCTGAGATAGCCGACGCCGTCCCCGTAAAGGCCAGGACCCAGCGGACGCGTGCCCCAGGCTATCACCGCGACGGTGGCCAGCGCCGCAACAGCGGCGACACCAATCGACGCGATTTTGGCGCTCTGCAAATTCGATGCGTGTCCAACTGGACGACTCATAGCGCCTGTCGCGTCTGCCGACGTGGCCCCGCCGGCACGAGGCCGCCCAGACTGCCCCCGATCGAAGGCGGGCCGACTGTCACCCGCCCCGGCCACAGATCCGTGGCAAGTCCTCCAGTCCCACCATCACGTCGCGTGGCTTCGATCCATCCTGCGGCCCGAGCACGCCGGCCGCCTGCAGTTGATCAATGATTCGCGCGGCGCGGCCGTAGCCGACCTTGAGCCGCCGCTGAAGAAGCGAGGTCGATCCTTGCTGATGGTGGATGACGACTTCCGCTGCCTCGCGAAACAGCAGATCGCGCTCGCCCTGACGGACCGAGTCGCCCTCGCCCGCCTCTCCGTTCGCGTGCTCCGCCTCGTACCGGCGGACCACCTCGAGCACATCGTCCTCCACCGGACTGTCCGCCGCGGCCGCCTCGAGGCCGCGCGCCCGCCGCCGCAGCTCACGCTGCGCGTCGTACCAGCCGAGGAGTCGCTCGGTCTCTTCCCCGGTGATATACGCGCCCTGCAAACGCGCAGGCTCCGACTTGCCCGGCGGAATGAACAGCATGTCGCCGTTCCCCAGCAGCGCCTCGGCCCCCACCCCATCGAGGATCGTGCGGCTGTCCACCTGCGATGCCACCCGGAACGCGACCCGACTCGGGAAATTCGCCTTGATCAATCCCGTGATCACATTCACACTGGGACGCTGCGTCGCGAGGATCAGATGGATGCCGATGGCCCGCGCCTTCTGCGCGAGCAGCGCCAGCGGCGTCTCCACCTCCCCCTGTACCGTCATCACGAGATCGGCGAGCTCGTCGATCACCAGCACGATGTACGGCAGCGTCCCGCGCCGATACGTCCGCTCCTCGAAGGCGACATCGGGCCGCGCCGGCGTCAATAGCGTCACGCCATCGCGCACCCGCTGGTTGAACTCCTGCATGTTGCGGCAACCATTCGCGGCGAGCAGCTCGTACCGCTCCTGCATCTCCATCAGCGCCCACTTGAGTACCGACGCCGCGTCACGATTGTCGGTGATCACTTTGTGCCGCAAGTGCGGCAACGCGTTGTACACCGACAGCTCGACCATCTTCGGATCCACCATGAGAAAGCGCAGTGTCTCCGGTGTGTGCCGGTAGATCAAGCTCGTAATCAGCGTATTGATGCAGACGGACTTCCCGGAACCCGTCGCGCCCGCAATCAGCAGGTGCGGCATCTTCGCGAGGTCGGCCACCACCGGACGCCCCTCGAGATCCTTGCCGAGCCCGATCGGCAGCGCCGCACGCGCACTCTGAAACTCCCGCGATTCAACCAGCTCCCGGAAGGTGACCACCTCGGCCGTCGGATTCGGCACCTCCACCCCGACCGCCCCCTTCCCGGGGATCGGCGCGACGATGCGAATGCTCTGCGCCCGCATCGCCAGCGCGAGATCGTTCGCCAGCGTCGCGATCTGCCGCACCTTCACGCCCGACGCAGGGACGATCTCGAACTGCGTCACGACCGGACCTGTGGTTCGGCCGACCAACTCACCTTCCACCCGGAAGGTGCGCAATGCGTCCAGCAACTTGGTGCCCATCGCATCGAGCTCGCGACGGCCGACATCGAGATTCCGCACGGGCGGCGCCGTCAGCAAGTCGATCGGCGGGAGCAGCACCGCCGCGCTCACCTCGGCGCCCACCGGGCCGTCAGGCAGCTTCCCGTTGCCTTCCTTCACGCCATCCGATTTGCCACCCAGGCGCCGCCGGCGCCGCGAGTCGGCCTGTGCGACCAATGCGTGGCCGGGCGGGTCGATGGCCGGCATCTCCTCGTGGGGCGGCGCCAGCGCCTCCGGCGCAAACTCCCACTCGGCTTCCTCGACCGAAGCGCCCGCGACACGGAACTTCGCATCCGCATCGACCCGCCGCTCGACCGACGAGCGCCGGGCCCGACGATGAGCCGCAGCGGATTCCACGCCAGCGTCGCAGCAGTCAGCGCACTCGCCGCCAGCACGAACACGATCCACGCACCAACGGCGCCAAAGGCCAGCACCATATAGAACGCGGCGACGCTCCCCCACATCCCACTCAATGGGCCGATCTCACGGTGCGCGCCAGTCGCCAGTGCCGCGCCAACCGGGAAGAGCACCACGAGACCGATCAGAAACACCAGCCATGAGCGGTCGGCCGCCGCCTGCATCCGTCCGAAGAGTCGCAGGGCGTGGACCGCCGGCACGACCGCAGCGAGGAATGCAGCCGGCACGCCCAGCGTGAAGGTGAGCGCCGAGCGCAGGCAAGAGCCCACCGGGCCGAAGAAGCTGCCGGCCGAGGCACAGCCCGCGGCGGCACCGCGAGTGCCGCTGATGAGCGCCCCGCACAGGAAGACTGCAAACAGCAGCAGTGCCGACCCGGCAAGCTCACGCTTGATCTGCGGAGACAGCGTGGAGTCCGAATCCATCGCTCCCACTCTCAACGCTCCCGCTCTGGTCCCAGCTTGGTAATCTGGCGCTCCTGATACACCGGCACCACCGGGAACGAGTCAATCAGCGCACAGGACTCGAGGTCCGCGGCGTAGCCCGCCCCCTCCAGTGCACGACCGTGCTCCGATTCGACGAATACGCGCCGAACGTCGTCGCCGTACCCCTGCTCGATGATCGCGCTCGCACGCGCCGCGTCGTTCAGCGTGACCGTCGGCAACTGTGAGGTGATGAATCGGACAAACCGACCCGCACAAGCGGCGTCCTCGAGCGAGAACTGCCGCTCGCGGCCAGCACAAAGAATTGCGACGTCGGTCCCGCCCCGGAGCGCCGACCGCAACAGCGCGACGACCGGCGAGAAGTTCACGTACGACGCGACCACCACGTCGCGTGCATTCTGGACTGCGAGCAGCGCCGCCGTCCCGTTCGTCGTCGTAAACAGCACGGTCTTTCCTTCCACCGCTTCCCGCGTGAACTCCCGCGGCGAATTGCCCAGGTCGAAGCCGGGTATGGGCCGCATCCGCCGTTCGCCAGCCAGGCGCACGAGCGGACGCTCGAAGCTCTTGGACCGGAGCACCGCCTCGTCCGCGCTGTCAAACGGGATCACCGTCTTGGCGCCATTGGCAAGGGCGACGGCAATCGAGGTGGAGGCGCGGAGCACATTGATGACGGCAACCACCCGCCCCGTGAACTCGGCGGTTGGCGACGCCGGTATTCCCAGCACCACGTCCGTGCGCAATGCGATCCTCCCGTCCGTTGCCTGCGTCAGCCCTGGCCGCCGCCTGCGGGCGGCTCCTTGAACAAGTCGGGCTCGCGCTCCAGAAACTTCGTGTCGACATCCCCCGCCGCGAAACGCGGATTCGTCATCACCCGAGCGAGGAACGGGATCGTCGTCGACACGCCCTCGATGATGAAGCTCTCGAGGGCGATCTGCATCCGTCGGAGCGCTTCGGGCCGCGTGCGCCCCTCACAAATCAGCTTGGCGAGCAGCGAGTCGTAGTAGGGTGGTATCGGTATATCCCGCATACGCATGCGTATCGAGCCGCACGCCTGGGCCGCCGGGCGGATGAAACACCGCGATCTTGCCCGGGGATGGTTGAAAGTTTCGCGCCGGGTCCTCGGCATTGATACGACATTCGATCACGTGCCCCCGAGTAGGCGGCATTGTTCGGATCGACAGGCGCTCGCCGGCCGCCACGAGAATCTGCTCCTTCACCAGATCTATTCCAGTCAACATTTCTGTCACCGGATGCTCGACCTGAATCCGGGTGTTCATTTCCATGAAAAAGTACGAGCCATCCGTATCGAGCAACATCTCGACGGTGCCTGCGCCCACGTACCCGATGGAACTGGCGCCGCGCACGGCGGCCTCCCCCATCCGGGCGCGCAGCTCGTCGGTCACGGCTGGACTGGGCGACTCCTCGATGAGCTTCTGATGCCGGCGCTGCACCGAGCAATCGCGCTCGCCCAGATGAATCACGTGGCCGTGCGTGTCACCCAGCACTTGAAATTCGACGTGTCGCGGTCGCGCCAGGTACTTCTCGACATACACGTCGCCACTGCCGAAGGCGGACAGGGCCTCCGACCGGGCGAGCTGGAACGCACGCCCGAAATCGTCAGCGTCACGAGCAACGCGCATCCCCTTGCCGCCGCCACCCGCCGCAGCCTTGATGATGACCGGAAATCCGATGTCTCGCGCGAGCCCCAACGCTTCGTCCGCGTCTTCCACCGGCCCCGGGCTGCCGGGGATGATCGGGACGCCCGCCGCGGCCATTGCGTTTCTCGCCGCAGCCTTGTCACCCATCACCCGGATCTGTTCAGGGGTCGGCCCGATGAACGTCAGGTTCGACGCGACACAGGTTTCAGCGAATTCCGCGTTTTCGGCCAGGAAACCATACCCGGGATGAATTGCATCCGCACCCGTGATCTCGGCGGCGGCGATCAGCCTCGGGATATTCAGGTAGGAATCGCGCGACGGAGGCGGCCCGATGCAGACAT
Source organism: uncultured Gemmatimonadales bacterium (assembly GCA_963805725.1). Classification (GTDB taxonomy): domain Bacteria; phylum Gemmatimonadota; class Gemmatimonadetes; order Gemmatimonadales; family Gemmatimonadaceae; genus Palsa-1248. The sequence continues at coordinate 218,825 of CAWDVJ010000010.1, forward strand.
CATCGTCCGCGAAGCGCACATGCAGGGAGTCGCGATCTGCCTCCGAGTACACCGCGACCGTCTGTAACCCGAGCTCGCGGCACGCGCGAATCACTCGCAGCGCAATCTCGCCCCGGTTGGCGATGAGGACCTTGGAGAACACGGGGGGAAGATAAGGGGAAAGACGGGTTCCCGGGTCCGGAAGTCCGGGTTGCGGGGTCCGGGACTACAACAAACACCGGGGGCCAGTAACGCGTCGCCGCCACTGGCCCCCGTGTTTGGTCACGGACCCCGGACTCCGGACCCCGGACCTCGGTCCTTATGCATTCGCATCCTGCTGGAACGCATCCCACGTCGTATCGCTCGAGCCGGCAACACCCTGGACGCGCAAGGCGAACTCGCTGGGGTTCGTCGCGTAGAACAGGGCATTCTCGTACGAGATCACGTGCTTCGTGTACCACATCATCAGGGACTGATCGAAGCTCTGCATCCCGTACTGGACCGTGCCCTCCTTGATGAGCTCCGGGATGTTGAGCGACTTGGTCATGTCGCGGATATTGTCACGGACGGCAGCCGTGTTGATCAACACCTCGCACGCCGGCACCCGACCCGCCTTGTCGCGACGGGGAACGAGACGCAGGGAGATCACGGCCGTGAGCGCCGTCGACAGCGAGAACCGCACCTCCGCCTGCTGGTGCGGCGGATAGAAGGAGAGGACGCGGTTGATCGTTTGCGACGCGTCCGTCGTGTGCAGCGTCGAGAACACGAGGTGCCCGGTGTCCGCCGCCTTCAGCGCGGTGTCGAGCGTGTCGAGGTCGCGGATCTCACCGAGCAGCACGACATCCGGGTCCTGGCGCAGGACGCGGCGCAATGCCTGCGAAAAGCTGCCCGTGTCCGTGCCGACTTCGCGCTGATTGATGTGACAGTTGATGTCGCGGTGCAAAAACTCGATCGGGTCTTCGATCGTGATGATGTTCGCGTGCCGGCGCTCGTTGATGAACTGAATCATTGCCGCGAGCGCAGTCGACTTCCCCGACCCCGTGATGCCCGTGACGAGAATCAGTCCCCGCGCCCGGAGAGCGACGTCCTCGACGACCTTCGGGAGATTGAGCTCCTCGACCGTGCTCGCTTGATACGGGATCGATCGAAGCGCGTACGCGATCGTCCCGCGCTGCTGATACACGTTGACGCGGAATCGCCCAATGCCGGGCACGCCGATCGCGAAGTCCGCCTCCTTGTTCTCCGCGAATTCCTTCACCTGGCGTGGCGACATCACTTGCTCGGCCAGCGACTTGAGATCCTCCGGCCGCATTGCCGCATGGCTCATTGGCGCGAGTTGCCCCTGCACGCGCAGCGTCGGCGGGCGGCCGACCTTGAGATGCAAGTCGGACGCGTTCTGCCGAATCATCTCCTGCAGGATCGCCTTGAAATTGAATGGACCCGCCGGCGCGGACGCAGCCGTTGCGCCCCCTCCAGCCCCCGCCGTTGTCGTCGGTGCCGCCGGCGCAGGGGCGTCCGCTGTCGCGCTCTCGCCCCCATTTGCCCCAGGGGCTCCCTTCGGACTCACCTGTGCCATCGTCGACTACCGCCTCCGTTCGAGCGTCGTGGGCATTCCCCCTCGTTACGCCGCCCCCGCAGGGGGGCAGGCTCGAGAGGTCTCACCGACCCGATCCCCTCGTCTTATCAAACGACGATCTAACCGGTCGGATCGATGCGGAAGAGCACCTGCCCGTACTCGACCGGATGAGCATCCTGAACGAGCACTTCGCGCACGACGCCGCTGAACTCCGACTCGATCTCGTTCATGATCTTCATCGCTTCGATAATGCACACGATCTCGCCCTTCGCGATCCGGGTGCCCTCGATCACATACGCCTTTGCTCCGGGCTCGGGCGCCGCGTAGAACGTTCCTACCATCGGCGACTTTACCTCCAGCAGCTTCGGCTTCGCCTCGGCCTTGGCCTCGGCGGTCGACGCCGCGCCGGCGGCTACCCCGCCTTCGCCGTATGCCGAGACGCCTTCGCCCGGTGTTAGCCGCCCTGGCGCCGACATGAGCGCCGGCATTGGAACGGGCGTCGCGACTTGTACCGTCCCTCGCTGCGAAGGCGACTTGGAGAGGCGGATCTTCATCCCCTTGTCGGTCGAAATCTCGATCGAGTCGACCGTCGACCCGTCCAGGATCTCGATCAGCTTTTTGACGTAGCGGAGATCGATCATATAGATGGTGAAACGAGCCCTGGCGTCACATGACAACCGACGTTCGACGTTCGACGTTCGACATTGGACGTTAGTGAACCAATCTCAGGGCTAGCAAATGGGCGCAGTCCGGCTCTAAGTTTTGTTGGACCAACGTCCAACGTCTAACGTCCATTATCCGACCGCCAGTAGCTCGCGCGCAAAGTGGGTCAGTACGTCGGCCCCGTCCACACCCAGATGGACATCGTCCTCGATCCGCACCCCGCCCCACCCCGGCTGATAGATCCCAGGCTCAATGGTCACCACCGCTCCGACCGCGAGCACCCGCGTCGGCCGTTCGCGAGAGTCTGGGAGCCTCATGCACCTCGAGCCCGAGCCCGTGTCCCAGGCTGTGCCCGAATGCCTCCCCGTACCCGCGGCGATCAATGTACTCTCGGGCGACCGCGTCGGCATCTCGCCCCCGCATGCCGGCACGGACCTGGCCCGCCGCAATCTCATTCGGCGACGCGGACGATGTCATAGACCTCGCGCTGTTGCGGCGTGGGTTGCCCGACCACAACCGTCCGGGTCACATCCGCGCAGTATCCGCCGACAATCGCTCCAAAATCGAAAAGAAGGAAATCGCCCCGGGCATGATCGCCCGGTTGGACGTGGCGGCGTGCGGAAGGGCTGAACGCGGCCCCGAGGCGACGATCGTCGGGAACGGAAATCCCTCCGATCCCTCATCCCGAAGTGCGTGCTCCAGGCGTCCGGCCACTTCCAACTCGGTCAGCCCCGCCTTGACTGCGGGTAGCGTCCGTCCCGAGGGCCCGGGTCGCCACGTCCGCCGCCTCCCGGATACGAGCCAGCTCGTCGGCGTCCTTGGATTCTCGGAGTGTCTCGACGAGATCCGTTGTCGGGCGCCAACTCCATCGCCCTCCGGCCTCGAGGAGGCGCTGGAAGTCGCGGTGCACCAGATGCCCAGACTCGAACCCCGCGACCTCGACGTACGGCAGGGACGGCAGCAGCTGCCAGAGGCCCGCCCAGAGGCTCTGGGGCTCGATCGCGATTCTGGCCGCATCGCCCACTTCCTCCGCAGCCTGCGTCTTGTAGCGAAAGTCGGTGACGAAGAGGACATCGCTCCGGACGGTCACAAACGCCAGCGCGCTGGTCCCCGAAAAGCCGGTGATATAGCGGATATTGGGGGCGCTGGTCAACAGAACCCCATCCAATCCATCTCGCGACAGCGCGCTCGCTAGCGCGGCGACGCGGGCGGCCCTTCGGTCAGCCACGACGTTTGCGCTGCGGCCCAGTGGCCGGCTCTGGCGCGCCCCGCTGAATCAACGTCGCCGCCAACCCACGCAGAGCCCACTCGTATCCGTCTGCACCGAAGCCGCAGACCACTGCCCGTGCCGCGGGCGCCAGCATCGAGTGACGTCGCTCGGGCTCGCGCGCGTAGATGTTCGTCAGATGGACTTCCACGAATGGGACGGCCACGCCCGTCAGCGCATCGCGAATCGCGAGACTCGAATGGCTGTATGCGCCGGCGTTGACGATCGCGCCATCCGCTACACCACGAAGGGCGTGGATCGCGTCGATGAGTGCGCCTTCACCGCTGTGCTGTGCAAATGAGAGATCCACTCCGATCTCACGCGCGACGCCGCGCAATCGACGCTCGATATCCCCGAGCGTCGTCGTGCCATACACTGCCGGTTCCCGGGTGCCGAGGAGGTTCAGATTGGGCCCATTGAGAACCGCGATCTTCACTTCTTCTTCAGCCCCGTTAGCCAGTTGCTGAATTGCTCGGCGTCAGAGGGCGGGTCGGCGGACGACTGGTCCGCCCCCGAGGCGGCCGGTGACCCGGAGCTCGACGTGCCGGGACTGGGCGCGCCGCGCGGCGGCGGAGCGGCATCGGTGAAGAACTGATCGAACGAAAACGCGCTCTGCTCTCGTCGTGGTTCAGGACGCGGGGCGGACTCGCGGAAGATGCTGTCGAGCGACAGCTCATTCGCTGCCGGACGAGCGGGACGTCCCTGGGTCGCCGATACCGACGGTGACGGACCGCCGAAGGCGTCGGAGAGAGTCGCCGCCGCTGTCTCGTCCGACGGCTTCACCGGCTGCTGTGGGAAGAGCACGCTCACGGATCCCGTTTGCATCGGTCTCCGGGCGGGAGCCTCTGGGGCGCTGCCGTTCACATCGCCGGACTCCGCCGGGTGAGGCTCCGCTGCGGAAACGGGCTCAGTCGCCTCAGGTGCCGCAGACTGTGCCGACGCTTCGGGCGCCGTTGCCGCCGGCGCCGATTCAGTCATGGGAGGGGGCTCGATCCGCTCGATCGAACCCGACATGTCGGCGGCATCGTAGGACGCGACATCGTACTCCGAAGGGCCGGCCGCGACAATCGACGCCACCGCCCCATATCCAAATTCATCCATCACACGACCGCCGCCGCTCACCGGATCTTCATGGCTCAGCGGATCGATATCCTGCTTGATGCCGGAGCTCGACCGGCCCCGGGCGCGAGGTCGAGGCGCAGTCTCATCCTGCGGAGAAACGGGCTCCGTCACCCCAGCGCTGTCGCTGACTGAATATCCTGATCCGACTTCGGCCGCCGGCTGGGACTCGCTCACCGGTGGCTCCGCCGCTGCGTCAGGCATGTCGTGTTCGGCAGCGGCAACTGCAGCCACCAGTGGTTGCGGAGACAGCTCTGGCGCCTGCTCGACTACATCGGCATCCGGATGCGATTCGTTCGCGGACACGTCGGGCGGCATCATCAGATCGGCGGCGGTGCCCTCCCATCGGCGGGTCGCTAGTGCTGCGAAGAACGCCCGCACCGTAGCGGGACCCACGCCGTTTGGCGCGGTGACATCGACAGCGGCCGCGTCGGCGACACTGGATTGCGCACCGCCTTCGAGATGCTCGACCCTGCTGCGCAGTGCCGCGTCGTTGGGGTTCTGCGCCAGCAACTGCCGATAAACGTTGAGGGCTTCTTCGCGAAAGCCTTGCTGCAGGTACAACTCAGCCATCGTTTCGGTGACAAACACAGCCGGCGTCTCGTCCCCCGCCGCCGATCGTCCGACATCCGATGGGTCAGCCGGCAGCGCCGGCTCCTCCGGGCGAGCGGGCGGGACGAACTCCATCGGCTCCAAACCGCCGATAGGCGCCGGTTCCTGGGCGTCGCCTGCATCTCCATGCGAGGTCGTCGCATCGCGCTCGAGCTCGAGACTCGGCACGCTATCGACGTACGCGTGCGCGTCTGCGTCGACGGGGTCCGGCGGTGAGGTCTCCGCGCGCTGGGCCGCCGGTGCATTCGAGCGACTTGGCGGGGGCAACTTCGAGCGGTTCCAGATCGACGAGACCTGGCCCGGGAATGTCCTCAACTTGCACAGGCGTATCGCGCAACCACCCCGGTCGCGGCACCGACGGCGGTGGCGGCTGCAGCGTGTCGGACATCCCGCTGGCTGATGGGGGAATCGGCGCTGACACAGGGCTGATGGGCGCGGCAGCGGCCCCGAGCACTGTCTCGCGCGTCACCGTCTCGAGGATGCCTGGCGGCAGCTCGAGGGTGCGCTCTGGGTTGATCTCCGCCCAAGTGGGCACATCGGCCGGAGCCGACCGGGTCGCCGCACCGTCGAGCGACGAGAGAAGCGCGGCAACTTCGTCGTTGCGTGGATCGGCGTCGAGCACGCGCTGATACCACGTCTTGGCGGCCGACATTTCGCCACGCTCGCGCGCGATGTCACCCAGGTGCCGCAACGCAATCAGATTCTCAGGATCGAGCGCGAGTGCGGCCTCGAAAACGCCGCGCGCCTCCTCGTGCTCTCCCGCCTCGAACAGGGCTTGGCCAAACACAATATGCCCGCTCATGTGCGCGGGCTGCTGTGGCACATACGTGCGGCAAATGGCGATAGCTTGCTCGAGGTCCCCCGCCTTGCGGTACTCGTTGGCGAGTGGCGCGAAATACCGGCGCGGGTTCTCGTTAAATTTTCGCTCGAGTTCCTCGATCCGGGCGGAACTGGCCATCGACTCCCTCGGAAGTGCCGCGCATGAGGGCGGCAGGGACGCGGGAAGATACTCATCCAAGACGACCGACGTCAATCGAGGTGACAGCAGAAGTGTCGCCCTCCCTTGACCTTAGCCCTCGGCGGCCGGTAGCTTGCCCCCTGAGGGCCGACGGGCCGGCGCAGTCAAGCCGAGCCCTCGAGGCGGCTTGCGCCGCGTCACCTAAGAATCGATTGGCAGAGGAGTTCGCTCAGTGCTACAAGCGATGCGTAGCACCGGCGCCAAGTATCTAATTTGGGTCGCCGGCGTTGCAATCCCGTTCGTGTTCATCTTCCTGTTCTACCAGACATCGGGACTGTCGACCCGTGGCCCGGCCACGGCGACCACGGCGGTCGCAAAAGTGAATGGCCGTGACATCTCCCTGATCGATTGGCAGCGCGTGATTACCCAGCGCGACCAGGAAGCCAACCAGCGACTTGGCCGGCAGCTGACCCTCGACGAGCGCGAGCAGCTCGAGCAACAGGTGTTCGACGAGTTGGTCAACAACATCCTGCTCGATCAGGAGTTGGCCCGGCGACACATCGGCGTTACTGACGCAGAGGTCATCGAGGCGGCACGCACCAGCCCGCCGCCGGATCTCATGAGCGCTCCGCAGCTGCAGACGGACGGCAAGTTCGACCAGCAGAAGTACCTGCGGTTCCTGAGCAGTCCGATGGCGAAGCAGCAAGGGTTCCTGAACGGGCTCGAAGCGATGTATCGCCAGGAGATTCCGCGCGAGAAGCTGTACGAGCAGATCGCTGCGGGCGTCTACGTCACCGACCAGCAGCTGTGGAGTCTGTGGCGCGACACGCATGACTCGGCGCGAATCTCGTTCGTTCGATTCGCCCCCGACTCGGCGACCGAGGCCGCTGCGAGCATCACGCAGGCGGACTTGCGGAGCTACTACGACAAGCACAAAGAGGAGTTGACTCGCAAGGGGCAGGCAGTCCTGTCGATCGTCATGCTGCCCCGGACGATCACGCACGCGGACTCGGCCGCCACGCTCACCCATCTCCTCGCATTGCGAGACGAGATCCAGAAGGGTGCCAAGTTCGCCGACGTCGCAAAGCGCGAGTCGAGTGATTCCGCGTCTGCGGTGCAAGGCGGTTCACTCGGCTGGGGCAAGCACGGCCGGTTCGTTCCGCAGTTCGAGAGCGCGGCATGGGCGCTCAAACCGGGCGAGATGTCGGCACCCGTCCTGACCCCGTTCGGATACCACCTGATCAGAATGGACCAGCGCCAAGGGGACTCGGCGCAGTTCAGCCACATTCTGCTTCGCATCCAGCAAAGTGACTCGTCGGCCGCTCGCCTCAACGGCCGCGCCGACTCCCTCGAGCGCCTGGGCGCACAGGCCGAATCGCCTGCCCAGTTCGACCATGCCGTCCAAGACGATGGGCCTGACGCCCGGAACGGTGCACGTGACCGAGGGCACGCCGGTGTTCTGGAACGGGCACCAGGTCCCGAGCGTGGGCACTTGGGCGTTCGGTAACGCGAAACGCCGGAGAGTCGAGCGAGTTGTACGAGGGCAATGATGGCTTCTACATGGCACGGCTGGATTCGCTCGCTCCCGGGGGCCTGCCTCCGTTCGCGGCGGCTGAACCGACGCTGCGCAAGCTCGTCGCTCAAGAGAAGGCGCTCGATGTGCTCATGAAGCCGGCGGGCGATCTGTCCAAGAAGGCGTCCGCCACTTCACTCGAGGCTGCGGCCAAAGCGGCCAAGCTGACAGTCGTGAGCTCACCGACCTTCACGCCGACGAGCTATGTGCCCGATATCGGACGCATGAATGAGGTCATCGGTGCGGCGTTCGCGCTCCCCGTCGGCTCGGTGAGTGACCCGATCAAGACGTGCGTCCGCTGTATTCGTGATTCACGTGGACCGACGTGTGGCCGCGGACAGCGCCGTCTGGGTCAAGCAGAAGGATGACCAGCGCCAAACCGTGCTGCGCGATTTGCGGCGTCAGCGGGTCGAGGAATTCCTCAAGCGACCTTCGCGAGGTTGCGAGCGTGACCGACAATCGCAAAGCCGTCGAAGCCGCGACACAGAAGAGCGCAACGTAGGGCTCGACGTTCGACGTTCGACGTTCGATGACAAACCTCAGGGCCAGCCGCGGTGGATTGCAGCTGGCCCTGAGGTTTGTCTCGAACGTCGAACGTCGAACGCTATCTCAACAACCGCTTCGGTTCCGGTTCACTCCCCTCGCGCGCCGCTGGCGTTGCGGGGGGTGCGGCGTTCACCCGATCAGCTGGCGAGTCGGACTGGAGCGACGCATTGTCGCGCGAGGCATGACCCGCGATCCGACAGATTCTTCTTGAATTCCCGGATGCCCTTGCCCATCGACCCCGCCAACTCCGGGATCCGGCGTGCGCCGAACAGCAGCAACACGATCAGCAGAATCAGTAGGATTTTTTCGAAGCCAATTTCACCCATCGCTGTCACTCCCCCGGAGCCTCGGCGCGATCGGCCGCGCTGGTCCAGGCATTAGAAGACTGATGCTGTCGTGCAAAGTCCAACGTCCAACGTCTAGCGTCTAGCGTCTAGCCTCACGTGACTATACCCCATCCGCCCTCCGCGCGCGAGCGCGGCACTGAGCGACGCGTCCACCACTGTAGTCTAGTGTCATTCCCCGACCACTGGGGCCTGACCCGGCGCGTCGCTGGGCTAAAACAGCGACCGCGCGATCAGGTAGGCGATCAATACCCCCAATAGGCTCAGCAGGCATACGTCGAGGGCCAGGGGACCAAGGGCGAAACGCAAGATAACCAAGTCGATTTGAAAGGGGCCGAAGGTGGGGGTCACCCCCGTCGTCAGGAACTCCTTGACCGCTCCGGCTGGCAGGAACCGTCGGGCAAACTGCGTCAGGAAACCGCCGACGATAAAGCCGCAGGCCAACACCACCGAGTGGAAAACCGGGCGATGCTTCGACGAGCCGCGCGGCGCCATTACGAGCGCCGCTCCAACACGTAGGTGATTGCGTCGTACAAGGCGCCACGCGCGGGCGTCTCCGGCAGCGCCGCCAGTGACTCCTCGGCCTCCTGCGCGAGCCCTTCGGCGCGCTGGCGCGCGTACGTTAGTCCGCCGTGCGTGGTCGCGAGATCGACGACCTGCTGAATGTCCTCATCCGTTGGGGCTTCCGTCGCGAAGAAGCGCTCCACCACGCGGCGTCCTTCGCGCCCCATCTTCGGCATCGCGGCGATCAGCGGCAGAGTCATTTTGCGCTCGCGCAGATCGAGCCCGCTCGGCTTCCCGGTGATCTCTTGATCCGCCGTGTAGTCGAGCAGATCATCGACGATCTGGAAGGCCATGCCGAGTCGCTCACCATAGCGCGTCAGTTCCGATCGATGCTCGGGCGCGCCACACAAGGCGCCGAGGGTGCAGGCGGCGCCAAACAGCGAACCGGTCTTGGCCTCGATCAGCCCGTTGTAATCGCTCTCCGCAAACTGCAACGGATCGAGCGTGGCCAGTTGCAACAATTCGCCCCGCGTCATTCGGACGGACGCCTCCGTGAGCACACGCAATGCATCGAGGTCGCCCAACCTGGACAATTCACGGAGCGCTCGCAAGTACAAGAAATCACCCGCAATGACGGACAGCTGGTTGCTGAAGAGCGCATTCAGTGTCGGCATGCCGCGCCGCAACGCCGAATGATCGACCGCATCATCATGCACGAGCGTGGCGACATGCATGAGCTCGAGCACCGCTGCCAGCGTGGTCGCAACGGGTTTTGGCTGCCCCGCGACTGCGTTGGAGAGCAGGACGAGCGTCGGACGAAAGAGCTTGCCTTTCATCCCCATGAGGTGGCGGTTCACGCCACCGATCAGCGGGGAGTCGTCGTCGACGATTCGCAGCAACTCGCCCCGAACGCGCTCCAGGTCGTCGACGACGGGGGCCTGAATCTGTGCCAGCGTTGGCGATCCCGCCGCCCGTCGCACCCCCGTTCGCGCCCGATCACGCGCGGCCTCTGTCCGTGTCAGGGGCAAATGCATGGTCACCGGGGCGTCCGTTCAATCGCGGCAAGCCGCTCGGCTGCGTCCCGGAATCGAATATCGACGGCGAACACGCGTTGATAATAGCCCACGGCAGCCTCCCAGCGCATCAGCGCCTCGGAAGCATAACCCAGGAGATACAGGACGCCTACTAGCTGATCGTCCGTAACGCTCGGCTCAGTCAACGCGCGGCCGAGAATCGTGGCAGCCACGGTGAACTGTTCCTTTTCTATGAAGCACTGGCCAAGCGCTTCGTAAGTGCGCACTCGGTCTTTGCCACGGAGCGCTTTCTGGAACTCGGCAATGGCCTCTTCGATGAGCCCCATTTCTTTGTACGCCACGCCGAGGTCGTAATGGCTTTCATGATCCTCTTCGGAGACGTTCTCGGCGATGCCTTGCTTGAACTTACGCAGCATGCCGGCGAAGTCCGCCGCTTCGTCGCCGGTTGGATTCTCCTCCTCGACCACCATGCGCAGCGAGCGCGGCCCCTCGTCGTCCCGCAGCCAATCGCCGAGGTTGACATAGTCGCGCCCCGCGGGCTCCGCCGGCCTGTCGCCTGGGTCGGAACGCACCGTGGGCCCTCCGCCTGCGCGCTGCGGACCTGCGGGCGCCTTGGCCGGCGGTCGAGGAACCGCAGCGCCGGAAGGATTCGGGCGGGCCTCCGCCTTGGCACCAGGCTTCGCCTCCTGCGCCGGAGCCCCATCACCAGGTCGACCAGGGAGGCGACTCTCTCCTTTGCCTACCGGCTTCTGTTCGGGCTTCGCGGCGGGTGCGTTTGACCTTCCACCCGAACGCGGCTCGGGACGGATCGGACGCACATCCGGGAGGTCGTCCGGCGAATCGAGCGGCTCCGGCAGGACCGCGCGAGCCACCGGCATGCGAAGCCCGCCGCGGCCAGGCGGTGCGGGGACAATCGGCGGAGCGGCTCCCCCTCGCACCCCTGGTCGAGGCGCCTTGGCCGCGCCGCTTGCCCCAAGCGCTGGCAGTCGGGGCGCGGACGGCAGCGCCTCAGGCTCCGGGTCTGGCTCCAGGTCGGGTGGCTCCAGAAGGTCTGGGTCGGTTACGTCCAGTGGCTCGATGAAATCGTCACCGAAGGTGCTGAGCGCCGCCTGCGCCCGGGGATCGTCAGGCGACAACTCCAAGACGCGTTGGTAGACCGCGCGAGCCTTGTCAGCTTGCCCTGACCGAAAGAGCGCGTCCGCCAACTCGAGATACGCCTGGGGTAGCCGCGACCGATCACTCGTCCGGAAGGCGTACTCGACTCGCTTCTGGTGGTGGCGGACGGAGTTGGGGATCAATCGAATGATCTCGTCGGCGACCGACCGAGCGCCTTCAAGGTCCTGGCTGCGCTCGAGACCCACCATCGCTGTTTCGAGCACTTGTAGTCCCGCCTCGCGTTCGCCTGCGTCCAGCAGTGCTTCCGCCAGCTGGCGGCGAAGCTGCCAGTTCGACGGCTCCGTGTCGACTCGCGCTTTGAGCGCGTCCACCGATCGCGCAAGCGCGGAGTGAGAGACCGCGTCAGACCGTCGCCGTGTGCCGCCGAGACCCGCTTTTGTCAGATCCGGAAACGCCGGGCTGGGTGCGTCGGATCCATTTGTGGATCCAGCCGACAATGCCGACTCATCGAGCCAACCTTCCAGCTCTGTCGGGTCATCCCCATTCATCCTGATATGCGCGCGTGAGCTCGGCCGCTTAGGCGCTGGCTCTCGCAGCGCCGCCGCCGGCGAGTCATCCTCCTCCTCAGAATCGCTCGCGATATCAGGTATGTCGAGGAGCTCGGCTCCGCCTACGAAAGTGAGCGCATCGCTGTGCGGCGCTGACATCGCGGGCGGTTGGCGCGAGCCGTCATCGACCTCGAGGAGCGGCAGGGCATCGGCTGGCGAGTCGGGCGCGGCACCGTGGAACGGCGGCTCGGTCGCGGACTTGAGCGTCACCGCCGCTCCCGGACCTGATCGCGAGGGCGACGATACCGGGTCTTCCGAGTCGGGTATGATCAGTTCCATCTCACCCGTGAGTGACAATACCGAGCGCCCCCCTCCCCCGATTGGAGGAAGGTGGCCTGGCAGGGCGAGGTCGTGCTCGGGCGGCATCAACATTGGCACGTTGAGCGGAGTCGACAACCTCAGGGCGGCGAATTGCTGGCCGCTGAGCGGCGGCTCGACGTCCGGCAGGGCCGCGTCGAGTGCCTGAGACAGCTCGTCGTCCAAAGCCGACGGCTCAAAGCCGGAAACGCGGTCGCGGTCAGCGGGCGCGTCCTCCGCGCGCTGGCTGTCGCTCTCGAAGCCTTCGACGACGGGCTGTGGCTCTTCCATCGTCGGCAATGGGAGCAGATCGTCCTCTGCATCCGGCAGCGCCAGAGACTCCGCGCCTTGATCGGACAGTTGCAGATCTGCAGGCGCCTCATCGGGCTCAGGCTCTGCGACGACCGGCACGGTCTTTCGACCCTCGCCCGAGCGCCGCGCAGGTGGCGCCGAACGCGATTGGTCCTGGCCGCGGCTCGGCGGCGAACCCGCGTTGGATTTGCCGTCGGAGAGGTCCAGGAACACCAGGTCACTGGACTTCTGGCTCCGGACTCCACTCCCCGTTTTGGGTTCAGCAGCCGGATCGATCGACCGCATGCGGGTCGATCGTCGCGCGCATGTCCTCGCCGCGTCCCTCTGCTTCGAACTTCTCGTACAGCAGCTGCAACTGCTCGAGCGCCTCCTTTTTCCGATCCTTTTTGGAGAGCTGCTCGGCCAGCATCAGCCGAATATCGTCTTGATCCGGGCAGAGATCGGCGAATTCCTTGAGCGCGCGAAATGCTTCGTCGAGATGGCCGCCGCTCTGCATGCGGCTCGCATACTCGAGGAAATTCTGCTTCGCGTCGCTGATGAAGCCCTTCTTCGCGCTGATCTTGCCAAGCTTGTAATAGACCGAATTCCGGCCCGGTGACTGGCGCAGGATCTTGTTGCAAAGGGCGATCGCGTTGTTGAAAAAGCCACTCTCGGCGTAGAGGTCGACGGCTTTCTCGTAGTACGTCATCGCGTCGCCGACGTTGCCTTGCCGCATGAGCAGATCGCCGACGCGGTTGTAGAGTGCGACGTCGCCCTCGCCATCCTCGTCGTCGCCCTCATCCAGAATCTGGATGTAGAGCTGCAGCGCTTTGTCGAACTGCTTTTTTTGCTCGAACTCGGCGGCCTTTTTCTTGAGCTTGGCAGCGTTCGACATCAGCGTGTGGGGTGCGGCGGTCGGCGTGGGACGGCGGCTGGCCGCACCCACCGGGGCAGCCGACTACAGCCGGCCACACACGCGGGCGCGTGGGATCGGCTGCAGCGGGCTACACCCCGTCCCACGCAAGACTGATTAAGGTACCGGTAAGTCAAATGGGCGACAAGATTTGCCTCGCGCCCACGTCGCCAGGCACCGGCGATCACCATACCAGTACGGCAGCTCACGCACATCCTCGATGTCGAAAAGGGCCAGGTCGGCCGAAAAGCCCGGTACGAGTTGGCCGATCTTACCGGCGAGTCCGAGCGCGGCTGCTCCGTTAACCGTCGCTGCGATCAGGGCTTCCGCCACCGACAAGCGGAGTTGGCTGACACCGAGGGTGAGGATCAGAGGAAAGTTGACCGTCGGCGACGTACCCGGGTTGAAGTCGGTCGCCAACGCGACCGCCGCTCCCGCCTCGATCAGCGCGCGGGCAGGCCCGTGGGCCGACTTGCCCAGGAACAGCATCGTGCCTGGGAGCAAGGTGGCGATCGTTGCCGATTCGGCCAGCGCCGCAATGCCGGCGGTGGAGATCGCCGCCAAGTGATCGGCTGACGTGGCGCCCAGTGCCGCCGCCAGCTCCGCGCCCCCACCTCCGGCCAACTCGTCGGCGTGCATCTTCACGCCGAGGCCGGCCTTACGGCGCCGCCTCGAGGATCTCTCGCGACTCAGCAACCGTGAACACCCCTGGTTCGCAGAACACATCGGCGAACGCTGCAAGCCGCTCCTGGGCTATGCGCGGCAACATGTCGTTGAGCAGGAGATCAATGTAGGCTCGCCGGCCATTCGATCGCTGACGAAACTCAATCGGGATCTCGTGAGCGCCCAGCCACGTCGGCACGATTCGGACGGGCAAGGTGCGGGCGGCCCGCGCCGCCACGCGTAGCATCTTGAGCTCGTCGTCCACTGACAGACCGTAGCCCGACTTCACTTCCACGGTGGTCGTCCCATAGGACGCAAGGCGACTGATACGAGCCTCGGTCAGGGCGAGGAGATCGTCCTCGGAACGCTCTCGGAGATCGCGGACCGATGCGTGAATGCCGCCGCCTGCCGCAGCGATGGCGAGGTAATCGGCGCCGAGTGCCCGTCGCTCTTGCTCGTCGAATCGCGGGCGGCCGAAGATCGCATGTGTGTGCGAATCCACGAGGCCTGGCGTCAGCACCCCGCCGTGGCAATCGATGGGACTCGCGTCGGGGTAACGACGCTCGAGCTCTGGCTGCGGACCGACTGCCACGATCCGATCGTCAACGACCGCCACGGCAGCGCCGCGGACGACGCCAGCGTCCGCCATCTCGCGGCCCCGACGAGCGCGGGCGGGCCCGGCGCACGTCACGACCTGGGACGCGCCCACAAACAGCAGTGTCATGTGGCGCTGCCGTGCGGTGAAAGTGGTCGGATGACGGGCGACGGGTAACGGGTGACGGGTCGCAGCGACCACACCGAACTATCGCGACGGCTCATGCCATGACGTCGCGGACGCGCGACCACTGAAGCGGAGCCTGCGCCTCACCGCGACACGCGTAGAAGCACGCCGCGCAGTTGATGGGTGCATATCGACGGTATTGGGTCCAGTGAAAGTCCGTCGGGAAGTCGGGGCACCGCTTCACTCGGCCAGTCGGGTCGAGGTGGATGGTACGGATTCCCGACTGGCACGGCTCGCGCACCTGGCCACGCACAAAGCGCGGAATCTGCGCGAGGTAGTAGTCCGAACTCGTGATCACACCGCGGCGCGCACGCTTGTATGCCAGTAGCGACGCGATCACGGCATCGAGCTCACCTGGCTGCGTCGGGTCGAGAAGGAACGAGCGGTTCCCGTTCTTGGTATCGGTGTACAGGCTGAAGTTGACGCCGCACCCCAGCTCGGCGGCTCGATGCACAATGGGGAGCAACTGATCGAGATTGTCGTTCCGTATCACCGTGTTGAACCGGATGCTATCGATGCCGCCAGCGCGCATTCCCTCAACGACGTCGAAGATCCGCGCGGTGAGGTTGGGAATACCACGCGCGGCATCGTGCCGGCCGTCGAGGTAGTCTAGCGAAATGTTGAACTGATTGATGCCGGCCGCCCAGAGGCCGAGCGCACGCTCGACCGTGAGCATGCCGCCGTGCGTGATGAGAGTGATATAGGCCAGACCGACCGCGTCTCTGACGCCCTGCACGATGTCTTCGAGATCCCGGCGCAGCAGCGGCTCGCCGCCTGTGAACGTCACCATGAGCGGATTGAAGTACCGCGCCGCGGCAGCAAAGCTCGCTTGCTCGCTGGTGCGAGTCGCGGGATCCGTCCGCCAGTAGTCGCAGAACCCGCACCGCGCGTTGCAGCGCAGCGTTACCTCGAAATGCACGAGGATCGGCTTCCGCATCGCGGTGAGGTAGAGGTACTTCGCGATGAAGGCCGGGACGTGCCAGGGTTTGAAACGGGCGGAGAGCACAGGTCGAAACGCTAGGATCAGGGGTCAGGGGAACGACGACGAACAACGGCAGGGCGGGCTGAAGCCCGCCCCTACATGTCGGTGTGGCTGCTCACACCTCGGTGTGTCCTGGCGAGGTTCAAGAATACTCGTCGACGAATCCCGTGCGCGTACTGTCCGCAGCAACATGTAATGGCGGCCTTCAGGCCGCCCGCGGACGGCAACGACCGCCCTCGGATAATCCATGCATTCATCACGTGAACCGCCAATTGAGACGGCATTGCGTCGTACATAGTCGGGTCAGCGCGGATTGATCATTGGCAAATCAATTCCTTGGTCTCGCGCCGTCTCGATCGCGGTCTCGTACCCTGCGTCGGCATGTCGTGCGACGCCGATACCAGGATCGTTCGTGAGCACCGTCGCCAACCGTTCGCGCATCTCGGCTGTGCCGTCCGCGACGATGACCTGGCCTGCGTGGAGCGAGTTCCCGATACCCACGCCGCCGCCGTGATGGAAGGACACCCACGATGCACCACTCGCGACGTTCAGCATCGCGTTGAGAATCGCCCAATCGGCGATCGCGTCGCTCCCATCCCGCATGTTTTCCGTCTCCCGGAACGGGGAGGCAACGCTACCCGTATCCAGGTGGTCACGTCCGATGACGATGGGTGCGGACAATTCGCCCTTCGCGACGAGGTCGTTCATCGCCACGCCAAAGCGTGCCCGTTCGCCTTGACCTAGCCAGCAGATGCGCGCCGGCAACCCCTGAAACTGCACGCGGTCACGCGCCAGCGTGAGCCATCGCAGGAGCTTTGTGTCGTGTGGGAAGAGCTCCCGCGCGAGGTCATCGGTGCGGTAGATGTCGCGCGGATCCCCCGACAATGCGACCCATCGAAACGGGCCCTTCCCCTCGCAGAACAGCGGCCGGATGTACTCGGGCACGAAGCCTGGAATGTCGAACGCGTCGGAAACGCCCGCGTCGAACGCGACGGTCCTGATGTTGTTCCCGTAGTCGAAGGTGATCGCGCCGCGACGGCGCAGCTCCAACATCGCCCGCACGTGCGCGGCTGCGGTGGCGGTCGATCGGGCGACGTATCCTGCCGCATCGTCGCGCCGCAGCGCGGCCGCGGCCTCGATCGTGAGCCCCGCGGGCACATACCCGTTGAGCATGTCATGCGCGCTCGTTTGATCCGTCAGCACCTCCGGGGTGATCCCTGCGCGAACGAGCTCGGGCAGGACCTCACCGGCGTTTCCTACAAGGCCGACCGACACCGCTGAGCCAGTCCGTTGCGCTTCGCGGATCCACGTCATCGCCTCGTCGATCTCGCGTGTCATCCGATCGCAATAGCCGGTGGCCAGCCGTTTTTCGATGCGCGCGGGATCGACCTCGATGCCGAGCAAGACCGCGCCATTCATCGTCGCCGCCAGCGGCTGCGCACCACCCATACCGCCGAGTCCGGCCGTGACGATGAGCCGGCCAGCAAGGGAGCCGCCGAAGTGGCGTGTCGCCACTGCCGCAAACGTCTCGTATGTCCCCTGCAGAATTCCCTGGGAACCGATGTAGATCCACGAGCCGGCCGTCATCTGGCCAAACATTGTCAGGCCCAGCTGCTCGAGGCGCCGGAACTCGTCCCACGTGGCCCATCGGGGCACGAGGTTGCTGTTTGCGATGAGCACGCGAGGCGCGCTCGGGTGCGTGCGAAAGACGGCAACCGGCTTCCCGCTCTGGACGAGCAGCGTCTCGTCATCGCCGAGTCGTTCGAGAGTCGCGACAATGGCGTCGAACGCCTCCCAGCTCCGCGCCGCCCGTCCCGTCCCGCCGTAGACCACAAGGTCATCCGGACGCTCGGCGACATCAGGGTCCAAGTTGTTCATGATCATCCGCAACGCGGCTTCTTGTTGCCACCCCCGACAGCTGATCTGTGAGCCGCGTGGTGCCGTGACTCGACGCGCGCGGCCGCGTACGCCTGATTGTCGCGAGGACACGTCGAGAACGTCGGACAATGGGGACATGAAATTGGACGTTAGACGTTAGACGTTCGACGTTCGACGTTCGACGTTGGACCTTGGACGTCGATCCTGGGAGCGTCGCCGACGTTGATGCTCGCGATCGCATCGAACGCTGCCGCCTCGACCGCCGCCGAGATGCGGGCAATGTCCGGACTCAGTGCGCGGTCTACGGTCAAGGGCTCGACGAGTGTGCGGACCATGGCATGTCCCTTCGCCGCACCACGGCCCGGCTTCAACGGCGCGCGACAATCGAGACCCTGCGCGGCACACATCAGCTCGATGGACAGCACGTTGCGCACGTTGTGCACGATGCGTCGCAGCTTCCAAGCCGCCGCCATTGCCATCGGGACGACATCTTCCTTGCCCCCATCGGTCGGGATCGAGTCGACGCTCGCGGGGTGCGCGAGCACCTTGCACTCCGATGTCAGCGCCGCGGCCGTCACCTGGGCCATCATGAACCCAGAGTGCAGGCCGGGCTCGTGCGCCAGGAACGCTGGAAGCCCCTGATTGAGATCGGGATTGACGAGGCGGTCGATACGCCGCTCGCTGATCGTCGCCAAGTTGGTGAGCGCGATGGCGAGCACGTCGAGCGCGAGCGCGACCACTTGTCCGTGGAAATTGCCGCCACTCAGAAGCGTACCGTCGTCGAAAACCAGCGGGTTGTCTGTTGCGGCATTCAACTCGCGCCCCACGAGATCGGCCGCAAAGCGGAGCGCATCACGGACTGGGCCGTGGACCTGCGGCATGCAGCGCAGCGCGTACGCGTCCTGGATGCGCGGGTCGCCCAAGCGATGCGACTCACGGATCTCGCTGTCGGCAAGGAGCGTCACGAGGAGTGCAGCGGATTCGCGTTGACCGACCTGGCCCCGCACCTCCTGGATCCGCGGATCGAATGCAACGGGTGTCCCGAGCAAAGCCTCGAGCGACATGGCTCCCGCGATATGTGCCACACACCAGAGCCGCCCCGCCTCGACCAGCGCAAGCGCAGCGGTTGCCGTGTGGGCCTGTGTGCCGTTGACGAGGGCGAGCCCTTCCTTCGGAGCCAGCGTGACCGGCGTAAGGCCGGCCCCCCGGAGGATGGCCGCCGCAGGACCCGCCTCTGACCCGCGACGCAAATCGCCCTCGCCGATCATCGAGCACGCGAGGTGCGCGAGCGGCGCCAGGTCTCCACTCGCTCCGACACTCCCCTGTTCGGGTATCGGCGGATAGAGCCGGGCGTTCAACATGCCGACGAGCAGATCCACCAGTTCCGGCCGACATCCCGAAAAGCCCCTGGCCAGGACATTCGCGCGCAGCAGCATCATCGCCCGTACGTCGCGCTCCGGGAGTGGGGGGCCGACCCCGGCCGAATGGCTACGTACCAGATTGACCTGCAGGTCGGCCAGGTGGTCGAGCGGGATCGCGACGTCGGAAAGCTTGCCGAACCCCGTCGTCACGCCGTAGACGACATCTCCTCGTGCGACGATCGCGTCGACCACGGCGCGCGTCTCTACCATTTGGGCGCGGGCGGGTGCCGCGAGCGAAACCGTTGCCCCCATCGCGACTGCCCACACATCCTCGATTGACAGGGACTGGCCGTCGAGGACGATGGACGAGGGGCTCATGGGGGGAATGTAAGGGACCGAAACGGCGGGGTCAGGGGCCGCGGGCGCTTCGCGCCCGAGACAGTAGAGGGGCAGAAAGTAGAAAATAGACAGCGGCTTCGTGTAGTTGCCCTGTCTACTCTCTACTTTTCTGTGGCTCTACTCTCGGGCGCTTTAGCGCCCGCCCCAGACCCGCCCTTAGGTCCTCCGCGCCTTCCCCAATCGTCCGGCCCTCGAGTGGTGCATCACGACGGTCGCATTCGGGTGCGCCGTGATGTCGAAGCTGCCACCGCCAGAGGAGGGCGTCACCAAGACCCAGGGACTGAGCACGCTCTCCTGGCCGAGCTGGGACACGCTTGTGACCCCGTAGCATTCCGCAGTGCCGTTCGCGATGCCGGTCACGACAAAGTCCTCGGATACCGTCGTGCCCTCGAGGCCGAAGCCCGCGCCAGCGGTGGGGCAAGTGGCGCCGCTCGCGGCTTCCGAATAGACCCGGTAGTAGTTGAAGATCGTGGAGTGATCCACGCGGACAGAATCGCTCCAACTGAGCGCTGAGCCCGAGTCGAGACCCGTTCCGGTCAGTCCACCCGGCGGCGGCATCGGCGGGTTCGTGTCCACCGTGATCGCCGTCGTGCCGCTACTGATGTCACCCGACCCGTCTTCGGACGATATGTAATACTGCTGCGCTGGCTGGAGATCGAAGTATTCAGTTTCGCCGGTGTACGCGATCACGCCCCACAATGCCGCGCTGTCACCGCGCCCATAGACCACGTAGTTCGTGACGTTGGGATCCGTCGCGGCGACCCATGTCAGCATGACGCCCTGAGGCTGCGCTGGCGCACCTGGTAGCAGCACGTAACTCAGACTATCCGGGTTGCCCAAGTTCACGTTGGACACCGGATTTGTCGTCGATTGGCTGCACGCACCCAACGTTGCCGCCGCAGCAATGCCAATGCAAGCCGACAATGCGTTCCGCATAAAATGCCCCTAGTAATTGGAAACCTACAGCCAGTATACGCACCGGCCGGACCATCCGTTTGAGGGCGCTAAGTGCGCGCCCTGCCGACGCTTTCGCCCTGCCCACGCGGCGTCGCGTCCTCCACCGTGGACACCCAAATGACCGGCTCTGGGTAATGAGCGAGTCAGACGGAAGGTTTGTGACGGAACGGCTGGACGTTCGACGTTGGACGTTCGACCTTCGAAAACAAACCGCGAAGGCGGCGGACGTGTCCGGCACCTGGCATTCGAGGTTGGCTCCAACGTCTAAGGACGAACGTCGAACGTCTAGCCCTCAGTATGTCTGCCCAGTCGCTTCATTCCCCGGAGAGCGGAAGGTTTGCTTGTCATAATTGAACTTGAGCGCGGGCTCCGCTTTCAGTGCGACGAAGAAGCTGAACGCGAAGCTCCCCGTTGGTGACTGCGTGAAGGAAAAGATGACGCGCCAGTCGTGCAGGTCGCGCTGCAGTGACACGATCTGGCTGGCAAAGTTGTGTTGCTGGAAGTCGTAGGTCGTCTGCCACTGCGCGGCCCACTTGGGCGTGATGTTGAAGCTCATCGATCCCTGCAGCGTCGTCGTGGGCGGCACGATGACGAAGGGGGCCGCTGCGGTGGTGGCGTTGAAATTGGTGTCGGGCACGGAATTACGCTTTGACGCCACGCACTGGTTGTAGTACACCGGGTTGACGTTGGCGTACGGGGCGCACACGACGGCCGGGTTGTACTGGATGACGTTCGATAGGTTGCCGACTGGCGGCCGCTGGCGGTAGGCGTTGAACGTGAACGTCGCCTGCCATCCCTGCCCCGCGCCGGGCACTGAATTGTACGGCACGACCCCAGTAGCGCCCGTGATCAGATTGCCGGCCGCAATCTGCTGAGCCAGGAATGGATCGCGCGCGGCGAGACCAGTATCGGCCTGCTGGATGTGCGTAGGCGGCGTGAGTCCCAGTGCCTTTGCCAGGAACGAAACCAGGCCCGAATTGCGATTGACGCTCCATGAGGCGCTGATCTGGTTCCAGAATGGCTTGAAGACCGCCGTATCGCTCAGTGGATCGCCTTGGAACAGCGAGTAGCTCTGGCGAAACTGGAAGCTGGGGATCAGGTCCGATCGGAAGCTGTAGCCCCACGAGCCGTTGGTAAAACCTCCCAGCGCCGAGTGTGTGACCGCGGATCGCTCGAAGTCGTACGTCAACGGGTCGAAGGTGAGCGACAGGACTTTGACCTTCTTGGCCTTATCGGGGTCCTCGTCCGGCTTGACCTTCAGCTTGGCTTCGAGGTTCTGCGAGAGCGACAGCGACACCGACTTCTGCTGTAAGCCCGCGAGCGATCCGATCGGAGACTGGCCTGCCGCGGCATAGAACTCGTTGCTGATATTCGCTGCGGGCGCGTAGTTGAAGGTGACGACCGGCGTCAGCGAGTGACGAAAGCGCGCGACATCCCCGAAGCCGCCGAACAGACCGTAGAACGTCGGCGAGATGGACAGGCCGACCAGCGGCCGCTTCGGCTGCGTGACGAAATTCGAGCCTGTGAACTGCGTCCGGATCATGAACGCGGCGCCAGCGTCCGCGTTCTCGATGCCAATGCTCGGCACCATGTTCCAGGTGCCCTGGAAGAGGCTCGGCAAATCGATGCCGGTCGTCCAATCGATACTCGTGTTGTACGTCTGGGCAAATAACCGTGTACTCGCGATAGCCGTATCGCGGCCGTCGATCACGGCGGGGTTGTACACGATGTCCTGCTCGGGGAAGTTGTTGTACTGATCCGAGAGATCGAAACGAATTTCGCCAGGTGAAGTTGAAGATCTTGATCGGCGTGTCGAAGTTCGCGGTTGTCGCCCGCTCGCTGCGGGACCTCGACGTGCTGTCGACGGTACGTCGGGGACAGGGTGTAGAGGTACGCGAAGTTACCGAACTCATCGATGTTCAGGCTCTGTGTGTTCGTCGCGGAGAAGCTCGGCGACCACGTGAAGACGTCGCCGATCGTGACGGGCTTCGACGAGAGGCTGACGGTCGGGAACGTTCGGTCGATCTCCGACCGGCCAGGATACTGCTTCTGCGTGCCGCCGATACTGAGGTTGGCCGGGCCGATCGCCTGTTGAAAGTTGATCTGCGAGGAGATGACGGCCAGCACCTGATATGGATTGAAATACGTCGTCTGCTGGATCGCCGTGCTCGTCTCGTAGTTCACGTTCATGTTCAGGTGCGACGTCATCGAAAAATCTTGCTGATGCTGCCACGAAATCGCCGTATTCGTGGTGTTGTTGCTGAGCGTCTGATATGAAACGCCCATACTGCCGGTCACGAACCGATCCAGCCAGTGATAGCGGAACACGCCGCTGTATCGGGTCCACCCGGGGTCCTGCGTCGTCGCGCGCGCACTGCTGCGCCAATCGAGCCAGGCCGCCAGATCCATGTATTCGTTGAGGTCGAAGTAGTACCCGACGTTCTCGACGTGACGACGATACGAGGGACTGTTGCGAATGAGCTCACTCAGGCCGAACTGCGGCGTCAAGACACCACTGCGCCGTCCAGTGCGCAGATCCTCGACGATGAACGGCAGCCAGAGCACGGGCACGTCGGCGATGTAGAGGATCGCGGGCCGGCCGACCAGCACGTGCCGCGTGACGAACTTCAGCTCGTTGACCGAGAAGTGGTAATGCGGCAGGCTGTCGTCGCATGTCGTGATGGCCCCATCGAACCCGTAGAACGTGTTGGCCGGAGGCATCGTGTCGCGCTGCGTGGTGGTGTCCTGCTGAAACGCGCCGGCCTCGGCGCCGATGATCCAGCGATTTCCTCCGCTGGGAAAGACGGTGTGGACCCGCGATGTCAGCGCCGTGGGTCTGTTGACGTCGTATTCCAACGTGTGCCAATCGAGACGATGTCGTCCTGGTTTCGCGACGGGTCACGAACAGTGATGGTGTCGCCGCTCGCGGTGACGATGCGGGTCGAGTCGTGGTAAATGATGGTGTCGCCGACGACGATCGTCTCTGCTGATTCACGGCCGCGCGGTCACCGGTCGGCACACCCGTCAGCTTCAACGCGTGATCGTCCGCGTTGTACGTCGCGTTGCCGCCCTGGTACCGGGTCTGACCATAGCCCTCGCGCTGCATGAGCAGATCGGTCATGGAATCCGGGGTGACCCAGTTGACGAGCCTTTTCTGCGCAGAGTCGCGAGCAGCGGAATCGGCGCGCGCCTTGGTCTTCTGAATGGAGTCGAGCTCTGCGCGTTCCCGCGGGGTCAGCTGCTGTCGCCCGGGAACCTGCGATTGGACAACGCCTCCCTGCGCACGCGCCCCGCAGGGAAACCCGGCGATAACCCCGAACGCAACGAGCCAAAAGAACCACGCCAGACGCTGGAACGTCCGGACGCTACATCGCCACGGATCCGGCGTCCCACGGTCGTGGCGCACTCCCGACATGCGATCGGCGGCCCGGCGTTCCTCAGCTACCCCCGCGCCGCCCAGCGGCAGCTGTGTCACGCCGGCGCCCGGTACCCCTCGTCCGGCACCTCGGCCGCCGCATTCCGCTGCCGCCGCCGATACATGATCGTAGAGAGGAGGATGCTCAGCTCGTACAGGAGATAGAGCGGGATGGCCATCGCGAGCGTCGTCCAGATGAGGTCACCCGGCGTGAGAAACGCTCCGATGAAGGTGCAAATGACCGCGGCGTGGCGACGGTATTTGCGCAGGAACGCCGGTGTCACGATCCCGAGCATGGTCAGCGCGAGGATCACGATGGGCAGCTCGAAGCACAGGCCAAAGGCCAGCGACATCGTAAACAGGAAGTCGAAGTACTCCAAGCCGCTGATCATGGGCTCCATGGATGCGGTCTGGAACGCGAGCAGCCACCGCAGAGCCAGCGGCATGACGCCGAAGTACGACAGGCTGACGCCGCAGAGGAACAACATCACGGCACCGACTGCAACGGGAACGACGACTCGCTTCTCGTGTCGGTACAGCGCCGGCGAGAGAAAGGACCACATCTGATACACGATGACCGGCAACGCCGCCACGATGCCGAGCGTGAGCGACATCGTCAGGTAGATCGAGAACGAGTCCGTCGGGTGCGTGAAGATGAGCTTGTGGCCATTGAGAAGCGGCAGAATCGGGCCGCGCCAGGAGCCCGATCAGATCGATCTGCGTGAGGCCGGCGAACGCCAGGCCGACCGTGATGGCCACTGCCGCCAGCGACTTGATGAGCCGCCAGCGCAGCTCCTCGAGGTGATCGAGGAACGGCATCTCGCATGGTGGGTGACGCAGTCTTCTTCATGTCTCAGTCACTGGCCGCAGGCACGGTCGGGCATTCATCCGCTGCACGCGCACACCCCGCCCGCTCACCGCCCGGCTCGCACTCAGCGCGCTCGGGCGGCGGTGCCCAGTCCTACTTGAGCTCGCGCAGCCGGTCCTTCGCCAGTACGGCTTCATCCGACTGCGGGTACTTGCTGACGACGTCCTGAAAGGCGGTCTTTGCCGCGTCGGTCTTGCCGCTCGCCTCGAGAATGAAGGCGTGCTTATAGAGCGCCGTTGCGGCTCGCGGAGAGGTCGGATATCGCGCGACGACGAGCTGATAACTGGAGTCGGCGGCCGCCATCTCCCCTGCCTGTTCTTCCGCTTGCGCGAGATAGAATTGAGCATCAGGAGCAATGTCTGCGTTGGGGTACTTCTGGAGCAGATCCTGGAAGCCGGCTCGCGCGGTGTTCGTACTACCCCGGTGTAGTTGATCGAGTGCCAGCTCGAACAGCTCGTTGGATCCGGGTCGCGGCAGCCGTGGTGGCACGGGCGTGTCGTCCACTCCCCGTCGGCCTGGGGCGCCGACCTGGGGCGGCCGGCGCCGGAGCGCGGCGCTCGAGCTGTCCCCTCAGCTCCTGGAGCCGGCTCTGGCTCTGACCGGTGAGCTGCTGGATCTGGATCAGCTGCTGACTCATCCCATACAGGTCTTGCCGGACGTCGCCCATCGACCGCGTGCTCCGCGCGGTCAGGAGCGACAACGAATCGTTGACTGCGGCCAGCTGCACGATCACATGATCCAGCTGCGTTCGATGAATCGAGTCGGCCTGCTGGTTCTGCGCACGCAGCGACGCCAGGTCGTTCTGGAGAATCTGGACGTCCTGGCGGGTCGCGAAGCATCCGCCGGTGATCAGCACGGCCGCCAACGCGGCCAAGGGCCGCGTAGAAAGGCGAGAGGA
This sequence comes from uncultured Gemmatimonadales bacterium, assembly GCA_963805725.1. Taxonomy (GTDB): domain Bacteria; phylum Gemmatimonadota; class Gemmatimonadetes; order Gemmatimonadales; family Gemmatimonadaceae; genus Palsa-1248. Next base: position 244,427 of record CAWDVJ010000010.1, read on the forward strand.
GTAAGCAGAGCGGAGACGAAACACGAGCGGCTCCCAGGATGGACGGTAGGCGATTTAGCGCGACACGGTCTTGAGATTGTCACCGCCGGCAGTGATCACGAACTCATCGCGCCGGTTCTGGGCGTATGCCTCCTCGGTGTCTCCTTCGGCGACGGGTCGCTCCGCGCCGTAGCTGATGACATCCAGGCGCGCGCCGTCGACTCCGTGTTCCGTCAGGTACCGCTTCGCGGCCGCGGCACGGCGCTGGCCCGAGCGCGAGGTTGTACTCATCCGAGCCGCGCTTGTCGCAGTTGCCTTCGATCCGGAGGCGCAGGCCCGGATTGCCATTCAGGATCGGAATCTTCGCATCCAGCGTCGCGCGGTCCTGATCGGTGAGATCCGACTTGTCGAAGTCGAAATAGATCTTCGCGAGCAGCGTATTGCGCGCTGCCGCCACGGCTGCACCCTCCCGGTCGCGCTCGGCCGCCAGGCTGTCGGCCATGCGCTTGGCATTGGCGAGGGAGTCTCGAATGCGGGAGCTATCGATCGTGGGCGCGGCTGCCGTCTGCTGCGGCGCGGGCGCTGGCGGCGGCGCAGGATGCGAACATGCCGCCAGAGCGGCAGCGGCCGCGAGCAGGAGTGGAGCGGAGAGGCGCCGGCGGATCATGAAGAGTTCTCCAAGATGAAAGAGGGACGCGAGCCATCAGGGTGCGCCCAGCGCCCGCGACCACGCGGACAAGCCGGGCAGCACCACCGAATGTCAGCTGTCGCGTGCGCGACGATTCTACGTCGAGCACCCATAGTTGCCGCACACCACTCCGATTCGACGTGAAGACGACATGTCGGCTGTCCGGCGCCCACGACGGATCCTCGTTGATGCCGTCGCTCGTCAGTTGCTTGATCGCACCGCCGTTCAGGCTGATCGTCATGATTTGGAACTGCCCGCTGACGCGTGATTGGTACGCGATCAGGCGGCCGTCAGGCGACCAGTCTGGACTGGCTCGATAGTAATCGTCTCCAAACTCGTACGGGGTCAGCAGTTCGGGATTGGTGCCGTCGACGTCGGTAATATACACTTCCGGGTGCCCCGGGCGACCCGATGTAAATGCCACGCGGCGGCCGTCAGGACTGAAGGTCGGCTGCAGTGTTGTCGGTCCCGTGCCCAACGGTGATTCGCCGCGCCGGGTCATTCGAGAAGGCGGGCGCGATGAACAGGTCAGTCCCATTTTCCTCGCCATGCGAATAGGCAATCATGTTTCCGTCCGGCGAGAATACCGGCGTGATGTTGAGTCCCACCGGCGTCACGGGCAGGGGGCGGGTCGTCCCGGTTGTGAGGTCCTGTAAGACGATCTGGGTCCCGCGCGGTGTGAACACGCTGTACGTGAGATACCGCCCACTGGGATGCCAGGCCGGTGAGAGAGGATCACTGCCCCGCGCCGTGACTGGGTGGGCGTTCGCCCCGTCGCTATCGACGATATAGATCTGTCCGTCACGAACAAAGGAGACCCGCGTCTGCGCCACGCCACGAGCCCCTGTCAGCCAGACGGTTCAGTTCGTCGGACGCACCGTGGATCGCCAACCGCCAATCGGGAGAGCCCACGGAAGACGGCACGGCGAAATCCCGCACCTGCGCGACCTTCCTGCCGCCCACGTCGTGTACGATGACGTGTAGCGAGTTGGGAGCGAGAAACGCCTGCACGACGGCAGCGGCGCCCAGTTTGTCGTACAAGGGGTAGTTCACACTCGCCACGAGCGTGCCGGAGTCCGCCAGCGAGATGACGTTGCACGCCGTCGCCGTAGTCGAGGTCTCGCTGAAGGATCGCGTGCGCCGAATCACCACCGACGCCGGGAATCGGTAGGATGACGACGCCGGGCTTGGTGCCGGGCGTGTAGCGGAGTCCGATGCGGACGCCCTTTGTGCTGTCCTGTGCGCCAGCAGCCCGGGATGTCGTGAGCGCGCAGACGGCGAAAACGACGACAGCCGCGCCGCGGAGAGTTGAGCGAATCAGTGTATTAACCTCGGATCGAAGCTGAAGACGACGGGAAGGACATCGTCGGGGAAGCCTTGCGGGAGCGGCCCAAACGACTTGGCCGCCTTCTCCACAGCACCTTGGGCCTCGAGATCAAAGCCATAGTCGGATGATCGCTCTACCAGCCGGATGCCCATCACCGTGCCGTCGCGCTTGATGAGAAACGCCACCTCGGCGCGCAGGTTCTCTCCCGGATTGTCAGGCGAGAAATTGAGCGCAACCTGTCTGACGATGTTTTCGAGATACCACGGGTACGGAAAGGCGACGCCTTCGATGTGCACGTTTGCGACGTCTGCCCCCGCCCCACCTGATTTCGAGGCAGCCGTGGGCGCCTGGGCGGTCGGCGGCGCCGCTTTGGTCGTCGGGAGCGTAGGTGTCGCCTTGGGCGGAGGCGCCTTCTGCGCGGCCTTCGGCACGGGGGCGACGTTGGCTTTGGGCGGCGTTGCGTGGGCCGGGGGCGGCGGCGTTTGCGGCTGCGGCGTCGGCGGCGCTGGGGTCGTGGGGACGACACCCGCGGCCGGCTTGGGCGCGGGCGGCGCGCCGATGATATCGACCCGGTAGATCGGCGGGAGCACCACCTCCGGCCGATGCGTCAACACGAGAATCGTGACGATGACCCCCGCGTGCAGCGCGGCGGCAGCGCCGAATGGCAAAGCGAGACGCGGGGAGCCCGCCGCCACTACTTAATATCCTCCGGCTCCGCCACGAGCCCGACATTTGGCGCACCCGCACTCCGCATCACTGCGAGCACCTGCACGACGGTCCCGTAGGGCACCGACTGATCAGCCCGGAGATACACACCTTCCTTTGCCCGCCGAGCCGACAGCGCGCCAAAACTGGCGCGGAATTCATTGTAGTTGAGCTTCGTCTGGTCGACGTAGATGTCGCCTCTCGCGTTGATCGTCACCACCAACCCGCTCTTTTGCTCCAAGGGCGTCGCTTTGGCCTTGGGCAGCGCGACGTCGACCCCGCCCTGCATGATCGGCGCGGTGATCATGAAGATGACCATGAGCAGCATCATGACGTCGATCAGACTGACGACGTTGATCTCTGCATTGAGCGGCGTGCGCGATTTGCGGCGGCGGGTCAGGGCCACGCTACATCACCCCGCGCACGCTACGCCGCTCGCCACCATCGGCGACAGGGCGCTGCCGTGAATGGGATCACGACGCATGATCACGAACGATGAGCGCGATGACCCACGACCCGAAGCCATCGAGTTGACTCTCGAAGCCGTTCAGCCGGTTCGCAAAAATGTTATAGCCGAACGCCGCGGGGATCGCCACGGACAGCGCGGCCGCTGTGGCGATCAGGGCTTCGGCGACACCAGGCGCCACAGCGCCGATGTTGCCTGACCCGCGCGTCGCGATCCCGACGAATGCATCGATGACGCCCAGTACAGTGCCGAGGAGGCCGATCAGCGGACTGACCGACCCGATCGTCGCGAGCGATGGGATGAACCGCGCGAGCCGGTCGCGCTCGGAATTGACCTCGGAGTCGAGGATCAAGCGCAACGCCTCCACCTGCGACGCGGTCAACTCTTGCGCCGACACCGTTGCCACCCCGCCCGAGCCCCGTGACCCACCCGTTCCGATCCCGATGTCTCCTTGGGTCAAGAACTCGGAGGCCCGGCGGAGCACCCGCGTATACGGGTTCGGGTTCTCACGCGCCGCGATCGAGAGGGCCTGGCTGAACCGCTCGGCGTGCTCGAACTTCGCGAGGAACTTTGCGGAGCGGCGCCGAACGCTCGCGAACTCCGCCCACTTGGCAAACATCACGGTCCAGCTGAAGAGCGACAGAACCGCGAGCAGGATGACGACCCCTTTGGTTACCGGCGTCGATCCGACGACCAGTCCCCACGGCGAGTTGGGGACAGCCGTTGCTACCTGCAACACGACGCCGCCGATCATGCGTCCCTCTGCCGCCGAACGGCTATCCGATCAGATCTCTCCATTCGCGACTCCTCTCCCCGTATATGCCCGTTGCCGTTCGACTCTCACCCTTTCGACGTCACCGGTGATCGGCGCCCGCCGGGGGCGGCCTCGCCCGCCAGACGCGCGGCAAACCATTGATACGTCTCGGCGAGTCCCTGTTCCAGCGTCATGCGCGGGCGCCACCCCAATCCGGTGGTCGCCTTGTCCACCGCGACGGCGGACCGCTGCTGCTCGCCTGCACGTGCCGGCGCGAACTCCATCTTCGGCGTCTTGCTGGCCGCCCGTCCCAACGTCGCCGCCAGCTCCTTGACGGAGGTCTCGATGCCCGTGCCGATATTGAACGCACGGTCATCGACCCGTCCGGCCGGCGGGATGGTAGCCCGTGCGGCCGCAACATTCGCGAGCGCGACATCCTTCACGTAGACATAGTCGCGCGTTTGCCGCCCGTCGCCGAATACGGTGAGTGGCCGCTCCTCAAAGAGACGTGCGCAGAAAATCGCGACGACGCCCGCCTCGCCGTGAGGGTCTTGCCGCGGTCCATAGACGTTCGCGAACCGGAGCGCGACCGTTTCAAGGCCGTGGATGCGTCCGAAATAGGACATATAGTACTCCACGCTCAACTTCGCGATCCCGTAAGGCGAGTCGGGATCCTTCGGCACGGTCTCACCGTTCGGCGGGGTGGCGAAGTCGCCGTACAGCGCCCCTCCGGTCGACGCAAAGATGACGCGCGTTCGGGCGGGACCCGTACGCACGGCCTCGAGGATCCGCAGCGCCCCTAGCACGTTGGTGTGCGCATCGAACATGGGGTCTGCTACGCTGCGCCGGACATCGATCTGTGCGGCCAGGTGCGCGATCACGTCGAATCGCTCGTCGCCAATCAAGGCAGCGGTCTCGGGCGACGTGACATCGAGATCCACAAATGTGGCCGCCGCCGGTACGTTCTCTCGCCGCCCGGTCGCGAGGTTGTCCAGGACCGTCACGGCATAGCCCGCGGCCAGAAACGCATCCGCGACGTGCGAGCCGATGAAACCCGCACCCCCGGTTACCAGGACCCGTTGCGCCATTTACGGCCTCGCTTCTGTCTGGTGGGTGACGTTGTCCCGGGCTAATCTGGCATTGGGCGGGCCGTTTCGCCCGCGCTCCTCGGGTGACGAGCGAACGTCGTCCGAATCACGGCCGGCGCCCACATCGGCACACTCGCCCGTCGGCTGCCTCTCACGGTCTTCGCCCTGCGTCCGTCGCTCGACATCCGGCGTCGCGGCCGGCGATTCATCCAGCGCGAACAAGTACCTCGCGGCCTCGACGACTCCGACGCCATCCGTAGTCGCCGCTGCAGCCCGCAGGCGCACTGAGGGCTGGTGAAGAAACTTGTTCATGAGCGCCCGTGAGAAATGCTCGATCGCCTCTCGCTGCTTGGGCGTCAGCTCGCCGATGCGACGCAGCAGCTCCGACAGCTCGTCCGCGCGCACGCGGTCCATCGTGGTTCGCACGCTGGCGACGACTGGTACCGCGGCGAGCCCGGCCAGCCATTGCCAGTACCGTTCGACCTCGTCCTCGATCATCTGCTCGGCGGACGGCAACTCCGCCCGTCGCAGCTCCACGTTTGCCGCAACGACGGCGCGCAGATCGTCGAGATCATACAGGAAGACATTGTCCAGCTGCCCCACATTGGCTTCGACGTCGCGGGGAAGCGCAATGTCGAGGATGCAGAGCGGGCGGTCGCCACGCCCCTCCACCGCCTCACCGATCTGTCTGCGGGTGACCACGGGGTGAGGCGCAGCCGTGGAGCAGATCAGGAGATCGATGATGCCGAGTTGCCGCCAACAATCATCGTAGTGCAGCGCGGCCGCGCCGTGCCGCCGTGCCATCTCCTCGGCGTGCTCGAAGGTGCGGTTTGCTACAAGTGCTGCACGCACGCCTTCAGCGAGCAAGCACTGAAGCGCCAGCTCCGCCATTTCGCCCGCCCCCAGGATCATCGCGCGACGGCCGTGCAGCGATCCAAAGATCTTCTTTGCAAGCAAGACGGCCGCAGAGCTTACCGATGCCGCACCGCGACCGATTGCCGTCTCGGCGCGGACTCGACCGGCGACGGACAGCGCGCTCTGAAAGAGGCGGTTGAGCACCGGGCCCGTTTGGCCCCGCGTCTGCTCCCACGCTGCGCGCACTTGTCCGGTGATCTGTGCCTCGCCCAACACCATGGAGTCGAGGCCAGCGGCGACCCGCATCAGATGCCGCGCTGCCTCGCGATCGCGACGCGTGTAGCCGTACGGCTCTGCCGCGCGGCCCAACCGCTCTGACAACGCCGTCCAGATCGCGGACGCACCGTCATCGTCTCCGTCGACGAGATAAAACTCGGTGCGGTTGCAGGTCGAGAGCACGCTGCACTCTCGCGCGCCCGACGCGGCGCGAAGCTCTGCGAGCGCCGGCACGACGTCGCGCCCGAGGTACGCGCAACGTTCACGCACCTCGATCGGCGCCGTCTGATGGTTGATGCCGGCGGTGATCAGGGTCATGTCCGGTGCCTCGGCTCCGTCGCCGCCCCGTTTTCCCAGAGGGCGAGCCTTTCGGCGAAGGAGCCATCCTCGACACGCGCGCAGAACCACTCGTCAATGAGCGCCGATTCGGCGGCTCGCCAACCGACCGCATCGTCACGCGAAAGCAGCCGACGCCGCAACGCCGACAGCGCCGACACAGCCGCGCGGTAGCGCGCATCGAATCGCGCCGCGATCTCATCCCGAATTCGCACAGCGGCCTGCGGAACGCCGGACGACACGCCGACGACCAGCGGGTCGGCGCGGTACGCTGCGACCGTCACGAAGTGTCCGTCCGCCGACGCGTCGCTGGCATTTACCAGCCGACAGGCACGAGACGCGTCGGCCGTCACCTGCGCATTCACCGCTCGCACATTCGTGGCCGCAATGACGAGCGTGGAGCTGCCGATGTCGTCGGCCATGTACTCGCGCTCGACGAGGGTCAGCTTCGCAAACGAGAGGGCGCCTTCGCGAGCCGCAACACAGATCCGGGGCGCGACCATTCGCACCCGCGCGCCGCATTCGAGGAGCACACGCGCTTTGCGCCAGGCAACTGTTCCACCGCCCACCACAAGCGCTTCGATTCGAGTCCCTTCGAGCAGCACCGGGTAGCCACTCACGCGGCACTGTCCGGGGCCGGAGCCTCGGTCGCGTAGCCGAGGTGATTGTCCGCGGCGACCATCAGAGGAAGTGCCCTGGGCGCGCCGCCCATGCGCGTGCGGCGAAGTATGACGCCACCACGACGGCGAACGCGACGGTCGAGGCCACTGCCGCGCGTCGGGCTTGCCAACCGCCCCATTGTCGCGTGCCTGCGAGGACAGCCGCTGCCAGCCACGCGACACCACCCCACACGACTTGAGCCCCCGCGACCTGCCCATACGCAATCGTGTAACTAGCGGCCAGGACCATGCCGAGCGTCAACGCTACCCACGCGGCGAGTGCAGCCAGGTGGTTCACGCGATCGAGCGTCTGCAGCGGAGGGAAGGACCGAAACACCGAGCCAAAGCGTCGCGACTTGAGCTCGCGCCGCTCGACCAGGTACAACGCGCCCGCCGCCGCTGCGGTCGCGAGCGCGGCAATGCCGATGAAGCTGACGGCTACGTGCGAGGCGAGCCACGCACCCTGCGCACCCTGCGGCTGTCCAGCTGGACGCCACCCAAGCATCACTGCCGCCGCCGTCACGCCGGCCGCCAACGGCGCACCGATCAGACTCAAGACCACGTCACGTGCCCAGGATTCGGCGAGCAGGAGGACAAGCGCCAACGTGAGTCCAGCCACTGACAACGCCGGACCAAGCCCTGCAATGGGCAACTCGTGCGCTCCGTAGGCAGTCACAATGAGCGCGATCAGATGGGCCAACACCCCGAGGCTCAACGCGGTCACGACGCCGTGCACCGGCGGCCCAATCGGACGAGCGAGTGGCGTCACCGCCAATGCGGCCGCAGCCGCATAGCACGTCACCGCCAGCAGGAGGGAGAGGACGACAATCATTGGTAGGGCTAATCTAATGGAGCGAGACGCGGCATTGTGCGGGAGGAACCATGGGTCTGGGGCGGGCGCCAAAGCGCCCGAGAGAATGGCGGGGGAGAAAGTAGAAAGTAGACGACTGCGCCTGGGAGCGCCGTTCGTCCACTTTCTACTTTCTGTAGGTCTACATCTCGGGCGCGTCAGCGCCCGCGGCCCCTGATCCCCGTTGTTTTACTGCCCCGCGTTCACCCGTGCCGTCACCCGTGCCGTGACACCTGGCTCCACGGCAGGCTGGTCCTGCGCGATGATCACAGCCGAGATACCGAACTGCGTCACACGTACCACCTGTGCGACGGCGATGTCACTCTCCGGGAGGACGATATCGCCGCGCGGCATATCCTGCTTCAAGCGCGGTCGGAAGAGGGTGAGCTGATCGCCGACTCGCACGCTTCCTCTGTTGTTCGGAGCGTCGAGGACGACGTAGTATCCGACCGTCGGCAGCACCTGGTTGTGCTCAACCCAGACCACGTGTGCCTGGGCGCCGCCCGTCAGCGGAGCGGGCTGCGAGTTCGGCAGGATCGCAGGGTCCACGGGAAGCACACCCTGCCCCAACTGCATGTACGCGAACTGCTGCGTGATGCGAACGACCGTCGCGACATTGCCACTGCCCGGCTGAATCACGGTCACGATCCCGGTCGGCTCAATGACTTGTCCGTGGTCACCGAACGACTCGCCCAGCGTGTACGTGTAGTAGCGTTGGCCGACCTCTGGCCGACTCCCGCGCGGCATTCTGATGTACAGTTCCTGCCCCAATCCATAGTGCTCGACCGCGGCGGCGTCGATGATGCTGGAGAGATCGACCACGCCCACTACCTCTCCGGAGTTCCGAGGCCCTCCGTCACGATCCATGTAGGGCGCGCCGTTGTGGTCGCCCGCGGAGACACCCTCGCGACGATGCACCACGAGCCCACTGGTTCGGCCGCCACCACCGCCCGCAAACAAGTTCTGACCCTGCGGCGGATGATTGAAGAGCGTCGCCCCTGGGGCGGCAGCAGCTCCCTCATCATTCGCGGCTGGGACAGCCCCCGTGTCTTGCTCAGTAGGAGCTGCCGCAACCGACGGCGTCTCTGAGGGGGCGCTGGCCGAGGCTTGCGGAGTTACAGGAGCAGCTGGTTGCGCACCAGACGGCGCTGCCGGCTGCGCCGATGGTGTCGGCGGTGTCGCGGCTGCCAGCGCGGTGTTGTCCGGCGCTCCCGCTGGGCGCGGCGGAATCCGCAGGATCTCGTTGGGGAAGATCCAGCGTGGATCCAGTACGAGATGCCGGTTGAACCGGATGATCTCCGGCCACAGGTCTCCGTCCCCGAGATACGCCTGCGCGATGTCGTAGAGCGACTCGCCGGCACGAACTGTGTGCGTCCGGACGCCGTTCGCCAACGTCGAGTCCTGCGCCCGTGCCGTTGTTGTGTACACGCCCACTACTGCGACGGCGACACAGCAGCTGCGCACGCAGGTCCGTACTGCTCGGCTCATTCCCTTCATTAGTCGGTCCCCCACGGGACGCGGCAGCGACCCGATCAGGGGTCCGGCCGCCGCCTGCAATTGCACCATGCCCGGGCGTCAGGCCCGAGTCGGCTGTCCAGAGGAGACGACGGAATGGGCCAGGGAGAAACGGCTGAGCTCGCGAGCCACGCGACAAGGGCCGGTTGCGACACCCGCAACCGACCCCTGAAACATACGTTTACCGCTCGGTCAGAACGGCAAGTCGTCGTCTTCTTCTTCGAGAGCGCCGGGGAAATCCTCAAAGTCCTCGCCCCCACCCTCACTGGCGGTCCCGGTCGATGCGGCACGTCCGCCCGCGGCTGTGCGAGCAGGTGCTGGACGTCCGCGTGCGGCCCCGGCCGACCCCGACCCGCTGTCCATGTCTGCCGCTCCACCGCGGCTACCCAACAAGAGCAAGTCACGCACGTTGATCTCGGTCACGTAGCGCGTCTGCCCCTCCTTATCCTGGTATTGGCGGTACTCGATCCGGCCCTCGACGTAGAGCTTCTCGCCCTTGTGAACGTACTTCTCCACAACCTCGACCAGACCACCGCCGGTCCCTCGCTGCGCATTCCACACGACACACTTGTGCCACTCTGTCTTCTCTTGCTTGTCTCCTGACGGCCCATTCCACGTTCGCGTCGTCGCCAGCGAGAAGTTGGCCACACGGACGCCGCTCGACGTTGTGCGGAGCTCCGGATCCTGTCCGACGTTCCCAATCAAACACGCTTTGTTCAAACTCCGGCTCACGTCCCCTCCCGGCCGTTGGTCGTTTCGGTTGGCATCGTGGAATCTACTCCCGTGTCAGCCGCGTCGTGCCATCGCGGGAACGCACGGCCACCATGGGACGGCGATCACGCGGCGGGCCGCGAGGACATGTCGAGGCACAGGATGAGCGCATCCTCGACTGGCTGCCGGTAGTACCGCTGTCGGCGGCCCACCATTGCGAATCGCCGCGACGCGTAGAGGCGCAGTGCGGTCGCATTGGATTCTCGGACCTCGAGATACAGCACTCGGACGCCCGCTGTCTGCGCGCCCGCGATCGCCGCGTCGAGCAGACGGCCACCCAGGCCGCGACGGCGCATCTCCGGCACGACCGCCAGGTTGGAGAGGTCTCCTTCGTCAGCGGCAACCCACGTCACGACGTACCCGACTACTGAACGAGATCGTCGGCCGGCCGAGTCGCTGGCCCGCGGTCGCGTCCGTCGCGTCGAGGGTCGCCACGAGGAACTGGGCCTGCGGGTCGCGGACCAGCGACGCGAACGACGCTCGCGACCAGGGCGGGATCAGAGAACGAAACCCGCTCGATCGCCACAACGCCATCGAGGTCCGCCGCGATGGCTGGTCGAATTCGCACCGCGGCCGCCTCCGCGGCCATCAGGTGCCGGGTCCGCGCGGCACGGCGGCGAGGCGACGTACCTCCGCTTCCGCCAAGCGGCCATAGTCGGGTTCCCACGACGCAGGATCGACTGGCGCGACAGCGGCCCATAGTCTCGTCACCCCGGACGCTTTGGGCCACGCGTCAATCGTGCACCCGGGCCCGATCACGTGTGCTCCGACTTCCTCGGCCCATGGCGCGAGCTCTGTCGCAACCAGCCGACGCCAGGTCCCAATCGGTCGGACCTCGTGATCGGCTACCTCCATGAGCGCCGCGTAACGCTCTCCTCGAAGTGCGTCCACCGCAGCCAGGTAGAGGCCCGGCTCGAGACGGTCGATGGCGCCCGCCACGATGAGAGCCAGCGAGGGGACGCTCGCCAGCGGTCGCGCGCTGCGCAGGCTGCCGCCTTCGACCAACCCTTTCGCGATCGCCGCTGCCACCCGAAGGCTCGTGAAGCTCCCTGGCCCCGTGCCACACACGACGCTGCTCAGGTCCGCCAGGCGCACCTCGCTCCGCTCGAGGAGCTGGGCCACCGCGGGAAGGAGTCGCTCGGCGTGCTCGCCGCGCGTAGCTACCGTTTCATCTGCGAGGAGTCGGTCGTGCGTGACGAGCGCTACGCTCCCTCGGGCTGTCGACGCATCGATCACGAGCGACGGTGCCATCGCACCAGGCATGGTCAACCCGCGAGGAGATACCGGCGGTCGGCGTCGCCGGGGACGTACTCCAGATCGATCGGCAGGTGGCCCGATGGCATCCGTGCGCCGGCCCGCTCCGGCCATTCGACGAGCACGAGCGCCTGCGCGCTCACGATCTCATCCCACGCGAGCGCCGTGAGCTCCTCAGGCCCGGTGATGCGGTACAAGTCGATGTGATACACCACCGAACGCGGCGATGCATACTCGTGCACGAGTGCGAAGGTCGGACTGGTGACCGGCGTCGACGACGCCATAGCCACGGCAGATCGCCTGCACCAGCGACTGTCTTTCCCGCGCCCAACGGACCGGAGAGGCCAACGACGAGCGGTGGCCGGGCCGCGCGTCCCAGAGCTTCACCCCAAGCGACCAACTCGCCCAGCGTCAGCGGCCAGGCGCCCGCGCACCGCCTGTTGGGGCACCACATGAGGCCCCACGTGCGCGAGACTCGGTCACCGGGCTACGTCAGTTGTCGGCGGCGATCGGCATCCCGCGGCGTCGCCCCGCGGTCCCGGCGGCTGCCGTGCCTGCCGATGGGCGCCCACCCTGTGCGCGAATCTCGAACAGATCGTCACGGATCCGCGCCGCCGTCTCGAAATCGAGCGCCGCGGCCGCTTCTTGCATCTCCCGCTCGAGACGCGCGATCAGCGCCGCACGGTCACCCGCCGCCCCGGTGTCGGCGACGCCGCGCCGCGCGCTCTTCCTCGCTCGACCCGTGCGTCGGCCACTCGCGTGATGAACCGGACCTGGTCGACGCTCTTCACGACGCTGCGCGCCGTGATGCCGTGTGCCTCGTTGTGCGCGCGCTGCAGCGTGCGGCGGCGCGCGGTCTCCTCGATCGCGCGCTGCATCGAGCCCGTCACGCGATCGGCATAGAACATGGCGCGCCCGGATACGTGCCGCGCGGCCCGACCGACGGTCTGGATCAGCGACCGGTCGCTGCGCAGAAACCCCTCCTGATCGGCGTCCAGCATCGCGACGAGCGAGACCTCGGGCAGATCGAGCCCTTCACGCAGCAGATTGATGCCGACCAGCACATCGAACTCGCCGAGCCGGAGGCCGCGAACGATCTCCATCCGCTCGATCGCGTCGATGTCCGAGTGCATGTAGCGCACGCGGACGCCCACCTGCTGCAGATAGTCGGTGAGGTCCTCGGCCATCCGCTTGGTCAGCGTCGTGACGAGGACGCGCTCGCCGAGCACGTTCGCGGATCCGAATCTCGTGCAGCAGGTCATCCACCTGTCCCGCGGACGGGCCGCACCTCGATCTCGGGGTCGACGAGTCCGGTGGGCCGAATGATCTGCTCAACGACCACGCCCTGTGACAGCTCGCAGCTCCAGCTCTCCCGGCGTCGCCGAGACGTTGATCGCGCGCGGCGTCAGCGCCAGAAACTCATCGAAGACCAGCGGCCGGTTGTCGAGCGCACTCGGGAGTCGGAAGCCATACTCGACCAGGGTCAGCTTCCGCGCCCGGTCGCCATTGTACATGCCGCGGACCTGCGGCAGCGTGACGTGCGACTCGTCGATGACGACCAGGAAATCTTCCGGGAAATAGTCGAAGAGGCACGCGGGTCGCTCGCCGGCGCCGCGCCCGCTCAGATGGCGCGAATAGTTCTCGATCCCGGCGCACGTGCCGATCTCCAGCATCATCTCGATGTCGAAGTTCGTTCGCGACTCCAGCCGCTGCGCCTCCAGCAGCTTGTTCTCCCGTCGGAGCTCGTCCAGGCGACCGGCAAGCTCCGAGCGGATGAGCCCAACCGCCCGCTCGAGTGTCGGCCGGGACGTGATGAAGTGCTTCGCCGGGTAGATCGCCGTCCGTTCGAGCGTCGGCGATCGTCTCGCCGGTCACGACGTTGATCTTCGGAGATGCGCTCGATCTCATCGCCCCACATCTCGACGCGCACGCCCTGCTCTTCATACGCGGGGAAGATCTCGACGGTGTCGCCGCGCACGCGGAACGTGCCGCTCTCGAACGCGACATCGTTGCGTGAGTATTGGATCCGAACGAGTGCGCGCAGTACATCGTCCCGTGCGATCCGCTGTCCCGCTCGAGAGCGTGACCATCGTCTCGCGGTAGCATCACCGGGATCGCCGAGGCCGTAGATCGCCGACACGGTCGAGACGATGATGACGTCCTCGCGCTCCATCAGGCTCGACGTCGCGCGCAGCCGGAGACGATCGATGTCTTCGTTGATCGAGGCGTCCTTCTCGATGTACGTGTCCGTCGTCGGGACGTAGGCTTCTGGCTGGTAGTAGTCGTAGTACGAGATGAAGTACTCGACGGCGTTGCGCGGGAAGAAACTCTTGAGCTCGCCGTAGAGCTGCGCGGCCAGCGTCTTGTTGTGCGAGAGCACGAGCGTCGGCCGGCCGAACGTCTGGATCACGTTGGCGACGGTCATGGTCTTGCCGGACCCGGTGACGCCGAGCAGCGTCTGGAACCGGTCGCCGCGTTCGAGTCCGCCGCACAACTCCGCGATCGCCGCGGCTGGTCGCCGGCCGGCGCGAATGGCGCCTGAAGATCGAAGCGGGCAGTGGGCATGAGGGAAAGATAAATGGGAAATAGACGTTAGACGGCTGGACGTTCGACGTTCGACGTTCGACAGCAAACCTCAAGGCCGGTCAGATACGCCGTGGCTGGCCTCGAGATTTACTTCCAACGTCGAACGTCGAACGTCACGTCTGGCGTTACGTCTCTTCTCCTATGTGCTCCCGCCGCGCTACCTCCGCCACACCCTTCACCTTCCGGGCCGCTTCATGATCCGCTCCAGGTGGGCCAGGTTCTCGACCTCGACGAGCGCGGAGCCGGTGACTCGGCCGTCGACGGTCCGCAGCTCCATGCTCTTGATGTCGGTGCCGGTGGCGCTGACGGCCGCGGCGATGTCGGCATACAGCCCGCGACGATCGTTGGCGTCAAGCGTGAGGCGAACCGTGAAGCGCTCCCCCTCCATCTCCTGCCAATCGATCTCCAGTCGACGCTCGGGCTCGTGCGCCAGACACGAGCAGGTTGGGACAGTCGCCGCGATGGATGCTGACGCCGCGGCCGCGGGTGACATAGCCGACCACGGGATCCCCGGGCACCGGCTGACAGCACTGCGCGTAGCGCACCATCAGTCCGTCGGCGCCCTGAATGCGAACGCCTTTGGATGAGCGACGGAGCCGGTCGACGAGCCGCTCGACCGCCGTGGGTCGCGCCGCGTCGTTGTGATCGAGGTCGGGGTGCAGGATCTTGAGCAGCCTGGAGCGCATGCACGTCGCCCTGTCCAAGCGAGGCGAGCGAGATGCGTCATGTCGGTGAGATTGAGCGCGATGCGCCGCGCGGAGCAGGTCCGCATCCTCCGGCTTCGGCAATCGGCGACGCTTGATCTCGCGGTCGAGGATGTCTCGACCGAGCTTGGTCGACGTCGCGTGCTCTTCGTGTTTCAGCCACTGCCGGATCTTGTGCCGCGCGCGTCCCGTTCGCACGTGGGCCAGCCAGTCCCGACTGGGACGCGCCGTCGGGAGCCGTCAGGATCTCGACCGTCTCGGAGTTCTTGAGCGCCCGTGAAAGCGGAGCAATCTTGCCAGTGATCTTCGCGCCCTGGCAGTGGAGCCCGACCTCCGTGTGGACGGCGAACGCGAAGTCGATCGGCGTCGCGCCTTTCGGGAGGCTGGATGACGTCACCCGTCGGCGTGAACACGAAGATCTCGTCCTGATAGAGGTCGAGCTTCAGGAACTCCAGGAATTCGTCCGGCGTCTTGGCGTCGAGCTGCAGCTCGCAGGACCTGCCGGAACCACGACAGATGGCGCTCGAGCTCGTCCGCGCTCTTGGTGCCGTCCTTGTACAGCCAGTGTGCGGCGATCCCGAACTCCGCCGTGCGATGCATGTCGCGCGTGCGGATCTGGATCTCGAAGAGCTGGCGGCCAGGCCCGAAGACCGTCGTGTGCAGCGACTGATAGCCGTTGGACTTGGGCTGCGCAATGTAGTCCTTGATGCGCTCCTGCAGCGGCGTCCATCCGTCGTGGATCACACCCAGCGCGTGGTAGCAATCCGGCACGGTGTTGACGAGCACGCGGATCGCGAGGAGATCGTAGATCTCCTCGTACGGCTTGCTGCGCTTCATCATCTTCTTGTGGATCGACCACAGGTGCTTCGGACGCCCCGTGACACTCCGACATCGCGAATCCCGGCGCGCGCGCAGCTCGGCAGCGAGCGGCTCGGCCAACTGTGCGATGAACGATTCACGCTCCGCCACGCTTCTGCGCCACGAGCTTCGCGAGCGCCCGGTAGTCCTCGGGCTCGAGGTGCTTGAACGCCAGATCCTCCAGCTCCCATCGCATCTTCGCCATACCGAAGCGGTGTGCGAGTGGGGCGTAGAGGTCGCGCGTCTCCTGGGCAATCCGCCGCTGCTTCTCGGGGCGCAGGTACTCGAGCGTCCGCATGTTGTGTAGGCGGTCGGCGAGCTTGATCAGGATCACGCGGGCATCTTTGGCGATCGACAACAGCAGCTTGCGGTAGTTCTCGACCTGCCGTTCCTGCGAGGAGTGCGCCGGCAGCGTCCCGATCTTGGTGAGTCCATCGACGATGTCGGCGATCTCGCGCCCGAACTCCCGCTCCACGTCCGCGACCGTGATCGCGGTGTCCTCCACGACATCGTGGATCAGTCCGCTCGCAACGGTGACCGAGTCGAGCTGGAGATCGGCGAGGATCTTGGCGACCTCGACGCAGTGCGAGACGTAGTCCTCGCCCGACAGGCGCTTCTGCCCGAGGTGCGCCCGCTCGCTGTATCGATACGCGCGCGCGAGCAGGTCCTCGTCGAGTCGCTCAGCCCTTCGCTCGTCGACGATGTGCCAGTTCGGGATGATCTCTCGTAGCGCGACTGCCGTCATGATGGTTCCGTAGCGCGGGGAGGTGGTCCGTCGAGCATCCGCTGTTCGGCCAAGCTCACATATCCTCCGCGCGCAACGATCACGTGGTCGAGCACGGGGATATCGACCAGGCGGCCTGCGGCCACGAGGTCCGCCGTGACCCGGAGGTCATCGGCCGACGGGGCGGGATCACCGCTGGGGTGGTTGTGGACCAGCACGAGCGCCGCGGCGCATTCGGCAATAGCCTCCCTGAACACCTCACGTGCGTGCACGGGCGACGAATTCAAGAGTCCCCGTGTCACCGTGACGTCCCGAGCCATTCTATGCTGAGAATCGAGTATTAGCACGTGGAGTTCCTCCACCGCTAGGTCCGTCAATCGAGGGGCCATGACAGCCGCCACATCTGACGGCCCTCGCACAACTGGTCTGGGCCCGGCGGCCTCGACAGACCAGCGTCGCGCCAACTCCAGCGCCGCGTGCACGACCGCCGCCCTGCGCCGGGCCTACACCAGGAATCGCCATCAACTCCGCTACAGGCCGGCCACCGAGCGACCGAAGCGACCCTCCCGAGCGACGCATAATCTCGTACCCCAAGGCGAGCGCCGAGTAGCCAGGTGCCCCGCTGCCAACCAAAATTGCGACGAGCTCGGCCGTGGCGAGTTGTCCGGCCCCCAACCGCCGGAGCCGTTCCCGGGGTCGGTCCGAGGCCGGTAACTCTCGGATGGCGAGCACGGGTCGAGCGAGCTCGTCAGTACAACGGGCGGCCGTCTGCCCGTCCAGTGAGCCTTGCCTGCGGCGGTTCGCTGGCACCGTCGCCCTGTATAAGGCCGCGCTGCCGTCACCGCGCCATCACGGCAACACGGTCCCATCACGCCGCCGCCGATCCAAAGGGCGACGCATGCGTCGCCCCTACCGGCCTGTCAGCGGATTCCGTGCGGGCTGCGGGCGCCCGTGCCGGTTCCCGACCCCTGATTAACGACCCCGATCCCCGCCTTTGGCCGCATGTGTCCTTTCTCCTCTCTCCTCTCTACCCCCGCGAAGCGCCCGTCCCGTGACACTTCTTGAACTTCTTCCCGGACCCACAGGGGCAGGGGTCGTTCCGGCCGACCGACGACCAGTCGGCAACGGCCGCCGTCCCGGTAGCTGCCAGCGGACGCGTCCGACCGCCGGTGGCCACGAGCGCAGGCTCCGGCCGTGCGACGGGTTCGCTGCTCGGTGGCTCGCTGGGCCCGATATCGACTTCGCCGTTGCCAGACGCCGGTTGGCTCTCCTCGTCCGCAATGTCCTCGAGAATGCCCAGAGCATTGTACCGCTTCCGTGGCTTACCGCCGGTCCCCGGGCCCCCCTGCTGTCCCGAGCCGGACGGCCCGCCGGGAGCGCCCGCCGGCCGAGGCGCGCTGAACACGATCTGCGCCCGCAGGAACCGCTCGGCGAAGGTGCTGTGGATGTCGTGCATGAGGTCCTCGAACATGGTGTAGGCCTCATGCTTGTACTCGATCAACGGATCCCGCTGCCCCCACGCCCGGTATCGGATGCTGTTGCGCAGCTGATCCAGATCGTAGAGGTGATCCTTCCACTTCTCGTCGAGCACACCGAGCATGACATGGGCGAGCACGGCACCGGCCATGTCGCGCGGGCCGCCCTCGGCACTCACGACCGACGCGTTGAGGCCCTCCATCTTCGATTTGAACGCCGCCCGGGCCGTGTCAGTCCCCACGCGGAGCGCGTCGGCCTCGGTCGTCGGCGCCTCCCCCTCATTCTCGAACGACGGGATGAGCAGGAGATAACGCTGCAGCAGCTCCTGTCCGATGAGACGGAAGTCCGCATGCGCGAAATCGTCCGCGGCAACGAGCTGCATCTCGATCCGACGCTTGACCGCCTTTTCGATCATTTCGAGCGCTTCGCTCTTGAGCTCTTCGCCGCCCTCGAGCGCGAACGTCCGCAGCGAGTACACGACCTCGCGCTGCTGATTCATGACGTCGTCGTACTCCAGGAGACGCTTCCGACTCTCGAAGTTCTGAATCTCGACGCGCTTCTGGGCAGTCTCGATCGATCGCGTGATCAGCGGGTGGGTGAGGACTTCCCCTTCCTGGGCTCCCATGCGGTCCATGAGGCGGGCGATCCGCTCTGAGCCGAACAGTCGCATGAGGTCATCTTCGAGCGACAGGAAGAATTGCGACGCCCCAGGATCGCCTTGCCGACCGGCGCGACCGCGGAGCTGCCGGTCGATGCGCCGCGATTCGTGCCGTTCCGAACCGAGGATGTGAAGCCCGCCGCACTCTTCGATCTCGAGATCACGCCCCTCTTCGTCCTTCACGACCGATGGCTTCGCCACGGTCACGCCCGCCCCGAGCTTAATATCGGTCCCGCGGCCCGCCATGTTCGTCGCGATCGTCACGGCGCCTGGTTGGCCGGCCGCTGCCACGATCTCGGCCTCGCGCTGGTGGTACTTCGCGTTCAACACATTCGGCGTCATCCCCGCGCGCTTGAACATGCGCGCAATCGTCTCGGAGACGTCGACGTTGACGGTGCCGATGAGCACCGGATAGCCCAGGTCGTGCAGCCGGCGTGTCTCCTCCAGGATGGCGTTGTATTTCTCGCGACGCGTCTTGTACACGAGGTCGTGGCGGTCGTCGCGAATGACGGGCTGGTTGGTCGGGATGACAGCCACTTCGAGTTTGTAGATCTGAAAGAACTCGTTCTCTTCCGTTTCGGCCGTGCCGGTCATCCCCGCCAGCTTGCTGTACATGCGGAAGTAGTTCTGGATCGTGATCGTCGCGAGTGTCTGCGTCTCGCCCTTGACCTGGACACCTTCCTTCGCCTCCACCGCCTGATGGAGGCCTTCGGACCAGCGACGCCCCGGCATGGTGCGACCCGTGAACTCGTCGACGATGAGGACCTGACCTTCCTGAATGACGTAGTTCACTTCGTTCTCGTAGAGCGCGTGCGCTCGCAACAACTGGTACACGATGTTCAACCGCTCGCTCTTGACCGCGTACTCGCCCTCGATCACGCGGCGCGCCTCGATCTTCTGCTGGGGCGTGAGCTCCTCGTCGTGATCGATTCGATGTACCACCGTCGGAGATGTCCGGCAGCATGAACGCTTCGTGGTCGCTTGGCGACATGTAGTCGACGCCACGATCGGTCAGGTGCACGGTGTGGCCCTTCTCATCGAGCACGTACAGCAGGTCGTCCTCGATGTCGCGCAGGCTCTGCTTCGCCGCCGGCAGCCTGCGATCGGCGATGTGGTCGAGCTCCATCTTCTGCACGAGCGACTTGACGCCCTGCTCCTGCAATGCCTTCAGGAGGCGCTTGTTCTTGGGTCCGCCCAGCTGTGCCTTGTAAAACGCGTACGCGGCGTCGCCGGTCTGGCCGTCGGCCATCGCGCGCTCACCGGTCGCGACGAGCTGGTTGACCATCTCCGTCTGGCGGCGCACCAGCCGCGCGACCGCGGCGTTGTGCTCGGCGTACTGCACGTCGCCCTCGTTCCCGACTGGCCCCGAGAATGATCAGCGGCGTCCGTGCCTCGTCGATGAGGACCGAGTCGACCTCGTCGACGATGGCGTACACGTGGCCGCGCTGCACGCGCTGCTCGAGCGCCACCACCATGTTGTCACGCAGGTAGTCGAACCCGAACTCGTTGTTCGTCCCGTACGTGATGTCGCACAGGTATGCACCCCGCCGCTCCGGCGTCCCTGGTTCGGTGTCGTCGAGGCATCCAACGGTCAGGCCGAGGTACCTGTAGACATGGCCCATCCACTGTGAGTCGCGGCGGGCCAGATACGAGTTGACCGTGACGAGGTGCGTGCCCTTCGACGGCAGGGCGTTGAGGTACAGCGGCAGAGTCGCCACCAACGTTTTGCCCTCACCCGTCGCCATCTCGGCGATGCGGCCACGGTGCAGCTGAATGCCACCAATCAGCTGCACGTCGTACGGGACCATCGCCCACTCCATCTCGTGGCCGGTCACGACTACGGTCGTGCCCATCAGCCGCTGACACGCCTCGCGCACGGTGGCGAAGGCCTCGGGCAGGATCTCGTCCAGGACGTCCGCGAGCGCGTCGCGGAGCTCGCCGGCCGCGCCGCCCCGACCGTCAGCGCCGGCCAGCTCGACGTCGAGCTGATCGCGCTCGGCCGCGTCCGCGGCGTTCCGCTTGGCCGCCTTCAACTCGTCGACGCGCTTCTCGAGGTCAGCGGTGCGCTCGGCGATGACGCCTCGAAGCTTGGCCGTCTGTCCGCGCAACTCGTCCTCGGACACCTCGGCAAGTCGGTCGGCGTGCTCGCGGATCTCGTCCACAAGCGGCTGAATTCGGCGCCGCTCGCGATCGTGCCGCGTCCCAATGACCTTATTGATCAGTCCCTTGATCATTCTCTTCCTCTCGATCGTCCGCCGAGCGATACAGCCCCGTCTCGAGGATGTAGGCACGCACGGCATCTGGCACGAACCCGTGAATCGACTGGCCAGCCCGCACCCGCGAGCGGACTTCTGTCGAGGATACGTCGATCTGCCGGGCTTCGAGCACGCAATGTACCGGCGGTCTCCCTGTCGGGTCGCGTGGCAGCCATGCGGTCACGCCGCCCTCGAGCACCTCTCCCCGTTGCCAGACGACGAGCTCGGCCAGGCGCATCACCTCGATCGGGTCTCGCCATCGGGCAAACGAACGGATTACGTCGGCGCCCATCAGTAGAAACCGCTCATCGTGTGGCGACCGGCGAGCCCATTCCGACAGCGTGTCAACCGTGAAAGATAACCCGCCTCGGTCGATTTCGATCGACGTGACGCCCAGACGAGAGTCGCCGCCCACCGCGAGCTCCGTCATCGCCAGCCGCTGGGCCGGCGTCGCATGGACGTTGGCGCCCTTGAGCGGCTGGCGGTACGCTGGCACGAAGACGACCTGGTCCAAGCCCAAAGCGTCGGATGCATCAGCCGCTGCGATCGAATGCCCGACGTGGGGCGGGTCGAAGGTGCCCCCAAGAATGCCGACGCGCACGGGGCTCGGCGACCCCGGACGTGCGTTAGGGATGCTGCGCGGCCGTACTCGTCGGCGCCGCGCCGCATCGCCCCAGCACTTGCTGATCCTGGGGATACGTTATGCGGAGCGTGTTGCATACGTCGGCCGCGTCCTCCTTGTACCGAATGGCTCGATAGGAGTCCACAAGGCGCACGTAGGCGCTCCGGGTAATCGGCACGTTCGGAAAGTTCTTCACGACGTCCTTGAAGTAGATGATCGCCGAGTCGTACGCTTTGCGATGGTAATAGTGCAAGCCGTTGTCGTAGTCCTTCTCGGCGAACCACTCCTGCAAGTGCGCCACACGGGCGTCGGCGGCATCCTTGAGCGGCGAGCTCGGATAGAGCGCGAGGAGCGTCTGGTACTCGGACAACGCCGATTGCCCATAGGTGGCGTCAAGGTCCGGTCGATGCCACAGCTTCTCGTAGGCCCGGCCAGCCGCAAAAAGAGCGGTCGGCGCCAGCGAGTCGTCGGGGAACGCATCGGCCAGCCGCGAAAACGCCTGGGCGGCCAAGAGCGGCTCCATTTTGTGAACGTGTGCCTGGCCGAGGTAGTAGTAGGACGGCGCAAGGAGGGTATCGTGCGCCGGCAGATCCAGCGTCAGCTTCTCGAAGCCTGCCACCGCATCGTCCCAGTGGTGCTTCTTGTAGGCGGTCAACGACGCGACATACAGCTTTTCCGGGGTTCCCTGAAACTTCTTGATGTCGAGCGGCGCGCGGCATGACGCGAGCAGCACCGCGGCAAATACGGACGCGGCGGCATACGCGCAGAACACGCGCGATGAGTGCGATCGAGCGGACAACAACGGGTGCATTAGCAACTCAGTGACGGGGCACTAACCTCTTCGTACCCGGTATCTACCGGTGGAGTTCACTCGTCCAATGCTCCACCCTGCTTCCGGGCCAGCATAGAACGATAGACGGCAACACGACGATCGGCAGGGTCTACAGCCGCCGCCCGGTCCCAACTGGCGTTTGCGGTGTTCAGCGCCCCCGAATAGTAGGCCGCCAGGCCACGGAGCAAGAGGGCCTCGATCTGGTCCGGCTGCGCCGCCAGGACTCGATCGAGCTCGTCAGCCGCGGCCGGAAACCGTTGAGCATCGAGCAGGGCGCGCGCCAGCGCCACGCGGACATCAATGTAAGTCGGCCGAAGCTCGAGCGCGCGACGATACTGGGCGATGGACTCGTCCAGCGCCCCCGCATTCCGATACTCCTCGGCGAGCACGGCGTGGGCATTTGCCAGGCGGTTACCCACGATCGACGGATAGCCCGTCGCATCGGGCCGGCCGAACTCCTCCGCGAGTGCAAACGACGCTTCAGCCTCGGCCGTGCGGCCCAAGTCCATTCAGGAGGACAGCGCGGTTGAGGTGCGCCTCTATGTAGCGTGGGTTCTGAGCGAGGGCGCGGTCAAAGGCCGTGAGTGCTTCGAGGGGACGGTCCACGAGCGCCAGCGACAGTCCCAGGAGATTGAAGGCATCCGCGTAGCCGACATCCGGCCCCGATCGCCTCTTCCAGCAGGAGCACCGCCCCATGGTGGTCGCCGGACCGCGAACCGGTCACGCGCTCGCTCGACCGCGTCAGGCGTGAGGTCGATGAGCTCGCGCGCCGAGCGCCCGACGCCCGTCACGCCGCGCCGCTCGCACCCCGGTCGGATCCGGCGTCGTGGGCTTCGCTGTGTGGTCGCATGCGGTCCGACCCGAGCAGCCCGCGGAAGTACTCGACTGTCCGAGCGACGCCTTCGCGGAGACCCACGCGTGGCTCCCAATCCAGGATCCTGCGGGCGCGAGTTATGTCGGGACGTCGCACCTTCGGATCGTCCTCGGGAAGCGGACGGTATTCGACGCGAGAGCGTGAGCCGGACAGCTCGAGGACCACCTCGGCGAGCTGACGAACCGTGTATTCGTCCGGGTTACCGACATTGGTCGGCTCGGCGTCCCCGCGCATGAACAACCGGTAGATCCCCTCGATCTCATCGTCGACGTAGCAAAAGCTCCGTGTCTGGCTGCCGTCGCCATAGAGCGTCAACGGCTCTCCGCACAGCGCCTGCACGATGAAATTCGAGACGACACGCCCGTCGCGCGGGCGCATGCGCGGGCCATACGTGTTGAAGATGCGGACGATCCGCGTATCCATCCCGTGATAGCGATGGTACGCCATCGTCATGGCCTCCGCGAATCGCTTGGCCTCGTCGTACACGCCGCGCGGCCCGATGGGATTCACGTTGCCCCAGTAGCGCTCCGTCTGTGGGTGCTCCAGGGGATCCCCGTACACTTCCGACGTCGATGCGAGAAAGAACCGAGCCGATTTCGCTTTGGCGAGTCCAAGCGCGTTGTGCGTACCGAGCGCTCCGACCTTGAGCGTTGGGATCGGGTGCTCCAGGTAGTCCACCGGGCTCGCCGGTGATGCAAAATGCAGCACGCCGTCCAGCGTCCCGGCGACAAAGGTGTACGTCGAGATGTTGTGCCTGAGGAACTCGAACCGGTCACAGCCCATGAGATGGGCAATGTTCTCCGGGTGTCCGGTAACGAAGTTGTCGAGGCCGACGACACTGTGGCCGTCGCGCAGAAATCGGTCCGCCAGGTGTGAGCCAAGGAACCCGGCGGCCCCCGTGATCAGAACGCGCACGTGAGATGGATCGATTTTCAGGCGACGAGCGTCGCGGCGGGGCGAGCGATCTGGCGCGGCGTCGGCCGGCCCACCGAGTCGTACAGAAAGCCCAGCTCCGCCATCTTGGCCGGATCGTACAGATTGCGGCCGTCGACCACCACGGGCCGACGCAGCGCCTGCTTGACGCGGGCAAAGTCCGGGTGCCGATACTCATTCCAATCGGTGACGATCGCCAGTGCGTCGGCACCTTCGACAGCGTCGTAGTAGGAATCCACGAACCGCACCCGGTCTCCCAAGCGGCGCTTGGCCTCGTGGATCGCCACTGGATCGTGTGCGCAGACCCGGGCGCCCGCTTCCAGCAGCTCTTCAATGAGCGTGAGAGCGGGCGCTTCCCGCATGTCGTCGGTTTGCGGCTTGAATGCGAGGCCCCACACGGCGATCAGCGCGCCGTGCATCTTGCCTTCAAGCGTCGCGGACAGCTTCTCGAAGAGCCGGCGCTTCTGCCGATCGTTGACCTCTTCGACGGCTTGCAGCACATCGAGCGGACTGTCGCACTCGGCCGCGGTGCGCATCAACGCCTTGACGTCCTTCGGGAAAGCAGGATCCGCCGTAGCCGGCCCCTGGAAAGAGGAACGAGGCGCCGATACGCGGGTCGCTCCCGATCCCCTTGCGCACATGGTCGACGTTGGCGCCCACCTTCTCACACAGCGCCGCGATCTCGTTCATGAACGAGATGCGCGTCGCGAGCATGGCGTTGGCCGCATACTTCGTCATCTCGGCCGACGGAATGTCCATGAAGATGATCGGCTTCCCCGTGCGCACGAACGGCGCGTACAGCTCCGCCATGACGCTTCGCGCGTGGTCGGTCTCGACACCCAGGACGACGCGGTCTGGCTTGAGGAAATCGTCGACCGCTGCGCCTTCCTTCAGAAACTCCGGGTTGCTGCACAGGTGGAACGCATGCCGTGCATGCCGAGCCACGCGCCGCGGCCACCTTGGCAGCCGTCCCCACGGGCACGGTCGATTTCGTGACGACCACCAGCTCTCGCGTCATGTGCCGCCCGATCTGGTCAGCGACCGCCAGGACGTGACGGAGATCAGCGGATCCGTCCTCGTCGGGCGGCGTGCCGACCGCTATGAAAATCACGCTCGCGGAACTGATCGCGGCCGCGCACGTCGTCGGTAAACGTGAGTCTCGCCTGCTGCTGGTTGCGCTCCACCAGTGGCAGCAGGCCTGGTTCGTAGATGGGGAGCTGGTTGTGCCGCAGGCCTTCGATCTTCTTGCGATCGACGTCGGCGCACACGACGTAATTCCCCGTCTCCGCGAGGCAGGCCCCTACCACCAGGCCGACGTAGCCCGTGCCAATGACTGAAATGTTCACCACGAACGCTCCGAGAGTCTGAACATCTAAGTCCGACATGAAGTTAGTTTCACCGCCCACGACCCGGCAAACGACCTCCGAACGCGCGGCCCCAGCGACGAAGTGGATTTCCTTGCATGTCGCTTGCCGACCCGTCGCCATCGCCATAGAACCGCTGATAGTAATAGCCATAGCCGCCATAATAGACGCCGCTCCGGAAATCGACGTCGTTCAGCACCGCGCCAAGCACACGCCCGTTTACCACGCGGAGTTGCGCCACAGCGCGCCGCACCGCATCGCGGGCCGTCTTCCCCACGCGTACCACGACGATCGTCCCGTCAACCACGCGAGGAAATGACGGATGCAGTCCGTCACCGCCAGGACCGGTGGCGAGTCGATGACAATCATATCGTAGCTGGCCTTCGCCTCCTCCAGGATATCCCGCATGGCTGGCGATCCAAGGAGCTCGGACGGGATTCGGCGGGAACTGCCCGCTTGGCAGGAGGAAGAGGTTCGGGCACATCGACGCCCTTCACGACCTGCCCCAGTCTGGCGTTGCCGACGAGCAGATCGCTGAGACCTGGTGAGCGGGCGACGTCGAACGTCTCGTTCACGACCGCACGCCGCAGATCGGCATCGATCAGCAGCGTGCGCTGCCCCTGCTGCGCAAAAATCGTGGCGAGGTTGCACGCAACGGTCGATTTGCCGTCGCCAGGCCCCGGACTGGTGAGCACGATGGTCCGCAGATCGTGATGTGCGCGCGCAAAGGCGATGTTCGTTCGGAGCGACCGGAACGCTTCTGCGATCAGCGACTGCGGCTCCACGTGTGAGATCAATCGGAATCGCTGACGCTCGGAGCGACCGAACAACGTTTCACGGACTCGCGGAATGGACCCGAGGATCGGCAGGTGCAAGCGGTGCCGCACTTCATCCGGCGTCTGAACGGAATCGTCGAAGCGGTCTGCGACGACCGCCGCCAAGAGGCCGAGCATGAGGCCGATGATGGCCGCGAGCAGCACGGCACGCTTCCGCTGCGGAGAGACCGGCGTATAGGGCATCGGCGCGGCGTCAATGATGCGGACACCCCCGGTCTCGCCACCCTCGCTGATCCGCGCCAGCTGGTATTGCGCCAACAGGTTGTCGTAGCCGGTCTCGCGAGTCTTCACGTTGGCGGTGAGGCGTGCCTGTTCGGCCGCCATCGGCGGGAACTGCTCGCTCGCGCGGCGAAGGTCTGCCACGCTGCTGTCGATCGACTCGATGCGGGTTGCGAGGCTTTGCAGATACAGCCGACTCGCGAGCTGCAGATTCCGCTTGGTAGCTGCGATCGAGCTGTCGAGCGCCTGGAGATCCACGTTTCGATCGTCTCGCGACAAGCTCAGACGCTGCCGCGTGGTCTCCAGCTGAAACCACGAGCCATACAGGTCCGCAACGCTCTTGTTGTGCTCGACCGCGTCAGTCCCCACCAGCTTGCGCAGCTCATCGTCGGTCGTATCGGTCTGAGCGAGCCGCCCAACCAGGGCGAGGTAGACCTGCTGTTCCAGCAAGAGCTCGCCCCGATCGGCCTGCAGCTTGTAGATCTGCTTGAACAACTCCGTCTGCTCGTCGGTGACGTTGGAGGTCCGGTGCAGCTCCTGGAAATCGCGCAGCGAGTCCTGGCTGCGCTTGAGCGACGCCGCCTGCTCCTCGAGGCTCTGCGCGATGAACTGGCTGCGCTTCTGTGCCCGCGCCTGCGCCGCCTCACGCGCATAGTCCGCGTACACCGCGGCTATGGTGTTGGCCGCGTGCTGGACACGGAGCGGGTCGGCCCCCGCTATGGTGATCTCGACGATGTCGGTCTGCGGAAGCACACGGGTCGAGATCCGACTGCGCAAGTCACGCGCGACGCCATCCAGCGATGCCACGGTCAGGTCGACCGCGCGACCCGATATCGCCGGGCGGTGCGGAATCGTGAGCGTCAGCGCGCCAATGTCGAGCGTCGTGCCATAGCGCGCTGGGCCCCAGTGGTTCCCCCCGCGACTCAGGCTGAATGTGGTATCTCCGAACGCGAGCGTGTACGTGCCGGGGATGGCCTCGGGCCGCACCACGGGCAGCGACGAGCCGGTCAGGCTACTCAGCAAGAGTGGGGGGCGGCGTCACCTCGAGTTGCAGACCCGCCGCGAGCGCCGTACGCTCGGCGACGGTCTGACTGCGAATGACCTGTTGTTCCGAGACGAGCGGATCCACCCGGAAATCGTACTGGGGGCCGTTCGACGGCGCGTTGGCCAACGGATTGTCGGACCGTTCGACGCGTACCGTCACGGCGGACGCATAGACCCGCTGTTCCGTCATCGTCCGCCACGTGCCGATCCCGACCGTCGTCAGAAAGACCAACGCCACGACCCAGCGCCGCCGACCAACGGCAGCGGCAATGTCGCGCAGCGACTCCTCGCTGCCGAGAATACCGCCGTCGAGCGGGAGTGTGCTGGGCTCTGGTGGTGCGAGCAGGTCCGTCACTTAGTGCTTCGTCACTTGAATGAGCGTCACGATCGAGACCGCCATCGATACCAACGTCGCACCGAGGGCGATGTTGTCTCGAGAAAAGATCGAATGGCGCTGAGGAACGTAGACGACATCATTGGAATACAACGCCACGCGTCCCGCCGCACTGCCACCCAACGCGCTCTGAAGATCGACGTTGAATGCACGGTCGTCGCGCACGACCTGTGCGTGTTTGAGATTGGCTTGCTCCGTCGGCCCGCCCGCGAGCGTCAGCAGTTGGATGATACTGACTCCGGGTTCAACCGGATATAGCCCCGGCGTTCGCACCATGCCCAACACGGACACGCGAATCAATGGCTGGACGGCGATCTCCGGCGCGCGGAAGCCGCGGGATTTGAGCGCCACGACCAAGCTGTCCTGCACCTGGGTCGGATCGAGACCAGCCGCACGGATCACGCCGAGTCCCGGGATCTGCACGTTGCCCCGTGCATCGATCAGGTACTGGCCACTCAACTCGGAGTCGCGATACACACGAATCTTGAGAAGGTCACCGCTCCGCAGCGTCCCGGTGGGACGCACGATCGTGTCTTGCGGAGGCGGAGGGCCTTGGCCGGGCGTCGCCTGAGTCGCCGCAATACGGGGCAGCGTGGCGAAGGCGGCGAGCGCTGCCACAACCGCTCCACGCATCGCAGCGGCGCGTGCAGGACGATGCGAAACTAGGGGTAGCGAAAGGCATAGGTGACGTACAATTGGGCTTGGCCATATGTGGCCGTTCCAACCGGCAGGTTGTTCGCATCTCGAATGCGAGCGACCGTGACAGCGGCCGTGATGGGGAGCGCGGGCGTGAGGAGCTGGACGTACGCGTGCGCCAGCCCCGCGATCTGGACCGGCTGGGCGGAGGCACTCGACGGGAATCCAATGCCGGGATGACCGACGGCGTTCTGGGCTGGCCGCTCGTAGATGCGCTGGAGGCCGCGTCGCCAGATCCCTGCGTCGCCGGCGAGCCGGATCCATCCCGTCGGCAAGATCTCTCCTGAGATCCTGCCATAGTCGGCGTCAGGACCCAGCTCAGAAGCGAGCGGATTGTTGTAGTACTGCAGGACCTCGTCGTAGAACTCCCGGAGATACGTGTACGTGTCGACCCGCTGATACTGCAACTGGACGGTCGCCGGCACACCGATGGGCACCGGACTGGAGACCGTCAGCACGTAGCCCAGAAGGTCTGGCGTATTTGCCCGGCGCGAGGCATCGATCTGAATGTCGTCGATCAGGAGCTCGGCCGACGCCGTCACCCGGCCCAGACGACCCCGGACTGCTCCGAACGCCGTCAAGTTGTCGTGCGCATTCCCTTCGCCCGTCTTACCCGTGTCATGGGCGGTGATAAGATAGGGAACGAACGGATTCAAGTAATAGAAGTCGACGGTCTGCGACCCGCGCGGCAGCACGGCGGTCTCCCCCGCCGTGACTTCGATCGACTCGCGACGGCCGCCAGGTGAGACTGTGGCCCACCAGGTACCGATAGAACCGCTGCGGCCCGATCGTCGACGTGATGTGGTCCTGTGCGGAGTCCAAGACCACATCGTCGAGCTCGCCGAATAGCGCTCGCCCCTCGAAGTGTGCCGTGTTGAACGCCGCGGCAATCCGGTTGTAGGACGGACCATTTGCAGAGAGGACTGGCGAGTCGGTGCCCTCGCCCAGCCAGGCCTCCGGGCCGCGGCCCAGCGTAAAGGTGAAGACGCCGGCTCGCGCCGACACGTACGCTTCTGACGCATCGAGCACGCCGGATGCACCGCGCAGCGGCTTGGCACTCACCTGCGGATCGTTGCGCGCGTTGGTCTCGCCATAGCCGTCGACGACGATCGCCAGGTGATCGCCAGCGCCGTAGGTGATTCGGCCGTGCAGCACCCCTACGGCCGGCGGGTCTCCCTCCGACGTCGGGCGCACATTCTCCCACAGCGGGGTGATCTCGCCGTTGTGCAGGGCGGTCGCCCGGAGTTGCGCCGCCGCGCCGAAGCGAACACCCTGCCCGCTGTCGCCCATGGGGAGCTCGGACCGCGTCTGAAGCGCCTGGATGACCGGCGTGCTGACCTGGCTCGTGTCCGGCTGCGACTCAAACCGCGCTTGCAGGGCGTCGAGAATCGGTCCGCTGCAAGCCGCTTCCGCTCGTGCGGCGACGAGTGCGGCGCGGACGAGTCGCACCTGGTACGGGCGGTCGACCGAGACGCGAGCGGCGGCGCAACCCAGCCGCTCCAGTGCCGCCAGCTGCACGTACGCCGGATCGTTGATCGGCAACGTGACGAGCCCAAACTGGGCGCGGGCGAGATTGGGGGTGAGGAGCGCGGCTACGATCGCGACGACAACGGGCGCCCGCCAACAGGCGCCAATGCGCTGCGGACTGGGCGTGGACGGATCGGTGGTCGGCGACCCCTTAATGACGCACCATGCGCGATGCCACAAGGCGGCGCATGCGTCGCCCCTACAATGCACCCGCGGACAACGAGACGATCCTGGCGCGGGGTCGCGTGACACGCGCAGTCGCGTTGCGGGTATCGACCACGAGGGACGCTTGATCAGCCACGAACTGATAGTCGATCGACGTATGGTCGGTGACGATGACGGTAGCGTCGCTCCGGGCAAGCTCCTCGGCGCTGAGCGCAATGCCGTGACGCGTCCGGCCGTCTTCGGTGAATGCGGGGATGAAGGGATCGTGATACACGACATCGGCGCCGCGCTCTTCGAGCAGTCGGATGACATCGAGCGCCGGACTCTCGCGGATATCGTCGATGTTTTTCTTGTAGGCGACGCCGATGACCAGCATGCGACTGCCTTTGACGGACTTGCACACGTCATTGAGCGCGTGCGAGACCTTCTCCACGACGAAGTCCGGCATCTGGCTGTTGATCTCGCTCGCGACATCGATGAAGCGCGTCCGATAGTTCAGCGTCCGCATCTTCCACGCGAGATAGTGCGGGTCGAGCGGAATGCAGTGGCCGCCAATGCCGGGGCCCGGCGTGAACCGCATGAAGCCGAATGGCTTCGTAGCCGCCGCATCGATCACTTCCCAGACGTTTACCCCCAGCCGATCGCAAATAATTGCCATCTCGTTCACCAGTCCGATGTTCACGGATCGGAAGGTGTTCTCGAGCAGTTTGACGAGCTCAGCCGCTTCGGGCGAAGAGACTGGAACGACCGCCTCGATGCAGGTCCCATAAAGTGCGGCCGCGACACGCAGGCAGGTCGGCGTGATCCCGCCCACGACCTTCGGCGTATTCCGCGTGTTGTATCGCTCGTTGCCCGGATCGACCCGCTCGGGGCTGAAGGCGAGGAACACGTCGCGTCCGACCGTGAGTCCTCGGCGTTCGAACTTCGGCTGCACCAGCTCCCGCGTCGTGCCCGGGTACGTGGTGCTCTCCAGAACGACCAGCGTACCCGGGCGGCAATGCGTCGCAATCGTATCAGTTGCCTTGTCGACGTAGCTCATATCCGGATCGCGGGTCTTCACGAGCGGAGTCGGAACCGCTATGGAGACCGCGTCCATCTCACCGATTCGCGTCGGGTCCGTCGTCGCGCTGAACTTTCCGGCACGGACGAAGGTCTCGACGTCCTTCGACGAGACGTCCTGGATGTGCGAGTGGCCGGCCGCGAGGCTCTCGACTACGCGACGGCTGACGTCGAAGCCGATCACGCGGAAGCCGGCGCGCGCAAACTCGATGGCCAGCGGGAGGCCGACATAGCCCAGCCCGACGACGCCGATGACTGCCGTCTCGTTGCCGATGCGCTCGAGCAACCGATCGGCGTACTGCGCTTCAGGACCGCCAGTGGGCGGCTGCGTGCTAGTCATGACGCGTAGAACTCCCGGATAGCCGTAATCACCTCATCCTGCTGCGCCGTCGTCAGCTCGGGATATACGGGCAACGACAGGACTTCGCGAGCCGCCTGCTCGGCGTCCGGCAGTTGACCCTCGCGATAGCCCAGGTAGGCGAAGCACGGCTGGAGATGCAGAGGCAATGGATAGTAGATGGACGACCCGATCTTTCGGGCAGTCGAGATGGGCCTGGAGCGCATCGCGGCGCTCGCAGCGGATCGTGTACTGATTGAAGATCGACTCGTTGGCTGGGCTGACGACCGGAGGCCGGACGTGTGGCGTCAGCCCTTGAAGCGCCTGGGTGTAGTACGCCGCGTGCGCCCGACGCTGGGCGCTCCAACCGGCCAGGTGTGGCAGCTTCGCGCGGAGGATCGCCGCCTGCAGCGCATCGAGCCGCGAATTGAAGCCGACCTCCTCGTGGTAGTACGTCTTGACGCTGCCATGCGTCCGCAACCGCAGGAGGCGGCGATAGAGCCCCTCGTTCTGCGTCACCATCATGCCGCCGTCGCCATAGCCGCCAAGATTCTTCGACGGGAAGAAGCTGAGCGTCCCAATGGTCGCGACCTCTCCCGCCATTCGCCATTCACCGTCGATCGACCGCCGCGCACCGACCGACTGCGCGGCATCCTCGATCGTCGGGAGGCCCGGCACGGCTGCCGCCACGCGCTCAATCTCGGCCATCTGCCCGAAGAGATCGACCGGGATGACCGCACGGGTACGCGGCGTCACCGCCGCCTGGATGAGGTCCGGGTCGATGTTGAAGGTGACGGGATCGATGTCCACGAACACCGGCGTCGCGCCGACGTTGTGGATCGTCCCCGCGGTGGCGAAGAAGGTGAAGGGGGTCGTGATGACTTCGTGGCCAGGACCGATGTCGAGCGCACGCAGGGCGAGGAGCAGCGCGTCGGTGCCACTGGCGCAACCGACCGCGTACTTGGTGTGTGAGAGCCCGTGCCAGCTCGCACTCGAGGCGGCCGACCTGTTCGCCCAGGATGAACGTTTGTGCATCGACGACCTCCATCATCGCGCGCACGACGTCGGCCTTGATCGCGGCGTATTGGGCGCGGAGGTCGAGCAGGGGAACGGCCATTTGCAGCTCCGTCCGGAAGAAGGTCAGATCCTGGCTCGGAGCGGCAGCGGCACTTCGCGCCCCGTCTTTGCCGATTCGTAGATCCCCAGGATGAGCTCGAGCGACTTCCGCCCGGCGCGTCCGTCGGTGTCGGCCTTGGCCTCACCGCGCAGCACCGCGAGCACATTGCGGTAGTACGCTTCGTGGCCGAACCCGTACACGTTCGGTGGCGTCGTGTTCACGGCGTCGACGAGCTTGTCGTCGTCGTCGTACGCGGCGAACTGCCAGTGCTCGATCCGGTTCACCGCCGTGCCGCCGATCTTGACGGAGCCGGTCTCGCCCAGGATGGTGATCGAGCCCTCGAGGTTGCGTGGATAGGTGAGCATCGTGACTTCGATCGACCCGAGCGCACCCGACCGGAACTTGAGCACCGCGATTCCCGAGTCCTCGGTCTCGATCCGACGTGCCAGCGTCGCAGTCTTGGCGATCACGCTCTCGACCGGCCCGACCAGCCACTGAATGAGGTCGACGTAGTGCGACGCCTGGTTCATGAAGGCGCCGCCGTCGAACTCCCAGGTGCCGCGCCAGGGCGCCTGATCGTAGTACTCCTGCGGGCGCGCCCATCGGACCGTGCAGTTGGCCATGTAGATCCGGCCAAATCGGCCCTTGTCGACGCGCGCGTCGCAGGAGCTGCACCGTCGCGATTGAGCCGGTTCTGCTTGACGACGAAGAGATTGGACTTCCGCCGCGTCGCAGGCGTGGACGAGATCATCGGCCGCCGACAGCGTGATCGCCATCGGCTTCTCGACCACGACGTGCTTCCCCGCTCGCGCTGCGAGAATGCCTTGCTCCGGGTGCAGTCCCGAGGGCGTCGCGATGGCAGACGATCTCGCAGGGCGCGTGCGCCAGCATCTCTTCGTACGATCGAAACCACGGGACGGACTGCTCCTCGCCCGCTTGCGCGGGCCCGCTCGGCATCGAGATCGCATACGGCGCTGAGCGCCAGTCCGGGTACGCGGGTCAGCGCTTCGAAGTGATTCTTGCTGATGCGCCCGCACCCGACGAGCGCGACGCGAAAGGTCGACGGTGTCGTCACCCGGCAGCCCCGACCGGCGCGATGCCGTCGCCGCGCCGCTCGTACGTCGTGCCGCAGCTCTTGCAGACACCTTCGCCCGTGTCATCGAGGCGCACGCCACACGCGCACATCCACCCGATTCGCCGCGCGGGGACTCCGGCCACGAGCGCGTAGGGCGGCACATCCTGCGTCACCACCGCCCCCGCTCCGACAAACGCGTATGCGCCCAGCGTCACGCCGCACACGATGGTGGCATTGGCGCCGATCGTGGCGCCGCGCCGCACGAGTGTGCGGTGGTACTCATGCTTGCGAGAGACATGGCTGCGCGGGTTGATGACGTTCGTGAACACCATGGACGGTCCGCAGAACACGTCGTCTTCGAGCTCGACGCCTTCATAGATCGATACGTTGTTCTGCACTTTCACATTGTTGCCCAGTCGCGTGCCGCCCATGACGACGACGTTCTGCCCGAGGTTGCAGCGCTCCCCGATCACGGCGCCGGGCATCACGTGGCAGAAGTGCCAGATGCGCGTGTCGAGCGCCGACCACGGCTCCCTCGTCGACATAGGCCGACTCGTGGATCACGGCGGACGGTGCGATGAGCCCCGCCAGGCTGCGTGCGGCCAGTGCGCCCGGAGGCATCGCGCGCGTCGAGGTCATACGGTCGGCCGGTCTCGCCCTCGCCAGCGCCTGCCACTCCTGCAGCGACTGGACGGTGGTCTGGCGCGACCGGAGGGCGATCACGCATCGACCGCGGCATTGGCCGCCGACAGCGTCGTCGTGTACGGCACCTGGTGCGCGATCGCCGCCTGCCGCAGGGAGTAGTCGTCTCGGTGTGCGTGTTTGCCGAGCGGGGTGTTGATCAGCAGCTGCACATCGCGATTGACGATCAGGTCGATCGCGTGCGGCCGGCCCTCGTGGACCTTGAAGACTTGCTCCGAAGGGATCCCCTTGCTGCGCAGATAGCGGCGCGTGCCCTCGGTCGCGATACAGACGAAACCCGAGCTCGTGGAACCGCCGCGCGATCGGCACGACGTTTGGCTTGTCACTGTCGTTGACGGTGATGAAGATCGCGCCGCTGATCCGGCAGGGAGTTGTCGGCGGCGATCTGCGCCTTGGCGAAGGCCGCTACCGAACGAGTCGGCGATCCCCATGACCTCGCCCGTGGACCGCATCTCCGGCCCCAGAATCGGGTCGAACTCGCGGAACTTGCTGAACGGGAACACCGCCTCCTTCACGGCAACATACGGCGGGATGACCTCCTCCGTGAACCCGATATCGGCGAGCGACTCCCCCGTCATCACGCGCGCGGCGAGCGACGCCAGCGGTACACCGATCGCCTTCGAGACGAACGGTATCGTGCGGCTCGCCCGAGGATTGACCTCGAGCACGTACACGACGCCGTTCTTGATCGCGAACTGCACGTTGATCAGACCGACGACGCCCAGGGCCTGCGCGAGCGCGACGGTCTGGGCCCGCATCGATCGCGAGGTCCGCCTCGGTGATCAGATAGGGCGGCAGTACGCAGGCCGAGTCGCCAGAGTGAATCCCGGCATCCTCAATGTGCTGCATGACGCCTCCGATCACGACACGCTGTCCGTCGGAGATCGCGTCCACGTCCGCCTCGAACGCGTCTTCGAGAAACCGGTCGATGAGGACCGGCCGCTCCTCGGACGCTCGCACCGCGCGGGCGAAGTATTCGCGCAGCGACGGCTCATCGTACACGATCTGCATCGCGCGGCCGCCGAGCACGTACGACGGGCGCAGGAGCACCGGATACCCGACATCGGCCGCGATGGCCGCAGCCTCATCGACACTCGTGGCTGTGCCGCTGTCTGGCTGCTTCAGTCCCAGCCGCCGCGCCACCTCCTCGAATCGGCGTCGGTCCTCCGCGATATCGATCGCGTCGGGCGGCGTGCCCGAGAATGCGTACGCCCGCAGCGTCGAGACCCGCGCGTCAGCTTGAGCGGAGTCTGTCCGCCCGAGCTGCACGATCACGCCTTCGGGCTGCTCGCGGTCGATGATCTCGAGCACGTCTTCCAGTGTCAGCGGCTCGAAGTACAGCTTGTCCGATACATCGAAGTCCGTCGACACCGTCTCGGGGTTCGAGTTGATCATGATCGTCTCGAACCCTTGCGCGCGCAGCGCGATGCGCCGCGCGGACACAGCAGTAGTCGAACTCGACTCCCTGGCCGATCCGGTTTGGGCCGCTGCCGAGGATCGCGACCGATCGACGCCCGCTACGCGGCGCTTCGCTCTCCTCGTCGTAGCTGCCATAGAGGTAGGGCGTCGACGACGGGAACTCGCCCGCGCAGGTATCGACCATCTTGTATGCGGGGCGCACCTGGGCGGCATGCCGCCACGCGCGCACGCGGCGTCTCGGTCTCTCCGCGCAGGAGCGCGAGCTGCTGATCGCTGAAGCCCATGCGCTTCATCGTGCGGAGGGCGGTCGCACCGGATGCCTCCGCCGCCGGCAGCGCGCTGTACCATCGCTCCGCCTCCACCAGCTCCTCCATCTCCGAGAGGAACCAGTGATCGACCCCCGTGATCTCGTGGAGATCCTGCGAGCGAAATGCCGGCCAGCATGGCCCGCTTGAGCTGGAAGATCCGCTCCGGGGTCGGGGTGCCGCAGCGCGGTCCGCAGCGCCTCCGGACTGTCGTCGGTCACGCGATCGTCGTCGGCCGTGGTGCCGATCGTCCACCCGCGAACGTCCGGCTTCCAGCGCGCGCAGGCCTTTTTGCAACGCTTCCTTGAAGGTGCGGCCGATCGCCATCGACTCACCGACGGACTTCATCTGCGTGGTCAATCGCGGGTCCGCGCCGGCGAACTTCTCGAATGCGAAGCGCGGCACTTTGACCACGACGTAGTCGAGCACCGGCTCGAAGGACGCGGGAGTCGTCTTGCGTGATGTCGTTCGCGGATCTCGTCGAGTCGGTAGCCGACCGCCAGCTTGGTGCCGATCCGGGCGATCGGAAACCCGGTGGCTTTCGATGCCAGCGCGGACGAGCGCGACACGCGCGGATTCATCTCGATCACGAGCATCGTCCCGTCGCGCGGATTGACGGCGAACTGGATGTTGCAGCCGCCGGCATCGACACCGATCTTCGCGGATGACGGCGATCGCGGCATCGCGCATCCGCTGGTACTCGCGGTCGGTCAGCGTCATGGCCGGCGCGACGGTGATCGAGTCGCCGGTGTGAATCCCCATGGGATCGAGGTTCTCGATCGAGCACACGATGACGACATTGTCATCGTGGTCGCGCATCACCTCGAGCTCGAACTCCTTCCACCCGAGCACGCTCTGCTCGATCAGCACCTGATGGGTCGGCGACAGGGCGAGACCTCGCCGCACGATCGACTCGAACTCGTCGCGGTTGTACGCGATGCCGCCGCCGGTGCCGCCCAGGGTGAACGACGGCCGGATGATCGCCGGGAAGCCCACGTGCTCGAGCAGCGACTCGGCTTCGTCCAACGACGTCGCGATCGCGCCGGTCGGCATCGCGAGTCCGATCTCACGCATCGCCTCCGCGAAGGCCTGCCGATCCTCGGCGAGCTGGATCGCGCGGGCATTGGCGCCGATCAGCTCGACGCCGTACTCCTCGAGCACGCCGTCCTGGGCCAGCTTCATCGCGACGTTGAGCGCGGTCTGGCCGCCCATGGTCGGCAGGAGTGCGTCGGGCCGTTCCCGGGCGATCACCAGTTCGACGAATTCGGCCGTGACCGGCTCGATGTATGTGCGGTCGGCGAACTCCGGGATCCGTCATGATCGTCGCCGGATTCGAGTTCACCAGCACGACCTCGTACCCCTCCTCCTTGAGCGCCTTGGCGGCTTGCGTCCCGGAGTAGTCGAACTCGGCGCCCTGCCCGATGACGATCGGGCCGGAGCCGAGCAGCAGGATGCGGTGGAGATCAGTGCGACGTGGCATTTGATGGGTCGACGGGCGCGGTCACGGGCATGCGACGCGGGCTCGTCACACCTGGGCCGTGGGGCGCGCCGCCCAGTACGTCACGAGGTCCTCGATCAGGTCGCGCACGCGTCTTTTCCGGTTCCCAGCCAGTGGCGTCCCGGAGGCGCGCGTTACTGCCCACGAGCGCCGGCACGTCCACGGCTCGCGCGAGTGCGGGATCGGTCGTCAACGGCGCCTTGACGCCGGTCGCCGCCAGGACCTGGACGGCGAGCTCTTTGACCGATACCCCGACACCACTCGACACGTTGTAGACCTCTCCTGCGCGCCCGCGCGCTGCCAGACGCAATATACGCGTCCGTCACGTCGGCGACGTGCAGAAAATCGCGCATCGACGTCGCGTTGCCCGAGCGCCAGTGCGGCGCGGCGGTCGCCGCCGCCGGACCGGAGTGCCAGGGCACGCCGGACGAGTGCCGGCAGGAGAAAGGCACCCGACTGCCCCGGCCCGCTGTGGTTGAAGCTGCGGGTCGCGACGACGCGGACTCCTTCGCTCCGGAACGCCTCCAGCGCGATGATCTTCCTGCGCTGCTTTCGTCGCCGCGTAGACGGTGAGGGGTCGCTGCTCCGCCGTCCTCCTCGAGTGGCAGATCGCTCTTGTCATGCCGCCCGTATTGCTCGGCGCTGCCCGACGATCAGCACCGCCGGATCGAGCACGCCGACCCGCCGT
Organism: uncultured Gemmatimonadales bacterium; assembly: GCA_963805725.1. GTDB lineage: Bacteria > Gemmatimonadota > Gemmatimonadetes > Gemmatimonadales > Gemmatimonadaceae > Palsa-1248. The sequence continues at coordinate 282,917 of CAWDVJ010000010.1, forward strand.
CGGACGCGGACCTCGCCCAGGAGCTGCGCGGCGCCCTACGACGTTGACCTCGGCCGCAGCGCCCGGGTCGCCGCTCGCGCCGGTGACCGAGCTGATGCCCGCGAGGTGGAAGACCGCAGTCGGGCGCTCCGACGTCGAGAGCTCGGCGGACGTCTTCGATGCGGCGCACGTCGCCGAGCACCCACTCCACGGCAGCCTGCTCGTCGGTGGACAGCAGCGCCGCCGCCGCCGTCGGATCAACGGGGGTGAGGCCGGTGACGTCGTGGCCGGCGTCGAGCAGGGCACGAACGAGCCATTGGCCGACGAACCCGGCCGCGCCAGTCACGAGCGCGCGCATGTCAGTCCGCCCTCCGGGTCGGGCCGTGCACGCGGCTACGCGCCAGCCCGGCGGTGCCGCGTCGAGGTCTGCCTCCACCATCGTGGTCACCAGATCCTGCGAAAGCTCACCGTCGGCGCCCAGCCCAGCTGCTCGTGTGCCTTGGTCGGGTCGGCCACCAGGACATCGACTTCGGCGGGCCGCATGAATCGCTCGTCGCTGCACGACGTACTTCTCGGTAGTCGAGGCCCACCGCGCCGAACGCGATCTCGCAGAGCTGCCGGACCGACCAGGTCTGGCCGGTCCCGACCACGTAGTCCTCCGGCGTATCGCGGCTGCAGCATCCGCCACATCGCGTCGACGTAATCGCCGGCGAACCCCCAGTCGCGCCGCGCGTCGAGATTGCCGAGGCGCAGCTCGCGCGAGAGCCCGAGTTTGATGCGGGCCACGCCATCCGTGACCTTGCGCGTCACGAACTCCAGGCCGCGGCGCTCCGATTCGTGGTTGAAAAGTATGCCCGGACACCGCGTAGAGCCCGAAGCTCTCGCGATAGTTCACGGTGATCCAGTGACCGTAGACTTTCGCGACGCCGTACGGGCTGCGCGGATAGAACGGCGTGTCCTCGTTCTGCGGCGTCTCGAGCACCTTGCCGAACATCTCGCTCGAGCTGGCCTGATAGAACCGCGCCTTGGGGGCCGCCTTGCGCATCGCTTCGAGCATGCGCGTCACGCCGAGCGCCGTGAATTCGCCCGTGAGAACGGGCTGAGTCCACGACGTCTGCACGAAGCTCTGTGCCGCGAGGTTGTAGATCTCGTCGGGCGCGGCAGCGCTCATCGCGTCGATCAGGGAGTGCTGGTCGAGGAGGTCGGCCGACACGAGCTCGACCTGGTCGACCAGATGCGCGATCCGCTCGTAGGGGGTCGTGGAGCTGCGTCGAACGATGCCGACGACCCGGTAGCCTTTTGCCAATAAACAATTCGGCCAGGTACGAGCCGTCCTGGCCGGTAATGCCGGTGATGAGTGCGGTAGGCAACGCTCCTACGCCACTCGCGCTCCGCCCCGCGGCGCACGCTGGATCTTACCCGCGTGCAGGCACCGCGTGCACACCTTGCACCTTGGTGATCGTGCCCTCGATGCACGACGCGGACGACCTGCAGGTTCGGCTTCCACACTCGCCGCGTCTTGTTGTTCGCGTGCGAGACGTTGTTCCCGAACGGCCACGCCGCGGTCGCAGACGAAGCACTTGATTCCGCGCGATCGTGCGCTTCATGATTTGGCCCTCCCTTTCCGCCTTGCAGTCTTGGAAGCGGCCTTGGCAGCCTTTGGCTTCTTCTTCGCGGCGTGCCTTGGTACCGGTCGACTTGCCGCCTTAGACCCGTCGGCCGTGACGATGCCGATCAACTCGATGCGCGCCATGTCGGCGCCGTCGCCCTTGCGGTGGCCCGTCCGCAGGATCCGCGTGTAGCCGCCGGCGCGCGTCGCGAACGCCGGGCCCGACTTCCTGGAACAGCGTGTCGGCCGTCCGCCGGACGTGCACGTGCGCGCGCCGCCAGCCGACGCGCGTGCAGCGTGCCCGCGCTTCGCCTTGGTGATCAGCTTCTCGACGAACGGCCGCAGCTCCTTCGCCTTGGCCTCCGTCGTCTCGATCGCGCCATGCTCGATCAGTGAGATCGCGAGGTTGCGCATCAAGGCGAGTCGCTGCTCGCTCGTCCGCCGGAGTTGACGCCCGGCCTTTCTATGGTGCGTCACAGGATCTCCCTACTCGTCTTCGTCGTCCGGCGCGTTGGCCGCCGCCCGGCTCGGCGGCGTGCCCCAATCGAGGATCCGCACACCATCGGGGCGTCTCCTCGTACCGCATGCCGAAGTTCAGTCCTTTGCGCTCGAGCAGGTCCGCGATCTCCTGCAGCGACTTCTTGCCGAAGTTCTTGACCTGCAGGATCTGGCTTTCCGTCTGCCGGACCAGGTCGCCGAGCGACCGAATGTTCGAATTCTTGAGCGAGTTGACCGACCGCACGGACAACTCGAGATCGTCGATCGGCGTCTGCAGCTCGGCCAGCCGCACCGCAGTCGCCGCCCGCGGTCTCGCCACCGGGTGTCACCGGCGCGGACGTGTGCGAGCCGAAGCCGACGAAGTACTGGAAGTGCGTCTGCGCGAGTGCCGCAGCGTAACTCACCGCCTCTTCCGGCGTGATCGTGCCGTTGGTCTCGACCGTCAGAGTCAGACGATCGTAGTCCGTGCGCTGACCGACACGAGTCTCGGCCACCGAGAAGTTGGCGCGTCGCACCGGATTGTAGATCGCGTCGATGCGGACGACGTCGATCGGCATGCCGCGCTCCAGCACGTGCTGGTCGGCTTCCGTGTATCCACGCCCCTGCTTCGCGTAGAGATCCATGTGGATCTCGCGATCATCCTGCAGCGTGAACAGGTGGTGCTGCGGATCGATGACCCGCACGCCGGAGCCGAGCACGATGTCGGCCGCCGTGACGGCGCCCGGACCGGTCTTCTGAATCCGGAGCAGCGCGTCCTCGAGTCCGTCCTCGAGGCTGAGCGTCAGCGTCTTGAGGTTGCCGATGATCTGGTGGACATCCTCGACGACGCCGGGGATCGTCTGGTGCTCGTGCACGACACCGTCGATCCGGAATGCCCAGATCGCCGATCCCCGAAGGGACGACAGCAGCATCCGCCGCATCGCGTTGCCGAGCGTGTGGCCAAAGCCCCGCTCGAGCGGTTGCAGCCGAAACTCGGCGACGTTGGGGTTGTCCTCGCGCTTCGTCGCTTCGACGAGCTGCGGGCGGACGAGACCCCGGAGGTCGATTGTTTGTGCCATTGTGCTTGATCCTGAAAATTGGTCCTACCGAGCGGCGTGCCCGGCAACGTTCCACCCCGCCCCTAACGCGCGGCGGCTCCGTACGGGGGTTAGGGCCCCGACCGCGGAACTGCGGGGTCGGGGTCGGGGATCAGGGGCCCGGGAACAAACCGCGACCGCTGGTCGCAGTGACTCGTTACTTGCCTTTTGGTTAGTTCCCTGGCCCCTGATCCCTGACCCCTGATCCCGCCGTTTCCGCTACTTCGAATACAACTCCACGACGAACTGCTCCTGCGCTGCAATCGGGATGCTCGCCCGCTGGGGGCGCTCGAGCATGCGGCCGCTGAACGACCCACGGTCGACCGCCAGCCACGCGACGCGGCGCGCCCCGCGACGACTGATCCAGGGCCGTGAGGATCGACGCCTGACTCGCGCGACTTCGGGCGCACGCGGACCTCCTCACCGGGCCGAACCAGATAGCTCGGGATGTCGACGGAGCGTCGCATTGACCTCGACGTGCCGGTGCCGAATGAGCTGACGCGCCGCCTTGCGGCTCGTGGCGAACCCCATCCGGTAGACGAGGTTGTCGAGACGACTCTCGAGCGCGGCGAGCAGATTGTGACCGGTGATGCCGGGCATCGGGTTCACGCGCTCGAACACGTTGCGGAACTGCCGCTCGCTCAGCCCGTAGATCCGCTTGATCTTCTGCTTCTCTCGGAGCTGCCGCGCGTACTCCGACGACTTGCGCCGGCGCGCCGTGCTCTGCCCGTGCTGACCCGGCGCGTACGGCCGCCGCTCAACGGGGCACTTCTCCGTGAAACACTTCATGCCCTTGAGAAACAGCTTCGTGCCTTCACGCCGACACTGGCGACAGCTAGGTCCGAGATACCGCACGGCTCAGACCCTCCGCCGCTTGGGCGGCCGGCAGCCGTTGTGCGGGATCGGCGTCACGTCCTTGATCGACTTGACCTGCAGCCCGGCCGTCGCCAGCGCCTGAATCGCCGACTCGCGTCCGCTCCCCGGGCCCTGCACGCGCACGTGCACGCGGCGGACGCCGAGCGTCATCGCCTCGCGCGCGACCTGCTCGGCCGCCACGGTCGCCGCGAACGGCGTCGACTTCTTCGATCCCTTGAAGCCGGCCTTGCCCGCCGATCCCCACGCGACCGTGTTCCCGCGGCTGTCGGTGATCGTAACCGTCGTGTTGTTGAACGTCGCGCTGACGTGGGCGATGCCTTCCGCCTCGATCACGCGCTTGGTCTTCTTCTGCAGTTGCCATGTTACTTGGTCACCTTCTTCTTGCCCGCGATGGCGCGACGAGGACCTTTCTTCGTCCGCGCGTTGGTGTGCGTTCGCTGCCCACGCACCGGCAGGCCCCGCCGATGGCGAATCCCGCGGTACGAGCCGATGTCCATCAAGCGCTTGATGTTCATGGCCACTTCGGTGCGCAGCGCGCCCTCGACCCGATAGTCGCGCTCGATCGCCTGACGCAGACGGTTCACGTCGGCGTCAGACAACTCCTTGATCGCGGAGCGCCGGGCTGACCCCGGTCGTCGCTGACGAATGTTTCGCGCCGACGTGCGGCCAATGCCGAAGATGTACGTCAGGCCGATCTCGACCTTTTTTTCACGGGGCAGGTCGACCCCTGCGATACGAGCCATACCCTAACCTTGGCGCTGCTTGTGTTTGGGGTTGCGCTTGCAAATGATGCGCATGACGCCCCCTCGTTTGATCACTTTACAGTGCTCGCAAATCGGTTTCACACTGCGTTCGGACCTTCACGGACGCGCTCCTGACACGGCAATGACGCTACCCACCGCTCTGCCGACCACGGGTCGGCCGGACGGTCAACGATGCGACAAGCCTTGAAACGTACAGAGCTTAGGAGCACGACGCAAGTGAAATGCCCGGTCGCCGGCCACCCTCAGGCGAGTTCGCGAACCACCCGCTGCATGGATCCCTGGGGGTCCGACGAGCTGGTGACGGTGCGGCCGACGACCACATAATCGGCTCCAGCGGCCGCGGCCGCACGGACCGTGGTGACCCGTTGCTGGTCATTGGTCGGACTGCCCTCGAGGCGGACTCCCGGCACCAGAATCGCCAAGGCGTCACCGGCGGCCGAGCGAACCCGAGCCACCTCGCCGCCCCCACACACGACGCCCCTGGCCCCTGCCGACTTGGCGATCGTCGCGAGGCGCACCACCTCTGCACCGACGTCGAGGTCGTCCTTCCCCCAGATCTCACCCAGTCGCGTGGCGTCGAGCGACGTCAGGACGGTCACGGCGAACACCTCGCACTCGGGGTTCCCTTCGCGGGCCCCCTCGACCGCGGCCGCAATCATCTCGCGTCCACCGACCGCGTGCACGGTGACAATGCGGGCGCCGCACTGGGCCGCATTGCGACATCCACCGCGAACCGTGTTCGGGATGTCGTGCAGCTTGAGGTCGAGGAATACCTGGCATCCCCGTTTCGTGAGCGCACGGACGATCGAGGGACCAACCGCGGTAAACAGCTCTGCTCCCACCTTGTAGAACCGGCACAGCCCACCGAGTGCGTCCACGAGCCGGTACGCGGATGGCTCGTCGGACACATCCAGGGCGACAATTGGAGTGACTCCGCGCCGCACCGCTGTCCGCGCCGCGCCGGCGGCCGTATTGACCGTCACAGCTCTGTCGGCCATTGCAGCTGACCTCTCAACTCGTTGAGGCTGGAGACGCCGTGTCGCTCGCACCACCGCTCCAGGTCGCCAACGAGACGTTCCGGGCGCCGGGGATCCTGCAGAGCGGCGGTTCCAATCCCCACGAGCGTCGCTCCTGCGAGGATGTACTGCAGGACGTCATCGACCGTCGTCACCCCTCCGACGCCCAGCACGGGAACCGAAACCGCGCGCGTGACTCGCCAGGTGGCGAGCACACCGATCGGCCTCAGAGCGGTCCCGCTTACCCCGCCGGTCCCGAACCCGAGCGCGGGCCGCCGCCGATCCACGTCGATCACTAATCCTGGGAGTGTGTTCACGACAGTAATCGCGTTGGCGCCCGCGTTCACGGCAGCCTGCGCCGTCGCCGCAATGTCCGGGAGCGTCGGCGACAATTTAACGAACAGCGGGCGTGTCGAGACGCGCCGCGTGCGCGTGACAAGATCGGCGAGCACGTCCATGTCCGCCCCGAACTCGACGCCGCCACACCGCACGTTCGGACAGCTCACGTTGAGCTCGAAAGCCGCAACCGCCTTTTCGTTGGTCAGCGACGAGACCACCGTCTCGAAGTCGGCGATCGTGTTGCCGACCACGTTGACCAGCACTCGCGCCCGCTCGAGATGGTTGGCCAGCCAGGGGAGATGCTCTGCGCGCACGGCATCGAGGCCGGGATTGGCCAGCCCGATCGCGTTGATCATCCCCGCCACTGAACTCTGCTACACGCGGCGCTGGCGCGCCCGACCGGGGTTCGACGCTCACGGCCTTGGTGACGAGTCCGCCGAGTCGTTCGAGATTCATGACCTCGGCGAGCTCGCGGCCGTAGCCGGCGGTGCCGGCAGCGAGGACGATCGGATTCTGAAATTGCAGTCCCGCCGCCTCGACCATGAGCGAGGCCGGGAGCGGACTCACTGGGCCGCGGTGCTCACGCGGCGCTGGTAGCGCGCCAGATAGTCGGCCGTCGCTTCGGCGATCGCCTTGGCAATCGTGCGTTGCGAGGCCGACGAGGCCAGATACCGCGCCTCCGCGGGGTTGGTGCCGAATCCGATCTCCACGAGCACCGCCGGCATGTACGCGGTTACGAGCACGCGGAACCCGGCTTGCTTGACGCCGCGGTCCGGACCAGGCTCGATCCCCGCGAGGTGCCGCTGAATGATCTCCGCCAGGTCCGCCGACTCACGCAGGTGTTCGTTCTGCGCCATGTCATGGATGATGAAGTCTAACGGATCATTGGCAGGCGCGTTGGCTCCTGTCTCGAACTTGACGGCTTCGTTCTCCATCTGCTCGACCCGCCGATCGTCCTCGGTCTTGGCCGCAGCAAGGAAGTACGTCTCGAACCCGCGTGCGGCCGACGGGTCGTGCCAGTTCGGGTTGGCCGCGTTCACGTGGATGGAGAGAAACAGGTCCCCGTGGTGCTCGTTCGCGATCCGGCCTCGGTCGGAGAGTGCGATCAGTGTATCGGTCGTGCGCGTTTCCAGCACGTCGAGCCCAAGGTTGCGGAGCGCAGTACCGACCTTGAGCGCGACGGCGAGTGTCACGTCTTTCTCATAGATGGGGTGCGTCGATCCCACCGGACCGATCATCCCGTGGTCGGGGCCGCCGTGCCCCGCGTCCACGACGACGAGCCGATGGTGGATCAGCGTCGATCTGGATGCAGCCGGTACGCTATCCCGCTCACCCAGTAACACGTCACCAGACGGTGAGACCCCGGTCGTGTCGGTATCGCTGCCCGATATCACTCCACTAGTCGCGGCAGCCGTCTGGAAGACATCCGAGGTGGCGCCACTAGAATGGTGGGACACCGCGTGAGCGGCCGCACCCGGCAGAAGCGCCGTGAAGACGCGTACTTCGGCTTTCTCGGGGTCGTAGATGACGCCACTGGCGACCCGCGGGAGCACGTCGGCCACGACGGCCAGCGGCAGGTACAGAGTGGTCCTGTCAACCCAAGCCGGCGCCGGTAGCGGAATGACACCGGCCGACGACGTCGCGAACCCGCTCTGGTCTGCGATCTCCAGCGTGGCACCGGGGACTGCCATGGCGAATCGGCCGGTCGGCAGACGATGCACCGAACCGCCGAGCGCAGTGGCGAAGAGGCCGGCGTTGACGCCAAGTTGGCCATCGGCGCGAGCCACGACCGGTATATGTCGGACGTCGCGCGATCCGAGCACACGAACGGTGAGCGAGCGAGCGGTCGGCGCCGGCGTCCCTGCGACGGCGACGACCTGCAGCGCGTAGACCAGGGCGCGGGCGAGAATCACCGGAAGCGGGCCGCCCGCGCCATTTCACGCTCGTCCGACCGCTTGCGCTCGTCCGCCCGCTTGTCGTGCAGCTTTTTCCCGCGAGCGAGACCAACAACGATCTTGGCGCGGCCGCGCTTGAAGTACATGTCGAGGGGGATGAGGGTGAGACCCTGTCGTTCCACGGCGCCGATCAGCCGACGGATTTCCTTCTTATGAAGCAACAGCTTGCGAGTGCGTGTCGGCTCGTGGTTGAACTGATGCCCCTGTTCGTACGGCGCGATGTGGAGGTTCAACAGAAAGACCTCGCCCTCTTTGACAATGCCATAAGCGTCCGCGAGACTCGCCTTCCCATTGCGTAGTGCCTTGACCTCAGTGCCCGTCAGGACGATGCCCGCCTCCCAGGTGTCGAGAATCTGGTACTCGTGCCGAGCGCGGCGGTTGCGCGCGATAGGCTCGGTCTCGGTGTCCGGTACAGCTCGGGCCATCTGTGGGGACGGGAGTGGGAGGACTGTGGTCACAAGATAAGACACCGGGGTCAGGGATCAGGGGTTGGGGGTCAGAGGAAAGGCCGCGCCCCACGCCGACATGTAGGGGCGGGCTTCAGCCCGCCCTGTTGTTTGCGGTCGCGAGTTGTAGTTTCGGTGCCCCGGCACCCAATGACCCCGCACCCCTTCTCTGGCCCCTGACCCCCAGCCCCGCTATCCTTCGCCGACCGCCGAAGTGGTGGAACTGGTAGACGCGCTGCGTTCAGGGCGCAGTGGGCGCAAGCCCGTGGGGGTTCGAGTCCCCCCTTCGGCATGCCGGCCCTTCGGGCCGGCAAGAGAGTAGACCTACAGAAAGTAGAAAGTAGACGACAGCCCGACCGTCCGCATGGTCGCAGCCGTGGTCTACTTTCTACTTTCTATTTTCTGCCTCGCTACTCTCTAGGGCGCGAAGCGCCCGCCTTACTGGTCGCCGTAATAGCGCTTGTGTTGATCGCTGGCCACCTGCGCAGGGGGCAGCGACCAGGCAGGCAGACTGTCCGGATCGATCTGGAGCCAGATGAGATCCGTCCACTGCTTGATGATCGCGTCGCCGCCGGGCTGGTGTCGCACCACTCGCAGCAGCAAGGGCAAGTAGTTCATGCCGTGCGAGACGACGTCCTCGGCGACCAGGTAGCCATCGATGTAGGTGGGGCTCGTGAAGCGAACTCCCATGTCGCCGTCAGGGACGACGCCACGGGTGCCACCGGCCATTTGGGCCTGTTCGCGGGTGCGGAACGTCATGTGAAACTCGTACGGGCCCGGCAGGTAGTACGGACGGAACTTGCCGGCCGCGAATCGCTGCATCGCCTCGCGGGCCGCCGTTTCGATGCGGCGGTCTGCTTCTGCCCGCGGCACCGCATTGGCCAGACTGTGGCCGTGCGACTCCTTCACTTCTGCGTACTGCAGTTCCGGAAAATCCGTGGCGAGTTGTTCCTTGAGCACCTGATCTCCCGAGACCATGATCACGGGGATGCCCCAGCGGGCGGCGGAGAGCGCGACGATGTGGGTCTCGCTCAGGTCGACACCATTCACGTTCCACGCGACATCGAACGTCCCGGTGTGGGCCATGAACCCGCTGGTGCGGGCGCGCGCGTGCATCCCGATGCAGACGATCGCGGCAAACGACCCATCGATCCCCGTGGAATAGGGATCGTAGCTACGATCGCGAAACTCGAACGTCGCATTCTTGTCCATCTTGTCCACCAGGATATCCGGCTCTTCGCTGTTGCCGGACCCGTGCCCATCCTCTACCCGGATGGAACCTGCACCGCCGGTCTTGAGTCCTCGAATCGCCGCATTCACGTCAGCCGTGAGTGATTCCCGTCCCTGCGGATATTCGGGCGCCCCAAAGCGCTCGTATGGAGGCCTGATCACACCGGAAACGCCTTCCATGTCGTAGATGATCAGGACTTTCGGCCCCTGACCCGGCAGCACGGCCGCAGAAAACCCAATTGCCGCGATCGCGAGTGTACCGCTTTTCCCAATGCGCCATCTCAGCACGTTCCCTCCGTTTGTCAGTGCGTAACCCCTCGGGCCTGTTTCATCGATCCTTCGTTGCGGTGACTTGATCGAAGTAGACAATGGCGTCGGCGGCTTGTCGCGGGACAATGTGTTGAAACATCGTGTGCATTCTGAACAGCCATGGCCGCGCCAGTTGTGCCCGGACCGACGGAAGACTGTCGCTCGTTCGTAGATCGAGCACGAACGGTGAGATGCCGATCGGCGCCAACACCGCGTCGAAGCTGTCGGGATCCGACGGACTGCCGTTGAAACCGACCGTCTTCGATGTCGTCGACAACACAATGACCTCATGATTGCCGTACCATTCACGCACATACTGTCCTGCCATGCGATACTCCGGACCCACCGGCACGACCTGCCCGTCGGGTCCTAACTCCCAAACGGTCGTCGGGGCATTGATGATGTGAGCGTTGTGAGCCCATACCACCACACGCCCGTCAGCCTGTCGTTGCACGATCCAGCGGACGTTCTCGGCCATCAGCGAGTCGCGAAAGATGTTCCGGGGCCTTGCGGAGTCGGCCACCTCCGACGACGACATCGCGAGGAGCTCATTGAGTCGTTGCGCGGTCCACGCATTCCGCACCGCACGCGCATATGCCAACGGTGAGCTGGCGCGCACGTCTTGCGCTGAGTCGGCGACGAGTGTGCGATAGAGACTATCGAGGAGGCTCGTCAACCGACGCCGCTCTTGCGGAGCGTACTCCTTGAAGCGCAGCGGAGTGAATCGCGGAATGAGCGGAGCGAGTCCCGACCTGAAGTGGCCGGCGGAACGCGGCGCGACCGCGGTCACATACGTCAGCGCAGCCGAAATGGCCTTTGGCGCCCCGAGGTAGAGATCGGCCTTATTGGCGGGGTCGCCTCCGGTAAGATCGAAACCATACAAGCGGACCTGCTGAGCAGCATGCGCGTTGTACTCGCGAAGCCATTCCACGAGCTCACGATTCTCGGGGAGTGTCGAAAAGTTCCAGTTGAGCCCCGCGTGAAGCACACTGTCGATGTTGCCCGCTCCGCCGTGAATGAAGCTGTCGACCACGGCGCTTTCGGTGAAACCCGACTCCAGCGCCACGGCGGTGAATCCCAGATGGGTGACCGCATAGCGAATCACCTCGTTGCGGAACTCCAGAGGCTCGTGGCCGCGGTGAATCAGCTCGCCAAGCGCGAGGATGCGTGCTGAACCGACCAACGAGTCGAGGAAGCCGAACGAGGAATCGGCGTATGGTTGGTCGACTGGAGGGACCTGGATCGCGTGCGCCTGCGCCCAGTTGGTGACGCTTGCGGGATGCCGGCGCCGACCGGGCGGTCCCGCATGCGCCCGTCACCAGCCCGATGACGAGCAGCGCGAGAAAGGTACGAATTAGAGAAGCAGGCCACGGACGCAGACGTGCCCTGGGTGACCGCAACTCCACCACATTCGCGACGACACCGCTGGGCGGCCCGAAGGCCGCCCTTACATGTCGGCGAGGACGCCGACGTTCCGGAGCGTCGTTCGTGCCGTCGCGGGTATCAGTCGACGAGTCCGGACTCAATGACGTCCGCAGTAACATGTAGGGGCGGGCTTCAGCCCGCCCTCGTGGTCGTCGTGGACGTTGCAGTTTCAGTCACCAGCACCCGGGTCGCCGACTCACTGCGTCGTCGTGCCCGTTTCGATCGGCAAGTCGAGGTACGATGCGTGTGTGCCGCTCCGATAGATCCGCTGGCGTGCGATCTGGTAGTCGGCATCCGTCGCGGCGAAGATGCTCGCGACGTAGTGCTGCGGATTCCGATCGATGATCGGGAACCAGGTGCTCTGCACCTGCACCATGATTCGGTGACCCTTCAGAAACCGATAGTCCTGCGTGTGCAGATCGATCTTGTATTCGTCCACCTGGCCGGGCGCGATCGGTTGTGGCGTGATGTAGCCGTTGCGAAAGCGTCCGCGGAGCACATCGTTGGCGACCATGAGCTCGTAGCCGCCATACGACGCTTTCGTGCCGGTCGGCGCCGTGTCCGGATAGACGTCAATCAACTTCACGATCCAGTCCGCGTCTGACCCTGTCGTCGCAGCAAACAGATGGGCTGTGATCGCGCCGAGGAGGGTGACGTCATGATCAAGGGGCGGAGTCTCGTACGTCATGACATCCGGCCGGCCATCGACGAAGCGCTGGTCCTGAACGAGCCACTCCGTCCAGCCGGACCCGCCTGGGGTGTAGGTCGGCGGAATCGGGCGACGACGATAGGGCACAGGGTGTGAGGGGTCCGAGACGTAGCTGTCGAACCCACTATCACCCGCGGCGACCTTCGGTCCATCGAATGACACGGCGTGGTTCGCCTGGAAGTAGAGCCGTTCAGGCGTCACACCGGTCTTCGGCGGCCAGCTGTCGAAATGTCTCCACTTGTTCGCGCCGCCCTCGAACGTTGTCGCCCCGGCAAAACCACCGGGACCGCGGCCTTTGAGATAGTAGGCGAAGAACGGCGCCATGATATCTCGGCGAAAGTCGGCCGACGTCGGACTGCCGAAGTCGATGTCGCCCAGCTTCTGTCCTGCCGGATCGGCCCAGCCTCCATGGTTCCATGGACCGACGGCGAGAAAATTGTTGTGTGCCGCGTCGTGCTTCTGCAACGCCTCATAGATCGTGACGGGCCCGTAGAAGTCTTCCTGGTCCCACCATCCCGCCACATTGAGCGTCGGCACCGTCGGATGGTCGAGGAACTGCAACACTCCTTGCCGCTGCCAGAACGCATCGTAGTTCGGATGCTTCACGAAGTCCTCCCACGACGGAATCTTGCCGTGGAGGTATTTCGCGTCGACATTCGATAGCGGGCCGAGGTGCAGGTACCAGTCGTAGGTGTCGAAGCGATCGAAGGCGAACATCTCCTGGTCCTTCCCGGTTTCCATCAGTGCCGCATACTCGAAGCCGTAGCTCAGCCGGAACGCGCCGTTGTGGTGAAAATCGTCGCCGATGAACATGTCGGACGGCGACGCCTGTGGCGACACCGCTTTCAACGCGGGGTGCGGATCGAGCGTCGTCATGACCGTCGTCCAGCCATCATAGGAGATGCCCAACTCGCCGACGCGGCCGTTGTTGTTCGGTAGGTGCTTGACGAGCCAGTCGATGGTGTCGTACGCGTCGGTGCTTTCATCGATTGCCGCCGGGTCCTTCGGGTCTCGCTGCGGCCGCAACATGACGAACTGACCTTCCGACTGGTGTCGGCCACGCAGGTCTTCGAACACGAAGATGTACTTGTCCGCGGCGAGCTCCTTGAGATAGCTGTCGAACTCCGCGGCGTAGCCATCGATGCCGTACGGGGTGCGCAGCAGCATGATGGGCAGCGGCTCCGACGCACCGACTTGGCGTGTAGATCGCGACGTGCAGACGCACATGGTCGCGCATCGCGATCATGGTGTCTTGCTTGGTGTATCCGGGCGGCGGTCCAGCAGGTTGTTGACTATGGAGGTGCGCGCGAACCAGCCAGGCTCGCCCCGATAAGCATCGAGAGCCACGCGCTGCTGGTAGCGACGAGAGCCGCGCGGGGCGGCAATGCGCCCCCGGACACGCCGGGGACCGCAACCGTGGCGCCATTGCGGCGCCCGGGACGTGAAGGACCAAGTGACACTATTCCTCCTCGCGGGAACTGGACGAGTCGCCGCGTCTACTGCGTGGTCGTGCCGGTCTCGACGGGCAGGTCGAGATACGATGCTTGCGCGCCGTTGCGGTAGACCCGCTCGCGTGCGACGCGGTAGTCGGCGTCCGTCGCTGCAAAAATGTTGGGCACGTACTGCTGCGGGTTCCGGTCGATGATCGGGAACCAGCTGCTCTGCACCTGGACCATGATCCGGTGCCCTTTCAGGAACTTGTAGTCCTGGGTGTGCAGGTCGACCTTGTACTCCTCCACCTGATTCGGTGCGATCGGATGCGGCGTCGTGTAGCTCTCACGAAATCGCCCACGGAACACATCATTGGCGACCATCAACTCATATCCGCCCATGGATGCCTGCGGCGACGGCATGGTGTCGGGATACACGTCGATCAGCTTCACCACCCAATCGGCATCGCTGCCCGTCGTGGCGGCGAACAGATGCGCCGTGATGGATCCGGCGAGCGCCACGTCGGCGTCCAGTGGAGCGGTCTCGTATGTCAATACGTCGGGCCGGTCATTCACGAAGCGCTGGTCCTCGACCAGCCAGGTGCGCCAACCGATACCTCGGGGGATCGGCCGATGTCGGTACGGCACCGGGTGCCGGGGATCGGACGCATAGCTGTCGAATCCGCTGTCGCCGGCCGCGAGCGGCGGCTTGTCAAATGACGCGCCACCGGAAGGCGCGAAGTAGAGATGTTCGCTCGCGACGCCGGTTTTCGGCGGCCAGCTATCGAACTCCCGCCACTTGTTCGTACCGGCCTCGAAGGTCCTGACCTTCGGGAACTTCCCGGTGCCGCGATCCTTGAGATAATAGGCGAAGAAGGGGGCCATGATCTCCGAGCGGAAATACGCCGCGGTCGGGCTGCCAAAGTCGATCGCCCCCAGCTTGTTCCCCTCAGCCTCGAAGCCCCAGCCGCCATGATACCACGGACCGACGACGAGGAAGTTCTTGTGCTCGGTGTCGTGCTTCTCGAGCGCCTCGTAGATGGTGATCGGCCCATAGAAGTCTTCCTGATCCCACCATCCCGCGACGCTGAGCGTCGGCACAGTCACGCGGTCGAGATAGGGCAACGCCGTTTGCCGCTGCCAGAACTCATCGTAGTTCGGGTGATTCACAAAATCTTCCCACGTTGGGATCTTGCCGTGGAGGTACTTCGCGTCGACGGTCGAGAGCGGACCGAGGCCGAGATACCAGGTGTAGGTATCGTATTGGTCGAAGGTGAATCGGGGCTGGCCTTTCGGCGTCTCCATCGACGATGCGTACTCGAACCCGTAGCTCAACCGGAACGCACCGTTGTGGTGAAAGTCGTCGCCGAGGAACATGTCGACCGGTGACGCCTGCGGTGACACCGCCTTGAGCGCTGGATGCGGGTCGAGCATCGTCATGACCGTCGTCCACCCGTCGTACGAGATCCCGAGCTCACCCACGCGGCCGTTGTTGTTGGGCACGTGTTTCACCAGCCAATCGATCGTATCGTAGGCATCGGTGCTCTCGTCGATCGCCTTGGGATCTTTCCGGTGGGCCGGCGCCCGCTGCATCACGAACTGCCCTTCCGACTCGTACCGGCCGCGAATGTCCTCGAAGACGAAGATGTACTTGTCGGCCGCGAGCTCCTTGAGATAGTTGTCGAACCATCGAGCGTACCCGTCGATGCCGTAGGGCGTCCGCAGGAACATGATCGGCAGCGGCCCTGGGGCATTGGTCGGCGTGTAGATCGCGATGTGCAGCCGCACATTGTCGCGCATCGCGATCATCGAGTCCTGCTTCGTGTATCCCGGCGGCGGTCCGGGCGGTGCGGCCGGTTGCTGACCGACGAGCTGCGGCGCCGCCATGACCATCCCCACCATCACCGGCACGACGGACCGCCGCCACCAACCCACGATCAGCTGGGGTTGCGTGCAGGCCTCTCTTCGCTCTTTTCTCGTCACGGGCACCTCGGTGTCCTACGTATCGCCCCAAAAGCGCGTTCTGGGCGCGGGCTTTGACGCCGGCGGCTTCGCCCACGCTGGCGCGTGTTCCGGATCGAGCCAACGCGCGATGATCCCCTCCTCCAGCTCACTCATCGCTTTCCGCGTGGTCGAATCCTGGCCGAGCCGCCGTGTGAGCATGGCCATCTCGGCGTGCTGGATCGCCAGCCGGATCGACAGCCGAGCGATCTCGTACCCTTCGACAAAGGACGGGCGCACGATGCGCACCGCGAGATCGCCGTCGGGCAGGACGTTCGGATTGAGCGCGGCGCCCTCAGCCTCCTGGTAATCCGGGAAAGAGAGGCGGATGTCGAAGGGAGGTTCGAGATAGTATGGCCGGAACTTCCCCGCGCGGAATTTTTGCATTGCCTGCTGTGCCGCGGCCTCGATACGGCGCTCCGCTTCGCCCGGCGCGAGCGGCTCGGCGACGCCATGGCTCTTGGCCGTTTTCACCGTCGCATACTCGAGCTCCGGGAAATCCGTTTTGACTTGCTCCCGCAGCACGTCATCGCCGGAACCCATGATCACGGGAATCCCCCAGCGGGCGGCCGACGCCGCGACCAGGTGTATCTCACTGAATTCGACGTCGTTGACGCGGAAATCGACGTCGAAGGTGACGGTGTGCGCCATGAACCCGGGCGTGTTCGCCCGGGCGTGGGCGCCGATGCACACAATGGCGTCGACGGAGCCATCGATACCCGTCGAATACGGATCATACGAGTGCGACCGAAAATCGAACGACGCGTGCGGGTCCATCTCACTGACCAGGAGATCGGGCTCGTACGCGTTCCCCGATCCGTGCGCATCCTGAACCCAGATCGACCCGGCCCCGCCCTTGACGAGCCCGCGGATGGCCGCGTTGACGTCGGCCGTCAGCGCCTTTCGCCCGATGGCGTACTGGGCGGGTTTGTCGAACAGGACGTAGTCCGGAGTCAGCGCCCCGGAAACGCCCTCCATGTCGTAACTGATGAGGATCTTGGGGTGCAGGACGCCGGAGCCCGATTGAGCTCCGGCAGCCTGCGCGCCCAGGTACACCGGCAGCAGGAGGCTACCCACGACGAACGCCGCGCTGAGCGCGCGGCGTTCGACGGGACAGCCACAACCGAGTGGCAGCTTCACGGGCACGAGAGCGCGTAGTTCCCGCCGCGTTCCGTGTACTCCTGCGTCGGTACCGAAAAGATGGTGGTGTGGTAATCGGTCGGATGTCCATTCGCCGCATTCACGGCCCCATCGGGTCCCGGACCCGTCGACTGCCACGTCGTGTCCTCGACGGCCTCGAGATGGTACATCCGGAGCGCGATCATGCGGTCCCCACTCATTTCGAAGACCGTCGAAATGCGCTGCTCCTTCATCAAGTCGTCCCGTGTCGTGACATAGCTCGATGCGTCGCCGGGTGGATACGCAGCGAGCGGAGACATCCCAGCCGGACACGATGCACCGCAACTGCCAGCAGTTGCTCGCACCTGATTCACCAGCGCGAGTGCTGCCGCGTTGTTGCCCAAACCCAATTGGATCTGCGCCCGCACCAGAGCCAACTCCTCGGCCCGAACAATGGGAATCGGCGCCGAGACCGATGAATACGGAACGTAGTTCTTGGCGCTCGAGACGCCGGCATATTGTGCGACCTGTACGGGGTTGGGATCGACAGCAAACTTGTTGACCCACCGGAGGTCGTTGACCGTGTCAACGGAGCTTTGGAAATCCCAGGTCGTGTTGTAGTTGAAATACGCCGCGAAGATTTGATTCTGGACGTCGCCCGAAGCGCCGCTGAAGTCGTGATACACAATGAACGGACCGGCCTGGAATGGCCCGGCGACCGGCGGTGTGATCGCCGCGGGATTGTAGAGCGCCGACGCCGCGAGCGCGCTGTCAGCGCGCTGGAGCGCCGAGGCCAACGGCGTCCCTGGCGTTGTAGGCGTGGGGTGCGTGCTGGGGCTGTTCCTGGCGTAGGCGTACGCGTACTCGAGGCCTGCCTTACCCGCGAGCGCGCGGTTGAACGAGGCGAACGAACCCGACACCGTGGCCGGCGCCGCCTGCACTGAAACGGCCCCGAACCCGGGCGGCAGCGTCACGGGCAGCGGGGTTGCGCCGGCCGTGTTGAGGTCAACGAGTCCTGAATCGAGTAACGCGACGATGTACTGCCAGACATCCTTGTTGCAATACGGTGGGCTCGTCGGGTCGCCATCCATCGAGTAGAGCGGGATACCGAGCGTGTCGCGCGTCTCGGCGAGGACCATGAACTCGAGCGCCTTCATCGTCTGGACGACGCCCTGAATGGCCGCGACTTGAGCCGGGCTGTAACCGACCCCGCCCAAGCTGGTCAGAATCGAGTTCGCCTGCTTGATCGTCAGATATTCATCATCCCACATGTCGTTGAAGGCGAAGTTGCCCGGTGCCACCGGGACCAACCCCGCAGGAATCGTCAGCACTGGCGGGGCGGACGAGACGAAATAAAACAGGTCGCGGGCGTACCCCGTTGAATTGTACGCATACAGATAGGCATCCGCGCGCGTCCCGGAGAAAAAGCCGGTCACCGCGTTTTGGACGCCGGTCTGCGAGTTGGGAATGCCGGTCGGTGCGTCGAAGTACGGCACGGCGCTGTCTTTACAAGCGACCGCGGTACCAAGCACGATCGTGCCCGCGAGGACGCTCGCTCGGAGCGTGTGCCGTGCCCGTGTGCATATGCGCTCCGGACGGCTGCCGGTCACGCGTTGAGAAATCGGCATCGTCAGAAGCCTACGTCGAGTGAGAGGAAGTAGCTGCGGGATGGTGGATACGGCGTGATCTCAATGTTTCGTAGCAGGTTCGAGTTGCCGCCACCCGCAACTTCAGGATCGAGGCCGTTATAGCCCCTGTTATACAAGTGCAGGAGGTTGCGGCCCTCGAGCGGAGAGACGCACGCTGGAGAAGCGCCCGCCTGCGATACCGGAGATCCACTTAGATGGCAGCGTGTAGTTGACCGAGACCGAGCGCAGCTTCACGAACCCCGCGCCCTCGATCCAGTTGTAGTCGTTCGCGTTGAACCGCTTGGCCCAGTTCGACGCGTACGTCGAATCACCCCAAAGCGAGCCGTAGTCGTAATAGAGCTCCGTCTGGTTCATCATCGCCCCACCCTTGTTCCACTGCACGACCGCAGCGGCGTTGAAGGGGCCGAAGTGGATCTCCTGGTTGAAATCCATAGTGAAATCCGGCATCACGTCCCCAAGCTGCGGCTGCACGCCTGAGTAGGTTGCGTTGACGATGTCCGTGACCGAACGCCCGGGCGTCACGTCGACGTAGAACACGTCGAACGACGGAACGGCCAGCGAGTTCACGACACTGTAGTTGCGGAAGTAGCTGATCGTGCTCACGGCGGTGAATCCGTTCCGCAGCTGGATCGGCGTGGCGCTGAGCGAGATCTCGGCGCCCTGGTTCGTGAACTCGCCGCCATTCAGCCACTGGTAGCTGCTGCCACGCGACGGGCTCGTATTCGCTTCCAGCAGGAGGTTCGTGACCCGCTTCTGGTACACCGTGAAGGTGAATTGTGCACGGGAGTGGAACATCGTCGCATCGAAGCCCGTCTCGATCTCGGTCTCGGACTCCGGCTTGATGTTCGGATTGCCGACAATGCCGGAAGTGAACTCGCCTGGCGAACCTGCGTACGTCTGCGTCGAGTCCACCGTATAGCGCACGCCGTACAGCGGCTGTGTCCCCGACTGTCCATACGCAGCGCGGATCTTGAGCTCATCGAGGAAGCCGACGAACTGCGGGATGCGATACGAGGCGGCATAGTGCGGGTACGCGTAGAACTTGTTGATGTCTCCGTCGTTTGTGGACCGTTCGGCCGTGACACCTGCGGACACCGAGAGCCGAGAGTCGAGGAGTAGCAGTTGCTCCTGGGCATACAGCGACTGGTCGCGCGCCGCGTTGCGGTGATAGAAGTTGGTCTGCACGGTGCCCGACGAAGGGTTGTCCAAGCCCGCGAGCAAGTTTTGCGACACGGTCTCCGGGTTGTTGTAGTCCCGCTTCTCCCGCAGGAATCCCGCGGAGGTCGTGGCGTCGAGCCAGGAGAGACCCGTGTAGTGGTGGATCAGATTGAGCGAATAGTTGATGTATGAGTTATCGGCCGTCTGCGTCGTAGACACGCCTGGAAGGGCTTGCGCCTGCTCGAACTGGATATTCGATGGCGCGTAGAGCCCGTCCAGTACGTGGGCGAGGTCAGCTCCGCCCAGAATGTTGATCTGCAGCGACTGGTGTTCGGTGCTGTAGGGCGTCCAGTTGATGGAGCCGCCGCCTACGAATCGTTGGATGTTCTCCGGCGTTGACATTTCGTACGTGTCCGCGAACGGATTCGCGTTGCCGAAGTAATTGCGGCCCCACGTCCCGTCGGCATTCACGTGATTGAGATTCATGAACCCCGGCGTGTACCCGAACACGTCATACGGGCTTAGACCGTTATTGTCATTGCCCGTGATGCCTCGATTCGAGGTCGAATGGGCGTAAAACAAGTTGGCCGAGGCCGAAAGACGCGATGCGATCTGTTGCGTGACGTTGGACCGGATCGACTGCTTGCTGTATCCCGTGTTGAGCAGTGAGCCGTTGTCGAATTTGGAAAGGCCCGAGACGAAGTACTGCGTCTGCCCGAGTGTCCCGTTCACACTGAGGTCGGTCTCGTAGGAGGCCTTGTTGCTCCCGAACAGCGAGTTCTGATAGTCCTGGTTGCCCGCGTAGATGCCCTGAATGAATGAATTGTCCGCGGCCAAGGCCGACCCTGAAGCTCCGCCTTTGACGTCATTCACGTACCATGCTTGCGCGCCGGCGAGCGTCGGGAACTGACGGATGATTCTCTTGCGAGGCTGCCGAGAAATGGCCGACCTTCTGCGAGAAGTTCCAGGCGGCCTTCCCAGCCTTGCCTCGCTTCGTCGGTGATGATCACGACGCCGGCGGACGCCTTCGATCCGTAAATGGCCGAAGCGGACGCGCCCTTGAGCACCTCGATCGACTCAATGTCCTCGGGATTGAAGTCGGCGATACGATTCGTGCCGAGATCTGTGCCATCCTGCTGCACCCCACCGTCGGTCGAGAACGTGATCGCGTTGTTGCCCGGCTCCTGCTGGTCGTTGTCGATGATCACGCCATCGACCACGTAGAGCGGCGACGCCTTGGCATTGATCGACGTGACCCCACGGATCTGGATCTGCATGCCGCCGCCAGGCTCGCCCCCGTTGTTTTGCGAGATGAGGGCACCCGGCACGAGTCCCTGGATCGCGTTCTCGATGGTGGGCGCGGGCACCTCGTTGACCGCCTGGGCGTTGACCACCGCGACGTCGTTGGACGAGCTCTTTGAAGACACCGTCGTCGCCACGCCCGTCACCACCTGCGCCTCGAGGCGCAGCACGTCGTGTGCGAGGGTGATCGTGTAGTTCGTCTGCCCTGGCGTGAGCGGTACGGTCTTTCCGAGAAACCCAATGCGACGGACCGTGAGGCTCTTCCCGTCGGCCGGAACTTGCAGCGTGAAGGTGCCGCTATCCGAGCCGTTCGTGCCGACCAACGTGCCGGTTACCAGGATCTGCGCGGTCCCGATCGGGACGTTGTCCGGGTCGATAACCCGTCCGGTAATCCTGGTCTGCGCCTGCACACTGCTCGCCAATCCCGCGGCGAGCATGGCCGCGACAGCCATCGCCGCCAATCCCCTCGTCCTTGCGCGCCACACAAATTTGTCCATAGCTCCTCCGCACGAACGTCTGCGCCGCGCGACGAGTGGGCTCCCAGAAGGAACCGACCCGCGCGGCGTACGAACCCCGAAGCGCGCGAAGGTACGTCGACAGACCGTTATGTCAAGCGATGACCGTTACCAAGTAAGGGATTCATGAAGATCCTCTTTCGTTCTTGTCACGAGATCCAGGCACACACATGAACGTTGGGGGCATGCAAAGGGGCGACTCACGTCGCCCCCCGTCGACAATACAACACGGCGACGTAACCGTCGCCCCTACCGCCGGATCCAACACAAAACGGGCGACGCATGGCGTCGCCCCTACCGTATCCTCGCGGCGGCAGCCACGCGTGCGATACGCGGTCCTATTTCTTGGGACGCCCTGCCACTGCCGACGGCCGTTCGTCGTCCGGCAACAGCGCGGCGCCAAACGCATGTCTCAGCGCGTCGGAGCTCTCGCGTAGGTAGCCACCCAGTCGCTCGCCGGCCGCGGCCAGCTCGGAGGGAGTCGGATCGAGGCGGCCCGAAAAACCCAGCAACACCCGCGAGAGCTTGGTGAGCGTCCCCTCACGCCCATCTTTGTCGGCGAGAGCATCGGTATACGCGGAGAGGCGCGTATTGAGCTGCCGCGTCGCGATCTCGCGGCGGTCGGGGGCGACGCGGGGGTCTCGTCTCCAGGCCCGCTCGAGTGCGGCCGAGACGAGCGACGCGGTACGGTCATCGAGTGCGTCACGTCGCGCGGCGAGCAGGCCCGCGGCGCATCGGGCGTAGCGGAGCTCCCAACGCGCGTGGTCCTCGTCGCCTCCCGTTCCCCCTTCTGTAAGCCAGCGTACGTCTGCTGCGGACGGCTCAGCGAGCAGCGTGGCCACGTACGCAGTCGCCTGCGCGCGGCGTGCGCGATCGGCCTGCCAACTTCGGAGGAAGTCGGGTCTCAGCACGCGATGTCGGACGCGCGCGGCTCGCGAGCCCGCAGCTTACGCCTGCAGTACCGGGAGGCCAATGCGCTGCCGGACCACGGCCTCTTCGTCCAGGAGGTCCGCGAGGTGCACGCCCTCCAACACGTCGTCGATCTTGCGCTGGAGGAGCACCCACACTGGCCGAATACTGCAGTTGTGGGAGGCCGAGCACCGCTCTTCCTCGACCGGGTGACTCACGCAGTGCAAGTCGAAGGTCGCGCCCTCGGACGCCGCGATGAGCTCACGAACGGATATCAACTCCGCGGGGCGTGCCAGCACATACCCGCCATGGGCACCTCGCGTGCTCCGAACAACGTCCGCACGCCGAAGCCGCAGGAGAATCTGCTCCACATAATCGGCCGGCAGCCGCTCCAGCGCCGCCAACTCCCGGCCGGTCACCGGGCCTTCGGTCGCGCGCCTGGCCAGGTGCAGAGCACAAATTAGCCCGTACTCGGCCCAGGTCGTAATGCGCATGTGTGCAGGTTAGGGTCCGCGGCTCGCAACTGCAAGAGGCTGGCGTCCTTAGGCGCTCCCCGCCTCCCAAACGGACCTCCCCACCGACACGATGAGCCGACCGGGAGGCGAGGGACCGACGGCTCGACCTACGCGGGGCCGGCCCCTACCTCGTACGCTGTCGTCCTTTGGCGGCGCCGACGGCTTTCCGCACTGGCTTGCCCTTCCCGTCCGGCGGCTTCGACGCAGCCTTCTTCGGCGATGCGCCGGGTACACCGATCTCGGTCATCTTCCGGAGGTCCAGGACATCGTCGATCTCCGCCGGCGGCAGCACGTGCTCGCGCCGGACGAGGTCGCGGATGAGGACGTTCTCCTTCACGGATTGCTTGCTCAGATCAGCGGCGCGCGCGTAGCCGATCTGCGGCGCGAGCGCGGTCGCGAGCGCGGCGGATCGCTCCACCCAGTAGGCGGCCTGCTCGCGGTTCGGCTCCAGCCCGTCGACGGCTCGGGTCGCGAGGATATGCATCGCCCCGGTCAGGATCTGGCCCTCGAGCAGCACGTTGTACGCGATGACCGGCATCATGACGTTGAGCTCGAGCTGGCCGTGTTCCACAGCAGCCGCTACACAAGCGTCGCATCCGATCACCTGAAAGCACACCTGATTGACCATCTCGGGGATCGACGGATTCACCTTGCCCGGCATGATGGATGACCCGGGCTGTACGGCGGGCAGCCTGATCTCGTCGAGACCCGTCCGGGGACCACTCGCGAGCAGGCGGAGATCGCTGGCGATCTTGCTGAGGTCGAGGGCGAGCACACGCAGTTGTGCGCTGTAGCCCGCGACATCGCCCATGCTCTGCATGAGCTGAATGCGGTCATCGCCTTCGCGCAGCTCGAGACCTGTGATGTCGCGGAGGTACTGCACCATCAGCTTCGGATACTGTGGCTCGACGTTGACTCCCGTCCCGACGGCGCTGCCGCCAATGCCCAGGTCACGCAAGAAATCAGCGGCCTGCTCGACACGTCGCAGGCCGCGCTCGATCGATCCGGCATACGCGCCCATCTCCTGGCCGAGGCGAATCGGCATGGCGTCTTGCAAATGCGTCCGCCCCGCTTTCACGACGTCATCGGTGGCCAGCGCTTGACGACGAAACGCCTGCGCGAGCTCGGTCCCTGCCGCCACGAGTTTATCGAGTTGCGCGAGGCACGCGAGCCTGATCGCCGTCGGGATCACATCGTTCGTCGACTGCGCCATGTTCACGTCGTCATTCGGGTGCACGCGCTCGTAACTGCCGCGAGCATGACCGAGCAATTCGTTGGCGCGGTTCGCGATCACTTCATTCACGTTCATGTTGTGCGACGTGCCTGCTCCAGCCTGAAACACGTCCACGACGAAGTGCTCGAGATGTTTGCCGCTCAGGATCTCATCGGCAGCTCGGACGATCGCGTCGGCGCGCTCAGCGTCCAGCCGCCCGGTCTCGCGATGCACGAGCGCGGCCGCTTTCTTGATCCACGTCGTGGCAGTCACAAAGACTGGCGGCGCGGTCAGCCCACTGATGGGGAAGTTCTGCCGCGCCCGTTGGGTCTGAACCCCATAGAGCGCCTCGTTGGGCACCGCGACGAGCCCGAGAGGATCGCGCTCGCTCCTGCTCCGTGTGTCCATGCCGTAATCTATCCCTTTTGTGTGATTGCTCGCGCGGCGAGGATGAGCACGAGCAGCGCGGCCAGCATCGCGAGCCCAAGCTGTCCCACGCTCGCGGCGTGTAACCGGCCGAAGGCGACGCGCAGCGGTGCGTCTGGCGCCAATGCGTCGATCGGCGCGCCGGCCGCCTCGCGGAGTCGCTCGATCCGCGGACTCACAATGAACTGTGCAGTCGCGCAGCTGGCACCCCAGACGACGGACCCGGTCATTCGAATGCTCGCCCCGGGCGGCCGTGCACTCAGTGCGTCGAGCAACAGGGTTGCGATCGCCGCGACGCATCCGGAGAGGAAGACCGCCGGGAGCACGCGGCCCACCAGCGCCCCCGCCAGCGTGCGGGACGGCAGGGTCGCGAACGCCGCCGGCGCAACAACGGTTGCAACGATGATGGCAGCGCCCAGCCAGAGGGCGGAGAGGACGGCTATCGCGACGTGACGGGGCATGGGACGCCTCCAATGCGTGAGGGCCGGCGGGTAGGGGCGACGCAATGCGTCGCCCGCCGTTGGCGCGACCACAATGTGCGCGGATTGGTGTACGGGCGTCACCGAATCACGCCGTAGCGCGACCACAATGTCCGGAGGTCGGTGTTCGGGCGCCACCGAATCGCGGGTTGCATTGCCGCACCGTAGGGGCGACGCATTGCGTCGCCCCTAGCCGCCGGGTGCCATACGTCGTGGCCGTTCCCCGACCGCAAACCCCAAACCCCAAACCCGCTCCTCGCACTTTAGCATTTCACCTTCTCGTCTGCGTCAGCACTCGAGCGGTGCCCGACAAGAAGGGATTGCTCTTGACCTCGCGACCAACCGTGGTCGATCCGCCGTGTCCGGGATGAATCACCAGTCTTTCGGGCAGCGTCGCCACACGATTGAGCGACTCCTGCATGGCGGCCGGATCGCTGAGCGGCAAGTCGGTGCGTCCGATCGAACCGGCGAATACGAGATCGCCACCCAGTACGAGGTCATCTCCGACGAACAACACGTGACCGGGCGCATGACCGGGCACGTGCAGCACCTCGAACGACGCCGACCCGACTCGCACGATTTGCCCTTCGGCTAATGGCGTATCCGGACGCGGCGGTCGCTCGAACGGAATGCCGTACATCCGCGCCACCGACTCGCCCGCGGCGTACACCGGCTCGTCCAGCGGATGCAAGAGGATCGGCACGTCGTACTCGCGCCGAATCGCTGCCACCGCCCCAATGTGGTCCACGTGAGCGTGGGTCAGCCAGATCGCCTCGAGCGTCGCGCCGGAGCGACGGAGAACGTCGAGCAATCGATCACCTTCGGCACCTGGATCGACGAAGACCGCTTTGTTCGTGGACTCGTCGACGACCAGATACGTGTTTTCCTGAAATGGTCCGACGGTTGTGGATGTGACAATCATGCGGCGTACCCTCCCGTTCCGACGATCACCGGCTCGACGCTTGGCGGCCTTCCCCGCCGCGCCGTCAAATATTTCTCTGCGGCGATGGCGGCGGTCGTCGCGTCGCCCGCGGCCGTCGTCACCTGGCGTGTGAGCTGTGCTCGCACGTCGCCGGCTGCGAACAACCCTGGGAGCGACGTCTGCATGTTGGTGTCCGTGCGCAGGTACCCCATGTCATCGTGATCGACGTGCGCCTCTACGATGCCCGTGTTGGGGCGAAAGCCGACGAAGACGAACACGCCTGTCACGGCAAGCTCTGAATCGGTGCCCGTTCTCAGATTGTGCAAGTGAATCTTGTGTACGAGCCCGTTCGCGTCCCCCACGATCTCGCGGACAACCGTGTCCCAGATGACCTCGATCTTGGGATTGGCGAACAACCGTTGCTGCAGAATCTTGGACGCACGGAGGTCGCCGCGGCGGTGAATCAGGTAGACCTTCTCGGCATATCGCGTCAGGAAGTCGCTTTCCTCGACCGCCGCGTCGCCACCGCCCACGACCGCGATCGTATGGCCCTTGAAGAACGCGCCATCGCAGATCCCGCAATATGAGACGCCCTTGCCGGCGTATTCCTCTTCTCCCGGCACACCGAGCCGGATCGGGGTACCGCCGGACGTAACGATCACGGTTGGTGCATGGAACCGCTCGCCGCCATCGGTTTCGACGTCGAAGGTGCCGTCCGGTCGCTTGCGTACCGCCGTGACCGTCGTGAAGGGACGGATTTCCGCGCCGAACTTCCGCGCGTGGCTCTCGAAGAGCTCCGCGAGCTTCGAACCATCAATGTGCTCGAACCCGGGGTAATCCTCGATCGTTTCCGTCCTCAAGAGCTCACCGCCAGGCGCGAGGAGCTCGAGCACCACCGTACGCAACATGGACCGCCCGGCGTACAGTGCCGCCGTCAGCCCAGCCGGACCGGCTCCGACAATGATGACATCGTATTCAGTCGACGCTTCCACCGTTTTCTCCATCAGCGGCGCCAATCGTAACCACACTCAGAGCGCCGTGACAGTGGGACACCGTTCCGACGATCACGTCCACCGGCCCGCGCCGCGGCGCCTCTCGAATCAGCACATCTGCCTGGACCGCCGTCGCGGTATCGAACATCCCGACGCCGTAGGCCCGGTGTGTACAATGAAAGATAACCGGACCAGCCAACGGCTGACCGGCGGCGCGCGCCGCTGCAACGTAGGATTGCACGGCGGCCGGCATCGTCCACCACCGCGGCCCGCGCGTTTTTGGACACGTAGCCGGCTCAATGCAATTCACCGGGCACACCCATTCCGCGAAACTCACGTACCGGGTGCCGTCCGGCGCGCTGCGCTGCCACGGCATGTCCGGTAGTGACCCGACAGCACGCGTGTCCACGACGCGGCGTGGCCAGTGCCGCTTGGCGCGCGCAAGTATCCACTCGAACATGAGATGGGGCATGAGCGGCGATGGCACGATCCCATCGGCCGACGCCGCGTCGGGATCCGCACATGCGGATCCCAGATACTCCTGCAAAAAACAGAATCCCAGTCGCTGGTCGCGAGTTCCACGTCGGGCGTGGTGACCTCGCCCGTGTCGAGACTGCGACCGACCGCGCACGATGGATCTCGATCGACGACGACAACCCGCTTCCACGTCAGCGCGCCAGCCTCGCGTGCGCGCCCCAGTTGACGAACGTAGTAGCTGCCGTAGCATCCGCCTCCAACCACGACGATCGTGCCGTAGGCCTGCGGCTCGGTGGCCGAATCCTTCGCAGGCGAGCGCGCCACGCGCTCGCGCTCCGCATCGAGTCGTCCAACGGACGCCCCCGCGGCGGCCAGGAGACTTCGCTGGTCAAGTCCTGACACGGCGCCCACCGTCGACCACGAGGGTGTGTCCGGTCACGTAGTCCGCTCGCAGCAGGTAGAGCACTGCCCCCACCACGTCTGACGGCTCCCCGAGGCGACACAACGGCGTGGTGGCAACGAGGTGATCGGCGGCCGCTTTATCCCAGTGTTCCGGCAGCAGGACCGCCCCCGGTGCGATCGCGTTGACGCGGATGCGCGGAGCCAACGCGTGCGCGAGCGCACGCGTCATCTGGATCACGCCTGCTTTGCTGATGCCGTGCGGGATATAGCCGGACCACGTTTCGAGACCTGCAAGGTCGGCGATGTTGACGATGGCGCCGCCACGCTTCGACATCGGTGCAGCCGCCGCCTGAGCCACGAAGAACGGCGCACGGAGATTGATGGCGAAGATCGTGTCCCACGCCGCCGGCGTCACCTCGCCGATGGGCGTTCGCTGCATCACACCCGCTGAGTTCACGAGGATGTCGAGATCACCAAACCGCTTGGTCACGGCGTCGATCAACACCGTCGCCGTCTCAGCCCGAGCGAGGTCGGCCCGAAACGCTTCAGCGTCTCCGCCGGCCGCGCGGATCTCCTCGACGACGGCGTCGGCCCCTTCCGCGGATGCATTGTAGTGCACGGCGATGCGCGCGCCCGCGCCTGCCAGGCCCATGGCGATCGCGCGCCCGACGCGCACTCCCGCGCCGGTTACGAGTGCGACGCGCCCGGCGAGCTCCATGCGCCACTTCCGGATTGCTGAAGACGTCGCGCCTCCGCCGCCTGTCGCTCCGCCCATTCGGCGGGGACACTGACGGCGCCGAGCACTCGAGGACCTTCCATTGCGCCGTGCCAATCGGAGCCGCCGCTGGGCAGCAACGCCAGCGCGTCCGCGATCGCCCCGAGGCGCGCGACGTCCTCGGCCGAGTGGCTCGGGTGCCGCACTTCGACCCCATCCAATCCCGTGTTCCGCAACGCTTTGAGCCGAGCCAGCGTACCCTGACGACCCGGATGCGCAAGCACCGCCACGCCGCCTGCGTCGTGAACCATTCGAACGGCGTCCGCGATCGACAGTCGCTGCTTGGCCACGTAGGCCGGTCGCCCCGCGGCCAGAAAACGGTCGAAGGCATCACGCTCGTCTTTCGCCCATCCGCATGCAATGAGGGCGCGCGCGACATGTGGCCGACCGATCGCAGCCGAACCCGCCTGTGTCATGAGCTCATCCATCGTCACGGGCACGCCCAACGCACTGAGCAGCTGCAACATCGTCGCGGCCCGCCGTACGCGCGCCTCGCGCAGCTTCTCGAGCGTGGGCTCCAGCGACTCGAGGTCCGTCAGATGCAATCCGAGGATGTGGATTTCGACGTCGTCCTCGAGCGCACTGAGCTCCACGCCCGCAATCACCTCGACCCCCGTTTGCGACGCCGCCTCCCGCGCAGCCGCCACACCACTGACGGTGTCGTGGTCAGTCAAAGCGACGGCTGTGAGCCCAGCCGCGAGTGCCTTCTCGACCAGACAGGCTGGCGATGCCGCACCATCAGATGCCGTGGAGTGCGTGTGCAGATCGGCCCGTCGAGGCAGGGGCGCGGCGCTGCCCCCGCCGCCCCCGCCTGCGATCACTTCGCGTAGCCCGCTTCTGGTGATGTGAAGCTCGGCTGCGACTCGTGGAAAAGCCGCAACAGCTCGGCATCGGAGAGCTGGAGAAACGACTGCTCGCGCGCACGCGTCCCTTGGGGCGAGTAGCGTGTCACTCGCACAACTCGCGCGTCGCCGTCACCGTGAACGTACATCAACCCGAATTCATCACGGTCGTACTGCGTGACCAAGCCGGAGGGGAACACCCGCCACGTCTTGTTGCCGACCGATACCGTGCGAAACGCCATTGCTTAGTCCCTGACTGTTGTGCCACGTGTTGGCCCAGCGGCGGCGCGCCGCGACTGGCCTTTGCAGGTTGTGTCCCGGCGCCGGACCCCCACCGTCGCTTCGCGCCGGAGAGCGGAGAAAGGGGAAAGTGAAAGTAGAGAGGAAATGGCCATATCTCGGAGTGCCGGTCTCCTTTCTCCTTTCCGGGTCTCTCCTTTCTCGGGCGCGAAGCGCCCGTCCCGTACGCCAGGATCGGGTTTGTTGACGTTCCCCAGACCCCAAACCACATCCCCCACACCCCAGCAGCTCACAGCGCCACCTCGCGGTAGATCCGGCTCGGATCCAGCACCGGATCAGGCGCCCCGGCAAGCGCGGCCGTCAGCGCGGCGAGATCTCCACTTTCGGTAAACTCAATGAACGCGCCCGGCAGCTCCGCCTCCTCGAATACCCAATACCGACAGGCATGTGAAGAGAAATGGTCGCGCTGCAGGCGTGCACGGTCGAGAAACCGGCCTCGCTCCGTCGGGGTGACGATCGTTCGCTGGAGAGAAAGGGCCCGACCACCGCTCACAGCGCGGCCTCTGGATACGTCTCGAGCTGCTTCTTACACGAGCCAGGAACTGGTCCGCGATCGCCCCGTCGATGAGCCGGTGATCGAACGAGATCGAGAAATACGAGCAGGTCCGGATCGCGATCGTGTCCTCGCCGTCCGGCGCCGGTAATGACCTTGGGTCGCTTCTCGATCGCGCCGACGCCCATGATCGCGACCTGCGGCTGATTGATGATCGGCGTCCCCATGAGGGACCCGAACACGCCAGGGTTGGTGATCGTGAACGTGCCGTCCTGGACCTCCTCTGGCTGCAGCCGCTTGGAGCGCGCCCGCGCGGCGAGGTCATTCAGTGCGCGCGTCAGACCGACGAGCGACAGACTCGTCGGCGTGCTTGATGACCGGCACGATCAGGCCCCACTCCAGCGCCACGGCGATGCCGATGTTGTACTGCTTGCGATAGATGACGTTGTGGCCGGCGACGGAGGCGTTGACCGCCGGAATGCCTTGAGGCCGTCGACCACCGCCCGGATGATGAACGGCAGGATACGTCAGCTTCTGCCCATTCGATGGCCTCGAACTCCGCTCGCTTCGCCGCGCGAATTCGCGCCACCCGCGTGAGATCGACCTCGAAGAACGACGTGACATGTGCCGACGTGCGGCGCGAGAGCACCATGTGGTCACTGATCAGCTGACCGCATCTTGGACATGGGCTCCACGACGTCGCCCGGCCACGGCTTCGGGGAAGCGGACGCCGTCGGGAACCAGGATCGCCCGCGCCGCCGCCAGCCGGCACGCCGGGGCGTCCGCGCGCATCGCGGTAGCCGGCGCGCCTGCCTCGAGCAGGGACTCGATGTCCCGCTTGGTCACGCGGCCGGCGATGCCGGACCCAGTCAGCGTGCCAAGCTCGATCCCGTGCTCCGCCGCGATCTTGCGGACGAGCGGTGACGACTTCGTGCGGAGACGTTCCTCCAGCGAGCGGCCGTTGCCGCCGCCGCGCGGGCACACCAGCAGGCTGCGGCCGAGCTGGCGCACCAGGGGCGACCCGGCTAGGCGGGGTCGCCGCTGGTGCGGCAGCCTTGGATGCGCTGTCGCGGGAGATGCCGCAGGCGCCGCGGCGGCCACGGCGGGCGGCAGCCGCCGGCCGGGCGGCTGCCCCGCCGCGGTCCGCGCCGCCGTTGTCCCCGACGGCTACGCCAGCCGAGGTCTCGAGCCGGGCAACCACAGTTTGCACGGCCACCGTTTGCCCCTCGGGCACCAGAATCTCGGCCAGCGTCCCGGCCGTCGGTGCGGGAATCTCCGCGTCGACCTTGTCGGTCGAGATCTCGAAGATCGGCTCATCCCGCTTGATGGCGTCGCCGATCTTCTTCAGCCACTTCGAGACGGTGCCCTCGGCGATCGACTCGCCCATCTGGGGCATGATCACGTCAACACGTGCCACCGAAATACCCTCGTTCAAGAGGCGGCTACCGACCACCGCCGTTCATTAGGACCGGAGACGGGCCGGCCGCCATTCCAAATTAAACGATTTGGCCGCCTCCCCGTCGGGCGACGCAACGCGTCGCCCTACCCGCCGATCGCGACTCTGGCCGCGATCAAGGGTCTTACTTACGGACCCGAAGTGCCCCTCGTTCTTTCCTCTCTCCTCTCACATTTCCCCTCTCTCGGGAGCGCTCGCACGCCCCCGGGAGGTTCGCAACCGCCAGTAGACCATCATGGCAGAGTCAGGGCCCCGAGCAGCCCGCCGACCCCCGCAAACTGCGCCCAATTACAGGCAGGCAACTCGGAGTCCGGCGGTACGCAATGGATCATCGCGCTTCGCACCTTGGCCACCAGTACTGCGACCATCGCCCCACTGAAGAAGCCGGCAACGGTCATCAGGCAGCCGAGCACGGCAAAGGGGCGCCGACCAGACGGCTCTTCCTCACCAGCACCACCGTCCCGGCCGCTGGCGTTTCCCTTTGGGACGCCCTGAGTCCCCCCGTCGCCGGGTTCCGACCCTGACTCAAGCATGGCTCAGTACTGCGCGAGTTGACGCGCCGCTCGCACAATGTCCGCCGTCTGCGGGAGGACGTAGTCCTCGAGCGGCGGCGCATACGGAAGCGGCACGTCAGCCGCCGTGACCCGCCAGATCGGCGCGTCGAGCCATTCGAACGCCCGCTCGTTGATGCGAGCCGTGATCTCGCCTGCAATGCCGCCCGTGCGCGTGTCCTCGTGCACGATCAACACGCGATTCGTCTTCTGACCGACGCGACGATCGCCTCATCGTCCAGCGGCAGCAATGTGCGCAGGTCCAGTACCTCGACTGACAGTCCGTCCTCGCGCTCGAGCTGGTCGGCCGCCTCGAGCGCCTTCCAGACGGTCGCCGCGTACGTAATGATCGAGAGGTCACGACCGCTCGCGCGACGCGCGCCTTGCCCGATCGGCACAATGTGGTCGCCCGCGGGGAGTTCCTCCTTCACACGCCGATACAGGTACTTGTGCTCGAAGAACAGGACGCAGTCGTCGTCCCGAATGGCCGCCTTGAGCAGGCCCTTGGCATCCGACGCCGTCGCGGGATAGACGATCTTGAGTCCGGGCGTGTGAAGAAACGCCGCCTCGGGATTTTGCGAGTGAAACGGTCCGCCCCGCACGTAGCCGCCACTGGGCCCGCGCACCACCATCGGGCACGGCAGCATCGCCCGGTATCGCGCCGTCGCCACGTAGTTCGTGAGCATGTCGTACGCGCAGGAGATGAAGTCGATGAACTGCATCTCACAGACTGGCCGCATGCCCATGTGCGCCGCACCGGCCGCCGCGCCGACGATGGCGATCTCCGAGATCGGCGTGTCGATGACGCGTTGCTCGCCGAAGCGCGCCTGCAGCCCCTCGGTCACTTTGAACGCGCCGCCATAGGCGCCGATGTCCTCGCCCAGGCAGAAGACCGTCGGGGTCGCGCTCCATCTCCTCGAAGAGGGCCTGGCGGATCCCCTCGAGGTAGGTGATCTCAGCCATCGTGCGTGCCCCACGCGGCCGGGCGCTCGTGCGTAGAGACCGCCGAGTGCGATGCCCGCCCGGAACCACAGCGCCTCGACCTGCGGCGGATCGGCATACACGCCGACCAGTGCGTCCGTGCCCCTCTGGCATGGGCGACGCCTCCGCCTCGTCGGTCGCTGCGTCGACCTCCACTGCACGCGGGCATCGATCGCCGCCAGCTCCGGTCGCGCCCACGCCCAGCTGCTCCACCAACACGCGCGAGTAGCGATCGATGGGATCATTGTCGCGTTCCCAGCGCTCGATCTCTCCCGCCGGCACATACGATTGGTTGTCGTGCTCCGCATGGCCTTTGCGCCGGTACGTGAAGAGCTCGACCAGCGTGACGCCACCGCCTGCGCGCGCCCGATCGACGGCCCGCTTGGTGACGGCGTACGTGGCGAGGACATCGTTGCCGTCGGCGTGTTCGCCGGCGACGCCGTAGCCCACTGCTTTGGCGACAAACGATTCGGCCGCGGTCTGCTTGTCTGTCGGGGTCGAGTATGCGTACCCGTTGTTCTCGACGATCGACAACGAGCGGACACCGCTGCACCGCCGCGAAGTTGATCCCCTCGTGAAACGCTCCCGTCGACGTCGCGCCGTCGCCGACATACACGAGTCCGACACGCGGCTCGCCGCGCATCTTGAACGACAGCGTCACGCCGGCCATGACGGGCACCATGTCGCCCAGGTGCGAGATCTGCCCGACGTATCCTCGGACGAGATCCCCAAAATGGATGTTCAGCTCCCGCCCACGCGTCGGTGAATCGCCCTTGGCCATGTATTGCCGAATGATTTCAGCTGGGCCGAGCGCCCTGGACGAGCATGGATCCCAGGTTGCGAATCAGCGGCGAGAGAACGTCCCCTCGTCTGCCGGTCGAGCGCATAGGCACTGCCGACCGCGTCTGCCTCTTGACCCAGCGACCGAAACAGACCGCCAACCACTTTCGTCTGCCGATACAGGTTGACGAGCCGTTCCTCGAGCGATGCGGGTGAGACGCATGTAGTAGTACAGCTCCAGCTGCTGCGCACGACTGAGCCCCGCGCCGCTGCTCGAGCGCCGTCTCGATCTTGCGGGCGCTGCCGTGCCGCTCTTTGCCGGCGAAATCCGGCGGCGTCGCCGTCGGCGGCCGACGCATGCCCAGCGCCTGAGTGCGCGTCGCGAGGTACTGCGGGCTCCCATCAGTATCCTGCCTCGAGAGCGTGGCGTGGCTCAGCGAGACGGTGCAGAGCCGACGAAGAATTTCTTCACGTTCTTGTCGAGCCGGCTCTCGCCGATCTGGTCCGTCTGGGCCTCGACAAACGTGTAGTGGCCGCCCTCGGCTACGGCGGTGATTCGCAGCGCGCCGAGCGGCCCGACATAGGTGCGCTCGCGCGGAGCATTCGCCGTCATGCTAAGGCCGAGGTCGCGCGAAAAAGGTGTCGGCCGCCTGCAAGACGTCTGCGGGCGCAACGCTGCGTCCGGTGGAAGAGCTTCACTTGATGTTCGCCTCGCCACGTCGCGGCATTCACTTCCTGCTGTCCAATCCAGCGTCTCCAGTCGGAGCGCGTGGAGTCGCGGCGGAATTGCATGCCCATCGCCCAATCGCCCGACGTGATGAAAGTTCAGTTTCGCCGTAGTACGTACCGGCCTGCTGGGTCGGCGTCAGCCCGTCCCACGTGTTGACGCGGTCGGCGCTGGTCGCGTAGACGCGGCCTTCCCCGCCCTCGATTGCCTTGCCCGACGTTCTTGTCGCGCACCACGACCTTGAAGATGACGTCTTCACGCGCGGGCGGCGGCACCGGATCGGTCGACACCTGGAACGCCAGGTCGTTGGTCCAGAGCCGGAGTCGCCGGTGGCCCGCTGTACGTGCGCGACACCAGCGCCCACTGCGAGCATGAGACCGGCGGCGACCGCGACGGCACGGAGTGCGCCGGGCCAGCTCCCCCGCGGCGCAGTCTCCGGCACGCGATGGCTACGTCATGCATAGTACTCCAGTCCGAGATGCGTGATCTGCTCCTCACCGGCCAAGTGACGTAGCGTGTTCTTCAGCTTCGTCTGCTGAATGAACAGGTCATGCTCCGGGTGCAATCCGCTTGCCGCCATCGGGCTCTTGTAGTAGAACGACAGCCACTCCTGGATGCCCTTCAGTCCAGCCCGCTGCGCAAAATCCGAGAACAGCGCGAGATCCAGCACGAGCGGGGCCGCAAGGATGGAGTCACGGCACAGGAAGTTCACCTTGATCTGCATCGGGTATCCCATCCACCCGACGATATCGATGTTGTCCCACCCTTCCTTGTTGTCGCCACGCGGCTTGTAGTAGTTGATCCGGACGACGTGTGAGAAATCACCGTAGAGGGTCGGGTAGGACTCGGGCTGCAGGATCGAATGCAGCACGCTGAGCTTCGACTCCTCCTTGGTCTTGAAGGAAGCCGGGTCGTCCAGCACCTCACCGTCGCGGTTTCCCAGGATGTTCGTCGAGTACCAACCCGCCAAACCGAGCATGCGCGCCTTCAGTCCCGGCGCGATGACCGTCTTCATCCAGGTCTGGCCGGTCTTGAAGTCCTTCCCCGAGATGGGCACGCCCGCGGTCCTTCGCCAATTGGACCAGGCACGGCATGTCGACCGTGAGGTTCGGCGCGCCGTTGGCGAACGGTACGCCCTCCATGATCGCGGCGTAGGCGTAGAGCATCGACGGGGCGATGGCGTCGTCGTTTCGCTCCATCGCCTTCTCGAACTGCTCGATCGTCGCGTGCGCCGCGCCGGGCTTGATGTAGATCTCGGTCGACGCGCACCACACCATGACGACTCGATCAACCTTGGCGCGACTGCGGAAGTCGCGAATGTCTTGACGAATCTGCTCGGCCAGGTCCCGCTTGGTCTTCCCGCGTTTGACGTTCGAGCCGTTGATCCGGGTGACGTACTTGTTGTCGAAGGCAGCGGGCAGTGGCGTGATGTTCGAGAGGAAACTGGCCACGCGGTCGATGTCTTGCGGCGCCAGAACGCCGGCCTTGCGCGCGGCGGTGCACGCGTCGTCCGGAATCGGATCCCACGCGGCGAAGACGAGATCGTCGAGGCTCGCGAGCGGTACCAGGTCCTTGATCAGCGGCGAGCGATTCTCGGTTCGGCGTCCCAAGCGGATCGTCGCCATCTGGGTCAACGACCCAATGGGCAGGGCGATCCCCCCGCCGCACGCTCTCAACGCCCGCCATGAAGGTCGTGGCCACGGCGCCGAGGCCGGGTGTCATGACGCCGAGGCGTCCGGTCGCAGGTTGGATAGTCGAACGATCAGAGTCAGTCATTTGCCCTTGAGCGCGGGCCGCGGAGCGGCCGGTGTCGCGCGAGAGAATCGTGGCGGAGGAGTGATCGCCACTGGCGACGCAGGATCGAGTCGCGCGATAGACCGCGATCACTCGCTGGATGGCGGTTGCCCATGAGGTGACGGTCAGGAGGACGACAATCGCGGCCAGTACCCATCCATCGAGGGCGAGGCCGAAGAACGCCTGCGGGGCCGACAGCAGCACGACGCGCTCCGGCCGTTGCATCAGGCCGACTTTCGCGTTGACGCCCAGAGCCTCCGCCCGGGCTCGGGTATAGGAAACGAGGAATCCGCCGACGAT
Source organism: uncultured Gemmatimonadales bacterium (assembly GCA_963805725.1). GTDB lineage: Bacteria > Gemmatimonadota > Gemmatimonadetes > Gemmatimonadales > Gemmatimonadaceae > Palsa-1248. Next base: position 319,656 of record CAWDVJ010000010.1, read on the forward strand.
GCCCGCCAGGGTGACGACGAGCATCGGCACGCTCGCGTGCAGCGGACTTGTCGCGTAGAAGACCGCCAGCCCCGCGAGCACCGCCGCGTCGGCAATGCGGTCGAGCGTCGAGTCGTAGAACGCGCCGAAGACACTGCTCTGTCCCGTTCGGCGCGCCACCGTGCCATCGACGACATCAAAAAAGGCCGTCAGGCCGAGAAACCAACCGCCGGTCCGGATGTGGCCGGCGCCGTAAATGACGCCGCCGCCACCGAGCAGAACGTGCCGAGCGTGGTGATGACGTTCGGGATGCACGCCGTGCCGGACAAGAAAGGAGGCAATGGGCTCGACGAGGCGTACGTACCCGTGTTTGATCCACTCCCACAGACGTATCATGTGTAGCCAGGCGGCCGCGACGGACGCGGTTCAGGCAAATCCGAATGGCGGGAGCGACGCCCCAGCCTACGAAAATTACGGGACCGCGATCGGTGAAAGGGGCTTGTACAACTCGCGATATCGTAGCGCGCGCTGCGTAAACGCGACGACCGCGGGCAGCGATCGATCGATCACCGCGTCGGGATCGTCACCGCGCAGCAGGGCCACTGCGCGCCTCGGGCGACCCGAATCGCAGGTCGAAGGCCGGGTGTCTATCCGGAGCGAGTCGCGATTGACCTGCGCAATGGCCCACAAGAGCGCGGCGCCTACGCGCCCGGCGTGAAAGGCGTTTCGGTCGGTGACATGGATGCGGACGCCCGGCGATCTGGCGGCCGCCGATACTTGCCGTCGGTGGGCGCGTGTGGAACGAACTGCTCCGCGGTAAAGCGGACGCCGGGCAAGCCCCGGTCGGCCAGCAATGCGACGAGCGCGCGGGCGTCGAGCCACGGTGCCCCGAGGTCGCTGGAACGCATCCATCCGTCCCGCGCCCACCGAGAGATTGAGTCCCTTCAAACGCGACGAGAGCCGGATACACGAGTGCGCTCGTGAGGGACGGCAGGTTCGGCGATGGGCGGACCCACGGCAGCCCGGTCTCATCGAACCAGACGGGCGCGCCGCCACCCGCGCACCGGTACGACGTGCAGGTCCGCACGAAGGCCCAGCACATCGTTGTAGTAGGTGCGAGCTCGCCCATCGTGAGCCCGTGACGCAGAGGGATCGGCGCCAGCGCATACGGGCGTGCGGGACGGCCCGGCGCCGCGGACTCGGGATTGGCCAAGAGCGCTGTCGAGCATTGGCCCCTCCGCGTGCGACCCGGTGATCGGGTTCGGTCGATCGAGCACCACCACCGGCAATGGACGCGGGCGGCGGCGCGCATCGCGTAGACGCATCGACGCGACATAGGTCCAGGTGCGCGTGCCAATGTCCTGAAGGTCGATCACGAGGACGTCGAGGCCGGCGAGCAGGCTGTCCGGTGGCTCGAGCACGGTTGCGCCATACAGCGAATACACGGGCACCCGCGTCCCCGTATCGACACCGCCGGCGACGAATTGCCGGTCCTCCCTACCCCGCAGGCCGTGCTCGGGCGAGAAAAGAGCGACCAGCGTCACGCCGCTCGAGACGGCAACACGGGACCGGGTGAGCAACTCGGCATCGGGTTCGCCCGATCGATCGAGGCCGGTCTGGTTGGTGAGGAGTCCCACGCGCTTGCCACTGACCAGCCGGAGACTATCCTCCAGCAGGACGGTGATTCCGGGGACGATCCGGCCAGTGCGGACCGCTGGCGCAGGTGGTCGGTGGCCGACGACGCAGCCGAGCGAGACACCGGATACCGCAACGACGACTGCCGCAGCCATGGTCGTCGCCCGGCCCATCTTCGCCTTAGTTTGAGCCGACCGTCCAGGGGGTCGCCCCTGGTCGGTCACCTGGACCTCGCTGGGCCGGCCCGGCCTTGCCGCATGTCTCGTTTCAGCTTCAAGAGACCCTCGTCGTAGTAGAGATGAACCTAACACTGATCGACTGGGCGATCGTCGCCAGCTACTTCGCGTTGTCGACGATCATCGGGCTGTACTTCACGAAGCGCGGCGGCGAGAGCCTCGACGAGTATTTCATCTCAGGGCGCGCGGCGCCTTGGTGGCTCGCGGGCGCGTCGATGGTCGCCACGACTTTCGCGGCCGACACCCCGTTGCTCGTGACGGGTCTCGTCGCCACCAAGGGAGTCGCGGGGAATTGGCTGTGGTGGAATTCGTGATGAGCGGGATGCTGACGGTGTTCTTCTTTGCCCGCCTCTGGCGTCGCGCCAACGTCATGACGGATGTCGAGTTCTCCGAGATCCGGTACGGCGGACGGCCGGCCGCCTTCCTCCGCGGATTTCGCGCAATCTACCTCGCGATTCCGATCAACCTCGTGATCATTGGATGGGTGACTCGTGCCATGATCAAGATTCTCACGATCTCGCTCGGCATCTCGCCGATCCTGGCCGTGGGGATCTGCTTCATCGTCACCGCCTGCTATTCGGTGGCTGCCGGCTTGTGGGCGGTGCTTTGGACGGACCTCATCCAGTTCGTGATCAAGATGACCGCGGTCGTGATCCTCGCGGTCTTCGCCGTGCGGGCGGTCGGTGGGATCGATGCGATGCAAGCACAAGCTCGCGCTCCACTTCGGGTCTGAGACGGCCGCGCTCTCGGTCATGCCGATCCGCTTCGGCGGAGCCCATGGGATCGAGGCCTACGCCTGGATGCCGGTGTTGACCCTCAGCGTCTTCTTGTTCGTCCAATGGTGGGCCGCCTGGTATCCGGGAGCGGAGCCCGGAGGCGGCGGGTACGTCGCCCAGCGCATCTTCGCAGCCCGGTCCGAGCGCGATGGCGTATTGGCGACCCTGTCGTTCCAGATCGCGCATTACGCGCTCCGTCCGTGGCCGTGGATCGTGACCGGTCTCGCGACCGTCCTGCTGTATCCGACATTGCAGGACAAGGAGTCGGGTTACGTGCATGCCTTCGTCGATCTCCTCCCTACGCCATGGCGCGGGTTCATGCTGGCAGGTTTCGCCGCCGCGTACATGTCCACGATCGGCACGCAGCTGAACTGGGGCGCCTCATACCTCATCAATGATGTCTACAAGCGATTCATGCGGCGTCACGAATCGGAGCACCATTATGTCTCCGTGTCGCGCGCGGCCACGATCCTCCTGTTCCTGGGATCCATCCTCGTGACGTGGCAGATCAACACGATGGAGCAGGCGTTCAATCTCCTGATTTCACTCGGCGCAGGCGCGGGCCTCGTATACATCCTCCGCTGGTATTGGTGGCGTGTGAACGCGTGGTCCGAGCTGAGCGCCATGGTGGTCTCGTTCTGTACGTCGCTCATATTGCTGTCGATCGTCCCGCACCACTTCGCGCCCGGCGACCCGAACGCCAACGCCGTCGTGATGCTGGGCACCGTCGCGGTGACGACGGTCGCGTGGCTGGCAGCAACCTGGCTGACACAGCCAGAGACTGACGCCGTGCTCGACGCATTTTATCGTCGGGTCCGCCCTGGAGGGCCAGGCTGGCGGCACGTCGCCATTCGCACAGGCTTCGGGCGCGAGCCACTGGCAGGCGGGTGGCGTGCGTGGGCGAACTGGTTGGCCGGGGTCGCAGCCGTCTATTCAGCGCTCTTCGGCATCGGCAAGCTGATCTTCGGACCGCCGGAGGTCGGCATAGTCCTCCTGGCGTTCGCCATCGCGGCTTTTGTATGGATTGCGCGGTCGCTTGGCACGGCCACCGCCCAACCGCTCCTCAGCGAAACGAGCCCTCCGGCCGGGGGGCATGCCGTACCCCAAGCCACTGGCGATTGACGGCCCGGTTTCGGCGACGAGGAACCTTTTCTGTTGAATGCAGGTTAGTAAACCGATAGTTTACAGAGACTTCCAGGAGGATTGATGGCCACGACCCAACAGGCGACTGCGCCTGCCACGCCGCAGACCGAGCCCGAGATGCAGCCGGCGTCGCTGACGCTGACGCCCGTGGCGAGGACCGAGGTCCAGAAGTTCATGGCTGCCGAAGGTGTCTCTCCGGAGACTGGCGGGCTCCGCGTCAGCGTGCAGCCCGGCGGATGCAGCGGCTTCAAGTACGGATTGCTCATCGAAGATCAAGGCGCCGAGGACGACGTTGTCGTCGACCAGGGCGACTTCAAAGTATTCGTCGACCCATTCTCGGCGCAGTACGTCCAGGGCGTCACGATCGACTACGTCTCGTCAATGCAGGGATCGGGATTCACGTTCAAGAATCCGAATTCGACGGGTGGATGTGGGTGCGGGAGTTCGTTCTCGGCGTGAGGTTCTAAACGGCGGGTTTGGGGTCTGGGGTTTGGGGTCTGGGTAATTGCAAAAACACACGGGGCCAGTCGCGACACGTTGCGACTGGCCCCGTTGATTTGTCGTAATTACCCCGGACCCCAAACCCCAGACCCTAGACCCGCCGTTCTGCAATTCACCCTTCTCCGAACGTCTCGCCCGCCCCATTTTCCCCCGCCGTGCCTCCCGTCTTCCATCCGCTCGACGCCGTCATCGTCGTTCTGTATCTCGCCGGCACGACCGCCCTTGGCATCCGACTCGGCCGGTCGCAACGCGATGCGCGCGACTACTTCATCGCCGACCACGCCATTCCGTGGTGGGCCATCCTGGTCTCGGTAGTCGCGACGGAGACGAGTGCGGTCACGTTCATCAGCATTCCGAGCCTGGCCTATCTCGGTGATTTCACGTTTCTCCAGGTCGCGGCCGGGTACATCATCGGACGCATCGTAGTCGCCTATACCCTCCTCCCACGCTACTTCGAGGGGGAACTGGTCACGGCGTACGCACTGCTCGAGCGGCGGTTCGGGGTGGGCACGCGGCGGTTTGCGTCCGTGATATTCATGGTCACGCGCGCGCTCGCAGATTCGGTGCGGGTGTTTGCGACCGCCATCCCCATCGGCCTCATTCTGCGATCCGCCGTCGCGCCGGAATACGTGAAGCCAGCCGCCATCTGCGTTCTCGGCGTGCTGACGGTCATCTACACGTATCACGGCGGCATGCGGGCCGTAGTGTGGACGGACGTACTGCAGACCGGGGTCTATCTCATAGGTGCCACCGCAGCCGTAGTGCTGCTGGGCCACAGCGTGGCCGGGGGCTGGCCGACGATTCTCCACCACGCGGCCTCGGCCGGCAAGCTACGCGTCATCGATCCGACCTTCACGGTCGAACGGCCCTACACCCTGTGGGGCGGCGTGCTCGGCGGGGCATTCCTGGCAATGGCGTCGCACGGCGCAGATCAACTCATCGTGCAACGCTTGCTCGCGGCGTCCAATCTCCGCGACGCGAGACGCGCATTGATCGGGAGCGGTATTGCCGTCTTTGCGCAGTTCGCGGTGTTCCTGCTCATCGGCGTTGGCTTGTTCGCATATTACCAGGGACGATCCTTCACCGCTCCAGATGAGATCTTTCCGACGTTCATTCTCAACCGCATGCCCACCGGACTCGTTGGCCTCATCGTCGCAGCCGTGCTCGCGACGACGATGAGCACACATTCGGGCGCGATCAACTCGCTTGCCGCAGCGACCACCCATGACCTGTATCTCCCATTGACCAGCCAGAGTCCCGACTCGCCCGCAGCCTTCCGCGCAGGCCGGCTCTTCACGCTTTGTTGGGGCGTCGTGCTCACCGCGGGCGCGCTGTTGTATCGCCAGCAGGGGACGCCGGTCGTGGCAATTGCGCTCGCCATCGCGTCGTTCACTTATGGCGGCCTGCTGGGCGGGTTCTTTCTCGGCCTCTGGTGGCCTCGAGCGCGCCAGCGCGACGCGATCACAGGGATGGCGGTCGGCATCGCTGCCATGTCGCTCGTGGTGTTCGCGCGGCAGATCGGGGCCGCCGTCCCGGTCGCAGCCTCCGTCCTGGCTCCGTTGGCTCGCATCACGTGGCCATGGTACGTGTTGATCGGTACCTCGATCACCCTGGCTGCAGGGGTTTTGTCGTCACTCACACATGCGGCGCCAGTGCGGGCCACGCCTGCAACGCGAGGAGCGATCGCGTGACGCGCTTCGTCGTGGGTGTCGACGGCGGCGGGTCACGGACTCGCGCAGTCGTCGCGGACGAAAGCGGTACTGCAGTCGGGAGCGCCGAGGGCGGACCGAGCGCCGTGCGGCCTGGAGACGTCGAGCGGTCAGCGTCCACGATTGCGGCCGTTGTGGCGGATGCGCTCGCCGCCGCCGGGGGTGCGGCTGGCGCGCCGAGCGTACTCTCTGTCGGTGTGGCCGGTGTCGGCCGCGAGCCAGAGCGTCTCGAGCTCGAGCGGGCGCTCGTCGCTCGCGCGCTCGCCGACGAGGTCGTGGTACAGCCCGATGCCCTTGTCGCCCTCGAGGACGCCTTTGGCGACGGCGCGGGGATTCTGCTCGTTGCTGGTACGGGGTCGGTCGCCTATGGCCGCGGCCCGACCGGCGTTGTGGCGCGATGTGGCGGTTGGGGCCCGGTCTGCGGAGACGAAGGAAGCGGAGTATGGATCGGGCGGCGCGCGCTCAGCGTCGTGACGGCCGCCGCGGACGGGCGCGAGCCCGAGACTGGACTCACCGGTGTCGTGGTGACCGCGGCCGAAGTTTCATCGGTCGAAGCCCTGATCGGATGGGCTGCCAGGGCGACGCCCGCCGACCTGGCGTCGCTGGCGCCTGTAGTTCTGCAGTGTGCCGACAGCGGCGATGCGCGGGCGACCGCGATCGCGAGCTTCGCGACCGAGGAGCTCATCCTGCACGTCGTGGCACTGGCGCGCCGACTCTTCACGGATGAGCGCGCGGGCGCGCCCGTCGCGCTGGCCGGGGGTCTACTCGTGCGTCGATCGCCGCTCCGCACGCGCGTCGAGCACCGGCTCAAATCGGCCGTGCCCGGCGCGCAGCTCGATCCGCGCGAGATCGACCCGGTACGCGGAGCAGTGCGGCTGGCGTTGAGGACAGCGGGCATCAAGCCGGGCGCACACGGGCATGCGCACAACGTGGAGCCGACGTCGCCTTAGTGGTACGACCGTGCACGCGGCGCCCTGATCGTACGACCGTGCACGCGGCGTCACATGGTATGTAGGCGGCCTGAAGGCCGCCCCTACATGTCGGTGTGGGCGGCGATATCGCGCGGCGCTTCGCGGTCGTAATCGCAGCCAGTCGACGAAATTCCAGGTCTGCACCGGCCGCGCCGACAGGTAGGGGCGGCATTCATGCCACCCTTTCCCGAGGCGGCAACAACAAAGGCCAATGGCGCTGAACGCAACTGGCCCCGAGGTTTGCTCTCGAACGTCGAACGTCTAACGTCCAGCGTCTTGCGTCTTGCTTGGCGCAAACTCACTGCGATGTCGGCTATAGAAGAAGTAGACCAAGAGCCCCAGGATCAGCCAGACGACAAAGCGGATCCAGGTGATCACGGTCAGGCCGGTCATGAGGCCGCCGCAGAGCACGATGGAGATGAGGGGAAACCACGGGACCAGCGGCGCCTTGAATGCACGCCGGCGCTCGGGCTGCGTCCGGCGCAGGACGATGACACCGAGTGAAACCAGAACGAACGCGAAGAGGGTGCCGATGTTGGAGAGGTCCGCAGCGTCGCTCACGGCGAAGATGCCCGCCGGCAGTCCGACGGCGAGTCCCGCCACCCAGGTCGACCAGTAGGGCGTCTTGAACTTTGGGTGGACAGCAGAAAAGAACTTGGGGAAGAGTCCATCGCGCGACATCGCATACCAGATACGAGCCTGGCCGTACTGAAAGACCAGGATCGATGAGATCATGCCCATGAGCGCGCCGATCACGATCACGGACCGCGACCAAGCGGACGCGTTCAAAGCCGACAATGCGTAGGCGACCGGAGCGTCGGCGGCTGCCCCCGACATGAAGGTCGTGTACTTCATCATGCCGAGGAGCACGACGGAGACACCGACGTACAGGATGGTACAGGCGATCAGCGATGCGATGATCCCAATTGGCAGGTCACGCTGCGGATTCTTTGACTCCTCGCCCGCCGTGGAGACCGAGTCGAAGCCAATGTAGGTGAAGAACACGATGGCGCCCCCCGTCACCACGCCGCCGAATCCGTTGGGGGCGAAGGGGTGCCAGTTGACCGGATTGACGAGCTGTCCGCCGACCACGAGGAAGACCAGGATCGCCCCGATCTTGATCGCCACCATCGCGTTGTTCGCTTCCGCGGACTCCCGGATACCGCGCACGAGAAGTACGGTCAGAACGAAAACGATGAGGAACGCCGGGAAGTTGAAAATCGAGCCGGTGAGGTGTCCCGCTTCCCAGACCGGAGTCGACCAGCGATCGGGCAGATTGATGTGGAAGGACGCCAGCTGCGCCTTGGTGTAGGCTCCGAAGCTGATCGCGACGACGACGTTGCTGACGACGTACTCGAGGATGAGGTCCCAGCCGATGATCCAGGCCCAGATCTCGCCGAGCGTCGCGTAGGAATAGGTATAGGCGCTCCCCGCGATCGGGATCATCGACGCCAGCTCGGCGTAGCACAGCCCTGCGAAGCTGCACGCGACCGCAACGAGGAAGAACGAGACTGCGATCGACGGACCCGCGGCCGGGCGGCCATGCATGAGGATCTGAGCTGCGCCGCCGCCGCGCAGGAAGTTCACGACGATGTCGAGCACCTGCGCATGCAGGATCGACGGCGCCTTGAAATACTCCCCGGCCGCAGCCGTCCCCGTGAGGACGAAGATGCCCGAGCCGATGACGGCACCGATGCCGAGCGCGGTGAGCGACCAGGGCCCCAGGCTTTTTTTCAGCCGATGGTCCGGAGCCTCCGACTCGGCGATCAGTTTGTCGATGGATTTGCAGCTTCGCAGCTGCGCGGCCAATGAGTGCCGAGGGGTCGGAGGCCCGGAAACAGCGGTCAACCTGCACCCACCTCGTCGTGTGGTTTCGCCATCGCGCTCGGCGCCCTATATGAAGAGAGGCGCGAGCACGAGCGTGATCGTGCTCAGCAGCTTGATCAGCACGTGCAGCGACGGGCCCGCCGTGTCCTTGAACGGATCGCCGACCGTGTCACCCACGACGCTCGCCTTGTGCGTTTCCGAGCGCTTGCCGCCATACACACCGGTCTCGATGTACTTCTTGGCGTTGTCCCAGGCGCCGCCGCCGGTGTTGAGGAAGATCGCCATCAGGATGCCGGCGATCGTCGCGACCATCAGGAACGCAGCGACCGCCTCGGCTCCGAGCCCGAGATACCGGAACACGAGGCCAACGACGATCGGGCATGCCGACCACCAGGGCGCCGGGCGCAACCATCTCCTTCAGCGCCCCGATCGTCACGATGTCCACGCAGCGACCATAGTCGGGCGAGTCGGTGCCCTTCATGATGCCGGGCTTCTCCTTGAACTGGCGGCGCACCTCGTTGATCACCGAGAAGGCCGCGCGTCCAACCGCCTTGATCGCCAGTGACGTGAACCAGAAGACCAGCATAGCACCCGAGCAGCCCCGCGACGAACAGCTCGGGCCGCGCAATGTTGACCGAGATGTGGCGGCCCGTGTAGTTGAACACTTCGTCGAGGTAGGCCGAGAACAGCAGGAACGCCGCCAGCGCCGCCGATCCAATCGCGTATCCTTTGGTCAGCGCCTTGGTCGTGTTGCCGACCGCGTCGAGGCGATCCGTGATGGCCCGTACCGATTCCGGCTGCTGCGACATCTCGATGATGCCGCCGGCATTGTCGGTGATCGGACCGAAGGTATCCATCGCAAGGACATAGCCGGCGGTGCCGAGCATGCCCATCGTGGCGACCGCGGTGCCGTACAGACCGCCGATCAGTTCGCCGTTGGGGCCCGTCAGGCCGCTCGCCCGACCAACGTAGTAGCTCGCCACGATCGCAATGCCGATCGCGAACACCGGCAGCACGGTCGCCTGCATGCCGACCGCAAGTCCGCTGATGATATTGGTCGCCGGACCGGTCTGACTGGCCTCGCGCAATCGATCTGCACCGGGCGGTACGCGTACTCGGTGTAGTACTGCGTGATCAGCAGGAACGCGATCGACGTCAGCAATGCCGATGACGCCGCAGATGCAGGAAGTGCCACCAGGCGTCGGGCGCAGGCTGCAACGGTGAACCCAGCAACCAGCGGCACGCGAGGCGAAGCCGATCGAACCCGAGGACCGCCGTGAGATAGAAGCCGCGATTCAGCGCATGCATCGGGTCGCCGTCTTCTCGGTGCGCACCGACATGACTGCCGATGATCGAGGCGACCAGTCCGAACGCTCCGATGACGAGCGGAAACAGAATGCCCGGCACGCCGAAATAGCGCGAACAGCAGCGACGCCCCGAGAATCATCGCGCCGATGTTCTCGGCGGCGGTCGACTCGAACAGGTCTGCGCCGCGGCCCGCGCAGTCGCCGACGTTGTCGCCGACGAGGTCCGCGATCACCGCGGGATTGCGCGGGTCGTCTTCGGGGATTCCGGCCTCCACCTTCCCGACGAGATCGGCGCCCACGTCCGCAGCCTTGGTGTAGATGCCGCCACCCAGCTGGGCGAAGAGCGCGACGAAGGACGCGCCGAAGCTGTAGCCGACGATCAGGAATGGAATCCGCTGGACCCAGTCATCGAGCTCACGCCGGCGGGAGCGAGTGTCACAGAATCGCGAACAGGCCGCCGACGCCCAGCAGCGACATGCGCGACCACGAACAGTCCGGCAACCGCGCCACCGCGGAGCGCCGTCTGCAGCGCCCCATTGAGCGACGTCATCGCCGCAGCGGCCACGCGGATATTCGCCCGAATCGATGTCCACATGCCCATGAATCCCGCGATCCCGGAGCTCAGCGCGCCCAGGAGGAACGAAACGGCGAAGTAGATCGCGAGCGTCTTGGGATCGCTCACCGGGTCGGCCGCATTGCCCGCGCCGCAAGAACGCGTAGACACGTAGATCAGGACGGCGACGACAATCGCCAGGCCTGCGATCGTGCGGTATTGACGCGCCAGAAACGCCTCGGCGCCTTGTTGGATCGCGTCGGAAATACGCTGCATCTCGGGCTTGCCGCGCTGACGCGCGAGCACCCAACGCGCAAGCCAGACCGCAACCAGGAGCGTGAAAACGCTGAGACCAATGATCAGAGCGAGCAACGACTGCGAAGGGGGCATGTGAGGTCAGAGGATCCGTGGAAAGCAATGGCTAGCGCGCGACAGGAGGCGCCGCGTCGCCGTGACCGCGACTGTGTGCACGCCAAGCATAAAACACCGGGACGCCAATCAGAACCAGGACCAAGCCGGAAACCGACTGGGCCCGCGTCTTCTCGGCGATCAAGAGCACCGTCGCCACACTGGCCGCGAGCGCGATATACAGGGCGGGTAGGACCGGGTAGCCGACTGCTCGATACGGCCGATCGGCGTCGGGCTCCGTGCGGCGGAGCACGAACAAACCAATGGTCGTCAGCACGTAGAAAATCAGGACTGCGAAGATCACATAGTTGAGCAGCTGGTTGTAGGTCCCGCTGAGACACAGAAGCGAGGTCCAGATGCCCTGAACGACGAGCCCGGCGCCAGGCACGCCGCGCGCGTTGAGGGAGCCCGCCTGTCGGAAGAAGAGACCGTCACGTGCCATGGCGTACAGCACGCGAGCGCCGGCGAGAATCAGGCCGTTGACGCAGCCGAAGGACGAGATCGATGATGGCGACGGCCATGATCGTGGCCCCCGATCCGCCAAAGATCGTCTCGATCGCGGCCGTGCCGACTCGATCTTCCGTCGCGTACTGGATCCCACGGGCAAAGACGGTCGCGCCGTGCGGATCACCGCGGAATGGGAGCATGCACAGGTACGCGACATTGGCCAGCACGTAGAGCAGCGTGACCCCGCCCGTTCCGAAGAGCAACGCCAGCGGCAGATTTCGCCGTGGGTTCTGCACCTCGGCCGCGGCAAAGGTCACGTTGTTCCACGCGTCCGCCGAGAAAAGCGAGCCGACGAGCCCGGCGCCAAAGGCCAGAACGAACGCGGGGCCCAATGCACTCACCCCGACGAACTGACCGGAGCTAAAGTTTGCCGCGATCGCTTCCGCGTGCCGGCCAATGGTAAGCCCGAGGATCACCAGGAGCGCGAGCACCGCGGTCTTGATGGTCGTCATCGTGGTCTGAACGAGCTTGCCCTCTCGCACGCCGCGCAGGTTGACCCATGTCAGGAGCCAAACGGTCGCAATCGCGATGACACGCTGCGGCGAGAGGCCCAGCTGCATCGCATCGGCCGGGGAATGGCAGCCGAGCACTCCCAGACAGAATGTCCGCGTGGGGGAACGCCGCGTACCGCCCCGCGCCAATCGCGGGAATGAGCACCCCTAGGAACTTGCCAACGGCCACCGCGACCGCTGCGATCGTACCAGTCTGGATGACGAGAAACAGCGTCCAGCCGTACAGGAACCCGGGCAACGCGCCGAGCGACTCGCGCAGAAACACATACTGCCCGCCCGCGCGGGGAAACATCGCGGCGAGCTCCCCGTACGCGAGCGCACCGAGGACGGTGATCACGGCCGTGAGCAACCAGATGATCAGCAGCCAGAACGGGGACCCGACGGTGCGGCCGATATCGGCCGACACGATGAAAATCCCTGAGCCGATCATCGAGCCGGCCACGAGCATCGTCGCATCAGTCAACGTCAAAGCCCGAACGAATTCGTGGCGTTCGACGTTCTCTGATGCTGCGGCGTCCGGTGCAACGGCGACGCTATGCATATGCCTCTCTGGCGGGTCGGGTCGAGTCGCGCCCTAACGAACGAGCGCCTCGGCGGGTCGTGCGGCCATCACATGCGCCGGCGGGCGTGGGCCGCGCACATGAGGAGCCGCCAGAGCGCAGGAAACGTATGCGCCGCTAGAGGCCTTGGCTAGGGTGCAAACGCAGCCAGCCGGGTGTCTTAGGGCAACTCCACCGTGTAGGCAATCGTATCCGCGACCGAGACCCCGTCGAGGGCGGCTGGCTGCCATCGCGATCGCGTCATCTGCTCGAATTCATCTCGCAGACGTCGATTGAGCCCGCCGTCGTTCGTTTGGGTGACCGACACCAGCTTCGCCTCGCCGGTCGATGAGACGAAGAAGACAGCCACGAGATGTCGCGGTCGAGCATTTTTTGGCGCATCGAGCCCCGCGGGGATGATCTCCGGAGGGAGGGCTGGCAGCTTTCGCGCTGCGGGCTCGCCACCTTTGCCCGGACCTTTGCCGTTGCCGGCACCGGGCCCGTTGCCGGCGCCAGCTCCTCCGCCACTGCCCGGTCCCGCGCCAGTCGTGCCCGCGCCCGCAGGAGCGCCAGTCGCCGCGCTCTCGGGAGCAAGCGGCGCAACCGGTGTCGCTGGTGGTGGCACCGGTTGTGGAGGGGTGATAACGGGCGGTGGTTTGGGCTGGGGGGGCGGACGCACGACGGGGTGCGGCGTTCGTGCGCGAGGAGCAACGACGGCGGGCCGCACATACTGGACCCGCTCCGGTTGCCCGCCACCGCCACCACCCAGGACGAGCCCGTGCAGCCCCCACTGTCGTCGCGCGACAACGAGTTGGACCGATGCCACCGCCGGGACCAGCAAAATAAAAAAGGCGAGGGCGTGGAGGACGATCGAAATGATCGGAGCCTGCCATCGCCCTCGCCTTTCTTCCCCAGTTGGAAACCCGACCGGCGGCCGGTAGCGTCGTCGGCTCGCCGGCACTGTCGTTTCCAGCCGAGCGCTACTGCCCCGGAGCAGCGGCCGCCGGAGCTGCGCCCTCTGCCTCCTTCGGTGGAACGCCGATCACTTTCACGCCAGCGCCACGGGCGACGTCCATGGCCATGATGACGTCCTGAAACTTCACGGCGGAATCACCCTTGATGAAGATGATCTTGTCTGGCCGTGGGTCGTACACTTCATGCAGCTTCGCCATCAACCCGTCCTTCGTGACGGGCTGCTTGTTGATATCCATCACGCCACCCGGATGGATCTCGAGCACGATCTGGTCGTTGTTCTTCGGCGGCGGCGTGGTCGGCGGTGTCGGGTCCGGCAGCTGAACGTCAATCGCCTTTCGCGACAACGGGATAATGATCATGAAGATGATCAACAGCACGAGCAGCACGTCGATCATCGGCGTCACGTTCGGTTCGTTCTGGAGGCTGCCGCGTTGGCCAGTCGACATTGCCATGGTTAGGACCCTCCCTTCTTGCTGAGGTCCATCGGGTTGTCACCCGCGACGATGGACCGGGTCCCTGGCGTCTGCTCGGTGATCATGCCGGTGACACGCACCCCGTTCTTCGATGCGATATCGATCGCCGTAACGATCTTGCCGTAGTCGAGGTTCTTGTCCGCCTTGAGGTACATGATCTTGTCCTCAGTGCGGGTGGCATAGATCTGACTGAGCAGCGTCGGCAGATCTTCGTTCTTGATAGGCTTCTTATTCAGGTAGTACACGCCGTTCACATCGATGCCCAACACCACGTCGGTGTTGTCCTCGGGGTGCGCCCTGAGATTCTTCCCGCTAGGCGGCTGTGCCTTGAAACCAGCGTTGAGTGCGGGCACGATGATCATGAAGATGATCAGGAGCACGAGCATGACGTCGATCATCGGCGTCACATTCGGCTCGGCCTTCACGCCGCCGCCCGACATTTGAATGGCCATTCTGGTAGTCCCCTCGTCACGCGGTGGACACCCGGGCGAGCGATCGTCATACGACGTCGCCCGCCGAGGTGCATCGGTCGCTTACTGCGAGATCGGACCGGTGCCGCTGGTCGCGGCCGTGTTGAACTCGCGCGTGAACCGCGAACGACCAAACTCGCCCGAGACACCCTTGATGAGGTAGTCGATCATCTCCTTGGAGGAGTACGTCATCTCGGCCGTCAGGTTGTCGATCTTCGTCGCGAAATAGTTGTATGCCCACACCGCCGGAATGGCCACGAGCAGACCGAAGGCGGTCGTGATCAGCGCCTCGGCGACACCTGCCGAGATCGCGCCGATACCGCCCGAGCCCGAGACGGCCATGCCTTGGAAGGCGTTGACGATACCCATTGTCGTGCCGAGCAGCCCGACGAACGGCGCGGTTGCACCAACCGTCGCGAGCACGCCGAGGCCGCGCTTCAGCAACACGATCTCCATGAGCATTTCACGCTCGACCGCGCGCTCCGCCGAGTTGATGTCCGACACCGTGACCGAGCCATCCTGAATCAGGGGCCGGATCTCGCCCAGGGCACCGCCGAGCACACGCGCGACGTGCGACTTTTTGTAGCCCTCGGCCAGCTTCACCGCTTCGCCAAGGTTGTCCTCTTCCAGGAATTGCGAAAACTCCGGGGCGAACTTGCGCGTCTGCTTCTGGGCCTGGAGCAGATTCCACCACTTCTGGAGCATGATCGTCAGCGAGAAGATCGACATGATCATGAGCACAGCCACGATGCCCTTGGCGAACCAGCCCATCGAGGCGAAGAGATCGGTCAGCGAGACATTCATATGTTGGAACCTCTGACGGTGACGGAACGCGTGCGGGGGACGGAGAGTGGGGTACAGGTGAAACGCTGGCGCACGCCCAGCGACCCACCGTGTGAGGGACTCAGCTCTTCATGTTGAAGACGTACGGCTCTTCGACGAGTTCTTTCACGTGCCGCCCGCCCACTTCGGCGGGGTAGAACTTGCTCCTTGGGAGCACGGCCTTGACAGCCTCGGTGAAGAGGTCGTTGTCGGACTTGATCACCTTGAACGTGTTCATCTCGACCTTTCCTGACGTGTCGATGACGAACTGGGCGATCACTTGACCTGCGATGCCGGCGGTCTGGAGCATGTCCGGGTATCGCGGCTGCGGATTGCCAGCCATGGCCGCCGCCTGCTTCTCGACCTGGAAGTCGAAGTATGGCTGGTCCGTCTGGACGCCACCCGCCTTGCCGTTGGCGACGCCGCCCTGGGCACCCTTTCCTGAGAAGTCGGCCTCGTCGGTGACCTTCTTCGTGAGATCGACACTCGGAATGACGTCAGGGATGTTCACCGGCGCCGCGAGCGTCTGAAAGCCCTTCGGTGGCGGCGGTGCGACGAGCTGTTCCTGCGGCTTCGGCTTGGGCGGCTCCGGAGCCTTCTTCACTTGCACGAAATTGAGCTTCTCGACCTTCTCCTTCGTGTTCTTGATCCCGGCGTGGGCAGTGGCGTACACCGCGCCCGTGATAATCACCACGTGCATGATGACGCTGAACACCGTACCGCTGGTGCTCTTCTGCCTTGACGCCTTCGATTCCAACAGGGTGTTGAACATGGCACTCCCAAAATCCAGGTAGTCCGCGCCTGTGACTCCTCGACGACCGCAGAACGGGCGACTCGCGCACGTCGCGCAAACTCGACCGCTGACGTGCAGGAGAAATTACCGGCCGGTTATTTACCCGGAATTGCTGGAAGATTAAGAATTGCTTAAATCGGGACTGCGGTCGGGGACGCTGATGCGGGGGCCTCGGCGCGGGCGTTTGCCTCGGCCGCAGCGGTCGGGAGGTGCAGCGTAAACATGCTGCCACGCCCGAGACGCGACGTCGCAACTATGGATCCACCATGGGCTTGTGCGATCCATTGACTGATCGCCAGCCCGAGTCCGAACCCGCCGCGCTCCGACGAGCGAGAGCGCACGCGGTCGGCCCGCCAGAATCGTTCGAAGATATGTGGGAGGTCCGAGGGCGCGATGCCGATCCCCGTATCGCGCACCGAGAAGGTGACGCCATCCAGCCGATGGCTCAGCGAGAGCTCGACACGGCCACCACGAGGCGTGTACTTGACTGCATTCATCACGAGGTTCATGAAGAGCTGGCGCAGGCGCGCGGGATCTCCGAGTACCGTCGCTGGCTCGAGGACCAGCAGCGACACGGAGAGATCCGCGTCCTCTCCCAGGATGAGTGCAGACTCGAAGACTTCGTGCACGAGCGGGTCGAGAGCGACCGGCTCCTGAATCATGTCATACCGACCTTCGTCCGCGCGTGCGAGCGTGAGCAGGGAGTCCACCAGGTCGGCCATCCGACGGGTTTCCTGCAACGCCTCCTCGAGCGCCACCAGCTGTTCGGTGGAGTGCGACGGCGTCGTGAGTGCGCGCTCGACATCCGCGCGCAACACCGTGAGCGGCGTCTTGAGCTCGTGGCTGGCGTCGGCAGTGAATCGCCGCAACGCGGCGAACGACGTTTCCAGGCGCGCAATCATCTGATTCAATGTTTCGCTGAGGCGTCGCATCTCATCACCCGCGCCGTCGACGACGAGGCGTCGATGCAAGCTGCGGCCGTCCGTGATCGCCTCGACTTCATTGATGATGACGTCGACGGGCCGGAACGCGCGGCCGGACACCGTGTAGGCAGCCCACAGCGACAGCACGATGACCAGCGGCAGCAACACGAGATCGGTGGTCAGTACCACTTGTGAGGCGGCTTCACCGGGCGCCGCCTCCACGCCTGCGACGACTCGGCCGATCCTCGTCTTTGTGATGGAGGGGACGCCGACGGCCAACACGTACCGTCGGCCCCCGAGCTGGACTGGATGCAGTGCCGAGTCCAACGGCAGCTTAATCGCGGCTTGCGCCAGCTGGATCTGGTCGTCGGCCGTGAGTTGCCGGATCGCGAAAGAGCTGTAGAGCGTCCGACCCGCCGCGTCCAGTAGCAACACGTAATCCGGCACGCCTTCCAGCAGGCTACGCAGCTCGGGGACGACGTTGTCGGTCGGGGCCTCGTATACACTGGCCGCCGAGGAGCGTCGCGGCTCCCCCGTGCTGATCAACACGCTGCCGTTGGCCGCAACCCCCAGGATCTTGGCCAGCGCGAGATCGACATCGGCCCGCGCCCGCATGTCCAGTTGACGTGCCGCCTCTTCGCGTTGATTCTCGTTCGCAATGTCGTAAATCAACCCACCCACGACAGCAACGGTTGCAACGAGGATCACCCCGTACGCCGTCGCCAACTGGGCACGTATGCTGGCCATAGGGGAAAGCTAGCGCGGACGACTAGATTTGGACCATCCATGAAAGTCCTCGTCATCGAAGACGATCCGACGGTGGGCCAGTTCGTCAAGCGCGGTCTCGAAGAGCAACGCTGGGGTGTGGATCTCGTCGCCGACGGCGAAGAGGGCGAGAGGCTCGCCTCGTCGGACGCGTACGATCTGATCATCCTGGATATGCGCTTGCCCGGGAAGCCCGGCCTGCAGGTGCTCCACACGCTGCGCGCCCGTGGGTTCGAGCGCCCGGTGCTGGTCCTCACGGCACAGGACGCGGTCGATGCCAAGGTGCAGACGCTGCGCGCGGGCGCTGACGACTATGTGACGAAGCCGTTCGCGTTCGAGGAGCTCCTCGCCCGGGTCGAAGCGCTGTCCCGCCGCCCGCGTGCGTTGGCCACGCCACTCCTTCGGGTCGGCGACTTGAGCCTGCAGCAGGATACACGCGAAGTCCGACGCGGGGATGAGCTGATTGACCTCACGCCCAAGGAGTACTCAGTCCTCGAGTACCTGATGCGCCACCCCGGCAAGGTGATGAGTCGCACGCTGATCACGGAGTACGCCTGGGGCTATCACTTCGACCCCGGCACCAACATTGTGGACGTCGTGATCAATCACCTGCGCAAGAAGCTGGATGCGGGACACGAGAAGAAGCTGATTACGACGGTGAGGGGAGTCGGGTACGTCGTGAAGGCATAGACGTTCGACGTTCGACGTTCGAGACAAAGCTCGAGGGCCAGGCACGGTGCATCTACCTGGCCCTCGAGGTTGACACGTCGAGCGTCGAACGTCGAACCGCTACACCCTCGGCCTCACAAACCCATACTCTCTGATCTTCCTGTACAGCGTCTTGCTCGAGATCCCCAGCTGTGTGGCAGCGCGGCCCTGGTGCCAGTTCGCGCGCAGGAGCACCGCTTCGATGTGACGGCGTTCCAGGTCGGCAAGGGTGAGCTGGTGGCCATCGTTGTCACCGCCAAACGGAGTGGCGCCGCCGGGCATGATCGGCAGATCGTTGCGCGTGATCACCCCGCCCGACGCCAAGAGTACGGCCCGCTCGATGACATTGCGAAGCTCTCGGACGTTGCCCGGCCAGCCGTAACTCTCGAGGGCTGCAGACGCATCAGCCGTGAGCGTTGGGGGCGTCGAGCCGCCGAAGCGCTTCAGGAAATGCTCCGTCAGCATCGTGATGTCGACCACGCGTTCGCGAAGCGGGGGCAACGAAATGCTGATCGTGTTGATCCGATAGTACAGGTCACTCCGGAACGACCGGGTCGCCACGGCCGCCGCGAGATCGGCCTTCGTCGCTGCGACAATGCGGGCGTCGACCGACAGCTTGTGGTTTCCCCCCAGACGCACGTAGCTCCCGGCCTCGAGTGCGCGCAGCAGCTTGCCCTGCATTCGGATGTCGAGTGCCCCGACCTCGTCGAGGAACAGTGTGCCGCTGCTCGCGAGCTCCAGTGCCCCAGTCTTGCGTTTCAGGACCCCCGGGAACGCGCCTTTCTCGTGCCCAAAAAGCTCGCTCTCGATCTGGGAATCGCCGAGGGACGCACAGTCGACCTCGACCATGCCACCCCCGGCCTCGGCGCGACCGGAGAGGCGGTGGAGTAGACGCGCCGTGATCTCCTTCCCTGTCCCGGGCTCGCCGCTGATCAGCACCGGTGAGTCACTCTTCGCGACGCGCTCCACGAGCGCGAGCACGGCCTGCATCGGACCATACCGCGTCAGGACATCGGGCGCGCCGTTCGCGCGCTCGAGATGCGTCTGCAGCAACGCGTTCTGCCGGGCGAGCTGGCGCTTTTCCCACGCGCGTCGCACGAGCACATCGATCTCCGCCATCCGGTACGGCTTGGAGAGATAGTCGTAGGCGCCCAACCGAATCGCTGTGATCGCGGTTTCAATCGTGCCGTTGCCCGTGATAATGATCACTTGCGGCGGCGAGGGTTCGTCGATCACCTGTCGCAGGACCTCCAGCCCGTCCAACTCCGGCATGACGATATCGAGCAGCGCGACATCGAACGACTCGCGCCGGAGCGCTTCGAGCGCTGCCCGGCCGTCGCGGACAACCGTCACCTCGTGACCGCGGCTGGTCAGGAACTGCTCGAGCACGTTCCCGAGCATTTCTTCGTCTTCGGCAATCAATACTTTGATGCGCAATTGGTCTTTCATGCCTCGGCCCCCTCGAGGTTCTGCGCGCCACTGGCCTCCCGGATGGGTTCCGCATCCGCACCAGGAAGCACGATTCGGAATGTGCTGCCGCTCCCTACCCCGCTCTCCACCTCCAATCGGCCCCCGTGATCTGCGACGATCCCATAGCAGACCGAGAGTCCCAGCCCGGTGCCTTGCCCCGTGGGCTTCGTCGTGAAGAACGGCTCGAAGATCTTGGATTGCAGCGACCGTGGAATGCCCATCCCGCCGTCGCTGACCTCGGCGACGACATGGCGCTTGTCGCGACGGATTCGGACCGTGATGCGGCCGTCGCCGCGCTGCGCGGGCTGCGGACCATCCACGCCGCGTCCGCGTAGCGCCGTAGGCGCGTGTTGGCTGCCCGGCGGGCCAGCGCCATCGCGGCGGGATCCGTCGTCGACCGCGTCCGCAGCGTTGTGAAGCAGCGCCATGAAGACCTGCACCAGTTGTTCGGCATTGCCGCATACGACGGCCGGCGCGCTTCGCTCGAGCTCGAGGCGAACCACTCTGCGATGGAAGCGCCGGTGGTGCTTCAACAAGAACATCGTTTGCTCCACGACGCTGTTGAGATCGACGGGCAAGCGTTGGCCGGCGCCCGTGCGACTGAAATTCAACAACGCTTCGGCGATGCCCTTGCAACGTCTCACCTCGGCGTCGATCACCCGCAGGTACTCGAGGTACTGCCCGACCGCTGTTCCGGTCGAGGGCGCGGACGATGCGCCGTTCGTACCGTTCGCGGACTCGAGGCCCAGGGCCATACTCTCGGCACACGCCGCGACCGTCGCCAACGGGTTGTTGATCTCGTGCATGACGCCGGCGGCGAGCTGGCCAATGGCGGCCAGCTTTTCCGTTTGGGCCACTCGCTTCTCTGCTTCCTTCCACGAGGTGACCTCTTCACCCACCGTGATCACGTGTGTCACCTCGTCGCCGTTCAACCGCAGGGGAATCTTGGAAATCCGGTAGGTGCGTGGCGGACCACCACCATTCGACGACGCGCGGGATTCGGTCTCGAACTGGAGCAGCTCCCCCGTCGCGAAGACACGATCGAATTCTCGACGCAAGGATTCCGCAGATTGGTGGTGCAAGATCTCGAAAATCGTCCGTCCCAGCGCCTCACCACGCGCGATGCCTTGCAAGCCGGTCTCGCGAGTGTGGTTCCACGCTTGGACGCGATACTCTCGGTCGACGACGTACAGACCGACTGGCAGTGCGTCGACCACTTGCTCAATGAAGTGACGTTGCTCGACGATCTGCTGGGCCCGCACCTCGAGCTCGCGCTCGAGCCCACCGAGAGCATTCTCGACCACCCGCAGCACTCGCTCTGCACCTGCTCGGTCCAGCTGTGTCCCATTGATGAGGTCGTCACTCAATTGCGTCCACGCGGGTGACGAGCTGAGTGGTACGGCGCCGCTCATACGCGCGCCCGCCACACGCCCGCCACCTGCGCCCGGCCTTTCCGTCTGTCGCTTTATTGGAGCGCTCATCTCGCCCCTCCGGCACCAGGTTGCGCAAGGGTGTCGAGGCTGTGGCTCGCTAACGCCTCTCGGACATCCTGACCGAAATCCCGGTAGAAAGGTCACATGATGCCACAAAGTTGCACCCGCCGGCCAGGTTGGCCTTTTCATGGCGCCGACGTGGCAAGCTCATGCAGAGCCAGGGGTTGGGCCTATTGCCGGCACGGGGCGCTGACCGATTCACCGCTCTGCGACGCAACCTGTTCCTGCGACCCCCGACAGGAGGCAGGAGAGAGTGCGGACGGGCCGCGCACGTTCGAGAAAGTAGACCTGCAAAGAGGAGAGAGTAGACCCGGCGGTCCTTGTCCACGTTCTACTTTTTTCTGCGCCTCTACACACGCGGGCGCTTTGGCGCCCGTGCCGCGCCTTCACCGATAGGTGCTCGGCGATGCAGTATCGTCCACTGCGAACGTGATTGTCTGGGCGCCTTCCCATAATGCGCGGCGACCGATTTCGACCAGCGCGCTACGGTCGCCACCTATCGTCAGGAAATGGTTGCCCGACAGGGCACCCGTTTTCGCCGCGAAGGCTGTCTGGCCATAGGGGATGAGGATTTCGGTTTCACTCACCCCACCCGGATACAACAGGATCTGTCCAGGGATGGGCCAATGTATCGCGTTCTCTGGTCCGACGCCGACCGACAGGTCGCCGAGCGGCACCCAAGTCGACTCGCCGCTCCATCGGACGTGCAGCAGCGTGGCCGAGAGCGGGAGCAACGTGCGAAACGCCGCGCAGGTCGCTGGCGCGAGTTGCTCCTCCAGCGTTCCCCAGAGCACGATGTCTCCGACGGTCATCCGCATCCTGCCGGATACGGGCGCGCTCATGTCGGCCTCTCAGTTTGCATCGTGCGCATCCTCTCGTGTGTCGCTGCATCCCATCCAGACGGACGTGCGCTCATCGTACGTGTCGCGCAGGCCCCGGTCAACATCATGGCCTGTCGCCGCGCGGCGAGGTAGCGTATAGGTCGCGATAGAACCGGGATGCGCCCCGGTCTCTCAACTGCTCGGCGCTTGCGCACTGCAGAGCGCCAATTTCGCTGAGCGTTTTCATGCGACTGTGGTGTGACCTCTTCTCACAGGTAGTGCCGTCCTGCGGGCTGGTGCTCGTGCTGATGTCGAGCGCGGGCGTCCTCGTTCCGGCGGCACACGCCCAGCCAGTCGATTCCAGCTATTTCGCCGGCATGCGGTGGCGGTCGATCGGCCCCTACCGGTCCGGCAATGTCTACGCGGTGTCCGGCGTGCCGGGCGATCCGACGACCTACTACATCGGCACGCCAGAAGCGGGAGTGTGGAAGAGCACCGACGGTGGCACGGTCTGGAAGCCCATCTTTGATGACCAGCATGTGCCGTCGATCGGCGCCGTCGCGGTCGCGCCCTCAGATCCGAACGTCGTCTACGTCGGCACCGGTGATCCGACCGGATGGTCCTTCACACCGGGCAACGGCGTATACAAATCGGTCGACGCCGGCAAGACGTGGCACAGGATCGGGCTCGACAGCACTCGATACATCACGTCGATAGTGGTCGATCCACGCAGACCGGACGTCGTGCTGGTTGCAGCAATCGGCGCGCGGGAATACGACGCCGGCGCGTACCCGACGCGCGGGGTCTATCGAACCACCGACGGTGGCCGGACGTGGAGCCGCGTGCTCTACAAGGATGCACACACAGGTGCGACGGGGCTGTCCTTCGACTACGCCGACCCGCGCGTGGTCTACGCGACGCTCGAGCGCGGGGTGTTTGGTCTGTCTCCCTCCGAGCGCGATTCGCTGTCCCCACTTGGGACGGGCATTTACAGGTCGGTTGACGGAGGGGCAACCTGGCGGCCGGTGTCGGCAACCGGTCTACCTGCGAATGCGGTGGGGTTTGGTGTCGCGGTGGCATCGGGGACGCACGGCCAGCGCGTGTACGCGGAGGCGCACGCCCGGGGCCGCGACGCGAGCGGCCTCTATCGATCCGACAACGGGGGCGCGTCCTGGAGTGTCGCGACAACCCAAATTCTCAGTGCGGGAGGCGGCCCGATCTACGTCGATCCGAAGAATCCCGACGTGATGTATTTGATGGGCACCGCCGTGTACCGGTCCACTGATGGCGGACGAACCGTGGCCGCGTACAAGGGCTCGCCCGGCGGGGACGACCCACGCGACCTCTGGATCGACCCCATGAATCCAAAGCGAATGCTCTTGGGTGTGGACCAGGGACCGAGCATCACGGTCGATGGCGGAGAGACATGGACACCGTGGTACAATCTGCCGAACGGACAATTCTATCACGTGTCCACGGACGGCCACTTCCCCTATCGGGTATGTGGGGCGCAGCAGGACAGCGGCACCGGGTGTGTGCTCAGTCGCAGCGACTTCGGCGCGATTCGGGACAATGACTGGAGTCCGGTTGGCGGGTTCGAGGACGGCTATATCGTCACCGATCCCATGAACGATCGGTGGGTGTTCACGCAAGGTTGGTATCACGTGTTGCGCCGATATGACCGGGAAACGGGGCAAGTCGCCGTGCTCTACACGCCGTCACGTGAAGACCACTTCAGCAACGCCCCGCCGCTGGCGTTCTCCAGACAGGACCCGCGTGTCCTCTACATGGGAGCGCAGTACGTGTTGATGTCTCAGGACGGCGCCCGCGATTGGCGGAGGATGAGCCCCGACTTGACGACCGCGCCAGGGGCAAGCGACAGCAGCCCGAGGATGGCCTTCGCATCTTCCCACGCGATCATGACTCTCGCACCGTCGCCGGTCAGCGCAGCGGTGATGTGGGTCGGGACCAACAACGGATTCATCCAACTCACTCGCGACGGCGGTGAGACCTGGACGAACGTGACGCCGGCCGGCATGCCACGAGGGGGTTTTCCTCCGCGGGTGGAGATCGTCGAGGCATCGCACGACAGCGCCGGCACCGCCTACGCGGCTGTCGAGGGATTCGCCGACGACCATCCCTACATCTATAGAACACGCGACTTCGGCGCTCACTGGCAACTCGTCGTCGGGGGCCTGCCGCAGAACAGCGTGGTCCGAGTCGTGCGCGAGGATCCCGAGGATACCAATGTGCTGTACGCGGGGACAGTGATGGGGATCTGGGTCTCTTTCGATCGCGGGGATCATTGGCAATCGCTGCAGCTGAATCTCCCCAACACCGTGGTCACCGATATCGATGTCCACGGTAACGATCTCGCCATCTCGACATACGGGCGCGCGCTGTGGATCCTCGATGATCTCACGCCCCTGCGGCAGGTGCGAGCGGTAGCGGCCAGTACCTCGGCCGCGTATCTGTTCCAGCCGCAAACGACCTATCGAGTGCGATGGGATAACATCCAGGACACGCCGCTTCCGCCTGAAGTCCCGGCGGGCGACAACCCGCCCGAGGGCGCGATCCTCGACTACTACTTGAAGGGGCCCGCGGACGCACCTGTCACGCTCGCAGCTTACGACGGGGCCAATCACCTGGTTCGGGAATTCTCGAGCGTGGCGCCGCCACCCGACACGGTCCGGCCGAACATTGCTGAATACTGGTTCGCGCCGCCCACGGTTCTCTCGACGGCGCCTGGTATGCACCGCATTGCCTGGGATCTCCGCTATCCGCCGCCGACGCCACTGAACTACAGCTATTTCGGCGACCTCCTCGACTATCGGGAGTACACGCTGAACATCCACGCCATCAAAGGCGAGACACCACGCGTGCAACCCAGTGGCCCGCTCGTCGCTCCCGGCACGTACCGCATCGAATTGCGGACCGGAGGTCGGACCTACACGCAGGAGTTGCGCGTGGAGAACGATCCGCGCGTCCCCGTTACCCAAGCAGCGCTGATATCGCAGCTCAACCTACAACTCCAGATGGTATCCGCGATCGCGGTCAGCTTCTCCGAGTTCAACTCGATTCAGCGCATGCGCGGCGCCATCGCGGCAGACACACTCACGGCCCACCGCGCTGGCTCGGACTCGCAACTGTTATCCCAGCTGCGCGCATTCGATGGCCGCCTCGCCGCGCTGGCCAGCGCGGGAGATAGCGGATTTGGTCCTGCCAACCGCGATCTGACACGCCACCTCGAGGATATGGAGTTCGGCGATCTCGACCCGACGCCGAGCGACGTGGCGGCCGTTGAGGCAGATTGTCGCGCGATCGACGCGGCGCTCGGAGGGCTTCAGCAGATCCAGACGTCGGACGTCCCAACACTGAACACGGCTCTGGCCGGTGCGCATGTGACGGCACTTCCGACCGACCCTGTGACGCCAGCTCCGGCGTGCAGGGCGCCCTAGGGTCGGATCACGCGAGTGCGCGAGCCGTGAAAACTCTTCGCCGGCGAGTCGTCCTGAGTGGACAGGGTTGCACGCGACCGCACCACCCCACTGGCAGAGGAGACGTCATGGAAACGCCCTGGACGGAAGGCGACACGGCGTCCGCCGAGTGCCCGTCCTGCCGCAACCTCGTCCGCGCTCGACTGGTGCGACGTGCAATCGACTTTCCGCGTACGCGCTTTGTCGTCGGCGGGTTGCTAGTGCAGGTCTGCGAAGTCTGCGACGCCCTGCTGGGAGTGCCCCGGCAATCTATCGCGCAGATACGTCAGGGTGGACTCGGCACCTGACATCAGCGATGCCATACCGTCGAATCGCGTTTGTGGACTAGGGGGCCTCGAGTCAGGCGGTACTCGAGTCAATCCGTACTATGGTTCCTCGGTCGACCGATGCCCGAGGTCGGGGCTCGGCCGAGCGACGGACAAATGGATGCAGGCGCGCCCTCCAGAGTCGGAAACGCCCACGCATAGTGGTGTCCGACATACCAGACCGGGCGCTTCGGGGCTGCGTAGGCGCTGTAGTGGGCGTCACCGTACTGATCACCCATTGCTTCCAACAGGTCCGCTGGCCACGGATCCTGTGGGCGCGGCCCCGCATACCCAAGAGTCGACTCGTTGTCGAGCATCCAGAGCAGGTGGTCGAGCGCCGATTTGATCGTGCGCCCTTGCGGACTCGTCCAGACAAAGAGATCCGGCCCACCCGCGTTGCGAATCACGGTCGCGGCCGCGGTCAGCGGGTCCAGCGCATAGTACGTATACCAGATCGCAGAACCCGGCCCCCGAGCAATCTCCTCAGGCAAGGTGCCGTCGGAGGCGATCTGGGAATCAATATGTCCCTGTAGGCGCACTGTCTCGCTATCCAGACCGGCAAGATTGCCGAGGTAGTAGTCCGCCATGACAGCGGCGAAGGACCCCCAATCTCCCCAATTGTTCGTTTCATCGCGAATCGGTGCGGCGACCGATGGGAGGTACACAGTGCGCACCCAGTTGCGAAACACCGCGCTATCCTTGGCCGTCCACGGCGCGTAGCCGTCGAGGAGCTCTCCCGCGAGAATGAAACCCACACCGACCTCGGCCATCGACAACGCGCCGTCGTGGCCGGTCACCGCAGTATTTGTCGTCGCCCACGCGCGAATGATTGCGGCCGACGGCGCGGCGAAACTCGTGTCGCCACTCAATGCGTAGACCAGGGCTAGCTCATACGCGGCGTCAGCATCGGTCGTGATGGGTGTGACCGCGGTGCTGAACGCGCTCGGGTCTTCGTAGTAGCCGGGCACATCATAATTCGCCACCGCCGTCGCGACGTGTGAGCGTTGGCCGCTCGCCGCGCCATACACGGCTTGATACGCATCGCTCCACGGCGCTTGCGCACCGCGTATCTCCGCCACGATGCACGCCAGATGGCCCGGCAAATACAGACCGCCGCCGGAGACTGTCGCGCCGGGAATGACGCCGTTCGCGATGGCGCCCGTCCAGTCCATCTGCGTGGGCTGAGTCGGAGCGAAGGCCGTGCAGCCAGCGACCGCACTGAGCAGTGCCGCTGCGCCGCACGCACCGACGGTCAGCGCGCGTGCTCGTGCGGGTACGATCCGCCAACCCAGCATGCCTCGACTCCTTCGTCCTTACGTAGCATCGACAACGTAAGGAGTGGGGTCGGCGCGCGAAAGACTCGCGTGGCGTCGCGGGGCGACATTGCGTCGCTCCTACGGCGACGCCCGACGCGCTGGCTACGGCGCTCTCAGGGTGATTGTCCGGGCATGGCCCGGATCGCGCTGTCAGCCTGGTGGTAGATGGCGACTCGGCGCTCGATCCACGTCAGTTGGTTGATCGAATTGATCCGGTCCAAGTGGCGCTGGATCATCAGGCGATCGTCGGGCGAAACGGACGAGCTTTGCGCCGAATCGAACACCCGCGAGATCCGCTTGAGTACAGCGTGGTGTAAGCTGTCGGCGATGTTCAGCTCCGACCGCTGCCACTCTTCGATCAAGTACCGTTGCGTTTCTGCGTTGGATGTCCTGGAGGTTGCGCTCGCGGCTTCGGCCTCGACATCGCCACGTGATTCCATGGTGGTCGCAGCTGAGACCGGCGCCGCCTCGTTCGCCCGGATGGCGGCTGGCGCGAGCGGATGCCGGTCGCGCTTCAGGTGCGACTCGAGACTGTCGATGCGCGACTGTGTCGAGGCGGACCACTCTGTCGGGCTCGTTCGCTGAAGAGAACGTTTGCACCCGAGCCAGCAGTGCGGCGTCGCATCACTGTCGTCGGTGTCCCTCGGACCGACCGGGTTTGTGGTGCCCACGGGCAGCGAGGATCTCGCATGACTCGCGCTGTCGGGTCGTTGCGCTCGCGCCTGCGTACCGGCCAAGAGCAGTAGGCTTGCGGCGACTCCGGTCATTGCTGTGACGCCAAGTGGTCTCGATCCAAGCTGTTGCCCGCCCACGTCCACACCCCGTGCACCGAGACATCCATCCTAACGCAACGGGTGCGCGCCTCAGGTCATCAGACTTTGAGCTTATTGCGGGCATCGCGCGCGGTCGGGTTTGGCTCACGCGGACGCCGACGGCGCGTGATAGTCAGCGCCTATCGACTCGGTCCAGGCAAAGTATTGGACGCTCGATCTGGACGTGTGTAGAGTCCAACGAGGCGCCGGGACGACCTGCGGGGCGGGGCCTCAACCCAATGCAGCCGCAATGCGGTGATCCGGAGTGTCGGACTCGCACCGGGTTCGCTGGTCCTCGCTGCACGCGGGCGGTAGAATTCCGTCAGCCGGCGACCCGGATGGCCCGTCCCGGTCCCTGTCTCCTGCTGGCGCTGGGCAATCTCGAGCGCGAGGCGTCGCGTTATGGATCTTGGTCCCGACGTAATCATCAACGGCCGAAAGGTGAAGCAGCGCGCCGTGCAGCAGCAGGCACTGCAGCAGTACTCGTCGCGTCCGGCCTCGTCGCGTCCGGCCTTGTCCCATCGGACTGGCCACCGGTTGGTGTTCTACGGCGTGTGTCTCGTGGGCGCGCTGATCGCGTTGGGCGCGCACCAGCACTACAAGCTCCTGGGCCAGTCGACGCCGGCGCTCGTCAGCTTGCTTACCGCGGGCGGCCTTGCTCTCGTGCCGCTCCGTCCCCTCGTTGGCAGCGTGTTCCGCGTTGGGGGAGCGACCCTTCACATGTTCCACGGCTTGGGCGCGCTGCTGTTTGCCGGTCTTGCGTTCGGGGGGGTGTTTTCGGGTGCGCCGTTGGTAAGCCACGCCGCGCTGGCGCCGTTCGCGATGATGGGGGCCGCGCAGGCCCTCATGCACTCGACCCATCCGCGAAACGCCGCCCAGGCAGACGCCATGCGCCGGTTCGCGACGAGCCTGCCGGAAGTCGAGCAGTTCACCAAAGGGCAGGATCTGACCTCGCCAGCCAACGTCGAGCGAGCCGTATTGGTCCTGACCGATCTCGTCTCCAAGGCGCAAGCACTGGGGGAAACGGAGCTACAAGCAGATCCTGCCTTCCAGAGCGCACTGAGCCGAGTCACGACGCGGTTTGGCCTCACGCTCGGTCTCGATTCGATCAATCAGGCGATCAATCGGCTCGCGGCCGACCCTGCGGCGGCCAGTAGCATCCCGGGTCTGCGGGCTCGACTCGCTGCCGCGCGCAAGACGGTCGCCCAGGGGGCATAGACAAGGGCGACACGTTCGACGTTCGACGTTCGACGTTCGACGTTCGACGTTCGACGTTCGACTGTTCGATGTTCGATGTTCGACGTTCGACGTTCGACGTTCGACGTTAAAAAAACCTCCAGGCCACGCTAGTGCGGGCGAGGGCGGTCCACGAAGTCCACGATCGCCTCAACGAATCTCTGGCGTGCGTTCTCTAGAAGCCCTGCGTGATCGACGCCGGGCAGGACCACGAACTCTCGATCCGGTGTCCCCAGTCGGCTGAAGAACAGGGCCTCACCGTCAGGCACGTGGTTCGAGATCGGATCACGCTCCGCCATGATTTCCAGGGTCGGTACGTGGACCGCGGCGGGATCTAGCGCGTTGAATTCATTCATGCGGCGCCAATCCGTTCTCACCGGTTGGGCGGCGACTGCTGCGCGGACGTACGCATTGCGGATCGCTGCGTCGGTGGCCGCAGGCGTAATGAAATCTTCGCCGGCAGCCGTGGCTGTCGTCGCAGCACGCGGCGGCCCACCCTGCATCGTGTCGGCCGGTAGGGGCGTGGGGAAGGTGAAATGTCCGAAGAGTACCAACTCCGACATGGCATCCGGTGCGCGCTGAGCAGCCAGCTGGCCGACGATCGATCCCTGTGACCAACCGAAGAGCACTGGCGGCCCTGCGACACCCGATGTCTTCGCGACCCAGCGGCACACAATGATCGCATCTGCGGCCGCGCGATCGGGTGTGAGCCAGCCCGTCGAATCACGTGGGGTCGGGCCGTAGCCACGTGCGTCAAGGGCGTACACGGCGAAACCCCGAGCGACCAGCGCGTCCATGAGCGACGCCGGGTCACCCGGCACCTGGAGATCGAAGTCGGGGAGCGCCGGCCAGGTGCGACCATGCAGGAGCAGGATGCTCCGCCGCGGTGCGCTCGGCCGCTTCTCCCACACCGTCAACGGGTGGCCGTCGTCCGCTGTGACGGTGTGACGCACCGGCTGTTGGCCTCGAGCCGCTGGCGTCATGCACTGGAACAGAACGCCGAAGACGAGCACCATGTAGCTCGCCCGACTCCGTTCGTGTGCGCCGCGAAGGTGGCGTTGTTCGGTTCGCAGCTCAGTCATTCGTATCTCGTCCGCATGGGTTGGCTCGACACAGCCTGAGATCGAGGCCCAATCTAACCCGCGCACCGTTCGCGGCGAGCCGTCGGTCGTCTGCGCCACATCGCGGCTCATTCGCTTTCGTGCAGGACACGTCCGTTGAGCGGCTGGGGGTCGCACGTCGCGCAGGTACAGGGCGGCGAAGGCCTTGATCTGCTCGGCGGACCGCGTCATTAACCCGGACTCAAGACTTGTCGGCGGCCGCCGCGTGGTACTTGCGACGAATGGCCGCGATGTCGACGGTCGGCTTGGGCAACTGGAAGTGGAGTGATTCCAGTGCTTCCACGACGATCGTCGAGACAGCCAGATTGCGGAACCATTTGTGGTTCGCGGGAATGACATACCACGGCGCGTGCTTCGTGCTGGTGCGCGTGATCGCCTCTTCGTACGCTGCTTCGTACCTGGGCCACAGCGCGCGCTCGGTATAGTCCGATTCGCTGATTTTCCAGCGACGCCCCGGATCGTCCAGGCGCTCTTTGAATCGCGCGAGCTGTTCCGCCTTGCTGATGTGCAGGTAGAACTTCAGGACGTGTGTCCCCGCTTGTACCAGGTTGTGCTCGAATGCGTTGATCAGATCGTACCGTTTCGACCAGACTTTCTTGGGCACGAGATCGTGCACGCGGACCACGAGCACATCTTCGTACTGCGATCGATTGAACACGACCACCTCGCCCTTGGCGGGCGTCTGGCGATGGATCCGCCAGAGGAAGTCGTGCGCCACTTCCACGGGCGTGGGGACCTTGAACGAGTGGACGCGGGCACCCTGCGGGTTCATAGCGCCGATGACGTGGTTGATCGTCCCATCTTTTCCTCCCGCATCCAGTGCCTGGAGGCAGATCAGAACCGATCGCTGGTTTTCGGCGAAGAGGCGGTACTGCAGGTCCCATAGCTTGCGGAGCTGGCGCGCCGTCTCGGGCTTGGCCGAGTCCTTGGTTTCGTGCCCGCCTGTGTAGTCGGGATCGACATCCTCGATCTTGAAATCGCTGCCCGGCTTCACCCTGAACCGTTCAGTGTAGCCCACCGGCACCTCCCACGGGATTTACCCGCGACCGGGTGCGCCCTGTGCGAGTACTGGGTCGACCTGTCAGGCGACCCCCGTGGGCTCACCCATCATCACGCGGTGACGCTCTGTCTCACCGAATCGAGAGCGAACGGCGCGGGCGGCCCACCAAAGGAGCACGCCCATACCCGACCATACCGCCAGTACCCACCACTCCGCGGGGACCCCGCCGTTTGCCGCTCTCCCCGTGTCATAGAGCGACCACGTGAGCAGGAAGAGCGCCGCCAACGCGGCAACACCTGCGGTGGCCACGCCGCCCGGCACGCGGTAGGGCCGGAGGCGGTTCGGCTCACGCTGTCGCAAGCGAATGACGGCCAGGCACGTGACCAGATAGACGAAGGCCAGGGCTGACGATCCGGCGTCGACGACGAGGCCGATTCCCTTCCGCCCGAACAACGTGCCGGCAGCAGCGACAGCTCCAACGAATAGAACGGATCGTGTCGGAGTTCCGAAGCGCGCATCCACGTGCGAGAAGGTGTGACCGATGACCCCGGCGCGCCCCAAAGCGAACAGCAACCTCGAAGCGGCGAGGAACGTCCCGTTACCCACGGTGACGGCGCCGAACAACCCTGCCACGAGCACGGCGCGCGCGAGCAGATCCGACTTGAACGCAGCCCGAAACGCGGCAGCAGCGGCGAGATCCTGATGCGCCACGGTCTCCCACGGCGCGGCCATTCCCGAGGCGAGAATGACGAGACAGTAGTACACCCCGGCAACACCGACGGCATACACCATCAAGCGTCCGACCACGGATACGGAGGTCTGGCTGCTGCGCTCCTCCATCACTTGCGGCACCGCTGCCTGAAACCCGCCGAACCACCAGGGTGCGGTCACGAGCACGCCGAGAAATCCGCTGACCGTCGCGGGGCCAAAGACGGGACGCAGGTTCCGGGGCGACCCGCCAAACAAACCGGCTGCGACGAACGCGACCGAGATGATCAACTTGCCATAGGTCAGCACATCTTGGACGCGCGTCGCAGAGCGGACCCCACGGTAATTGAGCGCGGTCAGCCAGACGATGAGCGCAAGAGCAATGGCGACGCTGCCGGGTCGCACGGGCTCTCCTCGGAATACATACATGGCAGCGCCCCGCCCGCCTGGCACGAGGTAGTCGATCAACCACGCGACAGACGAGCCGCAGTATGCCACCGCCCCGACATACACCAGGACGAGGACCCAGCCCACGGTGTAGCCCATGGGGAGCCCGAACGATTCGTATGCATAGGCCATTCTCGCCACCCGATACCGGCAGCGACGCGGTGAGCTCGGCGTAGCACAGCGCGATGATCGCCATCACGCAGGCCCCCAGCACAAATGCCGCGATCGCACCGAGTGGTCCCGCGCGCACCAGCCAATCGCCGAGGATGACGACCCATCCGACCCCGACTATGCAGCCGAAGGCAAGCGAGAAAAACTGCCAACCTCCGACCGCGCGAACGAGCTGGCCTTCGCGCGCGGACCCCGAACGCGCCGTCACGTTTCGCCCGCGGCCGTGAGAGCGGCCGCGCCGCGCTCGCCGACATCGTCATAGCGCGTCGGGGACGCGGAAAGGCCCAACATGCGTCGTGCCTCGGGCGGTGTGGCGACGTCGCGATTCAGCTCCGCGGCGAGTCGCGCCACGCGCTCGACGAGCTGGGCATTGCTGCTGGCGAGCACACCGCGACGGTAGTACACGTTGTCCTCGAGGCCGACGCGGACGTGACCTCCCAGGATCAGTGCGAGAGTCGTCATCGGCAGTTGGTGAGGACCGATGCCACTACACAACCAGAGCGTTTCGTCCGGAAGCTCACGAACGAGTTGAAGAACGTTGTCGACCGTCGGAAGACTCGATGTCTGGTAGCCCATGACGGTCTGCACCCAGTACGGCGGGTTGACAAGTCCCTGCGCGATGAGGTCGCGGATGACCCAACTCCCACCGGTATGATACGTCTCCATCTCGGGCTTGATGCCGTAGCGCTTCATCTCGGCCGCGAACTGCGAGACCAGACGGTAGCTGAACGGCACGCACTCGTCGTATACGATCTCATCGTGCGGATCGGCGAGCGGCGCTCGCCTCCCCTTGAGTTTGAACTTGCTCATGTCTGGCGTGAGGTTCAGGGAGGCGACCTCGGGGCGCGCCGGGAGGCACTGCAGACGCTCCTCCATCGTCATGTCGGGGCCGCCGCCTGTCGTGTCGTTGATGATGATATCGGGGCAGCGCTCGCGAATCTTGCGATTGACCTCCAGCCACGTCTCGGTCTGCGTTGCGGCCCGAGTCGGGCGCGCGCGCTCGCGCGCGTGGACGTGCACCATGCTTGCACCGGCGCGATAGGCGCCATGCACGGAGTCCGCGATTTCATTGGCGCTTTCCGGGAGCGCCGGACAGGACTCTTTCCCCTGAATGCCGCCGTTGACCGCACAGCAAATGATCACCGGTGGCAGCTTGCCGACTCGCTCGAGATACTGAAACGCATCGCCGTAGCGCCACCACGCCTGGTTCGTGCTCGCCATCACGCCCCCTTCCTCCAGTGACCCGTCCGCTCTTGTCATCCTGCATGGCGGATCCGCGTGCTCGAGCGCAATGATGCGGCGGACGAGCGGGCCCCGCTACTCTCGGGGCCCGGAGGGGCAAAACCATCAGCCCAGGCGCATCACCGCTCGGTTGCTTCGACCAGGGGCGGCACCAGCATCGACCGGGCGCGCGGCCAGTGCGCTGCGACGCTCACGTTCACGTGCTGTCGGGATTACTTACGACTTCGCCTTGTTACCAACGGCGGCGCGCACCTTTGCCTCGAGTTCAGCCAGCTCGGTCTCGAACGTGGTCAGCCCGGCATGCGCGGCTGCTCCGGCTTGCTGCTTGGCCGCATTGGCCTTCACGCGCAGGTCTGCAAGCTTCTGCGTGGATGCGGCGTGGGCCTTGGCTCCCGCGTCCGTGAGCTCGCCTTTCAGTTTGGACATCTCCGCCTTGAGGGCGGCGAGCCGTTGATCCAACGTGTCCATCATCCCTCCCTGCCGGGACAGGCCGCGGCGAACCAAGTGACTCGGCTTCAGCCAGTCCCGAAGCCGAGGGGCTGTAACGTACTCACATTCTGCTCAACGTGCGGTATGATCGCGGTGGGTGACCTCGGCTCGGACCAAGATCCGAGAACTGCCGCCGTCGGGCATGCCAGCCGGCTGGGCCTCGAGGGTACCAACGACGGCGGCCCGCCGACACGACGGCGAGCCTAGTCCCCAAATCGTTGGAAGCGGTAGGCCAGCTCTGGACTTCCGCTCCATCGTACGCGAGCTGAGCCATAAGCAGCGCGAACGGCTCGGTGTAACGCGCGGTCCGCAACGGGCCCGCATCCACCGGGTCGAAGCCCACGTCGGCGATCAACTCTGCGGCCACCCGTTTCCCAGCCGCATCGTCGCCACAGTACACGAGACTGGGCCTGGCGGCTCTGCGGCGGGCATCGTACACCGCGAACAGCACCTCGCTTGGTACAGTGTTGAAGGCGGAGACGACGCGAGCCTTCGGCACCATCGTCGCGAGTTCCTCCGCGCCCGACGAGGTATGAGCGGTGACGAGTCCAGTATCCTCGGCGTTCATCGGGAGCGAGCACGTGATGACGACCTTGCCGGATACGTCGCCAATCTGCTGCAGAACGTCGGTCATCCGGGACCAGTGCACGGCGATGAGGGCCGCGTCCGCGTTCTCCACGGCCTCGGCTGGTGTGCCCGCTCGTGCACTCGCCCCGGCGGTCTTGGCGAGCTTGGTCAGCTTCGCCGTGCTCCGTGAATAGCTGAATACCACCTCATGTCCCGCGCGTGCGAAGATCGTTCCGAGTTTGCCGCCCATCAAACCTGCGCCGAGAATGCCGATGCGCATGCCGCTCCGTTCCCAAAGTGGTCGTCGCTGTTACAAACTGGCGGTCGCAGGTTCTACCAGCGGCGCCCCCGTGCACGATTCGGGCGCACCCGGCCAGCTCGCTCCTCGATACTTGCCTAGAGTGCGTCCGACCAGCAGGACCAAGGGAAATACGATCCGCTGAATGGCGCGTGGAGGGATCATGACTGCGTGAGTATGCCGGTGCCGCCACAACACGTGGGCCAGGTAGAAGATCGACGGCCTGCCAGGCCCGGCATTGAGAACGGCCAACAACGCCTGGAGGAACCGATCGAGATCACCTGCCGGGATACATTGGCCACTCAACTCCAACAGGTCATCGCCCGGCGTTCCACCAACTGTGGACTACCCCCGCGGGAAAAACCGCACTTCCGCCAGCCGGCACAACGACTTTTTCCTTTCCTACGCGGGCTCCGAGTACGCCAGCTTTCACGACCACTTCCTCTCGTTGACGGAAATGCACGTGGGGCGGCGGGCCGCTCTTTCCGGGCGGCAATGAGCCTTCGACGATCAAGACGGTCTGGCCGGAGGCATCACGCACTCGGTGCATCCGGAGAATCTCTCCAGAATGTCGGTTCTGTAATTCCAGGAAGCTGTCCACCATGCACCGCCAAGCGCGATCCCTGAGTCGTATTGGAAAAATGGTGTCCCGTGTCGGCGCGAACCTATGGCGGCGCCGGTTCCTGCACAAGCGCGCCTCCAGCTGAACCAGCCCCTGGTACATCGCGGTATCGAATGTCCGATACGGCCGCGCGAACCCTGACCTTTGTCCTAGAGACCGTCGGGGGATAGGCGACCTAGTATGCGGCGTGGTGCACGCGACGCATCTGGCCAGCTCGAAGAAGGCTGCCATAAAATCGAAAGCGACCGACGAGCTGCGCGAGTGGTTCGTCAACGCCGCGTACTTGGCGCTCTTCCTTTGCACCTTCGCCATCTACCGGGCATTGGTCACCGGAGAGCTGCTCGGCAGCAGAGTCGTCGTGCAGCTCGGTGCAAGCCTCTTCACCGCACTCGTGATCGCCAAGACGATCATGATCGGAGGATGGCTGAAGCTGGGAGAGAGAGGACCGCGAGGCACACCCTTGATCATCCGAACGATGCGCTTGGCGGCGGTCTACGGCGTCTTCGTCTTCATCGTGGGCATGCTCGAGAAGGTCATCGACGGATGGATCCACGGTCGCCCAGCGCCACAAACGCTAACGACGCTGGCGCATCTCGGTTGGGAAGAGATCACGGCGCGGTCGCTGGTGATCTTCCTGGCCTTCATTCCGTATTTTGCATTGCGCGAATTCGCTCGGCGCAAAGGGGTCAACGACACGTTCGATTTGTTCTTTCGCCGCGACGATCGGTGAGCCCGGAGCGAGGCGCGCAAGCGAATCCACGCGGTCGTTGCGGGCGAGCGATTTTCAGGGCGTGGATGTCGCGGAGTGACGGGCGACGAATCCCATCGAAGACAATGTTCTCGGCGGATTCGTCCCAGCGCCTGGTAAACTCAGCGTAAATGTCGATCCTGCGCCGACCGCGCTCGTCACAGTCAGCTCTCCACCCATGCCGCGGGCGAGTTGACGGCTAATCGCCAGGCCCAGCCCGGTGCCTTCGCGGGATCGCGTCAGTGATGGGTCGAGTTGCACAAACGGTTCGAATATGGCATGCAGTTTCTCCGCGCGGATGCCAATGCCCGTATCCGACACGGAGACGCCGATCCAGTCCGCCATCTCGCTGCACTCCAGGCGCACCTGGCCGCCACTCGGCGTGAACTTCATCGCATTCGACAGAAGGTTGAGGATGACCTGTTCACATTTTTCGCGATCGCCCCGCGCCAGCAGTGTGCCGGCCGGTCGCGTGTATTCGAGTCCGAGGCCGCGCTGGGCCATGAGTGGCTCAATGAGCGCGGTCACCTCCGACAACAGCTCGTGGATCGGGATATCACTCATCGCGTAGGTCAGCGTCCCACTGTCGACCTTGGCGAAGGTCAACACCTCGTCGATTCGCCCGAGCAGGATGCCTTGCGCGCGCTTGACGCGCCCGAGATACGCGCGTTGCCCGTCGGAAACGGGGCCTTCGACTCCCGCCTCGAGAAGGTCCAAATAGCCTGCGATCGCATTCAGCGGCGTGCGAAGCTCGTGGCTCATGCTGGCCAGGAACGCCGCTTTGGCCCCGTTTGCCGCTTCGGCATCGGCGCGTGCCGCAGTGGCCTCCGCCACTGATCTCTGCAGCGACTCGTTCGTTTGCTCGAGCTCTTCGGACATCGCTTGCGCCTCTTCCATCTGCTGCTCGAGTTCGGTGGCGAGTGCACGCGCCTCCTGTGTTTGCGCCTCGAGCGCGATGGCATGCTCGCGGAGCTGGGCCGCCGTTGCTTCAGCCAGCGCCCGTGCGCTCGTCTCTGTTGCAATTGCCTCGCGCACGCGCTGCGACATCCGCTGGAAGGCATCGGCTAGCCGGCCGACTTCATCGGAAGTGCCGCGTGCCGCTGCTCCGTCGCCACTCGGTTCGGCCGCGACGAGCCGCTCGGCGGCACCCGTAAGGGCGACGATCGGTTGGGCGAACTGGCGACTCACGAGCCACCCACCGGCGGCTCCGCCGGCGATCACCAGTGCTGCGAGCACAAGAAGCTCGTCCAGCAGGCGCTGCATCGGTGCCAGGATTTGGCTCAGCGGTTGTTCGACCAAGAGCACCCACGGCGTCCCGCGGACTGCAGTGGCGACGCCGATGCTTGCTTCTCCCCTCTGCGGCGTAAACTGCTGAGGCTGGTCCGTGGTATCGCTGACGCCAGGGCTTGGGACCGGGTGTTCCAAATCGCTCCATGCGCCAGTGGCGAGCGAACCGACCAGCATGGATGCATGGGTTCCGATCAAGTCCCGCACCGCTTGCACGTTCTGACCCGAGAGGCGCCGAAAATCCACCAAATATCCGAGGACTTGGGATCGCCGGGTCTCTGAACTAGAAGCCGTGAGCGCGGTCGCTGAGCGCACGCTGATCGGAGCAACTGCCTCGTAATAGCTGGAGTCACCGATCGCCACAATCGGCCCGACGCGCGCCGCGCCGACCGGAGCGCCCGCGCTGTCGATCACGGCCTCCATCCAATGGGATCCCGCTGGAAACACGCCCGTCGCGGTGTCGAGGACGACGGTACCGTCCGGGCGCCGCAACTCGATTCGTCCTTGCGAGTGAGGCTCAGACGTCCACACCGTCGCGAGCGCCCGCCGCGCGGCACCCGCCTGTTGCCCTGTTTGCAGAAATTCGAGGACGGACGGGTCAGAGGCTGCCCCGAGGAGCCGCGCGTCGTACACGTGCATCGATTGTGCAAATAGGACGTCAAGCGCCACCGACGCTCCCTGGAGACGCTGGCCGGCCGTCGTGATCAGCACGTGGCGCACCCTACCGTATGCCGCGAACGCGAAGGCGATGATCGCCGCCAGCAGGACGCACGCAATCAACATGGGCAAGCGACGCTCGATCGACTGCCACTGACTCCGCAATCGCGCGATTGGACCGGATCGTGAACCGGGAGTGGTAACGATGATCCTAAGCTCCGATAAGGTACGTGTCCCCGTTCCTTCGGGCTGACGGTGCCGGCGACTGTGCGAGTTTGCTGCGCGCCAGTTGCCCTAGAAGTGATGAAACCGATCGCGATTGTTTGCAACCGGTCGCGATTTATAAGGGCCGCCGTGCTTACCCAATCAGAGCGGCGCGATCACGAGCTATCTGCACTGGTTGTGCCGAGCGCCATAGGTGGTGCAAGCCCGTGTCCATGTTACGGCGCCAAAAAGACGCGTGGCGGACGACTCCCTCGACGTCGCAAGGTTTCAAGATCGAACACTGACGACGAGTCTGCAGTCAACAGACAGCGACTGGGGGCCGCCCGCCTGCCACCACCTACAGCTGGCCAGCCGACGGGCGGAGCGCCGGCACGGCCCAGAGGCAGTGTTGTGGGTTACGCGGTCGTGGCGGCGGGGGCGCCCGCCACCGCGAGGAAGTAACGCGCGACGACGATCGCCGCGACGATCAGTGTAAAGTGGAACGCGTATTCGATGCGGAGCAATCCGTCGAGGTTCATCCCGACGTGCTGGTGGAGGCTATCGTGTGCCCACCAATTCGCGAGGAGCCAGGCGATGGCGAGACGCGTGGTAGTCACCATGGACTTCGTCACTGTCGAGCTCGCGCGCATCGTCGCACCGCCGAACAGCAGGAAGGACACGCCCAAGCCCAGCGCGAGTGCCTCCACGGCGCCAAGGATCATGAAGAGGGGAAGCTGTAAGCCCTCGGGCTTGGGGAACGACGCTACCGGGCGCCAGAAGGATCCGAGCGGGCCGTTCGGCTCCGTCAGAAATGCAAGGACCGCGACAGCCAGCGTGACGATTACCGCTTTGGTCGACGACTTCAAAAACCTTGTCTCCTATTGAGGTTGCCAGGAGATGCGACTCGGCGCCGGCCTTTGTCAAGCTGCGACTGCGGCTCATTACCGACTGGCATCAAAATGCTCCGCCGATCGATGTGACGGCGGAGCATTGAGCCGATCTGTGACGGAAGCGCCCATACTGACAGACGGTCCCGCCTCGTCTAGGTTAGTGCGGGCATTGCCTTATTGCGGCCTTGACGAAGCTAACGTGGGCGGACCCGGACAGGCCCCTCGCCGAAGCAGATACGGTGGTCGCGGTAACGGTCCCGGTGTCGGCCGCGAGCGTGGCCTCGCCGGGCTAGACCACGTAAGTTCGTTTTCTCGCCGAATTGCTCACTCCATAGCTTTGCCATTGGTGCCTCGCCCACGCTCAGCCCGTAGTCGGAAGTCGATCGTAAGACGAGTCCTCCTCGGCGGGCTGGCGCTCGTAGTCGCTGCTGCCGCCGCCTTGGCAACTCTGGTCAACAACACCCGCCTCCCAGGTGAAGCAACGACGCCGGCGGGGATCACGCAGTCGACGGCGCAGTACGTGACAATGCACGACGGCACGCCGATCGCCGTGACGATCTGGCTCCCGCCAAATCTCGAGGCTGACCAGAAGGTGCCAGTGCTCATGCGCACGACCCGATATTGGCGAAGCACCCAGACGGGATGGGGAACGCGGGCGCTCGTTGCTCTTCACCTGGCCGATACGACGAATCTGGTCGACACGCAGCGAGCGTATTTCAACGCCCGCGGTTTTGTCGTTCTGCTCGTGGATGCGCGCGGCAGCGGGGCGTCCGGTGGCAACCGGCCGGTCGAGTACGCACCGCAGGAGATCGCCGACATGGGCGAGGTCGCTGCCTGGGCGGCGAAGCAGCTATGGTCGAATGGCCGTGTCGGCACGTTCGGCGTCTCATACGATGGCAACATGGCCGAGTTGGCCGCTGTGCCGAACGAGCCATCGGTGCGCGCGGTGATGCCTCTCTACGATGATTTCGATACGCAGGCACTCATCGAGCCGGGCGGAGTGTTCCTGCCCGGATTTCTCGCCCCGTGGGGCACCGTGGTTGCGGCCATGGACCGCGACGACATCTGCGGGTTCGATAACCTCACCAGCGCGGAGTGCTGGAAGACAAGACTGTTGATCCCCGGTGTGCAACCGGCTGATGACGACAAGAATGGTGTGCGCCTCGCCGCGCTCGTTCGCGGGCACCACAACCAGGATGTGATGCGGAGCATGGGCCATATCGAGTTCCGGGATGACTCCGTGGTGACTGCCGCCGGCAAGATGCCGGTCGCCATGCTGAGCCCCTATGCGCACCGGAAGCGCATAGAGTCGTCGCGGGTGACCATGATGGTCTGGTGTGGGTGGCTTGATGCAAATCCCTGTGACGGCGCGCTCTCCCGGTACAAGCTTTTTTCCAATCCCCAGGTCGTCGTGATCGGTGCGCATTCACACGGGGGGACCTACCTGGTGGACCCGTTTACGACAGCGCACGAGCCGTCTGCGCCGACGCGGGAAGAGCAGTTTCGGATGCAGGCAGACTTCTTCGCCAACGCGCTCGCCGACACGCCGAAGCCGGTCAAGTCCTCGATTCATTACTACACCATGGGGACTGGTACATGGCACGACACCGACGTCTGGCCGCCGGTCGGCATAGCAGCCGAGAGGCTCTACCTCTCGGAGAACCACTCGCTCAGCGCTCGTGCACCGACAGCCGACTCGGGGAGCGACCACTACACGATCGACTACTCGGCGACGACGGGCCAGCATACACGCTGGCACACCCAGCTCGGCGGCGGAGATGTGATCTACCCGGACCGCGTTGCCGAAGACAACAAGCTCCTCATCTACACAAGCGCGCCGCTCGACGAGGATCTCGAGATCACCGGCACTCCAGTACTTGCACTCTCGCTTGCCTCAACCACGAGCGACGGTGCGATCCACGCATATCTCGAGGATGTCGCTCCCGGTGGCCGAGTGACATACGTCGACGAGGGGATCTTCCGGGTCATGAACCGGAAGGAACTGGATCCAAAGACTCTTCCCTTCCCTCCCCTCGGCCCTGCTCACAGCTATCTCCGCTCGGACGCCGAACCGCTCGTTCCTGGCCAGCCGGCGACGGTCCGATTCGGCTTCATCGTCACGTCGGTGGTGTTCCGAAAAGGACACCGCATCCGCCTCGCCCTGGCGGGCGCGGATTCTGGCCTCTTTCAGCGGTATCCGGCAACCGGCACTCCCTCCTGGACCGTCTATCGGTCGAAGAAGCTGGCATCCTATTTCGAGTTGCCGGTGAGGAAGGCTGGCCAAAAAAACGCCGGACGCTGACCAAACGCGGCCAGCGTTAACCCGGCGCGACACCGTGAGAACGGGTAACGCCACCGGGTCGGCGGATATGACTGGCTGAGGTAATACTTCCAATGAGCCATGGAGGCACTTGCAGCTCACGCCACATCAGGGCGCCCCGCGCAATCCCCCAGAGCGTCCGAAGCCCGACTGGTATCGAAATTAGGGGCCCGTGCGAACGACACGGTACCGTTCCCACCTAAGTTGGTGACGGGTCACAACACATCGGAGGTTCACATGAAGCGAGTCACGGCATCGGCGGCATCTTTTTCAAGGCGAAGGATGCACCTGCGCTGCAGGCTTGGTACAAGCGTCATCTCGGCATCGATGTCCAGGCGTGGGGCGGTGCCGCGTTCACCTGGACCGACTCGGATGGCAAGCCCACAGGCGGAACGACCGCCTGGTCCATTGTTCCGGAGGAAGGCGACCAGTTTGCTCCAAGCAACGCCTCGTTCATGGTCAACTACCGCGTTGAAGACCTTCACGCGTTGGTCGCGGCGCTCAAAGCGGAAGGCTGCAACGTCCTCGACAAGATCGATGAATCTGAGTACGGCAAGTTTGCCTGGGTCATCGATCCTGAGGGAAACAAGGTCGAATTGTGGCAACCGCCTGCCGGTGGAATGAAACGCACATCGCGGGGTCTCTTGACTCCGCCTTTGGCTCAGAGTTGATGCATGAGTGGTCATGACGGCGCGGGTACGCCTTCTGCGTGCCCGAGGCCTTCAAGTGACAGAACGCAAGATCGACTGCCATTCGTCTAACGCGGTTCAATGTCCCCGGCACCGTCCCTCTACCCTCGTGCGCTATGCCCTCGACCCTTACCGCCGCCGTCGTCCAAGCAGGCGCCGTCCCCTTCGATACGCCGGCATGCGTCGACAAAGCGGCCGGGCTCATCGCCGCGGCGGCGGATCGCGACGCGCGGCTGATCGTATTTCCGGAAGCGTTCATCGGCGGCTACCCCAAGGGCCTAAGCTTCGGAGCCGTCGTCGGGGCACGCGACGCGGCGGGGCGCGACGAGTTCCGGCGATACCTCGACGGAGCGATCGCAGTACCGGGGCCGGAGACGGATCGCCTTGGCGAGGCGGTCGCAGGCCGG
This sequence comes from uncultured Gemmatimonadales bacterium, assembly GCA_963805725.1. Taxonomy (GTDB): domain Bacteria; phylum Gemmatimonadota; class Gemmatimonadetes; order Gemmatimonadales; family Gemmatimonadaceae; genus Palsa-1248. The sequence continues at coordinate 363,005 of CAWDVJ010000010.1, forward strand.
GGGGCCTACGTGGTGATTGGCGTGATCGAGCGCGAGCTCGGCACGTGCTACTGCACGGTGCTGTTCTTCGGGCCCGGCGGAGATCTTGTCGGCAAGCATCGCAAGCTCATGCCGACGGCCATGGAGCGGCTCATCTGGGGGTTCGGCGATGGATCGACGCTCACTGCCGTGGACAGCCCATACGGCCGCATCGGCGCTGTGATCTGCTGGGAGAACTACATGCCGCTCCTCCGGATGGCCATGTATGCGAAGGGCATCGCGCTCTACTGCGCGCCTACGGCCGATGACCGGGACACGTGGCTCCCATCGATGCAGCACGTCGCCCTCGAGGGTCGCTGCTTCGTGCTGACGGCGTGCCAAGTGCTCCACCGCGCAGATTTCCCGCCAGACGTACGCGTCTCCCTGGGCGCCTCTGGGGACGCGCTGCTGATGCGCGGCGGAAGTGCCATCGTGAACCCGCTGGGACGCGTGCTCGCCGGTCCGTGCTTCGGCGCGGAAACGATCCTTACGGCGACGCTCGAACTCGACGACATCGGCCGCGGCAAGTTCGACTTCGACGTAGCGGGCCACTACAGCCGGCCGGATGTGTTTCACCTCACAGTGAACGAGCAGCGACGGTCAGCCGTCAGCACCGACTCGTTCGACGAACGCCGAGCATAAGGTCTACGAACTTTTGTCGTGCCAGTGATATAGAGAGGCAGTCGAGCCACGCCAGGTCGCTAGCGCCCACCCTGGGTTTTGCTAACGCCTACGGGCGGCACCTTCTCCAGTCTTGCGCTCTTCATCGTGATCGAGATTTGCGGTCCCGCCGGCCAGGGTCTCTCGGCCGCTCGTCGACATCGCCAGCGGTCGCCTCATCGACCGGTCCTTCCAGCCCGATCACCATATGATCCGGAGTTGCGCGCGGCGCGGCTGCCGGGCGGAGCGCGTCATACGCGCGGGCGGCGATCATCATGGCTGTCATCGGCGCGACCCAATACAGCCAATGTGCGCGCCACTCCCCACCAACGAGGGCCGGTCCGAGCGAGCGCGCCGGGTTCATCGAGGCGCCGGTGAGCGGTCCGCCCATCAATGCGCAGAACCCGACCGTTAGGCCCACCGCGAGCGGCGCGAAGCCTGGCGCGACGCGGTCGTCGGTCGCGACTGCCATGATTACGAACATCAGGGCGAACGACAGGAGCCACTCGATGAGAAATGCTGCCCCCACCGGCACGAGCGGCGCCGTGGCGGGGAGCGTCGCGCCGAGATGCCCGACCGGACCGAGCACGGCCCGCAGCACTCCTGCCGCCGCGATCGCCCCAGCGCATTGCGCCGCGACATACAGTGCCACGTCGCGCCCGGGGAACCGGCGCGTCGACCAGAACGCAACGGTGACGGCAGGGTTCAGATGCGCCCCTGACAAATGCCCGAGCGCATACACCATCGCAATGATCACGAATGCGAACGCCAGCGCGATACCTGCGACGCCGATCCCACCACCGATCGCGGCGTTGACCACCGCGGACCCTGCGCCAATCAACACGAGAAAGAACGTGCCAATTGACTCTGCCGCAGCTCGCCTCCACTGATCGCGCCTCATCTACCGCGCGGCCTGCGTTCCCGTCGGCATCGATGAGGCTAGCCGCAGGGAGTCCAGCCGCGCCCGCAGCGGGGTGAGCATCGAGGGCGGCAACGGAGCGTATCCAGGGCCACGCTCCAGCCGGTGCCCGTCGCATGCTGCCTCCCTCGCTCGAATATCCAATCGCATGCCGTCGCTTACTCTGCTGTGGTCGACTGCTGGCCGCTAGCCGTCTCGGCGACCGCACCGGGCCGACCACCAGTGCGCAGGTATTCCGCAAATTCATGCGGCAACTCGCTCGCCAGTATGCCGCGCATCGCGCGCTCGAGATCGTACTCCACGCGCACGAGCTCGACGTCGAGGCCACCCTCGCCGGCGTCGAGCAGCACGTACCCTGCTCGCCAGTCGCCGTCCTTGGGCCTGCCCACACTTCCCGTGTTCACGAAATGCACGCCGTCGACCTCACGGTGCCACGGCTTGTGCGTGTGGCCGAACGCGATCACGTCCCCGGCCCGAGCCCCCGCGAACTGCGCCATCTTGGTGCAGAAACTGTCCGGTCGGTCCTCGGTCCAATACACGGTGTTGAGCGTCGGAGTCCCGTGCACCAATGTGACTGTCCGCCCAGCGAAGTGCCCTCCCATAGGGCGCAGGTCCATTCGAAACGGCAGCGTCGCGAGAAACGCTTTGGTCAGGGGCGAGGTGTGAGCGAGCGTCCAGCCATAGCTGACGTGGGACAGGGCCTCTTGATGCGGGTCTTCGTACTTGCACCCACAGTGCTTGTACCCGGTCGCAACAGTCGAGTCGTAATTGCCACTCACGCCCGGTACGCCCGACGTGCGCAACAAGGCGACGGTCTCGTCAGGCCACGGTGCGTAGCCAACGAGATCGCCGAGATGGTAGGTCGCGTCGACGCCTACACCTCGGACGGTGATGTCGCGGAGCACTGCCTCGAGCGCCGGCAGGTTGGCGTGAATGTCTGAGATCAGTGCGTACCGCACGGACACCTCGGCTGGTCGATCAAGTGGTCGGCCGACTGGCGCACCATGACGAGGGCCGATGCCGGACAGGCGCTCGTGAACTCGTCGGTCGCCGCCACCTCGCTCGGCACCGCGTCGCGCGTCGTGGCTGCAAATCCGAATTTCTGGAAATAGTGCGCTGCGGTCGTTGTCAACAAATACACAGCGTGCAGCCGCCGCTCCTCGGCCTGTGCAATCACGCGGCGAACCAGAGCACGCGCGAGCCCGCGTCTTTGCCACGCCGGAGCGACCGCGACGGAACGCAGCAGCCCGTTGTCGCAACAGAGTTCGAGGCCAGCTACGCCAACGACCTCGCCCCGATGCTCGGCGACGACGAACGTGGTGATTATCTCCCTGACGCCGACCACAGGCAGATCCGCCGCCTTGAGAAGTCGCTCGACCGCCGCGACGTCATTTGCCGCCGCCCCCCGGAGGGTTGGCAGCTCACCGCCAACCGGCGCTGCTCCGCTCGAGGTCATGGTGAGACCCTCCCTGCCTTGTTCGTTACTCTGGCTTCTGTGCTCGGACGAAGGCACTCAGGATTCTACCCGACACTTCACGAGCGACGACCTCTGCATCCAAGCCAGCGCTCGCCAGGAACGCTTTTGCGTCCTCGAGCTCATACACGCGAGTGGGCTCGATCGACGCCTCCACGAATCCGACATCTCCCAAGAGCGACAGGAACTCGTCTTCGCGGAGCGCGCCTGCAATGCATCCGACCCACAGCTCCATACTCTCCTTCACGGCCACCGGGATTTCGCCGCGGACCACGACATCGGAGACCGCGAATCGCCCCCCCGGCTTCAGCACACGGAACGCTTCCGCCAACACGCGGCGCTTGTCCCCCGACAGGTTGATCACGCAATTCGAGATGATCACATCGACGGAGGCATCAGGCAGCGGTACCGCCTCGATCTCTCCCTTCAGGAATTCGACGTTCGTCACGCCCACCTTTCGCTGATTCTCCCGTGCGAGTGCGAGCATCTCGTCCGTCATGTCGAGGCCGTACGCCTTTCCGGTCGGGCCAACGCGTTTTGCCGACAGCAGGACATCGATCCCGCCGCCCGACCCAAGGTCGAGAACCACCTCACCCTCGCGCAGTGTCGCGAGCGCCGTCGGATTGCCGCAGCCGAGCGAGGCGAGCAGCGCCTCTGGTGGTAGCGTGGCCGTCTCGGCGTCGTCGTACAGGTTTGATGTGATCGGGTCCACGTCGGTTCCGAGCGCTTCCTGCGCGGACCCACCGCAGCACGTTGGGCCGCAGCAACTCGCGGCTTCGCCTGCGGTCACGCGGAGGGCTGCTTTGCCGTACTTGTCTCGTACAGTTGCGGCGATGGCTGCCGCGCCGGTTCCCGTCCCTGTTTCATAGTCGCTCATCCGTCCCCCATCGCATAAAGGCTTGTTGATATGTCAAAGCTGACAATGCATTGGATCTCACTGGGGCCCTACCCGCAGCAGGCCGCGGCGAGCACCGCTAACCGCTTGGAGGGCAGCCCGCCGACGAACGACTCGATTTGGGCGAAGGCGTCCGGGTTGAGCTTGTAGTAGGCCCACCGCCCGTCGCGCCGGTCGGTCACCAGCCCCGCGTCCTTCATGGTTTTCAAGTGGAACGACAGCAGGGACTGTCCGGCGTCGAGCGCGTCGGTCAGCTCACAGACGCACCGCTCGCCGCCGCGGAGCAAGTCGACGATGCGGAGCCGAGTGGGATCCGCGAGCGCGCGAAACTGGCGCGTAATGACCGAGAGGCTATCAGCCGTCGCCGCAGGCATGACAAACAACGTATCAGCATCCATTGAAATGATCAAGGGTGACTGATGCGCTCGCTCGAAAAACAATTGACCGCGCCAATGGAAGCGGCGAACGGAACGGAAGCATCTGCCGACCATCGATGTCGCGGCGGCTGGCGGATTGTCGTGCTGGCGATCGGCCGGAGACGAGGGCACCGGTAAGGCTGGTGTTCCGCAGCGGATGTGACGGGAGACCTCACGGTTCCATGCTGACGCCCGCGCCGTGGTCGGACGGACGTCCGATTGAACGAACGAGGGCCAGCCGGCCACAACGTTGACGCAACGTTTGCATCCGCTGTGGCGACGTCCGTTCGCGTGAGGGGTATCGTGGGCCATGACCAAATTCATGGTGGTAGCGGGTTCAGTGCTCTTGGCCGCCGCGTGTGCGACTGGGTCGGCATTGGGCCGGCATCGTCGCCCCTGCTGGTTTCGAGCTCGGCGAACCAGTACGTGTTGCCGGCGCCGGTGGAGATTTTCGCAACGAACCAGACCGACGAGCCGCTCTTCCTGTGGCCCTGCCAGCAGCATGAGCAGCAGGAAGAGGGGGGCGGGTGGCAGGGGATCCCCAACCTGGAGTGCCCGACGATAGTTGCCCTGATTCGGTTAGCGCCTGGCGCGACGGACTCGGGGCCGGCCGGGTTTGTCGACGCGCCGGGCACGTACCGGGTCGGCTTTTCGTACACGATGGATTCGTCGCTCAAGGCCGCACAGCAGCAGTCCTTCTCGAACAGCTTCAGCATTAGACGTTAGACGTTCGACGGTCGACGTTCGACGGTCGACGGTCGACGTTCGACGTTGGATGCTGGACGTTGGACGCTCCGAATGACGCGCTGTTCGCGGTGATGAGCGAGCGGCGAAAGGTCCGTGACGTGACAGTCGCGGCAGGTCAACAAATAGGTCAACGCGCCAGCAGTAAGAAGCCCTGCGCATCGGACGATGGCAGGGCATCGGGTTAGACTATGGGGAGCGGAGGGGGATCGAACCCCTGACCTCCTGGTTGCAAACCAGAAACAAGAAGTATCGACTTACGGAATCATGACGGTTCACTAGGGGCAATCGGGCATCGGCGCCGGCTTGCCGCACGGCGATGACCGAACACGACGGAAGAAACTGGTAACAAAACGGGTAACGCAATCGGTCATCAGGAAGTACATGGACCTGCCACGTTTGGTTTCCACTCTTCTGCAAGAGCGCTTGTTCCTTGCGCGAGCCGCCAGCGCTGGTAAACCTCAACGGGATTCACCAATGTGCAATCTGGACGTGCGGCACGACACCGGCGGCGTTGGGTTCCTGGTAGACACGTCAGAGATCCGCGCGCTCATCCAGGAAACACAGGAAGCGACGGCTCGCGTTGCCGACGACGCTGCGCGTATTGAGTTGCTCAAGCCGGCCTTCGCCAGACTGCTGGCCGCCGACGACTGGCTGCCCGAACGCTTCACTCGCCCGGATGACACGAGCCGTATGGGTGACGGCATCGGTCAGTACGCTCTCTACCGGGCTGTGGACGGGTCGCTCTGCTTGTTTTCCCTCGTGGTGCCGCCCGGCGTAGCGACACCGGTACATGATCACCTCGCGTGGGGTCTGGTCGGCGTGTACCGCGGCCGGCAGGACGAGACGATCTATCGTCGTCTCGACGATGGAAGCGATTCAGCTCGGGCCAGGCTCGAGGTTGCCAAGCAACAGGTACTCAGTCGCGGCGAGTTCTACGCGCTGCTGCCACCCAAAGACGATATTCACTACGTGAAGACGGTGTCGGCGGCGGCGTCCATCTCGATCCACCTCCTCGCCAACGACACGGCCTGTGTTTGGCGGCACAGGTTCGATCCGCGCTCGGGCGAGGTGACGGCCTTCCGATCCGGGTGGACGAACGCGCCGTGTGAGGCGACGTAGCCCCACCGCATGATCGAGCTCAACGCACTCGAGGCGTTCTCATGTCGTCCCAACCGGCGGCAAGTTGCCGCCGTTTCCCTCTGACGGTGCCGCCATACGCCTGATTGCGCACCCAAAGATGCCGCGCGATGCGGTTCATTTGTGGATAGCAGCATTGTCGCTGGCGATTCCATCACCTTGCCGACGGCAATGCATTCACAGGCGGCACGGTGAGCAGCAACAAGGACACCCTCACCTTGGTGATCTCCGCCGCGCACCGGGAAAAGGCAAGTGGACAAAGAGTCACTCTCGCATCCCCGCACCGCGAGGATACCAACCGTGTTGGACTTACAATGGTCGTGCCCAGGGTTAAGCTCGGTTCAACGAAAGAAAATCACCATGAACTAAGCATGAGGTGGCCGGGTGCGCGTCACCAAAGCGAATGAGCTACACCGCGGCGTGTATTCGCGAGAACTGTGGCCCGGCGTCATCGGACTCCGGGCCGTCAACTTCCACGGGCAGACGGTCAAGCGGGTCGGGGTCTTGGAGTGCGTCTACGAGGAGGACGTCGAGGCGGCAGATCTCTGGTCGTTTCTCGATGGCATCGGGGGCGATGGCCTACCTGTCCACCTCGCGGTCGTCGATAGCGAACACAGCGAGCAAAGCGTCAACTCCGGCGACTCGCGTGAGCGGAAACCTGGCGTGTATGTGAGCGCCGAATGGCCCGGCATCGTTTTCCTCCGAGCCCTGGGGGCGCGGGGACAGTTGGTCAAGTACGTCACGGTCCCGCGCATCTACTACTCCATCCGCGAGCGGCACTACCTCGAGGCCTTCCTCGAGCGCCATCAGACAGATCTCGCGACGGATCGAAAGCAGGCGTACGAGCCGCTCCTCGTCGCGCCCGACGATGCTGCCAGTCGCTCCCTCGACTGGCGCCCCGTTAACGGGTAGGTCGACCGTTGGCAGTGCGGGGCGAGCGTCGGAATCGCCACGTCCTTCGCGCGTGCATACTCGCCCCGCGTGGGGTCGATGCTGACGTCGTTGCCGGCGCGCTCGATCAACCAGCGGATGGTCCTGGTTTTCCCGGCGCTGGTCAGGTTCAAAATACGGCGGCGGGCCGGGCATCAATGAAGCCGCAGTGGTGGGGACTCCACTGGGCTCCAGCCGATGGCAGGTCTTCGAGGAAGGACGACACGGAACGTGGTGCCGTTTCGATCGGGTGAGCGCACCGCGATCGAGCCTCCATGGGCGCGCACGATCTGGTTGGCGATGAACAGCCCAAGCCCGACGCTCCACCCGCGGTCTCGTGCGGTCGCCTCCCGATTGAATGCGTCGAAGAGGCCCGATTGTGCGGCATTCGGAATCGCCGGACCGAGGTTGTGTACTTCGATGGCCACGGCGTCCGGTGTCGCCTCGCAAATGGTCACGCTGATCGGCCCTCGTGTCCCGTGTTGGATCGCGTTGCCAATGAGGTTCGACAGCACCTGTGCGATCCGATCCGAGTCAAATATCGCGTCGACCCGACCCTCGACGCTCAGCGTGATGTCCTGATTGGGGCTGCCTAGGCGTAGCTCGTCGATTATTAGTTGGCAGACCTGGCGCACATCAGCGGACTCGAGTTGGAGCTCGAAGCTTTGCCCCGAGCGAATCCGGGCGAAGTCGAGGATCTGACCGATCATACGCGCCATGCGGTTCGCGCTGTGCTGGATCCGACTGACCATTTCGTCGTCGGCCGTCGCCAGCGGGCTGGACCTCAGCATCTGCGCCGCCATGCTGATCGAGGAGAGCGGGTTGCGCAGGTCGTGCCCCACGATTGCTCATATCGTCCCAACCGGCGGCATCTCTAGGCGAGCATGAGTCGGACGCAATGCGGAAGCTCTATTCCGAGTCGGGCTTCGCCGTCGCCATCCAATCGACTTACCGCCGGCTCGTGGACGCGCTCCCAGGCGACGGAGATCATCCGTGCTACGTCGGGGTGGTGAACTACACTGATTACCGCACGGAAGGCAGGGCTACTGGGAACTCATTTCACATCGAGGTAACCGGGCTGTTCAGGCGCACAGGCGGGCCTGGTCTAGTTGCTCACGGGATTTTTGCCGATAGACTCAGCGATCGGCCGTCGACCGGTTGTTCCGCCTTGATGCCAAGCTCCTTGGCAAGGGTCGGCGCGATGTCCACGGTGCTGGCCGGATCTGTTCGATGCTCGGGTTTCCAAAGCCCCCAAAAGATCAGCGGTACCCGGCGATCATAGTCCCACGGAGTGCCGTGTTGCGCTGCATCGTGCTTCGGGGGACCGTCGCGCTCGACAAGCGGGTTGAAGGCGAAGAGTATGTCGGCCGACCGTCCTTCGGCCGCGCTGAGCTTCAGGCGATACAGCACGTCCTCCTCGCGAGGGTCAGGAAAGCGCTTTTGGGGGATCGCCCTCAGCTCCTCGAGCGAGGCCGCGGCGGCAACTTCGGGCATGGCACGAACAATGGCGGTGATTCCGCCGATCACTTGCCTCAGGCTGCCCGTTGCCGCTGCTGCCGTATGGTCAACGTAGATCTGTTGATCCCCGCCGCTCACCAGATCCAGGTTCGTGCCCAACTCCCGTTGGACACGCGCTTGCAATTCCTTCGTCCACCCTTCGACATCGATCCGGTGTGAGGGGATGCCTTGGCTCCTCAATCGCTCGGCAAAGTCAAGACCGCCATGGTCTGCACTCAACACGAGAACCACTCTCGTCCCCCGTTGCCGAAGCCTATCCAGAAAGATTCCCAGCCTTGCATCCAACCGGCGAATGAGATCCTGCATTTCCGGTCCAGAATTGCCGAATGCGTGTTCCGCGGCGTTGGTCGCCGAAAGCCCCAAACACAGCAGGTCGAGGTGATTCCCCTCGCCTAGAATGCTCATTCTGGATGAGTGCTTCGGCGGCATCGAATATCGCATCGTCCCAGAACGGAGAAGCCCGGTATCGATTCCAAAAGCCGCCGTCCTGTGTCTCGTTCAAGAATGAAGCCGCTGTGCTGCGCATCCGGAAAGCCCTGAGTCTGGATCAACCTCGGAAGACGACTCACGATGGGATAATCGGAGAGGTCTGCCTTCCACTCGCCTGGAATGATGAGTCCATCGGACGGACCCATGGGAACCCAAGTGAGCGTCTCTGTCCGCAGGCAATGCATGAGATCTGAATTGAAGTTCACGAGCCATGTTGGAAGCGTCCGCGCATACGCGGTAGACGTCGTAAACCCAAACCCTTCTTGGAACCAGTACACGCCGTCGGTCTTCGGGCCTGCCATCAGAATTGCCGAACGATCTTTGCCTGCCACGGCAAAGACCCGGCTATCGGGGAACGCGTCTTTGAGCCAAGTGCCAAACGTTGTGCCTCGAAACTGGACGTCACTCGCTCCGACCGTGCCGGACGACGCGCCGAAGGTCTTCGCCTGGTCGTCCTCTACGCAGTACGTTCGCTTGCCCGTGCCGGCATCATTCCAGCTATTGGTGCCTATGCCCGTTGACGCGGGATATCTCCCTGAGAGAAGCGTGGCGTGTCCCGGACATGTCTCTGTGAACGCATGCTCATGATACGCATTCTCGAAGACAACGCCCTCCTTGAGAAGCTTTCCCAATCCTCCGGGCAGACCGGCCGTGTACCGGTCCATGATCTCTCCCGAGAGCATGTCCACCGAAACCACAATGACCAGATTCGGCTTGGGGGTTGGGGCCACCGACTGTGCAGCAACTGAGCTGCGATCCACCATCAATAAAACGAGCACAAGGACGAGCAGAATCATTCTCAGCGTCTTCATGATGCAAAAACTCCTCGGGTCAACGTGGGAATGGTCACGCTGTCTGGTCGGAAGCGAGCGGTCACTGTTCATCAATGTGGGTGGCTATGTCGAGCCGGGCGCGCAGTTCGGAGCCGTAGCGCTCACCACAATTCTCGCAATGCGGTCGAGTAGGCGTTGCTTGGATGCCGGCCACTCTTCCCGCAGCAGGCTGTACACGACATCGTCGCGACGGATCCCCGAGCCTCGGCCCGTCTCCGCGTACGAGCGCAGGATGCCTTCTTCCACTGCACCGATCGCCTTCAAGGCCGCTCGGGATCGTGCGTTCCTTCTGTCGCTACGGAATTCAACGCGCTGACATTGGAGTTGCTCGAATGCCAAGGTCAGCACGAGCAATTTTGATTCGGGGTTGGCGCCGAGTCCCCACACTGCCGGTGCGAACCAGGACCCAATCGTGACTCGCCGGTGCTCGGCCGAGTAATCCTTCAATCGGGTATAACCGACAAGAGCACCCGTCTTCCGCCATCGAACGACGAATGGCGCCGCAGTGCCCTCGGCGCGATCCCGCAAGGCGGCGGAGACGTAGTTGTCGAGCGCTTCTTTTGTCGACGCGTTGCTCGTGTGGAATTGCCAGATCGATTGGTCTCTTGCGATCAGGAGCAATTCGTCCGCGTGAGCAGACAAAAGCGGTTCTAGGACAATGAGCGTTCCGGGGACGTTTGCGTCCGGCCCGATTGCCTTGAGAACATCACCTGAACAGGTGTTCGGCATAGCCTCGGCCTTTCCGCCCATTAGGGTAGGAACGACCTCAGGCTTTTTATGCCTTAAGTTGTGCGGCTGAAGCAGCCGTGGTGTCGCTCGGTCACAGGCCCAGTCGCAAACTGACTGGCGGAACCCTAGACACAATCGCGAATTGTTCTCCGATTATAAGCTCGATACAAACCTGACGCCACCCGTGCGCGATGTGGCTGTCGTCGCGAGAAACGGGTAACGAAACGGGTAACAGAGTGCGGCGACGAAAGCGCCCCGCACATCGATGTGACGGCAGGGCATCGAGTTACACATGGAGCGGAGGGGGATCGAACCCCTGACCTCCTGGTTGCAAACCAGGCGCTCTCCCAGCTGAGCTACCGCCCCGCGGGCGCTGCGCGCCCGAGAAAGTGGAACTTCAGAAAGTAGAGAGTAGACGAACTGCTTTACAAGCTGGGGGAGGGCGCGAACCCGCCCTCCCCCTGATTTGGCTCCTCTACTTTCTACTTTCTGTACCGCTACTCTCTCGCGGTGCGCAGCACCGCGGGCGACGGAATTTATTCCGTTGCCGGGAGGGGCTCCATGGTGCGCGGGTCGACCGGAACCTGCACCTCATCCCGATACGGTGACGTCAGCATGAAGACGCGCACCTTGGGGAATGCATCCATGAACGCAAAGTAGCAGAGGCCCCACACGCCCAGATACAGGAGCAGCACGCCCAGCTCGGGAATGCCGAGTGGCATGTGCGCTGGAATCCCGTAGAGCGATGGATAGACCTCGCCGTATCGCTGCAGCCAGCTCCCGATGACGCTCGCGAAAGCGAACAGTGCAAACGTCGGCAGAAAGACTTTCGCCGCACGCGACAACAAACCGAAGAATGGCAGCACGAAGGTCAGCGTCGCGATGATCGCCGTGAGCGGCGCCCATGGCTGGATCGCTCTGAGACGGAAAAAGTGCGTCTCCTCGCCCATGTTGCCATACCAGAGGACGAGATACTGCCCAAAGGTCAGGTAACCCCAAAACGCCGTGAAGGCGAATGCGAGCTTGCCGAGGTCGTGGAAGTGTCGCTCCTGGATCAACGACTCGGCATGCAGCTGCTTCCGCCACCACATCGTCAACAGCGAGAATGTCATGATGGCGCCCACCCAGGCGGTCATGAACCACCACCATCCGTACAGCGTGCTCTCGAAATGCAGGTCGAGCGTCATCGACAGGTCGAACGCCAGGATCACCCAGAAGAACCCGAAGGTCAGGACGATCCACGTGGCAAGCCGACCCTGCACCGAATGGGTCGTGTGTAATTCGCGCCGCTCGTCGCCGAACCCGGCGCGCATCCGCGCGCGTATGCCCGCCGCCCATGAGGCGCCACTTTCGGGCACCACCGCGACGTCGAGGCGTACCGACCGGTACACGAACCACACGGCCAACAGGACGATGACGGTGAACAGGATGAGGACCCGCGGAATGAAAAAGCCCGGCGCGAGATAGAGCTGCTTCTCAGCGACGGGTGGCGTGACCGTCACCCAGGGGAAAATGTGGCTGCGGCCGACCGTGAGGATCAGTACGAGAAACACCAGCGCAACCGGCAGGAACGCGACGTAGCCTTCGACCAGCCGGATGACTTCGCGGGACCAGCGAGCCGTGGTGATGCGTTGGACCGCCGCGAGCGTCACACCTGCCGACGAAATGCTCGCGAAGAACAGCCAGTTGATGTGAAACGCGCGCCAAGCGCGGTCCGCATCGATGTACAGGTACACCAGGAAGACAATGAGCCCCACGACTGCGGCCACAGACGCCGCCCGCTTGATGCCCGGCGGCGTGGGCTGCGCCGCGAGCGCGGCCAGCTCCGCCCGCGACGGCGTGTGTCCGTTGTGCTCGCTCATCGCGCACCCCCGCCGGGTGCGGGCGAGGTCGGCGCCGTTGGGCTCGTCGCCTGCGGTCGGAGCATGCGCGCCGAATCCATCCACGCAGCGGTGAATGGCGCGGGCCGTGTCGGCGCATCGATCGTCGCCCCGGGCAGCGAGGCGCCCGTTTGCCCCGGATATCCCACCGGCCCTGTCGGCACAGATTGGTTCTGTAGGCCGCGGACGTAGTTCACGACGTCCCAGCGGTCCATTTCCTCGATGCGATTGTACGTCGGCATTGGGCCGCGACCGTTGCGAATGATGCCCCAGATGTAGCCGTCGGTCCGACCCCTCGCCGACTCGGTGAGCAAGCTGGGCGCCGGCAACCCATACTTTCCGACGGGGCCGTCCCCTTTGCCCGCCGTCCCATGACAGGGGCTGCAGTTGATCTGATACAGCTTCCGTCCATTGACCAGCGACGCGCCCTGTGCCGGCGTCGGGTTCTTGAGGCTCGACATCGAGTCGATCGTGGCCGGGAACTGCGCGTACGAGACCTGAAAGCCGGCCATGAACGTGCCGGTAATCGGGACCGAGTACTGCGGGTTGCCGCGCGACGCCTGCAGCGTATTGGTCGGGAAGCTGATGGCCTCCCACGGATCCACCTTCGGCTGCTCGACGAATGCCGTGAACCACGAGCAGCCGGTTACGCCAATCGTCGTTGCACCAACCATCGTCACCACTCGCGCAAAGCGAGAGAGCCGCGAGCGACCGAACACGGATTCCGCCTGTCTGCCGTCCAGTCGTCGTCGGTCCCGGACCCCGGACCCCGGACCCCGGACCGCGCAGTATCCGTCAGCTCTCACTGCGCACCTCCACCGCCCCGGCGCGACGCAGCGCCGCTTCGACGTCGCGTGCCTTGTCTGGCGGGCACTCGACCCACACGCCGTAGTTGTCCAGACTGAACCGCGGGTCATATCCGACGGTCGTCGTGATCCTGGGTAGACGGCCCGCGATAAACATCCCTGCGACCGTCGACAGCCCGCCGATCAACACCATCAGCTCGAAGCTGATGATGGTGTAGGGAATCCACGACGCGATGGCTTTGCCACCCACCACCAGCGGCCAGTATCGCGAGATCCAGATCGGGATCCAATAGCCGAACGTCATTCCACACAACCCGCCGATCAGGGCAAAGCGTCGAACGACGCTCGGCCCCGCGTCGATCGCGTGCTCGATCGTGTGATCGGGCGCCGGCATGTAGACAGTCACGTCTCCCCACCGGCGACGCTTCAGTTCCTCGATCGCGGCGAGCGCTGCACCGGTATCGTCGAATGCACCGATGACGCCCTGCATCAGTCGCCTCCTCCGGCCGCGGGCAGTGGCGCCGGCGAGCGGGCGCCGACTGCCGGTCCGCGACCCGGGCCGCGACGAGGCCTCGGCGAGATCTCCTTGAGCTCAGAAATCGCCATGATCGGCATCTGCCTGATGAACAGCAGGAACCACATGAAGAACCACCCGAAGCTGCCGCACAGGATCGCGATGTCGACCCACGTCGGCGTGTAGTAGTGCCACTGCCACGGCTCGAACTCGTGCGAGAGCGACGGGATGAAAATCACGAACCGCTCGAACCACATCCCGAGATTGATGAAGATCGACAGAATCCAGAGCCAGATCGTGTTCCGCCGGAGTTTCTGCGAGAAAAGTGACAGCGGCAGCACGCAGTTGCAGAGCAGCATGATCCAGGCGGCCCACCACCACTGCCCGAAGACGCGGTTCCACCAGAACTCGTGCTCGACCGGATTGCCGGAGTACCAGCCGATAAAGAACTCGGAGAGGTACGCGCACCCCACGACGATCGACGTGAACAAGCAGAGCTTCGCGCCGGCGTCCAGATCGTTCAGCGTCACATACTGCTTCAGATTCATGAAGCGGCGCAGCGGGATGATGATGGTGAACACCATCCCCATGCCCGAGAAAATCGCGCCGGCGACGAAGTAGGGCGGGAAGATCGTGGCGTGCCAGCCCGGTGTGTTCGCCATCGCGAAGTCGAACGACACCGTCGAGTGCACCGACAGCACGAGCGGCGTCGCCAGCGCGGCGAGGAACAGGTAGGCGCGTGCGAAGTGGCGCCACTCCCGATCGCTGTTGCGCCAGCCCAGGGACAGCTGCCCGTAGATGGCCTTGCGAATCGGATTCTTTTCGCGGTCGCGGAGGACCGCGAAGTCGGGCAGCAATCCGATGAACAGGAAGGTGGCCGAGATCGTGAGGTACGTGAGTACGGCAAACACGTCCCACACGAGCGGGCTCTTGAACTGCGGCCAGATCATGCGCCAGTGTGGATACGGGATCAGCCAGAAGAACTTCCACGGCCGGCCGAGGTGCAGGATCGGGAACAGTCCCGCCGTCATGACGGCGAAAACGGTCATGACCTCCGAACATCGATAGATCGACGTGCGGAACCCGGCACGAAATAAGTAGAGAATCGCCGAGATCAGCGTGCCGGCGTGTCCGATACCGATCCAGAACACGAAGCAGACGATGTAGATCGCCCACATCACCGGCGGCATGTACCCGGCGACGCCGAGCCCAGAGTAGATCTGATACATCCACGTCGCCGCGCCAATCACCATGAAGAGCACCGCGATCCCGACGGCGGCGAGCCAGCCAGCGGTCGGATGCATCGTCGCGATGATCTCGCGATCGATCTGCGCGTAGTCGGCGACGTCGGGGAGTCGCTGCTCAGCGGTCGGGACGTTGGGGTGCGGTCGGCGCTCCCAGTCGCGCGTGCCGCGCTCGGGCGGGGCAATGGTCGCCATGCGTGCGCCCCCTACGCCGTCGCCGGCGCGCCAGGCGCCGGGTGGGTGACCTTCTTCAAGTAGACCACGGCCGTGAAAGTGTTGAGCTCCTCGAACACATGATAGGCGCGTTCATCACCGACGAGCTTGGAGACTGCCCAATACGGATCTGCTGCATCACCAAACGTGATCGCGCGCGACGGACACGCCTGTGCGCACGCCACCGTGAACTCGTCCGGGTCAAGCTCGCGCTGCTCGAGCCGCGCACGGTGCTCCGCCTCCCGGATGCGCTGGAGGCAAAAGGTGCATTTCTCCATCACACCCTTCCCGCGCACGGTCACGTCGGGATTGAGCTGCCAATTGAGCGGCTCGGGGAAGGCGTACTGCGGCCGGTCAGGTTCTCCCCAGCCAAACCAGTTGAAGTAGCGCACCTTGTACGGGCAGTTGTTCGAGCAGTATCGCGTGCCGACGCACCGGTTGTAGACCTGCACGTTGAGGCCATCGGGCGAGTGGTACGTCGCGTAGACGGGACAGACAGGCTCACACGGCGCATTGCCACAGTGCTGGCAAAGCATCGGTACGAATCGCGTATCGAAGTCCGGGTCGAACCGGCCGTCCGGATGTTCCGCGCCTTCGAAGTACCGCTCGAGGCGGATCCACGTCATCTCGCGGTTGCGCAGGATGTTGCCACCCCACCCGGTTGCGCTGGGAAGCGGCTGTGGCCCGGCAAACTTGGCGCCCTGCCACGCCGCGCCGACCGTCGGAATGTTGTTCTCCGCGTAGCACGCCGTCATGCAGGCCGAGCATCCGGTGCACCGCGCCAGGTCTATCGTCATCGCCCACCGGCGCTTGGCGATACCCGTGTAGTCGGTGGGGTCGTACATCCCCTGATCGTTCGACTGGGGATTGCCGTAGTCGCCTTGCTCATCATTGGCGACCGGCGCGCGAAGTCCCGGCAGGAACTCGTGTGACGCGTCGCCGACGAGCTGCTCGGGCTTTTCGGTTGGGCGTCCGAGTGCGTCCGCCCGTACGGCCCGCCCGATGCCGCGCCCGTGCTGCCGCGCCGATCCTTCGGTGGTGATGAGCGGTGCGTACTCGCCCGTCTTGCTCACGCGGGCCTTGGTCGACGTCAACACCAATCCACCGGCTCGATCCTCGACCGAGGCGAGCAGCGTCAGCGGATCGAAGCCGACGGCCTTTGCGTAGCGACCATAGGCGCTATGACCACGCCCCTGCGCAATCGCCACGACATCCGTCCTGACACCCATGTACTCCCACACGGGAGCCTCAATCGAGCCCTGGTCCGTTTCGATCTTGGAGATGATCGCCGTTCGTGACGCCGAGCCGGCGCGCCGTCTCGGGGTGAATCTCGACGATCGTCTGCCACACCGTCTTGGTGACCGGGTCCGGCATTTCTTGGAGCCAGGGCTTGTTGGCGCCCCGACCGTCGCCCAGCGCCGGGGACGGATAGACAACGAGATAGAAGTCGCCCTGTGTCTGCTCGATGGGCGTCGCAGCTTTCGCGGCCGCTGCGTTCGGACCACCGGCTGGTGCGGCGCCAGCGTGGGCGCCTCGCGCTGGGGCGGCGGCGCCGGTCGTGGCGGCGGTTTGCACCACTGCCGTCGTTAGCGCACTCGCAAACCCTGCCGCTCCACCCGGGAAGCGACTGATCAGAAACGTGCGATAGTCGGGCCACGGGTATTTGGCAGCGAGGGCTGCATCCGCCTTCGCAAGAGACAGCAGCACATCCGCCGTCGCGCGCGAATCGAACACCGGATCCATGCCTGGTTGTTGCAGCGTTCGCAGACCAACAGCCGGCGTTGCATCGCCCCAGCTCTCGAGGCCGTGATGGTCTGGCAGCACCAGATCGCACGACTCCGCAGTCTCATCCGGATAGCTCGAGAAGCTCACCTTGAACGGCACTTTGGTCATCGCGGCCGCGAAACCCAATGCTTTGGGCGTCGTGAAGGCCGGATTCGCTCCGCGCACAAACAGGAGGGGCACCGCACCGCGGTTCATGCGGTCGACGAGGGCGCGGATATCCGCATACGTGGCCGCGTGGTCGTAGGCAACGCTCGCGTGGGTCGGGTCGATCGTGCTGCCGACATTGCCGGCTGCCTGATTGATCGCGTTGACGGCGCGCGCGACCTCCGCCGCATCGCCGCCAGTGCCGCCAGCCAACACTAGGCTGGGCTTCGCCGCAGCGAGGTCATTGGCAAGCTGGGTCAATATGGCTTCATCGACTCCGCTAGCGGCGGCGGCCTGTGCGAGCGTCGTGCCGGTTGCGTGCCCGAGGCGACCCAATAGGGCATTGGCAATCGCCACTTCGGAGCCAGGCTTGGCTGGCAGCCATTGATCGGCGTTGAGCCCGGTGAGCGAGCGCCGTGCGCCGATGTAAATGAATCGTGGCGCATCGGCGAGCTTGGCCCGCGCGTCGGCCCACGCGAGCTGTTGGGGCACGTTCGCACCCCAGCCTTCGAGGAAATCAGCCCCAAACGACACGATGAGGCGCGCCGCGTTGAAATCGAGCGCAGGCCACGCGACACCATAGCTCTCGCGGTTGGCGGCGAGCACCGCGCTCGGCAACTCGGCGTCGTACGAGAGGTGCGCCGGCATGCCGAAGGCCGCCAGCCACTCGTCGAGAAACGCGGGAAACGATCCAGATTCGTGCAGGTTGACGAATGCCGCGCCAGCACCCTGGTTGTGAGCCCGCAGGTCCGCGAGTCGCTGGCCTAACGCCTTGAGCGCTTCATCCCACGTGACGGGCTGCAACTGCCCGCCGCGGCGCATCATGGGCTGACGGTACCGATCGGGATTGTAGAGGCCCTGTGGGGCAGCCTGACCGCGCGCGCACAACCCGCCACGGCTCATCGGGTTCGCCGGATTCCCTTCCAGTTTGATGACGCGACCGTCGCGTGTCTCGATCAAAACCCCGCACGCGGCGGCGCACTCGCGACAGGTGCTCGCGAAGTACGTCGAGACACCGGGCACGGTGTCATCGGGCGAGACCAGATATGGAACGAGATTCTTGATGTGAGGCGACCCACATCCGACGGTCGCCGTGGCCGCTGTCCCAGCGCCGAGGATCTTGAGAAACTCCCGCCGCTTCACGCCCGTGGAGGGCGCGGCCGGCGGTTTCGACGTGTTGCTCACGAGCTCGCCCTCTTCGGGAAATGCGCGGTGATCAGTAGTGGCATGTGCTGCAATCGTACCGCGCCCGGTGCACCGCGTCGGTCAGCGGCGGTCCAATGTTGCGGCCCGTATCGCCGGGCGTGCCGTTCGTCGACTCGGTGGTTCCGTTCGCCCCGATATTGGCGACGGAGCTCGCCCCTGGCGGGCCGAGGCGTCGTGCGGACTCGCCGGCGGCCTCGTCACCCTGGGCAGCCGTGTATCCATTGACGTGACAGTTGACGCACCAGCCCATGTTCAACGAAGCGAACTGATAAACCTGGTACATCTCCTGGATCTGCCCATGGCACGTCTGGCACGTGATGCCAGCGTTGACATGTCGCATATGCGGGAAATGGACGTACTCTGGCAGCCGGTGAATGCGGACCCATGGAATAGGCTGTTTCTTGTTCCAGTAGTCGGTGAGCTTCACGATCTCTGGCCGGCTCGCCAACTTGAACGTGAACTGGTGGCACCCCATGCAGGTCCCGACGGCCGGTAGGCCCGGGTCCGGCGACTTCGGCGCGGCGTAGTGGCAGTAGACGCAGTTCATGCCCAGTCCCTGCACGTGCTTGGGGTGCGGGAACTTGATGGGCTGCACCGGGCTGTAGCCCTGCGGCGACGACGCGCCGTGGTATCCCCACGGACCCGGTCCGGGGTCGTGTGTGATGACAGTGTCGCTGGGAGCTTTCGGCGTCGTGGTTTGCTGCGACGAGGCGCCCTGGTACGCCGCCAATGCGGCCACGGCAGAAGCGACAGCAACGAACGCCGGAATCGCCGCCCACTGCCTCCGTCTTGTAATCAATGCAATCCGCCGTATCGGCTCGAGGAAGACGGGGACGTTGTGAACTTTTTCACAAAGTCAATCGGTGCGCGGTATGATGCCCAAGCGGTCGAGCGTTCGCAAGACCTCGAGCGCCATCGCGCGGAGCAGTGTGATCTCGCGTCCGTCGGGCGCCGCGCGGCTCGTCAGTGAGCGAACCGTCCGCATGATGTGCTCCGGGTGCCGCGTCCTGAAGAAGTCGATCGCGGCCAACGCACGGGCGGCATCGGTGAAGAACTGCTCGAACTGCTCCGCGCGGGCGGGCGGGACGTGGTGGCGCGGTGGGGCGAGCACCCGGGTGGCGTCCCCCGCAGCGAGGTGCAGCTCGTAGAGCGCAATGACGACGGCCTGCGCCAGATTGAGCGACGCGTGCGCCGCCGTGGGAATCGTGCAGACCGCTCGGGATCGGTCAACGGCCGCGTTTGGTAGGCCGGCGTCCTCCCGCCCGAATAGCACAGCGACCTGATCGCCCTGGGCCGCCGTGTCGAGCAATCGCCCGGCCACCTCGCGGGGGGTGAGCACGGTCCGCTTGGCCGCTCGGCGCCGCGCCGTAAACGCGATGACGTCGGCGCAGTCGGCGATCGCCGCATCCAGATCCGCCTCGTGCCGGGCGGCCGCGATCAGATCGGCCGTGCCATGCGCGACGTACTCCAATCGCTCCGCCTCGTAGGCCACAGGACGGATCAACCGCAGTGCGGAGACGCCCATGTTCTTCATCGCTCGAGCGGTGGCGGCAATGTTGACAGGATCCTGAGGCTCGTACAGCACGACTACGATACGGTCGAGCAACGACATGCCTAACCCCTAATCCGTCCCGGTCCACTTCGCTAGTTTCCGTCCAATGGACCTCTCACATACTCTCATCCACCGTTTGTCGGACCTGCCTGCGCTGGTGCAGTGGGCCGGCTATGTCGGCCTCGCGGCAATCGTCTTCACCGAGACGGGCCTCTTCGTCGGCTTCTTCCTGCCGGGCGATTCCCTGCTCGTCACTGCGGGACTACTCATCTCGCAAGGGCTGGCGCTCAACCTCGTGGCCCTGTGTGGACTGCTTGCCGTGGCAGCCATCCTTGGTGACAACACGAACTACTGGATCGGCCGACTCTCGGGCCCGCGCATCTTTCGCCGGGACGATTCGCTCTTCTTCAAGCGGGCGTACGTCGATCGGGCGCACGATTTCTACACGCGTTACGGGTCCAAGACGGTGTTCATCGCGCGCTTTGTCCCGATCGTGCGGACCTTTGCGCCACTGGTCGCCGGCGTCGGACGAATGGACTATCGCACCTTCCTGACGTTTAGCGTCCTCGGCGGCACGACGTGGATCTGGGGGATGCTCTGTTTCGGCTTCTTCCTCGGCCAATACGTGCCCGGCGTGGCACGGCACATCGAGCTCGTGATCATTGGCGTGATCTTTGTATCAATCCTGCCGGGCATCATGGGGTGGTGGCGCGAGCGCCGCACCGCTCGGGTCGCTGTCGTCACGCCGCCGTCGTCGTCCTGAAGCCTCCGCGCGTTGTTCTGATACCCACCCTTACCGGGTTTCATCCAATGGCTACCACTGCCGCGCCATCAGCTGCTCCCTTCACACTGCCGCCGCTTCCGTACGCGTTCGACGCCCTCGAGCCGTATATCGACGCGCAGACTATGCAGATTCACCACGACAAGCACCACGGTGCCTATGTCACCAATCTCAATACTGCGATTGGCAAGGCGCCCGAGCTCGCTGGTCAGTCACTCGATCAGTTGATGGCCGGGTTGGCCAAGGTCCCGGAATCGGTGCGAACGGCCGTCCGCAACAACGGCGGCGGTCACTGGAACCATTCCCTCTTCTGGCTCTGGCTCGACCCCGCGAAGCGCGGCGGCGAGCCGTCCGGCGCATTGGGCGAGGCGATCCGCTCCTCCTTCGGTGACTTCGCCAAGTTCAAGGAGCAGTTCGCCGCGGCCGCGACCACGCGGTTCGGTTCGGGCTGGGCGTGGCTCCTGCATCAGGGTGGCAAACTCGCGATCACATCCACACCCAACCAGGACAACCCGGTCATGGACGGCGCCCGTCCTGGCGACGTGCTGCTCGGCCTCGACGTGTGGGAACACGCGTACTATTTGAAGTACCAGAACCGGCGACCCGAGTACATCGCGGCCTTTTGGAGCGTGGTGAACTGGCCCGAGGTGGGGAAGAGGTACGAAAAAGCGAAGGGCTAGACGTTCGACGTTCGACGTTCGAAAAAACCTCAGGGCCAGCCGCGACACAGTTGGCTGGCCCTGAGGTTTGTTCGAACGTCGAACGTCGAACGTCGAGCATCGTGTCCTTGCCCTACTGCGCCGCCTCACCCTCGAGATACGTATACCCCTCCAGTCCCGCGACATACTCCGCGATGAACGTGTTCGCGTCCTGGCGCGAGAGGCCCTTCGCGCCAGCGACCTTTCGCCGGAACGTGGTGAGCAGTGCCGAAGGCTGGAATTGGACGTACTGGAGTACCTCGGTCACGGTGTCGCCGTGCACGACGTCGGTCACATCGTAGCCGGCGGGTGACAGCCGCACGTGCACAGCGTTGGTGTCGCCAAACAGATTGTGGAGATCGCCCAGAATCTCCTGATACGCGCCAGTGAGGAAGATGCCGAGGATGTACTCCTCCTCATCGCGGTAGGGGTGCAGGTTGACGTTGAGCGCCGGGCCGCGACCGCGCGGAACGAAGTGGTCGATCTTTCCGTCCGAGTCGCATGTGATGTCCTGAATGGTGCCGCGGCGACTTGGCGGCTCGGTCAGTCGATGGATCGGCATGATCGGGAAGACCTGGTCGATCGCCCAGCTATCCGGCAGTGACTGGAACAGCGAGAAGTTGCAGAAGTAGCGGTCGACGAGTGTCGCCTCGACGTCGGGCCGGATCTCGTCGTAGCGCCCCGGGTCGCGGTCCGCGATTCGGGCGACCGCGTTGAGGATGCGATAGTAGATCTGCTCCGCCGCCGCGCGCCCCCTGAGCGTGAGCACGCCGCTCGTGAAGAGCTCGTGCGCGCGTTCGCGATCGAACGTCGCATCGTGATATGCCTCGACCACCCGCCGTCCCCGCACGCCGGGCTTGATCAGCTCCCGGTAGTCGCTCGCCATGTCCTGGAGCAACGGATGATCGTCCTCGGTCACCTCGGGCAGCGCCGGCTCGGCCTGGGACTCGACGTCGATCACCTTCAGCAACAAGAGCGCGTGGTGCGCCGTCAGCGCGCGGCCGGACTCGCTGATGACGTGCGGCATCGGGAGGTCGAGCTCGCGGCAGGTTTCGCCGAGCACGTAGATGACGTCGTTGGCGTACTCCTGGACCGTGTAGTTGACGCTCGCATCGGCAGTCGACGATGAGCCATCATAGTCGACGCCGAGGCCGCCGCCGACATCGACGTGCGTGATGTCGACGCCCATCGCGCGCAGCTCCGCATAGAAGCGGGCGATCTCCTGCAGTCCCGCCTTGATGTAGCGGATGTCGCTGATCTGGCTGCCGAGGTGAAAGTGGATCAGCTTGAGAATGTCGAGTCGCCCCGCCGCTGCCAGACGGTCGACCGCTTTGACCAACTGTGCCGCGGTGAGCCCGAACTTCGATCGCTCCCCCCCACTCTGCGCCCAACGCCCGAACCCGGCCGACCGGAGCTTGATCCGGACGCCCGCCGTAGGGGTGACGCCCAGGTCGTCGGCCGCCTGCAGCAGGACGTCGATCTCGCTCAACTGCTCGAGGACGATGAACACCTGGTGCCCCAGCCGCTGGCCCATCAGGGCCAATCGCATGAATTCCTCGTCCTTGTAGCCGTTGCACACGATCATGTGGTCCGTCGACTCCGACATCGCGAGCACCGCCTGCAGCTCCGGCTTGGAGCCGCATTCCAGGCCGACGCCGTGCGAGGCGCCGAATCGCACGATCTCCTCGACGACATGCCGCTGCTGGTTGACCTTGATGGGATACACGGTCGTGTAGCCGCCCGTGTATCCGAACTCCTGTATCGCCTCGGAGAAACGCGTGCTGACGGAGGCGAGCCGTGAGCGAAGGATGTCGGAGAATCGCAGCAGCACCGGTAGCGCCAGCCCCTGCTCTTCCAGGTCGTGCACGATCTCGAAGAGATCGAGCTCGCGGTCTGGCTCGCTCGCATCGGGGCGGACAACGATGTGGCCGCGGGCATTCACGTCGAAGAACCCCGCGCCCCAGCCCTCGATGTTGTACAGCGCCCGCGCATCCTCGATGGTCCACGGGTGCGGCAGGGCGCCGTTGCCCAGACTGCGCGCCGGGCCCGCCTGTCGCTCGGCCTCGGAGGCCACCGCCGACGTGCTCGTGCCGTTCACCGTCTCAGACGCTACGCCGCCTGCGATCGCCATTGTTCGTTACCCCAGTGCCCGCCGCATGAAGCTGCGGAGCCCGAACGTGAAAAACACAATCAGGATGAGAAGCTGCGCGCCCACAACGGCCGCAAGGGGCATGTGGGGCACTTCCGGCGTCAGCGCCGCCCGCATCCCCTCGGACACATAGACGAGTGGATTGATCAAAACGGCGTATTTCACCACCGGCACCGCATCGAGGCCACGCCACGGATAATACGCACACCCAAAGAAAATCATGGGGGCCACGATAGTACTGAACATCAGGCCGATCTGCTGCGGGTTGATCACCGATCCCATGAGCAGGCCTAGCGTCGAGAACGTGGACGCCCCGAGCAGCGTCACCGCGATCACCGTGCCCGCATGAGCAAGCGTCAGGCCGGGGATCGGGCCCATGATGAGGCGCGCGGCCGGCAGCACGACGATACCCGCGATGACGCCCTGCACGACCCCAATGACCACCTTCTCGACCGCAATCAGCGGCGTCGGAATCGGTGCCAACAGGCGGTCCTCGATTTCTCGCGTCCATCCGAAATCCTGCACCATCGGCAGCACGACCGACTGGATCGCCGACAACGTCAGGCTGACTGCCAGGACGCCAGGGAGTAGCGCAGTGGTATAGCCGCCGCGAACGAATCCCATCTTCGGCAGCAGCGCGCCGAACACCACGATGAACAGCATCGGCTGCATGACCGTGCGGACGAGAAAGTACGGCAACTCGCGGCGCAGTACGCGAACGTCCCGCCGGAGCAGCGCCCCGAAGACCCAGAGCGCGCGCGGCGGCGGCACGCTGCGTCGTGCCACATCCGGAGTCCCGATGGGTGGCGCAACGCCGACGCCTGTCGTCACGCCGATGCTCCGCCCTGTTGGCCGGAAGTCAACCCGTGGCCAGTCAGCGAAATGAACAGCGTCTCCAGACTCGGGCTCGCGAGGTGAATATTCGTTACAGTGCGCCCGGCCGCCTGGGCGACCTCGATGAGTCCGGGAATGCTCTGGCCGCCGCTAGCACTGTACGCCCGCAGCAGCTGGCCGCGCGCATCCGCCGACAGGATGTTGGGAAGTGCGCGCGCGCGGTCCGCGGCACCGGCGGCGTCGCCGTCCAGCGCGAGCTCGATGAGCGTGCCGCCCGGCGCCCGGGCCTTGAGCGCACCGGGTGTGTCGACGGCCAGCAACTGGCCTCCATCCACGATGGCGATGCGTTCGCACAGCTGGTCTGCCTCATCCATGTAGTGCGTGGTCATGACGATGGTCCGGTCCTGCGCGTGCAGCTCGCGCAGGATCTCCCACAGTGCATGTCGCGCCTGCGGATCGAGGCCGACCGTGGGCTCGTCGAGGAAGAGCACGGTCGGCTCGTGAATCAGCGCGCGGGCGATCATCAACCGCTGTTGTTGTCCGCCGGACAGCTCGTCGACCTTCGCCTTGGCTTTATCAGCGATGCCAAACCGCTCCATCAACAACCGCGCGCGCGCAGTAGCGGGGCCGTCCCGCACGCCGAAGTACGCCGCATGAAAGACCAGATTCTCGAGCACGCTCAGGCTGCGGTCCGGATTGGGACGCTGCGGGACGACACCGATCCGCTGGCGGACAGCCACCGGCGCTGTCCCGACATCGGCCCCCGCCACGGTGGCCTTGCCGCCCGTCGGCCGCACGCGCGTCGTGAGGATCCCGATCGTCGTGGTCTTTCCTGCGCCGTTCGGACCCAAGAGACCGAAGAACTCGCCCGATCGCACATCGAGGTCGAGTCCCACGAGCGCCACGACTTCGCGCGAAAGGCCCGCACCCCGCGCTCCACCGCCGGCGCGGCCGGCGAATCCCTCCCGGCCGCCGGCAGCGGGCGGACCCGCGTACACCTTCCGCAACTTTCGGGTCTGGATCGCCGCGTTCACGAGGGAAAACTACTGGGGCCGCGGGCGCTTCGCGCCCGAGAGAGTAGAGGGGCAGAAAGTAGAAAGTAGACGACGGCATCCGGCATTGCCCCTGTCTACTCTCTCCTTTCTGTGGGTCTCCTCTCTCGGGCGCGGCAGCGCCCGCGGCCCCGCTGTTACACCTGGAACCGGTCGACAGCCTCGAGCAACTCGACCACGACGCGCTGCAAGGCACTCAGGTCGGCGACCGCCGTGGCGATGACCGAGGCCTGGCCGCCCGTTGACGCCGCCATTTGCGCTGCCGCGGTCGCCTGGTTGCCGGAGAGAGCAGCCACGTGGGCGGCTTGCCCTTCGATGCGCCGAACCGCTTCGCGCTGCGCATTCGCCAGCTCGGCGACTCCCCGAACGATGGTCGCGGCCTCGTCGACCCGCGCCGCCGACTGTCTGATAGCCGTCGCCGTGGTCGCGATGACTTTACGGCCAGCCATGACTTCATCATTCGCGCGCTCGAGGTCACTCGCTGTCGCTCGCGTGCCCTGCTGAATCAGCACGACCTCCCCGCGAATCTGTTCCACCAGGCGGGCAGAAGCGCGGGCGAGCTTACGCACTTCGTCGGCCACGACCGCGAATCCGCGACCATGCTCGCCCGCGCGCGCGGCCTCGATCGCGGCGTTGAGCGCGATCAAATTCGTCGTGTGGGCGATCCCTGCGATGCTCGTTGTCGCCCCTGCGATCGCCCGCAGCCGCTGCTCTACTTCCGTGAAGCTGCCCCGGGCCTCGGCAGCCGCGGCGACAATCCGTTCGATCGCCGCGTCGGCGTCGGCCACGCCCAACAAGGCGGCCTGCGAAGCCTGAAGCGTGTCGCTCGCGATCGCGTCAGCTTCTCCGACGCGCGCCAGGACGGCCTCCGCGGCAGCGCCAGCGGCAATCGCCTCCTCACGCGTTCGCGTCGCGGCGGTCGCCTGCGAGGCCGCATCGGCTGCCACGTGCTCCACCGTCGCGGTGAGCTCCTGGCCCGACGCGCTGAGCTCCTGCGTCGATGCACTCAGCTCCTCCGTCCGTCGCACCACCTGCTCCGCGCTCGCGCGCGTCGCCGCGACGACCTGCGCGAGCTCGGCGATGAAGCGGTTGACACACACGGCGAGGTCGCCGATCTCATCCTGCGTCCGAACAGCGACCCGCGTCCGGAGATCCCAGCGCGGTTGGCGGGTCAGCTGGTCCAGCGACACCGTGATCGACTCGAGCGGTCGCGTGACCGATCGAGAGAGCATGAAGGCGATGAGTGACGCCAGTGCGACCGCGGCAAAGGTCGCGCCGCCGAAGACCGTTCGGGTCTTGTACCACGCCGCCATGGCGCGTTCGAGCGACCATCCCAGCACGACGCGCTCGCGGTCTCGCGTCGGGCGGACGACCCAGAGCGTTCCTTCCTGGCCGCGGCGCAGCCCGTCGAGGAACGGCGCCGCCAGGACCTCGGGCGGTGCGGTGCGCTGTGATCGCGAGGCTCGCACGAGGACCAGGTGACCCGTGGAGTCCACAACGCCCAGGAACACAAGCTGACCCAGCGACGCACCGAATGCGTCGTCGATCTCTTCGGCCGTCGCGTGCCGGCCAACGATCGCCGCAACAGTGCCAGCGCTCTCACGAGCCTCAGCCAGCTGCACTTCCCAGAACTCGCGGGGCAGATACACCGCGCTCAGCACGAAGAACACCGGAAGCAGTGACACGATGACGAAGAGAATGATCTTCGTGCGCAACCGGGCGCCGCGGCGCTCCGCGCCATCATTGACGTCGAGGAACGCGAGACCCTCGAGGGTCGTGAGCTCGCGAGGAGCGGACAGCCGGCCGCCGCCATTGGGCGTGAGCCGAGGGAGGAGCGACGCAGCGAGGGTCGGCTCGGACGCGGTGGGCGGGGGCACACTGGATGACGAGGCGCCGCAACGAGCGTTTCACGCTCGTAGAAAGTAGACCAGCAGAAAGTAGAAAGTAGACAACGGCGAACCCTGCTAGTCGATGTCTACTTTCTACTTTCTGTGGGTCTACTTTCTACGAGCGCGCAGCGCGAGTCACCATTCCCGCTCGATGCGCATCACGTTGGGTTCGCCGGTGTAGCGACTGTCCGCCAAGTGGGCGCACCGTGTCCGATCGACGTACCAATACAGGATCAACCACCCGGTCGGTACCGCGGCACTGCGGCACACATCGACCGCATGGCCGACCGGCGTGCCCGCGAGGACGGAAACGACTCGCGGGTCCGCGGTGGACCCTTCCGCGCCGCGATCGGGCGGACCAGCATCCGCCTCGCCAGTTGGCTCACCGGCTTGCCCGTCACCACGGTTCGACCGCGCAGCCCGCGCCAGATCACGCAGTACGAGTGAGCGAGAGTCGGTCGCCGTGATGAGACGCCATCGCTCCGGAAGCCCCGAGATGCTGTCGCGGCGAGTGGTGTCCCCCACGTACAACTCGCCGGTAAGCCCGACGCGCGTCGAGTCCCTGCCGGTCGCGCTCAGATCCACATGGACCTTGACCAGCCGCGCCAGGTTGTAGGCCGTGATCGACCCAGCCTCCGACGGATTGACGTGGAACAGCGAGTCAGCGAGCTCGCGCACGAGGCGTTCACGTACATCGAGGTGTCCCCCTGGCACGACGACCTCGTACCGGACCGGCTCCGGGGTCGAACCCGGCGCCAAGGGAGGCGCCCGCAACGGGGCGCCCCCGCTGGCACATCCAAGCGCCGACGCGACAGCAACCCACGGCACGATGAGCCGCCGGACGCCCGGACCGCGCCGATGCGCAGTCTGCGCGCGCCCCCGGCCATCGAGCGTGTAAGTTACCGCCATGCGCCGACTCGTCTCGTACTTCCTCCGCGGACTCGTGTTCGTCGCGCCGCTCGTGGTCACCGCGTACGCTTGCGTGTACATCTTCCAGGCGATCGACGGGTGGCTTCGGCTCCCCGTGCCCGGGTTGGGATTTGCGGTGACCCTGGCGGTGATCACCCTCATTGGCTTCCTCGCTTCGACGATTCTCGCCACGAGTCTGCTGTCGTCAGTGGACGCCGCCATGAACCGCCTGCCCTTCGTGCGGCTATTGTACTCCGCGACCAAGGATCTACTCAATGCTGTCGTGGGCGAGCATCGGAGATTCAATGCCCCAGTGCTCGTTCCTGTCGACTCGAACGGCCAGGGCCTCGCGCTGGGATTCGTCACACAGGAGTCGTTGGCCCAACTCGGCCTGGCTGATCATGTCACTGTCTATCTGCCCTTCTCGTACAGCCTTTCTGGCCGGTTGGTGATCTATCCCGCGGGGATTGTGCAACGTCTCGAGACCGACAGTCCGGAAGTCCTTGCCTTCATCGTCTCCGGTGGCGTAACCGAAGTCCCGGTGAACAAGAGCCGTGTGCGCACATCGCCCGCTACGTCGTCGGCGGATTGAACTGCACGTGCTGCGCCTCGACCCACGACCGGTGGTAGTTCGGGTCCTCGACCGCGAGGGCGCTCTTGGCGACCTTGAGCGGCCTGAATGAATCCATCATCACGGCCAACTCATTCGTGTACTTGGCGCCGATGCTGGCTTCCGCTCGACCCGGATGGGGTCCGTGCGGAATGCCATCGGGGTGGAGCGTAATGCTTCCAAACTCGATGCCCTTGCGGCTCATGAACTCGCTGGAGGCGTAGTACAACACCTCGTCCGAATCGACGTTGCTGTGATTGTACGGTGCCGGCACCGCATTCGGATCGAAATCGAACGGCCGCGGACAAAACGAGCAGACCACGAACCCGTCGCCCTGAAACGTCTGGTGCACCGGTGGGGGCTGATGCACGCGGCCCACGATGGGCTCGAAGTCATTGATGTTGAAAGCCCACGGATAGAAGTATCCGTCCCATCCCACGACGTCGAATGGATGGTGATCGAGAATGATCTCGCTCAAGCCGTTGTATTGTTTGACGAGAATCCGGAAATCGCCCATCTGATTGACCGTGCGCAGCTCGGCGGGGCGGCGGATGTCACGCTCCGAATACGGAGCACCCTCGAGCAGCTGGCCGAACTCGTTGCGGTACCGCTTGGGCCACCGGACGTGCCCGTGGCTTTCGATCACGAGGAACTTCGTCGGCCCGGCCGCGATATCGAGCTTGAAGCGGTGCGTGATGCCGCGGTGGATCACCAGGTAATCGCCCTCGCGGTACGGCAGATCTCCAAACACCGACTCCAACACGCCGCTGCCCTTACTCACGTACACCAGCTCGTCGGCCTGGCCGTTCTTATAGAAGTGCGGATCCTGCTCATCCGGCTCGACGAACAACATCGCCACATCCTGATTGAACAGCAGGGGCGTGCGGTCGAGTGTCGGGCTCCCACCCGGATGCAGTCGCGACGTGAGGAAATGGCGATGACGTAGAGCCTCGTCGCCATCGGCCTCGTACGACATGTCCCGGATCCGGCGCACCGCCTTCACCGTCGTCGGCGGATGCGTGTGGTACAGGAGCGACGACGTACCCGTGAAGCCTTCGTGGCCCATGAGCTCCTCGGCATACAACCCGCCGTCGGGCCGGCGAAACACGGTGTGTCGCTTTCGCGGAATCTGGCCGAGCGTATGATAGATCGGCATCAGAGGTTGCCCCTGAGGGCCTGCTCGCGCTCGATCGCTTCGAACAGGGCCTTGAAGTTGCCGGCGCCAAAGCTCTTGGCACCTTTTCGCTGAATGATCTCGTAGAAGAGCGTCGGACGGTCTTCGATGGGTTTCGTGAAGATCTGCAGCAGATAGCCCTCGTCGTCGCGATCCACCAGGATGCCAAGATCGCGAAGCGGCGCGATGTCCTCATCTATGCTTCCGACGCGATCGAGAACGGTGTCATAGTAGGTCGACGGCACACGGAGAAACTCGACGCCGCGGTCCCGTAGGGCGCGCACGGTCGTCACGATGTCGTCCGTGGTGATCGCGATATGCTGAACGCCTGGCCCGCCGTAGAACTCGAGGTACTCATCGATCTGCGACTTTCTCCTGCCCTGTGCCGGCTCGTTGAGCGGGAACTTGATCCGGCCGTTGCCGTTTGAAACGACCTTGGACATGAGTGCCGAGTATTCCGTCGAAATCGCCTTGTCGTCGAACGAGATGAGGTTGTAGAACCCGAGGACCCGTTCATAAAACCCGACCCAGCGATTCATCGCCCCCAGCTCGACGTTGCCGACGCAGTGATCGATGTATTTCAGACCGACCGGCGGCGGATTGTAGAGTGTCTCGATGCGGCGATACCCGGGCATGAAGGCGCCGCGATAATTCCGGCGCTCCACGAGCGAGTGGATGGTGTCCCCGTATGTCTGGATCGCCGCGAGCACCACTTCACCGTCTTCGTCACGGAGAACCGTCGGCTCCTGCACCGCCGCGGCGCCACGCTCCACAGCCAACTCGAAGGCGCGCCGTGCATCGTCAACCCACAGCGCGAGATCCCGCACGCCATCGCCGTGCTTGGCGATATGCGCGGCGACCGGGCCGGTCGGCTGCAGAGGCGTCGTCAGGACGATGCGGACCTTGTCCTGCTCCAGGATGTAACTCGCGCGGTCCCGGACACCGGTCTCCGGGCCTCGATACGCCACGAGGTGAAATCCAAATGCAGTCCGGTAGTACACACTGGCTTGCTTCGCATTGCCTACGTAGAACTCCACGTAGTCCGTGCCATTGATTGGAAACGTGTCCGTCGCTTCGCGAGCGACCGGAGCGGTCTGAGTAGCCATTCATCCCCCGATCTGAGCGTCCCCTGCTACCAATCTACTCTCCCCGCTAGGGCTCGATACTCTTCGAGCGATGCGGGGTTGGCGAGCGCATCGGTATTCTTGACCGGGCGCCCGTGCAGGGCGTCTCGAACCGCCAACTCGGCGATCTTGCCACTCATCGTGCGTGGAATGTCCTGGACCTGCCGGATGCGGCGAGGAACGTGGTGCGGGCTGGTGTTGACCCGGATGACATCCCGGATGCGGGCGACGAGGCCATCATCCAAGGTTCGGCCCTCCGCCAATCGGACGAACAGCACGACCTCCGCATCAACACCGATCGTGTCCCGCGCTCGAACGCCCGGGACGGCCACGTCACGTGCAACGACGACGCTCTCGATGATCTCGGGAAGGTGCTCGACCTGGCGGTAGATCTCGGCAGTCCCGATCCGCACGCCACCAGGATTCAGCGTGGTATCACTGCGGCCATAGATCACCACGCCCCCGGCCGGTGTGAGCCGCGCCCAATCTCCGTGACACCACACGCCGGGAAATCGCTCGAAGTATGCCGCGCGGTACTTGGATCCGTCACGATCGTTCCAAAACGACACCGGCATGCTGGGGAACGGATGCGTGCAGACGAGCTCCCCCGGTTCATTGATGCACGCGTGGCCCGCCGCATCGAACACCTGCACGGCCATGCCGAGTCCGGGCCCCTGGATCTGCCCGCGCCGAACCGGTGAGAGTGGGTTGCCGAGCACGAAGCACGACACGATATCGGTGCCACCACTGATGCTCGCGAGGTGGACGCTGGGAGCGACGTCGCGGTACACGTAGTCGAAACTCTGCGGTGACAGAGGGCTTCCCGTTGACAAGATGGCGCGCAGGGCGCGCAGATCGTGCGTGCGAGCGGGCGTGAGGTCGAGTTTCTCAGCCAGTGCGAGATACTTCGCGCTCGTGCCAAACACCGTGACGCCCTCGGCTGCCGCGAGATCCCACAGGACCGCGGGCCGTGTCGGTGGCAGCGGTGCTCCATCGTAGAGGACAATGGCCGCACCCGTTGCGAGTACCGTCACCAGCCAGTTCCACATCATCCACCCACAGGTGGTCGCGTAGAACACGCGATCCTGCCGGCCGATGTCGACGTGCAGCACGTGCTCCTTCATCAGCTGGAGCAGCATGCCTCCGCCTCCATGCACGATGCACTTCGGCAGCCCAGTGGTCCCCGACGAGTACAGAACGGCGGCCGGACGGTCGAATGGGCCGCGCGCGAACTCGGGCGGGGCAGCGCCGGCTGCGAGAAACTCCGGCCACAGGCAGCTCCTCGGCATCGTGGAGATGTCGGGATTGTGATCGAGGTATGGCACGACGACGACGCGGGTCACGCCGGGCAGCGCCTCGGTGAGCGCGGAGATGCGCGCACCCAGGTCGATCCGTTTCCCGCCATATCGATAGCCATCGGCCGAAAACAGGACCTTGGGCGCGATCTGGCCGAAGCGATCGAGGACCGCCGCCGGCCCGAAGTCAGGAGAGCAACTCGACCAGACGGCGCCGATGGCCGTAGTCGCAAGCATGGCAATGACCGTCTCGGGGATGTTCGGCAGGTATCCCGCGACTCGGTCGCCCACGCCCACTCCTGCGGCACGCAACGCCCCGGCGCAGGCTCCGACCTGCGTACGAAGCTCAGCGTACGAGAGCCGTTGCTGCGGCCCGATCTCGTTCCACGCGATGATGGCCGGCGCCTCGTCGTGATACCGCAGCAGGTTCTCGGCATAGTTGAGCGACGCCGTGGGAAACCATCGCGGGCCCGCAACCACATCGGGAGGCGCCATCCGATCGAGCCCGACACCCGCGAAACTCACCGCTGGATCGTCACCGGCCGCCAGTGGGGTGATTGAACAAAAGCGCCACACGTGCGGCCAAAAACGATCGAGGTGGGCGACGGACCAACGGTGCAGTGCGGCGAAGGCGTCGGGTGCGTCGGCCGCGGGCAGCTCCGGGGCGTCCGTGCGCCGTACCTCGTCGAGAAACTGCGCCATCCGGGTTCGTCGTTTCGCGGCGGCGGGTAATTCCCAGAGAATGTCTGTCATCACGTCCAACGTCTAACGTCCAACGTCTAACGTCCAGCGTCCAACATCCAAGGTACCGGCTAGATTGCCCGGGTGCATGCGCCGTCAGCCGCCCTACGGTGGCGCGACTACCGATTGTTGTTCCTGGGAAATGTCGTCTCGACGCTCGGCCTGCAGATGCAGACTACGGCCGTCGGCTGGGAACTCTACGAGCGGACTCATTCGGCCTATGCGCTCGGGATGCTCGGGCTCGTCGGCGTCGTACCGCTCGTCGCACTCGCGCTACCCGCTGGCCACATCGTCGATACGCGCGACCGCCGACATGTCCTCATGGCGGCGCAAGGCGCGTACATGGCGAGTTCCATCGGCCTCGCTCTCGTGTCCTGGCAACGGGCGCCGATTCTCGCACTGTACGGGTGCATCCTGGTAAGCGGGATCGCCCGCGCCTTTCAGGCGCCTGCTCGTAACGCATTGCTGCCATCGCTGGTGCCT
The DNA here is from genome assembly GCA_963805725.1 of uncultured Gemmatimonadales bacterium. Classification (GTDB taxonomy): domain Bacteria; phylum Gemmatimonadota; class Gemmatimonadetes; order Gemmatimonadales; family Gemmatimonadaceae; genus Palsa-1248. The sequence goes on from CAWDVJ010000010.1 coordinate 396,853, forward strand.
GCAGAGGCACTGGCGAACGCGGTGACGTGGAACAGCGGCGGGTGGCAGCTAGCAGCTGTGATCGGTCCTGCCATCGGCGGAGCCATGATCGCCGCGCTCGGGGGAGCAGCAGTGGTTTACATCTGCGCGGCAGCGGGGTCGGGCGTCTTCTTCTTTCTCGCAGCGGCGATTCGGCCGCGACCGCCGGCGCGGATGCATTCGGAACTCACCCTCGGCGCGCTCGCCGCGGGCATCCGGTTCGTGGCGAACACTCCGATGATTCTGGCCACCATCACGCTGGACTTGTTTGCCGTTCTGCTGGGCGGTGCCACGACGCTGCTGCCGATCTACGCCAAGGACATCCTCGGCGTCGGGCCGACGGGCCTCGGATGGTTGAACGCCGCGGACTCAATGGGGGCCGTTATCATGGCCGCCTTGCTGGCATCGCGGCCGCCCATGCGGCGAGCGGGTCGGACATTGCTGTGGGCGGTGGCGGGGTTCGGTGTTGCAACACTCGTGTTTGGCCTGTCGCGTTCATTCCCGCTCTCGCTCGCCATGCTGATGGCGCTAGGCGCGTTCGACATGGTGAGCATAGTGGTGCGCGCCACTCTGGTGCCACTTCTGACGCCAGACGAGATGCGTGGGCGAGTGGGTGCCATCGCCAACCTGTTCATCGGTACATCGAACCAGCTCGGCGGCTTCGAGTCCGGGGCAGTCGCCGGCGCGTTCGGTCCGGTTGCTTCGGTCGTATCGGGTGCGATTGGGACTTTGCTGGTGGTAGCGGCGGTTGCGTGGTACTGGCCTGCCCTGCGCCGCCTGGGCCGTCTCGACAGCGCCGTCCTCCCAGAGTTGCTGCCCAATGAACAACCGGCGGGCGACTAGCCCGGCCTCGCGACCGGTCAGCGCGAGGCGTCAGTCGCTCGAGTAGCGGGCGGTGCGCTGCCAAGGCGTGCCTCAATTGCAGCAAGTCGATCGAGGATTGCTTGGTGCCGGTGATCCTCGACGGTCGGGTCCCGCGCGACAAAGGTCAAGGCACCGCCTGTCTCCAAACGACAGATCTTCACGTCGTGTAAGTGCTCGATGCCTTGCCGCCGGGCCGCTGACTCGAGTTCCGCTTGCGTGATGAGCTCGCGCTCCAGTCGATGGCGATAGATCCGACCGTCCTGCACGAGTACATCGGGATCGCCCTCGATCAGCCGATCAAGCGTCGGGTGCCGGTATAGAAACTTGACCACGGCGTAGTTGAGGAGTAGCAGAATCGCTGCACCCAGCAGTCCGCCGACCAGCGAGTTGTCGTTGCCGATAATGGCGTTCTGCACGGTGTTCGACAACACGAGCAACACCACGAGGTCGAACGGGTTGAGCTGGCCAAGCTCTCGCTTGCCTGCGAGCCGGAGGCCAGCCAAGAGGAAGACGTACACTGCCAGCGTTCGGAGCGCCTTTTCGAGGATCGGCACTCCGGGGACTAGCATATCCTGCAGAATCGTGTGCCACGTTCCGTTCACTGGACCCCCGAGCGCCCGTGGGGCGGCAGAAAGTAGAAGAGCAGAAAATACAGACTAGAGGTGGCGGGGTCGCTACCGTTTCCTGCCCACTTTCTGCTCGCTTTTCTACGGTGCTGCGGCGTAGCTCGGCGATTGGCGAGACTTTTCTCACATTGCGGCACCGCCGTGCCACATGCGCCACGTGTGCTCCAAATCGGTGTTTGAGCCATCGCCATAACTGCAAGTCGCGCCGCTACTTACGAGAGCGAACACGGTACGCACAGCCCGGCTTGAGCAGGCCCGTCCTTTGCCATTGTGACCGATGCACGGCGAGACCCGATTCTCACACTTCGTGAGACCAGTGGCCCGCCGCGAGCCTGCCGTTCACCGCAATCGCCACTATGCGCACATTGAAGCTCGCGCAGTCCAAACCAGGATCCGCGGCCTCTCCCTCGGCGCGACAAACCGCAGCCGCGGCAGCCGACGCTGATCCGCTCGTCCGAGCGGATCGACTGTTCGGCGGGCCCTCCCACCTGGTGCTGCTCAGCGACAGTGGGCCGGCCTTGTCATTCATGGGATGGACGATCGGGTCCAGCCGAGCTGAATCCGTCAATGAACGAGGACATGGATCCAGAGCCGTCGAGGTCGAGATCATGTTCTCGGAGAGCGGCGACTATGTCGTCTTCGAGCGCATAGAGACGCGCACAGACGACGGCGTCCCACAACTCGCTACAAGCGTTGAGGAATTCGCCACGCCCCGCGATGTCTGCCGCTACTGCGAAACGAGCACGTTGGACCCCCAGGCCGATGCTGCGCGTGCCGCGGCCGTGGATCATGCGGCACGCCAGTGGCACTGGCTGAAGCGTCCGGGCCGTCGGAGTGGCGGCGAGAGGGTCGAGCTGCCGTTCGCGCTGTAGGCAGCGAAACGGCCGGGGCCTGGGGCCTCGGGTCTGGGGTCTGGGAATAACCACGACATAGGCAACCCAGCGGGTCGGGGCGACGCATGCGTCGCCCTGTGACGCGGCGACGTTCGACGCAATGTTGCCGCCGCGGCGCCCAATGCAACCCTCGGTATCGTGGCAATGCGCCCAACGGCGGGCGACGCATTGCGTCGCCCCTACCCGCCGATCAACCGGTTCCGTGCGGTCGGTGGTGGTTGGGGTCAACGGCGGGCGACCCATCGCGTCGCCCCCTACCCGCCGATCAACCGGTTCCGTGCGGTCGGTGGTGGTTGGGGTCAACGGCGGGCGACCCATGCGTCGCCCTACGCGCCGGGTTGCCCGGCTTGTCGTGGTTTCCTGACCCCAACCCGGACCCCAGACCCCTGCCGTCAGGTGCTTGCAAACGAAGGGGCCTGTGGCGGTGTTCTGCCACAGGCCCTTCGTCTTCACCTTCTGCCCTGCTCCTTCCCTCGGCCTAGTCCACGATCGGCACCGGCGGGGGCGCCGGGGGCGGCGGCGGCGGCGGCGGCGTCACCGGTGGTGGCGGTGGCGGCGGCGGCGGCGGCGGCGGTGGGGGCGGCGGCGGCGGTGGCGGCGGCGGTGGTGGCGGCGGCGTCGTCGGCGGTGCCGTAGGCGGCGTCACCGGTGGGGGCGGCGGCGGCGGCGGCGTCACCGGCGGCGGTGGTGGCGGCGGCGGTGGTGGCAACGGCGGCGGAGTTGGTGGTGCCGGCGGAGACGTCGGCGGCGTCGCGGGCGGCGGCGGCGGGGGTGGCACTGGAATCATCAACAACGAGTCCTGCGCCGCTAGCGACGGGATCACGAACCAAGAGTGCTCGTTGAAGTTGACGGGGTCCATCTCGAACGTTCGGTCCTCCGAGAAGCGACCCGTTGTCGGGAAATACGGCGGCGGCAGCGTCAGCCCGCACATGTTGTACTGATATCGCTTAATGTAGCCCGTCATCCCGCTGTCGCCGCCTGGCCACATGGTACCGACAGCGCCGCGGGTGCCTTGAATGATCCCACCAGTGAGATACAGACATCCACGTCCAGCAGGCACGGTCTCGCAATTCAGGGCGCCAATGACACCGCCCGTGTAGTTCTGGACCTGGAACTTGTTCAACGCGAGCAGAGAAACCTGCAGATAGGTCGACTGCGTCGGCGCAGGAGGCTGGAACCGCCACACCGAGTCGCCCGGCGTCGGCGAATGCCGCCTGAGGCGACAGCAACATGTTGTCCGCCACGACGACGTCGTCAGCGGCAAACGCACCGAGGTAGTCCGGGCACGTGCCGACGGCGGGGTCCGTCTGCAGCTTCATGTTGCCGACAAAAATGATGTTGTACGGCGACGCGAGTGTCAGTCGGCCGCGCAACTTCCCGCTGACGGCGACCTTGCCGTCCACGAAGACGACGCCCTTGAAGTTGACATTCTCGGCGTGCGTGATCGGCCAGAGATAGAGCGAATCCTGTCGTTTGGCGCCGGCCTGTCCGAGCCGCGGATCATACCCCATTGGATTCGGCAACCAGTGACCGCCACTCGGCCAACCAGTGGCCACGAAGGTGCCGGATTGATTCGGTGTGCTGTTCAGGTGCTCGTCACCACCCAGGTAGCAGCGCCCGTGCCCGTTGCCCAACGTGTCGACGAGCTGGGCATGCGACAAACCGCCAGCGACGAGCGTACTGACGGACGTGAACGTCGGCCCTATCGTCGCAGTAGAGTCATATCTGCCGCAGTTGGTGTTGTTGCCATTCAGGACGTCGCCGTAGTCGTTCGTTCCGAAGTTGCCGGCGACGACGTATCGCGGGTCATTGCTCTGGAAGACGCGCATGAACCCTTCATCAGGGTCGGTCGAGTCCCCGTCATTGTTCAGATCGAGCGAGACGAACTCGATGCGCGTGGTGGCCTGGTACCCATTGCCCACTGTGCCACTCCCGAGCACCGTCACGTTGCCGACGTCAGACAGACCCTTGAGCGACGTCAGAGATGATACGCTCGGGAGTGTGATCACGGGCACGTGCTGCTTGTAGCCTTGATCAAAAATGCCATAGGCGAGACCAGTGGTGATCGTCTTCGAGGTCGTCACCTGGCTATGGAATTCGACGCCTGACGGTGCGATGCGAAGGAAATCATTGGAATGGGCCGGGCCGAAGATCTGGTCGCCACCGCCGAAGTAAATGCCGCCTTCACTGTTCGAGAAGTAGGCGTACTTGGCGAAGGTATCCTGATAGATCGCCGCACGGTGGACGACGGTGTTGCCGACCGCATCGGTCACCTGGCTGACGATGGCGCCGAAGATGCCGAACTCGCCTGTGCGGCTACCACTCTTGCCGATCCACGTGGTACGGTAGACGCCAGTCATCGGGTTGCCGAGCGCGTCGTTCACTTGCACGTTGTTCTCGAGCGCAATCTCGCCGCTGTCTGCGCTGCGGAACGGCGCCTGGTTTGGATGGGTGTTGATCCAGTTCTCCGCTTCCGCGACGCCCGATTCCGCGGCGTCGTAGAGGATCCCGGACCGCGCACTATTCTTTGCGATCAGGCCCGCGTTGGCCGTGGTCGCAGCGGCCAACACCACGATCGCTGCAACGACAAGCGCAATGAGGAGAACCGCGACGAGCGTCGCGCCGCGCTTGTCGCGGGGGAACAGTGATGTGTGACGGATCATGGGGAGATCCCGGTTCGAGAGAACACGACGAGTGTCGCTGATCATGGCGGCGTCACCATGCTGCTGCTCACTGGGTTCGAGAACGACGGGGTACAGTCCTGCGCGGATACGGCGTATTCGACGCCCACACCATGGGGAGCGGTCAAGTCAACGAAGGTGTAGGATGCCTGTCCATTGGGAATCGACGTAAATGGGTTGTTCCAGGTCAGATCGGTGGCGAGGCGGCGCCAGACAATGTAGCGCATGATGTCGCGCTCACCGCTCCACTCGTCAGGACTGGGCTGCCAGGTCACAGTGACGCTGTCGTTGGTACTGCTCCCCGACGGCACCGCGGTAACCGATGGTATAGGCTGCGGTTGGTTACCACATGTCGCGAGCGCGGGGTTCGCCAGGTTGGGAAGCGCGGACGTCAGACTGAAGGACTGGATCCGCTGTGCCGAGCCCGTGTCGCCATTGGTCACCCGGTAGGTCACCTGGACCGAGCGGATGCTGTCGACCATGAGCGTGGTGGTATACGCGGCAGGCAGCTCCGCGGGCGTCACGAGATTAAGCGATTGCAGGCCGGTGACGGGGTCGGTCACGAGCTTGTAGTACTGGAAGAACGGGACGCTGTCTGGCAGGATGTTGCGTACGACTGCCTCGGCCGTGCCATTGTTCACCTGGCGATAGAGCGCAAAGACGCCCGGCTCCGGTGAGGTGCTGTCGGGCTGGAACCAGAACGTGATGAGCTCCGCCGGGCTTGGCACGCCTGGCGCGAGCGCGTAGTCGACCGTCGGATACACGTACGCCGGCGAGATCCCCGGCAGGGTGAACTGGTTGGCGGCCAGCACGCCCTCCGTCTCCATGGAAGGAGCACCCGGCGTGTAGTAGATCGCCGTCGTACCCGCGACATTGGACGAGTAGTCGGCGTTGAACGCGAACGCGCTAGGACTCAGATACACGAGTGGCGGCTGATTGGGCGTCGTGTTCGAGCCGGCTGCACGGAGGTGCTGGTCGAGGAGGTCAGCCCCGAAGCGGACGTTCTGCACCTGATTGAACGCCTTGGCGGCGGCAGTGTACGATCGCGACTGACTCACGAAGAAGCTCATGGCCGCGCCAAGCACGAGGGCCATCATGACCATGGCGATCATGACTTCCATCAGGGTCATACCGCGCCGGCGTGTTGACAGTGCCGATCGTCCCTGCGGATCGAGCGAGTGCTGCGACATCACGGCCTCCAGGATGCTCACGTGCTCTGGCGACTACGGCGAGACGGAGTACGACAGGCTGACTGGCAACGAAAGCCCCGGTGCCGTCACGCTCACCATGACGCGGGTGATATCGTTGTTGGAGCACGGCGGGGTGACGCAGTCGGTCACGGCAGACGTATCGCGAAGCACCTGCGTCTGCGTCGTCCACCCGGTGGTCGGGTAGTTGGTTTGCGTGCCGGCGAACGTCGAGAGCTGCGTGTAGTCCGGATAGGCTCGGATCTGCGCGAGCTGCGAGTTGGCAACGGCCTGGGCTCGCGCCTCGATCTGACCGAGCGCCATCTGGTGCTGGAAGGTGACCGTCGTGCCAGCGAGTCCGGCAACAACGATGGTGAGAATGACCAGCGCCACCATCACCTCGACCAGCGAGAAGCCGGAGCGATTCTGTCTCGTCGGCATCAGAACCCCCGCACCCAGACGCCGTGTCCGGCATCGTAGTGCCACCAGTCTGCTCGACCGGTGGCGCGCGCAACCTCGATCATGTGTGTCTGGCCGGCATACAGCGGATCGTTGGTGATCGCCTCGCGCATCGACGTGATGTACACACCGCCGGCCTGGCTCGCGGCCCCGTTGCGGAAGAAGGTCACCGAGGGCAGCCCGTTCGTCGTGTTGTTGAAGGTCACCGCGCCGGCCCCAATGTCACCGGCCGGCGTCGCCCCCATGCTGAATCGCACGCGATCGCCGAGCGCATACGCCATCTCGTGCTCGCCCGGGTCCTGCGTCCCGTTGTTGTTTGCATCCACGATCAAGTGGACGACGCGTGCGGTCGTATCGAACGTGACGATGACGTTGCACTGATGCGCAACGGCTTGCCGTTGGGCAGCGATCAACGCCGACCCGATGGCCTGCATGTCGCCCATGGTCTGGTATGAAGCGATATCGAGCTTCCAGAGTGCAACGGCGGACCCGATGCCGATGATCGTGAGAACGATCATGACCTCGACCAGCGTCACCGCAGCCCGACGTGCCATCGTTGTGCAACGTGTCATGCCAACGCTCGCGGTGTGGGGATTCCCATCAGCTCTACGAGCTACATCGCTCGCAGTCCCGAGTGACAGCGAAAATGCCAGCACGGACATTTCGACCGTCCGTGCCAGCCCTCCCGTACCCAACCCGGCTTCCGCCGTTGCCCCCTCTTTTGCAGCAACGGGGCCGTCCCGAAGGGCCCGCGAGTTGGCTCAGTCAATCGCCACCCGCCAACAGCGTCGAAACGAGGAGCCCTCGATTGGGGGGTCTACGGATGCGCGTCTCGCGCCCTGTCGCCAATTCATACATTGCACGCTGCCCAAGCTCACGCGGATTGCGAGACTTGAAGACGTCTGTTGTGGCACGCGCGCCGCAATCTTTATCACTCGGGCGGGCGACAGGTGTTACGACGTGCGATCGCGTACTCACGGCGAAACAGCGCCGATCTTGCGTGGCGGCGTGCGGTCGACGCACCGACATCGCGGGTGATGCGCGCTACTTCCCGCGATGCCGCCTCGGGTGATGCGCGCCACTTCCCGGGGGCGCCGCTGGGGTGATTGGACGGCACTCCCCGCGATGCCGCCTGGGAGACGCCCTGCTCCCATAGACGGCATTGGCGCTCAACGCAAGCCGGTGCGTGCATCGGCTTGCGGCGCTGTGTAACGACAGAAACCGGCTTCCGTAACGACGACGTGCGCTGGAGGGCAAGCCGATCGTCCTGGCTAGCGTGTATAGTTCGACGCTGGAAGCGCTTGCCGGGATGTTACGGTTACGATACAGTATTGTGGTGTCCGCCCGGAGTGGTCCTGGTCGATGCTGGTGATGAGCGCGCGAGGGGCTCTCGCGGTGCGGTGTTATTCGATTTTGGCGGTACGCTGGACGCCGATGGTGTGCGCTGGAGCATGCGATTCCACGCCGCATACGCGCTTGGCGGCGGTCGCCTCGGCATCGAGGCGTTCGAGCCGTTGTTCAGCCTGTCGGACCGCCGTCTCGAGACGCACACTGGCATTCGTGCCCTCGGCCTGCGCGGCATGATCGAGGCTCAGGTCGCGATTCTCTGTACCCTGCTTCCCGATGGATCCGTGATGGATGTGCACGCCATAACCGATCGAGTTTACGGCGACGCGGTAGCGGTGATCGCGCGCAACCGGCCCATCCTGGCCGCGCTGCGCTCGGGCTATAGGCTTGGCGTCGTATCCAACTTCACCGGCAATCTGGTGCCGTGTCTCGAAGAGGTGGCCATGGCCGATCTCTTCGACGTCGTTACCGACTCAGGGGTCCTCGGGACCACGAAACCTGAGCTACTGCCCTTCACCACGACGCTCGAGCAGTTGGGGGTGTCGCCCGATCGAGCGTGGATGGTCGGCGATAACTTCCAGGCAGACGTTCGTCCGGCGCAGCGGTTGGGCATGCGCACCGTGTGGCTGGCGCCCGCTGATCGGGAGCTGCCCGCGGGCGACCCGCCAACTGCCCGCATCGAATCCCTGGCCCAGCTCCCAGCCGTCCTCGAGACGGCCTTGGCCACAGCCCAGACGGGATGCCAGCGATGCACGGTTTGATTCTCGCCGGGGGTACTGGGTCTCGCCTGGCCGCCGACGGCGTCGATGGCCCCAAGGCCGCGGTGGCGATCGCCGGCCGACCGCAACTGGTGCGCCTGGTCGGCACGCTGCACGATCTGGGGTGCCCCTCGATCACGTGCATGCTCCGTGACAATGCGGGCGACGCTACCACACGTACGGCCCACGCGATGCGGGCGCTCCTCGATGGGGTCGCGGAGCTGGGGTCAACCGCCGTGCGCGTCGTGCCCTGCCGCACACCGTCCTCGCTGCATACGCTGGTCGATGGATTGGCGACCGTCCCCCCGGGGGACGTGTTCTGCACGATGGTCGACACCGTGATGCGGAACCGGGATTGGCATCTCGTCTATGCGACGGCGACTGATTTGCTAGCGGCGGGCGCGGACGCGGTGCTCGCGGTCACGCCCTTCGTCGACGACGAGCGACCGCTCTGGGTCGAGCGAAATGCGGCTGGCGTGGTGCGACGCCTCGGCGATGCGCCTGTATCACCGCCGTGCGTGACCGGGGGTGTGTACGCCTTTGGGGTTGCCGCACGGGCCGAGGCGGCTCGCGCGCGGCGTGAAGGGATCAGCCGAATGCGCGGATTCCTGAGCCGCCTGGTCGACGAAGGGGCACGGGTCGCGACCGTAGAGGTGACGCGGATTGTCGACGTCGACCGCCGACAGGACCTGGAGCTCGCGAACGCGTGGCTCGGAGCGGAGGATGAATGAGCGTGCGAACGATCAGGATCGCCCCCCCGCGTCGAAACCGCTGATGGCCACGGGACCTCGGGCGATCGCGCTCTATCGTCAGCCGTCGTATTCACCCAATCAGCATCGCGCGAACGACGAGGCGATTCTCGACGCCACCGTTGGGTGTCTCGAGGAGCTGGGCTGGTTAGTTACTCGCGCGACCGAGTCGGACATCGTCCGAGGCACCCTGCTCGCCGGACCAGCTTCGCGACACGGACGTGGTCCTCAACATGTGCCAGGGTCCGGATGCCTCGGAGCGACTGCTGGAGGCGGAGGCATCGGGGGTTCGACTCATCAACCGTCCCTCGAGCGTGCTCGGATGCCATCGCCATCGGCTGGTGAACATTCTCGCGCACCGCCGCGTCGCCTTCCCGCGCACCGCAGTCGTCGCGACGGCCGGTGACCCGGAGCTCGACGGCTTCGGCGCCGACGGACGATCGGTCTGGGTGAAGCGGGGGGACGTCCACGCCGAGTGCGCAGCGGACGTCGTCGCGGTCACGCGGGACGAGCTCCGACAGGCGATCGCGGCCTTCGGCGGGCGTGGCATTTCGCGCGTCGCGCTGCAGGAGCACGTTCCTGGTCCCGTTGTCAAGTTCTACGGCGTCGCCGATGGCCAGTTCTTTCGGTATTACAGCGCCGACGCCGGCCCTGGCGGTCCGCGACCCGACGTCGACGAGCCGCGTCTGCGCGCGCTAGCTTTCGCCGCGGCTCAGGAGTTGAGACTCGACGTTTTTGGCGGCGACGTGGCCTTGCCGGCACGCGATGAGCCGGTGCTGATCGATCTCAACGACTGGCCGAGCTTCGCCCCATTTCGGGCGGAGGCCGCCCGTCACATCGCGGCATATGCCGCGTCCCACCAATCCCATTCTCCCGCTCGAGTATCCGCAACGTGACGCAGCAACCGACGGCGCTCGCCGAGCCCCGACTTCGCCCGACGACCCCGCCCACTCCGCCACGTGCGGCCGGTCCCCGTTCCCTGGCCCTCTTCGACGCCGAGGCCGAGTTCCTCGCCCCGGGCACCCAAAGCGTCGCGCTCTTCAGCAAGCTGTGTATCGACCGCGGCGAGGGCGCCACACTGTTTGACGTCGATGGCAAACGCTATATCGACCTGCTGGCCGGTGTGGGTGTGGCGAGCCTGGGCTACGCGCACCCGAAGTTCGTCGCCGCCGTGCAGAAGCAGGTGGCGCGGATCCATGTGGGCAGCTTCACCTCAGAAAACCGCGCAGCGCTCGTCAAACTCATCGCCGAGATAACCCCAGGCGACCTCTCGCGCACCCAGTTGTACAGCAGCGGCGCGGAAGCGGTCGAATCCGCCTTGCGATTGGCGAAGTCCTATACCGGCAAGACGGAGGTCATCGGCTTCTGGGGTGGCTTCCACGGCAAGACGGCAGGCGTGCTGCCCCTGCTCGGATCGAATTTCAAACATGCGCTCGGGCCGCTCATGCCGGGGGAGTACAGCACGCCGTACGCGTCGTGCGCCCGATGCGCCTTCGGCAAGACGTTTCCGTCGTGCGAGTGGCACTGCGTCGACTTTCTGCGCCGCAAGATCGAGTTGGAGACGACAAACGACGTCGCGGCGATCATCGTCGAACCGATCCAGGGCACGGCTGGCAACATCATCCCGCCGCCCGGTTACCTCCGCGTCCTCCGAGCGCTCGCCGACAAGATCGGAGCGGTGCTCATCGCGGATGAGATGCTCACGGGGTTCGGCCGGACGGGCACCATGTTCGCTGTGGAGCATGACGCGATCGTTCCGGACATCATGACGATTGGCAAGGGGTTCGGCGGCGGGTTTCCGATGACCGGTTTGATTGCGCGCGAGACCGTCGCACACGCGAAACCGTGGGCCAATCCGAGCGGGAGCTCGTCCAGCTACGGAGGCAACCCACTCGCGGCAGCGGCCGCGCGAGTGGCCATCGAGACGATTCTCGAGGAAGGACTGGTCGAGCACAGTCGGGCCCTCGGCGCGCGAATGCTCGCCGAGATGAAGATCGTGGGAGCAGACAATTCCGATCGTGCACGACGTCCGGGGGCGCGGGCTCATGATCGGGATGGATCTCGTCGTTCCAGGAACCAACCGACTGCTGCCAAAGGATCAGACCCGATGGATTTTCGACACGCTGCTCAATCGTGGCGTGCTGGCGATGATCTACAATCCGGAGGTTCGGATCAATCCGCCTCTGGTCATCAGTGAGGCCGAGGCGATGGAAGCGCTCGCAACGATGAAACAGGTACTGCAGGAAACTGCGGAGCGGGTCGCGGCATGAGGCGCAGCTCGAGGACGACGGGCCGGTTTCGCCGTCCTGCGCTCCGCCCCCGCCCGGACCCGCGGTCGCCAGGGTCAGGGGGCGAACCGCCTGGCGACGAAGGGTGACGAGGTCGAGGAATGGCTGGATCTCGTCTTCTTCAGGCCGATCGGCGCACGCATCGCGCATGGGCTGGCTCGGACAAGGGTCACGGCCGACCAGGTCACGTTCTTGGGTCTCGTCATTGGCCTCGTCGCCGGGCACCTGTTCGTGTACACGAGTCCGTGGCTCAATGCGACCGGATTCGTGCTCTTCATCATCTCGGACATTTTCGATAGCGCGGATGGCCAGCTCGCTCGGCTGCGCGGGACGTCGACGCCGCTCGGTCGCATCCTCGACGGCACTTCTGACGCTGCACGGTTCATCAATCTTGGCGCACACCTGCTCGTTCGACTCGTCCTCGCACAACACTGGAGCTGGCTCGGGGCGACCGCGCTGGCGGTCGCGGCGGCGGTGAGCCAGTCCTATCAGAGCTCGGGGATCGACTTCATCCGTCACGCCTTCCTGGCGCTGGCCGTGGGACGCGGGAGCGAGCTCGAATGTGGAGGCTACGCCCAGACTATCTGGCAACACGTCGTGGCTGCGGCGCGTCGGGGTTCGACTGTACGAGACCTATAGCCGCCGGCAGGCGAGCATGTTTCCCCGCACCATGGCCCTGCTGCGTGCAACACGTGGGGAGCGTTGGGGTCCAGTTACAGCGGCCTACCGTGTCGAGGTTGCGCCGTTGCTGAGCCACTGCGCATGGCTGGGTCAGAATTTTCGATTCATTGTCCTGGGCGTAACCGCTATCGCTGGGTGGCCCGCCGGCCTGCTGTGGATCACCCTTGTGCCGATGAACGCGGTGTTGCTCTGGCTCCTTCGCGCACAGGAACGGGGCGCCGACAGCGCGCTCCATGTCGTGGGTCGTACCCGGTCCGCCACTCAGGTGGCTCCCGCTCGCGCCATCGGCGGTGAGTGATGCCGTCGCGGGCGCGTCTGCGCCCGCGCCGCGCAGCGGAGCGGTTCATCCGGTGCGGGTGACCCGCAACGTGTATCGCGGTGCACTGATCGGGTTTGGCGGCGTTGCGCGCAACTCCCACCTTCCCGGCGCGCGCCTGGATCCCCGGCTGCGGGACCGGCTGGAGATCGTCGTCGCCGTCGATCCAGCCACCAGCGCACAGGACGACGCGGACATCCCCGTGATTGGTGATCGCGCGGCGCTGGACAGCGTTTGCCCCCATCGATTTCGTCGACGTGTGCACGCCGACGGGCGTCCACCTCGCCACGACATTGTGGGCTCTGGACAACGGACTACATGTGTTGTGCGAGAAGCCGGTCGCGACCACGCGGGCAGAGGCAAGCGCCATCGCCACGGCTGCCCGTCGGACGAACGCGTATCGTGATGCCCTGCCACCAGCACCGCTTCAACCCGGCGTGGCAGCAAATGCAGCGCTGGCTTCGCGATGGTGTGATTGGACACTGGCACCTCGCCGAGCTCTCGGTCTATCGCGCCGGCCGCTGACGCCGGGCGCGGCGACGCAGCGCGCCCATGGCGCACAGTCGCCGCCGAGGGCGCCGGGGGGATCCTGCTCGACCATGGCACGCACCTGCTGTATTCTCTCCTCGATGCGGCCGGCGGGCATGCCGACAGCAATTCGTGCGTGGACGGGCAGACTGCGCCACCGTGAGTACAGCGTCGAGGACACGGCGCAGCTGATCCTCGAGTTTCCAGACCGCCTTGCGACAATGGCGTTGACCTGGGCAGCTACGCACCGCGAGAATCGGGTCCGGTTCATCGGCGACCGGGGCACGATCGACTGGCAGGGCGGCATCCTCACGCTCGAACGTGCCGGACAACCCGGCGAGACCCACGATTTCTCGTCCCAGCTGGACAAGCGGTCGTACGCCGGTTGGTTTGCCGCGCTCTTCCGAACCTTCGCGGACGCCCTCGACCGCGGTGACGCTCCGGAAGCGCTCGATGAAATCGACCGCGTCGCGCGCGTGCTCGAGGCCGCGTACGCCGCCGCCGCGACCGGCACCCGCGTTACCCTCGACTGAGCGCGGGCGATGAGCCGCGCGGCGCGACTGTTCATCTCGTCGCGGGCCTCATCTTCTTCGTCGTCCTGGTGTTGCGGGCCGGCGTCGGCGGTCTGATCGCCACGCTGCAGCACGCGCGTGGGCATTCGTCGCCATCGTCGGCATCTGGGCGCGTTGTCTACGTCAGCAACACCGTCGCATGGACGGCGCTAATCGACGCGACGGCCGCACGACGCGGCCACGGCGGCACCCACGATCGATCCCCTTCCTTCAGGCGTACGCCATCAGCGTCGCAAGCTTCGCGATCAACTACGCGACGCCTTTCGTGGCATTGGGCGGCGAGCCCCTGAAACTCGCGCAAGCGGCGGAATGGATCGGACCCGATCGCGCGGCCGCGTCAGTCGTCAGCTTCCGGGTCACGCACACGCTCGGCCAGATGATCTTCTGGCTGTTGGCGCTTCCCATCGGCATGGGTGTTGCTGCCGCACACGGTGGCTGTGCGACGCGGTACTGCTCCTGACGGGCGTCGCTGCTCACCGCCGTGTGCTGCTTTCTGATCCTCCTCTTTCGCCACGGCTTCGTCGTGCGCGCGCTCGACGCGCTCCACCACATCCCGTTGCTCCGGCGTCTCGCGCCGCGGGCCGAACGGGCTCGTCCCACGCTCGCGCACATCGATTCACAGATGGCCGAGCTGACGGTCGGGGAACGACCTCGGCTGATCGTGGCGGTGTTGTTCGAGGTGCTCGGGCGATGCATCGCGATGCTCGAGTTCTGGGTCATCGCGCACGCCGAGGGTCTGCGGATCAGCTACATCGACCGCCTTTGTCATCGGCGCGATCTCACAGCTGGCGATCGATCCTGTTCATGTTCATTCCCTTCGAGCTTGGCTCACGAGAGGGCGGCATCACGTTCGCGTATTCGTTGCTGGGCCTCCCGCCGGCCCTGGGCGTCTACATCGGCGTGATCACGCGTCTCCGTGAGCTGGCGTGGATCGGCATCGGCCTCGCTCTGGCTTCGGTCCTGCGGCGCACCAGCCGGCAAAGGAGCGGCCGGAGCGCGCTCGACCGCCAGCGCCATGAAGACCGCGCGAGCCGTTAGAGCCAACCCTGCTCGCGATACCACGCCGCGGTCGCCCGCATGCCGTCGGCCAGGCCGACCTGCGGCTGGTAGTCCAGCTCGGCCGCGCGCGCGAGTATCGTCGCACGTCCAGTACGGCTGGACGAGGTCCCACGACCGCTCGGGTGTGAGCAGCGGCTTTGCGCCGGTGACGCGCGACCACGCGCGGGCGGCGTATCCCGACGCGCGTACCATCGGCGCCGGCAGCGGAAGAATGACGGACCGCCGCCCGACGGCATCGCCGATCGCCGACACGATGTCCTCCCAGGCGTAGTTGCCGCCGTTCACGTAATAGAGGCCGCTCGCACCGGCCATGTGGCCCGCAGTCACCAGCGCGCGCACCAGGTCGGTCACGTGCACCATCGCGAGCTGCTGCCGGGCCGGCCCCGTCCGCACGGCAATGCCGCGCGCCGCCAAGCGAAACGCGGCCAGCACGTCGCGATCGCGAGGCCCGTAGACGGCCGGAGGCCGGATGATCACCGCATCGCATGCGAGACGCCGCAATGTCCTGCTCGGCCCGGGCCTTCGAGACCCCGTACGGACCCACAGGTGACGGCGGATCTGCCTCCGTCAGCGGTCGTCCCGCGCGCGCCGGGCCGCCGGCGGCGAGACTCGAGCAGAACACCAGCCGAGCGGCGGGTGCGCGCAGCCGTCAGCGCGGTGAGCAGCCGCACCACCCCGCCGCGATTCGTGCGGTCGTAATCCGCCGGCCGTGCGGTCGAGGTGACGCGCTGCCAGGTGATAGACCAGGTCGACCCCCGTCACGGCTCTCGCGAGGGCATCGGCGTCATCGAGACTACCGGCGGCTTGCGTCGCCGTCGGCGGAAGCCAGCGCCGATCGCTGTGGGTTCGAGTCAGGCATCGGACCCGATCCCCGCGCGGCCAGGAGCGCCTCGACCAGGTGGCTGCCGACGAACCCGGTCGCGCCAGTGACGAGCGTCTCGACCGGCCGCGCGTCACTCACGGGCGCGCCCGGTCAACGCGACGGCCGGAGCTCCGATCGCCTTGTCGTACAAACGGTACGTCTTGTACGGCTCGCCGCCGACTCGCTCGATGGCCGTCCGCATGAGCGCGTTGTCCTCGAGAATCCACGACGCTTCGCCGTGAATGATCCCTTTGGCTCTCGCGTTCTTGATGAGCGTGAGATACAGCAGGTCGGCGGCGCCAGTCCGTTGATACTGCGGCAGCACGCCAAGGGTGAGGACACGGCCGCGGTTGATCTTTCGCCCGTACCACAAGCCGAGCGCCCAACCAAACGGGAGGAGGCGGCCGTTCATGTGCCGCAGGGCGACGTTGAGGTCGGGCAGCGCCAGCGCGAAGCCGGCCAGTGTGCCATGCACGTACGCGAACAGCACCATCTCGGGGACCGCCACGGGCTTGAACTGCTTCGCCATGTGCGTGAATTCGGCGCCCGGTCATCGGCACGTTGCCCCAGTTCGCCTGCCACCCGTCGTTGTACAACGATCGGATCCGCGCGACTTCGGCGTCGAAGTCCTTCATGTTGATCGCACGAATCACGATCTCGTGGCGTTTCGCCAGTGTGTCGGCTATCCGCTCGACCCGCTCGGGCACCTTCGCATCGGTGAGCCAGTACGCGAGGAGGTCCTTGGCCTTCTCGAAGCCGTAGCCTTCGATGAGGTCCGCGTACCAGGGCGGGTTATGCGGCATCATGAGAGCGGGCGGTGTATCGAAGCCCCGGACCAGCAGCCCGCACTCCTCGTTCACCGAGAAACTGGCCGGCCCACGCATGACGGTCAGGCCGCGCTCAGTCAACCACTTGCCCGCCGCGTCGAACATCTTCGGCGCGATGGCTGGATCGCGTTCAGTCTCGAAGAACCCGAAGAACCCCGCTCCATCCTGATGCTGAGCCAGATGCGCATCGTTTTTTGCTGCAGCAATACGGCCGACGACGCGCCCTCGGTCGTCACGAGCGAGGAACAGCTCCGTTTGTGCGTGTTGATGAAAGGGATGCCGAGGGTTCAGCAGGTCCGCGACATCACGCCGCAGAGGCGGCACCCAGAGCGGATCGTTGCGATAGAGCCGGTAGGGCAGCTCGATGAACGCCCGCCGCTCCGAAGCGCTGCGGACCGGAGCGACGTCGATCAGCGGAGCCTCGGCGTTGGCGAAACCGGCTCCTGGACCGCTCAGATGACCCCCAGCCCTTTCCCGACTCGCGCGAACACATCGAGCACGAAGTCGAGCTGCTCGGGGGTGTGCGTCGCCGAATACGATGTGCGAATGCGCGCGGCGTGGGCCGGCACGGCCGGCGCAACCACCGGGTTGGCAAACACCCCGTTGTCGTACAGCTGCCGCCAGAACTCGAACGTCAGGAGATCATCGCCGATGACGACCGGCACGATCGGCGTCTCGCTCCCGCAGGTGTCGAATCCGAGCGACTGCAGTCCTTCCTGCATGCGAGCCGCGTTCTGCCACAGAGCGAGTCGGCGCTCCGGCTCCTGTTCCAGGATGTCGATGCTCGCCAGGACCGCTGCGCAGGCGGACGGAGGCATCGACGCGCTGAAGATCAGCGCGCGCGCGTGATGCTTGAGGTAGTCGATCACGACCTGCTCACCCGCGACGAACCCGCCGATCGATGCGAACGATTTGCTGAACGTCCCGATGATCAGATCGACCTGCTCGGTCAGCCCGAAGTGCTCCGCAGTCCCCGCGCCGGTCGCACCCAGAACGCCAATCGCGTGCGCGTCGTCGACGGCCAGCCGCGCACCGTAGCGCTCCTTGAGCTCGACGACACGCGGGAGATCGACAATGTCGCCCTCCATGCTGAACACGCCATCCACGACGATCAATTTCCCGCCGCTGCGAGCCGTGCCGAAGTTTCGCTTCGAGCTCATCGAGATCGCCGTGCCGGAAGCGGACCGTGTCGCCAGCCGCCAGTCGGCACCCGTCTACGACACTCGCGTGGTCGAGCTTATCGATGAACACGGCATCGTCGCGACCGACGAGGGCGGAGATCACACCGAGGTTCGTCTGAAAGCCGGTGGAGAATACGAGCGCCGCCTCTTTTCCCGTGAGCTTGGCCAGACGGAACTCGATCGTCTCGTGCAACTCGGTGTTGCCGTTCAGGAACCGGCTGCCGGTACAGGCCGTACCGTACTTCGTGATCGCGTCTTGAGCGGCGGCGACGACGCGCGGGTCATGGCTGAGCCCCAGGTAGTTGTTCGAGCCGACCATGACGCCGCGCTTGCCGTTGATGATGACCTCCGTGGAGCCGGAGGCATGCACCGGTACGAAGTACGGGTACAGCCCCATCGCCTGCACTTCGCGCAGACGAGTGAACTGGCGGGCCTTCGTGAACACGTCGCCCGCATGCGCGATCGACTGTGGCGTGTCCGCGGCCTCTGCCGGTCGCGGTCGCGGGAAGGCCGCAGCAGGCGCGGCGGGCTGGGCGCTGGATTTCACTGGGCTGAGCGTCGAGTGGGAATGCTGGGGTTGAGCATGCCCTCGCGCATGCCCGCGTGTGTGTCCGCGGTCGCGCCCGTTGCCGCGGGCTGCGTCCTCGGCGGTCGATCCATACCAGGCATGTCATCCATGTCTGCCATCCGGGTGTCGTACGTCACCACTACGTCGCGCTGGTACTCCGCCGTGGTCCGATCCACTGGTGGCCATCGATCCATGTCATGTGGCAAAAACACTCCGCCCAGCGTCCCCATCGCGCCGTCAGGAATCGTATGACCCGTCGGGTTGTCGTACACCGCGGTCAGCCGATACGTGTGGTCAGGGAATAGCGGCACTCCGAAACGCCACCAGAACTTCTTCGTTGGGAACCCGATCACGTGTCCCGGCGCCATCGATGATCGGTGCAGTCTGCCAGAGCATTCGACCGGTCGTGACGTCCTCGAATCGAAGACCAACCCCGTACTGGTGCAAGTGTCCACCGACCGCCAGGATTCGGCCCGGTACCGCTGGACGACCCTCCCAGCTCTTCTCGGAATGTCCTGGTGGCAGGTCGTAGTCGTGTTGCCCTGCGGGCGGCGTGACGTCGACGTAAAAGGGAAAGATCGAAATCGGGCGCGGCCACTCATCTGCGGGGTTCGTACGGCAGATGCACACGGAGACGCGCATCGTGGTACGTCACCGCGGTCGGGTTGTTCAGCATGATGGTAATGAGCAGCGTATCCCCTTGTTGGACCGGGTAGCCCAACACGGGGTGGCCAAACACGGCCGGCATGTTCACCGGTGCCGTTTCGGCTCCGGCGGCGCCCATGCGCTGCATGATCGTGCTGAAGAGCTCGCGACGTTGCGGCACGATCAAATTGAGGTGATGTATCACCGTCTGCGGGATGGGGCGACCGGCGGAGTCCACGACCTCGCCGGAGTAGCCCTCGAACCAACCCGTTACCGGGATCACCAGCGCCTGAGGGGGCAACTGCGCGATATCGTGGTGGGTGGCATGAGCCGGCAGGTTGAGAGGTGATAGCTCGACAACGATCTCCCGATGCGCGGAGTCGATCGTATACCGGAGCGTCGGCTCGGGCGCCGACATTTGCGCCGCGCCCACGCTTCCCCACGCCGCGACCATGAGCGCCGCCACGAGAGCCGGGGGCACGCCCCGTAAGATACCCAATTCCGTCCGGAGTCCGGATGGGGCGTTTCTTCCCACCTTCACGATGTGACCACCTCAGTCGACGGGCCCAGCCTATTGCAACACGGTGGTAACATAAGTATGGCAGGGCCAGGAGGCTAGCGGGTGTATCCCAACTCGCGCAGTCGCACCGACATACGAATCAAGGGCCAGGACATGACCGATGATCTCCTGAAGTGGCGCAAGGAATTTCCGATCGTTGACCGTACGGTCTACCTCGTAAGCCATTCGCTGGGCGCGATGCCACGACGCACGCGCGATCGGCTGTCCGAGTTCACCGACATCTGGGCCTCACGTGGGGTGCGGGCGTGGAGCGAAGGATGGTGGGAGATGCCGCGCACCGTCGGTGACCTCATCGCCGGCATCATCGGCGCGGGCCCAGGCGAGGTCATCATGCATCAAAACCAGTCGATCGCCCAAGCCACCGTCCTGTCAGCGCTCGATTGGCCGGCGAATCGCAATCGCCTCGTCACGGAGGAGATCAACTTTCCTTCGAACCTCTATCTGTTTCACGCCCTCGAGCGAGAGGGTGCGTGCATCACGGGCGTGCCGTCCCACGACGGCATGACGGTCCCACTGGACCGGATGCTCGAAGCGATCGACGAACGCACGCGTCTCGTCTCGATCTCGCACGTCGTCTTCAGGAGCGGTTTCGTCCAGGACCTGGCGCCCATCGTCAGCCGCGCGCACGAGGTTGGCGCACTGGTCCTCGTCGATCTCTATCAGTCCGCCGGGACCGTCCCGGTCGACGTGGGCGCGACTGGGGCTCGACTTCGCGACCGGTGGCTCCGTCAAATGGCTCTGCGGCGGACCCGGGGCCGGCTATCTGTATGTGCGGCGCGACCTGTGGCCGACCCTGCAGCCACGGTTGACCGGTTGGATGGCGCACCGGCAGCCGTTTGCGTTCGAGGACGGTGCGATCACGTACGCGGATGATGCCTATCGCTTTCTCAACGGGACGCCGGGCGTGCCATCCCTCTATGCCGCACGATCCGGATACGAGATCGTGGCCGAGATCGGCGTGCCGGCCATTCGGGCGAAGTCGATCCGGCAGACGCAGCGCCTGATAGAGCTCGCCGACGCCGCGGGAGTCCCGATCGTGTGTCCGCGGGACCCGGCGATCCGTGGAGGCACCGTGACGCTCGACGTCCCGAACGGACACGCGGTCGTGCAGACACTGGCGGAACGGGACGTGGTCGTGGACCATCGGCCCGGGGCCGGCATTCGGGTGTCGCCGCACTTTTATACGACCGACGCCGAGTTGGACGCATTTTTCGCGGCGTTGGCTACGGCCACGGAACAGATGTAGTGGTCCGTTTGCCGGCTTTTGTTCGGTCATGCCCGTTCCTCGTCCCATGCGTTGCTCGTCCCTATTCGGGCCCATCCACATCCCGCCCCTGGGGGCGGCCGCAGGGCCCGCGGGCCGTCGAGGGCGGAGGGGTGCATGGATCGAGCGGTGGAGGCCTTTGAAAACGACTTTGCGCGGTGGGACCTCCACCTTCCTCCCGACGCGGTAGAAGCTCGTCGCGCGGGTCACGTCCAGCACGCCGGCTGGAGCGTGTTGTTCAATTTCGGCCGGGACGGGCGCGGGGAATACCTCGATTATTACGCGTCTCCGCGCAATGTGACCGACGACCCGCCGGGCGACGATTGGCATGTCCGGCTGTACGAGTCCGGCGAGCGGATCTCGCTCCCCACGGTCCTCGAAGCCTACATGTACGGGCGCGATCCGACCTGGGAAGAGCTCGAGCGCGCTCGCAGGCCATTCGCTGGCCAACCTAGCCGACTCGCCGGTCGAGGTGGCGCGCGCCGACGCCGAGGCGCCCGAAGACGGGGGCATGCCTGCGGCCCTGTCGTCTTCGGGCTCGAGCGCGGAGGTAGAGCCGAACCAGCCGGACCGCGCGGGCGCGGCTCCGCTTGGTGAGAGCGCCGAACCGCCGTCCAAACGGGCGGTGCCGTCCAAAGGACGGGATAGACCTGGACCTCGGTGGTCTCGAGGCGGAGGCCTCGCAGAACTATCTGCCCATCGACATCGGGTTGGACATCGAGCTCAATCTGTCTGCGCTGCGCGGCCCCAATGGCGCTGAGTCGAGCGAGCCGGCAGCGCCGGTCGAGCAATCGAGTCGCGAACGAGCCGGCGGAAGCCGTCGAGGCGGCGGAGTCCCGCTGGCCCGCCGGCACGGTGGAAGCTTCGGAGGGGGTCGACGAGCTCGAGGACACCGATGCGGTGGACCCCGTTGATGACCTGGAGCCGGCCGACGCGCCGGATGCAGCCGACGCATTGGAGCCTATAGAACGCCGAAACGCGTTGACGATCCGGAGCCAATCGACGCCGCGGGAGCCGGAAGAACAAGCACTACCAGAGCGGTTCTACGCGGCCGAAGACTCGAGCCCTCTGGTGGCAGCAAGGTCCGAAATGTCGCCGCTGTCGACGCTTCCGCTCCTCGACGTTGAGAGCGACCCCGACGACCGTCCGGCTCCGATCACGCTTGGCGTCGTGCCCGAGGTGCCCGAGGTGCCCGAGACGCCGGCGAGCGAGCAAACAGCCGCAGAGCCAGCGGCGCCAGAGGCGATCGACACCAGTCCCGTCGATGCCCACGACGAGGCGACACGCCCCGGGCCGTCGGATGAGGCGGTCGCCGACGGCGCGGACGGCGCGGCCGATAGCTGGGATGAGAAGCAGGTCTCCGGCAGCGTCCCTACGTGGGAATCGGAATTCCCCGAGGCGGCCGCGCTTACCGGACCTATTCGTTCTCGACCCAAGGTTTTCCCGCGGGCGGACATCGTTCTCACTGCGGACGTTGCCGCGATCGACGGCCGCTTCGACTCCGACTCATTTCTGCCCTGGTGGCACCGGCCGGGAGCACGACGCGTAGCGGCTGCCCTCGCGGCCGTCGTCGTTATGGCGCTCATTGCGGTTGCGGCCACGCATCACCGATCGCGCCCAGACCTGAGCAGGGCGGCGCCGACGACCCGGATTCGGCGGCGTCAGTCGCGGGACCTGCCCCTGGGTCGCCGAACGCAGACTCTGCTGGCACTGCCGATTCGACGACGTCCGCGCCATCACAGTCCGTTGCGACGCCCAGCGGGAATAGCTCACCCGTTGGATTCGACCCCGGAACCCGCGATTTCAACGCAGGTGGAGGCCCCAGCGAATTCTATGCGGGATGCTGCCGATCGGGGTTCGGAAGAGGGGATGGCACGACCGGCCGGGCCCCAATCCATTTCGCCCATCCAGCCAAGCGCGAGCCTTCGCTCGCGCCCGACGAGCGTCAAATCTCCCCCGGGTCCTTCCCCGCGGGGGCAGTAGCTTGTAACAGTCTATAGGGAGCGGTGCCGCACGCGCGTGCGTGCAGCACTTCAGCCGATGCCAAGCCCGCAAGCTGCGGGCAGTTACCGGCATAGCTTCTGCGGATCGGGGCAACGTGGCCGCGCTCGCTGCGGTACAGGACGGTTCGGAATCCACGGCAGGTCGGGCGCATGCAGCACCTCCGGCCGAGCTTTTGCGCGACCGTCAGTGCCGCAGCTTTGATCGGCGCGCTGGCGGGCTGCGGCTCCAGTGCGATGGATCCGTCCGCGGCCACCATCGTCAGCATCTCGGTGAGTCCGGATTCCGTGTCCCTGGCCATCGGCAGCTCGGATAACCTCTCAGCACGCGCGCACACAGGCTCGGGCACGTCGCTGTCCCGTGAGACGTTCTACTGGTCTACAAGCGACAGTCAGATTGCCACGGTGACCCAATCGGGGGTCGTGGAGGCGCATCAGCCGGGCGTCGCACAGATCGGAGCGAGCGCGCAGGGCATGAACGGCTTCGCGCGTGTCATTGTCGTCCAGCCCATCGTCAAAACTGTCAGCGTTACCCCGCGGACTGACAGCGTGTACGCTGGGCATCCTGGTGATACCGCCGTTCTGTCGGCCAAGGCCTACAATGCGGCAGGCGATGTGATCCCCAGCAGCCCACTGTTCTGGTCGACCAATAGCGCGCTCGTATCCGTGAACGGCGGAGTGGTTGTCGGCACCAACAGCGGCACGGGCACCGCCACCATCACCGCGACGAGCCCCGACTCGGGGTTCCCCGCGGGCAGCGCAACGATAAAGGTGATCGGTCACGTTGCGAGTGTGGTACTGAGTCCCGCGTTTACCTACTTGAGCACGAGCGGTTCGTTTCAGCTGTCGCAGCAGATGCAGCTCACCGCCGCGCTCACTGACACGTTCGGGAATGACGTCAGTGGCCAGCGCACGTTGTCCTGGTCGAGCGCTGATCCCTCTATCGCGACAGTCAGCAAGCGCGGACTGGTCACGGCGGTCGCGACCGCCTCCGGCTCGACACAGATTACCGCGCACACACCGGACGGTGCCTCGGGATTCGCTACGGTCACGGTCTTTCCTTAGGATCCTGCCCTCGGCACCGGCCGGCCGCTGACGCCGCGCTCCACACTGATACCTATCCAACGCGACCGGCGCCCGATGCGTTTGCGTGACTTCGCTGAGAGGTGTGAGAAGCTCGAAGGAACACGCTCGCGGCGCACGATGGTCGATGTCGTCGCGGAGCTCCTGCGTGCTGCAAGCGATGACGAGCGCGAGCCCATTGTCTATCTCCTCCAAGCGGAGCTGCGGCCTCCGTACGAAGGGATCGAACTAGGCGTCGGTGACAAGCTGCTCGTCCACGCCATCGCTACCGCCTACAAGTCGACCATCACGACCGTCGAGGCCCAATACGGGCGGCTCGGAGATCTTGGGCTGGTCGCTCGAGGGTTGGCGCGTACCCGACAGCCGAAAGGCCCGTCCGTGCGAGCGACCTACGACGCGCTGCTGGCACTTGCCGGGATGACGGGCGCCGGCTCGAGCAGTCGCAAGCTCTCGGCCCTGGCCGATCTTCTACGGCCTCTCACGGCCGTAGAAGCGAAGTTGGTCGTCCGGGTCGCGCAAGGAAGGCTCCGACTTGGCGTGGGCGACCAGACGATCCTGGAAGCCGCGGCACTCGCTGCACTCGGTGATCGCCGGCAAAAAGCCATGCTCGAGCACGCGTACAACGTGCGGTCCGATTTGGGCGCAGTCGTCCGCAGCGCCTTCGTCCGGCGCGCGGCCGCGTTGCAGTCCATCGGCCCGCGCATTGGCGTGCCGGTGCGTCCGGCACTGGCACAGCGATTGGCCTCGGCCGAGGCGATTGTCACTCGGCTCGGCGAAGTGCAGGTGGAGCCAAAATACGATGGATTTCGGTTGCAGGTACACCGCGACGGCAAGCGTGTCTGGGCGTTCAGTCGCAGCCTGGAGAACGTGACCAGCATGTTCCCCGAGCTGGTGCAGGCAACGCTGCGCGAGTTGAAGACGACCCGCGCCATCCTGGAAGGTGAGGCCGTGGGGTACGATCCTGAGACGGGCGAGTTCCTCCCGTTCCAGGTCACGATGACGCGCAAGCGCAAGACCGAGGTGGCCGACCTGGCAGCACGGCACCCTCTCCGGCTCTTCGCGTTCGACCTGCTATACGCTGGGCGGGCCAGTTGTCTGGATGAGCCGCAGCGCGCACGCTCCCGGCGATTGCGCGAGCTCGTGGCCGCGACCCGCGACGGCGCCATCGCCGTGACCGACACCCTGGTCACGCGCGAGGCTTCCGAGCTCGAAGCCTATTTCGACGAGATGATCAGTCGAGGTCTGGAAGGGATCGTGGCGAAGCGCCCTGACGCCCCCTACCAGCCCGGCGCGCGCAGCTATGACTGGGTCAAGCTCAAACGCGCGTACCAATCGAAACTGCGGGACACCGTCGACCTCGTTGTGGTCGGGTATTACCGTGGGCGCGGCAGACGGGCGGCATTGGGCATCGGTTCGTTGCTCGCAGCCGTGCGTGATCCCGCGCACGACCGATTTCGCACGGTCGCCAAGATCGGGTCGGGGCTCAGCGAGCAAGCATGGCGCGACCTGCGCGCCCGACTCACCAAACGGGCCGCCCGAGTGAAGCCGGCCGACGTCGACTCGGTGATCGTTGCAGACGTGTGGGTCGAGCCCACCTACGTGGTGGAGGTGCTGGCGGATGAGATCACGCGGTCGCCGTTGCACACCTGCGGCAAGGTCGGCGACGCTCCCGGCTATGCGCTCCGCTTTCCGCGCATGATCGCGCTGCGGTCGGACAAGAGTGCGGCGGACGCGACGACCGAGCGGGAAATCATTGATTTGTATGGACTGCAAGGGAAGGCTCGACGTTCGACGCTCGACGTTCGACGTTCGAAAAAAATCTCGAGGGCTAGTCGTCGTGCGCCGGGCTGACCCTCGGTTCGCTTTCCAGCATCGAACGTCGAACGTCGAACGTCTAGCCCCTCACCATCACATGATCCCGCTCCGGCGTCTCCCCCATGTAGAACGTGGTGTCGCCGGCGACCCGGAAGCCACACTTGGAGTAGAAGCCGATGGCCCTCGCGTTGTGTGCGAACACGCCCAGCCAGAACGGGAGGCCGTCCTGGCGAGTGTCGAGACACGCGGCCATGAGTTGTTGTGCGATACCGCGTCCATGCCATTGCGGTGCGACGTAGAAGCGACGAACCTCAATGGCGTGTCGCGGTGTGCCTTGCGCTACATGGACGCAGGCCGGTAGCGGCGCCGCCCGGAGTTGCGCGTAGCCGACCAGCTCACTGTTGACCTCGGCGACGAGCGTCCGACCATCCGGGGCGACGATCTCCGCGGCCTGCACCTCTGGCCGGAAGTGTCTCGCGATGTGCGCTTCGAGGTCGACCGCCGCCGCCGTGGGTGTGTAGGTCTCACGAAAGACCGTCGCCGCAAAGGCCGAGAGCGCCTGCGCGTCCGTTTCGACCGCATCGCGAATGCACGCGGTGATCCGCGGTCCTGTCTCCATGGCGTTCATATATCAAAGATCTAATCGAGCGACGCGCGCTGCGCGCCTCATTGCCCGGCGCGCCAGAGCGAGCCGCTGCAACTGCGCGTCTGTCGGCGCGCGTCCCTCTATGATCTGGGGTCTTCGCTCGTTTCCGGTCGCCCGCGGGCCAGCCTGGTCGCCGACAAGAGCCGACTCGCGACATGCGCGGCCCCGCCGCGCGCGCGGACTTCGAGCGGTGTGGCGTCGAGGTAGCGGCGAAAGGCACTGCGAAATGCGTTTGGCGAAGCAAAGTCCAGAATGCTGGCGACGCCTTCCGCGCTCTGGTCGGACTCCTCCAGGAGGTGAGCGGCGACGATCAGGCGGCCCCACGTCAGGAGTTGGTTCGGCGGAGGCAAGCCGACACCTGCGAGCGACTGCGTCAGCTCTCGCCGCGTCGTGGTGAGGCGACGCGAGAGCGTCTCGGCGGTCAGTCGCTCATGGGCTCTCGCGACCGCCGCCAGGACTGCATCCCGCGCCAGCGTGGGCAGCCCGGCCACTGCCGGACGGACCACCGCTGCGGCACTTCGTGCTTCCGCCTTGTCAACGTGAGCCCGCAGCGAGGTTGGACGGTCATCGACGTCAGCCACGACGAGGTCGTCGACTCCGCATCGGGCCAGATCGAACATGTCGCGCGCGTGCCTCGCCTCGAGGGCGACATACGCGAGCAGCGCGAGTCGCGGGAACCGGAGGTGCAGAAGACGCACCTGATCGAAACTGGTGCGACCGTCGGCGAAGAGGTCGAAGACAGCCAGGTGAACCGGCTCGGACTCGCAGGCCCGGGTCAACGTGACCCAGTCGTCGCAGAAGTGAATCGTGTGCGCGCCGTAGACTGCGGCCTCCAGCCGTCCGCGACGTGCCTGCTCGGGCACGAGGGACGCGATCAGCCCCACGACGACTCCGGGCCGGTAGCAAGGCCAACACGGGCGTCCATTGCTTCATGGACGCCCGTGTCGAAGGACTGAAACGTCTGGTCCGCAAACAGCCGCGCGACAGTGTGCCGCTTAGCCGCCCGTCTGCAGGCTGCTGTACAGGGAGTCGACGTTGAACTTGGCTGGATCGAGCTCGTAATAGCGATTGGGCGTGAACTTGCCTGTCACGGGGAAATAGGGTGGCGACTGCTGCGAGAGGCACGGGTCGACCGCGCGGTTTTCGGGGAAGCCAGAGTTTGAGCCGTTCCAGGTCACGCCAATGCCTTGCGAGATCACGCCGCCGGTCTGCGCCAGACACCCACCGCCGACGTTGAACCCGTCGCAGTTCGCCATGCCCACCGCGCCACCATTCCAGAGTTCCACATTCGAACGCGGCCGTCAGCGACAGAGTCACTGCGTCCAGGTAGAAGTTCTTATTGTCGCTCATGAACACGCTGTTGGCGGGACCCGTCGGGCTGCTGGGCGTGGTCGGGTTCTGCGGCCGGTTCATCGCGGTGTTTGCGAGGAAGAGGGTGTCGCCAGCGATGATACCGAGCTCATTCGCACAGACGTTGACGGTCGGATCCTGCGTGTAGAACAAGTCGTCGATGAAGTACACGTTACCGGACGCGTACACGGTCACGTTACCCCGCAGGTACCCACTCATCCCGACCTTGCCATTGAAGTAGATGACGCCCTTGGTGTTCGGGTTGTAGGCGCGGTAGAGCGGGAATAGGTACGACTTTTCAGCCGTGTTGATACCCGGCGGGCAAAGGGATGTGTTCCCGATCGACTGCTGGCCGCAGGTCGTCGACGGGTCCAGCCCACCTGGCACACCCCCTGTCCAGGCGGACCAATAGCCACTTCGATTGACCGGTGTGAAGGTCGAATCTTCGCCGCCCTTCGTTGTGTCCGCGATGACGTAGGGTGGGGTCGCGATGCTCCGCTCGACAGCCACTAAATGCGGATCGCCTGCGGGATAGCAGCGCGCCTGGCGAGGCGTGGTGTGGCCCATGATTGTCGCCCGATTCGCGCCGGTCGCGTTGGTGTGAATCGAGTCGATCCCCCAGGGCTGTGTGATCGTGGGAGTCGATCCAGACACTCCCGCTTTGAACCACGCCTGGTTGTGGACCGCGACGGGGAAGAATTCGACGCGTCCACCGACCGTGTGCCAGTCACCGCACTGGTCGTTGTAGACGGCCCAGTGGTTGACTGTGGACGAATCGTAGTAATAGCCGAACGCGCGGTCGAACCCCGAGCCTTGTACCCCCTCGCCCGATGTGTTGCCCGCCGTGTCGTTGAAGACACGGAAGAATCCTTCGTTCGCATCGTCTTCGGTCGTGTCCAGCGCCGATGGATTCATGTTGACGGCGACGAACTCGAGGCGCGTGCCCCGCGGGACCGAGGTGAAGCTGTTGTTCGCAGCGGCCGCGTAGGTCGGCAGATTCGCCAGCTTCGCCACCGTCGGAAATGGGATGACCGGCACACCGTTCTTCTTACCGTGCACATACGTAGCCGTGCCGTTGACCGTTCCGTGGGCAGACACCGTGTCGTAGTATGTCGGTCCAGGTGTCTGGCAGGAGTACCAGCTTGTGTTGCTCATGGCGACGCCTTTAATGAACTCGCCGTTCGCGTAGCAGATGCCGCTTGGGAAATTGTTGATGAACATCGCGAACCGGGCGAAGTTGTCCTCCATGAGCTCGAGGCGTCGCACGTAGCGCGTGTTGCCCAGTGAGTCCTGCGCCTGCGCCACGATGCTCGCGAATGCACCAAACTGCCCCGTGTTCGTGCCGCTCTGGCCCGCGTACAGATTCACCCGAACCGTCGGGAGCGGGTTGTTGTAGGCGTCCGTGAGCTGCGCGTTCGACATCAGCGTCACGTAGCCGCTGTCTGGGAGATGCATCGCGGTGTCCTGTTGCATTCTGGCTCATACCCAGCTGGAGCGCCTGCTCCGCCGCGTACCGGAAGTCGCGCTCCTTGTCGTAGTACTTGGTCATGAGCACCGAGCTCGACGACATGAAGATGGCGGACAGTGCCAGGGCGGCCAGTGCCACGGTCGTCAACATGACGAGGATGATCGCGCTGCCGCGCCGTGCACGCAGCATCGGCATCAGGCGGTCAAGTGGGCGGGAGGGAACGGGTCGCATAGGGAGTCCTTACGGAAGCGTGACGGAGTTGCTGATCGCTGCGGTGGAGTTTGATGGCGTGCAGTTCTGCGCGAGGACGTTGTACTCGATGGTGCCGTGGATGTTGGGCGCCGATGGATCATTGAATTCGTACGTGGGCGACCCCGCTGCCACGGACTCGACAGGATTGCCCCAGTTCGGGCTGCCGACGGGACGCTCATAGACCATGTAGAACATGACGTTCTGTTCACCGCCGTTTTGATCAGGTGATGCGCTCCACGTGACCGTGACGGAATCGGTTGTGCTGGTCCCGTACCAGGTCGCCACCGGCGTATTGACCGCGATCGGCGGCTGACCACATTGCGACGCGTAGAGCAGGCCCGCATTCAACAGCTTGGTCATGGTCGTGACGGAGCGATAAATCGGTCCTTTGGTCGGATCGTCGTACATGCCTGTCACCTTCATTTGCACGGCACGGATGCTGTCGGTTTGCGCGCTCTGGCCCGTGTCGGCCGGGCTCGAGTGCACGACGGCAACGTGGTACAGCGGGAGACTCGCGTTCGGAATCGAGTCGAGACCGCCGGTAGCCGCATTGATCTTGTAGTACTGAAAGAATGCCGTTCCCGGCGCCACGTAGATGCCCGTGCTCACGATGGTGGGCGCAGTCGCGTTCACCTTTCGGTACAACGCATACATGTTCGGGATCGGCTGCGACGAATCCGCCGTCAGATAGTACGAGATCGTCTCGGCCGTGCTGAGTACGCCCGGTGCGGATACGTAGTCCTGGCCGGGATAGGTGATCGCGGAGTTGGGGAGCGTGACGGCCTGGAGCGCCGGCAGGGCGTGCGTCGTGGATGTGTCGACGTTCGGGTCGTAATACACTGCCATAGGATCCAGCGAGTCGGCCGTCGCCAGGTCCGCGTTGAACGTTACCGCCATCGGCCCGGCCTGGACGATGAAGCTTTGCTGCGGCACAACACCTGCGCCTGCGACACGCAGCTCGCGGTCAATCGCGTTCTGCGAGAACCGCGCATTCTGGAGCGCATCCAGGTTGCCCGCATTCTGGCCAAGCTCGTGCATCTGCGTCCGCAGGAATGGCACGACCATCGCGAAGATGAACAGCATCAACGTCACGGCGATCATCATTTCTGCGAGCGTGAAACCGGATCGCGGCGCTGTTGCGAGCCGAGCGGCGCGCTGGCTCCGCCGGGCACACAGGAATCGAGTGAGAGGATCGGTCGCATGAGTCGTGGCCCTCAGAACGCAGCGATGACGGTCGTCTTCTCGAACGGCACCAGGACTGGTGCCGCGTATACGAGGACGAGAGCGCAGGCACCGTCACCGTGACGGTGACGGTCTTGTAGTTCTGCAGGGCCGTCGAGTCCTGCGTGATATGCGTCGTCAGCACGCATCCCGGACAATTCGCGAAGCCCGACTGCGTACCATTGAAGGTCGTCTGGAGGGTCGCGTAGGTCGGGTACGCTTTGATCAGCTCGACCCGACTCACGGCAAGGTCCATCGCGACCGAGGCCGCGGTCGCCTGTGACGTTATGTGCATGAACCGAGCGATGAACGCGGCGAAGCCGAGTAGCGCACTCGTGATGATCGTGAGCGAGATGACGACCTCGATCAGGGTCATCCCGCCACGCGCCGAACGCCGCGGCACGAGCCGCGGCGTCGAGCGCCGTCGTTCAGCGATTGCCGTGTCATACCGACGCCTTGTTCCAGAGGGTAGCGAGCCACCGATACCAGACTGTCCGCCCCGTGGACTGGGTAACCTGGACACCCCGCCACTCGGTCTCACCGTTGTTGCCGTTCGCGGTCAAGTAGACCTCGACGTAGCTGCTGGCCGACCCACTGCGCAGAAACACGACACTCGGCATGGTGCCGATCGACATGACGTTGGTGCCGACCACGCTCGCACCCGTCGGGCCCGCGACGCCGCCCTGCGGCGGATTCGCGAACTTGACGCCCTTGTCCAGCGGCACGTAGGTCACCCGTTCGCCAGAATCGACCTGGTAGTTGTTGTTCTGGTCCTCGCAGATCCGCATCCGTTGCTTGACCGTATCGAAGCTGACGATCA
The DNA here is from genome assembly GCA_963805725.1 of uncultured Gemmatimonadales bacterium. GTDB lineage: Bacteria > Gemmatimonadota > Gemmatimonadetes > Gemmatimonadales > Gemmatimonadaceae > Palsa-1248. Next base: position 428,461 of record CAWDVJ010000010.1, read on the forward strand.
CGTCGAACTGACGCGTGATCGCGAGTCGCTCGGCGCTCTGAAGGGTCGTGCGCACGGCGCGGACCGAGTCGTCGCTCTTGAACTGCGCGAAGTTGAGCCGCGGCAGTGCGATCGCCGACACGAGACTCAACAACACGACCACGATCATCATCTCGATCAGCGTGACGCCTCGTCGCGAGCCCTGGATTGTGCGGTTCATAGGTCGATCCCGGAATTCGGCCGAGCCGGCGGTCCGGGTCAGAAGCCCGGGCGACGCTTGGCACCTTTTCCTGCGAGGAAGAAGCTAGGGTGCGGCGCGGCCGGAACTATCACGCTGCGGACACGAAGGCGCACATCTTGTGGGGCCAGTAGCCTAGCCGTGACACCAGGGCGTGCGGCGGCCTGTGATCAACCGCACACACTGCGATTTCTGTGAGACGGATTGCCCGTTAGCTCTCGATTGGCCCCGCCAACGTCGCTACAGCGGCGACGATCGTGAGACCGAGCCGCTGGAAGGCCCCATCATCTGAGCGACTGATCGATCAGATCGTTTTCTTCCGGGTGACGGGTCAACCACGACCGCACAAATGGACAGGTCGGAATGACGCGAAGCTTGTGAGCGCGCGCGTAGTCGAATGCCGCTCGTGCCAGCGCCTCCGCGACGCCGTGACCGCGCTCCCCTTCTGGCACGGCCGTGTGCTGCAAATCGATCACTCCCGGAGCCGGCAGCGCATACCTCAACTCCGCTTCGCCCCCTGCGAGCTCGGCGACAAAGCGCTGCTCCCGGGAACGGTGCTCGATCACCGGGAGCCCCCAGCCGGAACGAATCGTGCACGCTTGCCCGGCGTCCCCTCGACAAAGGATTCAGCCATGACTGACCCGGCGCCCGACACCATCGACCTCAATCTGGTCCCGCGGGACATCCCCGACCTGCGTCGCGATGCCATCGAGGAAGCGGCTGAAACGTCGCCCGAGGCCAGGGAGCGCATCCAGCGATTGAATGCAGTCGAGGCGGCCGCCGACCCGACTCTGCAGCGCCCTGGCAGCGCTTCGCGCTGACCCGTTCCACGATCGATGCTCGGAGCTCAATCGAGCTCCGTCAGAACGTCGGCGAACGTACGCACCACCGTGTCGGCATCGTCCTCGGAGAATACGAGCGGTGGCTTCATCTTGATGACGGTGTGAAACGGCCCCTCAGTGCTCAACAACACCCCACGCTCCCGCATCCGCTCGACGACATAGGCCGCGTGGCGCGGCGCGGGTGTCAACGCCTCGCGATCGCGCACGAGCTCCACGCCCAGGAAGAGGCCGCGACCCCGAACGTCACCGATGAGCGCATGGCGCTCTGTGAGGGAGCGCAGGCCGCGAATGAGGTACTCGCCGACTCGCTGCGCACGCGCCTGTAATCCTTCCTGCTCGATGACGTCGAGGACCGCGAGGCCCACCTCACATGAGACCGGGTTGCCACCGAACGTGTTGAAGTACTCCATGCCGTTGGCGAACGACACAGCGATCTCCGGGGTGGTGACAACCGCGCCCATTGGATGGCCGTTCCCGATCGGCTTGCCCAGCGTGACAATGTCGGGCACGACGCCCTGAGTCTCGAAGCCCCAGAAGTGTGTCCCGACTCGGCCGAATCCGATCTGTACCTCGTCAGCGATGCAGACACCGCCCGCGGCACGCACCTGCCGATACACGTCGGAGAGGTATCCCGCGGGCGGCTCGACCTGACCGCCGCCGCTGCTGATCGTTTCGGAGAGGAACGCCGCGACATCTCGGCCCGAGCGGGCGAGCGCTGCTACGACCTCGCCCGCTTCGGTGGCATAGGCGCGTCCCGAGTCCGCTCCATAGCCGCGGTGCTCACCTCGGTAGGGATCGGGCATCGCGACCTTGTGCACATGACGCGGCGCTCCCCTGCCGCCGGGTCCATCGAATTTGTAGGGGCTCAGGTCGACGAGCGAGGTCGTGTTCCCATGGTACGCATGGTCGACCACGATCACGTCCCGACGCTGTGTATGGGCGAGTGCCAGACGCAGCGCGAGCTCGTTGGCCTCACTCCCGCTGCACACGAAGAAGCACACGCTCAGCGGGGCGGGCAGGTGTGCGGTCAACCGCTCGGCGTACCGCACGATGGACGGGTGGAGATACCGCGTGTTCGTGTTGAGTATCGCGGCCTGGCGTTGCAGCGCCGCCACCACGTGCGGGTGACAATGACCGACATGCGCGACGTTGTTGACGCCGTCGAGATAGCGGCGTCCGCGTGCGTCATACAAGAACTGCATTCGCCCGCGCACGATGGTCAGTGGCGTCTCATACGCGATGCTCAGCGAGGGCCCCAACCGCTCCCGCCGCGCCGCGAGCAGGGCGCGATCGTCCGGTCCATCGTCGGCTGCTGTGCCCTCGGGGAACCGAAGGATCAGGTTCGGGTCGGGAGAGATCGACAACCACACCGCGCGGTCGCTCGGGCGGGCGACTCCCGGGAAGTCTCCGTCATATCCGACGCGATCCGCGATGATTTGCAGGTGGAGATGGGGCGGCCAGCCGCCATTGACTCGTGATGTACCCACACTGCCCAACCGGTCTCCAGCCCGGACGGCGAGACCCCGCTGCAGCGTCAAGGCTGCCTCATCGAGATGGCCGTAGAGGGTGTACCACGGCGCGTCTGCACCCGGTATCTCGTGGCGCAGCACGACCGTCGGCCCGTAGTCGAGGCGGCCGGCATTATTGTGCACACTCTCTACAGTGCCATCGATAGGTGCGAGAACGGCGGTGCCGGCGGGCGCGAAGAGGTCCACTCCCAGGTGGATCGTCCGCCACTCATCGCCGGAGTCGGTGGGTGTACGAAACTGCGGCGCCGTGTACCACAGCCGTGCCTCACCATATCGTCCGACTGCGACCGACGCTCCATCGGTGTGCATCCGCGTAGCGATCGCACTGCCCCACGACGACCCATCGTCGCGCCCTCCCCGGACGCTCCAATCGCCGCTCCCGACGCTCAGGTCAAGGGTCGTGCGCGGCGCGGAACGCGGATCGGGGTCGAGCACGGGGCCCACGCGTTCGGGGTGGGCAACGAGCCACCTTCGTACCTCCGCCGCGTGCGGGCATGGTTCGAGCCCACATGCGTCACGAAGCTGATAGTGCACCAAATCGGGATCTATCGCCTCGAGTCGGGCGAGCAGGGTCCAGACGGCCGTCTCGCTGACGGACAAGTAAGCGTTCCCGGGGTCCTGCGCTCGCTGGTGGGCGCTGAGCACGGCGCTCGTGCAGAGACGCAGGCACACGAGCGAGTAGAGCACGGCGAGCTCGCGCTCCGTCAGCGGATGGACTGCATGAAAGCCGCGGACGACGCGCGCCGCGGCCTGCGCGGGGTCGCGCTTGCGCAACATGGCGTACGCCGCCGCGATTGCGACCTCACCGACGACGTATGAGTCGACGAGGTCGCCGAAATCCACGATACCGGTGACGTGGCGCACCCGCGTCGGATCATCGGGGTCCGCGGTCGACACCAGCACGTTGTGATCGTTGGCGTCGTTGTGAACGATATTGGTGCGCAGCGTTGAGAGGTGCGGCGCCGCGTCTCGGTCGAACGCCGCGAGGAACCGTTCAATCCGTCCTCGCTGATCCGCTCGCGTGACCCCGGACAGGCACTGGCCGACGACCCGTCGGCCGAGGCGTAGATCCCACCGCAGTCCCCGGTCCGCGCACGGAACGCTGAAGCCGTCCAGCACCCGCGCCATCGTGCCCATGAGAGTGCCGACTTCTTCGAGCAGGGCGGGTGTATGCGCGCGGACACTCGCTAGCGGCTCTCCCGGGACGTACCGTAGCACCCGCACCAGGTGCCGCGCGCCGTCAGGGCCCTCGACCTCCACCATGAGGCGGCCATCCACTGAGGGAACCACGCTCGGGAACCGGAAACGAGTCCCGGCCGAGGACAGGCGATCGAGGACCGCCGCCTGGCAGTCGAGCGTCCCTACGTCCTCGCTCGTATCGGCAATCTTGAGCACGACCTCGTCGCCCGTGCCGGTTGCGACGTGGAAATTCTGATCGCGCTCGCTCGGCAGCGGCGCGAGCGTGCCGGTCAGTCCATACCACTCGGCGAGCACCGCCGCGGCTTCGCCGGACGAGAATCGGGGTGGGGAGAGCCGTGTATTGACCAGGAGCATATGAGCGTAAAATCTACGTTTCTACACCGCTGCCGTTGACAGCCCCCGCCGCGCGGAAGAATATCCGGGCCGACAGACATCCATCACCTCTCGTCAGCCACCAGACGCCGCCCGCCACCGGGCAGCGCGAGACTCGATCATGGCGCATGTGCAGCTTCCGGTCGTTGATTCCCCTCACACGCTCACCATGCGTCGCGACGCCTGGTGGGTGCAGCCGGCCGTCGTCGCGGTCCTCCTGACCGGGTTTATCGTCTACGCCACCTGGGCCGCATTCCAGAACGCCCACTACCGGTTCGGCCCCTATCTCTCGCCGTTCTATTCGCCCGAGATCTTTGGGGACCCGGCGACCGCCTGGTTTGGGGCAAAGCCGGCGGCTTGGCCAGCCTGGCTGCCGTTCTCGCCGGCCTTACTGATCCTGCCGTTCCCGGGACTGTTCCGGGTCACTTGCTACTACTATCGCGGCGCCTACTACAAGGCGATGTGGGCAGATCCGCCCAGTTGCACGGTTCGCGAGCCTCGGTCGAGCTACCATGGAGAACACAGCTTCCCGCTGATCATGCAAAACGTCCACCGGTACTTCCTGTACGTGGCGTTGGTTTTCCTGGTGATCCTGGGCCATGATGTGTGGGATGCGCTGTGGTTCACCGACAGCGCCGGGCACGTCTCCTTCGGCATCGGTGTCGGCACATTGGTCCTGGCCCTTAACGTCGTACTGCTCGCCAGCTACACCTTCGGATGCCACTCGCTCCGCCACGTTGTCGGCGGGTATCTGGATCGGATGGCGGGGCGGCCGGTGCAGCGCGCCCTGTATGACTGCGCGAGCTGCTTCAACCGATGGCACATGCGTTGGGCGTGGATGAGTCTGTTCGGCGTCGCCTTCGCCGACCTGTACGTCCGGCTCTGCTCCATGGGCATCTGGCACGACTGGAGAATCCTCTAAACGGGTCGTCACGGTGCCTACGGAGCGGTCGCTCGGTCTGTTCTCCAACGTCTAACGTCTAGCCCCTGATCAATGGCTGAGTACGAAACAATCACTCACGACGTCCTCGTGATCGGCGCCGGCGGCGCGGGTTTGCGCGCGGCGATCGCGGCGGCGTCGCACGGTGTGTCGGTCGGCCTCGTGTGCAAGTCGCTGCTCGGCAAGGCCCACACGGTCATGGCCGAAGGCGGTGTCGCGGCGTCGTTGGCCAACGTCGACGACCGCGACAACTGGCGTGTGCACTTCAGCGACACAATGCGCGGTGGCCAGTACCTCAACAACTGGCGTATGGCCGAGCTCCACGCCAAGGAAGCACCCGATCGCGTTCGCGAGCTCGAGGCGTGGGGGGCGCTGTTCGACCGTACGCCCGATGGGCGCATCCTGCAGCGGAATTTTGGCGGCCACAAATATCCCCGGCTTGCCCACGTCGGTGATCGGACAGGGCTCGAGATGATTCGAACGCTGCAGGATCACGGGATTCATCAGGGCATCGATGTGCACATGGAGTGCACCGTGGTGACGCTGCTCAAGGATGGCGACCGCGTTGCCGGGGCGTTTGTGTACGACCGAGAGCGGGGGCGCTTTCACGTCTTCCGTGCCAAGGCCGTAGTCCTCGCCACCGGTGGCATCGGACGAGCCTATCGGATTACGAGCAATAGCTGGGAGTACACGGGTGACGGCCAAGCGCTCGCCTATCGCGCGGGCGCCACCCTGCAGGACATGGAGTTCGTGCAGTTCCACCCGACGGGCATGGTGTGGCCACCGAGCGTGCGCGGTATTCTCGTGACTGAGGGCGTCCGGGGCGAAGGCGGCATCCTGAAGAACAGCGAAGGGCGCCGGTTCATGTTCGACGATATCCCGGACAACTACAAGGCCCAGACGGCGACCACACCCGATGAAGGCTGGCGGTACACCCAGGGCGACAAGAATGCGCGTCGTCCCCCGGAGCTCCTCACTCGCGATCACGTTGCGCGTTGTATCGTGCGCGAGGTGCGAGAGGGGCGTGGGAGTCCGCATGGCGGGGTGTACCTGGATATTGCGTGGATCAAGGAAAAGCTCCCTCACGCTGCCGAGCACATTCGAAAGAAGCTGCCGAGCATGTACCACCAGTTCAAACAGCTTGCCGACATCGATATTACGGCCGAGCCAATGGAAGTCGGGCCCACGACCCACTATGTCATGGGTGGAATCCGGGTCGATGGCGACACGCAAATGGCGAGCGTGCCAGGACTCTTCGCCGCCGGCGAGTGCGCCGCGGGTCTGCACGGAGCGAACCGATTGGGGGGCAACTCGTTGTCCGACCTGCTCGTTTTCGGCAAGCGGGCTGGCGACTATGCGGCGCAGTTCGCTGGCCAACACGGTCCGACGAAGATCAATGGCGGCGCCGTTGACGACGCGGCGCGCCACGCACTCGAGCCGTTCGCCCGAGAAAACGGCGAGAGTCCGTACGATGTCCAGCACGCATTACAGTCCACAATGCAGGATTTCGTGGGCATTGTACGACGCGAAGAAGAGATGCGCCGCGCCCTTGACACGATCCTCCAGCTGCAGGCCCGGGCGGGCCGCGTGTCGGTGACAGGTCACCGGGAATACAACCCCGGATGGCACACCGCCCTCGACCTGCGAAATCTGCTGACGGTCGCCGAAGCCATCGCACGGTCGGCGCTCGAGCGTCGTGAAAGCCGTGGTGGGCACTTCCGCGACGACTACCCGAAGAAAGACCCAGCCGCCGGGACCTACAACCTGGTCATCCGGCAGGGGGCTGACGGCCGCATGGAGCTTGGACGGGAAGCAATCTCTGCCACCCCTCCCGAGCTTCAGAGTATCATTGCGGAGATGGGCTGATGACTCCGCCGCGCGTCATTGCTGACCGTTTCCATACACGGGAGCCGGTGGCTTCACGTCCACGGGGGGATCTCGAGTAGTGGCGAGTTCACAGCTCGACAAGGCGCCCACGGTAGCCGCGAGTCAGAGCGCGCCGGCCGAGGGGACGCGAACGGCGACCTTTCGGATCTGGCGCGGCACCGGTGCGGGCGGTGCGTTCGAGGATTTCCAAACGCCCGTGGCGCCCGGCATGGTCGTCCTCGACGCAGTACACCAGATCCAGGCCGAGCAGGCGAACGACCTGGCCGTTCGCTGGAACTGCAAAGCCGGTAAATGTGGATCCTGCTCCGCAGAGGTCGCTGGGAAGCCACGCCTGATGTGCATGACGCGGTTGAGCGACCTGTCGCTCGATGCACCGGTGACGGTCGAACCAATGCGGACCTTTCCGTTGATCAAGGACCTCGTGACGGACGTGTCCTGGAACTATCGGGCGAAGAAGCACATCCAGAAGTTCACCCCGCGGCCGCCGGACGCACCGGACGGGACCTGGCGCATCCAGCAGAGCGACGTCGACCGCGCGCAAGAGTTCAGAAAGTGCATCGAGTGCTTCCTCTGTCAGGACGTGTGTCACGTGCTGCGTGAGCATCACAAAGAGGAGTCGTTTGCGGGTCCGCGCCACTTCGTGTACACCGCCGCGCTCGAGATGCACCCGCTGGACGTCGCCGACCGGATCCCCGACGTCAAGCAAGGGCAAGGGATCGGATACTGCAACATCACCAAATGTTGCACCAAGGTGTGTCCGGAAAGCATCACGATCACTGACAACGCGATCATCCCGCTCAAGGAGCGAGTCGTCGACGAGTTCTACGACCCGCTCGGCCGCCTCGTGAAGCTGTTTTCGCGGCGTCGACTCGGCTCGGGTGGGGCCACCGACGGGAGCTGACCCAATGTACTCGCTCAAACCGATCGCCCGCGCCGCGATCCCGGCGGCTCTCGAGAAGGCGGAGCACTATCGGCTCCTCAACGATTCTGCGGCGGCGGAGAGCATCTGTCTCGACGTCCTCGAGGTAGAGCCCGACCATCAGCTGGCCCTAATCACGCTCTTGCTGGCCATCACGGACCAGATTGTTGATGAGCTGAGCGCGGGCGTCACGCGAGCTCGCGCGGTACTGCCGCGTCTACACGACGAGTACCACCGACATTACTACGCAGGCATCATCTGCGAGCGCCGAGGGAAGGCGCAATCGCGCCAGCGCGCCCCGCGTGCCGCGGAGGTCGCAGGCGGGTGGCTGCGCGAGGCCATGCACCATTACAGCCTTGCCGAGGCGATCCGTCCGGCGGAGAACGACGAGGCGGTCCTGCGATGGAACACGTGTGCGCGCACGCTGAACCGCACGGGCGAACCTCACCAGTCCGCGCCTGAGGAGTACGAGCCCAGCTTCGAGTAGTGGCGGAGGCTGTAGGGGCGGCCTTCAGGCCGCCAACCTCGGACCAGTCGTGCGCCGTGTCAGCACTCGACTGTGCTCGCCATCTGCGGGGTGTATCGCTCCCCCGACACCAACGCAGCCAGTCCGTTGAGCGACGACAATTCCTCCTCGGTCAGGCGGAGCGCGGCGGCATCGAGGTTCTGATCCAGGTGCGTGCGCCGCGTGGTTCCCGGGATGGGTACGATATCGGCGCCCTGCGCCAATACCCACGCGAGCGCGACCTGCGAGGGCGTGACGCCATGGCGATCGCCGATGCCTTTCAGCGCCGCGACAATGCGCGCGTTCTTCGGGGCGTTTTCAGTGTTGAGTCGCGGGATGTGATGGCGAAAGTCCGTCGCCGGTAGCTCGCCCGCTCCAGTAATCGATCCTGCCAGAAAGCCGCGACCGAGGGGGCTGAATGGCACGAAGCCGATACCGAGCGCCCGCGCGGCCGGCAGAATGGTCGCCTCGACGCGGCGCTCCCACACCGAGAACTCACTTTGAAGCGCAGTTATCGGATGGACGGCATGAGCGCGCCGCATGGTCTCGCCGTTCACTTCGGACAGGCCGAGGTAGCGGACCTTGCCTTCAGTCACCAGCTCCGCCATCGCACCAACCGTCTCTTCAATCGGCACGGCCGGGTCTCTGCAATGGAGGTAGTACAGGTCAATGACGTCGACCTGGAGACGTTGCAGCGACCCCTCGGCGGCCCGCTTCGCGTTTTCCGGCGTCCCGTTGAGCCCGAGACGATGGCCGGCCGGGTCGATCTGATATCCGAATTTCGTCGCGACGACCACCGCGTCACGCCGACCACGAAGGGCACGGCCTATCAGCGCTTCGTTGGTGTGAGGCCCGTACATCTCGGCCGTATCGAGCATCGTCACGCCGCGGTCAATCGCGCGATGGATCGTCGCGATCGCCTCGGTTTCCTCGCCGCCGCCGTATCCGTGCGTCATCCCCATGCAGCCAAGGCCGATCGCGCCCACGCGTAGGCCCTGCGTCCCGAGCGTCCGCTGCTCCATTTCTCGATTCTCCTGTGCCCTTCGTTCGCGCGACGCACGCGTCGCCTCTACGCGCCCTGTTCCTGTCTGCGTGCCGACGGTGCCACCGCGGCCCGCGACGCAATGCGTCGCCCCTACCGGTCCAAGGCCCGTTGTCGCCGTCTACTTTCTACTTTCTGTCGGTCTACTTTCTCGGGCGCGAAGCGCCCGTCGCCCGTATAATCTAGATATATGGAGTCGGCCAACCTTCAACCTCGACGCTTACAGTATGACGTCGCCATCGTGGGCTCCGGCGCTGGCGGCGGCATGGCGGCGTATGCGCTGACCAAGGCGGGCGCACGGGTCGTCCTCCTCGAGGCGGGACCGAGTTGGAACGCGGTTGTCGACGGTAGCATGCTGAAGTGGCCCTATGAGTCGCCGCGGCGCGGTGCCTCGACGCCAACGAGACCCTTCGGCGAATTCAATGCGTGCATCGGCGGGTGGACCCTCGAGGGCGAGCCATATACCGTGGCTGCTGGCCAGCGGTTCGATTGGTGGCGGGCCCGGATGCTCGGCGGTCGCACCAACCATTGGGGCCGCATCTCACTTCGGTTCGGGCCGGACGATTTCCGACGAAAGAGTATCGATGGTCTCGGGGACGATTGGCCGATCGGCTACGATGATCTCAAACCATACTATGACGAGGTCGATCGGCTCATCGGCGTCTTTGGAAGCAATGAGGGGTTGCCCAATGACCCGGATGGCATCTTCTTGCCGGCACCCCGGCCACGCTGCTTCGAGCTGCTGATCAAACAGGCGTGCGGGACGTTGGGAGTCCGATGTCTGCCGTCACGATTGTCGATTTTGACCCGGCCGCTCAACGGGCGAGCCGCCTGTCACTACTGCGGACAGTGCTCTCGCGGGTGCAAGTCGAACTCGAATTTCTCGAGTCCGGGCGTCCTGATCGAACCGGCAACCCAGACGGGACGTTTGACGCTGCTGACCAACGCGATGGCGCGCGAGGTGACGACAGATACGAATGGGCGCGCGACTGGCGTTGCCTACATCGACAAGCGAACCGGTCGCGACGAGCACGTTCTCGCCGATGTGGTCGTGCTGGCCGCGAGTGCGTGCGAGTCGGCTCGCCTGCTGCTCAACTCGCGGTCGGGACGCTTCCCGAACGGACTGGCCAATGCGAGCGGCGTCGTGGGACGGTATCTCACCGATACCACCGGGACGGACGTCGAAGGCTTCGTTCCGCGCCTTGCGGACCATATCCCGCACAACGAGGACGGCGTCGGCGGCATGCACATCTATATGCCGTGGTGGATCGACAACAAAACGCTCGATTTTCCGCGCGGGTATCACATCGAGCCGTGGGGCGGGCTGCACGCGCCAGCCTACGGCTTCCTGTCGGGAATCGACCGATTCGGCTCCGGCGGGTATGGCGCGAAGCTGAAGCAGGACTACCGACGATACTACGGCACGGTCGTCGGCTTCTCGGGACGGGGCGAGATGATTCCCAACGAGAACTCATACTGCGAGCTCGATCCGACCGTGGTCGATCGATGGGGGATACCCGTTCTCCGCTTCTATTGGCAGTGGAGCGACCACGAACGCAAGCAGGTGAAGCACATGCAGGAAACCTGTCGTGCAATCATCGCCGAAATGGGCGGCACGGTCTTCGATCCGATGCCCTCCGCCGAGGATGGCTACGGAATAGCAGCCGGCGGTCGCATCATCCACGAGCTCGGGACGACGCGCATGGGCGCGGACCCCGCGCGGTCCGTGGTCGACGGCTGGTGTCAAGCACACGATGTGAAGAACCTTTTTGTTACCGACGGCGGACCGTTCGTCTCACAGGCCGACAAGAATCCCACGTGGACGATCCTCGCGCTGGCAATGCGTACTAGCGGGTACATCACCGCGCAGCGCCGCGCTCGCGCGATATGAGCGACTCGTCAGATCCGGTGGGCATCGTGACGCGCCGCGAGGCGCTCGCCGCACTGGCCCTCCTGCCGATCGGCACGCTCGATCGCACCCTTCTGGCCGAACGAGCCCGGTATTACTTCTCGCGACCGCTCGCTCCACCGGCCGCCCCGCGGTTCTTCACGCCACACGAATGGCGCACGGTCGGCATGCTCGCCGACTATGTCATTCCACGAGACGAGCGCTCGGGCAGTGCCACCGAGGCCGGCGTGCCGGATTTCATGGACTTCATCATGGTCGACCGTCCACAGCTCCAAACGCCGATGCGGGGCGGATTGCACTGGCTGGATACTTACTGCCGCAGCAGCTTCGGCGCGGCGTTCGTGGATTGCGCGGCCGCGGATCGCGTTCGCGCGCTCGACGCAATCGCCTGGCCGCAACGCGCGCGAAGCGAGATGAGCCAGGGCGTTGCCTTCTTCACGACCTTCCGGGACCTGACGGCCTCAGGCTTCTGGAGCAGCCCGATGGGCGTCGCGGACCTCCGGTATCTCGGGAACACAGTCGTCCACGAGTGGACGGGTTGCCCGCAGGCAGCCCTGGACAAGCTGGGCGTCAGTTACTGATCATCACTGGGGCGCGACGAACCCCACCTGCCCCCTTCCCTCTCTGCAATGGCCGCGCGACGACTCGGCATTGGTCTCATCGGCAGTGGATTCAATGCGAAGTTTCATCTGCACGGATTCGTCGGCGTGCGCGACGCGGACGTTCTTGGTGTGTGGAGTCCGCATGCCAAACGCGCCGCCGAAACGGCCGCCCTGGCCGGCAAGCTCGGTGTCGGCGAGGCGCGCGCGGTCAAGTCGATCGCCGACCTGGTCGCAAACCCCGCGATCGATGCGATCTGGCTGTGCGGACCGAACTTCTCTCGGGTCGAGAACGTCGAGGAAATCGTCGACGCCCTCGAGCGCGGCCGAGGAGAGCTCCTCGGCATTGCGTGTGAGAAGCCGTTGGCGCGCACCGTCGCCGAGGCACAGCGCGTAACGGAGCTGGTTGCGCGAGCCGGATTGAACCACGGGTACCTGGAGAACCAGGTATTCGCGCCCCAGGTCGAGCACGGACGGACAATCACGTGGGCGCGCGGCGCGCGCCTTACCGGACGACCGTATCTCGCACGGGCGGCGGAGGAGCATAGCGGGCCGCATACGTCCGTGGTTCTGGCAGGGGAAGCTACAAGGTGGCGGGGTGCTCAACGACATGATGTGTCACTCTGCGTTGCTGATCCGCCATCTGCTCACGGAGCCTGGCACCCCAGTCGCCGGCGTCCGACCCGTCCGGGTCACCGCCCATATCGCGAGTCTGAAGTGGTCGCAGCCTGCGTACGCTCGGCAGCTCGCCAAGACCATGGGGCGTGAAGTGGACTACACGAAAGCGCCTTCCGAGGACTTCGCCAGCATGATGGTGGAATTCGTCGACGCCGAGGGCCGGCACGTGCTTGGCGAAGCCACGACGTCGTGGAGCTTTGTTGGGGCCGGCCTTCGCCTCTCGGCCGAGCTGCTGGGCCCGGAATACTCAATGTCGTGGAACACGCTGGACGCCGGGTTGAAGCTCTTTTTCAGCCGCGAGGTGCGAGGCAAGAGCGGCGAGGATCTGGTCGAGAAGCAGAATGCGGAAGTAGGTCTAATGCCGGTCGTTGCCAGCGAAGCGGCTGCGTATGGCTATGAAGCTGAGAACCGGCACTTCGTCCAGGCATTTCTGCACCGGACCCGCCCGGCGTACACGTTCGACGACGGCGTCGATGTCGTCCGTCTGCTCATGTGCGCGTACATGAGCGCCGAGCAGGAGCGCACGTTGTCGTATCCCCCGCCGGGAGTGGACACGTTCGTACCACAGGTGGCACAGGGTGCATGGCGATGGCCGCTCGCTGACGCTCGCGGCCATAGAAAGTAGAACCACAGAAAGTAGAAAGTAGACCACCACAAACCGCCTTTGGATCGGGACGGGGCGACGCATGCGTCGCCCGCCGTGGCGGCGCCGTCCGCACCAACGCCTGGCGCAGACCGGTAGGGGCGACGCATGCGTCGTCCGCCGTGGCGGCGCCGTCCGCACCAACGCCTGGCGCAGACCGGTCAGGGGCGACGCATGCGTCGCCCGCCGGAACGCCGCCGCCCGCGTTAATCCCCGATCGCGCCCCGGTAGGGGCGATGCCATGCGGTCGCCCGCCGTAACCGCGCCGTCCGCACCAACGCCTGGTGCATTCCGGTAGGGGCGACGCATGCGTCGCCCGCCGTGACGCCGCCGCCCGCACCTCGTTACGTGACCGTCACCGCCGGTTGGGGCGTCGTGCGGTGCGCGGTCGTTTGGAAAAGCAGCGCAAAGCCGACGAGGATGGTCCCGGCGATCGAGGCGGGGACGAGCCAGATCGCGTGCCAATCGTGGCCCGTCGGCGTGCGATAGGCGTCGACGACTCGGCCGGCCAGCCACGACCCGATGAACCATCCGGCGCCAAACGTCACAAAAGCAAGCAGGCCCTGCGCCGCGGCGCGGATTTGCACGCTCGCGCGCTGGTCAACGTAGATCTGGCCGGTCACAAAGAAAAAGTCGTAGCACACGCCGTGCAGCAGGATGCCGGCGTACAGCATCCACGCGAGCGGCACCGGGATTGCCTGCGGAGAAACACAGGAAGCGCAGCACCCAGGCGGCCATGCCGACGAGCAGGATCCGTTTCACGCCCAGCCGCGCCAGACACCACGGCAGCAGGAGCATGAATGCCACTTCCGAGCCCTGGCCGAGCGTCATCTTGCTGGCCGGCTCGGGCAGCCCGATCTCGTTGAGATACAGGTTGGTGAATGCGTAGTAGAACTGCAGTGGAACACAGACGAGAAACGATCCGATCAGGAAGGTCGCGAATGATCGGTCGCGCATGAGCGCGAGCGCATCCAGGCCGAGCGCGTCGCGAACACTGAATGGCCTGCCGGCAGCATGCGGTGGTGAGTGCGGCAGGACCAGGGCGAAAACGCCGAGCACTACGGATGCGGCGGCCCCGAGGCGCAGAGGCGTCGCGGTGGCTTCGAGCCTCAGCTGGCCGACGATGAGGCCCGCGACGATCCAGCCTATGGTGCCCAGCACGCGCACGGCGGGGAACTGCCGCGGCGGGTCGTCGAGGTGATCGAAGGAGAGCGAGTTGCTCAGCGCCAACGTCGGCATGTAGCAGAGTGCGTAGCCGATCAGCGCGAGATAGAACGGGACGAAGCTCGTGAGATATGACGCCAGCAAGAGCAGGACGCCACCTAGAAGGTGCAGCGTTGCCAGGACGCGCTCCGTCGCGAAAAACCGATCGGCCACCATGCCGACGAAGAACGGTGACAGGACAGCACCCACGGCCACTGCTCCCGCCGCAAAACCGATCTGGGTGCCGCGGAAGTTGAGCGTGTGCCCCAGATACGTGCCGAGCGTGACCGACCAGACTCCCCAGATGAAGTACTGCAGGAACATCATCGTCGAGAGTTTCACGCGCACCGTGGTCATCGACACTCCTCAGGATCGTGCGTGGGCCCGGCGTTTGGCTGCACGCCAATTGGTCGCAGCAGTCGGGCGGCTGCCGTCAAAATGTCAGGTGCCGCAGATAGTCGTAACAGATTCGAGCGTCGGCAATGGGGTTGGGCGGCTCGTCGTGCTCCACGAAATAGTGCTTGATCCCGCCGAGATTTGACTGCGCGAAGATCCGTGCAAAGTCAATGGAGCCCTGCCCGACATCGACCATCGTGCCGTCCTTGGTCATGTCCTTGACGTGCACCAACGGAAATCGACCCGGATAGCGACGGAAGTACGCGATGGGGTCGCCCCCGCCCTTCGTCATCCACATGAGGTCGGCCTCCATCTGTACTAGCTGGGGATCGCATTCCGCGAGGAGCACGTCGTACGGCACGACGCCGGAAGCTGATGCAAACTCATACATGTGGTTGTGGTAGCCGAATTGGAGGCCATGCCGTCGCGCAGCCGCGGCCAGCTCGTTCATCTCGTGTGCATTGCGGTGGAACGCATCGATCGATCGTTCGGATTCGGCAAACGACGAGCAGACAATGTATCGCTGGCCGAGCTCCGCCGCATCGTCGAGCGCCCGGGGCCAATCGTGCCGCATCTCGGTCAGCGACATATGGCCGGAGACCGCACTGAGCCCGTGTCGATCGAGCATCTGTCGCATCGCCGCCGGCGAGTTGCCGTACAGTCCGGCCAACTCGACCTCGGTGTAACCGATCGCAGCCAGCGCGCCGAGCGTGCCGTCCGGATCCTGAGGCATGAGGCGTCGAACCGTGTACACCTGGATGCCAATGCGGCCAAGCTGTCGGGTACGCGGCGGCGATCGGTTGGACCGCTCACCTGTTACGGGAGCCAGAGCCCCTACGGCCGCGCCGCCCGCCAGCCGCTGCAGGAATCCGCGCCGGTCGATCGCGCTCGACGCGTCGTCGGTGCGTTGCATCTCGTAATCATGAACGCGGCGCCGGAGTTGTCCAGGGCCGCGCGCGCCGCGCCGCTATGGTCTCTCTGCGGACCGGGGCAGTGGTGTCGCGGAGCTTCCGGGACGCACGCGGGCGTGGAATGCCGTCCTCCGTCCCCCCGGCTGGCGTGACTGCGCTTCCCAGCAGGCAAGCGCCACGAGACCCGCAAATCCCAAGATCATGAGAACATTGGTCGTGTTGCTCAGGAGCACCCATGGGCGGATGCGCTTTCGCCGTCGCCATGGCGAGGGGGCCAACGTCACAACCCGGTCGGGCTTGGCCCGGCGTTCCTCGCCGCTGCGGCGCTGGGGCCCGCGGCCGGGAGGCGTCTCCGGAGCACTCACAGTTGCATCGCCGGTAGTATCATGGGACATGGATTGGACGGAGGGGCACGCCCCCTCGTCACACGTCCGCCATCAGGCCAAGCGACACAGATCGTCCAGCGCCAGGTTGCCCCCGCACAGCACGAGCACCACATGGTCGTCAGGGCCGAAGCGCGACCGCAGCCGCTCGGCCGCCGCAAGAGTGCACAATGCCGCCGGCTCGGTCAAGATCTTCGCCCGCTCGAGCAGCAGGCGCAATGCGACCATGGCTTCGGCATCGCTGACCACCGTCACCGATTCCAGGTATTTGCGAGCAAGCGCCAGCGTCGCATCCAATGCAGCCGGCGCCCCCAGCGTTCGCGCGATGGATGTGATGGCAGACAACGTGACCACGCGGCCAGCCGCCAGCGCCTGCGCCATGCAGTCCGCGCCCTCTGTCTCCACACCCCAGACCCGGGCGGCCGGACGGAGGGACTTCACCGCGGTCGAGACGCCGCCCATGAGGCCACCGCCGCCAATGCTCACGAGCACGTCCGTCACGCCGGGAACATCGTCGACGATCTCCATGCCAACCGTTCCCTGCCCCGCCATGACGAGCGGATCGTCGAAGGGGTGCACCACGATCCAGCCACGTTTGCCGTGTTCGTACATCTCGCGGAAGCCGTCGGCCGGCGTCGGCACGATCGATACTTCGGCCCCGTAACCTTGCGTCGCACGGACGTAGTTCTTCGGGGTCGCTTCGGGTATGAAGATCGAGTGCGCGAACGCCGAGTTCATGCGCCGCGTACGCGACCGCCTGCGCGTGGTTGCCACCGCTCATCGCGACGACGCCACGCTCCCGATCTGCCGTCCCGAGACTCAGCATCTTGTTGAAGGCACCGCGCACCTTGAACGAGCCGGTCTTCTGGAAGACTTCCGCCTTGAGGTAGACGTTTGTCCCGAGTCGTTCACTCAGCGTCCGACTGCGTACCAGCGGCGTGCGATGGACGTGGGGGGCAATGCGGGCGCGGGCTGTTTCGATATCGGCGAGCGAGAAGGAATCGGACATGTCACCGGTGGGTGGGATGTGTCGCGAGCAACTTGGCCCGGTTCACTGGGGGCGGTGGGCAGTCACCAAACTACAGGGGAGCCCGGGCGATCGGGTACGCCCTGGGGCACACTCGCCGACTGCACACCGAATGGCTACGATATCACACAGCCCATTTTTCGGAGGCACCATGGTGGGACTTCCCGCTTCGGCACGGTACGCGGCGCTCGCCTGTGGCATCGTCGGTCTGTCGGGTGAGCTGCCGGCCCAAACACCGTATCAACAGCCTCCTGCCCCGATTGCGCAGATGCTGGACGCGCCTCCCGTCCCGGCGGTCGATCCCAGCCCGGACGGGCACGTGTTACTCCTGCTCGAGCGACCTGCGCTCCCCTCGATCGGCGAGGTCGCCGCGCCGGCGCTCCGCCTCGCCGGTGACCGCATCAATCTCCGGACGAGCGACGATCCTCGGCACGCGACGCTGACGGGCCTCCGTCTCCAATCCATCGCGGGCGACGCGGCGCGGCGCGTCGATCTGCCGTCGGGGGCGCGGATTCATCATGTCTGGTGGTCGGGCGACGGACGGCACATCGCCGCGACTATCGAGGGCGAGGACGGCGCCCTCACGCTTTGGGTAGCCAATGCCGCGACCGGCGCGGCGCATCAGCTGACGCCCCAACCACTCAATGCGTCGGCTGGTCCGCCGTGCGCATGGCTGGCTGGCGACCAGGGGTTGGTGTGCCGGTTTCGGCCGACCGACCGAGGCGAGCCACCACGACCGGCCACGACGCCGACGGGTCCGACGATCGAGCAATCCAGCGGGAAGGCCATTCCCAATCCGACCTACGAGGATCTCCTATCGAGCACGGACAATGAGGCCGCGTTTGATTATTACTATCGCGTGCAGCTGGCACGGGTCTCCCTCGCGGGGGCCGTGACCCCCCTGGGATCGCCGGCGGTGATTGTCGGCAGTGCCCCGTCGCCCGACGGTCGCTATGTGCTCGTCGAGTCCATCCATCGCCCGTACTCCTATCATGTTCCCCGTGCCCGTTTTCCCACACGCATCGAGGTCTGGGACGCCGGCACCGCCGCCGTGGTCGCGCGCATAGCGGATGTGCCGCTGCAAGAGTCGGTGCCCATCTCATTCGATGCAGTGCCCACCGGCCCGCGGCACATCGGATGGCGCGCCGACCAAGCAGCGGTGCTCGCCTGGATCGAGGCGAATGACCATGGCGATCCCAATGCATCCGTCGTGGACGACGTTCGCGACCGCGTGTTCGAATCGGCCGCGCCGTTCTCCTCGGCCCCGGTCGCGATCGGGAGCTTCGGCTATCGCGTCGCCGACGTAGTCTGGTCGCGCGACGATCTCGCGCTCGTCACCGAACGGTGGTTTAAGACGCGACGCGCACGGACGTGGGCGATCCAACCTGGGCGACCGGGTACGACGCCACGCCTCGTGTTTGATCGATCGTACGAAGACCGCTACGGTGATCCTGGAACGTTCGTGACCACTGCCGGCGCCTTTGGCGAGCCGGTGTTGTTGACCACGCCCGACGGCCGGTCGGCATATCTCACGGGAGCGGGCGCGTCGCCCCAGGGCGATCAGCCATTCCTCGATCGCATTGACCTGGCGACTGGACACACGACGCGCTTGTGGCGTTCCGCCGCGCCGAACTACGAGTATGTCGTGCGAGTGCTCGACGCGTCCGGGCGGCGCGCCCTCACGCGCCGCGAGTCCGTGCGGGAGGTGCCGCAATACTTCGTGCGAGAGCTGCCAGGCGGAGGCCTCCATCAGCTGACCCAGTTCGCAGATCCTGCCCCCCAGTTTGCCGGCGTCTCGAAGCAACTCATCACCTACACGCGGGCCGACGGCGTGCTGCTCTCGGCTACTCTGTACTTGCCAGCCGGCTATACTGCCGCGCAGGGCCCGCTCCCATGCCTGCTCTGGGCGTATCCGCAGGAGTTCAAGACAGCGGCAGCCGCGGCCCAGGTGGTCGGCTCGCCGTACAGTTTCGTGCGTCCGACAGGTCCGTCGGAGCTGTTCCTGGTGACGCAGGGGTACGGTGTGCTGGACGGCCCGACGATGCCGATCATCGGCGAGGGCGATCACGAGCCAAACGACACGTATGTCCAGCAATTGGTGTCGAGCGCACAGGCGGCCATCGACAAGATCGTATCAATGGGCGTCGCGGACCGCTCTCGAATCGGTGTCGGCGGCCACTCCTACGGGGCGTTCATGACGGCCAACCTGCTCGTACATTCCAAGCTGTTCCGTGCCGGGATCGCGCGCAGCGGGGCCTACAATCGCACGCTGACTCCATTCGGGTTCCAGGCCGAGGAGCGCCTCTTCTGGCAGGCCCGCGATACCTACATGCGGATGTCGCCTTTCACCTACGCCGACAGCCTATCCGCCCCGTTGCTGCTGGTACACGGAGAGGCAAATGACAATACGGGCACCTTCCCGGTCCAGTCAGAGCGATTTTATGCCGCTCTGGCTGGCAACGGGGGCACGACGCGGTTGGTCATGTTGCCTGCGGAGGCCCATGGATACCGTGCGCGCGAGAGCGTCGGCCACACCCTGTGGGAGATGGTTCGCTGGATGGACCTCTACGTGAAGGGTGCTCCTGCTCAGTCGGCCACCAGTCGCTCGCCCATCAACTGAAGACGGCGGTGCGCCGCACGGGTGCGGGGAATAAATTCCGCGCTGGTGGCTGGCCAAGCGGTGCGGACCGCCCGGCACTATTTCCCTGACGAGGAGTTCATGGCGACCGATTTTCGGAATTATCTCGCGCTTCCATACGACGAGCTGGAGGCGTTGAATCTGCAAGCGAAGGAACAGCGCCATCGCCGGGTCCCCGCAGCCGCGATCCAGGAGGAGCGGCTCAAGTACCTCAGTGATGAGAAGCGGATCAAGGCCGTGACGGTGCTGTTCAGCGACCTTGAAGGCCGGCTGCACATGTTGGACTACGACAAGAAATTCCTGGTGAAGAGCTCGGACAATCTGACGTTCGACGGCTCATCGATCCGGGGCTTCACGGCGCAGCGGGAGAGCGACCTACGACTCGCCATGGATTGGGGAGCGTTCTACTGGGCGCCCGCCGACATCTTTGGCGCAGGTAAGGTGCTGGTCTTCGGCGAAGTCATCGACAAGGACGGCTCGCCATACAATGCCGACATGCGTGGCGTGCTAAAGAGCTACGCGGACAAGTTGCACAAAGAGGAAGGGTTCACGCTCAACGCCGCAAACGAGATCGAAGGATTTCTGTTCAGCGGAGGGGATGCCGAGCAGCGGTACCACGAGACTCGGCGGTTCGACTACGTGAGCACCGGCGGGTACTACCATTCGCTGCCTGGCGACCCGCTTCGGACCTTCATCGACACGACCGCCGAAGTGCAGCGCGCCATGGGATTCCAGAACGAGAAGGACCATCCTGAGGTGGCGCCCTCTCAGTTCGAGATCAACTATTCCTACGGCGAGGTCGTCGCTGCCGCGGACCAGATTCAGTTGTACAAGCTGATCTGCCGCCAGGTCGCTACGAAGAATGGGATTGACCGCATCGTTCCTGCCCAAGCCGGTGGTCGGCGTCAACGGCAACGGCATGCACACCAACGTATCAATCAGCAAGAACGGGAAGAATCTGTTCTGGGATCCGAAGGGGGAGGAAAAACTCAGCAAGGCAGCATGGGCCTTCGTGGACCGCATCCTGACCCATGGGAATGACATCTGCCTGCTCCTGAACGCCAGCGTCAACGCGTACCGTCGCCTCGACCCCCACTTCGAGGCTCCAAATCAGATCAAGGCATCGCCCACCGATCGCGGATCGATGATCCGCATCCCGATCGGCAACGAGAAGAGCTCGCGGGTCGAGGTGCGGTCAGTCGGGCCGGACGCAAACCCGTACATGGTGATGTACTGCCATCTTCAAGTCAGGCCTGAGCGGGGAGACCGCCAAGATCCGCAATCTGCGACAGGCCGAGCGGTATCTGCCGGACAACATCTATACCGCGCTCGAGCACTTCCGGGGCGCAAAATGGGCGACCAAGCTTTTGGGGGAGGACGTCAAGGCGCGCTACGCTGACCTCAAGCAAGCATCCGCCGACCGGTGCCCGCGCCAACTGGGGACCTTCGTCAAGGCACCTGAGGTCCAGTATCATCACGAAGTGTACAACCAGTTTCTGTGGAATTTGTTCTAGCAGACAGTGGCTCGCTTCACTGCGAATGAGGCGCGAAAATCGGCGAGCGACGGCGGCCCGCCGCCATCGCTCGCTGGCATCGAGCTCTCATCGGCGCTGATCGAGACGGCCCGCGCGCACCTGGGCGGGCTGGCCACCCGGACGCCGCTCGATGCGTACCCAGGTGCCGGGCGGGTCGTCCGACATCGGCCTCAAGCTCGAGACCTTGCAGCCGATCGGCTCCTTCAAGATCCGGGGGGCAGGCGCTGCGCTGCGAGCAGCTCCGCGCGAGCGACTCTCCGAAGGCGTGTACACGGCGAGCGCGGGCAACATGGCTCAGGGCGTCGCGTGGACTGCTCGCGAGATGGGTGTGTCCTGTCGTGTGATCGTGCCGGAGCACGCTCCGCTCGCGAAGATCGCGGCAGTCGAGCGACTGGGAGGGGTAGTGACCAAGGTGCCATTTGCGCGTTGGTGGCAGGTGCTCGTCGAGCGGTCATACCCTGGACTCGGTGGCCTGTTCGTGCATCCGGTGGCCGATCCGCTCGTGATCGCCGGTAACGCGACGATCGCTCGAGAGATCCTCGAAGATGCACCTGACGTCGACACGGTGCTCGTGCCGTTCGGAGGCGGCGGCCTGTCCTGCGGCATCGCCCTTGGACTTCGGTCGTTGGGCTCGACGGCACGCGTCATCGCGTGCGAGGTGGAGACGGCCCCGGCCTTCGAGGGGGCGCTCGCGGCTGGCGGTCCGGTGCAGATCGAGCACCACGCCAGCTTCGTGGACGGCATCGGCGGTCGCGGCCTGCTTGACCGAGATGTGGCCGCTGGCCAGCACGCTCCTAGACGGGACCGTCGTGGTTACGTTGGCAGAAATCGCCGACGCGATGCGGTATCTCGTGAGTCGCACCCGGACCGTGGCGGAGGGTGCCGGGGCTGCATCTGTCGCCGCCGCACTGTCGGGAGCGGTGACTGGCCGGCGCATCGTTTCGGTGGTGTCGGGCGGCAACATTGACCTGCCGACGCTCGGGACGATACTCGAAGGCCGGCTCCCGTGACCCACGGGTCGACGCCAGGCAACGCCGATCGATTTCCCGCCCCAGCATACAGCCACACCGTCCTCGCGCCGCTGTTCGAGTCGATCAAACGCCACCACTGGCGCGACCTCTTGCGTGTCGATCGCGCGCACGCCGTCATGCTGGCCGAGCGCGGCATCCTGTCCGTGAACGATGCTGCCGCCATTCTCGCGGCCCTCGATCGAGTCGAGTTCGACCTCGGGACGCGCCTCGAGGCGATGAGCTACAGCGGCGCACACGAGGATTTCTTCTTCCTCGTCGAGGCAGAGCTGTGCGAACACCTGGGTGCTCGGGTGGCGGGCCGGCTGCATACGGGCCGGAGCCGCAACGACATGGATCAGACGATCCTGAAGATGTCTCTCAAGCGGCGGCTCCTGGCGGTTGCCCACTCGCTGGTCGGAGTCATCAATGCGCTACTCGAGGCCGCGACGCGCGACCGCGATACGCTGATCGTCGCCTACACGCACGGCCAACCTGCCCAGCCCACGACATGGGGACACTACCTCGGTGGCATGATCGAGGTGCTGCTCCGCGACGTGGATCGGATTCTCCACGCCTACGGCACGACGGATCTCTGCAGTATGGGAGCAGCCGCGATTACGACGACCGGCTTCCCGATCGACCGTGATCGAATGGCGGCGCTCCTCGGATTCGGGCGGGTTCAGGACAACTCCTATGGCGCCATCGCCTCCTGCGACTACGTCACCGAGGCGTTCGAGACGCTCAAGGTCATGCTCATCAACGTCGGCCGGTTCGCACAGGATCTGGGGCAGCGGGCCGCCTTCGAGGTGGGCCACCTGCGTGTCCCCGATGGCTTCGTGCAGCGAAGCTCGATCATGCCGCAAAAGCGCAATCCCGTCGCGATCGAGCATTTGAGGTTGCTCAGCTCCGCAGGCGCGGGACACTGCGACACGGTCGTCCTCGCAATGCACAACACGCCGTTCACTGACGTCAACGACAACGACTATGCGGTGCACGAGATCGGATACACCGCAATCGACACCGTGCAGCGGGTCCTCGAGCTGCTCGAGGCGTTCGTACGTGCGGTGCGCATCGATGAAGTCGCAGTTCGCCGGGACATCGAGGCCAGCTCAGCGACCATGACCGAGGTCGCGGACTCTCTCGTGCGCGCGGAAGGCCTCGCCTTCGGCGAGGCGCACGAGATCTGCTCACGCCTCGCCCGGGCGATGGCCTCGACGGGCGCCACGGTTCGGACCGTGCCATATCAGACTTTCGGCGATGCGTTCGCTGCGGTCACGGGACGTCCGCCCGCAGTCGACGAGGCGACGTTACGAGCCTTCGCGACGCCGGAGCACTTCATCGCCGTACGCACCGCGTCGGGCGGCCCTGCGCCGGCACCGCTCGCTCGAAGCCTGACGCGCTATCGCGACAGCGTCGCCGCGGTGCGCGCCACGATGGCCGCGCACCGAGACAGAGAGGAAGCGGCCGCGACGGCGCTCGCTGAAGCCGCGGCGGCGCTCAGTTGATGCCGACGTGTCCCGCGACTGATGCGATGAGTTTGGGCGAGTCGTAGCCGACGCCGTCCTTGAAGACCGTCGTCACCTTCCGGATGGTCGCGGGGTTCGCCGGCAGGTTCCCGTTCAATACGACGAGGTCCGCCCGCTTCCCGGATTCGATCGAGCCAAACTCATCGTACTGCCCGAGGACCTTCGCCCCGTTCGCCGACATGAACTCGATGACCTGGGGTGGCGTGAACCCCGCCTCGATCAGCAACTCGTAGTTGCGCTGGTCTCCGAAGCCGGGGAGCGCGCCGCCAATCCCCGTTGGATCGACGCCTACGGCGAGGAGCCCGCCCCCATCGACGAATGCTTTCTCGAAGGCCATCGCGTTCTTGAGCATGTCCGGCGTGAACGGCCACTTGACGGCGACGCCAGAGTCGATGTGCGCGCGCATGCGCAGGTAGGCCTGGCGCACTTCAGGTGCCATGGCATCCAGCGTCCGCTGATCGGAGACGGGGCGATTCGGGAAGAACGGCTCGAGTACGGCGAGCGTCAATGTCATCGGCACCTTGTGGCTCACCATGGTTTGGATCACCGAATGGCCGATGTCGCCGCCCGGGTTCGTTGCGGCCACTCGCGTGAAGCTCCCCTCCGGACAGACGTCCGGTTGCTTGGTCGGGTCGAAGTCAGTCGCCGTGAAGAAGCCGTGCTCGAGATTGTCGATTCCCAGATCGACCGCCTCGCGGTACGAGACCGAGCACAGGTGCCCGGTGACCTTGATCCCGCGGCGGTGCGCTTCGTCGATCACGGCCTTGAGCTCGGCCCGACGAATGTCGGTGTACGCCTTGATCCACTTCACGCCCTCGCCGACCCAGTAGTCGACGAACTGCGTGGCTTGTTCTGGCGACGTCAACACCGCCATGTCACTGCCGCCGGCGGGGCCTGTGATGTAGGGCGATGTGATGATGATGTGCGGCCCAGGTGTGCGCCCGAGATCGACCGAGTGCTTGGTGTTGATATCGCCATAGGGCTCGCTCGCCCCAGTGGTGCGGATGGTGGTCACGCCGGAGGCGAGGTAGAGTCGAGGTGCGGAGAACGACAGCTGCATCTCGCGACCGCCCGCGGCCGTGTAGAACAAGTGGTCATGCATCCCGACCAGGCCCGGGATGACGGTCTGGCCCGAGAGCGCCATGACTCGCGCGCCCGCCGGGGCCGCGACACTCGCGGCGGGCCCGACCTGCTCGATCTTGCCATCACGGATGATGATGGTCTGATCCGCCTTCGGTGCGGCGCCAGTTCCATCGATGATCGTCACATGCGTCAGTGCAACGACAGGCTCACTGACGGAGACATAATGCCGAGTCGTGTCCCCGAGCGTCGCCGCCGACTGGGCCAGCGCGAATCGAGGCTGGGCGGCGCCGAACGCCAACAGCGCAATCGCTAAGACGAGACGAGTCACGGGCACGGCCAGGTCCTCCAAAAGCTTCGGTGAGGAGTGCGTCAATCGACGTGGAAGACGGTCATCATCTTCGCCGCCAGGTGCTCGGCGATGTGACAGTGTAGCATCCATGGACCCGGGTTGGACAGATCCAGCAGAATGTCCACCTCCGCACCGGCGGGGACGACGACCGTGTCCTTCCAGACCAGGTCTTCATTCGGGACCCCGTTGACAGCCAGGACCAGGAATCGCTGGCCGTGGATATGGATCGGATGCTGCATCCCGTGGAGCACCCCACGCTGGTTGATGAGGCGCAGCTTGACGACATCCCCGCGGCGAAATCGCCAGTCGATGTTCATCCCTTCTTTGCCAGTCACCGGGTCGCGCAGGATCCACTCCACCTGATGCGTCGTCGACGCCCAATTCATGTTGGGCATCGTGCCCGCCCATTCCACTGGGGTGAAATACACCGAGTCGATCAGCATGAGTTGGTGGCTGACGAAGGGCAGGTCCTGCGTCCTCATGGTCAAAACGAGCGTGCGGTCCACGGCTCTGTCGAAGTACGGTCGATAGCGCTCGATGCTCGCTCGTGCCGCGGTGTCCGTGCGGAGGGAGTCGAAGCTTTCCGCGTAGTACGGCCGGGCCGGGGTGTCCATCACGTGGACCACGCCCAAGGTGTCCGCGAGTGGTACGAAGCGACCGAAGAGGTGATCCAGCCCCCGGACGCGATTCATGAGCGGCACGAGACCCGGGCGTTCGAATCTCGCCTGGATGATATACCGCTCCGCCGGAGCGATGACGACGCTGGTGACCCACGCCTCTCGCTCGAAGTTGCCTGCATCGCTCCCGACAACCTTCACGCGCGCGCCTGGGAACGAGAGGTTGTAGGTCCGTGCAGATGATGCGTTGGTCAGGTCGAACTGCACGACCTCACCACGGTGGACCGTGAGCTCGTACCGAGGCTCGCCATTGACGAGTAAGACATTTCCGAATCGCCCCATGAGCGCGTGTGTCGTGGCATCCGCGCCGAAGGGCACGAGGCCCTCATCGCCCACGAGCACGTCGTTGAGCATGAGCGGCTCTTCGCGATTTGCGCGGCCGAAGTAGTCCGCTCGAGGCGACCGCACGACGAGCGAGCCGAAGAGACCGAGCGCTTGCTGGACGTCCTCCCGGACGTGGGGGTGGTACCAATAGACGCCCGCGTCCGGAAAACGAACGTGGTAGATGAAGTGGCCGCCCGGGGCAATAGCCGGTTGAGACAGATCGGGGACGCCATCGTATCGCGCGTCGAGCCGGATCCCGTGCCAGTGGATGGTCGTCGGTTGATCGAGGCGATTGAGCAGGTCGACAATGATCTCCGATCCCTGCGGGACGGAGATGGCTGGCCCCGGATACTCGCCGTTGAACGCGTACAGAGTCGCCAGATGACCGCCAATGCGCTTGCGGACGAGGCCCGCCGTCAGTCGAAGCGTATCACCGCTGACGAGTCGAATCACGGCGCTCGGTCGCGCGGACGGTGGCGACTCGCCGGGAAGCGCCGTCGGCAGATAGGGGGCCGCCTGCGGCCGCAGCGCCATTTCCGCGGGCAGCATGGCGACTCCAGGGACCATGGGCACGCCAAGCCAGCGAGTCTTGGGAGTCCCGGCGGCGGCGTGCGCGTCCGAGTCGCCCATGCCCGGCATGCTGTTCGGCACGGGGGTCTGGGTTGCGCTCGGCGGCTCGCCCACCGCGCCGATCGAGAACTGCAAGAGATCGGGCGGCTGGAGGCGCGTGCTGGGTGAGCCACCGCGCAACACGACGCGGCCGGACGGCTGCGTCACCGCGGACGTGGGTTCCGCGGTGATCAACAGCACGAATGGATCGAGATCGAGAGGCCCCAGTCTCGTGCGGCCATTGCCGACCGGTCCCAGCTTTTCGATCGGGTACATGGTCGGACTCGCCGCCCAGGCGACGTAGGTCGTGTACGGGCCAAACGCGCCCGGCGCGGGCAGTCCCACGACGTCCGCGACGGGCGCGTAGACCGGCCGGCCGTCGGGCGTGACCGTGACGGTGAACGGACCGGCGAGGCGCCCGAGCTCCACACGACCCGAGACCGTGTCCAACCCCGGCACGGCGATCAGCGTCATGCAGTACAGGTCGCGGCTTGCGGCAAGTGTGTCGACCGGCCCGTCGCACAGCTGTGCACTCGCCGTCGAAGCTGCGAGCGCGGTCCCAACGACAGCGGCGCGGAGCAAGCTCACTCTGCCCATCGCGCCGAAAGATATGGGGGGAGCGCGGGGACGTTAGACGTTGGAACTTCGACGTTCGACGTTGGGAGACAAACCTCGAGGCCAGCTAGACGCACCCTGGCTGGCCTCGAGGTTCTTGCGAACGGCGAACGTCGAGCGTCGAACGTCGAGTCTCTACGGTGAATTGCAGCTCAACGTATAACTCCCTCCGCGTCCCAACCCTTCACTGGCGGGCGGTGGTAGTACCGTCGTGTGTAAGTCGGTGAACGGCCCAATAGAGCCTTTCGCCGCGGCATAGGCCGCTGCGTCTGGACCAGAGGTCGCGTTCCATGTCGTATCGGAGACCGCCTCCATCCCGTACATCCGGATCGCGATGACCCGGTCTTCGCTCCCCTCGAGGACCGTCGAGATTCGTTGCTCCTTCATGAGGGTATCGCGGACAGCCGTGTAGGTAGCGGCGATCGAAAGCGGGGCAGCGAACCCGCCAGCCTCCTGGTGAACGTCGTTGATCAATCCGATCGCCCCCGCGAGGTTGCCGAGCCCGAGCTGGATCTGTGCATCCACGAGCGTTAGCTCCTCATCCCGTACGATGGGGGTCGGAGAGGCGGGGGTGCTATAGTACGAGTAGATGTACGGCGAAGCGACGCCGTTAAAGGCCAGCTGTTGCACCGCATTCGGATTGTGGCTCATCTTGGCGGCCCACCGGGCGTCGTTGACCGTGTCGACGTCGACAACGAGATCCCACAGCACGGCCATCGTGCCAATCTGGCCATTAATCGGGTTGGTCAGGTCGCCCGACTGGGCACTCCAAGCGTTCGACACAGTAAATGCATCGCCGTAGACGAAACCGCCGGGGGCCGGCGGGGTGAGGGACGTGGGCGCGAACAGCGCGGACGCCTTGAGTGCACTGTCTGCACGAGTGAGCGCCGCGGCGTTCGGTGAGCCTGCGGAACTGGGCGTCGGGCCCGCCCCGGATTGACGTGCGATCGCGTAGGCGTATTCGAGACCCGCTTTACCCGCCAACGCGCGGTTGAACGCGGCGAACGACCCTGGCACCGTGCTCGGTCCGGCCGAGGATGACACCGACCCAAACCCGGGCGGCAGCGCAACCGGGAGACCCATGGCTCCCGCAGTGTTGAGTGCGGCGTTGCCCGAATCCAGCAGGGCAACGATGTAGGCCCACACGTCCTTATTACACAGCATTGGAGCCGGCACGCCATTCGTCACGTCAATCGAGTAGATCGACACACCGAGCGTGTCTCGCGTCTCGGCGAGCATCATGAAGTTGAGAGCCTTGATGGTTTGAACGATCCCGACGATCGCGGCGATAGTATCGGTCGAGAGCGGCGGAACGACATTCGGTAGGGACGCCATGATCTGATTGGCGAACTTGGCGTTGCGATACTCAATGTCCCAGACGCTCGCTGAGAGGAACGCGTCTGTGTTGGGGATCGGCATGATCGCCAGTCCTTCGGTGATATACCGCGCCTCCGTGTTCGTGAAGTTGGCAGCGTCGCGGGCAAAGGTCGACAGGAACGTGATGTAATTCACAACGTCGTTTCGCGACGCGCTGAAGAGACCGGTCACGGCATTCTGCACGCCAGTGGTCGTGTTCGCGACCGTCGTCGGCGCGCTCAGGTATGGTACGTTGCTATCCTTGCAGCTCGCGGTCAGAACGACGGCGGCTACGACGGCCACGCGCAGAACACGCCGGCTGCTACGCCCGTCGCGGATGTGCGGACGGGCGGTCTGGGTCACTGTTGTAAGTGGCATATCAAAAGCCCAGATCGAGGCCAAGGAAATAACTGCGCGCCGGCGGATACGGCGTGACATCCTGTCCTCGCGCCACCTGCGTGTTGCCGATGAAGTTGACTTCCGGATCGAGTCCGGTGTACGGACTCCAGAGGAACAGATCGCGTCCTACGGCGGAGAGCCGGACGCTGTGGATCCGCCCGGATGCCCATCCAAACCAGCGTTGGGGCAGGATGTAGCTCAGCGAGACTTCGCGGAGCTTGACGAAGGTCGCGGACTCGAGGTACGCCGTGAGGCCGGCCGCGTTCTCGGCATTTCGCTTCGCGCTCAGCGCCGAGTCTGCGAGCAACCCCTGACTGACGTCCATTTCGAAGTCGGTGAAGTTCCCGGTATTGCCGCCCTTGGACCAGACCACGAGCGCGCCAGCGTGGAACGGCCCAAAGCTGAACTCGTTGTCGAAGTTCGAGACCCACGCGGGGTACACGTCGCCGACTTGCACAGTTGCGCCAGCGGCATTCGCGCCGGTGAGCTGCGAAACGGATCGCCCCACTTGGATCACGCCCGTGCCCAGGTTGCCACCGCCGCTGGCGTTGAGCACGAACGCAGGTACCGGGAGTGAATTCACGACGCTGTAATTTCGGTAGAGCGACGTCGTCGACACCCACGTGAATCCGTTGTGCAGTTGCACTGGGGTCGCCGTCAGTTCCAGCTCGATCCCCTCGTTGGTGAATTCTCCCCCATTGAACCATTGCTGGTCATAGCCCAGCGAGGGCGAAACGTTGGCCTGCAACAGCAGGTCGCTGATGCGCTTCTGATACACGGTCGCGCTGAACTGTGCGCGTGACTTGAAGAACGTCGCGTCAAAACCCAGCTCAGTCTCGGCTTCGTGTTCAGGGGTGATGGCCGAGTTGCCGACCAGCAGGTTTGAATACACGCCGGCCAAGCCGCCCGTGGTTCCCTCGTTGAATGGCGTGTACTTGACGCCATAGTTCGGCTGCGTCCCGGACTGCCCGTACGCCGCGCGAAGCTTGAGCTCGTTGAACCAGCTGGCAAACTGGGGAACGCGGTACGACGCCGAGAACCGTGGAAACGGATAGAACTTGTCGATGTTGCCGTCGTTCGTTGTTTTCTCGGCGGTGATGCCGGCGGTCAGCGCCAGGCGCTGTTGCAGCAGCAAAGCCTGCTCCTGAGCGTACAGCGACTGATCCTTCGTCTCGTATGCTCTGTACGTGATCGTCTGCACCGCGCCGAGCGTCGGTGCGTTCGCACCGGCGATCAGGTCCTGGCCGGCAGACGTCGGGTTGTCGAGCGATCGCTTCTCACGGACGTATCCAATGGAGGTCGTCGCATCCAACCAGGACAGTCCGGTGTAGTGATGGACCAGGTTGATCGAATAGGTCAGATACGTGGTATTGGCATAATTGTCCTGCGACACGCCCGGCAGTCCCGAGGGAATGACCTGTTCGACCTGTAGGCTGGGGGGTGCGAAAAACAAGTCGCTCTGGTACGTGTAGTCGGCCCCTCCGACCAGCGTCACGCGCAACGACTGATGCTCGGTCTGCCAGGGAGTCCAGTCGATGTTCCCGCCGGCGATCCCACGAGAGACTTCCTCGGGTGTTTGCATCTCGGCCGCGTCGGCGAACGGATTTGCCGGTCCGAACGGATTAATTGGCCAACTGCCATCCGCGTTCTGATGGTTCAGGGACACCAGTTGTGGCGTGTACGAGAAAACGGTGTATGGGCTGGCTCCAATGTTGTCGTTCCCCGTGAGTCCGCGACGGGTGAGCGCGTGCGCGAAATTGAGGTTCAGCGTGGCGGATAGGTTCGTCAGGATGCCCTGCGTAACGTTGGCCCGCAGCGTCTGCTTGTTGTAGCCAGTATTCAGCTGGGATCCGTTGTCGTACTTGGCGAGACCCGAGAGGAAGTACTGCGTCTGGCCCGCTGTACCGCTGACGCTCAGATCAGTCTCGTAAGACAGCTGGTTGTTTCCGAAAAGCTGGGCCTGGTAATCTTGCGGACCGCCGTACACGCTCTTGATGAAGTCCTGGGTGTAGCCATACTCGTTTCCCCACGCCTCTGCGCTGGCGAGCGTTGGAAAGGTGCGCAACCCGTAGGTGTTCGAGATGCCGAACTGCCCGACTTTCTGTGAGAAGGCCCACTGCGGTCGGCCGGCAGTGCCTTTCTTGGTCGTGATAATGATTACCCCCGCCGACGCCTTCGATCCGTAAATCGCCGACGCGGATGCTCCTTTCAACACCTCGATGCTCTGGATGTCATCAGGATTGAGGTCTGCAATCCGATTGGGGCTCGTGTCCTGCTCGTCCGGTCCGACGCCAGAGCCGTTGGAACCGCTGCCTGCCTGGCTAATTGTGTTGAGACCGCTATTGGCGGTCTCGTTGTTGACCATGATGCCGTCGACAACGTAGAGGGGATAGGCGTTGGCGAAGATCGACGTGACTCCGCGGATCTGGATCTGCATGCCGCCGCCGGGCGCTCCTCCGTTGTTCTGTTGGATGACGGCCGCCGGCACCTTCCCCTGCAGCGCGTTCTCGATCGTCGGCGCCGGAACGCGGGTGAGCTCGTCCGCATTCACGACCGCCACATCGTTAGCGGCGTTCTCCGATCCCACCGTGGTGGTCACACCAGTCACGACCTGCTCTTGCAAGTGCAGGACGTCCCGCGTGAGACTCACTCGCAGGTTGTCATCTGTTGCCGAGACGTTGACCGTCGCCGCCGTGTATCCGAGCCTTCGCACCGTAAGGGTTAACGGTCCGTCGGGCACCCGTACCCCAAAGGCTCCGCTGTCACTCGTTTGCGTCCCAAGCGTAGTGCCATTGACCAACACAGTCGCCCCCGGCACTACGGCGCCACCGTCTGCGTCGACCACGTGCCCGGAGAGTCGCCGCGTCGTCGCTTGTGCGTCCGCTCGTTGACTGAACGCCAGCACGCCACTCAGAACGGCCAGCGCAGACAGCACGCGTGGCCAGTGCTTCCACAGAATTGTCAGCACTCGATACCTCCTTTGGTTGTTCGTCCGTGCTCGTATGCGTTCGATTGATCACGGAAACCGTTCCTCCAGGTTGAGGTTGGAATAACACCGCGTCGCAGGACCGCTGGGCGGACCTGTGCGACACTCGCTTCTTCTTACGTTTAATTCAGCTTGACGGGTGCAACGACGCACAACTGGTCGTTGGTTAGAGCCTTGTCATGCGCGATGCGCGCGATAGGCCCGGAGGATGGCGACAGGCGGCGTCAGGCGTTGGCCGGCCGCGCGAGCGCTCCAGATCGTCCGAACGACTTCCATGCCCCCGACGACTCGACCAAACGCCGCAAATCCCTGACCGTCGGCGTTGCGAGCGCCGCCGAAGTCGAGCGCAGGCTGGTCACCAACGCAGATGAAAAAGCTCGAGGTCGCCGAGTTGGGCACGTTGCGCGCCATCGAGACCGTCCCATCCACGTGATGCAGGCCTGTCACATTCGTGCGCTCAAGAGTGATCGGCGAGCCCTGTTCATGCGCACGGGCCGAGTCAGCGAGGGCTTGAATGACCGCAATGTGGACGGGGTCTGCGGCCTGATTGTCTGCGCGGACCGTGCGGAAGAAGCGGCCTCCGTCGTAGAAATGGCCGTCGACGTACCGGAGAAAGTTCGCGCCGCTGATGGGAGCGTGCAGAGTATCGATGGCGAGCGTGATGCGACCCGCTGTCGTTTCCAGCTCGACTTGGACCGTCCCTGCCTGCCGGGTTTGCGCGCCGAGAGGCATGGGAGCAACGGCGCAAAGAACCATTAAGAAACGTCCCCAACGGGACGACGTGGCTTGCTGACGCTCAGAAAGCATTGCTCCTCGCTCGATAGCGGTTGTTGCGGCGGGCCCGTCCGCTGGCGCATTTTCTCCGCCGTTCGTCCTCACGGAGATGCCATCTCATGTCAATGATCGTTCGCTCGTGCGCCGTGTGCGTCGTGTCGGTGCTCGCCGCGCAGGCACTGCATTCTCAACAGTACAGCCAATCGCTATTCGCCGACATGCGCTGGCGCATGATCGGGCCGTATCGCGGCGGCCGCACCGTTGGTGCGGCCGGCGTCCCGAACGCGCCCAACGTGTTCTATATCGGGGTCAACAACGGCGGTGTGTGGAAGACCGATGACTTTGGGCGGACATGGGCGCCGATCTTCGACGATCAGCCGACGGGATCAGTCGGTGCCGTGACTGTGGCGCCATCCAATCCGAACATTGTCTACGTGGGCAGCGGAGAAGGGTTGCAGCGCCCGGACCTCTCTACCGGCGACGGTCTGTTTCGGTCCACCGACGCAGGCAAGACCTGGACACATGTCGGCCTCGCCAATGCGCAACAGATCGGAGCCATCCTTGTCGACCCGCATGACGCCAACCGGGTATTCGTGGCAGTACTCGGGCATCCATACGGGCCGAACACCGAGCGCGGCGTCTATCGTTCACTCGACGGCGGGCAGACCTGGGACAAGGTCCTGTATAAGGATGAAAATACGGGCGCGATTGGCCTCGCCTTCGATCCGACGAATGCGCAGACGATCTACGCGACGCTGTGGGCCGCTCGCCAAGCGCCGTGGGAGAACGGTGCGTTTCAAGGTCCGAATTCGGGACTGTTCAAGTCGAGCGACGGAGGAACGACCTGGCGTCAGTTGACGTCGGGCCTGCCATCGACAAGCGAAGGGCTGGGCCGTATCGGGATCGCGATTGCGCCCGGCGACGCTCGCAGGATCTACGCGCTGGTCGATGCAGGCCCTCACACCGGTCTGTATCGCTCGGACGATGCGGGGGAAAGCTGGCGACGAGTCAACGCGGACCGACGGGTATCAGGACGCGGCTCGGACTTCGCGAATGTGCAGGTGGACCCGAGGAACTCCGACATCCTGTACGTCGCCAATACCTCGACGTACAAGTCGACCGACGGCGGCAACACCTTCACGGCATGGAAAGGTGCCCCGGGGGGCGACGACTACCACACGATCTGGATCAACCCCGACAACCCGCAGATCATCTTGCTCGCTGTCGATCAGGGCGCGACGATCACGGTGAATGGCGGCAGGACGTGGAGCTCGTGGTACAACCAGCCGACCGCGCAACTCTATCACGTCAGCACCGACAATCGCTTTCCCTACTGGGTCTACGGCGGTCAACAAGAATCGGGGTCGGTCGGCATCGCGAGCCGCAGCGACGACGGGGCGATCACGTTCCGCGACTGGCACCCCGTCGGCGTCGAAGAGTATGGCTACGTGGCGCCTGATCCACTCGACACCAACGTCATCTACGGCGGCAAGGCCACGCGATACAACTGGACGACCCATCAGACCCAGAACGTTGGCCCCGATCCGTTGCGGACCGGGCGATATCGATTCGTGCGCACGATGCCGATCCTGTTCTCAGAGGTGGATCCGCACGTGCTCTATCTGGCGAGCAACGTCCTGTTCAAGACCACCAATGGCGGACACAGCTGGACCGAGATCAGCACGGATCTGACTCGAGTGACCGACTCGACTGTCCCCGCCAGCGTCGGCGTCTTCAGCTCCCAGCCCGAGGCTCGCGCACATCACGGAGGGGTCATCTACGCGGTCGCCCCGTCGCGTCGGACTCTGAATACGATCTGGGTTGGCACCGACGACGGACTGATCCAAATGACGAGGGATGGCGGGCTCCATTGGACGGACGTCACCCCGCGCGCCATCACGCCCTGGATGAAGGTCGCTCAACTCGATGCATCTCACTTCGACGACAACACCGTGTATGCGGCGGTCAACGCGTTTCGCCTCGACGACCTCCGACCGCACATCTACCGGACGCACGATCGCGGCAAGACGTGGACGGAGATCACGACGGGCATACCGGCGACCGAAGGAGCCGTCAACACGGTGCGTGAGGACCCGCTACGACAGGGTCTGTTGTATGCGGGGACCGAGCGACAGGTCTATGTCTCGTTCGACGACGGGGACCACTGGCAATCGCTGCGGCTCAACATGCCTGCGACATCGATTCGGGACCTCGTCGTCCATCACAATGACATCGTCGTCGGTACGCACGGCCGCTCGTTCTGGATTCTCGACGACGTCACACCACTCCGCCAACTGAGGCCGGGGACGGCCAGCGAGCTCACACTATTCCGTCCTCAGGTCTCTTACCGAGTCCGGCGGGACGTGTGGACCGATACCCCACTGCCCCCAGAGGAACCGGCTGGGCGGAATCCTCCGGATGGCGCGATCATCGACTACGTCCTGCCGCAGGGAACGAGTGGACCGGTCACGCTCGAGATCCTGGACGCACGGGGTGGAATCGTCCGGCGATACAGCAGCGACGCGCCGCTGGATTCGATCGATCCCGCACGGTTCAACGTTCCCATGTACTGGGCGCGTGCCCCTCGTGTGCTGCCGAACGCCCCGGGGATGCATCGGTGGCTGTGGGACCAACGATCGGCACCACTCGATGTCCTCCGTCGAAACTTCCCGATTTCAGCGATCGAGCACGATACGCCGCTGGAGCCCCTTGGCGTTCTACAGCTGCCCGGTCTCTACCAAATCCGATTGACTGCCGGCGGGCACACGCTCGTGCAGCCCCTGCGCCTGAGAATGGATCCGCGAGTGACGACCGGGGACCAGGGACTGCAGCAACAGTTCGCCCTGGCAACCGACATCGCTCGGGCAGCGAGTGACAACTTGGCGGCGGCGCGACGCGCTCAAGCATTGCGGGGCCAGCTACA
Source organism: uncultured Gemmatimonadales bacterium (assembly GCA_963805725.1). Lineage (GTDB taxonomy): Bacteria > Gemmatimonadota > Gemmatimonadetes > Gemmatimonadales > Gemmatimonadaceae > Palsa-1248. Next base: position 464,467 of record CAWDVJ010000010.1, read on the forward strand.
CGCGCTGGCTGGGCGGGCGACTGATGCGAGAGCGTCCGCGGCCATCGACTCCCTCAATCGACAAGTCGAAGCGCTCACCGGACCCACCGGTGGCGATGACGAGGATGGCCCCCCACCGCGGCGCGGTGGGCGGCCGACGCTCGCATCTCTCAACGGCCAACTCGCGACACTCTTTACGGTGGTCGAAGGCGCTGACGCCGCGCCGACGACTCAGGCGCAGACGGCGTGGCGAAATCTCCAAACCACCCTCAACGGAGCGCTCGGCCGCTGGGCGCAACTCAAAAAGGCCGCGGTCGCGACCAACGCTCAGTTGAAGGAGTCAGGATTGCCGACCCTCGACACCCGGTAACGGGCCGGCGGGCCTTACGATCGGGCCGTCGCGCTCACCCCATCTCGCATGTCACTCGAGGGCATGACGAGACCCGGCGGGGCATACTCGTGGTCGCATGCGCACCGGTGGGCGTACAGGATTGCCTCGGCCACATCCTCCGCTTTTTCAGCGGGAATACTAATGCGTAATCCGCCTGTAACACCGATCGTGACGGAGGAACCCTTAAATGGTGCACCAGCCATGAGCATCCGGCCGTCGCCCAAGTCGACTACGAGACCGTGGGGCTTCGCCCGCGCGCCTTCCGCATGTGTATCTGCGGACTCGGTGTACCGGTCCAGCGGTTTCCACACGACACGCTCAATGTACCGCATGCCATCCTCCTTCGGTGGGGCGTTCAGCCATGGCCATACAGGCGGCGGTTGCTCGTTCGTTACCATAACATGACCTCCCGCGGGTCCCAGGTCCACCCTCGTTTTGGCCGTTCACCGAGCGCCTGGCGCCCACCGATCTCGTCCGGCAAACTTGAGGGTCCAGCGGCGGACTGAGGCGCTCGCCAGCAGCCCCGGCCATCTGTTTGGCGCAACGCGTCTGTGGTCGCGCCCGGCCCCGTCTGGTGCTATGTAGTAGCGACCCGTCTGTCGGGTGTACGCGCCCTCAGACTCCACACTACGTCTCGAGCTGGACCGCCGCGCATGTCACTCAGTCGATCCATCTTGCTTCGCGCATCCCGCAGCCCTTGGCTCGCCGACCAGGTGCGACGCCGCGCCTTCACACGCCGCGCTGTCCAGCGGTTCATGCCTGGCGAGGAGCTCGACGCCGCGCTCGGCGCCGCCGCGATTCTCGCTCCGAGTGGGATCGGCGCCGTACTCACCAATCTCGGGGAACGCGTGACGAGTTCTGCCGAAGCCACAGGCGTCGAGCAGCACTACCGTGACGTTGCCGGTGCCATCCGGACCCGAGGGCTGCCCGCCCACATCTCAGTGAAGCTGACACACCTCGGGCTGCTGCTCGATAAGGATGCTTGTGCCCGAAGCGTCGAGGCGCTCGCGACGGCCGCGGCCGCTGCGGGATCGTTTCTCTGGATCGACATGGAAGAGTCAGAGTACGTCGACGCCACACTCGCCCTGTTTCGCCGTGTCCGGACCAACCATGCCGGCGTGGGCCTTTGCCTGCAGGCCTATCTACACCGGACGCCGGCAGACATCAATGCACTCGCCCCGCTGTCGCCCGCCATCCGACTGGTGAAAGGTGCCTACCGTGAGCCACCCTCGGTCGCCTTGCCCAAGAAGGCGGATGTGGACGCGGCATACGCCGCGCTCTCAGAGCGCTTACTCGCTCAGCGTGCGGCCGGCGGCCCCGCTCCGGCGTTCGGCACCCACGACCTGAAATTGGTCGAGCACGTGCGTGCCCGGGCAGCGGCCCTCGGGATCCCGCCGAACGGATTCGAGATTCACATGCTGTACGGCATCAAGTCGGCCGAGCTTCGCCGACTCGCCGAGGCAGGAGTCGGCGCTCGCGTCCTGATCAGCTACGGGACGCACTGGTTTCCATGGTACATGCGGCGCCTGGCGGAGCGGCCGGCCAACGTGTGGTTTGTGGTGCGGAATATTTGGGATTGAATTGAATTGCGGCGACAGGGGATCAGAGACAACGACAACCTCTGGCCTCCGATCCGTGAGGCGTCCTACAACCTACCCCCGATCTCGCGCCGCGAACGCGGCGATGGCCTGTCGGCTCGCGTCCGAGAGCACGAGCTCCCCACTCAGCGTCGCGCGTTGCTGCAGCAGCGTCTCCCAGTTCTCTGTGCCTTCCCAGAAATGCGTTTGAGCCGCGCCATGGCTTCGCCACTCGAGTTGGCGAGACGGCCGGCGAGGACCTCGACGGCGGCGTCGAGCAATGCGGTGTCGCCGACAACCTGCGCGAACAGGGCGTGTCGCTCTGCCCACGCGGCATCGCGCCAGGTGGCCGCGTCGATTGCCAATGCCTGGAACGCGCCGTGGCCGATCTTGCGCTCAATGGCCGGGCCCACCACGAAGGGCCCGATACCGACCGCGAGCTCGCTCAGACGAATCGCCGCGCCCGGGGCCGCAATCGCATAGTCTGCCGCCCCGATGATGCCGATACCTCCTCCCACCGCCTTCCCGTGCACGCGAGCGATGACGAACTTGGGACACCGGCGGATCGCGAGGATGAGTCGCGCGAAGCCCATGAAGAATTCCACACCGGCCGCACGGTCCTCGATTCGGCGCAACTCGTCGAACGAAGCCCCGGCGCAAAACGGCCCCGGCTCGCGGCTCCGCAATACGACAACCCGTGAAGCCGGATCACCAGCGACCGCGTCGAGCGTCGCTGTCATGTTCGCCAGCAGCCCGGAGGGCAAGGAGTTCCCTTTTGGATGCCCGAACTCGATCGTCGCAATTCCGCGCGCAGTCTCGACGCGGACTGACCCTTCGTCAGCCAGTGTCGGGACAGCGGCGCCCACTTGTGCACGCGTAGTCATAGTGTGTCAGCCGGAAAGCATTCGTTCGATTACTGCGGCGACCCGCTCAGCATTCGGCAGCACTACGCTGAGCAACACTTCGTGGTACGGCATGGGGACATCATCGACCGCGATCCGCTCGACCGGCACATCGAGCCACCAGAAGGCGTTTTGCGCCACAACGGCGGCGATCTCGGCCCCGAACCCTGCCGTCAATGTGTCTTCGTGCACGATGAGACAGCGGCCGGTGCGCTTGACGCTGTCGAGCACCGCATCGCGATCCCAGGGGGCGACCGTCCTGAGATCGAGCAGGTCGACGCGATCACCAAACTGCTCGGCTGCACTCGCGCACCGATGCAGCATCGCGCCCCATGTGACGAGCGTCAGGTCCGTGCCCATGCGCACGCGGTGGGCGCGTCCAATCGGAACGACGTACTCGTCGCCCGGATAGCGAGCGCTCCCGTCGCTGGTCATAAGCAGCGACCGGTGCTCGAAGAAGATGGTGGGGTTCCTGCTCCGCATTGCCGAGCGCAGCAGGCCGACGGCGTCCGCGGCGTTCGAGGGGACGAGCACCTGCCAGCCGATCGCGTGCGCCCAGGTGACCTCGCTACTCACCGAGTGCCACGGATCGCCGACGTCCTTGCCAACTCCGCCCGGCATGCGCACGACGATTGGGGCCGCGAACTGATTGTGCGTGCGCCAGCGCATCGTACCGCAGTTATTGAGCTGCTCGGTGGCGGGGTCGGCGTATTTCCTGAATTGAATTTCCGCGACAGGCATGAGCCCGGAGATGGCCATGCCGACAGCCCGGCCGATAATCCCTTCCTCGGACAGGCTCGTGTCGAATACGCGGGCGACGCCGAATTGCTTCTGCAGGCCTTCGGTCACGAGGTGTACGCCGCCTTTGACACCGACGTCTTCCCCGAACACGAGCGCCTTCGGGTTGCGCCGCAGCTCGTGCGCGATCGTTCGCCGGACCGCCTCCGGAAACCGCACGATTGGTCCCGCCGCCTCGGCCGTAGTGGTCCCGCCGAGGTCCGTCAGCTCTTCCTCTGACAAACCGCCGACGGTCCCAGGGTCGCCCGGTTGGGTCGTCTCGGCGTAGACGAACCGCTTCACTGTCGCTGGCTCTGGAGCCGCGCGCGCACGCGCGGCCGTGAGCGCCGCGTCGACGTCGCGCGCCACCTCCTGCTCGAGGCTCGCCCATTCGCGCTCGCTCAGTAGCGCGGGCACCAAACTGCTCTGAAGCTTCGGCAGCGGATCGCGCAACCAGTCGGCCGCGATCTCGGCATCGCTCCGATACCCCTTCTGGTTGTCTGGTCCCGAGTGGCTCGCCAACCGCGGGACGGTCAAATGGATCAGGGCGGGACCGAGCCCCGAGCGCACATGACGCACGACCTCCTCCAGCAACTGGGACGACGCCAGGGGATCCGTGCCGTCGCCGTCACGCACGAGCAGATTCCCGAAGGACGAGAGGTTGTCCGCAATGTTGCCCCCAGGCGTCTGCATCTCGCGCCGGACGGAAATGCCAAGTCCGTTGTCCTCAATGTAAAAGAGCATCGGCAACTGGAGTGTCGTCGCCATCGTGAGCGCCGACCAGAATCCATTGGTCGCCACCGACGCTTCGCCGCCTAGCACAACAGCGATCGACCCCGTATAGCTCTCGTCCTCGAGTACTGCCCGGTGGTACTGGATGGCCTGCGGCCCAGCCGGCCGCGGGCGTATACTGCGACCCGACATCCCCGGCCATCGGCAGCACGATCGGACCTTTTGCGGTCGCCAGATTGCAGACGACGCCAACGTCTCTGCCATCACTGAACCCACCGCTCCGTCCCAACGGACTGGCGAGGGCGTCCTCGATGGAGAGACCAAGCGACAGGAGCATTGGCCTCGACCGATAGTAGGCGCCGACGCCGTCGTGATCGTGGTCGAGCAAGGACCCGAGGATGACCTGCGCGACCTCGTGGCCGCGGGCCGAAAACTGGTACAGCACGAGGTGCTCGCGCGGCACGACGTTCTTTTTTCGATTGGTCTCCTCCTCGATGTCATCGAGCGTCCGCGAGACCAGGGCGTTGTACGCGATGCGGCGCCACGAGGTCTTGTCCAGGCGCGAGCGCAACGCGCCGCGCTCGACGACCGTGCCGCCCGCCGTCGAGCGATCAGCCGAGCCGGAAGCTGGCGACTGCAATGTCGGCGTCACAGGGCCTTGAACAGCTCAAACGGTTGCCGGCACTCCTCACAATACATGAGCGCCTTACATGCCGTGGATCCGAACTCGCTGCGGGTCGTCGTCGCACTCGACCCGCAGTACGGACAGGGCACGCGCGGTTGCTTGCGCTGCAGCGGCACGAGCTCCTCGCTGTCGGCATGCCGAATGGGCGGCGGCGCGATGCCATACTCCCTGAGCTTCGTGCGCGCATCCTCAGTCATCCAATCGGTCGTCCACGCGGGGGCATACACCGTCCGAACTCGCGCACCTGGCCAGCCGGCCTGCGGTGAGCGCCTGATACGATGTCTTCCTCGATGACCCGCATTGCCGGGCAGCCGGAGTAGGTCGGGGTGACGCACACCGTGACCGTCCCGTCAGCCGCGACCTCGACGTCGCGCACGATTCCGAGCTCGACGACGCTCAACACGGGGACTTCGGGATCCATCACGCGGTCGAGCACCGCCCACACGGGCGCCGTCTCCGGCGTCGAGCGAGTCGGGGCCGTCATCTCGGTCCCCCCGAAACGATGTCCCGCCCGCTGGCTCACCATTTCGCCCCTGGAAACGAGCGCTGAAGGATCTGCATCTCGCTCAGGAGATGGCCGAGATGCTCCGTGTGCCGGCCGACGCGACCACCCCGCTGCATATACGGCGTGGTCGGGATCGTCAGCGTCGCGCGGTCGATGATCTCGATCGACCTGCTTGCGCCACGTACGCTCGAGTGTGCTCGAGATCGACCGCGAGGCCGGCAGCGACCAGGCGTTCGTCGACGTCGTCCACGAGGAAGAGCTCGCCCGTAAAGCGCCAGAGCGCATCCAGCGCAGCCTGCGCGCGAGCGTGACTCTCCTCGGTGCCATCACCCAGCTTGACCACCCACTCTCCCGCATGACGCACATGGTACCGCGTTTCCTTGACCGCTTTCGCCGCGATGCCAGCCACAGTCGCATCGCGGCTTTTCGTCAGACCTTCGAGCTGGTAGTACGCGGCCACGCTGAAGAGGAACTGGCGCACGATGGTGAAAGCAAAATCCCCGCGCGGCAGCTCGACGAGGAGCACATTGCGGTAATCGATCGCCTCGCGCAGATAGGCCAGAGCGTCTGCGTCGCGCCCGACGCCTTCGGTCTGCCCGGCCAGCTCGAGGAATGCCGTCGCCTGCCCGATGAGATCCAGTGCGATGTTGGCGAGTGCGATGTCCTCTTCGAGGATCGGCGCGTGGCCACACCACTCCGAAAGCCTGTGGCCCAGCACCAGCCGGTCGTCGCCCAGCCGCAGCAGGTACTGGACGAGGGCATCCTTCGTGGGCGCGTCCAGCTCTCCGACGCCGCGTCGTGACGAGGAGGCGGCCGTGGACGGCGACAGCGGCGCGTCCGTCAGAAGACGCGAACGCCACGCGGCGCCGAGTAAAACTGTGGATGCCGGTAGGGCTTGTCGTTTCCCGGATCGAAGAACGGGCCCACGTCCTCGGGCGTCGACGCCGTGATGGCAGCCGTCGGCACGACCCAAATGTTGACGGCCTCTCCGCGTCGCGCGTAGACATCGCGCGCGTTTTGCAGCGCGCTCTCCGCGTCCACGGCGTGAACGCTGCCTGCGTGCTCGAACGGCGCGCCTTTGGGCGGCTGGACGAACACCTCCCACAACGGCCACTGGCCTGCGTCTCCGCCCGGGCCGCGCACCACGTCCGCGGTCGGCGTGTGTGCGGTCATCGGGAGGTCCTCATCACCCCGTCGCGCCGACGGTCTTGCGCGATCACGCGGCCGCGCTCGCGGAGTCCGTGGCGTGCTTGGCTGCGTACGCTTCCGCAGCCGCGCGGACCCACGCGCCCTCGTTATGCGCGGCGTTGCGCGCGGCGAGACGCTCCCGGTTGAGCGGTCCCTCACCGTGAATGACACGGTTGAACTCGCTCCAGTCGATCGGGCCAATGAGCCAGTCGCCGGACGCCTCGTCGTAGCGCAGCGCGGGATCGGGCAGCGACAGGTCGATCGCCTTCGCCTGGGCGACGGTGAGATTCACGAAGCGCTGTCGCAGTTCATCGTTGCCCTTCCGCTTCACTCCCCATCGGGTCAACTCCGCCGAGTTCGGCGAATCCTTGTCCGACGGTCCAAACATCATGAGCGAGGGCCACCACCAGCGATTCACGGCATCCTGCGCCATCCGGTGCTGCTCCGGGCGTACCGGCCGCCAGCGTCGTCATGATCTCGTAGCCCTGCCGCTTGTGAAAATTCTCTTCTTTGCAGATCCGCACCATGGCTCGCGCATAAGGGCCGTACGATGCCTTTGCGAGCATGGTCTGGTTGACGATGGCCGCGCCGTCCACGAACCATCCGATCGCGCCAATGTCGGCCCAGGTCAGAGTCGGATAGTTGAAGATGCTGGAGTATTTGGCTTTGCCAGCTCAGCAACTGATCGATCATCTCCGCGCGGCCGACGCCCAGGGTCTCCGCTCCACAATAGATGTAGAGTCCGTGACCAGCCTCGTCCTGCACCTTGGCGAGCAGCCCCATCTTGCGCCGCAGAGTCGGCGCCCGCGTGATCCAGTTGCCCTCGGGCAGCATGCCGACCACCTCGGAGTGCGCATGCTGCGACATCATCCGGATGAGCTGCTTCCGATACCGCTCGGGCATCCAATCCTTCGGCTCGATCGTCTCGCCCGCGGCGATTCGGCCTTCGAACTCCTTCAAGCCAGCTTCAGGTTCTGACATCGCGCATCCCTCGTATTCGTGTCGACGGACCGGCGGCCGGCGTCCGTATCTCCGGCCCGTCGGGCCCAACAGCAACCGACTGCGGAAATCTACCGGCCTGCCCTACGACCAGCCCAGCGTGCGCTGCGCCGGTGTGCGGCCTCGCGGGCCGCACACCCGCCCGTCTCAGGCCACGCGCGCGGGCGCGTCCCCCGGCTGCGTTTGCTGCATGACCGTCGCCGGAGTCAGCGACGTCTGGCGCCTCAGTGCGCAACGCCCGTTCCAGCTCAGGCCTCGTTTCCGGTGCTCCGGCACCGGCGAGCCGCCGGACCAGCGTGAGAATCGTATAGACCGCCACGGGCTCGTCGCGCTGATTCGTGACTTCGACGTCCCACGCGACGACGCCCTGTGGGATCTGGCCTTCGCGGTCCTCCTTGGCCGTCTTCTGCTTGCACGTCAGGCGAACGCGTATCGTGTCGCCGATGTACACCGGCTTGACGAAGCGCAGACTCTCGAGGCCGTAGTTCGCGAGCACCGGCCCCGGCGCGGGATCGACGAAGAGCCCCGCCGCCGCCGACAAGACGAAATACCCGTGCGCGACGCGGCGCTCGAAGATCGAGTCCTTGGCCGCGACGTCGTCCGTATGCGCGTAAAAGAAGTCGCCACTGATGCCCGCGAAACTCGACGATGTCGCTCTCGGTGACCGTGCGCCCATGTGTGTGCAGCGTCTCCCCGATCTCGAGCTCGTCGAAGTACTTCTTGAACGGATGGATGCGGTCATGTCGCTCCGCCGCCTTGGGGATCCACTCCTTCGTGATGGCCGCGATGCACCGTCGGTGAGCCCTGCAGCGCCGTGCGCTGCATGTAGTGGAGCACGCCCCGCACGCCGCCCATTTCTTCGCCGCCGCCGGCGCGGCCAGGTCCACCGTGCACCAGATGTGGCAACGGCGACCCGTGCCCCGTCGACTCCTTGGCGCTCGTGCGGTCCACGATCATGAGACGCCCGTGATATGGCGCAGTCCCCAGCGCTACGGTCCGCGCCACGCGCGCATCTGCGGTGAACAGGGAGCCGACGAGCGATCCGCGTCCGAGATTGGCGAGCGCGATGGCCTCGTCGATCGTCGAGTAAGGCATGACGGTGTTCACGGGGCCGAACGCCTCGACGCTCGTGCGGCGCCGTCTGCTCGAAGGGATGTTCGTCGTAGAGCAGCACTGTCGGGAAGAACGCGCCACGCGCGGCGTCGGCGCCCACGACCTTGCATGCGTGTCGAACCACCGTACACGACTTCGGCGGCGCGTCGCAGCTTGTCGAGGTTCTGCTCGACTTCCTTCACTTGTGTGCGACCTGCGAGCGGTCCCATCCGCACGCCGTCCATGACTCGGGTCGCCGATCGTGACGCCGTCAAGCCGCTTCTTGAGAGCGGCAATGACCGCATCGACCATCGACGCGGGCACGATCGTGCGTCGGATGGCCGTGCACTTCTGTCCCGCCTTGACCGTCATCTCTCGCACGACTTCCTTGATGAACAGATCGAACTCCTCGGTCCCCGGTGTGGCGTCGGGTCCGAGCATCGAGAAGTTGAGGGAGTCCGCTTCCTGATTGAACCGCACGGAGTGCTCGACCATCGCGCGGCTCGGTCTTGAGCATGTGGCCCGGTCGCGGCCGATCCGGTGAACGCCACGGCGTCCTGGCAGCCGACGTGGTCGAGCAGGTCGCCCGCACTGCCACACAGCAGTTGGAATGCTCCCGCCGGCAGAAGGCCCGGACTCCACCATGGCCTGCGCGACGGCCTCGGTCAGATACGAAGTGACGGTCGCCGGCTTGACGATCGACGGCATGCCGGCGAGCAGCGCCGTCGACATCTTCTCGAGCATGCCCCACACGGGGAAGTTGAATGCGTTGATCTGGATCGCCGCGCCCTCGAGCGGGACGCATACGTGCCGTCCCACGAACGTGCCGCCCTTGGAGATCGTCTCCATCGGCGCCGTCGACGTAGAATGTCTCGTCGGGAAACTCACGCCGGCCACGACTGGCGTACGCGAAGAGCGTTCCGATACCGCCGTCAATATCGATCCAGCTGTCGCCTTTCGTCGCGCCCGTCGCCTTCGACACTTCGTAGAAGCTGTTCCTTGCGCGCCGTGAGATACTGCGCGAGCGCCTTGAGCATCCGAGCGCGCTGGTGGAAGGTCATGGCGCGAAGCGTCGGCCCGCCGACCGTGCGCGCATACCCCAGCACATCGCGAAAATCGATGCCCTCGGTGCTCGCCTCGGCGACCTGGCTCGCCCGTCACGGCGTTGTACAACTCCGTCGCCCGCCCGCTCGAGGTCACCCAGTCACCGTGCACATAGTTCTTCAGTCGCATATCACGCACTCCTGGTCGGCCCTGTCGTCAGCCCACGCGCTCACCGCGTGTCCTCTTCAGCTTCCTGTCGTCGCTCGTGCCACGTCTCGTACACTGCCGCCTTGTCGCGTCGTTCGGCCGGCGGGTCTCGCAGCGGCTCGCAGGCGCGGAGGCCGGCGTGCAGGCGGCCGGGCAGCTCCTGATACAGGCGGGTCCCTTCAGTCTTCCAGCTCAGCATCGCGTCGCTGACATCCTTGACGATCCGTGCAGGGTTGCCCACGACGACTTTGCGCTCGGGAATCTGCATGTCCGCCGGCACGAAGGTGAGCGCGCCAACGATCGATCCGGCGCCTATCGACGGCCCGGTCCATCACGACCGCATTCATCCCGACGAGTACATTGGCGCCCGATCGGCGCGCCATGAATCACCGCGCCATGCCCGATATGCGCTCCTCGATCGAGCCGCACCGTCACGCCCGGGAATGAGTGAATGACGCAGGTCTCCTGGACGTTGCAGCCATCCTCGATCACGATGGCGCCCCAATCGCCGCGGATCGCCGCCGCAGGGTCCGACGTACACGTCGCGGCCAATGATCACGTCACCGATAATGGTCGCCGCCGGATGCACGAAGGCGGACGCGATGCGACGACGGGCCGGTGCCCTCGAATTCGAAATACGTCGCTCGTCTCCGTCAGATTCGTTCGATCACCATGGCCATGCCCTGTCCAACTCCGACGCACATCGTCGCGAGCGCGTAGCGGGCGCTCGTTGCCTCGAGCTCGCGCGCGGCCGACAACACGAGCCGCGCGCCCGACATACCCAGCGGATGCCCGAGCGCGATCGCGCCGCCGTTGGGATTCACGCGAGGATCGTCCCCTGCGAGCACCGAGCTTCCGCAGGCATGCCAGCACCTGAGCTGCGAACGCCTCGTTGAGCTCGATCACATCGATCTGCGTCGAGCGATGAGCTTCGCGCGCGCCAGCACCTCGCGCGTCGCAGGTACCGGGCCGATGCCCATCGTGCGGGGCTCGACGCCCGCCGCCGCGGTCGCGACGACACGAGCGAGCGGCTCGAGGCCCATCGTCCTTGACGGCATGCTCCGACGCAATCAAGCAGTGCCGCCGCTCCGTCGTTGATGCCCGAAGAGTTACCCGCCGTGACCGAGCCACCCGACCGAAACGCCGGTTTCAGCTTGCTCAGCTTCTCGATCGTCGTGTCGGGGCGGATGAATTCATCGTGCTCGAAACGGCCGCACCTCGCCGCGCTTCTCCCCTGGCACCTCGACCGGTGTGATCTCGACCGCAAAGCGGCCCCGCCCGCGTGCAGCCACCGCCCGTGCCTGCGTGGCGCACGCGAAACGATCCTGGTCCTCGCGCGACACACCGAACTCGGTCGGCGACATTTTCGGCGGTTTCGCCCATGCTGTCGACACCGTACCGCTGCTGCATGCCGCGGATTGACGAAGCGCCAGCCGATGCTCGTGTCGAACAGCTGGGCGTCACGTGCGAACGCTTTCCCACTCTTCGAGAGGACGTACGGCGCCCGGGTCATGCTCTCGACGCCGCCGGCAATGTACAGGTCCCCCTCGCTCAAACGCACGGCCCGGGCGGCATGCGCGACGGCACTCAGACCCGACGCGCACAGCCGGTTGACGGTCTCGCCGGGCACCGACGTCGGAAGCCCCGCGAGCAGGAGTGCCATCCGCGCCACGTTGCGATTGTCCTCTCCCGCCTGGTTCGCGCAGCCCAGGATGACATCGGAGATCTGCGACGGGTCCACCCGAGGGAGGCGCGCGAGCAGTCGCTCGATCACCAGGGCGGCCATATCGTCGGCCCGCACGTCGCTCAGGCTCCCACCAAAGGAGCCGATCGGGGTCCTCACGCCATCGACAATGTATGCGTCACTCATCTGGCCTCGTCCACCAACATCGCGTTTCGTTCGGTACACCGTGCCCCGAAAGAGCGCTACGGTTTGATCCACCTGATTGCGCACGGTCACGCGGTAACACGCCAGCGGCCCACCGGCCGCCTCCTCGACAGCGGTCGCCGTCAGCACATCACGCAGCCGAACCGGGGCGACATATGAAATTCCGTTCTCGACGCTCATGGTGAGGTGCCCGTGTGTATTTGATGCGAATGCAAGTGCACTATCCGCCAACGCGAACGTCACGCCTCCGTGGCAGACGCCAAACCCGTTCAGCATGTCCTCGCGAATCGTCGCGCGCACGGTGCACGCTCGGGGGGCGAGCGACACGACCTCGATCCCCAACCACTGGCTGAAGGCGTCGTGTGCCCGCATGAGCGCCACCGCGCGCTCGGCGAGCTCCTGCTCCGCTGATGCCGCCGCGCCTGTGTCCGAACGTTCGGCTTCCAGAGGTGCGACTGCGCTGGGCGCCGGACGCGCGGTCCCGCGCCGTCGATTGCCGCTCACCACGGTCGAGCCTCGCCTCGCGCCATTCGCTTGAGCAACACGCTCGGTCGATATCGATCCTCTCCGTACTCCTCGTAGAGAGCCGTCAGTCGCCCGAGCACACGAGGCCAGCCCAATTCTTCGCCCCATGCCAACAACCCTTTGGGGTAATTTACTCCCTTTCTGACCGCCAGATCAATGTCCTGCGGCGACGCGACGCGCCAGTGCACAGCATCAACCGCCTCGTTGATGAGCATGACCAGAATGCGTTCGAGGATTTCGGCTCCGAGCGCACGATCCGCGAGCGGCACGGGCTTCGGAGCGTTCGGACGATAGTCGTAGAAACCACGGCCGGTCTTGCGCCCCAGCATCCCGGCTTCCACGAGCCGTTGCTGCGTGATCGACGGCGTGAAGCGCCGATCGTAGAAGAATCCGGCGAATACCGAGCTCGTTACCGCGAAATTGACATCGTGGCCAATGAGGTCCATCAACTCGAACGGGCCCATCCGGAACCCTCCGAGCTCACGCATCGCCCAGTCAATCGTGGCGGCGCTCGGCGATACCCTCATCGAGTAGGCGGAGCGCTTCGCCGTAGAACGGCCGGGCCACTCGATTGACAATGAAGCCGGGCGTATCACTGGCGATGCACCGTCGTCTTGCCCCACCGATCGACCGTGGCCCGGGCATCCGCGCAGCACGGTCTGAGAGGTCCCAACCCAGGGAATGATCTCCACGAGCGGCATCACCGGCGCCGGATTGAAGAAGTGCACGCCAAGCACGCGCTCCGGACGCGTGCATGCAGCCGCGATGCCCGCAATCGGGAGCGACGAAGTGTTGGTCGCGAGCAGCGAGTCGGACGCCAGTACCGCCTCGAGACGCACGAACATGTCCCGCTTCGCGTCCATCCGCTCGACAATTGCCTCGATGACCAAGCCGCACGCGGCCAGTGCGGTCAGCTGGCCCGACGCGGGAATCGCAACGAAGGACACCCGATCCAGGATTTCACGTGCGCGGGCGCGCCTCGAGCCGGCCCTTCTCGACGTCACGCGCAATCGCGCTGTCAATCGCTCCCTTGCCGCGAGCGACGGCGGCGGGGTCGGAGTCAGCGACGACCACGGCGTGGCCGTTGGTGGCCGCAACCTGCGCGATGCCGCTGCCCATCGCGCCTGCGCCAACCACGCCGACCGTGCACCTTCGCATCAATGGGCACGATCGACTATCGCCCTGCAAAGACCGGAGTGCGCTTCTCCTGAAACGCTCGAACGCCCTCCTGATAGTCCGCCGTGCGCCCGGCTTCGGCCTGCAGTGTCGCCTCGAGAGCCAACTGGGCCTCGAGATCGTTGGCCAGTGACGCGTTGACTGCGCGTTTGATCAGACCCGAGCGCACGAGTCGGCTGCGTCGCGAGTCGTCGCGCCAACTCCCCGACGACTTCGCCGAGGCGCAGCGGCAGCACGACGTCATAGATCATGCCCCAGTCCTTCGCCTGCTGTGCCGTCACCCGTTCCCCCAGCATCATCATGGCGGTTGCCCGCGCCAGGCCGACGAGTCGCGGCAGGAAGAACGTGCCGCCGTTGTCCGGTATCAGCCCGATGCGGACGAACGCCTGGATGAAGGACGCATTCTCTGCCGCAATAACGAGGTCGCAGGCCAGAGCGATGTTGGCGCCTGCGCCGGCGGCCGCTCCATTGACGGCTGCGACCACGGGCTTTTCCAGGTGCCGGATCGCGGTCACCAGGCCGTTGTACGCGGCGACAATGGCGCCGAGATCCGGCGCGGGCGACCCATCGCTTGGCACCGCCTCTCCCAGATCCTGGCCCGCACAAAACGCGCGCCCGGCGCCGGTCAGGACGACCGCCCGCACGGACCCGTCATCGGCCGCGGCGCGCGAACGCCTCGTGCAACTCGCCCACCATCGCCCGGTTGCAGCTGTTGAGCACCTCGGGACGATTCATCGTGAGGGTCAAGACGCCGCTGCTGATGTCGACGAGCACATACCGATAGGCCATGCTGCCTCTCCTCTCTCCTTTTCCGGCCCCACTTCTACAAGGCGCGTCGGCGCCCCTCCGTGCCCGCCGCGAAAGGTACAGCGCCCGTGTGACGCGGGCAGCGCCAGCCCCGGCCAGCATTGGGCGAGTCGCGGCCTAGAAGGGGCGGCGCTATGATTCGCTGGACGGCTTCGCTCGCCAGAACGACGATACTACCAGGAGCTTGCCGAAATGAGCGCCTATGTCCTCCAGAT
>CAWDVJ010000011.1:0-49229 GCA_963805725.1 uncultured Gemmatimonadales bacterium
GCCATTATTGATACCATATCTTATTGCGCAGCTTCAGAATTTACAATTGGCGCTGCGGGAACCGGAATTAGCATAAGCCCATTGCACCGGGAGAACGGTTGCGGCGGAATAGGTCGACTATACGCATCGAAGCCCGTTGACGCTTTGTGCCAAACTCAAGCCGCTCCTCGCCGAACCGGTCTCCACAGGTCAAATTCCCTATTATACCCTGTTCACGTCAGAACCCAAGAATCCCTTGAGCTGATGACGCGAGAATGATCGGCGTGGGAGTCGCAGCAGCGGTTCCAGTTCTTGGGGACTTTGCCGCGCAAGAAATGAGAGACCGGGCTGGCTGCGATCGCGTTTCGATTTACAGGCAAGCGCCGGGCGCGTTTACGGGAAAAGGCTATCGTAAGGTGTGCGCGGCCAATATCGCGGAGCTTCAACGCGCCGCTGAAAGCGAGGGACGCAGTGACGGTTTGTTTTCGAAGCGGTGCGGTCCCGCCACCCATGACCGCTTGTGGCGCGACTCGGACTCGCCCAGCTGCACTTAGGAATTCCGCTTATTGATGCGATGCCGACGAGTTATGCTCGCCGCGAGTTCTTCCTCCATGACCCATAGCGGTCCTCGCCGCCGTTCCGGCGGTATGTGCAAATATCAAGCAGACCGTCGTCGGCGGGCGAAACAAGTTTCCAGGGTAGTCCGAGCATGGGTTCACATGCTCAGGCCTCAGCTTCGTCTGGCGGTTCGAAATTGAGGAGGGTCAAAATCGGGGCGCTGTCATTATAGATCTGTGTCTTAGACCAAAGCACTAAGGTCTTATAGAACATCCCCATAGCCCAAAGTTACTGCATGCAAAACGGGCTGGCTACGCGGAATGTACACTATAACCAACATCTAATTTCTTGAGTGCCCCTCTATGTTAGTGGAATTATATTGTGAAATGCGTTGCGAACATGCGGTGATTAGGGAATTTTCAGTCCGCGAACAAAAGGAGTCGAAGCGGAAGGGTGGAACCATCGGTACTCGGTGATTGGCGCTGGGAAGAATGGACATTCTTGACCGATGAACCACGGTGAGAACCGAGGAGTCCGGTGGCTAGAATTCGGCTCGATTAGCGGTTACCGTGGCTTCATTCCATTCCAGGCCGACGCCAGGCGCGTCGGGAATTGACCTGCAACTGAACTTTCATCCAGCGACGGTTAGAGCCTCGGCAGTTGATGCGCCTTGCGGCGCGGTGTGAGCAACAGGCGAGCGGCGGAGCTGGTCAGGATTGCGCAGCCGGGCGCCTGTTGCGGTGAGATCAGCGGCATGGGCCGCAGGTGTCTGGTGGCCGAGCGAGGAATGCGGCCTCGCGGTGTTGTAATCGTAGGCCCATGAGCCAATGACCTGCCGGGCGTGATCGAGACCGACGAACAGGGTCTCGTTCAATAGCTCGTCACGCATCCGGCCGTTGAAGCTCTCGCAGAAGCCGTTCTGCGTCGGCTTACCCGGGGCGATGTAGTGCCAATCGATGCGGTGCTCGGCACACCAGGCGAGGATGGCATTCGAGGTGAGTTCGGTCCCATGATCCGATACGATCATGCCGGGCTTGCCGCGCCGTTGGAGCAGAGTGCTCAGTTCCCGTGCCACCCGCTTGCCGGAGATCGAGGTGTCGGGGACCGCCGCCAGACATTCCCGCGTCACATCGTCGACGACGTTCAGAATGCGGAAGCGCCGGCCACAAGCAAACTGATCGTGCACGAAGTCGAGTGACCAGCGGGCATTAACCTTGGCCTCGATCAGGATCGGCACCCGCGCTCCGACGGCACGCCGCCTAACGCGACGGCGGCGCACTGTTAGCCCTTCCTCGCGATAGAGCCGGTAAATCCGGTTGATGCCGGATGGCTCACCCTGCTGGCGCAGCAGGACGAACAGCCGTCTATGGCCGAACCGCCGGCGTGCATTGGCCAGATCGCGCAGCCGGCACCGGAGCTCGGTATCAGGCGGCCGGCAGAATTGATACCGGATGCTGGTCCGATCGGCGGCGATGACGGAGCAGGCCCGCCGCTCGCTCATCTGGAACATCGTCCGAAGATGAGCGACAGCCTCGCGCTTTACGGCGGGCCCTACCATTTTTTTCCCAGAAGCTCGCGCAGGGCGGAGGCGTCGAGCATCGACTCCGCCAGCAGCTTCTTCAGCTTGCCGTTCTCGTCTTCGAGTGCCCGCAGCCGTTTGGCATCCGAGACATCCATCCCGCCGAACTTGGCCTTCCAGTTGTACAGCGTCGCTTCCGACATCCCGTACTTCCGGCAGAGTTCCCCAGCCTTCGCGCCAGCCTCATGCTCCCGCAACACCGCGATGATCTGTTCTTCCGTAAACCTGCTTCGCTTCATCGGTCCGTCCCTTGTTCAGGCCGGACTCTAACTCCTCGTGGAGGAATATCTCAGTGGCAGGTCAGAAACCCTAGTCGCGCATGGAGAGCGTCAGCTACGGGCTTGTAAAAGGCCATTTTGTTGCTCAACGGTTCGGCCTAAGCTACGCGTCAGTTGGATAAACACACAATCTTGAGTGCACCTGATGCCAAGATAGTTTTCGCCAGCGATGTGGGCGGTAAGTGGGATGCCTCATCGTGCCGCACTTCCTCTCCGCGCTGTTCGTCGTCGCCAAGACGGATATGCTGCTGTCCTTACCCGAAAGAATCGCCAAGCAATTCGTTGGCTTGGCGCCGCTCAGCATATTGCCCATGCCCATTGATCTTCCGGTCTATGAACTGGTCATGGTTTGGCACGCACTACGGGAAAACGATCCCGCTCATCGCTGGCTGCGAGTCCAGATAATGGCGGTTTGCCAAACCTTGGACGAGCCTTCCAACGCTTGAGTCACCGTCCCGGCAGTCCGGCGGCCAGGTCTTTGACCTCAATCAGAAAGTAAGGCGGCTTGGACAGTGACTCACCACCATTCAGGGCAGCGGATTGGTGCAGTCGATTGACGACGGCGTAGAGCTTGCCTTCCGGTCCAAAGGCAAGGGATCAACCGGGACAGCTCCGGGCTTTGCGCGAGCCGTTGGTAACTTCTATCCGCCTTGATGACGCCAATCGCGTTTTCCGCCAGATCATGCGGGGGCGATCGTATTGCAAAAAGCATCGGAAAGCCGCGCCAGCCGCGCGCGTTCGCGATCGAGCATCTCTTTGAAAGCGGGGGATAGAAGAAAGCTAAGTTCGCGTTCGCGGCTCAGCGTGACCGGATCGGCCGCCACGAGTTCCTCGTCGCAATAGCCCGGATGACACATGATAAGGTGGCGCCTGCCCGGCGCACAAAGATAGCGGGCGAAATTGGCGGCGAAATCATGACCCGGATCGAACGCCGAAAATCCCGAAAATCCCTCGTTGGTGAGCGTAACCTCGCGCGGAGCCTCGGCTTGCAAAGCCTCTCCCGAGCCAGGCAATCCCCAGCGCTTTTGTCAACTTCGCGCCGCGCCGCAGAATTCGCCAAGGCCGGTCGGAGCTGTCGCGCAGCCAAACCTTTCTCGAAAACCCTTTTTCTTCTAGGCACGCGAACAACGCGGCGCGTATTTGCGGCAGAACGTGGACATGCTGATGCCCATCCACAAAAGCCGGAGCAGCGTCGAAATGCTCGCAAAAACCGTCGAGCTGGCGCGAGATTTCCTGGCCGATCTCGGCTTCCGGCAACTCGTTTCTCCGCGCGGCCTTGAGCACGCGACTTATCCCCGGCAGGCGCCCCGTGGCCGCGAACGCCGGCATGTATCAAAGCGGGCTGCCAAGCGTGAGGTTAAGATGCAGCCCGATGTCGGCCTTGGCGTTGCATTGGCGCAACTCATGCGCGCCCTTCGGCCAGAATGGCCGCGTTGTCATCACGCTTGTCGCACTCAGCCGGCCGGCGCCAAGCGCTTCCAAAATACCGCGACTGACGCCAGGCGACAGCGCATAATCATCAGCGCAGAGGCAGAACGAAAAATGCGCTCCGGCCGTGCCCACAATGATCAACCCCTCGCGTTACGGAAAGATGTCCGAACGCTCCAGCGAGGGATAGTCCGGCTTCCGGCAAATAGAAGCAATCTTGCCCAATGCCATGCAAAAGCCTAAGCGGGGATTTCATTAAACCCGGCATGGCCGCGGTTGCAATTCGTGAGGCCGCCAAAAAATGACAAAATCGGGCACGGGGCCGGCGGGCGCGAACGGCGCGGAGATTTCCGTGATCACGCCGGTCTATAATGAATCTAACAACATAGAGGCTTTGCTGACGCGGCTAGTGCCGGTACTTGAGCGTTGCGCGGCCTCGTTCGAAATCATTTTTGTCGACGACGGCTCGACCGACGATACGCTCGATTGTCTGCGCGCCGCCCATCACACGGACCCTCGCATTCGCGCGATTTCGCTGAGCCGGAATTTCGGCAAGGAGATCGCGATAGCGGCGGGCCTCGACCATGCGAAGGGAGCCGCGGTCATCATCATCGACGCCGATTTGCAGCATCCGCCGGAACTGATCGAAACCTTTATCGCGCGTTGGCGCGAGGGCTACAAAAATGTCTTCGCCCAGCGTATCGATCACGAGCGTCTATACTCCTTTGCGGCGGATTTTGACGCATCGTTTTTATAAGTTTTTCGGCTCGGTCGGAGACACCAGCCTTCCCGAGGGCGCTGGCGATTTCCGTCTCCTCGATGCGCGGGCCGTCGGCGGCGCTTCGCACAATGCGCGAGCACGCACGGTTTTCCAAAGGACTTTATGCCTGGATCGGATTCAAATCGATCGGCGTGCCGTTCGATGTCGAGGCGCGCGTCCACGGCAATTCAAAATTCAGCTATCGCAAATTGACGCATTTGGCGCTCGACGGGCTCATGTCGTTTTCGACAATGCCTCTTAAAGTTTGGAGCTATATCGGCTCGGCCACTTCGTTCCTGGCGCTGACATTGGCGGCCGTTCTATTTGAGCTCGCACGCTCATTTTCGGCGTCGATGTTCCAGGCTATGCCTCGTTGATTGTTTCGATTACGTTTTTTGCCGGCATTCAATTGCTGTCGCTTGGCATCCTCGGCGAATACATTGGCCGCATTTTCGCCGAGGTAAAGCGGCGGCCGCTCTATCTTGATCGAAGAGCGCGTGGGCATTGGTGCTTGCGCCGTGGACGAATCCATGGCCAGGCCGCGTCCGGAGTAAATCGAAAACATTCATGTACAAAAGCCTGATTTCCGTCGGCGGCTTGACCTTGCTCTCGCGCGGGGCCGGCTTTTTGCGCGATGTTCTGCTTGGCGCGGTCCTCGGCGCGGGTCTGCTTGCCGACGCTTTCTTCGTGGCCCAGCGCCTGCCCAACCATTTTCGCACCATTTTCGGCGAGGGTGCTTTCAATTCCGCCTATGTCCCGAGCTACCGCGTGTGCTTCAATCCGAAGGTCTTGCCCGCGCGCGGCTGTTTTCCGGCCAGATTTTTTTGGGCCTGCTCGCCTCCCAGATTCTCGTCGTCGCGCTCGCCTTCGCCTTCACCCCCTATCTCATCGACCTTCTCGCGCCGGGGTTCCGCGCGGATCCACAAAAATTCGCGCTCACCGTCACGCTGACGCGGATCACCTTTCCGTATCTTTTGTTCATCACGCTCGTCACACTGCAATCTGGCACGTTGAACGCGCACGGCCATTTCGCTGCCGCGGCCTTCACGCCGGTCTTGATGAATTTGTCGATGATTGTTTTCCTCGGCATTGCTTTTCTATTCCCCAATCCAGGTTTGGCGGCGAGTTGGGGGTTACCGTGTCGGGCGTGTTGCAACTTGTGCTCACCTCGGCGGCCGCCCATCGCGCCGGAATTTTCGAGCGCTTCGCGCGCCCGGCGATGACGAAACATATCAAGCGTTTCCTTGCGACCTTGGGTCCGGCGGTAATCGGCTCGGCCGGCACCCAGATCGCGCTATTCGCCGACACCATCATCGGCTCGATGCTCCCCACCGGCGGCGTGTCGTCGATCTACTATGCCGACCGCATCTATCAATTGCCGCTCGGCGTCATTGGTATTGCGGCGGGCACCGTGCTGTTGCCGGAGATGAGCCGGCTCTTCGCGGCCGGCAATCCGGGCGCCGCGCTGCATGCGCAAAATCGAACCATGGCGCTTTCGCTCGCGCTAACGGCGCCGTTCTTCATCGCTTTCATCATGATTCCCGACGACATCATGCGCGGGGTTTTCCTGCGCGGCGCGTTCACAGCGCAAGCGGCCAGCGCTTCCGCCGCAGTGCTTACGGCCTACGGGTTCGGGCTTGTCGCGATCGTTTTATTGCGTTCCGCCGTGGCGAGCTTTCAGGCCCAGGGCGATACGAAAACGCCGATGCTGATTGCGCTCGCCGCGGTCGCGATCAATGTCGGTTTGAAAATCGTGCTGTTCAAGCCTTTTGGCGCACCCGGGCTTGCTGCCGCGACGGCGGCCGGAGCATGGATCAACCTCTTGCTTTTGTGCGTTTTCGCGATCCGGCGCGGGCGCCATGCAGGCCGATCTCTTTTTGTGGAAAACAGCCACGGCGGTGACCGTGGCTTCCTTCCTTCTCGCGGTTTTCGCGCTTTTTGCCGCCGCGCCCATTCAGCGCATGGCGACGAGCCTCGGCCGTTTCGCCAATGTGTTTGAACTATTGTTTCTTGGGCTTTCCGGCGCGCTCGTCTACGCCCTCGTTCTGGCCGCAGGCTTGTGGATCGCTAATGTAAAGCTCGCGATGGGCCGGTCACAGCGCCAGCGCATTTAAGACCCGCGCCCAGCTTCGGGCGCCCTTGTGAAACGAGGAAAGTTCGTATTTCTCGTTCGGCGAGTGAATGCGATCGTCCTCCAAACCAAACCCGATCATCAAAGTGTCCATCCCGAGATCGCGCTTGAAAGCGCCGACGATCGGGATCGAGCCGCCGCACCCGGCCAGCACCGGCTCCTTGCCCCATTCGGCCTGCAATGCCCTGCCTGCCCGCGACAACGCTTCCGAACTGAACGGCAATTGTACCGCGCCCGACGCTGCCATGCGAGGTAAATTCGGCGCGGCAATCGGCGGGCAGCCGCTCCTTGACGAAAGCCCGGAAGGTTTCCGCGATTTTGACCGGGTCCTGCGATCCGACAAGCCGGAACGAGAATTTGGCACTCGCTTGCGCCGGCAACACCGTCTTCGAACCCTTGCCGGTATAGCCCCCGAGAATGCCGTTGACATCGCAGGTTGGCCGCGACCAAACCATTTCGAGAATATCCCGGCCTTGTTCGCCGGCCGGAACCGAAAGGCCGACAGCGCCTAAAAAATCGCTCCCGCGAAAATCCAATTCGCGCCAATGTTCGGCAATATCCTCCGGCAGTTCGGCGACGCCATTATAGAACCCCGGAAGCGTGATACGTCCCTTCTCGTCGTGCAAATCGGCGATGATGCGGGCGAGCACATGGATCGGATTGACCGCGGCGCCGCCGAAACATGCCCGAATGCAGATCGCGGTTCGCGGCATGGATCACGACCTCCTCAAGCACGAGGCCGCGCAGCATGGTGGTGATCGCCGGGCGTCTCCCGGTCCCACATTCCGGTGTCGCAGACAAGCGCCATGTCGGCTTTGAGCTCGGCCTTGGCTTGGCCAAGAAAAGCCGGAAGCGAAGGCGAGCCGGTCTCCTCCTCGCCTTCGATGAGGAAGGTGATGTGGCAGGGCAAGCCGCCGGTTTCCGTGAAGGCGCGGCAGGCCTCGACGAAGGTCATCAGCTGGCCCTTGTCGTCGGCGACGCCGCGCGCGACGATCCGCTTGCCGGTCGCCGCCTCGACGACTCGCGGCTCGAAGGGCGGGCTCTCCCACAATTCGAGCGGGTCGGGCGGCTGCACATCGTAATGGCCGTAAAACAGCACATGCGGCACGTCGGGACGCTCCGCCTTGGCCTGTCCGACGACCATCGGATGGCCTGGCCGTCTTGCGCACCGACGCCTCGAAGCCGATGCCCCGCAGCTCGGCGGCGAGCCATTCGGCCGCCTTGGCGCAATCGCGCGCATAGGCGGGATCGGTCGAAACCGAGGGGATTTCAATAAGCTTGAAAAGCCGGCCCAGAGCAGAGTCGAGGTTTCCATCGATCTTCGCCAAAACCGTGTCGAGCGCGGCCATAGGACCTCCTTGCAAATTCTGCCCGTCATAAAAGCGATGCGGCAATTCCTCGGGGCCTCGCGCCCTCAGCAGAAGACTGGATTATATCCAGTATTGAGGGTTTATGTTGTCTCGATCGCAGTTAGGCCAATAATTTCAAGTTCCCGGGCGAAAAATCCGTCGCCCGCCCGATGAAAGTCCGCTTTACGGCATCCTCAACCGGCTCTATTCTTACGCCACTTTTGGAAGACAAGGCATGAGTTTCGACGTGGAAAGCACGGCGGGCCTAAACGCGGCCTCGCGGGAAATCCTTGATCGCCTCGAAGCGATTTCTGGGGCCAGGCACGTCATCGCCGATCCGCCCGGCATGGAAGGATTTTTGCGCGAGCCGCGCGATCGCTTTCATGGGCTTGCGCTTTGCGTGGTGCGTCCCGGCTCGACGCAAGAAATCGCGGAAGTGCTGAAACTTTGCCATGAAACGTCTACCCCGGTGGTCCCGCAAGGCGGCAATACCGGGCTTGTGGGCGGCCAGATTCCGCTCGGCCCCGGCAATCAAATCGTGCTTTCGCTTGGCCGCATGACGGCGCTGCGCGAGATCGATCTTAGCTCGAACACGATGACCGTCGAAGCTGGCATGATCCTTTCCCGCGCGCAGGACGAAGCCGCGAAGGCGGGACGGTTATTTCCATTGTCGCTCGCGGCGGAAGGCTCATGCACCATCGGCGGCAATCTTGCGACCAATGCCGGCGGCACAAATGTGATCGCCTATGGCAACGCGCGGGATCTCGTACTTGGACTCGAAGTCGTGCTCGCCGACGGGCGGATCCTTTCGGACTTGTCGAAGCTCAAGAAAAACAACACGGGCTATGATCTAAGAAATCTTTTTATAGGCTCGGAGGGCACGCTTGGGATCATCACCGCGGCGGTCCTAAAACTCTATCCAAAACCCCGCGCGATCGAGACCGCCTTTATCGGCCTTGCCTCGCCCCGCGCGGCGCTCGCCCTGCTCGATCTCGCCCGTGACATGGCGGGCGGCGAAATCACCAGCTTCGAACTGATTCCCCGCATCGGCTTGGATTTTGTCCTCGCGCATTTTTCCGCGCGCGAGGTTTTGTCTAGCAAGCATGCGTGGTACGTGCTGCTCGAATTGAGTTCGCAAAGCACCCAAGGGCTTGCCGCGCGATTGCTCGCGCTCCTCGAAGCGGCGAACGAAAAACACATCATCGAGGATGCGGCGGTCGCCGCGTCGCGGGGTCAGCGCGAAAATTTCTGGAAGCTGCGCGAACTTTTGCCGGACGCTCAGCGCCATGAAGGCGGCTCGATCAAGCATGACGTCAGCGTTCCCATCTCGGATATCCCGGCTTTTCTGGAAGAAGCCGCGCGCGCTGTGATGGCAGCGATCCCGGGCGCGCGGCTCGTCGCCTTCGGCCACCTCGGCGACGGCAATATTCACTGCAATGTCTCGCAGCCCATAGGGGCGGACGGCAAGCGTTTTTGGCCCGCTGGGACGAGATCAACGCCATCGTGCATGGACTGGTGGTGGCGCGCAAGGGTTCGATTTCGGCCGAGCATGGGATCGGCCAATTGAAGCGCGATCTATTGCCGAAGGTGAAAGACAAGGTGGCGATGGAGGTGATGCGCGCGATCAAGCAAACCCTCGACCCAAAAAATATTTTAAACCCCGGCAAAGTGCTATGATTGCTATGTGCAGCGAGAGCGGGGCCGCCTCACATAAGCGTTTGCCAACAGCGGTGTGGCTCATGAACAATTGCCGATGTTTCGCGGTTCTCGCGCTTCTTTTGCCGTCAATCGCGGAAGCCGCGAGCGTCATCAAGCCGATCGTCGCCTGTAAGGACGAGGCGGATTCGAGAAAGGTTCTCGATTTCCTCGCCAAGAACGACAAAGCGGGGCTGGACAAATTCAGTGCGCCAAAACTCGCTAAGGGCGATTGCTTATCCCTTTCGAAAGGCATGGCCGTGAACAATCGACACGAAGGACGCCAAGCTCTTCTGCGTGCGTCCCACGGGCGGGCTTGATTGCTACTGGACGGCCGATGCCGACATCAATCAGAATGCCTCCGAGCCGGAGGCACATCAAGGCGACCATTCAGGCGGCGATGGTCATAATCGCGGGGGCGGGGGTGGCGGCATGGGCGGCTGGCGGCGCTTCTCCGTAGCCCCAGGCCATAATCCGCGAAAGTGGCCCGATTCCGCGAATGAGCATGCGAAAGCGAATACTCTCGACCAAGCGGCTGTCCTTAGGTTCATGCGCGCGACATTCGATCGCCGAGGATTTCTAGCAAAGAGGAGCAACCATGCCGCTCACCCGTGTTTCCCTGCTGAAAGGCAAGCCGCCGCAATATCGCAAGGCTATTCTGGACGGTCTTTATCAGGCGATGCGTGAGGTCTTCGACGTCCCGGAAGACGACCGCTTCATGCTCATCGAAGAATACGACAAAAGCAATTTTCTCTATGACGAAAATTATCTGGGGATTGCCCGCGACGACGATCTCGTGATCATTCAGATCACCGTCAACAACACGCGGGGGCCCGACAAAAAGAAGGCGCTCTTCGCCCGCATCGCGGAGAATCTCACCAAAAACCCCGGCATCAGGCCGGAAAACATTTTTGTGAATCTTTTGGAAGTCCCAAAGGAGAATTGGTCGTTTGGCAACGGCATCGCGCAATATGCGTGAGTGGCTCATTCGGCGGCGTGCCGACGTAAACCCTGCGGGTACGGGATGAGTGCGACCATGAAGGTCGCCAAGGCCTGGGCGATTTCCGAATCGGCCTTGAGATCGGTCAGGCTTCGCGGCAGCGGAATTTTTTGGCCGCTTTCGATCATCGCCTCGGCCCAGAGTTCAAGAGCTGCGGCCGTGTTCAGAATCGCCTCATCGAGCGTATCGCCCGCCGAGATGCAGCCTGGCAGATCAGGAAACCAGACGCCAACAGCCTTGCCTTCTTCATCTTCGACGATGGCAACATACTGGGTCATATGCGGGTTCAGTCTTTTGGCCAGTTTGCATCTCGCTAAATTTTGCTGAGCAATTCCTGGCCCAAATCCATTTTAGGATGCGGGAGAGAAATTATCATACCAGTTTTCGAATTGCGAAAAATATGATGCTCGCCTTTGATCTGGAGGAGAGTTCATCCTTCGCACTCGTGGCGGCGCTCGCGCGGCCCGGGTAAGTTTCGTGAAAGACGCCTGCGCCTCAAGGCCGCTTTGCGGGTACAGGGGACGCACCGGCATGCTGCCCGCTCCACGAATCAACGGCATGCCACATCGGGTCGCGGTTGCGCCGCTTCGGGAATCCCCTCGGAAGTCAGGTTCTCGAGCGATTGGTAGATGCCACTTTTGGCAGAGCCGTCATTCTAATAATTGCTTGAGACACGACACTAGAGATATTCAAATGAAAAGTTCCCCCGCGTCTGCTGGCGGACGCGGGGGAACCGGAGAAATTGGTTCGTTAACTCAATTGAATTTTAAGGCGCAATTTACCAGCACCTCAAAGCCACCTGTCGCGACGGCGACCAGGAGTTTCCGGCAAGCCGCTTCGCGTGTCGAAATAATTTGCGACTGGCTGTTCTCTCAGCCACGCCTGCATAGTGGCGACAAAAGCGCCGGCGCGCATCCCCCAAGTGGGGGGTAGACGAACTTTTTTTCCATGGGGCCGGAAACAGCCTCCTTTTGGCTTGAAAACCCGCGCGAATTCAAGAGCACCATTCCGGTAAGCGCTACGGATTATAAGCCTCCCCGCTTGCGTGGGGACCGGGCCTATGCGGCGATCGATCTAATTGTTTGGCGGCGCAGCTTCTCAATCAGCGACCCCCGCTTCGCGCATTTCAAGATCAAGTGGGACATCGCCGCCATCCAGGGCCTTCCAGTATAGGCGGATGTAGTAGCTCACACCGAACAGCTTTTTCATATTGCGGGAGTTTCTTCCTAGGTTGCGTGCCTGTGTTCGCAGGAGCCTGCCTAGGAAGAACGGAAAGTGCAGGGCCGGGTGTGCCAGCTCGGTCAGACTATCGCCTGCGCTTCGATCATCTCGCCGAAGCCCGCGGCATGACGCCTTAGAGCCTGTTTCAAAAGCCTCGCCCTCATCCTGAGGAGCCACAAAGTGGCGTCTCGAAGGATGACTTCAGCGCGCTCTGGGATACCCTCGATCGAGACGGCCTTTCAGGTCTCCTCAGCATGAAGGCTGATGGTGGCGATCTCGAGCTTGGCGCTAAAGGCGAGGAGTTGCACCAGCCGCCAACGGCGGAACAATGCCCACACCAACGGGGTTGCTCCCGACCGGAACCGTGGCCGCGACCGCGCCGCTGGCCGTGTCGATCACCGAAACATTGTTGGAGGCCAAATTCGTGACGTAGGCGTGTTTTCCGTTCGGCGCGACGGCGACCAAAGAGGGGCTATCCCCCACCGGGATCGGGGTCCCCACCATCGTATTGGTGGCCGTGTCGATCACCGAGACATTGTTGGAGATAACATTCGCGACGTAAGCGCGTTTCCCATCCGGCGCGACGGCGACCCCTCTGGGGCTAGTCCCCACCGGGATCTTGGCCGCCTCCACCGTGTCGGTGGCCGTGTCGATCACCGAGACAGTGTTGGTGGCCGAATTCGTGACATAGGCGTGTTTCCCATCCTTTGTGACGGCGACCCCCTGGGTTATTCCCCACCGCGACCGTGGCCGCCACCGTGTTGCTGGCCGTGTCGATCACCGAAACATTGCTGGAGCCTACATTCGTGACATAGGCGTGGTTCCCATCCGGGGTGACCGCGACGTTGATAGGGAACATTCCCCACCACGACCGTGGCCACCACCAAGTTTGTGGCCGTGTCGATCACCGAGACATTGTTGGAGCCCCGATTCGCGACATAGGCGTGTTTCCCATCCGGGGTGACGGCGACCCCATACGGCTCCCTCCCCACGGGGATCGGGGTCCCCACCACCGTGTTCGTGGCCGTGTCGATCACCGAAACGGTGCCGTCGCCGCTATTCACGACATAGGCGAAGGGCGCCGCCTCCGCCGACGGGGCCATCGCGCCTAGCCCCATCACCGGCATGACGGCGAAGAGGGCCATAAATACCGCGCCGATGCCGCGCCGCTGCGGTTATTATTGCTACTATCCATAGAATATTACTCCCTACTTATTCGGGCATTCCCAAGATAGGCCAGATTCCGCCTCGTCGTACTTCCTTTCCGCTCTGCCGGCAAGGGCGAGCCGGTGCATCCCCCCACCATGAGGGTGGCAGGCGCGCCGATCGCCGCAACCGTGAAGGGTTTTTACTGCTCTCCCTCGCCACTCCCCCGGGTCGGGCCAGTTCAGGCTCCGGCTGGCCCTTGCGGCGGTCCGGCCTCGGCGAGCCGGGTTAGATAATCGCCGTAGCCGGATTTGCCGTAGCGGCCGGCATTCGCGACCAAAAGGTCACGATCGATAAAACCTTTATAATATGCGACTTCCTCCGGGCACGAGATCTTCAAACCCTGGCGCCGCTCGAGAATTTCGACATATTTGCCGGCCTCGAGAAGGCTCTCGTGGGTTCCCGTGTCGAGCCAGGCGAAGCCGCGGCCCATGATCTCGACGGCGAGTTGTTCGCGCTCCATATAGACCCTGTTGACATCGGTGATTTCGAGTTCGCCGCGCCCCGAAGGTTTCAAGGAGGCGGCGATGTCGAGCACGCTGTTGTCGTAAAAATAAAGTCCGGTAACCGCCAGCGCCGAGCGCGGCCGCGCGGGTTTTTCTTCAATCGAAATGGCCCGCCCCTTGGCGTCGATTTCGACGACACCGTATCTTTCCGGGTCCGCCACGACATAGCCAAAAACCGTGGCACCCATGGGTCTCGCCGCCGCCGAGGCCAAAAGGTCCGGCAGGCCATGGCCATAAAAAATATTATCGCCAAGGATCAGCGCGACGCGATCGCCGCCGACGAAATCGCGCCCGATGTTGAAGGCGTCCGCGAGCCCGCGCGGCTTGTCCTGCGTCGCGAAGCTGAGACGGATCCCGAACTTGCCGCCGTCGCCAAGCAACTCCTTGAAGAGACTCTGATCCTGGGGCGTCGTGATGATCAAAATATCGCGGATATCCGCCGTCATGAGGACGGACAGCGGATAATAGATCATCGGCTTGTCGTAGACCGGCAATAATTGCTTGGAAATCACCAATGTCAGCGGATAGAGCCTGCTGCCGGAACCGCCCGCGAGAATGATGCCCTTCATGTTTCGGCTCGCGCTTCATTGAGAAGCATTTCGACCGTCTCCCGCGCGCGTGTTTGCCAAGCGCGTGCGCGATACGCCGAAGACAGAAGCAAACAGGCTGCTGTCGAGTTCGGAATTGGCGGGCCGCCGGGCGGGG
Source organism: uncultured Gemmatimonadales bacterium (assembly GCA_963805725.1). Taxonomy (GTDB): domain Bacteria; phylum Gemmatimonadota; class Gemmatimonadetes; order Gemmatimonadales; family Gemmatimonadaceae; genus Palsa-1248. The sequence goes on from CAWDVJ010000011.1 coordinate 14,396, forward strand.
GTTGGATAGTCCGCGGTCGCGATCGCCGAAACCTTCGGCCGCCGCCCGGTCGCTTGCGCCTGGGCTTCGACAATGGCGCTGGCGAACCCGTGCCAGGTCGTGGCGCCATCGCCCGCGAAATGATAGGTTCCAGGGGCTCCCGATGCCGCGGGCCAACGGCGCGATCGATGGCAAAGACGGCTTCCGCGAGGTCTTGCGTCGCGGTCGGGCAACCGTGCTGATCGGCGACGATCCGCAGTTCCTCGCGTTCGGCGCGAGAGGCGCAGGATCGTTTTGAGAAAATTCGCAGCCGAACCGTCCATAGACCCAGGCCGTGCGCAGGATGAAATGGCGCGGGTTTGCTTGCCGAACCATGGCTTCGCCCGCGGCCTTCGTCTTGCCGTAAACGCCAAGCGGCGCGATCGGATCGGTCTCTACGTAGGCGCCAATTTTCGTGCCGTCGAAAACATAATCCGTCGATATTTGGATGACCGGCACCTGTTGCAGCGCGGCCGCGCGCGCGATCGTTTCCGCTCCCGCGGCATTGGCGGCGTAGGCCGCCTCCGGCTCGGTTTCCGCTCTGTCCACGGCGGTATAGGCGGCTGCATTGAGAACGAGGCGCGGTTTAACGGCGAGAATCGCGGCCTTGACGGAGGCGAAGTCCGTGATATCGGCGCTCAGCGCGATTACAACCGGCCGCCTCGATCGCGCGGGCTTTGCGCGAGCGCCATCACTTCGTGCCCAAGCTGACCCGCGGCGCCAAAAACGAGGATCGGCCCGTTCATGCGACGGTTCCAAGCCGTTCGCCCCGATAGACGCCGGAACGGATCCGTTGCCACCAATGTGGATTGTCGAGATACCACCGAACCGTTTTGCGTAAACCGGTGGCGAAGGTTTCGCGCGGCTCCCACCCGAGTTCGCGTTTAATCTTACCCGCATCGATTGCATAGCGCTGGTCATGCCCCGGCCGGTCGGTCACATAGACGATCAAGCGCTCGTGCGATCCACGCGCCTTGTCCGGCGCCATTTCATCCATCAGCCGGCAGATGCGGCGCACGACTTCGAGATTGGTTGCTTCGCACGCGCCGCCGACATTATAGCTTTCGCCCGGCTGCCCGCGGAGCGCGATTTGGACCAGCGCCCTCGCATGATCCTCGACATAGAGCCAATCGCGAACATTGCCGCCGTCCCCGTAAACGGGGATGGGCTTGCCCTCAAGCGCGTTCAGAATGGCGAGCGGGATGAGCTTTTCGGGAAAATGATAGGGCCCATAATTGTTGGAACAATTCGAGACGACCACCGGCATGCCATAGGTATGATGCCACGCCCGCGCCAAATGGTCGGAGGCGGCCTTTGACGCGGAATAGGGCGAATTCGGCTGGTAGGGACTGGTTTCTTGAAACAACCCATCCGGGCCAAGCGACCCGAACACTTCGTCGGTCGAGACATGGTGGAAGCGAAACCGCGCCTGTTCGGTCAAGCTCAAGCTTTTGCCAATAGTCGCGTGCGCTTTGGAGCAGCACGTAAGTGCCCATGACATTGGTTTCGATGAAGGCGCCGGGCCCGTCGATGGACCGGTCGACATGGCTTTCCGCGGCAAGATGCATGATGATATCAGGGCGAAAACTCTCGCAGATTTGCCGCATCGCGCGTGCGTCGCAAATGTCCGCCTGCTTGAATTGATAGCGCGGATCGCCGGCAACGCTGGCGAGATTATCGAGATTTCCGGCGTAGGTCAGTTTGTCGACGACGCAGACTTCGTGCGCACTCGTCTCGATCAGGTGGCGCACCACCGCCGATCCGATGAAGCCCGCGCCTCCCGTGACCATAAATCGTTTGTTCATAACAGCCTCATGCGCCAAAGGGCGAAACAAAATTTTTAAAAAAAGGAAGAACCGCGTCCTTTTCGGAAATCGCCGCGTCAACGGGGCGGACAGGCCACGCGATCGCCAAGTCGGGATCGTCCCAACGCAAGCCAGCGTCGCATGACGGCGAGTAGTAGCTATCGACTTTGTAGGCGACCTCGGTATCTTGTTCAAGCGTGCAAAAGCCATGCGCGAAGCTTATCCCGGGTTCGAGTCGTACGTGATCGAGCGACTCTCCGGCTTCGCCGGCACCGCGGTCCACTTCGCGATCGGCGACGTCGACGACCTGACCGGCTACGTGACGACGATCCGTACCGAAGACCCGACGATGTTCGGTCACCTCGCAGGTAACGCCTGCATGCGAAGCGTCGGTGAGGCCACTCGGGCGTGGGTCGCGGGTACACCACAGCGCTGGCCGTTCGTGCTCGTCGGCACGTTCGGTGGCGACGAGATCATCGCGGTGGCGGCCGGTGTCGACATCGACGAGTTCGGCGCCGCGATCGCAGTACTGGCCGACGCGATCCGTTCCCACGCGCCGCGTCCATGTTCCATCGCCTTCGGCACCGCGGAGATCCTAGCCGGTCACGAGCCGGTCCAGGTGTACCGGCACGTCGTCTCGTGCATCGATGCTGCGCTCTTCTCGCTGAAGACCGTGAAGCGTGCGCAGGCCGAGGAGTGCGACGGCGACGTGATCTCGATCGGAAGCATTCCCGATATCCCGCCCGGCCGGGCCCACGAGATGGGAGAGGAGACATGGTCGCCGTCACACTGACCGCGGACCACCTACTAGAGCGCGCCGAGGCCCACGGTGTGTCGTTCCTCGACACGGTGTTCATCGCCGCGAACTTGTACGGGTCGCAGCCGTATGCCGACTCGCCGCGCGCCCGGATGCAGTTGCGTCCCCTCGGCCAGGATGAGCTGTGGCAGCTGATCCTGCCGCTCGACAACGAAGAGTCGCCATTCCGCTTGACCGACGAGAGCCTTCTGCTCGACGAGGAGCCCGTCGCTGACGTCGCGGCCTTCGAGAACGACGACGTGGTGCTGACCTACATCCGGGGCGGCGGGCGGTCGCTGACGTTGAACACCAACTCCCGGTCGTCGTGTACCGGCTGCCTCTTCTGCCCGAACGTCATCGAGGATGCGGCCGACGCGACGCTTCGCTCTGTCAGCGAGCTGCGGAACCTTCTCTCATGGGTCAGCGACGACGAGGAGTGGGACGACTTGAGCGGCGTGGAGGTGATCACGGTCTGCTCCGGGTGCTTCCATAACCCTGCCGCCGCCATCGAACACATGGGCTGTGTGCGCATGGCTGCCGACGACCTCGGCTTCGGTGGCTATCTCCATCTGCTCTCGTCGGTGGTTCGAGACGACGACGACCTCTTCGCCTACGGCGCAGCGTGCGGCACCGGCCATCTCACGTTGACTCTCGAGTGCTTCACCCGCCGCAACCTGCTCCTCAAAGACACGAAGGCGTCGCTGACGCTCGAGCAGGCGTGCCGGATCATGGACACCTGTACCTCGCTGGGCATCACCGCCGACTTCACCTACGTCGCGGGGCTCGACCCGCTCGAGGACGCCGTCGCGGGCATCGAGATGCTGGCCGAGCACAGCACGACGTTCCCGAGGATCCAGGTGTACCAAGCTCACAACGACTACATGCGCCACGCGCAGCACCCGGAGTCGCGGACGATCGACTACTTCCTCGAGCTGCGCAACCGGGTCGAGCCGCCGCTTTCCCGACGCGGGCTCGTCCCCACTTCGTGGCAGAACTACCGACCCCTCTGGTACACGTCGTTCGCGGGCGTGCCGGTACAGGGACCGCGGGTCTGACCGGCCAGCGAGGCCTCCGTGGTGGCGACGTCCCTCACACGCGACGCATCCCTGGTCGTTCCGGTCAGCACGTTCCGCGCGGTGCGCGTCCGCGAGCCGGCACACTCCCCAACAGCCTGTCGACGCTTGCGGGAGTGAGGTCGCGCCCGCTGGGTCGCCTGCCCACGACTGGCTCGTCGGCGTTTCCGACGGCGACCGCGACGGGTGGTGGGGACCCGTGACCGCAGAGGTCGCGGCCGACGCAGCGCGCGTCCTGCGGGCGGTGCCCGACCGCGAGGCGACGACCCCGGGCGGGTGGGTCGCGCGGCTGCGCGCCGTCCGACATGCCCATGCCGGATGGGGAGCCGTTGCCATCGGTGCTCTGGAGCTCGCCTGCTGGGATCTACTCGGCGGGCGTGCGGGCCTGCCGGTCTGGCGGTTCTGGGCACCGCTTCCCGAGCGGACCGCGGTGGCCACGTACGCGACGTGTTTCGGGCTCGAACAGCGCGGAGCCGACGGCGTGTCGCGGGTGGCTGCGAGCATCGCCGCGACGGGGTGGGACCTGCAGAAGTGGCGACCGCGTCACGCTGGTGGAGGCGCGGGGGTCGAACGGTCGGTGCTCGAGCCGCTCGTCGTGGCGCTCGGTCCTGGACATATCGCACTCGACTTCGGCACGCCACAGTGGTGGACGAGTGGCCCAGCCGCGACGGTCTGGACGGGTTTGGCGCGCGGCTTGCGTGGGCCGAGGAGGTGGCGCCGCCGTGGTCGAGCACGCTTCCGCCGCTCCCGTGCCCGACCGCCGCGGGCGAGCACTGCTACTCGCCGCTCGACTTTCTCGCCCTCGACGCCATGGGAATCGACGTGTGGCAGCCCGACGCCGTGTTCTGTGGCGGCGTCACGTCACTCGTCGAGATCGCAGATATGGCAGCAGCGCGCGGTCGCACTGTCGCGGCGCACGGCGGCGGCTTCCTGCCGGCGGTGCATGCCGCGGTTGCAGGCGCGCCGATCGCACGGGTCGAGCACCACCTCCTGCTCGAGCCACGCCGCCAGGCACACTATGCCGAGCCGCTCGTACCCGCGACCAGCGTCGCGCCCGTGCCGACGGCGCCCGGGTGGGCCGGCCCACTCTCGCCCGACCTGGAGATCCTCGATGACGACGGCTTCGACATCTAGGCCGACGCTCGTGCTCGACATCGGCGGCACGTTGCTCGAGCGCACCTCGTCGCCGGTCGCAGAGACGGTGGACTGGCTGCGCACTCGAGGTATCGACGTACCGGGCATGGTCGATCGCGTCAAGGCGATCGTGCAGACGGCACCGACCGCGGGCGCGGCCGAGGACGCGATCGCTTCGGTGTTCTCGCTCGCGGCGGCCGATCGGGCCGATCTGGCCGCCCGCTGGCGTGCGCCCGTGGTTCCAGGGAGCCCCCGAGCCGGTGCCGTCGAGCTGCTGCATGCCGCGGTCGAGCTCGGATGGCATTTGTGCGCGGCGTCCACGTGCGTGGCGTGGGCGCCCCGTTTGGCCGCCGACATCGAGCGGCACCTGGGCGATGTCGTCACGTCGCACGAGCTCGCGGTGACCAAGGACGAACCGTCGTTCTGGACGACGCTCGTGGCGAAGGTCGGCTGCGACCCCGCCTTCACCGTGGTCGTGGGTGACGACGCCACCGCCGACGACGAAGTCCCCGCCGCCGTCGGGCTGACCACGTGGCCCTGCCCCGCGGACGGGGGCCCGGATCTCATGGCGTTGCACGCCGCGCTCGTCGCCGCCGGCCCAATGCCCTCGGATGCCGCCGCGGTCTGCGCGGCGCACGCCGAGCGCTGGCGCGACCGGGATGTCCTCGTGGTTCGCAGCTTGGCTCCGTTCGTGAGCACGGTCACCCGCTGTCAGGTGGAGATCCTCACGACCGCGCCCCGCGGCGCGGCAGCATCGTCCGGCGCAATCCGCCAAAGGCTCCGGTCCTGGTCGCCGACGTCGCAGTCCCGTTGGCGTGGATCCGCCCGGTTGCCGACCGGCGCTCGGTCACGCCGCCGAGCGACCTTGCGCGGGCGCTGCAGGCCCATTCGCTGGTACTCGACGAGCTCCCGCTTCGCGAGCGGCGCCACCTCATCTCGATGGTCCGCGAGGCGAAGAACGGCGCGACTCGCGCCGAGCGGATCAACGATGTGATGACCTGGATCTCGAACCGTGTCCGGGCGGACCGATGACAACGATCGAACCTCCCGGACCACCGCGGCCCGAGGACGTGTATCACGCTGGCGAGCTCGAGATGCAGCGGGCGTTCGACGTCGAGGCGCGGGGCGCGGGGATGGCGATGAACATCGTCCGCGTCCTGTCGGACAAGCACCTGAACGTGCTCGCGCACAGCGATCTGATGGCGGTCGCGCTGATCGACGACGCCCATCCGGTCACCGAGCTCCTCACCGGTGCACCGGGATTCCTCGGCCCCGACGGCACCCGAACCGTGGTGGAGGTCCGCCCAGAGCATCCGCTGCCATCGCTGCTCCACACGCAGCGCGGGGTTCCGTTCGAGATCGGGACGTTGGCCGTCGACTTCGTCGACAAGGGCCGGGTCCGGGTCAACGGGATCGGCACCGTCGTCGACGACGGCCTGCTGACGATCGCGATCGACCACGTGTTCCCGAATTGCAAGAGCCACGTGCTCTACCGGAAGTCCACGCTCGCGCTCGATGCTGATGGCGCGGCCGACCGGGAGCCGTCGATCGCAACGGCCGATGGGCTCGGCGACGACGACATCGCCTTCGCGCACCGCACCGAAACGTTGTTCTTGGCGACGAGCGCCCGCGTGGATGGCGACGTCGACGTGGCCTACCGCGGCGGTCCGCACGGCTTCGTCACCGCGACTACTCGGCGGCTCGAGTTCGTCGAGTACCGCGGCAACGACATGTTCCAGTCGCTCGGCAACCTCCACCTTCACCGCGCGTGCTCCGTGAGCCTGGTGTCGTTGCGCGAGCGGCGGCTTGTCGCGGTCATGGGTCAGGGGCGGCTCGAGCGTGACGGCGACTCACAGAGCGTCGTGGTCGACGTGGAACGGGTGGTCTCCCGACCGTGGCCGAGCCGGCGCTTGTGGGAGGACGTCATAGCGTGTAAACCCTGATGACACCGCAAGGTGATCGGAGCCAGCGCGTGGTAGCACTCGCGACGGGCGGAGAAGGCGCCGCCGACGGCAAGGGAGCGCTCCGGTACTGGCGCGCCGCGTCGGCCCTCGCCGCGTGCCATCTGCTCGGCGTTCGCTGGCCGCCCGCGCCCGTGTGCACCTTCGAGCAGCGGTTACGCCTCGTCGGCCACTGGGGATGCAACCCCGGCATCGCGTGGGCGGTGGCGCACCTCGCTTCCGCCGACACCGCGTTCGACCTCGTCGTCGGCACCGGCCATGCGTCAGCGTTCCTGTTCGCACACCGCGCGATCGCCGGCACGTGGACCGCCGAGCCGGTGAACCGCGGCATCCGGCGTTACGGTCAGCACGCCGGCAGCCCTACGGAGTATCTCGACACTGCCGGCGTGCCGTACCTCGGCGGTGAGCTCGGCCCGGCCCTCGCGATGTCGACGGGGTTGGCGCAGACGACTGGTAGCGTCACGGTGTGCATCGTCGGTGACGGCGAGCTCGAGACGCCGGTGGCGCTTGCGTCGATCGTCCACCAGCAGACCGTGCGCGCCACCGCGCCGGGGGCGACGCGCTGGCTGCCGGTAATCAACGCGAACGGGGCGCGGATGGGTAGCCCCTCGCTGCTCGACCCGGCGCAGATCCGCACGCTCGCGGAGGCCTCCGGTCTTCGCGTGCTGCACTCCGGTGATGACCATGTCGGCGCCGCAGCAGCCGCAACCGAGGCGCTCGTCGCCGCGGCCGTGGGGGAGCCGGTGTTGTGGATCAGCGAGACGCCGAAGGGTTTCGGCGCCCCATCGAGCCTCGGCGGCCTTCCGTTTGCCGGCTACCGGTCCCACAAGTTGCCCCACGGTTTCGACCGCGGTGCTGCCGAGGACGATGTGCGCTCGTGGCTCGCGACGTATGACGTCGGCGATCTCGTGGACGAGGCGGGCGCGATCGCCGCCGACGTCGTGGCGCTCGCCGGGCGGGCACGGCTGGCGTTGGCTGACGTTCCTAACGGCAGCCCGCGCGCCGCAGTCCCGCACGCCGGCGCGGAACGGCGAAGCGGGCGCGTGGGTGTCGCCGATGGCCGCGGTCGACGCGGTGCTCGCCGATGCCGGCGTGCGCGTCTTCTCACCTGACGAGGCTGGCTCGAACCGGCTCGAGCGGGTTCTGCAGCGAGGACGAGTGACGGAGGTGCTGGCGGAGGAAACCTGCGTGTCGTGGGCGTGGGGGGTATGCGAGGGCGGCGATCCCGGCGTCGTCGTGACCTATGAAGCGTTTGCACCGCTGATGGGCACGGTGCTGGCCCAGTACAGCAAGCTCCTTTCCACGCGACCGCGGCGGGGCGCAGGCCCGCTCGTCGTGATCGTCACAAGCCTCGGGTGGGCGAACGCACCGACGCACCAGAACACCGACCTCGTCGGTGCGGTGCTCGCCCGTCCGCACGGCGCGCTGCGCTTGCGGACGCCGGTGAGCGCGAGCGCGGCGGCCGCCGCCGTCGATGCCGCGCTGCAATCGTCGGACTCGATACACGTGGTCGTCTGCTCGAAGCAACCGTTGCTCGACGTGCCGGTGTCCGCCGATGGGCACGAGGTCGAGCTGTTGTTCGGCGCGCATCCCGAAGCCGACATCGTCGCCGTCGGCGACATCGCCTTCACGGAAGCGGCCGCGGCCGCGGCTTTCGCGCTCCGTGAGGGTGTCTCGACACGCGTCGTCGGCCTGAACGAACTGTCCCACTCCCGGGCGGGTGCAGCTGTCGATGGCGGTGGGGGCTTCGGTCTCGCTCGACCGACCGTTGGCCTGACTGCGGCCGCACCCGCGCACGTCGAGTCGAGCCTCTGGCGCAGGACCGGTGCCGTCTTCCCGGTGCTGGGATACTCGGAGCGGTTCGGGGCGACGCCGTGGGAGACGCTGCCGCGCGAACGAGATGGACCGGACCGCGGTTGTGCGAGCACTTGCCGGCGTCGGCGTGGGAGTCGCGCCGGGCGTCATCGACGCGTGGGCCGCCGAGCTCGACGCGGCGAACGCCACTGGGCGGCATGCCGGCACACTCCCCGTATCCCTCGACGGCGTCCTGGTCGGGTGGTGCCATGCGTGATCGCGCGATGCCTGCCGCTCCCGCGGTGCTCGGCGCCGCCGAGATCGCGACGGCAGGGGCACTGGCGGCCGACGGTCACCTGGTCGCCGTCCCCGACACGCGCTGGTACATGATGTGTGCCGACGCCACCGACACGCTGGCGCGGGATCGGCTCTTCTCCGCGAAACAGCGCCCGCGCGACAAGGCGCTGCTCCACCTCGTGAGCGGTCCAGAGCAACTCGACGCGATCGCCCATGTAACGGCGGGCGCCGCCGCCCTCGCCCGGCAACATTGGCCCGGACGCCTCGCGCTGCTGCTCCCGGCGCGCTCGGGGGTTACGAGCGTCGGCGAGGACGCGGTGCGCGGCGAGGTGCTAGTGACGCAGCCGGACGGCCTCCTCGGTCAGCTCGCGGCGGACGCGCCGTGCCCCCTCGTCGGCGCGGTCGTCAGTAGGTCGGTCGGCGCGCCGGCGGGGCCGACGCCTCCGGCGCGCTGCATCGATGACGTCCTGGCGTTCGATCGAGCCGCGAGTGGCGTCCTTGCCGCGGTCGTCGACGGTGGCGCGTTCCCGCCCGCGCTGCACCTGACGATCATCCGCGTCGATGCCGGAGGCCCATGCCTCGTGCGAAGCGGCGCGCTCGCCTGGGACGAAACCGACACCCGGAGTGGGCGCGTCCGAGCGAAGCCGGGCCGGTGAGGAAGTGAGAGCGATGGCCGATCAGCCGATCCTTGGTCCGGTGCTCAGCGTGCGCGACGTGCACAAGTCGTACGGCGACACGGTCGCGCTGGACGGCATCGATCTCGACGTGGCGGCCGGCGAAATCATGTGTCTCCTCGGCCCGAACGGCGCGGGCAAGACTTCGCTCATCTCTATCGTGGCCGGGCTCCGCCGCGCCGACGCGGGCACCGTGACCGTCGCCGGGATCGACGTTGCCCGCAACCCTGTGGACGCCCGCCGGAAGCTTGGCCTGGCCCCCCAAGAGCTCGGCGTGTACGCGGAGCAGACGGTCGACGAAAACCTCCGGTACTTCGGTGAGCTGGTCGGGCTCCGGGGCGTGGCGCTGCGGCAGGAGATCGCCGATGTCGCCGACTCGTTCGAACTCACCGCCCTCGTCGACCGGCGCGCGAGGACGCTTTCCGGCGGTGAGAAGCGCCGCTTGCACGCCGCGATGGCCCTGCTCGGCCGACCGCCGTTGCTCCTTCTCGACGAGCCGACGAGCGGCGTCGACGTGGCGACGAGGGCGAAGATCCTCGACACCGTTCGGCGGCTCGCCGACCACGGGTGCGCGATCTGCTATTCGACGCACTACCTCGGGGAGGTCGAGCAGCTCGACGCCTCCGTCACGATCATCGACCGAGGTCGTGTGATCGCGGAAGGCTCCGTCGGTGAGCTGATCAAGCAGCACGGCGCCACGGCGCTTGAGCTGACCTTCGACGTCGAGACTGACGAGGCTCTCCCTCGCATCGAGGGCTACCGCGTGGAACAAGACGGGGCGTTGCTCCGGGTCTACTCGGAGCAACCGGCGCGCGACGCGCCGGCCGTGCTGGTCGCCCTGGGCTCCGACGCCGCCCGACTGGAATCGTTGACGATCGTCTCGCCGAGCCTCGAAGCGGTGTTCTTGGCGCTCACCGGTCGGCGGTTCGACGAAGAGCACGAGGAGGATTCGACCGATGTCGATGTCGCGTAGCGCGGCGATCGCCAGGCACGAGCTCCGCGTGGTCAGGAGCGAGCCGTTGTACTACCTGATGATGACGGTGATGCCGCTCGTGCTCATGGCGTTCGTGAAACCGGCGTTCGCGCCCGCCCTGGAGCATCAGGGCCATCTTCACGCGAACGGCGCGGAGCAGGCCGTTCCGGGGATGACCGTGATGTTCGCCTTGCTGCTGATGGGCAACGTCGGGTTCGGCTTCCTCCGGGAGCACGGCTGGGGGACATGGGAGCGGCTCCACGCGAGCTGGGCGACGCCGGCGGAAGTGATCGCGGGCAAGGTCGTCGTCCCGCTCGGCCAGTCCGCGCTCCAACTCCTGGTGCTCTTCGGCATCGGTGGCGTGCTGTACGGGCTCCATATTCACGGGTCGGTGCTCGCGCTGGCCGCGGTGGCCGCGCTGTTCTCGATCACGGTGGTCGCCCTTGGTCTCGCGCTGTTCGCGGTCTGCAAATCGGCGATGCAGCTGAATGCGCTCGCTGCGGTCGGCGCGCTCAGCCTCGCCGGGATCGGCGGCGCGATCACGCCGTTGTCGTCACTCCCCGGCTGGGCGCACGCGATCGTGCCCGCCGTGCCGAGCTACTGGGCAATGCGCGGTTTCCGGTCGGCGATCCTCGACGGCGGCGGGTTCGGCGACGTGCTGCTGCCCATCGTGATGCTTGCCGCGTTCGCCGCCGCGTTCCTGGCGGTGGTGGGCGTGTCATTCCGGTTCGAACAGACGAAGACCTACGCGTGACCACGCCGGTCCGATCCGTCTCGCTGTTCGCCGGCACGGCCTATTACTACGCGAGCTTCCGCCCGGAGTATCCCAGTGCCCTCATCGAGCACCTCGTCGCGATGCTGGACCTCGGCGGCGGCGCGCGTGCGCTCGACCTCGGTTGCGGCACCGGCCAGCTCGCCGTGCCGTTGGCCGCGGCGGGTGTGCCGGTCATCGCGGTCGACCCCGATCGCGACATGCTGGCGGAGGGCATCCGCGCCCTCGGTCCGGCAAGCGTGGACCAGGAACCGGTGATGTGGGTGCTCGGCGGCGACCGCGCTATTCGCCGGATCATCGCCGGAGTCCCGATCCAGGCGTGCGTCATGGGATCGGCGTTCCACTGGATGGAGCGCGAGACACTGCTCGAGGACCTCGACGCCGTGCTCCCGCCGTCCGGTGGCGTCGCCCTCGCGTTCGCGACGAGGCTCGGTATGGTCCGACGGCGACCCGTGGAGCGAGGTCGCTCGCGCGGTCATCGTCGAGTTCCTCGGCGAAGAGCGGCGCGCGGGCGATGGCGTCTTCCGTCACCCGAAACGCCGGCACGAGGAGGTCCTCGCGGACTCGCCGTTCGCATTGGTCAAACAGCGAACGTTCGTCGACGTCCGCGAGTTGTCGGTCGAGGGCTTCATAGGGCTCCAACTGTCGATGTCGTTCGCGTCGCCGGCCCAGCTCGGCGATCGGCTCGACGACTTTCGCAACGCGCTCCGGTCACGCCTCCTCGAGGTGTCGCCGTCAGGAAGGTGCTCGTTCTCGTCCACGACGGAGTTGCTCGTCGGCACCCGTCCCGGTGTGGGTCGGTGAACACGCGCGGTGGCAGGATCTCCGCGGTGCTCCTCGACATCGGCGGCGTGCTGGTGATCCCAGATCTGACGGTCTTGGCCGACGAGCTCGCCGCGGCAGACGTCGAAGTGGACCTCGAGGCGTTCCGTCGCGCCCACTACCACGGCATGGCGGGGCTCGACGCCGTGACGCCGATGCGCGGCGCCTGGCTGGCCGGCTACGTGGAGGGCGTCCTCGACGGCCTCGGCTTGCACGGCGACGAGCGGCGCCGCTTCGGCGACGTGCTCCTTGCCGCGCGGCGGCTGAGCGACCTCGAGTTCTGGCGGCACCCCGTTCCGGGCTCCATGGCTGGCCTGCGCCAGCTCTCGCGGCTCGAGTGCCCACTCGCGTTCGTGAGCAACTCCGACGGGACCGCGGCGCGCAAGCTCCGTGAGCTCGCCATCGCCCAGGTGGGCCCGGGCCCGGGTGTCCCCGTCGCGGCGATCGTCGACTCGGCTGTCGCGGGGGTCGCCAAGCCCGATCCAAGGGTCTTCCGTCCTGCGCTCGATGCGCTCGGCGTCGATCCCGCGGGCGCGGTCTACGTCGGCGACAGCCGGGCCTACGACGTCGACGGGGCCCGCGCTGCGGGCCTACGACCGCTTCACTTCGACCCGTTCGGCGCGTGCACAACACCGTGGGAGCACGAGCACGTCACCGGCCTCGGCGACGTCGTTCGCCTCGTCGTAGACGCGGAGGTGCCGTCGGCGACCCGAGGGTGGAGCGACGTGACGTTCGGCCGGGAGTAGGGAGGCCCAGCATGACTTTCGGCGAGGTGACGGCCCACACGCAGTGCCCGTACGCGCCGCTCGCGACCTGGCGTGAATGGCGGCTCGACCTGCCCTCGGACTTCGACGAGTCGCTCGTGGCCATGCGCGGGCACGGAAGCGCGCTCCGCCAACGGATCGCCGAGCTGGATCGGGCCGAGATCGACATGGTCGCCCTGGAGATCGTCGACCCGGCCCTCATCGGTGATCTCGAGACGTTCACCGAGGTGGTCCGCGCCTTCATGGTCGGACTGCATGCAGAAGTGTCGTACGAGGGATACGAGCTGTCGGTAAGCGAGGCCGAATGGCTCCTCGTCATCGAGGGCGCCTACACGTTCGCGCTCGCGTTTGCGCCGTTCTACGAGCCGGAACATCCCCGCTACAGCCCGACCGGATCGGCCTTCATCGTCGTCCAGTTCATCTATTCGTTCCGCAAGATCGGGATGCACCGGATGACGGTGGCCGCAAAGCGACGGCTGTCAGACCGCGTCCGGGCGACGTTCGAGGCCGCGGGCGTGCCGTACTTCGCGTACATCACGCAGGACCCTCGTGAAGTACTGAAGCTGATCAAGCCGTTGCATTACGGCGACCCGCCCGTTCGGTGGTGGCGCGAGCCGTCGAGGTCCGGCGATGACCGCTAGGCCCGGCGTGGTTCGGGGCGTCGAGGAGCGCCTCGACGATCGCATCGGTGACCTCTACCTCGAGCGCGTCTGGACGCATATGGCCGACGAGTACGTCGGCATCCGGATGCGTAAGTTCCCCGAGGACCTGCACACCCTCGAACGGATCGTCTGGGACCAGCGTGTCGACACGGTGGTCGAGCTCGGCACGGGCCACGGCGGCAGCGCGCTGTGGTTTCGTGACCGGTTGCGAACGTTCCGCGCCTACCGAGGCGGACCGCCTCCGCTCGTCGTGTCCGCCGACCGGGCCATCGACGAGGCGAGCTGGCGGCTCGAGGCGGTCGACCCCGGCTACGCCGCCGATATTCACCTCGTCGCCGGCGACATCCGCCACGCCGACCTGGCGGATGCCGTGCGTTCGATGTTGTCACCGGCGCGCCGTATCCTCGTGGTCGAGGACTCGGCCCACATGTACGACACGACGCTGGCCGCGCTGCGCAACTTCGCCGACCTCGTGCCCGTCGACGGGTTCTTCGTGGTCGAGGACGGCCACCGCGATTACCCGGGGATGCTGCCCGACGACATGCCGAGCAAGGTCAACGGCGTCCTGGTCGCCGTTGACGAGTGGTTGGCGAGCGACGACGGGCGGCGCTTCGCCATGCGCCGCGACCAGGAGCGTTACGTAGTCACGTCGAATCCACGAGGTTGGCTCCAACGCGTGAGCTGACCCGGCTAGCGGCGGGAGGACGAGAGCGATGATCATCGACGGCGATAGTCACATGTACGAGCTGCCCTCGCTATGGGAGGAGCGGCTCAGCGCGGCCGAGCGCCATCTCGCGCTGCGGATCGAGCCCGACGAACTCGGCTACAGCTTCCTGACGTACGCGGGGCAGCGGCTCATGATGGTCGTCCCGACCGTCCCGTCGGATCCTGGCCGCTCCGGCGAAGTGCGCCAGCGTTACGCGGCGGGGCTGCCCGCGGTGTCCGATCTGTACGACGAGGTGCCTCGCGACTATTGGGATCCCGCCGCGCGCGTCGGGCTCCTCGACCTCTGGGGAATCGACGAGGCGGTCGTGTTCCCGCACTTCCAGGTGATCATTGAGAGCGCGCTGCGAGACGACGGCGACGACGTGCCGGGCCAATATGAGCGCGTGGAACCGGTGGGCGATCGAGGCGACCGCCGGGACCCACGGCAGGCTGCGTCCGGTTGGCAACCTGCGCCTGCACGACCGGCGGGAGTGGGGCGTCGAGGAGGTGCGGCGGCTCGGCGCGGGCGGCGTCCGCATGGCCGCGTTCGTGCCGGGCCTCATCGACGCCAAGCCGCCGTCGCACGCTGACAACGACGTCGTGTGGCGTGCGTTTGTGGAAGCCGGCGTCAGCCCTGTTTGGCACCCGAACCTCGGCCACCGTTTCGTGATCGCCGACGCGCTCGACTGGGAGGCCGATATCCCCGGCGGCTTCGGCGTCACGACCGGGCTGTTCCTGCGCGTCGCGGGCCAGCTCACGTTGTGCGACATGGTGTTCAACGGTGTCTTCGATCGGCACCCGGAACTCACAGTCGTCGTATCGGAGTTCGGCGTCGACTGGCTCGACGGCTTCATCGACGAGCTCGACGTGCGCTACGAGACGCTATGCGCGCAGCAAGGCCAGGCGCCGGGGCGCCTCCGGCGGAAGCCGAGCGAGTACTTCGTCGATCACGTGGTGGTCGTCGCAAGCTGTCCGACCGGTCGCGACTTGGACGCAGTGGTCCGCTCGCCATACCCGCTGGCGTTCGGGAGCGACTACCCGCACGGCTGCGGGATGGCTGACCCAGTCGACGCGTACCGCGAGCTACTCGGGGACGCATTGGGCGCTGCAACCGACGCGTTCTACGGTGACCGCTTGCGCGAGCTGCTGGGCGACGGTGTGACGACCGCGTCCTGACAACGCTCAGGTGGCGCCGGTCGCCGGCTGAGCGCGGGACGCGCTGTACGAACGCCATGATCTCGTCGAGCCCAGGTGCGTAGCCGTCGCTGGTGTCGACCTCGAGGCGCGGGCACTCGAGCTCGAGCGGCTCACCGAAGCGGTCGTCGCGTCCCCGCAGCCGGGCCACCGCCGCGGCGATCTCCGCCTCGGTCAACTGGTCCTCGGCGCGCAGCTTCGCGAGCCATCGGGCGTGAGCTTGAGGTGTGCGGCAGTGGACGTTCGCGAGCGTCGCGAGCGGCGCGAGCCGCGTCGTGATCGGGACGTCGCACTGGCCGCGCCACGTGGTCTGGTCGGCGACGACGCTGACGCCACGGTCGAGGAGCAGTTCGAGGACGTCCCAGTACGCCGACCACGCGCGGTCGTGGGTCGCAGGATGGGCCCGATCGGTGGCCGCGAGCCCCTTGGCAAGGTCAGTCTTGGAGATGCGGTGGAATCCGATGTGCTCAGACACGCGCCGCGCGAGCGTCGTCTTTCCGCTGCCCGGCGCGCCGCTGACGAGCAGCAGGAGGGCCCGAGAGGGGCGCGAGGCCACGCCTTGACGGTACCGACCCGGCAGGACACTCACAAGCGGGCGATGTGCCGCTGGCGGCTTGTCCGCGGGCTGGGTACGGTGTGGTCGAGGTTCGTGGCGTCGGCGGATATGGATTGCTAAACATGGACGGGGATGGCGTGCCGAAAGCATCGGAAGGTGTCCGCGCTGTCGACCCGCGCGACGCCGATCGAGTCGTGGTCGAGTGGCTGCTCGGGAGCCGGTGCAACTACGAGTGCTCGTACTGCCCAACGGAGCTCCACGACGGTGGGATGCGATGGCCGTCGTGGCCCACGGTGGAGCGGACGGTTCGCGCCGTCGCCGCGCACTACGCCAGCCGCCGGTTGACGTTCCTGCTCACCGGCGGTGAGCCGACGCTGTACGTGCGAGTGCTCGACCTGGCCGACCTCGTGCACGAGGTCGGCGGGACGGTGGCCGTGCTGAGCAACGGGAGCCGTGCGCTCGATTGGTGGTCGCACGCGATGACCCACGTCGACGAGGTGATCCTGTCATTCCACCGCGAGTTCGCCGACCGCGACCACTTCCTGCGCGTCGCCGCGCTGCTAGCCGAGCACGTCACGCTCCAGGTGAACCTCGTGATGCTGCCGGAGCACTTCTCCGAGTGCCTCGATCTCGCCGAATCGATCGAGGCCGTCGCGCCGCGCGGCACGCGTCCACCGCAAGCCGTTGATGGACGCTTGGCGAAGCGTGCACGGCTACGACGCCGATCAGCGCAAGGCGCTGTACACCGCCAACGCACCACGAGGCCACAAAGACTCACGGCTGCCGCCGACCTGGTTAGGAGGCGACCTCATGCTCACGTCCCCCGACGGAGTCGACGCGCCGCGCACGCCGATCCAGGTGTTGCTCAACGGCGACAACCAGTGGCGCGGCTGGGAGTGCGCGGCCGGACTCGAGACGCTGTTCATTCGATCACACGACATCTATCGCGGCGCGTGCCGCGTGGGCGGAGTGCTGAGTCGGCTGGACGACGACTCCCTCGTGCTGCCGACGGCGCCGATCGTCTGCTCGGCGGAGTCGTGCACCTGTATCGCGGGTGTGAAGGCGACCAAGCTCGCGCCGGCAGTCGACGAGCGACGCGGGCCGAGCGCGGAGGTGCGCTGACGATGTACCGCTACGACGAGATCCGGCATGTTCACTTTGAACCGACGACGCGGTGCAACGCGGCATGCCCGATGTGCGCCCGCAACGCCTTCGGCGCGGTGGCGCCGGGCCTCGACCTTACCGACATCAGTGCCGCCGACGCCCGACGGATCTTCCCGGAGGACTTCGTCGCCCAGCTGACCGGCTTCGACTTCTGCGGGGCCTACGGAGACCCGGCGGTCGCGCGAGACTCGCTCGAGATCGCGGCTCACGTCCGTTCGCGCGAACCCAGACTGCTTCGTGGAGTTCTTTACGAACGGCGGTGCGCGGTCCGATGGCTGGTGGGCGCATCTCGGCGCGGTGTTGGGCGACAGCGGTCGGGTCATCTTCGCCGTCGACGGTCTCGAGGAGACCAACGCGATCTACCGCCGCAACGTCGACTTCGAACGTGTCATGCGGAACGCCCGCGCCTTCATCGAGGCGGGCGGCCGCGCGCAGTGGGACTTCATCGCCTTCGCACACAACGAACACGAGGTCGAGCGGGCGCGCGAGATGAGCGAGGACCTCGGTTTCGAAGCCTTCTCGATGAAGAAGACCGCGCGCTTCTTGAAGCCTGCCTACGACTACGTGCCGGAATGCGACGGCGCGACCGACCTGAAGCAGTTTCCGATCTACGCCGAGGACGGTGCGCTGGTCGGCGCGCTCCGGCCACCGCGCAACCAGGCATTCGTCAACGACACCGCACGCCGTTACGAGGACCTGTTGACCGCGCACGGGAACTTGGACGCGGTCTTCTCGAGCACGTCGATCCAGTGCCAGGTCCTTCGGAGCGGGAGCATCTTCGTCGGTGCGAGCGGCGTCGTGTTCCCGTGCTGCTGGACCTACGTGCAGGCGACGACGCCGGTCCTGCACGAGTTCGCTCCCGGCTCCGGCACGCAGCTGTACGACCTCGTCGTTGCGGCCGGCGGCTTCGAGGCGATCGACGCCCAGAGGGTCGGGATCCGCTCCGTCGTCGAAGGGCCGCTTTTCGAGGCGATCGAGGCGAGCTGGTCGTGCAGCTCGGTCTCCGACGGGAGGCTGCAGGTGTGCGCGCGTGTGTGCGGTGAGAGTTTCCCCGCGTACTTCGACCAGTTCGCCTCACCGGACTTCGTGCCGGGCGGCGTCGCTCGTTGAGGCGAATGCCGTGCGTCAGCCCGCGCTGGCGGACGGGGTGAGGGAAGCGGCGACGTCGAGGTGGCGGACCGCGACCAAGTCGATGCCCAGCGCGGCCAGACCCTCGCGACCGAGGGAACGTCCTTCGTGCCGGCTCTCGATCGCGGCGCCGACCGCGAGCACGTCCACGCCGGCGGCGCGCAGCGCGGCAACCGCGTTCACGAGCGTGTTACCGCTGTCGATCTCGTCGTCGACGAGCACGACCGCAGACCCCGGTGGGAAGCCGTAGAGGTAGAACGTGGCGTTCTCGCAGTGCGGTTCGCTCCAGGTCAGTTCGTGCTCAAGACCGAGGCGGGTCTTGTAAGCGACAACGACTGGGCGGTCGAGCTCGAACCCGACCGCCAGTGCGATCGGGATGCCACCGGGAGCGAGGCCGATGATGGCGTCGGGCGGGCGGGCCAGCGACAGCGAGGACGCGAGCGTCGCGGCGACTCCCCGCAAGCGAGCCGGACGGATCGCGTAGTCGAGCGAGTCGCCCGCGACGTCCATGAGGATCTTGTAGTCGCGGGTGTCGGTGTTCCTGCGCTCCGCAACGCCGGCACGCACGCCGTTCACGTCGGTGGCTCGCGGCTCCATGGACCGAGCCTCGCGGATCGCGGGTTCCTCGTCAAGGCGATGGCGCGGGCGACCCGCCGAGGGTCGTTAGGCTCCGTCGCATGGACGGCGCTGGGGACGACGCGTTTCGACCGTTCCGGTTCAGCCTGCAGATGACCCGAATCCGCGGCCGCAAGGCGTGGATGGCCGACGCCCGGCGCGCCGAAGAGCTCGGGTACGACCTGCTGCTCACCGCGGACCACTTGACCGTGTGTACACCGCCGCTCGTTGCGCTGGTGGCCGCGGCCCAGTCGACCACAACGCTGCGCCTCGGCACGCTCGTCGTGAACAACGACCTGCGGCCGCTTTCGCTGCTCGCCCGGGAGGCGGTCGCGGTCGACGTCCTGTCGGACGGTCGATTCGAGTTGGGCATCGGAGCGGGGTACGCCGCTGACGAGTACCAGCGTGCCGGGCTGCGGTTCGACACGGCGGCGCTGCGCATCGAACGGATGGCGGAAGCCGCCAGTCTGTTGCGCCGCTTGCTCGATGGCGAGACCGTCACGCACGCGGGCCGCCACTACCAACTCGACGGTGAGTGCTGCGAGCTCCGCCCGGTCCAGCGCCGCGTGCCGTTGATGATCGGTGGGGGGAGCCGTGCCACGCTGGACACTGCGGCGGCTCTCGCCGACACCGTGTGCATCGCGAGTACGGGGCGGGCGCGACGCGCTGCAACGGTCGACCGGCAGGTCGCGCACATCCGCGCTGCCTGCGATCTCGCGGGACGGCGACCCGAGGTGCAGCTCCTGCTGAGCACTGCGCTCGTTTCACCCGCGCCCGCTGACGTCGAGGCCACCCTACGCCCGCGCCCTGCCCGACCTCACGGCCGACGAAGCGTTGGAGTCGCCGTACACGCTGGTCGGTGACCCGGACGAGATCGCGAGCACGATGCGCGTTCGTCGGGAACGTTGGGGCATCACGCACTACACCGTGCGGTTTGCCGCGATGGCAGCGTTCGCACCGGTGATCGCCGCGCTGCGGTGACGCCACCGACGGAGAGTGCGACCCGGGCAGTATACTCGTGCCCGATCGAGACGGCAACGACGACTGGATCGGACCGGCGGGTCGCGATCATCACCGGGGGGGCCTTCGGTGTCGGCGCCGCGCTCGTGGCTGCGTACCGCGAACGCGGATGGGCGGTCGTCGCCAACGCGCGGAGGATCGATGCGTCGGATGATCCGCTGGTGGTCGTCATCGCAGGTGACATCGCCGAGCAAGCGGTCACCTCCACGATCATCGCCGAGACCATTGAGCGATTCGGCCGAATCGACACGCTGATCAACAACGCGTCGATCTACCCCTCGAAGCCGTTCACTGAGTACACGTACGACGACTACGCCATCGTCGTCGGGGTGAATCTCACGGGCTTCTTCAGCCTGACCCAACGCGCGATCAGCTGCATGGAGGCGGCCGGCGGCGGGCACGTCGTGAACTTCACCACAACGCTCACTGAGTTCGCGATCGCGCAGGAGCCGGCCGCCTTGGTCGCCCTCACCAAGGGCGGCATCGCGTCCGCGACGCGCTCGCTCGCCGTCGAGTACGCCGCACGAGGCATCCGTGTGAACGCCGTGTCGATGAGCGTCGTCGAGACGCCGCCCTACGACCCGGCCGCATTCGGCGTCGTCCACACGCCGATGTACGGGCCCTCGAACTTCGCGGAGGCAGCTGCACGGCATCCGATGCAGCGGCTCGCGCACATCAGCGACATTGTGGCCGGCGTCATGTTCTTGGAGTCTTCGCCGTTCGTCACCGGCGAGATACTCCACATCGACGGCGGCCGAAGCGCAGGTTCCTGATGCGCCTCTCGCGGTAACGACATGCAGCTCCGACCGTTCCGTTTCAGCGTGCAGATGACCGAGCTCTGCGACCGTCGCGCGTGGCGTGACCGCATCCGGCGAGCTGAAGCAGCCGGGTATGACATGGTCGTCACCGCCGATCACGTGACCGACTGCGCGCCGCCGCTGGTGTCGCTGGCGGCGACGGCGCAGATGACCGACGTGCTGCGACTCGGTCTCCTCGTCGCCAACAACGATCTTCGACTTCCGTCGGTGCTCGCCCGCGAGACTGCCGCCGTCGACATTCTCTCGGACGGCCGCGTCGAGTTGGGCCTCGGAGCCGGGTACGCCCGTGAGGAGTACGAGCGAATCGGGTTGACGTTCGAGCCCGCGCGCCGCCGCCTCGCCAAGCTCGAGGAGTCGGTCTCCATCGTGCGAAGGCTTCTCGACGGTGAGTGGGTCGACCATCATGGGGAGTTCTACGAGGTTGCCGGAGAGGCATGCAGCCTGCGCCCGCGACAGGAACACGTCCCGATCATCATCGGCGGCGGAAGGAAGGGCATTCTCGAGTTGGCCGCGCGGCACACGGACACGGTTGCCATCGCAAGCGGCGGGCGCCCGCGGACCGCGGAAAGCCTCGACCGGCAAATCGCGTGGGTGCGTGCCGCGTGCGACGTCGCCGGCAGGCAGCCGGAGCTGCAGTCGTTCGTCCCCGTCGTGCGTCTCGTGCACCGGTCGGTCGAGGAAGTGCGTTCGGACTTGGCCGTGGCCTTCCCCGAGCTGTCCGAGGACCAAGCGGCGCGGTCGCCGTACACGCTCGTGGGGAGCGCGGCGTCACTCGCCGACGACGTGCTCAGCCGGCGCGAGCGGTGGGGCATCACGCATTACACCGTGCGAGCGGCCGACCTGGACGCGTTCGCCGCTGTGATTGCAATACTGAAGTAACCATGCCCCGTCACGATGCGAGGAACGGTGCACCCTCCACGAGCGGCGTCACGCCCGGTCGTGCGCGCCTGTCACATGCACGCGCCTCGGTGCGGCGGGGCCGGCGCGAAGCGATCGTCTGGATGGGTCCGGGCCGAGTCGCGCGCTTCATCGCGCGGTATCGGCGTAGCTGGGCCCTACGAAACCTGGCGGTGCTCTCGCAGATGTTCCTCTCGGCCTTCGAGAACGAGGACTGGGACTTTCGGCGCAACGGCGAGGAGCACCTGCTCGCGGCGGCCGGACGGGTGCTTCCGGAGGGGAGCCTCATCTTCGACGTAGGTGCGTTCGACGGGCTGTGGGCGCACGCCGCGCTTCGGCACGCCTCCAATGCCCACGTCCACTGTTTCGAGATCGTCGACACCTTCGGCGCGGAGTTGACGGCGTTGTTCGCACGCAATTCGCGAGTGACGGTCAACCCATTCGGGCTGTGGTCGCATCGGGCACGCCGAGTCGCGCACTTCAATCCGGAGCTGCCGTCGATGACATCGGTCGTCAGTGCCGTCCATCGATACACCGGGCAGGACGGATCGGCGCTGGAGGCGACGATGGAAACGGGTGACGAGTACTGCCGACGGCTTGGGATCGACCACGTCGACTACGTGAAGATCGACGTCGAGGGTGCGGAGCTCGAAGTGATGCGAGGCTTCACCGAGCTCCTCGGTGGACACGCGGCATCGAGCTCGTGCAGTTCGAGTACGGCCCCTTGACTTTGGCAGCGGACTACAGCCTGCACGATGTCATGGAGCTCCTCGCAGGGGCAGGCATGGTCCTCGCAAAGATCTATCCGAGGCATCTCGAGGTGATGGATCGATACTTTCCTGGCCTCGACGACTTCCGCTGGGGCAACTACGTCGGATTGTCGCAGGCGATGGTCGCGCGGCTCAGTCCGGTGATCCCACTGCGTCAGCGCCTCGGCATGCCCGCTACCGGTGGTCGTTGATGCCGTCGGCCAGCGGGTGCGCGTTCTGCGAGCCCGTTCGAGGAGCGCGCCCGCTAGAGGCCTTGGATCGGCGAAGCCGATGCGGTTGAGTCAAGTTTCGTTCTGGGTCGTGTTCTTGGCGTGGGGGTCAGGCGGCGAGTCGTGATCGTTCGGCGAGGTTGTCCATTTCGGCGTCCAGTTTGGTGAAGGCGTTCCGGAGTGGGGTGGATGTGGTGGGGTCGTTGAGTTGGGCGAGGCCGGTGCGGACGAGACGGTTGTAGGCGCGGGTGAAGAACACCGCGGTGCGGAGGCCGAGGTCGGTGACGCGGTAGCGGTGGGTGTGGGGGATGCCGTTCGATGAGGCCGTGGAGGCGGAGCCGTCGGAGGTCGTAGGTCATCTTGCCTGCGGTCATGGTCTCGGCGTCGATGCCGAGGAGGGGCGCGAGGTGAGCGCGGAGGTCGCGGTTGGCGAACCCGTCGGGCAGGAGTCGGAACACGACGATGGCGGCGAGCAGGGCGTGGACGCGCGGGTCGCCGAAGCGGAGCGCGGGGACGCGTTGACCGTCGAGGGCGATGGGCTGCGCGATGTGGTTGAACGCGGCTTCGCCGATGGTGGGGTCGTGGCTGATTCGTTGGACGTCGAGGAGACGTCGGTTGGCGTTGAAGCCGACCTCCCGGAGTGCGGGCAGGTTGTGCAGCCGTTTGCCGATGCCGAAGTCGCGGGTGTTGTTGATGGTGGTCTCGGTCCGAAGTGCGACTCCTTCCTTGTGATATTGCTTCACGCGGGTCGATTTGTATTCGACATGCAGCGACGGGACGACACCGTCGGTGAAGACTCGGGTCCGGAACCGGCCCGGTGTCGGTCGGTGCCTCCCGCTGATGGATACGCCGGTCGAAGATGAGCGAGACACGGTCGGGTCGGCCGATGTCGAGGTTCTCGCGGATGACTTCCTCGAAGAACACCCGCCCGGCGAGTGGCCGGTCCAAGGTCTGGGTGAGGGAGAACTCGGCCTGCAGGACCGAGATGTCATAGCGGTAGCCGGCGCGGCGATCCGCGGCAGTGAACGGATGCGGGAGTCGGGCCAGCCACTTGCGCACGAACCGGTCGATCTTCTTCGGCGTCAAGCCGATCACAGATCCGCTGCAGACGCTTGGGGTCAGCACAGGACACGAACCCGTTGTCGAGCGGCTCGAACGCCACGCCGGCCTTGGCGGCTTGGCGTTTTGCCCACTCGTTGCCGTTCAGACAGACCTTGGCATTGTAAGGAAAGTAGGTGCAGAACTTGATGAAGAACGGACTGAAGTCATCATCGACCGCGTAGACGTAGAAGTGGTTCACGATCGCGCTACGCCGGACCAGCCACGGGTAAGCCGCGCCGGTAATCGGGTTGCGGCGCTTCTCGGTCCGGAACACGCCGGTCTTTTTGTACAGCCCGACGACATCGCGGACCTTCTCAACGAACAGCGGGTCCTCGGAGAGCTTGAACGTGTCGGTGAGCCAGGGTTTGAGTCCGAATGCTCGCCAGATACGACCGACCGACGACGCCGAGATCCCGACCTTGAGGGCGAGATCACACGTGGACCAGTGCGTCGCATCCGTCGGTGTGTCCTCCAGCGTCCGCACGATCACCGCCTCCACGGCATCATCGTCGATCGTGTGGGGCGCCCCCGGACGCGGTGACCGGGCCCCGGTTGTTGGTCCGCTGTTATGAGAGTTGGGGTTGGAGTTCTTGGTCGTGTTGGTGCCAGCGGTTGGCGTACTCGTTCGGGGTGAGGTGGCCGAGGCTGGAGTGTGGTCGGTTCATGTTGTAGTCGATGCGCCAGTCCTCGATCACGACGCGGGCTTCGAGCAGGTTGTCGAACTGCTCGCCGTTGAGGAGCTCGTCGCGGAGCCGGCCGTTGAAGCTCTCGATCCATGCGTTCTGCCACGGTGATCCTGGTTCGATGAACACGGTCGTGGTCGTGTTGAACCGGCACCAGTCCGCGACCGCCGCGGCGATGAGCTCGGGACCGTTGTCGCAGCGGATGTAGGCGGGTGCGCCGCGCTCGGCGGCGATCCGGTCGAGGGTGTCGACGACTTTGTCGGCGTCGATGTTGCGGTCCACGACGATCGCCGGGCACTCGCGGGTGTATTCGTCGATCACGTTCAACAACTTCAGGGTTCGGGCGTCGGCGGTCTGGTCGAACTGGAAGTCGAGCGCCCACAAGACGTTCGGTCGGATCGGACAGAACGCACCGACGTGCCCTTTGCCGCGCAGGGGCTTCTTGCGCTTGCGGTGCACGACCCGCAGCCCCTCGTCACGCCACAGACGCCGAACCCGCTTCTTGTTCACTCTCCAGCCATCCGCCCGCAGACCGACGGCCACGCGCCGCCAGCCCCACCGCGGTCGACGTTTCGCAAAGTCACGCAACCAAGCCCGGAGCTGTTCCTCCTCGTCGTCAGGAACGGGCGGCGCGAGCCGTTGCGTGGAACGGGCCTGACCGACCACCCGGCACGCCCTGCGTTGGGAGACCCCGAATCGTTCCATCAACATGCCGACTACCCGGCGTCGCTGGTTCGGGGTCACCATTTTCCCTCAGCCACCTCCTTCAGCATCGCCTTGTCGAGCTCCGCTTCGGCCAGGAGCTTCTTCAACCGGGCGTTCTCACGCTCGAGCTCCTTGAGCTTCTTCGCGTCGTCGGCTTTCATCCCGCCGAACTGGTTCCGCCACCGGTGATACGTCTGGGGCGACACCTCGAGATGGCACGCGACCTCCTCGACGTCCTTGCCCTCAGCCAACAGACGGTCGGCCTCGCGCAACTTCCGGATCACCTGCTCAGGCGTGTGCCTGCGTCGCTTCATCGTGGAGTCCTTTCTGCCCACACCATCGTGGGCGACGGACTCTCACATCAAGCGGACCAACCAGAGGGGCTCAGGTCACCGGCTCATCGACCAACCCGTCGCACCGACGCTCCAAGAACCGCTTCCGCCACTTCACCACCGTGGCTTGATTGACACCCAACTTGTCCGCGACCACGACATTCGATCCGCGGCCAACAACACGATCCGAGCCCGTTGCGCAATCGAATGCGGCGCCTTCGGCCGCCGCGACCAGCGGACGAACGTCTCGCGCTCATGGTCACTGACACTCAACGGACGTCTCGGACGACCACGGTCTCCGATACACCGAGTATGAACGAACGCAACCGACAACGCGAGCTACCTGACGCAGGACGCTAGCTCCAATTCCGTTCCTTCCTCAGTGCGAGCGTCGCCGGAAGCTCGGCTGCGTTCAGGATTCGTGGCTCAATTTGTACTCGGTGTCCGCCGATGGAAGCGATCACTACGGCGAACTGGCCCTCGTGTGTCGTAACTCGCCGACCTGACGTCTCCGGAAGGCCGAGTCCCGCCGCAACAATCCAACCGATTGGACCTGCATCAGCCACGATAACGATGCGGCCACGCGCCTGTGCGAGCGCGAGGCGAAGAAACTGGAGGACGCGGGCCGAGGCGCACTCAAGCGGTTCGATCCCCTCTCCCTCGATATGGTCCCAGTTGCCGTTCCCCGCGACCTTGGACATGTCGTCCGCAACGCACCTCGATATCTGTCCAGGGGGAAGACCCGCGCGGTCACAAGGTCTCTCTCGTTCAATGCATGAGTGACGCGCTCGATCGGGAGGGAAGGCGAGGCTTCGCGAATCGCCTCGTATGTCTGCCGTGCGCTGATCAGACTGGACACGTAGGCGTCTGTCGGACCGAACCGCGAGATCTCTTCCGCCAAAACTGCAGCGCGCTGCCGGCATTGCTCCGAGATGCGGTCCGCCGGAGCCGGCGGTGCGCCAGTCGGTCGCTCGCATGCACAGTTCCGTACAAGCATGAGTTCGACACCGAACACTGTACTTCCCTGTTTCGGAAGACCAACGCGCGACGGGACTTCATCACACCGGCGACTGAGGCGCCGCCCGCGATGGTAACCTACGTCGTTCGAAACCATGAACGCGAGCTATTCCTGACACAGGTCACTAGCGCGTTCACTGACAGGGCCCCGTTGGTCGGTCCAGGTCGACCTATATCACGGGGTCGGGCGACGGGGTAGCGCGGCGTTCAAGAACGGAATTTCTTGAATGAGTCAAGCCCGTGACTGGGGCGTTCATCCTCCGGGGTCGCGCATTTTGGCGAGAGACATGCCATCCTGGAGGAGCGTGCCGGAGTCTTCGTTAACATAGGCTTCGATCCACAGCCACGCGATGTGATCTCGATCAGTCGCCTCGAGTTCTTGTAAGCCTGGTGACGTCGCGTCTGGGAGCCGGCGAACAGCAGCAAGCATCTCGGCTTGTAGAAGCTGTAGATACGGCCCCACCGACGCTGCGTCGGAGAAGTTCACGGGTTGCCCTCTGCACGCGAGGAACGCTGCGCCACCGCCGGGCAACGGAATCGCATCGAGATCCGATGGCAAATCTCGTAGACGCAGTGGTTTGGTGTTCGCCACCAGGCCAGGCTCGAACTCAACCTGCCGGCTGCTTCCGCTTGCGAGGAGACACCCAGATTTGAATAAGCCAAGATCCGTGACCGTCAGGCTGGCCGATCCACTTGTTCCGACAATCAGATCCGCCCCGCGAATCGCAGCTGTTCGGCTTGGCGAAAGGTGACCGAGCGATAGCGCAAGCGCGCGCCGAGCTCCGTCCGGATCCCACACCGCGACAGTCGCGCCCCTGCTATGAAGCGCCGTTGCTGTGGCGCGTCCGATCTTCCCGAAGCCTAGGACCGTAGCCATCGCTCCCCTCAACGAGCGATCGAGACCACGAAGGAGGCGCTCAACCGAAAACGCGATCGATTCTCCGACACGAGTGTCCTCCGGCGCCTTCAAGGGGCTCCGCGCGACCGAGAAGACCGGAGCGAGCAGCGGGGTAACGCCAAGGTAAAGAGCGTGGCCTGACTCGGTATCTTCGACGACGCCCAGGAGTCGTTGTGTCCCGCCCTCAGCACTTCGTGATACAGCGGACGCAAAGTAGCCACCGATCTCGCAAAGCACTAACGGGACGGAGCTCAATTCAAGAGTACGCTCGAGCACCTCCTCGAACCAACTTTCGTTCGGTGGCCATGAGACATCCGTCGGGGCGCGCATAACGCTCACCCCGAGAGCCTCAACGCGCTCTGATATGCCGGGTCGCTCGGAATACGGAATCGACATGACCCACTCGATCCGGCCAAGGCGCGAGAGAGCTCTCAGCAGGGCGGGCCGATCCGGAAGCAGGTGGGTTACAACGGCAATGCGGAACACCGACGGCGCCGCCCCAAGGTACGCGAGGACTGAGTCGAAGAAGCGGTTGGCGCGCTCGTATTGCCCAGCCGCCAGCAGGCGTTCGCCAGTCATCGTCTCTACCATATGTGGTCGCATCCTGGATCGCGAGTCTCTTTGCGCGTTGGTGCCATTGCGGGCCTGAGCGCGGTGAGATAAGTTCCGCTCCCGTGAAGCCGCCTGGAGAGCGCCGCGTCTGCTCTTCGCCGCCGAACAGCTCGCGCGCGACCTCTCAAAATCAGGCACTGCGAACGGCCACGATTGGTGGCACGTCAGTCGTGTTCGAAAGCTCTCGCTTCTCATCGCTCGCAACGAGCACGCTGACGGGTTCGTCGTAGAACTTGCTGCTTTGCTGCACGAGATCGAGGACCCGAAGTTGTACCCGGGCCCGTCCGCCAAGCCTAACAACGTTCGTCAGTGGCTTGGGCAGCATGGAGCCTCAACGACTTTGGCAGACCAAGTCACTGGCATCGTGCGAAGCGTCTCCTTCCTCGGAGGGACCGAACAAGACGTTCACCTCGACGTAGAGGGTCTATGCGTGCGCGACGCCGATCGGTTGGACGCTATGGGTGCAGTCGGAATCGCTCGGGCTTGTGCCTACGGAGGCTGGGTTGGTCGACCGATTTGGGACCCTTCGATCCGACCCTTGAAGCATGTTGACAAAGCTACATATCGTTCACATAACGAAACGACCATAAATCATTTCAGTGAAAAGTTACTTCTCCTTAATCCGCGAATGGCTACCGAGACTGGTCGACAACTGGCGGCTCACCGTCACGAGGTGATGGTGACATTTTTGAACGACTTTCAACGCGAACTCAGTGATGACAGCTAGCTGGGTGCTCAAAAAGTCGGCGTCCCAGATTCTGGACCCATCATCATCCTGGGGCGGACGAGACCGCCGAACCCCGAGATGTTGAGACGGCGACGTCGCTGCAACACATTCTTCAGCATCCTGCTAGACCTATGCGGCACGTTAGGTGTGCCAGAGCCAGGAAATCGCTTCAGCCGCATTAGACAGTACGCCCGCCGCATTCCGGTTCTTGAAATCAGCTCGTGCCAGATCGAGCGATGTATCTAGGCTGACTGTCCCAAGAACTCGTCGACCATCGTCTTGGTCGATAATCGGGACTGCTATTACCGTTCTGACCGCGTCCCAAATTCCGGTGCCTTCGGCATTCCACTCTTCGCCGAGCTCTCGGTACGCAACCCGGTGATTATAGAACGCCTCCGCGATAACATACTTCCCTATTTGCTGCGCTCTGGGAGTTGTTGCGATACTAGAACGTTCTCTGGCGTCCTTAAATGGAGACGCAACCGCGACGGCGACTAACTCCCGACGTCTTGCATCATAACGATGGCAGTACGCACGGAAGCTTTCCTGCTCCCAGCTCTGCGGAAACACGTAGCCGCGCACCAGCGCTTCCATGATGCAGCGCGCAGAGCTCGTTCGCGTCGTCGGACGATGCCCTGCCTTCGACTCGTCTTGCGACGCTATCGACAACAAACAGGCCAAGTGGAACAACTAGAAGTAGGTTCCAGGCGCCCAGACCCTTGAAGCCCGATTTGGTGGTTTCGAGGGCGTGAATATAGATGGCTACGCCGACGGCCCCGAGCACACTTGCGGCGAGTCCAAACGGAGCAATTCGCCGTCGAAAGAACCTACGCACAACTACCTCGACTGCACTTTCGGGAAAGAATTCCGAACCGAGCGGCTTGAAACTGAGAATAATGCTGTCGACCTCGGATCGTCAAGCAGGCTCGCACACGGAGATTCGGCCGGTGCGGTCAGCGCAGAGCGGTGGACCGGCGCCCGTGACCGCTCGGACTTACCACCAAAGTATTCGCGAGGCGACGAGTCAAACCCGACGCTGGAGTGGTTGCCGTCGACGACACACGCAAGGCCCTCATCACCGCGTTAGACCAGCCAATGCGCGAGATGACGGCCCGGCTCGTACGGTGATCGAGTCCCGGCTTCAGCGGTCCAAGAAGAGCCGAACCCTGGCGCTCAATGGCAACCATCGAATCACGCTCCTGACTGAGTCTCGCCTACATCCGTGCTTCGCAATCCGAGCCCCACTCCGGCCTCGTCCGCAGCACCCGAACACGAAGTCACGACGTCAACCAAGACCTGCACACCCAAGCCAGCTAAACCAACGGCATAACCAAGACCACCCAAGACACCCGACGCTGCACACGCTCCGTCAAATGCGATCCGCGATTCTCCGGTTGCGATAGACGCTTCGGTGCAGTCACAATACGGGCGTGAAGTATCACTCCGATGATCCACGCGAGGCGTACGGTGCCGAAAATGGCCAGCGCGGCGCATCCTGATCCACGTACCACGAATATTGAGGTCCTGCGCAACATACATGGATCGCTCAAATGGTTCTGGCAGTTGATCATGGGTTTCGCGCTCATTAATGCGATTTCTGGCGGATACCAGACCGTGTTCCCTTTGAACCGATCCGTGCACCGCAACTTCACTCCACTCGTCCTGGGTAGTTTAGTTTTCTTGCCTCTCTTTCTTCGCTTCTATTTCGGCGATGTTCGATATCTTGACGAGAGGTACTTGGAACATCGCCGATGGCAACCTCTCGATCGATACTTCGCCGACTTGTCTAGCAAGTTGTCTCGACTCAGATTTTGGCTGGACGTGCTTTTGCTTTTCATGCACGGCCTGTTCTTCATGGTGATGGCGCTCTCTATCTCATCGTTTCCCCGCTTCTTTGGCAGCGTGGATCGGCCTCCTTCTGATGAACACGGCCTACCTCGTCGCGAACGTACGATTGGACCACGAGTCCAATAGTAAGCTTGCGCGCGAGCAGCAGGGTCAGACCTGCCAAACGCGTTTTCGGTATTCAAGGCTTGAGCCGTGCCGATGGGTCAATGTTGCGTCGTACTGGTGGCGGAACAATGTGGTTTGTATAGCGGGATCAACACCGTTCCTTATCGTTGGCTATCGCGGCACCTGGAGTTCACATACTGCGGCGACTGATGCCGTTCTAGTGCTCGCGGTCTTGAATTCCGTAGTCGATTTTTGGTTTACGGCGGACTTCTATTACCCAGTGCTTGGTGTTCCGCTCGACGCTCACATGCGGTCCCACCCCAAGCCTCTTGTCAATTTGACTAACGCGGAAGATACGCCGGATGGCGAACCCGTTGAGTCTGACAGTTCCAATACTTTGGGTCGTCGCAGCGCGGACTGATGCCCGCGTGTTCAACGACCGCGTGCTGCCGATGAAACGTGTCGATCGTGATCGTGTCGTCGTTGAGGTCGGTGAGGAATGCGTGGTGTCGCCAGTCGGGCCACTGCCGAGCTTGTGCAGTGTCGGTGAGGCGGGTGCGACGGCCCTGGTAGTCGCATTCGGCGACTTGGGCTTCGCCGTCGGGCGTGTAGTCGATCCCGACCCAGGTGATCTCGTCGATCGCGCTGATCGCGGACGCGATCTCTTTGGTATTGGTGCGCCCGGCCATCGTGTAACGCACTTCGAGCCGTCCGAGTGTGACGATCGTGTCCTTGGACCAGAAGCCCGAATCAAACCGGCAGACCATCTCGCCCGACGCGCCCGCGCGCCGGACCCGGGCGACGAGTTCTTCGATGAACCGTCGGGCGCCACGCTGGGTGTTCGCTTGCCCTTTGCGCATCCGGGCGTGGAGCACCTCGCCAGTGGCCAGCGCGGGTCGCGAGGATCGGGTGATAACCCAATTCGGTGAGAACCGTGGCATCGGCTACGGCGCCTGGCGGGATGCGGGTGTACCGGCTGAGGTGTTGAAGAAGGCTGGGATTGCGCGAACGCGAGGTTGAGGCTCATCGGCACCGTGATGACTCGGCTACGCCAGTGCACCTTGACGAGTTCTTTCCAGCCAGGTCTCAACGCCACCTCGGTGTGCTGACGCGCAGGTGGAATCGTCGCGCCAGCCGCGCCTTGCTGCTCCTGTGGATGTTGGTTCCAGCGGCGGTAGGCGGTGCCATCCTCGCTGAGGCCCAAGCCCGCAGCCGACCGTTCGAGCATTGGCTGCGAAGTCAGCTGCCCATCGTCTCGACAACAACACTGCAGACGGGCAGGCCGTGACGTAACGATCATGACAAGACAGACGCTGGTCGGGTTTCATCCTTTTGGGGCACCGAGCCGCGGCTGCGATCGAACCGGCACGGGCATACCTTGGGCGTTGTGGGTGAGCCGCAGGACGATGACGACTCTGACCGTGTACGTCCGGCGGAAAGGATGGTCAGCGTTCAGGCGCGATGCACCTGGGCGAAGCGATGGCGCTGATGAAGGACACTGCCGCGGCTGCCGAAGTCACGCTCGATCAACTCGCCGATGAGATCGTTGAACGAAGGGTGCGGTTCGACCCCTCCCGCTTGCGCCACGGCGACGACAAGGTGAACTGAGCAACGATGATCAACCCGGGCGGTCCTCGCAGGCGGCGTGGTCGGTGTGAGGGCAGCGCCGGCTGTCTCGGTCGTGGACCTGACACGCTGCCCTCACTACGGAGGAACTTGGGCCTCGGTCCGGGGTCAGCGGCTTGGTTCTCGACTTGCGGCTGCGACCGGAACCATGCCCGCTCGCGCTGGCGATCGGGGCCTGGCCGAGCCATGAAAGCCACTGAGCGAGCGCTGACCGCGTCCTCCAAGCCGCCTTATCGGCTTCCTGCGTCGGCCGATTGCATGCGAGTGTCTCACCAACCAGTTACCGTCGCGTCATGCTCGACAGTCACGCAGCGGCCGGCGTTCTTGCGGATCTTCAGGAGGACTTCGTTACAGTGTGGGTACCTGTAAACGCTCTTCGAAAACGACAGCACCTGTGATGGGTTTGTGATCGTCGAAAACGACAGCACCTGACGATCCCCGTTCGGTCGTGCGGGCTCCCTGAGGCTTCCTCTGAGGGTCCGGCGAGCGGGACGGGAGAAGGGTGCACACCGACATGGAGCTGTGGTCAGAGATCCGGCGCAGGGTGCTCGTCGAGGGGGTCTCGAAGCGCGAGATCTGCCGTGACTACAAGATGGGTTGGAGAACGGTCGAGAAGATCCTCGAGCACGGGGAACCGCCGGGTTATCGGCTTCGGGCGCGGCGCGCACAGCCCAAGTTGGGGCCGTTCATCGGGTTGATCGACGAGATGTTGGAGACGGATCGGGACGCGCCACCGAAGCAGCGACACACGGCCCGGCGGATCTTTCACCGGCTCCGTGACGAGCATGACTATGAGGGCAGCGAGGTTCAGGTCCGCCGTTACGTCGCGCAGCACCACCGACACGGCGCAGAAGTCTTCGTCCCGCTCAGCCACCCGCCGGGCGAAGCCCAGTTCGATTTCGGTGAAGCGACCGTCGTGATCGCCGGCGAACGGACCAAGGCCGCGTTCGCGGTGATGACGTTGCCGTTCTCGGATGCGTGGCATCTGTCGGCGTATCCGCGGGAGTGCACCGAGACGTTCCAGGCGGCGCATGTCGCCGCCTTCTCGTTCTTCGGTGGGGTCCCGACCCGGACGAGTTACGACAACACGACGATCGCGGTGAAGAAGGTCATCGGCCGTGAACGCGAGTTGACCCGGGAGTTCTTGCGGCTCGAGTCGCACTTCTTGTTCGCGCATCATTTCTGTCGGGTCGCCAGGGGCAACGAGAAAGGCGTTGTCGAAGGTCTGGTCGGTTACGGACGTCGCAACACGATGGTCCCGGTCCCGGAGTTCGACTCGTTCGCCGCACTGAACACCTACTTGGAAGCGTGTTGTGTGGCCGATCTCGCCCGCCGGGTTCGGGGCAAGGCCCAGACCACAGCCGAACTGTTGGAGATTGACCGAGCCGCGCTCCTCCCGTTACCGACGAATACGTTCGAGGCCCGTCGGGTGGTCGGCGCGAAGGCGAACTCGTTGTCGTTGGTGCGGTTCGACCGCAACGACTACTCGGTCCCGACCGCATACGCGCATCATGACGTGACCGCAGTCGGCGGCATCGACGATGTCACGATCGCGGTCGGCCCGACCGTGGTCGCTCGCCACCCACGCTGCTGGGCCAAAGAACACACGACATACGACCCTCGCCACTACCTGGCGTTGCTGGAACGCAAACCCGGCGCGTTCGACGTCGCCCGACCACTCGAACACTGGGAACTTCCCGCATGCTTCGCCCTATTGCGACGACGACTCGAAGCAGATCTCGGCTCGGTCGGGACACGCGAGTTCATCAAAGTGTTACGGCTGCTGGAACACGCGTCGTTGCGGGAACTCGCCGCCGCAGTTGAGGTCGCGTTTGTCGATCGGCGCGACCGGCGCCGACGCGATCCGTTTGATCTTGGTGCACCGGGCGGAACGGCCGGTCGGACTGTTCAGCCTCGACGGCCACCCCCACCTGAAGTTATTCGCGAACGACCCACCTGACCTTGGCGCCTACCGCGCGCTCACCCAGATCGGAGCCTGACATGAAGACCCTCGAAACCAAATCGATGGTGCTGCTACGCCACCACCTCAAAGCGTTACGCCTCCCCACGATCGGCGCCGAATGCGAGAAGGTCGCGCACCAAGCCGCCACCGACAACGTCGATCACCTCACCTATCTGCTGCAGCTCACCGAACTCGAGTTGTTGGAGCGCGAGAAGCGAGCGGCGGAACGCCGACTGAAGGCTGCCCGGTTCCCGACCGTCAAGACCCTCGACGCGTTCGACTTCACCGCCCGGCCGTCGGTCAACAAGATGCTCGTCACCGAACTCGCACGCGGCGAGTTCATCGACAAACGCGAAAATGTCCTGCTCGTCGGGAACCCCGGCACCGGCAAGAGTCATCTCGCGACCGTGCTCGCCGCCGCAGCATGCGGCCGTGGCTACAAGGTCCGGTTCTTTCGAGCCACCGAGCTCGTCACCACCCTCATCGAAGCCCGCGACGAACGCACCTTCCTGCGGCTCAAGACCCAGCTCGCCAAGCTCGACCTGCTCGTGCTCGACGAGCTCGGCTACGTCCCCGCATCCAAAGTCGGCGCCGAA
>CAWDVJ010000012.1:0-24004 GCA_963805725.1 uncultured Gemmatimonadales bacterium
CACCCAAGCTTGATGCAACTGACGCCGAGTAGCTAGACTGCTCGGTAGAGCTGTCATGCTGGCAAGCGAGCCGTTGAGCGCGCCGGTCTGAGCTCAGCGCTCGGGGACGGCTTGGTCGGCGTCACCGCCTGACGGATCGATGAAGAACCATAAGATCATTCCGGTAAGGACAAGCGCGCTCGCGAAGTAGAGTCCGGCCGACCAGCCGAACCGGCTCGCAATGAGCGGTGTGATGATAGGGCGCGAGCATGCCGCCGAGGCTCCCGCCACCATTCATGACGCCGGTGGACTCGCCAGCGTTGGGGCTACCGATGGCGATGGCCGAGGACCAGAAAGCACCTTCGGGGGCCATGGCGCAGCCGACGGCGAGCGAGAGGAGGACGATCGTGGCGGCGATGCCCCAACCGCCGGCACCGATGTAGAGCAGCACGGCACCCAGGATCATCCCGACAACGGGCACCACGCGCTTCCCGTTCCTGGTGCCCCAGCGCTTGACGGCGTGATCGGACACGAATCCGCCGATCGGCGTCATGACGGCCATGCTCACGAACGTCAAGGTCGTTGCGAGAGTGGTGTTGGCCGCACCGAGCTGCCGGACCTCGCCGAAATAGTAGTAGATCCAGTAGTAGAAGATGTAGTGGAAGTAGTTGAGCGCGAAGTAGGACGCCGTGATGAGCACGAGATTCCGGTTGGTCAGCAGCTTGCGCCAGCCGCCGGCGTTGGAGCCAGGAGCCCTCGCGGCTGTATCACCGCGAGCGTCGCCGGCGCGCGGCATGCCGAGCTGGAAGAGCGGCGACGACCGCCAGTGTCGCGGCTCCCGCGAATAAGAAGCAGCTGCGCCACCCCAGTATGCGGATGATGTACGAGTACGCAAACGGCGAGACCGCGGCGCCGACACCCGCGGCGCTGACGACCGCCCCGAGCGCACGCCCCTGCCGCTCAGGTCGAATCCAGGCCGAGATGGTGCGCGCGCAGGCGGGGTAGATCGGTGCCGTGCATGCGCCGAAAGCGATGCGAACGAGCAAGAATGCCGGGAGCACGCCGATCCACGCGCCCGCTGCAGGGATACCGGCCAATGGCGTCAACGCGGTGAGCAGCGCAGCGGCCAGCCCGCCCGTCGACGAGCATGAATCGTCCGCCGAGGCGGTCCGTCACCCAGCCACCCGGCGCCATGAACGCGGTGTAGCTCAGGACGAAGGCGAGAATACACCACGCCCATTCGCGTCGCAGGGATCTGGAACTCCTTCATGATCGAGGGGCCGGCGATCGAGATCGCGATGCGGCAGAAGTAGCTCGTCGCACTCAACCCGAAGAGCAGGGCGATGATCCTGATCTGGGTTGCCACGGGCACGTTGGTCCCGGCGGTTTGTGCCTGGGAACCTGCTCGCGGTGGCCGGAATGGCCGTGCTTCGGCGGCCGCACCGGACTCGAGACGAGACGAATGGAGAAGCGTAGTTAGCTCCGCAAGCAACGGGGGCGTTGGACTCAGTCGAGGCGCGAGCAGCTAATCAGTCTCAGTCGGGCTTCAAGCGTGCCGGTGGTCAGGAAACGCGACGAGAACGCAGTCGTGACGGCGACGTCGACGCCCTGCAAGTGACCGACTTGCACTCGCGCAGCTAGCGGCTCATTTCCTCTCCACCACCAGCACCACAAACGATCCCGGCACTGGCTGCGGCCGTCGATTCGCCTCGTATACAACTGGCTGGAGCCAGTAGTTGGCGTCGGCGGGCTGGAATTTCGCGGTCACCAGGTAGATCGTGTGCGTGTGGGAGTCGATCGCCATCGTGCGCGCACCGAGGTCCGTCTTGACAGTCCCAAGCTCCGTGAACTGCGTGGGCGAGTCCTCATGCACGACGGTGAGCGTGCCATTGCCATTGGAGCTGAATGCCAGGCCCGTGCCGGGGTCATAGCGATTGGCATCGACGTGCATGCCGATCGGCACCGTCGTGATCACTTTGCCGGCGTCGGCATCGGAGATCGTCATCTTCTGGTTGTGACACCCGCTGAACAGGCGGTTGTGTTCTCGATCAATTGCCAGCCCTGACGGAAGTTCACACCCGACGAGTGGCCATTGGCGCACGACCTTGATCGCCTTCAGATCGATCGCCACAACGAGACTCTTGTCCTCGATGTTGGCGTAGACCATCCCATGCTCGTCGGAGACCTCGTACTCCGGATCACCGGGAAGCGCCGACGGTCCCCACAACCTTCTCCGCGGCGCCGTCGATGACGGTGGCCGAGTGCGACGCCCCGTTCATGCTGACGACGTACTTCGTGGCCGGATCGTAAAGGATTGCATCGTCACCGGGATTCGCTTTGACCGTTCCGATGGGTCGCAGCGTCTTCAGGTCGAAGACGTGGATTGCCGTGTCGCCGGATGCGGTGATGAACCCGCGCCCAAGATCATAGGCCAGCGCGACGCCATGCGCATGCGGGGTGTTGGGGATGTCGCCGATGACTGCCCCGTTGTCGGGGTTCACCACCTGGACGTGCGTCTCACGGGTGATGAACAGCCGATGGCCAGCTGTATCGAAGGCCAGATAGTCCCATCCGCCTTGGCCACCGATCTCGAAGCGCTTCGTGACTGCGTAGCCAGCATCCTGCGCCAATCCGATAGCCGGAACGGCATTCAGCGTCATGCACGATAGAGAAACGATCGCGCACCCCTGGACAACACGGCGGAGCAATAGGCGTGATTGCATGGAGTCACGTGGATGAAAGGAGAGCCGGCAGCTGCGAGACAGGAAAGAGGGAGAAAGGAGGGAACCACCGCCTTGCACGCGTTGGTGCGTCTATCCGGACGAGGTGCGGCGGAATTTTTGTACCCGTGCGTACGTGCTCACTTCGGATGTGAATACATCGCCGCTCGAGTCAACCACGATGGTGTGCACCCATCCGAAGTACCCGGCGTTTCGCCCCCCGCGCCCAAACGCACCAACGACGCGGAGTTCATGACGCAATAGGATCCACACCTTGTGATTCGTGCCGTCGGCGACATAGAGGTATCGCTGCGCGGGATCGTTAGAAGGCGCGATGCCCCACACAGAGCCCTGCCCGCGCGTTGCGCTCGCGACGAAGACCTCCTTGACGAAACTGCCATCTTTGTGGAAGACCTGGATGCGATCGCCGCTTCGATCAGCCACATACACGAGGCCATCGTGCGTAAGGCGGACGGCGTGCACCGGGTTGCGAAATTGCGAGCCCGACGGCGCGTCGGGATTGTAGGGTCCCGGATCGACGTCGCTGGGACGGAGCCCGTAAGCCCCCCAGTGTCGTCTGTACGCGCCCGTGGTCGCATCGAACACTATGACTCTTCGGTTCACGTACCCGTCGGCGATGTACACCTCGTTCGCCGCGTCGTCGACTTCGACCGCGGCTGGTGCGCCAAGCAGCGTCGTGTCGTTGCTACCGCCTGTCCTTCCGGCGACGCCGATCTGGCTGAGGAGGCGGCCATCAGGCGAGAACTTGAGGACGACATGGTCCGAGGGACCGTTGCCGGCGATCCAGACCTGGTCAGCGCCATCGACGTAGATCGAGTGCTCGCTCGTGGGCCAGTGGTGGTGGGGTGACGGACCGCCCCACGCTCGAACGACGTGGCCGTCCGGGTCGAACTCGAGAACCGGCGGCGCAGGGACGCAGCACTCAGCGACTGGCGGATTCTGGACTGCCCCTGTTTCGGTGGGCGTCAGCGTGGCGGGGCGATGGATGATCCACACGTGATCGTGGCGATCGACGGCCACTCCCGAGACCTGGCCGACCATCCAGTTTCCCGGCAGCGGCTTGGGCCACTCAGCGTCAACTAGGAACCGTGGCACACCAGGTTCGCCGACGGCGAGTGGAGTGGGGACCGGTAGATGCTCGATCACCGGGCGGGCTCCGGTACCAACTCAGCTCCCGCCCACCGGCTGTAGGCCAGCGCCCACGAGCTGCGCGTCGAGCGCCCGGAGCTCGCGCTGAAGGTCTGCACGCCACCGCTCGTGCTGGGCGGTGAGCGCCGAGCGTAGCGTGGAATAGACTGAGTCCATACCGGCCGTCGGCTTGCGGTCCGCGCTCTCGATGGCCGTCTCGAGAGAACCGAGATTCGCGCCGATTTCACCGAAGTGCAAAGAGTCGAGTGCATGCTCGAGATGCGCCATCGCGTCGCGAAGGCCGGACGGCGCGGCCGGCTGCCTGGTGGCGAGCGAATCGCGCGTCGCGCGGACGGCCCGGGCCAGTGTCGTGGCTTCGGTCAGCGCGGCGCCCGTCTGTAAAGCGAGGGCGAGCTGCGCGCGGAGCGCCATTGATGTGACGCGAACACGGGGATCGAGGCTGACGACAAGCGGTTGCGCCTGACTCGCGCCGTGGACAGTGAGTCGCACACGATACACACCCGGCACGACGAGCGGCCCGGCGGGTTCAACTTCGCCACCCTCCAGCGGTACGACGTTGCTGCTGTACGTATGCGAGGTCGCCGAGGGACGCGGCAGGCGGAGGTCCCACACGAATCGGTTGTGACCCGCATTGGCCGTGAGCGTTGCGAGTTGCGGCAACCACCGCGTGGAGAAAAAGGGCGGAGGGTGGGGCTGGACGGCGTCGATCGTGTCGGTGGGCTGGTCACTCCCGAAGTGGCGGAGCACGCGACCACTGGAGTCCAGGACATCGAGCACGACGGGATCGCTGGTCGATGAGGCGAGCCAGTAATCGATCACCGCACCGGTCGGCCCGTTGTCGCCGCGCGGCACCTCTGGGGGCATGGGCGTGTCGTGGTTCTCGCTGCGCCGGAGACGGATCGCCGGCGTGGGCCGGAAGAGATGCATAGCGGTCCCCGCGAGCCCTGGCGTCACCTGGCGGAGTGGGGTCACGTCGTCGAGAATCCACAATGAGCGACCGTGCGTGGCGGCAATGAGATCCGTGCCGTGAACCACGAGGTCGTGCACCGGCGAGAGCGGGAGATTGTGCTGGAGCGACTGCCAGTGGTCCCCGTCATTGAAAGACAGGAAGACACCGAGCTCCGTTCCGGCGTAGAGCAGTCCGCGGCGCATCCGGATCTGCGCGCACCGCGCGGACGTACGCGCCGGGCGGGATCCCCTGATCCGCGCGAGTCCAATGCCGG
This sequence comes from uncultured Gemmatimonadales bacterium, assembly GCA_963805725.1. Classification (GTDB taxonomy): domain Bacteria; phylum Gemmatimonadota; class Gemmatimonadetes; order Gemmatimonadales; family Gemmatimonadaceae; genus Palsa-1248. Next base: position 5,093 of record CAWDVJ010000012.1, read on the forward strand.
CCGTAGTCGTAGGTGCGGTAGATGTACGGGCTGATGTCGTCGAGGCGATGGCGATCAATCGCAGCGTAAGCCGTGCCGCCGTCGAAGCGAGATGCTTCGATGAGGCTGATTTTGCTCCACGGCGCAAGTCCAGCAGGAGTGACCTCACGCCAGTGGCGCCCGCGGTCGGTCGTCAGGCGGATCTTCCCATTGTCCGTGCCGACCCAGATCGTCCCCTCGCGTACGGGCGACGGGGCGATGGTGTAGATCACCGCCCAGCCTTTGGCCGTAGCGTCCGCGATGGTAGGGGGGCCAGCATTCACATGAGCCGATGCTGCAGCGCCGGTCAGGTCAGGACTCGCCTCCTCCCAGTGCAGGCCACCATTGGTGGTGCGGAGGAGTACCTGTGCGCCGTAAAATAAAGTGTGCTTGTCGACCGGATCGAAAACGAGCGGGGAGGTCCAGGTGAACCGATAGCGGCGCTCCGGCATAGACTGATAGAAATTGCCGAAGGGCCATGGTCGGATGTCGTGAACTTGCGCCGTGGTGCGATCGTACCGCACCAACTGACCGAACGGACCACCCTCGTAAACAATCATCGAGTCGAGTGGGTCGGGCGCAACGTATCCGCTCTCCCCAGCTCCTGCCGGGATCCAATCCCGAAAGGTGACCTCGCCGAAGTCGGAGTGACTCGCGATCGCGAGGGCTCCGGCGTCCTGCTGCGATCCCCAGATCCAATAGGGCCAGCGGTTGTCGGTCATCACATGGTAGAATTGTCCCGTTGGCTGGTTGTACCAGCTGCTCCACGTTTCGCCAGCATTCAGGCTTACGCCGACGCCCTGATCGCTCGCGAACGCCAGACGGCGTGGGTTCGTTGGGTCGATCCACACGGCATGGTAGTCGTCGCCGCCGGGGGCGCCCCTGATCGCGGTGAACGTGTGACCGCCGTCCGTGGAGGCGAGGATGGACTGGTTCGGGATGTAGAGCATGTTCGCATTGGCGGGATCAACGGCGACCTCGCCGAAGTACCACCCGCGCCCTAGACGAGGATCCGTTCCCGCTAGGCGCCACGTTGCGCCGCCATTGTCAGAGCGGTAGAGACCAGCCGCCTGGTGCGCCTCTGAGCAGAGTGCATAGACGGTGGCCGACCCGTCGGGTCCATGAGCAACGGAAAGACCGACACGACCCAGCGGACCGACGGGCAATCCGTGGCCGACGATTTCTGTCCAGGTCACGCCCTCATCCGTCGACTTGAATATCCCGCTGCCCGGGCCTTCTACGGGTGGGTACTGGCTCCAAGGGGGTCGCTGCGCCTGCCAGAGCGCCGCGTAAATGACGTGGGGATCGGCTGGGTCGAACGCGAGATCGATGGCGCCTGTGTGCTCGTCCCGATAGAGAACTTTGGTCCAGCTCCGTCCTCCGTCCGTCGAGCGGAAAACCCCGCGTTCCGTGTTGCCGCCGTACGCGTGACCGAGAGCGGCGACGAACACGAGATCGGCGTCGTGTGGGTCCACGAGGATGCGGCCGATCTGGCGCGTCTCGGCGAGTCCGACTTGCTGCCAGTGCGTACCGGCATCCGTCGACTTCCACACCCCTTGGCCGTAGGTGATGTCGGAGCGCATGTCGGCTTCGCCCGAGCCAACGTAGATGGTGTTCGGATCCGACGGGGCGATCGCGAGCGCGCCGACGGAGGCAAACGGCTGGTCGTCCGTGAGGGGTTGCCAGGTAGTGCCCGCGTCTCGCGTACGCCACACGCCGCCGCCTACGGCGCCGAAATAGAACGTGCCCGGGTCGCCCGGGATGCCTTCGATCGCAAGCGCTCGCCCGCCGCGACTGGGCCCGACGAGTCGCCACTGAAGTGCCGCGTAGGCTGCCTCGGGAATACCCCCGTCGGGCGTCTGCGCAGGAACTGCGGCGACGACCGTCGACATGACTCCCAGCGCGCCGATCATGGCGCAGACGGCGCGAACGCCGCCCATGCCCCCACGTTCTCCCACTGTACTCTTGACGGCGGCGCCGGGCGCTACGGGCAGGAGAGGTTCCACTGTCCGCCCCGTTCCGTCAACTCTTGCACTGGGATCGAGGCGACCGTGGTGTGGTAGTCGATGTTCTGGTCCAGAGCCTTGTCGACGATGCCGTCTGGACTGCCGGCGGATGTCGACTGCCACGTCGTGTCGGCGATCGCCTCGAGGTGGTACATCCGGAGCGCGATCGCGCGATCGCCGCTCGCCTCAAACACTGTGGAGATGCGCTGTTCCTTTAGCAGGCTGTCACGCACAGCGGTGTACGACGCGGTATTGATTGACAACGGCGTCGCGAATCCGCCGGCCTGCATGTGCACCTGGTTGATCAGCGCGACCGCGTTGGTATAATTGCCGAGTCCGAGTTGAATCTGCGCGCGCACAAGCGCCAACTCCTCGGCCCGGACGATCGGCACGGGACTGCTGACAGTGGAATACGGCAGATAGTTCTTCGCATCGGAAACGCCCGCATACTGCGAGAGCTGCACCGGTTGGTTGTCCGGCACGAACTTGTTGAGCCATCGCTTGTCGTTCAGAGTGTCGACGTCGTTCTGAAGATCCCACAGCGCGTCAAACAGAAAGAACTGCGAGAGAAACACATTCGGCAGGTCGCCGGACTGGCCGCTGAACACGTGATACACGCCATACGGGTCGAGCGCAAACGGCCCCGCCGCTGGCGGCGCGATCACCGCGGGGTTGTAAAGGGCGGACGCCGTCATCGCACTATCCGCACGCGTCAGCGCCGCGTTGTTTGGATTGCCTGGCGTCGAAGGCGTCGGGTGTGTCCCCGGGCTGCTCCGCGCGATCGCGTACGCGTACTGGAGGCCCGCTTTCGCTGCCAGCGCTCGGTTAAATGCCGCGAACGACCCTTGCGTCGTGCTCGGAGCTGCGGTGGTCCCGACGGAGGCGAACCCTGCCGGCACACGAACGGGAAGCGGGATCGGGCCGGCTGTGTTGAGATCGGTGAAGCCTGAGTCGAGCAACGCTACAATGTACGCCCAGACGTCCTTGTTGCAGTACGGGGGATCGGCGGGGTTGCCGTCCACCGCGTACAACGGGATGCCCAACGAGTCGCGCGTCTCGGCCACCATCATGAAGTTGAGTGCCTTGAGCGTCTGCACAACGCCGTCGATCGCGGCGACCTGCGCGGGAGTGTAACTGGCGACATGGGTGACACTGATCATGATCGCGTTGGCCTGCCCGATCTGCACATATGCATTGTCCCACACCTGGGTGGCCTCAATGCCGGTGTTCGTGATCGACTTGAGGCCGCTGACGTCCGTCAGCGTATTCGCGCTCGAGCCCACGAATAAGAAGAAGTCACGGGCATACGACCCAGTGTAGTAGACGTACCACTCGACGTCGGCGCGTGTGGCCGAGAAGAGTCCAGTCACCGCGTTCTGAATCCCGTTGGGCGACGTTGGCACAGACGTGGGCGCGTCGAAGAACGGCACCGCCGAATCCGTGCAGGCCGCGGCAGCGCAGAGCGAGACCACGCCAGCGAACGCGAGGGCCGGGAGCGCGCCAGTGCGCTGCTCCACTCGCCGGGCGGGAACATCGGATCGATGGGAATGGGCGCGCATGTCAGAGGCCCAGGTCGAGGGAGAGGAAATAGCTGCGGGCTGGCGGGTATGGTGTGATCTCAATGCCGCGGCCGATGTTCTGGCTTCCGAAGGAGCTGACCTCCGGATCGAGGCCATCGTAGCCCTTGCTGTACCACTGCAGCAGGTTGCGGCCGAGCAGACTGAGTCGAGCGCTCGAGACGCGACCGCCTGCCCACGCCGTGATCCACTTTGAGGGGAGCGTATAGCTCACCGACACTGACCGAAGTTTGACGAAAGTCGCTGATTGGACGTTTGGCTGCAGGTTCGCGAGCGTCTGTTGCACGAACCTCGAGGCTCGAGCTGAGTCGCCCCACAACGTGCCGAACTCGAAGTAGCTGTCATCGGCGTTGAAGAGGCTGCCACCGCGACTCCAGTCGAGAAGTCCAGCGACGCGGAAGGGGCCGTAGGCCAGCTCCTGATTGACGCTGACGATGAACGCCGGCTGGGCATCGCCAACCTGGATCGGAGCGCCCGCGCTGTTGGTGAAATTGGGGTTGACCAGCTCGGACACGGACCGTCCCGTCTGGATCCAGTTCAGGATCGCGAGGGGAAACGGTGACACCGGCAGCGCATTGACCACGCTGTAGTTGCGGTAGAAGCTCGTCGTGCTCACCCACGTGAAGCCGTTGCGGAGCTGGACCGGTGTCGCCGCTAAGGAGAGCTCGGCGCCCTGGTTCGTGAATTCGCCTCCATTGAACCACTGCTGGTCGTAGCCGCGAGATCCGCTCACTGCGGCCTGGAGGAGGAGGCTCGAGATCCGCTTCTGATACAGAGTAAAGGAGAGCTGCGCACGCGACTTGAACATCGTCGCGTCGAAACCCATTTCCATCTCTGTCTCCGATTCTGGCTTGACGTTCGGGTCGCCGCGGCTGCTGTCGGCCGCGACGCCGGGGAGGCCACTCACGAGAGTACTGCCCAGCGGGCTGTACCGGACACCGTACAGTGGCTGCGTGCCTGACGCCCCATAGGCAGCCCGCACCTTGAACTCATCCAGGAACCCCACGACCTGCGGAATGCGATAGGATGCCGAGTATCGCGGGTACCCGTAAAACTTCTTGATATCGCCGTCGTTGGTCGTGCGCTCGGCGGTCACGCCGGCGGTCAGCGTCAGCCGCTGGTCGAGCGTAAGGATCTGCTCTTGGGCGTATAGAGACTGGTCGCGCTGCGCCGCGCGGTTATAGAAATTCGTCTGCACAGTGCCAGCGGCGGGGTTGTCGACACCAGCAAGCAGATTTTGCGACACCGTCTCAGGATTGACGAGATCGCGCCGCTCGCGGACAAAGCCAGCCGACGTCGTCGCGTCCAACCAGGACAGGCCGTCATAGTGGTGGACGAGATTGATGGAGTAGTTGAGGTACTGGTTGTCGGTCGCCTGGGTCGTGGAAACACCGGGCAACGCCTGATTGCTTTCGAGCTGGAGGCCTGGAGGCGCGAAGAGGTCGTCACGGACGTGTGCGATGTCGGCACCGCCGATCACGTGCAACTGCAGTGACTGGTGCTCCATGCGAAACGGCGTCCAGTCGATGCTGCCGCCCCCGATGAACCGCTGGCTGGTCTCCGGTGTCCCGATGTCGTACGCGTCGGCGAAAGGATTGGCCGGCCCAAAGGAGTTTCGGGCCCAAGTCCCATCCGCGTTCTGATGATTGAGTCCGACGAATTGCGGGGTGTAGGAGAACACGTCGTACGGGCTGCTGCCGTTGTTGTCATTTCCCGAGATGCCACGCCGGGTAACCGAATGCCCATAAAACAGGTTCGCTGTCGCCGACAATGAGCTGGAGAATTGTTGAGTGAGGTTGGAGCGGATCGACTGCTTGTTGTACCCGGTGTTGAGCATCGTGCCGTTGTCGTACTTCGACAGCCCCGATACGAAGTACTGCGAAGATCCCGCACTGCCACTCACGCTCAGGTCCGTCTCGTACGAGACTTGCGCATTGCCAAACAGCGACGTCTGGTAGTTCTGTGGGCCCGCATACAAGCTCGCGATGTGGGTCTGGTCGGCGGCGACTGCGCTGACCGCCGTGTCACGGGTGATGTCATTGACATACCAGGCCTGGGCGCTGGCCAGCGTCGGGAACTGGCGGATGTTGTCGGTCTTGCCGTCCTGGAAGTGGCCGACCTTCTGCGACAGACTCCAGGCCGCCTTGCCGGACTTCCCCCTTTTCGTCGTGATGATGATGACGCCCGCCGCGGCTTTGGATCCGTAAATGGCGGAAGCAGATGCGCCCTTCAGGACTTCAATGGTCTCAATATCCTCGGGATTGATGTCGGCGATCCGGTTCACACCGAGATCCTGATTGCTGGCCCCGACTCCATTGGCCGCCGCGAAGGTGATGGCGTTGTTACCCGGCTGCTGGACGTCGTTGTCGACAATGACGCCGTCGAGTACGTACAGCGGCGATGCGTTGGCGTTGATCGAGGTAATCCCGCGGATCTGAACCTGCATCCCCCCGCCCGGCGCGCCACCATTGTTCTGCTCGATGACAGCCCCGGGAATCTGTCCCTGCATCGCGTTCTCGATCGTTGGCGCCGGCACCTCGTTTACCTCGCTGGTGGTCACGACCGCGATGTCATTGGCTGCGCTCCTGGACGAGACGCTCGTGGCCACGCCAGTCACCACCTGGGCCTCGAGGTGGAGGACGTCTCGCCGGAGCATGATCGTATAGTCGGTCGTGCCGACGACGATCGGCACGGTCTCAGCGAGATAGCCAATGCGCCGGACGGTCAGTGATTTGGCGGTCGGCGGAAGCGTCAACGCGAACGTGCCGCTATCTGTCGTATTGATCCCGATCGTCGTGCCGGTGATGAGTACCGCCGCAGCTCCTATCCCAGTGCGCGATTCGGCATCCAGCACCCGCCCTGTGATTCGAGCGTCTTGGAGCCGCTTGCTTGCAGCGCCTTCATCAAGGGGCGGCCGTGCTATCAGCACGGCATCACCACCGAGCGAGACATACGCTGTGAGTCCAGTGCCGTCCAGCACGGTCGCGAGCACGTCGGCCACGCTGAGATTGGCCACGTGCAGCGAGACGCGGGCCCGCGAAGTGAGTACGTCGGGCCCGCGTTGGATAGTAACCGTCGCTGCTTGACTGATGGCGCTCAGTGCGTCGTTGAGCAGTACATTCCGCAGATCAACCGCGATCTGTTGCTTGAGGATGACCGCCGCGCTTTTCGTGACCCTGACCCAGGTGTCCTTGTTGGCTGTCGCGGCGTTAGCGGCGAGGCTGGTCAGCGCGGTTGAAGGCGCCGTTCCCTGGGCAGCAACGCTGCCACCCAGGAATGCTAGGGCGAGTGCGGATCGCGTCACCGCGTGCAAGGCCATGGGGATCCTCTGCGGGAGAGAGAGGCGACTGAGACTCCGCCGCGGGCTCATGGCGCCGGGCGGGTATAAAAGGTTGTGGTTCGCCCGTGTTGCTCGTACCGCGCGTGCGTAAGCAGCGCGATAGCATCGAGCACCTGATGCAGGCTCTCTGACCCGAACGCAACGGTGAGCGGTTGGCGAGCGAGTACCGAGTCGGCCAGCCGAATGTCCAGGTCATACCAGCGACCGAGGGACGCGGCAACGTCGCTGAATGGAACTGCATCGAACGTGAGACGTCCTTGTGTCCACGCGGTTGCCGCTGACCCGTTCACTCCGTGGCGGACCGTAGCTGACTGTCCGGAGGAATCGACGATCGCCAGATCATTCGGCCCCAACTCAACGCGCGCAACCCTCACCTCGCCTTCCGTCACAACGATCTGTGTCGGTGTTGCACCGCCATATGCCGTGACCGCGAAGCGGGTCCCGACGTCGCGCACAATGGTGCGACCAGCGTGTACCTCAAAGGGGCGCTTCGGGTCGTGGTGAACGTCGAAGTACGCTTCGCCGTCTAGGTAGACGTCGCGTGTCCGATGGCCAAAGTCGTCAGGAATGCGAACGGTGGTGGCGGCGCCGAGCACGATCTGACTTCCGTCGTTGAGCCGGAGATCGGCCCGCTCACCTCGACGCGTTGAGAACTCCCGCATCGCAGCCGGCACAACTGTCTTTCGCTGTCCGCTCCGGGCCGCTGCGATCCAGCCCGTGACTCCGACTGCGCACAGCACAAGCGCGGCAGCCGCCAGTTGTGGTGCATGCGTCCACACAGCGCGAACGTACCGCCGCCCCCATCCCCTCGCTGGAGATACAGCAGACGCCGACGTTCACGCACACGTGGAATGGCCCGCAGCCACATCGCATGCACATCAAACGTCGGCGCACCGCGGCCGGCCCCGTTCCAAATATCAGCGAGTGCTTTGACGAGCAACCCCCGTTCGGGATCACCCGCCAACCACTGTGCAAACGCGTCCGCTTCGGCGGGCGTCAGCTCATTTGCGAAGTACTGTTCAATGCGCTGGAGCTCTTCGGCGGCAAGTTCTCTGCCGCGCCGCGACTGGCCGTGGGTGTCGTCCATACGCACAGATAGACGACGCCCGTGGGGAAACCCCCACCATTGACTCTTACGGGAAAAATCTCCGGAGTGACTTGGCTAATCGCTTGAGCCCTCGCTGGCGGTGTCGCTCGACGGCTTTGATGGAGATGCCTAGTTGTTCGGCGATCTCCGCGTACGACAGATGCGACTCCCAGCGAAGTGCGAACACGGTCCGGCATTCGTTCCGGGAGTTTTCGGAGAGCGCCGCGAAGCGCGGCCGCTAGCTCCCGCCGCTCGATCTCCTCAAACGGCGAGCATGGTGGCTCACTCATACCAATCGCCGATTGATCGGGTCCGACGCCCCCCGACGCGTGAGTCCGCGCGCTCGATCGCGCGGCCTTCATCACATCGAGCGCCCGGTTCCGCACCGCAGTATGGAGGTACGCACGCGCGCTCGCAGGCGGAGTCAGCGTCGCTCGGTGCTCCCACACGCGCAGGAGGACGTCTTGGACCACTTCCTCTGCAAGGGCGGCTGACTCGAGGTAATGGTACGCATGCCGACACAGCTCTTTCGCGTGCGAGCGAAATAGTTCTTCAAACGCCCGCTCGTCGCCTCCTCGGATTCTGGCAAATAAGTCGCCGTCCGCCGCCTGGTCGGCAACGGCGACACTGCTAAGACGGTGCTTGTTGGCGGCTTCCATGGCGAGAGATCTTCCGCCTCGACGCGCCGTTACGCAAGTGCGGCGGCGACGTGACGGAGCCCAATCGGATAGGGCCGGTGGCGACGTCGATGAGAGCAAACGGATGGCCGAAAAGTCGTTGGTGGGGGTTTCGGCATCCGCGTCGTCTATAAATGCAAAAAGCCGTAAACGCGAACGATTATGTGTTCCATGGATCGGTGAACGGTACCGGCATATGGCGGTCGGACCGGGTTACCGGCATGACTGCTCCTTTCGACGTCGGCGCGCACTGCGAGCCGGCGCAGGCTGGGTGCCCCCAATGAGCAGGGAAACACTTATGTCCTCTGGCACTCCAGCCATGGCAGCCGTGGGCGCAGCTCCCCACGAGGATGGCACAGCCCTGGCTCGCGAGACGCTACGTCGCGTGAGTACGCGGCTGCTGCCGTTCGTGTTCGTCCTGTACGTCATCAATTACATCGACCGTACGAACGTCGCGCTCGCGGCGCTCGGGATGAACCGCGACCTCGGATTCAGCGCATCGGTCTACAGCTTCGGCGCCGGCGTGTTCTTCCTTGGCTACGCTCCATTCGAGGCCCCGAGCAATTTGATCCTGGTGCGTGTCGGCGCGCGACGTTGGATCGCACGCATCATGATCACTTGGGGAGTGATCGCCACCGCAATGATGTTCGTGCGGACACCCGTCGAATTCTACGTCCTCCGGTTCCTGTTGGGGGTCGCTGAGGCGGGCTTCTTCCCGGGGATCATCTACTACCTGACTGAGTGGTTCCCAAGCGCCCAGCGCGGGCGCGCGATCGCTGGCTTCATGCTGGGTCTGCCCGCGTCAGGGGTGATCGGTGGCGTGCTCGGGGGGTGGCTTCTGGGGGTCGATGGGCATCTTGGCCTGCATGGCTGGCAGTGGCTGTTCTTAGTCGAAGGGATTCCGGCCGTGCTCCTCGGGATCGCCGTTCTCTTCTATCTCAATGACGACGTCGCGGATGCGCGGTGGCTGTCTGACGCGCAGCGGACGTGGCTCGCTGAAACGCTGAGGCGTGAGAAAGAAGAACGCGGCGCGGCCTCGTCCGGCGGCGATCCGTGGTGGCGGGCGCTCACGAATCCGGTTGTATGGCTCCTCGGCTTCGTGTACCTGCTCATACTCACGGCCGCGTACGCGCAGATCTTCTGGACGCCGATTGTGGTGCAGGATGCCACGCACGCAAGCAACGCCGTCGTCGGGTGGGTGGTCGGAGCAATGGCGGCCGCTTCCGGCGTCGGAATGATCGTCGCCGGCGTCAGCTCCGATCGGCGGCAGGAGCGATTTCTTCACGCGGCCAGCGGCGCTCTCCTGACAGGAAGCGGGTTCTGCGCAGCCGCGCTGTTCCCCGCGCCGTGGGGTCCGGTTCTAGGGTTGACAATGGTGCTCATCGGAGTGCGGGTGTTTCACCCCGGCTTCTGGTGTATCCCGAGCCTTTTGCTGAGCGGGACGGCCGCACCGCTCGGCATCGGGCTTGTGACCGGAATCGGCAATGTCGGTGGATTCATCGGTCCCTATGCGGTCGGGCTGCTCAAGGACGCAACTGGCAGCACGAGAGGCAGTTTTCTCGGAATGGGCGTTCTGGGTCTCTGCGCCACTGTACTCCTCTTCCTCATCCGGCGGGGACAAGCACTCTCGGGGCCTCACCGTCCCGCCCTGGCGCGAACCACCGCGGCGGGCGCGACCATTGCCGTGGGTTCGGAATGAGAACTCGTGCAATCCTTTCCCGGGAGCACAGGAAGTGACGGCGGACACGGGTGGCATCATAGAGGGTGAACGGGAGCTCAAGCTCAAGGACGCACAGGCCAAGGCGGAGCAGTTGTTCGCGGAGGCTGAAAGGCGAGGGTACATCATCGCGTGCGCGACCGAGCAGGAGCTCAACACGCGGATGTACGAGTTGGCCTTCGAGATGTTCGGGATTCGTAAGTATTGGCATAAACGGATCGTTCGCGCCGGGCCGAACACGATGTTTCCCTATCGAGAGAATCCCCCCAACTTGGTGATCGCCGCGGACGATATCATTTTCTTTGACTTTGGGCCAGTGTTCGAAGACTGGGAGGCTGATCTCGGGCGTACTTATGTGCGCGGCAATGATCAGGTGAAGCACCGGCTCGCTGGCGACGTGGCCAATGGCTGGCAGCGCGGCAAGGCCTTCTTTCGCGACCATCCGGACATCACTGGCGCCGAGCTTTACGCGTTCACCCAGCAGTTGGCCGAAGGCTACGGATGGCAGTTCGGCAACGTGCACGCTGGCCATCTGATCGGCAACTTCCCGCACGAGCGGCTGCAAGACGGAGAACTGGACAACTACATCCACCCTGGCAATCCGAAGCGAATGAGTGACCCTGACCGTTCGGGCAACCCACGTCACTGGATCTACGAGATTCACTTCGTCGACGCTTCACGCCAGATAGGCGGCTTCTTCGAGCAGTTGCTGACGATCGACTGATGGCGCCACCATTCGGATGTGGGACAGACCGCCCAGCTTCAGCATCATTGACACAATGCGTCCATCAGCGCCGTTCGACTCGCAACGGGGTTTCAACATCGGTGTGTCTGGCAGGACAGCAGCCGTACAATGACTGAGTGATCGCCACAGCGGCCGTGACTTAAGGCATACCGACCCGAGCGGTTGTATGCTGTGGGTGTCGAGATCGTCGGAGCCACAAAACGACCGGCCCTTCGGCGTGAATCACGCCCGGAGCCACCTCACCTCGTCGGTATCACGGCCTGCTCGGCCGACGCGACGACCTGCCATTTGCCGGTCCGCCGGACCCAGGTATCGGTCCAGAGGTTCCTCCCCACCGAGCCGTCCTTCTTCTTCCAGGCCTCACTCCCAAATGCAATGGCTACATCTCCATAAAATCGAATCTCTAGCGAGTCGACATGGCTGGAAACAACATCTGATGGCTGGAAGTTGACCGGCGTCCGTCTTGGTGTAACGCGTGCCGGTAACGCCAATTTCGATAAAGTCATCAGCCAGGATCCGGCCAACCGCCGTCGCGTTGTGTTTGGCCATTGATTCTGCCCAGTCCGACTCCCCTTGACTGATGTAGGCACTGTCAGCTGCACGGCCACTGGTCGTCTGGGCCTGCGCCCTCGAGGTGGTGATGACGAAAAGAGCCGGCAGGACGAGGAGAATGCCGGGCCGCGGGAGGGATAGATCGGACGGGAACCCCGTCAACGACTTTGTGTTCTTGATCATAGGATTCGGGTCCCCGTTCGTTGCGAGGATGGCGCAGTCCTCGTCGCGGATCGTGCAAGAAGAATTCTGATGGAGTGTGCCCCGTGACTTTAGTTCTTCAGTCGGTGAGTCCTGGGGACAGAGTGACGGATGTCTCCTCCTTAGCCCCTTTCACAACATCGATGCGTAGCGTGGTGACCACGCGATACAGCTCAGGCTCGTGGGCGGGAAGCCAACGATTAGCGAGCCAGCCTTGCAAGCTCACGATCGTCCCCTGCTACGAAGAGTTTCGGTCCGGCTATGACCCGCTTGAGGAACGCCTGCCCACCTTTCACTTTCTCGCGAACTCTCGCACCGCGTACGCTGACGGGTTGACCTCGCGACCCAGACCCTCCTCGGCCGCTCGCAATGCCGGCACGATTTCCTCGAGCGAGAGATTCCCAATGTTCAAAAGATCGACTTTGTGCTTGAGCCTTGCTTCCCACAGGACAGCGCGCATTAAGCACACCAGCCCGGAACCCTATTTCGTATTGCGCACGGATCGAATGCGCGATCAGATGAGCGGGCCGTCCCAATCCCACCTACGGATGCTAGTGCTGCGAAGCGTGGCGGAAAGCACCGATCTGCATCGTTACCGGGAAGGGCGACTTAGCGGAGGGCTTGGGCTGGCTGCGTGCCGGTACACGTCCTGAGTGGAGTGCGCGGCGGAGCGCGGTGACCACGGGCGGACGGCCCCGGAGCGAGCTCGGTGCCATCGAGCGCGTCAAGTCGAACGTCATCAGCATTGTGGCGCCGACTCCGATCAGCGTATTCCCATCAGGAGTAATGGCGAGCACGAGAGGCACCTCTGGCGCGTCGGCGACGTCCAGAAGCTGCCCGAAGGGGGGATAACTTCACCCGGAGATCGGGTGGCACCCGGTAGTGCATGATGATGGCGGCCGAGTCCACGCATGTGCCCGTGGTCGCGGGACAGTTTGATGCGGGTATGTACACGTCAACGGCGCTCGGCGAAATCGTGCCGAACCACAAGCCGCCTATCCCTACATACCCAAACACAACGGATGACGTATCCATAAGCTGCCGGAAGCTCAGGAAATCGTACGGTGAATTGCTGACGGACGAGTACAGCGGTGGGTACCCACCCGTATTGTATGGCACCGTGGTTGCTGCGTACGTCTGCGTGGCGCTCGTATACGTCGTCGCCTCATTTGTCCCCGGATACGGGAAGCTGGGCATGACCACAAGCGTGCCGTCCGGTGACCGCGCAATTGGTTCGATGCTCGGCCCCCTCGAGATCGGCCCAATGATGACGCGCTGCGAGTCTGTCGCAAGATTCGTCTCCATGAGCGCCATCGCGGTCGTGTCCAGCGACCGCGTGATGATCACCGCCCGATCGTTGGCTGCGACTCGCACGCGCCAGCCCACGCTGACACTGTCTGTGCCTGCAGAGTCGAGAATGAGCGGCAATGATCCTGTAGTTACAGAGTAGCCGCTCGCCAAATTGATCACTGCGAAGCTTCTCGTGCTGTCGAGCAGGACGAACGCCGAGTCGCCGCCTGGAGTGACGTCCAGTCCCACCGGCGCGTGGGGCAGTGACACCGTCGCCTTCGGGGAAAGGCCGGGCATCGACAACACGTCGACCTGCCGATTCGCGGGATCGGCGACAAGCAGCAGGCCGTGCTTCATATCGACCGCGAGGTCGGGCACGGCGGCCACGTGCGCCAACTTGTTGACTCGATGATCGCTGTACTGAGCGATCGACGCTGGCCCGAATGGCAACTGGCCAAGATTGCCGTCGGCATCGCGCGCGAAGAACTCCAAGCTGTCGACGGTGCCGGCGAGGCCACTCGGCACCGCGATCGGGATCGATACGCTTGTGTCGGTGCCGGAGACCGGGACAGAATCCCGCAGCCCAGCTGGCGCGCCCAACGCCCAGCCAGCCCACGCCAACGCGTGGTTGTCGGTCACGACGAACTGGGCTGAGTCCGTCTGTCCCGGCCACCAAGGCAGACCATTCCCCGTCATTTGCCACTGACGGCAACGGCGGGCCAGAGAGGATCCATGCGCCTCCGTAGCCAGATCCGATGCCCAGGTGCCTGAGTGTCCAGAACGACAAGCGAGTCTGCTCCGGAGTCAGAGACCGCATGGATATATGCGTGGAGCTGGATGGTGCCATCCGGGAACCCGCCGGCGATCGAGAGCGTCCCCTGCACCCCGATTGCATCGGGCGTGAGAGGAAAGGATGACTGAGCCGTTCCAGCGCCGGTGATAACGAGCAGGAGCGTGTCACCCGGCAGCGGCGTTCCCCACGTGACGGTAAACGTTGAGCTCTGCCCTTGCGGGATCTGGCTCGGCGCAAACGTAACTTGGATTGGTACGTCCGGCTGCGCGGGTTGATTCGGCTCGCTCGGGCCCTGCGGCGCCGTCGTCTTGTTGCCGCACGACGTCGTGCTTAGCACTGCACATATGACGAGGCTGCGGGTGAGAATATCCCGACCAATCGATCCGCCGCGCAGGGCGGGCATCCAAAGGCTCGCGGCCACGTCGGCTCCCGGATGAGGCCGCACAACATATGATACGGTCGAGCTCGCTGCAAGAGACCGCTAGCTCCGGTCACGGCGTACCGGCCCCGCGTATCGGCGCCCGCGCCTTATGGGCGGAAGAAACTAAGGGCGGACCCCAAAGTCCGCCCTTGGCTCTTATCGGTCCCCGAAGTCACTTCGTGCAACGCTTCTTTGCCCTTCATGGGCGCGGTCGCGCGAACCAGTTCTCCTCGACGCGCGGCTGCTCGCGTACTTCGCAGCTACTGTTTGTTGAACGTGATCGTCTCGGTGCCGCCCTGCACCGGAAATGAGCCTTGGATTTGCGTCGCGCTGCTGAAAGTGCCGGAATAAATGGCCGTGTTCCCATTGGCGGCGAACGTCAGTGAGACACTACCGGACTTGGTCGCTGACCCGTTCACCGTCGTCGTGAGTCCGTCGACGTCCCCGGTGCCCGCCACCGACGTCCCCGTTTGCGTCACGGTCATTGCGACACTGTCGGTCTGGCCCACCCCAGCCCAGGATCCGGTCATGCTATAGTGCGGCCCGCTCGAAGAGCTACACGCCGTGATACCGAGGGCGACGCACGCGATCAGCCCCGCAATCCTGCATCCCCGCCGCATATCTAGCTCCTGGCTGCTGTCTGCCTGGTGACACATTGGCGCGGCACCAGCTACTTCAGCAACACGACGGAGCAGCCGGGAAGCAACGAACAATCTGCCCGCTGGCCCGATACAGTCAGCGCATGCCGATCCGTTCCGCAATTGCACCACGTGAGTGCACCGCGAGCTTCGCCAAGATACGCTCGGTGTGACGCCGGACTGTGTGGACACTGAGACCGAGCTCGCGTGCGATGGCCGCAGTGCAGCGGCCACGAACCAGCTGGTGCGTCACATCGACTTCGCGTGCGGTCAGGCCGTGACGCGCGCGAAGATATGCCCCGTCGAATCGGCGCCGTCGACAAGAGTCCAGTGTAACGACCACCGCAGGATGGCCTCCGAGCACGCGCACATACGAACCGCAGAGCTCGTAGTGATCCGCCGACGTCTGTACCTCGGTCGAGGCTACCGTCACAGCCGCATCGCTGGCGCGGCTTCGATCGGCCGTGCGCTGTGATTTCACACGTAGCGCCAGCGCATGAGCCATGCGACCGGCGGCTCTCACCATCTCACGGTCGCTATCGGTAGCGAGCAGTCGCCTGACCCCACCGACTCGTGCAACACTCGCCCCTCGAGATCCACGACAATTGCACCCCCAGGGATCACATCGAGCAACGCCGCCAGCTCGGCGCGCTGGGCCGCTCGCTGTGCTCTAAAGCGCTCGCGGGTCACGGCCGCCGCGCGAAATACGGGCAAGAGCAAGCCAACCAACGTCGCACCGGTTTGGCCAACTCGAAGCGGGCTGTGGCCGTCGTTGTAAACGAGGGGCGTCACCTCGTGCTGAGTCTGCGTCTCGCGGTCCGGCCACTGCGGATGCGATCCACCATGTCCCGGACCTGCCCGGGAAGGAAGGACTCGCGGACACGGAGACCGGCACGGTACCCCGCCAATTCTCCGGCAACGATTCGTTCCTGCCTGACCACTTCCCCTTGGGCACCCGGGCGATCCATGGCGACCTCGAGGCTGGACTCCTCAAACTGGGTACTTTCCTCGACCACTGATTGTGGTCGTCCGTGGCAGACGGCGGCGACTTCAGGGCCGCGGTCCGTCCTTGGGATGAACGAATTCCCATCGACAATTCGTTCGAGTACCTCGCACACGGCGACCTGCCAGTCCGCCCCGGGAAATTCCCCGTCGGGCGCGAGAATCGTATATGCCGCTATGCGAAGGCGATCGAGATCCGCGGACGTCAACGTGATCGACATCGCGACCTCGCGGTTGCCGGTTGACAGACGACAGGCCACGGGCACGGATCAGCGGCCCATGGTCGCTGCGCCCTGACGACACAACGCCGAGTATCCTTGGGGCTACTAGGATGCAGGCTCGGCTGCTGGGCGTGTTGATTTGTTACAAAGAATTAGCTGCCAGGACGGACCTGGAGCGCTCCCATCCGGCCCGCTTACCCGTTTGGGGCCGCACAAAGCCGGCGACGAGGTTTTCAGCGCTGGGGAGTGGACCGCTGCGGCCAGGGCGTATAGAACGCCGCTCGCGCTGACACGCGCGAGCGGCGGTGGACCGTTGGGCGAAACTACTGCTTCTTGGTTCCGGCAGTCTTGCCGCGAACCGTGTCGCCGTTGCTGTAGACAGCGACGAATGAGCCCTTGAAGGTGTTCCCGCTGAAGTGGTTGATGCTACGAGTAGTAACGGTGACACCGGGTCGGAGAATGCTCGCGTACGGACCCATCTCGGTTATGGTGCTATCACCCGCCATGGCCACGAGGTGACTCTGAATCGGATCGCGTCCGGGATATTGAACCACCGCGGTCTTGCCGTCACTGGCGATCACGGTGCTATACGTGACGAACACACTGTCCTTGGGCCCTAGCATGCCGCGCGACTCCCACGTCCCCGCGATGTCCTTCGCCGAGAATGTTGTGTTGGGCGTGAGCGGGTAGTGCCATCGCACACGAAACTACGCCAGCTAGCACGAACACCCGCATATGCTGCTCCGGTGTGAGGGGAAACGGCGAGATCGGGCTCCCGCCGAACAATGCCTCATGTGCCCACAAGCGACGCGGACGCCTGAACAGCATCACCCTTTACGAGCCCGGCCGCGAACTGCAGCCGAACATCGCGCTATTCTCGCGTCATGTCTTTCCACCACGATCAATCGCCACCACAGCCGACAACATCGTTGGTCGATAGCGTGGAACAATTTCGTCGGGGCCCGTTAGCGCACAATAGGGCATTTGCCCCACCCCCATTGAGTTGCGGACCCCGACCATAGGCCGCGACAGCCTGGTCCAGGGAGCAGGACCGTGGCGGGCCAGGCGGGCGTAAGGGAACTCCGATACCTCCGCGTGGCCCGCACGTGGCGTGAGCGTGTGCATCCAACGGCCAACGGACATACGGCGTGTGAGTAGCCACCCTTCAGCTTGTGATTCGGCTGCCGTTTCTCTCCGCGCGCCTGGCGGAGGAACGTGTCAACGGCGCGCAGCTGAGGTCACGGCTTCATTGGGCTTTCCGTGCAGCCGGAGCAGCAAATGGCGTGTCAGCCGACAAACCGCGGCAGAGGAGTGGTGCGTGTAGCAATCGCACTGCTTGTTGAGATACTGGTGGTCGCCGCGTGCACCGTGACGCCGGCCGACGTTGCGCCAATGCCTGCCACCGGGCGCGAGCAGCTGGACGACTTGATGGCGAGCTTCGAGCGCAGCAGTACGAACGTGCAGTTCTCGCCGAAGGTCGTGACAGCCTTCAGAGCCTTCGATCAAAAGAATCTCATCCCGTCTTCGATCTACGGCGACTCATCGATATGGAACGACATCCACGATAGCACGCGGACGCTGTCGGTGACCGGCACCATTCGCGACAATCATTATAATGTGGCGCCCGATACGGCCATACCGGTCGAGCTGGGTGCTTCCCTCAGGCGCGTCCGGTTAGAGCGACTCGGCCGCCGGCACTTCCGTTGGACATCCACGGTCGAGCAGACGCTCGGTTCCTTCACAGTCCAGGACCTGGTTCGCGGCATTCAGGCCGCATTCAGGGAAGCGGCGGGAATGACGGGCGCCGAGTTGCGCGAAGCCTCACTGTCGCGTTACCCCCACGCGGCCGCGGTGCTCGGTCGATGGCTCTCGCTCGACAGCATCGTCACCAAGCGGGACTCTCTCAAGACCCATGTGCGTCTCGTTGTCGGGATTCACATGGATCGACTCGCGTCCATCTACCCGAGCTATGCCGCTTCCATGCGCACGATCGCCGAGGCCGCGCAGTTTCATTGCGTGGCCACGGATGGCAGCGGCGCCGAGTGGGCGCGAGTCGTCCTCGGTGGCGGCCGATTCACAATGGAAATCGCCACGACGCCCGCGGGACACCTCGCGCCACTGACCGGCCCGCCACGGCCAATGCCAGATACGCTGCGCCTGAACAGTGCTGTTTCGACAAAGATCTCGTTGTTCTCCGTCGGGGTACACGATCTGATCACGCGGTTCACGTTGCTCAATGCCCCGCACGTGCTCGGCTGGCGCTTTCAGTTCCAACAAGAACCAAAATGGGACTTCCCCCTGATGCTCGAACACTTGATCACCGCATCCCTCGCTCAACCGTTCACCG
Source organism: uncultured Gemmatimonadales bacterium (assembly GCA_963805725.1). Lineage (GTDB taxonomy): Bacteria > Gemmatimonadota > Gemmatimonadetes > Gemmatimonadales > Gemmatimonadaceae > Palsa-1248. Next base: position 23,725 of record CAWDVJ010000012.1, read on the forward strand.
GTCCAGGCGGCTCTCCGAGGCCTGGATCGCAGACAGCACGGGTGGTGTTGCGCTGTACCGGCAGCGGATCACCTTTGAGGTCGAGGAGAGCGCCATCGTTCGCTGGGTGGGTGGAGCGAGCGCGCAGATGTACGGTGCGTTCTCGGACTCGTCGACCGCCGAGGAAAACGCGTTCTACGCCAGCTTCCTGAGTGCGGCGCGTGAGGATCTCCGGACCGCCACCTTGGTCGGCAATCGAGCGCGCAAGAACTGAGTGCCATACCCGGGGCTGCCCGCAATG